>NZ_KB911461.1 GCF_000383475.1 Microbacterium sp. 11MF | reverse complement strand
CATGTGTTAAGCACGCCGCCAGCGTTCATCCTGAGCCAGGATCAAACTCTCCGTAAAAGAAAAATACCGACAACGACCGGAATAGGCCGAAGCAGCGAGTTTGAACTGACCAAAGAGATAAATCATTGCTGACTATCCGTTTGCCGACCTCCCGAAAGAAGCCGGACTTTGATCCAAAGGAATCTCACCTCAGCCGAAGCTGAAGTCGAGGTTATTTGGCATTTGACAAGTGCACGCTGTTGAGTTCTCAAGGATCGGATGCTCCCACACCACCCCGCAGGGCTTCGTAGTGAGGCAACTTCTCTACCTTAGGACGAGGCTCTGAAACCGTCAAACCCGACACGCCGATGATCTCGAGAGATCGTGGAGTTCGGATGACGGCAGAGAGCACGTCCCGATGACCCGTCCTAGACCTGAGGTCAGACCCAATCGCAGAGCGACAGTTTCTTCTTGGAGGGGGTGGTCCGCCAGCTTGAGGGGGCGGCGGGCTTTTCAGCCTCTCGCTCTTCCCTGTGGGGCGAACAAGTAATAACTTACGCGGGGATCGGGGACTCGGCAAATCTGCCTCGCATCCCGGGCGTGTCGAGCCCCCGGATCCCTGTCAGCGCTTGTAATTCGGCGCTTCGACGACGATCTGCACGTCGTGCGGGTGGGACTCCTTGAGGCCCGCCGAGGTGATCCGAACGAATTTGCCCCGGGCCTTGAGCTCCTCCACGGTGCGGGCGCCGACGTAGAACATCGACTGCCGCAATCCCCCGACCAGCTGATAGGCGACGGCGGAAACCGGTCCGCGATACGCGACCTGTCCCTCGATGCCTTCGGGGATGAGCTTGTCGTCACTCGGGACGTCCGCCTGGAAGTAGCGGTCCTTCGAGTACGAGGTCTTCTTGCCGCGCGTCTGGAGCGCACCGAGGGATCCCATCCCCCGGTACAGCTTGAACTGCTTGCCGCCCTGGAACACCACTTCACCCGGCGACTCATCCGTGCCGGCGAGGAGAGAGCCGAGCATGACGGTGTCGGCGCCGGCGACGAGCGCCTTCGCGATGTCACCGGAGTACTGGAGTCCGCCGTCTGCGATGATCGGGACGCCGGCTTCCCGCGCGGCGAGGGATGCCTCGTAGATCGCGGTGACCTGCGGGACGCCCACGCCGGCGACGACGCGGGTCGTGCAGATGGACCCCGGACCGACGCCGACCTTGACGGCATCCACTCCCGCGTCGATGAGAGCCTGCGCACCCTCGCGGGTGGCGACGTTCCCTCCGATCACGTCGATGTGCGCGAACGACTCGTCCGCCTTGATGCGCTTCACCATGTCGATGACACCGGCCGACTGACCGTTGGCCGTGTCGACCACGATGACGTCGACCCCGGCATCCCGCAGCGCTTCTGCGCGCTCCCACGCGTCCCCGAAGAAGCCGATCGCGGCTCCCACACGGAGTCGTCCCTGGTCGTCCTTGGTGGCGAGCGGATACTTCTCGCTCTTGTCGAAGTCCTTGATGGTGATGAGGCCGGCGAGCTTGCCGTCGTCGTCGATGAGCGGGAGCTTCTCGACGCGATGATGCGCGAAGAGGGCGATCACCTCGTTGGCCCCGATTCCCACGTGCCCCGTGACGAGACCCTCGACGGTCATGACGTCGCGCACCTTGGTGGTCTGACGCTCGAAGCCCGAGACGAAACGCATGTCGCGGTTCGTGACGATGCCGACGAGCTTGCCGTCGTCGTCGATGACCGGGAGTCCCGAGATGCGGTACTGACCGCACAGGGTGTCGACCTCTTCGATGGTCGCGTCGGGAGTCGTCGTGATCGGGTCGGTGATCATCCCCGACTCGCTGCGCTTGACGCGATCGACCATCTTGGCCTGATCGGCGATGGAGAGGTTGCGATGGATGATGCCGATACCGCCCTCGCGTGCGATGGCGATCGCGAGGCGGGCCTCGGTGACGGTGTCCATCGCGGCGGACAGGAGCGGAGTCGCGACGGTGATGCGCCGCGTGACCCGGGAGGAGGTGTCGGCCTCGGACGGGATGACGTCCGTGTGGCCGGGCAGCAGGAGGACGTCGTCGTACGTCAGTCCCACGAATCCGAACGGGTCGTTGTGCTCCATGTGCTCTCCTGCGTCGATCGGCTTGTCTGAATTCTAAGGCGCACGAGCCCCGATTCATTCCCCGCGTGCGTCGCCTTGATATAAGGAGCACTCGAGGTCGCGCGAAACGACGGAGTGTCGATGGTTGCGGCAGGGAAACACACCCGCAACAATCGCTGGATACGGTCGTGTGGCGCCGGGGGCACCCGTACCTCTGCGCGCTGACCATGCTTCAACCAGGAGGTGTCGGTGACGACCACCCGCTCTGTGCGCGCCCACGATCGATGGCGACGCGCACTCGTAGCCCTTATCGCCGGAGTCTTCTCCGGCGCTCTGCTGTTCGGGCTGGCGAATCCCGCCGCCGCCGACACGCAGAGCCCGGAGACCTTCCCGTTCGCGGTGCAGGGCAACGTCCGTGTCGCCGGCGACCCCGTCGAAGGCGCGACGGTCGTCGTGACGGGCGGCGAGTACACCGGCGAGGCGAAGACGGCTGCCAACGGCTCGTGGCGTGTGCCGGTCCCGACGAAGGACGTCCCCTACACGGTCGAACTCGTGAAGGACTCGCTTCCGAGCGGGGTGGTCGCTCCCGAGGGCTTCGCGTTCACCCAGGAGGTGACGTTCGGCCCGACGAGCAACGTCACCCGGAACTTCACCCTCGGCGCCGCGGAGCGGACGACGACCTCGTTCCTCGACCAATTCCTGTCCCGAGCGGTCAACGGCCTCAACTTCGGACTGATGCTCGCCCTGGCGGCGATCGGCGCCTCGCTGGTGTTCGGAACCACGGGACTCTCGAACTTCGCGCACGGCGAGATGGTCACGTTCGGCGCACTCGCTGCGCTCTTCTTCTCCGTCGCAGTCAACATCCCGATCTGGGTCGCGATCCCCCTCGCGGTCGTCGCCTCGGCGCTCTTCGGCTACGGAATGGATGCCGGACTGTGGCGGCCGCTGCGCCGCAAGGGCATCGGCACCGTGCAGCTCATGATCGTCTCGATCGGCCTCTCGCTCGCGCTCCGCTACATCTTCCAGATGTTCATCGGCGGTGGCACGGTCAACCTGCCGGGCAGAGCGACGGCCAACATCCCCGGCCTCGGGCCCATCAGCCTGTCGGTCACCGACGTCGTCAGCATGGCCGTCTCGGTCGTCGTTATCATCGCGTTCGCCTTCTGGCTCATGAGGACCCGCATCGGACGGGCGACCCGTGCCGTATCCGACAACCCGTCGCTCGCCGCGGCGAGCGGCATCGATGTCGACGCCGTCGTCCGCATCGTGTGGGTGATGGCGGCCGCGCTGGCCGGACTCTCGGGTGTGCTCTGGGCCTACTTCCGTCCCGGCATCAAGTGGGACATGGGCACCAGCATCCTGCTGCTGGTCTTCGCCGCGATCACGCTGGGCGGTCTCGGCACCGCGTTCGGCGCGCTCGTCGGCTCGATCATCGTGGGTCTGCTCGTCGAGGTCTCGACGCTCTGGATCCCCTCCGACCTGAAGTACGTCGGCGCGCTCGTCGTGCTGATCGTCATCCTCCTGTTCCGTCCGCAGGGTCTCCTCGGACGCCGAGAGCGAATCGGATAACGGCTCATGGACTTCCTGCAGATCCTCAACAACACGGCGGCTCAGATCCTGTCGCCGGTCACACTCGGCTTCGTCCTCGCGGCCATCGGTCTCTCGGTGCACTTCGGTTTCGCCGGGCTGCTCAACATGGGTGTCGCCGGCTTCATGGCGATCGGCGCCTATGGCTTCGCCATCTCGACGCTCACCTTCGGCCTGCCGTGGCCCGTCGCGGCTCTCGTCGGCCTCGTCGGGGCAGTCCTCTTCTCGATCGTCATGGGCATCCCGACGCTGCGCCTCCGCGGTGACTATCTGGCCATCGTCACGATCGCCGCGGCGGAGGTGGTGCGCCTGCTGTTCCTGACGGCGACCTTCCGCGAGACGACGGGATCGGCCGACGGCCTGGTCGGTTTCCAGGCCGACTTCCGCGCCAGCAACCTGCTGCCCCCCGGACGCTACGGCTTCGGTCCGTGGACGTACCAGTCGGACCAGTGGTGGGTGATCATCATCGGCATCATCACGATCGCGATCGTCGTGACGTTGGTCTGGCTGTTGATGCGGAGCCCGTGGGGCCGCGTCATCCGCGGCATCCGTGAAGACGAGGACGCCGTCCGCTCGCTCGGCAAGAACGTCTTCGCGTTCAAGATGCAGGCGCTCATCGTCGGCGGCGTCATCATCGCCGCGGGCGGCATCGTGACCGCCCTCGGCACGAACGTCAACCCGAACGTCTACGTGACGTCCCAGACGTTCTACGTGTGGACCGCGCTGCTGCTCGGCGGCGCCGCCACGATCTTCGGCCCGGTGCTCGGCGCGGTGCTGTTCTGGGTCGTCCGCGCGTTCCTCTCGAACCTCCTGCCCGCGCTGTCCAAGATCGGCGTCCTGCCGTTCCTGACCTCCGAGCAGAGCCAGATGCTGGTGTTCGTCCTCGTGGGTGTCGCCCTCATGGTCCTGGTGATCTTCCGGCCACAGGGAATCCTCGGAAGCAAGAAGGAGCTGACCTTTGTCCGCTGACGTCGCACCCCCCGCACCGCGTCCCAAGGCGACCGGCCTCCACAAGGGCGAGATCCGTCCGGGCGTGGAGAAGGTCGATCCGATCATCGTCGCCGACGGCGTGAAGCGCATCTTCGGCGGACTCACCGCCGTGGACGTCGACCACGTCGAGATCCCCCGGAACGCCATCACCGCCCTCATCGGACCGAACGGCGCCGGCAAGACCACGCTGTTCAACCTCCTGACCGGCTTCGACAAGCCGAACCAGGGTCAGTGGTCTTTCGACGGGACCAACCTCGCCGGGATCCCCGCCTTCAAGGCGGCTCGCATGGGCCAGGTCCGGACCTTCCAGCTGACGAAGTCCCTGGGGCTCCTGACCGTGCTCGAGAACATGAAGCTCGGCGCGCCCGGCCAGGGCGGCGAGAGCATCTGGCGCGGCATCCTCCCCTTCCTGTGGCGCAAGCAGGAGAACGAGATCGAGGAGAAGGCGCGTGGCCTGCTCGCGCGGTTCAAGCTCGACGCCAAGGAGAAGGACTTCGCCGCGTCCCTGTCGGGCGGGCAGCGGAAGCTCCTCGAGATGGCCCGCGCGCTGATGAGCGACCCGACCCTCGTCATGCTGGACGAGCCGATGGCCGGTGTGAACCCCGCACTGACGCAGTCACTGCTCGACCACATCCTCGACCTGAAGGACCTCGGCATGACCGTGCTCTTCGTCGAGCACGACATGCACATGGTCCGCCACATCGCCGACTGGGTCATCGTCATGGCCGAGGGCAAGGTCGTCGCCGAAGGTCCGCCCGACACCGTCATGAAGGAGCAGGCCGTCATCGACGCATACCTCGGTGCGCATCAGGATGTCGACCTGGGCGTCGTGACGGGCCGTTACGCCGGTGAGCTCACCCCCGAGGCGGAAGAGCTCCTCGAGGCCCAGCACGAGCTGCAGGAGGCGGTCGAGGCGGATGCCACGACCCACGCGGCGGAAGATTCCTCGGCGCCAGGCACGCCCGCACGCGCTGCGGACCGGACGGAGGACGACAAGTGAGCGACACCGCAGCATCCCCCGTCGGCGGCACCTCGACCGCGGCGACCGAGAACGTCGTCGAACTCCGGGACGTCCACGCCGGATACCTTCCGGGCGTCAACATCCTCAACGGCGCGAACCTGACCGCCGCGAAGGGCGAGCTCATCGGCATCATCGGCCCCAACGGCGCCGGTAAGTCGACCATGCTGAAGGCGATCTTCGGACAGGTGAAGATCCGCTCCGGAGCGGTCACGCTCAACGGCGAGGACATCACCGGCCTGCGCGCGAACAAGCTCGTCTCCAAGGGCGTCGGGTTCGTGCCGCAGACCAACAACGTCTTCCCCAGCCTGTCGATCGCCGAGAACCTGCAGATGGGCGCCTACCAGCGCCCGAAGGTCGTGGCGGAACGGATCGACTTCGTGACGTCGATCTTCCCCGACCTCTCCAAGCGTCTGCAGCAGCGTGCGGGGTCGCTCTCGGGCGGCGAGCGACAGATGGTCGCCATGGGTCGAGCCCTCATGATGGACCCCTACGTCCTGCTGCTCGACGAGCCGTCGGCCGGACTGTCGCCGTCGCGTCAGGACGAGGCGTTCCTGCGGGTCTCGGAGATCAACAAGGCCGGCGTCACCACGATCATGGTCGAGCAGAACGCACGTCGTTGCCTGCAGATCTGCGACCGCGGCTACGTCCTCGACCAGGGGCGAGACGCCTACACGGGCAGCGGGCGCGAGCTCCTGAACGACCCCAAGGTCATCGGCCTGTACCTGGGCACGCTCGGGACCTGACCGCTCCGCACAGCGACGCACCATGCCCCCGGCCTGCAGGCCGGGGGCATCGTCGTTCGCCCGGACGACGCGGATGCACCGGCGCCGATCTCGTATGATCGCCGCGCGCACGAGAGAGCGGCCCCGGTCCGAAGACCGGGGCCGCTCGAGTACGTCAGCGGCGGATCAGATCAGCCGAGGTTGAGGAACGAGTAGTTGTTGTCCTCGCCGTACTGGAAGATGCCGATCGTGGCGCCCTGGGGGTCGCCCACCTTGTCGAAGGTGATCGGACCGGAGACACCGTCGTAGTCGGCTACCTCACCGGCGTTGATGATGTCGGCGCACTCGGCGTAGCTCGTGCACTTCTTGCCGTCTCCGGTGCCACCGGAGACCTGCTGCAGGTGCGCGGCGACGTCGGGGCCTTCGGCCGATCCGGCTTCGAGGGCGGCCAGAGCGAGCAGGATGACCGCGTCGTACGACTCAGGACCGTACGTGAAGTCCTTCAGCTCGGACTTGCCGGTACCGGTCCAGTACGAGTTGAGGTCCTCGCGGAAGGTCGCGGTGCTGGTCGGGTCGACGGCCGGGTACGTGCCCTTGGCGCCTGTCAGGGTGCCGGCGTCGAACTCGTCACCGAAGTTGGCGAGGTTGCCGTCCACGAAGTACATCTTGTCCTTCGGGAAGTCAGCGGCCACCAGCTCGGGGATGATCGTCTTGACCTCTTCGAACGTGATCAGCGCGATCGCGTCGGGGTCGGCCGCGAGGACCGTCTCGACCTGCGACGAGAAGTTCGTGTCGCCCGTGTTGTACAGGGCGGCCGAGACGACGGAGCCGCCGGCATCTTCGAACGCGGCCTTCGCGAAGCACGCGAGACCGGTGCCGTACGAGTCGTTGAGGATGATCATGCCGACCGTCTCAGCGCCGTCACCGGCGATGAGGTTGCCGAGCACCTGGCCCTGCAGCACGTCGGAGGGGGCGGTACGCCAGTAGAGGCCCTTGTCCTTGTAACCCGTGAAGGCGGCCGAGGTGTTGGCGGGCGAGAACTGGATCGCGTCGGCGGCGATGACCTGGTCGATGAACTGCAGCGACGTGCCGGACGAGGCGGCGCCGACGATCGCGGTGGCGCCGGCGTTCAGCAGACGCGGGATCTCGGTCTCGTACGCCTTGTTGTCGGTGTCACCCGAGTCACCCTGCTCGAGGTTGATCGTGACGCCCTTGTCGGCCTTGTTGACCTCGTCGGCGGCGAACTCGGTGCCGGCGATCTCGGGCGGGCCGAGGAAGGCGAGGTTGCCGGTGACGGGCAGGGCCGTGCCGATCGTGTACGTGAGGTCCTTCGCCGGACCCTTGGAGGTGGACGCGTACTCCGGCGTGTAGGACGCGGGCGCTGCCTTGTCGCAGTCCACCGGGAAGTCTGCTTCAGCAGCAGGGGCGGCGGCGCTCGAGCCGGCGGGTGCGGGTGAGCCGGAACAACCGGCCAGGACCAGTGCGCTCGCGCCGATCAGGGCGAATGCGCCCATGACCTTTGCCGTGCGCGATCGGGTGAGAACGCTCATTGTGCTCCTTGCTGTGGTGACACGAGTCGGATCGGGTCCGGCCCGGTGTGATCAACCTAGCGGGGAGGTCGTCTCGCGAGTGTTGCCGTTCGTTAACGATGTGTAACGAGGTGGGCACGCTCCCATAACGGTCGGGAAAGCGGCATCCGACCCGGTTCAGACGGGGTCGGGAACGGCGGTCACGGCGCGCGCACGCTGGCGACGCGAGGCCAGGAGCGAGTCGACGGCGAACACCGCGATCGCCACCCAGACGAGCCCGAATCCGATCCATCGCTCGAACGGCATGGGTTCGTGCAGGATGAGCACGCCCGTGAGGAACTGCATGATCGGCGCGATGAACTGCAGGATGCCGACCACGGTCAGCGACGTGCGTCGGGCTCCGGCGGAGAAGAAGAGGAGCGGGATCGCCGTGATGGCTCCGGCCAGGAGGAGCAGGATGGTGTGGCCGGTGCCCTCGCGCCCCATCGTGAGCCCCGACGTCACTCCGACCGCGACGAGCTGGATGACGGCGATCGGCACGAGCCAGAAAGACTCGAGCGTGAGGCCGCTGACGGCATCCACCGACGGTCCGATGCGCTTTTTCACCAGCCCGTAGGTCGCGAAGCTCGCGGCGAGGGTCAGGGCGATCCACGGCACGTTGCCGACCGCCACGATGATGACGACGACAGCCGCGGCGGCGATGCCGACGGCGGTCCACTGGGCGGGGCGCAAACGCTCCTTCAGCACGATCACGCCGAGGAGCACGGTCGCGATCGGGTTGATGAAGTAGCCGAGGCTCGTCTCGACGACGTGACCCGTCAGGGTGCCGATGAGGAAGACCTGCCAGTTGACGTAGATCAGGAGACCGGCGACGAGGGTCCAGAGCAGGAGCCGACGATCGCGGAGGATGACCCGCATCCGCCCCCAGCCGCGGGTGACCGCGATCAGCGCGACGCAGAAGACGAGGCTCAACACGATGCGCCAGCCGACGACCTCCCACGGCGTCGTGGGCGCGAGGCTGACGAAGTACAGCGGGAGGAAACCCCAGAGCACGTACGCCGAGAAGACGAAGATCCCCCCGAGGGATTTCTCGCGGGCGCTCTCCTCGGGTGTCATGAGTACGAGCCTACGACGGTCATGACAGCTTGCGCGTCATGGCGACTGCCGACGTTCGCGCGGATCCTGCCATCGGCAAGGCAAAAACACAGGGCCCGGATGCCGAAGCATCCGGGCCCTGTCGAAGGTGCTGCGTGTCAGCGGACGACGACCGCGAGGACGTCGCGAGCCGAGAGCACGAGGAACTCGTCGGCGCCGAACTTGACCTCGGTACCGCCGTACTTGCTGTACAGGACGCGGTCGCCGACGGCGACGTCGAGCGGAACGCGGTTGCCGTTGTCGTCGATGCGGCCGGGGCCCACGGCCACGACCTCGCCCTCCTGGGGCTTCTCCTTGGCGGTGTCGGGGATGACCAGGCCACTTGCGGTGGTCTGCTCGGCCTCGACCTGCTTGATGACGATGCGGTCTTCGAGCGGCTTGATGGAAACCGACACGGTCTACCTCTTTCTTGCTGGTGGGGTCCTGCTTCAAGACTCATCAGCACTCGCTTGTCGAGAGTGCTAACGAAAGTCTAGGGCGCGGTTGGCACTCATGCAACGCGAGTGCCAACCGAGGTCCGGATGCCGCACGGCCTAGGCTGGCCGGATGGAACAGGCCGAGCTCACCGCCCTCCTGACCGCCCAGGGATTGCGCATGGTGGACGAGGTCGGCCCCCTGGCATCCACCACCGAGGTCGCCGCCGCCGTCTCGCGCCTGCGCGCGGCCGGCCACTCCCCCGATCTCGTCTCGGCCGTCGTCGGCCAGGCCCACCTGCGGGTGCGCGCCGCGGCGAAGTTCGGTCCGTTCGCGGACCGCATGCTGTTCACCCGAGCGGGTCTCGAGCAGGCCACGCGGCTCGAAGTGGCCGCGCGTCACGCGGGGCGGTTCCGGGATGCCGGCGCGCACCGCGTCGCGGACCTCGGCTGCGGCATCGGGGGCGACGCGCTGGGGCTCGCGGGCATCGGTCTGGACGTGCTCGCGGTCGACGCGGACGAGACGACGGCCGCGCTCGCGGCGTACAACCTCGCCCCCTTCGGCGAATCGGTCACCGTGCGGCACGGCCGTGCCGAGGAGACCGACCTCGACGGGTGGGATGCGGTCTGGCTCGACCCGGCCCGGCGCACCGCCGGCCATTCCGAGACCTCGCGCACGGCGCCCGAGGACTGGTCGCCGTCGCTGGACTGGGCTTTCGACCTCGCAGGACGGATGCCGGTGGGCATCAAGCTCGGCCCCGGACTCGATCGCGACCTCATCCCCGACGACGTCGAAGCGCAGTGGGTCAGCGTCGACGGCTCGACGGTCGAGCTCGTGCTCTGGTCGGGATCGCTGCGACGCGAGGGCGTCCGCCGGTCGGCGCTCGTGCTGCGCGGCGGCAGCGCCGCAGAGCTCACCGCGCCCGGCGACGCCGACGACGAGCCCGTCCGCGACCTCGGTGCGTTCGTCCACGAGCCCGAGGGCGCCGTCATCCGCGCGCGCCTCATCGGCGAGGTCGCACGGAGCCTCGACGCCGGCATGCTCGGCGGCGGCATCGCGTATCTCACCTCCGACACCCCGCTCACGAACCCGTTCGTCCAGTCGTTCCGGGTGCGCGAGACCCTCCCTCTCAAGACCGGCGCGATCGATGCGGCGCTTCGGAAGGCCGACATCGGCACGCTCGAGATCAAGAAGCGCGGCGTCGACGTCGACCCGGCGCAGTTCCGGCGCAAGCTCACGCTGCGGGGTACGGCATCCGCCACCCTCATCCTCACGCGGACGGGCGAGGGGCGGGACGCGAAGCGGGTCGCGATACTGGCCGACCGGGTCTGACTCAGCCGACCAGGGCGCCCTGCGTTCCGGCCCACCACAGCCACCCGGCGCTGTACAGCAGCGACGCGATGCTGAGCCCGAGACCCCAGTAGGCGGCCTCGCGCTTCTCCCACGGCCGGCGGAGGGCGAGGATCGCGAGGACGACGCCGATCATCCCGACCGGGAAGCCCCAGCCCACGAAGCACGCGAGGACGAGACCGAGCGCGCCGAACAGCAGCGACCAGCCCGCGCTCCGCGGCAGCACCGGCGCCGGCGGGATCCACCGCACGTCGGGCGAGGCTTCCTCGTCGGGGTCCGGGTGCACGGCGAGGGGCGGCGCGACGGGGAGCGGCTGGGTCAGCTCGCGCCGGAACCCGCCGCGGTGCGCCCCCGGGAGCGCGGAATCGGTCGGCGCGGACGCGACGTCGACGGACGGCGGCTCGACGACCGGACCCTGAGCTGAAGGGGCGGGGCCTCGTGACGGGGAGGCGGGGGGCGGCATCCGCTCGTCGGTCATGAGGACGTCGCCACCTGGATCGTCGTGACCGGCAGCGTGGAGTCGGCGCCGAAGGCGAGGGTCGAGGCCGGGCGGCCGCTCATGATCAGCTCCGAGGCGAGAGCGGCGATCATCGCGCCGTTGTCGGTGCAGAGCGAGAGAGGCGGGATGCGGACGGCGACCCCGGCGGCCTCGGCGCGCTCGAGGGCGACGTCGCGCAGACGCTTGTTCGCGATGACGCCACCGCCGAGCAGGAGGCGCGGCACGCCGTGGCGGGCGCAGGCGTCGAGGGCCTTCGTGACGAGGACGTCGACGACCGCTTCGCGGAAGGATGCCGCGACGTCGGGCACCGACACCGGTTGCCCCGTCGCCTCGTGCTGTTCGACCCAGCGCGCGACGGCGGTCTTGAGCCCCGAGAACGAGAAGTCGTACCGGTGCTCGGCCATGTCGGAGGCCCGGGACATGCCGCGCGGGAACCGGATGGCGTTCGGGTCCCCGGTGGACGCTGCGCGATCGATCTCGGGTCCGCCGGGGTAGGGCAGACCGAGGATGCGGGCGATCTTGTCGAAGGCTTCGCCGGCGGCGTCGTCCATCGTCTCGCCGAGGAGCTCGACGTCCGAGACGAGGTCGCGGACGAGCAGGAGCGACGTGTGTCCGCCGCTGACGAGCAGGGCGACGGTCGGATACTCGACCTCGTCGCCGGTCAGGATGTCGGCGGCGATGTGGCCGACGAGGTGGTTCACGGCATAGAGCGGCCTGCCGAGGCTGACGGCGAGGGCCTTCGCCGCGCCGACGCCGACCATGAGCGCACCGGCGAGACCGGGACCGCTCGTGACGGCGACCGCGTCGATGTCGGCGAGGGTCACCTGCGCCTCGGCGAGCGCCGCCTCGATGGCGGGCTGCAGGGCCTCGAGGTGGGCGCGGGCGGCGACCTCGGGGACGACGCCGCCGTAGCGGGCATGCTCGTCCATCGAGCTCGCGATCGTGTTGGACAGCAGGGTGCGGCCGCGGACGATGCCGATGCCGGTCTCGTCGCAGCTCGTCTCGATACCCAGGACGAGGGGTTCGCGCGTCATGTCAGCACCAGCCCTTCTCGGCCGTCGGGGCAGCCGTGGTCCGTGCCTCCCAGGCGACGAGGTTCAGCTGCATGACGACCGCGTCGACATCGTCGGGCTGGTAGTACCGGGGGCGGCGGCCGACCTCGAAGAAGCCCTCCGACAGGTACAGCGCCGTGGCGCCGGGGTTGTCCGCCCGCACCTCGAGGAACATCTCCCGCGCGCCGCGGCTGCGGGCGGTCGTCAGCAGCTCGCGCAGCAGCGCGCGCCCACGGCCGTGACCCCGCGCGTCGGCGGCGATCGCGATGGTCTGGATGTCGGCATCCGCTGCGCCCTGCACGGCCCGCACACCGCCGTAGCCGACGAGGCGACCGGCCTCGATGTCGACGACGTAGCGACCATGGGGCGAGGCGAGCTCGCCGGCCATGAGCGCATCGCTCCAGGCGTCGGTCGGGAACGAGGCGCGCTCGAGACGCATGATGTCGTCGAGGTCGTCGCCGGTGGCGGTGCGGAGGGTCACTGGCCGACCTTCTTCCGCGGGCCGGGCATGGTGACGTCGGGGGCGCGCAGGTACAGCGGCTCGCCGAGGTCCTCGACGCGGCCGGCGGCGACGGCGCGCGCCGCGACGAGGGCGACCATGGCGCCCGGGATGACCGTCGTGTCGCGGCGCTCGGCGCTGTGTTCGGCGAGGGCCGCGTCGATGTCGTCGCGCTTCACGAGCGTCGCCTCTGTGACGCGCATCGGCAGTCCGTCGTCGTCGATGCCGTCGTAGACCGTGAACGCGAACTCCTTGCGGCGCGCGTCGGTGACGACCGCGAAGCGGGGGACGTCGGCGAACGGGTCGGCGAGCAGCACGGCGAGGGCGGCGGCATCGTGGCTCCGCACCGGGACGACCGGGATGCCGCGTCCCAGGGCGAACGCGCGCGCCGCCGCGATCCCGACCCGAAGCCCCGTGAACGGGCCCGGGCCCATGCCCACGGCGACGTGGGTCAGGGCGACGGCCTCGGGAGCACCCGTCGCACCGATGGGGCCGTGCGCGGCATCGGTCATCGCCGTCGCGAGCAGCGTGCCGATGATCTCAGCGTGACCGAGCGCGTCGGCACTGGCGGCATCCGCTCGCACCGCACCGTCGTCGTCGATCACGGCGACGGCCGTGCCGAGGGAGGTGTCGATGCCGAGGATCACAGGGTCAAGGGTATCCGGGCGGGCGGCGGCCGAGCGGCGTCAGGGGCGGCGCGTGACCGTCACGATGCGCGGAGCGGCGTCCTCGAGCTCGGCGGCGTAATGGCCGGTGGTGCCGCAGGCGTTGTCGACGCCGGTGCCGCTCCACCCGCGTTCGATCTCGAGCTCCCACCATGTGTCGACGAGCCCGTCGACCATGTCGCGCCCCCACTCGACGATCGTGACGGCGTTGTCGGGGTCGAGGCCGAGGTCGTCGAGCTCGGCGGGCGAACCGAGCCGGTAGGCGTCGACGTGCACGAGCGGCGGGCCGCCGACCTCGGACGGGTGCGTGCGCGCGATGACGAACGTGGGGCTCTGCACGGGACCGCGGATGCCGAGACCCGCACCGATCCCGCGGGTGAGGGTCGTCTTGCCCGCCCCGAGCGGACCGGTCAGCACGATCAGGTCGCCGGCGGTCAGGACGGCGCCGAGCTCGCGGCCGAGGGCCTCCATGTCGTCCGGCGAGGCGATCTCGCGACGCCCCTCGAACTGCTCGATGCCGGTCACGACCGTACCTCCCGTCGCGGGACGCGCGGGCCGATGCGCGTGACGATCTCGTAGTTGATGGTGCTCGCCGCGTCGGCCCAGTCGGTCGCGGACGGCACGCCCGTGGCCGGGTCGCCGAAGAGCACGGCCTCGTCGCCCACCTGCACGGGCTCGTCGCCCGCGTCGACGACGAACTGGTCCATCGCGATCCGGCCGGCGACGGGGAACGAGCGTCCACCGATCGAGACGGGACCCGCGCCGGATGCCGCGCGCGGCACGCCGTCGGCGTAACCGATCGAGATGAGCGCGAGCGTCGACTCGCGCTCGGTGCGGTGAAGGTAGCCGTACGAGACGCCCTGGCCCGCGGGCACCCGGCGGACGGCGGCGACGGACGCGCGGAGGGTCATGGCGGGGCGGAGACCGAGGTCGGCCGACGACCGGTCCTCGAACGGTGACAGCCCGTAGATCGCGACCCCCAGGCGGACGCAGCCCAGCCGCGCTTCGGGCAGGCCGATGGCGGCGTGCGAGGCGGCGATGTGGCGCAGCCGCGGCCGGAGACCGGCGGACTCGGCGGCGGCCTGGGCGACGGTGAAGCGCGAGAGCGCCGTGCGGTCGTCGTCGGACGACGTGTTGGAGAGGTGGCTGAAGATGCCGAGCACCTGGATGACGCCCTGACGCTCGTATTCCGCCGCTTCGGCGAAGACTGCGCCGTAGTCGGCGGGGGCGATGCCGTTGCGGCCGAGACCCGTCTCGACCTTGAGCTGCACGGTCACCGGACGATCGGTCGACCCGGCGCGCGCGGCGGCGCGGAGCTGCTCGAGACTCGAGACGCCGAGCTCGATGTGCGCGGCGGCGGCGGCGGCGAAATCGGTGCCCGGCGCGTGCAGCCACGCGAGCACGGGCGCGTCGATCCCGGCATCCCGCAACTGGAGAGCCTCGGGGATGTCGGCGACCGCGAGACGCGCCGCTCCCCCGGCCAGCGCCGCACGACCGGAGCGCTCCGCGCCGTGACCGTACCCGTCGGCCTTGACCACGGCGATGACCTCGGACTCGGTGAGCCCTGCAAGGTGGCGGACGTTGTGTTCGATCGCGCCGACGTCGATCACCGCTTCGCGGGCGACGCCCTCCGGCATCCGGTGAGGGACGGGCATCCTGGTCATGCGCCGGACTCCGCGATCACGTACGCCGTCGCGAGTCCCGCGTCGTGCGAGAGCGACAGGTGGACGGTGGCGATTCCGCGGCTCGCGACCGTGGCTGCGGTCTCGCCGGACAGGGCGAAGACGGGGCGGCCCGAAGGCTCGGAGGCCACCTCGATGTCGGTCCAGTGCACGCCCTCGGATCCGCCGAGCGCCTTGATGAGCGCCTCCTTCGCGGCATAGCGAGCCGCGAGCGAGTGGGGCTTGAGGGTCTGCTCGGATGCCGTGAACAGCCGCGTCATGAGCTTCGGCGTGCGCTCGATCGAGCGCTCGAACCGCGGGATGTCGACGAGGTCGACACCGATTCCGATGATCATCCCGCCTCCTGTCGCCGCGCGCTGCGGCATCAGATCAGGATATCGGGCGCGGCTCAGCCGACGGCGAGCCGCACGACGCGTTCGACGGCGTCGAGGCCGGGCGAGAGCTGCGCGTCCGAGCGGGCGTACGTCTCGCGGGAGCGGCCGTACGGGTCGACGACGTCGTCGTCGGTCGGGTCGACGGGCGGGAGGACGAGACCCCGCTGCCCGGCGAGGACGGCGAGCGCGCCGCGCAGCCGGTCGCGAGGGTCGTCGCCGGTTGCGCCGGCCCGGATCGCGTCGTCGGACGTCGCGGCGGCGAGGCGCTCGAACTCGCGGATCGTAAAGGCGGTCCGCAGCTTCGCCGGGGCGAGCTCGACGATCGCGCGGCGGTGGTCGCGATCCATCGCGAGGACGAGGTCGGGCTCGCGCAGCAGCGCCTCGGTGAGGTAGCGCGATCCGTGCCCCGCGATCTGCTCGGTGGGCACCCCGTGGGCGACGGCGAGCTCGACGGCCTCGCGCGGCATCCGATCGCCCTGTCGGGCGCGCACACCGGCGCTCGTCGCGGCGACGCCGAGATCCCCGAGGCGGTGCTGCAGGACGAGAGCGGCGAGCGGCGACCGGCAGATGTTGCCCGTGCAGACGGTGAGGATCTGGATCACGCGGAGCCCTTCGAGACGGATGCCGCGGCTCATCCCGCGCCCTCTGCGTGGCGGAACGGGGTCCCGCGACGGGACGCGGACGGGCACCCGATACGGTAGGCCCGTGCAGGATCAGCTTAGCGACGGCGACCCGTCCCCCATCGCGGACGCCGAGGCGCCCGATCCCGCGCTCGAAGCGGACTCGGGTGGGAAGCCGCACCGCCGCCGCGGCCGGCGCCGCCGCACCGACTGGCGGCTGGGGGGAACGGCCGTCCGCACGTGGAACGGCGGGCTGCTGATCGTCGCGCTCGTCAGTCTCGGCGCCGCCATCTTCGCGGGATCGCTCGTCACCCTCCTGTGGCGCTCCCCGTGGGCGCCGCTGGCGTCGACCGCGATCCTCTGGGTCGGGATGGTCGCGCCGGTCGTGGTCGCGTTCCGCCGGGGACGTCCGGCCGGGCTGCTGCGGTTCCGACCGGCCGACCTCGTCTACGCGCTCACGCTCGGGCTCGCACTGCGCGTGCTCGACGGCTGGGTGATGGATGCCGCGTCGCAGCCGTTCCCCCGCGCGACGCTCACGCCGTACTGGCTGTGGACCGATGCGGTCCCGGCGGGGCTCGTCGGACCGGTCGTGGAGGAGTTCTTCTTCCGCACCGTCATCCTCGTCGCGGTCTATTCGCTGCTGCGCCGTCCCGTCGGCCGTGGGTCAGCGGCGATCGCCGCGGTCCTGGTGTCGACGGCGAGCTTCATCCTCATCCACGTCGTCGACGGGTCGCTTCCGCTCAGCGAGTCCATCTCGGTAGGCGCGGTCGGCCTCGTGTGCGCGACTCTCGTCATCTTGACGGGACGCATCTGGGGTGCCGTGCTCGTGCACCTCGTCTACAACGTGACGATGCTGCTGCTGATCGCGGCCGGATCGGTCGTCGCGGGCGGGCAGTGACGCCACCCGCCCGTGACCGGACCGCCTGTCAGGGGCGACCCATTCCGTAGTAGGTCCATCCGGCGGCGCGCCAGGCGGCGGGGTCGAAGGCGTTCCGACCGTCCACGACGACGCGCCCTGCGGCGAGGCTTGCGGCGTGCTCGGGCGTGAGGTCGCGGCGGTACTCGTCCCATTCGGTGACGAGGACCACGGCGTCGGCTCCGGTGAGAGCCTCGTCGCGATCGGCGACGTAGGTGAGCTGCGGGTGCTGACGACGGGCGTTGTCGATCGCCTCGGGATCGGTGAGCGAGACGACCGCGCCCAGGCCGTGCAGACGGACGGCGACGTCGAGACCCGGCGAATCACGGGTGTCGTCGGAGTAGGGCTTGAACGCGGCGCCGAGGACGGTGACCTTCTTGCCGTGGACGCTGCCGCCGAGGCCCTGGACGACGAGTTCGACGGCGCGCTCGCGGCGGCGCATGTTGATGTCGTCGACCTCGCGCAGGAACGCGACCGATTCACCGCGGCCGAGCTCTTCGGCACGAGCGGAGAACGCGCGGATGTCCTTGGGGAGGCATCCGCCGCCGAAACCGATGCCGGCGCCCAGGAAGCGGCGGCCGATGCGCACGTCGTGCCCGATGGCATCGGCGAGCATCGTGACGTCGGCCCCGGCGACCTCGGCGATCTCGGCCATCGCGTTGATGAAGCTGATCTTCGTGGCGAGGAAGGCGTTCGCCGACACCTTGACGAGTTCGGCGGTCGCGTAGTCCGTCACGATGAAGGGCGTGCCCTTCGCGATCGACGGGTGATACACCTCGCGCAGGATGCCGGTCGCCCGCTCGCCGTCGGGCCCCGCCGGCACTCCGGCCACGAGGCGGTCCGGGTCGACCGTGTCCTGCACCGCGAACCCCTCGCGCAGGAACTCGGGGTTCCAGACGAGGGTCGCGCCGGCGGCGGTGATGCGAGGCGCGAGGGATGCCGCCGTGCCCACCGGTACGGTCGATTTGCCGGCGACGATGTCCCCCTCGGAGAGGTGGGGCAGGAGCGCGTCGACGGCTGCGTTCACGTAGGTGAGGTCAGCGGCGTACCCGCCCTTGACCTGCGGGGTGCCGACACCCACGAAGTGGACGGCAGCACCGGCGGCGGCGGCGAAGTCGGTCGTGAACGTCAGTCGCCCCGAGGCGATCCCGTCCGCGAGGATCTCGGACAGTCCGGGCTCGAAGAACGGCGCCTCGCCGGCAGCGAGAGTGGCGATCTTCCGCTCGTCGATGTCGATGCCGACGACCTCGTGGCCGATCGATGCCATGGCGGCCGCGTGCACGGCGCCCAGATAACCGCATCCGATGACAGACAGTCGCATGAAGAGTCCCCCTCGTCGAAGCGCCGGATGGAAGGCGCCTCGATCTGTGTACCAGATCGGTGTGTCCGACGCTTATCGCGCCTGTGTCGCTCAGACTCCCGGAACCATCGACGCCGCGCCGGAATCACCCTCGACGCGCCGGGGCGGGATGGATATCGTGGGCGGACAGCCGCGTCGCGACTTCCGAGTTCTGACATCACCTCACCCGAAGAGGACGTCACAGTGAGCACCTCCGCAGAAGGGCTTCCGGAGGGCGGATCCGTCCAGCCCTCTCCCGCACCCGCGCCCAGATACACCCCGGACGACCGGGTGGCACCCGAGGACGCGTCGCTGCTCTGGCCCGAAGCCCACCTCCTGGCCGAAGCACCACCCGGATATCGACCTCTCGAGATGCCCGCGCCCTGGGAACCCGAGACCAGGGAGCCCGAGATCAGGGAACCGGAACCGGCCGCGCGGGCCTCGGCACCACCGCCGGCCCCCGAACCGTGGCCGTACGCGCCCTACGCCCCTACGACGCAGCAACCGTCGGCCCCCGAACCGCCGGCGCCGCGCGCACCGGCCCCGGGCTACGTGATCTCGGCGCCCTACGAGGGCGCCCCGGCGGCCTCACCCGAGCGGACGGGACGTCCGGTCGCTCCTGGTCAGCCCCCGGTGCTGCGCAGCTTCCGCGACCTGCGCACCGGTCCGCTGGAGAGACGGGAGTTCTCGTCCATGAAGGACTTCGCCGTCGCCGCCGTCCTCGAAGCGGGCCATGCCGAGGCCGACGTGGCCCGGCTGTTCCGTTTCGCGCCGTGGCAGCTGCGCGCGTGGGTCGACGAGGCGCGCGGCGCGTCGTTCGGTCCCGGCAGAGGCCAGGGTCCCGGCAGACGCCCGGACCCGGCCTGACTCACTCGACGGTGACGGACTTCGCGAGGTTGCGGGGCTGATCCACGTCGAGACCCTTCGCCGTGGCGAGGCCCATCGCGAAGATGTGCAGCGGCACGACCGCCAGCAGCGGCTCGAACAGCGGACCCGCGAGCGGGATGCGCAGCACCTCGTCGGCGAACGGGAGGACGGCGGCATCCCCCTCTTCGGCGACGGCGATGACGCGGGCACCGCGGGCGCGGATCTCCTGGATGTTCGACACGACCTTCTTGTGCAGCTCACTCGAGGCGCGGGGCGACGGGACGATAACGAAGACCGCCTGGCCGGGCTCGATGAGCGCGATGGGGCCGTGCTTGAGCTCGCCGGCAGCGAAGCCCTCGGCGTGGATGTAGGCGAGTTCCTTGAGCTTGAGCGCACCTTCGAGGGCGATCGGGTAGCCGACGTGACGACCCAGGAACAGCACCGACTGGGTGTCGCCCATCCAGCGGGCGAACTGCTCGATGTGTTCCTGCTCGGTCTCGAGGACACGCGAGATGCCGGCGGGAATCGCCTCGAGCTGGGCGACCGCGTCACGGGAGACGTCCGCCGAGAGCGAGCCGCGCACGCGACCGATGTGGAGGGCCAGCAGGTACAGCGCCGTGATCTGGGCGACGAACGCCTTCGTCGAGGCGACGGCGACCTCGGGGCCGGCGTGGGTGTAGACGATCGCATCGGACTCGCGCGGGATCGTCGCCCCCTGGGTGTTGCAGATCGACAGCGTCCTGGCGCCCTGCTCGCGGGCGTACTTGACGGCCATGAGCGTGTCCATCGTCTCGCCCGACTGCGAGATCGAGACGACGAGGGTGTCGGGGCCGATCACCGGGTCTCGGTAGCGGAACTCGTGGGCGAGCTCGACGTCGACGGGGACGCGCGTCCACTGCTCGAGCGCGTACTTGCCGACCATGCCCGCGTACGCGGCCGTGCCGCAGGCGATGACGATCACACGGTGGATGCCGGCGAACAGGTCGTCGAGCCCGTCGAGCTCGGGGATGACGACGGCGCCGTCGTGGAGGCGCCCGCGCAGCGTGTTGGCGACGGCCTCCGGCTCTTCCGAGACCTCCTTGGCCATGAAGGAGGACCAGCCGCCCTTCTCGGCGGCGGAGGCATCCCACACGACCTCGAACGGTTCGACCTCGACGGCGCCACCGGCGAAGTCGGTGACCTCGACGCCCTGGGGCGTGATCGCGACGATCTGGTCCTGACCGATGGCCAGCGCGTTGCGGGTGTGCTCGACGAAGGCGGCGACGTCGGAGCCGAGGAAGTTCTCGCCCTCGCCGAGCCCGATCACGAGCGGCGAGTTGCGGCGAGCGCCGACGACGAGGCCGGGCTGGTCCTGGTGCATCGCGAGCAGCGTGAACGCGCCCTCGAGGCGGGCGACGACGGCGCGGAAGGCGGCCACGAGGTCGTGGGATGCCGCGAACTCGCGCCCGAGCAGGACGGCGGCGACCTCGGTGTCGGTCTCGCTCACGAAGGTGTAGCCCTCCGCGAGGAGCTCGTCCTTCAGCTCGGCGAAGTTCTCGATGATGCCGTTGTGGATGACGGCGAGCTTGCCGTCGTCGGCGAGGTGCGGGTGCGCGTTGACGTCGGTCGGTCCGCCGTGCGTGGCCCAGCGGGTGTGACCGATGCCGGTCGTCCCGTCCACCATCGGGTGGGCGCTGAGGTCGTCGCGCAGCACCTGGAGCTTGCCGGCGCGCTTGCGCATCTCGAGGTCACCGTCCGCGTCGATCACGGCGATGCCGGCGGAGTCGTAACCGCGGTACTCGAGGCGGGCAAGACCCGAGAGGAGGATGGCCTGACTGTCACGAGGCCCCACGTATCCGACGATTCCACACATGGGCTCCATGCTAGGCGCGGGCGACTGGGACTCCGCCGCGCGGCGCCGCACCGGGCGCGTCGCCGGGTGCAAGGACTTGGCGGGCGCGGCATCCTTTGGTACCCATGAGGCACCGTGTCCCCCGCACGGTCGTGCCCCCCAACACGATGGAGTCCCCCATGCCCGCATCCCCCCGCGTCCGACGACGGTCGGCGCTCGCCCTCACGGCCGCCCTCGCTCTCGGGTTCGCCGTCGTGCCCGCCGGAGCCGCCTCGGCGGCGGTGTCGACCTCGTGCACCGGGACGACCCAGGCCGCCGTGCAGAAGCGCATCCTCACCGACGTGAACGCCGCACGGAAGGCAGGCGGCAAGAAGGCGCTGACTCTGAGTTCCGCCATGTCGAAGGTCGCCGTCACCTGGTCGGGCAAGCAGGCCGCCGCCAACAGGATGAGCCACAACCCGAAGTACTCGTCGCAGATCCCGTCGGGCTGGACGAGGGCGGGCGAGAACGTCGCCTTCGGGTACGCGCCGTCGAAGGTCACGCCCGCGTGGATGAAATCCGCCGGACACCGCGCGAACATCCTCGGGTCGTACAACCGCATCGGGATCGGTGTGGCGTGCTCGTCGAAGGGCCTCCCCTTCTACACGCAGGTCTTCGGGTATTACCCCTCCTGACTCGGCGATGATGCGGCATCCGCTCGCGCCGTAGACTCGTCGACCACCGCAGCGTCGCGTCCTGTCCCGTGAGGAGGACCGATGCCCGACGCCGTCCCGCCGCCGCAGATTCCGCCCAAGCCGCCGCTGCCGCCCAAGCACCGGCGGGCGTCGACCACCGCCCCGGTGCTCGTGCTGGCCGGGTACCTGCTGGCGCTGGCGGTCATCGCGTTCTGGCCGACGCCCGTCGACGCCGGCGTGGCTCCCGTGATCGACGCACTGTCGCGCCGACTGCCGGCGATCACGCGCCCCCGGGTGGAGTTCGCGGCGAACGTGGCCCTGTTCGTCCCGTTCGGGGTGCTGCTGCCGCTCATCCTCCGCGGCGCGAAGGAACTCGTGCTGCCGATCGCCCTCGTGGCGACGGTGACGATCGAGTGCACGCAGGCGCTCGTCCTGCAGGCGCGGGTGCCGAGCGTTCTCGACATCGTCGCGAACGTGACCGGCGCCAGTGTCGGGATGCTGGGTCTCGCCGTATGGCAGCGGGTCAGACGCCGCTGAGCCACCGGCCGGGCGCGGTCAGAGCTTGCGGAGCCGGACCGTCTCGACCGTGTGGTTCGCGCCCTTCTGGAGGACCAGCTTCGCGCGGTGCCGCGTGGGCTCGACGTTCTCGCGCAGGTTCGGCAGGTTGATGTCGTTCCAGAAACCGAGGGCGAGCGAGACGGCCTCGTCGTCGGAGATGTCGGCGAAGACCTTGAAGAACGAGTTCGGGTTCGAGAAGGCGGCTTCGCGGAGGGCGAGAAACCGCTCGACGTACCACTGCTCGATGTGCGTCACGTCGGCGTCGACGTAGATCGAGAAGTCGAACAGCTCGCTGACGGCGATGTCGTGCGGGTTCGGAGCCGACGCGAGCACGTTCAGGCCCTCGACGATGATCACGTCGGGGCGGCGGACCGTCACCTGCGCATCGGGGATGATGTCGTACCGCATGTGCGAGTAGTAGGGCGCCCGAACCTCGGGCTCGCCCGACTTCACGGCGACGAGGAACTCCACGAGCGCGCGGCGGTCATAGGACTCGGGGAAACCCTTGCGGTCCATGATCCCCCGCCGTTCGAGCTCGGCGTTGGGGTAGAGGAACCCGTCGGTCGTGACGAGTTCGACACGGGGCGTGCCGGGCCACCGGCTCATCAGTTCGCGCAGCAGACGGGCTGCCGTGGATTTCCCGACGGCCACGGATCCGGCCACGGCGACGATGAACGGTGTCGTCGCATCCTCCTCACCGACGAAGCCGGCGGTGTCGGCGCCGAGTCGCTTGGTGGCTGAGGCGTACAGGGACAGCAGCCGACTGAGGGGAAGGTAGACCTCCCGCACCTCGGTGATGTCGAGGCGGTCGCCGATGCCGCGCAGCTGCACGACCTCGGTCTCGGTGAGGGGCTGCTCCATGCCGGCGGCCATGCGCGCCCATTCGGCACGGGGGATCTCGCGGTACAGCGAGTCGATGGTCGTCGGCGTCTCATCGGGGGACATTGCCGCAACTCTAGTCCGCCCCGGCGGGCGCCCCCGCGTGCGGAGGCGGGCCAGCGTCGCGGGCGCGCGTACCGTACGCTGAGCATCGATGTCCACCCGCGGCCGTTCAGCCGCTCTCACCAGAGGTTTTCGATGCTGCGACGTGTCCTGGCGGTCCTTGCCGCAGTCGTGCTGACGGCATCCCTCACCGTGCCCGCGGCGCCCGCCGACGCGGCGACCGCCCAGTGGCTGCGCACGAGCGGCGCGAAGATCCAGGTCGCCGCCACGGGTGCGACCTTCACCGTCAAGGCGACGTCCTGGTTCGGCATGGAGACCGACACCTGCGCGCCGCACGGACTGTGGTCGATCTCGCTGAAGCAGGGCATGGCGCAGATCGCGGGGATGGGCTTCAACACGATCCGGCTTCCCTTCGCCAACGAGTGCCTCACCCGCAAGACGGCCAACTCGGTGAACCAGGCACTGAATCCGACGCTCGCGACGGCCTCGCCGCTGAAGATCATGGATGCCGTCGTCGCGACGGCGCGTGCCTACGGCATCCGGGTCATCCTCGACCGTCACCGCCCGGGGACCGATGCGCAGTCCGAGCTCTGGTACACCCCGCAGTACTCCGAGAAGCGGTGGATCTCCGACTGGAAGATGCTCGCGCAGCGGTACCGGAACAACTCAACCGTGATCGGCGTCGACCTGCACAACGAGCCCCGGGGCGCGGCGTGCTGGGGGTGCGGTGACCGCTCGCGCGACTGGCAGGCGGCCGCCGTCCGTGCTGGCAACGCCGTGCTTGATGTGAACCCGCATCTGCTCGTCATCGTCGAGGGCGTCCAGAACGGTCCCGACGGCAGCGCCACGTGGTGGGGCGGGAACCTCCGCGGCGTCGCGAAGAAGCCGGTCACCCTGAAGGTGAAGAACCGGGTCGTGTACTCCCCTCACGAGTACCCCTCGTCGATCTCGGACCAGCCGTGGTTCCACAACGCCAACTACCCCGCCAACCTCCCCGGCGTGTGGGAGAGCAACTGGGGCTACATCGCGTCGAAGAAGATCGCCCCCGTCCTGATCGGGGAGTTCGGCACGAAACTGCAGACGTCGTCCGACAAGAAGTGGCTCGCGAAGCTCGTCGGCTACATCAAGGACCGCGGTCTCGGCTGGGCGTACTGGTCGTTCAACCCGAACAGCGGCGACACGGGCGGTCTGCTCAAGGACGACTGGGTCACCCGCGACAAGGACAAGCTCGCCGCGCTGAAGCCGATCCTGACGCCGAAGAAGGTCGCCTACCCGGCCGCTCCCGCACCGGCACCGGCGCCGCTGCCTCCGCAGCCGTCGCCGCAGCCGTCGCAGCCGGGGAACACCCCGCCGCCGACGGTCGGGCAGTCGTCGAGCGCCTCGTCCAACGGCGTCTCGGCGACGCTCACAGTGTCGAGCGCGTGGCCCGGCAAGTACCAGGTCGCCCTCGCCCTCACCGCGTCCTCGAGCGCGAAGGTGAAGGCCTGGACCGCCTCCTGGGCCTCCCCCGGCGCGACGGGAGCCGACAGCGCGTGGGGCATGGCCTGCCGCGTCACGAAGCCCGGCACCGCGAGTGCTCGAGTTGCCTGCTCGGGCATCGAGTGGGGCGTGGCGAACCTCTCGCAGGGCGCCCGGGTCGAGGTCGGGGCGATCCTGAACGCCTCGAAGCCGCCGGCCAAGCCCGTGCTGTCGCTCTCGGTCACCCGCTAGCGCCCGAGCGCGCGGCCGGACTGACGGTCAGGGCGTGACCATGCCGCCGTTGACGTTGAGGGTCTCGCCCGAGACGTAGCTCGATTCGGCCGACGCGAGGAACACGAACGCGGGAGCGATCTCGGCGGGCTGGCCGGCCCGCTTGTACTCGTTCTCCTCGTCGAACGCGCGCATCTGCTCGTCCGAGACGCCGTCGCTCACCTGCAGCGCCGACCAGACCGGGCCGGGCGCGACGACGTTGACGCGGATGCCGCGGGGCGCCAGCTGCTGCGCGAGACCCTTCGACAGGTTGTTAACCGCCGCCTTGGTCGCGGCGTAGTCGAGGCGGTCGGGTGCGGGCTTGTAGGCCTCGAGCGACGCCGTGCTGATGATGGATGCACCGGCGGGCATATGGACGAGGGCGGCCTTCACGATCCAGAAGAAGGCGAACACGTTCGTCTCGAACGTTTCGCTGAACTGCTCGTCGGAGAGGTCTTCGATGCGCTCGACGGCGACCTGCTTGCCGGCGTTGCTGACGAGGATGTCGATGCCGCCGAGGAACTCCGCCGCCTCGGCGACGAGTTCGCGGCACTGCGCGCGGTCGGTGAGGTCGGCCGCGATCGAGTGCCCGCGCACGCCGGCGTCGGCGATGATCTGCAGGACGTGGTCGGCGTCCTCCTGCTCGTCGGGGAGGTGGACGATGACGACGTCAGCACCTTCGCGGGCGAACGCGATCGCTGCCGCCGCTCCGATGCCCGAGTCGCCCCCGGTGACCAGTGCCTTGCGTCCCTGCAGACGTCCCGTGCCGCGGTAGGTGCTCTCGCCCAGGTCGGGGACCGGGGTCATCCGCGCCTGGATGCCGGGCTCGGGCTGGTGCTGCACCGGCGGCTCCACGCGTGCGTAGCGCGTAACGGGGTTGTCGAACGTGTACTGGTCGGTCATCCCGCCACGGTAGGTCGGGATGCGGCATCCCTTCACCCCCTTGCGGGAGCAGCGTCGGCAGTGCAGTGCAGTGCCGGGGCAGTGGAACGCGCGATCATCGCATCTCCTCGACCGGTGCGCAAGCAGTCGGTCCCGACGATCCGCGTTCCTAGGGTTGACGCGTGCCGAGCGCTGCGAACCCCCCTCACGAGTGCACCGTCTTCTTCCTTCCGGGACTGGGACTGGATGCCGCCTCTGCCGGCGCGATCGCGGCGGCAGCCGATCCGCGGCTGCGCGTCGTGGGGATCGACCTGCTCGACCGGGGGCGCGCGGCATCCGTCGACGACCTCGCCGACACGGCGCTCGAGCGGATCGCGGCCGAGGCCGACGGCGGCCCGTTCCTCGTGTGCGGACACAGCCTCGGCGGCAAGGTCGCCGCCCGTGTCATGGCGCGCGTGCTGGCCGGCACCGAGCCGGTGTTCGGGCTGATGGGCGCGGTCCTGCTGGCCCCCTCTCCCCCGACTCCCGAGCCGATGCCCGACGACAAGCGCGCCGAGATGCTCGCGACCGCGCAGGGCGAGCACCTGTCGCGAGCGGATGCCGAGGCTTTCGTCGCCGCGAACATCGCCGCCCCGCTCGCCGCCGATCTGCACGACGCGGCGATCGATGCCGTCGTGCGCCAGCCGGCATCCGCCTGGCGCGACTGGCTGACCGCGGGCAGCCTCGAGGACGCGACGCGCCTCGTGGGCGTGCTCGACCTGCCCGTCGTGGTGCTCGCGGGCGAGGACGACGAGGCGCTCGGAGCCGACGCTCAGCCCGATCTCGTGGCCGATGTGTACCCGCGTGCCTGCGTCGAGCGGATGCCGGGTGTCGGCCATCTGCTGCCGTACGAGGCTCCCGAGCGGGTCGCCGCGGTGCTCGCCGAAACGTGGCAGACGATCCGCGCCGCGGCTCCCGTGGTGCCGACGGAGTGGGGACGTGTCATCGCGTCGTCGCGCGTCGACGTCGCGGTACGACGGACGCTCGCGCAGCGGGCTCTCGTGGACGACCGCGAGCGCGCCCCCCGCACACTGAACCGTGCGCAGGTCGAGACGCTCCGCGCGCTCGCGGCGCTCCTCGTGCCGCAGGGCGAGGGCGGGACGATCGACCTCGCCGTCCGCATCGACGACATGCTCGCCGAGGGCGGCACCGACGGCTGGCGCCCGGTAGGCTCCCCCGCCGACCCGGTCGCCTACGGCCTGGGGCTCGACGCGATCGCCGCCGTGTGGCCGAGCGAGGTGACTGAGCAGCGGAGCCTGATCGTGCGGCTGATCACCGACGGAATCGACGCGGCGGGCCTCGGTACCGACGGCATCCGGTCGTGGTTCGAGGATGCACGCAACGACCTGCTGCGCATGTGGCTGGCGCACCCGGCGTCGCTGGCGCGCATCGGGTTCGACGGCTTCGCGGTCGGCGGGACCGGTCCGCACCCGGCGGGGTGGGCGACCATCGCGACGGGCGAACGAGAGACATGGGAGCCGAGCGAGCTCGGCAAGACAGTAGTGGAGGATGCCGCGTGACCGGCGATCATCGCCGGGTGACAGATCACCCGGGCATGCAGAGGTTCGATCTGGACGAGGTCGTCGACGTCGTCGTGGTGGGGACGGGTGCCGGTGGCGCTCCCCTGCTCGCGCGTCTCGCCGAGGCGGGGATGCGGGTCGTGGCCCTCGAGGCCGGTCCGGACTTCTCGCCGAGCGAGTTCACGCCGGACGAGCTCGAGTCCACGAAGATCAATTGGATGTCCGAGCGCTTGAGCGGCGGCGACGACCCGACGGCGTTTGGACCCAACAACAGCGGGTTCGGCGTGGGCGGCAGCACGCTGCACTGGGGAGCGTTCACGCCGCGTCCCGACGCCCGCGACCTGCGCCTACGCACCGACACGGGTCAGGGCCGCGACTGGCCGATCGATCATGCCGAGCTGATCCGCTACATCGAGCGGGTCGAATCCGACATCGGCGTGAGCGGCCCCGCGCACTACCCGTGGGACCCGTCCCGCTCGTACGCGTACCCGCCCGTGCGGCGGAACGGCTCGTCCGACGTGATGATCCGCGGCTGCGAGGCCCTCGGCATCACGGCGACCGACGGCCCGGCGGCGATCCTCACCCGCGACCGCGACCAGCCGCACCACGGCCTCCGCTCGGCGACGCTCGACAACGGCGACATTCACCAGGGCGACCGCTTCGGCGCGAAAGCGACGACGGCGAACACCTACCTACCGGCCGCCGTGGCCGCCGGAGCCGAGGTGCGCGCCGACGCGTTCGTCCACGGGATCGAACGGGATGCCTCAGGCAAGGTCACCGCGGTCGTCTACCGCTCCGGCGGCACCGACCACCGGCAGCGGTGTGCGGCCCTCGTGCTCGCGGCGGGCGGCGTCGAGACGCCTCGCCTGCTGCTGCACACGGGCGTCGGCAACGCGAACGGCGTCGTCGGTCGTGGGTTCATGGCGCACGGCGCCGTGCAGGTGTGGGGCCGGTTCGACGAGCCGGTCCGCGGCTATCGCGGGTACCCGTCGTCGATCATCAGCGAGGACTTCGTGCGCCCCGAGGGCGTCGATTTCGCGGGCGGCTACCTGCTGCAGAGTCTCGGCGTGATGCCGCTGAACTTCGGCACGCAGCTCGTCCGCGGGGCGGGCCTGTGGGGCGACGACCTCATGTCGGCGATGAGCGAGTACCCCTTCAGCGCGGGCATCGGCATGAACAGCGAGTGCCTGCCCGACGACCGCAACGCCCTGACCCTCAGCGACGAACTCGCCGAGGACGGGATGCCGCGGGCCGAGATCTCGTTCTCGCAGGGTCAGAACGAGCAGGCCATCGACCGGCACGGCATTGACGTGATGGAGCGGATCCTGCGGGCGGCCGGGGCGCGCAGCACGCGCGTCACGCAGCGGACAGCGCACACCCTCGGCACCGCGCGCATGGGCGACGACGCCGAGGACAGCGTCGTGGGCGCATCCGGCCGGTCCCATGAGGTCGACAACCTCTGGATCTGCGACAACTCGACGTTCCCGAGCGCGCTCACGGCGAACCCGGCGCTGACCCAGATGGCGCTCGCGCTGCGGACCGCCGACCTCATGCTCGCGGCCCGCTGACGCGGGGTCGGCGGGCGGTCAGCGGATCGGTTCGTCCATCCACACCATCCGCTCGACCGCACTGGTGCCCGTCCGCCATGCGACGACCTCGAGGGTGACCGACGATCCGCGGTGCGCGGCGGTGAGCTTCAGGGTCCGCCCGGTTGCGGTGTCGACGCGATCGCCGCCGACCCACCACCGGTACAGGAAGTGCGTCCCCTTCGGCCACGACGCCGTCGCCGCCGTCAAGGTTGACCCCACGCGCGGTGCGCCCGAGAGGACGAGCGTCCCGGAGTCGAGCCCGCGCGGCAGCGTGGCGTTGTGGCCGGGCATCGCGACGGCCTTCGTCACCGTGATCGTCCGGGCGGTCTCGGCGGTCGGCTTTCCGCCCCACCAGACGACCCGCGAGTCGGTGCCGTCCTCGTACGTGAACTTCACCGCGTACGTGCCGGCGGCCAACCCCGGCAGCGTGTAGGAGCCGGCCGTGTCGGTGCTCGCCTCGGCCACCCGCTCCCCGTCGCCGTCACCCTGTCGATAGGCCTCGACGTACGCGCCGGCGAGCGGTGTGCCCGACGCGGCGTGGAGCGTGCCCGTGATCTTCGCGCCCGGCACCAGGGCGACGTCGATGTCACGGATCTCGTTCGCTTTCGCGATCTTCAGCGTGGTGGGCTTCGCGCCGGGAGCTTTCGCCTTCCACCAGCGCTCGGCCAAGTCGGATCCGAGGGCGGGGCGGACGCGAAGCGTGTAGGTCGCGTCTTCGAGTCCCGTGACCACGTACGAGCCGCCGGCATTCGTCTGGGCCCAAGCGATGATCTCCCCGCCGCGGGACACGGCGATCTCGGCATCGGCAACCGGTGCACCGCCGGGTCCCGTCACGACGCCCCTGATCGTGCCGCCGCGGGCGAGCCGGGCGTCGAGTCCACGCACCGTCTTGCCGTCCGCCACAGTCACGGTGGCCGCGGCGTCGATCGTCGTCGCGCCCTTCCACCACTGGCCGACCGCGTTGACACCGTAGGGTGCGAGGTACTGCACCCGGTAGGTACCCGCGGGCAGCGAGCGGATGATCCACGTCCCGTTCCGCGATGTCGTGGCATCCGACCAGCGGCGCGTGTCGGGGTTGACGACGAAGACGACGGCCTCCGCCAGCGGCTTGCCGTCGGCATCGATGACCCGACCCGAGAGTGCACCGCCTGCGGCGAGGGATGCATCGATCCCCTTCACGGTGGATTTCGTCCCGACCACGACCGCGGTCGCCGCGCTGCGATCGACCGCGTCGCGCCACCACTCGCCGACGAGGTTCACGTCATCCGACGGGCGGAACTCGACGTCGTACGAGCCGGCGCGCAGACCGTCGATCCGATAGGTCCCGTCGGGCCTGGTCTCGACCTCGTTCTCGTTCGCCGGCTGGCTCGAGGGGCGCGAGGTGTAGACGACGCGCACCGAGCTGACTCCTGCACCCTTGGCGTCCGTGACCTTGCCGATGATCGTGCTGCCGGCATCCAGTGAGGCGTTGAAGGTGAGGGTGCGGGAGGCTGCCTTCACCTGGATCGGCGTCGAGGCTGCCTCGGTCGCCGCGTTCTTCCACCACTCCGATACGAGGTTCTTGCCCTCGGGACGTTCGAAGAAGAGCGTGTACCTGCCGGCGTCGAGCTGGGTGATCCGCCAGACACCCTTCTTGTCGGTCTGCGCCCACCGCCGACTGTTGCCGACTCCCACGCTGACGCTGACGCCGGCGACGGGGGCGCCCTGCGCGTTCGTGACCCTACCGCCGATGGTCGCGCCGGTGACCAGACGCGCATCGATTCCGGTGATGTTCGCTCCGTAGGCGACCTCGAAGGTGGTCGCCTCGGCTTGACGCCAGGCGCCCTTCCACCACTGGGCGCCGAGTTCACTGTCGTTGTCCGTGGCGAACTCGACCGTGTACCGCCCTCCGGGCAGTCCCGCGAGGACGTACCGGCCGGCACGGTCGGTCGTGGTTTCGGTGGCCGACGACCACCCGCCGTCGACCCACTGGAGCGCGCGCACCGTCACCCCTGCGACCGCGCGACCGCCGGGACCGGTGACGGCGCCCGAGATCGTCCCGCCGCGACGCAGCTCGACGTCGAGGTCGGTTCGGGACTGACCGCCCGAGAGCTTCACCCCGCTCGCGTCCTCCCACTCCAGCGCGCCTCGCCAGTACTGCGGCACCAGTCCGCTGCCCTCGGGAGCCTGCGTGTGCAGGGTGTAGCTGCCCGCGCGCAACCCGCCCACCCGCCAACGTCCGTCGCCGTCTGTCGTCGCCTGAGTGAGGAATCCGCGGTCCGTTCCGACGAAGACGTCCACGGTGGCGGATGCCACGGGGTCCCCGCTCTCATCGGTCACCACACCGCCCAGCACGGCAGCGCGCGCCAGGGTGACGACGAGTCCGGTGACGCTCTTCTTCGTCCCGAGCGTGATCGTCTTCGCCGTGTATTCGGAGCCGCGGTCGTCCCACCATTCGGTCGCGTAGGTGCCCTTCTCGACCGAGGTCCGGAGCGTGTACGTGCCTGCCGCGAGGCCTCCGAACGAGAACGTTCCGTTGGCCCGGGTCGCGAACGAGGCGATCTCCTGGCGGACGGTGCCCTCTTCAGCGGATCGTTCCACGCTGTAGAGCGCGACGTTCGCTGCCACAGCCTTGCCGCCGTCGCCGCGGACGACGCCCTCGATCTTCGAGCCGAGGCTGAGCGTGGCGTCGAACCCGGTCCGCGCGCCGCTCTTCGCGATGTCGACGCGGGTCGCCGTCTCGGCGCTGGCGGCATCCTTCCACCACTCGCCCATCAGGTTGGTTCCGGTGGGCGGCTCGTAGTGGAGCGTGTACGTGCCGGCTCGGATGCCGACGAGCCGGTACCGACCGTCGGCCCCGGTGGTCGTCTCGGCCACCCATTCGGAGTCGTCGGCGCTGGTCTTCGACGCCGAGTAAAGCGCCACAGTGGCGCCGGCGAGGGCTTTGCCACCGCCGGTCACCGTGCCCGAGAGCGTTGCTCCCGAGGTGAGGACGAGGTTCAGGCCCTTCTTGGCAGCGCCGTCGGCCAGCGTGATGACTTTGGCGTCCTTCTCGCGGTGCCCTCCTCCCCACCACGTGACGGTCAGACCGGATGACGGGTCGGGCTCGACCGAGAACGTGTAGTCGCCGGCGCTGAGCCCGCTGGCGCGGAAGGTACCGTCGTCGGCGACCCACGGCGAGTCGACGTACTCCCACTGTCCGTTGACGCGCTGGTAGATCGTGATGGACGCCGAGACCGCAGCGCCCGTGCTGGTCGTGACGCGTCCTGCCAGCGAGGCACCGAGGGCCAGGGTGGTGCGCAGCCCGGTGATGGACTTTCCGGCGCTGACGGCGATCCGGGTCGCCGCCTTCTGCGAGGTCGCGTCGTTCCACCATTCCGATTGCAGGTCGGAGCCGAATGCGCTCTGCACGTACAGGGTGTACTTCCCCGCGCGGAGGCCGGTGAGCCGATAGGCGCCGTGGGAGTCGGTGGACGTCCCACCGACATCCTCCCAATCCGCCCACTCCGCGTTCCACATGAAGAGCTGGACGAACGCATCCGCGACGGCGACGTTGTCGGGACCGCGCACCGATCCGGCGATGCTGCTGCCGAGCGCGAGCCGCGCGTTCTTTCCGGTGACTTTCGCACCGGGCGCGACGGCGAACCAGACCGGCTCTCCCCACAGGCTCTCGGCGCCACCGAACCACTGACCGACGTGCTTGCCGGCCTCATCGGTGAAGCGCAGCGTGAACCGCCCGGCGGGCAGCTTCGCGAACGTGAAGGCACCGGCGGCATTCGTCGTGGTGTCGCCGGCGGGGCTCGATCCGTCGTCCCCGAAGTCCTGGTACAGCGTGACGGTGATCCCCTTGAGGGGGGCCTTCGCTGTGTCGGTGACCGTTCCCGAGATGGATGCCGTGCCCGAGGTCGCCAGCTTGTTCTCGGCGCGGAGGCTCGCCGCGCTCTTCTTCGCGTCGCCGGGACGGGCGCGGTCGTCGCGCCTCGGGTCGGCGGGGGCACCGGCATCCGTCGTCGGCGCGGTGTCATCAGCGGAGGCAACGACCGTGCCGGACGGGTCGACCACGACGGTGCGCTCGGCGGTGGCGGATGCCGCGGGCTCGGCCGCGACGGCAGCGGGAGCGGACGCGAGCCCGCCCACCAGGATCGCCCAGACGGCCAGGACGGCCGATCCGCGCGCGAAAAGACGGCGCCGACTGCGCATGCGTGTACTCCCCCTCGAGCACCCCAGCGCCCGACTTCCCCGGGACCCCGTCGTCGGGCTCCTCGCGCTCAGCATGGCAGAAGGTGCGGACAGCGCTCAACACCGCGTCATCCCGCCGATACACGCATCCACTACGGTGGGCCGCAGGTCCTCGTCAACGGCGCCGAACGGAAGGCCTGAGCGCTCTCGCGCTGCCGCCCTGGGGAGGAAACCGATGTCGGGTCGTTCGTCGCACCGCCGTTCACGTCAGCGCTCCGCCCCGAAACCGCCCGGGCTGCGGTGGTGGGCGTATGCCGCTCTCATCGTGGTCGCCCTGGGGGCGATCATCCTGGTCGTCGCCGCGCTGCTCGAGTACTGACGACAGCCGGCGCGCGACACGTCAGCCGACGCGCGACGCCCGCGGGGCGCGTCGCGCCCACCACGCGCGGCGGGGCAGCGCGATGATCGGCGCGGGGCTGGCCTCGCGCTCGGGGCGGAGCGGCACAGGCACTTCGAGCACGACGGCGTCGCCCCGCTGGTAGATGCGCGCGCCGACGCCGAGCACGCTGATGCCGCGCAGCTCGGGTCCGACGGCGGGCGTGCGGTCGAGCACCCCGGTCGACCAGGTCCGGACGATGAGCGTGTCGCCGTCGACGTCGATCTCGACCCACACCTTCTTCGCGATGGAGTGCTTGATCGCGTTGACGAAGCCTTCGTTGACGATGGTCGCGACGCGACGCGAGAGCGCCGGGTCGTCGAGCGCGTGTGCGGCGGCGGGTGAGATCTCGCTTGAGACGTCCAGCACCGACCGCCAGGTCGCGACGAGCTCGAACAGGTCTTCGTGGGCGCTCTGGACCGAACCCTCGAGGGCGGCGGAGTCGACTTCGGCGATGAAGGCGAGGACGGAGTCGAAGGCGGCATCCGTCTCTCGACGGAACGATTGCACGACCTCGGGCGTCGCCTCGTCTTCGTCGGCGGCGGCGGCCAGCAGGACGCAGCGGCCCTGGATGCGGCCGTGGAGGACGTGCGCGGCGTTCCGCAGGGGCCGGCGAGCCGACGCGGTCTTGGCGGTGAGGGTGCGGGCGACCATCGCGAGCACCACTTCGAGGCGGTGCGCGGTGTCGGCGGCTCGCGCGATCGCGTCGGTGCACGCGGCGAGCGCCAACGCAACGAGGGGCAGCGACGCGACAGGGACGAGCAGGGTGGGCTCGTTGGTGCCGATGAGCAGGTGCGCGACGACCGTCATGACGATCCCGGTCACGAACCAGACCGCGACGAGGATCCACCCGCGTCGGGCGCTCGTCCTCCCCCGGGCGAGCACCCGGACGGCGAGGTCGGCGCCCAGGGTCACGGGGATGCCGACGAGGATCGCCGCCAACGCGACCCAGGGTCCCGCGACGAGGTGCGTGTACGGGATCGCACCGAGCAGGAACACGAAGCCGGTGACGAAGTACGGCGCGGGTCGCAGCATCGTGAGGGCCGACCGCGGGGGCTGGACGGTCTCGTGGTCATCGTCGGTCGGGATGACGCGCAGGTCGAGCCCGGCGCGCTCCTCGAACCGGTGGCTGGCCGTACGGACCTCGTCGGCGTAGTCGCGGACGGCCGTGAAGTCGATGTCGCCGGCGAGCATCTCGTCGCGACGATGGCGGAGGTCGGAGATGACGGGACCGAGCAGTTCGCGATTCTCGGATTCGAACCGCGCGAGCCGGCGGCGGCCGGCGGTGAGCGCGGCGATGGCGGCGGTGAGACGCCGGCGACTGCCGCGGGTCAGCTCGATCGAGCGGGAGGTCATCGCGATGATCGACAGGCCGGCGAGCCAGACGGCGACGTTCGAGACGATCCGCGCCGTCATGCCGGTCAGGTCGAAGACGCCGCCGTACACGAGGACGTACGCGCTTTCGTGGACGAAGGGCCGGGCGGCCGCGATGAGGACGACTGCGGTGAGGACGAGGATGCCGCGGTGCGCCGCGCGCGGCAGGCGGCGCTCGACGAGGGCCACCGGGATGAGCACGGCGACGAGCAGCGCCCAGGCGATCGCGGCTACGACCTCGACCCCGACGTACCCCGAGGGAGCGGAGATGTACTGGAACGGCGCCATCACGGTGAGGCAGACGATGAGGCTGATCCAGAGCGCGGGGCGCGTGAAGAAGGCGCGACTGGTGACGGCATCCCACCACACGTGGACGCCGAGACCGACTCGTTGATGCACAGCGAGTTCGGGTACCCGCCCAGCCTTCATGCTTCTCTCCCCAGAGGGGCCTGTCGGCCCGGCGACAGTCTAGCGGCGGGTCAGGCCTGGTGCGCTTGGATGTCGGGGGCGATCGGGGCGTGCGGCTGCGGGCGCTTCTTGGTGCGGGAGCGGACGAAGTCGCCGACTCGGCGCGAGAGCTTGTGACTGGGGATCTCGACGACCTTGAAGAAGACCCACGAGAGCGGGATCGATATGACGACGCTGACGAGGCCGGCGATGCGCAGGTTCTGGTCGCCGAACAGGTGGGCCATCGAAATGACGACGGGCTCGTGGACGAGGTAGAGGCTGAAGGAGATGAGCCCGAACCACTGCATGACGCGGCTTTCGAGGAAGCGTCGGAAGATCGGAACGACGATCGCGGCGATGACGGCGATGGTGGCGCCGATGGTCGTCACCGCGTCGAACGGCTTCACGAGGGGGCGGAGCATCTCGAAGGGGCGGATGAGCCACGGGAAGATGAGCAGGATCGGCGCGCTGAGCAGCAGGAGCGCCTGGGTGCCGCGGCTGGGCTGCCACTTTCGGATGGTGGGCAGCCACGTGGCGATGACGACGCCGATGAGGAACATGGGCAGGTAGACGAGGGCGCGATTGCCGAGGCTGCTCGAGACGGCGATCCCGATGACGGCCGCGACGGCGAGGATCCAGTTGTAGCGGGCGAACCGCACCCCGAGGAAGACGAAGACGGGCAGCAGGAACGAGAAGGCGATCTCCCACTGCAGCGACCACAGCGGGCTGACGAGGTCGCCGGTGCCGAACAGCAGGGTCGCGTCGCCCCACAGGGCTTCGGGGCTGACGGCTTTGTCGGTGATGCCCAGCCAGGCGCTCTCCATCGCGGTGGTGCGCGGGATGATCAGCACCCAGCCGAGGTAGAGGATGATCGCGCCCCACACCGGCAGGTAGAGGCGCAGCAGGCGCTGCGGGTAGTACCCGACCCACGAGAAGTCGCGGCCCTGCTTGAGCACGGGAAGGGTGAGCACGACGCCGCTGAGGACGAAGAAGATGACGACGGCGCCCTGGCCGTCCCACAGAGTGTGCAGGGGGGTGTACGACAGGAGCTCGGGAAGTCCGTTCGCCGCTCGTCCCTCGAGGTAGGGCTCGGCGAACAGCGGGAACGTCAGCATGATGTGGTGCACCAGCACGATGAGCGCGGCCAGACCGCGCAGACCGTCGAGCGATGTCAGCCGTTTCATGGGTCTCCTGGGGCGTCCGTCGACGGCCGTGCACGACGAGAAAGGCAGGCGTCGACGTCGGGGGAACGTCGAGTGAAGTGTACGTGAACGCCCTTCGCGCACCCTGGGGACACGACGAACGCCCGGGTCCACGAGGGGCCCGGGCGTTCGGTGCGATGGCTTACTTGAACGCGTCCTTGACGTTCTCGCCGGCCTGCTTGAGGTTGGCAGACGCCTGGTCCTTGTGACCTTCGGCTTCGAGGCTTTCGTTGTCGGTCGCCTTGCCGGCGCCCTCCTTGCCCTTGCCGGTGAGGTCCTGGGCGGCGTTCTTGATCTTGTCGTCGAGTCCCATGATCTGGTCCTTCCGTCGATCGTCCCCGGGATCGGTGCGCCCCGGGTTCCCCGAGGCTACGTCTGGTGTGCGCCGACGAGCGAGGGGCTGGTGCTTTCACGTGCGATGGGTTAGCTCGCGGCCGCTCCTTCGGCACGATGCGTGGCTTGTCAACGCCCCCGGGGGCGCTCGCTGTGCCGACCTAGGGTGGCGGGGTGGGAGAAACAGTCGAGTCGCAGGAGATCACCGGGGCCGATCGCACCCGTCATCGCGAGAAGATCCGTCAGAACCTCGACGTCTTCGAACGGATGCTGAGTGAGTCGAAGTTCGAGGCGGATGACCCGATGACGGGTCTCGAGCTCGAAATGAACCTCGTCGACGAGGTCGGCGACCCGGCGATGCGCAACGAGCAGGTGCTGCGTGCGATCCCGGATCCGGCGTTCGTGAGCGAGCTCGGCCGATTCAACGTCGAGATCAACGTCCCGCCGGCGCGGTTGCGCAGCGGCGGCCTGAGCACGTTCGAGAGCGGGATGCGGCAGCAGCTGAACGACGCCGAGGAGCGCGCGTCGGAGCAGGGCGCCCATCTGATGATGATCGGCATCCTGCCGACCCTGGCCGATCGGCACCTGAGTCGCAGTGCGCTGAGCGCCGACCCCCGGTACAGCATGCTGAACGAGCAGGTGCTCGACGCGCGCGGTGAGGACATCGTCATCTCGATCGCGGGTCAGGAGCAGCTGGACACGACGGCGGATTCGATCGTCCCCGAGGCGGCGTGCACGAGTACGCAGTTCCACGTGCAGACGGCGCCCGCGGAGTTCGCCGCGTATTGGAATGCGTCGCAGGCTATCGCCGGCGCGCAGCTCGCGCTGGCGGCGAACTCGCCGTACCTGCTCGGGCGGGAGTTGTGGCGCGAGACGCGCATCGCTCTGTTCGAGCAGGCGACGGACACCCGCAGCGAGGAGCTGAAGGCGCAGGGCGTGCGTCCGCGGGTGTGGTTCGGCGAGCGGTGGATCACCTCGGTGTTCGACCTCTTCGAAGAGAACGTGCGGTACTTTCCGGCGCTGCTGCCGATCATCGACGATGAGGATCCGCTCGAGGTGCTCGAATCGGGCGGGGTGCCGTCGCTGGCCGAGCTGAAGCTGCACAACGGGACGGTGTACCGCTGGAACCGTCCCGTCTACGACGTGGCCGACGGCGTGCCGCACCTGCGCGTGGAGAACCGCATCCTCGCCGCCGGTCCAACGGTGGCCGACACCGTGGCGAACGCCGCCTTCTACTTCGGTCTCGTGCGTGCGCTGGCTGAGAGCGAGCGGCCGGTGTGGTCGCAGATGTCGTTCGGTACCGCGCGGGAGAACTTCCAGTCGGCCGCGCGCCTCGGCATCGACGCTCGACTGTCGTGGCCAGGCGTCGGCCGGGTGCCGGCGACCGAGCTGGTGCGGGACACCCTGCTGCCGCTCGCGCACGAAGGTCTCGCGGCGTGGGGGGTCTCTGACGAGGAACGCGAGCGCTACCTCGGCATCATCGAGCAGCGATGCGTGACGAAGACGAACGGTGCGGAATGGTTCGCCCGCAAGATGCGCGCCCGCGAAGGCATGGAACGCTTCGACGCGCTGCGCGCCACCCTGCTCGAGTACCAGCAGGCGATGCACACGAACGAGCCGGTGCACACCTGGAACTAGGGATGCCGGTCAGCCGCGGACGACTGCGGCGAGCCGCTCCCCGACCCGCTCCGCATCTTCCTCGGAAGCGGCTTCAACCATCACGCGCACGAGCGGCTCGGTTCCTGACGGGCGCAGCAACACCCGGCCGGAATCGCCGAGCTCTGCCTCAGCGGCCGCAACGGCTTCGAGCACATCCGGATCGGTCGAGCGCGAACGTTCGACGCCCTTCACGTTGATGAGCACCTGCGGGAAGACGGTCATGACCTTCGCGAGCTCCGACAGCGGCTTGCGCTGCCGAGCGACCTCCGCGGCGAGGTGCAGTCCCGTGAGCACACCGTCACCGGTGGTGGCGTACTCGCTCATGATGACGTGGCCGCTCTGCTCACCGCCGAGCGAGTAGCCGCCCTCGTTCATGCGCTCGAGAACGTAACGGTCGCCGACGGCGGTGGTTTCGAGGTGGATGCCGTTGGCCGCCATCGCGCGATGCAACCCGAGGTTGCTCATCACGGTCGCGACGAGGGTGTCGTCGTGCAGAAGCCCGCGTTGTTTCATCGACACGGCGAGGATCGCCATAATCTGGTCGCCGTCGATGATGCGGCCGTCGGCATCGACGGCGAGGCAGCGGTCGGCGTCGCCGTCGTGGGCGATGCCGAGGTCGGCGCCGGTGCGGAGCACTTCGGCGACGAGGACGTCGAGGTGGGTGGAGCCGAGGCCTTCGTTGATGTTGAGGCCGTTGGGGTCGGCGCCGATGACGGTGACCTTGGCTCCGGCATCGCGGAAGGTCTCGGGCGAGACACCGGATGCGGCGCCGTGGGCGCAGTCGAGAACGACGTGCAGCCCGCGCAGGCTGGTGCGCAGCGATGCGAGCAGGTGCACGACGTAGCGGTCTTCGGCGTCGGCGAAGCGGCTGATGCGGCCGACCGCTCCCCCGGTGGGGGCGAGCTTCGGGCCGGTCATCGCTTCTTCGATGCGCTGTTCCACGACGTCGGGCAGCTTGACGCCGCCGCGCGCGAAGATCTTGATGCCGTTGTCGGGCGCCGGGTTGTGAGAGGCCGAAATCATGACGCCGAAGTCGGCGTCGATGTCACCGACGAGGAAGGCGGCCGCCGGGGTCGGCAGAACGCCGGCGTCGAGGACGTCAACGCCCGACGAGGCGAGACCTGCGGCGACGGCCGCGCTCAGAAAGTGGCCCGAGACCCGGGGGTCGCGTGCGACGACAGCGGTGAGGCGCTTGCCGGCGGCTTTGCGTGCGTTCGCGATACGACCCTGGCCCAGGACGACAGCGGTCGCCTGGGCCAGGGTGAGCGCGAGATCGGCGGTGAGGGGGCCGTTTGCGAGGCCCCGCACACCGTCCGTCCCGAACAGTGCCATCGAAGGATTAACGCTTCGAGTACTGAGGAGCCTTACGCGCCTTCTTGAGACCAGCCTTCTTGCGCTCCTTGACGCGAGCGTCACGGGAGAGGAAGCCGGCCTTCTTGAGGGTCGGGCGGTTGTTCTCTTCGTCGATCTGGTTCAGCGACCGCGCGATGCCGAGGCGCAGGGCGCCGGCCTGGCCCGAGGGGCCACCACCCGAGATGCGGGCGATCACGTCGTAGCCACCGGCGAGGCCGAGGACCGTGAACGGGTCGTTGATGAGCTGCTGGTGCAGCTTGTTGGGGAAGTAGTCCTCGATCGTGCGGCCGTTCACCGTGATGGTGCCCGAGCCGGGGACCAGACGCACGCGGGCGATGGCCTGCTTGCGGCGGCCGACAGCGGCACCGGGGACGGAGAGGACGGGACGGACCGGGGCAGCCTCAGCGGCGGCCGGGGTCTCGGTCGAGTAGTTCTCGGGGGTCTGGTCGAGGGAGTCAGCGATCTTCGCCATCAGATAATCCTTGTTCTTCTCGGCGGCGCTTACTGGGCGACCTGGTCGAAGGTGTACGTGGTGGGCTGCTGGGCAGCGTGGGGGTGCTCAGCACCGCGGTAGACCTTCAGCTTCGTCAGTTGCTGACGACCCAGGCTGTTCTTGGGGAGCATGCCGCGGACGGCCTTCTCCACAGCGCGAACCGAGTTCTTCTCGAGGAGCTCGGCGTAGGTGACCGACTTGAGGCCGCCCGGGTAACCCGAGTGGCGGTAGGCCTTCTTCTGCTCGAGCTTCTGGCCGGTGAGGGCCACCTTGTCGGCGTTGATGATGATCACGAAGTCGCCGGTGTCGACGTGGTTCGCGAACGTGGGCTTGTGCTTGCCGCGCAGGAGCGTGGCAGCGTGCGAGGCGAGGCGGCCGAGGACGACGTCGGATGCGTCGATGACCACCCACTCGCGGGTGATCTCACCAGCCTTGGGGGTGTACGTGCGCGTCACAGTAGTGCTGCTTTCATTGATTCGAACGGAGGAGTTCGTGAATCCCACTCCGGGGTGGTTCGCTCGGGATGCCGGTCGAACACGCCAGTGGAGGGCTCACGTTCGCGGTGCGAGGCCAGCAGGGCGCAGGCACCAAACAGCAACAATAGCATCTGGGCCACCTAGACCGATCTGCGCTCGCCAGACTCAGGTCGGGTTTAGTCCGTCACACGCCCGTCATACGTGCCGACTAGGGTTCGTCCGGACACTACAGCTTGGCAGGAGGCGCGACTTGAGACGATCAGTGGCGATCATCGGAACTCGCGGGTATCCGAGCTACTACGGCGGATTCGAGACGGCGGTCCGCCGCTTAGCTCCTTACCTCGCCGAGAGAAACTGGGACGTGACCGTTTACGGGCGGCCCGGAACAACCAAGCCCAACGATCCTCAACGCGACCCAAGGGTTCAGTCTGTTGTCACCCGGGGCATCGAGTCGCGGTCACTGAGCACCCTCACCTTCGGCCTTACCGCCTCAGCAGCGGCAGCAGCCAGCCGCCCGAGCGTGGCCCTCGTGATGAACGTTGCCAACGGCTTCTACCTGCCCCTGCTGAAGGCTCGCGGCGTCGCGACGCTCGTGAACGTAGATGGGATTGAGTGGGATCGAGAGAAATGGGGCCGAGGAGCAAAGGCGATGTTCCGGGCAGGTGCACGCATGACTGCACGCTTCGCCGACCAGCTCGTTTTCGATGCTCACGCAATTGGTGATCGATGGCGATCTGAGTTTCACCGGGATGGCATCTTCATCCCGTACGGCGGCGAAGCGAAGCAACCAACCGACCCTCCCCTCGATCTCGAGAGCGGAAAGTACATACTCGTCGTGGCTCGCTTCGTGCCCGAAAATTCGGTACCGCTTTTTCTTGAAGCGGCCAAAGAGCTCTCGAATAGACATCAAATCGTAATCGTTGGATCGTCGGGCTACGGAGGCGCGCTTGACGACGAAGCCGCCTGGCTCCAGCAAAACAGGACGGGCGTGCGATGGCTCGGGCATGTCAGTGATGACGACCTTCTCTTCAGTCTCCTGGAGCACGCCGGCGCCTACTTCCATGGCCACAGCGTCGGCGGGACCAATCCTGCATTGGTGCAAGCGATGGCGTGCGGTGCCCCCGTGGTCGCCAGGGACACTGTTTACAACCGCGAAGTGTTAGGTCCGAGGGGACAATTTGTTCAGCCGAACGTTCGCGCGATAGTTCGGTCACTCGACGAGATGATGTCTTCGAAGGCACTCCGCGATGAGGCTCGAAGTAACGCGCAGCAGAGAAGCGCAGAGGAGTACACCTGGGATCTCGTGTGTTCGCGCTATGAAGCGGAACTAGAGAGATTGTCCGATGCGCGTACTTTTTGACGGTTTCTGGTGGAGTAAGGGGCCAATCGCAAATCGCTCCGTCATGAAGAACATCGTGAAAGCTTGGGCTACCGAGCACCCATACGACGAGCTTATGGTTGCGGTGCGGGGGCGTCACGGTATCCCGGCAGACATGCCGCCTGAAATCGAGACAGTCAGGACACTGCTGGCACCCCAAGCGATCTCGAACGCTTTGGAGCTCGGGCTACTCCAATGGCGTCACCGTGCAGACATTGTCGTGGCTCACAATTACACGCCCGCCTTCGGGAAATCGGTCGTGTTCGTGCACGATCTCATGTTCGAAGAACATCCCGAATGGTTCACTCGGCGCGAACTCGCCTACTTCTGGCCGATGAGTGCATTGGCGAGGAGAGCGCGCTCAGTCGTCACCTCTTCAGCAACGGAAGCTAAGCGAATCGAGCGCCTTCACCCTAAAGTCTCGCCAGTGACGGCCACCGGCCTGTCCATCTCTATCGACCTTGCCGGGGCGTTAGAAGAGAAGCCGTCGGCCTTGAAACACGTCTCGGACTTCGTACTCGCTGTCGGCAGACTGACGGCACGGAAGAACCTGGCGACCGTGATAGCGGGCGCAGTGATGTCACGGTCCGTCGAGCCAGGCAGGCCGCTTGTCGTTGTCGGAAGCGATGAATACTCCGGTCGCGCGGCGGAACTTCCTGCGGACATCCGCCAACACGTCGAGCAAGGTCGCGTGCTGTTCTTGGGTCGCGTTTCGGATGGCGAACTGAAATGGATGTACAGAAACACGCGAGGGCTGCTATTCCTCACATTAGATGAGGGTTTCGGGCTTCCCGCCGCCGAGGCCAGCTACTTTGGAGCTCCGTCTATTCTAGCCGATATCGCGGTACTCAGAGAAGTCGGGGGTATCCATTCAACATATGTCTCGCCTGCCTCCGCAGCCGAGGTGGCGTCAGCAATCGACGCGCTGCCTGGACGAGACCCAGAACATGACCCGGGCCCCATCCTTGCGTCACAAGCGTGGCGTGAAGTCACTGTCAGATTGCGCGAGACGATTGCGCCCTCGGCCGCCACATAACAATCTCGATGCGCCGATCATCGATTTGCAACCGAACCGTTGACCTATCGCAACTCTCCCCACACGTCCACGCTCGCGGAACGTGCCAACCATTCGAGGTATTCACATGCTGAAGAACGCGCTGAGAGCGATAGCGCTCGATGCTGGCTATCTCGGCTCGAAACGCAAACCCGCGCTCCGCGCCCTCGCATACGCGCCATTTAGAGTTGCGATGCTTATGAGGCTGGCTTCTGGAGGCGGATGGCTGGGCCGGATAGCCCGCGGCCGTCTTCTTTCGCGTGGCATTGACGTCAGCCCGGGCGCTCGTATCGACGGAGCGCTCAAGCTCCCTCACCCAGTGGGGATCGTCGTAGGAAGTGGCGTGCACCTCCATGGAAACACAACCATTTATCAAAACGTGACGGTCGGTGGTGACGGACACGGTGGGTATCCCTCGATCGAGACCAACGTGATCATCTACCCGTCAGCGATCGTCTACGGCCGCATCACGCTAGCGTCGGGAACCCGCGTAGGCGCGGGGGTCGTGCTCAATCGCGACACCAAGCCGAACGAGAAGATAAAGGCTGCGACCCGCTGATGGCCCGCGTAAGTAGGCTCGATAGCAGGGGACGACGAAGTTTCGACGGTGTCGGTAGGCGCAGCTTCTCACGACCTGTTCTCGTCACGACAATCAGCGCTGCCCTGGCTGGAACGGCTATCCTCATCGCAGCATTCTCGAGCAGTTCTCCTGCCCCGGCCTTAGTCGCAGTAGGCATTGGACTGACACTTGGACTTGCGACCCTGCCACTGTCAACCATTGCAACTCTCGTAGTTGTCGCGTCCGTCTTTAGTGCACCAGCGTTCATCCTTCCCGTGGCTGGGTTGAACTTGCGCCCGGAGACACCACTGATTCCGATCGCGCTGATTGCCGTGATAATTAACGGGAAGATCAGGGAGTTCTCCCGCTGGCTCACGCACCCGTTGGTTACCCTCCTTCTCGCTTTCATCACCCTGAACATCGTCTCAACGGCGCTGAATTCTCCCGATTTTGGCTCCAGCATGAGTGTCGCGATTTGGTACCTACTCGACTTGCTTGCGCTGCTCATCGTTTTAACTGCCTGGGGGGAGGATCGGGAGAAGCTGTATCGCAGACTCAAACTGGTTGCTGGCCTCGCAGTGACCGCCGGAATCTTGGGGTGGGCAACGCTCCAACTTGGCGGACCTGCGTGGGGAGCGGTCGTCGACGTTCAGTCAGGTTTGCGCGCCACCGGAATATCCTTCGAAGCCAACATCCTTGCTGGATACGCCGCAATCTGGCTGTACATTCTCCTCACGCAGAGACGTAGACCTTCGACGTCTGAGTGGTGGCTCATTGCAGGTTGCACGATTGTCATCCCGCTGACAGCGACGCGTGCAGCAATCGTGGCCGTATGTCTCGGGCTAGCTATCGCCCTGTTCGCGAATGGTCGGGTTCTCCGCCGGCTCGTGCCCCTAGCCCTCGTCACAGCCTTTTCGTTGGCAGCCGCGATAACAGCATTCCCGTCGATAATTGAGGACACCTTCTCGAAGTTCTCGGACTTCGCATTCTCCAATCAGACGTCAACCTTTCGCTACGCAACATGGGATCTGGCCTGGACGGATATCAATTACGGACTGAACTGGCTTTTCGGGCTTGGCACGAACAGCTACGGACAACGCCACACACTCTTGACAGATCCAACGAATACTCGCGAGGGTTATCTCGGCAATCTCCCCCTTCAGACCCTCTACGACACAGGAATTGTGGGATGCCTTGTCTTGGCCGGTGCCGTTCTTTCCCTTCTCGCGGGCCAGCGCGGCCGCAACCTTTCGCGTCGGGCTGGAGCCATTGCGCTGCTCACTGTCGTAGCCGTCGCTTGCAATCCGATGTTCCTCGCAAGCTTCTGGGTCCTTGCAGGCCTTGCGCTTGCCCGTGATCGCGAGAAGGACGCGTCAGACCGTGCCTAAGCGTGGCGCCTGATGCGGCAGGCGCCGCGTCTCAACTTTCTGTAAGACCGCATTCACGCGGACGCCTGAGCCCACTGGGATGAGAGCAAGCACATTAGCTACCGGTCCCGGCGCAGACCCACCCGCCGAGCAGGCACTCCCGCCCAGATCTCGTTGGCCCCTGTCGACTCGTTCAAGACAGCATTTGCCGCCACAACAGTGCCGTTAGCGATGACGATCCCACGTTCGCCACCCAGGATCACGACGCCCGGGCAAAGCACAACGTCGTCCTCGACGATGATTGCTCCAAAGCGTCGGTCTCCAATCGGCACCCATGAATCGGCGCGTGCGATCGTGACGCGGTGGTAGAGCGTGACTCTACTGCCCAGGGTTGCCAGAGGACTGATGACGGTGCCGTGTGCACGGTGCGCGACCCGAAGGTTGTCACCAATCTGAACAGATGCTGGAATCTCTATCCCGAACAATCCGAGAACCTGAGAAGCGACCCATCCGACCCCTTTGCGTCTCTGCGCGCGAATCAGCTTTACGACCCAAGTCTCAGACATCTTTTGGCCATTCTCCTTTCGATTGAGCGACCGTTCGCTTAAATAGAAGAAGGGCGAGCGCCCCGGCTACAACCTGCGACACCGATAATCCAACCACTCCCGCGACTGAGCCCATCAGCGGCTGACCCCCAAACCCGACTAGAGCGCAAGTAATGAGGGCGGAAAGGGACACAAGAGGAAGCAGACGTGCGGTCCTCGCTGTCACCAGTCCCCGGGCGGCCCAAACATTGAGCGTAGCTGCTGGAAGAGAAGCGAGTAGGGCAGTGCTCCACAAAAGGCCAGTCGACACGGTGGTGACCGTCACGTTGAGTTCGGTATTTAGTAGTGCGGCACCGACGACGCCGATCGTCGTCAAAATCGTGGCTACGGCCGCAATGGCGAGTAGCCTTTTAGTAGTTGATCGAATCAATCGAGTCGCTCGGGATCCCGCCTGTGCTATGCCAGCCAATTGCGGCAACAAAGGAAGAACGAAAAGGCTGTAAACGATCTGGTACGCGATCTGGTAGATCCTGAGTGCCATCTCAGCGGCTGAAATGGTACCCACCGGACCCAGTACAAATATGAATCGGGCCAGCACTGGCGCTAGCTGACTCAAGATCTGAGCGCCCGATTGGGCGAAAAGTTCTCGACGCGCCGGAATGCCAATGTCGATTCCTTCACCTTCTCGAGAAAGCGCGACCGAAACCCGCCACCTCAAGAAGAGGACCCTCATCAGTTCCCCAACTACGAGGGATACCACGATGTATGTCGGCTCCGAGGTCAGGAGCAGCACAATTAAGCTCGGCCCACCTCTGAAGAACGTCGAGAAGAGCACAGGTGCAGGCTTGGCGAGCGCTACGAGCGTGCCACTCCAAGGTGCAGCAAGGATTGCGGACGCCGCAGACAGGCAAAACAGATAGTCGATGTCCAACGCGAAGAGCCGCTCGCTCGCTTCTCCGTCAACTACCGCGTACACAGCCCTAAGAAGAAAAAACGTCGCTACCGCCGGAACAATAAGCCTTGCGAAGCATCGAATCGCAGCCCTGCTGACACTCCTTAGCGTCGGGAGGTGGCCGTCGACCCGAAGCCGGCTTACTTCAGAGAGCAGACTAGCTTCCACGCCGGTCGCGAACACGCCTGAAATGATCATTGATATGGAGAACGCAAGCAGGATGCGATCGGAAGCTTCTAGGCCGATCATGCCGGGGAGCGCGAAGGGCAGGAGAACCCCCGGCAGCGCCCCGGTCGCCAGACTGAGAGCGGGGAGCCAGCGCCTCATCTCAAATACTCACTGACGACACTCTCGATCGCCAACGCCCGCAAGTACTCGCGCCCCTGGAGCTCTAGGGAATAGTGCTCGTCCGCGAAGCGCCGTGCATCCCTCCTCACCTCTGAGAGACGATCGGCCTCAATGAGCTGCTTGATCACGCGGGCACAGTCGCCTGGGATCCTCGAATCAAACTTGAATCCGGTGACGCCATGCACGACAAACTCCGAAGCTCCCCCACCGTGGGGACAGATGACGATCACTCCGGCAGACTGCGCCTCGGCCACAACCCGCCCACTAGGTTCGTCATCGTTCATAACGAGCAAGAGAGTCAGATCGTCAAAGACTTCCGATGACCTAACCAGCCCGGTGAACACAATTCGCTCACCCAGTAGGCGGTCACCCAACGACGCCACCATCGTCAGGTACTCCGGATCGGGAGCGGAGCCCCTTATTTCCAGCCGGACATCGCCCGGAACCATTGCGACCTCTTCAATCGCCTCCCTGATTCTTTTCGTCGTAGTCACCTGCCCGACCACTCCTACACAGAATCTTTTGGGGAGCGGAGTTTGGGCCCTTGGTTCTATTCCGCGCCAAACGACCGCGGCCTTCCCGAGCGGGATCTGCCTTGAGATGTATTCACTGACACACACAACGTTGTTAGCGAGCATGGCGAGGAGGAAGAACGGAATCCGCTTCGGGTTGCGCAGACGCGAATCGTGAAGATCGAGGTATAGGCGCGGCTGCCTGATTGTGAGAAGGCGAAGAAGTATCAGGAGAGGTGACAGATAAAGGTCGAATATCAGTATCCGCGTGCCTCGATCCTCACGCCGGAGTCGTCTCATGAATGGAAGATTTCGCGCGACTCGTGACGGAGGCGCAACTAGAGTTTCCACACTTGGGCCGATCGACTTTTCCCAAGCGTCGGCGAGTTTTCGGTTACTCGTAAGGAGTCCAACCTCCACACCCAAGCCGGAAAATATCGCGGCCAGGCCCAGAAGACTATTTTCGGCCCCCCAGAAGGCTTGCGAACCGGTGACGAACAAGACCCGTTCGCGCGCCCCGTGGGAAAAACGTGTTGATCGCATCACAAGACCGATGGCCCGTTATAGTCGCGGTACCACTGAACGAATCTCGCGACGCCGTCGCGGACGTGGGTCTGGTCGACCGCCCCGATGAGTCTCGTCATCAGACGATTGTCTGCGAAAGTTCGCACGACGTCGCCCGGCTGCATCGGCAGCATGTTCCGCAACACCGGACCGCCGCCCCAAGCAGCTTCCACGGCATCGACGAACTCCAGGAGGGGTGTCGGCGAGCCGTTTCCGATGTTGACAGTTCGATACGGCGCGACAGGACTCAAAGAGTCATATTCGGCTACGGGCTCCCCCAAGGCCGGGGGGCATGAAGACAGCCGCTCGATGGCGTCGATCAGGTCATCGATATAGGTGAAATCGCGGCTCATCTGTCCGTGGCCGTAGACGTCGATCGACGCTCCCTCTTCCATTGCCGAGATAAACTTGAAAAGGGCCATGTCTGGCCGCCCCCACGGGCCGTACACGGTGAAGAACCGGAACACGGATGTCGGCATTCCGTAAAGGTGCGCATACGAATGCGCCATGGCCTCGGTCGCGATCTTTGACGCCGCGTACAAAGACATCGGATACTGTGTCCGATGAAGTTCCGAGAACGGCACCTCGCTGTTTCCGCCGAAGACCGACGATGTAGACGCGATCATCAAATGAGACGGGGCGTGGTCTTTCAGCGCATCCAATAGAACCTGCGTGCCGGTGACATTTGAGTCTAGGTACGCGCTCGGATTCTCGAGGCTGTATCGAACGCCCGCTTGGGCCGCCAGGTGAATGACTACCTCAGGCTTGTGTGTTTCGACACAGCCCGCCACGACGGAGGCGTCCTCCACACGCCCTTGCACAAAGTGATGCCGCTCGTAACCGGCCAGCATTTTAAGGCGGCGGGCCTTCAAATCAGGGTCGTAGTAGGTGTTGAGTGAGTCCAGACCCAAGACGTCATGCCCAAGATCGAGCATCCGGCGCGCGAGATGGAACCCAATAAATCCCGCGCTCCCAGTTATCAGTATTCGCTTCACTTCTACCCCCGTCAGCCTCCGAAACTCGCCGTCAAGCTAGCACGCGCATGTGTCGCGTCCATTTCGCACGCTCGATCTCCATCGGACCTATGCCACGAGGTTCAAGTCCGGCAGTTTGACACGCCCTGACCTGTTGCTCGATCCGAGGCGCCGCGTGTCATCTGCCCGACACAGCCCTGTGGCAGACTGAGCCGCATTGTTCGCACGTCCGCCGGGCGTAGGCACGAGAGGCACCATGGAGCTCAGCGACTACATCCGCGTCCTCCGCAAGAACTGGCTCGTCATCGTCGTCCTGACGCTGGTCGGTCTGGGCGCTGCAGCCGCCTACTCGCTCACGCGCACCCCGGTGTACGAGTCGTCGAGCAGCGTCGCCGTCTCGACGCAGACCGGCGGCACGGCATCCGACATCCAGCAGGGTGCGAACTTCGCGCAGACGCGCATCAACACGTACGTCGGGCTCGTGACGACCCCGATCGTGCTCAACCCGGTGATCGCCGAGCTCGACCTGGGCGTCACCGCGCAGAGCCTCGCTCAGCAGGTCACCGCGTCGTCGGCGCTCAACACCACGATCATCACGATCACGGCATCCGACCCCGACCCGGTGGTCGCGGCGAACCTCGCCAATCAGGTCGCGGCGAGCCTGTCGACCGTGGTCCCCGAGATCGAGCCGCAGATCGAAGAAGGCGGCAGCCCGATCCGGCTCACCCGGGTCAGCGATGCACAGCCGGCCCTCTCGCCGGCGAGCCCCAACGTGCCGCTCAACCTCGCGCTGGGTCTGCTCGTCGGCCTGGCCCTGGGCATCGGCATCGCGGTCCTGCGGACCGTGCTCGACAACAAGGTCCGCACCCCGCGGGATGCCGAGGCGATCACCTCCTCGCCGTCTCTCGGCGCGATCGCGTACGACACGAAGGCCAAGGAGCGCCCGCTCATCGTGCACGCCGACCCGCTCAGCCCGCGTGCCGAGTCGTTCCGCGCGCTGCGCACGAACCTGCAGTTCCTCGACATGGGCGGCCGCGCGAGCTTCGTCATCACGAGCTCGGTGCCGAGCGAGGGCAAGTCGACCACGACCATCAACCTCGCGATCGCCCTCGCCGACGCCGGCAAGAAGGTCGCGCTGCTCGACACCGACCTGCGCAAGCCCAAGGTCGCCGAATACCTCGGCATCGAGGGCGGCGTCGGCCTGACCGACGTCCTCATCGGCCGCACCCGCGTCGGTGACGTCATGCTGCCGTGGGGTGGGCGCAGCCTGTTCGTCCTGCCCGCCGGCAAGATCCCGCCCAACCCGAGCGAGCTGCTCGGTTCGAAGCAGATGGCGACCCTCCTCGACGTGCTCGAGCGCGACTTCGACGTCGTCCTGTGCGACGCCCCGCCCCTGCTGCCCGTCACCGACGCGGCGATCCTCGCGCGCGGCACGAGCGGCGCCATCCTCGTCGCCTCGGCCGGCAAGGTCACCCGGCACCAGCTCGAAGGTGCCGTCGAGGCCCTGCACACCGTGGGTGCGAAGGTCGCCGGCTTCGTCATGTCGATGGTGCCCACGCGCGGACCCGACTCGTACTACAGCGGTTACGGCTATGGCTACGGGTACGGATACGGCGGGTACGGCTACACGCAGGAGCAGCCCAAGGCCGCCCGCGGCCGCAAGCGCAAGACGCCCGTCGCCGTCGTCCCCGACACGGCGCCCGCCTTCGGCGAGATCGGCGTCGACTCGCGTCGCGGTGCGCGGGATGCCGGCGACGCCGCAGCCCGCTGAGTCATGGCCCGCCGCTCGCCCGACCGACGCGGGCTGCCCTCGATCGTCGTCGCGCTGCTCGTCGTCGCGCTGACGGTCGCCGTCGCGGCCCTCGTCGTGCTGGCCCTGCAGCGCGGCCAGGGCGACGGTGTCGACCCGGCGACGCGTCCGGCACCCACGGTCGGTCTCACTCCCCCGACGTCCTCACCGTCGCCCTCGGCGAGCGCCGCCGCGATCGCACCGCCCGACGCCGATGAGCGGTTCCTCGCCGTCGACGCCGACATGATGTGGCGCGCCACCGCGGGCCGGTGCGACGGCCCGGCACCCCTCGTCGAACGATCGGATGACGACGGTGAGACCTGGGTCGACGTCACCCCCACCTACCGCGACATCGCGCAGATCCGCGCCCTGACGCCGTTCGCCGAAACCCAGGCCGACCTCGTCGCCGACCTCGGCGACGACTGCGAGACCCAGGCTCTGCGCACGTTCACCGAAGGCACGTTCTGGTCGCCGTACGACGACCTGCTGCCGGCATCCGCCTACATCACCGGCGACAGCCTGGTCATCGACGGCACCACCGTCGACGCCCCGTGCGCGCAGCCGTGGGGCCTTCGCACCTCGAGTGGCACCGCGGCGTTCATCTGCGACGGCACGGCCTACGACGTGGCCGATGGCGAGATCACCGAGATCGGCACCGGGGTGATCGCCCTCGATGTGCTCAACGGCGACATCGTCGGCGCCACCACGAGCCCCGACTGCGACGGCATACAGGTCGCGACGCTCACCCCCGAGAGCGCACCCATCGACTGCCTCGCTCCCGACGCCCCCGCCGCACCCGGACCTGTCGCCCTGGCCCTCACGAGCGATACCGTGCGGGTGTGGGTGGGAGATCAGCTCCTCAGCACGACACGCTGATGGGGAGAGCACGACGCGTCTGGCGGACGCTGGGCGCGACGTTCGTCAGCGGTGAGTACTTCAGCCGCTGGTCGCTGCTCCTCGCCCTCGCCGTCGGAGTCCTCCTGAGCGTGCCCAGCGTCGGCGACCCCTCGTTCCTCGGCTATCTCCGCGGCGTCGCCGTGGCGGCGCTCGGCTCGCCTCCGCTCATCGCGATCGGCTTCGCGGCGACCTGGGCCGAGCGGCGCCTCGAGCGGCCGGCGGCGAGGGCGTGGACGATCATTGGAGCGATCGTCCTGATCTCCGGCATCCGCCCCTTCCTCAACGACGGCATCAGCACCCTCGTCTTCGGCACCTCCACCGGCGGCAATTGGCCGAACCGCATCACCACCAACCTCGTCACGTGCGTCGCCCTGTTCACGGCGTGCGCGGTGGCCATCACCTACCAGCGTCGGCTGCGGGCGACGACGACCCGCCTACAGCTCGCCGGCGCCCAGATGCGCGCCGCCATCGCCGAGGTGCAGCGACTGCGGCGCGACGGCGACGCCGAGCGCGACCGTCTCGTCGCCGAGCTGCGCGCATCGCGCGACGATCTGCTGGGCCGTCCGGTGACCTACGACGCGGTCCGGGAGTACTCCGACCGGGTGCGGGCCGCGTCGCACGCGCTCGACGCCGTGCGCACCGCCCCCACACCCCGCTCGCCCGCTGACGTCAGCGTCGGCGAGGCCCAGCGCGTCCCGCTCGTCGGACGACTCGGCAGGACCCCCCTGCTGACAGTGGGCCTCACGTACGTCGGCGCGACGCTCCCGTTCGGCCTCGCCCACGGCGGACCGTCGGTCGCCCTCACCGCGATCCTCGTGTGCGCGGCGCTCGACCTCGTCGCCTCGGCGATCATCCGATCCACCCGCCGGCTGCGTCCACGCCTGCGCGGCGCCGTCTTCGTCGCCACCTGGCTGGCCGTGGGCGTCGGCGTGATGGCGCTCTCGTTCGCCCTCATCCCGAGCGTCGGTTCACTCGGGCTCGTGCCTCTCGTCGCGGTCCCCCTCGTCGCCGTCATCATCAGCGTGTCCGTCGACGCGTACCGCCGCGCCCGCGCCGAGGAGGAGCGCGCCACGACCGTGCTGCTCGACTCGGCGCGCACCCTCGCCGCTGAGGTGGATGCCGCGCAGCTCCCCCTGCGCCGCGCCACCGACCTGCTGCACGGCCGCTTGCAGGGGCGGTGCGTGATCCTCGCCGCGCACGTCGACGAGAACCCCGCCGACGAGCAAATGCTCGCCACCTTCCGGGCGCAGACCGACGAGATCTTCGACCAGGTGAGCACCGCGGATGCCCCGGCCGCAGTCGACGCCGAGGACATCCACGACCTGGTACGCGCGTGGTCGGTCGTCATGGACGTCTCGCTCGCGATCCACGACGACGCCCGCGCGAGCCTCGACGACGCGATCGTCGGCGAGGCGGTCACCAGCCTCGTCAACGAGGGACTCGTGAACGCGGTCAAGCACTCCGGCGCCCGGTGGGCCGAGGTCGCGATCGAGCGCGTCGACGATCAGCTCAGCGTGCGCGTCGGCAGCCCCGGCATCCTTCGCCTCACCGGCGCGCCCGGCGGAGAGCACGTGACGGGCATCGGCACGCGAGGGGCGCGGACCACCCTGCGGCAGAGAGGCGACCGGGTCGTCCTCGAAGGCGAGTTCGCCGTCCCGGTCGAGCGAGCGGGCTGAGTCAGCCGGCCTGCAGCAGCGTCGCCACGCGCTCGCGCAGCTGCCGCGGCGTGAACGGCTTGACGACGTAGTCGTCGACGCCGGCCGCCTGCGCCTGGGCGACGTCCTGCGGCGAGGAGCGCGCCGTCAGCATCATGATGCGCGTCGACGAGAACTCGGGGTCGGACCGCAGGGTCGAGCACACCTCGATGCCCGTCTTGATGGGCATCATCCAGTCGAGGATCACCATGTCGGGATGCTTCTCGTACGCCAGCTCGAGCCCGGCGCCGCCGTCGTGGGCCACCTCGACGTCGTGTCCGACGGAGGCGAGGACGTGGGTCAAGAGTGAGGCGACGTCCACGTCGTCTTCCACCACAAGGACTCGAGACATCGAGCACCCACCTTGTTTTCGCTAGTCGATCGAGACATCGACCGTTGCGTGTGACTATACGCGACACACGCGCGCTGTACGGTGTACGCGTGACGACTCCGACCGCAGCGGGGAAGGCGCCTTCCCCGGCGTCGTCACGGTCGCGGCGCTGGTCGTTCTGGATCGCCACTCCCGTCGTCATCGTCGCGCTGGGCATGGTCGGCCTGACCCTGCAGGCGCCGGGACTCCCGATCGCCTGGTGGTGGCCCGCCGCGGGTGCCTGCGCATGGTTCGCGCTCCGGGCGAAGCCGGGCGAGCGGCGATGGGCTCTGCTCGCCACTTTCGTCGCCACCTCGACCAGCAACGCCCTCGTCGGCAGGCCATTGTCGGTGGCGCTGCTGTACGGGTTCTGCAACACGATGGAGGTCGCCGTCCTCCTCTCGGTGATCGGACGCCACGACGGCGGCTTCCGCCTCACGACCCTCACGCGTGCCGTGCGGTTCGTCGCGGCATCCCTCATCGGAGCGGCCGTGCTGGGACTGACGATCGCCGCGGCCGGCTCCCTGCTGGTCGGGTCGTCGTTCCCCTCCGTCGCCCTCGTGGCCTTCGCTTCGCACAGCTCCGCGACCATGCTGATCGGCGCACTCGCGGTCCTCCCGCCCCGCGAAGGTCGCCCGCCACAGGCCGGCGAGCTCGCCGCACACGCCGCCGTCACAGTGCCCACGCTCCTCTTGACGTTCGGACCCGGCGGAGCGACGAACCTGAGCTTCCTCGTCTTTGCTGTGCTCGCCGCCGGGTGCCTGCGCTTCCCCCTGCGCACCGCGATCCTGCAGTCGCTCGTCATCTCCATCGCCGCGCTGCTGCTCGCCCTCACCGCCGGCGGCTCCTTCGGCTTCGACCTCGCCGAGTCCCGAATCGCCCCCGTCGACCTCGTCATCTTCATGAGCACGGTGGGCGTGTTCACCCTGCTCGTCTCCGTCGCGCGCTACGAAAGCCGCATGAACGCGAACCTCGCCCTCCGCGCCGCCGAGGACGTGGCCCAAGCCGAGCGCGCCCGCGTCGCGGCCCTCGCCGCACAGCTCGAGCTGCAGCGCCAGCGCGAGGATTTCGCGACAACCACCAGCCACGAGCTGCGGACGCCCCTCACGAACATCGTCGGCTACACCGACTTGCTGCTCGACACCGACCTCGACGACGTGCAACGCGGGTGGATCGCGAAGGTCCGCCGCGGTGCCGATCGCCTCACGACCCTTGTCGACGGCCTCATCGAGTCGCGGGAGGCGAGCGCCTCCGACGCGGTCGCCGTCGACCCGCTCATGGAGCGGGTGAGGGCCGTCTTCGCGACGGATGCCGCCGCCCGCCACGCGTCCATCGTCACGGTGGCCAGCGGCCTCGTCGCCCGCGCGGCCCCCATCGACGTCGAACGCGCGCTGACCTACCTCGTCTCGAACGCCGTCACCTTCGCCGAGAACGGCACCATCGCCATCTCCGCCTCCCGCATCGACGACGACGTGTTGATCACCGTCACCGACGACGGCCCCGGGATGTCGCCCACGACTCTGCAGCACGCCTTCGACCGGTTCTACCGCGGCCCCGAGGCCGAGGGCCGCGGGGCGGGCGGGCTGGGCCTCGGTCTCGGCAGTGCCCGCGACCTCGCCCGCCGCAACGGCGGCGACGTCACCCTCTCGTCCGACGTGGGCCACGGCGTCTCGGCGGCGCTCCGCCTGCCGGCGCTGACGGACGGTGGCGCTGCATGACGGGTTGGACACACGAGCGTCACACGCTGCTGGTAGTTTCCGCGCAAGGGGAGTTTCACGTCTCGCGGGGAGTGGCGAAACGATGGCGATCACGATGACATCGAAATCTACGGGCAGTGACGAGAAGGCGACGGGGGCGCGTCACGAGGAACCCGTCAAACGCTGGCGCCGCACCTACGCTCGGCGGCTGTGGATCAGCGACCTGCTCGTGCTCATCTGGGTCGTCTACGGCACGCAGCTCGCCTGGTTCGGCCTCGGCGCAGCCGACCTCGCGATCCAAGCGGGGCGCGTCGCCGGCGAGGTCTCGTACTGGGGCTTCTCGACAGCCCTCATCCTCCTGTGGATGCTCACCCTCAGCCTCGCCGACACCCGCGACCACCGGGTCATCGGTGCCGGCTCGGCCGAGTACGCCCGCACCGCCCGTTCCAGCGTCACGCTCTTCGGCGTGATCGCGATCGTCGCGTTCCTCACCCAGACCGAGGTCGCCCGGGGCTTCCTGCTGATCAGCCTGCCCCTCGGCATCCTCATCCTGCTGTTCGAACGCTGGCTCTGGCGCCAGTGGCTCATCGCCCAGCGGCGCAGCGGCGCGTTCTCGGCCCGCGTGCTCCTCGTCGGATCGCGGCGCTCGGTCATCGACATCGCCAACGAGTTGCTGCGGACGCCGAGCGCGGGCTACTACGTCGTCGGCGCCTGCGTACCCGGCGGCGCCGTCGCAGACACGATCGAGGGCACCGACATCCCGATCATCGGATCGATCTCGGCGCTCGGCGACGCGATGGCGGCGACCTCGGCCGACACCGTCGTCATCACGAGCACCGACGAGCTGCCCGCCGACAAGGTCAAGGAGATCTCCTGGAGCCTCGAAGCAGGGCGTCAGCACCTCGTCATCGCGCCCGGCATCGCCGACATCGCCGGCCCCCGCATCAGCAGCCGGCCCGTCGCCGGCCTCCCCCTGCTCCACGTCGAGACGCCGCGCTTCAGCGGCGGACAGCGCGTCTTGAAGCGCGTCATGGACGTCAGCGCCGCCTCGCTCGGCGTCGCCGTCATCAGCCCGCTCCTCGCCTTCCTCGCCATCTCGATCCGCCTCTCGAGCCCCGGCCCCGTGCTGTTCCGGCAGACGCGGGTCGGCCACGGCGGCCGCGAGTTCACGATGCTGAAGTTCCGCTCGATGGTGACCGACGCCGAAGACCGGCTCGCGGCCCTCATGGAGCAGGATCGGGATGCCGGCAACGCCGTCCTCTTCAAGATGAAGAACGATCCGCGGGTCACCCCCATCGGGCGCATCATGCGCAGGCTCAGCCTCGACGAGCTCCCCCAGCTGTTCAACGTGATCGGCGGATCGATGTCGCTCGTCGGGCCGCGCCCGCCGCTGCCCCGCGAGGTCGAGCTGTACTCGGACCACGTCCACCGCCGGTTCCTCGTGAAGCCCGGCATCACGGGCCTCTGGCAGGTCAGCGGCCGATCGTCGCTGTCGTGGGAGGAATCGGTGCGCCTCGACCTGTCGTACGTCGAGAACTGGACCCTCGTCGGCGATTTCGTCATCCTCGTCAAGACGGCGCGCGCCGCGCTCGCTCCGGGAGACACCGCTTTCTGACGCCCGTGCGCAATCCGTGCCACACTGGCGGCGGAGCCCTTATGCCGACGATCGAAAGCCGCTGGGCCGACAGTCAACTGATCGGCACCCGTGTGCGTTCGGTGTGGCAGTGGCAGCTGATCTTCACGTTCAGTGTGGTGGCCATCACCGTCGCCGTGGGCGTCCTCGACGTCAGCCTCCTCGCGACGCCGGGATACCTCGTCGGCATCCTCGTCATCGTGATCGCCTCGATCACGACCCTCGTCACGCCGTGGGCGCGCACCTCGAAGCACTCCGCCTTCGTGCTGCCACTCGTCGACATCGTCGCCATCGGATTCCTGAGCCTCAGCCAGCCGAGCCTCGGCTACCTGTGGGTGTTCCCGATCGCGTGGATCGCGACGTATTACGGCACCGTCGAGATCGTCACCTCGCTGAGCGCCGTCGCACTCATGAACCTCACCGACCCGTCCCACTGGGACTTCTCGGCTGCTGTGCTCGTCGACCTGCTGATCATCCTGCTGGCGCTGGCGTTCCTCGCGATCACCATCTCGGTCGGCTCCCAGCGCACCCGCGCGTTCCGCGACCTCGCGCGCAATCAGGCCCGCCGTCTGTCCACCACGGTCCACCGCGTCCAGTCGGCCGAACAGCGCGTGAACGCGGTCTTCGACTCCATCTCCGTCGCGCTCGCACGGGTCGCCCCCGGGGGAGAGATCGTCTCGGCGAATGCCGCCTACCGATCGCTGTACTCCCTCGACACCCAGGATCTGCGCTTCCCGGTCGGCGGCGCCGTCGAGTACACCGGCTACCGCGGTCGCGCCCTGGCCCCCTCCGAGACCGCGATCGCCCGCGCCGGTCGCGGCGAGACCGTCTCGGGCGAGCGACTGTGGCTCTTCGACCGCACCGGCACCTGGCGCGCCCTCGGGCTCTCGATCCGCCCCGCCGGCGCCAACTCCCTGGGAGAGGAGACCTTCGTCGTCGAGCTGGAAGACCTCACAGCGGTCGCCGACGCGCAGCGCGAGCGCCCCCACGTCACCCGGGTCGTCGCCCACGAGCTGCGCAACCCGCTGACCGCGATCCTCGGGCACGCCGACCTTCTTCTCGAAGGCGACCCGCTGACCCCCGCGCAGCGCGACCACGTCGACGTCATCGAGTCCGCGAGCGAGCGCATGCTCACCCTCATCCAAGGCCTGCTGGCGCAGTCGACGGATGCCGACGACCCCCGCGCCCGCTTCGATGTCGCCCAGCTGGTCACCGCATCGATCGAGGCGTTCGAGCCGGCGGCATCCGCCTCCGCCCTGACGATCGATGCCGTCGTGGCGGGCCCGATCGAGGTCGACGGCGACGAGTTCCGCCTGCGGCAGGTCATCGACAACATCATCAGCAATGCGATCAAGTACAGCGACCGGGGAACGCTCCGCGTCGTGGCCGCGGTCGACGAGGACGGCTGGGGCGCCGTGACCGTCGCCGACGAGGGCATCGGCATGTCGCCCGACGACGTCGAGCGGGTGTTCACCCCGTACTTCCGCGCGCAGACCGTGCAGGAAGGCGGCGTGCCGGGCACCGGGCTCGGCATGGGCATCGCGCGCGAGATCGTCGAAAGCCACGGGGGTAGCATCACGGTGGAGAGCGCTCTCGGACACGGGACGACCGTCACGGTCCGTCTGCCCGCCGCCGGCCGCGAAGAGGGGGACGAGCGATGACCCACATCGATGTGACGATCGTCCTCGTCGCGATCGCCACCACCTGCACGATCATGATGATCGGCCTCGGCTTCCTGCCGTTCCCCGGGCGCGCGGCATCCATCTGGTCGGCGGGCTTCGCGCTGGCGATGCTCAGTTGCTACCTGCTCGTCGCGGCCGACCAGATCGGTTCCGAGCCGCTGCGGGGAGCGGCACACGGGCCGATCCTGTGCGCCGCCGCCTACACATGGGTCGGCCTGCGGGCGCGACGCGGGCGCGAGCCGATCATGCTGATCCCGACGATCGTCGTGTTCAGCGCCTTCACCATCGCCTTGGGACTCGCCGCGGAGACCCCCGTCTACGGTCCCCTCTTCCGCCTCGCCTTCTTCATGGCGGCCGTGACCGGAGGGTTGACCGCGTGGGAGCTGCTGAGGCTTCGCAAGGCCGAGAGGGAGATGGCACTGCCTCTGCTCGTCGTCTCTTTCGGCTTCGTGGGCCTGGCCGTCGTCGTCGCGGTCGACGGCGTCATGCGGCTCGCTCGGGGGACGATCGGCCAGACCGAGTCCGACATGAGGGACCTCTACGACCTCAACGAACTCGTCGCCCTGCTCTACTTCGTCTGCGCGCTCGTCACGCTGCTCTACCTCGTGCGCCGCGGCGCATCGAAGCCCGAGCACCAGCAGACGGTCGACTTCTTCAGCATCGCGCGCGACCGCCTCTCCCGGGCGAAGAAGGCCGACGACCGTTGGTGGTCGCTGATCGATGTGCGCCTCGACGACCCGACCGAACTCCTCGAGGCCTCGAGCGGCCGGGCCTTCCAGCGGATCTCCGCGCGCTTCATGAGCGACATCCGTGACGTCATGCCGCCCGAGGCCGACGTCCATGTCGTGTCGCCGACGCAGGTCCTCGTCCTCCTGCCGCGCCCCGACACGGCCGTGCGGGGTTACCTGTCCCGGCTGCTCGAGCAGATCGGCACGCTCACCGACCAGTCGTCCGTCCCCATCCGCCTCTCTGCGAGCATCGGGGTCGCGGCAGCACCGCTCGCCGACTACGACCTCGACAAGCTCTGCGCCGCGGCGGCCGACGCCGCCGCGCACGCGCAGGTCTCGGGTGGCGACAGGTGGGAGCGCGCGGTGTTCGCGCCCTGATCTCCGATCCCCCACACCTGTCCGTCACGGCGTCACCGTAGGATCATGCCGATGCCCGAGACTTTCCTCCCTCCCGCCGCCCGCACCGCCGGCCGCGTCGTCGTCTGGGTCCTCGGGCTCGCGCTGCTGCTGCTCGTCTTCGCGATCGGATGGCTCGGGGTGCGCGGCTACCTCGCCTACTGGCACCTCTCGGCCGCGCAGCAGAAGGCGCCCGCGATCGCCAAGGACATCGACAACCTGAGCGCCGCGCAAGCCGCACTCGACGACCTCGCCGAAGACACGTCGAACGCCCGGTCGCTGACGTCCGACCCCATCTGGCAGGGAGCCGAGGGAGTGCCGTGGATCGGGCCGCAGCTGGCCGCCGTCGCCGATGTCGCTGAGGCGGTGGACGAGGTCGTGAACGGCACAGCGCGTCCGATCGCCTCGGTGGCCGGCGGCTTCGGCGTGACAGCGTTCGTCCCCGTCGACGGACGCATCGACACAGCCGTCTTCTCGGCGCTCGCCGACCCCGCAGCAAAGGCGGCGAAGGTCGCGGCATCCGCTCGCGACGACGTCGCATCGATCGACCGCACTCCCCTCGTCACCCCCATCGCGGATGCCGTCGACAAGCTCGGCGGGCTGCTGTCGGAGGTCGCCTCGGGGACCGACGCCCTCGCGCGCGCCAGCGCCCTGCTGCCGTCGATGCTCGGCGCGGATGGCCCCCGCACCCACCTGCTGCTCGTGCAGAACAACTCCGAATGGCGGACGCTCGGCGGGATCGTCGGGTCGATGACCCCCATTGTCGCGAAGGACGGAGCGCTCGCCCTGGGCGAGCAGATCCAGGCCCGCGGCATCCCGTCCTACCCGGACTCCGTGCTCGATCTCGGCGACTACCGCACGATCTACAACGCCAAGCCCGGCCGCTTCCTTCAGAACATCACACAGGTACCCGACTTCCGCCTGACGTCCCAGCTCGCGACGGAGTTCGCGAAACGCAACGGTGTGACGGCCGACGGCGTCATGTCCATCGACCCCGTGGCGCTGTCGTATCTGCTGAAGGCCACGGGACCGGTGACCCTCCCGACGGGCGACGTGCTCACGAGTGAGAACGCGGCGGGTTTCCTCCTCAACGAGGTGTACATCCGCTACCCGGATGCCGACCAGCAGGACCTGGTGTTCTCGGCCGCCGCGGGCGCCGTCTTCACCGCCCTCACGAAGGGCGATGTGAACCCCGGCGCCCTCATCACCGCGCTGGGCCGTGCGGGCTCCGAGCACCGCCTCTACCTGTGGAGCGCGAAGAAGGCGGACGAGACGGTCCTCGCCGGCACGACGCTGGCGGGCGAGCCGGTGCAGAGCACCGCCGACACGGCGCGCATGGGCGTCTACTTCAACGACGGCACGGGCTCGAAGATGGACTACTACGTGACACCCGACGTGCAGCTGAGCTGGTCGGGCTGCGGCACCGGCTCGACCCCGCGGACGCTCTCGCTGCAGGTCACGCTGACCAACACCGTTCCCGCCGACGCGGCGACATCACTGCCCGAGTACATCACCGGTGCAGGTTCATACGGAGTCCCCGAAGGCATCGCCCGCGTCGTCGGCGAGGTCTACCTGCCCGCGGGCTTCGCGATCGGACCCTCCACCACCTCGACGGGCGCCGGCTTCGGCGGTGCCATGATCGACGGCCGCCAGGTGCTCTCGTACACGTTCGACCTCAAGCCGGGCGAGACCGAGTCCGTGAGCATCGACGTCGTCGCCGACACCGACATCCGAGAGGCTGAGGCGTGGGTCACCCCGACGGCCGACGCGTCGCGGTCGCCGATCGTCGACGCGTCGTGCGACCCGACCGGGTCTGACCTCAGCCTCCGCTGAGCCGGGAGTTGCGCAAACGTCATCGGGCAGAAACCCCAGGTCGGAACGCCTCAGTTACACTCGGGTGAGTACCCGGCCCGAAAGCAGCACCCCATGCGCCGTTCCCCCCGCGCCCTTCTGACCGTCCTCTTCATCGTCACGATGGCTTTCGGCGCGCCCGCCGTCGCGAATGCGTCGACCATCTACCCGCCGGTCGACGCCTGTTCGTCGGATGCCGCCGGTGCCGGCGCGGGCGACACCATCACCTTCGAGTGCGACTCGACCACCTTCGGCGCGAACGAGACCGTCACCGTCACCGTGACCGGTGAGAACGGCGCCGCAGCGACCTTCGCACTCGTTCGCACCGCCGTCTCGACGGCGAGCGCGCAGTTCACCTCCGACGCGTCGGGGGCTCTGCCCGCGATCCGCATCACCCTGCCCTCCGATGCGCGCGGCGTCTACAACATCGCCGCCGTCTCAGCGACCTCCGCCGGCGGCACCTCGAGCGCCGTCATCGACACGAGCGACAGCAGCGACCCGCTCGTGCGCGCCGGGTTCGACGGCAACCAGCTCATGGGCCTGTGGATCGGAGCCGGCGCGCTCATCGCCGCCGGAGCCGTCGTGCTCGTCGCGGCGGCCGTCCGCCGTCACCGCAACCGCACCGACGACTGAGTCAGGCGGCGTTCGGCTTCTTCGGCTGGATCGGCTTCGCCGTCACCAGGATCGGAAGGTGATCGCTCGCGCCCTGCGGGAGCGTCCGCACCTGCTCGATCTCGAAACCGCTCGAGGTCGCGAAGTCGTAGTACCCCTTGAAGAACTTGTAGCGCGTGTAGGTGCGCGCGTCGCTGAGGCTCAACTCGTAGCCGCTCTCACGGATCACTTGGCTCAGGTTCTCCTTGAACACGGGGTAGTTGAAATCCCCGACCATGAGGATCGGCGCGCCCTTGCCGAGCGTCGACAGCTCCTTCAGCGCCGCGCGGATCTGATGCCGGCGCAGCGAGTTCAGCGCCGTCAGCGGAGCCGCGTGGAACGACGAGACGATGAAGTCGGTGCCGGAATCGATGTCGTGCAGGTTGAGCCCCAGCATCCGCTCGTCCGCCGGCTTCAAGACGATGTCGTGCAGCGACTTCTTGAGCGAGAAGGTCTTGCTCGCACCCGCGCGGAAGCCGTTCTCGCGGTAGTAGATCGCCAAGCCCAGTCGGTTCGACCTCGTGGCGTCGGCGAGGACGAGACCGCCGATGCGCTCGGGCATGTCGGTCGTGTCCACCTCCTGCAGGCACAGCACGTCGACGTCGTAGCGGCCCACCAGCTCGGTGAGTTCGCCCGCGGCGGCGTGCTTGCGCAGGTTGTAAGAGACGACGGTGATCATCGATGTTCAGCCTATGACTAGAGTTCAAGAGTGGCTCCCAGGAAGCTGCGGATGCCGCCGGCCCGCGTACTCGTCCCCGTGGCGATCATCGTGGTCCTCGTCCTGGTTCTGGTTCTCATCGGAGTGATCGGAGGCGCGGTGACCCGAGGCATCCACGCCCTCACCGCTCAACCTCCCCACCTGGGGACGACCGTCATCGCGCCGTCGCAGGCGAAAGCCGCCGCGGCCGCGCGCGACCTGGCCGGTGACGAGAAGGATGCCGCCGACTACCTGGCCGCGCAGCCCACCGCCTACTGGCTGACCCCCGAGCAGGACCCGATCGGCACCGCCGGCGGCACCGTGCTCGACCTCATCTCGCAGGCACGCGACCAGGGTCGCTCCGTCGCCCTGGTGGTCTACGGCCTGCCCGGCCGGGACTGCGGCAACCACTCCGCCGGCGGACTGTCGGAACAGGACTACCCGGTGTGGCTGCGGGAGATCGGCGCGGCGCTCGACACGGCTCCCGAGGTGCAGAAGATCGTTGTGCTCGAACCCGACAGCATCGCCCTTGCGGAGGAGTGCGGCAACATCGCCGAACGCGCCCGCCAGCTGAGCACCGCTGTCGACGAGATCACCTCGGCGGGCACCTGGATCTACATCGACGGCGGGCACAGCAACTGGCTTCCGCCGCAGGAGATGGCCGACCTGATCCGCCAGACCGGTGTGATCGACCGGGTGCGCGGGTTCGCGACGAACGTGTCGAACTATCAGGCATCCGCTGACGAGTTCGCCTACGCCGGATCGCTGTCGGCCCTCCTCGGCGGCGCGCACGCGATCGTCGACACCTCGCGCAACGGCGAGGCGACGTCGGACGGCGAGTGGTGCAACCCGCCGGGCCAGCGGGTCGGCGAACCGGGCGGCACGTTCCATGACGGCGTGGTCGACACAAACCTCTGGATCAAGCCGGCCGGCGAGAGCGACGGCGAGTGCAACGGCGGGCCCGCCGCCGGCGTGTACTGGCCGCAGGCGGGCGTCGAGCTGACCGACGGCGTGCGGTGAGTCCCGATCGCGGGTCCGCGCCCTGTGTAGCATGAGGACCGACTTTCACACCGGGACGGGGGGCAGAGAACGATGAGCGATTCGATGTCTATGCATAAGACAGCGGTCATCGTCGAGGACGACCCCGACATCCGCCACCTCATCGTGGAGGTCCTCGAAGCCGCCGGTTTCTCGACCGTCTCGGTCGGCAACGGCATCGACGGCGTGCGCGCCGTGCTGTCGTACCAGCCGCTCATCACGACGCTCGACGTGAACATGCCCGGCATCGACGGGTTCGAGGCGGCCCGCCGCATCCGTGCGCAGAGCGACACCTACATCATCATGATCACCGGCCTCGAAGAAGAGGCCGACGTCGTCCTCGGTCTCGGCGCCGGCGCCGACGAGTACGTCGTGAAGCCCTTCCGTCCGCGCGAGCTGCGCGCCCGCGTCGAGTCGCTGCTGCGACGTCCCCGCGCGACCGGCTCGTCGGCTGCCGCCGCTCCCCGACAGGATGCCGCCGGCCCCTCCTTCCCCGGAGCACGCCCCGCCGCGCAGCCGCAGTTCGACGCCGCCCCGACCTCGCCCGTCTTCGACGAGCGCATCATGACGCCCGTCTACACCGACCCGCAGCAGCCCCAGCCGGGTGCCGCCGTCGTCGTCCCGCAGACGAACGGCCCCCAGTACGGTGCGCCCCCGTACGGCGCCCCGCAGCAGGGGATGCCGCCCCAGGGCATGCCGCCGCAGGGCGGTCACCCGGGCACCGCGGTGGCCCCGGCATCCGCCACCCCTCCTGTGGGAGGGCCGGGGTGGACCGTGCACCGCGACCTGGCCGTGCACGCCGAGCATCGCATGGTCCTCGTCGCCGGCCGAGAGCTCACCCTCACGCGCACCGAGTTCGACCTGCTGTCGACGCTCATGGAATCCAAGCGCCGCGTCCGCAGCAAGGCCGACCTGACCCTCGTTCTGCGCGGGGAGTCCTACGTCACGAGCTACTTCGTCGGCGAGGCCGACAAGCGCGCGATCGAGGCGCACATGACGAACCTGCGCCGCAAGCTCGGCGACAACCCGAACAACCCCCGCTACATCGAGACCGTCCGCGGGGTCGGCTACCGCCTCACCTCCGAAACCGTCGCCAGCGCCTGACCCGGGCCGGGCGCGTGGGTGCGCGTAGGCGGATGCAATAGATCCCGCGCGACACGCCGCATCCAGAGGCCGACCCCCAGCGTGTCGCCGCCGATCCCTTGCATCCGCGAACACCCGGCGCGCGCGAGACCGCGCACCTCACCGCCGGCGCACCGTGCGGCGCGTGTGCGGATGCAATAGATCCCGCACGACACCCCGCATCCGCGGGCCCATCCCCGGCGCGTCGCCGCAGATCCCTTGCATCCGTGAACACGCCCGCGCGAGCCTCCGGCCCCGCGCCGGGTCACCACACGACGGACGGGCGGATGCCGCGAGCACACCGGCTCCGCGCCAACCCCGTGCGCGCTATTCACGGATGCAATGGATGCCGGGCGACACCCGGCATCCTCACGCCCGTCACCGGCGTGTCGCCGCGAAAGCATTGCATCCGCGAACACCCGCGAGCGAGGGGTCAGACCTTGAAGCCCTGGTGACGCTGGAACAGCTTGATCGCCATGGTGAGGGTCTGGAGGACCGTGACGACGCCGACGATCGGCCAGCCGACCCACAGGATCGCCGACTGCGTCACCGGGTCGAGCAGGTTCCAGATGACGGCGATCGCGATCGCAACGATGCCGAAGATGATGAACGGCGTCCAGTGGCCGAAGCTCACGCCGCCCTTCTCGGCTCGCGCCTGCAGGGCCCAGTTGTCGACCTTCTTCTTCGAGAGGAAGCGGGTCCACGATCGGATGAAGTGGCTGATGCGGATCCACATGAAGATCTCGGCCGGGAACAGCAGTACCGCGAACGCGATGTCGCGTCCGTTGGCCTTCTGCATCGACCGGGCCATGCGGAAGTTCAGCCCGGCGGCCACGAGCGGCGGGAGCAGCCACCACGGCGAGAAAACGAAGGCGTTGATCGACAGCGACGCGATGAGCAGCGTGATGAACGCGACGCGCACGAAGAAGTTCGTCAGCATCGAGAACTGCTCGAACCAGCGCAGGCGCAGGTTCGGGTGGAAGGGCTGACCCTTCGTGTCACCGCGCTGGCCGGGCCACATGAGCTCGATCGCACCGTAAGTCCACTTGACCTGCTGGGCGTCGTAGCCCTTGAGCGTGGTCATGCCGCCGACATCCGCCCGGGCGAACGGGCTGATCTTCGTGAGGTAGCCGGCCGACTTGATCTGCAGCGAGAGCAGCGAGTCCTCGACCTCGGAGTCCTTGACCCACGGGGAGTTCTGGTGGTTCTCCTTCATGATGTCGCGGAGCGCGGTGGTCGAGAAGATCGAGAACTGTCCGCCGAGCACGGCCATGTTGCGACCGCGCAGCAGGTTCTGCATGTTGAACGCGGCGAACTGCGTGCGCTGACCGGCGATCAGCCACTTGGCGATGAATCCCTTGATGGGCCGGTCGTCGATCGTGTAGATCGCGGAGATCCCGCCGATGCGGGAGTCGGCCACGGCCTCGTTCTCGAGGTACTCGACGGCGCGGCGGTCGGCGGTCGTGTCGCCGTCGACACCGAGCAGGTAGTCGTAGCCCTCGACGAGCGCGTAGCCGTAGTTGAGCGCGCCGACCTTCTTGTCGGGGTTCTTGCCGATGTCGTGGACGAACACCTCGGTGAACTGCAGCCCGAGCTCGGTCTCGACCTCGTGCGGTCCCGAGAACTCGGACGCGATCTTCACTGTGTCATCCGAGGTGTTGTTGACGACGATGTGGATGACGTCGGGCACACGGCTCTGCTCGAGGAGGGAGCGGATGACGTCGGCGATCGACTCGGCCTCGTTGTACGCCGGGACGATGCATCCGATCGTCGAGCGGTGGACAGAGGAGTTCTCGAGCACGGAGGAGAAGTCGTCGGCGAACTCGTCGACGGGGACGATCTCGCCCGGACCGCTCGGAGCACCCCCGAAGCCGGCGTGCTCGGGAGCCGCCTGCCACGAACCCTGCGGCGCGGCATCCTGCCACGCTCCCGCAGGCTGCTGCCACTGCTGCTCAGCCGGCTGCGACCACTGCTGAGCCGGCTGCCATTGCTGGACAGCGGGCTGCTGCTGCGCGGCCGGCTGGTGCGGCGCCGCGGGCTGCTGCTGCCCCTGTGCGGCGGGCCACGCCTGCTGCTGCCACGGGGACCCCTCCGGAGCGTTCTGACCGGGCCACGCGCCGACAGGCGGCTGCGCGGGCTGCCAGCCCTGAGGGCCGGGGATGTACGGACTGGTCACGTCGGTTCCTCGAACTGGATTCACGGAGTGGTGGGACCGCCGGTGCCGCCGGTCGAAGTCCAACCGTCGGTACCCGTGGTTCCCTGAGTGGTGTCGTTCGACGACGTTCCGTCGGACGATCCCCCCGTGGATCCGTCGGTTCCTGTCTCACGAGGATAGATCGCAATGGGGATGACCGGGTAGACCGTCTGCTGCGCGAACGACTTGTCGTCGTTGGCGGTGCCCTCGACCCAGATGTCGAGCGCGAACTGCAGCGTGATCCCGTAGGTGTCCTGCGGCAGCTGGTTGATCGTCGTCTGGGGGACGAGCAGACCGCCCTGGTAGCTGTTGATGAGCAGGCCGCGCGCGGAGCGGAGGGTGTCGGTCGGCACGAGCGTGCGAGGGTCCGCACTGAACTGGAACGGCGAGCTCACCTGATTGGACGTCTGCGCCGTCTGCGAGCTGATCGTGACGTTCGACAGGAAGACGCGACGCTTCTGCTTGAGGACGGCCTTCTCATCGACCCGGGTGTCCTTGACGTTGACGGCGAAGCCGAACGTCTTCGGGTTGTCGGGATGCCACTCCTGGGTGCGCTTGGAATCGACGGCCCAGAAGTCGAGGACGATCTGCAGGCCGTCCGCGACCTCGTACGTCATCTGCACCGAGCCGTCGTAGCTGAACTGCGAGTCGAACGGCATGTCGGTCGTTCCGACCGCGGGCGTCGCGTTCGGTGCGGGCGTCGCCGCCGCATCACCGCTGGAACCCGAGACGGAGTTGAACGCCTCGACGATCTGAGCGCAGCCCGAGAGCGAGGCCGCTACCGCAGCAGCCAGCACGACGACGGCCAGCCGGCGGCGGGCGTGGGGACGGATGGGCATGCGCGAACCTCGTTCGAGTGAAGGGATGGAGGGCACCGGCGGCGGGGTTCGGGTCACCGCCGCCAGTGCCACGTCCTCACCGTACGGGCGCGGCAGCCCGCAGACAGCGGACTTCGCGAAGCCTCGTGGCGGCCTTTACCTGATCTTGAGGTTCTTGAGGTTGCGGGGCCGGGCTGGCCCCGGCATCCGCCGGCTCAGCCGTCGGTTCCGGATGCCGCCTGTGCTGCGATCGCGACCGTCACCGTGTCGGTGGCCGTCTGCTTGGCGTACTCGTCGGACTTCGGCTTGGTCTGCACGAGGAAGTCGAACGTGAACTGCAGGGTCACGTAGGTCGCGCTCTCGGGGACCTGACCGACGTTGAACGTCTGCGAATAGCTGTAGGGCTTGAGCACCAGGTAGCCGTTCTTGACGGTCGCCTCGTCGGTCTGCGGGTCGAGCGCCGGGAACGTCTCCGTGGCGTTGGCGGGGACGGCGAGCATGGTCGCCTTCTGCAGGTAGACCTTCTGGCCGTCGTTCGGCGTGATGGTCGTCACGAGCGACAGGCTGACCGGCTTGACGGCGTTCGGCGTCCACCGGTCCATCCGCAGATCGGACCAGTAGTTGACGGCTGCCTTCACGGCGCCGGCCGTGAGGTCGCGCTGCGTCGAGCCGCTCGAGAGGTCGTTCTCGACGGGCGGGGCGACGACGACGGGAGCCGAGGACGACGGCGCGGGCGCGGACGGGGTCGGGCTCTGCAGGGCCCAGGGCGACGGTCCGCAGCCGGACAGGGCGACGGCGGCACCGACGATCGCGGTGGCTGCGGCCAGACGCATGGTTCTCATCCGCATCATGACCCCTCCCCGCGGTCCCGTCAGTCTATGCGCGCATCGCCGGATTCCCCGCCGCGGGGCATGTGACGAAGTGAGGCACTGTTTACCAGACCGAAACCCGATTACCTTGCTGATTCTGAGTAGTTCCTGGATACTGGCTATGTCCAACCAACGAGGGGCGGTCGGTTGGATTTTTTCTTGCCGTCCGAGCCTCGAACTCTCGACGACCGAAAGCAGTCACCATGAAGAACAAGATCAGCAAGGCATCGGCGGCTCTCGCCATCGCCGTCGCGGCGGTCTTCGCGGCACCGGCCGTCGCGAACGCCTACACTCCCGACCCGCCCGCGGTCGCCCCCATCATCGCTCCCGGTGGCACCGCCACTGTTCCGTTCAGCGGCTTCGCCGCGAACGAGGGCGTCGAGTTCACCCTCACGGGTGAGAACGCTTCGGGCGCAACGCTCGCCTTCGTCGCCTTCGCGGTCGAGACGAAGTCGGTCACCAAGGAGGCCAACGCAGACGGTGTCGCTTCCGTCGACGTGACCCTCCCCGCCAACGCGTCCGGCTCCTACACGCTCGCAGCGTCTGGACAAGAAAGCGGCGCCACCGCGTCGACGACCATCCAGGTCGCGGCGACCGGTAGCGGTGCAGGTGGCGAAGGCGGCGGCGGCGTCCTCCAGAACACCGGCTTCGACGGTGACGCTCTCCTCGGCCTCTGGGTCGGCGGCGGCGTGCTCGTCCTCGCCGGCGCGAGCATCGCGGTCGCCACGTCGGTGCGCCGCGCTCGTCGGGCATAAGGCTCTCGCGAACCAACGCAAAAGGAACTCCCCCCGGGTCACGGCCCGAGGGGAGTTCCTTTTTTGCCCGAGAGGCGACGATCACGCGTCAGGCGATCCGAGCTCCCGACGCGCCCGCGTCTGCTCGGCACGCGCAGCGAGCAGATCGTCCGCCGGGTACCCGACCTCCGTCAGGGTCAGTCCGCGTGCGGCGAGCACCTTGACCTCGTTCGTGCGCTCGAGCTCGTCGCGGATCTCCGCGACCCGGCCGATCTCGATCCGCCCCTCACCGACGGCGACGCACGCCCCCACGAGCGCCCGCACCATGCTGTGGCAGAACGCGTCGGCTTTCACCGAGGCGATCAGGATGCCCGATGCGTCGCGGTGCCACCCGTACTCGAGGAGCGTCCGGATCGTCGTGGCCTCCTCGCGCGGCTTGCAGTAGGCGGCGAAGTCGTGGAGTCCGCGGAGGCTGCGGGCGGCGGCATCCATCGCGTCGACGTCGAGCTCGGCCGCGACCCACGTCGTGCGGCCCCGCTCGAGCGGATCGTAGCCCGTGACGCGGTCGGCGACGCGGTAGGCGTATCGGCGCCAGACGGCGGAGAACCGCGCGTCGAACCCCTCGGGAGCGACGTCGACGCGATGGACCGCGACGTCGGGGTACGGCCCCAGCACGCCGTTGATGCGTCCCGCCAGGGCGGCCGGCTCGGGACGTCGTCCCGACAGCAGCCGTCGCTCCTGCCCCTCGGTGAGGTCGAGATGGGCGACCTGCGCCGACGCGTGCACCCCGGCATCCGTTCGTCCTGCGACGACCAGGCGGGGATCGCCGCCGAGGATGCGCGCGATCGCCGCCTCGAGGGTGCCCTGCACCGTGCGGAGGTTCGGCTGGCGCGCCCAACCCCGGAAGTCGGTGCCGTCGTAGGCGAGGTCGATCCGCAGGCGCACGCTGCCAGCCTATCCGCGGCCGTCAGAGCGCCGCGTCGACCTCGGCCCGCGTGGGCGGGTTCGCGCCCTCGCGCGACACCGTGATGCCCGCCGTGAGGGCAGCGCGGCGGAGCGCCAGGTCGAGTGCCGCGGGGTCTCCGGCCAGCAGGTCCGGGTCGTCGACGAGGCTCGTGATGAGGCTCGCCATGAACGCGTCCCCGGCCCCGATCGTGTCGGCCACCTCGACCGCCATCGGAGGGACCTCCGACGACCCCGACGGACCGAGGGCGAGGGCCCCCTCCCCGCCGCGGGTCATCACGACGACGCCCGGGCCGAGAGCCGCGATCGTCTCCAGCACCCGGTCGGCGGGCATGCCGGGGTAGAGCGCCTCGGCATCCTCGTCGCTGAGCTTCACCAGGCTCGCGGCCGCGAACGCGCGCTCGGCGATCGGCCGCGGGTCGTCGCCCACGAGCGCGGGGCGGACGTTCGGGTCGACCGTCACGATCCTGCCGTCACGTCGCGCGGTCTCAAGGGTCGCGAGCGCGACCTCTCCCCCGGGCTGGAGGAACAGCGCGATCGACCCCGCATGTACGACGGATGCCGCCTCTGCCGCCGCCTCAGCCGCCTCGGCATCGAGGGCCCAGACGATGTCGAACTCGTACTCCGCCGACCCGTCGGGGCGCAGCCGCGCCTTCGCGGTGGAGGTCGGGGCATCCGTCCACGACGCGTCTTCGATCGCCGCGCCCGACGCCGTCACCTGCGCGGCGATGCGGCGGCCGCGGTCGTCGCGCCCGAGGCGCGTCAGGAGGCTCGCGGCCACCCCCTGTCGCGCGATGCCGACGGCGACGTTGGCGGGGCTGCCGCCGACGAACTCGACGTCGCCGCCGTCGCGCTCGACGATGTCGATCAGGGCCTCGCCGATGACGAGGACGGAGGTCGCGTGGGTCATGCCCTCACTTTCGCACGTCCCCCGCCGCCGCGCGTCACCGGACGACGGCGGTCACCGTCGGAAGGTGCGAGAGCAGCTCCTGGCTGATCGAACCGAGCAGGAAGCGAGCGAGCGCGCCCCGACCGTGAGTGCCGACGACGACCATGCGCGCATCCGCCGCGATACCGGCGAGCACGTGCGAGGGGTGTCCCCGCTCCACCCGGCGGATGATGCGCAGGTCCGGGTAGCGCGCCGAGAGCCCGGCGAGCGACAACGCCAGGATCTCCTCGGTCGTGGACTGCATGTTCGCGAGGTAGAGGTCGGGGTAGACCTCCATCGCGTTCCGCGGTGTGTGCACCGGAGTCCAGACGCTGACCGTGATGAGGGGTTCGCCGAGACGGTCGGCCTCGGATGCCGCGAACTCGATCGCGTGCTCCGAGACGTCCGACCCGTCGACGCCGACCACCACGCCCATCCCCTCGCCGAGGTCCCGGTCGGGGATCACGACGACGGGGCACGCCGCGCCGGCTGCGATCCGGATGCCGTGGACCCCGCGCGCCGGGCCGGTGCCGGGGCCGCGGTAGTCGCTGCCGATCACGAGCATCGCCGCTCCCGACGACGCCTCGACGAGCTTCGTGACGGGGTTTCCCGACTCCACCCGCGTGGACACCGGGACACCGGCATCCGTCACGCGCCGCGCCTCTGCATCGAGCAGCTGCTGCGTCGCGGTCTGCGCCGCCCCGAGGACCTCCGCCTCGCCGATGGCGCCGATGGCTCCGCCGACGACCGCGAGGAGCTCGATGGACTGCCGTCGCCGCGCCGCCCGTTCGATCGCCCAGTCCACTGCCCGACGCGACACCGCCGCGCCCGTGACTCCGACGATGATGTTCCCCGCCATGATGGCCGTCCCTTCCTGGGAACGAGGCGCCAGCCGGATCGCGGTGACGTCTGCGGCGCTCGTCCGTGTCTCGGTGCTGCCAACCTATCCGCGAAGGCGCCGCGCCGGAAGAGAGGTTCGGTCCTCAGCATGGCTCTTTAGACTGGATGCCGCCCTTCGCCCCCGGCCCGTGATCGCCCTCCCCCGATGTCTGCCCCCGACATGAACCGAACCCCTTCCGCGCGCCTGTCAGGACTCGACGGACTCCGCGCCGTCGCCGTCCTGCTCGTCGTCGTCTACCACCTCTTCCCCGCGCTTCCGGCGGGGTTCCTCGGCGTCGACGTCTTCTTCGTGATCTCCGGATTCCTCATCACCACCCTCCTCGTCCGCGAGCACGAGGAGCACGGCCGGCTCCGCCTGTGGGACTTCTGGCGCCGCCGGGCTCGGCGCCTGCTCCCCGCGATCGGGGTCATGGTCCTCGTCTGCGCCTCCCTCGCCTGGATGGTCGGCGGCGACGTCCTCCTCGGGCTCGGCGGACAGCTCGCGGGTGCGGCGACCTTCGCCTACAACTGGGTCGCGGTGGCTGCCGGGTCCTCCTACTTCGGCGGGGGATTCGATGCCTCCACCCCCGAACTGCTCCGGAATCTCTGGTCCCTCGCCGTGGAGGAGCAGTTCTACCTGCTCTGGCCGCTCGTCCTGCCGTTCGTCATGCTGCTGCGACGGGGCCGGGTCGCGATCGCGGTCGCTCTGGCCGCGGCATCCGCTCTGACAGCCGTCGCCCTGGCGAGCGGTGACGCCACGCGCGTCTACTACGGCACCGACACGCACGCCTTCGGGCTGCTCCTCGGCGTGGCCCTCGCCTTCCTGCGCCCCTCCGAGCGCTCCCGCGGCGTCCCCGGCGTCGTGGGCGGGGCGGCAGTCGTCGGAGTCGTCGGGCTCGCCTTCGTGAGCCCCGGAACGGGCGTGGAGACGTTCCCCGGGCTTCTCGTGGCGGCATCCGTTCTGACAGCAGTGGCCATCGCGGCGGCGGTGCGTCCCGCCTCGACGCTGGGGCGACTGCTCGACACCCCGCCCCTGCGCTGGGTCGGAGAACGCTCGTTCGGGATCTATCTGTGGCACTGGCCGCTCGTCGTCCTCCTCACCGTCGCCACGACCCGCACCTCCCCCGACGTCGCGGTGCCGGTCGAGGTCGCACTCCTGACCCTCGCCCTGACGGTGCTCGCGGCCGAGGTGTCGTACCGCTTCGTCGAGCAGCCCGTCCGGCGCCTCGGCTTCCGCGCCGCGCTGCGGTCGCTGGCCCGAGCGTTCCGCGGCGGACCGATCCGGCGCCTCGCCGCCACCACCGCGGTCGCTGCGGGCCTGCTCGTGGTGGCGGGGACCACCGCCGCCGTCGCCGACGCTCCACCCATGGCCTCGAGCGAGGCGGTCGTGCAGGACGGTCAGGCGGCGCTCGACGCGGACTCCGCAGATTCGCAGCACGCGACCCTCCCCGGCGCCGCGATCCAGACCGACGATCCGATGCTGCGCCCCGAATGCCCCTCGGCGCACCTCGCCGACGACGACGGATTCTGCGTCGCCCCCGACGGCCGCCCCGCTCCCCCGGCGCCCGCCCGTGTCGCCGGAACCCGCGTCACCGCCGTCGGCGACTCCGTCATGCTCGCCTCTGCCCGAGGACTGCTCGACCGGATGCCCGGTGTCGCCATCGACGCCAAGGTCTCACGGTCGATGAGCGCCGGCGTCGCCATCGTCGACCGTCTCGCCGCCCGTGGCGAGTTGCGCGACTTCGTCGTCGTGGGACTCGGCACCAACGGGCCGGTCGACCCCGATGACCTGGCACGGCTGAAGAAGGATGTCGGCGCCGACCGCACGCTCGTCCTCGTCACGGCGCATGCGCCGCGGGACTGGATCCCCGGCGTCAACGACGAGCTGCGGGACTTCGCCGCCCGGACGCCGGGCGTCGCCGTCGCCGACTGGTCGGGCGCGATCACCGGCCACGAAGACCTGCTGGCGGGCGACGGCATCCACCCCGGCGCCAGCGGAGGTGCGCGCTACGCCGCCGCGGTCGCCTCCAGCGTCGACGGTGTCGAGAACGGCCGCGCACAACTGCAGTACCGGCTCGAGCTCGCCCAGTGGGCCGTCGGCGACACCTTCCACCGCGCGCGCTGACCGCACCCGCGCTGACGCCGCAGCCCCGGCATCCGCTCGCCCTGTCATGACACGTGCACGGCGCAGGGTACGAGAAAGGGCCCGCCCCGAAACGGGGGCGGGCCCTCGGATTCCCTCCGAAGAGGGAGCCTTACTTGGCCTCGTCGGCCTTCTCGTCCTCAGACGCGACGGCGTCCTCGGCGGTGGCTTCGGCAGCAGCGCCCTCCTCGGGCGACTCGGCACCGGCAGCGGCGTCCTCAGCGGGCGTCTCGACCTCGGTCTCCTCGACCGCGGGCTCCTCGGCAGCAGCCGGAGCGGCAGCGGCCGGAGCAGCCTTCTTGGTGGACTTCGCCTTCGGGGTGACGGGCTCGAGGACGAGCTCGATCACGGCCATGGGGGCGTTGTCACCCTTGCGGTTGCCGACCTTCGTGATACGGGTGTAGCCGCCCTCACGCTCGGCGACCAGCGGGGCGATCTCGGCGAACAGCTCGTGCACGACGCTCTTGTCGCCGATGACCGCGAGGACGCGGCGGCGGGCGTGCAGGTCGCCGCGCTTGGCGAACGTTACGAGACGCTCGGCGAACGGACGCAGGCGCTTGGCCTTGGTCTCGGTCGTCGTGATCGACTTGTGCGTAAACAGCGAAGCGGCGAGGTTCGCCAGCATCAGACGCTCGTGTGCGGGGCCGCCTCCGAGGCGGGCACCCTTCGTGGGCTTGGGCATGTCAATTACTCCTGGGAATGAAAGTCAGTCAAAAGGACCCGGCGAACCGAGATCCGATCAGACGGTCTCGTCGTCGTAGCCGCCGTAGAAGTGCGAGCCGTCGAACCCGGGGACCGAGTCCTTCAGCGACAGACCGAGCGAGACAAGCTTGTCCTTGACCTCGTCGACCGACTTCTGACCGAAGTTGCGGATGTTCATGAGCTGCGTCTCCGAGAGGGCGACGAGCTCGGACACCGTGTTGATGCCTTCGCGCTTGAGGCAGTTGTACGACCGGACCGACAGGTCGAGGTCCTCGATCGGCATCGAGAGCTCGTTGGTCAGGACCTCGGCGACCGGCGCGGGGCCGATCTCGATGCCCTCGGCCTCGACGTTCAGCTCGCGGGCGAGACCGAACAGCTCGACCAGCGTGCGACCGGCCGATGCGACGGCGTCGCGGGGGCTGATCGACGACTTGGTCTCGACGTCCAGGACGAGCTTGTCGAAGTCGGTGCGCTCACCGGCACGGGTGGCGTCGACGCGGTAGCTGACCTTGAGGACGGGCGAGTAGATCGAGTCGATCGGGATCTGACCAGCCTCGGCGTACTCGTTGCGGTTCTGCGTGGCCGAGACGTAGCCGCGGCCACGCTCGATCGTCAGCTCGAGCTCGAACTTCGCCGAGTCGTTGAGCGTCGCGATGACCAGGTCGGGGTTGTGGACCTCGACACCCGCCGGAGCGGAGATGTCTGCGGCCGTGACCTCGCCGGCACCCGTCTTGCGCAGGTACGCCGTGATGGGCTCGTCGCGCTCGCTCGACACCACGAGCTGCTTGATGTTCAGGATGATCTCGGTGACATCTTCCTTCACACCGGGGACCGTGCTGAACTCGTGCAGCACGCCGTCGATGCGGATGCTGGTGACCGCGGCACCGGGGATCGACGACAGCAGGCTGCGACGCAGCGCGTTGCCGATCGTGTAGCCGAAGCCGGGCTCCAGGGGCTCGATGACGAATCGGCTACGGAAGTCGCCGACCTTCTCCTCGGTCAGAGTGGGACGCTGTGCAATGAGCACTATGTGTTCCTTTCAATCACGTGACCGCTATATGACACGTGCAATTGGTGAAGTGTTGAGTTGTGTCCGGGATGCCGGGGCGCGACTCGCGTCGCCACCCCCGGCATCCGTCGAGGATCAGACGCGGCGGCGCTTCGGGGGACGGCAGCCGTTGTGGGCCTGGGGCGTGACGTCCTGGATCGAACCGACCTCGAGGCCGGCAGCGGTCAGCGAACGGATCGCGGTCTCGCGGCCCGAGCCGGGACCCTTGACGAAGACGTCGACCTTCTTGACGCCGTGCTCCTGCGCCTGACGCGCAGCGGACTCGGCGGCCATGCCGGCGGCGTACGGGGTCGACTTGCGCGAACCCTTGAAGCCGACGCCACCCGAGGAGGCCCAGCTGATGACCGCACCCGAGGGGTCGGTGATCGAGACGATCGTGTTGTTGAACGTCGACTTGATGTGGGCCTGGCCCAACGCGATGTTCTTCTTCTCCTTGCGGCGCGGCTTGCGCGCTGCGGACTTGGCCTGTGCCATGTGAGTGTTCTCCTAAACCTGTGGCGGCGGCGCTTTAGCGCGCCTTCTTCTTGCCGGCGACGGTGCGCTTGGGACCCTTGCGGGTACGCGCGTTGGTCTTCGTGCGCTGGCCGCGCACAGGCAGGCCGCGACGGTGGCGGATGCCCTCGTACGAGCCGATCTCGACCTTGCGGCGGATGTCAGCGGCGACCTCACGGCGGAGGTCACCTTCCACCTTGTAGGTGCCTTCGATGTGGTCGCGGAGAGCGACCAGCTGCTCGTCACTGAGGTCCTTGACGCGGATCGACTCGTCGATACCGGTCGAGGTGAGGATCTCGACGGAGCGGGTACGGCCGATGCCGTAGATGTAGGTGAGGGCGATCACCACGCGCTTGTCGCGCGGGATGTCAACGCCGGCAAGACGTGCCATGCGATGTCTCCTAGGAGTCGGTGGAGGTGTGGAGCAGGATCGGTGCCCGGGCCTCCGACCCGAGGTGTCCCCCGCTGAGCGGGTTCTGATCCTGCCGAGATGTATTCAGTTGTGAGCCTGCGGGCCGCGCGAGGCGCGGCATCCCATCAGCCCTGGCGCTGCTTGTGACGCGGGTTCGACTTGCAGATGACCATGACGCGGCCGTGGCGGCGGATGACCTTGCAGTGGTCGCAGATGGGCTTGACGGAGGGGTTGACCTTCATGATGTTCCTGATTCGCTGTCTTCGCCGACGCTCTGACGAGCGCGGCGTTACTTCTCGACCGGTCTAGCGGTAGCGGTAGACGATGCGGCCGCGGGTCAGGTCGTAGGGCGACAGCTCCACGACCACGCGGTCTTCGGGGATGATGCGGATGTAGTTCTGCCGCATCTTGCCGGAGATCGTGGCCAGGACCTTGTGACCGTTGCTGAGCTCGACGCGGAACATCGCGTTCGGCAAAGCCTCGGAGATCACGCCCTCGATCTCGATGACACCGTCTTTCTTGGCCATACGCTCGCTTACAGTTGGCAGACCGGTCGGTCTGCGGTGAGTGGGGATTGTGGTGACACGCCGAAACAGGCGCAACGCACCAAAGATTTAGTGTACGTGATATCGGACCACCCCGCCACTCGGGCGCGTCACGCGCCGGGGGCTACCGGTCAACGCGACGTGAGGTTGGCGACGATGTCCTTCTGAGCGTCGTAGGTGACCGGAACGATCTGGTCGTTGACCAGAAGCGTCGGCGTGCCCGTGGCGCCTTCGGGGAGCTCCTGCGACTGCGCGAAGCTCTTGTACTCGTGGTCCTTGATCGCCTTCTCGAGCTTCGCGGTCATCTTCACACCGGAGTCCTTTGCCAGCGAGATCAGCTCTTCGTCGGTCAGGCCCGGCGTCTGCTCCTTGGGCTGGTTGTCGTACAGGGCCCGGAAGAACGCGTAGGCGTTGGCCGGGTCGGCCTCGGCGACGGCGTACATGGCGGATGCCGCACGGCTCGAGTACTCGGTGCCCTGCGAGAGACGGTCGAGGATCGTGACGGGGTGCACCTCGAGGGTGATGCTGCCGTCGTCGACCAGGCCCGAGATGGTCTTGCCCTCTGCCTCTTCGAACTGACCGCAGTAAGGGCACATGAAGTCGACGTACGTCGACACCTTGTCGGGCCCCTTGCCGAAGGTGATCGCACCGGTCTCCCGGTTGATGCCGCTGGCCGCGGGCACCGGACCCGGGTCGGTCGCGCGGGAGTTCAACACGGCGACGACGGCGACGAGGCCCACGAGGACGACCACCACCCCCACGCTGATCCAGATCGCGAACCAATTGGTCTTGCGCGTGGCGGTGGCCATGAGCGTGTCCTCTCAGGAGATGGGGGTCGGGGTGACACCGAAAGCGGCGAGACCCGCGGCACCGCCGTCGGGTGCGGTCAGCACCCAGATGCCTCCATCGTGCACCGCGACGCTATGTTCCCAATGGGAGCCGTCCTCACCGTCGACGGTGCTGACGGTCCAGTCGTCGTCCTCGACCAGGGTCGCCTCGTCTCCGCCGACGATCATCGGCTCGATGGCGACGCACAGACCGGGCCGCACCTCGGGCCCGAGGTCTTCGACGCGGTAGTTGAAGACCGTCGGCCCCTCGTGCATCTTGCGTCCGATCCCGTGCCCGACGTAGTCGCGAAGGATGCCGTAGCCCTCCCCCGACGACTCGACGTAGGTCTGCACGGCGTCGCCGATCTCACCGACGCGTGACGCCGAGGCCAACGCGGCGATGCCGGCCCACAGCGACCCCTCGGTCACATCGGACAGTCGCTGCCGACGCGCGACGAGCTCAGGCCGCTCCGGATCCGGGACGACGATCGTGATGGCCGAGTCGCCGTTCCACCCCTCGAACTGCGCACCGCAGTCGATCGAGACGATGTCGCCCGACTGCAGGACACGGTCGCCGGGGATGCCGTGGACGACCTCCTGGTTGACCGAGATGCAGGTCGTGTGGCGGTAGCCGCGGACGAGCTGGAAGTTCGACTCCGCACCGCGAGCGACGATCGTCGCCTCCGCGATCGCGTCGAGCTCGGCCGTCGTGACACCGGCTCGGACCGCCGGACGCACCGCATCCAGCGCAGCCGCCGTGATGAGGCCGGGGGCGACCATCGCGCGCAGCTGCGCGGGAGTCTTGTAGATGGAGCGGCGGAACACCATCAGGCGGTGATGCCGCGCGCTGCGAGGGCCGCCGCGATGCGCTCGGTGATCTCGTCGAGCGAGCCCACACCGTCGATCTCGTCGACGATGCCGCGCTCGCGGTAGACGTCGAGGATGGGTGCCGTCTCGGACTCGTAGATCGAGAGCCGCTTGGCGATCGACTCCTCGTTGTCGTCGGACCGGCCCTGCTCGGCCGCGCGACGCGAGAGCCGCGCGATCGACTCGTCCCGGGGAACCGAGAGCTCGATGACCGCGGTGAGCGGCTCACCTCGCCCGTCGAGGAACGCATCCAGGTCACCGACCTGGCCGAGGTTCCGCGGGTACCCATCGAGGAGGAAGCCCTCTGCGGCATCCTCCTGCTCCAGCCGGTCGCGGACGATCTCACTCGTCAGGTCGTCCGGAACCAGGTCGCCGGCGTCGATCAGTGCCTTGACCTTCAGGCCGAGCTCGGTGCCGTCCTTGACGTTCGCGCGGAAGACGTCTCCGGTGGAGACGGTCGGGATGCCGAGCAGATCGGCGATCCGGGCCCCCTGCGTCCCCTTGCCCGAACCTTGCGGGCCGATGATCAGGAGGCGGGCGGGGGTCTGCGTCATCGGAGGAGTCCTTCGTAGTGGCGCTGCTGGAGCTGGGCGTCGATCTGCTTCACGGTCTCGAGACCGACGCCGACGATGATCAGGATCGAGGCGCCGCCGAACGGGAAGTTCTGGTTGGCGCCGACCGTGGCGAGGGCGAGAAGGGGAAGCAGGGCGATGAGGCCCAGGTAGATGGAACCCGGCAGGGTGATGCGGGTCAGGACGTAGTCGAGGTACTCGGCCGTGGGACGACCCGCACGGATGCCGGGGATGAACCCGCCGTACTTCTTCATGTTGTCGGCGACCTCGACGGGGTTGAACGTGATCGCGACGTAGAAGTAGGTGAACCCGATGATGAGGAGGAAGTACACCGCCATGTACAGCGGGTGGTCACCGTTGACGAAGTTCGCCTGGATCCAGGACACCCAACCGGGGACGCTGCCGTCCGCCGCCGGGTTGGCGTTGAACTGCGCGATCAGCGCCGGGATGTACAGCAGCGAGGAGGCGAAGATGACGGGCACGACGCCGGCCATGTTCACCTTGATCGGGATGTAGGTGTTGCTGCCGCCGAGCGTCCGGCGACCGACCATGCGCTTCGCGTACTGGACCGGGATGCGTCGCTGCGACTGCTCGACGAAGACGACGAGCGCGACGGTGGCGATGCCGACGGCCAGGACGAGGAGGAAGATCTCGAAGCTGCGCGCGACGGCGATGCTCCACAGCGCGGACGGGAACGTCGCAGCGATCGAGGTGAAGATGAGGAGGGACATGCCGTTGCCGATGCCGCGCTCGGTGACGAGCTCGGCCATCCACATGATGAGGCCGGTCCCCGCGGTGAGGGTGGCGATCATGAGGAGCTGTGCCCACCAGGCCTCGTCGGTGAGGAGCTGCTGGCACTCGGCGACACCGGAGATGCCGAAGAGCTGGCCCGAGCGGGCCACGGTGACGAGGGTGGTCGACTGGAGGAGCGCCAGCGCGATCGTCAGGTACCGGGTGTACTGGGTCAGCTTGGCCTGGCCGGCCTGGCCTTCCTTGTACAGCGTCTCGAAGTGAGGGATGACGACGCGCAGGAGCTGAACGATGATCGTCGCCGTGATGTACGGCATGACACCGAGGGCGAAGATCGACAGCTGCAGCAGGGCGCCGCCGGAGAAGAGGTTGACCAGCGACAGGAGGCCCTGGGTGGAGCCCGACTGGTCGAGACAGGTCTTCACGTTCGGGAAGTCGACGAACGGAGCCGGGATGTGCGCGCCGAATCGGTAGATGGCGATGATGCCGAGCGTGAAACCGATCTTCCGACGCAGATCCGGGGTGCGGAAGACCCGCGCGATGGCGCTGAACAAGGGGATTTCCTCCAGTGGGATGCCGGGCCCGCCCAGACGGGCCGCACTCCAACATACGGCAACAGGGGCCGGAGGTTACCCTCCGGCCCCTGGCACGTGATTACTTGATCGAACCGCCAGCGGCGACGATCTTCTGCTCGGCCGATCCCGAGACCTTGTCGACGGAGACCGTCAGCGCGACCGAGATGTCGCCGGTGCCGAGCACCTTGACCTTCTCGTTCTTGCGGACGGCGCCCTTGGCGACCAGATCCGTGATGGTGACGTCGCCACCATTGGGGTACAGCTCCGCGAGCTTGTCGAGGTTGACCACCTGGTACTCGACGCGGAACGGGTTCTTGAACCCGCGCAGCTTCGGCGTACGCATGTGGAGGGGCATCTGCCCGCCCTCGAAGCCCACCTTGACCTGGTAACGAGCCTTCGTACCCTTGGTACCGCGGCCCGACGTCTTACCCTTGGAGCCCTCACCGCGACCGACACGGGTCTTCGCGACGTTGGATCCGGGGACCGGACGCAGGTGGTGGACCTTCAGCACGCCGGGGCGTGCCGCATCCTTCTTCGGGGCAGCCTTGTCGGCAGCGGGCTTGGCCGCAGCCTTCCGGGTTGCCGGCTTCTTGGCCTTGGGCTCGACGGTCTCGACCGTCTCGTCCTTCTTCTCAGCCATCAGTCGATCTCCTCAACCTTCACGAGGTGCGCGACGGTCTTGATGTAACCGCGCGTCTGCGCGTCATCGGGACGAACGACGGAGTCGTTGATCCGCTTAAGACCGAGCGAACGCAGCGTGTCACGCTGGTTCTGCTTTTCGCTCACCTTGGACTTGACCTGGGTCACCTTCAGACGAGCAGCCATCATGCACCCACCTTTGCAGCCTTGGCGGCGTCGGCCTCGGCACGAACAAGACGCGCGGGCGCGACCTGGTCGAAGTCGAGACCACGACGAGCGGCGACGGCGCGCGGCTCTTCGAGCTGCTTCAGCGCCGCAACGGTCGCGTGCACGATGTTGATCGTGTTCGACGAACCGAGCGACTTCGACAGCACATCGTGGATGCCGGCGCACTCGAGGACGGCGCGGACCGGACCACCGGCGATAACACCGGTACCGGCAGCAGCCGGACGGAGCAGCACGACACCGGCAGCAGCCTCACCCTGGACGGGGTGGGGGATGCTGGAGCCGACGCGCGGCACCCGGAAGAAGTTGCGCTTGGCCTCTTCGACACCCTTGGAGATGGCGAGGGGGACTTCGCGCGCCTTGCCGTAGCCGACACCGACGAGACCGTTGCCGTCGCCCACGACGACGAGTGCGGTGAAGCTGAAGCGACGACCACCCTTGACGACCTTGGACACACGGTTGATCGTGACGACGCGCTCGAGGAACTGGTTGTCGCCCCGGTCGCGCGAGTTGCGGTCGCGGGTCTGGCTGCGCTCGCGGCCACCGCGGCGCGGCTCGCGCTCACGCTCGGCGGGAGCCTCGGCCGTAGCCGCAGCCGCAGCGGGCTGCTCGGTCGCGGTCACTTCGTTCTCCTTGTTCTCGGTCACAGCTTCAGACCTCCTTCGCGAGCGCCATCGGCGATCGCAGCGACGCGGCCCGCGTAGCGGTTGCCGCCGCGGTCGAACACGACCGTCTCGATGCCGGCAGCCTTGGCACGCTCAGCAACGAGTTCGCCGACCTTGCGGGCCTTGGCGGTCTTGTCACCGTCGAACGTGCGCAGGTCCGACTCGAGGGTCGAGGCGGAGGCCAGCGTGGTGCCCTTGCTGTCGTCGACGAGCTGAACGAAGACGTGGCGGGCGGAGCGGGTCACGACGAGGCGCGGACGCACCTCGGAGCCCACGATCTTCTTGCGAAGACGGAGGTGACGACGCGAACGTGCGTCGGACTTCGACTTAAGAGCCATGGTTACTTACCACTCTTTCCGGCCTTGCGGCGAACGACCTCGCCCGCGTACCGCACACCCTTGCCCTTGTACGGCTCGGGCTTGCGGATCTTGCGGATGTTGGCAGCTGCCTCGCCGACGGCCTGCTTCGAGATACCGGCGACGGTCACCTTGTTGTTGCCCTCGACGGTGAGCGTGATGCCCGCGGGAGCCTCGACCAGAACGGGGTGCGAGAAGCCGAGAGCGAACTCGACCGCCGTGCCCTTCTGAGCGACGCGGTAACCCGTGCCGACGACCTCGAGGCCCTTGGTGTAGCCCTGGGTCACGCCGATGATGTTGTTGTTGATGAGGGTACGGGTCAGCCCGTGGAGAGCACGGGACTCGCGCTCGTCATCGGGGCGGGAGACCAGAACCTGGTTCTCCTCGACCTTGACCTCGATGGGCTGTGCAACGGTGAGGCTGAGCTCACCCTTGGGGCCCTTGACGGCGACGTCCTGGCCGGAGACCGAAACGGTCACGCCGGCGGGGATGTCGATGGGAAGACGTCCAATACGCGACATGTCAGATCACCACACGTAGGCGAGGACTTCCCCGCCGACGCCCTTCTGCTCGGCCTGGCGGTCCGTGAGGAGGCCAGAGGAGGTGGACAGGATCGCGACACCGAGGCCACCGAGGACCTTGGGAAGCTCGTTCGACTTCGCGTAGACGCGGAGGCCGGGCTTCGAGACGCGCTTGATTCCGGCGATCGACCGCTCGCGGTTCGGGCCGTACTTGAGGGTGAGGGTGAGGGTCTGGCCGACACGAGCGTCGGAGACCTCCCAGCCGGAGATGTAGCCCTCCTGCTGGAGGATCTCGGCGATGTGCGTCTTGAGCTTCGAGCTCGGCAGCGCGACGGAGTCGTGGTGCGCGGAGTTCGCGTTGCGCAGACGGGTCAGCATGTCTGCGACCGGGTCTGTCATCGTCATGAGTGTGTTCCTTTAGTCATGAGGTTTCGACTGCCGTTACACGACAGCCGACCTTCTATGAATGAGCAATATTCAGTTGTGCAGTCGTTCGGCCCCGGAGCACGCCCCGAGGCCGAACGATCGATCTTATCGGATCACGCCTGAGCGTCGGCCGACTTGAACGGGAAGCCGAGGTGCTTCAGCAGCGCCCGACCCTCGTCATCCGTCTTGGCCGTCGTCACGATCGTGATGTCGAAACCGCGGACGCGGTCGATCTTGTCCTGGTTGATCTCGTGGAACACGGACTGCTCCTGGAGACCGAAGGTGTAGTTGCCGTTGCCGTCGAACTGGGCAGCCGAGAGTCCACGGAAGTCGCGGATGCGGGGCAGCGCCAGGTTGACGAGGCGGTCGACGAACTCCCACGCGCGGTCACCGCGAAGGGTGACGTGGGCACCGATGGCCTGGCCCTCACGCAGCTTGAACTGCGCGATGGACTTGCGGGCCTTGGTGACGACCGGCTTCTGGCCGGTGATCTTGGTGAGGTCGTCGACCGCACCATCGATCACCTTGCTGTCGCGCGCAGCCTCACCGACACCGGTGTTGACGACGACCTTGACGAGACCGGGGATCTGCATGACGTTCGCGTAACCGAACTCCTCCTGCAGAGCCTTCTTGATCTCGCTCTGGTACTTCTGCTTCAGGCGGGGCTGGATCTTGCCAGCCGCCGCGGCAGTTGCGTTGCTCATGTTCAGAGGTCCTTGCCGCTCTTCTTGGCGTAACGGACGCGGACGGTGCGCTTGACGCCGTCCTTGGTCCGCTCCTCGACGCGGTGACCGACACGGGTCGGCTTCTTGGTCGACGGGTCGACCAGCGCCACGTTGGAGATGTGGATCGGGGCTTCCATCGTCTCGATGCCGCCCGTCTTGGTGCCGCGCTGCGACTGACCGACACGGGAGTGCTTCGTGACGTAGTTCACGCCCTGCACGACGACGCGGTTCTGCTCGACGAGGACCTCGAGGACCTCGCCCTGCTTGCCGCGGTCGCCGCCCTTGTCCTGCTTGCGGCCGCTGATGACCTGAACCAGGTCACCCTTCTTGATGTGCGCCATGATCAGATGACCTCCGGTGCCAGCGAGACGATCTTCATGAACTTCTTGTCGCGAAGCTCACGACCGACCGGGCCGAAGATGCGGGTGCCGCGGGGCTCCCCGTCGTTCTTCAGGATGACGGCGGCGTTCTCGTCGAACTTGATGTACGAACCGTCGGGCCGACGGGTCGACTTGACGGTGCGGACGACGACAGCCTTGACCACGTCGCCCTTCTTGACGTTGCCGCCCGGGATCGCGTCCTTGACGGTCGCCACGATGACATCGCCCACGCCGGCGTAGCGGCGGTTGGAACCACCGAGAACGCGGATCGTGAGGATTTCCTTGGCGCCGGTGTTGTCAGCGACCTTGAGGCGGGACTCGTTCTGGATCATGGGTTACTTCGCCTTCTCGAGAATCTCGACCAGGCGCCAGCGCTTCGTGGCGCTGAGCGGACGGGTCTCGTTGATGAGGACGAGGTCACCGATGCCCGCGGAGTTCTGCTCGTCGTGAGCCTTCACCTTGGACGTGCGGCGGATGACCTTGCCGTAGAGGGGGTGCTTCACGCGGTCCTCGACCTCGACGACGATCGTCTTGTCCATCTTGTCGCTGACGACGTAGCCACGGCGGGCCTTGCGGTACCCACGGGCGTTGACGTCGCGGACGTCGTGCTCGGACGACTCGTGACCAGCGGCCACGGTCGCCTCGGCGGCATCCTTCTTAGCCATCACTCGGCCTCTTCCTTCGCGGCCTCAGCGGACTCGTCCGCCTTCTTGGCCTTGCTCTTCTTCGCCTTGGTGGCCGTCTCGACCGGGGCGGGGGTGGCACGGATGCCGAGCTCCCGCTCGCGGATGACGGTGTAGAGCCGCGCGATGTCGCGCTTGACCGCACGGATGCGGCCGTGGCTCTCGAGCTGGCCGGTGGCCGACTGGAAGCGCAGGTTGAACAGCTCTTCCTTGGCCTTGCGCAGCTCCTCCACGAGGCGCTGGTCTTCGAATGTGTCCAGCTCGCTCGGGGCGAGCGTCTTGGTGCCGACAGCCATTACGCGTCGCCCTCCTCGCGCTTGATGATGCGTGCCTTGAGCGGCAGCTTGTGGATAGCACGGGTCAGGGCCTCACGAGCGAGTTCCTCGTTGACGCCCGCGACCTCGAAGAGGACGCGACCCGGCTTGACGTTGGCGACCCACCACTCGGGCGAACCCTTACCGGAACCCATGCGGGTTTCGGCCGGCTTCTTCGTGAGCGGACGGTCGGGGTAGATGTTGATCCACACCTTTCCACCACGCTTGATGTGACGCGTCATGGCGATACGAGCGGACTCGATCTGACGGTTCGTCACGTAAGCGGGGGTCAGCGCCTGGATGCCGTACTCACCGAAGCTGACCGTGGTGCCGCCGGTGGCGGCGCCGTCGCGCTTCGGGTGGTGCTGCTTGCGGTACTTGACCTTGCGGGGAATAAGCATCAGGCTGACGCTCCTTCTGCGACGGGGGCCTCGTTGCGCGGGCCACGGCGGCGGTCGCCGCCACGGTCATCACGACGGGACTTCGGTGCGTTGGCCTGCTCGCGAGCGAGCTCCTTGTTGGTGAGGTCGCCCTTGTAGATCCAGACCTTCACGCCGATGCGGCCGAAGGTGGTCTTGGCCTCGTAGAAGCCGTAGTCGATGTTCGCGCGGAGCGTGTGCAGGGGCACACGGCCTTCGCGGTAGAACTCCGACCGGCTCATCTCAGCGCCGCCGAGACGACCGGAGACCTGGATGCGGACACCCTTGGCACCGGCACGCTGCGCGCCCTGCAGACCCTTGCGCATCGCGCGGCGGAAAGCCACACGAGCGGAGAGCTGCTCGGCGATGCCCTGGGCGACCAGCTGAGCGTCGGCCTCGGGGTTCTTGACCTCGAGGATGTTCAGCTGGATCTGCTTGCCCGTGAGCTTCTCGAGGTCGGCGCGGATGCGCTCGGCCTCGGCGCCGCGGCGGCCGATCACGATGCCCGGACGGGCGGTGTGGATGTCGACGCGGACGCGGTCACGCGTGCGCTCGATCTCGATGTTGCTCACGCCGGCACGGTCGAGCGACGTCGTCAGGAGACGACGGATCTTGACGTCCTCGGCCACGTAGTCGGCGTAGCGCTGCCCGGGCTTGGTGGAGTCCGAGAACCAGCGCGACACGTGGTCGGTGGTGATGCCGAGGCGGAAGCCGTACGGGTTGACCTTCTGTCCCATTACTTGCTCGCCTTCTTGGTGTCAGCCGCAGCGGTGTCAGCGACCTCGGGGGTCGAGAGCACCACGGTGATGTGGCTGGTGCGCTTCTTGATCTGGAACGCGCGACCCTGGGCGCGGGGCTGGAAACGCTTCAGCGTCGTGCCCTCGTCCACGTAGGCGTTCTTCACGTACAGATCCTGATCGTCCAGGAACTCGTTGTCCTTGTCGGCCTTCACACGAGCATTCGCGACCGCGGCGGCCACGAGCTTGTAGATGGGCTCGCTGGCACCCTGGGGAGCGAACTTCAGGATGGCGAGAGCCTCCTGAGCCTGCTTGCCCTTGATGAGCGCGACGACACGACGAGCCTTCTGAGGGGTCACGCGGATGTGCTTCACGCGTGCGATGGATTCCACCATTACTACTCCTCCTCTTCCTCTCTCTGAGAGCGCCACCGCCTTAGCGGCGACGACCCTTCTTGTCGTCCTTCTCGTGGCCGCGGAAGGTGCGGGTGGGCGCGAACTCGCCCAGCTTGTGACCGACCATGGTCTCGGACACGAACACGGGGATGTGCTTGCGTCCGTCGTGCACGGCGATGGTGTGTCCCAGCATGGCGGGGATGATCATCGAACGGCGCGACCAGGTCTTGATGACGTTCTTGGTACCGGCTTCGTTCTGCGAGACGACCTTGCGAAGCAGGTGCTCGTCGACGAAGGGGCCCTTCTTAAGGCTGCGAGGCATCTTCCTCTACTCCTACTTCCGCTTCTTGCCGGCGTTGCGACGGCGAACGATCAACTTGTCGCTTTCCTTGTTGGGGTGCCGGGTACGACCCTCGGCCTGGCCCCAAGGAGTGACGGGGTGACGTCCACCGGAGGTCTTACCCTCACCACCACCGTGCGGGTGGTCGACCGGGTTCATGGCGACACCACGCACGGTCGGGCGGATGCCCTTCCAGCGGTTACGGCCGGCCTTACCCCAGTTGATGTTGGACTGCTCGGCGTTGCCGACCTCACCGATGGTGGCGCGGCAACGTGCGTCGACGTTGCGGATCTCACCCGAGGGCAGACGAAGCTGCGCGTAGGGGCCGTCCTTCGCCACGAGGCGGACGGACGCACCAGCCGAGCGCGCCATCTTCGCGCCGCCGCCGGGGCGGAGCTCGATCGCGTGGATCACGGTACCGGTGGGGATGTTGCGCAGCGGCAGGTTGTTGCCGGGCTTGATGTCGGCGCCAGCACCCGACTCGACGATGTCACCCTGCGACAGCTTGTTCGGGGCGAGGATGTAACGCTTCTCACCGTCGAAGTAGTGCAGCAGCGCGATGCGTGCGGTGCGGTTGGGGTCGTACTCGATGTGAGCGACCTTGGCGTTGACGCCGTCCTTGTCGTTACGACGGAAGTCGATGACGCGGTACTGGCGCTTGTGGCCACCACCGATGTGACGGGTCGTGATGCGGCCCTGGTTGTTGCGACCACCGGTCTTCGCCAGCGGGCGAAGGAGCGACTTCTCGGGCGTCGACCGCGTGATCTCAGCGAAGTCGGCGACCGACGAACCGCGACGACCGGGGGTCGTGGGCTTGTACTTGCGAATAGCCATGTCTCTAGTCCTCTATCCCAGCTGTCAGCCGACGGCCGTGAAGATGTCGATGGTGCCCGACTTCAGGCTCACGATGGCGCGCTTGGTGTCCTTGCGCTTACCGGTGCCGAAGCGGGTGCGGCGGGCCTTGCCCGGGCGGTTGAGCGTGTTCACCGACGCGACCTTGACACCGAAGATCTTCTCGATGGCCAGCTTGATCTCGGTCTTGGTGGCGCGGGGGTCCACGAGGAACGTGTACTTGCCCTCGTCGATGAGCCCGTAGCTCTTCTCGGAGACGACCGGCTTCAGGATGATGTCGCGCGGGTCCTTGTTGACGGCGGTCATGCCGAGACCTCCTCGGTGGCGCCGGCCTTCGCAGCGACGAACGCGTCGTAGGCGGCCTTGGTGAAGACGATGTCGTCGGAGACGAGCACGTCGTAGGCGTTGAGCTGGTCGAACGTCAGCACGTGGACGTACGCGAGGTTGCGGACGCTCTTGACGGTCAGCTCGTCATCACGGGTGATGACGACCATGACGTTCTTGGTCGGCGCGAGCTGGCCGAGGACCGCGACAGCGGCCTTCGTCGAGGGAGCGCCTTCGATGCCGAACGAGTCGACAACGTGCAGACGACCACCGCGTGCCCGGTCGCTGAGCGCACCCAGGAGGGCGGCGGCGACCATCTTCTTGGGGGTGCGCTGCGAGTAGTTGCGCGGCTTCGGTCCGTGGACGATGCCACCACCGGTCATGTGCGGCGCGCGGATCGAGCCCTGACGGGCGTTACCGGTGCCCTTCTGCTTGAAGGGCTTGCGGCCGGCGCCCGAGACCTCACCGCGACGCTTGGTCGAGTGGGTGCCCTGGCGAGCCGCCGCGAGCTGCGCGACGACGACCTGGTGGATGAGGGGGATGTTCGTCTTGACGTCGAACAGTGCGGCGGGCAGCTCCACGGAGCCGGCCTTCTTGCCGTCTGCCTTCACGACGTCGAGCGCGAGAGTCGAGTCAGCCATGATCAGGCACCCTTCACTGCGTTGCGGACGTAGACGATGCGGCCACGAGCACCGGGGACGGCGCCCTTGACGAGCAGCAGACCCTTCTCGGCGTCGACGGCGTGCACCGTGAGGTTGAGGACGGTCACGCGCTCGCCACCCATACGGCCGGCCATGCGCATGCCCTTGAAGACGCGGCTCGGGGTCGACGATGCGCCGATCGAGCCGGGCTTGCGGTGGTTGCGGTGCGCACCGTGCGAAGCCGAGACGCCCTTGAAGTTGTGACGCTTCATGACACCGGCGAAGCCCTTGCCCTTGCTGGTGCCGACGACGTCGACCAGCTGGCCGGCCTCGAAGGTGGCGTCGACGGTGAGCTCCTGACCGAGTGAGTAGTCAGCGGCATCCGCCGTGCGCACCTCGGTGAGGTGGCGGCGCGGGGTCACACCAGCGGCGTCGAAGTGAGCCGTCTGGGGCTTGTTGACCTTGCGGGGGTCGATCTGGCCGTAAGCGATCTGAACGGCGTTGTAGCCGTCGCGCTCGGGCGTGCGCACCTGGGTCACCACGTTGGGGGCGACTTCGATGACGGTGACGGGAACGACCTTGCCGTTCTCGTCCCAGACCTGGGTCATGCCGAGCTTGGTGCCCAGCAGGCCCTTGGAAACCTTGGAGTTGATGTCAGCCATGATGATCGACCTCAGAGCTTGATCTCGATGTTGACGTCGGCCGGGAGGTCGAGACGCATCAGCGAGTCGACGGCCTTGGGCGTCGGGTCGATGATGTCGATAAGGCGCTTGTGGGTGCGCATCTCGAAGTGCTCGCGGCTGTCCTTGTACTTGTGCGGCGAACGGATCACGGCGATCACGTTCTTCTCGGTCGGAAGGGGCACGGGGCCCACGACCGTCGCGCCCGCACGGGTCACGGTGTCGACGATTTTGCGTGCCGACGAGTCGATGACCTCGTGGTCATACGACTTCAGGCGAATGCGGATCTTCTGTCCCGCCATTGTCTGCTCACTCTCTTTCTCGCGTCGTACCTCGGGGGCATTGGACGCACGGGGCGCTTACGCGCCGGGCACTTCTCCCCGCCCGGAGGCGAGGTGATCGGCACCGCTGTTCTGATGTCAGTCCGCAGGGCTACCTGCGGCATCCCGTCCCCGCGCACGCATGCGTGCAGATCCGTTTCCGGAATGGGGTGTGGGGATGTGATGTTCTGCTGCCCGCGGCCTAGGCTTCACGCCTATGCACTGCCCTGGCAGTGATCCCGCGCAGAGCGCAGGAATGTGGAACCTGTACAGTCTACGTGCCGTCCGGGCGTGTCGCAAACCCGGGCGTGTCGCGCACCGGGGTACGCTCCCCCGTCGGCCTCAGTGAGCCGTCCGGCCCGGCGCGATGACAGCCGTCAGCGTGCGCACCAGGATCTGCAGGTCCTGCATGAACGACCAGTTCTCGACGTAGTAGAGGTCGAGGCGCAGCGCGTCCTCCCACGACAGGGTGGACCGTCCACTGACCTGCCACAGACCGCTCATCCCGGGCTTCACACGCAGCCGGCGGTGCGCGGCGTCGTCGTACAGCGCGACCTCGGCGGCACGCTGCGGGCGGGGTCCGACGAGACTCATCGTGCCGACGAGGACGTTGAACAGCTGCGGGAGCTCGTCCAGCGAGTGCTTGCGGATGACGCGGCCGACCTTCGTGATGCGCGGGTCGTCGGCCACCTTGAACAGAGGACTGTCGTTCGTCCCCTGCATGTCCAGCAGACTTGCGAGCTGGTCGTCGGCGTCCGCGACCATCGAGCGGAACTTCAGCATCCCGAACTCGTCGCCGCCCAGGCCGATCCGCGGCTGGCGGTAGAGCACGCGCCCCGGCGTCTCCATCCGGATCGCCACGGCGGTGACGAGCATGACCGGGGAGAAGACGACGATGAGAGCCACGGAGCCGAACAGGTCGAACGTCCGCTTGGCGAATCGACGGACGCCCTCGAGGCGGGGGAACTCGACGTGCACGAGCGGCAGACCCGCCGCAGGGCGGGAATGGATGCGGGGGCCCGCCACATCGGTCAGCGCCGGAGCGACGACGAGGTTGCCGTTGCGGTCCGCGACATCCCATCCGAGCTGACGCATCATCTCGGGGTGGACCTCGTCCGCCTCCGCGACGATGATCGTGTCGGCATCGGTGGCATCCATCGCCTGCATCGCGTGGGCGAATCCGCCGACGACCGGCACGTCGCCGATGGACTGCCGACCCCGCGCATTCGTCACGACACCCACGATGTCGAAGCCGGAGGTGTCCGCCCGCCGGATCGCGCGGATGATCATCGCCGCCTTCGCCGGTTCTCCCAGGACGAGCGCGCGGTAGACGTACTTCGACCGTCGCTGCTGACGTCGCAGCCAGATGCGCCACAGCCACCGCGAGAAGATGAGCGCCACGAGACCCACCGGCATCGCGACGAGGAACAGACCGCGCGAGACCTCGATGCGCAGGAAGAACGCGACCGACACGAAGATCGCGAACACGGCGATCGTCGCGTTCACCAACCGGCGGTATTCCTGTTCGCCCGCACCGACGATGTTGCGATCCCGCGTCTCGAAGACGCTCAACGCCACGAGCCAGACGATCCCGATCAGACCGAGGGCGACGTCGTACGGGATCTGCGGACCACTGGGCCACGTCACGTCCCGCTGCGTATCGGGGAGGACCAGGAACCGGAACGCCAACAGCACGGCGACGATGACGACGAGATCGCTGTAGGCGATGCGACCGCTGAACCGCGCCGGCCAATCACGCGCGGAGCGACGCGCGGGCACGACCAGCGACGGCTTGCTCGGGCGCCGGCCGAGGCGCCGCCCGATGCGCGTGCCCTGCCGTTCCGCGGCCCGCCTCAGCACGAGCACCCTTCGCCCGACCGACCGGTGCGGTGACCCCACGCCGGAGTGCGAGCGGTCTGCATCACGGAGGTCAGCCTTCCTGTCGACGGCGCGGACGACGTCCACTCCTCCGGCAGGCCTCGCATCTTCGACGACGGACGGGTGCCGGTCTCCGAGGATGTTATCAAACAGCTGGAAATACCCGCTCAGCCGCTCAATGACACGTGTCGGTGACCGTCGTCTTCGTTTCGTGGATCATCGGGGTGGTCCACAGCTCGAGGGGGCCGAAATCGCCCTTCCCCGTGAACGTCGCAGTGACGGTGAAGGTCCCGCCGGGGGTCAATCGGGCCTGGAAGGGCTCGACGACCCGACCGAGGTCGACGTTCCCCTGCCGGAACGCGGACGCACCACCGGTGGTCTCGGTGGAGGCGAGCTCCATTCCCGGAGGCGCGTACATGTAGACCTGCGTGCCGAAGTACTTCGCGCCCTGAGCGCGACTCTGCACGTACGTCGGAAGATCCTCGGCTGCACCCTGAGTGATGTCGAGCGAGACCTTGGCGGTGGTCGTGAGGGTCGTGACCCCATCGGCACAGGAGAGCGTCGATTCGACGGCCGTCTTCGTGTAATAGTCGATCTTCGACGCGGAGACGTTGCGGAAGAAGACGCCGTTCACCGTCTGCGCGGTGTTCTCCTTCGGCAGGATGCCGGACAGGCGTCCCGATTCGCCGATGATCTTCTGCGTCTCGGCATCGCTGCTCCACGCGAGGATGCTGCCGCGGTTGATGCTCTCGGTCATGGCCCAGGCCATGTCCTTGATGTTGAAGTCGCCACTGGCGATCTTGCTGAAAACGGAGCCCGCCACACCGGCGAAGAAGGCGTCCGACTTGAGGTCGGGATCGTCGTACGGGTTCCACCACTTGTAGACGTCGCTCAGGAGGGTCTTCACGGCGTTGTTGTGATCGATGGTGATCCCGTCGACCTCGATGGGGCCGGTCGCGAGGAGGATGCGCTGCAGGGCGACGGGGTCCACCGAGATGACGCCGTCGATCCGCGTGTCGTCGATGTCGCGGTTCCAGAACGCCTTGACCATGGCGGCCGCCCCGGGCCAGTCGGGCTGCGACGGCGCGAGGTTGATGTAGCTGCCGTAGCGGCTGCCGTAGAGCGTCTTCGCGGACTCGGGCAGGTCGATGTCGACGAACGACCCCTCGACGAAGGAGGCGCTGCTGGCCTGGTTGGCGATCGCGAGGTCACCGGCATCGGCGGTGATGAGCGTCTGCGAGGCGGAGCTTCCTCCCAGAGGCAGGGCTTCCGCGTTGTTCTGGAACACCAGCAGGTAGTTCTGCTTCTCGTCCGAGCCGAGGAGTCGGGGCAAGAGATCGAACAGCGGCCCGGCGGCATCCGCCACCTCTGCGACCTGCTCGACGCCGGCCTTCACCGGACCGACGAGACTGCCCGAAGCGGCGACACCCGTCAGCTCGCCGCGGAGCTTGTCGAGCTTCGGCGCTGCGGCCTCGATGAGCGGCAGCGCACGGGCGAGGATCTTGCCCTTGCCGTCATCCTGCATGGCGAAGACCGGGCGACCGACGCCGTTCGCGAAGACGTCGAGCGTCTCGGACGCCAGCCGCACGCCGCGGAGGTTGTCGCCGGCGAAGGGGAGGAACTCCGCCATGCGCCAGACCGGGTCGGCTGCAGCGCCCGCCGCATCCGCCGCGCCCGAGGAGAGCCGCGGAATGGCCTCGGAGACCTGCCCGCCGTTCTGAATGGACGCGACCGCCGCCTGCGCGGACTCGAGGCCGTTCTTCGCGATGACGACCTTCACGGCCAACCACGCGGAGAGCCCCAGGACGACGATCACGAGGCCGAGGACCACGCGGCCCACGATTCGGCGACGCGAGGCCTTGGGCTTGGCTTCGGTGGAGGCATCGGTCGACGGCGACGCGTCTCCCGCAGCTCGGGCGGCCGCTTCGCGGGCGCCGCGACGGGTCTCAGGAGGCATGGGTCACAGTCTATTCGGCGGGAGCCTGGGAGACCGTCGGCGTCGGCGTCGGCGTCGGAGTCGCGTTGGCGGGCGCCGCGCTCGTCTGGACGAACTGGGGGCGCGGGCTCACGGGGATCGTCACGACGCCGTCGACGGGCGCGACCGACCGGGTGGCCCCGTTCATGTTCGTCACCGCCACCGGGACGTCGCTCTTGAGCGTCATCGTGCCCTTGCCGGCGGGCGACCAGACGATGCGCACCGCGTTCGCCTCGTCGCCGAAACGGTGCGACTGGATGCCCTTGCCCACCGACTCGGATGCCGCGAACGCACGCCCCTGGAGCTGCGAGATCATCAGGGCCTGGGCGTAGCCGACCGGCTTGGGCTGGAGGGCCGCGACGCCCTTGCTCTTCTGGTAGTACATGCCGAAGTTGCCCTCGTGCTTGCCGGGATCCGGATCATCGTTGATGAGGTCGTACCAGAAGAACTTCTCGGCTCCGCCGGCGAGGGCGGTCGTCGCGGTCCGGACCAGGTAGTCCGCCTGAGCGGACACCGTGCGGCCGCCCGTCTTCGACGAGCTTCCGAGTTCGGTGATCCAGATCGGTCGGGTCGTCTTGCCGTTCGCCGTCATGCTGCTGTTCGCCTCGTCGATGATGCCGGCGAGCGATTCGGGCTTGCTCGAGACCTCGTACGGGTGGAAGCTCACGGCGTCGGAGTACCTCAGTCCGCCCGCGCGCCACAGCCCGTCGAACCAGTCCGACTCGTACCGCGCCGTCGCCCCCGCGATGATCGGGAGCTTCGGGTCGACCTTGCGGACCTGGTCATGCACGGACTTCAGCAGCGGCACGTAGCAGCGCGGCGAGGTGCCGCAGGAGGACTTGTTGAAGCGGGCGTGATTGAACTCGTTGTAGACCTCGAGCCCGACCAGGTCGAAGCGGTCGGCGATCGCAGCCGCGTACTTGCCGTAGGCGGCGATGGCGTTGCCCGACACCGGAACCTGCCCGTTGCCGTAGAGCCAGTTGCCGTAGTTGACGATGCCGAGCACCTTGATGTCGTGCGCGTGGAGGCGGGCGAAGCCGTCGACGTAGTGGTCCGCGAAGTCGTATCTCCCCTTCGTTGTCTCGTTGTCGCGCCAGAGGACGTCGTTGCGCGCCATCCCGATCCCGAGGGATGCCGCGAGGTCGGCGGCGCCGGCGTAGATCCCGTTCTCGACGTGCAGGCCCACCCCGAACCGGTCGTCCTTCGCGATCTCGACCCCGTCGAAATCGACGACGCCGAGAAGCGTCGACACCGACGTGCCGCCCGCTTCGACCGAGACGTCGTAGTACCCCTGAGGCAGGCCGGTCAGGTCGACACTGCTGATGGGGCTCGAGAGATCGGCCTTACCGGACGCGGCGACCTTGCCGGCGGCATCCAAAGCCTTCCAGGAAGCGGCGCCCTCGGGCAGCCGGACGGCCAGCACGGGTCGGCTCGCCGGCAGGACGAGGGAGCGGTTGAGGATGCGGTCGTCTGTCTTGACGTCCTCGAACGAGCCGTTGGCGACGGCGTTCGATCCGCCGGTCACCGCAGTGAGCGAGACGGCGTCGAGCCCGAGGCCGCGCACCGGGCCGGTGACGACGAGGCCCACCGCCACGGTGTCGGCGCCTGCGGGAACGCGGACGTCCGCGGTCACCTCGGACCATGCGGCACTGATGTCGGGGAGGGGGATCTCGGTGTCGCCGACGACGATCTTCGCGTCGACCGGCTCGGGGAACGCCGTGGCAGAGCGGACCTGCGCCGTGAAGGTGTACTGCGCACCCGCATCGACCTTCGCGACGGACTGGAGGACCGTCGTCTGCTTGTCGACCACGGGAGCGTCGACGTACGCGGCGACGGACCCGGCCGCGGCATCGCCGACCTGCGGCAGCACCCGGGCGACCGTGGTCGTCCCTGCCTGATCCCACCCGACCAGATCACCGTACGACGGCGCGGACTGCGGCTCCGGTGCCGGCTGCGGCTCGGGAGTCGGTGTCGGGGTGGGCGTCTGCTGCGCCTCGGCCGTCGGCCGCGTCGTGGGCGCCACGCCGTTCGAGGCGAAGGAGTTGGAGACGATGATCGCCGTCGTGAGCCCACCGGCGAGCACGACAGCACCGCCCGCGAAAAGTTGCCACTTCTTGATCCGCACCTGTCGCAGCCTCTCGATACGTCTACAGTCGGCCCCCATCCTCACAGATGTCCCTGGCCTCACCGAATCGGCGGATCGCTGCGCTCGGCCCGGCGGAGGGGGCGCGGCATCCGTCGACTAGGCTCGGGGCGTTCGCCGACCGAGATGAGGGACCGTGCCGCGCGTCGTGTATTGGAACCCTCGCCGGAAGCTCGGATCCGGTCGGGTGACGGCACGGATCCACGTGGGTCCGCGTGTCAACAATTTCGGCGACCTGCTCGGCCCGGAGATCGTGGCCCGCATCGCACGATCGCGAGGACTCGAGGAGCGGCCGGAGCTGCGCCGCATCCTCGCCGTGGGCTCGATCCTGCACCTCGCCCGCCCCGGCGACGTCGTCTGGGGAAGCGGGGCGAACGTCAAGGAGCCCGCCCCGATCCCGAGGGACCTCGACGTCCGCGCGGTGCGCGGCCCGCTGACCGCGGCCCGCCTGCGTGAGGGAGGGAACCGCTCGAGCGAGGTGTTCGGCGACCCGGCTCTCCTCCTCCCCCACCTGTGGACGGACGACGAGCTCGGCATCGTGCGCGGCTCCGGCGGCACCGTCCTCGTCCCCAATCTGCACGACCGGCACCGCTTCCCCCCGACGGCGTTGTCGCCGAGGGGACCGGCGCTCGAGAAGGTCCGGCAGATCGCATCGGCGGAGTCGGTGATCGCGAGCTCCCTCCACGGGATCGTCGTCGCGGAGGCGTTCGGCGTCCCCGCCGTCCTCGTCGCCGCGAGCACCGAGCCGGCTTTCAAGTACGAGGACTACTACGCGGGGACGGGCCGAGCGCTTCCCGTCGCGGCATCCGACTGGCGCGCCGCTCTCGACACACCTCCTGCCCCTCCACTCCGCGGGTGGGATGCCGCGGCGTTGCTCGAGGCGTTCCCTGATGACCTCTGGAGCACATCGGCGGCACAGACGCCGTGAATCAGCCCATGCGCATCCTCTTCGTCAGCCACACCGACAGCCACGGGATCTTCCGCGTCGGCAGCCACCACCTCGCTGCGGAACTCGCCCGCCTCGGCCACGACGTCGTCCACCTCTCGACGCCGATCTCGATGGTCCATCGCGTGCTCGGTCGCGTCCCTCGCAGTCGCGCGCGCGCAACGCCCTCGGATGAAGTGGATGCCTCGGGGGTGCGACACATCGTGCCGCGCACCCTGCTCCCCGCGGGCATCGGCACCTTCTCCGTCGCCACCGAACTACGACGGCGCCGGCTCGACCGGTTCGACCTCGTCCTCGTGGACCAACCGCTGATGTGGCACCAGTCCGTGCGAGAGCTCGCCGACATCGTCGTCTACCGCCCGACCGACGAGTACCCGCGCGGGATGAAGGCCGGTCTGCAGCGTGACGCCCTCCACCACGTGGACGGTGTCATCGCGACGTCGGTCGAGGTGCTGCGGGGCCTCGGCGACGTGCGCGTGCCCGCGATCGTCGTGCCCAATGGTGTCGACACGGCGCGGTTCACCGAGACGAACGGCACCCGCGCCGAGACGTGCGTCTACGCCGGCGCCCTCGACCGGCGATTCGACTGGGGGCGGGTGGCACGCTGGGCCGGTGCGCACCGTGACGTGCGGTTCGAGCTGATCGGGCCGCTCACCGGCGAGCCCCCGACGCTCCCCGACAACGTCGCCGTCCTCGGCGCTCTCCCCTACGACGAGCTCCCCGCGCGCTTCGCGGCGGCCCGCGTGGGCCTGCTGCCCCTGTCCGATGACCCCGGCAACGCCGGTCGCAGCCCCATGAAGCTGTACGAATACCTCGCGAGCGGGCTGAACGTGGTCTCGCGTCGCACTCCGGTCATCGCCTCCGATCCCTCGAACGGGGTCTACACCTACGCCGACGAGGCGGAGGCCCAGAGCGCACTGCAGGCGGCTCTGGAGAGGCGCGAGCCGAACGGATCCGGCGCGCAACTCGCCCAGTCCCATTCGTGGACGGCGAAGGTGGCCGCCATCCTCACATTCGTCGGCGGCCTGTGATCAGGCCCGGCGCCTGAGCGATGCGGCAGCGCGGTCGTATGCATCGGCCAGCAGCGAGCCGAGGCGCGGCCAGTCGCGTTCCGACATGTCGGGGCCGGCGGCGTCCCTCGGTCGATCGCGGAGGTCCTCGACTGCGCGCTGGAGGGTCTCGGCGGTGAGAGGTCCCCGGTAGAGGCCGACCCACTCGTCACCGAACTCCTCCTCCAGGAGCCGGGTCGAAGGGGACTCGGGGAGGATGACAGGGCGATGCAGCGACAGGGCGAGCAGCGCCGAGCCGGAGTTCTCGATCGCGCGGTACGGCAGGACGACGATCTCCGCGGCACCGACGGCATCCGCCAGTTCGGTCTCGTCGACGAACCGCAGGTCGATGTCCATCCGCTCATCGCGGCGCGAAGCCGCGCGCACCCGCTCGGTCAGCGGCCCGTCGTGACTCTCCCCGACGATGTGCAGGCGGTAATCGAGCTCGTGGGGCACGGCGGCGAAGGCGCTGATCAGTTCATCAACGCCCTTGTAGGGCTTCAGCATCCCGAAGTGGACGAGATTCCCTCGCCGCGGCTCCGGCGTCGGAGAGGCGAACCGATCCCGATAGTGCCCGTGCGGGATGACCACCGTCCTGCGGGGATCCGGCGTCGGCGTCACGTCGTTGAGCGTCACCCACAGCGTCGTCCGAGCCTCGAGCAGGCCGAGGATCCATCGCTCACCGCGGTCCCCCGCTTCGTGCGGCCGCGCGTTGTGCACCGTCCGCACGACGGCGATCCGACCCATCCGGAGGCGCAGGATGAACAGCAGGAACAGGGCGCGCTTGAGGAGACGCACAGCCGTTCGCGGATGCCGGAGGGAGTTCTCGGGCCAGTGCATGTGGACCACGTCAGCGTCCGAGGTGAGCACGTCCGCCCATCCGAAGTACCGCGTCTCGATCCGTTCGTCCGGCAACGAGGAGACGAGCAGCGACGTGTAGGGGTTCTCGACGGGGCGAGCGGACCGGTTCGGGTCGGCGAGCAGCTGCGTGACGCGAAGACGACGACCCTGACGGTCAGCCATCGCCCGGGAGCTCTTGATCCGCGAGCTCGCGCTCGAGGGCGTCAGCGACCGCTTCGGCCTGCCGGCTCAGTCCGAACTCGAGCGCCGCCGAGATCTCGTCCAGCTTGGTGTCGGCGATCCTCTCACCGACGAGGCGGCGCGACCACGGCACGCGGCCGAGGTCGAGGGGAACCTTGTGGAGCTCCCAGTCCCCCTCTGCACCCGAGCCCAGCAGGTGGTCACGGAGCTCCATGTCCAGACGCTTGATCCGCCGGCTCTCTTCCTCACAGGCGAGGGCACTCGGGATGCCGTAGCTCTGGCAGACGACGAGGACGCCGAGGCTCGTCGTCACGACGCCGCGATAGGTCGCGAGTCGGTCGACGAGGCCGACGACCTGTTCCGGAGCGGAACCGCTGATGGAGATCTCATCCATGTTCTCGGCGAGCACGTAGGGGACGCCGGCATCCGAGTGGTTGCGCACGAAGGCCAGCCGCCCGTTGTTGCCCCCGAGCGTGAGCGGGTGCACGCGCCGGAGGAGAAGGCGGGGGTCGCCGAAGCTGTCGGTGACGCTGCCGCCGTTGCGGCGGACGACGCGATGAGTGAGCGGTCCGCGGAGGGAGATGAACTCGGCCGTCGGCTCGACGGTGGCCTCGAGTTTGGACACACCGGTTCCGACGAGAATCGAGCGGGACTGCGCATGGGACGCGAGCGACCCGCCCATCATGAGATGGGGCGGGACCTCCTGCGCGCCCGTCGCGGCAGCGAATCGCACCGCCCGCCCTGTCGATGCTCCCAGGAGATAGGGGTTCAGCCACTCGTCGAAAGAACCCGGGAACGGCTTGGACCACCAGAACAGTGGAACCGGATCGTCGGCTACCGCCTCGGCGGAGGACGCGGTCGCGTAAGCCAGGAAGGCCTCGGCGCCTCGCATCGCGTTACGCTCCGGCACGGTCACATCGCCGTTCGACCAGAGCTGCGACGCGGCCCGGTGGAAGCGGGCGCTCTCGCCCCGCTGCGCCTCGAGGAGGATCCGGCCGACCAGAGCCGATCGACGCCGGCTCTCGGCTTTCTCGTCCCTGACGGGAGCGGAGACCGCATCCGGGTCGGCGTCGGTATCGCTGTCGAAATCGCCGTCGGCAGCCGGATCCGCGGCGCCCCCGTTTCGGGCGAGATACCGCTCCACGTCCCGCTGGTGACGCAGTGAGTCACGCGCGAAGCGCATGAACGTCGGAGACAGCGCCGCGATGCGGCCGAAGTAGATGCGCAGGGCCATGGCGAGCACGATCGCCGTGGCGACATCGAGCCCGCCGGAGAAGATCCGGAGCACGACGAGCGCGAGGGCGATCCCACTTCCGGCGGATGCCGCGATCGCGGCGAACTCGCCGGAGTAGATGCGCTCCCGGATGGGCGCCTCGACGCGCTTCACCGGCGCATCCATCAACTCGAGCTGAACCCGTAGCTGACGCCGGTACAGCAGGGACAGGGGGATGATCACGACGACCGTCAGGACGGCGCTCACGCCTCCGATGACGAGATCGAAGTAGAAGAGCACGCCCAGCACCGCGACGATCTGCATGAGGTCGGCGATGATCGACGAGACTCCGAAGGCCCTCGCCCACTGCCAGTTCGCGGCGCCTGCTCCGGTTCGGTCCTGCAGGTCGGCGAAGGCGGCGCGGAAGATGCGCACACGCCAGAACTTCGTGCCGTGCTGGAGTCCTCGTGTCACCGCGAACCCCGCGAGGAAGAGCGACAGGAGGAGCACCACCGTGCCGAGCTTCCCGGCAAGGGATTGCGAAGCCTCGACCAGCAGGTTCGAGAACACCTGCAGGACGAGGAGCTCCCCAACCGGCAGGATCGCCATCAGGACGAGGAGCGCGATGATCATGCGCCGCTCCCGCCAGCGCGGGAACTGCTGGGCGAACGCCGCGAAGATGTCCCGGAACATTCAGGCGACGATATCTCGCCAGTCGGCGACGGCGTTCTTGATGGCTGCCTCGACCTCGTCGAGTTTCTCCTCGGCGACGTACTCGGAGTCGAGCATCGACCGAAGGTCGACGTTGCGCAGGTCGAGGATCAGCTGCTGGGGCTCCCAGAGCCGCTCGAGACCCGCGCCGAGCGAGTAGTCGCGGTACTTCATCCCGTCGCCGGCGACGGTGCTCGCCGCACCTTCGAACCCGATCAACGCTACCGGGATGCCGTAGCTGTGGCACGCGATCGCGACGTGCATCGCGCTCGTGACGATGCCGTCGTACTGGTGCAGCTTCTCGATGAACGTCCGCAGACTCTCGGGGCTGGACTGGAGCACGCTGATCTCATCGAGGCCGGCGGGCCGGCGCACCGGGAGCGTCGCGTGGGTGAAGTGACGGACGAGTGCCAGCCGGCCGTTCGTCTCGGGGCGCTCCATGGGCAGGACGCGACGCAGGAGCACTCCGGGATCGCCGAAGGTGGTGACGGCGGGACCGCCGCGGGCGGTGAGGATGTCGGCGGTCAGCGGACCACGGAGCGAGTGGTACCGCGCCCCGGGGTGGAGCTCCGCATCGCCCGCAGACGCACCGGAACCCACCACGACGGAGTGTTCGTTCGCAAACTTCGCGATCGAACCGAGGCCGACGAGATGCGGTTTGCGCGCGTTGCCCGTCGCCGGCACGAACTCCACCGGAGTGTTCGCGACGCTCGCCACGATGAGCGGGCTCAACCAGTCCCCGAAGTTGCCGGGGAAGGGACGGGGCCACCAGACGAGGGGCACCGCCGCGGTCGTGTCGGCCGAGTCAGCGGCCGGGGACCCGAAGGTGGCGTACGACGCGAACGCCTTCGCCGCATCGACGGTGGCGGCTTCCGCAGCGGAGAGGATGCCACCGGCGTGCAGCCGACGTTCGATCGCGTCCAAACGCTCGAGGTCGCCCCGCTGACCGACGGCCACGGCCTGCGCAAGAAGGCGGGAACGGTGGTTGTCGGCCTTGGGAGGCGTGATCGGACGGATGCGGTGGATGAGCGGATGCTGCTTGACCCAGTCGCGCACGAGAGGCGCACGCTGCGGCGCGACCCGCGTCACGACGGCGTCGACCTGTTTGAGCGCCCGGTAGGCGGCGACCTTGACGCGCACCTTCCAGGCGATCGCGCCGGCCTCGCGGGACGTCGGAGCCGCCTTGGCTCCGGGAGCGGTGTGCTGCACGACCAGGTTCCGGAACTGCGGAACGTTGCCGCTCGACCCGAACGCGTAGAAGGCGGTGACGTCGCCGTTACCGCGTCCCAGGACGCCGCCGGCGGGGATCACCTGGAAGCTGAGCGAGTCCGCATTCGCGCGCCAGGACTCCTCGAAGAAGTAGTCATCCGTGGCCTTGAGCGTCGACAGGCGCTCGAAGTCGGCGGCATCCGAGACGAACTTCCGGGCCGCCGGGGTCGTGTTCACGCCGATGAAGCTCGGCGCCCAGAAACGAGTGGCGGCTTTGTAGCCGATCTCCATCGGGCGGGAGAAACCATGCTGGAAGCCGATGATGTCGGCCGTGAAGTTGCGGACGTACGCGGGAAGGTCGAGGATCTCGCAGTCGACATCCGTCCAGAACACGCGCGCGTCCGGGTTCTCACGGCACACGGTGTCGAGGAAGGCGACCTTCTGGCGGCAGATGTCAGCCCAGTCCTGGCCGGGCTCCTTGTGCACCTCACGCAAGACGTGCGCGATGCCCAGATCGTCGAGGTTCTCCTCGAGCTTCTTGGCCCATCCGCGGTAGTACTCGTCATCGGTGAAGAACGAACAGACGATGACATCAGGGGGAAGAGACAAAGCGAGACCTGTCTGACGCGCGCGCGCCGGTATGCGGTGTGAGGCACGAGAATCCTACCCGGCGGCATCCGTCCACATGCCCTGCGCCACCGCGAAGCGCAAGTGCCTGCGGTCGTTCCGACCCGTGCCGTAACATCCCGACCATGAGCGAGCCAACCGGTCCGCGGGTCGGGATCATCAGCTACTGCGACCGCTTGAGGACGAACGCGCACGTCAATCACGAGCTCTACGCGCGCGCCCACGGGTACACCTACATCTTCGACATCGCTCCGGTGGCCGAACCCGCTCAGCACAAGAACTTCTTCTTGAAGCTCGCCAAGATCAAGAAGTTCCTGCCGCTGTTCGACTGGCTCTTCTGGATCGACGACGACGCGTTCTTCACCGGCCGCAAGACGACCCTGACGAGCTTCATCGACGCGCATCCGGATGCGACGATCATCTTCTGCGCGAGCCCGAAGGACACCGACCTCTGGACCTGGATGAGTTCGGGCACGATGCTGATCCGCAACACCGAGCTGGGCCGGAAGCTCATCGACGCCACCATCGCGACCGATCTGGCCAAGGCGCGCGAGTGGTGGGACGACTCGGTCTACGGGTACTGGACGGGTGGAGATCAGGATGCGCTCGTCTACCAGATGATGACGAACCCGGATTTCGCGGTCGAGGGCTTCTACGCCCAACTCGACTACACCGCCTTCAACTGCCGGCCGCGCCACTTCGTCGCGGGCGGCTTCGAGCATTTCGTCCTGCACTTCACCGGCAAGGACAAAGGCCGCCAGTCACTCGACTTCGCCGAGAAGTGGGGAATGAGCGAGGCGCTCACCTACAAGAAGGAGATGGCGAATCTGCGGGGCCTCTACCCCGCGGGCATCCCGCCGCGCGAGTGAGGCGCCCCGAGGGACGCCCCACCCGCGGCGCAGTCACGCGCGTCGCGTGAGCGACGACACCCGCACCGCCTTGATGACGCCGTAGCGCGGCTTCTTGCCGAGCGGCGCCGCGGGGATCATCTTCCGGAGCAGCCCGGTCGGGTCGCGGCGGGCCAGCTTGTCGACGAGGGTGATGTTCGTCGTCGCCGGCGAGGGGGTCACACCGAAGTCCAGCTGCAGGAGGGGGTTCGTCGAGCGAGCGGTCACCTGGAAGGTGACCTCGACGGGGTCGCGTCCTCCCGGGCGCCACCGCACGACCTGCGCGGGGCCGTCGTTCGCCTGGACGCGCAGGCTCTGCGAGTTGGCGAACAGCGTGGGGTCGCCGGGGGCGAAGGTGATCGTGACGTCGAACACGTCGCCCGGAGCTCCCTCGAGCTCGCCGCTGAGTGCGGCGCGGGGCTCCGTCATCCAGACGCCCTGCTGATCGCGGATGCCGAAACCCGCCAGCTGGAAGTTGCGGGCGAAGTGGTGGAGTCCCCACTGCGTGAACGGGAACCGCTGGCCAGGACGGATCATGTCCGAGGTCAGGCGGTCGACCGCGTCGTGGGGGAACGTCGCGAGGTAGGCCTCGATGTCGAACGTCGGAAGCGGCATGGGGTCTGCCCGCATCGCGTCGTCGATCGACTCGAACCGCTTCACGTCCGTACGACCGGTGCCGTAGTAGTAGTCGTAGTACTTGAGCTCGTCCTCGCCGCCAACCGGGGCCAACCAGTAGGCGGGGATCCCCATCGCCTCGGCGAAGATGATGCCGTGCAGCGAACTCGCGATCACGCGGTCCGCACCCTTCATCGCTCGCATCATGCCGAGCGGAGTCGTGTCGACCGAGATGAAGGCATCGAGGTGCTCGTAGTGCTTCCGGCGCAGGACCAGGTCATCGCGGTAGTGCGGCACGATCCGGAGCCCCGGACGGTCGGGCGTCTGAGCGAGTTCCGAGGCGAAGAGGGTCGGGAAGAGCACGCCCGGGTCGAAGGTGTGCGTGACGCGCTCCGTCGAGACACCCGCCTCGGCCAGATATTCCAGTGAGTACGGTCCGCGCACCGCGCGCACGTCCAGGTCGATCCCGACCGGCAGCGGATCGGAGCCACCTTTCACGCCCGACCCCCACACGACATCGCCGTCCGTCGCGCGCTGCAGGACGGAGCCGATCGCGAGCAGCCGAGGCGCCCCGGGAGCGGGCTCGCGCAGCTCGACACCCGAAACCCGCTTCGCCGCCCAGCGCGAGGCGAGGTCGCCGAAGTTGCCCGTCTTGAAACGACGGCCGGCGGGGAACGGGTCAAAGAGCTTGTTCTTCGCGTCGTACCAGAACACCGGCAGGCTCGGTGACGAGCCGGAACTGACGTCCTCGGTAGGAAGCGAGGTCAGGCGGGCCCGGGCATCCGCGGTGGTGAAGATGCTGCGCACCTGCGTACCGAGGGCGGACGTGATCGCGTCCCCGGGGACGATGGCGACAGCGCACTCCTCGTCGTTGAGACCGTAGGCGACCACCCAGTCGTCGCCGCGCTGGACCATGCCGCGCGGATAGACGACCTCGTGCACGTCGGGGTTGAGCTTCTCGTGCTTGAAGTTGGCGCCGCGGGGGTTCGGGAGGTCGAAGGGCACCTCGTCGATCCGGGTGATCCGGAAGGGGGCCGTCGCCTCGAACTCGAGCAGCACGCCCCGGTAGACACGGCCGTCGGCCGTCTTGAAGCTCGTGTGCGCGAGGGTGAGGAAGCTGTCGCCGCGGCGGACGGGCTGTGCCCCGCCACGGATGATGCCGAAGATGCGCTCGTAGTCCGTCGTGAAGTTGCTGCGGTGGGCCGTCGTCGCGACGATGCGGATGTCGGAGCTGTCCAGGTCGACGCGGAGAACGCGGTGCGGCCGGTAGGAGTAGCTCGCGTAGACCTCGCCGTCCGCCTCGAAGAGGGTCCAGTTCTTCTCGATCGGGCGTCGGTCGAGGGTCGTCAGCTCCCGGGCGGGCGACGCCGGGTGCTGACCGTCGGACGTCATCTCGAGAAGGAACTGGTGGTTGCTCGGACGAGCACCCCCGTCGTTCCAGAGGAGGTAGAGGCGGCCGCGCAGCCACAGGTACACGGGGTCCGCGTGCCACGTCTTCGCACGCTCGGGAAGCCCCTCGTCAGCGAATGCGATCTCGTCCGACAGAGGACGGACGCTGCCCGGCACCAACGCCAGATCGGCGTCGAGGCGGGCGGTGGCGATGCGCCGATGGTCGGAGTCGACCTGGACGACGCGATAGGCGATGACGTAGCCGCCATCGACCTCTGCGATCGTCGGGTTGAACGCTCGAGCCTCGCCCCCGTCGCGCCACTCCTCAGGAGTCAATTCGGACGCGTCGTACTCAATCAATCGCATAGATCCCCACTTTATCCATATCGCATCCTCGCCCCCGGGTGGCGACGAGCCGAACACGTCGTTCGGCGCATGTCTGCGGCAGGCTCGCGCCCACTCGCCCTTGGCGGGGCATCGCCCCCGCCGACGCGCGCACCCCTCATCGATCGGGAGGACGTCCACACGCCACGGCGCCGCCGACATCCCCGAATCAGATCGTGTCCGACCGAGCACGTTCGCTGCGGTGGCCGGGCTGCGTTACGGCGGCCGGAGCCACACGCCACCGGTGCCGCCCAGTCACTCTATACGTTCGCCCCGGAGCGCGAATTCACCCGGCACCCGCTCACCCGCCCGCACGCGCGAGCGTCGCGGAGACGATCCCCGCCGTGCGATCCCAGTCGTACGTGCCGCGCGGCGGGTCGACGGCGCGAGGGGATGCGGCGGCATCCGTCATCGCGGCGGCCCACTCGTGCGCGTCGTGCGCGTCGGTCATCGCCGGGCCGCGCCCGTCCACGATCTCGGCGACGGCGCGGCATCCGGCCCAATGGATGACCGGCGTCCCGCTCGCCACGGATTCGAGGGCGGGCAGTCCGAACCCCTCGAGCAACGACGGCATGACGGTCGCGGCGGCGCCCCGGTAGAGCTCGGCGAGCCGCGCGTCGTCGACACCGCCCACGACGTCGATCCGGGCCTCGACTCCATGTCGCTCGGCGGCCTGCCGCACCTGGTCCGACTCGCCGGCCGGCACGACCGCGCGAAGACGGATGCCGCTGGTCACCGCGAGGGCGCGCAGCACGACGTCGAGGTTCTTGTGCGCCCGGACGTTCCCGACGAACAGGACGTACGGGTCGGATGCGACCTCGCGCGGGCCGTCGGGGGTGAAGGCGGCGGAGCACCCGTTGCCGGCGTTGACGACGTCGACGGCGTCGTCGCGCAGCCACCGCCGGATCGCCTCGGCCGAGGCCTCGGACACCGTGAGGACGATGCCGGCTCGCCGGACCACACGCCGCACGGGGCCGCCGTAGTAGGCGAGGAACTTCGCGCGGCCGGGCCAGGGGCTCTCGAGCTGGATGAGGTCGTGGATCGTCAGGACCTGCCGCGGCGCGCGGACCAGCGCCCCGTACCCGGGCGAGTAGACCACGGATCCCGCGGCGAGATCCGGCAGGGCACGGAACGCGTCGAACGGGCTGTAAGGCGTGCCGTCCAGCCCCAGGCCGCGCCAGTCGCGATCGAGACGACCGAGCACCTCGCGGGCGTAGCGCCCGATCCCGTGCGCACCGCGGTACCGGTCGTCGACGAGGAGTCCGCTCACGCCGTCTTCTCCGCGACCCAGTCGGCGATGCGCGCTTCGAACACGGGACGATCGAACTCGTACGCGCGCCTCACACACGCCTCGCGGCTCGACGCCACCGCGCGCTCGACCGCGGCGCGCAGGTCCTCGCCCGCCCACTCGTGGACGAGCGCGCCGGTGACCCCGTCGATGACGCTCTCGGCGACTCCCCCGACGGCGTTGCCCACGACGGGCGTGCCCGCCGCCATCGCCTCGACCGGCATGATGCCGAAATCCTCGACGGCGGGGAAGACGAGCGCGAGCGCGCCCCGGTAGAGCGCGGCGAGCAGGATGGACGACGGGTCGCGGACGATCGTGACGGGATGCCGCCGATCCGCCGCGTACGCGCGGAGCCTCTCCTCGTCCGCTCCCCCACCCGCCAGGACCACGGGGAGGCCCGACGCGACCCCGGCGTCGATGACGAGCTCGAGGCGCTTGTACGGGACGAACCTCGAGACCCCGAGCAGATAGTCGCGAGGGAGGTCGGCGACGGCGGCATCCGTCTCGTCCGTCGGCCGCGCGTCGGCGAAACGTGCGACGTCGATCGGCGGGTGGATGACGGTGGCGTCGCGACCCCAGGCACGCGCGACCCTGTCGGCGATGAAGGCACTGTTGGCGGCGATGGCGACGGGCTCGGCTGCGCGGCGCCGGTCGAGCGGCTTCAGCAGGGCGGATGCGGCACGAGCGGCGACGCCGCCGCCACGGCCGTCGAGCTCGGGCGTCCAGATGTACCGCGCCGGGGTGTGGGTGTAGACGAGCTTCGGCGCCTCGCGCGCGGCCCCGCGGAATCGCGCGTGATGAGCGAAGAGGTGACTGCTGCAGAGAACCCAGTCGGCGTCCCGCTCCGGCAGCGCCCGCCAAGCCAGCGGCATGAGCGGCAGGGCGGCCGCCTTGTGCCCGCGGAGGGGGGTCCGGGCCAGAGCGGTCTCGTGGACGCCCGAGAATCGTCCCTCGCTCTCGTTCCAGAGGCACCACCGCTCGGCGTCGGGGAACACCCCGCCGAGCACGTCGAACACGTTCTCAGAGCCCCCGTGCCGAGACAGCCACTCGTGGACGAGGATGCCGCTCACGACGCGTCCCGCTTCACCTGCGTCATCCGATCCTCACCATCCGACGTTCATTCTGTCAGACGGCGGACCGCCGGCCGGGGACGCGAAGGGGACGGATGCGAGCTGCATCCGTCCCCTTCGCGCGATCGTCACTCGTTGCCGATGCGCCGATCCACGTTGTCGCGGACCTCGTCGACCTTGGCGTCCACGGAGTCGGGAGCGACCTTCTTCACGAACTCGGCCGCCGCGTCGAGCACCTTGTCGCTCACGTCCTCGGCCTGATCGGACTTCAGGTTCTTCTCGATCTCGTCCTTGTGCTGCTCGAGGAACTGCTTCCCCTTGCCCACGATGTCGTCGATTCCCATGCTCTCCCTCATCTCCATCGATGCCCGCGCGGGTGTCGCGGCGCGGTCAGTCTAGGTCGCCGAGGATTCGGGCGGCACCCCTTGCGGCAACGACGAAGGGGCCGGGCCCGAAGGCCCGACCCCTTGTCGGTGAGTCCGAAAGGACTTACTTGATGATCTTGGTCACCGTGCCGGCGCCGACGGTGCGGCCACCCTCACGGATCGCGAAGCCGAGTCCATCTTCCATGGCGATGGGCTGGATGAGCTCCACCGTCATGTCCGTGGTGTCACCGGGCATGACCATCTCGGTGCCCTCGGGCAGCGAGATGACGCCGGTGACGTCCGTGGTGCGGAAGTAGAACTGCGGGCGGTAGTTCGTGTAGAAGGGGTTGTGACGGCCACCCTCCTCCTTCGAGAGGATGTAAGCAGTGCCCTCGAAGTTGGTGTGCGGCGTAACCGAACCCGGCTTCACGACGACCTGGCCACGCTCGACGTCGTCACGCTTGAGACCACGGAGGAGCAGACCACAGTTCTCGCCGGCCCAGGCCTCGTCGAGCTGCTTGTGGAACATCTCGATACCCGTGACCGTGGTCTTCTGCGTCGGGCGGATGCCGACGATCTCGACCTCGGAGTTGATGGCGAGGGTGCCACGCTCGGCGCGACCGGTGACGACCGTTCCACGACCGGTGATCGTGAAGACGTCCTCGATCGGCATGAGGAACGGCTTGTCCTTGTCACGCACGGGGTCGGGGATGTTCTCGTCCGCGGCCTCCATGAGGTCGAGGATCGACTGGACCCACTTCTCGTCGCCCTCGAGCGCCTTGAGGCCCGAGACGCGGACGACCGGAGCGTCCTCGGCGAAGCCCTGCGAGGCGAGCAGCTCGGAGACCTCGAGCTCGACGAGCTCCAGGATCTCCTCGTCGTCGACCATGTCGGCCTTGTTCAGCGCGACCATCAGGTACGGCACGCCGACCTGCTTGGCGAGCAGGACGTGCTCACGCGTCTGAGCCATCGGGCCGTCGGTGGCGGCGACCACGAGGATCGCGCCGTCCATCTGGGCAGCACCGGTGATCATGTTCTTGATGTAGTCAGCGTGACCCGGCGCGTCGACGTGCGCGTAGTGACGCTTCGGGGTCTCGTACTCGACGTGCGAGATGTTGATCGTGATACCACGCTGGCGCTCTTCGGGAGCGGAGTCGATCGACGCGAAGTCACGCTGCACGTTGGTGGCCGACGGGAACTTGTCGGCGAGCACCTTCGAGATGGCAGCGGTGAGCGTGGTCTTGCCGTGGTCGACGTGACCGATCGTTCCGATGTTGACGTGCGGCTTGGTCCGCTCGAACTTGGCCTTGGCCACTGGGTCCTCCTCAGGACTGTCGTGTAGTCATCCGGGCGCTGGATTGCGACCGGGTTTCTACGGGGATGTTGTCAGTGTAGTTGACGTGACGATATTCAGTTTGGGCGGATGCCGAGGGCCGGGGCCCCCGGCATCCGAAGAGCGGGTGTTACTCGCCCTTGGTCTTCTGGACGATCTCGTCGGCCACCGCGCGGGGGACCTCGGAGTAGCTGTCGAACTCCATCGCGTAGACCGCGCGACCCGAGGTCTTCGAGCGCAGGTCACCGATGTAGCCGAACATCTCCGACAGGGGGACGAGGGCGCGGACGATCTTGATGCCCGCACCGTCCTCCATGGACTGGATCTGGCCACGACGCGAGTTCAGGTCGCCGATGACGTCGCCCATGTACTCCTCGGGAGTACGGACCTCGACCGCCATGAGCGGCTCGAGGAGAACGGGGTTCGCCTTGCGGACGGCCTCCTTGAAGCCCATCGAGCCGGCGATCTTGAACGCCATCTCGGACGAGTCGACGTCGTGCGACGCGCCATCGGTCAGGATCGCCTTGACACCCACCATGGGGAAGCCGGCGAGCACGCCGACCTGCATGGCGTCCTGGAAGCCCTGGTTGGTGGGCTCGATGTACTCGCGCGGGATGCGGCCACCGGTGACCTTGTTCTCGAACTCGTAGATCTTGTCCGGCGTGACCTCGAGGGGCTCGAGGGCGAACTGGATCTTCGCGAACTGACCCGAACCACCGGTCTGCTTCTTGTGCGTGTAGTCGTGACGCTCGACGGTCTTCTTGATCGTCTCGCGGTACGCGACCTGCGGCTTGCCGACGTTCGCCTCGACGCGGAACTCGCGCTTCATGCGGTCGACGAGGATGTCGAGGTGCAGCTCGCCCATGCCCTTGATGACGGTCTGACCGGTCTCGGGGTTGAGCTCGGTGCGGAACGTCGGGTCCTCTTCGGCGAGCTTCTGGATCGCGATGCCCAGCTTCTCCTGGTCGGCCTTGGTCTTCGGCTCGATGGCGACCTCGATGACGGGCTCGGGGAACGTCATCGACTCGAGGACGACCGGCTCGTTCGGGTCGGCCAGGGTGTCACCGGTGGTGGTGTCCTTCAGGCCGATGACGGCGTAGATGTTGCCGGCGGTGACCGCGTCGACCGGGTTCTCCTTGTTGGCGTGCATCTGGAAGATCTTCCCGATGCGCTCCTTCTTGCCCTTGGTCGAGTTGATGACCTGCGCACCCGAGTCGAGCTGACCCGAGTAGACGCGGATGTAGGTCAGGCGGCCGAAGAACGGGTGCACGGCGACCTTGAAGGCCAGCGCGGCGAACGGGTCGTTGGCGTCGGGGTGACGCTCGATGACCTTCTCCTCGTCCTTCGGGTCGTGCGCCTCGATGGCGGGCACGTCCAGGGGCGACGGGAGGTAGTCGACGACCGCGTCGAGCATCGGCTGGACGCCGCGGTTCTTGAACGCGGAGCCGCAGAGCACGGGGTAGAGCTCGCCGGCGACGGTCATCTTGCGGATGGCGCCCTTGATCTCGGCCAGGCTCAGCTCTTCGCCGCCGAAGAACTTCTCGAGCAGCTCGTCGTCGGACTCGGCGACGGTCTCGAGGAGCTTCTGACGGTACTCGTCAGCGCGGTCCTTGAGGTCGGCGGGGATCTCCTGGACCTCGTACTTGGCGCCCATGGTGACGTCACCCTTGGAGTCACCGGGCCACACCAGTGCGCGCATCTCGACGAGGTCGATGACGCCGACGAAGTCGTTCTCGGCACCGATCGGGAGCTGCAGCACGAGCGGCTTGGCACCGAGGCGCTTGATGATGGTCTCGACGGTGAAGTAGAAGTCCGCGCCGAGCTTGTCCATCTTGTTGACGAAGCAGATGCGGGGGACGTCGTACTTGTCGGCCTGACGCCACACGGTCTCGGACTGGGGCTCGACGCCCTCCTTGCCGTCGAAGACGGCGACGGCACCGTCGAGGACGCGGAGCGAGCGCTCCACCTCGACCGTGAAGTCGACGTGACCGGGGGTGTCGATGATGTTGATCTGGTTCTTGTTCCAGAAGCAGGTCACGGCGGCAGACGTGATCGTGATGCCGCGCTCCTTCTCCTGCTCCATCCAGTCGGTGGTCGAGGCGCCGTCGTGGGTCTCGCCCAGCTTGTGGTTGACACCCGTGTAGAAGAGGATGCGCTCGGTCGTCGTCGTCTTGCCGGCATCGATGTGCGCCATGATGCCGATGTTGCGGACCTTGTTGAGGTCGGTGAGCACTTCTTGTGCCACGGGGTGTCCTTACGTGTAGTGACGGATGTCGCGAGGTGACCGGCCGGGGGTTGCCCGGCCGGTCACCGAGGTGCTGATTACCAGCGGTAGTGCGCGAAGGCGCGGTTCGACTCGGCCATCTTGTGGGTGTCCTCGCGGCGCTTCACCGCGGCACCGAGGCCGTTCGAGGCATCCAGGATCTCGTTCTGGAGGCGCTCGGTCATGGTCTTCTCACGGCGACCCTTCGCGTACGAGACGAGCCAGCGCAGCGCGAGCGTGTTCGCACGGTGCGGCTTGACCTCGACGGGAACCTGGTAGGTCGAGCCACCGACACGGCGGCTCTTGACCTCGAGGGTGGGGCGGACGTTGTCGAGCGCCTTCTTGAGCGTCGCGACGGCGTCCTGGCCGTTCTTCGCCTCGACGCCCTTGAGGGCGTTGTAGACGATGGCCTCGGCGATGGACTTCTTGCCATCGACGAGGATCTTGTTCACCAGCTGGGTGACGATCGGAGCACCGTAGACCGGGTCGTTGACGACGACGCGGCGGGGTGCGGGTCCCTTGCGAGGCATCTAACTCAACCCTTCTTGGCGCCGTAGCGGCTGCGAGCCTGCTTACGGTTCTTGACGGCCTGGGTGTCCAGGGCGCCGCGGACGATCTTGTAACGCACACCGGGGAGGTCCTTGACACGACCACCACGGACCAGCACGAGCGAGTGCTCCTGCAGGTTGTGGCCCTCACCGGGGATGTAGGCGGTGACCTCGGTCCCGTTGCGGAGCTTCACACGGGCGACCTTGCGCATCGCCGAGTTCGGCTTCTTGGGCGTGGTCGTGTACACGCGGGTGCAGACACCCGCCTGCTGCGGGTTCGCCTTCAGGGCGGGCGCCTTGGTCTTGGTGACCTTCGGCGAGCGACCCTTGCGAACCAACTGCTGAATGGTTGGCACGTTCTCTCCTTGTCGATCTGCGCTCGGCTCTCGCCTCGCACAGGTGCTGCACGGTGACAGCGTTCGTGGTTTCACCACAGATCCATCAGCGCGCCGCGAGTGCGACGTGCGGGGTGATGGATATGCCGTGGGGGTGACCTGTTCGCAGGCCCTGTCCCTGGATGCGTTCGCCTCGCCTGCTCCGAACCGAGGCATGTCGCAGGGCGCGCGTATGCGCACACCCGGTCAATGATACGCGGGATCGCGAACCCGGGTCAAACGAGGCCGGTGTTCACCGCGAGTGCTCAGGTGACGGTCCTCGAGCCTCAGGAACCGGCATCCACCCGCTGCAGCCGGATCGATGCGTCACCGAGCAGGAAGCGATCGGCGACCTCGGCGTCGACGCCCGGTTCGACCTCGACGTCCGCCCCGAGATTCGGCAGCAGGATGCCGTTCGTCGAGCCCAGATCGACGATGCGCCACGTGTCGCCACGACGTTCCAGACGCGCGTGGGTCTTCGACACCGTGCGCGTCGGATCGGCGATCGCCACGAGCTGCGCCCGAGGATGCGCGGGGTCGGCGACGGGGTTGCGCCCGAGGACGACGACGTCTCCCGACAGCGGCACGGTCGCCCCGTCCGGGAGCACGAGCTCCCACCGGGCGTGGCCACGCCGGACGACGACCGTGCGTTCGAGCTCGTCGTCCATCGGAGCGACATCGGCCTCGTCGCGCACGCGCTCCTGGGCCGACACCGACGACGTCGCCGCGACGGGCGCGCCCGCCGCCGGCGAGCCCGCCACGGCGGACACCTCGTCGGTCAGTTCCGGGAACACGTCGCTCTCGTCGCGGTCGGCTCCCACCGCAGCCGGGCGCACCCAGGCGACGGGTGCCTCGTCGCGGCCCGGAACCGCGGAGATGATCCCCGGGTCGGCGGCGGGATCGACGGCCCCGCCGCGGGCTGCGTTCGGCGGGAAGGGCGCAGGCGACACCGCGGACACCTCGTCCACGTCCTCCCGCCAGGGCGACTCGGAACGGAAGGTCGGATTCGGTGACGTGGGATCGGGCTGCTCGAGAGGCGCCTCGTCGGGAGCGGACTGCTCGACCGCGGGCGCATCGTGCGCCACCGGCGTCCACGGCTCCGGGGCGACGGATGCCGGGGGCTGCGGTGTCGCCCCGGCGCGCGGGACGGCCGGGGCGGGCTCGGCGGGTGCGGGGAACGCCGGCGGCGGGAGCGGGGCGCCGAACTCCGAGGAGAACGAGTCGAGCGGCGGATACAGCGGGGAGGGGGCAGGCGACGGTGACGCGGGTCGCAGGTGGGCGGGACGAGCACCGCGCCACTCCGCCGGCCCGAACCCGACGATCGTGACCCATACGGGGAACAGCAGCGCACCGACCACCGTCATCCCGGTGCCGTAGCCGAAACCGGGGTTCAGGCGGTGGATCGTCACGACGATCAGCACCCACACCGCTACGGTCCCGGGGCCGGGGACGAGCACGAGGAGGGCGAGCCAGGGCGAGAACCCGCCCCAACGGAGGAGGACGGCGACGTTCAGCACCGGCACCCAGGCATGCCACGACTCCTCGCCCATCTTCCGGAAGGCGGCCGACAGTGCGAGGGCGACCCAGACGTAGACGGCGAGGCCGAGGATGATCGACAGCAGTCCCAGGACGACACCTGCACCGCTGTCGACTCCCGTGTTCATCCCCCCACCCTAAATGAGCAGGTGAGGCGTACGGTCAGACGCCCGGGAGTCCCTCGCCGGTGTCGAACGGCGCATCCAGCGACCGTGTCAGCTCCTCGAGCATCGCGGCGATCTGCGGCTCCACGTACTGCGCGACCGCGGTCTGGATCCGGAGCCGGTGGCGCAGGAGGATCGTGCACACCTCGCGGCCGACCATGCTCGCGTACTCGTCGGCCAGCCGGACCTCCTGCCGGAGTGCGGCCTTCGCATCCTCGGTGAGCGGCGGGAGCGCGGGCACGGCGGCATCCGCTTCATCGGCCATGCCGGCGATCGTGAAGAGGAAGGGCGCGCCGGGGACCGGGTCGGGGTCGAGGGGAAGGCCCTCGAACTCGGGCTCGAGTCCCTCAGACGGGCGGTAGGTGCGGGACCTGTTGCGATCAGCCTGCTGATCGAGCTCGGCCTGCAGCATGGGCAGGTTGCGCTCGGTGTACTGCGCGACGGACGAGTCGACGATCGTCTTGATCCGCGTCGACAGGCCGTGCTGCACACCGTGCGGGACGTCGGAGCCGAGGCCCGCTGCCGACAGGATCGGCGACCCCAGACATCGGCGGCACGGAGCGACCCGGCCACGGTGCGTCGCGGGCTCCCAGCGCGGCAACCAGCGCAACCAGGCCTCGACGGCCTGGTTCACCTGCGTCTCGAGCGAGCGCTCCACGGACCCATTCTCGCGGAGATCCGGGCCGATCGGGGGTATTTCCGGCCATCGGGATGCCGCGCCCGTCACTCGTCCTCGTCGCTGCGCTCCCACGGCCACTCGGGTCGGCGTGCGCGCGTCCGCCCGAGGGCGATCCCGGCCCATGACGCCGCGGCGGCGGTGACGGCGAGGACGAGGGCGAACCAGGACAGCGAGAACGTGCCCGCCGCCCCCAGAGCGAGCGCCGCATCCGCACCCGTCAGCACTCCCCCGAGCACGATCCCCGCCAGATAACCGGCCACCGTCGCGATCATGACCCACACCGCGGCGGGGTACCGTCCGCGGCGCACCGCGCCGTACTCGGCGCCCGCGAACGCGCCCGCCGCGAGCAGCATCGCGGCGATGCCGGCGCCCTGCCCGAGGCCCGGTGCGGCGATGACGTCGGTGTCGGTCACCAGGCTCGTGAAGCCGAATCCGCAGATCGCGAGCGCAGCGAAGCCGACCGCCGCGAAGAACGTGGCGATCGGCGCTGCGACGCCGGCGGGCTGGGTCATCAGCCGCGGGCAGTCATCAGTACTGGTGGAGCTGGGGGCCGGCCTCGAGGGTGCGCTCGTACTCGCGCTGCGCCTCGTCGTTCAGCTCGGTGACCCGACGACCGCGGCGGGCGACCCAGGCACCGAACCAGATGGTGATCTCGCGACCGAGGACGAAAGCGATGACGGCGAGCGGTGCGAGGAGCTGCTCGCCGACGATTTCGTTCGCGCGCGACGGCGCGATGGACCAGAACGGGGCCTGGAAGAGCTGCCCGAGGATGTGCCCGCCGTAGGCGACGGCACCGACGATCAGCCCGAAGACGACCCAGAGGCCCCAGCGACCGCGGTTGATGAACGCGCCCAGCAGCCAGAAGCCGAGGAAGAACACGGCGACGGGGACCCAGAACGCCCACGTCGTCACGACCTCGACGAGCCGCTGCGCGACGGTGTCGACCGTGAGTCCGTTCTCGAGCGCATCCAGCCCGAGGATCGCCACGAGGTAGAGGACGGCGAAAACGAGCGCGGCGAGCAGGCCGATGAGGCCCGCAGCGCCGCGGTTGCCGCGCGGGCGGGGAGCCTCCGGCGCCTGCACGAAGATCGGCTGCTGCGAGTACGCGGCCGTCGGCGCGGCGGCGGGCTCGCTGGAGGTGACCGTCGTCGGGGTCTGGTCTACGTGGGAGGCGGCAGCCGTCGCCGCGGCGGGGGCCGCGGCATCCGTCGTCGAATCGGCGGGCACGGACTCGTTGACGCGGGTGGGAGCGTCGGCGTGAGGCATGGCCTCGGTCACCGCATCGTCGCGGGTCTCGGCCGACGGACGGTAGAGCGGCTCGCTGCTGACCGCGCTGGAGGCGACGGGCGCGTCGGGTTCGCTGTACTTGCCGTAGTCGATCGACAGGTCGGAGCCCCGATCGGTCACATCGAAGGAACGGTCGCCGCGGGGGCGCTCATCCGAGGCGCGCGAGGCGGCCTCCGCATCGGCGAGGCTGTCGTTCGCACTGCCGACGACGTCGTCGACACCGCGCGAGTCGTCGGAGGACGTCGGCTCCTCGATCGGCTCACCGTAAGCGGGCTCGTTGGCCTGGTCGTTCCGCTCGCCGAACTTGGGGTCGCTCATTGCCGTGTCACTCCTCACGCGGGGGCGTGCGCCACCGCTGGAGCGAGCGTATCCCGGTGTTCCGCGGGCGCCGGGGAGGCGCCCCGTCGTTTCTTCAGGCGGCGTGGCGCGGTGTGCGTATCGTGGTGACCATGTCCTCTCGGCGCGCACGCATCGGACGGGCCGTCGGAGCCCTCGTCAGCGCCGCCGCGCTCGCGGCCGCCGTGTCGGCCTGCGCCCCCGAGCCCGACACGCTCCGGCCCGCACCGACGGATGCGGCATCCGGAACCCCCACACCGACGATGACACCCGTCGCGATCGCCGACTTCCCGTTCGGCCCCTCGACGTCGACCACTCCACTCCCCTCGGATTGCAAGAGCATCCTGAGCGACAGCATCCTCACCACCCTCCAGGGCATCCCGCTGAACGCCCCGGGGATGGGCGGCGGCATCCGTCCCGACAGCAGCCGCGTCTGCGTGTGGGCCGACCCTGGCGCCAGCCGCACGAGTCTCGTCACGGTCGTCGGCTACTCCCCCGAGCGCGAAGCGCGCGACGCCCTTTACCTGCTCGGCGTCGACAACGGCTACCTCTGCTACGAGCCGGACGAAGGCCTGCGGTGCGAGAAGAGCGGCACCGACGACCTCGGCCTCCCCGTGGGTCGCACCGTCTACTGGCGCGACGGAGTGGCGATCGACACGCAGTATTCGAACCTCGCCCCGCAGGGCTACACCGCGGCGATCGTGTCGAAGATCTGGGGCTGAGGGCTCGGGTCCGGGGCTGAGGGGCTCACCCCTCGGCCGGCCACACCGCATCCGCCACGCCTTCGGCGTACCGGGACGGATGCCACGCCTGCTGCGACGTCGACAGCCACCGGCCACCGCCCGCCTCGATCGACTCGACCAGATCGCCGTCCGTGCGTTCGCATCGGACGCGCCCGTCGTCGTCGGCGCACGTGAACCCCTTGGCGGGGAGGGATGCGGCAGCGATGGCCCCGGCATCCGTCGGCACGGTCGCGACCGTCGTCGAGATCTCACCCGCATCGGACGTCCAGCGACACGTGAGGACGACCGCGGGCTGGAGCGCGGCCACGACGTCCTTCGCACTCGAGACGGGCGGGTCCGTCGACGCGGTGACCACGGCGCCGTCGGTCTGCCGCAGAACCGCCCACGCGGCGTCGTTGTAGAGGTCGCGGCAGCCTTGCGGCGACGACGCGGCATCGGAGGCGCTCGACGCCCCGGGCGACGGAGCCCCGGCACCGTCTGATCCGTCCGACGTCCGTCCGATCTGGGCGAGCCACTGCGACGCCGCCGGGAACATCGGGATCGCGAGGACGAGCAACGTCACGACGATCGCCGCGCTGACGATGCCGACGAACCATGCGAAAGCGGCGTTGCGCCCACCCACCCGTGCCATGCGTCCACGGTAGTGGCCCCGCCGCGCCACCTTCGCGCGGCAACGCCGAAGGCCCCCGGGAACGAGTCCCGGGGGCCTTCGGTCAGACGATCACACCTCGATCAGTTGTAGCTGCCGGGGGTGAAGTCGTCGGTCGAGAAGCTGTCGAAGTCGACGTAGCTCAGGTCGGCGTCGCTGTACGCACCATCCGAGGCGAAGATGCGGTTGGGGTACCGCTCGCTCTTGGCCTCCTCCGTCGCCTCGACCACGACGTTGCGGTACTTCGCAAGGCCGGTGCCGGCGGGGATGAGCTTTCCGATGATGACGTTCTCCTTGAGGCCGACGAGCGGGTCGCTCTTGCCCTCCATGGCCGCCTGCGTGAGGACGCGGGTGGTCTCCTGGAACGACGCGGCCGAGAGCCACGATTCGGTCGCGAGCGACGCCTTCGTGATACCCATCAGCTCGGGACGACCCGACGCGGGGCGCTTGCCCGCGGCGACCGCTTCGCGGTTCATCTGCTGGTAGCGCTTGAAGTCCACCAGCTCACCGGGCAGCAGGTCCGTCTCGCCGTGGTCGACGACCGTGACCTTGCGGAGCATCTGGCGCACGATGACCTCGATGTGCTTGTCGTGGATCGGCACACCCTGCGAGCGGTAGACGCCCTGCACGCCGCCGACGAGGTACTTCTGCACCTCGCGGGCACCCATGACACGCATGACCTCCTTGGGGTCGAGCGTGCCGACCTGCAGGGGCTGACCGACCTCGACGCGCTGGCCGTCCTCGACGAGGAGGGTGGCGCGCTTGAGGACCGGGTAGACGTGCGGCTCGTCGCCGTTGTCCGGAGTCAGGATGAGCTTCTTGGCCTTGTCGGTCTCATCGATCTTGATGACACCGTCGGCCTCGGCGATCGGGGACGCACCCTTGGGGGTACGAGCCTCGAACAGCTCCTGGACACGGGGCAGACCCTGGGTGATGTCGTCCGCCGATGCCGAACCACCGGTGTGGAACGTACGCATCGTCAGCTGGGTACCGGGCTCACCGATCGACTGAGCGGCGATGATACCGACCGCCTCGCCGATGTCGACGAGCTTGCCGCTGGCCAGCGAACGGCCGTAGCACTTCGCGCAGACACCGACGGCCGAGTCGCAGGTCAGGACCGAGCGCACCTTGATGCTCTCGATGCCACCGGCGACCAGCTTGTCGATGAGGACGTCGCCCACGTCGTCGCCGGCCTCGGCCAGGACGGTGCCCTGAGCGTCGACCACAGCGGCGGCGAGGGTACGGGCGAACACCGAGTTCTCGACGTTCGCGTCGCGGACGAGCTCGCCGTCGGCGCCGGGAGCGGCGATCGTGAACTCGAGACCCTTGGTCGTGCCGCAGTCCTCCTCGCGGATGATGACATCCTGCGAGACGTCCACGAGACGACGCGTGAGGTACCCCGAGTCGGCCGTACGGAGGGCCGTGTCGGCCAGACCCTTACGGGCACCGTGCGTCGCGATGAAGTACTCCGCCACCGACAGACCCTCGCGGTACGAGGAGATGATCGGACGGGGGATGATCTCACCCTTGGGGTTGTTCACCAGGCCTCGCATACCCGCGATGTTGCGGATCTGCAGCCAGTTACCACGGGCACCCGAGCTCACCATGCGGTTGATGGTGTTGTCGGCCGGGAAGTTGTCCCGCATCGCCTTCTGGACCTCGTCGGTCGCCTCGGTCCAGATCTTGATGAGCTCCTGACGACGCTCGGCGTCGGTCGTGAGGCCCTTCTCGAACTGGCCCTGGACCTTCGCTGCCTGCTTCTCGTAGGCGGCGACGATCTCCTTCTTGTTCGGCGGCGTGAGGACGTCGCTGAGGGCGACGGTCACACCCGAACGAGTGGCCCAGTAGAAGCCGGCGTCCTTGATCCGGTCGAGGGATGCCGCGACCTCGGTCTTCGGGTACTCCTCAGCCAGCTTGTTGACGATCTGCGACAGCTTGCCCTTGTCGGCCTGCTCGCGAACGAACGGGTAGCCCTTGGGGAGGGTGTCGTTGAAGATCGCCTGGCCGAGCGAGGCATCCACCAGACCGTGACGCTCGTAGCCCTCCGGAGCCTCCCCCTCGAGGAAGGTCAGGCCGGGGACGCGGATGCGGACCTTGGCCTGCAGGTCGAGGGTGCCCTCGTCCTTGGCCAGGATGGCCTCGCCGACGGAACCGAACACACGGCCCTCACCGGCAGCGCCCTCCTTGAGGGTCGTCAGGTGGTGCAGACCGATGATCATGTCCTGCGAGGGCAGGGTGACCGGACGGCCGTCCGACGGCTTCAGGATGTTGTTCGAGGCGAGCATCAGCACGCGGGCCTCGGCCTGAGCCTCGACCGACAGCGGCAGGTGCACGGCCATCTGGTCACCGTCGAAGTCCGCGTTGAAGGCGGCGCAGACGAGCGGGTGGAGCTGGATGGCCTTGCCCTCGACGAGCTGCGGCTCGAACGCCTGGATGCCGAGGCGGTGCAGCGTGGGCGCACGGTTCAGCAGAACCGGACGCTCGCGGATGATCTCCTCGAGCACGTCCCAGACCTCGGGACGGGTGCGCTCGACGGCACGCTTGGCGGCCTTGATGTTCTGCGAGTGACCGAGGTCGATCAGGCGCTTGATGACGAACGGCTTGAAGAGCTCCAGCGCCATCTGCTTGGGCAGACCACACTGGTGCAGCTTCAGCTGCGGGCCGACGATGATGACCGAACGGCCCGAGTAGTCGACGCGCTTGCCGAGCAGGTTCTGGCGGAAACGACCCTGCTTACCCTTCAGCATGTCGCTGAGGGACTTCAGGGCGCGGTTGCCGGTACCGGTGACGGGGCGACCGCGGCGGCCGTTGTCGAACAGGGCGTCGACGGCCTCCTGCAGCATCCGCTTCTCGTTGTTGACGATGATCTCGGGGGCACCGAGGTCGATCAGGCGACGGAGACGGTTGTTGCGGTTGATGACGCGACGGTACAGGTCGTTCAGGTCGGACGTGGCGAAACGGCCACCGTCGAGCTGGACCATGGGGCGGAGCTCCGGCGGGATGACCGGGACGACGTCCAGGACCATCGATGCGGGGCTCATACCCGTCGACAGGAACGAGTTGACGACCTTGAGACGCTTGATCGCACGGATCTTGCGCTGGCCCTTGCCCTCGGAGATCTGCAGGTGGAGCGACTCGGCCTCAGCGGCCAGGTCGAACGCCAGCAGGCGACGCTTGATCGACTCCGCGCCCATGTAGGCCTCGAAGTACTGACCGAAGCGGTCCTGCAGCTCCTGGAAGATGTCGTCTTCCTGCTTGAGCTGACCGACCTCGAGTCCGCGGAACTCGTCCCACATCCGCTCGAGCTTGGCGACCTGCTCGTCGCCGCGCTTGCGGATCGTGGTCATCTCCTTCTCGGCGGCGTCCTTCGCCTTCTTCTTCTGGTCGGCCTTGGCTCCCTCCGCCTCGAGGGCGGCGAGCTCGTCTTCCAGCTTCTGCAGGCGGTCGGCGACGCGGGCGTCACGACGGTCGGCGATGTTCTTGATCTCGAGGCGGAGGTTCGCCTCGTGGGTCGGCAGGTCGCGGTGACGCGCATCCTCGTCGACCGAGATCACCATGTAGGCGGCGAAGTAGATGACCTTCTCGAGGTCCTTCGGCGCCATGTCCAGCAGGTATCCGAGGCGCGAGGGAACGCCCTTGAAGTACCAGATGTGGGTGACGGGGGCGGCGAGCTCGATGTGGCCCATGCGCTCACGACGGACGGAGGACTTGGTGACCTCCACGCCGCAGCGCTCGCAGACGATGCCCTTGAAGCGGACGCGCTTGTACTTGCCGCAGGCGCACTCCCAGTCGCGCGAAGGTCCGAAGATCTGCTCTCCGAAGAGGCCGTCCTTCTCGGGCTTCAGGGTGCGGTAGTTGATGGTTTCGGGCTTCTTGACCTCGCCGAAGGACCAACGACGGATGTCGTCGGCGGTGGCGAGACCGATGCGAAGCTGATCGAAGGTGTGTGACTCGAGCACTGATTCTCCTGTGTCGGAATTCTGTTCGTTGCCGGTACGGGTCAGATCTCGTCGATCGACGTCGACTCGAACCGGGTGGAGATGTTGATGCCGAGCTCTTCCGCTGCACGGAAGGCCTCGTCGTCACTGTCACGCAGGTTCACCTCGGTGCCGTCGGCCGAGAGGACCTCGACGTTCAGGCAGAGGGACTGCATCTCCTTCATGAGGACCTTGAACGACTCCGGGATGCCGGGCTCCTGGATGTTCTCGCCCTTGACGATCGCTTCGTAGACCTTGACGCGGCCCACGATGTCGTCGGACTTGATCGTCAGCAGCTCCTGCAGCGCGTATGCGGCGCCGTAGGCCTCGAGCGCCCAGACCTCCATCTCACCGAAGCGCTGGCCACCGAACTGGGCCTTACCGCCGAGCGGCTGCTGGGTGATCATCGAGTAGGGGCCCGTCGAGCGTGCGTGGATCTTGTCGTCGACAAGGTGGTGCAGCTTCAGGATGTACATGTAACCGACCGAGATGCCGGCCGGGAACGGCTCACCGGAGCGACCGTCGAACAGCTTCGCCTTGCCGGAGCTGTCGATGAGACGCTCTCCGTCGCGGGTCAGGTTCGTGGAGTCGAGGAGACCCGCGATCTCCTCTTCGAACGCGCCGTCGAACACCGGGGTGGCGACCTTCGTGCCGGGAGCGGCCTCGCGAGCCTGCTCGGGGAGCTTCGCAGCCCACTCCGGCGAGCCGTCGACCTTCCAGCCCTGCTTCGCGACCCACCCGAGGTGGGTCTCGAGGACCTGGCCGAAGTTCATTCGACCGGGGATGCCGAGCGGGTTGAGGACGACGTCGACCGGGGTGCCGTCCGCCATGAACGGCATGTCCTCGACGGGCAGGATCTTCGCGATGACGCCCTTGTTGCCGTGACGACCGGCGAGCTTGTCGCCCGCGGTGATCTTGCGCTTCTGGGCGATGTAGACCACGACGCGGCGGTTGACGCCCGAGCCGAGCTCGTCGTCGCCGTCCTCGGCGTTGAACTCCTTGACGGCGATGATCGTGCCCTGCTCACCGTGGGGAACCTTCAGCGAGGTGTCACGGACTTCGCGGCTCTTCTCGTTGAAGATCGCGCGGAGCAGGCGCTCCTCGGCCGAGAGCTCGGTCTCGCCCTTGGGCGTGACCTTGCCGACGAGGATGTCGCCGGGACGCACCTCGGCGCCGATGCGGATGATGCCGCGCTCGTCGAGGTCCTTCAGCAGGTCGGGGCTGACGTTGGGGAGGTCACGGGTGATCTCCTCCTTGCCCAGCTTGGTGTCGCGAGCGTCGACCTCGTACTCCTCGATGTGGATCGAGGAGAGGGTGTCGTTCTTGACGAGCTCCTGGCTGAGGATGATCGCGTCCTCGAAGTTGTGACCCTCCCACGTCATGAACGCGACGAGGAGGTTCTTGCCGAGGGCGAGTTCACCCTCCTCGGTGGCGGGACCGTCGGCGATGACCTCGCCGACCTCGACGCGCTCACCGGCCGAGACCACGACGCGCTGGTTGTACGACGTGCCCTGGTTGGAGCGGTCGAACTTCCGGAGGAAGTAGTCCTGCGTGCCACCCTCGTCGAGCTGGACGGTGACGACGTCGGCCGAGACCTCGGAGACGACACCGGCCTTCTGAGCCGTGAGGACGTCACCCGCGTCGATGGCGGCGTAGCCCTCCATACCGGTGCCGACGATCGGCGACTCGCTGCGCAGCAGCGGGACGGCCTGACGCTGCATGTTCGCACCCATGAGGGCGCGGTTCGCGTCGTCGTGCTCGAGGAACGGGATGAGCGAGGTCGCGACCGACACCATCTGGCGCGGCGAGACATCCATGTAGCCGATCTCGTCGACGGGGAACAGGTCGACCTCGCCGCCCTGACCGCGACGGGCCAGGATGCGGTCGTTGACGAACGTGCCGTCGGCGTTGAGCTCGACACCGGCCTGGGCCACGACGTAGTCGGCCTCTTCAGCCGCCGTCAGGTAGTCGATCTGGTCGGTGACCTTGTTGCCCACGACGCGGCGGTACGGCGTCTCGATGAAGCCGAACGCGTTGATGCGAGCGAACGATGCGAGCGAACCGATCAGGCCGATGTTCGGGCCTTCCGGGGTCTCGATCGGGCACATGCGGCCGTAGTGCGAGGGGTGGACGTCACGGACCTCGACGCCGGCGCGCTCACGCGACAGACCACCGGGGCCGAGCGCCGACAGGCGACGCTTGTGGGTCAGACCCGCGAGCGGGTTGTTCTGGTCCATGAACTGCGACAGCTGCGAGGTTCCGAAGAACTCCTTGATCGCGGCCACGACGGGGCGGACGTTGATCAGGGTCTGCGGCGTGATCGCCTCGATGTCCTGCGTGGTCATGCGCTCGCGGACGACGCGCTCCATGCGGGACAGACCGGTGCGGACCTGGTTCTGGATGAGCTCGCCGACGGCACGGATGCGACGGTTGCCGAAGTTGTCGATGTCATCGACGTCCAGGCGGATCTCGGCGGGCTTGCCGCTGCGGACGCCGTCGTAGCTGACGTCGCCGCGGTGCAGACGGACGAGGTACTTGATCGTCGCGACGATGTCCTCGACGGTCAGGACCGAGTCACTGAGGGCCTTGTCGATGCCCAGCTTCTGGTTGATCTTGTAGCGGCCGACCTTGGCGAGGTCGTAGCGCTTCGAGTTGAAGTAGAAGTTGTCCAGCAGCGCGCGGGCGGCCTCGGCGGCGACCTGCTCGCCCGGACGGAGCTTGCGGTAGATGTCGCGGAGCGCATCTTCCTTCGTGAGGATGGTGTCCTTCTCGAGGGTCTCCTCGATCGAGCTGAAGCCCGCGAACTCCTGCATGATGTCTTCGCTCGACAGGCCGAGGGCCTTCAGGAAGACGGTGACCGACTGCTTGCGCTTGCGGTCGATGCGGACGCCGACCTGGTCGCGCTTGTCGATCTCGAACTCGAGCCACGCACCGCGGCTGGGGATGACGCGCGCCGAGACGATGTCCTTGTCGGAGGTCTTGTCGGGCGTCTTGTCGAAGTAGACACCGGGCGAACGCACGAGCTGCGAGACGACGACGCGCTCGGTGCCGTTGATGATGAACGTGCCCTTGGCGGTCTGGAGCGGGAAGTCGCCCATGAAGACCGTCTGCGTCTTGATCTCACCCGTGAGGTGGTTCATGAACTCGGCCTCGACGTAGAGCGGGGCGGCGTAGGTCTTGCCGCGCTCCTTGCACTCCTCGATGGAGTACTTCTCGGGCTCGAGGTACGGGTTCGTGAACGAGAGCTGCATGGTCTCGCCCAGGTCCTCGATCGGCGAGATCTCCTCGAAGATCTCCTCGAGGCCGCTGATCTCGGGCACGTCGGTGCGGCCCTCGGCCTGCGCCTGAGCGACGCGTGCCTTCCATGCCTCGTTGCCGACGAGCCAGTCGAACGACTCGGTCTGCAGCGCGAGGAGGTCAGGGACCTCCAGCGTGTCGGAGATCTTGGCGAACGAGAGGCGGGATGCTCCGCGACCGTTCTTGTTGGTGGTGGTGGAAGTTGCGTTGCGCGCAGCAGCCAAGGGGATTACCTCCGTGAGCCCGGGGAGGGCTGGTTTTCCTTGTCGTCAGGTGGAGTACTCCCGTCAACGCCTGCGGCGCGCGCCGACGGAGACCGTCGGGGGCGCAGGCACAAGCCGACCACCATATGAGGGCAAGTAGAGGGGAGCGCAACTACCCACTATAGGACGCGCGACGCGCCGTGTCCAGTCGAATCGTTGACGAGTTCGACGGGCTGCGGTATAACTCGCGGGCGTGGGTCAGGTCCACTGCCAGGTCACGAGGACGGACTGCGCGAGGGCGTCCCGTTCCTCCTGCGACTTCTCCACATCCGACGCGAACGTCACGATGTAGGTCTGTCCCGCGTTGACCAGGTAGAACTGGTCGATCACGTAGGGCGTCTCCCCCTGCTCGACGCGTGCCGACAGGTGGGCCGACTCGGAGCCGGCTGCCGTGACGCGCTCGAGCGCCTTCACGTCGGACGCGCCGGCCTCCTCGAGCTGGGCGACCCCCGCTTCCTCGACCTGCTCGGAGGTCACCTCTCCCCCGGGGGAGACCAGGATGTTGACGTTGTCGCGGTAGCCGTCCTCGATGGTCAGGTCGGCCGCGAAGGTCGTCTCGTCGAAGCCGTCGGGAGCACCGTCGGGGTAGCCCCATCCCTCGGGCAGGGTCAGTGTGTACTGCTCCGCGGTGATCACTTCGCCCGACGCCGGCGCGAACTCGACGGCGTCGCTCTCGGGAGCCGCCTGGCTCGACTCGGCGGGCGGAGCGGACTCCGCGGCGCATCCGGCGAGACCCAGTCCCGCCAGGAGCAGGAGGACGGCGGAGGCGCGGCGGAGGGACATGCCGCCGACCCTACGCGGCGAGGCGTGTCACCGGCGGGGGCTTGCGCTCCGCAACAGAAGATGAGAGCCCGGCCGAGCCTGCGCGAGTGCCGCCCGGCCGACCGCCGTGATGACACCGATCACGGGGTATCCACCCGTGACCGGACCGTCGGGACCAAGGATCACCGGGACGCCGTCGGGCGGCACCTGCACGGCGCCCGGCAGCATCCCCTCACTCGGGAGCTCGCGCCCCACCGCGTCCGGCGTCCGCGCGAGCGACGGACCGTCGAGGCGGATGCCGACGCGATCCGCCCGCGCCCCGACCACCCACCGGCTCTCGACGAGCGCCCGACGCGCCTCGGGGGTGAACCACGCTGCGCGAGGCCCCGCGGCGATCGTGACCTCGAGCACATCGGGCGGCGGCGTCCACGGCCAGAGGTCCACTGCGGGGACCGGATGCCGCGCGGCATCCGCCGTCGCGACCGCGTCGCCCGCGCGCAGCGGCGCCGGCCCGAGCCCGGCGAGCGAGTCGGTCGCGGCCGACCCGAGCGCCGCTGCCGCGGCGACACCGCCGCGCACGGCCAGGACCGCGCGCACGCCGGCCCGGAACGCGCCGATCGAGAGGTCGGTGCCGGCCGGCCACAGCACCGGGCGGTAGGCGTCGACGTCACGGTCGGCGATGCGGACCGGGCCCCACGCACCCGTCACGGCGATCCAGAGGTCGCGGGAGGAGGTCGCGCGGAACCCGCCCAGGGTGATCTCGATCGCCGGTGCACCGTCGGCGTTGCCGACGAGCCGGTTCGCGGCCGCGAGCGCCGGACGGTCGGCCGCTCCCGAGAGGGCGATCCCGTCGGCCAGGCGCCTCGGGCGACCGGCATCCTGCACCGTCGCGAGGGCGCCCGGGTCGACGACGTCGAACGCGGGGGCTCCCGCCGGCCGGACGGCCTGCGCGGGCGCGGCGACGGCCACCGAGGCGACGCGGCGGAACCGCACGAGCGTTCCGGGGCGGAGGAGGACGGACTCGGCAGCGCTCGGGTCGAACAGGGGCGCGTCCGTCGTGCCGATCAGTTGCCACCCGCCGGGGGTCTCGCGCGGGTAGGCGCCGGTGAACCCGCCGGCGAGCGCCACCGCGCCGCGGGGCACGCGGGTGCGCGGCGTCGCCCGTCGCGGCATGTCGAGGTTCCAGTCGTCGCTGACGAGGTACCCGAACCCGGGTGCGAAGCCGGTGAACGCGACGCGCCACCGCGCCGCGAGGTGCCGCCCGATGAGCGCGTCGGGTGAGAGACCGACGAGGGATGCCGCCTCGGCGAGGTCCGGGCCGTCGTAGGCGACGGGCAGCTCGACCTCGGTCTGCGCCGGCGCCGTGCCAGCGCGCCTCTCAGCGCTCTCCCCCGCCGTGATCCAGGTGCGGGCTGCGGACAGCGGGAGGACGGCGGTGTCGACGTGCACGAGCACCGTCCGCGCCGCCGGGACCAGATCGAGCACGCCGGGCGGGGCCGCGTCGGCGAGTCGCGCATGGAGGTCGAGGACATCCGCGAGCCCGCCGACCTCGACGAGGAGCGCGCTGTCGCCGAATGGGCGGATCACCACGGGGCGCGCACCGCGACCCCCGCCGTGTCGAGCGCGGCCCGCACCGCCCGGGCCATGGCGACCGACCCCGCGGTGTCGCCGTGCAGGCACAGGGAGGCCGCCTGCACCCGGAGCGTCGACCCGTCGACCGCGTCGACCAGCCCGTCGCCGGCGAGCCGGACCGCCCGCGCGGCGACCGCGTCGGCGTCGTTCAGCAGCGCGCCCGCTTCGCCGCGGGGCACGAGCGCGCCGGACGGCAGGTAGCCGCGGTCGAGGAACGCCTCGACGAGGAACGGGATGCCATGGGCCGCCGCGGCCTCAACGACGACACCCGGCATGCCGAGCAAGGGCAGCGGCCTGCCAAGATCGTGGGCGATGTCGGCCACGGCGGCCACGACGGCCTCCGCCGACGCGGAATCGGCCGTGACGGAGTGGTAGAGCGCACCGTGCGGCTTCACGTAGCGGAGGTCGGCGCCGGCGGCGACGAGCGCGCCGATCTGCTCGCGCACCTGCGTGCGGAGGAGGTCGGGCGCGACGGCGCGCGCGACACGGCCGAAGCCGGCCCGATCGACGAAGGAGGGATGTGCGCCCACGGCGACGCCCGCAGCCGTCGCGCGGGCGACGGCATCCGTCATCGACGCGGCGTCACCGGCGTGTCCGCCGCAGGCCACCGACGCGCTGGAGACGACCGCGAACATCGCCTCGTCGTCGGCGGTCGGCACGCCGTCGACGGTCTCACCGAGGTCCGCGTTCAGGTCGATCGACGCCATGAGGCCACGGTACCGGCGGGCGGGCGGTGAACGACGGACGAAGGATCCGTCAACCGCTGGCCGGGCAGCCGCGCGGACCGTAGCGTCGAGGTGTCGCCGGAGGTCCGCTCCGGCCGGAAGGAGAGCCGCTGTGGCGCACATCACCGTGGGGACCGAGAACTCGGTCGACGTCGACATCTTCTACACCGATCAGGGATCGGGCCAGCCCGTCGTGCTGATCCACGGGTTCCCCCTGAACGGGGAGTCCTGGGGCAAGCAGCAGGCCGCGCTCCTCGAGGCCGGTTACCGCGTCATCGCCTACGACCGCCGTGGGTTCGGCGCGTCGACGAAGACGGCGTCGGGCTCGGACTACGACACCTTCGCCGCCGACCTGCACGCGCTCATCGAGGAACTCGAGCTCACCGACGCGGTGCTGGTCGGCTTCTCGATGGGAACCGGCGAGATCGCACGCTACCTGTCGCGCTACGGCGCGGACCGCATCGCCAAGGTCGCCTTCCTCGGCTCGCTCGAGCCGTGGCTGCTGAAGACCGACGAGAACCCCGACGGTGCGGGCGACCAGGCGTTCTTCGACGGCACGGCTGCGGCGGTCGCCGAGGACCGGTACGCGTTCTTGACCGGCTTCTTCCAGAACTTCTACAACCTCGACGACAACCTCGGCACCCGCATCTCGCAGGAAGCAGTCGACGCCTCGGTCGCCGTCGCGAACCAGGCCGGCAACGCCGCCATCGCCGCCGCGCCCCTGACGTGGCCGACCGACTTCCGTGCGGACATCCCCGCGGTGACGGTTCCCGCGCTCATCGTCCACGGGACGGCGGACAACGTCCTCCCGATCGACGCGACCGCACGTCGATTCCGTGAGCTCCTGCCCGAGGCGACCTACGTCGAGATCGAGGGCGCCCCGCACGGCCTGCTGTGGACCCACGGCGCCGAGGTCAACGAGGCACTGCTGGGGTTCCTGCAGGACTGAGTCCCGCGGTCCCGGTGGTGGAACCGGGACCGGGAGCGTGCCACGATGAGGGCACGAGCGAGGGGGTCGCGATGGCGGATGCCGGGGTGCAGGAAACCGTGACGGGCAAGAGCATGGTCGTCGATCGCGGATTGGCCCGGCGCCTCGCGCGCGATCACCAGCAGAAGAAGCAGACGGGGCTGTGGATCGCCGGGACCGCGATCGTCCTGCTCTACGGTCTGGGGCTGTTCGCCCTGAACGGGAACGTCCGCTCCCTCATCATGGCCGGTTTCTGGGGGGTGCTCATCGCGATCGGATTCGTCGCGATCCGCCACCTCGGCACTCAGAAGCTCACCCGGGTCGTCGAGGGGCTCTACCCGACGGGCGATCGCCTCACCGTCACCGTCACCGACGCAGGGCTCACCGTGACCACGTCGACCACGAGCCTGACGGTGGCGGCATCCGCTTTCTGGCGCATCTCGACGGCGCCGCACTCGGTGATGGTGCACATCCACGGACTCATCGGGCCGGCGATGATCCTGCCTCGCGAGGTCGTGGACGACGCCGGCATCGCCCGGATGCGGGCGGCGGCACCCCGCATCCGTCGCGGCTGACGGGACACCGGTCCACCACGACCGCAGACGGATGCCGGGGCGCAGCGCCCCGGCATCCGCTGTCAGTCCTCGCTGATCGGATCCGCGGCTCAGCCGACGACGGTCGCCTCGGGGATCCGGGCTCGCATGACGGCGAGCGCCTCGGAGCTGTGGTCGACGAGCACGGCGTCGCGGCCGAGCGCGTGGGCGACCGCGCCCGTCGTCCCCGAGCCGGCGAAGAGGTCGAGCACCCGATCGCCCGGCCGGCTCGACGCCTGCACGATCCGCCGCAGGATGCCCTCGGGCTTCTGGGTCGGGTAGCCGGTCTTCTCCCGCCCCGAGGTCGGGACGATCGTGTGCCACCAGACGTCGGTCGGCAGCTTGCCGCGAGCAGCCTTCTCGGGGGTGACGAGCCCCGGAGCCATGTAGGGCTCTCGGTCGACGGCATCCGAGTCGAAGAAGTACGCCGACGGATCCTTGACGTAGACGAGGATCGTGTCGTGCTTGCTCGGCCAGCGCTTGCGCGACTTCGCGCCGTAGTCGTACGCCCAGATGAGCTCGTTGAGGAAGCACTCCCGACCGAAGACGGCGTCGAGCATGACCTTCGCGTAGTGCGCCTCGCGGTAGTCGAGGTGCACGTAGAGGGTGCCGTCGTCGGCCAGGAGCCGCCACGCCTCGCGCAGCCGCGGCTCGAGGAACCCCCAGTAATCGTCGAACCGGTCGTCGTACAGCTTCAATACGCCACGCGTGCGGGCGTAGGAAGCGCCGCGGAAGCCGCCCTTGACCGGACCGACGGCCGGCGCGGGCGCGTCGGGATCGGGCTGCAACCCCTCCGTGCGGACCGCGGACTCGATCGCCCGCTCCTGGGTACGCCCGGTGTTGAAGGGCGGGTCGAGGTAGATGAGCGCGAACGAGGAGTCCGGCAGGCGCCGGGCGACCTCCAGGTTGTCGCCGAGATGGATCTCGACGGTCACGGAACGCGGCGCAGCCAGGCGTCCGTCGAGAACTTCGACTCGACGAGCGCCTCGGCCTCGGCGTACTCCTCCTCGGAGATCGAGCCCGCCTTCGCGCCGTAGAGCGAGGTGAACGTCTCCTTGAAGCGTTCGATGATGTCGGCGCGCGCCATGCCGGTCTGGCTGCGGAGCGGGTCGACGCGCTTGGCCGCCGATGCCGTGCCCTTGTCGGAGAGCTTCTCGCGTCCGATGCGCAGGACCTCGGTCAGCACCTGGCCATCCATGTCGTAGCTCAGGGTCGCGTGGTGCAGCACTCCCCCGTTGGCGAGGCGCTTCTGGGCCGCGCCGCCGATCTTGCCCTTCGACGATGCGATGTCGTTGAGCGGCTGGTACGTCGCGTCGATCCCGAGCGAGCGCAGCGCGTGCAGCACCCAGTCGTCGAGGAACGCGTAGGAGTCTGCGAAGGTCATGCCCGAGACGAGGGATGCCGGCACGTACAGCGAGTAGGTGACGATCGAGTTCGCGGCCATCAGCATCGCGCCGCCGCCGGAGATGCGTCGGACGACCTGGAAGCCGTGCTTCGCGGCACCCTCGGGGTCGACCTCGTTACGGTACGACTGGAACGATCCGATGACGACGGCGGACTCGTTCCACTCCCAGATGCGGAGCGTGGGGGTGCGTCGACCGTCGCCCACGCGAGCGGTCAGCACCTCGTCGAGCGCGAGGTTCATCGCGGGCGAGACGGCCTTCTCGTGGACGACCTCCCACTCGAACTCGGCCCAGCCCGGCGCGACGATGAGCGCGCGGCGGACGGCGGTGGCAACGGCCTCGGGCGTGAAGCCGAGCAGCTGCGCCCCCTCGGGGAGCGCGCCGCGGACGGCGGCGGCGATCGTCGCGACGTCGGCTTCGACGGGCAGACCCGTCACCGCCGCATCGATGTCGGCCAGCGCGTCGTCGGGTTCGAGGAAGAAGTCGCCCGCGAGGTGGAAGTCCGCGATGCGGCCGTCCTCCACCTCGAGGTCGACGACGACCAGCTTGCCGCCAGGGACCTTGTACTCGCCGTGCATGGTCCTATTCTCCCGTGCCCGCAACGGGTGCGGATCCACTCTCGGGGACGGATGCCGCGTCCCGCCGCGCGATGCGCGCGTCGAGCCATGCGACGAGGTCGGCGCGCACCTCCGGCGCGCAGCGCTCGTTGAAGATCTCGTGGCGCGCCTCGGGGTACACGAGGGTCGTCACGTCGGTGAGGCCGGAGCGCGTGCGGTACGCGTCGGCCAGGCGGTGGACGCTCCGCGGGCCGCCCACCGGGTCGTCCCGGCCGACCAGGAGGAGCACGGGGACGTCGACGCCGAGGTCGCGCTTTGGCTTGCCGATCAGGCGCAGGGTGTCGACCGGACCGAAGAGCTTCGGCAACGGCACCGTGGTCGTGAGCGGGTCGTCGAGGAACGCACGGCCGACCGTGGCATCCGTCGACAGCCATTCGACGCCGGTGGCGTCCGGTCCTGCCCAGCGCTTGTTGAGGGGCGCGGCGTTCAGGTCCCCCGGCCACAGGAGGGACGAGCCCGAGAGGATGACGGCGTCGTAGGCGCGGGGGTCCGCGTTCACGAGCTTCTGCGCGAGGAAGGACCCCCACGAATGCCCCAGGAGGACGAGCGGGAGCCCGGGGTTCTCGTCGCGGATGACGCGCGTGAACAGCTGCAGTCCCGTCACGGTGGCGCGGAGGCCGCCGGGGCCGAGCCGCCCGAGGCGGGAGTGATCGCCGCCGTGCTGGCGCAGTCCCGTGCGGCCGTGGCCGCGGTGGTCGTCGGCGTAGACGGTGAAGCCGGCGGCGGTGAGGGCGGCGATGGTGCTGCCGTAGCGGCCGGCGTGCTCGCCGACGCCGTGGAGGAGCTGGACGACGCCGCGCGGGTTGCCCTGCGCCGGGTGGACGTCGTAGACGATCGCGATGCCGTGTGCATCGATGAACTCGGGCATGGCTCGAATCCTAGGGCGCTGACGCGGTCGACGGATGCCGGACTCAAAGCTCTTAGCCAGACTAATGAGTTATGCTAACGAAAATGAGCAGTGCACCCGAGACCTCGACGACGGACGATTCGACGACGGAGCTCGCGCTCGCGGCATCCGACTTCCGCATGGCGACCTTCCGTCTCGCGCGGCGCCTCCGCTCGCAACGCGCCGTCGACACGATGAGCGACGGGCAGTTCGCCGTCCTCGCCGGCCTCAAGGTGCACGGGCCCCACACGCTCGGCGAGCTCGCCGAGCGTGAGCGCGTCTCGGCGCCGTCCATGAACCGCACCGTGAACTGCCTCGAGGAACTCGGCTACCTCACCCGCACCCCCGACGAGAGCGACCGCCGGAAGGTCGTCATCGACCTCACCGAGCCGGGTCGTGAGGTGGTCGTCGAGACCGTCCGCCGGCGCGATTCGTGGCTCGAGCACGCGTTCGAGGAACTGAGCGCCGCGCAGCGCGCGACGCTCGCGAAGGCCGCTGCGATCATGCAGGAGGTGGCCGGCCGATGAGCTCCGCCATGTTCCGCTCGTTCTCGGTGTTCAACTACCGCGTCTGGTTCATCGGCGCCCTCGTCTCGAACGTGGGCGCGTGGATGCAGTCGACCGCCCTCAGCTGGGTGGTGCTGACGCAGCTGACCGACAACGACGCGACGGCCATGGGCGTCACGATGGCGCTGCAGTTCGCTCCCCCACTGCTGCTCGTCGGCGTCACCGGTCTCGTCGCCGACCGGTTCGACCGCCGCAAGCTCCTGTTCTTCACGCAGGGCTCGCTCATGCTGCTCGGCCTCATCATCGGCGTCCTCTTGCTCACGGGCAGCATGAACCTGTGGACGATGTACGCCTTCGCTTTCGCCCTCGGGATCGTGGCCGCCTTCGACAACCCGACCCGACAGGCCTTCGTCTCCGACCTCGTCGCACGTGAGAACGCATCGAACGCCGTCGCACTGAATGCGGCATCCTTCAACACGGCCCGCATGATCGGGCCCGCCGTCGCCGGCATCGTGATCGTCGCGGTCGGCACCGGATGGGTGTTCATGGTGAACGCCCTCACATTCCTCGCGATGCTCGTGGCGCTGATCCTCATCCGTCCCGCCGAACTCGTACCGCGCCCGAAGCTCCGGACCGCGTCACGGATGGCTGACGGCCTGCGTTACGTGGGCGGCAGGCCCGACCTCGTCGTGACGTTCATCATGGTGTTCCTCCTGGGCGCATTCGGCATGAACTTCCCGATCCTGGCATCCACCATGGCCCTCGAGTTCGGGCAGAACGCCGACGGTTACGGCGTGCTGAGCTCGATCCTCGCGATCGGATCGCTCGCCGGCGCCCTCCTGGCGGCCCGCCGCGACCGGGCGCGACTGCGCCTGGTGATCGGTGGGCTCGGACTCTTCGCGGTCGCATCGGCGCTGTCGGCGGCCATGCCGGTCTACATCGCCTACGCCGCGACGCTCATGCTCATCGGCTTCTCGACCGTCACGACGTTGACGACCGCGAACGGGTACGTGCAGACGACGACCGAGCCGGCGCTCCGCGGACGCGTGCTCGCGCTCTACATGGCGATCCTCATGGGCGGCACGCCGTTCGGCGCACCCATCGTGGGCTGGGTAGCGGATGCCTTCGGCCCGCGCGCCGCCATCCTGCTCGGCGCGGCCGCGGCCCTCATCGCTTTCGCCGTCGGCGGCGGCTGGCTGCTCTTCTCGGGCCGCCTGCACCGCCACGAGTCGCGCCGGTTCGCGATGACGATCGACGAGACGCGGCCCATCAGCGTCGTCGCTCCCGAGGAGTTCAGCGACGAGGTCGCGGGGACCACCCCGATCCGGCTCCCCGATACGGACATCGCGACGCGGAAGGATGCCGCGGCCCGCCCGCGTCCCTGAATCGACTCCCGCGCAGCCCGAGGTCAGTCGAGCCGGTTGCGGACACCCCACAGCGCGAGCTGCGTCCGGTCCGCGACGCCGACCTTGCGCAGCGCCGACTGCAACTGCGTCCGCACCGTGTGGACGGAGACGTGCAGCGATGCCGCGATCGCCTCGTTCGCGGTGATCCCCGAGGCGAGCAGGGCGACCACGCGCCGCTCCGCGGGGCTCAGCGAGGCGAGCCGCTCGACGTCCGGATCGGGGCCGCGCCGTCGGACGAACTCCCGGAGAACCGGTGCGATGGCACGCGGCGACACGATCGACTCGCCGCGTGCCGCGGCCTCGACGGCGGCGACCACCTGGTCGGAGTCGTAGCTCTTCAGGAGGTATCCGACCGCGCCCGCGTCGATCGCGTCGGTGATGTAGCCGTCGACCGCGAAGCTCGTCATCACGATGACCGCGGGCACGTCGCCCTCGGCAGCGAGCAGCCGCCGCGTGGCATCCGCGCCGTTCATGCCCGGCATCTGCATGTCCATGAGCACGACGTCCACCGTCTCGGCCTGCGCGACGCGCACCGCATCGAGACCGTTGCCGACCTCGCCGACGATGCAGATGCCGCCGGCGGCTTCGAGCTGGAGGCGGAGGCCCTTCCGGACCGACCTGTTGTCGTCCGCGATGAGGACCCGGATCGGCGCACGTGGGGCGGTCACGGCGCCGTCCCCTCGTCCGAGGCGACCGGGATGCCGACGGCCAGGGTCCAGCCGCCACCGGCATCCGCTCCTGCCGAGAACGAGCCGCCCAGGATCTCGACCCGCTCACGGATGCCGCCGAGGCCCCACCCGAGCCCGATGCCGGACAGGTCGCCGACCGGGACGGCGGGTCCGTTCGAGACCGTGACGGCGATGCTGTCGGCGTTCCGCGAGATCCGGACGTCGACCGGCGCCCCGGGCGCATGCTTCGCGGCGTTCGTCAGCGCCTCCTGCGTGCAGCGGAACGCCGTCGCCGAGACCACGGCGGGAAGGGAGTCGAGATCGCCGGTCGCCGTGAGCGCGACGGCGACACCACGCGCACGCCAGAAGCCGACCAGCTCCTCGAGATGCCGCAGGTCCTGCGTGGCGTCGGACGGGCCGACGTCGCCTGCGCGCAGATCCGCGAGGGCTCCGGCGAGTCCCGCCGCCGCGAACCGACCCTCGTCGCGGACGTCCTGCATCAACGCCAACGCCTGGCCGGCGTGCGTCGGCGCGACCTTCAGGGCGGCGTCGGCGAGCGTGATGAGTCCTGCGAGGTGCTGCCCGGCGATGTCGTGGAGCTCCTGCGCGATCCGGGCCCGCTCGCGGCGCTGCGCATCGGCGACGCGGTCATCGTGCTCACGCGCGGCGAGTTCAGCCTGCTGCCGGGCCACCCGCATCCGTCTCGCCTTCACCGACCACCAGAGGCCGAGCGCCGTCCCGCCGACCGCCGGGGCCGCCATCGACACGACCTGGGCCGCCATCCACCCGACCGCTGCGGTGAGGCTCGCACCCGTCGTCATGACCCACCAGAGCAGGACGACGGACTCGGCCAGGATCACCACGACGCACCAGGCGATGGCCCGGGCGGCGGCCAACCGCGTCGCCGCGAGGAAGATCGCCACCGAGATCGGCAGGGACATCCCCATGAGCCACGTCGGCACCGAGAGTCCCGTCGCCAGGGCGAGGTGGATGCCGACGACGACGACGATCGTGGAGCGCGGCAGCCGCTGGGACAGGAAGAGGACGCCGGCCTGCACGGCGCAGCCGAGGGTCAGGAGGACGTACACGGCCCCGACCGGCACGGGGAGCGGCCACGGCTGGCCTCCCTCGAGCAACGCGACGGTCGGTGAGACGAGGGCCTGGACGACCGTCGTGAGGAAGACCGCGACGACGAAGAACCACGAGGCGCGGGCGGATCCCTGCAGGGCGATGTGCGAGTTCGCGGTGTCGGTCGTGACGAGCGGGGGTGAAGTCATCGGGGCGTGTTTCCGTGATGCGGCGAGGTCCGGTTCGGTGCGGGTCGCCTAGGAGCATGCCACGACTGACGCCTCTCAGCGGTTACGTCGAGCCGGTGGAGGAATGGTTCACTCAATCGGATGAAACTCGGCGGCCGATCGGAAGGCCCGACCGGGGCGACGACCGTATCCGCGCCGGATCGCGGCGCTCGAGCGCCTTCCCGCCCGCCGCCGCGCCCGTATCGTATGCCACGGGGGAACCGTCGGATCAGGCTTCGATTCGGCGGATCGGGGACCGGTCGACTTCGGGGGAAGTCCCGGCCCCGAGCCCCTCCCCTCGGCGGCCGACTGTCAAGGGGGCGGATGCCACGGCCTGCGGTGCGTAGCGTCACCGCCATGAGCGACGTATCCACGACCCCCGAACAGGACGACCCGACCGGCGGCGACGAGGGCACCGAGAATCAGCTCGATGCCGACAACGCCGTCGAGGAGGACACCCTCAAAGCCCTCGACCCGAACGACTCCCCCGCTTGACGGGGAGCCTCGTCCGCGCGATCAGGCCTCGCGGGTGATGAGGACCTTCACCTCGAGACGGCTCTTGAACGGGCCGGCGTAGACGCCGCGCAGCGGCGGCACGTCGTTGTAGTCGCGCCCGCGACCGACCGTCACGTGACGATCGCCGATCTCGGCGTCGTTCGTCGGGTCGAAGCCGTGCCAGGACCCCGCGTACCACTCGATCCACGCGTGCGACTCCCCGATGACGGGGACGCCGACCTCGGCGGTGGGGTTCGGGTGCAGGTAGCCCGACACGTAGCGCGCCGGGATGCCGACCGAGCGCAGCGCGCCGAGGGCGATGTGCGCCATGTCCTGGCACACGCCCTTCCGCTCGGCCCATGCCTCGGCGCCGGTCGACTGCACCTCGGTCGCACCCGGCACGTACTCGACGGCCTGACCGATCGCCGTCGCGATCGCCAGGGCCGCGTGCGAGGGGTTCTCGTGCTGGGCGGCGATGCCCGCGGCGAGGTCGGCGACTTCGGGATGCGGCTCGGTGCGCCGCGTCTGCGACAGCATCTCGACCGTGCCGATCGACCGCTGCGCGTCGCGCGCCAGGGCGTCCCACGACATGTCGGGGTGGGTCAGCGGCCGTGCGCGCACCTCGACGAGCGAGCGCGCCGTGATCTGCAGCGCCGAATGCTTGGCGAGCACGTCGAAGGCCGCCACCCGCGTGCCGAAGTAGTCGACGAAGTAGTTCACGTTCGTCGACGGGTCGATGTCGAGCTGGGAGCTCAGGACGAACTGACTGTCGCTCGTCGTCGGCAGCATCCGCGCCTCGTTGTACGACGCCCCCACCTCGCCCGGGTAGTCGAAACCGGTCGTGTGCTCGATGCGCAGGCGCTTCATGAGGTCTCTCCGATCCAGCTGGGTTCGGCCTGGGTCGGGAAGAACCGCGCCCGGATGGCCTCGGACGCCTCGCGCGTCACCGACTGCACGCTCTGCATGTGGGCGGGGAGCTCGGCGAGCACCTCGTCGATCGGGCGGTACTCGAGTTCGTTCCGCATACGCCCGAGAGCCCGCAGCACCGAGTTGGAGTGCCCGACGCGATCGGCTACGGGGTCGATCGCGCTCATGCACTGCTCGGCCGTGCGGATCGAGTGGATGATCGACCGCGGGAAGAGCCGGTCGAGCAGCAGGAACTCCGCCGCGTTCTGCGAGCTCGGCATCCCGCGGTAGGTCCGGAGGTACGCCTCGTACGCGCCGCACGAGCGCAGGATGGTCGTCCAGGACGGACCGGATGCCTCGGTCAGCGACCGCGTCGCCAGCATCCGCGCGGTCATGTCGGTGCGCTCGATGGCCCGACCGAGCGTGAAGAACTGCCACGCCTCGTCGTGGCTCGACGAGTTGTCGGTGACGCCGACGGCGAGCGCGGCCCGTTCGCGGACCCACTGGAAGAACTCGTGGGTCTTCTCGTCATTGAGGCGGCGCGGCATCCGGGAGTACGTCGTGTTGAGCGTCTCCCAGAGCTCGGTCGACACGATCTCCCGCGCCCGACGGGCGTTCTCGCGGGCCGCCTGCAGGCAGTATGCGATCGACGACGGGTTGACCCGGTCGACGGCCAGGAGCGTGAGCACGTGGGTGCGGGTGACCTCCCCGCCGCCCTTCGGGGGCGTCGCACCCATGACGCCCATGAGCGACCGGCACGCGATGTCCTCGTCGATCCACGGGTCCTCGAGGAGGAGCTGCAGGTGCACATCGAGGATGCGGGCGGTGCCGTCGGATCGTTCGATGTAGCGGCCGATCCAGAACAGGCTCTCGGCGATGCGGCTCAGCATCCCTCATCCCCTCCCTCGGCGTCACTGCCCTGCTGCTGCTGCTGCTCCTGCTGTTCGGACAGCGTGCGCGGCCGATCCTGCGGGGAGTGATCCGGCTCGTCCTGTGCGTCGTAGATGATCGGGATGGCCGAGGTCGCGGTGGCCTGCTCGGCGACGAGACCGGCGAGGGACTGCGACTGCCCGTACTCGCCGCGATTCGGCGCGTCGCCGCCGACGATCCAGGTGTCCTTCGAGCCGCCGCCCTGGCTCGAGTTGACCACGAGCTGCCCCTCGGGGAGGGCGACGCGCGTCAGCCCGCCGGGGAGCACCCACACCTCGTCGCCGGTGTTGACGGCGAAGGGGCGCAGATCGGCGTGGCGCGGACGCATCCCGTCGTCGACCAGGGTCGGGATCGTGGAGAGCATCACGACGGGCTGTGCGATCCAGCCGCGCGGATCGGCGCGGAGCTTCGTGCGGAGCGCGTCGAGTTCGGCGGGACTCGCGTCGGGGCCTACGACGAGCCCCTTGCCGCCGGAGCCGTCCACGGGCTTCACGACGAGCTCGTCGAGCCGGTCGAGCACCTCTTCGAGGGCGCCCGGATCCTCGAGGCGCCAGGTGTCGACGTTCTTGAGGATCGGTTCCTCGGCGAGGTAGTACCGGATGAGATCGGGAACGTACGTGTAGAGCAGCTTGTCGTCGGCGACGCCGTTGCCCACCGCGTTCGCGATCGTGACGTTCCCGAGCCGTGCGGCGAGCATGAGCCCGGGGGCGCCGAGCATCGAGTCGGCCCGGAACTGCAGCGGGTCGAGGAAGTCGTCGTCGACGCGGCGGTAGATGACGTCGACGCGGCGCGGTCCGCGCGTCGTGCGCATGAACACCCGGCCGCCCTGGCAGACCAGGTCGCGCCCCTCGACGAGTTCGACGCCCATGAGCCGCGCGAGGAGCGTGTGCTCGAAGTACGCGGAGTTGTAGACGCCCGGCGTGAGGACGACGACGTTCGGGTCGTCGACCCCGGGAGGGGCGGAGTTGCGGAGCGCCTGCAGCAGCTTGTTCGGGTAGTCGCCGACCGGCCGCACGCGCATCGAGACGAAGAGCTCGGGCAACGTCTGCGCCATGACCCGGCGGTTCGAGATGACGTAGCTCACCCCCGACGGCACGCGGACGTTGTCCTCGAGAACGCGCATCTCGCCGTGCTCGTCGCGGATGAGGTCGATGCCGGAGACCTGGATGCGGACGCCGTTGGCGGGACGGATGCCGGCGGCCTGACGGTAGAAGTACTGCGACGACGCGATCAGCTTCGCCGGCAGCACGCCGTCGCGGACGACGTGCTGGTGCCCGTAGGCGTCGTCGAGGAAGGCCTCGAGCGCGCGGACGCGCTGCTGCACGCCCTTCTCGATGCGCGACCACTCGTCGTAGGCGATGACGCGGGGCACGGCATCCAACGGGAAGGGTCGCTCCTCGCCCGCGAAGTCGAACGTGACGCCCTGCGCGAGGTACGAACTGGCGAGCGATTCGGTGCGCCCGCGCAGCTCCTCCTGGGTCATCTGCGCGAGCGCCTGATAGAGCTCGCGATACGACGATCGGGACCGGGCCGCCTCGCCCGGGTGCGCGATCTCGGCGAACATCTCGTCGAACGCCGGAATACCGGACGGGGTCTTGCGAGGCGCCAGCGTGGAGCCGTATCCGTCGAAGAGGTCACCCATGCGACGAGCCTAATCCGGGCGGTGTTGCCGGAGTGTTTCGCCGTGCGGTCAGTCCGCGAGCGCGAGGCGCAGCTGCTCGACGGCCCAGTCGATCTCGGTGGCGCGGATGATCAGCGGCGGCGCCATGCGGATCGTCTGACCGTGCGTGTCCTTGACCAGCACGCCGCGTGCGAGGAGCCGCTCCGCGACCTCGCGCCCGGCCCCCTTCGCCGGGTCGATGTCGACGCCCGCCCAGAGGCCCGCGACGCGGATCCCCGTGACACCCGCGCCGATCAGCGGCTCGAGGCGCGCGCGCAGGTGGTCGCCGAGCGCGAGCGCGCGACGCTGCAGGTCTCCGGTCGCGAGCATCTCGACGACGGCGAGCCCGACGGCTGCGGCGAGCGGATTGCCACCGAAGGTCGACCCGTGCTCGCCGGGGTGGATCACCCCGAGGACGTCGCGGTCGCCGACGACGGCCGACACCGGCAGGATGCCGCCGCCCAGCGCCTTGCCGAGCAGGTACAGGTCGGGCACCACACCCTCGCGCTCGCACGCGAACGTCGTGCCGACCCGGCCGAGCCCCGACTGGATCTCATCGGCGACGAAGAGGACATTCGCCGCCGTGCACGCCTCGCGGACGGCGCGCAGGTACCCGTCCGGCGGGATGACGACGCCGGCCTCGCCCTGGATGGGCTCGATCAGCACCGCGGCGGTGTCGTCGTCGATTGCCGCGGTGAGCGCCGCGGCATCCCCGTAGGGCATGATCTCGAATCCGGGCGCGAACGGGCCGAAGCCGTCCCGCGCCTGCGGGTCGTCGCTGAAGCCGACGATCGTGGTCGTCCGACCGTGGAAGTTGCCCGACGCGACGAGGATCTTGGCACGCCCCTCGGGGACGCCCTTCACCCGGTACGCCCACGCGCGGGCGACTTTGATGCCGGTCTCGACCGCTTCGGCGCCGGTGTTCATCGGCAGGACCATGTCCTTGCCCGACAGCTCGGCGAGCGCCGCGGCGAAGGCGCCGAGCCGGTCGTTGTGGAACGCGCGGCTCGTGAGCGTGAGCCGACCGAGCTGCTCGGTCGCCGCGGCGACGAGGGCCGGATGCCGGTGCCCGAAGTTGAGCGCCGAGTAGGCCGACAGCAGGTCGAGGTACCGCTTGCCCTCGACGTCGGTAACCCACGAACCCTCGCCCTCGGCGACGACGACCGGGAGCGGGTGGTAGTTGTGGGCGACGTGGGCCTCTTCGGCCGAGATCACGGCGTCCGACGTGGGCAGATCGAGATCGGTCATCGCGCACCTCCGCGCAGTTCGAGCGTGCAGCACTTGATGCCGCCGCCGCCGAGCAGCAGCTCGGACAGGTCGATGGGGACGGGGACGTAGCCGCGCTCCTCGAGCTGCGCGGCGAAGGCGGTCGCGCGGGGCGAGACGAAGACGTGGAGTCCGTCGCTGGCCGCGTTCAGCCCGAAGACGGCACCGTCGGCATCCGACACCTGGATCGCGTCGGGATAGCGCTCGGCGAGGATCCGACGCGACCCGTCGTCGAAGGCGGAGGGGAGGTAGGCGATGTTGGCCCGCTCGACGCCGCCCGGTCCCTCAACGGGATCGAGCACGGTGATCGCGGTGTCGAGGTGGTAGAACCGCGGGTCGACGAGGTGCAGCGAGACGACCTCGCGCTCGAAGACCCGCCCCAGCTCGCGGTGGCTGTCGCCGACGGAGCGGAACCCGGTCCCGGCGAGGATCGTGTCGCCGACGAGCAGGAAATCGCCCTCGCCCTCCTGGACCTCGACGGGTTCGACGACCTCGAAGCCGTGCGCGGCGAACCAGTCCATGAACGGACGCTCCTCGCCGCGCCTTTCGTCGACGCGGAAGCGGACACCCAACGCCCGACCGTCCACGATGAAACCGCCGTTCGCGGTGTAGACCATGTCGGGCAGACCCGGCACCGGGTCGATGAGCTCGACCTCGTGGCCCAGCGCGACGTACGCGTCGTGGAGCGCCTGCCACTGGCGTACGGCTTTCGCGGTGTCGGTGGGCCGCGAGGGCTCCATCCACGGATTGATGCTGTACGACACCGTGAAGTGCTCGGGCCGGCACATCAGGTATCGACGGTGCTGGGCGAGGCGGGTGACCGTGTCGGACTGCGTCGTCATTCTCGCTCCTCGTCTCCGGGGCGGCGGACGCTGTCCAGAGGCCCGACGGAGCTTGCAGAAGCCGACGGATCGGGCACGCCGGATTCCATCATGGCAGGTCGCACCGACGCGGTAGCCGGTGGATGCATGCCGCGCGGGGTAGCCGGTAACTGACAGGATGCAGATCATGGCCAGACGCACGGGTGAACAGACCAGAGCCCTCCTGCTGCGCGCCGGGATGCAGATGCTCCTCGAACGCGGGGTCAGCGCGGGAGTGCAGCACATCCGACTTCAGGACGTCCTCCGCCGCGCAGGCCTGACGACCGGAGCGGCGTACCGATTGTGGAACGACCAGGCCGACTACCACCGCGACCTCGCCGTGGCGATGGTGCGGATGCGGGTGGCCGGCCCGGCCGATGCGATCCGCGCCCGCGTCGATGAGCTGATCGCCGCAGGCGCCTCGGGCGAGGAGATCATCCGCGGGGCAGCGCTCGCGCACGTGCAGGCCTCTGAGCTCACGACCGAGGATCCCACCGACCTCCTGGACGCGCAGTCGTTCCGCGTCGCCCTCGCCCTCCGGACGACCGCGGACACGTGGCCCGAGCTGACCGAGGCCAGCTACGCGCGCCACCGGGAGTCGATCGAAGCCTTCATCGAGGTGTACCAGTACGTCATCGACGCCTACGGTATGCGCCTCCGGGAGGGCCTGACGATCGAAGACTTCGCCGAGGCGATGGCCGCTCTGGCGGAGGGATTCGCGATCCGGTCACTCGAGCGACTCGGCCACCCGACGTATCAGCTCTCGGGAGCCGACGGCACCCCGGCGGGCGAGTGGACGCTGCTCGGCCTCACGGTGCGGGCGCTCGTCGATTCGTTCATGACTCCACGCGACGACGCGGACCCCGAGGCCTCCGTCCGCCTGCCGCGTTACGCCTGAACGAACGGATGCCCCGAGCCCGAGACCAGAGGATCTCGGACCCGGGGCCACACTCCCCCCGAAGTGTTCCATGCGCGCTCCCCAGAAGCGCTCGTCTATTCAAACAACACGAGCGCCGTCGATCCAGAAAGATAAGTTGTTTTCTTCTGCGGATCGATAAATCCAAGCACATCAGACCGCCGGAGTCCGTCAGATGACCGATTCGCTCCAGTGATCGGGGTTCCCGAACCGGTGAGCGGTGATGGAGATGGCCTGCTCCCGGAGGAACGGGAGCAGCTCGATGCGCCCCGCCTGCGTCATCTCGTCGGCGTAGACGGCGAGGTCGGGGTCGCCGGCGATCGCCACGGCGAGCGCTCCCGCGACCTCGTCCATCTCGGCGCGGGACCCGACCAGCCGCACGCGATCGGCCCGCGACGGGCCGTCCTCCGCGGCAGGCCCGGCCATCCGCGCGATCCAGAGCTCGTTCGATTCGACGAACACCGGAACCTCCAGCGCCGTGAGCGCCGAGCGGACCATGGCGGGAAGACCCGCCGGCGTGCTGACGGTGAACGCCGAGCCGGCGCGCACCGCCGCGATGATCGCCCGCACGAGCGCCTGGGGCGCGGCATCCGTCGTCGAACGGATCTCGACGCTCGCGGGCCGGTACCGGAACAGGTTGCGCTCGACACCCAGGTGCGACACGTCGACGACCTTGCCGAGGGTGCGGTTCCACGCGATGGCATCCGAGAGCGCGGCCCGGCGGAGCCACTCGAACGCTTCGTAGCCGAGGGTGGGCTGCGCGGCCTCGATGACGTCGGTGATCGACGAGTCGAGACCCTTCAGGTGCAGAGTCGACGACGCTCCGGCGCCCGCCGTCGGCCGCCACGACCCGAGCCCGATGAGGTGGTTCGGGCCGCCTGCCTTCGCTCCCCCGCCGACCGATGAGCGCTTCCAGCCGCCGAACGGCTGACGCTGGACGATCGCGCCCGTCGTGCCGCGGTTGACGTAGAGGTTGCCGGCTTCGACGCGGTCAAGCCAGAGCGCGAGGTCGTCGGGGTTCTGCGTGTAGAGCCCGGCGGTCAGCCCGTAGTCGACCGCGTTCTGCAGCTCGATCGCGTGCTCGAGCGAACGCGCGTGCATGACACCGAGGACCGGACCGAAGAACTCCTCGAGATGCACGCGCGACCCCGGCTTCACCCCGGTGCGGATGCCGGGGCTCCACAGCCGACCGTCGTACCGCTCGCTCGGCAGTTCGCGCGGCTCGACGAGCCACTGCTCGTCCTCGTCGAGCGTCGTGAGCGCCCACGCGAGCTTGCCGGAGGGCTTCTCGACGAGAGGTCCGACCTCGGTCAGCGGGTCCTCGGGCGAACCGACGCGGAGAGAGGTCGCGGCATCCACCAGCTGACGAGAGAAACGCTGCGACCGGGCGACCGGGCCGACGAGGATCGCGATCGACGCAGCCGAGCACTTCTGACCCGCGTGACCGAACGCCGAACGGACGAGATCGGATGCCGCGAGGTCGAGGTCGGCCGACGGCATCACGATCATGGCGTTCTTGCCGCTCGTCTCGGCCTGCAGCGGAAGGTCGGGCCGCCACGAGCGGAACAGCGACGCCGTCTCGAACGACCCGGTGAGGATCACCCGGTCGACCACCGGATGCGTGATCAGCTGCTTTCCGAGCCCACCCTCGTCGAGGTCGACCAGGGCGAGGACGTCGCGACCGACACCGGCCTCGTCGAGCGCCTCCCAGATCGCCTCGGCGACGACAGCGGCGCAGCGGCGCGCCTGGGGCGCGGGCTTGAAGACCACACCCGATCCGGCCGCGAGCGCGGCGAGCGCTCCCCCCGCCGGGATCGCGACGGGGAAGTTCCAGGGCGGGGTGACCACGGTCACACGGGCCGGCACGAAGACCGCGCCGCTGACGCTGTCGAGCTCTCGCGCGGTCGCGGCGTAGTAGCGGGCGAAGTCGACCGCCTCGCTGACCTCGACGTCCGCTTCGGCAAGGGTCTTCCCCGTCTCGGACGCCGCGACCTCGATGAGCTCGCCCCGGCGACCTTCAAGCGCACGCGCCGCACGCAGCAGCACCTCGGCGCGATCCGCAGCCGGCAGCGAACCCCACGCGTCGGACGCCGCCGTCACCCGGGCGAGGGTCGCCTCGAGCTCCGACTCGGTGCCGATGCGGGCGGCAGTGATCGCGGCATCCCCCGCCGTCGACGTCGCGACCCGGCCGAGGATCGATCGCGCCCACTCACGGTTCGCGGGGAGCGCCGGATCGGTGTCGGCCGTATTGCGGAAGCCGGGGGCACCCGCGGAGACCACGGTCTCGCGCGAGGAGAACACGGCGGTCTCGACGAACGCGTCGCCGCCGAAGAGGGCGGGACGTCCGGTGGCATCGGCGGGCTGAGTCTCGCCGAGGTCGGTCGGGCGGGAGTCCCTGGCCGCGATCCCGAGGACGACCTGCGTGAGAGCGGCGTCGTCGGCGTCGGTCGCGGGGGCGGCATCCGTCGTCACCGCGTTCTCACCGGCGTCGGGGTTCGCGGCGCGATCCTGGCGGCGCCGCGGGCCCGTGATCAGCGCGCGGTCGGCGGCACGCTCGAGCGACGCCGTGAAGCGGTCGCGCTCGCGGACGAACATGGCGCGGTCGAAGGCGAGGTCGAACGCGGCGGAGAGGAAGTTCTCGCTCGACGCGTTCTCCTCGAGACGGCGGACGAGGTAGCTGATGGCGACGTCGAACTCGTCGGGGCGCACCACCGGGACGTACAGCAGGACGTGCCCGATCTCGCGCGCGACGGCCTGCACCTGGCCCTGCGCCATGCCGAGGAGCATCTCCACCTCGAGGTCGCGCTGCACGCCGCGCTGACCGGCGAGCAGCCAGGCGTACGCGATGTGGAAGAGGTTGTGGCCGGCGACGCCGATGCGCACGGCCTCGGTGTTCTCGGGGCGGAGCGCTTCGTCGAGGCAGCGGACGTAGTTCGCGTCCGTGTCGAGCTTGGTGTCGTACGGAGCGGCCGGCCAGTCGTGCATGACGGCGTCGACGTGCTCCATCGCGAGGTTCGCGCCCTTGACGAGACGGATCTTGATACGCGCGCCCCCCGCGGCGACGCGCTCGCGCGCCCACGCGGTCAACGTGCGGAGGGCGGGGAGGGCGTCGGGCAGGTAGGCCTGCAGCACGATGCCGGCCTCGAGGTCGCGCAGGCGCGGATCGTCGAGGACGCGCATGAACACGGCCATCGTCAGGTCGAGGTCGCGGTACTCCTCCATGTCGAGGTTGAGGAACGTGCCGTCCTCGGCCGCCGACAGGTAGAGGGGACGCAGCCGCTCGACGACGCGCTCGACGATCTCGTCGAAGGCCCACATCGAGAGGTGACTGGCGATCGCCGACACCTTGACCGAGACGTAGTCGACGTCGTCTCGGCGGACGAGCTCGTGGATGCCTTCGAGGCGACGGAGCGCCTCCGACTCGCCCAGGACGGCTTCGCCGAGGAGGTTGAGATTCAGACGCGCGCCGGACTCGCGCAGCGTCTGCAGCGCAGGGCCGAGCTTGTCGGGGCGGGCATCGACGATGAGGTGGCCGACCATCTCGCGCAGCACGCGCCGGGCGATCGGGACGACCGGGGTCGGAAGCAGGGGCGCGACGACACCACCCGCACGGACAGCGGCCCGCAGGTACCAGGGCAGGAAGGCCGGCGCGAGCGGGGCGACCCGCTGCAGATTCGTCGCCGCTGCCGTCAACGACTCCGGCCGCATGACACCGTCGACGAAACCGAGCGTGAACGGCAGTCCGTTGGGGTCCTTCAGCACCCCCGCGAGACGCTCGGCGGCGGGGTCGACAGCGACCTCGGCGGATTCGGCGACCCAGCGCTCTGCGAGGGCGATGGCCCGCTCGGCGAGGTCGGCGGTGGGCGCTTGTGGCGCGACAGACGGGTCCGACATGAGGCTCAGCCTAAGCGCGCCTCGGGCGCGCGCGGCGGGACACGCGAGGGCCGGGCGCTAGGGCCAGATACTGGGCGCTTCCGCACGGGTCGAGGGCAGAGCGGATGCCGCGGCCCAGTCCTGGATCCACTGCGGGATCGGAGCCAGGGTGTCGGGGCGGTGCAGGGCGTCGAAGAGCTCCTCGAGGGGCACGATCCCGCCCGTGCGGCGGAGGAACCGGACCCGCAGGATCATCTCGGCGTAGACCTCTCCCTTCACCACGGCACGGTGCATCTGGAAGACGGCCTTGTCGTCGTGGCCGATGATGCGGCTCTCGACGGTGAACCGCTGCCACAGCTGGAGGGACTTCCGGAAGGTGACGGTCTCGCTCGCGACCACGCCGTACCAGCCGCGCTCATTCATCGTCTGCCAGATGCCGGTGCGGGTCAGCAGGTCGAACCGGCCGAGATCGAACAGCGACGCGTACCGGCCGTTGTTCATGTGGCCGAGCAGGTCGATGTCGGTCGGCAGGGTCCGGAGCCGGATGCGACCGACGGCATCGGGCGGGATCGGTCCGCGGCGGCGGTACATCACCCGCGCGCGCATCAGGGTCAACAGGGTCCGCCACCATACGTTCACGAGCGGTGAGCCTAGCCATGTACACGCGCACAGTGCGGCATCCGTTGTCGCTTGTCGACAGTGCCGGCGCGGCCCGTGCAGGCCCGCCACTGTCGATTTCACGATCCGACGGGCCGTGCGTAGAGTCTGGCCATGGAGCCCGAACTGCAGACCGACACCGTCGTCCGTCCCGTTCGCGACGTGGATGCGGAAGCCCTCGGCCGTGTGCACGCGACGTGCTGGCACGAGACCTACGACCACCTCATCAGCAAGGCCGCCCTCGAGAACGTGTCGGCCCGCCGACTCGCCGAGCTGTGGACCCACTGGGCTCAGCAGGGCCCCGATTTCCGCATGGTCGCCGCCCTCGTGAACGGCGAGATCGTGGGCTTCGCCGGGTCCGGCCCCGCCCGCGACCGCGACGCACCGCGCAACCGCGAGCTGTACTTCATCTACCTCCTCGACGCGTGGCACGGCACCGGCATCGGCCAGCGCCTGTTCGACGCCGTCGTGCCCGAGGACGACACCGACCTGTACCTCTGGGTCGCCGAGGACAACCCCCGCGCGCACCGGTTCTACACGCGCAACGGGTTCACGCTCGACGGGGCGAACCACACCGAACCCTTCCTCGGCGAGACGCTGACGGAAGTCCGCTTCGTGCGCTGACGCACGAGCGCGAGACTCGACGGCGCGGCATCCCGTTTCGGATGCCGCGCCGTCGGACTTTGCACCGGTGAGGCGACGGATGCACGACCGGTGGGGCGGATGCCGCCTGCGCGGCGCGCGGCGGTGACACCCGCACCGCCGGTCGTGCATGTGTCCCCCGACGCGCGCGCCGGGCTGCGTCAGCGGCTCTTGACCTCGCCGAACAGGCGGGCGATCGGGGCGACGACGAGCGGACGCATCGCGACGTAGGCCGCGACGGTGACCGCGATCGAGAGCGCGAAGAGCCAGAAGCCGGTCCAATTGTCGGCGTACGCCTCGGGGTCAGTCGAACCGGTCGCCGCGTACATGTGGCCGAGGTTCCGGAGGGCCCCGGTCGACAGGACGAGAGCGACGTGGACGACGATGAACAGGACGAAGTAGAGCATCGTCGGGAAGTGGATCTTGCGCGCCCATTCGACGGGGTAGATCCGGTTCAGCGTCGTCGCCTGCTTCGGCCACACCGCACTCATGCGATAGCCGGTGATCGCGGCGAGGGGGGCGGCGATGAAGATGGTGGCGAAGTAGGCGAGCTGCTGGAGCGCGTTGTAGTTCACCCAGCCGTTCTCGGTCGGCCAGTCCAGTGAGACGTACTGAAGAGCCGCCGACACCGCGTTGGGGAACACCTCCCACGAGGTCGGGATCACCCGCATCCATTGGCCGGTCACGAACAGCAGCACGACGAAGATCACACCGTTGGCGAGCCACAGGACGTCGAGGGCCTGGTGCAGCCAGAGCGTCAGGCTCATGCGACGCTTGCGGTCCTTCTTCGAGATCCAGAAGGCCGCGGGGCGCTTCTCGGACCTGACCTGCAGTCCGGTGCGGATGATCAGCACGATGAAGAACGCGTTGAGGAAGTGCGACCAGTTGAGCCACACGGGGAACCCGACGGGCGCCCCCTCGGGCAGGTGGTACTCGCCCGGGTAGGTCGTGAGGAAGTCCTGCAGCGGTTCGAGACTGAGGATCCACCGGACGGCGAGGACCGCCATCGCCGCGACGTAGAGGACCGCCGCGCCGCCGAGGACGACCACGCCGGCCCACTGCACCTTCGTGAACGGGCCGATGCGCGCGGGGTCCGGCTTCGCGGCCGGCCGCCGGGCGACGCCGGCGTGCGCGAGCGGCCGTTCGGCGAGCGGTGCGCGCGGCGTGGCCGGCGCGGCGGGCGCGGCGGCCGGGGCGGCGGGCGCGGCGGGCTTGGGCTCCGAGGACGCCGAGACTGCATCCGCGCTCCGAGACTGCGGCGCGAGACCGCTGTCTGGGCCCCCACGTGCAGTCTCGCGAGACGGGGGCGTGGCGCGCGGGGCGGGCGTAGTCTCGGCGGGTGGCCAGGCGTCTCCGCCGGCGGCGCGCGGGAGGCCGCGGCGGACCGCGCCGGAGCCTGCGTCGTCCGCCGAGGCCGCGGCTGCGGAGGCCGCAACGGTGGAGGCTGCGACTGTGGAGGCCACGGGGGTGGATGCCGCGGGCTCAGCCGCGTCGACGAGGACCGGGTCCGCTCCGTGGCCATCAGCCTCGCGAGGCGCGTTCTCGACGGCGGGGACGGCCGGGGGCGCGGCATCCGGCGCCGTCGACGCCGCGGGCGGCCAGGCCTCGCCACCCGGCGTGCGCGGGAGTCCCCGGCGCGTCGCAGCACCTCGAGCCGACGCGTTCTGCATCGATGCGGTACCGGTGGGGGCAGTTTCCGTCGGCTGGACGGAAACGGGCGGGTCGACGGTCGCGGGCGGGTCGACGGGCGTCGGTGCTACCGCCGCCGGCGCAGGGGCCGCCCCGGCGGGCGGCCAGGGGTCGCCGCCGGAGGCGCGCGGGAGTCCGCGGCGCACGGAACGCGCGTATGTCGCCATCCGCTCCTACTTCTTTCCCGCCTCGAGCGCCGCGATCAGCTGCGGCACGACGGTGAACAGGTCTCCGACGACACCGAAATCGGCGATGTCGAAGATCGGTGCCTCTCCATCTTTGTTCACGGCGACGATGGTTTTCGCCGTCTGCATGCCCGCCTTGTGCTGGATGGCGCCCGAGATGCCGAGTGCGACATACAACTGCGGTGACACCGAGACACCGGTCTGGCCGACCTGGTACGAGTAGGGGACGTAACCGGCATCCACTGCAGCGCGGGAGGCTCCGACGGCCGCGCCCAGAGCATCGGCGAGCTGCTCGACGAGGGAGAACTGGTCGGCCGAGCCGAGCCCGCGCCCGCCCGACACGACCTTCGCCGCGCCGCGGAGTTCCGGGCGGCTCGAGGCGGCGACCGCCTCGTCGAAGCCCGTGACGGTGGCGGCGGGCGCTCCGGATGCCTCGACCTGCAGCCCGACGATCGTCGGCGCGTCGACGGCCTCGGCCCGCGCATCGATCGACCCCTGCCGGACCGTGACCACGAGCGGTCCGTACGTCGCCCCCGCGATGACGTTGTAGGCGCCGCCGTAGACGGAGTGTTGCGCGAGCACGCCGTCGTCGTCGCGCGAGACGCCCACGGCGTCGACGCAGAGGGCCGCAGAGGTCCGGGCAGCGAACCGTCCCGCGACGTCCCGGCCTTCGATGGAGTTCGAGATCAGGACGGCGTCCGGCTTGACGAGAGCGGATGCCGCGGCCACCGCGTCGACGATCGGTACCGTGAGCGCTGAGTCGGCGCCGCCGAGCCCGGCGGTCAGGACGGTCGACGCGCCGAGGGATCCGGCCGCGGCGGCGAGGTCGGCGTGCCGGGACCTGTCGGCCACGAGGAGGACGACGGGGGTGCCGATCGAGGCGGCGGCGCCGATGAGACCGGCGGCGGAAGCGGCCAGCTCCCCGCCGGGGGTCACGTCGAGCCAGACGAGGACGGCGTCAGGGGCGAAGTCGGTCACGATGTTCTCCTCGGTCTCTCACGCCAGCCGGTTCTCGAGCAGGAAGGCTGCGAGCTTCTCGCCGGCATCCCCCTCGTCGACGATCTTCGTCCCCGCCTGCCGCGGCGGCTTCTGCGCGACCGCGGTCATGATCGACTGCGGGGCGGATGCCGGGTCGACGTCGACGTCGAGATCGGCGAGCGACAGCACCTCGAACGGCTTCTTCTTCGCCGCCATGATGCCCTTGAAGTTGGCGAAGCGAGCGTCGGGCAGCGCCTCGGTGATCGAGATGACGGCGGGCAGCGTCGCGGTGACCGACGCGGTGCCGAAGTCCGTCGCGCGCGTGCCGCTGACGGCATCCGTCGTGATCTCGACGGCGGACAGAGCGGTGGCCTGCGGGACGCCGAGGTGCTCGGCGAGCATCGCGGGGAGCACGCCGCCGGCGCCGTCGGTGGAGAGGTTGCCGGTGATGACGAGGTCGAAGCCGGTGCGGCGGAGAGCTGCGGCGAGGACGCGGGCCGTGACGCCGAGGTCGGCGCCGCGCAGCGCATCGTCGGTGACCTGGACGGCGGAGTGAGCCCCCATCGCGAGCCCCTTGCGGAGGGAGGCGGTCGCGGCATCCGATGCCATCGTCATGACGACGACCTCGGTGCCCTCGTTCGCCTCGGAGTACGTGAGGGCGGCTTCGAGAGCGCGCTCACCGATCTCATCGAGGACACGCTCGGATGCGTCACGCGCGGCGAGCCCCGTCTCGAGATCGAGCGTGCGGTCACCCCAGGTGTCCGGCACTTCTTTCAGCAGGACGACGATCTTCATTGACTCCTCCTCGGTATCGCCTCAGAGTCTACGGTCGGGCGCGAGGCTCCCGGTCGGGCCGCGACGGCGGCGGGCAGCTCAACCACCACGGACCGCCGCGACGGCCTCGATCTCGACCAGCTGATCCTCGTACCCCAGCGCTGCCACGCCCATCAGAGTGCTGGGCACGTCATGCTCACCGAAGGCCTCACGCACCACGTTCCACGCCGCCACCAGGTCGTGCCGGTCCGATGAAGCCACCAGAACCCGCGTCGACGCGACATCGGAGAGGGTCGCACCAGCGGCATCCAGCGCGACGAGCATCGTCTCGACGCAGCGCTGAGCCTGACCCGCCACATCACCGACAGCGACCGTCGAGCCGTCGTCGGCAAGCGGGCACGCACCCGCGAGGAAAATCAGCTCGGCCCCTGCTTCGACGTGCGCCGCATACGCATACGGCGCTGCCGCAAGACCCTCGGAGCGCACAAGGCGGACGGCGCTCATCGGTGCCGGAACTCCGGTGCGCGCTTCTCGCGGAAGGCGGCCATGCCTTCCTTCTGGTCCGCGGTGTCGAACAGCCCGGCGAACGCCTGCCGCTCGAACCGCAGCCCCTCCGCCAGTGTCGATTCCACGGCGACGTCGAGCGCCGCCGTCGCCGCGTACAGCGCGGGCAGCGGCTTCGACGCGATGGTCTCCGCCGTGCGCTGCGCATCGTCCCGAAGCTCCGCCGCCGGCACGACGCGCGAGACGAGGCCCGACCGCTCCGCCTCGTCCGCCGTCAGCTGCCGCCCCGTCAGCACGAGTTCCGCTGCCTTGAACGACCCGATCGCCCGCACGAGCCGCTGGGTCCCGCCGAGCCCCGGGATGACCCCGAGACTGATCTCCGGCTGCCCGAACCGAGCCGAGTCGGCCGCGAGGATGATGTCGCACATCATCGCGAGCTCGCACCCGCCGCCGAGCGCATAGCCCGCCACCGCGGCGATGGTCGGCGTCCGCACCGCTGCGAACCGCGACCACTGGCCGAAGTGGTTCGCGAGCAGCATCTCGCTGCCGCTGAGCGCCTCCATCTCCTTGATGTCCGCGCCGGCTGCGAACGCCCGCTCGCTGCCGGTGACGACGATGGCGCCGATCCCGGCGTCGGCGTCGAAGGCCTCCGCGGCATCCACGACATCGTGCATGACCTGCGCATTGAGGGCGTTCAGCGCCTCGGGTCGGTTGAGGGTGATCCACCCGACGCGTCCGCGCGTCTCGGTGAGGATGGTCGCGTAATCCGTCATCCCTTCATGCTTGCAGACGGATGCCTCGGTCAGGCGTCCCAGCGTCGCAACAGCGCAGCGAGCGCCTGGCCGCCGCCGATGCACATCGTGACGATGGCGAACTCTCCGCCCGTCCGCTGCAGGGTCAGCGCCGCACGGACGGTCAGGATCGTGCCGGTCGCGCCGACGGGGTGGCCCAGCGCGATCGCCCCGCCGTAGGGGTTCGTCCGCTCCGGGTCGAGCCCCGTGTCGCGCATGACCGCGATCACCTGCGACGCGAACGCCTCGTTGAGTTCCACGGTCGCGACGTCTGCAGGGCTCAGCCCCGTCTGGGCGAAGAGCTTCCGCAGCGCGATCGTCGGCGCGTACCCCATGATCGCCGGGTCGAGCGCCGCGGTCGTGACGGCCTCGATGGTCGCGAGCGCGGGGAGTCCCTCGGCGCGCACGTCCGACTCCCGCATCAGCACCGTCGCGGCGGCGCCGTCGTTGATCCCCGAGGCGTTCCCCGCGGTGACGGTGCCGTCCGGGGTGAACGCCGGACGCAGCCGGGCGAGCGCCTCGAGCGTCGTGTCGGGACGCGGGTGCTCATCCCGTGTCACCTCTACGGGCCGTCGATCGGTGGTCGTCGTGGCGACGATCTCTTCGGCGAAGGCGGCGCGGGCGGCATCCGTCGATGCGCGGCGCTGGGACTCGAGGGCGTACGCGTCCTGCTCGGCGCGCGTCACCCCGAAGCGCTCGGCCACGGTCTCGGCGGTCGTACCCATGTGCCGCCCGCTGAACGGATCGGTGAGCATCGCGAGGGTGCCGTCGAGCAGCCGGCGGTGTCCGAGCGTCGCTCCCGCGCGGGCGTCCATGTCGTAGAACGGCATCCGCGTCATGTTCTCGGCGCCGCCGGCGACGGCGACATCGATGCCGCCCCAGCGCAGCTCCTGCGCCGCCGACCAGATCGACTGCAGCCCCGACCCGCACAGCCGGTTCACCGTGAAGGCGGGAGTGTCGTCGGCGAGGCCTGCCGCGAGCGCGATGCGTCGAGCGATGTAGGCGTCGCCGGCGACCTGACCGATCGTGCCGATGACCACCTCGCCGACGCGGGACGGGTCGACCCTCGAGCGGTCGAGAGCGGCGGACACCGCCTGCGCGCCCAACTCGTGTGCGGGTGTCCCTCGGAAGGCGCCGTCGAAGCGGCCGACGGGAGTGCGCGCCCCGGCGACGATGACGATGCGCTCCGTGCTCGTGGTGTCCACCATGGCCTCATGCTCGCAGACCGTACCGACTCCGTACATACGACCGCGCCGCAGCCCGTGATGAGCTGCGGCGCGGTCGCCGGGATCGATGACGTCAGCGCGTGGCCGGGACCTCGAACCGGAGGAACACGGATGCCCCGTTGCCGATCAGCACCGTGGGTGCGACGATCGTGGCCTCGCCGGCCTTCCTCGGCCCCGCCGTCGACGTGTACCACATGTTTCGCGTGATGACATCGGAACGGTAGTTGTCGTCGAGCCCCGCGACGAACTGCGCGAAGGACCGCGGGTCCGGCCCTTCTCCACCGAACTCGTCGTCGGCGTCCGGGGCGGACAACTCGACCTGGTACGTGCTGCGCACATCCTTCGGCACGGTCACCGTGAACGGCGCGTACTCGGTCACCTTCTTGGCACCCGGAGCCGGCGCGAGCACCGTGCGGAACGAATACGACCCGCCACGAGCGGCCTTCAGGACACTGCCCGAATCCACCGTCACCCACTTGCCGCTCTTCAGCATCTGCACACCGCTGAAAGCCGCCGCCCGGTAATCCGCCTCGAAACGCGTCAGGACGTTCACCGACAGGATCCGTACATCCTCGAACGGGTTGCTCTGCAGCGCCGCCACGTCATTCGCGACACCATCACCCACGTAGTAGGGCAGTTCGGAGGGGCTCGCGTAGCGGTTCACGTTCTTCAGGGTCGCCGTCGCACCGTTGGCCCGCTGATACGTGATCGTCCACTCGACCCGCGCAGAGCCCTTCTGCACGTTGTCGAGCATCCGGACCGCCTCGTTGCCCATCTGCGCGTACGCGGCGCCGGGGATGAACCCCGGCTCGGACACCTTCGTGACCGTCGTGTTCTTCAGGGTGCCGTAGGCGCTGGTGGTCCGGATTTCGATCGTCGGAGCGGGTACGCCGAGCTTGCCGCGGATGCCGGCGGTCCGATCGTCGAGGAGCTTGCCCTTGACCCGGCCGATCGCGCTGACCATCTTGTACGAGCCGGCGGAGTCGGGGACGATGCGCGCCGCCGATGCGCCGTGGATGCTGGCGGAGAGAGCCGAGTTGCCGCTGCCGGGGTGGCCGTAGGCGAAGACCTCCGTGCCGCAGATGGCGGTCACGGTGCCGACGCTGGCCTCGGTGACGGCGCCGTAGCCGTACGACATCGCGATGTTGCCGCCGACGACGATCGGATAGTCGGCCGCGCGATTCTCGCCACCGGGCACGGCGAGGCCGCTCGCCGCCGCGCCGCGGAAGCCGGGGATGCGTTCACTGAGTCTGTCCGTGGCGTCGTCCAGGTCGCTCGCCGACGTCCCGATCGTCACTCGCACCGGCTCGATGCGGCGAAGCGTGCTGCTGCGACGAGCCGTCGACTTCTCGTCGGCCATCCGCTCGACGGTCTGCGTCTGCGACGGGCTGAGCGTCTTGGATGCCGGCAGCGCGCCGATCGCCTTCATGTACGCGGCCGGCGTCACCCCCGCGACGTTGTCGGGGAGCGAGCTGAAACCGTACGACACCGCGCCGAGCAGGGCGCCGTCCGCGTCGTAGACGGGCGAGCCGGATGCCCCGGCCCACACGCCCGCGGCGAGCGAACCCGACGTGCCGTTGACGATGTCGCCGTCGAGCTTGACGAGGAGCAGATCGCGCGGCTTGCCCGCGGCATCCGTCCCGAGCGCGTTGTCGAGCTTGCCGATGTACTCACCGGTGAAGGTCGTGGGCTTGGTTCCCTTGACGGTGGAGCGCCAGGTGACGGGCTCGCCCTCCTTCAGGCCGCTGATGGGCGAGATCGCCAGGCGCTGACCCGGCAGATCGCAGAAGAGGTTCGGGTCCGACGAGACGGCGTTCGCCGGCGCCGCCGTGAGTGACGCGATGAGGACGGTGGCGGCAGCGGTCGCCACGGCGACGCGCGCGACCCCCGATTTCCGCGCAGGACGGTATGACATGGTGCGTTCCCCCCAGGGTGACGTGTGCGCGCCGAGACCGAAGGTGCTCGGCCACTGGTCATGCAGATGTCCTGAATACCACGTGGGGCGTCCCGGTGGGGAAAATCAGCGTGCCGCGGGGACCTCGAACCGCACGGACACGGATGCCCCGTTCGCGACCAGCACCGTGGGTGTCACGATCGTGGCCCCGCTCGCCTTCCGCGGGCCCGCCGTCGACGTGTAGGACACCTCCCGCGTGACGACATCGGAACGATGGTTGTCGTCGAGCCCCGCGACGAACTGCGCGAAGGTCCGCGGCGCGGGCCCTTCTCCCCCGAACTCGTCATCGGCATCCGGAGCGAACAGCTCGACCTGGTACGTGCTGCGCACATCCCTCGGCACCGTCAGCGTAAACGGCGCGTACTCCGTCACCTTCTCCGCTCCCGGGGCAGGGCTGAGCACCGCGCGGAACGAATACGACCCGCCGCGAGCGACTTTGGTGACACTGCCCGAGTCCACCGTCACCCATTTACCGCCCTTGAGCATCTGCACACCGCCCACCTTCGCGATCCGGTGGTCCGACTCGAAACGCGTCAAGACATGGACTGACTGAATCCGGACCTCCTCGAAAGAGTTGCTCTGCAAGGCAGCCACGTCGTTGGCGACGCCCTCACCGACGACGTACGGCAGATCCGTCTTGCTCGAATACCGATTGGCGTTCTTCAGGATCGCTGTACTTCCGTCGGCACGCTGGTAGGTGATTCTCCATTCCACCCGGGCAGAACCCTCTTGCGCGTTGTCGAGCATGCGGACGACCTCGTTCCCGAGCTGCGTGTACGCCGCGCTCGCGACGAATTGCTGCTCCGAGACATTCGTGGTCATGGCGTTCTTCACATCCCCATACGCGCTGGTCGTGCGAACTTCGATCGTCGGGCGGATGATCCCCAACTTCGCGCGGACGCCGACGGTCCGATCCTCGACGAGCTTGCCCTTCGGTTTGCCGATCGCACTGATCAGCTTGTAGGAGCCCTCCGGATCCGGAACAATCCGCGCGGTCAGTGCGCCGTGGATGTTGGCGGACAGCTTCGAGTTGCCGCTGCTCGGATGACCGAAAGCGAAGACCTCCGTGCCGCAGACAGCGGTCACGGTGCCGACGCTGGCCTCGGTGACCGCGCCGTACCCATACGACACCGCGATGTTGCCGCCCGCGAGGATCGGATAATCGCGTGCACGATACTCCCCGCCGGGGACCGCGCGCCCGGTCGCGGCAACGCCCCGGAATCCGTCGATGCGATCGCCCAGCCGGGTTGTCGTCTCATCGATGTCGGACGCCGAGGAGCCGATCGTCACTCGGACCGGGTCGATGCGCTTGAGGGTGGCACTGCGCGCGGTCGACGGCTCGTTCACCATGTCCTCAACGCTCTCGGTCTGCGAGCGGCCGAGGGTCTTGGACGCCGGCAGGACGCCGAGCGACTTGATGTACGCGGCGGGAGTGACGCCGACCACGTTGTTCGGCAGCGAACTGAATCCGTAGGAGATCGCTCCGATGAGTCTCTGCCGGTCGTCGTAGACGGGTGAGCCGGACATCCCGGCCCATACTCCTGTGTCGAGTTCGCCCGGCTCGCCGTTGATGCCATCGAGCCTCACCAGCAGCAGGTCCCGCGGCTGGCCCGCGGTGTCCGCCCCCAGCGCGTTGTACAGCTTGCCGACGTATTCACCCGAGAGGGTGCTGGCGTACTCGCCCGTCAGGCTCGTCTTCCACCAGATCCGCTGGCCCGCCTTGAGGAGATTCATCGGCGAGATCGCGAGTTTCTGCCCGGGCAGATCGCAGAACAGGCGCGGATTCTCCGAGACGGCACTCGACGGCGCCGCGGTCAGCGCGCCGAGGACGACGGCCCCGGCCAGCATGGCGACAACGGCGTGGACTCTCGCCCACCTCCGCACAGGACGATATGACATGAGAACCACCCCAGGATCTCCCGGCGCGTCACAGATGAGCCCTGCTCCATCGCCAGGACCTCCTGGATACCACGCCCACGCGTCCGCGTGGGGAAAACATCAGCCAGCGGCTTCCTCCGGCCGCTCGAGAGCCTCGACCTCGGCGGCATCCGGGACGTAGCCCTCGATGTGCCGCTCGTCCGAACCGCTGTACGCCGCCAGGGGTCGGATGAGGGCGTTGGATGCCTGCTGTTCCATGATGTGCGCCGTCCACCCGGTGATGCGGGCGGCGATGAACAGCGGCGTGAACGTCAGCGTGTCGAAGCCCATGAGGCTGTACGCCGGGCCCGACGGGTAGTCGAGGTTGGGGTAGATGCCCTTGCGCGAGACGAACTCGGACTCGAGCGTCTCGTACAACTCGGCGACGTCGGGCCGGTCGTAGTGCTCGACGAGCGTGTCGAGCGCGGCCTTCATCGTCGGCACGCGCGAGTCGCCGCGCTTGTAGACCCGGTGGCCGAAGCCCATGATCTTGCGCTTGGCGGCGAGGGCCTCGTCGAGCCACGGCACGACGGCGTCGGCCGAGCCGATCTCGTCGAAGATGTGCATGACGGCCTCGTTCGCGCCGCCGTGGAGCGGTCCCTTCAGCGCGCCGATCGCACCGACCACCGACGAGTACAGGTCGCTCAGCGTCGACGCGATCACGCGGGCTGTGAACGTCGACGCGTTGAACGAGTGCTCGGCGTAGAGGACCATCGAGCGGTTGAACGCGTCGATGACGGCCTCGTCGGGCTCCTCGCCGAAGGTCATCCAGAGGAAGTTCGCGGCGTACCCGAGGTCCTCACGCGGCTCGACGATCTCCTGCCCCCGGCGGCGGCGCTGACCGTACGCGACGACGGCGGGGAGGATCGCGAACAGGCGGATGCTGCGGTCCAGGTTCTCCGCCGGCGTCCCCGCGGCATCCAGCACGTTCGCGATGCCCGCGGTCTCGAACGCGCCGAGCAGGCTGACGACCGTCCGCGCCTCGTCCATCGGGTGCGCCGAGGTCGGCATCGCGTCGATGAAGGAGCGGATGTCGGCGGGCATCGCCCGGTTCGCCCGCTCGACCGCCTGCAGTTCGGCGAGCTGGTCGCCGGTCGGCAGTTCGCCGTGCCACAGCAGGTAGGCGACCGCCTCGAACGGCTGGGTCGCCGCCAGCTCCTGGACCGGGTACCCGCGGTACAGCAGGGAGTTCGTCTCGGGGTTGACCTTGCTGATCGCCGTCGTGTCGGCGTAGACGCCGGCGAGGCCCTTCTTGATGTCGGGGTCGCTCATGTTCGCTCCTGTTCGTCGACCGTCAGCGGTCGATGCGGAAGGTGAAGACGTTCGTGTCGAAGTGGTTGTACGACTCGTAGTCGATGAGGTCGTACAGGTCGGCGCGGTGCTGCATCTCGCCGAGGCGGGACGTCAGGTGCCCCTCGTCGATCAGCGTATCGAGCGCACGCTCGGCCGCGCCCATCGCGATGCGCAGGAGCGACACCGGCCAGATCACGATGTTCACCCCGACGTCCCGCAGCTGGTCGACCGTGAACAGGTCGCTCTTGCCGAACTCGGTCATGTTCGCGAGGATCGGCACGTCGACCGCCTCGCGCACGGCGGCGAACTCCTCGAGGGTCCGCATCGCCTCGGGGAAGATCGCATCGGCGCCGGCATCCACCAGTTTGCGCGCGCGGTCGGTCGCGGCATCCAGCCCGTCGACGGCCCGGATGTCGGTGCGCGCCATCACGAGGAAGTTCGAGTCGCGACGCGCGTCGACGGCGGCGCGGATGCGCTTGAGTGCCGTGTCCTCGTCGACGACCGCTTTGCCGTCCAGATGGCCGCAGCGCTTCGGGTTCACCTGGTCCTCGATGTGCGCACCGGCGATGCCGGCGTCCTCGAGGGTCTGGATCGTCCGCGCCACGTTCATGGGCTCGCCGAACCCCGTGTCGGCATCGATGATCGCGGGGAGCTCCGTCTGGCGGGCGATCTGCTGGCCGCGGGCGGCGACCTCGGTCAGGGTCGTCAGTCCGATGTCGGGGAGCCCGAGATCGGCGGAGAGGACGGCGCCCGAGATGTAGACGCCCTCGAAGCCCTTCCGTTCGATGAGGCGGGCCGACAGCGGGTTGAACGCGCCGGGGAAGCGCAGGAGTTCCCCCGTCGCGAGCCGCTCGCGGAACAGACGGCGCTTCTCGTGCGCGGGTGTCTGTGCGTACAGCATCAGCGCGCCTCCCTTCCGCCCACGGGGTGTTCCGTATTCAGTCCCGACGTATCGTCGCCGTCGACACGCGCCCCTGAACCGCGCGGTTCGAGACACCCGCCAGGGTGGACGCACGAGCGCAGAGACTGAATACCGAACGCTCGACCCATCAGCCCGGTCATCAGAACAGCCCCTTCGGGGCCGGCGCCGCTTCGAGCACGCCCGGCGCCGCAACGATGTCGAGCTGCCGCACCTCATCGGCCGTCAGCTCGGGCAGGCGCTCCACCAGCGCGAGGAACCGGTCGATCTCGGCGGGCTCGAGCACGTGCTCCGCCAGCAGGCGGAACTTGCGCACGTAGTCCGCGCGGGCGAACGGGCGGGCTCCGAGGGGGTGCGCATCCGCGACGGCGATCTCGTCCACGACGGTCGAGCCGTCGGTCAGCGTGATCTCCACGCGGCCGCCGAACGCCTTCTCGTCCGGGTCCTCCGAGTGGTAGCGCCGCGTCCACTCGGCATCCTCGGCGGTCGTGACCTTGTGCCACAGCTCGACCGTGTCGGGGCGGCCGGCGCGCTCGGGCGCGTACGAGTCGACGTGGTGCCAGCCGCCGTCCTGCAGCGCGACCGCGAAGATGTACGGGATCGAGTGGTCGAGCGTCTCGCGGGATGCCGTGGGGTCGTACTTCTGCGGGTCGCCGGCGCCCGAGCCGATCACGTAGTGCGTGTGGTGGCTCGTGTGCAGCACGATCGAGGCGATGTTGGCCGGGTCGCGGAGTTCGGGCCGCTCGGTGCCGAGCTTGCGGGCGAGGTCGATCCAGGCCTGCGCCTGATACTCGGCCGAGTGCTCCTTCGTATAGGTGTCGAGGATGCCGCGCTTCGGCTCGCCGGCTCCCGGGAGCGGCACGTCGTACGCGGCGTCCTTGCCGTCGAGGAGCCAGGCGATGACGCCGTCCTCCCCCTCGTAGATGGGCGACGGCGACGTCTCGCCGCGCATCGCACGGTCGACCGCTTCGACGGCCATCTTGCCGGCGAAGGCGGGGGCGTGCGCCTTCCACGTGGAGATCTCGCCCTTGCGCGACTGACGCGTCGCGGTCGTGGTGTGGAGAGCCTGGCCGACGGCCTGGTAGATCGTGTCGACGTCGAGGCCGAGGAGCGTGCCGATGCCCGCGGCCGCCGAGGGGCCGAGGTGTGCGACGTGGTCGATCTTGTGCTTGTGCAGGCTGATCGCTCGGACGAGGTCGACCTGGATCTCGTATCCGGTGGCGAGGCCGCGGACGAGCGCGGCGCCGTCGGCGCCGACGTGCTGCGCGACGGCCAGGATCGCGGGGATGTTGTCACCCGGGTGCGAGTACTCCGCCGCGAGGAACGTGTCGTGGTAGTCGAGCTCGCGCACGGCGACGCCGTTCGCCCACGCCGCCCACTCGGGGCTCGTGCGGGTCTCGTTCGGCACGCCGAACACGGTGCCGCCGTACCCGCCGGCCGACACCGGGTGCGACAGCGCCTGCGAACGGGCCGCGCTGACGGGTCGACGGGTGAGGGATGCCGCGGCCACCGCCGCGTTGTCGATGATCCGGTTCACGATCATGTCGATGACGTCGGACTCGACCGCGACCGGGTCGACGGCGACCTGGGCGATCTTGTAGGCGAGCTGCTCCTCGCGGGGAAGCGGCTCGTCGCTGCGGTAGACGCGGACGTGGTGGGTGACGGTCATGTCGTTTCCTCCGGGGTGTCGGACAGGGAGTCGAGTATCGAGGTCAGGGCGTTGTGCAGGTGCACGTGCGTCGCGTGCGCGGCGAGGTCGGCATCGCCTGACGCGATCGCGCTCGCGATGAGACGGTGCTCCGAGACGGATGCCGCGAGTCGTTCGGGCTTGTCGCGGGCGAGACGCCGGACGCGTACGAGATGCGTGCGGACGGTGCGCAACGCGGACGTCAGGTAGTCGTTGCCGACGGCCGCGTCGAGCTCCGCATCGAATCGCGCGATGAGCGCGTAGTACGCGTCGGCATCGGAGACGGGCCCATCGCCGGCGTCGACGGCGGCGAAGTCCGCGGCGAGCGCAGCGAAGACCGAGCGATCCGACGCACGCGAGGCCAACCGCGCCGCCGTCTCCTCCAGCGCGCGGCGGACGTCGAAGAGAGCGCGGATGTCGTCGACGTCGATGCCGGTGACGACGGTGACCCGCGGCGATGCCTGCTCGACGAGCCCATCGGCGGCCAGACGGCGGAGCGCCTCACGCAGCGGAGTCCGGCTCACCCCGAGCCGCGCAGCCTGCTCGACCTCGCCCAGCACGGCGCCGGGGCGCAGCGTGCCGTCCTGGATCTCGCCCAGCAGCGTCTCGTACGCGCGCACGCCGGCGAAACGCGCGGGGGCATCGGTCATGGCCTCAGTGTATGCACAAGGCGACCCTCCGGGGGCGGGCGAGCCTGAATCGGGAAGTTATGTATACACGGACACGGCACCGGCATCCCATGAGGCGACGGCCGTCAGCACGGCCTCGAGGCTGCGGTCCGCGGCATCCGGATCCACCCTCGCGACGGCAAGCGCCGCGATGACGAGCGATGCGCAGACCTCCGCCAGCGCCGCTCGCGACCCTGCGGAGATCTCGGGTCGCGCGGAGTCGACGCCCGCAGCGATCGCGGATCGGAGCTCATCCGTGTAACCCGTGACGAGCGCACGCACGTCCGGATCGTCGTCGACGACGGGTGCGCACGCGGCGTTGAGCAGCAGGCATCCCGCCTGCGCCCGGGGGGTGCCGCTGGCGATCGCAGCGCGCATCTCGGCGATGTACCGCTCGAGCGCCTCGGGACCGGCATCCGCCTGATGCAGGCGACCGATGCGCGAGCGCACGACCTCATCGAGGTACCGCGCGACGACGGCCTCGAAGAGCCCCTTCTTGCTGCCGAAGGCGTGGTAGAGGCTCGAGCGCTTCAGACCGGTCGCTTGCTCGAGCTCCCCGATGCCGGTCTCGGCGTAGCCGCGCGCCCAGAAGACGTCGCGCGCGGCGCGGATGACGTCGTCGCGGTCGAATGCGCTGGTGCGGCCCATGGTGGATCCTCTCGGTCACTCGTAGTATATTGTACCGATCGTTACAAAATGACGCTTGGAGAAAACATGCGCGCAGTCACCCACCCCGTTTTCGGCGAACCGGCCGACGTCCTGGAGACGACGGAGACCCCCGACCCGACGCCCGGCGCCGGTGAGGTCCGCGTCCGCCTCCTCGCCTCCCCCATCCACAACCACGACCTGTGGACCATCCGCGGCACCTACGGCTTCAAGCCGGAACTCCCGGCCCGCTCCGGCACCGAGGCCGTCGGCGTCGTCGAAGAGCTCGGTGGGGGCGTCGAGAACCTGCAGGTCGGTCAGCGTGTCGCCACCGGCGGCACCTTCGGCGTCTGGGCCGAGCAGTTCGTCGCCCGCGCCGCAGGCCTCATCCCCGTGCCCGAGGGCCTTCCCGACGAGCAGGCCGCGCAGCTGGTCTCCATGCCGTTCAGCGCGATCAGCCTCATCGACTTCCTCGACCTCAAGCCCGGCGACTGGATCGTCCAGAACGCCGCCAACGGCGCCGTCGGCCGCATGGTTGCTCAGATGGGTCGCGCCCGCGGCCTGAACGTCGTCGGCCTCGTCCGCCGCAGCGCCGCCGTCGCCGAGCTCGCCGATCAGGGTATCGACCGCATCGTCGCCGTCGACACCGACGACTGGCGCGACAAGGTCGCCGAGATCACCGGCGGCGCCTCGATCATCGCCGGCGTCGACTCCGTCGGCGGCGAGTCGAGCGGCCATGTCCTCTCGCTCCTCGGCGAGAACGCCACCCTCGTCGTCTTCGGCGCGATGGATGCCCCGGTCATGGAGCTCGCCTCGGGTCCGGTCATCTTCCGCCACATCACGATCAAGGGCTTCTGGGGCAGCAAGGTCAGCACCGAGATGGATGCCGCCAAGCGCGGCCAGCTCTTCGGCGAGCTCGCCCAGCACCTCTCGTCCGGCGTCCTGACCCTCCCGGTCTCGGCGACCTTCCCGCTCGAGCAGGCGCGCGACGCCGCCCGTGCGAGCCTGACCGCCGGCCGCGTCGGCAAGGTCCTGCTGCGCCCGTGACCCGGGGCCTGTGCGCGGCCTCCGTGCCGCGCACGGGTACCGTGGACCGGTGACCGAAACCTCCCGCTATGTCGTGGCCACCGACGGCGCCTGCAAGGGCAACCCCGGACCGACGGGGTGGGCCTGGGTCGGCGAGGACGGCCACTGGGCCGCGGGCTCGGTCATCCAGGGCACCAACAACGTCGGCGAATTGCTCGGTCTCCTGAAGGCGATCGAGGATCACGCGGATGTCAGCGAGCTCGTCGTCCAGGCGGACTCGAAGTACGCGATCGACACCTACGAGAGGTGGATGGACGGTCACCGGCGCCGCGGCTGGAAAACCTCCACCGGTGCGCCGACCAAGAACGTCGACCTTCTCGAGCAGCTGATCGTGGCTCGTGACGCCCGCCGCGCGGCAGGCCTTCCCGACGTCGTACTCGAGCATGTCCGCGGCCACCGGGGTCACGTCCTCAACGAGTGGGCCGACGAGCGCGCCGTGCGCGGGGCGGAACACGCGGCATCCGGCAAGGAATCCGCGTGGTCGTCGCTCGGCGGCAAGCACGAGAAGCTCGACGTCTCCGAGGCGCCCAAGAAGAAGCGCTGACTCAGCGGGCCTGAGCCAGCAGCTCCACCAGCCGATCGAGTGCGGGCCGCTGCCCCTTCACGACGCGTTCACGGGCTCTGGCCAGCGGCATCCACTCTGCGCGATCGACCTCGGGGAATGATGCCGTCCGGCCCGATCGTGGCGGCCACTCCATCTCGAACTCGCCGAAGACGAACGCGTCCGCCTCGAAGCCCGCACCGTCGGCGACGAAGACCGTCACCCGCTTGCCCGACGAGTACGCGAACGTGCCGAGCTCGGCGTAGTCGACCTCGGGCGGCAGGACGCCGAGCTCTTCGTCGAACTCCCGCTTCGCGGCATCCAGCGCATCCTCGCCGTCCTCGAGCTCGCCCTTCGGGATCGACCAGGCACCCTCGTCCTTGTTCGCCCAGTACGGCCCGCCCATGTGAGCGACGAACGCCGACACCCCGCCCTCACCGTCGAGACGGTAGAGCAGGATGCCGGCGCTGTGCGTGGCCACGGACGGGCGACGCGCGTCAGATCAGACGGGACTTCGGTGAGACCGAGTACGTCTCCTCCGGGTCGGTGACCGCTGCCGGCGCGAGCGCATCGTTGATGGCGGCGTACGTGTCGTCGTCGAGCTCGATGCCCGAGGCCTTCACGGTGTCCTCGAGCTGCTCGGGACGCGACGCCCCGATGATCGCCGCGGCGATGTTCGGGTTGTGCAGCACCCACGCGAGGGCGAGCTGCGGCATCGTGACGCCCGCACCCTCGGCGATCGGCTGCAGCTTCTGCACGGCGGAGAGGGTCTCGTCCTTCATGAAGCGCTTGATCATGTCGGATCCGCCCTTCTCGTCGGTCGCGCGCGACCCCTCGGGGAGCGGCTGACCCGGCTTGTACTTCCCGGTGAGGACGCCCTGCGCCAGCGGCGACCAGACGATCTGCGAGATGCCGAGCTCCTCGGAGGTCGGGACGACCTTGCCCTCGATGACGCGCCACAGTGCGGAGTACTGCGGCTGGTTCGAGACGAGCTGGAAGCCCAGTTCCTTCGACAGCGCGTGTCCGGCGCGGAGCTGCTCAGCGGTCCACTCGCTGACGCCGATGTAGAGCGCCTTGCCCTGACGGACGATGTCGGCGAAGGCCTGCATCGTCTCCTCGAGCGGGGTCTCGTAGTCGTAGCGGTGCGCCTGGTAGAGGTCGACGTAGTCGGTGTTCAGTCGCTTCAGCGAGCCGTTGATGCCCTCGAGCAGGTGCTTGCGCGACAGCCCATGGTCGTTCGGCCCCTTGGGACCGGTCGGCCAGTAGACCTTCGTGAAGATCTCGAGGGACTCGCGGCGCTGACCCTTGAGTGCCTCGGCGAGGACGGACTCGGCCGCCGTGTTGGCGTATGCGTCGGCGGTGTCGAACGAGCTGATGCCGAGGTCGAGGGCCTTGTGGACCGTCGCGATCGCCGCGTCGTTCTCGACCTGGGACCCGTGGGTGAGCCAGTTGCCGTAGGTGAGTTCGGTGATCTTGAGGCCGCTGTTGCCCAGGAATCGATAGTTGACCATGTCACCGACGCTACTCCCGGGCCTCGTCCGGATTCGCCCCTTGACAGAGTCTCGCCAAACGCGGCGGACGGCGTCGAGGCACCCGGTGCCCGGCGGGGTGATTCGGGAAGGTAAGGCTTACCTTGCTACGATCGACCATCGACGTCCCCGGCCCCCGACGAGAGACCATCGATGCCCTTCCCCCGCCGTTCCGCTCTGCTCGCCACCCTGACCGTCGCCGCCCTCGCCCTCTCGGGCTGCGGGGCCTCCGAGGTCGTGACGCAGAAGGCCGCCTCCTCCGGCGAGGAATCGACCGACTACCCGCTCACGATCGAGAACTGCGGGCGGACGGTCGAGGTGGATGCGGCGCCGCAGCGCGTCGTGTCGCTCGATCAGAACTCGACCGAGATCCTCCTGTCGCTCGGCCTCGCCGACCGCATCGTCGGCACCGCGTCGTGGACGGACCCCGTGCTCCCATCGCTCGCCGAGGCGAACGAGGACGTCCCGCGCCTCGCGGACAACGCCCCGACCTACGAGGTCGTCCTCGGCACCGATCCGGACTTCGTGACGGCGTCGTTCGGGCGCCACTACGCCGAGGGCGGCGTCGTCACGCGCGATCGGTTGGATGAAACCGGCATCGGCTCGTACCTCTCGCCCACCGACTGCTCCGACGACCGGAGCGTCAACGGCGGCGGGACGCGCACCGCCCCGCTGACCGTCGACGACCTCTACCGCGAGATCAGTGAGCTCGCCGAGATCTTCGACGTCCCGTCCCGCGGCGACGCGCTCATCGCCTCACTGAAGAAGCGCGCCGCGGCAGCCGTCGAGGGCGTCGACTTCGGCGGCGAGAAGGTGCTGTTCTGGTTCGCCGACACCCGCACGCCCTACGTCGCGGGCGGCAGCGGCGCCCCGGCGATCCTCGCGCGCGAGACCGGCATGACTCCCGCGTTCCCCGCCGAGACCGACGACTGGCCGGCCACCTCCTGGGAGGCCGTCGTCGACGCCGCGCCCGACGTGATCGTCCTCGGCGACCTGCAGCGCGACCGCTTCCCCGGTGACCGACTCGACGACAAGGTCGCCTTCCTCGAGAGCGACCCCGTCACCCGCTCGCTCGACGCCGTGAAGAACACCCGCTTCATCGCCCTGCACGGCGCCGAGATGAACCCCTCGATCCGCTTCGTCGACGGACTCGAGAAGATCCGCGCCTGGTGGGACGAGAACGAGGCGGGGCGCTGACCGCCACCGCGGCGCTGCCTCATCGCCGGGCCCGCCGCATCCCGCTCGCGATCGTCGCCACGGCGCTGTCGGTCGGCCTCGTCGTCCTGACGATCGCCGTCGCGCTGACGCTCGGCCCCGCGAACGTGTCGCTCGTGAACGTCCGCGACGTGATCACGAACCACCTCGGCCTCACCGACATCCCCGTGCGCGTCGCGGCCGACGCGATCGTCTGGCAGGAGCGCCTCCCCCGGGCGCTCGTCGCCGCGGCGTGCGGTGCCGGTCTCGGGCTCTGCGGCGTCATCCTGCAGTCGTTGCTGCGAAACCCCCTCGCCGACCCGTTCGTCCTCGGCGTCTCCTCCGGCGCCTCGACCGGCGCGGTCCTGTTCGGCGTGTTCGGGATCGGCGGCGGCATCCTCACCCTCTCGGGCGGCGCGTTCCTCGGCGCACTCGTGGCGTTCGGGCTCGTCCTCGTCGTGTCGCGCTTCACGGGCGGGGGCACCGCATCGTTCATCCTGGCGGGCATCGCGGCGACGCAGTTCTTCTCCGCGCTCACCTCACTCGCCGTGTTCGCCTTCGCCGACTCCGACGAGACGCGCGGCGTGATGTTCTGGCTCCTCGGCTCGCTCGAGGGCGTCCGCTGGGACGACGTCGTCCTCTGCGCCGTCGTCGTCCTCATCGGCTCGGTCGTCGCGGTCGCCTCGGTGCGCCCACTCGACGCCTTCGCGTTCGGCGACGACGTCGCGGCATCCCTCGGCATCCATGTCGCGCGCACCCGGATGCTGCTCCTCGTCCTGACGGCGCTGATCGCCGCAACCCTCGTCAGCGTCGCCGGCGCGATCGGGTTCGTCGGGCTGGTCCTGCCCCACGCCGCACGCCTGATCGTGGGCTCCCGTCACGCCCGCGTGATCCCCGTGACGATCGGTCTCGGCATGGTGTTCATGATCGGGGTGGATGCCGTGTCCCGCGTCGCGTTCGCGCCGACACCGCTCCCCGTAGGTGTCGGCACCGCGCTGATCGGTGTGCCGGTCTTCGTCGCCCTCCTCGTCCGACGTCGGAGGCGCGCATGAGTCTCGTCGCCGAGCACGTGTCGTGGCGCCGCGGTGGCGCCCTCGTCGTCGACGACGTCTCGCTCGCACCGAAGCCCGGATCCGTCGTCGGCCTCCTCGGCCCCAACGGGTCGGGCAAGTCGTCGCTCCTGCGCCTGCTGCAGGGCATCGCGAGACCCGACGCGGGCCGGGTCCTGCTCGACGGTTCCGACCTGCGGCACCGCGGACGTCGCGAGGTGGCGCGGACCGTCGCCGCGGTCACGCAGCACGCGACGACCGAGGTCGACCTCACGGTCCGCGACGTCGTCCGCCTCGGCCGCACACCGCACGCCTCGCTCTGGGGGCCGGATCGCGCCCGCGACGATGAGGTCGTTGACGCCGCCCTCGCGCAAGCGGGCCTGACGGCGAAGGCCGGTGCCCGCTGGCACACCCTCTCGGGCGGCGAGCAGCAGCGCACGCAGATCGCCCGCGCCCTCGCGCAGGAACCCCGCGAGCTCCTACTCGACGAGCCGACCAACCACCTCGACATCCGCCATCAGCTCGAGCTGCTGAGCCTCGTGCGGACCCTCCCCGTCACCGCCGTCGTGGCCCTCCACGACCTCAACCTCGCGGCGATGTTCTGCGACGAGGTGCTCGTCCTGGCCGCCGGCCGCGCCGTCACGGCCGGCCCTCCGGCCGAGGTCCTCACGGACGGACTCATCGAGGAGGTCTACGGCGTCCGGTGCCGTGTCACGGTCGACGACGGTCGGCCGACGATCGCCTTCACGCCACCGGCGTGACGGATGGCACAGTCGCCACCCGCGTGACCGGGCTCAGACGGATGCTGCCGCGGCTACCTGGTCGTCCTCGGTCGCCACGAGCTGGCCGCACGCGCCATCGATCTCCTTGCCGCGGGTGTCGCGGAGGGTCGTCGGGATGCCGGCCTCGTTGAGGCGCCGGACGAACTCGTTCTGCACGTCGACGTCCGACGAGGTCCAGATCGATCCGGGCGTCGGGTTGAGCGGGATGGGGTTCACGTGCACCCAGCCGCGGCCGCGCTGGTTGAGCTTCTCGGCGAGGAGGTCGGCGCGCCAGGCGTGATCGTTCATGTCCTTGATGAGCGCGTACTCGATCGAGACGCGCCGGCCGGTCTTCTCGAAGTACTCGCGCGCAGCGTCGAGGGCCTCGTCGACCTTCCACCGCGAGTTCACCGGGATGAGCTCGTCGCGCAGGAGGTCGTCGGGCGCGTGCAGCGACAGCGCGAAGGTGACCGGGATCTCCTCGGCGCTCAGCTTGCGGATCGCGGGCACGAGGCCGACGGTCGAGATCGTGATGCCGCGGGCGCTCATCCCGAGGCCGTGCTTCTTGTCGACCATAGTGCGGACGGCCTGCATGACGCGGGCGTAGTTGGCGAGGGGTTCGCCCATCCCCATGAAGACGATGTTCGTGACGCGCTCGTCCTTGTGTCCCACCTTGCGGGGGTCGCCGAGGCCGCCGTCGGCGATGAGCCGGTTGGCACGGACGACCTGGTCGACGATCTCGGCCGCCGACATGTTGCGCGTGAGCCCGGCCTGACCGGTGGCGCAGAACGGGCAGTTCATGCCGCAGCCGGCCTGGCTCGACACGCACAGCGTGATGCGGCCGGTGTAGCGCATGAGCACCGACTCGACGAGGGCGCCGTCATGCAGACGCCACAGGAACTTGATCGTGTCGCCGCCGTCGGTCTCGAGGCGGCGCACCTCGGTCATGAGGTTCGGCAGGAGCCCACCGACGAGCTCCTCGCGGTTGCCCGCCGGAAGGTCCGTCATGTGGGCGGGATCCGACGTGTAGTGCTGGAAGTAGTGCTTCTCGAGCTGCCCGGCGCGGAAGCCCGGCATCCCGAGCTCGGTCAGCTTCTCGACGCGCGCGGCGTGATCGAGGTCGGCGAGGTGCACCGGCGGCTTGCCGCGCTTCGGGCTCGCGAACTGCAGGAGCGGGCGACCCTCGGCATCCTTCGCCTGCGTCCACCCCTCGGTCGCGGGCCGCACCTGCTTGGGGGATGTCGTGCGCACGGCGGACATGCCCTCAGGGCGCGCGGAGGGGGACTCGGTCATGGTCCCAGGCTACCGGGACGGGCTGGGCGGATGCCGGGCGGCCCTAGACTCGTCGCCATGACGGATGGGGCTCCGCAGCGTCGCGGAACGGTTGCGCACAAGGTGCTCAACAACAACGTCGTGATCTCCCTCGACGAGCAGGGTCGGGAGCGGGTGCTCATGGGCCGCGGCCTGGGGTTCCAGCTGAAGCCGTCCGACACCCTCGACCCCGCCAAGGTCGAGAAGACCTTCATCCTCGACACCGGGGAGGACGGCGAGCGCGAGCGCCGCATGCTCACCGACACCCCGTACGCGATCATCGAAGCGGTCTCCCGGGCCGTCGACCAGGCCGAACGATCGCTCGGTCACCAGCTCGGCCGCCCGCTGACGATCGCCGTCATCGATCACGTGCAGTTCGTGCTCGAGCGGCTCGCGAAGGGGATCCGCATCCCGGTGGCGAACATGCCGGAGCTGCGGGTCCTGCACCCCGCGGAGTTCGCGGCCGCCAAGGCCATGGCCGAGTCGATCTCGGCTGCCCTCGACACGGAGCTGCCCGCGGAGGAAGCCGTCTTCCTCACCATGCACGTCCTCAACGCGACCCGCGACGAACCCAACGGCACGGCGGCACTGCTGTTCCGGCGTGTGCAGCACGTCGTGATGACGGTCGAGAACGGCCTCGGCGTCTCGCTGGACGTCGACAGCCCCGACTACGCGCGGTTCGTCCTGCACATCCAGTTCCTGCTGCAGCGTCTCGTGTCGCGGACGATGCTCCGCAGCGGAGACAGCTCGTTCTTCGAGTTCGCGAAGCACAGCTACCCGCGCTCGTTCGCCATCGCCCAGGAGGTCAAGGCCTACGTCATGGCGGCGACCGAGTCAGAGCTGACGGATGAGGAACTGCTCTACGTGATCGTCCACGTCGAGCGCCTGGCCTCCCAGGTCGGCGCCGCAGCCACGGGGACCGCCGAGGACTGAACCCCTGGCGCTTTCATGCGGGCGCATGCTAACGTGACGTTCCGCAGGGCGATGCAGCCCTGCACGCGACGGATTGTTACTGCGGCAGCAGGCAAAACCTGAACTCACATCGCTTTCGAGCGATGAACGAGTTCAGGTTTTTTTGTTGCCCGGAAACGGACCCGACGCGTGCCCCACCCGAGACTGCCGCGCCGATGCGGCAAGGAAGAGCGTGTCCCCATGGACTACTCGAAGACCGCGGCCGGAGTCCTCCAGGGCGTCGGCGGAGAAGAGAACGTCAGTTCACTCGTGCACTGCGCGACCCGGCTGCGTTTCGTGCTGAAAGACGAGTCGAAGGCCGACACCGCCGCCGTGAAGGCGACGCCCGGTGTCGTGACGGTGGCTCAGGCCGGTGGCCAGTACCAGGTCGTCATCGGCAACGACGTTCCCGACGTCTTCGCCGAGATCGGCAAGATCTCGAAGCTCGGTGCAGCCTCTTCCGACGGCGCCGCGAACGATGCCCCGAAGGGCAATCTGTTCAACCGCTTCATCTCGATGATCTCGTCGATCTTCACCCCCGTCCTCTGGGCGCTCGCCGGAACCGGTCTGCTGAAGGCGTTCCTGGCCGCGGCGGTGACCTTCAACTGGATCACGACGGACACGACCACCTACGCCGTCCTCAACGCCCTGTCGGACGCGTTCATCAACTTCCTGCCGATCGCGCTGTCTATCACCGCCGCGCGGTACTTCAAGGCGAACGAGTGGACCTCGCTGGCCATCGCCGGAGCCCTCGTCTACCCGACGATGGCGGGCCTCGTGGGCCAGCCGGGTCTCACCTTCTTCGGCATCCCGTTCACGATGGTCAGCTACGTCTCGAGCGTCATCCCGATCATCGTGGTCGTCTGGCTCCAGAGCCACGCCGAGAAGTTCCTCTACCGCGTCCTGCCGGGCGCGGTGAAGCGCTTCATGACCCCGATGATCGTGGTGCTGATCGCCGTGCCTCTCGTGTTCGTCGTCATCGGCCCGATCTCGGACCTCCTCGGCGGCGGCCTCGGCAAGGGCATCGGCTGGGTCTTCGACAACGCTCCGTGGGCGGGCGGCGCCATCATGGGCGGCCTCTGGCAGGTCTTCGTGATCTTCGGGCTGCACTGGGGCCTCGTCCCGCTGTTCACCCTCGAGTTCCAGACGACGGGGCAGATCCTGCTCGTCGGGCCCGTGTTCGCCGCCGTCCTCGCGCAAGCAGCCGCCGTCGCCGGCGTCTGGTTGCGCGCCCGCAACAAGAACCTCAAGTCGCTGGCCGCGCCCGCGACACTGTCGGGCTTCCTCGCCGGCATCACCGAGCCCGCGATCTACGGCATCAACCTGCCGCTCAAGCGCCCGTTCGCCTTCGGTATCGTCGGCGGCGCGATCGGTGGCGCGATCATCGGCATCGGCGGCGTCTTCGCGAAGGCGTTCGTCGTCCCCTCCGGTCTCGCCCTCCCGGCGCTTTTCGGCAACGGCAACATGATCATGCTCATCATCGGCCTCGCCGTCGCGATCGTCGTCCCGTTCCTGCTCACCGCGATCGTCGGCTTCGTCGAGCCGGCCGAGGATGCCGCCCCCGCGCCGGCCTCGGCGGAGAACGACCTCGTCGTCCTCAGCCCGCTCGACGGGACGGTCGTCGACCTGTCCGAGACGCCGGATGCCGCGTTCGCGGAGGGTGCGCTCGGCGACGGCGTCGCGATCCTCCCCCGCAGCGGCGCCCTGTACGCGCCGTTCGATGCGACGGTCGCCGCGGCCTTCCCGACCGGTCACGCGATCGGTCTGCGTCACGCCGACGGCGCCGAGGTGCTGATCCACATCGGCATCGACACCGTCAAGCTCGCCGGACAGCACTTCGATGTGAAGGTCACCACCGGCCAGCAGGTGAAGGCCGGCGATCTGCTCCTCGAGTTCGACGGCGACGCGATCGAGAAGGCCGGGTACGACCTGACCACCCCGGTCGTCGTCACCAACGGCGAGCTCTACCCGGCGATCACGGACCGCGCCTCGGGCCCCGTCGCGCACGGCGAGCCGCTGTTCACGGCGGTCTCGGTCGAGTCCGCTGCCGTCACGGCCTGACCCGATCCGGATGCCGGGTGTCCCGCACCCGAAGCGGGGCACCCGGCATCCATCCTCCCCCTCGAAGACACACGACACGACACGAAAGCGACTCATGAGCACCATCTCGTTCCCCGACGGCTTCCTCTGGGGCGGCGCGACCGCCGCGAACCAGCTCGAGGGCGCGTACCTCGAAGACGGCAAGGGACTCTCGATCCAGGACGTGATGCCGCAGGGCATCATGACCCCCCGGACCGACGGCCCGACGGACGACAACCTCAAGCAGGTCGGCATCGACTTCTACCACCGCTACGCCGAGGACATCGCGCTCTTCGCCGAGATGGGGTTCAAGACCTTCCGGTTCTCGATCGCCTGGAGCCGCATCTTCCCGAAGGGCGACGAGACCGAGCCCAACGAAGCCGGCCTCGCCTTCTACGACCGCGTCCTCGACGAGCTCGAGCGCCACGGCATCGAGCCGCTCGTCACGATCTCGCACTACGAGACCCCGCTGCACCTCGCCGAGACCTACGACGGCTGGGTCAACCGCGACATGATCGGCTTCTACGAGCGCTACGTGCGGACGCTGTTCACGCGATACGGCGCGCGCGTGAAGTACTGGCTGACCTTCAACGAGATCAACTCGATCGTCCACGCCCCGTTCATGTCGGGCGGCATCAACACTCCGAAGGACCAGCTGTCCCCCTCGGACCTGTACCAGGCGATCCACCACGAGCTCGTGGCATCCGCCCTGGCGACGAAGGCCGCCCGAGAGCTGGCGCCGAACGCGCAGGTCGGATGCATGGTGCTGTCGATGCCGGTCTACCCGCTGACGCCGAACCCCGACGATGTGTTCGCCGCCCTCACGACCGAGCGCGTGAACCTCGCCTTCGGTGACATCCACGTGCGCGGCGAGTACCCCGGCTACTACCTGCGGAGCCTGCGCGAACAGGGCGTCGAGCTGAACATCACCGACGAGGACCGGACGCTCCTCAAGGAGAACACCGTCGACTTCGTGTCGTTCAGCTACTACTCCTCGATCTGCGAGACGACCGACGAGTCGAAGCGCGTCATGGGCGAGGGGAACCTCTTCGGCGGCGTCAAGAACCCGACGCTCAAGGAGTCGGAGTGGGGCTGGCAGATAGACCCCGTGGGCCTTCGCCTCGTGCTCAACCAGTTCTGGGACCGCTGGCAGAAGCCGCTGTTCATCGTCGAGAACGGCCTCGGTGCGAAGGACCAGCTGGTCGAGGTCGACGGTGTGAAGACCGTCCAGGACGACTACCGCATCGCCTACCTGCAGGCGCACCTCGAGGCCGTCGGCGAGGCGATCGCCGACGGCGTGGATCTCATGGGCTACACGACGTGGGGCTGCATCGACCTCGTCTCGGCGTCGACGGCGCAGCTCAGCAAGCGGTACGGATTCATCTACGTCGACCGCAACGACGACGGATCGGGATCGCTCGAGCGTTACAAGAAGGCGTCGTTCGACTGGTACGCCGAGGTGATCCGCACCAACGGCGAATCGCTCTCGCGCTGACTCACCCCCCGATGCGGTCGTGGTTCGCCACGGCCGCATCGCTGTGTCCCGGGCCGCCGAGCCGTGCGGCGAGCGCCGCGATGTCGGCGGGGGTCGTCCGGCAGCATCCGCCGATGAGGCGGGCACCGGCATCCACCCATGCCTCCGCCTCGGTGAACGCCGCTCCCGCCTCGCCCCGCCAGGACCGGGATGCCGCGTCCCACGTCTCGCCGCTGTTCGGGTAGACGACGGCGGCCGTCCCCGTCGGCACACGGTCGAGCACGGTGGTGATGAGCGGCGGCGCGCAGCAGTTGGCGCCGACCGCGACGACGCCCGGGGCGGAGGCCGCCGCGGCGAGCGCGCCTGCGAGGCCGTCGCCCTCGAACGCCGTACTCGCTGCCGAGAGCGAGATCCATGCCGGGACGTCGATCCCCTCGAGCGCGAGGGCGATCGCCTCGACCTCGGCGGGAGAGGCGATGGTCTCGATAGCGAGCAGGTCGGGTCCCGCAACGGCGAGCACCTCGATCCGACGGCGATGCCAGCGGGCGAGGTCGGCGACCGTCATCCCGTAGTCGCCCGTGTACTCGCTGCCGTCGGCGCGCACGGCTCCGAAGGGACCGACGGATGCCGCGACCCGCGCCCGCCCCTCCGTCGCCTCGCGGGCGAGCCGGACCGACGCCGCGAGCAGCCCGTCGACGGCCGCCCCGTCGTACCCGGCCGCGCCGAGGTTGTCGTACCCGAGTTGGTACGAGGCGGTGGTGATCACCTCGGCGCCCGCAGCGACGAACTCGGCGTGCACGTCGCGGACGTCTCCGGGCGCGTCGATGAGGACGCCGGCCGACCAGAGCGCGCCGGTGAGATAGTGCCCCCGAGCCTCGAGCATCGTCCCGAGTCCCCCGTCCAGGATCAGGGGGCGGTCGGCGATCGCGGTGCGGACATCGGGCATGCGGTCACTTTAGGCTCGCGGGGCTTCGGCCCCGGTCCCGCATTACGATGAATGATGTGACGACTCCCCGCATCCGCCCGATCTCCGTCGACGACGCGGGCGAGGTCCTCACCCTGCAACGGGCCGCCTTCGTGCAGGAGGCGCTCATCTACAACGCGGTCGACATGCCGCCGCTCACGCAGACCCTCGACGAGGTGCGGGCCGAGCTCGAGGAGAACCTCGGCTGCGTCGCTCTCGAGGGCGAGCGCATCGTCGGCTGCGTGCGTGCCCGCGTCGACGGGGATCTGTTGCTCATCGGCCGCATCGCGATCGCCCCCGACCAGCAGGGTTCCGGGCTCGGCACGAGCCTGCTCACCGCGGTCGAGGAGCGGGGCCGTGAGGCCGGCGCGACGACGGCCGAGCTGTTCACCGGGTCGCTCAGCGAGGCGAACATCCGCCTGTACGAGCGCGAGGGGTACGAGGAGAGCGAGCGGGTGCCCGGGGGCGACGGCACCGAGCAGGTCTTCCTGCGCAAGAAGCTCTGACCCCGGCGCGCACCGGCCGTCCATCTCCATCCGGGAGAATGGAGGGATGACGCGCATCGCTTTCCTTGACGTGGACGGAACCATCCTCGAGCACGGGACGGCGATCGCCGACTCGACGATCACCGCCATCCGGACGGCGCGTGAGAACGGGCACCTGGTCTACCTCTGCACGGGACGCGCGGCGGGCGACATCCACCCCGAGGTCCGTGAGATCGGATACGACGGCGCCATCACGAACGGCGGCGCGTACGCCGTCCGCGGCGAGGAGCTGCTGTTCGCCGACCCGATGCCCCGCGAGGACACCGACCGGCTGATCTCGTACTTCGAGTCCGAGGACATCGACTTCTTCCTGCAGTCCGATGAAGCCGTCTTCGCGAGCGAGGGCGTCGGCGGGATGCTGGACGAGTACTTCGCCGAGCGCCGCAAGCGCCACCTCGAAGAGGCGCGCCGGCTCGGCCAGACCGACACGATCGAGCCGAAGCCGATCGTCACGTATCGACCCATCAGCGAAGCGAACCTCGACGCGATCGCGAAGACCACGTTCATCAGCAAGCGCTCCGACAGCGTCGACCGGGCCCAGGCCGACCTCGGCGACCGGTTCCACGTCATCCCCGGCAGCATCCCGCTCCCCGGCGGATCGAACGGCGAGATCGGCCTGCGCGGCGTGAACAAGGGGTCGGCGATCCTCCGGGTCCTCGACACGCTCGGCCTCGACGTCGCCGACGCGATCGGCATCGGCGACAGCTGGAACGACGCGGAGATGTTCGACGTCGTCGGCTCCCCTGTCGCGATGGGCAACGCCGACCCCGCCCTCAAGGAGCGCGCCGGGAACGTCACGACCGACGTGCTCGACGACGGCGTCTGGAACGCGTTCGTCAAGCTCGGCCTCGTCTGAGGCTGCGCGCGGCGGTCGATGCGCGTGCGCGGATGCGGCGGCGCCTGCGCGTGCGCGGATGCAATGGATCGGGCGCGACGCCCCGGCATCCGCTCGTGACCCTCGGCGTGTCGCGCCGAGACTCCTGCTTCCGCGAACGGGTCAGTCGAGGAAGATGTCGGGGAACAGCTCACTGTCGGGCGTGCCCGGCGTCGCCGCATAGCCCGAGAAGTCCGTGACACCGGCATCCCGCAAGACGTCCTCGACGATGAGCGACTGACCGGTGTATTCGCGGGCCGGCTTGCGGAGCACCTCGTACGCCGCGTCGGCGTAGACCTCGGGCGTGCGGCTGACCTTCATCATCCGGTCGCCGCCTAGGGCGAACTGCACGGCGGCCGTCGCGATTGTCGTCTGGGGCCAGAGGGTGTTGGCGGCGACGCCGTCCTTCGCGAACTCCGCCGCCATGCCGAGCGTCGCCATCGTCATGCCGTACTTCGCGAGCGTGTAGCCGGTGTGCGCGCCGAGCCATTTCGGCGACAGGTTGAGGGGCGGCGACAGCGAGAGGATGTGGGGGTTCGCGGCATCCTTCAGGATCGGCAGCGCCGCGCGCGACAGCATGAAGGTGCCGCGCACGTTGACGTCCTGCATGAGGTCGTACTTCTTCGCGGCGAGCTCGAGCGAGCCCGACAGGTCGATGACCGACGCGTTGTTGACGACGATGTCGATGCCGCCGAACTCGCCCTGCGTCTTCATGACGGCCTCGGTGATGTCGCCGTCGTCGCGGACGTCGCCGACGATGGGCAGCGCGTTGCCGCCGGCCGCACGGATCTGCTCCGCGGCGGAGTGCACGGTGCCCTCGAGCTTCGGGTGAGGCGTGTCGGTCTTGGCGAGCAGGGCGATGTTCGCGCCGTCACGGGCGGCGCGAAGGGCGATCGCGAGGCCGATGCCTCGGCTGCCGCCCGACATGAGGATGGTCTTTCCGGCGAGGGTCATGGGTTCTCCAGGGGATCAGGATCGACGCGAACGGGATGCCGCGGCGAACGCGGCGACGCGGGCTTTCGAGTCGGCGGTGTCGAACGCGGCGCCGATCGTGCGGGCCTCGTCGTCGAGGTTGTCGGCGAAGGACCGGTGCGCACCGGTGCGGACCAGGCGCTTCGCCTGGCCGAACGCGCCGGTGGCACCGTCGAGCCAGGTGCGCGCGATCTGCTCGGCACGCTCGCGGGGCTGGTCGACGACCTCCGCGACGAGCCCCCACTCGAGCGCCGTGGGCGCATCGATCGTCGTGTCGGTGAGGAGCAGCTGCAGTGCCCGACGCTGCCCGATCGCGGCGGGCAGGAGGGTCGAGACGCCGAGGTCGGGCGTGAGGCCGATGTTCGCGTACTTGCTGACGAACATGGCGCGCGGCGCGGCGACGACGTAGTCGGCCGTCAGCATCAGGCCGAGTCCACCGCCGGCGACCGCGCCCTGCACCGCGGCGACCATCGGGATCGATGACTCCACGAACGTCCGGATGCCGTCGTGGATGACCCCGGCCATCTCGGTGATCGTGTCGCCGCTGCCGCCCGAGGTCGCCATCTGCACGACGTCGCCACCGGCGCAGAAGGCCGGGCCCGCGGCATCCAGCACGATCGCCCCGACCGTGTCGTCGCTCGTCAGCTCGTGCGCGAGGTCGCGCCAGCGCGTGCCCATCTCGAAGTCCATCGCGTTCAGCGACGCGGGGCGGTTGAAGGTCAGCCGCGCGAGGGCGCCGTCGCGCTGCAGCAGGATCGTGTCGCTCATCGGTTCTCCACTCATCTGGGGGCCATGCGGATCGAGCCGTCGAGGCGGATCGTCTCGCCGTTGAGGTACCCGTTCTCGACGATGTGCTGCACGAGCGCCGCGTACTCGTCGGGCTTGCCGAGCCGGGCGGGATACGGCACCTGCTGACCGAGAGACTCCTGGGCCGCCTCGGGGAGGCCGGCGAGCATCGGGGTCTCCATGATCCCCGGTGCGATCGTGCAGACGCGGATGCCGGAGCGCGCCAGCTCGCGCGCGATCGGCAGGGTCATGGCGTGCACGCCGCCCTTGCTCGCGGAATACGCAGGCTGGCCGATCTGCCCGTCGAAGGCGGCGACGGACGCGGTGCCCACGATGACGCCGCGGTCCCCGGATGCCGTGGGTTCGGTCGCCGCCATCGCCGCCGCCGCGTGCGCGATGACGGTGTACGTGCCGATGAGGTTGATGCGGACGATTCGCTCGAAGTCCGCGACCGGGTTGGGCGACCCGTCCCGTGCGAGGACCTTCGCGGGCGGCGCGATCCCGGCGCAGTTGACGGCTACGCGAAGCGGGGCGACGGCGGATGCCGCGGCCACCGCGGCCTCGACCTGGGCGGCATCCGTCACATCGGCGGCGGCGAACGTCCCACCGAGCTCGGCCGCGATGTCGGCTCCGGCGGACGACGGCAGGTCGACGATGACGACGTGCGCGCCCTGCGCGGCGAGGCGGCAAGCGGTGGCGAGCCCGAGCCCGCTGGCTCCCCCGGTGACGACGGCGGATGATCCGGCGATGTCCATGCGCTCTCCTTCGAACGGTATCGGGTTCCACCCGACGCGCGACTGGGTGCCACGGCGACGGGATGCCTCCAGGCTAGCCGTCCCACGCTGCGGGCACGACAAACCCGTCCCCGCAACGGCAGGATGAGGGGATGTCGATCCCGCAGCACGACGCTCCGGTGCCGCCGATCGCGCGCCGGCTCGCGCGCGGCGCGGCCCTGACGCCGGTCTGGACCAACAAGCTCGGCGGGATGACGCTGCGCACCGACGACGAGCGTTACATCAAGATCGGACCGGTCCACCTCGAGACCTCGATGTCCGACGAGGCCGAACGGCTGGCCTGGGCTGCGCCGTACATCCGCGTACCGACCGTCGTCGAGCAGGGCGACGACGGTGAGACCGAGTGGCTCGTCACCAGATCGATCGCCGGGCTCTCGGCGGTGCACCCCGACTGGGTGGCGCGTCCCGAGACGGCGGTCCGGGCAATCGGCGAGGGCCTTCGCGCGCTGCACGAGAGCCTGCCCGTGGCATCCTGCCCCTTCGATTGGACCGTGCCGTCGCGGGTCGCGAACGCGGCGGAACGGGGTGTCGTCGTGCCGGCCGACCTTCGGGACGGGCCGCCGATCGAGCAGCTCGTCGTGTGCCACGGCGACGCGTGCGCGCCGAACACGCTGATCGGCGACCACGGCCGGTGGAGCGGTCACGTGGACCTGGGGCAGCTCGGACTCGGTGACCGCTGGGGCGACATCGCCGTTGCGGCGATGAGCACCGGCTGGAACTACGGCCCCGGCTGGGACGCTCTGCTGCTCGAGGCGTACGGCGTCGACCCCGACGAGGAACGCCTCGCGTACTACCGCGACCTGTGGAACGCGACGTGAGGCGTCACCGTATGGCGGCGTCGAACACCGCCACCGCGGCGAGGTAGCCGGCGACGACGAGGGCCGTCGAGACGAGCGACACCCAGGCGAGGTCCCGGCCGGCCCGGCGGGCGACGACCGCCGCGGACACGGTGACGAGGATGCTCGCTACCACCGCCGCGACGAACAGCATGCCCGCGGCATCCGCTGCAGCCCCGTCGCACGACGCCCCGCAGGCACCGCCGGCGAAGACGGTGTGGAAGAACCAGAGCACCGCGGTGACGACGATCGCGAGCACCTGGATGACGGCGACCGCGAGGACCGCGGCCACCCCGGTGGGGCGCGACGCTGCGGTGCCGGCGGTCATACCGCGGACGCTACCAGCCCGGGGGTGGTTCGCTCGCGCCGAAGGGCGACGCGCGGCGCGGAACACCCGCCACATGGCGCGAGCGAAGACCGACCCGCGGCCGGGCGCATAGGCTCGTCCGGTGAGCGAACGGACGAGCACCGGACCCCGCCTCCTCGAGGTCGCGTGGGACGACCCGCGTGCGACGGCACTCCGAGACGAGTTGGATGCCGACCTCGGCGCCCGCTACGACGGGTTCCACGGCGACGAGCCGGCCGAACGCCGCGCCGCCCGCTCCCGCGCGCTCGCGATGCACCCGGATGACATCGTCTCGACGCTGATCGCGGTGGATGCCGACGGCACCCCCACGGGCCACGTCATCCTCCGCCGCCTCGGCGACGAATGGGAGATCAAGCGACTCGTCGTCACCGCGGCGGCCCGGGGTCGCGGCATCGCACGCGCCCTCATGCATGCTGCCCTCGACCGGGCCCGCACGGGCGGCGCGGAGCGCGTCATCCTGCAGACCGGCATCCCGCAGCCCGAATCGGTCGCCCTCTACGAGTCGCTCGGGTTCACCCGCATCCCGGTCTACGAGCCGTACGCCGAGACGATGCCCCGCTCGATCTGCTTCGCGTACGTGTGCTGAGGGCGCCCGCGCGACGGATGCGCCAGGCGCGTCACATCCAGACGAACCGGAACGAGCCGACGGCCACCGCAACGCCGATCGCCGCCGCCATGATCGCGAGGGCGCCGACCACGGCGACAGCGTCCCGCAACGAGAGCCGTGACGTGCGCGCCCACGTGCGCTCGATCGCCGAGCCGAACCCGCGGGCCTCCATCGCCGTCGCGAGTCTCGTCCCGCGTCGCACCGCGAACACGAGCAGCACGAACGCCATCGAGAAGAACCGGCGCACCGCGTTCCTGTCCCCCACGCCGCGGGCCCGCCGCGCGAGCCGCATCGCGCGCCAATCGTCGACGAACAGGCCGAGCGTCCGCGTGCCGGCCAGAACGCCGAGCACGAGCCGCGCCGGCAGCCGCACGATCTGGGCGAGGGCGGCCGCGAGCTCGATCGGATCGACGCGGCTGAACAGCAGGATCGTCGGCAGGGCCAACGCGATGACGCGGATGCCGACGGCCACCGCGAAGGCGATGGAGTCGTCGCTGATTGTGGCGTACCAGAACGACGCGTAGACCCGACCGCCCGGTTCCGCGTAGAGCAGCATGCTGAGCCCCGCGACCGGCATGAGGACGAGGATCGGCGCCATACGGCGGAGGACCGTCCCGACGCCGATGCCGGTCAGGGGGATGCAGAGCGTCAGGAGCACGACCGCGACCGCTGCGCTGACCGCGTCGATCGTCGTCAGCAGCGGGATCGACAGGACGAAGGCGATCAGGATGCGGACGGCCGGGTTCACGCCGTCGAGCCAGGCGTCCCGCCTCGCCGTCTCGATGCCGGAGCGCGCGAGCGTCATGACGCCACCACCCCGAGGTCGATGCGCTGTCCGCCCAGCAGCCGGACGACGTCCTCGTCGTGGGTGACCGCGACGACCGCCCGGCCGCCGGCGATCTGCTCCTGCAGGAGCGCGACGATGCCCGCCCACCCGCGGCGGTCCTGCCCGAACGTCGGCTCGTCGAGGACGATGACCTCGGGGGACGTGGCGAGAACCGTGGCGACCGACAGCCGCCGCTTCTGCCCGCCCGACAGGGTGAACGGATTCGCCCTCGCGAGCGCGGCGAGCCCGAGCCTGTCGAGCAGGCCGTCGACGACCGCATCGATCTCAGCGGCGGGCAGCTTCAGCGCGCGCGGACCGACCTCGAGCTCGGCGCGGACGGTCGATGCGAGGAACTGGTGCTCGGGGTCCTGGAAGACGGTGCCGATGCGGGTGAGCAGCTCGCGCGAGGTCCACCGCGACGGCCGCGGGCCCTTCCGTCCCGACGGGACGACGACGGCCTCGACCGTGCCGGCGAACTCGGGCAGGAGCCCCGCGAGGGTGAGGGCGAGGGTCGACTTGCCGACGCCGTTCGGACCGGTGACGACGGATGCCGCGCCTGCCGACACGTCGATGTCGAGTCCCTCGCGCACCGGGGTCCGCCCGTCGCGCGAGACAGCGAGCCCGCGAGCGCGGAGGGCGACCGGACCGCCCGCCGCGGCCGACGGCAGCGCGGGGAGGTCGACGGGATGCCCCGGCAGCCAGACCCCCGCGGCGAGGAGCGCGTCGGCGTGACGCGTGAACACCTCGGCGGGCGTGCCGTCGGCGAGGAGACCCCCGTCCGCGTCGAGCACGACGACGCGCGTCATCAGGTCGACCCAGACGTCCGTGCGGTGCTCGATGACGACGAGCGTGGCGCCGGTGGCATCCACCGCCCGCCCCACCGCGGCCCGGACCTCTCGCACCCCCACGGGGTCGAGGTTGGCGGTCGGCTCGTCGAGCAGGAGCAGGCCGGGATCCATCGCCAGCACGCCCGCGATCGCGAGGCGCTGCTTCTGTCCGCCCGAGAGCTTCGCCGTCTCGCGGTCCAGGGGCACGTCGAGACCGACGGCGTCGAGCGACGCGCGCACCCGCTCGGGGATGCGCTCGGGCGGGACGCCGAGGTTCTCGCACCCGAAGGCGACGTCGTCGCCGACACGGGACAGGACAACACCGGCGTCGGGGTCCTGCAACACGAGCCCGACCCGGCCGCGCTGGGTGGTCGGGTCGGCACCGTCGACGGTCATCCGCCCCGACGTCGTTCCGTCCTCGTCGCCGCCGAGCAGACCGGCCATCCCGGCGAGGAGCGTCGACTTGCCTGCACCCGACGCACCGAGGAGCAGCACGCGCTCCCCGGGCGCGATGTCGAGATCGACCTCGCGCACGGCGGGGAGGCGCCGGCCGGCGTAGCGCCAACCCCACCCGCGGGCGCGCAGTCCCGCGGGCCGGGACCCGCCGGTCAGACCTCGTCCGCCTGTTCTCGACCGGCCGCGAACCGGCTGAGTGCGCCGGTCTTGGCGAGGGCGCGGACGAGCAGCCACCCCACGACACCGGCGAGCGCGATGCCCGAGACGATGATCGTGCCGAGGTAGATGAGGTTGAACTCGAGCGTCTTGGCGATGTTGGGCGACGAGCCGAAGAAGAACTCGAAGATCCAGGCCGCGACGCCCGCGCCGACGCCCGCGAGTGCGGCCACCCCGATTCCGAAGCGGCGGTAGAGGAACACGGCGAAGATGAGCTCCGCGCCGAGACCCTGCACGAGACCCGACAGCAGGGTCGAGGCGCCCCAGACGTTGCCGATGATCATCGACACCACGGCGGCGACGACCTCGACCAGCAGCGCGGCACCGGGCTTGCGGATGACGAGACCGCCGATGACACCGCCGATCAGCCAGATGCCGACGGCGAAGCCGCCGAGGCCGGGGGTCGCGGCATCCATCACCTCGAACCAGCCGTAGCCGACCCCGTTCCAGAACCAGAACAGGAGTCCGACGGCGACGCCGAGGACGGCGGCGACGACGATGTCGACGACGCGCCAGCGGGAGCGGTTCGGTGACGAAGCGGTGAGCGTGTCGGTTTCGGACGCGACAGCATGCATGTGTGTTCTCCTCCCTGCGCCGGCATGATCCGGATCAGGTTCGACGGTCGAAGCGTGGGTCGCTTCCTCTCAGCCCGGCTCACCGGACTCCCGTGGTTGTGGGTCGAGTATAGCCGCAGCCCCGGGCGCGATACCGTGGTCCCGTGACCGTGGACGACGCCGCTACCCGCACGCGCCGGCCCCGGCGCACCCGACCCTCCGACGACCCCGCGCCGGCGACGAGGCTCGCTCTCGCCTGGGTCGACGACGACGGGCATCCGACGACCCGCGTCGCCCCGGCGACGGGCGGGGCGGCGTACGACCTGCTGCCGCCGATGCGACGTCGGCGGCGGATCCGCGGACGCGTGATCGGGATTCCCGCGCTCGCGATCGTCGCCCTTGCGACGACCTACACGACGGCCATGCTGCTCTGGCCGCTCTCGTCCACCACAGCGACGGCGACGGCGACCGAAACGGCGCCGCTGGCCGGTGCTCCGAGCGCCATCTCGTGGCCCGCCGCCGGCGAGGCCGCGGTCGGCATCGACGGCTTCCCCGCGGCGGTCTCGTCGAACGATCCCGCACAGATGGCGAGCACCACGAAGCTCGTCACCGCCCTCGTCATCCTCGATCAGAAGCCGCTCGCGTCCGGCGAGCAGGGGCCCGCCTACGACTTCGGTTTCGCGGACCGGCAGGAGTACTGGCGCTACGTCGCGCAGAACCAGTCGGCCCTGAACGTGCCCGACGACGGCTCCCTCTCCGAGTACCAGATGCTCCAGGGCATGCTGATGGCGTCGGCCAGCAACTACGCGAACCGTCTCGCGACCGACGCGTTCGGCTCCGTCGCCGACTACGCGACGGCTGCCGATGCGTGGCTCGAGAAGAACGGCCTCGACGGCATCACGGTGACGGATGCCTCCGGCTACGACCGCGGCAACGTGGCGACCCCGGCGGCGATGATCGCGCTGGCCGAGAAGGCCCTCGAGAACCCGGTGATCGCCGAGATCGTCGGGACCAAGACCGCGGAGCTCCCCGGCGCGGGGACGTTCGAGAACACCAACGCCCTCCTCGGCACGGACGGCGTCGTGGGGCTGAAGACCGGTAGCTACGCGGGGTACTACAACCTCGTCGCCGCGCAGAAGATCGACGTCGGCGGCATCCCCACGACCATTTTCGCCTCGGTCGCCGGGCAGCTCACGAACGATGCGCGTGCCGGCGAGGCCGAGCGCCTGCTCGGCGACCTCGCCGACGAGGCCGCTGCTCCGACGGTCCTTCCGGCGGGGACCGTCGTCGGTGAGGCCAGGACGGCGTGGGGCGCGAAGAGCCGCATCGTCACGGAGAAGGATGCGTCGCTGCTGCTGTGGAACGGCGCGACCGCGAAGAGCGCGGCATCCTTCGACGTCGAGGGCGATGCGACGGCAGGCGCGGACGCCGGAGACCTCACGCTGACGGGTCCGGCAGCCGAGGTCGAGGTGCCGCTCAGGGTCGAGAAAGCCCTGCCCGGCCCCGACGCCTGGTGGCGGCTGACGCACCCGCTCGAACTCACGGGCATCGGCGGCTGACGCTCAGGCGAACCGGACCGTCTGCTGCAGTCGGGTCCGCACGTCGAACAGCTCGTTGCCGCCGATCTCGCGCGCTCCGCTGACGCCACGGCGGAGCACCGTCGCGAGGGCGCTGCGGGCGACGACGGCCACGGGGAGACCCTTCACCTTGCCGAGCTCCTCGACCGCCGAGACGACGTCGTCGTCGGGCAGGACGACGAGCGCCGCACTGAACTTCACCTTCGCCGCGCGGCCGAGCCCGCGCGCCGCGAGCACGAGCTGCGCGACCGGCGAGCCCACGACCGCGTCGCCCTCGATCTCGCCCCGGCGGGTGCGGACGGGCGCTCCGAAGTCCTCCGAGAGAACGGCGTACAGGCCGCTCGGGCCCAGCACGATGTGATCGAGCTTCACGTCGGGATCGCGGCGGTCGGCGGCGACGTCGTGCCAGACCGTGTACCCCATCCCGAGCTCGGCGACGATGCGCGCCGTAGCCTCCTCGGCGAGCGCGTCCGCCAAGAGCCGCCGCACCTCGTGAGGGGCGCTCCGCACCAGGGCCGGGTCGTACGGATCGGGCAGGTCGACGCCGCGGCCGGCCCACTCGCGGATCAGGTCGAGGTAGCGTTCGCGGCGCCAGCCGCCGGGCTGTCCGAACGACCGGGCGCGCGGCCGGGTGTCGGTCTGGCGCGCGGCCGGACGCCACATCGGAGCGGACGCGTCGGGCGCGTACGACACGGTGTCTCCGAACCCCTGCCCCCGGTCGTACGAGGCGCGCGCCTCGGCGGTGCCGACGAGTTCCCACGCACGCTGCACCTGGACGAACTGAGCGGCGTCGCCGCCGGTGTCGGGGTGGGTCTGCCTCAGACGCAGGCGATAGGCCTTGCGGAGATCGTCGTCGGTCGCATCGACCGCGACGCCGAGCACCTCGTAGGCCGAGGCGGAGAGAGGACTGTCGAACACGTCAGCTCCAGAGGGGGACGGTGGGGGCGGACGACAGCGCCTGCGCCGCCGTGCCCGCAGGGACCTCGGCCAGGGTCGCCGGCCGCCACCGGGGCGAGCGATCCTTGTCGACGAGCTGCGCGCGGATGCCCTCGACGAGGTCGGGCTGCGTCCGCCCGAACCACTCGACCAGGGCGTACTCCTGCGCGAGCGCCGCCCGCAGCCCGGGCACCCCTCGGGCGGACCGCACGGCGGCCAGGGTCACGATGAGTGCCGTCGGCGCCTGGGTCTCGAGCTCGTCCGCGGTGGCGCGGGCATCCGCTTCGGGCCGCGCCCGCAGGCGCACGATGACGTCGGCGACCGTCTCAGCCGCGAAGGCGTCGTCGATCCAGCCGCGCGCCGACGCCAGGCGCGACGGTTCGGGCGTCTCATCGAACAGCATCGTGATCTCGGTCGGGGTGTCGGGGTCGGCGCGCGTGACGAGCGCGTGGCGGACGTCGTCCAGCCGATCGGCGGGCACGAGGTGGTCGGCGAATCCGGCGTAGATCGCGTCGGCGGCATCCATCGTCCTGCCCGTCAGCGCGAGGTACTCGCCGATGCGGCCGGGAGCGTGCGCGAGCAGCCACGAGCCGCCGACATCGGGGGTGAAACCGATGCGCGTCTCGGGCATCGCCAGGCGCGAACGCTCGGTCACGATGCGCACCGAGGCGTGACCGGCCAAGCCGATCCCCCCGCCCATCGTGACGCCGTCGGCGAAGACCACGATCTGCTTCGGGTAAGCGGCGATGCGCGCATTGAGCGCGTACTCGTCTCGGAAGAAGCCCATCGCGGCCTCGGCATCTCCCGCCAGGATCTGCTCGCGGAGGGTCCGGACATCGCCGCCGGCGCAAAAGCCGCGGTCACCCGCGCCGTCGAGCAGGACGAGGCGGATGTCGGGATGGTGCTCCCAGCGGTCGAGCGCGTCGGCGATGCCGCGGATCATGCCGTGGTCGACGGCGTTGATCGCTTCGGGCCGGTCGAGGGTGATGCGCCCGACACTGCCCTCCGCACGGACGAGCAGAGGGGATGCCGCGGGTTCACTCACCCGGGCAACGTTACCGGGCCGCTCCCCCGCACCGGCCGAGAGCGGCGTCGGTCAGGACTGTACCGGTCAGGCTTGCGCCGGGCGCGGCGCGCGACGCCGGGACGGCCGGCCCGTCGGGCCCGCCGAGGCATCGCCGCTCTGCACCGGGATCTCGGTCGTGACGAGCTGGACGACGTCGGTCGGCTCATCCTCGACGTCGAGGCGGAGCGCCTGCACGAGCGCCAGACCGTGGCGGGTCGTGATCACGAGCCGCTGGAACTCCGCGTCGCCCTCGAGGTCGATCACGACCGACGGCCTCCGACGCCGGACGAGGACGAAATCGTCGCCGCCGGCGGAACGCCAGACCCCCATGGCAACCGTCCGGGGGACGACGGTGCCGGGAGCGGGGACGCCGCGCAGCCACGTCCACGGATCGTCGACGAGCTGCACCTTGACGATGTGCGCGCGCTCGACGCGGACGGCATCCTTGCGGAACGCCAGCACACGCTCGGTGGCGGAGAGCGCGACCTCCAGTCGCGACGAATCGAGCAGCAGCGTCACCATGGGATCAGTCTGCCAAACGCATCCACCGCGACGGATGCCCGAGCCGCAACGATACGGTCTCGACCACGGCCTCAGCCCTGGATTCGGGGGAACGAACCGGTGGGAGGGGCGAGTTCGTCGATCGCGTGCGGGAGCGGGAACTGACCGACGGCGGCGATGAGACCGGCGACCGTCTGCTCCTTCGCCGTGACGCTGACGCCGAGGCCCGCACGCCGTGCATCCTTCGCGGTACGGGGGCCGATGGCGGCGATGACGGTCGCCTCGGGGATCTCGGGGAACTGCTCGTACACCTGCTCGGCGACCGATCCGCTCGTGACGAGGATCGCGTTGATGCGTCCGGAACGGACATCGGTGGCGACCTTGTCGGTCACGGGCACGCCGACGGTGCGGTACGCGATGACGCTCCGGACGTCGTGCCCCGCCTCTTCGAGCAGTCGGGTCAGGACGGGTTTGGCGAGTTCGCTGCGAAGCGTGAGCACGCGCATCGGGTCGGGCTCGAGCGCGATGAGCTGAGCGGCCATGCCGGCGGCGGAGTTGTCCTCCTCGGGGACGAGATCCACGCGGTAGCCGACGGCGCCGAGAGCGGCGGCGGTCGTCTCGCCGACGGCGGCCACGCGCGTCGTGTGCGGGATGACCGCTCGGTACGCATGCAGGACGTCGACCGTGGTCGAGCTCGTGAGGGTCACCCAGTCGAACGCGCCTGAGGCGAGGTCGCGGAGTGCGGATTCGAGGTCGGTCGGGTCTTCGGAGGGTGCGAAGTTGATGAGCGGGGCGATGACCGGCGTCGCTCCCTGGGCACGCAGAGCGGCGGCGACGCTGTCACCCCAGGGACCTCCGCGCGGGACGAGCACACGCCAGCCCTTGAGGGGCTTCGGTGCTGTCGCAGCGGATGTGTTCATGGTTCGACTCTCGTATAGGCGGTGGCCGCCCCGCAGCGAGACGGCCGACGCTCATCGACATGAGCGCGGATGCGCACGTTCGGGACCGTGTCGTCGGCAGCACTCGCGCCGTCGCCGCTGCCTGTTCCGAGCATACCCCCGGCGTCGGGAGCGACGACGCGGGGAGGCGTCAGCGCGTGTACAGGCGGACGACGCCCCAGACGACCACGCCGACGGCCAGCGCAGCGCCGACCACGGCGACTGCGGCACCGGACGGGTTGCGGTCCGCGAAGCCACGCGCCGAGACCTGCGCACGCCGCGTGGCGCGAGCCGCCCGCTTGGGGACGTTCGCCTTCTCTTCGATGGCCGCGAGGGCCGCCTTCAGCTCAGCGCGCGCACGCTCGACCGGGTCGGTGATCCCGAGCGGGACGGCGGTGCGGGGGAGGTCAGAACTCATCGGCCACTTCCTTCACGATTCGGGCGTCGGTAGACAGTGCCTTCGCGGGATTCTCACGATTCTTCATACGCCGGACCCTCAGGTACCCGAGGAACGCGGTGATGACCACCAGCAGCAATCCGAGCACGACGAGGATGAGAGCCGCCAGCCAGGGCGCCATCCACGACGACAGCCCGATGACGGTGAACGCGCCGATGGCCGGCACCGTCCAGAACAGGAAGAAGAGGGCGAGGACGAACCAGAGGCCGACGATGCCGGCATCCTTCCCGGTCCGCGCCGCCCACGTCTTCGCCGCGTTAATCTCGGCGACGATCAGGTTCTTGACGAGCTCGGGCAGCTCTCCGACGAGACCGAGGAGACTCTCGTCGCGGCGGTCCCGGAATCCGCGGGGGGTGCTCATGACGCGGACGAGGGCTTCTTGCGCGAGCCGCCCGTCGAACCGGACGAGGCCCGGCTCGCCGGCTTCTTCGCGGAGCCGGACACGGCGTCAGCGGTGGTCTTGGCGGCATCCTTCACGTCGTCGGCCGCATCCTCGGATGCGTCGAGCGCGGCGTCGAGCTTCTGGCCCGGGGTGCCCGAGGTGGTCGCGGCGCGGGTGACCTTGACGGCACCGTTCCAGAGGACGCTTGGCAGGGCGAACGCGGCGGACTTGCCGAACTCGGCGACCTTGTCCACCTGCTTCTGCACGGCGGGCGTGTTGTACACCCGCAGGTAGGCGTCCTTGATCTGCTCGTAGCGCTGGCGGCCCGCGCGGGCCCCGAGGACGTAGCCGGCGGTGAGTCCGACGACGATTCCGATCTTGCCCTTCATGGCGATTCCTCACGTTCGAAGCGATGTGGTGCCGAGCACCCAGCGTATCGGCGCATGCCGTTCGCGGTATCCACCCTTGACAGGCGGCTCAGGTCGTTGCACCCTCACCGTCGGAGTGCCACAGGAGGCCCGATCGGATGCGTTCCGCTTCGGTCTCGGCATCGGTGGCGACCCGGGCGAGCCCGGTGCCGTCGATCCAGGCACCCACGACGCCGAGGCGCTCGTTCGTGCGGGCCGCACGGCGCAGCTCGTCCCGCGCGGGCGACAGGGCCGACGACGGCAGCGCACGCGGCCAGCGCGCCCGGTACGCGGCGCGGACGATGCCCACGTCGGCGCCGAGGAGCTCGGCGGCCGCTGCGGTGGCTGCGGCGATCGCCTCGGCGTCCATCCCTCCGCCTGCGGGCAGGGTCACACGGACGATGTGCGGTTCACCGGATTCGTGCGGCCACGTCGCCGTCGCGTGGACGACCGCGAGCGCCGCCGCCTCGCCCGGGACGGCGTAGACCGCGTGTCCCCGCGGACGCGCGTCGAGGCCCGGGGCGTCGAGGACGAGCGTCACGACATCGACGTCTTCCGGAGAGAGGATCGGGCCGTCGAGGCCGTCCAGATGCGGGGCGAGCAGCCGTCGAGCGGTGCGCTCGGGTGTCGCGACGATGATCGCATCGACCTCGTGGACGCCGCTCTCGCCGTCGGCCGCCGCCCACGACAGCGACCACCCGGCACCCGTGCGCTCGATCGCGGCGACCTCCGTGTCCAAGCGGATCTCGACCTCGAGGTCCGTCAGGCGCTCCGCGAGAGCATCGACGAACACCGACATCCCACCCGCGATGCTCGCGCGGGAAGGGTCGGCGTCATCCTTCCTGGCCAGCTGCTGCGCGACCGCACCCGAGAGCGAACCGGTGCGGGTGAGCGCCGAGTTCAGACCGCGAGCAGCGCGATCGACGTCCACCTGCTCGGGCGGCACGCCATGGATGCCGTACGTCAGGGGCGCGACCATGCGGTCCAGGATCCGCGCCCCCACGCGCTGGCGCACGAGGGTGGCGAGGTTCCGCTCGGCACCGATCGTGAGCGGCGGGCGCAGGCGGTCGACGTACGCCCGCCACGCGCCGCGTGCACCGATGATCCGGCGCGCGCGGGGGTCGAACGGGTTGGCCGGGATGCCGAGGATCGACGCCGCCGGCAGCGGCGCGACGCCGTGCGGACCGGCGACCCAGGTGTCGGCATCCTGCGCCGGGACCACGGCGTCGCGCAGGCCCAGTTCGTCGATGAGCTCGGCCAGGGCGCCGGGGGCGACGCGGAAGCCGTCGGCCGCGACATCCGTCATCGTCCCATCGAGCTCGGCGGAGGCGACGATCCCCCCGAGGCGATCGCCCGCCTCGAACAGCGTCACACCGATCCCGACCTTCGCGCAGTGGAGTGCCGCGACGAGCCCGGCGATCCCGCCCCCGACGACGGCGACCCGCGCCCGTCGGGCCTGCGAGATGAGGTCGGTGGCGGCGTCGGCGGTCATCCTCCCATCCTCCCCCACCCGCACCTTGCCGACGGTGGGAACATGGAGGCATGGCCCTGCACATCACCGGCGACGGTGCCGCCGACGCACTCCTCACCGACGAACCCCTCGCCCTCCTGATCGGGATGCTGCTCGACCAGCAGATCGCGATGGAGACCGCGTTCGCCGGCCCCATGAAGATCCGCGACCGCACGGGTGGGCTGGATGCCGCGCAGATCGCCGCGGCCGATCCCGAGGAGTTCGCGGCCGCCTTCAGCCAGACCCCGGCCGTCCACCGCTTCCCCGGTTCGATGGCCGCTCGCGTGCAGGCGCTCTGCCAGACGCTGGTCGACGAGTGGGGCGGCGACGCCGCGGCGCTGTGGAGGCAGGGCGAGCCCGACGGGCGGACGGTGCTGAAGCGGCTGAAGGCGCTTCCGGGGTTCGGCGACCAGAAGGCGCGCATCTTCCTCGCCCTGCTCGGCAAGCAGTACGGGTACACGGGCGACGGGTGGCGCGAGGCCGCCGGCGCCTACGGCGAGGAGGGCTCCTTCCGCTCGGTCGCCGACATCGTCTCGCCGGAATCGCTCACGAAGGTGCGGGAGCACAAGCGCGCCGCGAAGGCGGAAGCCAAGGCCGCCGAGGGCTGACGCCTCGCGCCGCAGCGGGCGCGAGGCGTCGCGGGGTCAGGCGCCGCGCAGGCGCGGGGCGAGGTAGGTGTGCAGCTCGGAGAGCGAAACGCGCTCCTGCGCCATCGAGTCGCGATCGCGGATCGTCACGGCGTCGTCGTCGAGCGAATCGAAGTCGACCGTGACGCAGAACGGCGTACCGATCTCGTCCTGGCGCCGGTACCGGCGTCCGATCGCACCCGCGTCGTCGAAGTCCACGTTCCAGCCGTTGGCGCGCAGATCGTCGGCGACCTTGCGGGCGAGGGGCGACAGGCGCTCGTTGCGGCTCAGCGGCAGGACGGCGACCTTTACCGGCGCCAGGCGCGGGTCGAGGCCCAGGACCGTGCGGGTGTCGGTGCCGCCCTTCGCGTTCGGCACCTCCTCCTCGCGGTAGGAGTCCACGAGGAACGCCATCATGGCGCGGGTGAGACCGAAGGACGGCTCGATGACGTAAGGGACGTAGGTCTCGCCGGATGCCTGGTCGAAGTACGCGAGCTTCTGCCCGGACGCCTCGATGTGACTCGAAAGGTCATAATCGGTGCGGTTGGCGACGCCCATGAGCTCGCCCCACTCCTTGCCCGCGAAGCCGAACCGGTACTCGACGTCGATCGTCGCAGTCGAGTAGTGGGCGCGGTCCTCTTCGGGCACGTCGAACTGCCGCATGTTCTCGGGATCGATGCCGAGGTCGAGGAACCAGTTCCAGCACGCCTCGACCCAGTGGTCGAACCACTCACCGGCTTCGGCGGGCGGCGTGAAGAACTCGATCTCCATCTGCTCGAACTCGCGCGTGCGGAAGATGAAGTTTCCCGGCGTGATCTCGTTGCGGAAGGCCTTGCCGACCTGGCCGATGCCGAACGGCGGCTTCTTGCGCGACGCGGTCAGCACGTTCGAGAAGTTCACGAAGATGCCCTGAGCGGTCTCGGGGCGCAGGAAGTAGAGCCCGCTCTCGTCGTCGACGACGCCGAGGTAGGTCTTCACGAGACCCGAGAACGACTTCGGCTCGGTGTACTGACCCTTGGTGCCGCAGTTCGGGCAGGGCACATCGCCGAGACCGTTCTCGGCCTTGCGGCCCTTGCGGGCTTCGAAGTCCTCGATCAGCGTGTCCTCGCGGAAACGCTTGTGGCACTGCAGGCACTCGACGAGCGGGTCGGTAAAGGTCGCGACGTGCCCCGATGCCTCCCACACGCGCTTGGGGAGGATGATCGACGAGTCGAGGCCGACCATGTCGCCGCGTCCGCGGACGAACGTCTGCCACCACTGGCGGCGGATGTTCTCCTTGAGCTCGGTCCCGAGGGGGCCGTAGTCCCACGCCGACCGCGACCCGCCGTAGATCTCGCCCGCCTGGAAGACGAACCCGCGGTGGCGGGCGAGGGCGATGACTTTGTCGAGACGGGACTGCTCGGCCACGGTGGCTCCAATGGTCGTTGTGAAGAGGGTGCGCGACAGCGCGGACGCCGCAGAACGCGGCATCCGTCAGTCTATCCGGGCCTCTTCGCCGGGGCGACGCGGCTCAGGAGACGAAACGGATCGTCACCAGCGGGTTGTACCACTGCCCCTGGTTCGCCTTCACTGCGCCGATGATCGCGATCACGATCAGCAGCACGTAGACGACCAGCAGGATCAGCAGACCGATGCCAATGAGGATGAGGATGGCACCGACGATGCTGGCGATGAGCATCGTGAGCTGGAAGTTCAGCGCGGCGGCCGTGTGCGCGCGCACGAACGGACCGCGGTCGCGCAGCACGAGGTAGGCGACGAGTGGCCCGACCCATCCCGTGAAGATGCCGCTGAGATGCGTGAGGGTCGCCCACAACTTCTCGTCCTCGGGACGCATCGGCGGCACAGGCGTGTACGCCCCGAACGGCGGCTGGGGCGGCTGCGGAGGAGGAGGGGTGGTCATGAGGCCAGCGTAGGGCGGGAGCCGCACCCTCGTCACGCGGCTGGAGTAACCGATACGTTCGTAGTGGGCACGTGCACCGTGCCGCGCAGAGACATCGAGACTCGGGGGAAATCACACATGGACGCACTCGTCACAGGCGGGGCTTTCGTCATCGGCGCCATCGCCGTCGTCGCCGTCATCGTCTTCATCATCATCTTCATGGTGGTGCTGCGGGCGTGGTACAAGGTCGCCAAGGCCGACCAGGCGCTCGTCATCGTCGGACGCAACCAGAAGAACGCGTCGGGGGATTCATCGCGCATCTCGGTCATCACCGGCGGCGGCGCGCTCGTCAACCCACTGACGCAGCGGGCCGAGATGATCTCGCTGCGCGCGCGTCAGATCAAGATGGAGCCGACGGCCCAGTCATCCACCGGTGTCACGGTCAACGTCAGCGGTGTCGCCCTCGTCAAGATCGGCTCGGACCCCGAACTCGTCCGTCGTGCGGCCGAGCGCTTCCTCTCGCAGGACGGCGCGATCGAGCAGTTCACGACCGAGCAGCTCGAGGGTGCGCTCCGCGGAGTCGTGGCGACCCTGACCGTCGAGCAGCTCATGAACGACCGGCAGAAGCTTTCGGACCAGATCGCCGACGGCATCAAGAGCGACCTGCTGTCGCAGGGCCTCATCCTCGACTCGTTCCAGATCCAGGGCGTCACCGACAAGAACGGCTACATCGACGCCCTCGGCGCGACCGAGGTCGAGCGCGTCCGCCGCGAGGCCGAGGTCGCGCGCATCAACGCCGCCCGCGAGGTCAAGGCGCGCCAGATCGCGACCGACGAGGCGAACCTCATCGAGCAGACCGCGTACGACAAGAACTCCGCCGCAGCCGCGGCCGAGGTCGGTCGTGCCCGCGCCGAGGCGGAGCAGGCCGAGGCCCTCGCCCGTGCCGAGCGCGAGCAGGCCGTCCTCCTGCAGCAGGCCGAGAACCGTCAGGCGCAGCTCGACGCCGACGTCAAGAAGGTCGCCGACGCCTCGCTCTACGAGCGCGAGCGCTCCGCCGACGCCGACGCCTACACGCAGGTCAAGGCCGCTGAGGCCCGTGCGCAGATCGCCGCCCAGGAAGCCGAGGCCACGCGCCTGCGCGCCGAGGCCGACGCCGCCGCCGTGCGGCTGGAGGGTGAAGCGCGCGCTGCGGCCCTCACGGCCGAGGCACGCGCCCTCGCCGAGAACCAGCAGGCCCTGCTCGCGCAGCGGGCCATCGAGTCGCTCGTGCCGCTCATGACCGAGTTCGCACGCGGCTTCGACAAGGTCGGCTCGATCACGGTGCTCGGCGGCGAGGGGGCATCGAGCCACATCGCCGGCGAGAGCGCCTCGAGCATGCGCGCGACGTTCGACGCCGTCCAGGCGGCGACGGGCATCGACCTGCGCGGCATCATCCAGGGCCAGGCCACGGGTCGCGGGATCGCCCAGGGCTTGCAGAACGAGCAGGCGGCGCAGGACGCCGCGCCGCTGCGTCGCCGGGCGGCGGAGCCCGCCGCTGAGCCGGCAGCGCCCGTCGACACCCCCTCGCCGGACGCGGTGTGAGCACGCCCGAGGGAGGCCGGTCGCTCGTCGTCGACGAGCAGCTGGCCTCCCGCCTCGCGCGCGGCTTCCTGCGCTGGCAGCTGACGCGGCCGTCCTGGATCGTGCTGATGACCGCCACGGCCCTGATCGTGATCCTGAGTGTGTTCCTCACCGCCACGGGGAGTGAGGGCGCTGCGTGGGTGGGCATCGCCATGGTGGTCATCCTGTGCGGAGCGGTGATCGCGTCGTGGATCGCCGTCCGATCCTCGATCCTGCGCGCCTACCCGGTGGGCTTCGTCGCAACGGCGACGCTCACCGCCGAGGGCATGCGGGCGACCTCGGCACTCGGTACGAGTGACATCCGCTACACGGCCTTCCGCCGAGTGGATGCCGCCGGCGACGCGCTCCTGCTGAAGGTCGGTTCGCCGCTCGGACCGGTCGCGGTCATGCCGCGGGCACTCCTGTCCGACGCCGACATCACCCACCTGCGCTCGACCACCTCGCGCTGACAGCACTGCGGCTCCGGTACGTCCGGGGCCGCAGTGCTGTCAAGCGGGTGTGCCGCGGACGCGTCGGTTCGTAGCGTCGGACCATGACCTTCTCGCCCCGCCGCGCCATCGTGACCGCCTCCGACTCCGGGATCGGGCGCGCGACCGCCCTCGCCCTCGCCGACGCCGGGATGGACGTGGGGGTGACGTGGCACTCCGATGAGGACGGCGCGAACGAGACGGCCGAGGAGGTCCGCCGCCGCGGCCGCAACGCCGTCGTCGCGCAGTTCGATGCCACCGACCTCGAGTCGGTCCCCGGCATCGTCCGCCACCTCGCCGAGCAGCTGGGCGGTCTCGACGTCTTCGTCAACAACGCCGGCGGCGGCACCGGCGGACCGTTCCTCGACATGGACATCGACGGGTGGCGCACCGTCGTCGGGCTGAACCTCGACGGCGCCTTCGTCGGCATGCACACGGCCGCGAAGCTCATGGCCGATGCCGGCCAGGAGGGGCGCATCATCGCCGTCACGAGCGTCCACGGCTCGCAGCCGCGCGTCGGCTCGGCCGCCTACGTCGCATCGAAGCACGGTCTCGAAGGGCTCGTGAAGACGATGGCCCAGGAGCTCGGCCCGAAGGGCATCACGGTCAACTCCGTCGCCCCGGGCGAGATCGCGACGCCCATCAACGACATGGATGCCGAGGACGCCGAGAACACGCATCGCCCCGGCATCCCGATCCCCCGTCCCGGCAAGCCGGAGGAGATCGCCGACGTGATCGCCTTCCTCGCCTCACCGGCGTCGTCGTATGTGACGGGCGCGACCTGGGTCGTGGACGGCGGGATGCTGCAGATGGGCCCGCAGGCGGGCTCGCACATGGAGTCGGACGACTGGCGTTCGGCGGGATGATCCGCCGGGGATGAGCCCGGCAGGCTCCGACGTCGTCGGCCGGGCTTAACCTGGAGGGATGCCCTCGGACGACAGACGCAGACTCACCCGCATGCCACGACAGGGCGCCATCGTCGCCGTTCTGGCGATCGCGGGACTCGCGTCGTCGTTCATGTTCACCCTGGTCGTGCCGATCCAGGCGAAGCTCCCCGAGCTCCTGAACGCCTCGCGCGAGGACACCGCGTGGGTCGTGACGGCGACCCTGCTCGCGGCGGCGGTCTCGACGCCGATCGCGGGGCGACTGGGCGACATGTACGGCAAGCGCCGCATCGTCCTCATCCTGCTGGGGCTCCTCATCGTCGGGTCGGTCATCGCCGCCCTCTCCCCCGGCATCGGCGGCATCATCGTCGGACGTGCACTGCAGGGCGCCGTCACCGGCGTCGTCCCGCTCGGCATCTCGATCATGCGCGACGTGCTGCACGAGGACCGGGTGGATGCCGCCATCGCCCTGATGTCCGCGACCCTCGGGGTCGGCGGCGCCGTCGGCATGCCGGTCAGCGCGATCATCACCGAGACGAGCGACTGGCACGTGCTCTTCTGGATGGCTGCGGGACTCGGCGTCGTCGTCTTCGCCCTCGTCGCCCTCGTCGTGCCGGCGAGCGTCCTGCGGACCGCGGGCAGGTTCGACTTCGCCGGGGCCATCGGTCTCGCGATCGGTCTGACGGGCGCCCTGCTCGCCGTCTCGCGCGGCAACGAATGGGGGTGGACGTCGCCGGCGACGCTCGCCCTGGGGCTCGGCGGCCTCGCCGTGCTGCTCGTGTGGGGCTGGTTCGAACTCCGCATCCGTGAGCCCCTCCTCGACCTGCGGGTCGCGGCGCGTCCGGCCGTGCTCCTCACCAACCTCGCGTCGGTCGCGATGGGCTTCTCGCTGTTCGCCTCGAACGTGTCGTACCCGCAGATGCTGGAGCTGCCGGCATCCGTCGGCGGATTCGGACTCACCCTCGTCCAGGCGAGCTTCATCGTCATGCCCGCCGGTCTCGTGATGATGGTGCTCTCACCCTTCTCGGGACGCCTCGCCCGCACGATCGGCCCGCGCCTGCTGCTCATCATGGGTGCGAGCGCGTTGATCCTCGCGTACGGCTACTCGCTGCTGTGGGCGTCGGAAGTCTGGCACCTGCTGGTCGCGAACCTGCTCATCGGCGTGGGCATCGGCTTCGGCTACGCCGGCATGCCGATGCTGATCATGCGCTCGGTGCCCCAGCACGAGACGGGCGCCTCGAACGGCCTCAACGCGCTGTTCCGCTCGCTCGGCACCTCGATCGCCGCGGCCGTCGTCGGCGCGGTGCTCGCCGCCCTGACGGTCGACCTCGGCGGCACACCCGTCCCGGCGCCCGAGGCGTTCCACCTCTCCTTCGCCCTCGGTCTCGGCGCCGCCGTCATCGCCCTCGGCGTTGCCCTGTTCATCCCGCAGCGCCGCGACCCGCACGAGGCGCGTCCCTCGATGCCCCACTGACGCAGCCGCTCGCCGCGCAGCGGGGGCCGTCCGACCGCTCGCGCGCCCTCTATCAGGTCTCGGGATCCACGACAGCCCCGTCGCGGGATCGGGCGCAGGACACCAGGATGGGGTGATGTCCTACGCCACCGAACGCCGCTCGAACCCGACCGCCTGGGCCGCCTTCTGGGTCGGCCTGCTCGGCCTCATCCTCATGCCGATCCCGCTGTTCATCGGTTTCTTCGTGGGCGGCGGGCTGTCGATCGTCGCCGCGATCCTCGTCGTGATCGCCCTGTTCAAGGGCCTCGCCCGCAGGGGCAAGGGCATCGCCCCGGTCGTCTTCGCCGCGATCTTCGTGCTGCTCACGTGGGGCGGCATCTCGGTGGGCGGCGGCGTCGTCTGGTGACGCCCCCTGACCGCCGGCTCAGATCGCCGACCACCCGCCGTCGCTCGGCAGGAGGACGCCGTTCACGTTGGCCGAGTCGTCGCTGAGCAGCCACGTGATGGCTGCGGCGAGCTGCTCGGGCTGGGCCACGGGAGGGACGATCGCCTGCAAGATCGGACCGACTCGCGATGCCGCGTATTCACTGCGCATCGGGGCCTCGATGTTCGTCGCCACGGCTCCCGGAGCGACGGCGTTCGCGCGGATCCCCTGCGGTCCGTGGAAGAACGCGACGCTCTTCGTGTACCCGGCGATCGCATGCTTGGACGAGGTGTAGGCGGCGCCGGACGTGGATCCGCGCAGGGCCGCCTCGGATGCGACGTTGACGATCGCGCCGGATCCCGCGGCGATCATGAGCGGCAGTACGGCTCGCGTCAGCCGCATCGGGCCGGTGAGGTTGACGCTCAGCACTCGTTCCCAGGTGGCGTCGTCGATCTCGCTCGGCGGGAGGAAGGCATCCATGATGCCGGCGACGTTGGCGAGCCCGTCGACGCGGTCCGCGGCGGCGCGCATGATGAGGTCGATCGTCTCGGCGCGGGACACGTCGCCGACGACCGTCTCGACGGGAAGGTCCGACAGTTCCGCACGCACGTCGTCGAGGCGCTCGGCGACGACGTCGGTCGCGATCACGCGTCCGCCCTCGCGCGCGATCCGGACCGCGGTGGCGCGTCCGATGCCCGAACCCGCGCCCGTGACGATGATGGTCTTGCCTGCGAATCGGCCGGTGGTCGCTTCGGTCATGTCTCCTCCTTCGAGAGTGGCGCTCGGTGCGCCGGTACAGTTTTAGCACTCAGTGCCGAAAGGTGTCTATGAACTCCCCCAGCGAACGCCCCTCGGGCCGGCCCCGCACCATCGACCCCGACCGTGTCTCCCTCCTCGCGCTCCGACTCTTCGACGAGCGCGGGTTCGATGTCGTGTCGATGGACGATGTCGCGGCTGCAGCCGATGTGAGCCGCCGGTCACTGTTCCGGCTGTTCCCCAGCAAGGCCTCGCTGGTCTGGGGCGGTCTCGACGAGGCGGTCGATCGCTTCCACGCCTGCCTCGCGAGCAGCGCGGCAGAGGATGACACCTGGGAGGCGATCCGGAGAGCCTTCGCCGCCGCTGCGACCATCCCCGACGAGATGATCGAGGTCACCCGTCATCGACTCCACGTCATCCGCGACAACCCGACCCTCTGGGCCATGGGTTCCGCGAGGATCGGAGCGCTGGCCGACGCGGTCGTGGAATTCATCGCCGAGCGCGACGGCTCGTCGGCCGACGACCTGACGACGGTCGTCCGCGCGCAGGCGCTCAGCGGCGCGTCGAACGCGGCCCTCGTCTGGTGGGCGTTCCACGGCGGCGACGAACCACCCGCCGACGTCGTACGGCGCGCGTTCTCGCTGATCGCCTTCGACGATGCGGGGGCGACGCCCGCCTGACCGTCAGGCGCGGAGCGTCGCGCGCGCGACGGTGAACGCCTCGACCGCGTCGAGGTCGACCTCGACGCCGAGGCCCGGCCCCGTCGGCACCCGCACGTGTCCGTCCTCGAGGACGACGGGCTCCGCCACGATGTCACGGTCGTAGAACCGAGCGGATGCCGAGACGTCTCCCGGCAGCGTGAACGCGGGGTGCGCGGCGAGCGCGGCGTTCGCGGCGCGGCCGATCCCGGTCTCGAGCATGCCGCCGCACCAGACCGGGATCCCGGCCGACGCGCAGAGGTGGGCGATGCGGAGCCCCTCGAGGTAGCCGCCGACGCGACCCGCCTTGACGTTGATGACCGTCGTCGCGCCGAGGGCCAGCGCGTCGCGCGCGGCCTTGACGGAGGTGATCGACTCGTCGAGGCAGACGGGCGTCTTCAGCTGCTGCGCGAGGGCGGCGTGGTCGACGAGGTCGTCCTCCTGCAGCGGCTGCTCGATGAGCAGCAGGCCGAACCGGTCGAGCTGCGCCAGCGTGTCGGCGTCGGCGAGCGTGTAAGCGGAGTTCGCGTCCACCTGCAGCGGGATGTCGGGGAACGCGGTGCGCACGGCATCCGTCTCGGCGATGTCGCGGCCGGGCTTGATCTTGATCTTGATCCGGACGTACCCCTCGTCGAGGTACCCGCGGACGGTCTCGACGAGGGCCGCCGGATCGGATTGGATGCCGACGCTCACCCCCGACGGGATCGTCGCCGCCGTCCCGCCCAGGTACGACGCGAACGAGCGCCCCTCGCCGCGGAGGGCGGCGTCGAGCAGGGCGAGCTCGAGCCCCGCCTTCGCCATCCGGTGGCCGACGAACGGGTCGAGGACGCCGGCGACGTCCTCGGGCGCGAGGGTCCCGCGCTGCAGGAGCGCCGGACCGAGCCAGCGCGTCGTGACGTCCCACGCACCCTGCGTGTACTCGCTGGAGTACACCGGTGCGCTCTGCGTGACGACCTCGCCCCACCCCTCGCCCGCATCGGTCCTCGCGCGGACGACGATGACCTCGCGGTCGGTCATGGTGCCGAACGACGTCGTGAACGGAGCGACGAGCGGGATGCGGAGCACCCGGAGCTCGATCTCGTCGAGGCGGACGGATGCGGCGTGCTGAGCGAGCGGCATGGGGTCAGGTTACGGGCCGTTGCACGACGGGTGCAGCGGCATCCGTCGATTCCTAGACTCGGCCCATGCCCCTCGAGACGACCACCTCCGGAAGCCTTCCCCGCTCGACCGCGCTGATCGAGGCGAACGCCGCGCGCGCGTTCGCCGACGACGGCTTCACCCTGCTGCCGAGCGCCGAGGCCGAGGAGCTGACGGCGCGTGCCGTGGCGGACGTCGTCGAACGCCAGCGCGCCGCGGGCATCACCCTCGTCGGCGACGGCGAGTTCGGGAAGGCCATGACGAACCCGGTCGACTACGGCGCGTGGTGGGGATACTCCTTCCAGCGCGTCGCCGGGCTGTCGCTCACCGAGGTGAACGCCTTCACCGAGCCGCCCGTGCTGTCGAGCCCGGGGAACGTCCGCCTCACGAGCTTCCTGGGTCGTCGTGACCGGCAGCGGTTCCCCGCGGTCTATACCGAGGCCGTCGAGACCGGGCGCATCGCCTCGGCCTTCCCGACCACGACGGGTCCGCTCTCGTACCGCGGCCACGACGCGGTGGCGGCGGACATCCGCAACCTCACGGCAGCGCTCCGCGACGGCGAGCAGGGCTTCCTCACGGCGATCGCGCCCGGGTCCGCCGCACGCGTGCACAACGACTACTACGCGTCCGAGCAGGAGCACATCGACGCGTGGGCCGATGCCCTCCGTGAGGAGTACCGGGCCATCATCGACGCGGGCCTCATCCTGCAGCTCGACGACCCGTCGCTGGCCGAGAACTTCGACCAGATCGACCCCGAGCCCTCGGCCGCGGACTACCGGGCGTTCACCCGCATCCGGATCGAGGCGATCAACCGCGCCATCGAGGGCCTTCCGAAGGAGCAGGTGCGCCTGCACCTGTGTTGGGGCTCGTGGCACGGTCCGCACACGACCGACGTCGAATTGAAGGACATCCTCGACGTCGTCCTCGAGGCGAACGTCGGGTCGATCTCGTTCGAGGCGGGAAACGTCCGCCACGAGCACGAGTTCGCCGTCTGGGCCGACGCACGGATCCCCGAGGACCTCGCCCTCGTCCCGGGCGTCGTCAGCCACGCGACGAACGTCGTCGAGCACCCCGACCTCGTCGCGCAGCGCATCCGCCGCTACACCGACATCGTCGGCGCCGACCGCGTCATCGCGTCGACCGACTGCGGCCTCGGCGGGCGCATCCACCCCGACATCGCCTGGGCGAAGCTCGAGTCGCTCGGAGAAGGGGCCCGACGGGCGGGCTGACGCCGCGCCTCAGCTCCGGACGAACAGGTACCCCTCGCCGGTGCGGAAGCCGCCGACGACCAGGCCGGCGTCGAGCTGCGTGCGGAACGCGTCGCGGACCTCGCGGCGGAGGCGGGCCGCGGCATCCGCATCTTCCCGGCGGAGCGCCTCGATGTCGCTCGGGATCGCGACCGTCGCGATCACATCAGATGCCTCGGGCGTCGGGACAGGCGACGCCAGGTGCCACGCCACGTGCAGCCGATCGCTCTCGTCGCCGCTGTTGATCGCGTCGCCCATGTCGCCGTAGTGGTCGACGAGGTAATCGGTGACCCGCCCGCCCAGGACCTCGAGGTTGAAGTGGGCGTTCCGGGCGATGAGCGGATCGAACGTCCACGTGATGGTGCCGACCTCGCGTGCGAACGCCCACTCGCGCTGATGCGCCTTGAGCGCGCGGCCGATGCCCCGCGCCTGCGCCTCGGGCAGGACGCCCGTCACGTGCGAATGCATACTGCGCGAGGACGGCGGCCCGAAGAAGGCAGCGGATGCCGCGACCATCCGCTCGCCGTCGAACACGCCGACGACGTAGTTGCCGGCGTGCTGCAGAGCCCGCAGCAGGTTCGGCGGCATCCCGCCGTCCGGAGAACCCCAGACCGCCTCGAAGACGCCGCTCGCGGCGACCATCTCGTCGATCGTGTGCAGTTCGCGGATGTCGAGCGCGTCAGCCATCCCGCCACGCTACGCCGGTCAGCGCCGCCAGCGCTCGAGCGTCGGGCGGAGTCGCTCGAGGGCGCCGCGGACGAAGTCGGGGTTCCGGCGGTACCACTCGAGGTGCGCTTCGCGGATCTCGGCGGGATCGACGAGATCGCCGTTGACCCGCCACACCGGCTCAGGCACGGCGTCGAGTCCCCACGCGTCGATGACCCAGTCCTCGCGCGGCGCGTGGACGGCATCCAGCAGCGGCCGGCCCGGATCGGTCGCCGCGCCCGGTCGCCCGAGGGCCCGCAGCACGCGGTCCCCGATCGCGAGGATCACGGGGTTGCCCGGATGGTTCACGGTGCGGACGAGGTCGAAGCCCGGCGCCGCGAACAGGTCGGAGACCCCGACGTCGAGCTGCTGCTCACGCCGCTCGAGCTCTGCGATCGAGTCGGCCGCCTCGGCCCGGACGGCGTCGGCGCCCAGCGCGTCGCGGACGGGGATGCCGCCCGCCTCGGCGAGGGTGCGGACGTCGTGGTAGGCGACGATCGGCGGGTCCTCCTCCGTCCCCGGCACGTGCAGGACGGCCTGGAACGGGTAGAGGCCCGAGAAGCGGACGACCGGGAAGGTGACCGCCCGACCCGACGCGGGGAGGGATGCCGCGAGCTGCCGCGTCCCCAGCGGGAGGTCGTGGTAATCGTCCTTCACGGGTTGCGCGATGAGCACCGAGGCGCCGGCGAGCACCTCGTGCAGGCGCGCCGCCTCGGCGGCATCCATCTCGTACACCGGCGGGACGCGCAGGAGCGTCAGGTCGTCGGAGTCCAGCACGATCCGCACCGACTCGGCCTGGCAGTTGCCGACGACGACGCCGTAGTCCGTGCGGGGAAGGTCGCCGAAGAACCCGGCGTAGTGGGCGCGGCGGGCGGTGAGCGCATCGTCGGTCATGCCTCGAGCGTCGCAGGCGCCCCCACACTCCGGCCACCCGCTTGCGCGCGGGCACGCACCGAGCAAGGGGAACGCGCTGGGCACCTGCGCGACCTAGGATCGTCGCCGTGCAGCTGAACGAGACCCGCGCCTGGAACCGCTTCTACGCCGCCGGCACGCCGGTCGACATCGAACCCGTGACGGGGTCGCTCATCGACCTGCTCGACGAGCGCGTCGGCCGGTACGGCGAGCGCGACGCGATCGCGTTCTTCGGACGGGCGGTGACCTACGACGAGCTCGGCTCGCGGGTCGCGCGCGTCGCCGAGGGTCTGCGGAAGCTCGGCATCGGCGCGGGCGACCGCGTCGCGCTGATCATGCCGAACGCCCCGCAGCACGTCATCGCGTTCTACGCGGTGCTGCGACTCGGCGCCGTCGTCGTCGAGCACAACCCGCTCTACACGCGGGACGAGCTCGAGGTGCAGTTCCGCGACCACGGCGCCCGCACCGTGATCGCGTGGGACAAGGTCGCGCCGCTCGTCCAGTCGCTGCCGGCCGAGCTCGGCATCCGCGACGTCGTCTCGGTCGACGTGACCACCGCGATGCCGCTGAAGACGCGGATGCTGCTGCGCCTGCCCGTCGCGAAGGCCAGAGAGTCGCGTGGCAAGCTCACGGCGGCCGCGCCCGGCACGATCCCGTTCACACGGCTCGAGAACTCCGCACCGATCGCCCCGGGGCACCCGCGGCCCGGGCGCGACGACCTCGCCTGCCTGCAGTACACCTCGGGCACGACGGGCGACCCGAAGGGCGCCATGATCACCCACGGCAACCTGTGGGCGAACGCGCGCATGGGCGCCGCGTGGATGCCCGACTTCCGCCACGGCGAGGGCAGCATCTACGGCCTGCTGCCGATGTTCCACTCCTTCGGTCTGCTGCTGTCGGTCATCTACTCGGTCGAGACCGGGTCGCGCGCCGTGCTCTTCCCCACCTTCGACCCCGAACTGGTGGTGGATGCCGCGAAGACCTTCCCGCCGACGTTCATCCCCGCCGTCCCGCCGATGTTCGACCGGCTGGCCCGGGTCGCCCGCGACGGCGCCCTCGACCTCAGCCGCGTCGTGTACTCCATCTCGGGAGCGATGACCCTGACCCCGACGGTCGTCTCACGCTGGGAGAAGCTCGCGGGCAGCATGCTCAACGAGGGGTACGGCCTCACCGAGACGAGCCCCATCGCCCTGGCCAACCCGTTCGACGAGTCGCGCCGTATCGGGGCCATCGGCATCCCGTTCCCCTCGACCGACATCAAGGTCGTCGATCCCGACGAGCCGACCCGCGAGGTCGCGCAGGGCGAGACCGGCGAGCTGCTCATCCACGGACCGCAGGTGTTCGCGGGGTACTGGAACCGTCCCGAGGAGACCGCCGCGACCCTCCTCGAGGGCGGCTGGGTGCGTACCGGCGACCTCGTGCAGCAGGACGAGGACGGCTTCGTCACAGTCGTCGACCGCAAGAAGGAGCTCATCATCACGGGCGGTTTCAACGTCGCCCCCTCGGAGGTCGAGCAGGTCGTGACCGCCACGCCGGGCGTCGCCGAGACCGCGGTCGTCGGGATCCCCCGCGGCGGCGGAGCCGAGGTCGTCACCGCCGTCGTGGTCCTGGAGGACGGCGCGACGTTCGACGAGGCCGCCGCCCGCGAGCTCGCCCGCGAGCGCCTCGCGGAGTACAAACGGCCGACGACCTACGTCGTGTGGGAGGAGCTGCCGAAGTCCCTCATCGGCAAGGTGCTCCGCCGACGGGTCCGCGACACGCTGCTCGCCGATCGTCACGCCACCCGCGCCGCCGTCGGCGAGGACTGATACACCCGCGCGAGGTGTCGCACAACCTGGGTGCCCCGTCCAGGACCGGTGCCTAACCTGGGACGAATGCGGAACGTACCTCCCGTCGACCTCCCGTCCTCCGACGACACCGCAGCGCGCGACACCCGATTCTTCGGTCAGCCGTTCGCGCTCGCGCACGTGTTCGGCGTCGAGATGTGGGAGCGCTTCAGCTTCTACGGCATGCAGGGCATCCTGCTGCTGTACTTGTACTTCTCGGTCACCGACGGCGGTCTCGGCGTCGACAAGACGGTCGCGGCGAGCATCGTCGGCGCCTACGGCGGCGCTGTCTACCTGTCGACCGTCCTCGGGGCGTGGGTCGCCGACCGCATCCTCGGCGCCGAACGTGTGCTCTTCCTGAGCGCGATCGTCATCATGGCGGGGCACATCGCCCTCGCCCTCCTCCCCGGCTTCGCGGGCGTGACCGTGGGCCTCATCCTGGTCGCCTTCGGATCGGGCGGACTCAAGGCGACCGCCACGAGCGTCGTCGGCACCCTCTACGCCGCCGACGATTCCCGACGGGATGCCGGTTTCTCGCTGTTCTACCTCGGCATCAACCTCGGCGCCTTCGCCGGCCCCCTGCTGACCGGACTGCTGCAGTCGACCCTCGGGTTCCACTGGGGCTTCGGGCTCGCCGCCCTCGGCATGGCACTGGGCCTCGCCCAGTACTCGTTCGGTCGCCGGAGCCTGCCCGCCGAGGCGCGCGTGGTGCCCAACCCGCTGCCGGGCGGACGCTACCCGCTGTTCGCCGGGATCGGCGTCGCCGCCGTGGTGGTCATCGTCGTCCTGGTCCTGACCGGCGTCATCCGCGCCGACAACCTGGCGCTGATCGTGATCGGTGCGGTGATCCTCGCGGCCATCGCGTACTTCGCCGTCATCCTGCTCAGCCGTCAGATCACCTCGCAGGAGCGCAGCCGCGTGTGGGGCTTCCTGCCGCTGTTCCTCACGTCTGTCGTGTTCTGGTCGCTCTACCAGCAGCAGTTCACGGTCGTGACGCTGTACTCGGCCGAGCGCCTCGACCGCAACCTGTTCGGCTGGGAGATGCCGATCCCGTGGGTGCAGTCCATCAACCCGGTGTTCATCATCCTGCTGGCGGGCGTCTTCACGGCGGTGTGGTCGAAGCTCGGCTCACGCCAGCCGTCGACGCCGGTGAAGTTCGCGTTCGGCGTCGCCGTCATGGGCGTCGCCTTCCTGCTGTTCCTGCCCTTCGCGGGCGGCGGGGCGAATTCGACGCCGCTGCTGGCGATCGTCGGCATCCTGCTCGTCTTCACGGTCGCCGAGCTGATGCTCTCTCCCGTGGGACTGTCGGCGGCGACCAAGCTCGCGCCGGAGCGGTTCCAGACGCAGATGGTCGCGCTGTTCTTCCTGTCGGTGTCGCTCGGCACCGCCATCGCCGGCCAGCTCGCGACGCTGTACGACCCCGAGAACGAAGTCCCCTACTTCTCGACCCTCGGCCTCATCTCGATCGCGATGGGCGTGCTGCTGCTGGTCTGCGTGAAGCCGGTGCTGTCGCTCATGAAGGGCGTGCGCTGACGGATGCCGCGCGTCACGCGGTCGGCATCCGTCACCGCACAGGGCAGAATCGAGGGATGACTTCGTCCGTGTCGCAGCTCCACCCCGACCACGCCTGCCTCATCGTGCACGGCAAGGACAGCCCCGGCATCATCGCCGCGGTCTCGGCGATGATCACGCGGATCGGTGGCAACATCGTCCAGTTCGACCAGTACTCGGACGACCCCCGCGGCGGCGCGTACTTCCAGCGCGTCGTGTTCCACCGCCCGGGCTTCGCGGGGCAGCGCCCCGCGATCGAGACCGAGATCGGCGACACGCTCGCTCCGTTCGATCTGGAGTGGTCGCTCACCGACCAGTCGGTGCCCAAGCGCATGGCGATCCTGTCGTCGAAACAGGACCACTGCCTGCTCGACCTGCTGTGGCGCAACCGCCGCGGCGAGCTGCCCATCACGGTGCCGATGGTCGTCTCGAACCACGCGACGTCGGCCGATGACGTGCGCTCGTTCGGGGTGCCGTTCTTCCACGTGCCGTCGACGCCGGGTCCCGACAAGTCGGCATCCGAGGCGAAGATCCTCGAGCTGCTGAAGGGCAACGTCGATTTCGTCGTGCTCGCCCGCTACATGCAGATCCTGTCGCCGGAGTTCCTCGCCGAGCTCGGGGTGCCGGTCATCAACATCCACCACTCGTTCCTGCCCGCCTTCATCGGCGCCGAGCCGTACCGCAAGGCGAAGGAGCGCGGCGTGAAGCTCATCGGCGCGACGAGCCACTACGTCACCGGCGACCTCGACGAGGGCCCGATCATCGAGCAGGACACGATCCGCGTGACCCACGCCGACACCACCGCCGAGCTCGTGCGCCGCGGCGCCGACGTCGAGCGCCAGGTGCTGTCCCGCGCGGTGCGCTGGCACGCCGAGGACCGCGTCATCCGGCACGGGAACCACACGATCGTCTTCTGACGCGGGGTTCCGGGGACGCGATTCGCCGCCGCGGGCCCGTCAGGGCGGCCCGTTGCGTCCCTGGAAGCGTTCATCGGCGCCGAATGGCGGCCCGCGACGGTCGCAGCCCGCCCTCCGGCGCGACTGAACGTGCGTTCAGCCCGTCGCACTCCCCCGTCGCAAACGGCAGCGCCACACGGCGTGTCGCGACAGGGGAAGCACAGGGGGCGACCACGCCCCGCACTCCCCTGTCGCAAACGGCAGCGCCACACGGCGTGTCGCGACAGGGGAAGCACACAGCGCGACGAGCGTAGAGACCCCGCACACAGCGCGACGGGCGCACAGACCCCGCGCTCAGCCCCCGAACTCTCCCAGCGAGGTGACGGTGGCGGATGCCGCGTCCCACCGCCTCAGCCCGTGCGCCGTCCCGAGGATGGGGTCGCCGAGCAGCGGCAGCGCGCGCCCGAGATCGGACACCTTGAGCCGTCGCGCGAGGGTGACGTGCGGCATCCACTCGCCCGGGGCGGTGTGCGGAGCGTCCTCTCCTGCGCCGGCGGCCTCGTGCACGGCGGCGTGCAGGGCGAGCAGGTCGGCCGACGGGACGACCGAACGGGCCAGCACCCGCCGCTCCCCCGCCCCGAAGAGTACGACCGCACCCAGCGTCACGGGGAACGCCGCGGGCAGCGGCACCCGCGCGAGGGTCACCGCGAGACGCACGAGCAGCGTCACGTGCGGGGCATTCGAGGGCGACGTGTGCGCGGCGAGGCTCGACAGCCCGGCGTCGGCGAGCGCCTGCCACTCCGCGCGCACGGCGCGCTCGGTCGCCGCATCGAACTCGAGCTCGATGCTGACGACCGGCGCGCCGCGCACCGCGGTCACCAGATGGTGACGCGCTTGTCCTGATCGAGCCAGAGCGCGTCGGCCTCGGTCACGTCGAAGGCGGCGTAGAACTCGTCGATGTTGCGGACGATCTGGTTGCAGCGGAACTCGTTCGGCGAGTGCGGGTCGATCGTCAGCAGACGGATCGTCTCGGCATCGCGCCCCTTCTGCTGCCAGATCTGACCCCAGCTGAGCAGCAGACGCTGGATGCCGGTGAGTCCGTCGATGACGGGACCGTCGGCATCCGTCGACCCGGTCGTCTTCAGGTGCAGCCGGTACGCCTTGATCGCGATTCCGAGGCCGCCCAGGTCGCCGATGTTCTCGCCGATCGTGAGGGCGCCGTTGACGGTGTGCCCCTCGGACAGCCCCTGCGGGACCAGCGCGTTGTACTGCTCGATGAGGGTCTTCGTGCGCTCGGTGAACGCCGTGCGGTCCTCGTCGGTCCACCAGTCATTGAGCGCACCGGTGCCGTCGAACGCGCTCCCCTGGTCGTCGAAGCCGTGGCCGATCTCGTGCCCGATGACCGCACCGATGCCGCCGTAGTTCGCGGCCGGATCGCGCTCCATGTCGAAGAACGGGAACTGCAGGATCGCCGCGGGGAACACGATCTCGTTCATGAGCGGGTTGTAGTACGCGTTGACCGTCTGCGGGGTCATGAACCACTCGTCACGGTCGATAGGCGAGCCGAGCTTCGCGACCTGCTGGTCGTGCTGCCACGCGTTCGAGCGGCGGACGTTGCCGATGAGGTCGGATGCATCGACCTCGAGCGCCGAATAGTCCTTCCACTTCACGGGGTAGCCGACCTTCGGGGTGAAGGCCTCGAGCTTCTCGAGCGCGCGCTCGCGCGTGGCGGGCGTCATCCACTCGAGCGACGAGATCGACTGCCGGTACGCCTCGATGAGGTTGTCGACGAGGACGTCCATCTCCTCCTTGGCGCGCGGCGGGAAGTGACGCTCGACGTACACCTTGCCGACCGCCTCGCCGAGCGCGGCCTCGACGAGGGAGACGCCACGCTTCCAGCGCTCGCGGTTCACGGGCACGCCGGTCATCTCGGTGCCGTAGAACGCGAAGTTCGCGTCGACGAAGGCCTGCGACAGGAACGGAGCGGACGAACGGATGACCTGCAGACGCAGCCACGCCTTCCAGTCCTCGAGGCGGCCCTCGACCAGCAGCGTGCCGAGGCCCTCGAAGAAGCTCGGCTGGTTGACGTCGACGTCCTCTATGACGCCCGTCTTGCCGGCGGCGACGGCGTCGCGCCACGGGGCGAGGTCGACGCCGGTGAGCTGCACTGCGGCATCCCACGACATCAGGTTGTAGGTCGCGACGGCGTCACGGCTGCGGACGTTATCCCAGTGGTGGGACGCGATCTCGGTCTCGAGGGCGACGACGCGGTCGGCCTGCGCCTCGGCGTCGTCGACGCCCGCGAGGCTGAACAGCTTCGCGACGTAGGCACGGAACGCGATGCGGGTCTTCTCGAAGTTGTCGAGGCGGTAGTAGCTCTCGTCGGGGAGCGACAGCCCGCCCTGCACGAGGAACATCACGTAGCGCTGCGGGTTGCCCGGGTCGGGCTCGATGTAGGTGCCGAAGACGCCCGAGACGCCCTCGCGCTCCAGCGACCCGGCGGTGCTCAGGAAGCTCGGGATGCCGGTGACCCGGTCGACGAGCGCCAGCTGCGGGGCGACGGCGTCGGCGCCGCGCTCCTCGATCGTGTCGGTGTCCATGAAGCTCGCGTACAGGTCGCCGATCTTGCGGGTCTCGGTGCCCGGCTCTGCGTCCGTCGACTCCTCGATGATCGCCCGGACGTCGTGCTCGGCCTGCTCGGCGACGAGGTGGAACGACCCCCACCGCGCCTTGTCCTCGGGGATCTCGGTGCGGTCGAGCCACGATCCGTTGACGTAACGGAACAGGTCGTCCTGCGGTCGGACGTCGGAGCTCAACTCGTCGAGATGGATGCCGGAGGGAAGGGTGTTCTCGGTCATGCGTCCCACCCTATGGGCGCACCCAGACCCCCGGCTCACTTCCTCGTGGTCGAGCACTTCTCCGGGCCCGGCTCGCCCGCGAACCGGGCGGTCGTCCACTCGATGAGCTCGTCGAGCAGCGGCGACGGACGCTCGACGACCGCCGCGTGCTCGTAGCCGTCGTAGACGCGGTAGTCGACGACCTGACCAGCCGAGCACATCCGCTGCACGAATGCGGTCTGGGTCGCCACGGGGATGACGCTGTCCGCCCCGCCGTGGGCGAGCAGCACGGGCGCGTTCTGCCGGAGGGGCGCCGCGTTCTCGCGCAGGTGCACGCCGAGGGGACCGGATGCCGGGGGCTCCGAGAACAGCCGCGGATCGCCGCTCATGCCGAGCGAGGCGGCGACCGAGACGACGATCGCGGGATCGGACAGACATCGCTCCGACATCTGCCGGAGGACGGTGTCGGCACCCGGCCTCACGTACTCGTCATAGGACACGTCGTCGTAGATCGACGAGAACGCCGCGAACGCGTACGAGGCGAAGATGCTGCCGCCGGTCACGCTCGAGATGTTCTGCACGAGGGCGGACGGATCACTCGCCGGCGCGAGCGCCGCGACGCCCTGCACGTAGAGCTCGGGCGCGTACTCGCGCGCCATCGAGCCGGCCCAGAGCGCGGCCGCGCCGCCCTGCGAGTGGCCCCAGATGACCGTGCGGGTGCCGAGGTCGGCATCCTGCAGCTCCCGCGCGGCGCGCACCGCGTCGAGCGACGCCGTCGCACTCGGCGGACCGATGAGGTACGGATGCGGCCCCTCGGTGCCGAGGCCGATGTAGTCCGTCGCGACGACCGCCCATCCCTGCCGGATGATCGTCGGCAAAATGTACAGCGCACCCGACCACAGACCGCGCGGCTGCAGCGAGGGGGCGCAGCTCTCCGAGAAGCCCGTCGTCCCGTGGTTCCAGTCGACGATCGGCCACTGCCCGTCGCCCTCCTTCGGCACGACGACGACACCGCTTGCCACGCGCACCTCGCCCGTCGCACCCGTGGTGGTGTAGAGGATCCGCCACGCGTTCGCCGAGACCGGGATGCCGGCGGTGAACGGCTCCGCCCGGATCAGCCGGCCCGGTTGCCCGGGCATGTCACGGGGCGCGGCGTAGAAGTCGTCGACGACGGTCGAGCCTTCACGCAGCGGCACGGTCACGAGCGCGGTCGTCACGGCGAGCGCGACCGACACGAGAGCGGTCACGGTGCGCCCCCACCGGCGCAGCCTGCGGGGCTCGTGGCGGCGCTCGGCGCGGGTGTCGCGGCGACGGCGCAGCCGCATCCAGAGGTCGGTGACCCCGCTCATGATGAGGCGGGCCCCGAACACGACGGCCACGACGAGCAGGGTGATGTCGGGCCAGAACAGCGCGAGGACGCCGAAGATCACGCCCGAGATCGAGAAGGCGGCATCCGCGATGCGGGCATCGAGCATGCGCCCCTTAGCGAACACGGCCACGAGTCCCGCCGCGCCCGCGGCGAACAGGAGGATGCCGACGAGCGTCGCGACGACACGGACCGTCAGGCCGGGGGTGAGGAGCACGATGAGCCCGCCGACCACCCACGCCCCGCCGGTGATCGTCCGCCAGCGGGGGCGCTGGCCCTCGCCGTCGCGGCCGGTCAGATCGAGCACGCCGGTGAGGACCATGCCGCCGCCGATGAGCCAGGCGAGCACGCCGAGGGCCGTGGTCGGGCGGATGACGATGACCACGCCGAGCACGACCGCCGCCACCGCGACGATCACCCGCACCCACTCGGGCAGGCGCGCGTAGAAGCGCCCGAGCGCGAGTCGCTGCAGCAGCCGCATCCGGTTCCCTCCTCCGTCGTCGGCGTGAATCCTCCACCGTAATCCTGGTGGCCGATGAGCTCCCGCTGCTCGACATCGGGCGACTCGGCGTGCAAGGGGCCGCCGCGGGCAGGGCTACAGTGAGCGCCATGGGACGGGCCGGGACGATGCGCGCGAGCGTCCGCGACGTCGCCGCCCGCGCCGGAGTCTCGACGCAGACCGTCTCGCGCGTCATCAACGACAGCCCGAACCTGCGCCCCGAGACGCGCGCCCGCGTCGAAGCGGCCATCGCGGAACTCGGCTACCGCGTCAACAACGCCGCACGATCCCTGGGCACCTCGACGACCCGCACCGTCGGGGTCGTCGCCTCCGACGCCACCCTCTGGGGCCCCGGCGCGGGCATCGCCGCGCTCGACGCGGCGGCGCGGGCGGCGGACCGCTGGTTGGCGACGACCTACGCGGATGCCGCGGACCCGGCATCCGTCACCGATGCCGCCCAGCGGCTGCTCGCCCAGGGCGTCGATGCGCTGATCGTCGTCGCCCCGCACACCGCCACGCTCCCCGCCCTGCGACAGGTCGCCGGCGACACCCCGCTCGCCGCGCTGCACACCGGTGAGGGCGCCGCCCGGCAGCGCGCCGGCGCGGCGCTCGCTGTCGACCACCTCGTCACGCTCGGCCATCGGCGCATCGCGCGACTCGCGGGACCCGCCGACTGGCTCGAAGCCACGGCCCGCGACGAGGGCGTCGATGGCGCGCTGGATGCCGCCGGCATCCGTCCCGCGGCGATCTGGCACGGCGACTGGAGCGCGGCGGCGGGAGCCTCGATCGCGCGCGAGGTGGCCGTCGCGGTGCGCGGAGCGGACGGGCCGACGGCGGTCGCGGCGGCCAACGACCAGATGGCGCTCGGCCTCATCGCCGGCCTCGTCGCCGAGGGCCTGCGGGTTCCCGAGGACGTCTCGGTCACGGGTTTCGACGACAACGCGGATGCCGCCTTCTACACGCCCGCGCTCACCACGGTGCGCGTCGACACGGCCGGTGAGGCGCAGCGCGTGGTCGCCGAGGCGCTCGGCCTGCCCGCGCGCGGCGACGTCGCGGAGCCGGTGCTCATCGCTCGCGCATCGAGCGCCGCGCCGCCCGACTGAGCCGGCTCTGGCGCGAGCAAGATGTTACCGGTAACATCAACCGCATGACCGATCTCGATGAGGCGATCGCGGCCGTCCGCGCGGACGTCTCCGCCCTGCATGCCGAACTCGTCCGCTACGGCCTCGTCGTCTGGACCGGGGGCAACGTCTCGGGACGCGTGCGCGTTGGTGAAGACCGCAGTACCGACCTCTTCGTCATCAAGCCGTCCGGCGTCTCGTACGACGACCTCGCGCCCGAGAACATGATCCTCTGCGACCTCGACGGCACCGTCGTGCCCGGCACCCCGGGCAGCGACCGCTCGCCCTCGAGCGACACCGCCGCGCACGCCTACGTGTACCGGAACATGCCGGACGTCGGCGGCGTCGTCCACACGCACTCCCCGTACGCCGTGGCCTGGGCCGCGCGCGGCGAGGAGATCCCCTGCGTCATCACCGGCATGGCCGACGAGTTCGGCGGCCCGATCCCGGTCGGGCCGTTCGCGATCATCGGCGACGACTCGATCGGCCGCGGCATCGTCGAGACGCTGACCGGCCACCGCTCGCGCGCCGTGCTCATGCAGAACCACGGACCGTTCACGATCGGCGTCAGCGCGAAGGATGCCGTGAAGGCCGCCGTGATGTGCGAGGACGCCGCGCGCACCGTGCACTTCGCGCGGCAGGGGGGCGAGCTGATCCCGATCCCGCAGGAGAAGATCGACGCCCTCTACAACCGGTACCAGAACGTGTACGGCCAAAGCACGGACGCCCGCCGATGAGCGTCATCTTCTCCGGCGGCGCAGCGTTGGGCATCGAGCTCGGCTCGACCCGCATCAAGGCCTGCCTCGTCGACGCGAGCAACCCGACCACCGTGCTGGCCGTCGGCAGCCACGAGTGGGAGAACGCCCTCGTGGACGGCGTGTGGACCTACTCCGAGGACGCGATCTGGTCGGGCCTGCAGGCGGCATACGCCGCCCTCGTCGCCGACGTCCGCCGACAGGGCGCCGAACTCACGGAGCTCGCCGGCATCGGCGTCTCCGCGATGATGCACGGCTACCTCGCCTTCGACGCCGAGGGGAACCTCCTCGTGCCGTTCCGCACCTGGCGCAACACGTCCACCGGTGCCGCCGCGGCCGAGCTGACCCACCTGCTGGACGTCAACATCCCGCTCCGCTGGTCGATCGCCCACCTGCACCAGGCCGTCCTCGACGACGAGGCGCACCTCGCCTCGCTCGCGAAGATCAACACCCTCGCCGGCTGGGTCCACGAGAAGCTCACCGGACGCTTCGCGCTCGGCGTCGGCGACGCATCGGGCATGTTCCCCATCGGCTCCGACGGCGGTTACGACCGCGATCGCGTCGCGGCGTACGACGCGCACGCCGCGAGTTTCCTCGCCGGCCGCAGCCTGACGGACCTCCTCCCCGAGGTCCTTCCCGCGGGGGCGGATGCCGGGACTCTCACCGCCGCCGGCGCCGCCCTCCTCGACCCGACCGGCACGCTCCGCCCGGGCGCCGTGGCGGCCCCCGCAGAGGGCGACGCCGGCACCGGCATGGTCGCCACGAACGCGGTCTCGCCGCGCACGGGCAACGTCAGCGCCGGCACGAGCATCTTCGCGATGGTGGTCCTCGAGCGTCCATTGGAGCGCGTCCACACCGAGATCGACCTCGTCACGACGCCCGCCGGTGACCCGGTCGCGATGGTGCACTGCAACAACGGAGCGAGCGAGCTGGCGTCGTTCGCGTCGCTGTTCGCGCGGTTCGCCGCGGCATCCGGTCAGTCGATGACGACGGACGCCGTCTACGAGACGCTCCTGCGCGAAGCGCTCGAGGGCGCTGCGGATGCCGGTGGGGTCCTCGCGTACAACCACTTGAGCGGCGAGCCGATCGCCGGTCTCGACGAGGGCCGGCCGCTCGTGGTGCGCACCCCCGACGCGGACTTCTCGCTCGCGAACGTCATGCGCGCACAGGTCTACGGTGTCTTCGCGACGCTCGCGATCGGGATGCAGACCCTTGCCGAGGAGGGCGTCGCGCTCGACGCGATGTTCGCGCACGGCGGCGTGTTCCGCACCGCCGGGGTCGCACAGCGCTTCCTCGCCGGGGCCCTGGATGCCCCCGTCACGGTGGGCGACACCGCAGCCGAGGGCGGCGCGTGGGGCATGGCCGTCCTGGCCGCGTTCGCGGTCGCGCCGCGCGGGGCAGGAACGGTGCTCCCGACTCGGGACGCCGCGCCAGCGCACGCCGTCGATCTGTCGTCCTACCTCGCCGACCAGGTCTTCGCGGGGGCGGCCTCCGTCACGGCCGACCCCGACCCGGCCGACGTCGCCGGGTTCGCCGACTACCTCGCGCGCTACCGCGACGGCCTGGCCGTCGAGAGCGCCGCCATCACCGCTCTGCCGCTGCGCGGCATCCGCTCATCGAACGAAGGAACAGCATGACCCTCTCCACCAGCCTCGAGCAGTACACCGTCTGGTTCGTCACCGGCAGCCAGAACCTCTACGGCGAGGAGACGCTGCGGCAGGTCGCCGAGCAGTCGCAGGCCGTCGCGGAGGGCCTCGCGGGCCTTCCGGTGAAGGTCGAGTGGAAGCCTGTCCTGAAGGACTCGGACTCGATCAAGCGGCTCGCCCTCGACGCCAACGCCGACGACTCGGTGATCGGCGTCATCGCGTGGATGCACACCTTCAGCCCCGCGAAAATGTGGATCACGGGTCTCGACGCGCTCCGCAAGCCCCTCCTGCACCTGCACACGCAGGCCAACGTCGAGCTGCCGTGGAACGACATCGACTTCGACTTCATGAACCTCAACCAGGCCGCCCACGGCGACCGCGAGTTCGGGTACATCCAGACGCGCCTGGGCGTCGCGCGCAAGACCGTCGTCGGACATGTCTCGAACCCCGTCGTCCTGCAGCAGATCGAGGACTGGGAGCGCGCCGCCGCGGGCTGGCAGGCCGTCAAGACCCTCAAGCTCGCCCGCTTCGGCGACAACATGCGCTACGTCGCGGTCACCGAGGGCGACAAGACCGAAGCCGAGCTGCAGTTCGGCGTGCAGGTCAACACGTGGGGCGTGAACGAGTTGGCGGATGCCGTGGCCCAGGCATCCGAGGCGCAGATCGACGCGCTCGTCGAGGAGTACGTCGCCTCGTACGACGTGGCGCCCGAGCTGCTGCCGGGCGCCGAGCGGCACCAGTCGCTGCGCGACGGCGCGGCGATCGAGATCGGGCTGCGGTCGTTCCTCGAGGCCGGCGGCTTCGGGGCGTTCACGACGTCGTTCGAGGACCTCGGCGCGCTCACGCAGCTGCCCGGCCTCGCCGTGCAGCGCCTCATGGCCGAGGGCTACGGCTTCGGCGCCGAGGGCGACTGGAAGACGGCGATCCTCGTGCGCGTCGCGAACGTCATGGGCTCGGGGCTCCCCGGTGGGGCGAGCCTCATGGAGGACTACACCTACGACCTGGTTCCCGGCAACGAGCGGATCCTCGGCGCCCACATGCTCGAGGTGTCGCCGACCCTGACGACGTCCAAGCCGCGCCTCGAGGTGCACGAGCTCGGGATCGGCGGCAAGGCCGACCCCGTGCGCCTGGTCTTCACGGCCGATGCGGGCCCCGCGCTCGTCGTCGCGATGAGCGACATGCGCGACCGGTTCCGCCTCGTCGCGAACGTCGTCGAGAACGTCGACGCCCCCGACCTGCCTAAGCTGCCGGTGGGTCGCGCGGTCTGGAAGCCGTCGCCGGACTTCGCGACCTCGGCATCCTGCTGGCTCGCTGCGGGCGCCGCGCACCACACCGTCATGACGACGGCCGTGGGCATCGAGGTGTTCCGCGACTTCGCCGACATCGCCGGCACCGAGCTGCTCGTCATCGACGAGGACACGACGGTGCGCGGCTTCCAGAAGGAACTCCGCTGGAACCAGGCCTACTACCGCCTCGCGCGCGGCCTGTAAGACGCACACGAGAACGCCCCGGTGCCGATGTGGCGCCGGGGCGTTTCGTGTGTGCGCGGCCTACCGGGGCTCGGATTCGGATGTTGCGCTCGGATTCGGACCGGTTTCCCCGTTCTCATCCGAATCCGGCGAAGATCTCCGAATCCGTCGCCCGGACGGGCAACGGGATGCCGGACGGACTCAGTGCCCGCCGTGCCCGCCGTGGCCCGTCATGAAGACCTCGTTGACCGAGGCGCCGGGAGCGTCGCTGCCGATCGGGGTCGCGGCAAGGGCCGGTGTCACGACACCGGCGAGCAGGAAGGCGCCGGCGATGAGACCGCCGATGCTCGTCCGCGCCGCGGCCCGCGCGGTGGGCCGACTCGGTCGTCCCCGGTCGGCGCGACGCAGCGCGACCGCCGACACGACGCCGACGGCGAGTGACAGAACCGCGGCGACCACCACGGGGTAGATGCTCACCTGCGCCGGCCCGACGAGCATGAGCGCGAACAGCAGGACGATCCCGACCAGCGAGACGGCCACCCCGGAGCGGGGCGTCGCAAGCCGGCCCTTGGCCAGCGTCACCATCCCCCACGCGAGGGTCGCCGCGCCGACGGTGGCGAGCAGGATGCCGATGCCACGGTCGGCGGCATCGGCACCCTTCACGATCGCGCCCGCACTCAGACCGAGCTGGACCAGCCCTGCTCCCCACGCGGCGAGCGCGGGCCAGGAGCGGACGAGGGCGGACGGCGACATCAGACGGCCGCGCGGGTGGGGACCTGCTTGTCGGCGGCGATGCCGACGCCGAGCAGGACGATCGCGCTCGCGAGGTGCAGGAAGTGGTCGGCCGTGTTCAGCGCGAGGATGTTCGCTGCGCTGCCGACGAGGAAGAAGCCCACGATGCCGAGCAGCAGGTACGCGGCTCCGACGACGAGGTTGACGCCCTTGGCGGCGCGGACGTTCGACAGGCCGCCGATCAGCAGCGCCGCACCGATCAGGAGGTGCGCGACGTTGTGCAGCGGGTTGACCATGAAGATGCCGAGCAGGAGGCCACCCTTGTCAGCAAGGAAGCCGACGCCCGCCGTCACGGTGAATCCGAGCAGTCCGACGAGGATGTAGACGGCGCCGAAAATGACGGCGACGAGGCGGTTGGGTGAGCTGGTCATGTGATTGTCCCTCCATTGGTGCGACGGATGCCGCAGGTTGCGCTTTCAGGTGCTACACAGCATTCGGTGCGGGGCCGGGAACGGATTGCACTCGGCCCGTTGTCGAAACTGTATGGACCGGGCGACCCCGCAACGCAGGCCTTGTGGGCCGCTGGCACCCACTGCTATGCGAGCGCTATGCCGACAGCAGGGGTGTCCGCGACCGGTGTCCATCCGGCCAGATGATCGACACTGCGTCCGACTCGACCTCGACGACCGCATCGTTCCGCACCGGCGCGCCGGAGCCGCGCAGATCCAGCACCACGATCGCCTCGTCACACGAACCGAGGTCGACCACCGGGACGACGGCGCGGTCGCCGAGGGGACTGGCCCCGTCCCAGCGCAGCACACCGGCGACTCCGCCGGTGAGTGAGCGGATGCCGCTGGTCACCCCGCCCGACGATGCCTCCGCCGCCGCACCGTTCACGCGCGATGTCGGATCGTCGCCGGCGACGGCCCACCCCCCGACGCGCAGACGCAGCGCGCCTTCCGCGCGATCCTCGACGCGCACGACCCGCACCTCGATGCTGCCGCGGACGAACGAATCGACCCGGATGCGGCCGGCGCGACTCGCGACGCCGGTGAGCCCCGACCCGTGCACGTGCGTCGTGGGGGCCGGCTCGACCCAGTGGGCGTCCCACACCGCCGAGACGGACCCGACCCCGTCGTCGACACGCGTCCCGAGCAGCCGCATCCCGCTGCGGTGGGTGCGGCGACCGTCGGCATCCGTCATCGTCACCGACTGTTCGAGCGGATCGCGCCACGCCTGCGCGTCCAGGAGGGGCGCGGTCGCGGTCGAGTACCCGATGCGGGCGTACAGCGGCGAGTCCGTCGACACCGCGCCCGCGCGGGAGTGGTCCGTGCCGTGGTTGACGACGCGGACGATGCCGTCGGCGGCGGTGCCCGACACGATCCAGCCCGGCGAGGTCACGGCGCGGAGGACGTCGCCCGTCTCGACGGGGAGCGGCTCGGCGGGCGTCGTCCAGACGGGATGATCCGCGGGCAGCAGGACGCCGAGGAGCCCCTTCACCGCCCAGTAGGGCGACCCGGGTCCGGAGTAGGACTGCGCCAGGGCGCGCCACTCGCCGTGCCACCCCATCGTCAGGATGCCGTCGGCGTCCGGAGCGCCCCTTTCGGCGAAGTGGCGGACGATGAGCTCCGCCGCATGGCGCAGTCGACCGGGCGAGCGCGAGGGCACCTCGGCGATGACGCCGACCCAGAACACGGCCGCAGCCGCGAACCGGTAGATGAGGCTCCTGCCTTGTATCAGGGGCGACCCGTCGCCGCCCACGAGCGCGAGCGCATCGTCGAGGAAGCGATCCAGCCGGGCGACGTCACCCGCCGTCCGTCCGCCGGCGAGCTCCGCGGCCCCCGTCATCCGGGACCAGAGGACGGGGTACACGTGCAGCGCCCAGCCCACGTAGTGGTCGTAGGAGCGCTCGTCGCCGTCCGACAGCCAACCGTCCTCCCGCACGAACGAATCGTGGCAGGCGAGGTCGGCCGCGATGTCGTCCGGCGACCACGGCCCGCCGACCGAGCGCAGGAACGTCTCGACGACGATGCGGAACCATACCCAGTTCGTCCGCGGATACGTGTCGTCCCCCACGACGGGAGCGAACCACTCGATCGCGCGCCGCCGGGTGACGGCGTCGAGGGTGTCCCACACCCAGGGCCGCGTGAGGTCGAGGACGAGGGCGATGGATGCCGCTTCGACCTTCGCCTGCCCGTGCTCGTCCGGCCGCACCCACCGGTCGGGCGCTCCGGGATCGACCCCGGTGGCGACACCGCGGCGCACGAACGCGATCAGGTCGTCGACACCGACGCCGCGCTCCCCCGCGATCCGGAAGCCCGCCAGCAGCAGCGTACGCGCGAAGCCCTCGAGTCCGTCGACGTCACGGCCGTACCCGCCCTCGACTCCTGGGAAGAGGATGCGACCGCCACCGGGCGTCGCGTACCGTCGCGCGGCGTCGAGAAGGGCGTCGGCATGCGCGGCCCACTCCGCGCGCGACCACTCCCCGGCGAGCATCGGATGCCCCGGTCAGCCTCGTCGGCTCGCGAGCGTCCGCCCGGCATCCCGCAGCCAGCGTTCCGGGTCGGCCATCGACGCCGCGGCGCTCCCGGCCAGCTCGGTGGTCGAGACAGCGTGCGCGAACCCCGACGTGTCGGCATCCGCACCGAACCGTCCGGCGACGACCGCGACCGGCACCGCCCGCGACGTCGCGAGCTCGTGGACGAACGCGGGCACCTTGCCCGCCGCGGACTGACCGTCGAACGAGCCTTCACCCGTGACGACGAGGGATGCCGCGGCCACCGCGCCGGCGAGGTCGACGAGCTCGGCGACCCGCTCCGCGCCGGGGACGAGATCCGCGCCCCAGGCGGCGAGGGCGAAGCCCGTGCCGCCCGCGGCGCCCGCACCGGGCAGCAACGGGTCGGCGCCCGGAGCGTGACGGGCGATGCACGCCGCGAAGCGCTCGAGCACCCCGTCGACGACCGTGACGTCGGCGGGGGTGAGCCCCTTCTGCGGCCCGAACACGGCCGCAGCACCCGACGGCCCCGTCAACGGGTTCGTGACGTCGCTGAGGACCGTCACCCCGCCCGCGGGCATCGGACGAACGTGCGTGAGGTCGATGGCCGAGACGGCCGCGAGTCCGCGCGCCCCGGCGGGCACGTCCCGCCCGTCGGCGTCGACCATGCGCGCGCCCAGGGCACGCAGCATCCCGCTGCCGCCGTCGGTCGACGCCGACGACCCGATCCCGAGGACGAGTCGGGTGACCCCGGCGTCGAGGGCGGCGGCGATCGCCTGCCCGAAACCGGTGGTGTCGGCATCCCACGGCAGCCGGTCGTCGCCGAGCAGTTCGATCCCGCTCGTCGAGGCGAGTTCGACGACGCCTGTGCCGTCCGGCAGCAGGAGCCATGAGGAGTCGACGGCGGTGCCGCGGGGCCCCCGAACCCGTACCGGGCGTCGCTCGGCGCCGGGGACGGCGGCGGCGAACGCGTCGAGGGTTCCCTCTCCCCCGTCCGCCATCGGACGCAGCACGAGCTCTGCCGCGGGGTCCACCTCGCGCCACCCGGCGGCGAAGGCGGCCGCGGCGGCGGCAGCCGGGAGGGAGCCCTTGAAGCTGTCCAGCGCGACGACGACGCTCATGCGCGCGGAGGGGTGCTCTCGCGCAGCAGCACCTCGAGTCGCAGGTCATCCGGGTGCGGCTCCCACTCGGCATCCGTCGCCGCGCGGAACGCCTGGTAGCCGACCTCTTCGAGCGGCACGCGGACGGTCGTGAGGGCCGGGGTCACGTCGCGGCCCGTGGGGATGTCGTCGAAGCCGGCGAGGGCGATGTCCCCGCCCGCCGTGCGCCCGGCGGCGCGCATCGCCGTCAGCGCCCCGATGGCGACGACGTCGCTGATGCCGAAGACGACCGTCCCGGGCTCGATGCCGTCCGCGAGGGCGCGCGTCATGGCCTCGTAGCCCGCTTCGCGCGTGAACCCGCCGCGGTAGACACGGGGCGCGGATCCGCCCGCAGCGGTGAAACCGGCGGTGAACCCGTCGAGTCGGGTGTCGCTCGTGGCGGTCCCCTCCTCGGCGGCGAGCACGACGGCCTGCCGGTATCCGCGCTCGACGAGTGCTCGGCCGAGGGCTTCGGCGCCGCTGCGGTTGTCGAGGACGAGGGAGCGCACATCGCCGGCGCCCTTGCCGAGGGCGACGACCTGACCGCCCATCCCGCTCAAGAGCTCCAGCTCGCGCGTCAGTTCGGCCGACGGTCCCGCCGTGGTCCGCGACGCCGCGAGGATCAGCCCGCGCGGGCGTTGTCCGCGCAGGGCCCGGACGAGCCTGACCTCCCGCTCCGGATCGCGCTCCGTGATCGCCACCGTCACGACGAGCCCGGCCTCATCGGCACCGCGGGCGACGCCTGAGGCGATGAGCCCGAAGTAGGGGTCGGCGATGTCGGCCACGAGCAAGGCGATGATCGCCGACGTTCCCCGCGCGGTCGCCTGGGCCGACAGGTTCGCGCTGTATCCGAGCCGCGCGGCGGCCTCTTCGACCCGCTCCCGGTAGGAGTCGGCGACCTTGCGGGTCGAGCCGTTGAGGGCGCGCGAGGCGGTGGCGAGCGAAACGCCCGCCGCGCGGGCGACGTCGTCGAGCGTGACCGCGCCGGACGGCGCGACTCGACGCAGGGTGCGGTCGGTCATGGTGCGCAGTCTACGGGCGGCGGTTCAGGCAGCACGGGACGCGCGTCATCGACCGGCGAGAGAAGGCGAGACGGATGCCGCGAACCCCGCCGCGGTCCGGCGCACCACCTCGAGCGGGTCGGTCGCCCAGATGTCGGCGTTGAAGATCTCGACCTCGATGTCGCGGTCGTATCCCGTCGCCTCGACGGCGCTCGTCAGTCCGGCCAGGTCGATGACGCCGTCGCCCGGGTAGTGACGACTGAGGAGGACGTCTGCGGGGAGCGGAGTCTTCCAATCGCACACCTGGTACGTCGCGATGCGACCCTCCCGGCCGGCGCGCGCGATCGAGTCGAGCACCGCGGGGTCCCAGAAGATGTGGAAGGTGTCGACGGCCGCACCGACGACATCCGCATCGAAGTCCGCCGCGATGTCGAGGGCCTGACCGAGGGTCGAGACGACGCAGCGGTCGGTCGCGTACATCGGATGCAGCGGCTCGATGGCCAGCGTCACTCCCGCCGCCTTCGCGTGCGGAGCGAGCTCGCCGATCGCGTCGCGCACCCGCTCGCGGGCGCCGATCAGATCGCGGGATCCCTCAAGCAGCCCGCCGGCGACGAGCACGAGCACGGCGGTCGACCCCGGCGCGCCGGCGGCGGCGAGCGTCGCCGCCTCGTCGATGGCGACGAGATTGTCGTCGATCGACGCGCGCCGTGCGGGGCCTTCGGGCATCGTGAAGAAGCCCGACCGGCAGTGGGTCGAGAACCGCAGCCCCGAGTCGGTCAGCATCGACGCGGCCGTCGCGAGACCGACCTCCTGCACCGGTTCGCGCCAGAGCCCGATGGACTGCACACCGGCCTCGACGGTCACGCGGAGCGCGGTGGCGAGGTCGGCGTACTTGATGGTGCCCTGGTTGATCGACAGGCGCGGGTCGACGGCGCTCACGCGTCGAGGCCGTTCAGTCGCAGCATCCCGTTCCACCGCTCCGCGGCGAGCTCGGGACGTTCGAACGCCTTCGCGTCGTTCGCGAGCTCGACGATCCGCGAGAGGTGCGGAAGGCTGCGCGCGGAGTGCAGACCGCCGACCATCTGGAACGCGGGCTGGTGTCCGTTGAGCCAGGCGAGGAAGGCGACGCCCGTCTTGTAATAGAACGTGGGCGCGGCGAACACCTGGCGCGACAGCGCCTCGGTCGGGGCGAGCACCTCGAGGTAGCGCGCCGGGTCGCCCGCATCGAGCGCCTGGATCGCCGCGGAGGCGACCGGCGTCAGGGCGGCGAAGGCACCGAGCAGCGCGTCGGAGTGCTGACGAGCGGATGCCGGGTCCCGCGTCGGCTGCGGGGCGTCAGGCACGTCCGCACCGCCGATGAGGCCGACGTAGTTGAAGTCGTCGCCCGTGAACATGCGCACCGACTCGGGCAGGCGCTCGCGCACGGAGACCTCGGAGGCCGCGTCGAGCAGGCTCATCTTGACGCCCGCCACCTTGTCGACGTTCGCCTCGATGACCTCGAGCAGCACGGCGGATGCCGTCTGCCAGTCGGTCGCCCCGAAGTACCCCGCGAGCTGCGGGTCGAAGGCGGTGCCGAGCCAGTGCAGCACGACCGGTGCCGTGGCCCGCGACAGCACGGCGTCGTAGACGCGGCGGTAGTCCGCCGCGCTCTCGGCGACCCGTGCCAGGTGACGGGAGGCCATGAGGACCGGACCCGCACCCTGCTCCTCGGTGAAGTGGAGCTGCTCGAGGTAGGCCGAGACGACCTCGTCGAGCGTGATCCGCTCCTCATCGATGTGATCGGTGTTCACGCCGACGGCGACGGAACCGTCCTCTTCACGGGCGACCTCGGCGGAGCGCGAGATCAGCTCGCGGGTGGCCGCGGCATCCAGTCCCATGTTCCGCTGCGCGGTGTCCATGGCGTCGGCGACGCCGAGACCCCACGAGTACACGTTGCGACGGAAGTCGAGGGTCGCGTCCCAGTCGATGTCGGCCGGTTGACCCGGGGTGTTGTCGGCGTGCGTCTTCGGCACGACGTGCGCCGCCGCGTACGCGACACGGCTGCGGAGCGGTCCGTCGGGCCGGGTGTAGCCGGAGGTGTCGACGAGGGGGACGCGCCGGAGTGCGCCGTCCCCCGAGAGCAGGGTGAGGTCGGTCATCGATCAGTCCAGCGACAGCGCGTCGAGCTCGATCTTGCGACCCTCGCGGCTGGAGCGGAGCCCGGCCTCGGCGAGCTGCACGCCGCGCGCACCGGCGAGGAGGTCGAACTCGTAGTCGGTTCCCTCGACGTACGAGACGAGGAACTCCTCCCACTGCTGACGGAAGCCGTTCATGAAGACGTCGTTGACGGGGATGTTCTGCCAGTCGGCGTCGTAGTCGTGGGTGTCTTCGAGGTCGGGGTTCCACACCGGCTTGGGCGTTGCGTTGCGCGGCTGGATCTTCGCGCCGAACAGGCCGACGACGGCCGAGCCGTGCGTGCCGTCGACGTGGAACTCGACGAGCTCGTCGCGATTCACGCGGACCGTCCAGGAAGAGTTGATCTGGGCGACGACGCCGCCCTCGAGCTCGAACACGCCGTAGGCGGCGTCCTCGGCGGTCGCGGTGTAGTGCTCGCCCTTCTCGTCCCAGCGGTCGGCGATGTGGACGGCCGCCTGCGCGTAGACCGTGTTGACGCCGCCGAAGAGGTTCTCGAGCACGTAGTTCCAGTGCGGGAACATGTCGACGATGATGCCGCCGCCGTCTTCGGCGCGGTAGTTCCAGGAGGGGCGCTGCGCGGGCTGCCAGTCGCCTTCGAAGACCCAGTAGCCGAACTCGCCGCGCACCGACAGGATGCGGCCGAAGAAGCCCGAGTCGATGAGGCGCTTGAGCTTCTGGAGGCCGGGGAGGTACAGCTTGTCGTGGACGACACCGGTCTTGACGCCGGCCTCGGCGGCGAGCTTCGCGAGCTCGAGCGCCTCTTCGAGCGACTCGGCGGTCGGCTTCTCGGTGTAGATCGTCTTGCCGGCGGCGATGGCCTTTCGAAGGGCGGTGGCACGCGCCTTCGTGACGAGGAAGTCCGCGTAGATCTCCCAGCGCGGGTCTGCCAGAGCGGCATCCAGATCGGTCGTGTAGTCCTCGATGCCGTGCTTCGCGGCGAGCTCGGCGAGCTTCGCCTCGCTGCGGCCGACGAGGAGCGGCTTGACGGTGACCTTCGACCCGTCGGGCAGCTCGATGCCGCCCTGCTCGCGGATCGCGAGGATGGAGCGCACGAGGTGCTGGCGGTAGCCCATACGGCCCGAGACGCCGTTCATGATGATGCCGATCTCGCGGACGGCGGGGGCGGCGGGAGCAGCCGCCGGGGCGGGTGCGGTGATGGTCGTCTCTGACACGGTGAGGTCCTTGTCTGCTTCTCTGCGTGCGGCGTCGGGGCTGCCCCGAACGCCGCGGAGGCGAATGGGTAAGCGCTTTCCACTCAGTGTGACATCGGCGATCCGATTGCGCAACAGCCGCGTCGGTCGCGCGAACGTCGAAGCCCGGGTGATCATGGAAGTGGCGCTTGTCGCAAAGACGTTACATATCCGACACAGGTAAGCGCTTGCCGTCCCGAGCGTCCCCGGTTACCTTATGAGCACCCCTTGTCATGACATGCCGACAAATGCCGACATACCCGCTCATGACTCACCTCGCGCTCACCGAAGAGCGCACGCGAAGGAGAAGCAGTGAAGAGTTCCCGCACCATCCGATCCGCCACCATCATCGCCGCGGCTGTGGGAGCCCTCGTGCTCGCCGGCTGCTCGTCTTCGGGGGGCGGCGGGGGCGACGACGTCACCCTCGAGTTCGTCCAGTCCGGTGACGCCGCTCAGGGTGGCGGTTACGCCGCGCTCGCCAAGAAGTACGAGAAGGAGACCGGCGTCAAGGTCAAGGTCGTCGAGGTCCCGAGCGACGACCTCCGCACCCGCCTCCGCACCGCCTCGCAGGCCAATGACCTTCCCGCCCTTGCTGCGGCACCCGACGCCGACCCGGCCTGGACCGACCGCATGCTCGACCTCACCGACATCTCCAAGGACGCCAAGGTGCTCCCGGCTCTTCAGGTTGAGGACCCCGAGGACGGCAAGGTCAAGGCGCTCCCGACGACCCTGACCGGTGTCGGCATGTTCCTCAACAAGACCCTCTGGGACGAAGCGGGTGTCGAGTACCCGACCTCACTCGACCAGGAGTGGACCTGGGACGAGTACGTCCAGAAGGCCACCGAGGTCGTCGACAAGACGGATGCCGAGTTCGGCGCCGTCATGGACAGCTCCGCCCACCGCCTCCGCGCCTTCATGTTCGAGTTCGGCAGCCAGGGTGTCACCGAGCAGTCCGACGGCACCTGGGCGCTCGACGCCGAGGGCGAGAAGGCGCTCGAGTACTTCAAGAAGCTGAACGACGACGGGTTCATGCCGAAGGCCGTGTGGGCCGCCGGTGACGACCCCAGCGCAACCTTCAAGAGCGGCCGCGTGGCCGGCTACATGTCGGGCGTCTGGCAGATCGCCGACTTCCAGGCCAACATCAAGGACTTCGACTGGGTCTCGGTGCCGCTGCCGCAGCAGCCGGTCCGCTCCACCAACTACGGTGCTGCGTCCTGGATCGTCGCCTACGACGGCACGGGCGTCGAGAAGGAGACCCTCGACTTCGTGAAGTGGATGTATCAGCCGGAGAACTACAAGGAGTACTGCGAGATCTCGGGCTGCCTGCCCGCGATCGACGGCGTCGACATCACGTACAAGGACGACGCGTACGCGTTCGACCTCTACAACGGCGAGATCGCCGAGTCCCCCGAGATCGCTGCGCGCCAGACCGTCGACGGCCTGAAGAACAGCTACACCGGGCTCGCCATCGACAGCGAGCCGCTGAAGGACGAGACGATCAAGTACCTCAACGGCGAGCAGTCGCTCGAGCAGACCGTGAAGAACATCGACACGGTCTCCACCGAACAGATGAAGTAACCCGCAGGGAACCGCACACGCATGACTGCAACCATCACGCCGGACGCCTCCGCCCCCACGGCGGGGGCGCCCGGCGCGCCCTCCCCCCGCCGCAAGCGCGCCTTCGGCCGGTACCGGATGGCGCCGTTCCTGTTCACCGTCGTCACGGCCGCCCTGTTCGCCCTGTTCTTCCTGTGGCCGGGCGTCCTCGGACTGTCGTACTCGCTGACGGACTTCCGCGGCTGGGGCGACGCCGAGTTCGTCGGACTCGACAACTACAGCAAGCTCCTCAGCGACCCGAGCTTCTACTCGGCCCTCGGCCGCACGTTCGTCTTCGCACTGCTCTCGGTGCCCCTCAGCTACGCGCTCTCGCTCGGCATGGCCGTCGCGATCAACGCCGCGCACGCCCGCGGCAAGACCGCTGCGCGCATCATCTTCTTCCTCCCGTGGCTCGTCTCGCCGATCGTGACCGGTGTCATCTGGCGCTGGATGTTCGGCGAGAGCTTCGGCTTCGTCAACTTCGTGATCAGCATGCTGGGCGGCGAGCGTGTGCCGTGGTCCTCGAACGCGGACCTCTCGCTGCTCGTCGTGATCCTGGCATCCTCGTGGGCCGGTGCGGCCTTCAACATGCTGCTGTTCGTCGCCGCCCTCAACAACGTCCCGAAGTCGTACTACGAGGCGGCCGAGCTCGACGGCGCCAACGGCTGGCAGCGCTTCCGCAGCATCACGCTGCCCTCCATCGCCCCGACGTCCGTCCTAGTGATCCTGCTGTCCACGCTCGGGCACATGAAGGAGTTCGCACTGGTCCAGTCGCTCAACGGCGGCGGTCCCGGAACGCAGAACCGACTGATCGTCCAGTACATCTACGAGACCGGCTTCAAGCAGTCCGAGATCGGCTACGCCAGCGCGGCGTCGATGGTCCTCCTGGTGATCCTCATGGTCATCGCGATCATCCAGCTGCGCATCAGCCGGAGGAGCAACAACTCATGGTGACCACCTACGCCATCACCGTCCCCGACGAGAAGAAGCGCGAGAGCTTCGAGCGTCGCCGCCGGTCGAAGAACCTCCGCCGCCGCGCCGTCGTGCCGACCACCATGCTGTGGGTCCTGGCGCTGTTGATGCTGTTCCCGCTCGCGTGGTTCCTGCTCTCGTCGTTCAAGCCGGGCAGCGAGCTGTTCAGCTACCCGCTGTCGTTCTTCCCCAAGGAGTGGACGCTCGGCGGCTACGAGGCGGCGCTCGAGCGCATCGACTTCGCCCGCTACTTCCTGAACACGGCGATCGTGGCGACGGTGTCGACCGTCCTGACGGTCTTCCTCTGCGCGACGACGGGCTACGCGCTCGCGAAGTACAAGAACCCGTGGCTGAGCGTCCTGGGACTCTTCATCCTCTCGATGACGATGCTGCCGGGCGAGGTCATCCTCAACCCCATGTTCGTCGTCATCCGCGACCTCGGGCTCTACAACCAGCTCGCCGGTGTGATCATCCCCTCGATCGTCACCCCGACCGGCGTCTTCATGTTCCGCCAGTTCTTCATCACGATCCCGGACGAGCTCATGCAGGCCGCGCGCATCGACGGTGCGAGCGAATACGGCATCTTCTTCCGGATCATGCTGCCGCTGGCCCGGCCCATCGCGCTGACGCTGGCGATCATGTCCTTCCAGTGGCGCTGGAACGACTACATCTTCCCGCTCATCATCCTCGGCGACCCCGAGCAGTTCACCCTGCAGATCGCGCTGCGGGCCCTGGTCGGCGCCGAGAACATCGAGTGGACGATCCTCCTGGCGGCATCAGTGCTGTCGATGATCCCCCTGGTCGCGCTGTACCTCGTGTTCCAGAAGTACGTGACCTCGTCGAACATCAACGCAGGACTCAAGGACTGATGCATTCACGGGACCACCTCGTCCTGGAACGCGTCGACCGCTTCGTCGGGGAGTACCTCGACCGGGCCGTCGTCGCCGACCGAGCTCCGCTCCACGTGTCCGCCTGGCAGGTCCCCGACAAGGGCGACCTGCCGGGCGAACCGGTGTCGGTGGAGCGGATGCGGCAGGATGCCGCGTTCGCCCCCGTCGAGGGCGGTCACCGCTGGGGCCGCGCCTGGGGCACGACGTGGTTCACCGTCGAGGGCGAGGTGCCGCGGTCTTGGGCCGAGCGCGACGGCCGCATCGAGTTGTCGCTCGACCTCGGCTTCTCGCAGGCCAAACCCGGCTTCCAGTGCGAGGGACTCGTGCGGACGCCGGAGGGCGTCGTGGTGAAGGGCCTCGAGCCGCGGAACCATCACGTCCCCGTGTCGAACGGCCCCGGTGAGCGCGTGTCGTTCACGGTCGAGGCCGCCGCGAATCCCGACCTGTCGGGGGGCGACGACTTCAAGAGCCCCCTCGCCTTCTCGCCCACTCCGCTCGGCGACCCGGCCACGGCCGGCGCCGAGCCCCTCTACCGCCTCGGACGGATGGAGCTGCACCTCGTCGACGAGAACGTCGAGCGCCTCCGCCGCGAGGTCATCGTGCTCGTCGGCCTCGCCCGCGAGCTGGTCGACTCCGATCCGCGTCGCGCGCGCATCCTCGACGGACTCGAGCGCGCGCTGTACGCGATCGACCCCGACGCGCCCGCCGAGGGTGCGGCGGCGGCCCGCGGCATCCTCGCTCCCCTCCTCGCGGCACCGGCCGCGGCATCCGCTCACCGCATCACCGCGACGGGGCACGCCCACATCGACTCTGCGTGGCTGTGGCCGAGCCGCGAGACGGTGCGGAAGGTCACGCGCACGTACGCGAACGTGCTCGATCTCATGGAAGCCGATCCCGATGCCGTCTTCGTCAGCTCGTCGGCGCAGCACTTCGAGTGGGTGCGCCGCAGCGATCCCGAGCTCTTCGCGCGGATCAAGGAACGCGTCGCCGAGGGACGTTTCCTCCCCGTCGGCAACATGTGGGTCGAATCCGACGTCAACATGCCCTCGGGCGAATCGCTGGCCCGTCAGCTACTGGCGGGCACGCGCTTCTTCGAGGAGCACTTCGGAGCGCGCAGCGACGTCGGGTGGCTGCCCGACTCGTTCGGGTTCCCCGCCGGACTCCCCCAGCTGCTGCGCGGCGCGGGACTGGAGTGGTTCTTCACGCAGAAGATGTGCTGGAACGACGTCGACACGATGCCGCACCACTCCTTCGTCTGGGAGGGACTCGACGGGTCGCGGATCTTCACGCACTTCCCGCCGAACAACACCTACAGCGGCGACATGCGGCCGACCGAGCTCGCCCGCAGTGTCCGCAACTTCGCCGACCACGCGGCCAGCACCCGCTCGCTCATGCCGTTCGGCTTCGGCGACGGCGGCGGCGGACCGACACGCGAGATGATGGCCGACGCCCGCCTGCAGGCCGACCTCGAGGGCTCCCCCACGGTCGCCTTCGGCACGCCGCGCGAGTTCTTCCTCGAGGCGGCCGCCGAACCGACCGACCCGCCGGTCTGGTCCGGCGAGATGTACCTGCAGTTCCACCGCGGCATCTTCACGTCGCAGATGCGCACCAAGCGCGGCAACCGTCGCAACGAGGCCCTGCTCGTCGAGGCGGAGCACTGGAGCGCCGCGGCCACGGTACGCCGCGGCATCCCCTATCCGGCGGCCGAGCTCGACGAGCTCTGGCGCGAGGTGCTGCTGCTTCAGTTCCACGACATCCTCCCCGGCAGCGCGATCGCGTGGGTGCACCGCGAGGCGGAGCGCTCGCACGCCGAGACGACCGACCGGCTCGAGCGGATCATCGCGGATGCCGTCGCCGCCCTCGTCGGCGAGGGTTCGCAGCCCATGGCGCTCAACCCGGGCACGGCACCCGTCGCCGCGATCGCCGCGGGCGGCGCGGGACCCGCGCCGGCGCCGGTGCCGGTCACGGCCGAGAACGTCGACGGCGGATTCCGCCTGTGCTCCGACCAGATCGACGTGCGCGTCGGACCCGACGGCACCCTCCGGAGCGTGGTCGAGCTCGCCACCGGGCGTGACCTCATCCCCGCCGGTCACCGCGGCGGACTGCTGCAGCTGCACGTCGATGCACCGTCGAAGTGGGACGCGTGGGAGCTCGACGCCTCGTACCGCCTCGCCACGACAGACGTCGACGGCGGCACGGCCGAGCTGGTCGACGGCGTCGTGCACGTCGTGCACCCGCTGCCGAACGGCACCGCCGAGCAATGGATCGACATCCACCCCGAGGGCGGCGGCGTCCGCATCCGCACCCGCGTCGACTGGCACGAGCGGCACCGTCTGCTCAAGCTCGCCTTCCCCGTCGCGGTGCACGCGCAGGACGCGGCCTACGAGACGCAGTTCGGTCACGTGCGTCGCCCGCTGCACACGAACACGTCGTGGGATGCCGCCCGCTACGAGGTCTGCGCGCACAGGTGGGTGCACGTCGGCGAGCCGGGCACCGGTGCGGCGATCGTCAACGACGGCATGTACGGCCACGATGCGACGCGCACGAGCGACGAGGACGGGACGGTCACGACCGTGCGGCAGTCGCTGCTGCGCGCGCCGACGTTCCCCGACCCCGACGCGGATCAGGGCGTGCACGAGTTCACGTCGCTCTTCGCGCCGGCCGAGACGACGACGGATGCCGCTCGCTGGGGTGCGATCGTCGGTTCGCCGCTGCGCGAGGTCACGGGCGCAGCGCCGGTCGCACCGCTCGTGACGAGCTCGACCGACGGCATCGTCGTCTCGGCGGTCAAGCTCGCGGCGGACGGCAGCGGCGACCTCATCGTCCGCGCCTTCGAGCAGCGCGGCGCCCGCACCGGCGGCACGCTGCACCTCGACGTCCCCGCCTCATCGCTCGAGGTCTGCGACCTCGTCGAGACCGTCGGCCGCGGCCGCGCCGACGCCGCGCGGACCGACGACCGCACCGTCGCGCTCGACTTGCGCGCGTTCGAGGTCGTCACCCTGCGCATCGCCCTGCACGAACCGGAGCAGTCATGATGATCGACACCGATACCTTCATCGCCGACGTGATCGCCGCGGCGGATGCCGAGGCCACCGCGCTCCTGCAGGCGTCGACCGATGTGTCGCTCGCCCCGCTCGGTCCGCACCGCGAGTCGATGCGGCGCGCCAAACTGCTGGTCGCGGTCTTCCTCGAGCCGGGGTCCGCGTTCGCCGGCGACCCGGCGGCGGTCGCCCTCGCCGAGAAGTATGCGGGGATCCTGCACGACCTGCAGTCGCCGACGGGGCTCTTCCTCGGCGGCGACAACGTCGAGTCGCCGCCCGACACCGGATTCACGATCAACGACGTCGGCGACATCCTCGAGCTCGCGCGCCGCTCGGGCGACGCCCGGCTCGACCGGGTCGCCGAGGTGCTGGGAGGCATCGCCGATCGCGCCGCCCCGGCGCTGCTCGCGGGTGGCGTGCACACGCCGAACCATCGCTGGGAGCTGAGCGCCGCGCTCACCCGGCTGCATCGACACCGCCCCGACCCGCGGCTCGAGGCGCGGGCGCGCGAGTGGCTCGCCGAGGGCATCGACATCGACGCCGACGGCCTGTACTCCGAGCGCAGCGCCAACTACGCCGTCTACGTCTCGAATCCCTCCCTTCTGGTCATCGGCGACGTCCTCGGCCTGCCCGAGCTCCACGACGTCGTGGCACGGAACCTCGAGGCGACCCTGGGACTCATCCACCCCGACGGCTCCGTCGAGACCGTGCACTCCCGCAGGCAGGATCAGCGCGAGACCAGGTTCCCCCTCGCGCCGTTCACCCTCCACTACCGCCGCATCGCACTCGAGACGGGACGGGGTGACTTCGCGTGGGCGGCGCGGGTCGCGGCATCCGCCCCCGTCATCGATCCGCAGACGGCCCTCGCCGACATGATCCTGCACCCGGCGCTGCGCGAGCCGCTGCCCGCGGGCACGGCGCCGGCTGACCGGGCGCGACTCGTGTGGCCGGTCTCGGGGCTCGTCGTCGACCGAACGCCCGACCGTTCGCTGGTGGTCTTCGGCGGGTCGGACTACACCGTCGCCCGCCGCATCCGCTCGGGCCTCGCGAGCAACCCGACGTTCCTGCGCCTGTTCGCCGGCGACGCCGTCCTCGACTCGGTGCGACTCTCGCGGCACTTCTTCGGTCTCGGCCCGCTCCGCGCCGATGAGATGACCGTCGAGGACGACCGCATCGTGCTCGAGGAGCGGCTCTCCCCCGCGTACTTCGGGCCGCTGGACACCACGCTCCGCCGCCCGGGCGGCGACTACCGCGTCGTCGACGAGGGTCGCTTCTCGGCCGCGATGTCGTTCGACGAGCGTCCGCGCGACGAGGTTCCGCTCCGTACCCGCATCGACGTCGTGCCCGTCGAGGACGGCGTTCAGCTGACGGTCGAGACCGAGGGTCCGATCTGTGCGTGGAGCCTCGAGTTCGCCTTCCGCGCGGGCGGCGCGTTTGAGGGGGTCGACGTGCGGGCCGACGGCACGGCCGTGCTCACCGACGGGACCGCGCGGTACGCCGTCGGCGACGACATCCTCGAGATCGGCCCCGGGACGGGCTCGTCCGCACCGGCCGCGTACCTTCCCGGTGAGGACTACGACTACCTGGGCGGCACCGACGCCCTGGGTGGTCCGCGGCTCTACGTGACCGGGACGACACCCGGGCGGGCGACGTTCACCGCCCGTCGCGTGCGCTGACTCAGCGTCGGCGCTCGGGAACCGCCACGACGGCGAGGACCGCGCAGCCGAGCGCGGCGGGCAGGAGGGGCGGCAGCATCCACGTCAGGACGACGACGAGCGCGACCGCCGCGACGTAGAACGCGAGCCCCCGCAGGTCGCTGCGGACGGTCGCCGGAACGCTGCGGACGGCCGCTCGCCAGCCGGTCCGCGGATCCCACGCGCCCGCTGCGATCAGCAGCCCGACGGTGAGGACGGCGAGGCCCGTCCATCCGACGGCCTCGATGACGCCGCCCCCGGGCAGGAACCCCGACCGTGCGAGGTCGATGTCGATGGCCAGCACGACGGCGATCACCGCGGCGATGAGCCCGACGACGCTGCCGCCGGCGATCCCGGCACGGACGTCGCGCCAGAACAGACCGAGCCGCGAGTCCTCCGCCGCGATGTAGCGGGCCAGGTGACGGATGCCGGCCGCCAGCGCGATCGGCAGGGTCACGACCAGCACGCCGACGAGCACGACGAGCAGACCCACGAGGAGGACCTCCCCGAAGAGCGCGAACTTCGCGGCGGCGCCGGGGAACCGGGACGGAGCCCGCTCCTCGAGGACCGGACCGCTGCCGGAACGGTCGGCGCGCACCGCGGCACGCACGGCCCGCCGATCCGTTCGCGTCGCGGCCATCGTCAGCCCTTGAGGCCCTGCGTCGCGACGCCGTCGACGAGGAAGCGCTGGAACACGAGGAAGAACAGCAGCACGGGCACGAGGGCGAGGAACGAGGCCGTGACCGTCGCGCCGAAGTCGCTCGTCGACGACTGGTCGTTGTAGAGGCGCAGCGCGATCGGGAGCGGGTAGTTCTCCGGGCTCGTCAGGTACAGCAGGGGCCCGAGGAAGTCGTTCCACGACCAGATGAAGGCGAAGATCGCGCACGTGATCAGCGCCGGCTTCACGAGCGGAAGGATGATCGCCCAGAAGATCCGGACGTGTCCGGCGCCGTCGATGCGGGCCGCCTCATCCATGTCGCGCGGCATCTGACGCATGAACTGCACGAGGAGGAAGACGAAGAACGCCTCCGTCGCGAGGAACTTCGGCAGCACGAGCGGCCAGAACGTGTCGACCAGACCCAGATTGTTGAACAGGATGTACTGCGGGATGATCACGACGTGGAACGGCAGCAACAGCGTGCCGATCATCGCCGCGAACAGGATGCCGAGTCCCTTGAACTGGATGCGAGCGAACGCGTAGGCGGCCAGCGCGCTCGAGAACACGGTTCCGACGACGGCCAGGACCGCGAGGATGAGCGAGTTGCCGAAGAACTGCCACAGCGGGACGCCGGCGATGCCGTCGAAGACCTTCAGATAGTTGTCGAAGGTCGGCTGCTGCGGGATGAGTCCGGGGTTCTGACCGAACTCGGAGTTCGGTTTCAGCGTCGAGATGCCCAGCCACACGAGCGGGTACAGGACGAGGGCGGTCAGCGCGATCAGGACGACGAGCCAGACGACTGTCTGCCAGGTCTTGCGCTTGACGCGGCGACGCCGCGGCGGAGCGGCGATCGTCTGCTGCGCGGCGAAGACGGGGGTGGATGCCGCGCCCGAGGTCGTGGCGACGTTGGATGTGCTCATCGGTTGTCTCCGGCGTAGTGCACCCAGGAGCGCTGGGTGCGGAAGAGGATGAAGGCGATGATCGCGACGACCACCAGCAGGACCCAGGCGATCGCAGCGGCATAGCCCATCTGGCCGTCGCTGAAGCCCCGCTTGTAGAGGTAGATCGTGATGAAGTTCGTCATGCCGGCGGGGCCGCCCGAGCCGTTCGAGATGATGTACGCCGAGGCGAACACCTGGAACGCACCGATCAGGCCCAGCAGCAGGTTGAAGAAGATGACCGGCGACAGCATCGGAAGGGTCACCGCGCGGAAGCGGTACCAGGGCCCGGCGCCGTCCATCTCGGCCGCTTCGTAGAGCTCCTTCGGGACCTGCTTGAGTCCCGCGAGGAAGATGACCATCGTCGCGCCGAACTGCCAGATCGACAGGATGATCATCGCGGGCAGGACGAGACTCGGGTTACCGATCCACCCGCCGAGGTCGATGCCGATGGCCGAGAGCGACGAGTCGACGGGACCCTCGGAGCCGAACATGGCGCGCCAGACGATCGCGACCGACACCGATCCGCCGATGAGCGACGGGGCGTAGAAGGCCGAGCGGAAGAAGCCGGCGCCCTTGTCGCGGTAATTGAGCAGTATCGCCACGAGAAGCGCCGCGATCAGAGTGATCGGAGTGCCGACGAACACGTAGACGAGAGTGATCTGCGCCGACTGGATGAACTGCGGGTCGTTCGTGAACAGGCGGACGTAGTTGTCGAACCCGATCCAGCGGGGCGGCGTGAAGATGTTGTACCGCGTGAACGACAGGTACAGCGAGTACCCCATCGGGATGATCGTCAGCCCGAAGAAGCCGACCAGCCATGGGATGAGGAATCCGTAGCCGGCGAGCGTCTCCTTGCGGGCGCGCGAGCGCTGGGTGGGACGGCTGAGGTTCTCGGGCCGGCGTTTGTTCGCGAGTGCGCGACGCCGCTTCTCGCCGGTGACGATGACTCTCGTCGCGGTGGTGCTCACGGGTGGCTCCTGATGTCGGGGGGGACGGTGCGGGGCCCGGATGCCGCGGCATCCGGACCCCGCGATCGGTCACGAGTTGAGGGCGACGTCCATCTCGGTGAAGAACTGCGAGACGGCCTCGTCCACGGTCATGGTCCCGAAGTTCAGTTCGACGCCGAGCTGACGGAACTTCTCCTCGAGGGTGCCATAGCCGACGATCGGAACGGGAGGCGCGTCGCCGAGACGGTCGGCGATGGACTCCTCGTACGCCTTGACCTGCTGGCTCAGCGGGTCGAGGTCGGCGGCGGCCAGAGCGGTCTCCGACGCGGGCAGACCGCGGTTGGTGCCGAAGATCTCACCCGACTCGGGCGAGTTGACGAGGAAGTTCACGAGCGTCGCCGCAGCCTCGGGGTGGTCGGTGTTCGCCGCGATCGAGTGCAGCATGGAGGGCTTCAGGTAGAGGTCCTTGGCGCCTTCCTCGGTCACCGGCGGGGCGACGAGGCCGAGCTCGGTGTAGCTCTCGCCGAGGTTGCCGAGGTAGCCGGCGCCGAAGTTGTCCCAGGTGAGTTCGCTGGCGGTGATGGCCGTGTCGAACGGACCGAGCGGCAGAGCCTCTTCGACGGTCTGCTGCGGCGCCCCGATGCCGTCACGGATCGACTGGCCCTCCTCCCAGAACGCCTTCAGGCGCGCCTCGTCGAAACCGGGCTTGCCGTCCTCGGTGAAGAGGTTGCCGCCCTCCGCGCGCAACTGGAGTTCGAAGTTCTGGATGCGGCCGGTGTAATCGCTGCCGCCCCAGTACTCACCGCCGCTGGCGTCGGTGATGTCCTTCATCCAGGCGGTGTAGTCGTCCCAGGAGCCGCCGGGGAACTCGTCGACACCGGCCTTCTCGAGCAGGACCGGGTTGGTGAACAGACCCCAGGCGTTCGTCGAGGTGGCGATGCCGTAGGTGGTGTCGTTTACGACGCCGATGTCGAGGATGTTCTGCGGGAGCGGGTCGGTCTCGATGATGCCGCCGAGGTACGGGTCGAGGTCGAGGAGGAGCCCGTTCTCGGAGTACTGCCGCAGGTACGAGTAGTCGAACTGCATGACGTCGGGGAGGTTCTTGCCCGCCGCCTCGGTCTGCCGCTTCTCCCAGAACTCAGGGAACGCGAGGAAGCTCGTGCTCACCTTGATATTCGGGTACTTCTCGTTGAACGCGTCGATCGCCTTGTTGTAGAGATCGGCTCGCACGTCGTTGCCCCAGAACGCGAGGTCGAGCGAGACCTTCTCATCGGGGTCGTAGGTGCCGGCGGGCTCCGGCGAGCCGGCGCAGCCGGCAAGGGCGATGACTGACCCCGTCGCGAGTGCGACGGCGGCGAGTACGCGTTTGCTGAACATCTTTGTCCTCTCTCGAACGTCCGTGTTGCGAGTGCTGGTGGACGTCATGGTCCGTGATTGCGACTTCCTTCGGTGCCGTGGATCGATGCCCACAGGAAAGCGCTTGCCCCGAGAGTAGCGCCAATTGAAACGTTTTTCAAGAAGATTGAAACGTTTTTACGACGCCACCTGTGACCGGTCCCAACCCACCCTATGGACCATACTCGCACCTTGAGCGGACCGGCCAGGCCGCGAGTCAGCGCACCACGACGAGCTCGTCGCCGCGCACCTCGAGGCGGGCGCGGAGCACGGCGCAGCGTCGCTCATCGGGTTCATCGGGCGCGCCCGGGTGCGTGAAGAAGTAGAACCAGACGCGCTCCCCGTCGCGCACGGGCGCCCCGTGATGGCCGAACCCCGGGCTCGGCACCGTGCCGGCGCTGAGGATGACGGCATCCGCTCCGCCCTGCCGCTGCCACGAGGTCGCATCGTCCGAGCGGTACACGCCCATGCCGCGCCACTCGTCGACGATCATCCACCAGAACCCGCCCAGCTCGAACACCGTCGGACCCTCGTGGGGCCGTCCGCCGATCGCGGTGCCCTCGGATTCCCAGGTGGTCAGGTCGTCCGAGACGGCCACCTTGGTGACCGACTCGGCGGCCTCGTCTTTGTACCAGAGGCGCCAGCGCCCGTCGGGGGTGCGAGCGACACCCGCGTCGATCACGCGGTCGCTGTCGAGAGCGAGCCCGCCGATCCGATGCCACTCGGACAGGTCCGCCGACCGGTACTCCACGATGTGACGCGCGTACCCCGGCCACCGGTCGGGGACTCCGTCGATCTCGGTCAGGTACATCCGCCAGATCTGCCCGTCGAACACGACCTCGGGCGCCCAGTGGGTGCGATCCGTGCGCGCGGGCGGGCCGGCGGCATCCAGCTGCAGCCCGTCGGCGGTCGGCTCGAGCGTCCCCGCGTACGACCAGCGGATGCCGTCGGTCGAGCGGGCGACGCCGATGCGACTCCCGTGCACCCAGGCGACGCCCGGACCCGGGTCGGGATGGGTCGCGCGCCGCTGCGTGTAGAACATCCACCAGTCGCCGGGGCCGGCGATCACGACGAGCGGATCGGTCGCGCCGTCGTAGACGGGATCGCGGTAGACCTCGATCATGCGAGACCCGCCTGCGCGAGATGGAGCTGCGCGTAGCGGCCGCCGCGCTCGAGCAGTTCGTCGTGCGAGCCGCGCTCGACGATCTCGCCGCGCTCGAGGACGACGATGACGTCGGCTTGCCGGACGGTCGAGAGCCGGTGCGCGACGACAAGGGTCGTGCGCCCCGTCATGAGGCGACCGAGGGCATCTTTCACGAGCTCCTCGGACTCGGGGTCGAGGGCGCTGGTCGCCTCATCCAGCAGGAGGATCCTCGGGTCGCGGATGAGAGCGCGGGCGATCGCGAGCCGCTGCCGCTGGCCGCCCGACAGGCGCGCGCCGCGTTCGCCGACCACGGTGTCCCACCCCTGCGGCTGGTCCTGCACGAACCCCCACGCGTTCGCATCGCGCAGGGCCCGCTCAATCCGAGCGTCGTCGACGTCGCCGAGACCGTAGGCGATGTTCTCGCGGATGGTCCCCTCGAAGAGGACGGACTCCTGCGGAACGACCGACACGAATCGGCGGACGGTGCGCAGGTCGAGGTCCTGCATGTCGTCGCCGTCGAGGAGGATGCGCCCTCCCGTCGGGCGGAGGAACCCGAGGATGAGGTTGAGCATCGTGGACTTGCCCGAGCCCGACGACCCGACGAAGGCGACGGTCGCGCCGGCGGGGACGTGCAGGTCGATGGCGTGCAGCGCATCCTCGGCGGCGCCGGCGTACCGGTGCGACGCGCGGTGGAGGGTCAGGTTGCCCGTGACGGCGTCGACCGTGCGCTTGCCGGCGTTCTGCTCGAGGTCGGGGTCCTGCAGCACCTCGGCGATGGAGCGCACCGACTCGAGTCCGCGCGCTCCGACCGGGATGAGCATGAGCAGCTGCGTCAGACCCTGCGTGAGCAGCGTGAAGTACGTCGACAGCAGCACCACCTCACCGGGGGTGATCGGCAGGATGCCCGTGAGCGAGAAGGTCGCGGCGAGGACGAGGCATCCCACCCCGAGCAGCTGCATCGCGACCCACGACACGGACGCGACGTGGCCGTTGAGCATGTCGAGGTGCAGCCCGGCGCGTCGGACGCCGTCGGCCCCGGTCGCGACCCGGGTCACAGCGGTCTGCTCGAGGCCGTGCGCCCGGGTGACGGGGATGAGGGACGCCATCTCGCCGACGCGGGCCGAGAGCGTCTCGACCTCGCGGCGGAAGTGCGCGTTGCGATCGTGCGAACGTCGCCGCATGCCGTAGCGGATGCCGATCGCGATCGGGACGGCGAGCGCGTAGACCGGCAGGAACGCGGGGACGGCGATCGCGGTCATCGTGATGGCGCCGATCATGACCATCGTCGCGGACAGGAGCGGGTGCGTGACCTGCTGCAGCATGAGCTCGACGTTCTCGACGTCGCGGACGACCTTGGTCTGCACGATCGACGAGCTGATGCGCGTGTGGTAGCCGATCGACAGGCTCTGCAGCCGCTCGGCGAGGGCGTTGCGCAGGTCAGCGCCGGTGTCGCGGACGACCGTCATGAAGCTGCGCGTGTAGAGGATGTGGTTCGGGTAGTTCTGCAGCAGGAGGACGGCGGCCAGCACGAACCACCACATGACCTGCGACACGTCGCCGCGGCCGGCGACGACGTCGATGACCGCGGCCGTGACGACCGGCAGGAACCAGAGCGGGATCTCCTTCGCCGCGAACGCGAGGACGGCGACGGTCATCCGTCCCGGCCGCCGGGCGAGCAGACGCAGCACCGACCGCGCGGGGCGGTCGCCGTCGATGAGACCTTCCAGATGGGAAAGCGTTTTCCGCGTCATGGTCCCATCGTAGGCGCGACGGATGCCGGGCCGGAAGCCCCTGCGACCGGTCCACGCGCGTTCCGGGGACGCGGGATGCCGCCGAGCCCCGGCATCCGCGACACGTCGGGTCCCCGCAAGCCCAGCCCTGGCGCCGGAACCCGCGGGTCTATCGTGGAACCGCCCGCCTTCCCTCGACACCGGGACCTGATGACCACGCCAGCACCCGAGCACGAGCAACGCCCCGTGCATCTCGCGGGGCGGTCGATCCTGCTCGTGCTCGCCGGCGGGACGGCGGGAACGGCGGCCCGCGAAGCGCTGTCGCTCACGATCCCGGCGGTGGGCGGCATCCCGGTCGCGATCTTCGCCATCAACATCGTCGGCGCCCTCTTCCTTGGTGCGCTGCTCGAGGGCCTCTCCCGCCGAGGACCCGACGTCGGCCGGCGTCGGTCGTTGCGGTTGCTGCTCGGCACCGGCTTCGCGGGCGGATTCACGACGTACAGCGCCCTCGCCGTCGACACCGGGCTGCTGTTGACGGACGGCCACGCCGCGGCCGGCATCGGATACGCGCTCGCCACCGTCGCGGTCGGGGCGCTGGCGACGGTGGCGGGCATCGCCCTCGCTGCCGCACGCCACCGGAAGCAGGCTGCCCGATGACGCCCCTTCTCTTCGTGGCGCTCTCGCTCGCGGGGGGCGTGGGGGCGGCGCTCCGCCTCATCGTCGACGGTGCGATCAAAGCCCGCGTGCGGGGCGCGTTCCCGCTCGGCACCCTCCTCATCAACGTGTCGGGCTCGTTCATCCTGGGGTTCGTCACGCAGCTCGCCACCGGCGGCAGCCTCGACGACGCGTGGCGACTCGTGATCGGCACGGGCCTGTGCGGCGGGTTCACCACGTTCAGCACCGCGAGCTTCGAGACGGTCCGGCTCGTGCAGCAGCGCCGATACGCTCTGGCATCGGTGAACGCCGTCGGGACGCTGGTGGCCGCCGTCGCGGCAGGACTTCTCGGCATCGTGCTCGGCCGCCTGATCAGCGGATGACGGGAAGAGGGTGCCGCATGGGAAAGCGCTTGCTGGCATACTCGAAGGAGCCGACGAAGGAGTCCCCGTGACCGTCCCCCGACGAACCCGCATCGTCCTCGCCGGAGCCCAGGGCTTCGGAACCGTCCACCTCGAGAACCTGCGCCGCCTCGGCGATCGCGTGGAGCTCGTGGCCGTCGCCGATCCCACCCCCGTGCCGCCCGAGAACCTGCCGACGGGCACGCAGGCGTTCGCCTCACTCGCCGATGCGCTCGACGCCGTCGACGACATCCACGTGGTCATCGTCGCGACGCCGCTGCACACCCACGCCGCCCTCGCCGGCCTCGTCGTCTCGCGCGGCATCGACCTCTACCTCGAGAAGCCGCCCGTGCTGTCGTCCGCCGACTTCACCGTGTTGGCGGATGCCGCCGCGGCCTCGGGCGCGCGCGTCCAGGTAGGGTTCCAGAGCCTCGGATCGCTCGCCATCCCCGCCCTCATCGCCGACGAGTTCGGGCTCGGACCTATCCAGGCGATCGGCGCCGTCGGCCTGTGGTGCCGCGACCGGGCGTACTGGTCGCGCAGCCGCTGGGCCGGGCACCGTGTGCTCGACGGGTTCCCCGTCCTCGACGGCGTCGTCGCGAACCCGCTCGCCCACGCGACCGCGACCGCCCTCGCCGTCGCCCAGTCGACCGCCGCCACGGACGTGACGCAGATCACCGCCGATCTCTACCGCGCCAACGCCATCGAGGGGGACGACACCAGCGTCATCCGTCTGTCGACCGGGCGCGGCATCCGCGTCACCTCCGCGCTGACCCTCTGCGCCGTGCAGGACGAGGACCCGTACGTCCTCATCCGCGGCACGCGCGGATCGGCCACCTTCTTCTACACGGAGGACGTCGTCGAGACCGACGGCCGCCGCGTCGAGTTCGGCCGCGTGGACCTCGTCGAGAACCTGCTCGACCACCGCGACCACGGCACGCCGATGCTCGCTCCGCTGCACGAGACGGGAGCCTTCGTCCGTGTGATGGATGCCGTCGCCGACACCGAGCCGGTCGCGATCGACGCCGCGTTCGTGACGTGGAACGAGGAGGGCCGCTCGCCGCGCGTCGTCATCACGGGCGTGCAGGACGCCGTGGAGCGCGCGGTCGACGCCGAGGCGACCTTCGCGGAGCTGCACCTGCCGTGGGCCGCGAAGACCGAGGCCGCCGTCCTGGCCGACCTCGCCGCACCGGGCGAGCCGCAGCATCCGATCGCCGTCCTCGTCGACGGCGCCGATGTGACCCGATCGTCGAGCCCGCGTCCCTACCTCCATCCGGTGAGCACGCCGGGCGGCGTCGTCGTGTCAGACACGCACCCCGCCGACCACGACTGGCACCTCGGCATCAGCGTCTCGCTGCAAGACGTCTCGGGAGTCAACTTCTGGGGCGGCCGCACCTACACCCCCGGACGCGACTACGTCTGGCGCGACGACCACGGACGCATCGTCGCGACGCGCGTCGAGGGGGCGGCATCCGCCCTCGAAGCCGAGTTCGCGTGGATCGGCCGCGATGGCGCGCAGATGCTCACCGAGCAGCGTCGGATGACGGTCGCCGAGGCCGGGCCCGGCGCGGCCACCATCGACCTGACGTTCACGCTCGCCACGCGCGCCGGCACGCTGCACCTCGGCGGCCCGGGCAGCAACGGCCGGGTCGGCGGCGGCTACGGCGGACTCGCGTGGCGGCTGCCCGCGGCGACCGACGTCGACGTGCGGACCGCCTCGGCGCAGGGCGAGGATGCGGTGCACGGCACCGTCGCCCCCTGGCTCGCGTGGTCAGCGGAGTTCCCCACCGGCACGGCGACCGTCGCGATGGCGCCGCTCGACCAGGACTCGGCGGCCGACCCCTGGTTCGTCCGGGTCGCGGGCTACCCGGGCATCGGCGCCGCCCTCGCCTGGGACCGTGCCGTGGAGCTGGCCCCCGGCATCCCCGTCACCCGCTCCTACCGCCTGCTCGTCGCCGACGGTCGGCTGTCGGATGCCGAGGTTGTCACCGCTCTCCGCCTCGGCTGACGCTCCCCCACGCACGACGAAGGCGGCGACCTCCTGGGGTCGCCGCCTTCGCGTTCGGGCCTACTTGATGCCGGTGGTGGCGATGCCTCGGATGAGGAAGCGCTGACCGAACAGGAACGCCAGGAACACCGGGACGAGCGAGACGACCGACATCGCGAACATGCCGCCGAAGTTCGACGCACCCTGGGCCGACATGAACTGGCGGAGCGCCAGCGGCACGGTGAACAGGTCGGGGTTGTTCAGATAGATGAGGGCGCCGAAGAAGTCGTTCCACACCCAGACGAAGGTGAAGATCGCCGTCGTCGCGAGGGCCGGGGTCATCATCGGCAGCAGGATCTGCAGGAAGATGCGCGCATGTCCGGCGCCGTCGATCCGGGCGGCCTCGTCGAGGTCGCGAGGGATGCCGCGGATGAACTGCACCATCAGGAAGATGAAGAACGCGTCGGTCGCGAGCGCCTTCGGCAGGATGAGCGGCCAGAACGTGTTCACCATGCCGAGCTGGCTGAACATGATGTACTGCGGCACGATCACGATGTGCACGGGGAGCATGATCGTCACGAGCATGATCGCGAACATCGTGCGCTTGAAGTGGAAGTTCAGACGGGCGAACGCGTACGCCGCCATGGAGCACGAGATCAGGTTGCCGACGATGGAGCCGGCGACCACGACGATCGAGTTCCACAGGTACGTGCCGAACGAGGGCGAGAGGGCGTTCCAGCCCTCGGTGTAGTTCGACACCTCGAACGACAGCGGCCAGAGGCCCGGCAGGCGGAAGATCTCGTCGTTGGGTCGCAGCGAGCTGACGACCATCCACAGGAGCGGATAGAGCATCAGCGCGGACGTCGCGATGAGGAAGACGTGACGGGCGACGACGCTCACCTTCGAGCGTCCGCCGAGACCCGCGCTCTGCCGCCGTCGGATGCGCTGACGCTCCTGGGCGAAGCGACGGTCGCGGGTCGTGATCAGTTCAGTCGTCATAGAACACCCACAGCTTGGAGAGAGCGAAGTTCACGGCAGTGAAGCCCGCGATGATGGCGACCAGCAGCCAGGCCATGGCCGAGGCGTAGCCCATGTCGAACGCCGTGAACCCCTTCTGGTAGAGGTACAGCGTGTAGAAGAGGGTCGAGTCCGACGGTCCGCCGGATCCACCCGAGATGATGAAGGCCTGCGTGAAGGCCTGGAACGCGCCGATCATCGACAGCACGAGGTTGAAGAAGACGATCGGGCTCAGCAGCGGCAGCGTGATCGAGAAGAACTGGCGCGCGGGTCCGGCCCCGTCGACGGATGCGGCCTCGTAGTACATGACCGGGATCTGCCGGAGGCCCGCGAGGAAGATGACCATCGGGGCGCCGAAGCCCCACACGCTCAGCAGGATGATGGTCGACAGCGCGGTGTCGGGGTTCGAGATCCAGCCCGGTCCCTCGATGCCGAAGACGGCGAGGAACTGGTTCACGATGCCGTCGACGCCGAAGATCTGCTTCCACAGGATCGCGACGGCGACCGAGGAGCCGAGCAGCGACGGCAGGTAGAACATCGACCGGTAGAACGCGAGTCCGCGCAGTCCCTTGTCGAGCAGCAGCGCGACGCCGAGGGCAGCGGCCATGGCGAGCGGGACGCCGACGAGCACGTAGACGAAGGTCACACCGAGGGATGCCCCGAGTCGGGGATCCTGCGACATGCGCACGTAGTTGTCGAGCCCGATCCACTCGGGAGCGTTGAACAGGTCGTATTTCGTGAACGACAGGTACAGCGACGCCATGATGGGCAGCACCGTGACGAGGATCAGCCCGAGGAGCCACGGGGCCAGGAAGACCAGGGCGGCCTTCGTGTCCTTGGGTCGCTCGCGCGCGCCTCGTTTGCCGCGCGGGCGGCGTATCTGGGACAGCTCGCTGATCGCGCTCATCCGGGTCCTCCTCGACACTTTCGACGGTCTTCTGCGACCGCCGACGACACGCTCAGAAAGCGCTTTCTGTGACGATACACTATCGAGCGGAGCGCACAAGCGGTCCCCGAAGACGAGGAGCCGCCATGGCCGATTCCGCCCGTGTCGACGAGCAGATGCAGGACCTCGGCCCGATCGCCGGGTACCCCGACTGGCCGGCCTTCCTGGAACGCGAGCAGGTGCCGACGAGCGGATCCGAGACGCGCCGCATCCTCGCCTCGGTCCTCGGCGTCCGCCGCGCCGTCGCCGGCGACGTCCGCGTAGAGCGCGAGTGGCGGTCAGGCGGCGTGCACGGCCGCGAGCTCTCCTGGCAGCTGCCGTACGGCCCCCGCACCCGCGCCTGGGTGCTGCGTCCCGACGACGATCGTCGCGGCCTCCCCGGACTGCTCGGCCTGCACTGCCACGGTGGCGTCCGTTCGGTCGGCGCGGAGCAGCTGCTCGAGACGGACCAGGCGCCGCACCCGTCGGCATCCCGTCTGCGCGAGAACGTCTACGGCGGCCTCGCTCCCGCGAACGACCTGGCGCGCGACGGCTTCGTCGTCCTCGCCCAAGACACGTTCTCGTGGGGCAGCAGGGCGTTCGACCTCTCGCACCCGACACCCCGTCTCGCGGGACTGATCGCAGGTCGCGAGGCGCTCTGGCGCGAGGAGGGCGTGACCCCGACCGAGGCCGAGCGGTTCGATGCCGTCGCGTCGTTGCACGAGGATTCCCTCGCGAAGGCCGCGGGCATGCTCGGCACGTCGCTCGCGGGTGCCGTGATGACCGAGGACGTCGCCGCCCTCGACGTGCTCGCCGGTCTCGACGATGTGGATGCCGAGAGGCTCGGCACGTTCGGGCTGTCGGGCGGCGGCGGCCGCGCCGTGATGCTGCGCGCCCTCGACGACCGGGTGCGGGCGACCGTCGTGACGTGCATGATGGCGACCTTCGCTTCGCTCGTCCCGCGCGAGATCGACACGCACTCGTGGCTGCTGAACAGCCCCGGCATCCGGGCGGCGGGAGACCTCCCCGAAATCGCGGCATCCGCGTCTCCGCGCGAGCTCCTCGTGCAGTACGGGGCGCAGGATCCGCTGTTCCCGATCGAGGGGATGCGCGACGCGGACCGAGCCCTGGCGGGGACGCCGGGCTACCGCGGGACATTCTTCGACGACGGTCACGTCTCGAGTCCCGCGATGCAGGACGAGGCACGCGCATTCTTCGCCGCGACACTGACGGCGTGACCCAAGCGAGACACACCGATCGTTGACAACATCGCGACCCCGGCGCTACCGTCCGTCAGTAAGCGTTTTCTCACAGCTGAGAAAACGTTTGATCCGCGAAGGAGCGGCATGACCCCGATCACCTCCGGCCCGACCCGACACGAACGTACGGCCGCCGGTGGATCGATCCTCCGCTCCGCTCGGATCACCCCTGTCCTGCTGCGCGCCCTCCGCCGCCGCACCGTCTGAGAGGAACCCCATGAAGAACCGACGCCTCCTCGCCTTCGCCGCTGCCGGCGTGGCGCTGGCCGTCACGCTGACCGGTTGCGGCGGTGGATCCGGAGCCGGAAACGGCGACGAGCAGATCACCCTCCGCTTCGCCTGGTGGGGCAGCGATGAGCTGAACGCCATCAAGGCCGAGCAGATCAAGCTGTTCGAGAAGGCGAACCCGAACATCAAGGTCGAGGGCGAGCCGAGCGAGTACAACGGGTACTACGACAAGCTCGCGACCCAGGTCGCCGGCGGCGGCGCGCCCGACGCGCTGCAGATCACGTACGACGCGCTGCCGCTGTACAAGAGCAAGAACGCGATCGCCGACATCACGGGTGACATCGACCAGTCGAAGTTCCAGGCGGGCTCGCTCGACGCCGGCATCATCGACGGCAAGCTCTACGCCCTGCCGACGGGTGTCGGCTCGCGCGGCATCATCGTCAACCCGGCCGTCTTCGAGAAGGCGGGCGTCGCGATCCCCGACGACACGACCTGGACGTGGGACGACTACATCTCGATCGCCAAGGAGATCTCCGACAAGGCAGGCAAGGGCACGTACGGCTCGTCGGCCATCTCGAACGACCAGTCGCTCATGGCGTTCGCCCGCCAGAACGGCGAGGACCTCTATACGGCGGACGGCAAGTTCGGCGTCAGCGAGGCCACGGCCGAGAAGTTCTTCGAGTTCTCGAAGGACCTGCAGGACTCCGGCGGGTCGCCCGATGCCTCGACCGCGGCCGAGGACGCGTCGGCGTCGCTCGAGCAGAGCCTCATGGGTCAGGGCAAGGTCGGCATGACGTTCGCGCCGCTGAACTTCATCAGCATCTACGCGGGCGCAGCCGGTCAGGAGCTGAAGATCCTCAACGTCCCCGGTGACAGCGCCGACAAGGTGGGTCTGGTCATCCAGCCGACCGTGCAGTACGCGGTCTACTCGAAGTCGAAGCACCCGAAGGAGGCTGCGAAGCTGATCGACTTCCTGCTGAACAGCGAGCAGGCCGGTCCGCTCAACAAGCTGACCCTCGGCATCCCCGCCGACCCGACCGTGCTCGAGGCCATCACGCCCGATCTGACCGACTCCGAGAAGGAGCAGGTGGCCTTCATCGACCGCCTGTCGAAGGCCGGTGGCACGCCGCAGAACCCGATCGCGCTGCCGACCTCGCAGCTCGGGCCGATCATCACGAAGCTGCTCGACGACGTCACCTTCGACAAGACGACTCCCGCGGATGCCGCGAAGGAGCTCATCTCGCAGGTGGAGACGGCACTCGCCGCGAGCTGACAGACGGATGCGGCGGTCGGGATCACCCGGCCGCCGCATCGCCATGTGCGGGATGAAAGAGGGATGCCGATGACCTACCACCTGGCAGGAGACTCGACCGTCGCGCCGATGAAGGCGGGTGAGGAGCCCATGGCCGGCTGGGGCGAATGCCTCGACGAGTTCGTCTCGGAGGAGGTGCGCAATCACGCGTTCGGTGGGGCGACGACAGAGTCGTTCCTCGCGAGCGGGGCGTGGGATGCGCTGCTGACCGATGTCGTCCCTGGCGACACCGTCGTCATCCAATTCGGGCACAACGACCAGAAGCAGCCGGAGTCGCTCGCCTCGCGCGGCGGCTACACCGATCGGCTGCATCGGATGGTCTCCGAGGTCCGCGCTCGCGGGGCCCGACCGGTGCTCTGCACGTCGTGCGAGCGGCGCTGGTTCGACGGGGATCGCGTGACGCCGACGCACGGCGACTATCCGAACGCGGTCCGCGACCTCGCTGCCGCCGACGGCGTCGACCTCATCGACCTCACGGCGTTCACGACCTGGCTCTACGAGGACCTCGGGGACGAGGCATCCGCTCGTCTGCTCTCGCACTACGCGCCGGGCGAGACCGCCGCCTGGCCGGACGGTCTGATCGACGACACGCACTTCCGCGTCGAGGGGGCACGACGCATCGCACGGTTCGTGGCGAAGAACCTGCGGGCGATCGAGCGGCGCGACGGCGATCAGGCGGCGAAGGGGTCGACCTTCACGGCGTGACCGAGATGGTCGTACGGTGAGGAGCATCAGCCACGTTCCGGAGGAGATCCTGATGCGTCTCACCGTCGGCACTGCCCTCATCCTGGGCGGCCTCGCGATCGTCGTGCTCGCGCAGGTGAACCTCTACGCGCAAATGGACCGCGTCGGCCGGGAGGGCACCGCGGGCAACCTCTTCGCCCCGGACGTCTTCTGGCTCGGGCTCGCCGGCGTCGTCGCGATCGCGGTCGGTGTCGGAGCCCTCATGGCGCGCAGCCGCGTCACGGGGCGGAGCTGAAGCACTGACGCGCGGGCGCGGAGCTGACGCGCCGACCTGACCGCCGGAGGCCCGGATCAGAAGGGCGCCGGGTCTCCGGGGTTTGCGGTGGCAGAGGTGAAGGCGACGGCCGGAGTGGGTGCGTCTTCTCTGTAGGTCCTGCCGAGGGGTGAGGTCCATTCGAGGACACCACCCTGGAGTTGTCGGACTTTCCAGGCCGTGAACTGCTTCATCGAATGGTGTCTCTGGCACAAGTGGGCCAGGTTCGAGAGTTCTGTCTTGCCGCCGAGCGCGTGATCATGCGTGTGGTCTACTTCGCAGCGGATGGCGGCGACCCGGCATCCGGGGAACCGGCAGTGCTGATCCCGAGCTTGCAGGAACCTGCGCATCCTCGACGGGACACGGTACGAGTCCGTCGCGACGGTGACCCCGGTGACGGGGTCGTGCAGCAGACGCTCCCAGACTCCGGTTTCACCGGCGAGCGTGCGAGCGGTGACCGGGTCGATCGGTGAGCGCCCCGAGAGATCGCAGGGCCCGTCATCTGCACCGGTGAGTGTCGCGGCGGGGATCAGCACTTGCACGCGTGCGCGGATCGCGCCCAGCGGCCCAGCCGCGGTGTCCCGGGTGTCGTCCAACGACGGGATGCCCGCGAGGAGCAGGTCTGAGAACACGTCAGCCCGGACCTGGTCCGTCGAGCGGCCATCGGTCGCGATCACATCGGAGGTCGCCGCACGCTCGCCTCGCGTGTCGATGATCGCGCGCGCCTGTTGGGTGAGTCGATCGTGGATCCCCTCGGCGATCACGGTGGGGAGGGTCGCGATCAGGTCGCTCATCCCATCCCGGCCGGCGACCAACCGGACGCAACGTCCCGCGGCCGCCTCTTCGTGCCTCTCCGCGAAGGATCGCGGGTGCATCCGGTGCGCGAGGATCTCCAACTCACCCCGCACCCGGTTCGGGGTGTCTCGTTCGCACCGTTCGATCGCGACCTTCTCGAACTCCGCCCACAACTCGGCGGGCAGGTTCACCCCGGCATCCACGATCGCCGAGACGTGTCCGCGGACGATCCGCCCCGCTTCCCACGCGGCGACCGCGGCCGGGAATCCCTCGATGGTCACCCGTGCTTCACCGATCCGGCGTTGCACCGTCCGGTCGGTCATCCGCATTGCCCCGGCGACTTCTGCAGCGATCGACCTCAGTGCCATGTCGTGCAGGAGGACGTTCGCGTCCGCGTGAGCGCTCTGCGCCTCCGCCAACCGTCCCGCCGCGGCGAGCACGCGAAGCTCCGCGATCTGCCCCGCAGCGATCTGCCGACCCACCGTCTCGACGTCCGCGACGATCCCCGCGATGGCAGCGATATATGCCTCGCCACCGGGGGTTTCCATCGCTTCCGTCATACCTGCACTCTGCCACCAACCTCCGACATCGTCCCCGGCAGAATCAGCCGAAAACGACCCCTATCCACATCCCGAGAATGAGAGTTCATTCATCTCGAGCGGGCCCTCACGTCAGCGCGTGGCGCGGGGCTTCTTGATCGGGACCGCGATGCGATGGACCCGCTCCGCTCCGTCGGGTGCGTCATGGAAATCACGAGCGACATGCACGGTCGCGTGGGGTGCGCCCGCCAGCACGGCCGGGACGCCTCGCAGCGGCAGGTTCTCCGCCACGTGCAGCTCGCGCAGCGCAGCCGAGCCGCCGAAGGCGGAGATATCGATGGACCCCTGCGCCGTGTCGAGGGTGGAGACCCGTCCACGATGCGGGCGCCCGTGCGGAAATGCAGGATCAACGCCATAGACGTCTCCGAATCCGAGCGTGCCGCGTCAGCCGAACGCCCGCGCCATCGGCCGCCGCACCCCGCCGAACTCCACGGTCGGCCACGCGGGGTCGACCGTCAGCACCTCGATACCCGACTCCGTCACGAGCACGGTGTCCTCGACCTTCGCGCCCGGGGCGCTGGGGTTCCACGCAAACGCGTGCGGTGACGCGACGACATCCGTCGTCAGCGTCGTCGCGCGGGGGTCGCGCCCGGCGTACCCGGTCGGTCCGCCCTGGTGGTGCTTCGTCCACTCGTCCGCGTCGAACCCGGATGCCGCGTACCCGACGGTCCCGGCCGCGAAGACGTCGTTCAGCCGGGCGCCCGGACGTGTGGCGGCGAAGAACGCCGCCTCGACCTCGAGGATCCGTTCGTCATCGGCGTCCGCCTCGCCGACCCACCGCGTCGCGTTGGCGATCAGGCCGTGCCGCCGCCCGCAGACGACGAGCATCGCCCGACGCCCGAGCGCCCCGTCGGTGGGGAGCGGATGCCGGTGAGGCAGCCGCTCCTCCCCCGCGACCAGAATCACGAGCGGATCGATGCCCCGCGCCACGAGCCCCTCGGCGAGCGCAGCCGCGGCCGAGCGCTCGGTCGAAGACGCACTCAGTCCGCGGGCGACCGCCGTCAGCACCTCCGCCGTCTCGCGCCCGAGCGCGCGGTACCGATCGGCCTCGGCGGGAAGCAGCGATGCGCGCGCGGCGCGCAGCGCGGCTGTGACATCGACCTCGGCGAGACCGGCACCCGCGGCCTCGAGCACGGGCTGGTGCCACGGCACACGGACGACGCGGTCGGCATCCTCGGGCAGCAGCTCCTCGGCGATCAGCCGGTCGGCCTCGTTCGCGCTCACGAACAGTGTGTCTCCGTCATCGTCGACGCGAACCGCCAACACCGGCGGGCCGGCGAGGGAGACATGCGTGCGGGCGCCCTCGAGGTACCAGGCGAGCGCTTCGTACGACGAGAGCACGAGTGGGCGACCCCCGGCATCCCGCCGCACACCAGCCATCCGCTCACGTTTCGCGGCTCGGTCAGCAGCAGATCCGGACATCGTCGTCTCCCGTCATAAAACGTTTCCTCGCATAGTATGGCCACACTGGCGCGCGCGATGCGCATGCCGGGCAGGCGCGAGGGGGAGCCGATGGCAGGGCAGAAGCAGACCACGATCACCGACGTGGCCAAGCACGCCGGCGTCTCGCTGGCCACCGTCTCCCGCGTGATGAACGGCAACGCGACCGTCGATCCGGCCCTCGCCGAACGGGTCCGCACGTCGGCCACCGAACTCGGCTACTCCGCCAACCCGCTCGCCCGCAGCCTCGTCCTCGGCAAGACCCAGACGATCTCGGTCGTCGTGCCCGACCTCTCGAACCCGACGTTCCAGGGCATGCTCCGCGGCCTCAGTCGCGCCGCCGTCGCAGACGGCTACCACGTGCTCGTCGCCGACTCCGATGAGCACGAAGACCAGGAGCGCCTGCTCGCCCTCGAGTCCCGCCGCCGCTCCGACGGTCTCGTGCTCTGCGCTCCCCGCATGTCGGATGCCGCCCTCGCCGAGGTCCTCGCCGAGGTGGCGCCCGTCGTGCTCGTGAACCGCGCCGGCGACGCCCCCAGCGTCGCGGCCGACTACCGCACCCCGCTCCGCGAGGTCATCGACCACCTCTACGGTCTCGGCCACCGCCGCATCGCCTACCTCGCCGGCGCCAAGCGGAGCGCCTCGAACGCGCAGCGCCTCGCCGCACTCGACGACGCCCGCGCGACCCTCGACGGGTGCGAGATCTTCGAGATCCCGGCGGGTGTCGACTTCGCGGCCGGCGCCGACTCGCTCGACGCCGTCCTCGACTCGGGCGCGACCGCCGTCCTCGCCTTCAACGACCTGTCCGCCATGGGCCTCCTCAGCGCCGCCACCGAGCGCGGTCTGACCGTGCCCGGCGATCTGTCGATCGCGGGCTTCGACGACATCCCCTTCGCGCGCTACACCTCCCCCGGGCTGACGACCGCCGCCGTCCCGACGGCGGAGCTCGGCGCCCTCGCCTGGCGAGCACTCCGCGCCCTGCTGCAGGGCGAGACGCCCGACGCCACGCACACCGTCGTCCCCGAGGTCATCCTCCGCGGAACGACCGCCGCGCCCACGCGCTGAATCGCGCGACTGAAACGATCCACTGCCGCTCGAGAACATTCCTCGCGGAGCCGGTGGCATCCGTGCTACCGTCTGAGAAAACGTTTCCTGAGCCTGTTTCCCGGCTCGGAGGAGTCCGGCACGAAGGAGAGCCATGACCACCCGGTACGCCCTCGTCGGCGCAGGCCACCGCGCACAGATGTACGTGGACGCCATCGCCGACGACTACCGCGACCGCGCCGACCTCGTCGCGATCTGCGAGCCGAACCCGACCCGCGCGCAGTTCTACGTCGACCGCCTCGTCGACCACGGCCTCGCCGCTCCGTCCACCTGGCAGCCCGACCAGCTCGAGGAGATGATCCGCGCAGAGCGCATCGAGCGGGTCATCGTGACGGCGCGCGACGACCTGCACGCCGAGCTGATCGTCCGATCGATGGATGCTGGGGCCGACGTCGTCGTCGAGAAGCCCCTCACCATCGACGCGGCCAGCGCCGCCGCGATCGAGGCGGCCGCCCAGCGCACGGGGCGATCGGTCGTCCTGACCTTCAACTATCGGTACGCGCCGCGCAACACCGCCCTGCGCCAGGTCATCGCCGAGGGCCGGATCGGTCGCGTCACCTCCATCGACTTCTCCTGGATGCTCGACACGCAGCACGGCGCGGACTACTTCCGCCGCTGGCACCGCGAGAAGGAGCACTCCGGCGGGCTCCTCGTCCACAAGTCCAGCCACCACTTCGACCTCGTCAACTGGTGGATCGGGCAGCGCCCGCGCCGCGTCTTCGCCTCGGGAGCCCTCCGCTTCTACGGCGCCGACAACGCCGCCGCCCGTGGCCTCGGTGACCGCCCCGACCGCGGCACGCACGACGGCAACCGCGACCCGTTCGAGCTCGACCTGCGCGGCGACGAGCGCCTGCGCGCGCTGTACCTCGACGCCGAGCAGCACGACGGTTACGTCCGCGACCGCGACGTCTTCGGACCCGGCATCACGATCGAGGACAACCTCGCCCTCGTCGTCGACTACTCGGACGGCGCGACCCTGTCGTACTCGCTGAACGCGCACGCCCCCTGGGAGGGCTACCGCGTCGCGATCAACGGCACCGAGGGCCGCGCGGAGCTTGAGGTCGTCGAGCGGGGCGCCGTCCTCGTCGGCGACGGACTGCACCCGGTCGTCGACCCCAGCGCGGTGCAGGATGCCGCGCACTCGAGCCTCCGCCCCATGGGCGAGCGCCTGCTCGTGCAGCGCCACTGGGAGGAGGCCGTCGAGGTTCCGATCGTCTCGGGCGAATCCGCTCACGGCGGCGGCGACGCCCTGCTCCTGGCCGATGTCTTCGCAGGGCCGGTGAACGACCCGCTCGGCCGTCCTGCCGACTGGACCGACGGCGTCCGATCGATCGCGGTCGGCATCGCCGGCAACCGCTCGCTCGAGACCGGCCTGCCGGTGCAGGTCGCCGATCTCGGCGTCGCGATCCTCCGCGACTCGACACCCCGGATTCCCCGATGAGTCGCGTCGTCGTCACCGGCGGCTCAGGCCGACTCGGGCGCAACCTCGTCGCCGGGCTCGCCGCATTCGGGCACGAGGTCGTCTCGCTCGATCGCGCCCCGTCCGACGACCTCCGCATCGACGGCGTCGAGCAGATCTCGATCGACCTGCTCGACGCGGCGGCCACCGCCGAGACGCTCATGCGGGCGAAGGCCGACTCGCTCGTGCACCTCGCCGCAATCGCCGTACCGTTCAGCGCCCCCGAAGACGTGATCATGCGGACGAACACCGGTCTCGCCGTCTCGGTCCTCGGCGGAGCGGTGGATGCCGGCATCGGACGCGTCGTCGCGGCATCCAGCCCCACCGTGCTCGGTTACGGCAACCCGTCGGGCTGGCTGCCCGAGTCCCTGCCGCTCGACGAGACGTCGACGCCGCGGCCGTGGAACGCGTACGCGCTGTCGAAGCTCATGATCGAGCAGACCGTGTCGATGCTGCACCGGCGCACCGGCGACGACGTCCGCTACGCGACGTTCCGCCCCTGCTACGTCATCGCGCCCGAGGAATGGGCGGGGGCCCCGACCCAGCAGGGCCACACGGTCGCCGAGCGGATCGCCGATCCCGCACTGTCGGCTCCGGCCCTCTTCAACTACGTCGACGCCCGCGACGTTGCATCGTTCACCGATCTGCTGCTGGGGGCGCTCCCCGACATCCCGAACGCCGAGGTGTTCTTCGTCGGCGCCGACGATGCGCTGGCCGACGCCCCCCTGGCCGAGCTCCTGCCGCGCTTCGTCCCCGGGACCGACGACCTCGCCCGCGCCCTCACCGGCACCTCGCCCGCGTTCTCGAACGCGAAGGCGGCGCGCGTGCTCGGCTGGCGGCCGCAGCACTCGTGGCGGACCGAACTCACCTCCTCCTCCCTGAACGCCGTCTCCGATCGAAAGGACGTGCCGGTATGAACTTCCGCGGCATCCTCTTCTTCCCCGTCACCCCGTTCGACTCGGCGGACCGCGTCGAGACCGACCTCCTGACCCAGCACGTCACCGCAGGAGTGGATGCCGGTGCCGGCGGCGTCTTCCCCGCGTGCGGCACGGGCGAGTTCCACGCCCTGTCCGCCAGCGAGTCGGCGCTCGTGGTCCGCACCGCGGTCGACGCGGTCGCCGGTCGCGTCCCCGTCATCGCCGGAGCCGGCGGCCCTCTGGGCCACGCGATCGAGGTCGCGCGCTCCGCGGCCGATGCCGGTGCCGACGGCCTGCTCGTCCTGCCGCCGTACCTCGTGGGGGCCCCGCAGCGCGGGCTCATCGCCTACGTCGAGGCGATCGCCGCGGCATCCGATCTGCCTGTCATCGTCTACCACCGCGGGTCGGCGGCGTTCACGGCCGAGTCGATCCGCACGCTCGCCGCGAACCCGAAGGTCATCGGCTTCAAGGACGGCATCGGCGACATCGGCGCCACGCAGCTGATCGTCCGGGCGGTCGCGGATGCCGGTCGTGAGGACTTCGCGTTCTTCAACGGTCTGCTGACCGCCGAGCTGACCCAGGGCGCGTACCGCGGCATCGGCGTGCCGCTGTACTCCTCGGCGGCCTTCGCGATGATCCCGGAGGTGGCGAACGCGTACTACCGCGCGTACATCGACGGCGACGAGGCGCGTCGGATGGCGATCCTCGACGGGTTCTACGCGCCGCTCGTCGCGCTCCGCGACGAGACCCCTGGCTTCGGCGTCTCGCTCATCAAGGCGGGCCTGCGCCTCGAGGGACTCCCCGTCGGTTCGGTCCGCGCTCCGCTGGTCGACCCGACCGCGGCCCAGGAGGCCCGTCTGGCCGAGATCCTCGCCGCGGGCCGCGCACTGCTGTGACCACGATCGCCTCACTAGGCGCCCGGCTGATCCGGGTGCCGCTGACGCGCCCGTGGGCCGCAGACGTCACGTCGGTCGGCGTCATCGCGACCCACGTCGTGCGATCGGACGGCGCCGAGGGGTGGGGCTTCTCCTGGACCCCGCAGATCGGCGCCGAGGCGGTTCTCGCGCTGCTTCAGCACGACATCCCCGCCTTCGCCGTCGGCCGCTCGGCCGAGCCGGCGGAGGTCTGGCGCGAGCTGTGGCGCCACCTGCACGAGGCGGGTGGCGGCGGCCTCACGACGATCGCGATCGCGGGTCTCGACCTCGCGCTGTGGGATGCCGCGGCCCGCGCCGCCGGCCTCTCGGTGTCGACCTCGATCGGTCGCCGTCGCGAATCGGTGCGCTCCTACGGCAGCGGCATCAATCTGCACTACGAGCTCGACGACCTGCTCGCCCAGGCGCAGCGCTGGGTCGATGCCGGCTTCGACGCCGTGAAGATGAAGGTCGGCAGCCCCGATCTCGCGCGCGACGTCGCGCGCGTCGCGGCGGTGCGTGACGTCATCGGAACGGACCGGCAACTCATGATCGACGCGAACCAGCGGTGGGACCTCGACCGGGCGACGACCGCCGTCGAGGCACTCGCGGCATCCGACATCGCCTGGATCGAAGAGCCGCTGCGCGCCGACGACCTCGCCGGCCACATCGAGCTCGCGAGGCGCCTGCGTGCCGGATCGGGAGTGCCGATCGCCCTCGGCGAGAACGTCCACACCCGCTACCGCTTCGACGACTTCGTGCGCTCGGGCGCCGCGCAGGTCGTGCAGCCGAACATCGTCCGCGTCGGCGGGATCACGCCGTTCCTCGAGATCGCGGGCGACGCGCACGCTGCGGGCATGGACCTGCACCCCCACCTGTTGCCCGAACTGTCGGGCCAGCTCGCGCTGGTCCTGCCGCAGGAGGTCCTCGTCGAGGACATCGAGGACGCTGCGTTTGGCGCCCTCGGTGCGCTCGAGGGCCCCTCCCCCGTCGCCATCGTCGACGGAACCCTGACCGAGGTGCCCCACGAGGGTCTCGGACTGCGCTTCACCCACCCGGAAGGACTGTGATGACCACGTCACCCGAAGAGCTCGCCCGCCTCACCGACGCTGCGGCGGCCGCCGCGCCGATCTGGCGCACGTCGTCCGCCGACGATCGCGCCCGCTGGCTGAGCGCCGTCGCCGACGCGCTCGACGCGAACGCCGACGAGCTGGTCGCGATCGCCGACCGTGAGACGCGCCTCGGCGCCGTGCGCCTGCGCGGCGAGGTCGGTCGCACGACCGGTCAGCTGCGCCTGTTCGCCGCGGTCGTCCGCGAGGGTTCTTACCTCGAGCTGACGGTCGACGACGCGGATGCCGCGGCCACCCCGCCCCGCCCGGAGCTGCGTCGCCTGCTGGTCGGCGTCGGCCCGGTCGCCGTGTTCTCGGCATCCAACTTCCCGTTCGCCTTCTCGGTCTGCGGCGGCGACACCGCCTCGGCGTGGGCGGCGGGCAACCCCGTCATCGTGAAGGCGCACTCCGGCCACCCCGAGCTGTCGGAGCGCACCGCCGCGATCGCGATCGAGGCGCTTCGCGCCGCGGGGGCGCCCGACGGATCGCTCGCCCTCATCGAGGGCCGCGAGGCCGGGAACGCGCTCGTGCAGCACCCCGCCATCCAGGCGGCCGGGTTCACCGGCTCGCTCTCGGGCGGCCGCGCGCTGTTCGACCTCGCGAACGGACGGCCCGACCCGATCCCGTTCTACGGCGAGCTCGGCAGCGTGAACCCCGTCGTCGTCACGACCGGCGCGGCCGCCGCGCGCGGTGAGGCGCTTGCGACGGGCCTCGTCGGCTCGTTCACCCTCGGCGCCGGCCAGTTCTGCACGAAGCCGGGCGTCGTCTTCATCCCGCGGGATGCCGGCATCGAGCAGCTCGTCGCCGACGCCGTCGCCGGCGCGGCGGGTGGGCCGCTGCTGACCGAGCGCATCACGACCGCATTCCCCGACGGCATCCGCGACCTCGAGGCCGACCCGTCGGTCGAGGTGCTCGCCCAGGGCGCCGAGACGCCCGACGGCGCCCGCCCCGTGGTGTTGACGACGGATGCCGCGGCGGTCGCCGAGCGCCCCGAGACGCTGATCGCCGAGGTGTTCGGACCGGTCACGCTGCTCGTCCGCTACAGCGACCACGCCGAGCTGCTGCGGGCCCTGCGTGCCGTGCCGGGAAGCCTCACCGCAACCCTCCATAGCGAGGCGGGCGAAGACGTCACCGAGGTGCTCGAGCTGCTGCAGCTGCGCGCCGGACGCGTACTGTTCGCAGGCTGGCCGACCGGCGTCGCCGTGACGTGGTCGCAGCAGCACGGCGGACCGTGGCCCGCGACGACGTCGCTCCACACCTCGGTCGGCGCGACCGCGATCCGCCGGTTCCTGCGACCGGTCGCGTTCCAGGACGCGCCCGACGCGCTGCTGCCGGAGGCGCTCCGCGATGCATCGCTCGCTCGGCTGCCGCACCGCCGTAATGGCGTGCTGCAGGTGCCGTCCGCATGAGCGCGGCGTTCGACCTCGTCCGCGGGCACGTCGATGCCGGCCGGCTGCCGTCGGCCGTGCTCGGTGTGGCCACGGCCGAGGGGACGGTTGCGCTCGAGGGCTTCGGGGCCGCGGCATCCGATCGGTACCCGCTCTTCTCGATCACGAAGCCCCTGCTGGGGATCGCCGCGGCGCGGGCGATCGAGCGCGGGCTGCTGACACCCGAGACGCCGCTTCGGGATGCTGTGCCGGAGTTCGGCGAGGGTCGCGACGACTCGGTGCTGCTGCGTCACCTCGCCTCGCACACCGCCGGCATCGCCGAGCCGCCGCTGGATCCCGTGACGCCGCTGCGTGACGAGCTGATCACCCGTGGGCGGGACTTCGTCGCGGGCAGCGCCTCACGCTATTCGTCGCTTGCGTTCGAAGGCATCGCCGCGCTCGTCGAGCACGCGACCGGACGGGACTGGGCGGATGCCGTCACCCAGTGGGCCGGCGAGATCGGGGCGGACGGGCTCAGCCTCGACCACACCGGCTCGGTCGAGGTCGTCGATGCTGCGGCGTCGGGCGTCGACATGGCGCGCTTCGCAGCGCTGCGGCATCCGGGCGCCGGCATGGTCGGCCGCGCCGAAGACCTGCTGCGGCTGGGCTCGGAGCTGCTGCGGATCGAAGGCGGGGCGACCGGCGGCATCCTGCAGCCGGCGACGCTCGCGATGATGCGGCGACCGCTGACGGACGACATCCCTCGGCTCGAGCCGTACATCGCCGAGCGCGGGCAGGACTGGGGGTTCACGTGGAACCTCCGCACGCGCGCGCCCGGCCTCATCGACCAGGACGTCTACGGCCACGGCGGCTGGGCCGGCACCGAGTTCTGGGTGCATCCGAGTGCGGGGATCGCGTGGGTGCTGCTCACCAACGCCGTCTCACGCCCCGGCGTCGACCTCGACGCGCTCGACAACGCGGTGGTTTCCGCGCGCTGAGGGGTGTGACTCAGCCCGCGAGAGCGTCCCGTTGTGCCGAGAGCGCCCTGACGTGCCCGGCATCCTGCAGCGCTCTCGGCAACAGGCGGCGCTCTCGCGACTGAGTCTCGCGACGCTACCCGCGCGCTCGATACTGGGGCTCCCCGCGCGCGATCCTGCACCGGCCCGCGCCGCACACGCGCGAGAGCGCCCCCTCGTGCCCAGAGCGCCCCCCTGTAAACCGGGCCGCCGGTGCGCTTTCGGCACCAGACAGCGCTGTCGAGGAACGCGTCAGATACGCACGCTCGCGCGCGGCTCGAGCTCCGCGCGCGTGATCCCCGCCCCGACGGGCACCTGGCCGGGGAAGCGCACACGTGCGGACGGCTTCCCGGGCAGGATCTCGATCCGCAGCTCGGTCGCGTCGCCGCGAAGGTGTGCCGGGATGCGCCAGGGGCGACCGGTCCACAGAGCGTCGGAGACGAGCCGGTCGGCGGCCCACGCGCGGGCGACATCGCCGATCCACTCCAGGCGCAACGTGCGCTCGTCGGCCGGGTCGACCGCCAGCGTCACGACCGCCGCGGCATCCCACTCCGTCGGGATCGACGCGCGACCGCCCTGTTCGGCGCCGGCCGGGGGCGCCCCGGCGGACCGTTCGAGCGTCACCGCGACCTCCGCGGCTTGTCCGGGCTCGACCTCGATTGCCACCCACCCGCCGTCGTCGAGCACCTCGGCCCGGGGCGCGACGGCGGCATCCCCCGCGAACGTCACCTCACCGCCGTTGGTCACGACCGCGCCGGGCGCCCAGACGAGCCGCCCGTCGGCGACCGCGATCGCGTCGGCATCCGCGTCATCGAGCACGAGCACCCGCGCGAGAACTCCACCGCCGCGCGTCAGCTCCCACATGCGCCCACGGTCCGCGGCGACCTCCGTGACGTCCGCGTCGGCTGAGAGCTGAGGCGGGATGCCGTCGGTCGCCGCCGCGACCAGCAGCGGCGCTCCCCGCCACAGCACCTCGGTCACCGGTTGCGCGGTGAGCCAGTGCACGGTCGCGTCGCCGAGCGGCATCCCGAACGGCCAGGCGAACACCGCGCCGGTCGGGATGTCGACCTCGGGGAACACCGTCTCACCCACCTCGAACCGCACACCCTCTTGGGCGGGCAGGTCGACCCCGGGATGCCGGTTCACGACGAACACGAAACCGCTCGATCCGTTGGAGCGCACCGACCACCGCAGCCCCGAGACGTCAGGCGAGTCGACGGCGTCCTCGGCGAAGAAGGCCGGCATCGCGGCGAGCGCCGAGCCCCAGCGCGCGAGCATGAGGTGCTGGCGGCGGAGCGCCGCCCAGCTCGGCCGCGTCGCGCCGTCGACCTGGACCGGCGCACCGAAGTCGTAGGCGATCTCGGGAAAGTCGTTCGGTCCGGCCGCGGCGTGCGACTCCTGCAGCCCGCGGCGCGGATTCCGGCCGTCGGCGTACATGTAGTACCCCTGCCAGACGCTGCCCGAGGCGAGCTTGGCCATCGCGAGGGCCGCGACATCAGCGGCCGGCACGTCGAGACGGCGGTGGTACGCCGAGGTCATACCCGACCCGAGCTCGCAGGTCGTGAACGGATGCGGCGACCGCACCGCTTCGGCGACGGGCTCGCCGGCGCGGTGGTCGGCGCCGATCGAATCGTCGTCGCGGCGCGGTGACGGGTAGAAGTTCGCGTGGCTGCGCAGATCGGGCTCGACGTCGGCGTCGACCCAGAACGACTCGGGGTATCCGCCGTAGACCGGCAGGAATCCGTCCGGCAGCTGGGCTCCGCCCCACCCGGTCGCCGTCCAGACGGGCGCGCGCAGGCCGAGCCCCTCCGCCATCTCGCGCAGCCGGGTGAGGTGATCGGCACCGTCGTAGAGCTCGTTGTCGACCTGGATCGAGAACAGCGGGATGCCGCGAACCTGCTCGGCGAGCAGGGCGTACCACCGCTCGACTTCGCCGAGGTAGGCCGGGTCGTTGGTGCGCAGCGGCAGCCCCGAGTCGACGAGCCAGTCCGGCAGACCGCCGTGCCGCGCCTCGGCGTGGGCGTACGGGCCGATCCGCAGGATGAGCCCGAGACCGGCGTCGCGCGCTGTCTCAAGGAAGGCGCGCACGTCGAGTCCGCCGGTGAAGTCCGGCCGTCCGCGCTCCGGCTCGTGGTGATTCCAGAGGACGTAGGTCGACACGTGGGTGAGGCCGCCGGCGCGGGCGGCGGTGAGCACCGGCATCCACTCCCCGCGAGGGATGCGGGAGTAGTGGATCTCGCCGGTGATCGGGAAGATCGGGATGCCGCCCTGCCGGACGGACTGGACCGTCACCTCGACGCCGGAGTCATCACCCGCCGATGGGCGGATGCCCGCGAGCTCGGTCGTGGCGGGCGGGTGGACGGTGAGGGCGTGGACGCGCGTCATCGAGACTCCAACGGGGGCGGGGACGGGTCCGAGCCTAGGAGCGCGAGCCGACGTGGCGCGGCGAGGCCGTCGGATCGTCCAGGCATGCCGTCGGCGGCGGTCGCCCTCGCTGCCACCGTGGACAGGACTCTCCGAAGCGGGCCGAACTCGCGACCATGGAAACGCGGATGCGGATCGAACGCACGCACACGCAGGGGCGATGGCTGCTTCTGGCGATCCGGCCCTCCCTAGACCCGCGCGGGATAGCGTTGCATGGGTGACGCTGAACCACATTCGACGCGGGAACGGCAGCCCTCTGCTACTCGTACACGGCCTGGGTGCAGGGTGGCGGTCTTGGGCCCCGATCCTCGACCAACTGGCGGAACATCGTGAGGTCATCGCCGTCGACTTACCCGGGTTCGGTGAGACTCCGGCCTTGGCCGGTGAGGTCTCGATCGCCACGTTGACCGACTCTGTCGCGGACTTCATCCGCGAGCAGGGGCTGGACGGGGTTTCGACCGCAGGCCAGTCGATGGGCGGCCGAATCGTGCTCGAGCTCGCGCGGCGAGGGGTCGGCGGTGACGCTGTGGCGTTGGACCCGGGCGGCTTCTGGAGTCACCGCGAGCTCGCCGTCTTCGGCGCCACGTTGCGGCCCTCGATCGCTCTGGTCAGAGCGCTGCGAGGCATGCTGCCGGCCCTGCTGGGCAACCCCGTCGGACGGACCCTGCTGCTGGCGCAGTTGTCGGCGCGGCCGTGGGCCCTCTCGCCCGAGACCGTGCTGCCGGACGTGCGCGGACTGGCCGATTCGCCGTCGACCGGTGCCGCCATGAACGCCCTCACAAAGGGACCCAAGCAACAGGGCGCCCCGGCCGGGACGGTACCTGGCCGGGTCACGATCGGGTGGGGGCGGCGTGATCTGGTTACGGTGCCCCGTCAGGCCTCTCGAGCCACAGAACTGTTCCCGGACGCCGTACTGCACTGGTTCGAGCGCTGCGGCCACTTCCCTCAATGGGACGCGGCGGATGAAGCAACCCGACTCATCCTCGACGGCACCCACTAGCGTCCGCGGCGCGCTCAGACGACGACTGCGCCCGCGAAAGTGGACCGATCAGCCCTTCCCCTGCCCCCGATACGCCGTCGGCGACACCCCGTGGGCGACGCGGAACCTCCGCGAGAAGTAGAACGCATCGTCCATCCCGACGCGACGCGCGACCTCGGCGACGGGCAGGTCGGTCGTATCGAGCAGGTGGCGGGCGTGCGCCATCTTCAGCGCGAGGTGGTGCGCGATGACCCCGCCGCCGGTCGCATCGCGGAACAGGGCAGCGAGGTGCGAGGGCGACACCCCGACCATCGCCGCGAGCTCTCCCACGTGCACCGTGCCGTCGATGCGCTGCTCGAGGTAGCGCAGCGCCCGCTCGACGGGCGTCCCGTGCTCCGGCAGCAGACGGTCGACGGCGAGCTGTGTGAACAACCGCCACGCCATCCCGGATGCCGCGACCATCCGCGCGGGCGTCGTGTCTCGCGCCAGCGACGTCGAGATCTCGTCGAGCAGGGCGGTCGCCCGGTCGACGGCGCGCAGCGGCAGCACCAGCCGGTCGATCGATACCCCGACCGCCTCGACCAGCTCCGGCACGTCCGAGCCGCGCACGTGGCACCACCAGATCGTCCAGGGATCCGCGGCATCCGCTCCGTAGGAATGGGGCACATCGCCAGGGATGACGATCGCCGTCGCCGACCCGATGCGCGTCCGTTGACCGCCCGCCTCGACCCATCCGGCCCCCGACACGCAGACGATGACGATCGTCTCGGGCGCACCCGCAGGGCGATGCCGGCCGTGGCCCGCCGCGCGTGGAAAGTACCCGGCATCCGTCACCACCATCCGCCGGGTCACCGGCTTGGCGAGGGCTGCCTCGACGACGGGACGCGGCACGACGCTCAGCCGCTGCCGCTCGAACCCGTCCGCGCGCTGCATCCCTTCATCCTGCCGCACCGCATCGTCGAATCGTCCATGTCGACCGCACGCGAACCCATGGCCCGAGCTCGCCACCGCGCTTAGATTCGCCCCATGCCCGACGCCGCGCCCAGCCGCATCCGCCTTCCCGACGCCCCCGCCGACCAGCAGGCGCTGCTCGACGTCGGCGGGGTCGCGTGCTGGAGCGAGAACGTCACCATCGACACCTACGAGCCCGGCGAACCCGACCCGTACCCGGCGTTCCTCGACCGGCGCGTCTACCAGGGCTCGAGCGGACGGGTCTATCCGCTGCCGATGATCGAGTCGATCTCGCACGACAAGCGTCCCCGCGCGTGGCGGGCGATCCACCTCGAGAACGCCTACGTCCGGCTGATGCTGCTGCCCGAGCTCGGCGGCCGCATCCACATCGGGTACGACAAGGTCGCCGGCTACGACTTCTTCTACCGGAACAACGTCATCAAACCGGCGCTCGTCGGCCTCGCCGGCCCGTGGATCTCGGGCGGCGTCGAGTTCAACTGGCCACAGCACCATCGCCCGGCGACGTTCCTCCCCGTCGACAGCCGCATCGAGCGCGAGGACGACGGCGCGGCGGTCGTCTGGCAAAGCGACCTCGACCCGCTGCAGCGGATGCGGGGTCTTCACGGCGTGCGGCTGCGCCCGGGGTCCTCCCTCATCGAGCTCGACGTGCGTCTGCACAACCGCACCGACGTTCCGCAGACCTTCCTGTGGTGGGCGAACGTCGCCGCCCGGTCGCACGAGCAGTACCAATCCTTCTTCCCCGACGACGTGAGCTACGTCGCCGATCACGCCCGCCGCGCGATCACTGCGTTCCCCCGCGCCGACCGGCCGTACTACGGCGTCGACTACCCCGCCCTCGCCGCCGAGCGCCCGGACGCCGACCGCATCGATGTTTACAGCAACATCCCGGTGCCGACGTCGTACATGATCACCGACACCGACGACGGCTTCTTCGGCGGCTACGACCACGCCGCCGATGCGGGCTTCGTGCACTGGGCCGACCCCGCGATCTCACCGGGCAAGAAGCAGTGGACATGGGGCGACGGGCCGATCGGACGCGCGTGGGACGACCAGCTGACCGACACCGACGGCCCCTACGTCGAGCTCATGGCTGGCGTCTACACCGACAACCAGCCCGACTTCGCCTGGCTCATGCCCGGCGAGACGAAGACGTTCTCGCAGCACTGGTTCCCCGTGCACGCCATCGGTCCGGTGCGGCAGGCGACGACGGATGCCGCGGTCTCGGTCACGACCGAGGGCGGCCGATCGCGCATCGGCGTGATCACGACGCGCGCGCACGAGGCGGCACACCTCGAGGTCGAGGTCGACGACAGACGGGAGATGTTCCAGGTCTCCGTCGGACCCGACTCCCCCGCCGTTGTCGAGGTCGCCGGGACGGCAGTCGCGGTGGCGCTGGTCGCGGGCGACGCGACCCTCGTCCGATGGTTCCGGCGCGACGCGGAACCGATCGAGCCCTGGGTCGCGACAGCGCCCGAGCCGGCCGAGCGAATCGAGGGCACCGACGAGCTGCTGCTCACCGCGACGCATCTCGTGCAGTACCGGCATCCCTCCCGGTCGCCCCTCCCCTACCTCCACGAAGCACTCCGGCGTGATCCGGACGACGCCCGCGCGCGCACGATGCTCGGATCGTGGCACCTCGCGCGGGGCGAGTACGCCGCGGCGCGCGATCACCTCGAGGCGGCGGTCGCCCGCGAGACCCGACGCAACCTCAACCCCCGTGACGGCGAGGCGCACTACCTGCTCGGGCTCGCGCTCGAGCGTCTCGGCGAGCGCGCCGACGCCGACCGGCGGTTCGCGCGCGCGGCGTGGAACGCGGTGTGGGCGGCACCGGCATCCCTCGCTCGCGCCCGTCTTGCCCTGGCGGACGGTCGACCGGCCGACGCCCTTCGACGGGCAGACGCCGCCGGGTCGATCGCCGAGGCCCGGCGCCTCCGCGTACTCGCGCTGCGCCGGCTCGGGCGCGACGACGACGCAGCACTCGATGCCCTGATCGCGGCGGACCCCCTCGACCCGATCACCGCCTGCCTGACGGGCTCCGCACCGTCGGACCCGCGCGCCGCGCTCGACGCCGGCGCCGAGTTCGCCCGGGCCGGCGCGCTCGACGAAGCCCTCGCCGCGACCGAGCGCGAGGCGACCGGCGACGCCGGGTTCGGCAACCTCGAGCCGGTCCGCCTGATCCTCCGCACCGCCTGGGCGGATGCCGCCGGGCGCCCCGATCTGGCCGCGACTGAGCGCGCCGCCGCCGACCTCCTCGACCTCGGCGGCGCCTTCCCCGCAGGACTCGACCAGCTCGATGCCCTCGTCGCCGGCACCGCGGCCGGGTCCTCCGCCGCCGCGGCGATGCTCGGCGCCTGGCTGCTCGACGCCGGGCGCGACGACGACGCCCACGCGGCTTTCCAGCGCGCGCGGGACCTGGGCTGCGACGACCCGGTCCTGCTGCGCAACCTCGCCCTCGCGACGGTCCGCACGGGCGGCGACCCCGCCCGGGCAGCCGATCACTACGAGACCGCGCTCGCCCACCGCCCCGACCCGCGTCTCGTCCTCGAACGCGACCTGCTCGCGCAGTTGACGGAAACGGATGCCTCCGCCCGCCTCGCGCTCATGGAACGCCACCCCGCCGCACTCGACGCCCGCGACGACCTCGCGGTCACCCATGTCGGACTTCTGCTCGACGCCGACCGCGTCGACGACGCGTGGCGGATCCTGACGACGCGCGTGTTCCGTCCGTTCGAAGGCGGCGAGGGAATCGTGCTGGCCGCCTACGACCGCGCGGCGTGCCTGCTCGCGCGACGCGCCTGCGCCGAGGGCCGAGCGGATGCCGCCGTCGCCCTGCTCGAAGCGGGGATCGACGCTCCCGCGAATCTCGGCGAGGGGCGGCATCCCGCCGTCCCTCAGGCCGAACGGTTCGTGGCCCTCGGCGACGCGCACCGCCTCGCGGGCGACGACGCGGCCGCCCGCGCCGCCTGGGAGCGGGCGTGTGCGGCGACGCCCCTCGCGGTCGCTCCGCGTCCCGCCGACGAAGCCACGTTCTGGATCGGCGTCGCCCACGCACGTCTGGGCGAGACCGCCGCCGCCGAGGCGATCTGGGAGGCGCTCGATGCGCGTGCCGCACAGATCGAGGCCGCACCCGACGAGGTCGACTACTTCGCGACCTCGCTGCCGGAGCTCCTGGTGTTCGATCTCGACACCGCCGACCGTCGCCGGACGCAGGCCGCCGCGCTGCGCGACCTGGCCGCCGACGGCCGCACCATCGCGAACGAGAGGATGAACGCATGACCGATCGCTACCTGGGGTCGGGCAACCTTCCCCAAAACCCGTACGGACCGACAGGACCCGTTCCCGCACACCTCCCGGACCGTCTCGCGATCACACTGTGGGACTTCTCCTGGTACACCCGCGCCGGCGAGGGAGACGTGTACGCCGACCTCGATGCCGCGTGCGCCGACGCCGCGTCGCTCGGCTACAACGCGATCCGCATCTGCGCCGCTCCCTTGCTGCTGTTCGGCAACCTGGGCCTCGACGACCTCTCCCGGGACCTCACGATCGAGGGGCTCGGAGCCGCGGCATCCGGCGGGTACTACGGGCAGCGCACGCGGTGGTACGACACCCCGGGCGGCTACGCGATCGACGTGCGCGCACACCTCGCCGCACTGTTCGCCGCCGCACGGCGGCACGGCCTCGTGCTGATCCTGTCGAGCTGGGAGTATCAGCAGTCCTGCGCGTTCGCCGCGTCACCCCGGTGGTTCGAGGCCGTCGAGGCCGTGCCGTTGGAGGACCGCTACCGGGTGCTCGCGGAGGCGTGGGACCGGATGCTCGCGTGGATCGACGAACAGGGCGCCCGCGACCTCATCGCCCTCGTCGAGATCCACAACGAGGTCGACTTCTCGATCCTGCCCGCGGTGACCGACGGCGGGGCGACCGCGCTGGAAGGGCTGCAGCAGCGGCATCCCGACCTGATCGTGACGGCGAGCATCGGCAAGCCGCCGCACCTGGCGATGCACCAACTGCCCGCCACCCTCTCGGCCGCGCAGTGCCACGTCTACAGCTACGGGGTGCTCGACGCCCTCCAGAAGCGCATCGACATCCGTTCCGAGGGGAGCGGGGACTTCCCGAACGCCGACCTGGGCGCCCTGGTGCGCGCCGATGCGCCCACGCCCGCCGAGTACGGCCGGCCCGCCGAGTGGAAGCTGCGCGCCACGGTCGTCACCGACCAGATGATCTACGGCTACGACTGGGTGGATGCCGCGGCCTGGGACGCCTGGCTCGACACCGAGTACCCGCGCTACGCCGAGGTGATGCACCGCGAGATCGAGTCCCGCGTCATCGCGATCGCCGAGTGGGCGCGCTGGCACGGTGTGCCCGCGGTGATCGGCGAGGGCTGGGTCGGCTACACGCCGCTGCAGGGCGGGTTCGAGGAGTCCGAGACCGGGCGCGAGCTGGCGGAACACGGCATCCGTACCGCCCTCGACCGCGGCGTGTGGGGCGTCGTCCTCTGCTCGAACGCCGCCCCGCACCACCCGATGTGGCAGCTGCGCGAGTGGCAGCAGCGTGTGAACGCGCTCGTCCGCGCCCGCTGACGCACGCGAAGAGGGGGCGGATGCCACCGGCATCCGCCCCCTCTCACGTCACCACTCAGCGCAGCGGCACCTTCGCGAACGACATGTCGGACGCCAGATAGAAGTCCGTGTACGCGGGCTGGTTGTACGTCGTCTGCTGACGCGCGATCTCGGCCCGATACTGCGGGTCGTGCATGAGCGTGTAGAGCTTGTGCTCGGTCGGCTCGGTCGAGATGTACATGCGCAGCGCCGACGAGTCGGCCGTCCTCACGAGCAGTTCCTCACGCCAGTCGCCGAGGACGTCCGCCACCAGCGACGGGTTGCCCTTCGTGCCGTTGTTGGTGAGGGTGCCGGATGCCGTGAGCATCGTCCCGCGCGTCCAGTCGTCGATCGTCGGGGTCACGGTCTGCGCGCCGTTCACGATCTGCGTCGTCAGGTCGCCGGCCCAGCGGATCGACATGTTCGTGCCGGGGTTGGTGGACTGCAGGACGTCGCCGTCCGCGGAGAGGAGGCCGGAGGCATCCGTCCCCGCGGGCATGCTCGACCACGCCTCGATGCCCGGGACGTCCGGGCGGACGTCGCCGACCATCCCGCGGCCGGTGTCCTTTCCGGAGTAGGCGCCGAAGAGCACCTCACCCGTCGCGGCATCCCGCATCGCCGTGCCGTACGGGGCGTACGCGCCGCCCTCGTGGACCGTGAAGATCTCCTTGCCGGGGCGGTTCGGGTCGAAGTCGCCGACGTGCATCGCGTCGCCGTGACCGAGACGCACGTTCTCGCCGGGCGTCGCACTGCCCTCGGGCATCGTGTCGAACGACGAGTACAGCAGGCTGCCGTCGTCGTCGAGCGTCGCGGAGCCGTAGACGATCTCCTGCTTTCCGTCGCCGTCGACGTCGGCGGCGCTCAAGCTGTGGAAGCCCTGCGTCGTGAGCGTGCCGTACTCGGGATCGGTGCCGTCGCGGCCGTGCGGACCGTCGTTGAACGGGTTCGTCATCGGGACGTGGCCACTGTCGACGAACCAGCGCTTCGTCAGGTGCTTGCCGTTCCAGTCGTACGTCGCGACGGTCGAGCGCGTGTAGTAGCCGCGGGCGAACACCGCCGACGGACGCTTTCCGTCGAGGTAGGCGACGCCCGACAGGAAGCGGTCGACGCGGTTGCCCGGCTCGATGCGCGACATCGCATAGTCGCCCCAAAGCAGGCCGTCGTCACCGCGACCCGGTTCGTAGCGGACCGTCTCGAGTTCCTTGCCGGTCTTGCCCTCGAACACCGTCAGGTACTCGGGGCCGTCGACGATGAAGCCCTCGAAGTTCCGCAGCACGTTGCGGGCAGATCGCGAGGGGGCATAGACGTCGATGAAGTAGTCGACGAGCTCCTCGGCGTCAGCACGGGACAGCGGGTAGTCGTGCGTCGGTTCGGTGCCGAGCGCCTCTTCGATCGTGGCGGGCCACTGACCCGAGACGACCTCGGGGCGATCCGACCAGCCCTGGAACACGCCAGCGAGGTGCGCGGCGTAGTCGTCGGCGCTCAACCGGTAGTCGTCGGAGTGCGAGTAGCCGGCCTTGCGGTCGGCCTTCGGCATCGTGACGTACTCGGACTTCTTCGCCTTGCCCTTCTTGAACTCCGTGCTCTTCGTGCCCGGCGCCGTCTTCATCATGATCTCGGCCTTGCCGTTGCCGTCGAAGTCGTAGACGAGGAACTGCGTGTAGTGCGCGCCGGCGCGGATGTTCACACCGAGGTCGATGCGGTTCAGCAGCGTGCCGTCGAGCTCGTACGTGTCGATGTAGACCGGGCCCGTGTAGCCGACCTGCGAGACGTCTTTCGAGTTCGACGGGTCCCACTTCACGACGTACTCGTACGCGCCGTCGCCGTCCACGTCGCCCACCGAGACGTCGTTCGCCGAATACGTGTACGCCTCGCCCGCGGGGGTCACGCCGTCAGCCGGCTTCGTGAGCGGGATGTCGAGGAACGGCGACCCCTGCACGGTCGCCCTCTCGGACGGCTTGCCCTCGCGCTTGCCCTGCAGCGGCGAGACGGTGTAGGTCGAGCGGTCGGTGCCGTCGGGGTCGACATAGGTCGTCGAATCGGTGACGGTCGCGATGCGCTTGCCATCGCGCTTGACGACGAAGTCGGTGCCGGTGAGGCCCGTCGCCGACGCGCCGGTCGCCTCGCTCTTGAAGAGGCGCCAGGTGAGGTGGACACCGTCCTCACCCGGCAGGGCGACGAGGCCCCGGTCGAGCTTCTCGAGCTGTGGCGACGTGCCAGGCTTCGGCTTTCCCGGCCCATGGCCGGGGTGCGCCATCGCGGCCTGCGCCGGGATGAGGAGGGCCGCTGCGGCGAGCGCGGCGACGACGGATGTGCGGACGGGTCTTCTCATGCTGTTCACCCTTGAACTCGTGATGGAATGCGTTTTCCCCAGTCGTTCGCCGAGCTTATGCGCGGTGTTGAATCGTGTCAACGGGGGCGCGGGAGCGCTCGCGCCTCCCCTTCCCGCGAAACCCCGGGACCGGCCACAATGGCCACGACATCCGGAACCGACGACGGGACGAGCCATGCCTGGGCCGAGCAACCTCACCGAGTACCTCCAGACCCTCAGCCCCGGCAGGCGGGAGCTGTTCGACCGCCTGATCGCCGAGGTGTCGGCGGTCGAGACGCCCGAGGCGATCAGCCGGCTGGTGTTCCGCGCCGGCCAGACCGACCACCCCGACTACGCCGACGCCGAAGCCGTGTTCTGGAAGGCGGTCGAGCAGATGTACCTGCGCGGAGCCGTCTCGGACGGAGATCTACCGGTCCTGTTCTGGGGCTTCCACACCCTCGATCTGCTCGGCCGGCGCCACTCCCGCGGTGTGCTCGTGACCGATCGCTCCCTCTACGTCGAGGGCGTCGACGACCTCGACGCGATCCCCCTCAGCCTCGCCTCACTGGGGACGTCCGAGATCCGGATCGAGGGGACCGCCCTGCGCGTGCGCGACGCCCCGGTCGATCTCGCCCCGACCGAGCGGGTGCTGGCACCCGACGACCGTCCTGCGGTCGCGCGCTATCTGGCCGCCGTCATCGACACGGTGCGCGGGACGGTCGCCGTCACCGAACCGCCGGTCGAGGCGCCCGCCACCGTCGAGGAGCTGGTGCTCGCCAGCAGGCTGTCCTCCGACTTCTCGCTTCCCTCGCGGCCCAAGGACGCGAAGCACCTCGCCAAGCTCTCCGCGAAATGGAAGCTGCCGGCATCCGACCGCCCCCTCGCTTCGCTGTCGAGCGCCACACTCGCCGGCGTCTACGGGATCGCGATCACCGACGCCGCGCTCTACTCGCGCGACCTGATGGAGGACGTGAACCGGACGCCGCTCGCCGACATCACGGAGATCACGTGGGATGCCGAGGCCAAAGGCTTCCGCATCGCGTCGGACCATCGCGCCCCGGCGGTGCCCGCCATCACCGCCGACAACCGCGAGTACGCGGCAGCGCTCCTGACCTCGCTGGTGCGCTCGGCCGCGCGCTGACGCCCGGTCGCCCGCGCCTCAGCCCCCGGTCGACGCCCGGACGACGAGTTCGGGGCGGAAGCGGATGCGCTGCGGCTCGGCATCCGGGTCCTCCAGCAGGGCGAACAGCGCGTCGACGGCCGCGGCGCCGATCTCGCGCGCGGGCTGACGGATCGAGCTGAGCGGAACGACCGTCGACTGCGCGAAATCGATGTCGTCGTAGCCGATGAGGGCGAGGTCCTCGGGGACGCGCAACGAACCGAGGATGCCGGCACCCTGCAGCACGCCGACGGCCAGCAGGTCGTTCGCGCAGAACACGCCGTCGGGCCGCTCGGCCGCGTCGCGTCGGGCGAGCTGCTCGCCGACGAGCCGCCCTGCGAGCACTGTGAGCTCGTCGGTCGCGGCGACCTCGAGCGACGCCTCGGGCACCTCGGCGAGCGCGCGCCGCGCCCCCTCGAGGCGGTCCGCCACCTGGCGGACGGATGCCGGTCCCCCGGCGAACAGGATCCGGCGACGCCCCTGCTGCAACAGGTGCTGGACGGCGAGGTATCCGCCCTCGACGTCGTCGACGGCCACGGACGGCAGGTCGCCGTCCGCTTCGGCGTCGAGGAGGACGATCGGGACGCCGGCGGTCTCGAGCGTCTCGGCGCGTGCGTCGTCGAGGGCCAACGGGGTGAGGAGCACGCCGTTGACGCGCTGCTCGCGGAACAGGTCGAGGTAGGCGTTCTCGCGGGCGGCATCCTGCCCGCTGCTGCCGAGGAGGATCGTCACGCCGTGCGCGGCGGCGCGCTCTTCGGCGCCGCGGGCGACTTCGGCGAAGAACGGGTTGGCCGTATCGAGGACGACGAGCCCGACGGTGCGACTGCGTCCGGCGCGCAGTTGGCGCGCGGCGTCGTTGCGGACGAACCCGAGCGCGGAGATGGCCGCGTGCACGCGTTCCACGGTCGCCGGGGATACCTTCGCCGGCCGGTTGAGGACGTTCGACACGGTCCCCACCGACACTCCTGCCGCGCGAGCGACGTCCTTCACACTGACTGCCACATGACCTGCCTTGACGGATGCTTCGGACCCACGTTACTGTTCTGAATCTTGAATCGTTTCATGAAACGCTTCCCCGACGATGCACCGGCCTCACGAAGGAGTGACATGACCCGCGTCGCCTTCCAGCTGCAGATCGACCCTGCCCTGATCGACGAATACGTCGCGCGCCACACGCCCGTCTGGCCCGAGATGCTCGCCGAGATCGAGGCATCCGGTCGTCGCAACTACTCCCTGTTCCTCGGCGACGGCGGGCGCCTGTTCGGCTACTACGAGGTCGACGACGACACCGCGGCGCAGGCCTACCTCGCCGCCTCCCCCGTCACCGCACGCTGGGAGGCCGAGATGGCCCGCTACTTCGTCGGCCTCGAGGGCCGCCCCGACCAGGCGGCGACCCCACTCGCCGAAGTCTTCAACCTGCACGACCAGTTGGCGGCCACCGCCGACGCCCCCTCAGAAAGCGACCCCTCATGACGACGCTGTCACACGACATCCTCACCCAGCTCGAGGGGCAGGCCATCGAACTGCCCAGCTGGGCGTTCGGCAACTCCGGCACCCGGTTCCGCGTCTTCGCGACGGCCGGCACGCCGCGCGATCCGTTCGAGAAGATCGCGGACGCCGCCGAGGTCAACCGCTACACCGCGCTGGCTCCGACCGTCGCGCTGCACATCCCGTGGGACAAGGTCGACGACTACGCCGCCCTCCGCCGCCATGCCGAGGACCTCGGCGTGCAGCTGGGCACCGTCAACTCGAACACGTTCCAGGACGAGGACTACAAGTTCGGCGCACTCACCCATCACGACGAGGCGATCCGCCGCAAGGCGATCGACCACCACCTCGAGTGCATCGACATCATGCACGAGACGGGGTCGCGCGACCTCAAAATCTGGCTCGCCGAGGGATCGAACTACCCCGGCCAGAACGACATGCGCGGACGCCAGGACCGCCTGCAGGACTCGCTGCAGCAGATCTACGCCCGCCTCGGCGACGCGCAGCGCCTCGTCCTCGAGTACAAGTTCTTCGAGCCGTCGTTCTACCACACCGACGTTCCCGACTGGGGCACGTCCTACGCCCAGGTCGCCGCCCTCGGCGACAAGGCGATGGTCTGCCTCGACACCGGCCACCACGCCCCCGGCACCAACATCGAGTTCATCGTCATGCAGCTTCTGCGTCTCGGAAAGCTCGGGTCCTTCGACTTCAACTCGCGCTTCTACGCCGACGACGACCTCATCGTGGGCTCGGCCGACCCGTTCCAGCTGTTCCGGATCCTCACCGAGGTCGTCCGCGGCGGCGGACTGAACAACCCCGACGTCGCCTTCATGCTCGACCAGTGCCACAACATCGAGGACAAGATCCCCGGCCAGATCCGCTCGGTGCTCAACGTGCAGGAGATGACGGCGCGCGCCCTGCTCATCGACCGCGACGCCCTGGATGCCGCACAGCAGGCCAACGACGTGCTCGGCGCCAACGGCATCCTCATGGACGCCTTCTACACCGACGTCCGCCCCGCCCTCGCCGAGTGGCGCGAGTCGCGCGGGCTTCCCGCCGACCCGATGGCCGCGTTCGCGGCATCCGGTCACCTGCAGAAGATCGCCGACGAGCGCGTCGGCGGCACGCAGGCCGGCTGGGGTGCATGATCGACCGATGAGCGACATCCCCACCCCCTACGGCGCTGCCGGCGGCCTCGTCCGCGTCTACCCCGCCCGCATCCTCGAGCGCCCGACCCCGGGACTGGTGTGGCTGCACGGCGGCGGGTTCGCCGCCGGCGACATCGACATGCCCGAGGCCGACCACGTCGCACGGACGTTGGCGGATGCCGGGACCACGGTCGTCTCCGTCGACTACCGCCTGGCGCCGCTGCCCGACGGGTGGGAGGCTCCCGCGACCGAACCCGGGCGCGAGCGCGCGGGGTTCCCCGCGGCATCCGACGACACCCTTGCGGCCTGGGACTGGCTGCTGACCGAGGCCGCGACGCTCGGCGTGGATCCGGCACGGCTCGCGATCGGCGGCGCGAGCGCCGGCGCGAACATCGCGACCGGTGCGGTCCTCCGCCTCATCCAGAACGATCGACACCTGCCCGCGCTCGTCCTGCTCGCCTACCCGACGCTGCTGGCCGAGCAGCCCGCACCCGAGGGCGAGCTCCGCGCCGCGCTCGACGCCCGACCCGCGGCCGACCGGTTCGGGCCGGATGCCGTTCGCGGCATGTACGAGAACTACCTCGGCGGATCGGTCGTCGACGCGCCGCTGGCGGCCATCCCGGGGCTCGCGACTCACGAGGACCTCGCCGAGTTCCCGCCGACGCTCATCGTCGCCGGCGACGTTGACGAGCTCCGCGTCTCGAGCGAGCACTTCGCGCGGACCCTCGCGTCGGCCGGCCGCGACGTCGAGCACGTGATCGAGCCCGGCACCGACCACGGCCACCTCAACCGTCCCGACGAGGGGGATGCCGCATCCCTCACGCTGGCCCGCTTCGCCGCTCGCCTGGCGGCCCTCAACCCGTGAGCACCGCGGGGGGCACCGTCGTCGCCGTCGACCTCGGTGCGACGAGCGGCCGGGTGATCGTCGGCAACGTCGGCTCCGACACGCTCGAGACGAGCACCGTCGCCCGGTTCGCGAACGACCCGGTGCGGGTCTCGGACGGCCTGCACTGGAACATCCTGGGCCTCTACGGCTCGGTGCTCGACGGACTCCGCGAGGCGCTGCGCGACGACGTCGCGAGCATCGGCGTGGACTCCTGGGCCGTCGACTACGGCCTCATCGCGCGCTCGCGCCTGCTCGGCGAGCCGTTCCACTACCGCGACGAGCGCACGACGCGGGGCGTCGAGGCGGTGCACGCCTCTCACCCGCACGAGGCACTGTTCGCCCGCAACGGCCTGCAGTTCCTGCCGTTCAACACGCTCTACCAGTTCGCCGCCGAGGACCGTTCCGTGCTGCGCCTCGCCGAGCACGCCCTGCTCATCCCCGACCTCATCGGGTATTGGCTCACGGGCCAGGCGCGCACGGAACGGACGAACGCGTCGACGACCGGTCTCCTGCGCGCCGACACGGGCGAATGGGATGCCGACCTGGCGGCCGCCCTCGGCATCCCCCAGCATCTGCTGACCCCGCTCATCTCCCCCGGCGAGACACTCGGATCCCTCACCGCCGAGGTCGCCGCGAGCCTCGGCGCACCGCGGACCGCCGTGACCGCCGTCGGGTCGCACGACACGGCGTCCGCCGTCGTCGCCGTACCGATGGCGTCGGGCGATGCCGCCTACATCTCGTGCGGCACGTGGGGACTCGTGGGCGTCGAGGTCGACCGCCCGGTGCTGACCGACGCGGCCCGCGAGGCGAAGTTCACGAACGAGGGCGGCGTCGACGGACGCACCCGACTGCTCCGCAACGTCATGGGTCTCTGGATCCTCAGCGAGACCGTCCGCGGGTGGCAGCGCGAGGGGCACGAGATCGAGCTCGCCGACCTGCTGGCCGCGGCGGCCGACGTGCCGGGCCCGGTCGCCGTGTTCGACGTCGACGACGCGCGGTTCCTGCCCCCGGGCGACATGCCGTCGCGCATCGCGGCGTGGTGCGAGGAGCACGGCGCCGCCGCCCCGCAGAGCCGGGCCGAGATCGCCCGGAGCATCATCGAGTCGCTGGCGCAGGCCTTCGCCGACGCCGCGCACGAGGCCGGCCGTATCGGCGGGGTCGACGTGCGCGTCATCCACATCGTCGGCGGCGGCTCGCTCAATGAGTTGCTGTGCCGGCGCACCGCCGATCGGGCGGGCGTCCCGGTGCTCGCGGGCCCGGTCGAGGCGACCGCGCTCGGCAACATCCTCGTGCAGGCGCGGGCCGCGGGTCTCGTCTCGGGCTCGCTCGAAGCCCTGCGGGACCTCGTCGCCCGCACGCACGAGCCCCGTCGATACGAGCCCGGTGCTCGCTGACCGCCGGGCGAGCTGAGCCACTCGTCACCCCTAGGCTGAAAATCATGCCTGCGCCGACCCTGAACCGCGAGATCCTGCGCCTCGCCGTGCCCGCGCTCGGCGCGCTGGTCGCCGAGCCGATGTTCCTGATCGTGGATGCCGCCCTGATCGGCCACCTCGGCGTCGTTCCGCTCGCGGGTCTCGGCATCGCCGGAGCCATCCTGCAGACGATCGTCGGGCTGATGGTCTTCCTCGCCTATTCGACGACGCCCGCCGTCGCTCGTCGCTTCGGAGCCGGCGACCGCAAGAGCGCCGTGAGCGTCGGCATCGACGGCCTGTGGCTCGCGCTCGGGCTCGGCGCACTGCTCGCCCTCGTCGGGTCGCTCGCGACGCCGTGGCTCGTGGGGCTCTTCGACGCCGGTCCCGATGTGACCGACCAGGCGATCGCCTACCTCGGCTTGTCGATGTGGGGACTGCCGGCGATGCTCATCGTCTTCGCCGCGACCGGCCTGCTGCGCGGGATGCAGGACACCGTCACCCCGCTCTGGATCGCCGGTCTCGGCTTCGGCGCCAACGCCCTGCTCAACTGGCTCTTCATCTACGGGTTCGGATGGGGCATCTCGGGCTCCGCCGCCGGCACCGTCGCGGCGCAGTGGGGCATGGTCGCCGCCTACGTCGTCGTCATCGGCCGGCTCGCGCGGCGGCACGCGGCATCCGTACTGCCTCAGCGCGATGGGGTGCGCGGGTCGGCGCGGTCGGGCGGGTGGCTGTTCCTGCGGACCGTGTCGCTGCGCGTCGCCCTGCTCGCGACGGTCGCGGTCGCGACGGGGCTCGGCACCGCCGAGCTCGCCGGGTGGCAGGTCGCCTTCACGATCTTCTCGACGGCCGCCTTCGCGCTCGACGCGCTCGCGATCGCGGCGCAGGCCTTGATCGGGCGCGGGCTCGGAGCCGGCGACGAACCGTTCGTCCGGCGCGTGCTCGGCCGGACGGTCGCGTGGGGCGCATGGTTCGGAGTGATCGTCGGGGTGATCATCGCGGCACTGTCCGGCGTGATCGGGCTCGCCTTCACGGGCGACCCCGAACTCGCGGCCCTCATCGTGCCCGCCCTTCTCGTGCTGGCGATCGCACAGCCCGTGTGCGGAGTGGTGTTCGTCCTCGACGGCGTGCTCATGGGCGCCGGCGACGCCAAGTACCTCGCGATCGCCGGCGGCCTCAATCTCCTGCCGTACCTGCCCGCCCTCGCGATCGTGATCGCCCTGCACCCGGGCGGATCGGGCGGCCTCGCCTGGCTGGCGGCGTGCTTCTTCGGCGTCTACATGCTCGCGCGCCTCGGCACCCTCGGCTGGCGTGTGCGCCGCTCGGAGTGGATGACCGCCGCGGTCTGAGCAAGTCTCGCGTGTCACCCCACTCCCCTAGAGTGCGGGCATGGACTCCCGTGACGACGACTTCCTCCGCGACTTCCACCGCCTCATCCAGCGGGTGAATCGGATGCCGGAGGTCGAGACCGCCCCGCTGACCCCCCTCGGCGAGCGGGTGCGCGACCACCTGGGCGCTGACCCGGCCCAACTGCCGATGGTCACGGAAGCGGTCCCGCCGCATCGTCTCGTCGACCTGGATCTCGCGGTCGATGCGATCGGGGGAACGGATGCCGAGGTCGTCGGCATCCGCGGCGGGCAGCACCTGCAGCACGAGGAGTTCGCCGGCCTCCTCGCATCGCCCTACGCGCGCATCCAGCCGGGCCCGGTCGAGTACGTGACCGTCGCCACCGGTCCGACGACGACTCGGCAGACCAAGTCGACTGCAGTGCACCTCTTCCGCTTCGAGGGGGTGCCGGTCGCGGCGCTGCAACGGGCTGCCGACCCGCGGGCCGGCCGCAGCGAGGCGACACTCGACGTCATCACCGCGACGCCGGAGGTCGCGCCCAGGCTTCTGGCCGAGATCCGTCGGCTCATGAACGAGCTCAGCGTCGTCCGCGGCAACGTCGTGAGCTTCGCGCGGAGCGAGTACGGGGCGAGCGGCGTCGGGGGCATGACGTTCCTCGAGCGGCCGACGATCACCGCCGATCAGGTGATCCTGCCCGAGGGCCTGCTCGACCGCATCTGCGCTCACGTCGTCGAGATCGGGGATCGCGCCGACGAGCTGCGTGCCCGCGGCCAGCACCTCAAGCGGGGCGTGCTGCTGTACGGCCCTCCCGGAACCGGCAAGACCCTGACCATCCGCCACCTCATCCACGAGACGCCCGGAACGACGGTCGTGTTGCTGCAGGGCGCCGCACTCGGGCTGATCGGCGAGGCCGCCTCACTCGCACGTGCGATGAGCCCCGCTCTGGTCGTCCTCGAAGACGTCGACCTCGTGGCCGCCGATCGGGGCGACTTCGGACTGCAGCCGCTGCTGTTCGAGGTGCTCGACGCTCTCGACGGTCTGGACGGCGACGCCGACGTCGCCTTCATCCTGACGACGAACCGCGCCGAGATCCTCGAGCCGGCCCTCGCCGCACGCCCTGGCCGGGTCGACCTCGCGCTCGAGATCCCGCTGCCCGAACTGTCCGCCCGTCAGCGGCTGTTCCAGGTGTACGGGAGCGACCTGCCGTTCTCCGCCGAGGCGCTGGAGCGCGCCGCCGAGCGCGCCGAAGGCGTCACCGCATCCTTCGTGAAGGAGGTGATCCGACGCGCGGTGCTCCGGGCGGTGTCCGACGACCGAGACGTCACGGACGGCGACCTGGCCACCGCGCTCGACGCCATGATCGACGACACCCGGGGAATCTCCCGCGTGCTGTTCGGCGGTGAGGCCGCCGCCGACGCGGCAGGCCCGCACGGCGTCACCAGCAGCATCCGCTTCGGAGCGGACTACTGATGCGCCCCTCTCGCGTGTTCGCCTGACCCGCGCCAGGACTCAGGCCATCAGCGGGATGGACCCCACGAGCACGCCCACGGCGAGCATGACGAGCGAGACGATCACAGCGCGCCACAGGACCTTCTTGTGGTGGTCGCCGAGGTTGACGCCTGCGAGCGAGACGAGCAGCAGGATCGCGGGCACGAGCGGGCTCTGCAGGTGCACGGGCTGGCCGGTGATCGAGGCGCGCGCCATCTCGACGGGTTCGATGCCGTAGGTCGTCGCGCTCTCGGCGAGGATCGGCAGGATGCCGAAGTAGAAGGCGTCGTTCGACATGAAGAACGTGAACGGGATCGACAGGATGCCGGTGATCACGGCCATGAACGGTCCGAGCGACGGCGGGATCACCTCGGTCACCCAGCTGGCCATCGCCGACACCATGCCGGTGCCGTTCAGCACGCCGACCAGGACGCCGGCGGCGAGGACCATCGAGACGACGCCGACGATGCTGGGGGCGTGGGCGACGATCTCATCGGCCTGCGTCTTGAGCCGGGGGAAGTTCACGATCAGTGCGATGGCCGCACCGACCATGAACACGTAGGCCAGCGGGTAGATGTCGAGCACGAGCATCACCATGACGGCGAGGGTCAGCACGAGGTTGAACCAGATGAGCTTCGGCCGGAGCGAGGCACGGTTCGGGTCGAGCAGGGTATCGGCCATCGCGGTGTCAGCCGTGTCGACGAGCTTCGCGGCGTCGACCGCGTTGCGGGCGCCGCGAACGGTGACGATGTTGCCGGTGCGCAGGTGCGCGAGCGCGCCGGGCTTGTTCTCGGCGCCGCGGAACAGGCGGGGAGCGCCGAGGCGTCCGTCGCCGGCCGTGGCTTCGAGACGCGACGTGTCGACCGATCCGGCCAGGCGGCGACGCTCGGAGAGCCCCAGGAACCAGGCGAACAGCAGGGAGATCACGAGGCCGGTGGCCAGCGAGGGCAGCATGGGGACGAAGATGTCGGTCGGCTGCAGGCCGAGCGCCGAGGCAGCGCGCACCGTGGGGCCGCCCCAGGGGACGATGTTCAGCGTGCCGTTCATGAGGCCCGCGACACAGGTCAGGACGACGGGGCTCATCCCGAGCCGCAGGTAGATGGGCAGCATCGCCGACGTCGTGATGATGAAGGTGGTCGAGCCGTCGCCGTCGAGCGAGACCGCACCAGCGAGGATCGCCGTGCCGAGCACGACCTTGGCGGGGTCGTCGCCCAGCAGGCGGGTGATGAGGCGGATGAGCGGGTCGAACAACCCGACGTCGATCATGATGCCGAAGTACATGATCGCGAACATGAGGAGCGCCGCAGTGGGGGCGAGGTCGCCGATCGCGTCGATGACCATGTCGCCGAGGCCGAGACCCGCGCCGGCGAAGAGGCCGAAGATCGTCGGCACGGTGATGAGCGCGACCATGGGGGTGAGGCGCCTCGTCATGATCAGCGCCATGAAGGTCAGGACCATCACGAAGCCCAGGATGACCAGGACGGTGTCGGGTGGGGTGAAGGCCACCGGGTACTCGGCTGCCTCGGTATGCACGATGCTCATCGCGACTCCTTCGTCGTGAAGCGGCTCCGGCGGGTTCGGTGCCTGGTCCCGCGATCGTAGGGATGCCGTGAGCCAGGGCGCGCGCTAAGGCTCATTCCCCCGCGTTGTGCGCGTAACGTGGCTTTCGCTCATTGTGCGCAGGAGGTGGTCGGGTGCGGTTCGGGAGCAGGATGCTGGTCCTCCAGCTCGTCACGCAGGTGTGCGTCGTGGCGGCGTGCGCCGGCGTCTTCCTCTTCCTCGGGGTGCAGCAGCTGCGCGCCGAAGCGGAGTCCTCGGCGCTGAACATCGCCCGGAGCGTCGCGGCGACCCCCGACGTCCGCGAGCTGGTCGCGGAATACTCCGCCGACCCCGGCACGCCGGATGCCGCGAAGCTTCGCGGTGGCCCTCTGCAGGGGTACGCGACCGCCGTCTCGGACCGTACGGACGTGCTGTTCGTCGTGATCACCGACGATCACGGCATCCGTCTCGCCCACCCCGACCCGGACCGGCTCGGCGATGTCGTGAGCACGAGCTTCGTCGACGCCCTCGCCGGGCGCGAGGTCGTGACGTGGGAGTCCGGCACGCTCGGCGAATCCGCACGCGCCAAGGTGCCGGTGTACGCGCCCGGCGACGGCGACCGGCCGGTCGGCGAGGTGAGCGTCGGATTCGAGCGAGCCAGTGTGTTCCGCGATCTGCCCGCCCTCCTCACCGGCATCGCCGTCGCGGTCGTGCTGGCCCTCGCCCTCGGCGCGGTCGCGGCGCTGCTGATGCGTCGGCGGCTCGAGCGCGTGACGCTGGGGCTGCAGCCCGAAGAGCTCGCGGCACTCGTCCAGACGCAGACCGCCGTGTTCGAGAGCGCGGACGAGGGTGTCGTCGCGGTGGACCCGGACGGCACCGTGCGCGTGTGGAGCGAGGCGACGACGCGGATGCTGGGCGTCGCCGCCGCGCCTGGGACCGCCCTTCGCGACGTCCCGGTCGACCCGTCGGTGCGCGATGCGCTCACGGGGGGCGCGCCGTCGGGACTCGCGGTCGGCGACCGCATCGTCTATGTCGACGTCCGCCCGGTGCGTCGCGGTTCCCGCGCACTCGGCACCGCGGCGATCCTCCGCGACCGGACCGATCTGCTCGCCCTCACCGAGCGTCTTGACGGCGTCCGCACCCTGACCGACGCGCTGCGCGCGCAGCGCCACGAGTTCGCGAACCGCCTGCACGCGGCATCCGGTCTGCTGGACGCGGGCCGCGGCGAGGAGGCCCGCGACTTCCTGCGCGAGGTCTCGGGTCGCGGCGCCGTCGACCTGCGGGTGGCCGGGCTGGATGCCGTGACCGACCCGGTCCTGCAGTCGTTCCTCGGCGCGATGGCCGAGAGCGCCCGCGAACGCGGCGTCGAGTTGCGCGTCGGGCCCGACACCCTGCTGCGCAGCACGCTGCGCGAGGTGGAGGACACCCTCGCCGTGCTCGGTAACCTCGTGGGGAACGCGGTGACGGCCGCGGCATCCTCGTCGGCGGACGCCTGGGTAGAGGTGACCCTCCTCGACGAGCTCGACGGGGGCGAGCTCGTCCTGACGGTGGCGGATTCGGGAGGCGGCGTGACGGAGCCCGGCGACGTGTTCGCCGCGCGCACGGTGTCGGAGACCGAGACGGCTGTGCACGGCCACGGCATCGGGCTGCCGCTGTCCCGTGAGCTCGCGAGGCGACGCGGGGGCGAGGTCTGGATCATCGACGCGGGCGGCCGCGACGGCGGCGCGATCTTCGGGGCTCGTCTACCCGCGGTGATGGGTCCGGCGGGACCGGGTGAGATCGAGGAGAGCGACGATGAGTGACATCCGCGTGCTGATCATCGACGACGACTTCCGCGTCGCCGGCGTGCACCGCGACATCGTGACGGGGGTGCGCGGATTCACCGCGCTCGAGCCGGTCCGCACCGCGGCCGAGGCGCTGGGTGCCGTGCGGGCCGATACCCCCGACCTGATCCTCGCCGACGTGTACCTGCCCGACGGGGACGGCATCGAGGTCGTGCGCTCATGCGGCGTCGACGCGTTCGTGCTGAGTGCGGCGACGGACGCGCGGACGGTGCGGCGCGCCTTCCGCGCCGGCGCCCTCGCCTACCTCGTGAAGCCGTTCGACGCGCGGACGCTGGCCGATCGCCTCGACCGGTACGCGCGCTACCGCAACCTGCTCTCCGACGCCGCCCCGCTCACGCAGGACCAGATCGACCGCGCGGCGACGGCGATGCGCGGCGCCCCCGACCAGGCGTCGGTGTCGCGGTCGGCGACGGAGCGGACCATCCTCGGCGCCCTCGCCGACGGCGAGGCGTCGGCGAGCGAGGTCGCCGAGCGCAGCGGCATCTCACGCGCAACGGCCCAGCGCCACCTCACCGCGCTCGCGTCGCGCGGGCTCGTGGAGATCAGCCTGCGATACGGCACGACGGGCCGCCCCGAGCACCGCTTCCGCGTGGCGGATGCCGCGGGCTAAGGTGACACCACGCCACGACGGCCGTGTCGGGCAGGAACCGCTCGGGGGAACGGACTCCACCATGAAGAACACCAGCAGGATCACACTCGCGACCGCTCTGATGGTCGCATCGGGTCTCGCACTGACCATCGGAGCCGCGGCACTCGCGACCTACCTGCTGACAGCGGACGGCACCTTCGCCGAGCTCGTCGTGGTCGCCGGCGCCGCCGGCACCGCCATCGTCACCGGCATCGTCGGCGTGTGGCTGCACCGGTTGAGCACCGTCGTCTCCGCCTTCGCGACGGTGGGATACCTGGTCGTGGGGGCGACGATTTTCCTCGGCGCCGTGACGACCCTCCAGGATGCTGCGGCGGGAGGATTCGCGAACATCGGAGCGGGACTGCTCCTGCTCGTCGGCTCGGTCCTCGCCGTGCCGGCAACCGCTCTCGCCGTGACGCTCGCCGCCTTCTACCTGCGGTCCCGCCGGTACGCCGTGGCCTGACGACGCGGGCTCACGCGTAGCGGCGGCACCATTCGTACATGACGACCGCCGCGGCGGCCGAGGCGTTGATCGACCGGGTCGACCCGTACTGGGTGATCTCGACGACGCCGGATGCCGCGGCGAGCGCCTCGGGCGACAGCCCCGGCCCCTCCTGCCCGAACAGCAGGACGCAGCGCTCGGGCAGGTCCGCCCGGTCGACCGGAACCGAGCCGTCGACGTTGTCGATCGCGAGGACCGGAAGGCCCGCGGCATCCGCCCATGCCGCGAAGGACGCGACGTCCTCGTGGTGGCGGACGTGCTGGTACCGGTCGGTGACCATCGCGCCGCGGCGGTTCCAGCGGCGCTTGCCGATGATGTGCACCTCGGCGGCGCCGAACGCGTTGGCGCTGCGGACGATCGAGCCGATGTTCATGTCGTGCTGCCAGTTCTCGATCGCCACGTGGAACGGATGCCGCTTCTCGTCGAGGTCCGCCACGATCGCCGCCATCGTCCAGTACCGGTAGCGGTCGACGACGTTGCGGCGGTCACCGTGCTCGAGCAGGTCGCGGTCGTAGTGCGGATCGTCGGGCCACTCGCCCGGCCACGGCCCGACCCCCACCGGAAGCTGCGGCTCGGCGTCGGGCTCGGTCGGGTCTGGCACCGGTCCAGGTTAGTCGGGGCACCGTGGTGGCCTCGTGCGCTAGATTTTTCGGTATGCCGAAAAATCCCGGGACCGCACGTCCGCGCACCCGCGCGGCGTGGCTGCTCGGGCCGGCACTCGTCGCGGGGGTCGCCTACCTCGACCCGGGGAACGTCGCGAGCAACATGACCGCCGGCGCCCGCTACGGCTACCTGCTCGTGTGGGTCGTCGTGCTCGGCAACGTCATGGCCTGGCTGATCCAGTACCTGTCGGCGAAGCTCGGCATCGTGACGGGGCGGAGCCTTCCCGAACTCCTCGGCGCCCGCTTCCGCACGCACACCGCTCGCCGCGCGTACTGGCTGCAGGCGGAGCTCGTCGCGATGGCGACCGACGTCGCCGAGATCATCGGCGGTGCGGTCGCCCTGTGGCTGCTGTTCGGCGTGCCGCTCGTGTGGGGCGGGCTCATCACGGGCGCCGTCTCGATCGCGCTGTTGCTGATCCAATCCCGCCGCGGCGCGCGCACCTTCGAGTTCGTCATCATCGGCCTGATGGTGATCATCGCGGTCGGTTTCACCTACGGCGTCTTCATCGGCCCGCCCGAGGCGTCCGGCGTCGCCCGCGGCTTGCTCCCGCGATTCGAGGGGACCGGATCGGTGCTGCTGGCGGCATCCATCCTCGGGGCGACGATCATGCCGCATGCGATCTACGCGCACAGCTCGCTCGCCCGTGACCGCTTCCATCCGGCCGAGAGCCGGCGAGCGGATGCCGCGGCCACCGGCGCGGCCCTCGACACCCGCCGGGTGCTCCGCGCCACGCGCTGGGACGTCACGATCGCCCTGGCCGTCGCGGGGACGGTGAACCTCGGCATCCTGCTGCTGGCGGCGGCGAACCTCGCCGGGGTCCCCGGAACCGACAGTCTCGAGGGCGCCTACGCGGCGCTGCAGAACGGCATCGGTCCGGTCGTCGCGACGCTGTTCGCCGTCGGGCTCCTCGCGAGCGGCCTCGCCAGCAGCGCGGTCGGCGCGTATGCGGGAGCCGAGATCATGCACGGGCTGCTGCGCGTCCGCATCCCGCTCCTCGCGCGCCGCCTCGTGACGCTCGTGCCGGCGCTCGCGATCCTCGCGGTCGGCGTCGACCCGACGCTCGCGCTGATCATCAGCCAGGTCGTGCTGAGCTTCGGCATCCCGTTCGCCCTCATCCCCCTCGTCTCGCTCACCGCGAAGCGGGACGTGCTCGGCGCGTACCGCAACCGGGCGTGGACGACGGCCGCCGGAATCCTGGCGTCGGTCTTCCTCGTCGCGCTCAACGGGCTGCTGCTCTGGCTCACCCTGTTCGGCTCGTGACGACACGACCTTTGGCCGTCATCGCCGCCGGGCCCGCAGCGCCTCCCAGTTTCCGGATCCGATGGCGACCTTCTGTTCGTGGGTGAAGGGGGAGTCCTCGAGGAAGCTGCGCCCGACCCCGGCCGAGGTGTCGAGGAAAGGAAACCCGCCGGGCCGGGTGCCGAACGTATACGGGTAGTCGGTGGAGTAGACCATACGCTCCGTGCCGACGACCTCGGCGGTCCAGCGCAGGTAACGCTCCGACACGGTGCCGCTGCCGGCGATCCAGAAATTCTGCGTCCAGTAGTCGAGCAGCGGGCGCTCGAGGTGCGCGTTGTGGGTCATGATGCCGGTGTGGTCGAGGTAGAACATCACCAACTCGCCCCAGTGCCCGGCAACGACCTGCAGGTCGGGGTGGCGGTCGAAGACGCCGCTGAAGATCATCCGCATGTACTGGATGCCGAGGTCGAAGTACCACCCGAGGCCGGCGGTGGCCAGTCCCATCCCGGCGGGGCCGAGACCCGAATAGTAGGAGTCGATGACACCGGGAGTGGGCACCTGCGGGTGGAAGTGCAGGGGCACGCCGAGTTCGACGGCCTTCGCGTACAGCTCGTCGTACGCCGGCGAATCCGCCAGGACATCGCCGGTCCGGCCGTAGAGCATCGCGCCGACCATGCCGAGTCGGGTGACGGCCCGCTCGAGCTCCGTGGCTGCCGCGGTCGGATCGGCTGTAGGGATCGTGGCCCAGGCCTGGAACCTGTCGGGACGTTCCGCGACGATCGCGGCAAGGTGATCGTTCGCGTCGCGGGCGACGACGGGCGCGTCCGCGGCAGACAGGTTCTGGACCCCGGGCGAGTTCAGTGAGAGAACGGCCATGTCGATCCCCTGATCGTCCATGTCGGCCAGGCGTTCCTCCCCGGTGCTGCGGAGTCGGCGCGCGAAGGGGGCATCGCCCCACCCGCCGTGCGGGTTGGGCTGGACGCCGGAGCGCTCCCAGGCGTCCAGCACGAGGGGAAGCGCGATGTGCTCCTCCAGTCCGACGATCGTGATCTTTTGCGACATGGCTGACCATCCTTCTGAGCTCTATCGGTGATATCGGCGAAGTGTTATCGCTGATAATATCGACAGTAACATCGAGACGGTATCGTCGTAACCATGAGCACCGAGGAAGAGGACACCCAACGGCATCGTCTGCGGGAGACGATCCTCCTCGCGGCCAGCGAGCTCATCGCCGAGGGCGGCGCAGCCGCGATGACCACCCGCGCCGTTGCTGTGCGGGCGGGCGTGCAGGCCCCCACGATCTACCGCCTGTTCGAAGACAAGCAGGGTCTGGTGCGGGCGGTCGCCGCCTACGTCCTCGAGACCTATGCCCGATCGAAGGATGTCGCCGACGACGACGCCGACCCCGTCGTTGCTCTAAGGACAGCATGGCGAGCACACATCGACTTCGGGCTCGCCAATCCGGGTCTGTATCTCCTCATGAACGACGCCACCCGGGCGAATCGAGGAGCCGAGGCCTCCCCGCCGTCGGACATCCCCGACGTGCTGACAGTGCGCGTCCGAGCAGTTGCGGCGGCGGGAGTCCTGCTGGTCACCGAGGAAAGAGCAGTGGATCTGATCCGCGCGGCGGGTGACGGAGTGATCCGCTCACTGCTCACCTCGCCGGCCGACGCGGAGCGCATGTCGACCCTGTCCGACGACATGCTGAACGCCATCCTCGGCCGCATCGTCGAGGGCCGGGGTGAAACGTCCGCCCGTCCTGTCGATGCTCTCCTGATCCAACTCCGGGCTGTCGCCGACGAATTGACGGATCTCAGTGCGGCCGAGAGGGCGCTTCTTCGCGAGTGGGTCAGTCGTGGTGACGCTGGGCGGGGGGCGGTGGCTCGAGATGTCGCCGCGTTCGGTTCGCGATCGGTCGGCGGATAATCTGGGGCGCGTGCCCGCGTCCACCGTCGACGACTATCTGAAGACGATCTACCACCACACCGAGTGGCAGACCGATCCCGTCACTCCCTCGGTGCTGGCCGCCGAACTCGGACTCGCACCCTCGTCGGTGACCGAGATGATCAAGAAGCTCGCCGCTCAGGGTCTCGTGTCGCACCGTCCCTACGGCCCGATCTCGCTGACGGATGCCGGGACCCGCCGCGCGACCGCGGTGATCCGACGGCACCGCCTCATCGAGACGTGGCTCGTGCGCGAGTTCGACTACGCGTGGGACGAGGTGCACGACGAGGCCGAGGTCCTCGAACACACGATCAGCGATCGGCTGCTCGCGGGGATCGACGCGCGGCTGGGGCATCCGCGGTTCGACCCGCACGGCGACGCCATCCCGGCACCCGACGGCAGCGTCGAGCGCGAGCCGTTCGTCCTGCTCGCCGAGGCGACGATCGGGCACACCGGACGGGTGCTCCGGGTCTCGGATCGCGACCCCGCGCTGCTGCGCTCGCTCGAGGAGGTCGGCCTCGACGTCGGCCACACGGTCACCGCCACGGGGCGCGACGCCGTCCAGGTCGACGGCGGCCCGACGATCGACCTGCCGCCGGCCGCCGCGCGGGCGGTCTGGCTCACCGCCTGAGCGTCAGCGAAGGCGCAGCTTGCGGCCCTTGAGGTAGGGCCATTCGGCCCGCGTCGCGTGCTCGGCGTAGTGCCACATGCGGGCGCCGACGTCGGGATCGATCGTGACCCGCGACGGGCGGACGAGCACGGGCGACCCCGTGTACGTGCGCGCCGGCCCCCAGTACTGCCCGCCTTCGGCGTCGGGGTCGATCAGCGCCCGGACGGGAGCCCACGCGCCGCTCTCCTTCGACTGCGAGACCGCGGCCTGCAGCCCGCCGATGAACCGCTTGCGTCGCGACGGCACACTGACCCCCGCGATCCGCCGGGTACGACCGCCGAGGGAGTACCCCGGGTGGGCGACGAGACTCGCGACGGGGACGGATGCCGCCCGCAGGCGCCGGTCGGCTTCGAAACCGAGCGCCGAGGTCGCGACCTTGGACTGCACGTAGGCACGCCACGGCGTGTAGTCGTCGACGAGTTCGGGGTCGATCGGATCCCACGGGAAGAGCTTCGTCGCGACCGAGCCGAGCCACACCATCCGGCCCCGCGCCGCCGCGAGCGCGGGAAGGAGGGCACCGGCGAGCGCGTAGTGGCCGAGGGCGTTCGTGGCGATGACGAGTTCGTGGCCGTCGCGGGTGACTTCACGGGTCTTCGGCGGGTGCACGATCCCGGCGTTGAACAGCACGCCGTGCAGTCCCACGCGGCCGCGGACGGTCGCCGCGGCGGCGCGCACCGAGCCGAGGTTGCTGGTGTCGAGCGCGAGCGTCTCGAGGTCGGCATCCGGCACCTGCGCCAGGATCGCGGCGCGCGCACGTGACAGTTTCGACGGGTTCCGCGCCGTCATGACGACGTGCGCACCGGCGCCGGCGAGCTGCAGGCAGGAGAAGAATCCGAGGCCCGTGTTCGACCCGGTGACGAGGTAGCGACGGCCGCTCAGATCGGGGAGATCGTTGGGGTCCCAGTCGTTTCGCGCCACACCCTCGACCCTACGCTCGGGCGCCGCGTCGCGGCATCCCTTCGTGGGAGAGTTGAGGCATGAACGGAATCGAGCAGAATCTGCTGTTCGCCGTCGTCGGACTCTCGCTGGTCACGTCACTCGTGGTCATCATCGTGGGTGCGGTGCGCCGACGCGGCGACGATCGCGACGACCGCAAACCCTGGGACGACCTCAAGCCCAAATAGACCGATTACTGCGGCTGCAGTCCCAGGTCGTCGAGGTCGATCGCGGCGAGCCACGTGAGACCCTCCGCCTCAACGGCGGCCTGCGCTCCGGTCTTGCGGTCGACGATGACGGCGACGGCGACGGGTTCGGCACCCTCGCGGCGGAGCGCCTCGACGGCCTTCAGTGCCGACTGGCCGGTGGTCGAGGTGTCTTCGACGACGATGACGCGCTTGCCGACGACATCCGCTCCTTCGACCTGACGGCCGCGGCCGTGGTCCTTGGGCTCCTTGCGGACCACGAACGCGTCGAGCGGGGAATCGGTGCGCGCAGATTCGTGCATGACGGCGTTGGCGATCGGGTCGGCGCCGAGCGTCAGACCGCCGACCGCGACGATGCCGTCGACGTCGCGGATGAGGTCGAGCATGATCCGCCCGATGGCCGGCGCGGCGCGGTGGTCGAGCGTGAGCTTGCGCATGTCGACGTAGTACGACGCCTTCTTGCCGCTCGACAGGGTGAAGTCGCCGTGGAAGACGGCCTCCTCCTGGATGAGCGAGATGAGGCGCTGGCGGTCGGCTTCGAGTGCGGGCGTGGAGGCGACGGTCACGGCTCCGAGTCTACGACCGGCGGCGTCGGACGCCCGATCTAGGCTGGAGACCATGCGGCTTGCCACCTGGAACGTCAACTCGATCCGCGCGCGCATCGTGCGCACCGTCGACTTCGCCGTGCGCGAGAACATCGACGTGCTCGCGATGCAGGAGATCAAGTGCAAGCCCGAGCAGTTCCCGTACGAGGCGTTCGAAGAGGCCGGGTACCACGTCGAGGCGCACGGCCTGAATCAGTGGAACGGCGTCGCGATCGCGAGCCGCGAGCCGATCACCGACGTCGAGTACGCGTTCCCCGACATGCCGGGGTTCCTGAAGGGGCATGAGGGACCGGATGCCCCGCAGGAGGCGCGGGCGCTGGGCGCCACGATCGACGGGGTCAAGGTCTGGAGCCTCTACGTCCCCAACGGCCGCGGACTCGACGACCCGCACTTCACGTACAAGCTGCACTGGCTCGAGGCCCTCCGCGCCTACACGCAGTCGACGCTCGCGGCTCACCCCGACCTGCCGCTCGCGCTCGTCGGCGACTTCAACATCGCCCCGACGGATGCCGACAACGGCGACCCGACGATCGTTCAGGGCGTGTCGACCCACGTCTCCCCCGAGGAGCGCGCGTCGTTCCAGGCGCTGCTCGACGCCGGACTCACCGACACCGTGCGCCCGCTCGTCCCGACCGGCTACACGTACTGGGACTACAAGCAGCTGCGCTTCCCCCGCAACGAGGGCCTGCGCATCGACTTCATCCTCGGCTCCCCGGCCTTCGCCGACGGCGTCGTCGGGGCATCCATCCACCGCGACGAGCGCAAGGGCGAGATCCCCAGCGACCACGTGCCGGTCGTGGTCGACCTGGATCTGAACGGCGAGGACGACGACGATCGTCCGATGATCTTCTGACGCCGGCCCGGCGGCTCCCCCGCGCGACGGATGCCGGGGCCTGCGACCCCCTCTAGCGTGGAGAGCATGCCCGAATCGATGCTCCGCCGCGCAGCGACCGCGGCCGAACGCCGCCAGGACGCCTGGCTCGCCGCCGGACTGTTCGTCGCCGCGATGATCAGCACAGCCCTGGGCTCGGTCTCGGGCATCTACAACGATGCGCAACCCGACCTCGTCTGGGGGCTCCTCTACTCCTTCGCCATGACCGCGCCTCTCGCGTTCCGGCGGCTTTACCCGATGACGGCCCTGATCGTCGTCTCGGTCGTGTTCTTCGTCGGCGTCTCGGCGCGCATCCCCGAGCTCTACGTCGGCAACGTCGCCCTGTTCGTCGGGATGTACACGGTCGGCTCCTGGGTGGCGGATCGTCGCCGCGCGGCGCTCGTGCGCATCCTGCTCATCGTCGCGATGTTCGTGTGGCTGATGATCACGATCTTCCAGAGCGCCGCCTCCTCCGAGGGCGGCCTGTCGCAGGAGGGGCCGTTCTCCCCGTTCGCGGCCTTCGCGATGATCCAGTTCCTCGTCAACGTGGCCTTCTTCGGCGGGGCGTACCTGTTCGGCGAGCGCGCCTACACGGGCGCGACGGAGCGCACCGCCCTTGAGGAGCGCACGGCCGAGCTCGAGCGGGAACGCGAGCGGACGGCCGCCCAGGCGGTCGCCCTCGACCGGGTGCGCATCGCCCGCGAGCTGCACGACGTCGTCGCGCACCACGTCTCTGCGATGGGCGTGCAGGCGGGAGCCGCGCGCACGGTGCTCGACCGGGATCCGGATGCCGCGCGCACCGCGCTGACCGGCGTCGAGTCCTCGGCGCGCCAGGCGCTGACCGAACTGCGCCAGCTGCTCGAGACGCTCCGGACACCCGAGACCGAGGCGCCCGGGGGTTCGACCGTCCGCCTCGACGCCCTGCCGGACCTCGTCGCCCATGCCAACGAGAACGGCCTGCCGACGACGCTCTCGGTCGTGGGGGCCCCCGTGCCGACACCCGAACTCGTGCAGGTGAACCTGTACCGCATCGCGCAGGAGGCGCTCACGAACGCGCGCCGCCACGGCGGTCCGGGTGCGACCGCCGACGTGCGGCTGCGCTACGCCAACGACGCGGTGGAACTCGAGGTCTCGAACGAGGGCCGCGCGCCGATCTCGGGACGGGCGGGCCTCGGCCTCGTCGGGATGCGCGAACGTGCGACGTCCTCCGGAGGGGCGCTCGAGGCGCGGGCGCGCCCGCGCGGCGGGTTCCTCGTGCGCGTGCGCGTGCCGCTGTCGCAGGCGGTGCCGGCATGATCCGGGTGCTGCTGGTCGACGACCACGCCGTCATGCGCGCCGGGTTCCGCATGATCCTCGAGGCGGCGGGCGACATCGAGGTGGTCGGCGAGGCCGGCGACGGTCGCGCCGCGATCGAGTCCGCCCGCACGCTCCAGCCCGACGTCATCTGCATGGACGTGCAGATGCCCGACATGGACGGCCTCGAGGCGACGCGGCAGATCGTGGCGGATGCCGGGGTCGCGGCATCCGTCGTCATCGTCACGACCTTCGACCGCGACGACTACCTGTTCCAGGCGCTCTCGGCCGGGGCGAGCGGATTCCTGCTCAAGAACGCCGGCCCCGAGGAGTTGACGAGCGCCGTCCGCCTCGCGCACTCGGGCGAGGCGCTGCTGTCGCCGTCGGTGACCCGCCGGGTGATCGCGCGGTTCGCGTCGACCGCGACGGAACCGGCGGCATCCCTCCCCCGTGAGACGGATGCCGCGCCCCGCCTTCCGGTGGAGCTCACCGACCGCGAGGTCGAGGTGCTGCGGCTGCTCGCGCAGGCGATGAGCAACGGCGAGATCGCCCGCGAGCTCTACATCGGCGAGGCGACGGTGAAGACGCACGTGTCGAACGTCCTGCAGAAGCTCGGCGCCCGCGACCGCGTCGCCGCCGTCGTCTGGGCGCACCGCTACGGCCTCGCCTGACGAGAAACGGCCCCACCCGAGTCGGGGTGGGGCCGCTTCTTCCGGCAGCGAGGGTCAGGCGCTCGCGGGGACCTTCGCGTAGCGGTCGACGAGGTCGTTGAACGCCTCGAGGTAGCCGGTCAGGAAGCCGGCGGTCGCGTCGTTCGTGACCTCGCCGTCCTCGGCGAACAGGCCGGGCGTGGTCTGGATGAAGCCCTCGGGCTGGCCGAGCGTCGGCGCGTTGAAGTGGCTGAGGATCGCCTTCAGGTGCTGCTGCGCGACAGCAGTTGCGACACCGCTGCCCGACGTGCCGATGACGGCGGTCGGCTTGTGGTGGAAGGCGTTCTGACCGTAGGGACGGGCAGCCCAGTCGAGCGCGTTCTTCAGCACGCCGGGGATCGAGCGGCTGTACTCGGGGGTCACGATGATGACGCCATCGACGTCCGCGATCGCCTGCTTGAAGTCGACGGCCACCTGCGGGAAGTTCCCGTCGTGGTCGACCGAGTAGAAGGGCAGGTCCTTGATCGGGATCTCGACCAGCGTGGTGCCCTCGGGAGCGAGACGCTCGAGCGCCTTCGCGAGGGTCCGGTTGATCGACGTCGACGAGATGCTGCCGACGATGTAGCCGATGGTGCGATTCGTCATGGGTCCTCCAAAGAGAGTGGATGGGGATACCGGTGGGCATCGCAGAACCCAACGAGACCCCCGGCATCCCTATTCCTATGAATGCACCGACAACGCCTCTCCCCCGTGGGGAGGGGACGGGTTTCACCCGCCGGGGGGAGGTCCCCGGCATCCGATCTTCCTAACGTGGGACACGTGCCGCCGCCGGTGGCGCACCGACCACAGGAGGAACGGATGCTGCAGCTACGCGGGATCACCAAGAGCTACGGGTCGAGGCGCGTCCTCGACGACGTCGCCTTCGACGTCGCGCCCGGCCGGCTGACCGGGTTCGTCGGCGGCAACGGCGCCGGCAAGACCACGACGATGCGCATCATGCTCGGCGTGCTCGGTCGCGACGCCGGCGAGGTCACCCTCAACGGAGCCCCCGTCACCGCCGCCGACCGGCGCCTGTTCGGCTATATGCCCGAGGAGCGCGGGCTGTACCCGAAGATGAAGGTGCTCGAGCACATCGTCTACCTCGCCCGTCTGCACGGCTTCTCGAAGACGGATGCCGCCACCCGCGCGACCGCTCTGCTCGAGGAGCTGGGGCTCGGCGAGCGCCTCGGCGACAACGTCGAGACCCTCTCGCTCGGCAACCAGCAGCGCGCACAGATCGCGGCCGCCCTCGTGCACGACCCCGAGGTCCTCATCCTCGACGAGCCGTTCTCGGGGCTCGACCCGATCGCCGTCGACGTCGTCGCGAACGTCCTGCAGACCCGCGCGGCGCAGGGAGCCTCGGTGCTGTTCTCATCGCACCAGCTCGACGTCGTCGAGCGCCTGTGCGACGACCTCGTCATCATCGCGGGCGGCACGATCCGCGCGGCCGGCACCCGTGAGGGGCTCCGTGCCGAGCACACGACCCGCCGCGTCGAGCTCGTCTCGGGGACGGATGCCGGATGGCTCCGCGACGAGCCGGGCGTCGAGGTCATCGACTTCGACGGCGGCTACGCCCTCTTCGAGGCCGACTCCGACGAGACCGTCCAGCGCGTCCTGCAGCGCGCGGTCGCCGCGGGCGACGTGACCACGTTCGCGCCGCGCCGCCCCACCCTCGCCCAGATCTTCACGGAGGTCATCCAGTGAACACGTCCGCCTCCCCCTCGTTCGGCCAGAGCGTCTGGCTCGTCACCGAGCGCGAGCTCGGCTCGAAGCTGCGCTCGAAGTCGTTCATCATCTCCACCGCCGTCATGTTCCTGATCGTGCTGGCCGGTGTCCTCTGGGCGGGCTTCTCGGCTCAGAGCGACAGCCGCACGCCGATCGCGGTCACCTCCGAGACGGCGTCGGCCATCACCGACCCGAAGGCGTTCGACGTGACCGATGCGGCCTCCGCCGAGGAGGCCCGCGATCTCGTCCGCGACGGCACGGTCGATGCAGCCGTCATCCCCGGCGGCGACGAGCCGCTCGGCTACACCGTGGTCTTCGACGAGTCGGTGTCGAACAGCCTGCTGCAGCAGTTGAGCATCGCCCCGAAGGTCGAGATCCTCGAGCCGGAGAGCACCGACGGATTCCTCCGCTACATCATCGCGATCGCCTTCGGCGGCGTGTTCTTCGCCGCGGCGCTGACCTTCGGTACGACGATCGCGACGAGCGTCGTCGAGGAGAAGCAGACGCGTGTGGTCGAGCTGCTCATCTCGGCGATCCCGACCCGCGCACTCCTGGCGGGCAAGGTGCTCGGCAACACGATCCTCGCGATGGGGCAGATCGTCGGCATCGCCGCGGTCGCGATCATCGGGCTGACCGTGACGGGCCAGGACTTCCTCATCGCCGGTCTCGGCGGGCCGATCGCCTGGTTCGCGGTCTTCTTCCTCTTCGGGTTCGTGCTGCTCGCGGCGCTGTTCGCCGCGGCGGGTGCGCTGGTGTCGCGCCAGGAGGACATCGGACCGACGATCACACCGCTCACCTACATCGTGATGGCGCCGTACTTCCTCGTGATCTTCTTCAACGACAACCCTGTCGTGCTGACGATCATGTCGTACGTCCCGTTCTCGGCTCCGGTCGGGATGCCGGTGCGGATCTTCGTCGGCGAGGCGCAGTGGTGGGAGCCGCTGCTCGCGCTGGCCGTCATGCTCGCCGCCTGCGTGGGAGCGATCCTCGTCGGCGCGAAGATCTACGAGAACTCGCTCCTTCGGATGGGTGCCCGCGTCAAGCTCCGCGACGCGCTCTCGCGCTGAGTCCCCCTCGATCGGAACCGTCCCGTCCGCAGCCGCGGCGGGGCGGTTCCTTCGTTCACGGCTTGTCCTTCGGCCCCTTGCGGTCCTTGTTCGCCTCGCGCTCCACCCGCTTCTGCTCGTCCTTGGCCGCCTTCTCGGCGTCCTTCGCCGCTTCGTCGGCCGCGTCGTCGTCGGGAGCTGGAGCGGGATCGACGTTCGTCGTCGTGACGGTCGGAGTCGGGGTCGGTGTGGGATCCGTCGAGACGACCTCGGCGGGGGCCGACTCCTGTGGCTCCGTCTGCGCGGGGTCCGTCGAGGCGGGCTGCGGCGAACCGGCGAGCGATCCCGCCCAGATGCTCCCCGCCGTGATCAGTGCGACCGCGGCGGCGGCGAGTCCGATCACGAGCGGGCGACGCGACCGTCGCTTCTCGGGCCGATCGGCCGAGGCTCCGGATGCCGCCGAGGCGCCGGCGAGCGCGACGGTCGCCGCCGTCACTGAAGGGCGGGGGTAGCGGCGGGTCGGGGCATCTCCCGTGGTCTCCTCATCGAACCGACGGGAATCGGCAGCGCCGGCGGCGGGGATGCCGGCGGCCACCGCCGCACGCACCGGAGGCAGCGGCGGCGCGCCGTCGATCGGCTCGGTCCGCAGCCGCTCCGCGGCGTGGACGACCTCGAGGGCCGTGGGCCGCTCCTCGGGCGAGGTCGCCGTCATGCGTGAGAGGAGCGAACGCCACCCCTCGCTGAGAGTGTCGGGAACGGTCGGCGGCGTCGTCAGGCGCGCGAGGGCGGCGCCCACCCCGTCGGTGTTCGGATAGGCACGCTCACCCGTGAGCGCCTCGAGCAGGACGAGACCGAGGGCGTACACGTCGGACGCGGGCGAAGGGTCGCGGCCCTCGACCTGCTCGGGGGCGAGATAGGCGGCGGTGCCGATGATCGTGCCCGGCGTCGTCACCCGCGCACTGTCGAGGAGGAGCGCGATGCCGAAGTCGGCGAGCTTGGCGCGGGGCCGCCCGCCGGGAAGGTGCGGTGAGGCGAGGAGCACGTTCGACGGCTTCACGTCCCGATGCACGACACCCGAGGAGTGGACCACGTGCAGGGCTTCGCCGAGCTCTGCGGCGAGGGCGGCGACGTCGGCGGTGGGCAGAGGGCCTTCCGCGATGCGCGCACTCAACGTGGGGCCGTCGACGAACTCCATCACGAGGTAGTCGGGCGAACCGGTGAGGTGCGCATCGAACAGTGTCACGAGCGAGGGGTGGTTGAGCGAGGCGAGCAAGGTGACCTCGCTGCGCGCCCGATCCGGCGCGCTGACCGCCCCCTCGACACCGGGGCGGAGCACCTTGACGGCGACGCGGCGCCCCAGTGCCGTGTCGTCGGCGCGGAAGACGCGCGCCATGCCGCCCTGTCCGATCTGCGCGACAAGGCGGTAGCGCTCTGCCAGCACGTCGCCGGGCAGGGGCTCGGATGTGTCCGTCATCGCGTCCTCCTCCGGGTTCCGACGCGGTGCCCTCGACGATAGTCAGCGCCGCGGCGCCGCGCACGGCCTTGACGGACGATCGGATGCCACGGTGTCGACCCCGGTCAGGTCCGATGCGCGGCGCGGCCGGTGTGCCCGGCGAGCGCGTCCGCGGCCCCGACGAGCGCGAGGTGGCTGAGGGCCTGCGGGGTGTTGCCGATGTGGCGTCCCACCCCGGGGTCGTACTCCTCCGAGAGCAGACCCACATCGTTCGCGACGGCGCAGAGCCGGTCCATGAGGCGCGTCGCATCCTCGATGCGTCCGGTCGCCGCGTACTGCTCGACGAGCCAGAAAGAGCACGCGAGGAAGGGGTGCTCGTCGCCGGGCAACCCGTCGGTCCCCGCCGCGGTGCGATACCTCATGACGAAACCGTCGCGCAGGAGGTCGCGCTCGATGCGGGCGACGGTGGCGAGCATCCGCGGGTCGTCGGCGGCGCAGAACCCGACGACGGGCAGGAGAAGCAGCGAGGCGTCGACCTCGTCGGTGCCGTCGTGTTGCGTGAAGTGGCCACCCGCGGCATCCACCCCGGTCGCATCGATCTCGGCGCGCACCTGATCGCGGAGCCGCTCCCACGTGTCGGCGTCGCCGGGCAGACCGTGCTCGCGCACCGCGCGGACGCCGCGGTCGAGCGCGGCCCACACCATCGCGCGGGAATGCGTGAAGTGGTGCAGGTCGCCCCGCATCTCCCAGATGCCGTGGTCGGCGCGGTCGACCCACGCGACGACCTGCGCCAGCAGCGCGCGCTGCAACGACCACGACGACGGAGTCTCGGTCACCCCGGCGAGGCGGGCGGCCTCGAGGGCGACGAGGACCTCGCCGATCACGTCGCCCTGGTACTGGTCGACGGCGCCGTTGCCGACGCGGACGGGCGCGGATCCCTCGTAGCCCGGCAGGCTCGTCAGCTCGCGTTCGGGGAGGTCCCGTTCACCGCCGAGGCCGTACATGATCTGCACGTCGGCGGGGTCGCCGGCGATCGCGCGCAGCAGCCAATCGCGCCAGCGCTCCGGTGCCCGGGTGTAGCCGTGGGCGAGGTAGGCCTCGAGGGTGAGGGCGGCATCCCGCAACCAGACGAACCGGTAGTCCCAGTTGCGCGAGCCACCGGGGTCCTCGGGGAGCGAGGTCGTCGCGGCGGCGACGATCCCGCCGGTTTCGGTGTGGGTCAGGGCACGGAGTACGAGCATCGAGCGCACCACGTGGGCTCCCCAGGGTCCGCCGTCCTCGACGCCCGCCGCGAAGTCGCTCCACCACCTGCGGGTGTGCGCGATCGCGGCGTCGACGTCGATCCCGACGGGATGCCGGTGGTACGACCGGTCCCAGGTGAGAACAGAGTCGACGGTGTCGCCCGCCGCCACCGTGAACACGGCGCGGTGCATCGTGCCGTCCGGGTGCAGCCGGGGGCCGCGCACGGCGACGGCGTCGGGACCCGCGATCGCGAGCAACACCGGCGCGTCCGCGTGCCCGATCTGCCGCACCCAGGGGAGCGCCCGAGCGTAATCGAAACGCAGGCGCAGCTCGCTCGTGAAGGCGACGGTGCCTTCGATGCCGACGACGCGTCGGACGACGGCATCCGTGTCGTCGTGCATCGGCATGAACTCGATGACCTCGGCGCTGCCCGTCGGCGTCTGCCAGCGCGTGACGAGCACGAAGGTGTCGCCGTCGTAGCGGCGGGTAGACGTGGCGGCGGAGTCCGCGGGGCGGAGACTCCACCGACCGTGTTCGTCGTCGCCGAGGAGTGCTCCGAAGATCGACGCGTCGTCGTAGCGGGGAAGGCACAGCCAGTCGAGGCTCCCGGCATCCGACACGAGGGCTCCCGTCCGGCAGTTGCTGAGCAGGGCATAGGACTCGATCGGAGCAGGCATCGACGTCATTGTCGTTCGCGGCGGGCGGCGGGGCAAGAGACGAGGCGCGACGGGTGTCGTCATCGGGAGCGGGCTAGGGTGACGCCCATGACGGCCGACACGACCCTGCTCATCCTCGGCGCCTCGGGGGATCTCACCTCGCGGCTGCTGCTCCCCGCGCTCGGGCAGCTGCTCGCACGCGAGCCCGAACGCCGCGTGCGGCTGGCGGGGGCGGGTGTCGAGGAGTGGAGCGATGACGCGTGGCGCGAGACCGTGCAAAAGGCGTTCGCCACGACCGACTCGGAGTCCGCCTTCGAGCCCTTGTCGGACACGACTTACACGCGGGCCGACATCACCGACGCTGATCAACTGCAGAAGCTGTTGGATGCCGCCGAGGGCCGGCCCGCGCTCTACTTCGCCGTGCCGCCCGCCGTCGCCGCGAAGGCGTGCGATGCGCTCCGCTCGGTCACGATCCCCGAGGGCACGATCCTCGCACTCGAGAAGCCGTTCGGGTCGGATGCCGCATCTGCGGAGCACCTCAACGCGACGCTCGCCGAGCTGGTTCCCGAGTCGCAGGTGTTCCGCGTCGACCACTTCCTCGGCCGCTCCACCGTCCTGAACCTGCTCGGGGCGCGCTTCGCGAACCGGCTCATCGAACCGGCCTGGTCGGCCGACCACATCGCCTCGATGCTCGTGCAGTTCGACGAACCGCTGGGACTCGAAGGCCGGGCGGGCTACTACGACAAGGCCGGCGCGCTCACCGACATGATCCAGAGTCACCTGCTGCAGGTCATGGCGTTCGCGACGATGGAGCCCCCGGCATCCCTCGATCAGCGCGACCTTCGCGACGCGACGGGCGCCGCTCTTCGCGCGACGGCGGTGTGGGGCGACGACCCGGTCGCGGCGTCGCGCCGGGCGCGGTACACGGCCGGCACCGTGGAGGGGCGGGACTTCCCGTCGTACGTCGACGAGCCGGGGGTCGATCCGAGCCGCGAGACCGAGACGCTCGCCGAGATGACGGTCGAGGTGCGCAACGCCCGGTGGCAGGGCGTTCCGATCACGCTCCGCTCGGGCAAGGCCCTCGGGAACGCCGAGGCGAAGGTCGAGGTGCGCTTCCACCCCGTTCGGCACCTCCCTCGCGGGTTCACCGGCGACCCCGGCCCGACCGTGCTGCGCTTCTCGCTCGGGCCCGACTCCATCGCGCTCGACCTGAACGTCAACGGCGAGGCCGACCCGCTCGAACTCGAGAAGGTGACGCTCGAGGCGGAACTCGGCGCAGGGGCGCTGAAGGCGTATGCCGAAGTGCTGTCGGGCATCCTCGACGGCGATGCCATGCTGTCAGTGCGCGGCGACGCCGCCGTCGACTGCTGGCACATCGTCCAGCCCGTCATCGACGCCTGGCGGGACGGGCGCGTCCCTCTCGACGAATACTCCGCCGGCACCTCCGGGCCGTCCGACTGGGCCACGTCCTAAGGGCTCGGCGAGGCCGAGGCATCGTCGGTGGTGATGGAATAGACGGATGCCGAATCGCACCGCATCCACCGACGCCCCCATCCTCGACGTTCTGACCGAGCGCTGGAGCACGCGGATCTTCGACGCGTCCGCGCCGATCGACGAGCAGGCGCTGGCGTCCGCTCTCGAGGCCGCACGGTGGTCGCCGTCCGCGTCGAACACGCAGCCGTGGCGCTTCATCGTCGCGCGACGGGGAACGGCATCCCACGCGAGCGTGGTGGACACCCTGATGGGGTTCAACCGGGCATGGGCGGCGGATGCGGCGGCTCTCGTCGTGTTCGTCGCGACGACCCAGCAGGACGGCAAGGAGTTGCGCTGGGCGGCGTACGACGTCGGCCAGGCTGCGGCGCACTTCACGATCCAGGCGCACGCGAACGGGCTGAGCACGCATCAGATGGGCGGGTTCCACGCCGACCGCGTCGCCGAGGCCTTCGGCCTGGCTGACGACCAGCGCGCGATCACCGTGATGGCCGTCGGCCCGCTCGGCGACATCGACGCGGCCGGCGACGACCTGCGCGCCCGTGAGGAAGCCCCCCGCGAACGTCGCCCCGTCGCCGAATCGGTGCTCGTCGACGACTGACCGGTCGCGGCGCGCGCCGCTTCTCGATCATTCCGCCCCGATGGGGTCGCGTTGTTGGTTTAGTAGTCCCGATGGACGACGACGCCGCCGAGCTGGCCCGCCTGCGCGAACGCGCCTACGGGCGCACCGCTGACATCGCAGGGGATGCCGCAGCGCTGCAGCGCCTGCGCGAGCTCGAAACGCGCGCGGTGCGGGCGCCGAGCGTCGCGCCCGGCGCAGACGACGAGGACGAGAGCGCCCCGGACGCCCCCGGTCCGGCCGAGACGGACCCGCCCGGCGCGCTCACCGGCGGCAATGCCGAGCGCCCGTATCTGACCCCACGGCGCTGGCCGCGCTGGGTGAGACCCGCCGCCGTGGCCGTGGGAGCCGTCGGACTCGTCGCGGCGACCGCGGCCGTCACCCTGTCGATCCCGCGCGACGTGCCGCGGTATCCGAATGCGACCGAGGTGACCCGACTGTCCGAGCTCGTGCCGTTGCGCCCGCAGAACGACTCCGACAGTCGCCGGTACGCGGACTTCCGGGGTTTCTCGGTGTTCACCAACACCGTCGGGACCCCCGCCGACCCGAATCCCGTGCGGTGCCTCAGCATCGTGAGCCCCGAGGAGGCCGCCGACCCGACCATCGGCGAGACCCTCTCGACGTGCGGGGCTGGCCCGTTCCCCGTCTCGGTGACGGCCGTCGTCAGTTCGCTGAGCCCGCCCGCCGCCCGGCAGGCGTACGCGCCCGGGACGGCGATCAACTTCACCCTGGGCGAATCGGGCGTCGAAGTGTGGGTCGCTGATCGGTGATCGCGGATCGGCCGGAGTGGGATACCGTTCGGGTACCTGACGTTCGGTCGAAGGAAGGACGAGGCGACGGTGCCGCTGTTCGAGATGGAAGCCAGCCGATCCGGTCGGATGCGTGTCTTCCTGCGTGCGCAACTGCCCTTCGCGATCGGTGTCGTCTTCATCGCCCTGGTGGGAGCGATCTCGCACCCCGACAGCCTGCGGACGGTCGCGCTGCTCACGGGGCTCGCCGTCGCGGCCGTGGCGACGCTCGCCGCGGCGGTCGTCCCGTGGGAGAGGTTGCCGCGCGCGTGGATGATCCTGATCGCGGTGGCCGACCTCCTCACCGTCGCCCTGTTCCGGGCCGAACTGATGCCCTTCGTCCCCGCGGTGACGATCCTCGCGCTCTTCCCGATCCTCTGGCTCGCCTACGGCTTCCCGTGGTACGGCATCGCGGTGGCGGTCATGGGCGCCGTCTTCGTCATCGCCTTCCGTTACGTGTACACGGGGGTCTGGCCGACGACGGCCGCTGACTGGGCGAACGTCTTCGCCTTCCCGATCCTCATCGTCGGCATCGCCGTCGTCGTGTTCCTCGCCGCCCGCCAGCTCCACCGCAACAGCGTCCGCCTCGCGGAGGCGTCGCGGGCGCAGGACGAGGCGCTCCGCGAGGCGAAGGATGCCGAGGCGATCGCGCTCGGCATCCTAAACACGGTCAACGCGGGAGTGGCCTTCTACGACAACGAGGGACGCCTCGACATCGCCAATTCGCTCGCCCACCGCATGGTCGAGATGGTCGGGTTCCGTCTCGACGAACCGCCCTACGCCGGCGACGACGTGCTCGCCGCCGATCGGGTGAGCCAGATCCCGTACGACCAGCAGATCATCCCGCGGGCGCTGCGCGGAGAGGTCATCGACAACCACGTCGAGTGGCTGGGCCCGGCCGACTCGCAGGTTGCGATCCTTGCATCCTCGGGCCAGGTGCACAGGGAGGACGGACGCCTCCTGGGGACCGTCGTCGTCGCGTACGACGTCACCGAGCTGGCGGACGCGGTCGAGGTGCGTGAACAGTTCCTGCGCACCGTCTCGCACGAGCTGCGGACGCCGATCACGAGCATCACCGGCTTCCTCGACCTGCTCGCCGACGCCGCCGACCCGTCTGATGAGAAGCTGCAGCGCTACATCGAGATCGTCTCCCGCAAGACCGACGACCTCTTCCACCGCGTCGGCGACCTGCTGCACGCGACCGAGACGGTCAAGGAGCTCACGATCGCCCCCGTCGACGTCGCGGAGGTCGTGCGGCAGGCCGTCGGCGAGGCGCGGGTCGCCGCATCCGCCCGCGGAATGCGCATCGACATCGTCGGTCCGGGCACCGTCGTCGTCGAGGCGGACGCTCGGCAGCTGCTCGTCGCGGTCACCGAACTGGTGACGAACGCGGTCAAGTTCGGCCAGCCGGACGGCGTGGTGACGGTCGCCTGCCGCACCGACGGCGCAGTCGTCGAGATCGCCGTCACGAACCCGGGCGCGGGTCTCACCCACGCCGAGCAGCGGCGCGTGTTCGACCGCTTCTACCGCACGGCCGAGGCCCGAGCCCGTCAGGTGCAGGGATTCGGCCTGGGCCTGACGAACCTCCGGACCATCGCGGTCGCGCATTCCGGGAGCATCCGGGTCGACAGCGCCCCGGGCCGCGGGGCGACGTTCACCCTCCGCCTGCCTCTGCGACAGCCCACATAGGTCCGCCACGGTCAACCCGCGGCGCCACGCACGCCTCCGACGGTTACGGTGAGGCAATGACCACCCGGATCCTGTCGATCGGCACCGCCGTGCCCCGCGCCCGCCTGCGACAGGACCAGGTGCGCGATCTGTTCGCCGGGCAACCCGGCGCCGATCGCCTCACCAAGCGCCTCATCGGCGCCGCGTTCGACGCCTCGGCGATCGAGACCCGCCACACGGTGCTCGACGATCTCGCCGCAGCCGCCGCTGCGACGGCCGCGCCCGAAGGCGACGAGCGGATGCCGACGGTCACCGCGACGGGCGACCTGCTGTCGCCCTCGACCGGGGCGCGCAACGACGCGTACATCCGACTGGCCCCGCCGCTGTTCGCCGAGGCGGCGCGTAAGGCTCTGGCTGCGGCATCCGTCGATGCGGCCGAGGTCACCCACGTGGTGACCGTGTCGTGCACGGGGATGTTCGCGCCGGGGCCGGACTACCGCCTCGTCCGCGACCTGGGGCTTCCGACGACCGTCGCGCGCTCACATCTCGGGTTCATGGGGTGCGCGGCCGCCGTGCCCGCGCTCCGAACGGCATCGCAGATCTGCGCCGCCCACCCCGACGCCGTGGTGCTCGTCGTCTGCGCGGAGCTCTGCTCACTGCACGTGCGGACCCCGGCGGACCACGACGAGATCGTCTCGGCATCCGTCTTCGCCGACGGTGCCGCCGCGGCGATCGTCAGTGCGGACGCGTCGCGCGCGACCGGGGTCTCGTTCGAGCTCGATCGGTTCGCGACGGTGCTCACCGACGAGGGCGAGAAGGACATGGCCTGGACGATCGGCGACACCGGATTCGAGATGATCCTCTCGGCGGAGGTGCCGCGCATCATCGGTCGCGAGATCCGCGGCGCGGTCGAGTCGTTCCTCGGCGACGACGGCGTCGACACCTGGGCGGTCCACCCCGGCGGGCGCAGCGTGCTGGATCGCGTCGAGACGGGTCTCGCCCTGCCCGCCGACGCGCTCACGGTGTCGCGCGACGTGCTCCGCGACTACGGCAACATGTCGAGCGCGACGATCCTGTTCATCCTCGGCGCGCTGCTCGCCGGCGACCTCGACGACGGCGACCGGGTGGCGACGCTCGCGTTCGGCCCCGGGCTCACCCTCGAGGCGGCTCGGCTGACATTCCGGCGGGCGGCGGCATGAACCTCGCCGAACGCGACGCGGCCCTCCGCGAACTGATGGACGACCCGGATTGCGATCCGGTCGCGCTCGCGGCGACCCTCGAACGCTTCGACCTCGTGAACCGAGCGATCGGCGGGTGGGGCCGGGTCTGGCGGCTCGGCATCCGCCCCCGGCTGCAGCGCCTCGGGCGACCCGCCCGCGTGCTCGACGTCGGCAGCGGCGGCGGAGACGTGATCGCGCGACTCGCGCAGTGGGCGGAGCGCGACGGGCTCGACGTGTATTGGCTCGGGATCGATCCGGACCCGCGGGCGCTCGAGGTGGCGCGGACGCGCGCGAGCGATCGGGTGAGCTTCGCCGCCACGGATGCCGCGAGCCTCCGTGCGGCAGGTGAGACGTTCGACCTGGTCCTGTCGAACCACGTCCTGCATCATCTCGAGGCGGATGAGCTGACCGAGTTCGCCGTCGACACCCGGGCGCTCGCCGCCGGGACCGTGATGCACGCCGACATCGAGCGCGGCGCGCTGGCGTATGCGCTCTACGGCATGGGGATCACGGCACTCGAGCGCGGGACGTTCCTCCGTACCGACGGACTGCGGTCGATCCGCCGCAGCTACCGCGCAGGCGAGCTCCAATCGACCTTGGGCGAGCCGTGGCGAGTGGCCTCGCCGGCGCCGTTCCGGTTGCTCGCGGTGGCGGACGGCGATGGCTGAGGTCCTCGTCATCGGCGCCGGCCCGGTCGGCACGCTGCTCGCGGCCGAGCTGGCGCGGTTCGGCGTCGACGCCGCCGTGCTGGAACGCCGCCCCACCGCCGGCGGCGGATCGCGGGCCATCGGTCTGCACGCCCCGACGCTCGCTGCACTCGAAGCCGGCGGGGCGACCGACCGCATCCTGACCCGGGCTGTCCGCGTGCGCCGCGGCGAGGCGCGCAGCGGCGGGCGCGCGATCGGCGTGGTCGACTTCGGGCGGCTCGACGCGCGGCACCCGTACGTCGCGACACTGCCGCAGGTCGAGACCGAGGCGGCCCTGCGCGGCGACGGCCCGCATCCCGAACGCGGCGTGACGGTGACGCGCGTGGCGCCCGACGGCGCTCGCGTGCGGGTCGAGACCGATCGCGGCGAGCGGGTCGCGCCGATCGTCGTGGTCGCCGGGGGTGTCAGTGTGCGCGACCTCGTGTACCGCCCCGATGCGCTGCGGCGGACTGCATACCCGGATCGGTATCTGATGACGGATGCCGCCCTCCCACCGCGTGAGGACGCCGAGACCGCCCTCGTGCACCTGGCCCCGGGAGGCGTGCTGGAGTCGTTCCCGCTGCCGGACGGGCGGCGCCGGTTCGTCGCGTGGGATGCCGGCGGATCGCTCGAGCCGCATGCGCTGGCTCGCCGGCTGAAGGACGCGATGCGTACGCGCGGCGAAGCCGAGGCCGCGGACGTCGTGAGCGAGGCGACCGCGTTCGGCGTGCGGCGCGTGCTCGCTCCGTCGATGCGTCGCGACCGGTTGTTCGTCATCGGGGATGCGGCGCACGAGATCAGCCCGATCGGGGGGCAGGGCCTCAATCTGGGTCTGCTGGATGCCGCGACCCTCGCGCCCCTTCTCGCGGCATGGATGCGGCTCGGGTCGGCGCCCGAGGCGGATCTCGCCCAGTGGGAACGCGACCGCCTGCGCTCGTCCCGCGTCGCCGGCCGGATGGCGGCCGTGAACATGGGGCTCGGTCGACCGGTGTCACGCAGCGCCGACGCTGTCCGGTCGCGGGTTCTCGGTTCGCTCCTCGCCGCAACGGGGTCGCTCGTGCCGCACGCCTACGCGATGGGGCTCGACGCCGCCGCGCGGTGAGTGTCGGAACTACTCCGCCAGTGCGCGGATCATGCGGCGCCCGACGCCACCACGAGCTGGAGGGCGAGGACGAGCGCGGCGAGCATCACGAGACGGAAACCGGTGCGGTCGGGGCCGCGACGCCGCATCCGGATCATCACCGCTGCTGCGATTCCCGTGACGAGCAGAGCGAACGCGATCATCGCGAGCGGTGAGGCGCCCTCGACGAGACTGCCGATGAGGACGGCGATCGCGGCGACCACGATGCCGACGACCGCCAGCATGACGGATGCCGCGGGCCCGATCCGGTGCGGCAGACCGCGGACGCCGGTGCGCCGATCGTCGTCGAGGTCGGGCAGGACGTTGGTGAGGTGCACGGCGGCGCCGAGCATGGCCCCCGCGAAGGCGGCCCACAGTGCAGCCGGCTGCGGGGCGGGCGCCGAGAGCGTCGCCAGCGAGGGGAAGATCCCGAAGCTGACGAGGAACGGCAGCAGTGATGCGGGCGTCGCCTTGAGTCCGGCGTTGTAGCTCCAGGCCGAGACGAGGGCGATGACGTGGGCGAACAGCATGCCCCAGCCGAGCACCGCCGAGAGCAGGACGGCCACCCCGAGTGCGATCCCCGCCGCGATCCACGCGGTGCGGACGCGGGTGTCGCCTCGGACGAGGGGCTTGTCGGAGCGGCCGACGGTCGCGTCGCGGAACAGATCGATCGCGTCGTTGGAGAGACCGACCGAGACCTGACCGGCGAACACCGCGACGACGAGGACGATGAGCCGCCAGGGTTCCAGACCGGCGGCGATGCCGAGGGCGAGGGACAACACGGTGACGACGAGCGAGGGGCCCGGGTGAGTGGAACCCCAGAGGGCCCGTGCGGTTCGCATGCTCGATCCTTTCACGCTCCGGACAGGGCTTGGCTGGGGCCTACTCAGGTACCGAGGGTGGGTCCTTCGCAGATGAGACGTTTCTCACCTTCGGCCGTGTGCGGAGCGTGTGTTTTAAGCGGTTTTCGGGGTCTGGATGTCGGAGGTTGGTGGCAGGGTTCAGGTATGACGGATGCGGCGGAAACCCCCGGTGGCGAGTCGTATCTCGCCGCCATCTCGGGGATCGTTGCGGACGTCGAGGACGTTGCCCTTGAGGTCGCTCGGGTGCAGATCCGGGAGTTGCGTGTGCTCGCTGCCGCGGGCCGGTTGGCGGAGGAGCAGGGCGCGCCCCCGAACGCGAAAGTCACCCTGCACGACATGGTGCTGCGGTCCATTTCGGCCGAGGTCGCTGGGGCGATGCGCATCACCGACCGGACGGTGCAACGCCGGATCAGGGAAGCCCGGGTGACGATCGAAGGGTTCCCGGCGGCGGTGGCCGCGTGGGAGTCCGGGCGGATCGTACAGGCGCACGTGAGGGCGATCGTCGAGACCGGGCTGAACCTGCCCGCCGAGATGTGGGCGGAGTTCGAGAAGGTCGCGATCGAACGGTGCGAAGGCGACACACCGAACCGGGTTCGAGGCGAGCTCGAGATCCTCGCCCACCGGATGCACCCCCGGACCTTCGCGGAACGACACGAGGAAGCTGCGGCGGGCCGGTGCGTGCGACTAACGCCAGGACGGGATGGGATGTCGGACGTGATCGCGACACTGCCGACGGTGATCGCGGAGGGCATCCACGACCGGCTGACACAGCAGGCACGAGCGATCATCGACACCCGGGGCGAACGCGCGACAGGTTCAGAAATCGTCGCGACCGATGCGCGCTCGATCGATCAGGTCCGCGCCGACGTGTTCGCCGATCTCCTCCTCGCCGGCACCCCGGCGCTCGACGACACGCGCGACACGACGGCGGGACCGCTCGGCGCGATCCGCGCACGCGTGCAAGTACTCATCCCCGCGGCGACCCTGACCGGTGTCGACGACGGGCCGTGCGACCTGACCGGCCGCTCGCCCATCGACCCGGCCACCGCTCGCACACTCGCCGGCGCGACGCACGTGTGGGAGCGCCTGTTTCACGACCCCACCACCGGAGTCACCGTCGCCACCGACTCGTACCGTGTCCCATCCGGGATGCGACGGTTCCTGCAAGCCCGCGACCAGCACTGCCGGTTCCCCGGATGCCGCGTCGCCGCCATCCGCTGCGAAGTCGACCACACCCACGACCACGCCCTCGGCGGTGGGACAGAACTCTCCAACCTCGCCCACCTATGCCAACGACACCATTCGATGAAGCAGTTCACCGCCTGGAGAGTCCGACAACTGTCGGGTGGAGTCCTCGAATGGACCTCACCCCTCGGCAGGACCTACAGAGAAGACGCACCCACCCCGGCCGTCGCCTTCACCCCTGCCGAAACAACGCCCGGCGACCCCGCTCCGTTCTGAACCGCCGCTCCCCGGCCCCGCACTGCGTGGACCGCGGGCGCCTACCCCAGCTCGCGCACGGGCCTCTCGCCCGCGAACCGGCACGTCCACGAACCGACACCGCTCAGAACCGACACCGCCGCGAACCGACATGCGACCGGCTCAGCCCTCCAGGATCCGCTGGAACAGCAGATGGTCCTGCCACCGCCCCGCGATCCGCAGGTACCTCGGCGCGACGCCGATCTCCGCGAAGCCGCACCGGCGCAGCACCGACTGCGACGGCGCGTTGTGCAGCAGCGTCGCCGCCTGGATGCGGTGCAGGCCGAGATCTTCAGCGGCGACTCGAGCCACGGCATCCACCGCGGCGGTCATCACACCTCGTCCACCCAGCTCGCCGTCGATCCAGTACCCGAGGTTCGCGCTCTGGAACGGTCCGCGCACGATGCCCGAGAGGTTCACCCGCCCCACGATCCACTCTCCCGCCTCGAGCACGAACGGAACGCCGGTCCCCGCCTCACGTTCGCGCAGCATCACCTCGATCGCCGACTCCTGACCGGCATCCGTGAAGAAGCGCTCGGCTCGCTCCGGCTCCCATGGCGCCAGCCGCTCTCGATTGCGGCGGTACGCCTCGGCGAGGGCAGCCGCATCCGATCCGACGACCTCGCGCAGGACCACGCCATGCCCCAGCGCGACCGGCGTCATCAGTCGAGCAGCTCCGCCTCGATGGTGTCGTCGCCCGACTCCTCCGGCGGCGTCGGCCCGCTGCTCGTCAGCACCAGCTGCGAGCCGTCGACCGCGACATCCATCCGGACCACATCAGCGTCGTGCACGCCGCCCGACAGCAGCGCCATCGCCAACCTGTCCTGGATCTCGGACTGGATCAGCCGCCGCAGCGGTCGCGCCCCGAACAGCGGATCGTAGCCGCGCTCGGCGAGCCACGCCCGCGCGTCCGGCGTCACCGCGAGCGTCAACCGGCGAGCGTGCAGCCTCCGCTGCAGCGCATCGACCGCCAGCTCGACGATCTGAGCCAGATCCGACTCGGTCAGCGGTGTGAACATCACGACGTCGTCGAGGCGGTTCAGGAACTCCGGCCGGAACGCCTGCCGCACCATCGCCATGACCTGCTCGCGCTTCGTGTCGTCCGTCAGCGTCGGATCGATCAGCACCGGTGATCCGATGTTGCTCGTCAGGATCAGGATCGTGTTCGTGAAGTCCACCGTCCGCCCCTGGCCGTCGGTCAACCGTCCGTCGTCGAGCACCTGCAACAGCACGTCGAACACCTCAGGGTGCGCCTTCTCGACCTCGTCGAGCAGCACCACCGAATACGGACGGCGCCGCACCGCCTCGGTCAGCTGACCGCCCTGCTCGTACCCGACGTACCCCGGAGGGGCACCGACGAGCCGCGCGACGGCGTGCTTCTCGCCGTACTCGCTCATGTCGATGCGGACCATCGCGCGCTCGTCGTCGAACAGGAACTCCGCGAGCGCCTTCGCAAGCTCGGTCTTGCCGACACCCGTCGGCCCCAGGAACAGGAATGACCCGGTCGGCCGGTTCGGGTCGCTGATCCCCGCACGCGAACGACGCACGGCATCCGCCACCGTCTTCACGGCCGGCTTCTGCCCGATCAGGCGCTTGCCGAGCTCCGACTCGAGGTGCACCAGTCGAGCGCTCTCGCTCTGCAGCAGCTTTCCGACCGGGATGCCGGTCCACACCGCGATGACCTCGGCGATGTCCTCCTCGGTCACCCGATCGCCCACCATCCGCTCGGCCCCATCGCCGACAGCGCCCTCCGCGATCTCCGCCTCGGCCAGCTTGCGTTCGAGCGCCGGGATCTCCGCATACAGCAGCCGCGACGCACGTTCGAGATCGCCCTCGCGCTGCGCGCGCTCCGCCTCGACGCGCAGGGCATCGAGGCGCGTCTTGTAATCACCGACCGCGTTCAGCGACGCGCGCTCCCGCTCCCACCGCGCCTGCAGGTCGTCGAGCTGCTGCTGCACCTTCACGAGCTGGTCGCGCAGCGCCGCGAGACGCTCCTTCGACGCGTCATCCTTCTCCTTCTTGAGCGCCAGCTCCTCGAGCTTGAGCCGATCCGCGTGACGACGCAGCTCGTCGATCTCGAGCGGCGCGGAGTCGATCTCCATGCGCAGGCGCGAGGCGGCCTCGTCGATCAGGTCGATCGCCTTGTCGGGCAGCTGCCGCGCCGGGATGTACCGGTTCGACAGCGCCGCCGCCGCCACCAGGGCGCCGTCCGAGATCGCGACCTTGTGGTGCGCCTCGTACCGCTCCTTGAGCCCGCGGAGGATCGCGATCGTGTCCTCGACGCTCGGCTCGCCGACGTACACCTGCTGGAAGCGCCGCTCCAACGCGGCATCCTTCTCGATGAACTCGCGGTACTCGTCGAGGGTCGTCGCACCGATCAGGCGCAGCTCCCCGCGCGCCAGCATGGGCTTGAGCATGTTGGATGCCGCGACCGAACCCTCGCCGCCGCCGGCCCCCATCAGGGTGTGCAGCTCGTCGATGAAGGTGATCACGCGCCCTTCGGAGTCGGTGATCTCCTTGAGGACGCTCTTCAGCCGCTCCTCGAACTGCCCGCGGTACATCGCCCCGGCGACGAGCGCGGAAATGTCGAGCGCGATGAGTTCCTTGCCCTTCAACGACTCCGCGACGTCTCCCGCGACGATGCGCTGGGCGAGCCCTTCGACGACGGCGGTCTTGCCGACGCCGGGCTCGCCGATGAGCACCGGGTTGTTCTTCGTGCGCCGCGTGAGCACCTGACTGACCCGGCGGATCTCGCCGTCCCGTCCGATGACCGGGTCGAGCTTGCCCTGCCGCGCACGGTCGGTGAGGTTGATGCCGAACTGCTCCAGGGCGCTGCCCTGATCGCCCTGGCCGGATGCCGGTTGTGCGTTCATCATCTGCTCCTGAAAGCTCGATAAAAGGTTGAGTCCGTCAGGCTCAACTTTATCACGACGCCATGACAGCGGCGCAGGCGAAGCGGGACCGGTATGCCGTCGGCGTCGTCCCGAGCACCCGCGCGAAGTTCTGCCTCAGCACGGCCGCCGAACCGAAGCCGCACTCGTACGCGATCGCGTCCAGTCCGAGGTCGGTCTGTTCGAGCAGGCGCTGCGCATGGAGGATCCGCTGCCGCCCCAACCATGCCGCCGGCGTCGTCCCGTAGTCGGCCTTGAACCGCCGCGCGAACGTCCGCGGCGACATGTGCGCCTTCGCCGCCAGCTGGTCGACCGACAAGTCGCGCCGCAGGTTCTCCAGCATCCACTCGGTCACCGGCGTCAGCGAGAGCGAGGTCGACACCGGCAACGGCGACGCGATGAACTGCGCCTGGCCGCCGTCGCGCTGCGGGGGCACCACCATGCGCCGCGCGATCGTGTTCGCCGCCTCGGCCCCGAGCTCGAGCCGCAGAAGATGCAGGCACGCGTCGAGCCCGGCCGCCGTCCCGGCGCTCGTGATGATCCGCCCCGACTGCACGTACAGCACGTTGGGGTCGACCTCGATGTCGGGGTACATGCTCGCCATGGTCTCGGCGTAGCGCCAGTGCGTCGTCGCGCGCTGCCCCGACAGGACACCGGATGCCGCGACCGCGAACGCCCCGCTGCACACCGTCAGCACCCACGCGCCTCGCGCGACCGCCCTGCGGATCACGTCGAGCACCCGCTCGTCCACGCTGCCCCACGCCTCCCGGGGGATCGGCGTGATGACGACGACGTCCGCCTCGTCCGCGAACGTCAGATCGTGATCGACGTTGATGGAGAACGCGAGGTTGCTGGGGATCGCGCCGGGATCAGGGGTCACGATCCGGAAGTCGAAGTTCGGGATGCCGTCGTCGCTGCGATCGAGCCCGAACGCCTCGCAGGCGAGCCCGAACTCGAAGGGCGCGAACCCGCTCTGGACGACGCAGGCGACGGTGCGGATCATGGCGTTCTCCCCGGATGGTGTTCGGCTGGCAGGATTCCTGCGAGCAGCGTCGATGCGGCCATTGGTGGCAGGATGCGAGCAAGCATAGCGTTCCTGCCACGACGGCGGCATGTCCCCCGGAGCACCCCCTTCCGCCCCGCGGGACCACGCCCCTAGACTCGGGGCCCCGCGAGAGGACAGCCATGACCGACCCCGTCCCGCCGGACGCGCAGCAGCCGCCGCAGTACTCACCCCAGTACCCACCCCAGGGGCAGCCGTCCTACCCGTACGGCACTCCTCCTCCGGCGGGCGGTGCCGGAAGCGGCCGCGGCTTCGCCATCGCCGCGCTGCTCGTGGCGGCGGCTCCCGTACTCCTCGGCGGACTCTGGCCGGCCATCACCATCCAGCTGTATCGGTCGGTCTACGACCCGCAGTTGTACGGCATCGTCAACGCCGTGTTCTCGCTCTTCACCTGCGCCCTCGCCGTCGTCGCCCTCATCCTCGGGTTCATCGCGGTGCGCCGGGATGCCGGGGCCCGCCTCCTCGGCGGGATCGCGATCGGCCTCGCAGCCGCGACCCTCGTGGGGACGGTCCTGGGGTTCCTCTCCTCCACGGTCGGCGGACAGTTCCTCTGACCTCTTTTTCTCCACCCGCTGCGGTAACGGCTAGGTTGTGACCATGGAACTCGGATTCGCAGCCGTCGTCGTCGCGATCGTCGCCCTGAGCCTTGTCGTCGCACGTCGACGCGCGCGACTCGACCGCTCGGTGACCGATGAAGAGGGTCACGGCGCGGCTGCGCGTCGCGGTGCCGACTCCGAAGCGCGCATGGCGAAGGCCACGGCCGTCTACGTCGACAACCGCAGCAACGCGGGCGGCGCCGGCGGCATCTGACCCCGGCCCCTGACCCGGCTCAGCGCCGCGTCAGATCGGTCGCCGCGGCGAGCAGGATCTTCGCCGACCGAGCCCATTCGAACGAGCGGATGTGACGCGTCCCCGCCTCGACGAGTCGCCCCCGCATCCCGGGTTCATCGAGCGACCGCACGGCGCGGGCGACGGCTTCCGGATCGAGCGGATCGACGTAGAGCGCGCCGTCTCCGGCCACCTCGCGGAAGATCTCCATGTCGGTCACCACCGCGGGCACCCCGAGTTCGAGCGCTTCGGCCACCGGCAGCCCGTAGCCTTCGTCGAGACTCGTCGTGACGAGAGCGGCGTCGTCTGCCAGGAGCGCGGCGTAAGCGGCATCCGTGACCCCGTCGTGGAAGACGACCGACGCCCCGCCGGCCAGCGCCGTCAGCTCGGCGCGACGCTCGGGCGTGATGCGCGACAGCAGGTGGAGGGTGTGATCCGGCAGCTCCCGCATGGCCGTGACGAGCGTCTCGACGTTCTTGTACGGCATGAACGAGCCCATGTAGACGAGGTTCCGAACGGGGCCGGAGCCCACGGCGGCACCGTCGGGGAGCAGTTCGGCGAGGCGCTGCGGCGCGTTCGGGATCACGACGACCGGGCGCTTCGTCAGACGCACGCGCGCGAACTGGCGCGCGCTCGTCTCGCTGACGGTCGCGACGAGGTCGGCGGCGTTCAGCGTCCACCGCTGCGGCCAGTACGACAGGTGGAACAGCCGCCAGCCGACACGCACGTACCAGGGCAGCGCCCGCGGCGGCGTCCGGTGCCGGTAGTAGATGGTGTCGTGCAGCGTCAGGACGAGGCGGAACCGCCGGCCGGCCGACCCGATCGTCTGCATCGGCGAGAACAGCACGTCCGGCCTGTGGCGGTTCAGCAGCAGCGACGAGAACGGTTCCTTCGCCGACGTGGGCGCGTGGATCGTCAGAGTGATCGCATCGGCGGGCAGGAAGGCGCGCTGCCGCTCGTCGTGGATCAGATAGGTGACCTCGGTGCGGTAGGCGGATGCGGCATCCGCCACTGCCTGCGCGAGCTCGGCGGAGTAGCGGCTGATGCCGTCGTGGAAGTCGGTGCGGATGTAACGTGCGTCGAAGAACAGACGCATCTCAGCCACCGAGCGGTTCGCCGCGGTAGAGCTTCTCGAAGGTGTCGAGGGTCCGCTCGATGTCGTGGATCTCGACGCCGTGGAGCGAGGCCTGCTGCATCCGCGAGTACTCGGCCTGGTCCGCCGTCAGCACGGTGCGGATCTTCTCGGCCAGCTCGTCGGCGTTGCCCGGCTCGAACAGATAGCCGTTCTCGCCGTCGTGGACGAGGTGGGGCAGCGCCACGGCGTTGGCCGCGATGACGGGAAGACCCGAGGCCATGGCCTCCATCGTCGCGATGGACTGCAGCTCGGCGACCGAGGCGATGACGAAGACGTCGGCGCGGGTGTAGGCGGCGCGGAGCTCCTCTTCGGACACCCGCCCGAGGAAGGTCACACGGTCGGCCAGGCCGAGACGCTCGGTCACCTGACCGAGGCTCTTGCGCTGATCGCCGCCGCCGACGATCTCGAACTGGATGTCGAGGTCGGGCAGCTTCGTGATCGCCTCGAGGGTGACCTCGACGTGCTTCTCCGTCGTCAGGCGGCCGACGAACAGCACCCGGCGGCGGTTCTCACGCGGCTCGAGGTTCGGCGTGTAGTTGCTCTGGCGGATGCCGCAGCTGATCGGCACGACGCCGGAGATGTCGATCGTGTTCTCGAGGAACTCCGCCGCCTTGCGGGTGGGGGTCGTCACCGCGCGCGACATCTTGAACGTGCGCTCCGCGTCGGCCCACGCGATCTTCAGGAAGATGTCGTACAGGAACTTCGGCAGCAGCGTGAAGTCCAGGATGTTGTCGGCCATGATGTGGTTCGTCGCGACGACGGGGATGCCACGCTGGTTCGCGATACGGGTCAGGGCGCGACCGATCACGATGTGCGACTGGCTGTGCACGACATCCGCGTCGACCTCGTCGAGCAGCCGGCGCGAGTAGTGCTTGCCCATCCACGGCAGGACGAACCGCAGCCAGTCGTGCGGCCGGTAGCGCCAGCCGGGAAGGCGGTGCACCGTGAGCGGCTGGCCCTCGATGTCCTCGGTGAAGACGCCGTGGTTGCGGTGCCCGACGCTCGGCGTCGCGACGTGGACGTCGTGACCGCGTGCGGCGAGGCCCGCGGCGAGGCGCTCGGTGAAGCGAGCCCCTCCGTTGACGTCGGGCGCGAACGTGTCGGCCGCGATCACGATGGTGAGGGGTCCGCGCTCGGGGGCGGGATCGTCCGGGGGCGTCATGGTCACGGGGTACGGGCCAATCTGTGCGTCGGAGGCAAGGGGCTTTCTCGCCGATGGGGCGCAGGGATGTGCGGGGCGCCGGGGCTCGATTCTAGCCCGGGACCGGGGCGTCCTCCGGTGGAGGATCGGCGCGCCTCAGCGGAGGCCCACGCGGACGGCGAGCGGATGGTGGTCCGACCCGAGTGGTCCGATCCACTTGCCGCCCGCGGTCTTCCCCGCGTTCTTCCACGAGTAGACGACCGACCGCGAGGGCCGTACGAGCACCTTGTCGATGTGGTCGCCCCAGGTCACGCTCGTGAAGGGCGTCAGCGACATGGTCGGGTTCGCCGTGTTGTAGTGCTGCAGGCTGAGGGTGCGCGCCTGGTCGTACGCGTCGTGCCACCCGCGCTTCTCGAGTGCGGCCATGGTGCCGTCACCCACGCGCGACTTGTGCGTGTTGAGGTCGCCCACGATCATGACGGGCGCCTTCGTCCAGTCGGTCAGCGACCGGTGCGTCTTGTTGAGCTTCGTGAGCGTCGCGGTCACGGCATCCGCCAGCTTGCCGGCCTCGTACTGGCGTTGACGGACGACGGATGCCGACGTCCCGACCACGAGGTGCGTGTCGACGACGAGGAGGTAGGCGCCGGAACTGTGCCGGACGGCGGCCCACGACATCCCCTTGCCCGCCGAGGCGTACTGCGACGGGAACAGCACGGCGCCCGAGGTGGCGCCGCCCGACTTGGCGGCGACGCGGGTGAACCGGCCGTTGCGGATGAGGATGTCGTTCTGCCCGTTGTACGCGAAGGTGTAGCCGCTGGGCGGCGTCGTGTACTTCGACGCTTCCTGCAGGGCGACGATGTCGGGGGCGAGTTCGGTGATGCGCTTGTTGATGACGTTCTTGCGCGTCGAGAAACCGGAGCAGACGTTCGAGCACACGTTCCAGCTGACCGCGAGGTAGCTCGGCGAGCCCGCGGGCAACGTCGCCTGCGCCGTGATCGTCTCGTGGGCCACCGGCGATGACCGGGGCCCCATGCCCGTGGCCGAGACGCCGCGCACCTGGATGAAGTAGGCGACCCCCGGCTTCAGCCCGGTGACGGTCGCCTTCGAGGAGGTGACCTTCTGGTTGATCGGCTGCGCGGGTCGGGTGACCAGGTCGTGGCTGGTGTTCGCGTAGACGTAATAGCTCGTCGCACCGGGGATGTCGGCCCAGTCGACGGTCAGCGATGTGAGCGAGGCGCCCACATAGTTGACGAGCCCCGGCTTGGCGGGAACGGTGCCCGCGGCGGAGGCCGGCGAGACGGGGAGGGCGAGGCTGAGCGCGATCGCGACGATCACTGCGACGGCGCTGCGGACGTGGGGGGCGCGCAGCATAGGCGGATCCTAGCAACCTACGCTGGAGCGATGACGCCTCTCACCGGCCTCCGCCTCTCCGCCCAGGTGGACCCCGCTCAGTGGGTCCCGATCACCGGTTCGTTCGGGTTCCGAGGGCGCCGCGCCCGCAAGAAGGCGATCGGGATGCTGCTCGCCCAGGCGAACGCCGCGTTCGGTCGCGAGCAGCCCGGCAGCAAGGTCGCCGCGTGGGCGATGAGCCAGGCGATCCCCGCCCTCATGCGCCGCGCCGACGGTCGCCTGCTCGCGTGGGTGTGGAAGGACGACCCCGAACTCCTCGTCGCGATGGCGCAGGTGCAGGAGCTCACGCCCCAGCTGCGGACCATGCGCGCGAGCATGCCGATCGAGTACGACGACACGGTCAGCTTCACCGGCTCCCCGCTTGGCGTGGCCGAGAAGCTCGAGATGCCCCTGCCGCCGAACCCGCGCCAGACGCCCTTCGCGTCGTACACGTGGGACACCGGCACCCACCTCGTCACCCTCACCGCCGTCATCTCCGACCGCGAGCGCTTCGGCACCGTCATCCCCGCCGTCGACGCCCTCGCCCGCTCGCTCCGCCTCGTGACCGACCTGACGGTCGGCGAGGGCCCCGGCACCCTCCGCATCGACCCCGCCTGACCCCCGGCATCCGCTCGGCCGTCGGCGAGGCGTCGAAGATGGTCACTTTCGCTGCCGCTCAGCGACCATCTGCGACGTCTCGGCGCGCCAGCCTCGCTCGATCAGGGTGGTTCGAACGCGTTCCAGGATGCCGCGACGCGCGGCACCACGGTGCGAGCGGTTCACCCGGATCACGCGCCACCCTGCGGTGGCGAGGTCGTCGAGGCGATCGACATCGCGCGAGTACTGGCGGTCATCGAGGCGGTGCTGCTGCCCGTCGTATTCGAGCAGGACTTTCGTCGGCGCGTGGACCAGGTCACCGTAGGCCAGGAACCGCCCGCGTGCATCCCTGATCTCGGCGTTCACCTGGAACGGCGGGAGCCCTGCGTCTCGCGCGTCCAGTCGAAGGAGCGTCTCCGCGACGGAATCCGTGCCTGGCTCCGCGAGCTCAAGCGCACGTCGCAGTCGACGCACGTCGCGTGACCCGTCCCGATCAGCGACCTCAGCCTCCAGAGCCCCGACGGTGAGCACAGGGTTGTGGCGACGGAGGAGCGCGTCCGCCGCCACGACGAGCTCTCGATCGCTGAGAAGGGATGCCGCCTGGCACCACGCAGCGGCCGGGTCCACCACCGGCATCCCGTCCACGAATCGGACGTGCGCCGTCTGCGAACGGTGCCCGCGCACTCCCGCGCCGCGAGCCCGCACGGTCGGTGGGATCGCGGTCACATCGAGGGCGAGTCGGAGCCGATCAGGAGCCCAGCCGCCGGCGAGCACGAGGGCCGTCGCATGGGAGAAGTGCTCGCCGGACCGCAGCTTGGGCAGGTAGCTGAGGGCGAGTGCTCTGACGTCGTCCGCCGCTTCGCGCGAGCGGATGCCGTAGAACGGCGCCGCGAGTGATGGATGCCGCAAGCGACGGCGTGTCACACCCGCGTCGATCGCCCACCCGACCAGGAAGCGGTCCGGCAGCTCCGGGGGAAGGACGCTCGGCATCCGCCCACGATCCACCCCTCACCACCGGCCCCACCCCGAATCCGCCCCCCCTGTGGAAAGCCCCACGGGCGGCGCGCCCCGTGCAGACGCCTCGAGACGTCGCAGATGGCCGCTTTCGATGTCGCCGGGCGACCATCTGCGACCTTTCGACGACCCGACGCCGGCGCCGGCGCGTCAGTCGGTCGGGGGGTGGGGGCGGTACAGGACGACGTCGGTCGCGCGGCGCACGCGCGTGCCCTGGCGGAGCGTCACGACCGAGCCGGTCGCGCCGGCGGCGAACACGCGGGCACCGCGGCGTGCGGCGACCTCGTCGCGCAGGCGACCCTGCAGTCCCGAGACCTCGCGGCGCAGCATCCGCACCTGGTTCTCGAGCTCGATGATGCGCGAGATGGCCGGGAGGCTCACGCCGTCAGCCGACATCTGCGCCACTTCGCGCAGCTGCGCGACGTGACGGAGGGAGTACCGGCGCGACCCGCCACGGGTGCGCGCCGGTACCACGAGTCCCAGCCGGTCGTACTGACGCAGCGTCTGCGGGTGCATGCCGGCGAGCTCAGCGGCCACCGCGATCGCCAGGATCGGGGCGTCTTCGTCGACCTGCTCGTTCGCCATGCGTCTCACCTCACTCGCGCGCCTTGGCCATCAGATCGGCGCGCGGGTTCTCCTTGGGCTCCAACTCGTGGAAGCGTTCCAGCGCTTCGCGCGCGGGTCCGTCGAGGTGGGTCGGGACGGCGACCTGGACCTCGGCGAGCAGGTCGCCGGTGCCCTTCGCCGTCTGCACCCCGCGGCCCTTCACGCGCAGCACGCGCCCGGACGGGGTCCCCGGCGCGACGCGCAGCTTGACGCTGTCGCCGCCGAGCGTCGGGACCTCGATGGTCGCACCCAGCGCCGCCTCGGTGAACGTGACGGGAACATGGATGCGGAGGTTCAGCCCCTCGCGCGTGAAAACGGGATGTGGGCGCACACCGACCGTGAGGACGATGTCACCCGCCTCGCCGCCGTCCGGCGAGGGCCGGCCGCGACCGCGCAGCTTGATCTTCTGCCCGTCCGAGACCCCTGCGGGGATCTTCACCTTGATGGGCTTGCCGTCGTCGCCCTGGAGCGTGATGGTGTCACCCTTCACGGCCGTCGTGAAGTCGAGCGTCGTGCGGGCGGTGACGTCGGCCCCGCGCTGCGGGCCGCCGAAGCCGCGGAATCCGCCGCTCGGCTGCCCGAAGCGACCGGAACCGAACCGTCCGCCGCTCTGCTGCCCGAACATCGCGAAGAGGTCATCGAAGTCGGCCTGCTGGCCGCCCGCGCTACCCGGCTGGAACCGGCTGAACACGTCTTCGAACCCGCCGCTCGCCCCGGGCTGGAAGCGGGCGCTCCCCGACCCCATGGCGCGCAGCTGGTCGTACTCGGCGCGCTGCTCCTTGTCGCTGAGCACCGAGTACGCCTCGCTGACCTCTTTGAACTTCGCCTCGGCCGCGGGGTCCCCCGCGTTCGAGTCGGGGTGGTAGGTGCGAGCCAGCTTGCGGTACGTCTTCTTCAGGTCGGCGTCGGAGACGTCCTTGGACACCCCGAGCACCTTGTAGAAGTCCTTGTCGAACCAATCCTGACTGGCCATCAGCGCCCCTTACTCAGCCGGAACCGCGACCACGACCTTCGCCGGACGCAGCTCGAGGTCACCGAGGCGGTAACCGATCTCGACGACCTCGAGGATCGTCGGCTCGGTCGTGCCGGGCGTGGGCGCCTGGAAGATCGCCTCGTGCTGCTGCGGGTCGAACGCGTCGCCCGCAGCGCCGTAACGCTCCACTCCCAGGCGGGCCACGACGGCCCGCATCTTCTCGGCGATCGCCGCCAGCGCGCTGCCCTCGGCGAGGTCGCCGTGCTTCTCAGCGCGGTCGAGGTCGTCGAGCACGGGGAGCATCCCCTTCGCGACGGCGCCCTTGGCGCGCGCGAGCTCCACCTCGCGCTGCTCCTCGGTGCGGCGACGGTAGTTGGCGTACTCCGCCTGCACGCGCTTCAGGTCGAGGAGCAGGTCGTGCTCCTCCTCCGGTGCATCCGCGACAGCAGCCTCGTCGGACTGGGCCGCGCCGAGGATGTCGTCGACCGTGAGCGCGGCCGGCTCCGTGTCGGCATCCCCGGCGGGCTCCACCGACTCCTCGGCCGGGGTCGCGGCGACGTCGTCGCCCTCGTCCGGCTTCTCGAAGTCCTTGTCCGCCATGCTTACTTCTTCTCGTCCTCGTCGTCGACGACCTCGGCGTCGACGACATCCTCATCGGAGGATGCCGCCTGCTCGCCGGCCGGAGCATCGGTCGGCGCCTGTGCGGCGTCGGCCTGGCTCGCGGCGTAGATCGCCTCGCCGATCTTGGTCTGCGACGCGTTCAGCTTGTCGTAGGCGTCCTTGACGGTGTCGTCGTTGTCGCCCGCGAGCGCCGTCTTGAGCGCGTCGACGTCGGCCTGGACCTCGGTCTTCACGTCCTCGGGCAGCTTGTCGGCGTTCTCGCTGAGGAGCTTCTCGATCGAGTACGAGAGCGTCTCGGCCTGGTTGCGGACCTCGGCGGCCTCACGGCGCTTCTTGTCCTCGGCCGCGTGCTCCTCGGCCTCGCGCACCATGCGCTCGATGTCGTCCTTCGGCAGCGACGAGCCGCCGGTGATCGTCATCGACTGCTCCTTGCCGGTGCCCTTGTCCTTCGCCGACACGTGGACGATGCCGTTCGCGTCGATGTCGAACGTGACTTCGATCTGCGGGATGCCGCGGGGTGCCGGCGCGATGCCGGTGAGCTCGAACGTGCCGAGCGGCTTGTTGTCGCGGGTGAAGTCGCGCTCACCCTGGAAGACCTGGATGGCCACCGACGGCTGGTTGTCGTCGGCGGTCGTGAAGGTCTCGCTGCGCTTGGTCGGGATGGCCGTGTTGCGCTCGATGAGCTTGGTCATGATGCCGCCCTTGGTCTCGATGCCGAGGCTCAGGGGGGTGACGTCGATGAGCAGCACGTCCTTGCGCTCACCCTTGAGGACACCGGCCTGCAGGGCGGCGCCGACAGCGACGACCTCGTCCGGGTTGACGCCCTTGTTGGGCTCCTTGCCGGCTTCCTTCTTCACGAGCTCGCTCACGGCGGGCATACGCGTCGATCCACCGACGAGCACGACGTGGTCGATGTCGGCGACCTTGATACCGGCCTCGCGGATGACGTCCTCGAACGGCTTCTTGGTGCGGTCGAGGAGGTCCTTGGTGAGGTCCTCGAACTTCGCGCGGCTCAGGGTCTCGGACAGCGACACGGGGCCCGAGTCGGTCAGAGAGAGGTAGGGCAGGTTGATCGAGGCCGACTGCGAGCTCGAGAGCTCCTTCTTGGCCTGCTCAGCGGCTTCCTTCAGACGCTGCAGGGCGATCTTGTCGCCCGAGACGTCGACACCGCTCGTGTCCTTGAACTGCTTGATCAGGTACTCGACGATGCGCTGATCCCAGTCGTCACCACCGAGGCGGTTGTCACCGGCGGTGGAGCGCACCTGGATGGTCGAGAAGTCGTCGTCCTTGCCCACCTCGAGGAGGGAGACGTCGAAGGTTCCACCACCGAGGTCGAAGACGAGGATGAGCTCGTCCTCCTTGCCCTTGTCGAGGCCGTACGCGAGAGCGGCAGCGGTGGGCTCGTTGATGATGCGGAGCACGTTGAGGCCCGCGATCTCACCGGCCTCCTTCGTGGCCTGACGCTCGGCGTCGTTGAAGTAGGCGGGGACGGTGATGACGGCATCCGTCACCGTGTCACCGAGGTACTGCTCGGCGTCGCGCTTGAGCTTCTGGAGGATGCGGGCCGAGATCTCCTGCGGCGTGTAGTTCTTGCCGTCGATCGCCTGGGTCTTCCAGTCGGTGCCCATGTGGCGCTTGACGGAGGTCAGGGTGCGGTCGACGTTCGTGACGGCCTGGCGCTTGGCGGTCTCGCCGACGAGCACCTCGCCGTCCTTCGTGAACGCGACGACCGACGGGGTCGTGCGAAGACCCTCGGCGTTGGCGATGACCTTCGGCTCGCCACCTTCGAGGACGGCGACGACCGAGTTGGTCGTTCCGAGGTCGATTCCCACTGCACGTGCCATGTGATTCTCCTTCGTGTGGCGATTGCGTAGATCTGAAGTCTTCCGGCGGCTCTGGCCACAACCTGAGCCGCGATGACTCAAGGCTACTCCGGCCCTCGCCGACCGTCAAACCAACTTGAGCCGATACATATCAAGTTTGCAGGCTCGGCGTGATCGCGATCGCCGTTAGCGTGGACGGATGCCGATCCGCCTGACGCCCCTCGATCCCACCGGCGCCGACCGCGAGGCGTTGATCTCGTTCATGACGTCGCAGTCGTTCCCGTTCCACGTGCGGACCGATCCCACGGCGGCGCAGATCGCAGAGGCGATCGACGACGGCGCGTACGCCGACGAGGATCACGCCTCGTTCTGGATCGACTCGGACACGGACGGCCGGATCGGGTTCTTCCGGCTCGAGGACCTCAGCGACGACGCTCCCCTGTTCGATCTGCGGCTGGATGCCGCGCACCGCGGCCGCGGGCTCGCGGTGGACGTCCTGCGCGTGGCGACCGACCACGTCTTCACGACGATGCCCGAGGTCAACAGGTTCGAAGGGCAGACACGGGAGGACAACATCGCGATGCGGCGGGTGTTCGTCCGCTGCGGCTGGGTGCAGGAGGCCTATTACCGCGAGGGGTGGCCGACCGATGACGGGCGACTGCTGGCATCCGTCGCCTACAGCGTCCTCCGCCGCGACTGGCGCGACGGCACCGTCACACCCGTGGTCTGGGATCCCCCGCGGGAAGCCTGACGCGCCACGTCACCGGCGCGCCGTGAACGCGCGGTAGGGTGCGGCTCATGACGCGTTCCACCGGCGGGACGCCCGAGATCCCCGCCACCGCCGACAGCGGCGCCCTCCCCGTGATGTTCCAGGACCTCGAGGAGCGTCCCGTCCCTGGCAGGAACGTCGCGTCCTGGGCGATGTGGGACTGGGCCACGCAGCCCTTCAATTCGGTCATCCTGACCTTCGTCTTCGTGTCGCTGTACCTCGTGTCCGACACGTTCCTGCCCGAGAACGTCGCCCGCCTCGCCGACGACGACCCGATCAAGGAGTCTGCTCTGGCGGACCTGTCGACCGGCTACGGACTCGTGTCGACGATCGCGGGACTGGCGATCCTGCTGCTCGCGCCGATCCTCGGACAGGTCGCCGACCGCAAGGGCCGCAAGAAGCGGTGGCTGCTCATCGCGACGGCCCTCCTCGCACTGCTGCAGTTCAGCCTGTTCTTCGTCTTCGCCGACCCGTCGTACTTCTGGCTCGGCGCGATCCTCGTGTCGCTCGGTGCCGTCGCGTCCGAGATCGCCGGCGTCAACTACAACGCCCTGCTCGTGAGCGTCTCGACGCCGCGCACCGTCGGCAAGGTGTCGGGCCTCGGCTGGGGACTCGGTTACATCGGCGGCATCCTGGCCCTCGTCGCGGTCGTCGTCCTGAACGCCGTCGAGTGGTTCGGCCTCGACACGTCGGGCGGCCTCGCCTACCGCCTGATCGCCGTCGGCTGCGCGGTATGGACGATCGTCTTCGCGATCCCGCTCTTCCGGAACGTCCCCGAGCCGCCGGCTCCCCCGGGTGAGCCGCCGCTCGGATTCGCCGCCTGGTTCCGGGCGTTCTTCCGCTCGATCCGCGACCTGTTCCGCTCGCACCGACCGACGGCGTGGTTCCTGCTCGCGAGCGCCGTCTACCGTGACGGCCTCGGCGGCGTCTTCGCCTTCGGCGGTGTGCTCGCGGCCGTGGCATTCGGGTTCTCGCCGAACGAAGTCATCCTCTTCGGCATCGCCGCCAACCTCGTGGCTGGCATCTCGACGGTCCTCGCCGGCCGCCTCGACGATCGGTACGGCGCCCGCGCGATCATCCTCACGTCGCTCGTGGGGCTCGTCGTCTCGGCGCTGGGAGTGTTCCTGCTGCACGACGCGGGCAAGCTCCCGTTCTGGATCCTCGGGCTCGCGCTCTGCGCCTTCGTCGGCCCTGCACAGGCGTCGACGCGCTCACTCCTCGCCCGCGTCACGCCGGAGCACATGCAGGGCGAGGTGTTCGGCCTCTACGCCACGACCGGACGCGTCGTCAGCTTCTTGGCTCCGGGCATGTGGACGCTGTTCATCGCCGTCTTCGGTGCGACCTACTGGGGCATCCTCGGCATCGCGATCGTGCTGGTCGTGGGCCTCGTACTCATGCTCTTCGTGAAGCTGCCGCGGCCGGCGCACCTGCGCTGACCGCGGCAGCTCCCGCGAACGCGTCGACCCGACGCATCCGGCATCCATTCACCGCGAATGGACGCAGGTCGCGTCGGGTCGACGAGGGACGCCGGGGCTCAGCGCTCCGCGCGGGCGAGGTTCTCGCGCAGCTCGTCGGCGGTCTGGCGCACGACGTAGGCCGGCTGGTCGCGCTCGACGCGCCAGCTCTCGTCGAGGCCGCCGACGTTGACGGTGTCGAAGCCGAAGTCGTCGTAGATCTTCGTGATGAAGGTGACGGCGTCGGCGGAGTCGCTCGAGGTCGCCAGCGCGCGGCGGCCGGGAGTGCCGGCGGGGGCGCCGTCGGTGAGGATGTCGGCGGCGGGGATGTGGTTGAAGCCCTTCACGACGGTCGACTGCTGCAGGCGCTCCTGCAGCATGCGCGACGTGGTGGTCTTCTTCTCGTCGAGCTCGGCGATGTGACCGTCGCGCTCCCAGTAGTAGTTGTTCGTGTCGACGACGAACTTGCCGGCGAGCTCGTCGACGGGGAGTCCGTCGATGGCCTTCAGGGGGATCGTGACGACGACCCACTCGCCGAAGGCTGCGGCATCCTTCGCGGTCAGGGCCTGAGCGTTCTCACCGAGTTCGGCGACGAGATCGCTGAGCGTCTCGGGACCGCGCGAGTTGCTGATCGCGACCTGGTGCCCCTGCGCGACGAGACCGCGCGCGACAGCCGAACCGATGTGACCTGCTCCGATGATTCCTACGTGTGTCATACGCCGGGAGAACGCATGCGCCGGGCGCGCATTCCCGACACGCGCTGTGCGAACCCGATCACTCGCCGATGAGGACGCTCCACGCGTCGTCGAGCGTCGCCTCGATCTCGCGCTCGCCCGCTCGGAACGTGTGCTCGCCGTGCGCCGAAGCGACGCGCGCACGCGCGCGGGCGGAGGTCACCGCACCGGTGTCATCCCACGCGAGGTCGATCTCGACACCGGGACGGGCCACGAGACCGCGCACGGAACCGGCTCCGAGCGGCGCCGGCCACGACGGCAGCAGCGTGATCGCGTCACCGTGCGAGTGGACGAGGCACTCCGCGAGGCCGGCGACGTACCCGAGGTTGCCGTCGATCTGGAACGGCGGGTGGGCCGCGAGGAGATTGTCGTAGAGGCCGCCGGACTGGTCGCCGCGGTCGATCGACATGTCGCGGAACACGAGCGCGAGCAGGTCCGCGACGCGATCCGGCTGCCCGAGCCGGGCGCGGAGGGCGATCTTCCAGGCGAGCGACCATCCGGTGGACTCGTCCTCGCGGAGATCGAGGAAGCGGGATGCCGCGGCCCCGAGCTCGGGCGTGAGGGCTTCGGTCCCCGGGTAGGCGAACACGAGCGGCGACAGGTGCCGGTGATGGGGGTCGACGGCCTCGCGGCCGCCGGGCCACTCGGCGATCGAACCGTCCTCGATCGGGATCTCGGGGAGTCCGGCACGGGCGTCCTGCGCCTGGGCGACGAGCGGATCGTCCTCGTGGCCGAGGTGGTGCGCGAGGCGCAGGAACTCGTCGAGGTGCGCGCGCAGCAGCACGATGTCGAGGGTGGCGGACTCGGCGACGGCAGCCGAACCACCGTCGCGGGTGCGGAAGGTGTTCTCGGGCGACGTCGACAGCGCGGTGCCGCGCTCGCCCGACTCGGCCCGCGTCATCCAGGCGAGGGCGAAGGCGGTCGCCCCCCGCAGCAGACGGAACGCGCGGCGGCGCTCGGCCTCGTCGGCGACACCGAACGCGTCGCGCTCGGCGAGGTGCCGGCAGAGCCAGAAGCCCGCCATCGGCCAGAACGCCCAGGCGGCGTCGTGCACGCCGTCACCGACGGGTTGGGTGTAGCCCCAGGCATCCGTGTTGTGGTGGGCGACCCAGCCGGGGGCGTCGTACAGCCGTCGCGCCGTCTCGGCGCCACTGTCGGCGAGCGCCTCGATGAGGCCGAGGAGCGGCTCCTCGGCCTCACTGAGGTTGGCGGTGTGGGCGCCCCAGTAGTTCATCTCGACGTTGATGTTCGTCGTGTAGTTCGAGCTCCAGTCGGGGCGGAGGTCCTCGTTCCAGATGCCCTGCAGGGTCGCGGGCAGTCCCCCGGGTCGCGAGGACGAGATCAGCAGGTACCGGCCGTAGTGGAACAGGAGGGCGGCGAGCCCCGGGTCGCGGCCGATGTCGACCGCGCCGCCCCCGTCGGCCCCGGCGAGGTCGCGCAGGCGCTCGGCGGTGTCGCGCTCCGGGTCCGCCGCGACGCCGATCGCGAGTTCGGCCCGGGCGTACAACCTCGCGTGGTCGGCGAGCTGCGCCGCCCGCACCTGGTCGAGACCCGCGGCGATCGCGGTGTCGACACGTTCGGTCGCGCGGCGGGCCGCGGCACGCTCGGTGCCTGCCGGCATCCGTCCCATACCGGTGAAGGTCGTCGCGGTCGCGAGGACGACGGTCACCCGGGTCGCGCGCAGCACGCGTCCGCCGCGCACGGGAGTGCCGTCGGTGACGATGCGCGCGTGCAGGGCTCCCCGCACCGAGGCGGCGTCGTCCTCGTACACGACGGGTTCGTCGACCTCGTCGTGCGGGGGCGTCACGTCGGAGGGTGCCTGCACGAGCAGGGTGGTGGCGGTGTCGATCTCGACGCGGCCGAGTTCGCGCAGCTGCGTCTCGAGCTCGACGCGGACGTCGATCGGCTCGTCGCTCTCGAGCTCGTGGACGAGCACGCCGTGCGGGGCGCTGATCCACGTGCGGTGGCTCAGCCCCGCGCCGGCGCGGGTGCCGGCGGCGACGTGGGTCGCCGTCGCCAGGTCGAGCTCGCGACGGTAGTCCTCGACCTGGTCGGCGGTCGCGCCGTCGATGCGCAGGCGCAGGTCGGCGAACGGAAGGAACGACTGCGCGTGGCGGTGCTGCAGGCGGCGGACGTGACGGTCGGCATCCTCTTCACGCCCGTCGGCGACGGCGGCGCGGGCCTCGGCGAGCGCGTCGCGCGCCTCATCCGCCGTGACGACGGGCGCGACGAGCTCGCTCGCGGGGCTTCCCGACCAGAGCGTCTCGTCGTTCAGGCGCAGGAGGGCGTCGGTCGCACCTCCGAAGCACATCGCCCCCAGCGCACCGTTGCCGAGGGGCAGCGCCTCGTTCCAGGTCTCCGCGGGTCGGCGGTACCACAGGACGTGCTCTGTCATCGTTCTCCCTCGGGCACCAGGCCCTCCTCTGCGAGGCCGCGCCAGAAGTCCTCGGTCGGCGGCTCGTTCATGTATCCGGCTGTCTGCGCGACGTGCGATGCCTTGCCGAGCCCCACCGTCACGTTGACCACGGCAGGATGCCGCAACGGGAAGTGCAGGGCGGCGACGGGCAACGGCACTCCGCGCGCCGCGCACGCGTCCGCGAGCCGTACAGCTCGACGATAGACGGCTTCGGGCGCCGTGCCGTATTCATAGGGGGCGGCGGGATCGGGATGCGGGGTCGCGAGCAGCCCCGAGTTGTAGACGCCGACCGCGATCACCGCGACCCCGTGCGCGAGCGCCGCGGGCAGGACGTCGGCGGCGGCGGGCTGTTCGAGCAGCGTGTACCGCCCCGCGACCATGGCGACGTCGACCATGTCGGTCTCGATGATGCGGGTGAGGGTGGCGGGGTCCTTCGACCCGACGCCGACGGCCGAGATGACGCCCGCGTCGCGGAGGGCGACCAGGGCGGGGAGCGCTCCATCGATCGCCTCGTCGACGCGCCCTTCGGGATCGTGCAGGTGCACGATGTCGACCCGGTCCATCCCGAGCCGCTCGAGCGAGGACTCGAGCGAGCGGCGCGCACCGTCGGCCGAGAAGTCCCACCGGCGCCGGGTCGTCGCCTCGACCACGAACCCCTCGTCGTCGAGGCGCCCCGCACCGCTCGGGTCGGGTTCGAGCAGCCGTCCGACCTTCGTCGAGAGGACGAACTCGTCGCGCGGTCGGCGGGCGAGCGCGGCGCCGAGGCGTCGTTCGCTGAGGCCGAGTCCATAGTGGGGAGCGGTGTCGAAGACGCGGATGCCGCTGTCCCAGACGCCGTCGACGATCGCCGTGGCCTCGGCGTCGTCGATCTCCTGGAACAGGTTGCCGAGGGGTGCGGCACCGAGGCCGAACCTTCCCGCCGCGCGGAGGGACTCGGTGGACGGGGAAAGGATGGGGGCCACGGCTGCTCCGATGTCGGGGACGGTGCCGGTGGTCTTGCGGGAGCGGCATCCGTCTGCTTTTATCTCAGAGTAAGACGAAAAGGGCGTCAGGGGAATGATGAGCGGCGAACGCGCGGCGAGCAGGGGCACGGCGACCAACGCCGACGTCACCCGCATCAACCGCACCGCGATCCTCGACGCCCTGCAGGCCGGCGGCTCCCTCACCCGCGCCGAACTCATCGAGGCGACCGGACTCGCCTCGGCGACGGTCCACCGCCTGTGCGCCCGGATGGTCGCCGACGGGCTCCTCGCCGTGGAGCGTGACGCCAGCGGCGTCGGTCGCCCGACGCACCGGTACCGCCCCCTCGGCGAGGCGCGCACCGTCGTCGCCCTCGACGTCACCGCGACCGTCGCCCGCGGGGCGCTCATCGACCTGAACGGCGACATCCGCCACGAGGCCCGCGAATCCCTTCGCGGCGAGGACGGGATGCCGTCGGCATCCTCTCGACTCGACGGCATCGGCCGGCTCGCGGACAGGCTCATCCGAACGGCCGCCGAGCTCGGGACGCCCGCGCAGGGCATCGGCGTATCGGTGCCGGGTGTCGTCGACACCGACGGCGCCGTCAGCGACTCGGTCGAGCTCGACTGGAACGGCGTCGCCATCCGCGATCTGATGCACCGGCGCACGGGACTCCCCGTCGTCGTCGAGAACGACGCCAACGCCGTCACGATCGGCGAGTGGACCCGGGGCGCCGGGCAGGGCACCGGAGACCTCGCGGCCCTCGTCTTCGGGATCGGCGTGGGCGCCGGGATCGTCTCGGGCGACCGCCTCGTGCGCGGAGCGGGCTCCGCCGCGGGTGAGATCGGCTACCTCATCACCGACCCGACGGCGTTCGGACAGGATCAGGGCACGGGCGGCGATCTCGAGACGCGCGTGCTCGCGCTCGGCGCCGGATCGCCTGACGACGCCTCGACGATGGCTGTCCTCGACCAGGGCGACGACGCCCGCGCCGAGCGGCTGCTCGACCACATCGCGATGTCGGTCGCCGCTCTGGCCGTGATCCTCGACTGCCGTGTCGTGATCCTCGCCGGGCGCCTGCCGCGACGGACCGACCGGCTCATCGAGGGCGTCGCGTCACGGCTGGCCGGCCGCATCCCCCGTCCTCCCGCGCTGGTCGTGGGGGCGCTCGGCGAGGACGCGGCCCTCGTCGGCATCGGCCAGCTCACCATCGACCATGTGAAAGGGGCGGTCTACCTTGCCTGAGATCCGGTACCCGACCCCCGACGCGATCGTCGGTGTCGACGTCGGTGGCACGAAGACGCAGCTGCGCGCCCTCGTGGACGGCGAGGTCGTCGACCGCATCGTCCCGAGCGAAATCTGGCGCGTCGGCGCGATCTTCGACGACGCCGAGAACTTCGACCGCCTCGCCCGGCTCGTGACCGACACGGTCGGCACCGCGCCCGCCGTCACCGTCGTCGGCGCCCACGGCATCGACAGCACCCGGCAGCGTCACCAGGCCACGGCTCTGCTCGGCGATCGGATGCCGGGGGTCGTGGCGGTCGTCAACGACGCCGTGCTCCTCGCCCCGGCCATGGGGCTCGAGGCGGCCGTCTGCGTCATCGCGGGGACGGGTTCGGCGATCGTCGGCTTCGACGTCGACGGGGAGCCCGTGACGGCCGACGGCTACGGCTGGCTCATCGCCGACGACGCGAGCGCGCCCGGGATCTCGCGGCGCGCTGCCGTCGCCCTGCTGCGCGCCGTCGACCGCGACGGCGCGAGCGCGATGAGCGACCCGCTCGCGGCGCGCTTCCTCGCCGCCTTCGACGCCCTCGATCACGTCGACCTCGCGCTGCGCTTCCAGGCGAGCGCGAGCGAGGCCTCGTGGGGCGGCTTCGCCCCCCAGGTCTTCGACGCGGCCGCAGCCGGATCGACGATCGCGCACGGAGTGATCGCGGCATCCGCCACCCATCTCGCCGACGCCGTCACGGCGATCCGCGGCCGTGGCGCGCAGGGCACCGACGTCATCGCCGCGGGCGGCGTCATGACCGCGCAACCTCTGCTCGCCGAGCTGCTGCGGGCCGACCTGCAGCGCCACGACGAGGCCCTCCGTCTGCACGTCCTCGACGAACCCCCCGTCGCGGGCGCGCTCGCGCTCGCACTCGCCCACTCCGACGCCCCGTCCCCCCGAAAGGTGCTCTCGTGAGGATCCTGCTCTCCCCCGATGCCGCCGGCGCCGGCGAGATCGCCGCCGCGATCATCGCCTCGTCCGTCGCCGACCGACCCGCTCCCGTCCTCGGCGTCGCGACCGGGTCGAGCCCGCAGCCGCTCTACCGCGCGCTCGCCGACCGCGTGCAGGCGGGTCTCGACCTCTCGCGGGCGGCGGCGTTCGCGCTCGACGAGTACGTCGGCCTGCCGGTCGACCACCCCGAGAGCTACCACGCCGTCATCGCGCGCGAGGTGACCGGGCCGCTCGGCCTCGATTCCGCCCGCGTGCACGTCCCCGAAGGCGCCGCCGCCGATCCCGCCGCGGCCGCCGCACGGTACGAGGCGGCGATCGCAGGCGCCGGCGGCGTCGACCTGCAGATCCTCGGCATCGGCGCGAACGGCCACATCGGGTTCAACGAGCCGGGCTCCGCCGTCGACTCCCGCACACGGGTCGTCGACCTGGCTCCGCGCACCGTCGCCGACAACAGCCGCTTCTTCGACGGCGACGCCGGGCTCGTCCCGACGCGAGCGCTGACGCAGGGCATCGGCACGATCCTCGACGCGCGCGAGATCGTCCTGATCGCGTGGGGCGAGTCGAAGGCCGACGCCGTGGCGCGGGCCGTCGAGGGGCCGCAGACCGCGGAGCTCCCGGCATCCTTCCTGCAGCGCCACGGTCACGTGACGCTCGTCCTCGACGCCGCAGCCGCCTCGCGCCTCAGCCCCGCATCGCTTCCCGTCGAGGCCGCCCGATGAGCGCGCCCGTCTTCGACGTCGCCCGCATCGGGCCCGGCGAGGGATCGATCGCTCCCCGCACGCGCCTGACGTCCGACGCTCCGACCCAGTCGCTCGACGGCCGCTGGCGGTTCCGCCTCTCGCCGTCCCCCGCGCTCGCACCGCACGACGACTGGACCGCCGGCGACACGGACGGGTGGGACGAGATCGCCGTGCCCGCCCACTGGAACATGAGCGGGTTCGGCACCCCGGCCTACTCGAACGTGCAGTTCCCCTTCCCGATCGACCCGCCCTATCCGCCCGACGAGAACCCGGTCGGCGACTACGTGCGCCGCATCGACGTCGACGACGCGATCCGACAGGTGACGGATGCCGGGGGCCGCGTGCTCCTGCGCTTCGACGGGATCGAGTCGGCCGCCGACGTCTTCGTCAACGGCACGCGCCTCGGCTCGACCCGGGGCAGCCGCCTGACGCACGAGTTCGACGTCACCGACCACCTCACCGGCACCGGGGACGTCGTCGCCGTGCGCGTCGCGCAGTTCTCGGACGGGACCTACCTCGAGAACCAGGACATGTGGTGGCTGCCGGGCATCTTCCGGAGCGTCACCCTGCTCGCCCGCCCCGTCGGCGGCATCGACGACGCGGTCGTCACGGGCGACTTCGACCACGAGACCGGGCGGGGTGCGGTCGAGGTCGCCACCTCGGCCGACGCCGTGCTCGAGATCGCGGAGCTCGGCGTCCGCCAGGGCGTCCCCGCCGGGCGCAGCACGGTCGACGCGGGCGGGGTCGAGGCCTGGTCCGCCGAGACGCCGCGCCTCTACACCGCGACCCTCCGCACGGCATCCGAGACCGTGTCGGTGCGCATCGGCTTCCGCCGTGTCCGCGCCGACGACGGCGTCCTGACACTGAACGGTCGCCCGATCATGCTCCGCGGCGTCAACCGCCACGAGCACGATCCCGACCGCGGAAGGGTGCACACGACCGAGCTGGCGCGCCGCGACCTCGTCCTGATGAAGCAGCACAACATCAACGCGGTCCGGACGTCCCACTACCCGCCGCACGCCGAGCTGCTCGACCTCGCCGACGAGCTGGGCCTGTACGTCATCGACGAGTGCGACCTCGAGACGCACGAGTACGAGTACGTGTCGTGGCGCGGCAACCCGAGCGACGACCCGGCGTGGGAGGCATCCTTCGTCGACCGCATCCGTCGCACGGTCACGCGCGACCGCACCCACCCGAGCGTGATCATGTGGTCGCTCGGCAACGAGTCGGGCGCGGGCTGCAACATCCGCGCGATGGCGCGGTGGGTGCGCGAGAACGACGGCACCCGCCTCATCCACTACGAGGGCGATCACTCGAGCCGCGACACCGACGTGTACTCGCGGATGTACGCCTCGCACGACGAGGTCCGGCGGATCGGCGAGGAGGCCGATGAGATCGCGCCCGCCGACATCGGCGCGGCCGAGCTGCGGCGCCGGTCGCTCCCCTTCGTGCACTGCGAGTTCGGGCACGCCATGGGCAACAGCCCGGGCGGGGTGAAGGAGTACTGGGACCTCTACGAGCGGTTCCCACGCCTGGCGGGCGGCTTCATCTGGGAGTGGATCGAGCACGCGATCGCGGTCGAGGACGAGCATGGCCGCCGGGCCTTCCGCTACGGCGGCGACTTCGGCGAGTCCGTCCACGACCACAACTTCGTCATCGACGGCCTCATCAGCGCCGACCGCGATGTGCGCCCCGGCCTCGTCGACTACGCCGCGATCGTCGCGCCCGTCGTGATCGAGGTGGATGCCGCGCGTCGCCGCATCCGGCTGCAGAACCGCTACGACCACGTCGACACGAGCCACCTCGCCTTCCGGTGGCGGCGCGAGGTCGACGGCGAGACGGTCGCGCACGGTGAGCTGACCGTTCCTGCCGTCGGACCGCGCCAGCGAGCCGAGGTGCCCCTCCCCGATGAGGCCCGCGTCGTGTCGGGCTCGACCGTGGCCGACGTCCTCACCGTCGACGCCGTGCTGCGCGACGGGACGAGCTGGGCGTCGGCCGGGCACGTCGTCGCGACCGGTCAGCACGTCGCCGCCGGCACTCCCCGCGTGGGGCAGGCGTCGGCGCCCGAGCCCGACGAGTTCGATCGCCGCGGCCGTCCCCTGCGTCTCGGCTCGCTCGGCGTCGTCGACGGACCGGGCATCGGGATCTGGCGCGCGCCGACCGACAACGATCTCTTCCCCGGGTGGGACGAGCCGACGCTCCCGCCGATGGCGGAACGCTGGGCTCTCGCGCGCATCGACCGGATGCAGACCCGCGTCCGGAGCGTCGAATCGGATGCCACGGCCCTCGTCGCCGACACCCGCGTCGGCGCGCCCTCGTTCGACAGCGGCGTCGACGCGCTGTGGCGCTGGTCGACCGTTCCCGAAGGGCTGCTGCTGGAGCTGGACCTGCGCAGCATCGGCTCGTGGGACAACTCCTGGATCGAGAAGGCGCCCTTCTCGTGGACCGTCGACTGGGCCCGACTCGGCATCGACGTGACGTTCGCGGGGGCGCCCGTCGGCATGGAGTTCGCCGGGTACGGCCCCGGTCCGAGCTACCCCGACACCGCGTCGGGCGTGCAGTTCGGCTGGTTCGAGGCCGACGCGGACGACCTCGTCACCCCGCACGTGCGGCCGCAGGAGAGTGGATCGCGACGCGGTGTGCGGACCGCCGTCATCCGCACCACCGAGGGAGGCGTGCGCGTGAGCGTCGTCGGCGGCGAGGCCCTCGACGCGGGCGTCGCCCTGACCGTGTCACCGTGGGACCGGACGACCCTCAGCACGACGTCGCACGCGTCGCTCCTGCCGACGCCGACCGCGACCCACGTGTCGATCGACATCGCGCAGTCCGGCGTCGGGACGGCGACGTGCGGCCCCGGCGTGCTGCCGCGTCACCGCCTGCCGGCCCGCGACGCGTCGTTCGCGCTCCTGTTCGAGACCGCCTGAGGACCGCCGGGGCGGGTCAGTCGGCCCGCTTCCGGCCCCAGGGCAGTCGGATGCCTCGCTCGTTCTCGGACTCGACCTCGAGGCCGTAGTGCTCCCCGATGTGATCGAGCAGCTGCGCGCGCTCCGCCTTCTCGTAGATGCGTCTCTCGCGCTGGAACGCGACGACGGTCGACCAGCAGATGAGCAGCATGACGATGCTGAACGGCAGAGCGATGATGATCGCCGCCGTCTGCAGCGCGGTCAACCCACCCGCGATCAGGAGCGCGATCGCGAGGAGCGCGGTGATGAGCGTGAAGAGCGTCCGCACGGGCTTGCTCGGCTCGGGGTCGCCGCCCGTTGCGATCATGCCCATGACGAGCGCACCCGAGTCCGCCGACGTCACGAAGAACAGTGCGATGAGGACGAGCGCTCCGATGGTCAGCAGGAGCGGCGCGGGGAGGTGCTGGAACAGCTGGAAGAGCGCGCCCTCGACGTTCACGGATCCGTCGGCCTGCGTCATCACGCCCGGCTCGTCGAGCTGGAGCTTGATCGCGGAGCCGCCGAGGACCGCGAACCAGAGCACACCGACGAGCGTCGGCACGATGAGCACTCCCATGACGAATTCGCGCACCGTGCGACCACGGCTGACGCGGGCGATGAAGATGCCGACGAACGGCGCCCACGAGATCCACCAGCCCCAGTAGAACGAGGTCCACGTCGCCTGCCACGCCTGGCCTTCGGCTCCCTGGAACGCGCTGACGCTGAAACTCAGCCCCACGAAGTTCTGCAGGTACGAGCCGATCGACTGCACCCACTCGCGGAGCAGGTAGAAGGTGTCGTTCGTGAAGAGGACGAACAGCAGCAGGAGCCCGGCGAGGATGAGGTTCAGCGACGACAGCCACTTCATGCCCTTGGTCACGCCCGACAGTACCGAGAAGAGCACAGCGGTCGTGATGACGGCGATGATGATGACCTGCACGAGCAGGCTGGGGTCCTCGATGATCCCCGCGCTGTCGAGGCCGGAGCTGATCTGCAGCACACCCAGACCGAGGCTCGTCGCGACGCCGAACAGCGTGCCGACGAGGGCGATCGCGTCGATGGCGTTGCCCCACCCGCCGCGCACACGCCGACCGAGGATGGGCTCGAGCGCCCACCGGATCGACAGCGGGCGTCCGCGACGGTGGATCGCGTACGCGAGGGCGATGCCGACGACGACGTAGACGGCCCACGCCTGGACGCCCCAGTGCAGGTACGTCTGCGTCAACGCCGACTGCGCGAGCTGCGCGGACGTGCCCTCGACGCCGGGCTTGGGGTCGACGAAGTGGCTGAGCGGCTCGCTCACGCCATAGAAGACGAGGCCGATCCCCATCCCCGCGGCGAAGAGAAGGGAGAACCAGGCACCCGTCGAGAACTCCGGCTTGTCGTCATCCTTGCCCAGGCGGATGTCGCCGAACCGGCTGAACCCGAGGAAGAGGCAGAAGGCGACGAAGAAGGCGGTGATGAGGACGTAGTACCAGCTGAAGGTGTCGATGATCGCACCCTGGATCGTCCCGAAGAACGCCTCGGCCTGGGCCGGAAGCGCGATCGCGAACGCGCTGAAGACGACCGCCACCACGGCTGCCGGCGCGATCACCCACACGCTGGCCTTCGCCCGCGACGCGGGTGGGTGGGCGACGGTCTCTGAAGATGAGGCGCTGTCGGACATGCCGCCAGGCTACTGACGGAGGGGGATCCGCTCACCTTCTTGCGTTCCGGGGGCCGGCCGGGTTAGCGCCTCAGTCGCGGGGCCAGGATGCCGCGAGCTTGCCGAGTAGGCGGACGAGCTCCGCGCGCTCCTCGGCCGTGAAGTCGGCCAGCGCCTGCGAGAGCCGCTCGCGGCGCTCACCACGGAAATCGCCCGCGCGGCGTCGACCCTCGGCGGTGAGCGCGATGCGGGTGCGCCGAGCGTCGTCGGGATCGGCCTCGCGCGCGGCGAAGCCGAGCTCGACCGCCTGCTGCACGAGACGCGAGGCCCGCGGCTGGTCGACGCCGATCGCCTCGGCGATCTCGCTCACCGAGAGCGGGTTCTCCGCGTGCACCAGGGCGTCGAGCAACCGGATGCGGGCAGGGGCGCCAGCGAGGCGCGCACCGGGACCGAATCCGCGCTCCCCCCGCATCCAGGGCGGGCCGCCGCCGTCGGAGTGAGGTCCGTGCGCGTGGAGTCCGCCGGGATGGTGGCGGTGCGGACCGCGGCCGCGCATCTGCGCGAAGGCGGCGAGGAGCGCGTCGAGGTCGCCGGTGGGATCGGTCACCCCTCGACGATACCGCTCGGCGCGGCATCCATGTCACTTGACATGCAACATGGATACATGTCACACTGCATGTACTTGCACAGTGACATGCAATGGTCATCGCGGACAGTCCGCCGATGACAGGACGTCTCGGAAGGACACCCATGAACACCTCGATCAACGACACCCTCGGATTCCGACTCAAGCTCGTCCACCGCCTGCTGGCGCGCGAGCTCCACGACGAAACGGCGTCGGACGGAGCGGACCTCCAGGCCCGCATCTCCACCGCCGTCCCCGAGGACGACTACGACACTCTGCTGCGTTCGCTCGACGCGATCGCGCGGGAACTCGGCTGGGACGAATCGCAGCCGATGCCGCCCCGCCCCGGGCGCGGCCACCGGCACGGCGGCTTCGGCCCGCGCGGCGGGTTCGGGCACGGACACGGGTTCGGCCCGCGGCACAGCCACGGCGGGCACGGGCACGGCGAACACGGTCGCGACTGCGGCCACGGCGAGCGCCGCGGTTTCGCGCCGCACCCCGCCGTCGCCGAGGCCTTTGAGCGCGGCTTCAGCCGCGGCTACGAGCAGGCGCAGCGCGACTGAGCGCGGTCAGCTCCCCTTCGCACCGGCGTCGGTCGTCCCGACGTCGGTGCGGTGGAAGTTCTGGAACGAACGGGATGCCGTCGGCCCCCGCTGACCCTGGTACCGGTTCTTGTACGGGCCGGTGCCGTAGGGGTTCTCGGCCGGCGAGCTCAGGCGGAAGAAGCAGAACTGCCCGATCTTCATACCCGGCCACAGCTTGATGGGGAGCGTCGCGACATTCGCGAGCTCGAGCGTCACATGACCCGAGAAGCCGGGATCGATGAAGCCCGCCGTCGAATGGGTGATGAGACCCAGGCGACCGAGGGAGCTCTTGCCCTCGAGGCGCGCGGCCACGTCGTCGGGCAGCGTGATCTGCTCGAACGTCGCGCCGAGCGCGAACTCACCCGGGTGCAGGATGAACGGCTCGTCGGGCGCGACCTCGATGAGACGCGTCAGCTCGGGCTGGTCCTCGGACGGATCGATGAACGGGTACTTGTGGTTGTCGAACAGCCGGAAGTACCGGTCGAGCCGCACGTCGACACTCGACGGCTGGACCATCGTCGGGTCCCACGGGTCGAGGCCGATGCGGCCTCCGTCGATCTCGCCTCGGATGTCGCGGTCGCTGAGCAGCACGCGGCCAGCCTACTGGCCGCCGAAGGCAGCACGCGGCCAGCCACCCGGCGCATCGCACCCTCAGCGCGCGACGCGGACGACCACCACGCTCCGCGGCCGCACCGAGACGACACCGGATGCCGCCTCCGCACCCACGAGCACCTCGCCGGCCACCGGCGCCGAGACCTCGTCGTCGGTGCGGTTGGAGAGGAAGACGTACCGCGCCTCGCCGTCGCCGCGCTCGATGACGTCGAGCCGGCCGTCCGCCGACCGCGGGTCGCCGGCGAGGGCGTCCAGCCCCAGCCCTGCGAGCACCGCGCGGACGCCGTCCCGTCCGATGTCGGCCGACACGTAGGTCGCCGACCCGCCCGTGGACAGGCTCCGCCGGGTCACTGCGGGCGCACCGGTGAGGTCGCCGTCGGCGTAGGTGTCGAGGACCTCGACGTCGTCGCCGACGTGCACGATCCGCTCGGTCCAGCCGTGCGCGACGGCTCCCGAGGCGAGGGCGATGCGCTCGCCGGGCAACAGCGGCACGAACTCCTCGACCATGACGCCGAGCAGCTCGCGCAGTGCGCCGGGGTAGCCGCCGAGCCAGACGCGGTCGTTCTCGTCGACGATGCCCGAGAAGTACGTCGTGATGAGGTGGCCACCGGCATCCGCGTACGCCTCGAGACGCGACCGCAGGGCGTCGGGCACGACGTGCAGCATCGGGGCGATGAGGACCTCGTACCCGTCGAAGGCCGCACCGACCGGGATGACGTCGGCGCGGACGCCGAGGTCGAGCAGCGCGCGGTACCAGGCGAGGGTCTCGTCGTCGTAGGCGGGCGAGTCCGACGGGTGCGCGTCGCGCCCGCTCACCCACCACGACTCGTAGTCGACGACGATCGCGACGCGCGCCTTCTCGCGACGCGAACCGGTGACCGGCGACAGGTCGCGGAGCGCCCCGCCGAGGGCGACGACGTCGCGGAACACGCGGCTGTTCTCGCCCGCGTGGGGCACCATGCCGGAGTGGTAGCGCTCGCCGCCGGCGCGCGACTGTCGCCACTGGAAGTAGCAGACCGCGTCGGCGCCGTGCCCGACGTGCGTGAGGGCGTCGCGCACGAGCTCGCCGGAGCGCTTGGGAGTGTTGACCTCGCGCCAGTTGACGGCGCTCGTCGCGTGCTCCATGAGGAACCACGGCAGTCCGCCGGCGATGTTGCCGGTCAGGTTGGCCCAGAACGAGAGGTCGTCGCGGCCGAACTCGCCGGGTCGCAGGTAGTGGTCGTTCGAGACGAAGTCGACGTCGTCCACCCACGTCGGGTAGTCGATGTCGCGGACGTTCTGGGCGACCATGAAGTTCGTCGTCCGCGGGATGCCGGGGGTCACCTCGTCGAGCACGGCCGCCTCGGCGCGCAGGTGGTCGCGGACGGCATCCGACGAGAAGCGCTCGAAGTCGAGCTGCTGCCCGGGGTTGCGGATCGTCGGCGCCGATCGCGGCGGCAGGATCTCGTCCCACTCCTCGTAGTGCTGCGACCAGAACGCCGTGCCCCATGCGTCGTTGAGGGCCTCGATCGTTCCGTAGCGGGCCTCGAGCCACACGCGGAACGCCCGCGCGGCGTCATCGGAGTAGTCGTAGAGGTTGTGGCATCCGAGCTCGTTGGAGATGTGCCACGCGACGACGGCGGGGTGGTCGCCGTACCGCTCGGCGAGCGCGCGCACGAGACGCAGGGCGTACTCGCGGAAGATCGGCGACGTCGGCCGCCAGTGCTGGCGGGCGCCGGGCCAGAGGATCGTGCCGTCGACGGTCTGCGGCAGGATCTCGGGATGCTGCCGGGCCATCCACGACGGCGGCGACGCGGTCGCGGTGGCCAGGTCGACGTCGATGCCGTTCGCGTGCAGCAGCTCGATGATCTCGTCGAGCCACGCGAAGTCGAACTCGCCGGGACGCGGTTCGAGCAGGCCCCACGAGAAGATGCCGAGCGAGACGATGTTGACGCCCGCCTCGCGCATGAGACGGATGTCGTCGTCCCACACCTCGCGAGGCCACTGCTCGGGGTTGTAGTCGGCGCCGTAGCGCATGGTCCCGGGCTCCTGCGAGCCGTCCTTCACCCAGCGATAGTTCTGCACGCGACCACGCTAGCCCAAAAACGTGCAGGTGCACGGTTTCACGTGATCTACTGTTCGACTATGACCGATGCACCGGCCCGCGGACCGTACGCGAAGTCCGCCGCGCGGCGCAGCGAGATCATCGCGACCGCGACGGCCGTCTTCGGCACGCACGGGTACCGGGGCGGGTCGCTGCGCCAGATCGCGAAGCAGCTTGACCTCGGCCTCACGACCGTCATGCACCACTTCCCCACGAAGGTGTCGCTGCTCGCGGCCGTCCTCTCGCAGGAGGATGCCGCCGACACGGACTTCCTCGAGCGCTCCGCGCGGGACGGCTTCATCCCGACGGTGCTCGCGATCGTCGAGCGGAACATCGCCCGACGCGAGCTCGTGCGCATGTTCACGGTCGTCCAGGCCGAGGCGACGCACGCCGACCACGAGGCGCACGAGTGGCTGCGGCAGCGCTACGCGTCGGTCATCCCCGACTACCGCGACGCGATCGAGCACGACCGCGCGGCCGGACGCCTGACCACGACGGCCGACGCGACGATGCTCGCCGACCTCGTGATCGGCACGTGGGAGGGCATCCAGGTGCGGTGGCTCGCCGACGGCACGGACCCCGTCGCCGCGATGCGCGTCGCACTGGGCGCTCTGCTCAAGCCGAAGGCGTGAGCCGCGGGTCGATCATCGTCATCCCCGCCGGCGAGGCCGAGTCCATGACCGGCAGCAGCTCGGCGGCCTGCTCGAGCGACACGGTCCGCTCGATGAGGTCCTGCGGGTGGAGCGTGCCGCGCGCGATGAGGTCCAGCATCCCGGGGTAGTCCTCGGCCGCCATGCCGTGACTGCCGAGCAGATCGAGCTCCCACGCGATGGCCCGTGCCAGCGGTGCAGGGGTGAGGCCGGATGCCGAGGGCAGCAGCCCGACCTGCACGTGCCGGCCCCGGCGGCGCAGGCTGTGGATGGCATCGGCGCAGGTCTGTTCGCTGCCGACGGCGTCGACCGAGACGTGGGCCCCGCCGCCCGTGACCGCGTGGACGACCTCGGGCACGTCACGCCCGTCCGCGACGATGACCTCGTCCGCGCCGAGCGTGCGGGCGACGTCGAGCGCCGCGGTCGACCGGTCGACCGCGATCACCTTCGCGCCGAGCGCCTTCGCGATCATGACGGCGCTGAGGCCCACCCCACCAGCCCCGACGATCACGACCCACTCCCCCGCGGCCAGCTGCGCACGGGCGGTGAGCGCGCGGTAGGCGGTGGCGAAGCGGCATCCGAGTGCGGCGGCAGCGGCGAACGAGATCGACTCCGGCACGGCGACGAGGTTGCGGTCGGCGGCGTGGAGGGCGACCCGCTCGGCGAACGATCCCCAGTGGGTGAAGCCGGGCTGCTGCTGGTCGGGGCAGACCTGCGCGTTGCCACTGCGGCACCACTCGCACCGGCCGCATCCGCAGACGAACGGCACCGTCACCCGGTCGCCGACCGCCCACTTCTCGACGCCCGCGCCGACCTCGACGACGACGCCCGCCAGTTCGTGCCCGGGAACGTGGGGCAGGGCGATGTCGTCGTGTCCGACCCAGGCGTGCCAGTCGCTGCGGCACAGCCCCGTCGCGTGGACCTCGATGACCGCGCCGCCCGCGGGCGCGACCGCGTCGGGGACCTCGGTGACGACGAGGGGTCCTGCGATCTGTTCCATCACCATCGCGCGCATGCCTCGATTCTGCCGGGCGTCAGGACCGGGTGAGCTCCCGGAGCACGGCGATGACGTCGTCGACCGCAGGCGGGCGGGGGCCTGCCCGGAAGACCACGCCCATGTCGCGCGCGGCGCGCGGATCGTCGATCGGCCGCTGCACGCACCCGTCGAGCGGATGCGGCACCTCGGGGCCGATCGCGATGCCGAGCCCGGCGGCGACGAGGCCGTGCAGGGTGCGCAGATCGTCGCCCTCGAAGGCGATGTCGAGCGGCACGCCCTCGGCGGCGGAGAGCTGCTCGAGCGTGCGGCGCAGTCCGTACCCCGGCTTGAGCGTGACGTGCGTCTCGCCGACGACGTCCGCGAGCGTGACCCGCGCGGCCGTCGCGAGCCGGTGTCCCTCGGGGATGACGACCACGAGCGGCTCGTCGTAGAGGTGGAGCGTTTCTCCGGAGGGATGCGTCGCGGCGGCCCCCGAGACGATCGCGAGGTCGGTCCGTCCGGAGTCGAGTTCGGCCAGGCACCCGTCGCGCGCGCCCTGCCAGAGCTGCACCCGGATGTCGGGGCGCTCCTCGCGCAGCCGCCGGACGAGCCGGGGGACGAGGTTCTCACCGAGCGAGTTCTGGAATGCGAGCCCGACGGTCGACCGGGCGTCGTCGAGGGAGTCGAGCGCATCCTGCGCGGCGCGGAGGGCGACGCGCACGCCGGGCAGCATCCGACGCGCGGCGTCGGTGAGTCGGATGCCGCGGCCATCCCGCGCGACCAGGGCGACGCCGAGCCGCGACTCGAGCTGGCGGAGCGCACGGCTCACGGTCGGCTGCGGCACCCCGAGGGCCTCGGCCGCGCGGGTGACGTGCTCGTCGTCTCCCAGCGCGTCGAGCAGCGGAAGATGCGGCAGCAGCTCGGCCAGGCGATCACGACTCATGCAGGAACGCTATCGCTCCACGCGTATGGGTATTGGATCTGTATGCGACAGATGCCTACCGTGGAGCGGGTGACGACCGTCGGCATCCCTCCCCTCACCGCGTCGCCCCGCCGGCTCGGCGCCGCGATGTGGACGACGGGGATCGCCACCTTCGGGGTGCTCTACGCGCCGCAGGGCCTGCTGACGGGCATCGCCGAGACGTACCGGCTCACCGCCGCCGACGCGTCGTGGGTCGTGTCGGCCGCGACCCTCGGGCTCGCGCTCTCGATCCTGCCGTGGGCGCTGGTCGCCGACCGGTTCGGACGCAGGCGGATGCTGCGCGTCGCCGCCGTGGCCGCGGCGGTCATCGCCGTCGCATCGCCGCTGCTGCCCGGGTTCGCCGGGCTGCTCGTCGGCCGATTCCTGCTCGGCTCGGCGCTCGGCGGCATCCCGGCTCTCGCGGTCGCCTACGTTCACGAGGCCGCCGGCCCGCAGCGCGCGGGGGTCGCGGCGGGAGCGTACGTCGCCGCGACGAGCGTGGGCGGTCTCGCGGGACGCCTCGTCGCCGCCCCGGTCGGCGAGCTCGTCGGGTGGCGGCTGTCGCTGGAGCTGCTCGGCATCCTCGCGGCGGCGCTGACCGTGCTGTTCGCGGTGCTGCTGCCGCCGACCGAGGAGCATCGGCCGGTGCCGTTCGGCCGCAGCCTGCGCATCCTCGGACGGCAGGCCGTCAACGTGCGCGCACTGCCGCTGTACGCGATCGGCGCGATGGTGGTGGGGGCGATGGTCGCCGTCTTCAACGCGCTGGGCTTCCGCCTCGAGGCGGCGCCCTACTTCTTGTCGGCGACGGCCGTCTCGCTCGTGTTCCTGACGTACCTGTCGGGCACGGTGACCTCGCGACTGGCTGGCGCGCTCGTCCAGCGCTTCGGGACACGGATGCCGCTGGTCGCCGGCGGGGCCGCGATGACCGTCGGCGCCGCCGTCACGCTGGCGTCGCCGGTGGCCGTCATCGTGGTCGGCGTCCTCCTCATCACGGCCGGGATGTTCCTCGCCCACGCGACGGCCAACGCCGCGACGGCGCGGGCCGGCGGCTCTGGTCGGCAGCACGCCGTCGCGCTCTACAGCGTCGCGTATTACATCGGCTCGAGTGTGCTCGGCACCGTCGGCGCCGCCGCGTGGACCGCGGCGGGATGGGTGGCGTTGGCCGGGCTCGTCGCGGTGCTCGGCGTGCTGGTCGCTCTGGCCTCCGTCAAGGTGCGGGACTGACGACGCAGCCCTCGCTACAGTGCCGGGCATGGACAACTACGGAAGTTACGCGGGGCTCGGCGCCGGCCTGATCATCAGGGCGGTCGTCCTCTACGTGGGAACGTTCGCCCTGGCGATCTGGGTGGGTTACCTGATCCAGCGCACCGCCGTGAAGAACGGGATGCTGCGCGCGATGCAGGAGAGCGGAATGACCTTCGCTCCCCGCCCCGGCGCGCCCTACCCCGGGGGTGGACAGCCTGGCGCTCAGCATCCGGGAGCTCAGCCGCCCTACCCCGGTCAGGCACCGCAGGCGGGTCAGCCGCCGCGCCCCACTCAGCCGCCGGTTCCGCCGCAGACGCCTCCGCAGGCTCCGCCGGTGCCTCCGACGAACCCCTGAGCACCGCGACGGGCGAGTGTCCCCGAGCCTTGCTAGGCTTACGGGGCGCCTCCGGGTGCGCTGGGGCTGTAGTTCAATGGCAGAACATCTGCTTCCCAAGCAGATAGCGCGGGTTCGATTCCCGTCAGCCCCTCCACTGTGACTTCTCGTGCCTCGTCCCGTGTGGCTTCCGACCGTCCTCCCGGCCGATTTTTCCGGGATCAGCGGATGCGGGGCTCATCGCCCCAAGGTAGCTGCCGGCCGCTCCGCGGCATCCACCTCGTCAACGGTCCCGACACTCTCGTACGCGTCGAAGAGTTCCGGAGAACCCCACTCGGTCTTCGACACGGCCCCATCCGGCCACAGCACGATGACGTCTGCCGGCCCGAGCCAGACAGCAGTGATCTCGATCTTCCGCCCGTCCGTCAACACGAACCGAGTCGACTGCGTCTGCCCACCGGTGAGGTCGTTCAGATCGGACGGAGAGGCGTCGGTCACCGGCATGTCGGAGTACGCGCGCACGAACTCGCTCAGGACTTCGGGGACATCGAGAGTCAACCTGTCGATCGTGTCGGGCACGTCGCCCCATGGGTACTCGTAGTACTCGACGGAGGCGACGTCGTCCGCCGTGATCCCGAGCGACTTCTCCGCGACGGGCGCGCATCCGGCGAGCAGAGTCACGCAGACCGCGGTCAGGACCGTCGCCACACCCCATGGAGCTCGCATGTGCGTCGAAGCTATCGGCCTCCGCGGCGGCGGCACCACCCGTTTGAGTAACGATCGGGACGCAGAAGGAATGCTCGCAGCGTGACACGCTGGAACCGTGCTGAGCAGAGACGAACTCGTCCACGCGGTCGAGGCCGCGGCATCCGCTCAGGGGTTCGCGCTCGACCCGCGGCAGCGGGCGGTCCTGGATCGGCTGGCGGCGCTCGGGGGCGAGCTGGCGACCGGAGAAGCCCGCAGCCTCTATCTGTGGGGCGACGCCGGCCGCGGCAAGTCCTGGTTGGCGGATGCCGCGTATGCCGCCATCCCGCTGCGCGAGAAGCGTCGTGTCCACTTCCACGGCTTCTTCCACGAACTGCACCGCAGTATCCAGCGGCACCGCACTGAGCCCGACGCGGCGGAGCGGGCGATCGACGATGCCGTCGGCGACAGCAGACTGCTCTTCTTCGACGAGCTGCACGTGCACGATCCGGGAGACGCGCGGCTTCTGACCCGGCTGCTCGATCACGCCTTCACCCGCAAGGTCACGGTGCTCGCGACCTCCAACTACGCGCCCGAGGACCTCCTCCCCGACCCGGACTGGCACCACATCTTCGTCCCCGGCATCGCCCTCATCGAGACGAACATGGACGTGATGCCGCTCCAAGGACCGACGGACTACCGGACGATCGCCGACAACCACACACGAGGATTCGCGTCGGGAACCTGGTCGACGCGTACCCCGCCGCGCGCGACGACTCCGCCGCAACACCTCACTCTGAACGGCCGGGTCTTCCCGGTGACGTCAGCGGATGCCGGCGAGCTGACGCTGACATTCGATCAGCTCTGCCGCACCCCGACGTCGACGATCGAGTACCTGGGATGGGCGCAGGATTTCGACCGGTGGACCGTGACGGGTGTCCCCCGCTTCGACGCGGTCGACCCGCCGGCGCAGCAGCGATTCATCAACCTCATCGACGTGCTCGTCGCCGAGGACCTGCCCGTCGACTTCTACGCCGACGTCGACCTGAACGACTTCCTCGCGGCAGCCTCGCGTCGACCCGACGCGTTCCGCATGGCAAGTCGCCTGCGCCTCCTCGCGACGGCGGGCTAGCCGCCCGCCGCATCGTCAGCGGCTCGACATTGACTCGGTGCCCGGAACGGCCTCGCCGTCCCGGGCACCGGTTCGTCAGCTCATCACGAGGGAGTTCGTGACGCTGATAACGGTCACGACCGCTGCATTGAGGAAGCCGGCGATGTACGGGTTGTTCGTCTCGCGGTAGATCTTCCGGCTGATGACCGCGGCGACGGCGAGGATGACGACCACCGGGAACAGCCAGATGCTGAAGATGCCACCGAAGCCATCGATCGTCTCCCCTGTGATGAAGAACGTCGTGTACTGCGCGACGACCAGCACGATCGGTCCGAGCGAGTTGAACAGCGCGAGCAGTGCGGTGTTCACCCATTCGCGTCCCCGCAGCGTGAAGCGGTTGAACGAGTTGATCGCCACCGAGTTCGCGATGAAGTAGACGAGGAACAGCGGCAGGACGATCAGGGAGTACCCGATCATTTCGGGGTTGAAGGCCTTGACGGCGATCACCCAGAACCGGAAGTCGGTTTTGAAGAAGTAGTCCAGCACGAACACGATCCCGAACGCGGCGACGGTCGTCGTCAGCGCAAGCGCCACGCCGAGACCGAAGCGCCGCCAGCCCGGGATGACACCGACGGCCCGCAGGTCCTGACCGCTGCGGCGACCGAACAGCAGGTACGACACGATCATGATGACGAGACCGGCGACACCGTTGATCGCGGCCCAGATGCCGATGAACCACGGCACACCGGGGGCGATGAGGTTCACCGAACCGAACGCGATCGCACCGGCCCACTCGGCCTGGCTGAGCAGCACGTAGCTGAGGATCGAGAAGACGGCCGTGACGACCAGCCCGCCCCAGAACCACACCAGACCGCGGCGCGTGTTCGCCACCGCCGCGATCGGCTCCGAGACGCGCAGCCCCGCGAAGGCACGGGTCGACAGCAGCGCCCGTGTGAACGCGACGAGGAAGATGCCGAAGCCGATCAGACCGAACGTCGTCAGGATCTCCTTGAGCTGCCAGTTCTGATCTCCTGCCGGCAGCGGGTTCGGTGCGCCGAGGGACTCGTCGAAGAAGTCGACGAGGTGCCCGACGGCCGTGCTCGAGATCGTCGACCACGGGTGCGTCTGCGGCAGCGACCAGACGACGCGCATCGCCTCGGCGCCGTCGATGTCCTGGGTGTAGACCTGCCCGGCCTCGCGCACATCCGACGCCTCGGACGGGTCCTGCCCGAAGTGGAGGAACGACTGGGCGTTGGGGGTGGTGAGGTATTCGCGCGGCGGCGTGAGTGCGTTGCCCTCGGCGTCATAGCTGCGGAAGAAGAACTCGTCGTACTGCGCCTGGATGACGCCGGTGTCGCGGCTTCCGTAGATGTTCGTGAACGCGCCGGTGTCGTCGACGTACACCGGGTCGTTGTCGACGAGGAGGACCGAGGCGATCAGTGGCGTCTCGGCCTCGTTGTCGAGCGCGACCGAGAAGTTCGCCGCACGCGCGCCGTTGGAGTGGCCGGTCACGCCGATCCGGCTCGGGTCGACGTAGGGCAGGTCGGCGATGAGCTTCACGGCGTCGTACATGCCGGTGCCGCCGACGGCTTCCTGGCCGGCGGGGAGCGGGTCGGAGTTGCCGTGCCCGTACATGTCGATCGACAGCACGACATAGCCGCGCCGGGCGAGCTCCACGTAATTGGCGTCCTGCATCTCGCGGTTGTTCCACCACCCGTGGCTGACCACGATCGCCGGGCGCGGATCCTCCGCCGAGACCGCAGCCGGCTTGAACAGCAGGGCGCTCATCTGGCGACCAGAGGCGGCCTCCCACCGCAGGTCCTCGACGGCGACGCTCCCGCCGACGGTTTGCACGAGCGACGCGCCGACGCTGGAGACCAGCATCAGCACAAGTGAGATGGCCAACCAGAAGGTGTTGCGCCGGAAAGTTCGATGCCTCATCGAAAGGTGCTCCTTCACACGCGGACCCCACATCGGGCCCGATATCCACGCCGGGCTCATTCCCGTCGCGCGACCGCCAATCTATGGAGATTCCTATGAACCCGGTGCGGAATGCACACGTGTGCAGGACTTTCCCCGACCCGCCTCGCACCGTCGCGACTTTTTTGCGAGCCGACCGAACAAAAGTGCAACGAAGGATGCCGCGGCTCGGCGCGCCACCGAGGAAGATGCCACCCCCGGCCCACAGGCGGTCGGACGGTAAACTGGTCGCGGCGCGTCGGGAAGTCTGGTCGACATTTCTGTCTGTCGACCCTTCCGGAGGACCGCCCCGTGAACACGCCGAGCACTGACCGTACCGACCTGCGCGCGCCACGCTGGCGCGGTCACACCGAGGCCGCCCGCGTGTCGGCGATCCTCCGCAAGGAGGCCGTCGGAGGAGCTCTGCTCGTGATCGCCGCCGTCGCAGCCATCGTGTGGGCGAACTCACCGGCATCCGACAGCTACTTCGCCCTGCGCGACTTCCGCGTCGGCCATGAACCGTGGCATCTCGAGCTCTCCCTCGGCGCATGGGCGGCCGACGGCCTGCTCGCGATCTTCTTCTTCCTCGTGGGACTCGAACTCAAACGCGAGCTCGTCGTCGGCGATCTACGGCGGTTCAGCACGGCGGTCGTCCCGGTGACGGCGGCGATCGGCGGCGTGGCCGTGCCGGCTCTGATCTACGTCGCCGTGGTGCGCGGGCAGGAGGGGCTGGTCCAGGGGTGGGCGATCCCCACGGCGACCGACATCGCGTTCGCCGTCGCCGTCCTCGCTCTCGTCGGGTCGCACCTGCCGAGCCCGCTGCGCATCTTCCTGCTCACCCTCGCCGTGGTGGACGACCTGATCGCGATCGGCATCATCGCGGTCTTCTACACCGAGGACATCGCGGTCGTCCCGCTCGCGGTGGCTGTTGCGGTCGTCGCACTCTACGGATTCATCGCGCAGCGCTACCGGTCGCTGTTCGCCGGCCGCCCGTTCGCGGCCTGGCTGGTTCTCCTGCCGATCGGGTTCGTCGCCTGGGCGTTCCTGCACGCGTCGGGCGTGCACGCCACCATCGCCGGCGTCGCCCTCGCCTTCACGATCCCGGTCAAGGCTGCGCGTGGCGCGACCGACGGCCCCCGCGCGGCCGACCTCGCCCACGAGTTCGAGCACCGCTTCCGCCCGCTGTCGGCCGGCTTCGCCGTACCCGTCTTCGCCTTCTTCGCCGCCGGAGTCGCCGTGGGCGGCACCGACGGCATCCTCCGCGCGGCCACCGATCCGGTCGCCCTCGGCATCGTCGCGGGACTCGTGCTCGGCAAGCCGATCGGCATCCTGCTCGCCGTCCGGGCGCTGACACTCGTGACGAAGATCCGGCTGCACCCGGCGCTGCGGTGGGTCGACCTCCTGGGCGTCGCGCTGCTGGCCGGCATCGGATTCACCGTCTCGCTGTTGATCGCCGAGCTCAGCTTCCCGGCCGGCTCGACCGAGGGTGACGACGCGAAGATCGCCATCATGATCGCGTCCGTACTCGCGGCGCTGATCGCCTCCGGCATCCTCATCGCCCGCAACCGCCGCTACCGCCGGATCGCAGCCGAAGAGACCGTGGACGAGGATGCCGACGGCACGCCCGACATCTATCAGGAAGCACCTGCGCCCACATCGCCGCACCAGGGGTAACGTCGCCTGCGCACGAGAAATGGTGAGCCGGGAAGTCTGGTCGGCAGCGGTCGCTCGACCGTTCCCTTCGAACGAAAGCCAGTGATGGAACACCCCGTAGTGACACTCGGCGACACGGACACCGCTGTCGCCCGCGGGATCACCGCCCGCCGACCCCTCGACGGCGAGGAGGTGAGCCGCCCGCGCGCGGTCGTCGCCTTCGCCGATCTGCGCGACTACTCCCGCGTGACGGGCAAGGATCGTCTGCGTGCGCTCGCGACCTTGGCGGCTGTCGAGACGAAGCGGCATGTCGGGGTGCGACAGCTCGTGTTCGCGGTGACTCTCGCGCCACGACATGCACTGGCGTTCGACCGGATCGCGTCCGCGCTGGGTGCGCGTGTCCACGCGGAACTGGAGCGCGACAATGCGCGCGACGTCGAGGTCACGTTCCTGGATGTCAGCGAGTGCGGGGACGTCCCGGCGCTGACGGAGCGCCTTCTCGACCGTTGCGCGGACCCCGTGGGCCAGCACGGCGTCGTGGTGCTCGACTGGGATGACATCCGCGATCACTCGATCCGGCGAGCCGCGCGGGACCAGTACCTCTGATACCCACTTTTCCGCGCTGGGCAGGAATGCCAACGCCGGGCATCCGTTGTATTCAGATGCATGGCACCGGCCGCGAGAGTCACGGCGTCAGGCCTGCGAAAAGAGGTAACGCAATGGCACGGTTCGACGGCAAGACGGCACTGGTCACCGGCGGCGGCAGCGGCATCGGCGCGGAGATCGCCCGCAAGCTCGCGGCCGAAGGCGCGTCGGTGGTGGTCACCGACATCAAGCTCGACGCGGCCGAGAAGGTCGTGACGCAGATCACGGATGCCGGGGGCACCGCATCCGCGTTCGCTCAGAACACGGCGAAATGGCAGGACTCCGAGACGGCCGTCCGCTACGCGCAGGACACCTACGGCGCCTTGCACCTCGCGGTCAACAACGCCGGCATCGGCGCGGCCCCGCAGAACATCGGCGACTACGACATCGAGGCGTGGGACCGAGTTCGCGCAGTCGACCTCGATGGCGTCTTCTACGGGCTGCGGTTCCAGCTGCCCGCGATCGTGGCTGCCGGCGGCGGCGCGGTCGTCAACATGGCGTCGGTGCTCGGCTCGGTTGGCCTCGCGCAGAACGCGGCCTATGTCGCCAGCAAGCACGCCCTCGTCGGCCTCACAAAGGTGGCGGCCCTCGAGTACACGGCTCAGGGTGTGCGCACGAACGCGGTCGGCCCGGGCTTCATCGACACCCCGCTCGTGCGCGCGAGCCTCCCGGGTGACGCACTGTCGGCCCTCGAGAAGGAGCACGCCGCCGGCCGACTCGGAACGGATGCCGAGGTCGCAGCGCTCACGCTCTTCCTGCTGAGCGACGAGGCATCCTTCATCTCGGGCAGCTACCACCTCGTCGACGGCGGCTACTCCGCCCACTGACGACACTGCTCCGCCCCCGCGAGGACGCTCGTGCGGGGCGGAGCCGCCCCTGCGTGTCAGGCGGTCGGCGACGCCTCGATGTGGGCGACCGAGCGCACCTCGAGGTAGCCGCACAGATCCGCGGCGGTCCCGAGTTCCGCGACGAGCGCGGCGGTCTCCTCCGCCGACAGCGCGACCTCGTCGAGCTGAGGCTCGAAGACGACGCGCCAGCGCGCATCCTCGTTCATCGGAGGGCGGACGTAGACCGTCGTCGACGCGTTCCGCAGCGGAACGACGACGAGACCCCCGTCATCCCCCCACGAGTCGTCTTGGATGACGACCTTGATGAGGTCCCCGTCCTGCCGCGCGGCGACGAACTCGTCCAACCAGAGCTGCAAGGTTTCGCGACTGCGGTACGGCATGTGTTCGTCCTCCTGGCGCGACGGCGTGCCGGTGCCCCCGGCGGGACGACGTCGCGCTCTGTCGCGAGGGTAACACCCCCGGATGACGCCGTCCCATCGGGTATGCGAACTCAGTCCTTCAGCGTCTCGATGTCGATCACGAAGCGGTAGCGGACGTCGGAGCGCAGCACGCGCTCGTAAGCGTCGTTGATCTCGTCCGCACCGATCAGCTCGGTCTCGGGAGCGATGCCGTGCGCGGCGCAGAAGTCGAGCATCTCCTGGGTCTCGGCGATCGATCCGATGTTCGAGCCGGCGAACGAGCGGCGGTTGCCGAACAGGGTGAATACGCGCAGCGACAGGGGCTCGGACGGTGCGCCGACGTTGACCATCGTGCCGTCCAGGCGCAGCAGACGCAGGTAGTCCTCGAGCTTCAGCGGCGCGCTCACGGTGTTGATGATGAGGTCGAACGTGTTGGCGAGGGTCGTGAACGTCGACGCGTCGCTCGTGGCGTAGTAGTGCGTCGCGCCGAACCGCTTGCCGTCCTCCTGCTTCGACAGGCTCTGCGACAGGACCGTGACCTCCGCACCCATGGCGGTGGCGATCTTGACGGCGAGGTGTCCGAGCCCGCCCATGCCCACGACGGCGACCTTGGAGCCGGCGCCGACCTTCCAGTGCGCGAGCGGCGAGTACGTCGTGATGCCGGCGCACAGCAGCGGCGCGACCGACTCGTACGGGAGCGCCTCGGGGATGCGCAGGACGAAGTCCTGGTCGACGACCACGTGCGTCGAGTACCCGCCCTGGGTGATCGTGCCGTCGCGGTCGACCGACCCGTAGGTCTGGGTGTTGCCGTTCAGGCAGTAGTTCTCCATGCCGGCGAGGCAGTTCTCGCACTCGCGGCAGGAGTTGACCATGCAGCCGACGCCGACCCGGTCGCCGACGGCGAAGTCCGTGACCTCGGAGCCGACCTCGACGACCTCGCCGGCGATCTCGTGGCCGACGACCTGCGGGTAGGTCACCGGACCCCAGTCGCCGCGGACGAGGTGGATGTCGGAGTGGCAGATCCCGGCGTAGCGGATCGCGATGAGGACGTCGCGGGGTCCCGTCTCGCGGCGCTCGATCGTCGTGCGGACGAGCGGGTCGGTCGCGGACGGCGCGGCGTAAGCGGCGACAGTAGGCATGGGGTCTCCTTGCTGATCGATAGACGGATGCCTCGGGTCGGGGCATCCCTCACGGGAAACGCTACGCCCGCCCTCTGATGAGTCTCATCGGAAGCACCGCGGGTCAGAGCGTGCTCGTGAAGACGTGTCCCCCGCCGAGGACCTCGACCGTCCGCCCGTCGGGGAGGACGACCTCGGCCGGCACATCATCGGGGAGCGCGACCTCGACGGTGAGCTCCCCCGATGCGACCCGCCACGCGACGCTGACATCCCCCTGCCGGGTGCGCAGCGAGGTCTCGGCCCACTCGATGCCCGGCCCGGGCCGAGGCTCGACGCGCACGCGGGCGTAGCCGGGGGCGGCAGGCCGAAGCCCGCCGACCACCTGGTGGATCCAGTCCACGACGGCGCCGAGAGCGTAGTGGTTGAAGCTCGTCATCTCGCCGGGGTTGATCGACCCGTCGGGAAGCATCGAGTCCCAGCGCTCCCACACGGTCGTCGCGCCCATCGTGATCGGGTAGAGCCAGGACGGGCACTCCTTCTCGAGCAGCAGCCGGTACGCCTCGTCGACGTGCCCGGTCTCGGAGAGTGCCCACGTCACGTAGGGCGTGCCGGCGAACCCGGTCGTCACCCGGAATCCGGACTCGCGGACGATCTCGGCGAGGCGCGCGGCGGCCCGGCTCCGCAGGTCGCCCTCGAGGACGCCGAACGTGATCGCGAGGGCATAGACGGTCGCGCAGTCCGACCGGACGATGCCGTCGTCGTCGACGTAGTAGCGGACGAACGCGTCCCGCGTGCGCGCGGCGAGGCCGCGCCAGCGGTGCGCCTCGGCATCGTTCCCGAGGACGGCGGCCGCCTCGGCGGCGAACGAGGCCGACCGGTACAGGCACGCCGTGGCGACGACCGCGGCATCCGCCTTCGCGGCAGCGGGATCCTCGGGAGGCGCGTCGGGGTCGAGCCAGTCGCCGAACTGGTTGCCGCGCTCCCAAAGGCCCCGCTCCGAGATCAGCGGCTCGATCGACGACAGGTGCATCGCCATGGCCGGGTAGTGCGCCGCGAGGCGATCGGCATCTCCGTAGGCCTGCCACAGCGCCTGCGGAACCCACACCGCCGCATCCCCCCAGATCGCGGTCGGACCGGCCCATTCGCTCAGGTGACCCGCGGGGAAGTTCGCGTACTTCAGAACGGCCGGCACGACGAACGGCACGGCGCCGTCGGGGGCGTGCTCGGTCTCGAGCCGCAGGTCCTGCAGCCAGCTGTCGAGGAAGTCCGCGGTGTCGAAGGAGAACGACGCGGATGCCGCGAACGCCGCGATATCGCCGGTCCACCCCAACCGCTCGTCCCGCTGCGGGCAGTCGGTCGGGACGCTCAGGAAGTTGCCGCGTTGGCTCCACACCGAGTTGTCGACGAGCGGGGTGACGAGCGGATCGGAGCACGAGAACCGACCCGTGCGAGCCATCTCGGAGTGGACCACGACGGCCTCCAGATCGGCGGCGCGAAGCTCACCGGGCCACCCCTCGACCTCCGCGTAGCGGAAGCCGTGGAACGTGAACGTCGGCTCGAAGGCGTCGACCCCGCCCGAGAGGACGAACTCGTCGGTCGCGTCGGCCGAACGCAGCGGCCGGACACCCAGCTCGCCGTCCTCGAGCACCTCCGCGTGACGGATGCGGATGAGGTCGCCGCGCGACCCCTGGACGGTGAATCTCAGCCATCCCACGAGGTTCTGTCCGAAGTCCACGAGCGTCCGACCCGACGGCGAGCGCCAGACGCGTTGCGCGGGAACCGCCTCGTGGCGCCGCACCGGCGGCGACGTCTGCGGGGCGAGCACGCCGTGATCGATCTCGCTCGTGCGCACGGCCAGCGGGGCACCGCCCTCGCGCAATCGAGCGTCGACGCTCTGACCGCGGTAGAGCGAGTTGCGGGTGACATCGGATGCCGCGGCACCCCAGGCATCCGATGTCGACACCCGCTGCACGGACCCGTCCCGATAGACGACCTCGAGGGTCGCGGCGACCGCGATCTCGTCGCCGTAGTCCGCATCGGCGTCGCCGAATCCGAGATGGCCACGCCACCACCCGTTGCCGAGGATCAGCGCCAGCCGCACGTCACCGTGCCCGCCGCGGACCGTATCCGTGACGTCGAACTGCTGGTACGTCAGGCGCCATTCGTAGGAGGTCCACCCGGGGTTGAGCACCGAGTCCGTCACCGGCACGCCGTCGACCTCGGCCTCGTACACACCCCGGGCGGTCGCCCACAGCGTGGCGGCGACGACGTCGTCGCGGGGCGCCCTGAGCGGGACGGTCGCAGTGAACCTCGGGGCGACGCCTTCAGCGGCCTCGGCCGAGAGGAAGACCGCTTCGGACAGCGGCGACACAGGGACGGGTGACGCGGACACCGGCATGGAGAGCCCCTTCGCTCAGACGTGAACCAGGGCTCAGCCTAGAGTCACGCCGAGGCGCGGGGTCGTCGTGTCGAGAAACGTTTCAGCGGGATCCGAAACCGTCGAGGTCGGGGTCCCAGTAGGTGTCGGGTTCGATCTCGTAGGCCTGTTCGCCCGAGCTCTCGGCCTCGCGAGGGAAATGCGGATGGTGGCGCAGCTGGGCCGCAGCGAACGCGAAGTCCGGCTCGGGACCTTCCCATTCGGTCGCCACCGACAGGACGTCGTTCCCCACGCCGATGACGAGGGATGCCTCGCCGATCTCGTGATTCTTCTCGAAGACGATGGGGATCGTGACGGCATCCGCCCGTCCGAGTTCGGCGACGGCGGCGGTCAGGGTGATGAGAGCCTCCGCCACGTCATCGGTCGTGACCACGGTCTCGCCGGCGTAGGTGATGCATCTCATACCCCCACTATGCGCGGTGATACGGGTTTGCCCGTGGGCGTTGCGCTGACGCCCCGAGCCGGGTACAGCATCCCGGTCGTCAGGCGTCGACCGTCTCCTCGGTGACCACTGGGTCGACGCCGTCGACGGCGTCCGACATCTGTCGGAGGAATTCCACGACATGCTCCTGCGCCTCTGGGCTCATGCCCACGGCGACGTCGTACATGAGTCCGTGCATGCGTCCGAGCGTCTCGCGCACCTCCTCGTTCGCATGCGGAGTCGCGCGCACGAAGATGCTGCGACGATCGGTCGGATTCGCCAACCTTTCGATGCGTCCGGTCTTCTCGAGCCGGTCGAGCATCGTGGTGATCGACGCCGAGGTGACACCGAGGTACTTGACGAGCTCAGCCGGTCGCGCAGAATGGTCGGGCTGACGCAAGAGATAGCGCAGGGCGAGGAGCTCGTTCTCCCCCATCGCCATGGAGTCCCGCGTCCGGCGCCTCATCGCCGCCTCGGCAGCTCGATAGGTTCGGAGCGCCTCGAGCACTCGACGGGCTCGATCACGGTGGCCGGGGGCCTCGTCGTACCAATATCCGGTCTTCGACTCACCCGCAGCGGAGGTTCGATCTTCGCCGTCCGCCACATCCACTCCTTGTCGTTCGCGCCGTATCCGACGCCATGGTCGAGAATAGGTGATGGGGAGGAGCGGCCCAGTTCCCGTGGCACTGTTTCTTCGGATCCGCTAGTCTCCCGCCCGACCACGAGGGGAAGTCCCGATGCCGTTCCGCAGTAAAGAAACCCTCGAGGCGTGGGTGTCCGACTTCCACGATGCCCGCGGCGCGGGCGACCGCATCAAGGTCATCGTGCAGGACGGCTCCGACGGCGGCGACACGGGGCTCGTCATCGTTCCTCTCGAGAACGCATCCGTCTCGATCTCGATGGAGCCCGTCGAGATCGGCGGTGCCCCGTGGCGCGTGACGATCGAACCGCAGCCCGAGACGACGATCCTCAACAGCCATCAGCTCCACGGCATGGCCGTCGAGCTCGCGGTCGCCGCCGAGCTCTGCGCCTACCTCGAAGCCCGTTCCGTCGGTCACGACGAGCCGGACGACGCCTGAGACCCCTCCTTTCTCACATCGCGACCTCTTCGTTTGAGAGGAAGAGGTAACCAAAGCGGTCGATCCCCGCGCGATCGGGGGAAACACCCGCCCTTTAGCGTCGAGCCTCACACCCGGCTCCACGACTGAAAGGGATTCTGCGATGACGTACGTCAAGCCCACCGAGCTCGTCCAGACCGTGATCGACGCCGGCGCGTCGAAGGTCATGCTCTCCACCCGCGACACCCTCATCCGATCGATCATGGGCGGCGCGATCCTCACGCTGGCGGCCGCCTTCGCCGTCACGATCAGCGTCACCACCGGCAGTCCGCTCCTCGGTGCCGTGCTGTTCCCGATCGGGTTCGTGATGCTCTACCTGCTGGGCTACGACCTGCTGACGGGCGTGTTCGTGCTCGCCCCGCTGGCGTGGCTCGACAAGCGCCCGGGTGTCACGCTCGGCGGCATCCTCCGGAACTGGGGACTCGTGTTCCTCGGCAACTTCATCGGCGCCTTCGCGATCGCCGTGCTGATGGCGATCGTCTTCACGAACGGGTTCTCCACCCCGCCCAACGAGGTCGGACAGGCGATCGGCCACATCGGCGAAGGCCGCACCGTCGGCTATGCCGAGCACGGGGCGAACGGCATGCTGACCCTGTTCGTCCGCGCGGTCCTCTGCAACGCCATGGTCGCCACCGGCGTCGTCCTCGCGATGGTCTCGAAGGACGTCATCGGCAAGATCGTCGCGATGTGGATGCCGATCATGCTCTTCTTCTTCATGGGCTTCGAGCACTCGATCGTGAACATGTTCCTGTTCCCCTCGGGTCTGCTGCTGGGCGGTGATTTCACGATCGGCGACTACCTCATCTGGAACGAGATCCCGACGGTGGTCGGCAACCTCGTCGGCGGACTGCTGTTCGTCGGACTGCCGCTGTTCTTCACGTACGGACGCCCCGCGGCCCCCCGCCGCGTGCGCGCCTCGCGCCGTGAGGATGCCGCCCGCGCCGCCGCGGCGGACGCGCCCGTCGCCGTCCGGTGACGACCGTGGCCCGCCCCGTAAAGAGCCCGCAACACGACGGGACCTCGGCTGCAACGTCGTCCGCCTACGGTCGCGACATGAGCTCCACCGGCCCCACCCCGCCCCACGTGGTCGTGGTGGGTGCCGGGATGGTCGCCCATCGTTTCGTCGAGAGCCTGCTCAGCCGCACCGACGAGGCGTGGCGGGTCACCGTGATCGGCGAGGAGCCGCGGCATCCGTACGACCGCGTCGGCCTCACCTCGTTCTTCGCCGGCGCGTCCGCCGAGGACCTCGAACTCGACGCGTCGCCCCTGGCAGACGAGCGCGTGCGCTTCGTCCGGGGCGCGACCGTCACCCACATCGACCGGGGCCTCGCGGAGGTCGTGACCGATCGCGGCGAGCGCATCGGCTACGACCGGCTCGTCCTGGCGACCGGCTCGTACGCCGCCCGGCTCGCGGTGGACGGCTACGACCACGAGGGGTGCTTCGTCTACCGCACCCTCGACGACGTCGAGGCGCTGGAGCGCTTCGTCGAGCGCCGGTCGGCCGAGCTCGGACGCCGGCTCACCGGAACCGTCATCGGCGGCGGGCTCCTCGGACTCGAAGCAGCCGGCGCACTGCAGGGCCTCGATGTCGACTGCACCGTCGTCCAGTCCTCGGACCGCCTCATGTCGGCGCAGCTCGACCTGCCCGCCGGCGACGCCTTGCGTCGGCTCATCGAGCAGCGCGGGATCGGCGTGCGGACCTCGGCGCTGACGACGCGGCTCGATGCCGACCGCAGCGGTCAGCTGATCGGCCTCGAGTTCCGCGACGGCTCGTGGGAGCGCACCGACGTCGTCGTGTTCACCGTCGGTGTCCGTCCCCGCGACGAGCTCGCCCGCGCCGCCGGGCTCGCGGTCGATCCGCGCGGCGGAGTCGTCATCGACGGCGGCTGCGACACGTCCGACCCGCGCATCCTCGCGATCGGTGAGGTGGCGAGCTTCGGCGGCCAGTGCGTCGGGCTCGTCGCACCCGGCTACGCCATGGCCGAGGTGGCGGCTGCGCGGCTGCTCGGACTCGAGGCGTCCTTCGCGGGCTTCGACGTCTCGACCAAGCTCAAGCTCTCGGGCGTCGACGTCGCCAGCTTCGGCGACGCGTTCGCCGAAACGCCCGGCGCACTCGACGTGGTCTACGCCGACCCGATCGCCGGGGTCTACAAGAAGCTGGTCCTCTCGGACGACGCGAAGACGCTGCTCGGCGGCATCCTGGTCGGCGACGCGTCGGCCTACGGTTCGCTCCGCCCCCTCGTCGGCGGCGCGCTCGGCGGCGATCCGGTCGCGTACCTCATGCCGCAGGACGGCGTCGCCGCCCCGACGGGCGAGCTGCCCGATGAGGCGCTGGTTTGCTCTTGCAACAGCGTCACGGCCGGCGGAATCCGCTCGGCCGTCCACGACGAGGGCTGCACGGACGTGAAGGCGATCAAGGCCTGCACGAAAGCGGGGGCGGCCTGCGGATCGTGCGTGGGCATGATCACGAAGCTCCTCGGCAGCGAGCTCGCGAAGACCGGCGCCGCCCTCAGCAGTGCGCTCTGCGAGCACTTCGCGATGTCGCGCCGTCAGCTCTTCGACGCCGTGCGCGTCTCGGGGCTGTCGACATTCAGCGCGGTCATCGAGCGGTTCGGCACCGGGCGCGGCTGCGACATCTGCAAGCCCGTGCTCGCCAGCATCCTGTCGACCCTCACCGGTCGGCACGTGCTCGACGGCGAGAACGCGACGCTGCAGGACACGAACGACCACGTCATGGCGAACATGCAGAAGGACGGCAGCTACTCGGTCGTCCCCCGTATCGCCGGCGGCGAGATCACCCCCGAGGGCCTCGTCGTGATCGGGCAGGTGGCGCAGGACTTCGGGTTGTACACGAAGATCACCGGCGGGCAGCGGATCGACATGTTCGGCGCGCGCCTCGAGCAGCTGCCGGAGATCTGGAAGCGCCTCGTCGACGCGGGTTTCGAGTCGGGTCACGCCTACGGCAAGTCCCTGCGCACCGTGAAGTCCTGTGTCGGCTCGACCTGGTGCCGCTACGGCGTGCAGGATGCCGTGGGCATGGCCGTCCAGCTGGAGTTGCGGTACCGGGGGCTGCGGTCACCGCACAAGATCAAGCTCGGTGTCTCGGGGTGCGCGCGCGAATGCGCCGAGGCCCGCGGCAAGGACGTCGGCGTCATCGCGACCGAGGCGGGCTGGAACATGTACGTCGGCGGCAACGGCGGTTTCACGCCCCGCCACGCGGTGCTGCTGGTGGAAGGCCTCGACGACGCCGGGCTGCTGCAGGCGATCGACCGCTTCCTCATGTACTACGTCTTCACCGCCGACCGGCTGCAGCGCACGGCCCCCTGGTTCGAGGACCTCGAGGGCGGCATCGACGAGCTGCGCCGGGTGATCTTCGACGACTCGCTCGGGATCTGCGCCGACCTGGATGCCGCGATGGCCCGGCACGTCGAGAACTACGAGGACGAGTGGAAGGCGACCCTCGACGACCCCGAGAAGCTCCGCCGGTTCGCCTCGTTCGTCAACGCACCCACGACTCCCGACCCGTCGCTGGCGTACACCGCCGAGCGCGGCCAGGCGCGCCCCGCGACGCCCGAGGACCGCGACGCCGGTGTGCTCATCGCCGGTACGACACTGGAGGTGCGGCGGTGACGACGGTGACGCACGACACGGATGCCGCGGCCCCACCCGCGGGCTGGACGGCGATCTGCGCGGTGACCGACCTCGAGACCGAGCGCGGTCGGGCCGCCCTCCTCGGCGCCACGCAGATCGCGCTGTTCCTCACCCACGCCGGCCGCGTGCACGCCGTGCAGAACCTCGACCCCTACAGCGGCGCGCATGTCATCTCGCGCGGCATCGTCGGCACCCGCGGGGACGTCCCCACGGTCGCGTCGCCCATGTACAAGCAGGTGTTCGACCTTCGTACGGGCGTCTGCCTCGAGACGAACGGCAAAGAGCAGCACACCCTGCGCGTATGGCCCGCCGCCGTCGCGGACGGCATCGTCTACCTGCGGGGGGAGCAGTCATGACCACCATGCTCGGGCTCACCTTCTCGGGCCGCAGCGTCGTCTTCGTCGGCGGCGGCGCCGTCGCCGGGCGTCGCGTCGGACGATTCCTCGACGAGGGCGCGCTCGTGACCGTCGTCGCTCCCGCGCTGGGCGACGCGATGCGCGCGCACGTCGATGCCGGCAGGGTCGCGTGGATCGCGCGCACCGCCCGTGAGAGCGACGTCGCCGAGGCGTGGTTCGTGCACGCGGCGACGGCCCAGGCATCCGTCGATGCGACGGTCGCGGCGTGGTGCGAGGCGGCTCGCGTGTTCTGCGTGAACGCGTCGGACGGCGCTCACGGGACGGCGAGGCTCACCGCCGAGACCCGCTCGGGGGATGTCATCGTCGCGGTCGCCTCCGACGCCGGCGTCGACCCGCGCCGATCCGCTCGACTGCGTGACGCGATCGGGGCGGCCCTGCGCGACGGGATGCTGCCGCTCCGTCGCCGCCGGAAGGCCGCCGGGCGCGTGGACCTCGTCGGCGGAGGTCCCGGCCCCGCCGACCTCATGACCGTCCGCGGTCGACGCCTGCTCGCCGAGGCAGACGTCGTGATCGCGGACCGGCTCGGGCCCACCGACATCCTGGTCGAGCTCGACCCCGACGTCGAGGTGATCGACGTCGGCAAGGCGCCCGGAAACCACCCGGTTCCGCAGGAGGAGATCAACGCCCTCCTCGTCGCCCACGCCAAGGCCGGCAAGCGCGTCGTGCGCCTGAAGGGCGGCGACCCGTTCGTCTTCGGGCGCGGCGGCGAGGAGGTCACGGCGTGCCTGGCTGCGGGCGTGCCCGTCGAGGTCGTGCCGGGGCTGACGAGCGTCGTCTCGGTCCCCCAAGCCGCCGGCATCCCGGTCACCCACCGCGGGACCGCCGCGGGACTCCACGTGACGATCGGCCAAGGTCCCGTCACCCCCGCCACCCGCGCCGCGCTCGCGGACGACACGATCACGACCGTCGTGCTCATGGGGGTCGCCGCCCTGCCGAAGCTCGTGGCCGCCGCCCTCGCCGCCGGCGCCCCCGCGGATCGGCCACTCGCGATCGTCGAACGCGGCCACACGCCCACGCAGCGGACCACCCGCACGACCCTCGCCGACGCGGTGACGGATGCCGCGGCCGCGGGAGTGAGCAATCCCGCCGTCATCGTGGTGGGCGACGTCGCCGCCGCAGGGCTCCTGCTGCCCGCGCCCGTCGCCGCGGGGAAGGGGGAACCGCCTCGGTGACGACCGTCCGCCCCGCCCTCTCGGCCGCGCTCGGCGGCTGCACGATCGTCATCGCCGTCGATCGTCGGTCCGCCGAGCTCGCGTCCGCACTGGAGCGGCACGGGGCGACGGTGCGGCACGCCCCCGCGCTGACGATCGAGTCGCACATCGACGATGACGCGCTCATCGGCGCGACGCGCGCGCTGATCGATGATCCGCCGGACATCGTCGTCGCCACCACCGGTGTCGGATTCCGCGGCTGGATGGAGGCCGCCGACGAGGCCGGGCTCCAGGGCGCACTCCACGCCGCCCTGGCGGGTGCGCAGATCGTCGCGCGCGGACCGAAGGCACGCGGGGCGATCCAGCAGGCCGGTCTCACCGCGGACTGGGTGGCTGAGTCCGAGACCTCCGAGGAACTCGGGGCGTTCCTGCTGGCAGAGGGCGTCGCCGGTCGCCGCGTCGCCGTGCAGCACCACGGGTCGGGAGCAGACGGGCTCGATGAGCTCTTCTCGGCCGCAGGCGCCGACGTCGTCAGCCTGACGGTCTACCGCTGGGGGCCACCGCCCGACGCGGCCGCCGTCGCCCGCTCGGTCACCCAGACCGCGCAGGGCGACGTCGACGCCGTCCTCTTCACCTCCGCGCCCGGCGCCGCGGAGTGGCTCGCGACCGCCCGTCGCGAAGGCGCGCTCGAGGCGATCGTCCGCCGGTCGACGGCGGGCACGCTCCTGCTCGCCGCGGTCGGGCCGATCACCGCGGGTCCGCTCGTCGACGCCGGCGCAGCTCCGCTCATCGCCGAGCGGGGCCGCCTCGGCTCCCTCGTGCGCGCCGTCGTCACCCACTTCGGGGGTGGCGGCGCGCCTGCCCTGGAGACCACCGCCGGGCGACTCGAGCTGCGCAGCGGCGCCGCTGTCCTGGGCGGCGCGCTCCTCACCCTGTCACCCACGTCCGCCGCCATCCTCGCCCTGCTCTTCGCCGCGCGAGGCGGTGTCGTTTCGCGCGGCGAGCTCGCCGCAGCCCTCCCCCGGTCGGGAACCGGCGACAGCACCCACGCCGTCGACGTGGCCATCGCGCGCACGCGGGAAGCCCTCGGCATCCCGACCCTCATCCGCACCGTCGTCAAACGCGGGTACCGCCTCGATGTCGTCACCCCGGGAGAGACACCATGACACCCGTCCTCATCGCCTGCTCGCACGGCACCAGCTCGCTCGACGGTCGCGCCGCCATCTCCGACCTCGTCGAGAACGTGCGCCTGCTCCTTCCGGGCGTAGCAGTGGAGGAGGCGTTCGTCGACGTGCAGCAGCCCGAGATCGACGACGTCGTCCGCGCCACCGCCCCGCGCGACGCGATCGTCGTCCCCCTCCTCCTGTCGACCGGCTTTCACACCAAGGTCGACATCGCCCGCGCGGTGACGGATGCCGGGCACCGCGCGACCGCGACCGCCGCGCTCGGTCCGCATCCCCTTCTGGCCGACCTGCTCGCGACGCGGCTCCGCGAGGTCGGCCTCGCACCGGGCGATGCGGTGGTGCTCGCCGCCGCGGGGTCGAGCGATCCGGCGGCATCCGTCGACGTCGCCGCGATGGCCGATCTGCTGCGGGAACGCGTCGCCGCGCCGGTGTCCGTGGGCTTCGCCGCGGGCGGAGGGACGCGCATCGACGCAGCCGTCTCTGGGGCCCGGGATGCCGGAGCCCGCCGCGTCGTGGCCGCGAGCTATGTCCTCGCCCCCGGCTTCTTCGCCGACGTCATCGCCCGGGCCGGCGCCGACGCCGTCACGACCCCGTTGGCACCCGACGCGGCCGTCGCCGCCGTCGTGGTCGAGCGCTACCTCGCCGCCGTCCGCGCTCCCGTCGACGTGGCCTGAACGGGTTTCAGCCGATCGGCTCGGCGACGTCCTCGACACCACGACCCGCGGAGCGGACCGCGCCGACCGAGGCGACGATGACGAGCGCGATGCCCACGAGTTCGAGCGCGGTGAGGTGCTGCCCGAGCAGGAGGAAGCCCGCGAGTGCGGCCGTCGCGGGGGCGAGCGCCATGAGGATCGCGAACGCGGCCGCGGGAAGGCGCCGGAGCGCGATGAGCTCGAGGGCGTAGGGGATCGTCGACGACAGCAACGCGACGGCGGCCCCGAGCGCGACGAGGTCGAGGCGCAGGAGCGCCGACCCTGCGTCCGCGATGCCGAACGGCAGCGAGACCACCGCCCCGACGGCCATCGCGAAGGCGAGCCCGTCGAGCTTCGGGAACGCCGCGCCGACCTTGGCCGACGCGAGGATGTAGAGCGCCCAGGTGACCGCCGCCCCGAGAGCGAACACGACACCGAGCAGGTCGAGGCGGTCGAACCCGCCGCCGCCGAGCGCGAGCACGCCGACGAGCGCGAGCCCCGCCCAGATCCACGCCGAGGCCCGCCGACTCGCGATGATCGACAGAGTGAGCGGCCCCAGCACCTCGATCGTCACCGTCACCCCGAGGGGGAGCCGTTCGAGGGCGAGGTAGAAGAACCCGTTCATCACGGCCAAGGCGAGACCGAGTTGGATGACGCCCACCCACGCCGCGCGCGTCCGTCCCCGCCACGATGGGCGGGCGATGAGACCGAGGATGAGGGCAGAGAAGACCAGCCGCAGCATCACCATGCCGAGCGGGCCGACCTGAGGGAACAGCACGACGGCGAGAGAGGCACCCACCTCTTGGCAGCACAGACCCACGACGACCAGCCCGATGGCGGTCGTCGACGTGCTGCGCGCGTTCACCCGCCGCAGATGGCGTAACCGGCGAGCTCCTCGCCGAGGCTCTCGACCGTCCACGGCAGGCCGACCTCGGGCGCCGTGCGGCCGTCGGCGGCCGGCGCCTTCGACGCGAGTGCCGCGAGCTGCCACGCGAGCAGGCGCGCGACGTTCGACGACGCCCGTGAGTCGTTCAGCACGACGACCACCGACATGCCGGTCTGGCGGTCGGCGAAGGCGGCCACCATGTAACCGGGGAGCGAGCCGTACTGCCCGACGAGGCTGCCGCCCTGATAGGCGCCGCCCTTCGCCGTGAACCAGGTGGGCAGGCTGTCGCTGATGGGCGGGGCGCCCTCGAACCGCTGGTCGGTGTCGTAGGGGCGCGCGCCGACGGCGAGAGCCCGGACGTAGGTCGACAGGTCGGACACGGTCGAGACCGCGCCCGCGGCGGACGAGCCCACGCTCGAGGTCAGATCCGTCATGTCGAGCGGAGCCTTGCAGTTCGGCTTGCCGTCCTCACCCGAGTCGAGGTACGACCCCTTGAGGCGGTCGCCGCCGCCGATGCCCATCGGCACCGACGTCGAGCTCATGCCGAGCGGCTGGAAGACGTACTCGTCGTACAGCTCGTCGAGGGACTGCCCCGACGCGCGCTCGAGGACGAGGCCGAGGAGCACGTAGCCGGTGTCGGACTCGCCGAAACGCGCTCCGGGCGCGAACGACGCGGGCTGACCGAGACCGTAGGCGACGAGCTCGCGCGGGTTCCAGATGCGCTCGGGCACCTTGAGTACACGCGAGAAGATCTCGTTCAGGTAGCCGTGGATGCCGCTGGTGCTGTCGCAGAGCTGGGCCAGCGTGACCGTGCTCTCACCGGGGTACGAGTCGAGCCACTTCCCGATGGTGTCGTCGAGCTTGACCGTGCCCTTCTCGACGAGGGCGTAGAGCAGGTCGCACGTCATCGGGCGGGTCGCGTTGACCGCTTTGAACGTCATCGACGGGTCGACCTTGGGCCCTCCGACGCCGGAGGTGCCGACGCCCGCGGTCCACTCGCCCGACCAGGGCACCGAGACCGAGACGATCGCGCCGCTGGCGCCGATCGACGTCATGGCCGTCTGCGTGAGCTCCTGCATCTGCGCCGTCAGATCGGACGGCAGAGCACCGTCGACCTGGTCCACGCCGATGTCGACCCGGTCGGGTTCGGGAGCGCAGGCGCCGAGACCGATCGCGAGGCCGAGCGCCGTCACTGCAGCGAGCACTCGCCTCGACACACGTCCTGCCACGCGCAGATCACCCCCGGTTTTCGTCTCAATGATTACAGCACACCCGTCCGCTCCCTCCGCTCGCACGTCGCACGGCGACGGATGCCGCCTGTCAGCCCGCGTTCTGCGCCGCCCGCACCCCGGCCATGAAGCGCCGCACGTCACGGTCGACCAGGATGTCGGCGGGGCGCAGCGGGCGCGAGAGGTAGAGCCCGTCGAGCGTCGTGAGCCGCGACAGCGCGACGTAGGTCTGCCCCGGGGCGAACGCACCGTTGCCGAGGTCGATGATCGCCCGGTCGTAGGTCTTGCCCTGCGACTTGTGGATCGTGACCGCCCACGCCAGCCGCAGCGGGAACTGCGTGTATTCCGCCACGATCTCGCGGGTCAGCTTGCGCGTGCCGGGATCGTACGCGTAGCGGAACTTCTCCCACACGGTCGGCTCGACGTCGTGCTCCTCGCCGTCGAGCTCGACGCGGACGGTTCCGCCCGCGATGCGCGTGACGGTGCCGATCGATCCGTTCACCCAGCGCGGGCCGTCGCCGCCGAAGCCGCCGATGTCGTTGCGCAGGAACATCACCTGAGCGCCCACCTTGAGCTGCAGCTCCTGGTCGGCGGGGTACGACGCGTCGCCGCGGCCGAAGTCGCCGCTGATCTCGGCACGAGCCGTCTGCGCGGGGCCCGGCAGGGCGTCGAGGTGACGCTGGTTGATGCGCGACACGATGTCGTTGCGGGTGGCCAGGGTGATGATCGGCACCTCATCGGCTGCCGGCTCCGGCGGCTTCCGCGCACCGGCCGCGTTCAGCGCGCCTGCGATGTCGGCGGTCACGATCCCGTGGCGCACCGCGTTCAGCATCGTCTTGAACGCGTCGTCGGACTGGCGGTGGATGTTGCGGAGTTCGGCGATGTGCAGCGGAGCGCCGACCCGCCCGAGGTCGAGCAGACCGTCGGAGCGTATGGCACCGGCATCCGCTCGAGGGCCCGCCCACACCTGCGCGTCGAAGAACCAGAACGAGCGGTAGTGGTCCTGGATGTAGCGCAGCTCATCGCCGCGGGGCGGCACCGGCGAGAGCTGGTACGGGTCGCCGAACATGACGACCTGCACGCCGCCGAACGGCTCGGCGCGCTTGCGTCGCGCCTGGCGGAGCGAGCGGTCGATCGCGTCCATGACGTCGGCGTTGACCATCGACACCTCGTCGATGATGAGCGTGTCGATCGCGTTCAGGATCTTGCGGGTCGCCTCGGTCTGTTCGATCTCGCTGTCGGCGATGAGCCCGATCGGCAGCTTGAACAGCGAATGGATCGTCTGGCCTTCGACGTTGAGGGCGGCGACGCCGGTCGGCGCGCAGACCGCGATCTGCTTGCTCGTGTTCCACGACAGGTGCTGGAGCAGCGTGGACTTGCCGGTCCCGGCGCGTCCCGTCACGAACACGTGCTCGCGGGTGTCCTCGATCAGACGGAAGAGCGCGTCCTGTTCAGGAGACAGGGGCGGCGTGCTCACCGGAACCATGCTAGCTACCAGCGGGGCTTTCCTAGACTGGGCACGTGGAACACGACGGTACCGACCAGACAGCGGATGCCGCTGCGCCGGACGCCACCGTCGCCGCCACCCGCACGGCCACCGTCGCGGGGCCTCGACGCCGACGCAAGCTCGCGATCGACCTGACGGTGCTGGGGGTCGTCGGCATCCTGCTCGTCGGCGCGATCGGCGCGAGTTCCGCCGTGCTCTACCGACAGCTCTACAGTCCGACCGCGTTCGTCCTGGACTACCTGCACCTGCTCGCCGACGGACGCGCGACCGACGCGCTCCTCGTCCCCGGCGTCTCGACCACGTCGTCGACCCTCGCCGCGGCGAAGCTGCCCGCCGACGCGAGCGGCGCCCTGCTGCGCAGCAACACCCTGACGCCGCTGTCCGACGTCGAACCGGTCTCCGAGACGACGGATGCCGACGGCACGACGACGGTCACCGTGTCGTACCGGGTGGGCGGCCACGCCGGCACGACGACGTTCGAGGTGGAGCGCGACGAGGACGAGAGCGGTCTCCTCCCCCGGTGGCGTTTCGCGCAGAGCCCGCTCGCGGTCATCGAGCTCGCGGTGCGCGGCTCGATGCAGTTCGAGGTGAACGGCTTCTCGATCGACAAGCGCCAGGTCTCGCCCGACGGCAGCGACGCCGACCCCCTCGAACCGATCCCGCTGCTCGCCTTCTCGCCCGGGCTGTACTCCATCACCGTCGACACGGCCGCCACGAAGAGCCCCGGCGTCGCCGTCCTCTCGGACACGCCCCTCGCCGAGATCCCGGTGTCGTTCCAGGCGGAGCCGACCGAGAAGTTCATCGGTGTCGTGCAGCAGGAGGTGGACGACTTCCTCGCGCAGTGCGCGACGCAGAAGGTCCTCCAGCCCACGGGGTGCCCGTTCGGCTACTACGTGCGCAACCGCATCGTCGAGCCCCCGACGTGGAAGATCGAGGAGAACCCCGTCGTGACCCTCGAGCCCGACGGTGCCGGCTGGGCGATCACCCGCACGCAGGCGGTCGCGAAGATCGACGTGCAGATCCGCTCGATCTTCGACGGCTCGGTCTACGACGTGAACGAGCTCGTGCCGTTCTTCCTCACCGGCAAGATCACGATCCTCCCCGACGGCACGGCGTCCATCGCGGTCTCGGCCGCCGACTGAGCGCGGTCAGCGCGCCGCTTCGCGCCGGGCATCCCGTTCATCGCGGGCGGCGATCTCCGCGAGTCGCGCGTTGTAGGCCTCGAGCTCCGCATCGCCGCTGCGATCGGCCTGACGGTCGCTGCTGCGCTGACGGCGCTCGTCCGAGCGGCTCCACTGCACGGCGACGACGATCGCGAGGATGAGCGTCGGGATCTCGCCGATGGACCACGCGATGCCGCCGCCCATGTACTGGTCGGCGAGCGGATCGAGCCCCCACGGGCGGGCCATCGACCCGAACCATTCCGCGACGAACAGGCCCGACGACATCATGATCGAGATGCCGAAGAACGCGTGCATCGCCATGACGCCGATGAGGGTCAGCAGGCGACCGGCGTGAGGCAGCCGGTACGGGATGGGATCGATGCCGACGAGCGACATCACGAAGAGGTAGCCGACCGTCAGGAAGTGCAGCACCATCCACTCGTGCCCGAGGTGGTCGTAAAGCGTCCACCGGAAGATGTCGGTGTAGTAGAACGCCCAGAGCGACACGATGAACAGCGCTGCGGCCACGAGCGGGTGCGTGATCACCTTGGCGTACGGGCTGTGGATGGCCCACAGGATCCATTCGCGACCGCCGCGCGTGCCGTCGTCCCGCTTGCGGATCGCGCGCGAGGCGAGGGTGATGGGGGCTCCGAAGACGAGGCACATCGGGATCGCCATCGACAGCAGCATGTGGCCCACCATGTGCATGCTGAACAGGTAGTCCTGGTAGGCGTTCACGGGACCGCAGGTGACGTAGAAGAGGAGCACCAGGCCGGTGATCCAGAGCACCGTGCGGCCGACCGGCCAACGGTCGCCGCGGCGGGCGAGGCGGCGGACGCCCGCGAGGTAGAAGAACAGTCCGAAGCCGACGGCGAACGCCCAGATCAGGTCGACGTCCCACGCCGTGAAGAAGCGGTCGATGGTGAGCTCGGGCGGAAGGGCCGAGCCCGTCAGCACCTCGGCCGGCGTGCGATCGAGCGGCAGCGTGGTGTCGACGGGCGGCGGCGTGAGCGACAGGGCGACGGCGGCGCCGGAGGCGATCCCCATGAACACGACCTCGAGGAGGACGAGCGTCCAGAAGCGGGCCGCGACGGCGGTGTCACGGATGCCGGCGATCAACCGACGCCGGTAGACGGCACCCAGGACGCCCATGGCCAGCAGCGCGACGACCTTCACGATGAGGATCGCGCCGTAGGCCGAGAAGAGGTTCTGGAACGAGAGGATGCCGATGGCCGCCCGCGCGATGCCCGACAGGGTCACGACGACGAAGGCGGCGAGGGCGATGCTCGAGTAGCGCTGCAGGACGTCGGCGAGCCGGTCGCGCGTCAGCAACGGGCGCAGGAGGATCAGCAGGAGCAGCCCGCCCAGCCACGCCGCCGCGGCGATGATGTGGAGGGCGAGCGAGGTGACCGCGATGTTGTGGTTCGCCTCGCTGCCGGTGTGGCCGGCCGTCGCCATCGGCACCATGGCGGCGATCGCGAGCACGGCGACGAGGAGCGTGGGCAGCCACCCGCGGACGGCGAAGGCCAGCACGGTGAGGACCGCTCCGGCGACGGTCGTCATGAGCCACGCGCGACCGGGATCGGTGTCGACGAGGAAGCGACCGAGCTGCTCGCCGAACGCGGCGTCGGCGCTCGGCCGCGCGGGGATCACCTTGAGGAACGTCAGGTACCCGGTGACACCGCTCGCGACGGTGAGGATCGCGGCGCCGGCAGAGGCGGCATCCAGGGCGAAGTCGAACTCCTTCGACCCGGCGACCAGCGAGAAGAGGGCCAGGACGAGTGAGCCGACGAGCACAGCAGCCGACAGGTTGACCGTGAGCTCGGTGATCGGGAGCACCCAGCGGACGACGGGGCCGGGATCGCCGATGACGAGGGGCGTGGCGCCGCCGCCGTAGGCCAGACCCAGCAGGAGCGCGATCAGACCGGCGCCTGCGAGGATCGCGGGCCCGGCGAAGCGGAGAGCACGCGGATTCACCCTGCAAGCCTACGCGCGGGCAGGTGGGGGAACGCCGAAGGGGGATGCCTCGCGGCATCCCCCTTCGTACGACTGCAGCGTCTTACTTGACGGCAGCCTTCAGCTTCGAGCCGGCGCTGACCTTGACGCGCTTGCCGGCGGGGATGTTGATCTCGGCACCCGTCTGCGGGTTGCGGCCGGTGCGAGCGGAGGTCTCGACCTGCTCGAACGCGATCCAGCCCGGGATCGAGACCTTCTCGCCCTTGGCGACAGCCTCGGACACGGACGCGAACAGGCCGTCGACGACGCGCGAGACGGTGGCCTGGCTCTCGCCGGTGGCGCTGGCGATGCTGGCGACGAGTTCGGTCTTGGTGATGGCCATGGTGCTCCTCCAGACGGCGGATCGCCGTCTTCAGTTACTCGGACCGACGGGGTGACCGCCGGTTGGTCGTTGCGACCGGTCCCGAATATACCCACGAACCCCGTGATTCCGCGGATTTTCGGTCATCTGGTCCGTAATCGGACGGCGTGTCGCGTGTCGGATGTGACTTTTGAGGCGAATGAGGCCGTTTCGGCCGGATTCCGCGGAATTCCGCGGAGGGGGTTGCTTTCGCGTGCCGTGTTTGCGTGTGCGTCCGCCTGTTGCCGGATTCGGACGATGTTGTCGGATTCGGACCGGGGAGCGCTCTCCCGTCCGAATCCGGCGCACATGTCCGAATCCGGGTCACTCGCGGGCGAATTCGTCGGCCGCGTCGCAGGCGAGTTGCGCGGATGCCGGACCGCCGTGCCCCTCCTCCTCGAGGATGTGCAGCCGACTGCTCGGCCACGCCTTGTGCAGCAGCCACGGCGTGAGTGCGGGACCGCTCACGTCGCGTCGGCCGTGGATGAGGACGCCCGGGATGCCGGTGAGCCGGTCCATCCGCTCGAGGACGGGCGCGTCGAGGAAGCAGTCCTGCGACCAGTAGTGCGTGACGAGGGTGGCGAAGTTCTCGCGCGAGCGCGGGTCGTCGTGCAGCGGGCCGGGTGTCGCCCAGGGCGAGAGGGTGATGTGCGCCGACTCCCATGCATCCCACGCGTCGGCCGCACGGGTGCGGACGGCCGGGTCGGGGTCGCGCAGCATCCGCGCGTAGGCGTCGACGACGCGTTCGCCCGCAGGCACGAGGTCGCCGAGCCGGTCGCGGGCCTCGGGGAAGATGCGTCCCACCCCGTCGGTGATCCACTCGATCTCGTCGCGCGCACCGGCGGTGACGGCGAGGAGGATGATCTCGCTCACCCGCTCGGGGTGGGCCTGCGCGTAGGCGAGGGCGAGGGTCGACCCCCACGAGACGCCGTAGAGGAGCCAGCGGTCGATGCCGAGGTGCTCGCGGAGCGCCTCGATGTCGGCGATGAGCGTGGGAGTGGTGTTGGTGTCGAGGTTCTCGAGGTCGTCGATCGCCCAGGGCGTGCTGGCGCCGCATCCGCGCTGGTCGAGACCGACGATGCGATAACGCTCGGGGTCGAACACGCGCCGGTAGCCGCCCTTGCCGAGGCCGCCGCCGGGTCCGCCGTGCAGGTAGAGCGCGGCGCGGCCGGTGTCGGAGCCCGAGACCTCCCAGTGGAGGCGGGCGCCGTCCGGTCGGTCCAGCATTCCGGAGGCGTGGGGTTCGATCGGAGGATGCACGTCGCGCACGCTACCAGTGCGCCTCAGATGCGGCGGAGCGCGGCGACGACGTCGTCCTCCCAGCGGCGCGCGGCCGGGAGTGCGCCGACATAAAGAGGGGTGTCGTGCGTCACGCCGAGGTAGCGGGTCGCGCTCGCGTCGACGCCGGCGTCCCGCAGCTTCGCCGCGTAGGTCGCGCCGTCGCGGCGGAGCGGGTCGTACTCCGCCGTGAGCACGACGGCGGGCGGAAGGCCCGCGTGCGAGGCGGCCCGCATCGGCGACGCGTACTGCTCGCGCGCCCGCGACCGGTCGCCGAGGTAAGTGCTCGCGACGGAGCGCAGCTCGCGCAGCGCGATGAAGGCGGGAACGCCCAAGGCGTACGTCGCGCGCAGGTCGATCCACCGGCCGGTGAGGTCGGTGACCGGAACCTCGAGGATCTGCAGCGTCGCCTGAGGCGTGCCGCGATCGCGGTTGAGGAGGGTGAGGGATGCCGCGAGGCATCCGCCCGCCGAGGCACCGTTCAGGCCGATCCGGTCCGGGTCGATCCCGAGCTCCTCCGCGTGCGCGTGCAGCCACACCCAGGCGGCGTGGACCTGCTCGATCTGCGTCGGATAGCGCTGCTCGGGAGCGAGCGAGTACCCGACGGTGACGAGCACGACGCCGGAGCGGTCGGCGCGGCGGCGACACGAGGCATCCGCCGTCGGATAGTCGATGCCCCCGATGCGGAACGCACCGCCGGCGATCACGAGGCACGCAGGTGCCGGGGTCGGCGCGGAGGCGGGACGGTAGATGCGGATGCGGACGTCGGGGTACCCCTCGACCGGCACGGTGACGTCGGTGGTCTCCATGTCGGGACCGGGGATGCCGGCGTTGCGCAGCTCCATGCGGTCCCAGTTGAGCGCCGCGCGACGGTGCCGCTCGCGCGGCGTGAGCGGCACCGTCTTCTTGGCTGAAGCGGATGCCGTCGCCGCCGGCGCCACCGGCCGGAACCGCGCGGTCAGGTCGGTCCACGCCTTCTTCGCGAGGTACCGGCGATGCGTGCGCAGGCGCTCGCGGAAGAACGGATCCAGCGGCATTGGGCTCCCTCCGACCGTTCGAGCGTAGCCCCGGGCGCGGCCGTGGGGCGGTGTCGAGGTGGGGCCGCAGGCCCCCACCGAAAACGTTCGCGGGGAGTTTCGGCGAGCGCAGATTTCGGTGGGGGTTTTCGGCGGGTCGATCCACGGCGTGTCGGACGCCCGCAAGGCCCTGACCGGCCGCGCGCCGAAAACGATCGTTTCTGGCGTCTCCGTCGTCGGAGCTCAAGAATGCGAGGCATAAGGCGAGCCACCTAGAGTGACGACATGGCGCCGACGTCGACTGGTAACCGTAAGTTGCTGCGGGTGACGCTGCTCACTGTCTCGATTGTTCTGCTGCTTCTGGTCGGGGCCGTTGCCGCGCCGTTTCTCTTTTGGAAAGAGGATCCAGACCGCCGCTGTGTGCTGCAGACAAAGGAGCTCGCCCCGCCTGCCGCCTTGCCGCTCACGGAGGCCACTGAAGCTGAGGTGCGCGGCGAGACAACAGTCTTTCCTCTGATGCTCCGCTGCTCGTGGCCGGTGGAGGACGGTCGCGTGTGGACAGACGATGGGTGGTCTCGTACGTTGATCGTGTACGGGGGAATGGCTCTTGCTGTTGGGGGGATCTACGCTTCCGTGCGCTCAAAACGCAAAATCGGGGGGTAAGTGTGAGGAAAACAAGCACAACTGCAGGGGCAATGTTGGCCGCGGCGATACTCATCGTCGGCCCGGCTAGTGCGTCTTCTGCCGTAGTGGCAACGCCTGCCGAGACGGAGGAGGAGCTTGGCAAAATATCCGTCCTTCAAGCGGCTTTCAGTCATCACATCGAGCTCGATGACGCTCTGAACATCAGCGAGTCCTACCCCGGTGACGTGGTCGGCGTCCGCTTCGAGAACGATCAGGTCGTCGGGGAGTACTTTCTAGGCGGCGATAAGAGCCCAGCGGAGTTTCTCGCGCAGTTCGCTGACATGTACGGCACCCAGCCCGAGGCTTCTTCGCTCCTCGTCGCTGTCGACTATCGCGATCCGGAACTAGCTGGAAGCGCGCGTGGGAGCTCGCCCACATATGAGCCCCTTGCTGAGATCGACGTTCCGGGAACTCCATTTGTCGCGCCCCGGATGACGTCCGAGGATGCAGCAGAGCTGCGTGAGAATAACAGGGGGGGACCTGAGACAGTGTCCGCCGACTCGCAGAAGGTATCCGCCTCGTCAGCTACCGCGGCGGCCGCCGCCACGACGGTCAGATGGCAACCACAGGTCGTCTATGCAGGAACGATACGGAGCGGCAAATCACAGTACTTCTACAACAGCCTGGACTGGTACGCCCCTTACGGACCGAAAACCTTGACAGGGCCAATCGGCATCGAGTTCGAGATAAACATCCAAAACGGAGCCTCAGGCACTCGAGGAAGCGTGGTTCCTGGTCAGATCTGCGGGCCTAACTTCCGGGATCAGTTCATCGCAAAGAACTACAACCTGAACAGCTGGTCGATTTCGTCGTACTACGGCGGCGTCAGCAAGGCCTATCCCTACGCTGATCTGAACGATCTGTTCGACCCGTGTGGATTGAATTCGATGGCTGTTGGGCTGGCGTCTCCCTACGATCTGCCAAACTTCCCCGCTGGGCCGAATGCCAGCCTCGAAACCTTCATCGACGCGAAGGTAGGGACTAAGACCTCGAGCCTTGTCAGTGGCAACCTTCAGCTCGTCGACAGTTCGCTCTGTACCTTCAACGGAACGTTCGCGTTCACCGACTGCATGGGACTTCAAGGTGTCGACCCCGCCTGGAAATATGCAACTTCCCGCAGCACCCTGAACGAAACCCGGGCCTGGAAGGCCAGTCCTGAAAAGTGCTGGGTCTCCGCAGACTACGGGAGGATTGCGCCGGTCAGCCAGCCCTGCTGATCTTCGTATGCGTGTGCTGGGCACGCCCACAGAACGTGTCCAGCGCATGCATAGACAGCTTCGTGAACCCCGGCTGCTCGTAGTACCGCGCAGCTTTGACACTCACCCCAGCGCGTGTCGCCAACTCTCCCGAAAAGGTCCGCCGAAACCAGGTTCTGATACACGTTTCCGGTGGGCACATTGCTGCCTCTCGTTCGGGGCCGCCGGAAACGATCGTTTCCGTCTGCTGCCCTGGGTCGCTGCCGGCTTCGCGGCCGGTGTGCTCCTCGGCGTCTTGTATGTGCTCATCGCCTGGTTTCCTGACGCAATGGCCAGCTTCGCGGACAATCGGCAGTTCGTCGACCCGCGAAACGTTCTGATGGGTTGGAGTGGCACCTTTGGGACCGTATCCGGGTTGGTGGGCGCGCTCATCGGTCTGGGGCTGGGAGCCGTCTCATCGGGCCGCGAGAGTCTGAGAGGACGGGGATCCCGCGGGCCCGATGTCTAATGCCGGCTGGCCCAGTCGACGAGATGCCCCCGGTCAGGAACCATCAGTTTCGGCCGGTTGCGGAGAGCTACAACCCCGCCAGGTGCGACAGTGTGAAGGTGACTCTTCGCATAGCGGCCGTTCAGGCCGAGGCCTCGCCGGGTGAGGTCAACCGCAACATCGCGAAGGCCGTCGATTTCATCCAGCGGGCCTCCTCGGAGAAGGTCGACGTCATCGTGTTCCCGGAGGCTTTCGTCACGGGCTACGACGACGCAGCTTTCACCGGATCGTTGCCTGCATCAGCAGAGCTCGACTGGCTCGATCGCGTCCAGGAAGCCGTCGACGTAACGGGACTGCTGGTCATCTTGAACACCGCCCTCGACCGCGGCGGGCGATCGACCTTGACGGACATCGTTCTCGCACCCGGTCGAGCCCCGGTCTTGGCGTACGACAAGCAGCATCTCTACGACAGCGAACGCCGCTGGTTCACTGCGGGCGATCACGGGTGCTCGCTATCCGCGGGTGACCTGAGACTGGGGTTGTCGGTCTGTTACGACGCAAATTTCCCGGAGCACGCGGCCGCGGCCGCCTTCAACGGTGCGGTTGTCTACATCAACAGCGGCGCGTACTTCCCCGGCGGCGAGCACCGACGCGACTTGCACTACGCCGCGCGAGCACTCGACAACGGCATGTACGTCGTTTTCAGCGGCCTCATCGGAGGCACTCATCAGTTCATCGGCGGATCCGCCGTGTTCAACCCGCTTGGACAACGTATCGCTCACGTTCCCACCGCCGAGGGGATGGCCATAGCTGACATAGATCCCAACCTGATTTCTCGAATCCGCTCAGAGCAACGCATGTGGGCTGATCGTCGAGTGAGCCTCGGCGAGTACGAACACCACTAGGAACAGCTCTGGACGCCCCTGCCGCTAATCGCAGGTGCACCAGAAACGTCTGCCAAAACTAGGTAGCGGTTGCCGTTTGTGGCGAACCATACTCGGCATCTCGGAGGCACACACCGAAAACGATCGTTTTCGGCAGGCCGAACTACCCACCGACGCGGGTGTTGTGAGTGATGCAAGCATGGCTTTCATGACGCCCCGCAAACAGCGCACTATGGTCATCGTGGTGCTGACGATTTCGGCGCTGGTGGCGATCTTCACAGCCGTCGCGCTTCCGCTCATCTTCGATGAGCCACCCAACTGGTGGTCAGTCCTCGGGGCTGTGTGCACCTGCGCCGCGATGATCATTCTGCTTGCCGAACTGCGGAGACGCGAACGGCAAGATCGAGACAACAACGGCCCTTCTGACGCCCGCCGACAGTAGGTTTCGCGCGACTGTTCTGGGTGCCCCGTAGCTGCTCGGTCGCTCCTCCGCCGGTAAAGATCGTTTCCGGCGGTCGGGTCGTGGCGCTCGCAAGCGATAGGTGCGCGGGCGAGCCGCACCTCAAATGCCGAGTTGGATGACCTCGCTGTGCTCCTCGCCGTTTGCATACGAGACGAGCTCTATCTCGTTGACGGTCTCGCGAACCGGATGCTCGAACTCCTGAACTCGTGCGGATTCGATCGCCTTCCAACCCTCACTCGACAGTGTCTTGCCGTAGACGACGGACATGTGAAAGGTCCAGTCATCGAGGGGCAGCTCACCGAGGCGGTGGAAATCGGTCAGATCCAACAAGTCGGTCAACGTTGCGTAGGCGGCGATGAGAGAGCGAGTACGAGCAAGTCGCAGAATGAGGATCTGCCACGGCTCAGGGAATGAGTCGACGGCGTCGCCGACGATCTCGATCGGCTGTTGCTGGGAAGCCCAACTGCGGACCAGCGCCGTGAGCTCGCCCCGACGTGTTGGCTCGTAGAAGCCTCGTAGCGTCACGTGCCCGGTGTGCGGGTGTGGAAGTCCCCCCAGAGCCAACGCGTCGTTCTGCTCCATCGCATAGCGATCCGCCACCTCTGAAGTCGGGCGAAGCACCAGGTACTGCTGCCCATCGAGAGATTCGAGCTGCTCCGGGGTATTCATGAACGGAGGGCGCATGCGACGACCATACTCAGCGGGGGTCAGGGAAGCGGATCGGTCGCCAGTATCGACATGAGAACGGCATCGGTCCACTCGTCGTCCCAGAGAAGGGCCTCGCGGGCGCGGCCTTCGTGACGGAAACCGATCTTCTCGTACGAGCGCTGCGCCGACGGGTTGAAGGCGTATACCTCGAGGTAAATGCGGTGCAGGCCGATCGAGAATCCCCATTCGACGACCGCACGCCCGGCCTCGGTGCCGTACCCGAGGCCGCGGACGGTGGAGTCGGTCAGCGCGATCCGGTAGCTCATTGCGAGGTTGTCGAGGTCGAGCTCGTTCAGCACCACCTCACCGATGTGCATGCCGTCCCGGTCGAGGATGGCGAAGTCCGCCCGGTCGGGTGCGCCAGGAAGACGCTGGAGATGCGCGTTGACGCGTTCGCGCGAGAACTCGCCGCGGGTGCCCGTGAGACGTAGGGCATCGGGATCCTCGAGGCCCGCCAGCGTGGTTTCTACATAGTCCGGGCCCAGTTGCACGAGCGTCAGGCGCTCGGTGGTGAGCACGGGCTGAGCGGCAAGAGCGGACTCGACGGGAGACATGAGTACCAGCCTATTGAGGCGGGAAAGGAACGGATGAGTCCCCCTACCCCGATCAACAACAGCTCGGAACGTGAGTACAAGGACTCAAGGTCGGGGCTTCTCAGAATGTTAGGGACACCGCACCACGGACGAACCCGACAACGGCGCATTCAGGGAACCCGCTGCCCAAGGTTGCTCCGACCATAACGTTCCCCGTGTCGACCTAAAGTCGATATTCCCGAGACGCAGCCTTCGCCGGACAGACGAGTAACTAAGCCCATCGGCGGTGGCGAATGGCTTCCTGACCCACGACTCCGGGCCACAACCCACCCTGCTCGCGCCGCGAGGACGCGTTCCGCGAGCAGCGACCTGATGCATGCCGTGGAGGTCGATGAAGCACGCTGAAAGACGTTGAGCTTCTCAGTCCTCGAGTTCCTCCAACTCGGCGAGCGCCTGCTTCGCTCTGCGGAGACGCTCGTCCTCCGGCTCGTCCCACCAATATGGGCCCCGCTCACCGAGCCCGTGCTTCGCGAGATCGACCCGTCGGCGTGCCGCTGACGTGGCGTCGGGATCTTCCTTCGCGCGGCGCACACCTGATCGACCGCGCCCGAGGTGGGAGGTCAGCGCCGCCACGAGGTCTGCGGGCAAGGACGGATCGGTGCGCCGCCACCGCCGCCCGTTGATGGTGAGCCAGCGCTCGTCATCGGAACCGGCGTCATCCGCCATCGATGATCCTCTCAATCGAATCGAGCCAACCAGCCCGCCAGCGTGAGTGTGTCACGCCGTCGCATTGCGTGATGTCACCCTTTGGTTGACACTCACGATCTTCGCTCGTACGCTCGCCCCATGGCCGGATCATCCACGAGCGACATGTCGCTTGCCGAGCTCGCCTCACTCGTGGAGGCCGCCGGAGCAGGCGCCCCTCCCGATTCGGGTGGTGAGGTTCGGGGCATCCGTCACGCCGACGAGTTGGTGCGACGTTCGCGCGAGCGCTTGCAGGAGGTGGTTTCCACTGCGCGTTCTCACGACGTCTCGTGGCAGGAGATCGGTGATGCGCTCGGGGTCAGCCGACAGGCGGCCTTCAAGCGATTCGGCGCCAAGGGCGAGGGGGAAACGATGGCAGCACCGGGGATAGACCTGACGGATCGGACCAGCGAGGTGTTCGCGCACCTGGACGCCGGCGACTACGAGGCGGTGCGGGCGCACATGACGTATACCTGCGGCCGCGCGCTGACCAAACGCAAGCTGATGGGCGTGTGGGATGAGGTCCGGGGCGAATCCGGTCGCCTCGACGCGTGTGTCGAGGCGACGGTGCGGACGGCCGACGGCAGCACACCACTGGCCAAGCTCGCCAACCGGCATCTGAGCACGGGAGCGATCGTGCAGGTGACCCTCCAGCATGAGGCCGGCGAGTGGATTGGACGCGTCGCCTACAACGGTTCCGGCAAGATCACCGGCATCCTCATCGCCCCGCCGGGGTCACGCGACCTGCCGTTCTGACCTTCCGCTCAGCGCGCGTCATCCCGGCGCCACTCGCCCACCGTCAGACCACCGACGTCTCGAACGGATGCCGGAGCGTATCCGTTCGCGGCCAGTTGCTGCGCGAACGCCGACCCGTCTCTCGTCACGACCCAGATGTCGGCGTCGCCGGGAACCTCAGTGAACTTCGGATCGACGAGGGAGTCTGAGTAGGTGCCGGTTCCGACGTAGCTCGATGCGAACGCGATGTCCCGGAGGCCTGCGAAGGCGTCTGGGTAGGCGGCGATGGCGACGCGTGGCCGGGTTCCCGCCGGGCCTCCGGCCTCGAGCAGGATGGCGTCGCCCGGTCGGGCATGCGACGCGATGAAGGATGCCGCGGCGCGAAGGTCGATGCCCCCGGGTTTCGCGGTCGGCAACCGCGACGCGATGACGTGCGGCACGGCGAGTACGCAGATGAGGACGGTCGCAGCGACGAGGCTCCGGCGACGTGCGCCCCCCAGAAGCGAGCCGACCAGGAGCGCGAGTGCCGGCGCCGAGACGGTCAGGTAGCGCGGAGTGAACACCGGCATCCCCGCCAGCGATAGCGTCACGAGCACGGTGCCGGGCAGCAACAGCCAGACGAGGAGCGATACCACGGGGCTCGACAGCGTGACCCGCCACCCCGCTCGCACCGCCACTGCGACCAACAGCGCCAACCCGATCGCCATCCAGAACGCCGAGCCGAACATCGGCTCTATCAGCACGGTGTAGAGGTTGACGTCCTGCTCGGACAGCCACGCCACCTGACCTCGTTGCGGAATCATCGCGAGCACGAGGGGCGCGGCGAGCAATCCGGGAACGACCAGCGCGGCCGAAACCCGAACGACGCGCGTGCGCCACGCAAGGGTGGGGTCGTCCGCGAGCAGCGCGAGCGCGGGAAGCACGAACAGGCCATACGCGAACATCCACACCGAAGCCGTAGCAGCCGCCCCCACAGCGACCCACGGTGCCCAGCCACGGCGCTCACGCGCCCACGCGACGAGCACGGCGGCGACGACCAGCAGGGCGGTAGCCATCGCATACGACCGCGCCTCGATGCCCTGCGTCGTCATCCTCGGGAGGACGACGAAGACCACCACCGCCACGATGCCGGGGGCCACCCCGAACCACCGACGGCCGAGATGGAACACACCGGTCGCCCCGACCGCGACGGCGAGCGCAGAGGGGAACCGAACCGAGAACTCGGATTCTCCGAAGACCTGGATCCACCCGTGCATGATGAACGCGTACAGCCCGTGGACGGCATCCCGCTGCATCACGAAGCCGAAGAACTCCGGCAGCGGCAGCCGTGCGAGCTGCAGTGTGGCGGCCTCGTCGTACCAGAACGAGGGCACCCACGACCCCGCCATCGTGACGACGAGCGCCGCGGCGAAGACGACGAGCGACGCCGTCCCTTTCGCGACGGTTTCGCTGACCGTCATTCCCTCACCGATCTGAACCGCAGACCGCCGCGGGGCGAATCAGCGCAGCGAGCCGCTACCTGCCTGCCGTGCACGTCTGCCCCATCTGACGACCCCTCGCGGCCAGCGTGCCCGCTGAACCGAACCGAACGGAACGGCGCGTGCAGCCGGGTGGCCTGCCGTACCGGCGGGAAGCCGTTCGCCATGTGCCGCAAGACTATCGAGTCGAGCCACAGCACGATCGCACGCGCCGCCGGCATCACAGGCATCTGGAACCACCTCGCCGGATAAGTCGTACATCTCGATCTGCCACCCGCCGCCCATCACGTTGTCGTGTGGCGCGCAACCCCTCGCCCGATCGGCGTGACGCGAGGAACCTGCAGAGTGGGGCACCAGCATGTTGGATCCGCAGCACTGCTCAGCAGTGTGTCTGATGGGATGCGTCCGGTTAAGGGAAGGTCACCACCATGGGGCGCTTCAACTACAGCACCAACGCGAAGACCGACATCGAAGATCGCGCGCTCGCGCATTTACAGATCGTGATCGGGAACAAGTTGAAACGTGGCGAGCCGTTCTTTTTCACCTGGCGCGAGGACCTCAGCATGGATGACGGCCGACGAGCGGTCTGGATCCACTCCGACTCGAAGCTCAGCTTCACGTACCGCGGTAGCCGCGCGCCGACCATCAACAGGGCGTGGTTGAGCAAGCTCGCGCGCCTTGCCGACGCGACCAGCGGGCTCTACCTCGTGTCCGAGCCGCCGGATGACCATCGCGCCGAAGCGGCCGCAGACGTCATCTGACCAACGCCCCCGAAGTGTACGGCCGGGTGGTATCCGGCCACCCCCCTATCGGTGCGCAGGGATCCGTGACACTGTCAGCAATGAGGGCGGTCGGGGGGCCCGCCCGGTTGGAGAAGCCCCGCCAGCACCGCAGATCTTTTGATCCTCGTGTTTTGGAGATGGGTGGATCCCCTTGCACTCACCTGGGGGGTGTTTGTGAGGGGATCCTGTTTTTCTGCACGACCGTTTGAGAGGGGACCTCGTCTTCTGAGGCCGACGCAACCCCCAGTGCGCGCCTGGCGAGGTCCCCGCTCCAGCGACAGGCCGGGGCAGCCGACGGTTTCTGTGCGACGCCCAGGCCGGAGGCGTAACGTCGGTTCATGAATGCAAAAGTGAAGAGCGCGGGCAGTGGCCCCGCATTGTTGGGCCTCCGGTCGATCCTGGTCACCACCCTCCCGTCGGAGCTGATGACCGTCGATGCACCCGACCGATACACCGTCGAAGCTGTCTTCACCCGCAGGGTGGAGCCGGATGAGGTAGCCGATATTCAAGGCAACGAGACTCGCGCGCAGCTGTCCGCGCACGGGTACTCGACCGCGGAACTGCGGGTGTCCGACCGTCGGCTTGAGATCCACAACACCAATCTCGAAGAGCTCCGTGATGGACTCGCCTCCGTGATCGCACAGCGCCTGGGCGACATCGACACTCATCTGGCGATCCAGCGAAACGCCGACGCCCACCGGTTCCAGGACGCGTCGCATCAGGAAAAGGCGCGCGCCGCCGCGGTTGCAGTGCTAGCCGGATCGATCGCATTCACGCCGCCAGATGCAGGCGACCTGAGTGACGAGAGCGCGCGAGTAAGCGACTGGATGGAAGAAGGTGGATCAGGCCGCGACTGAGAGCGATGACCCGGCAACTCACCGTCAGCGCCCGCGACGATGGCGTGGCGAGAAAACCTAGAGCAGGCTGGCGACGAGTCCTTCGACCCGCCCGCGGATGTCGTCGCGGACCTCACGGACGACGTCGAGGGGCTGCCCGGCGGGGTCGGTGAGTTCCCAGTCCTCGTAGCGCTTACCGGGGAAGATCGGGCAGGCGTCGCCGCATCCCATCGTGATCACGACGTCGGCCTGACGCACGGCGTCGGTGGTCAGGATCTGGGGGACGGCACCGGCGAGATCGATGCCTTCCTCCGCCATGACGGCGACGGCGTTCGGGTTCACGGCGTTGCCGGGCTCACTCCCGGCAGAGAACACGTCGATGCGGTCTCCGGCGATCGCGCGGAGGTATCCGGCCGCCATCTGCGATCGGCCGGCGTTGTGGACGCAGACGAAGAGGACGGCGGGCTTGGTGGTCTCGGTCATGAGTGCTCCTGCGGGGTGGTTTCGGGTTCGGTGGGGATGACGGCACGGCCGGCTGCGCGTGTGGCTGCCGGCTGGAGGACGAGGAAGAGGCCGAGCCCGATGGAGGCGCCGACGAGTTGCGCCAGGATGAACGGCACGGCGGATGCCGGGGCGATTCCGGCGAAGGTGTCGGTGAAGATGCGGGCGACCGTGACCGCAGGGTTCGCGAACGATGTCGAGCTGGTGAACCAGTACGCAGCGCCGATGTACGCCCCGACGGCTGCGGCGGTCACGCTCGGCGTGCTCGTACGGGCGAGGGTGAAGATCAGCAGCACGAGCCCGGCGGTGGCGACGACTTCTCCGATGAGCTGCCCGGGAGTTGCTCGCTGATGCGTCGAGAACGCGGGTGCGACGTCGAACATCACGCCCGCCAGGAGCATCCCGGCGACACCGCCCGTGAGCTGAGCTGCCAGGTAGCCCCCGGGGTCGGTCGCAGGACGCCCGCCGGCGCAGCGCCGACCGAGCACCCAGTCCGCGAGCGAGACGACGGGGTTGAGATGCGCTCCTGACACGGGGCCGAGCATGAGGATCAGCACGGCGAGGCCGAGAGCCGTTGCGAGGCTGTTCTCGAGCAGTTGCAGGCCGACGTCGTTCGGGGAGAGTCGCTGGGCGGCGATCCCCGAGCCGACGACGACGGTGACGAGCATCCCCGTTCCGATGAACTCGGCCAGCATCCGGCGCACCAGCGGTGGCCGAGACGATGCAGTGTGCATATCCACGGATCAGACGGATGCCGGGGCGCGGCCGACCTGCACGAGCGCGACAGGCGGGGCGCAGCAGGCACCGCCGAGCGAGGCTCCGGACGCATCGAACAATCCCGCGCCGCCGCACACGCCGGTGTCCGGCAGGACCAGCTCTACGCGGCGGGCGGCTTCGTGATCGCCTGCCAGCTCGGCCACGACGCTGCGCACCTGCTCGTACCCGGTGAGGGCGAGGAACGTCGGCGCACGACCGTAGGACTTCGCCCCGACCAGGTAGAAGTTCTGCTCCGGCTGAGCGAGGTCCGCTGCGCCCGTCGCGGCGACGGAACCGCAGGAGTGGACGTTCGGATCGACCTCCGCGGCAATCCGCACCGGAGCCTGGAGTGTCGGGTCGAGCTCCAATCGCAGCTCGGAGAGGAACGACAGGTCGGGACGGAACCCGGTCAACACCACGACGCGGTCGGCGGTGAGGGTGCGGCCGTCCTCCGCGACCAAAGTGGGTCTTTCTCCGTCATGAGTGACCCGCTCGACGCGGAACCCGGTGACGAGGGAGACGAGACCGGCCTCGACATACTCTTTCGCCCGGATCCCCAAGGCGCCGCGCGCAGGCAGCTCGTCGGCATCCCCTCCGCCGAACGTGTTGCCGGCGGTCGCGCGGCGCAGCGCCCAGGTCACGGTCGTCGAGGGGTCGCGACGAGCCATACGGGCAAGGGCCAGGACGGCGGTCACCGCGGAGTGCCCGGAGCCGATCACGATCGTGTGCTTGCCGGAGAAACCCGCCCGATCGCGGAAGTCGGGGATGCGGTACGAGAGCAGGTCCGCCGCGGAGGCCTCCCCCAGCGCGGGCAGGCCGTCGGCTCCGGCAGGGTTCGGACTGGCCCACGTGCCGGATGCGTCGATCACGGCCCGCGCCTGCAGCCGGTACTCCTCCCCCTCGGAGGGCGAGATGTGGACCGTGAACGGCTGCTCCCCGCGGTCGGCATCGACGAGCCGGTCCCGACCCATCCGGGAGACACCCGTAACGCGGGAGCCGAAGCGGATCCGATCACCCAACGCCGTGGCGAGGGGGGCGAGGTACTTCCCGATCCACTGGTCGCCGGTGGGGTATCCGGCAGCGGGCGCCTGCCACCCCGACGTGCGCAGAAGGCGGGCGCCGGACGCGTCGATGAGCTCGGGCCATTCGGAGAACAAGCGGACGTGGCCCCACTCCGCGACAGCCGCAGCAGGAGCAGCACCGGCCTCGAGGACCACGACGGGCATGTTCCGCTCGACGAGGTGTGCCGCAGCGGCGAGCCCCTGCGGACCTGCACCGATGACGACGACGGGCAGGACATCGTCCACCTGGGGCCTCCTCACACGCATCGACAAAGCTCGATGGATAGAGGATGCACAGATCCATCGACAGATGTCAATACGACGTGAGAAGATGACCGCATGCCTGCACACCTCCCGCTTCTCGCCCCGTCCGAAGGTGCAGTGTGCTGCGGGACGGTCACGGGCAGTGTGATCTCGGTGGAGGATGCGGAGCGCACCGCGCGGGTCTTCAAAGCGCTCGGCGACCCCACCCGTGTGCGTCTGCTCTCCCTGATCGCCGCCTCCGCCGACGGCGAAGCGTGCATCTGCGATCTCACCGAGCCCGTCGGGCTGTCTCAGCCGACCGTCTCCCATCACATGAAGCAGCTCGTCGACGCGGGACTCGCGACGCGCGAGCAGCGGGGCCGATGGGCCTACTACCGCGTCGTCACCGACGCGCTCGACGCGGCATCCCAGACCCTCCGCCCATGACCGACGCCACCATCCGGGCCCTGACCGCGCACGACTGGCCCCAGGTGGAGTCGATCTACCGCGAAGGCATCGCAGCGGGGAACGCGACCTTCGAGAGCGCACCCCCGTCGTGGGAGGAGTTCGACCGAGCAAAGCTCCAGGTCGGCAGACTCGTCGCTGCCGACCCCACCGGCACGGTGCTCGGCTGGATCGCCGCTTCCCCCGTCTCGACGCGTGAGGTCTACCGAGGGGTCGTGGAGCATTCCGTCTACGTCGCCGACAGCGCCCAGGGCCGGGGCGTCGGCAGAGGTCTCCTCGAGGCTTTCGTGACGGATGCCGCCGCCGCCGGCATCTGGACGGTCCAAGCGAGCATCTTCCCCGAGAACATCGCCAGCTTGACGCTGCACGAGCGGGCCGGTTTCCGCCAGGTCGGTCGCCGCGAACGCATCGCGTACATGACCCACGGCCCGTGGGCCGGCACCTGGCGCGACACGATCCTCATCGAACGTCGGGCCGACTGAGCCCCCGGAAACGACGAAGCCCCCGTCCGGAGACGGGGGCTTCGTGCGGAAGTGGTGCTTACCAGCTCGACTTGGTCACGCCGGGCAGCTCGCCACGGTGTGCCATCTCGCGGAAGCGGACACGCGAGATGCCGAACTTCGACAGGTGGCCGCGGGGGCGTCCGTCGATGGCGTCGCGGTTGCGCAGGCGCACCGGCGACGCGTTGCGGGGAAGCTTCTGCAGGCCGACGCGGGCGGCCTCGCGGGCCTCGTCGGTCGCGTTCGGGTCCACGAGGGTCTTCTTCAGCTCGGCACGCTTCTCGGCGTAGCGGGCGACGATGACCTCGCGCTGGTTGTTGCGCGCGATCTTGCTCTTCTTCGCCATGCGATCAGCGCTCCTCTCGGAATTCGACGTGCTTGCGGATCACCGGGTCGTACTTCTTGAGCACGATGCGGTCGGGGTTGTTGCGGCGGTTCTTGCGCGTCACGTAGGTGTACCCCGTGCCGGCGGTCGAACGCAGCTTGATGATCGGACGAACGTCCTGAGCCTTCTTCGCCATTAGAGCTTCACACCCTTCGCGAGGAGGTCCTTCACGACCGACTCGATGCCGCGGGCGTCGATGACCTTGATGCCCTTAGCCGAGACGTTCAGCGTGATCTTGCGACCAAGCGAAGGAACGAAATAGGTCTTCTTCTGCACGTTCGGGTCGAAGCGGCGCTTCGTCCGGCGGTGCGAGTGCGAGATGTTGTGACCGAAGCCGGGAACAGCTCCAGTCACCTGGCACACTGCTGCCATAGTGATTCTCCTTAGTACCGTGACACCGGACGGTGCCACCCAAGATCCCTTGTCTGCACCCCGCTCCCGGACACGGCTGTAGGCCGTCTTCTGAGGGTGGGATGCGAACTGCGTGCTGGAGTGCGCGCAGACGAAGAGTCAGTCTAGCACGGCCGGGCGTGTCGCCGTGACTCAGGCGGATGCCGCGGCCACGGCCTCGTCGTACGTCTGCTCCGGGTCGTCCATGAGTCGAGCCGTCACGGCCGCATGGGCGCGCGTGTACGGGCCGCCGGTCGCGAGGGCCCAGTCGACCTGCGGGCGGGCGGGCTCGCCGAGCGTCGCGAACGCCTCGCTGAGGCTCCGCCGAGTGTCGTCCTCGCCGCGGGCGAACTGCGTCGCCAGGGTCGTCGCGAGAGCGGATGCCTCGGCTGCCGGCACGTGCCGGGCCGCCGTGCGCCAGGCCACGCGTGCGACCGCGTCGTCGGCATCCTTCAGGAGGTCGGAGGTGATCGCCGGCCACACGCGCGGCCCGCCGATCTTCGACATGGTGTGCAGCGCCTGCGCGCGGATCTGCGCACCGCGCGATCCGAGTTCGACGAGGAGCCGGTCGATGACCTCATCGGCGTCGTGCCGGGTCAACGCCCAGGTCAGCATCTCGCGCACGAGGAACTGCGGCTCGATGCGGCACTGCGCCACGAGCACCGGGATGTACTCCGAGCGCGGGTGGGTGCCGGCCGTCATCGCGGCCTGCACACGCGCCGACGGGTCGAGCGACGCGAGCGCCGCCTCGAGGCGGTCTGCGGCGGTGGTGTCGGTCACGGGTCACCTCACGGGGTCGGGTGGGAGGCGGCATCCCACCCTCACGGCAACGCGCCGAGGCCGGCGGGTGTTCCCGGTCGTCGAATCAGCCCGTAGCCTCGCGCGCGCCGCGGCCCCAGCGGAAGGCAGACACGGTCGGATCGCCCGGGATCCAGAAGCGCCACGGGAACGCATCCGTCCCGGCGATCCCCGCGACGCCGACCCGGGGTCCCGTCGCGATCTCGGCCAGCGGCTCGGCGAGCAGGAACAGCCGCGCGCTCGCGCCGGCCCGCTCCTCCCCCGTGACCGCGTCGATCCCGTCGTGGATCGGATGCCGGAGCCCCACCGCATCGCCGAGGCGGCCCGGCCCGCGGGCCAGGTCGCGCGCGACGCGCGCCGCGGGACGGCGGGCGTGCGCGGCATCCGCTCCGTCGACGACCTCTCCGGCGCGCAGCAGGATCCCGCCGGCGACGCCCTCCGGACCGCTCACGACGTTGACGCACGAGTGGATGCCGTGGCTCAAGTAGACGTACAGATGGCCCGGCTCGCCCCACATCGTCGCGTTGCGGGCGGTCGGCCCCATGCGGGCGTGCGAGCCGGGGTCGACCTGCGGGCCGGTTCCCCGCCCGTGGTACGCCTCGACCTCGGTGATGCGGAGCGCCACCGACCCGGTCGACGTCTGCACCCGCAGCTCGCCACCGAGCAACGCGGGGGCGACCTCGGCCGGGAGCCCTTCGAGCGCCTCGCGCGTCGCGGGAACCAGCGAGGTCATTGCGACGGAGCCTTGCGACACCACGCGACGTCGAACCCCTCGAGCGTCGTGATCTGCTTCCCGTCGAAGCTGAAGATCCGGGTCTCGAGCTTCTTCGGGAGAGGCAGCGTGTACCCGTCGTACGGGTTGTCGACCACGTCGGGGGCGATGACGAGGGCCACGTATCGCCCGCTCGGCGAGACGCAGGTCTGCAGCAGACCGTCGGCGATGTCGACCTTCGCGACGACGCTCGTCTTGCCCGCGGCATCCACTCGCAGGATGTTCGTCCCCAGCGGGTTGAGTCCGTCGAACGGGGTGAGCGCGCGAAGCGTCGAGCCGTCGGACATCGCGAGGACCGACCCGGTCTGGCCGAGTTCGGCGGATGTCGGGGGCAGGGGCTTCTCCTTCGCCGAGGCGAGGTCGACGACGACGGGTCCCTCGAGCCGTTCGATGTAGGCCGTCGTGCCCGAGATGTCGTCGATGCCGGTCGCGTTGCCGAGCTCCACGGGCGCGGCGCCCGTCGACGAGACGAGGCTGAGGGCGCCGTCGAAGGTGAGCATGAGGATGGTGTCGGTGCCCGGCACGAAGCGCCAGTCCTCGACGCGGGGGTCAGCACCGGTGACCTTTATCTCGGTCGGCTTCGCCGCGGGATCGGCCGTCGATCCGGTGAAGAGCAGGCTCTCACGGCCGCCGGATGCCGAGATGTCGGCATCCGTGAAGGTGTAGCCGATCGTGTTCCCCCGCTCGGCGCTCTGCAGGTTCGTGACGACGCCCTTGCCCGGCAGGGTCAGCTCCTGCCGGTGGGTGCCGTCGGTGCGGGTGACGACGAGGTGCGAGACGCCGTCCTTCACGGTCGAGACGACGAGGCGGGCTGCGGTGGCCCGGAAGTCCTCGATGTGCTCGTCCTCGAAGACGGGTTCGTTGTCGCCGTCGAGGCCGACGCGGTAGATCTTGTCGCCGCCCTCGCCGCGCTGCAGGACGTAGGAGTGCAGCTTCGGGGTCGAGAACGACTCCTCGACCGTCGAGGTCGGCCCGCCGCCCAGGCCCGCGAGCCGGTCGATGCGGATCGTGTACGTCGTCTCGTCCCAGAGCGGGTCGGTGAAACGGATGCCGACGCTCCGCCCCGACGTGTCGACGGTGAACGGCGCCGCGGGGGTCACGGTGACCTGCGAGGCATCCACCTTCTGCAGCGACTGCGTCGTCTCGAAGATGAGGCGCGAGCCGGCCGAGCTGACCGCGGCCGCGGCGTCGGACTGCACCGAGGTGACGCGGGGACCCTGCAGGGTGGTCACCAGGCCGCCGGCGAGCGCCACCACGCCGAGCACCGCGACGACCGCGAGGACGCGCACCGAGAACCCGCGCGCCCGCCGCCGCTGGCGATGGGAGCGGCGGCTGTCAGAACTCATACGGATCCTTGGGCTCGGCGATCGGCTTCACCGATGCCGCCGCCACCTGCAGCTGCCCGTTCACGTCGCGGATGGTGCCCGTGACGGTGACCCACTGGCCGTCGTCCGGGATGTCGTCGGCCGTGACCGGCAGGCTCGCCGGCTGAGCGTCGATGACGCAGTGCGTGATGATGAGCCGCGTCAGGTCGAAGCCGCCCTTGCCGGGGGCGACGAACCCGGTGAGCGAGATCTCGGTGCCGTCGAACACCTCGGGGTCGGTCGCCGTCGCGAACACGCTCGCCCAATCGCCGATGCCGAACGAGGCGGTGTCTCCGGTGATCGCCAGCGCCACCGTGTCGGATCCCTGGAACAGCGGCGGGGCTCCCGTGTTGCGTGAGGCCGCGAGCTCCGCCGACAGCGTCGCCGGCGGGACGACGAGCATCGTCGTGGCGACCCCGAGGGCGAGCACGCCGCCCGCGACCGTCGCCGCTGTGCCCACGAGCTGCCGGCTCGTCCGCGGCGCGTGATCGTGGTGGTCGTGGTCGTGGTCGGCATCCGCCGCGGGAGCATCGCGGTGGTCGTGCCCGTGGTCCTCGGCTGCGCCGAGCGGCAGCAGGAAGCTCAGGACCGAGCCGACCAGCGCGAGCACCGCCATCGACACGGCGAACCACGACGACTCGGGGTTGATGTACAGACCGAGCCGGCCGGTGACCGCGAGGGCGATCGTCAGGGCGGCGATGGATGCCACGGCACCGACGCCCAGCATCCGGAACCACACCGTGTCACGCAAGGAGGTTCACCACCCCTCCGATCGCCGCCGCTGCGAGGACGACCGTCGCCACGAGGACGCCGAGCACCCGCGTCCGGAAGGTCGTGCGCAGGAGCGCGAGCATCTTCACGTCGACGAGGGGTCCGACGAGCAGGAACGCGACGATCGCACCGGGGGTGAACGTCGAGGCGAACGACAGCGCGAAGAACGCGTCGACGTTCGAGCAGATCGACACGATCATCGCGAGCATGATCATCGCGGCGATCGACAGGGCCGGGTTCGACCCGATCGACAGCAGCACGTTGCGCGGGACGATGACCTGGACGGCGCCGGCGACGGCGGATCCGATGATGAGGGCCGGCATGACCGCGCGCAGCTCGACGACGAACTGGGCGAGGCTGCGGCGGGCACGGTCGCCGCTCACGCCCTGCTCGGCCAGACACGCGTCACGGAAGCGGTCGGTGATGAGGGCGTCCTGATCGGGATGCCGGCTGTACAGCCATCCGATGACGTTGGCGATCAGGTAGCCGCCGAGCAGACGGGCGACGAGGATGCCGTCGTCGAAGCCGAAGGCCTGGTGGGTGGTGATGATGACGATCGGGTTGACGATGGGCGCCGCCACCAGGAACGTCAGCGTCTCGGCGACCGAGAACCCGCGCATCATGAGGCCGCGGGCGAACGGGACGTTGCCACACTCGCACACCGGGATCAGCATGCCGAGGAGCGACAGGACGGCGCGGCGACCCCACGCGTTCCGCGGCATCCACCGTTCGATGACCCCCGGCGGCACCCACACCTGCACGACGATCGACAGGATCACGCCGAGCATGACGAACGGCAGCGACTCGATGAGCACGCTGAGGGCGAGGGTCAGGCCGTCCTGCGCTCGCGTGGGGAGTTCGGGCGACGGGCTCCACAGCGCGACGCCGATGAGCGCGAGGACGGCGAGGAGCCCGAGCCCCAGCCAGAGCGCGCCGCGCGCAGCCGACCCCGGCGAGGGGGTCGACGATGCTCGGGATGCCGCGGGGCGGACCTCAGTCCGCACGAGCCTCAGGCCGGTCGTCGCCCTGCGCGATCCGCGCGGAGCACTCGGCGCACGTGCCGAAGATGTCGACGACGTGCTCGGCATCGGTGAACCCGTTCGCCGCCGCCGTCCGCTTCGCCCAGGTCTCGACCTCGTCGGCCTGGATCTCGACGGCCTTGCCGCACACCCGGCAGATGAGGTGATGGTGGTGGCCGGTGCTGGCGCAGGCGCGGTAGATCGCCTCACCCTCGGGCGACTGGAGCTGATCCGCCTCACCGCTCGCGGCGAGGGTCGCGAGCGCCCGGTAGACGGTCGCGAGACCGATGCCGGTGTTCTCGTCGCGAAGGGCGGCGTGCAGATCCTGGGCGCTCACGAACCCGGGAGCGTCGGACAGCGCCGAGCGCACGCGCTCTCGCTGCCAGGTGTTGCGCTGGGCCATGGGGCGGATTCTACGCGCGGACGCTAGCGACGGGCTGGGTGCGGTGCGCGGCATCCGTGCGCTCCACCCGGCCCCGCCGGTCGCCGACGACACGGCAGACGAGGTAGATGACGAACGAGATCGTCGTGATGTACGGGCTCACGGGCAGGGTTCCGGCGACGGCGAGCAGGATGCCGCCGACCGCCGAGACGATGCCGAACAGGGCCGCGAGCAGCGGGACCGCGACGGGGCCGTGCGCGATGCGCGCCGCGGCGGCGGCCGGCGTCACGAGCAGCGCGAGGACGAGCAGCGCGCCGATGATGTGGACGGCCACGGCGACCGCGAGTCCCAGCAGCAGCATGAACGCGAGCGAGATCAGCCCCGTCGGCACGCCGCGCGCCGCCGCGGACTGCGGATCGAGCGAATCGAATCGCAGCGGTCGCCAGATCAGCAGAAGCGCCACCAGCACGACGGCGGAGATCGCGATCAGCCAGGTCAGCTGGTCGGACTGCACCGACACGATCTGCCCCGTCAGGAGGCTGAACCGGTTGGCGCTCCGCCCGTTGTAGAGCGCGAGGAAGAGGATGCCGAGGCCGAGACCGAACGGCATGAGCACGCCGATGATCGAGTTGCGGTCGCGGGCGCGCGAGCCGAGCCAGCCGATCAACGCCGCGGCGACCATCGACCCGACGATCGACCCCGTGACGACGTCCGCGCCGATCAGGAGCGCTGCCGCCGCACCGGCGAACGAGAGCTCGCTGATGCCGTGCACGGCGAACGCCATGTCGCGCTGCAGGACGAAGACGCCGATGAGCCCGCCGACGAGGCCGAGGATGGCACCCGCCCACACCGAGTTCTGCACGAGCGCGAGGATCTGCCCGTACACGGGTACGCCGCCGAACATGGCGTTCGCGATGTCGTCCCAGTTCATGCGTGGTCCTCGTGATGGTGGTGGGATGCCTCGGCGTCGGGAGCGCCGACGACGACCAGACGGTCGCCCGCTTCGAGCACGAACACGGGAGCGCCGTAGAGGTCGGTGAGGACCTCGGAGGTGAGGACGTCCTTCGGTGCGCCGAGGGTGAACCGCCCGTTCGCGATGTAGAGGATGCGGTCGACCTTGCCGAGCAGCGGGTTGATGTCGTGGGTGACGAGCAGGACCGCGGCACCGCTGCGGCGGTGCCGGTCGATGAGACCGACGACGGCCTGCTGGTTCGCGAGGTCGAGACTGGTCAGCGGCTCGTCGCAGAGGAGCAGACGGGGGTCGTCGGCGAGGGCCTGACCGACGCGCAGGCGCTGCTGCTCCCCACCCGACAGGATGCCGACGGGTCGATCGGCGAAGTCGGTGGCGCCGATCGCGGCGATCAGCTCGTCGACCCGCTCGCGGTCTCTGCGCCGCGGGATCGGGGGCCCGAAGCGGTGCCCGTTGACCCCCAGGGCGACGAGGTCGCGGCCGCGGAGTGCGGTGTCACGCGGGAGCGGCCGGGTCTGCGGCAGGTAGCCGATACCGCGGTTCCCCGCGCGGGCGACCCGCTTGCCGTCGACCTCGATCGTGCCCTCGCTGAGGTCCTCGAGTCCGAGGATGGCGCGCAGGAGGGTGGTCTTGCCCGAACCGCTGGGGCCGAGGACGGCGATCAACTCGCCCGGCTCGACCGTGAGGTCGAGTCCGCTCCAGAGCTCGCGTCCGCCGCGCCGAAGCGCGGCACCCCGGATCTCGAGAGGGGGTGATGCGTGCCGGGTCACCGGGTCAGCGTACCCGCCAGCTCGTCGATGTTCTTCTGCATCCACGTCACGTAAGTCAGCCCTTCGGGCATCACCTCGGTGACTTTCAGCACCGGGATGTCGTTCGTCTTCGCGAGCTTCTCGATCTCGCTGGTCTCGGCACCACCGGTCTGCGCGTTGACGACGACCGTACGGACCTCGCCCGACTCCAGGATCTTCGTGGCCTCGAGCAGCGTCGCCGGCGGGACGTCCTGACCCTCTTCGACGGCTTCGCTGAACGCCTCCGGGGTCGCGTTCTCGAGGCCCGCGGCAGCGGTCAGGTAGAGCGGCACGGGTTCCGTGACGAAGACCTTCTCGCCGTCGTACTTCGCCTTGAGACCGTCGAGCGAGGTCTCGAGACCGCTGATGCCCTCGATGAGGGTGTCGGCGTTCTTCGTGAAGGTGTCGGCCTTGGCGGCATCCAGCGTGCCCAGTTCCTTCGCGATGGCGGTGATGTACTCCTCCATCGCGTGCGGGTCGTACCAGACGTGCTCGTTGAAGCCCTCGATGTGCCCGTGGCCGTGGTCGTCGGCGTGCTGCGGGTCGGCGTCCTCGTACGCGTGCGAGTACTCGACGGCGGTGAGGACCGGAGCCTTCGTGCCGCTCGCCTCGACGAGCGAGTCGAGGAAGCTGTCGTAGCCGGCGCCGTTCTCGAGGATGAGGTCGGCGTCCGAGATGGTCAGCTGATCGCGGGCGGATGCCTCGTAGGAGTGGGGGTCCTGTGACATCGAGTGGATGATCGACGTGACCTCGACGTCCTTGCCGCCGATGACCTCGGCGAGGGAGCCGTAGACGTTGGTCGATGCGACGACCTTGAGGGGGGAGGCGTCACCGCCGGACGAACCGGCCGGTGTCGCCGTGGCGCATCCGGCGAAGACGAGGACGGATCCGGCCGCGAGGGCGGCGAGGGCGGGCACACGAGAGGTCATGTCCTGACTGTACCGCCTGTTGATAACGGTTCTCAAACTCAGCGGGCAACGCTCAGCGGACTCATCACTCGAACGCGACCACGTACTTCCGTCCAGGTCCGGCGTGCGCGACGAAACGCCCGTCCCGCAGTACGTCGCCGGGACGGACGATCTCGGGTTCCGCAGGCGCCAGCGTGCCCGCACTGACGTCCCCCACCACCCGGGCGAGGAGCCGGGAGGTCCGCCGGGGCTCGAAGAGCGCCGTGAGCGGCGTGGACACCACCGTCTCGCGCGGAGCGCGTCGGAACGCGGAGCTCAGGCTCCCCCGCAGAGTGTCTCCCCGCTCGTGACCCGGACGACCGATGAAGGAGGTGCGGACGACGACACCCCGGCGTGAGACGAGCGATCGGAGGCGGTCATCACCGCGGTGGTCGACCGCGACGTCGACGTCTCGGCCCGCGGCATCCCGAGCATTCTGCATCCAGTCCGCAGCGAAGTGGTCGACGCCGCGGATGCCCCGAGCCTCGAGGGCGGCGATGTTCGAGGCCGACGCGGACCCCACGACGGTCGCGCCGGCGGCGAGCGCGCGCTGCGCGACGAGCGACCCGACCGGGCCGCTCGCGCCGGCCACGAACACGACTCCCGCGCCTTCGGCGTGCGCTGCGACGAGCGCGGCCGTGATCCCGTCGAGAGGCAGGAGCGCCGCCGTCGCGAGATCCATCCCCGCCGGGACCGGCACGAGGTTCGCGGGCGCTACGTCGACGTACTCGGCGTGACCGCCCATGCCGGGGAGCAGTGCAGCCACCCGGTCGCCGGGACGGATACCGGGGGCCCGCCCGGTCGCCTCCTCGACGACGCCCGCGATGTCGTACCCCGTCGCGAACCCCGGCAGCGGATGCAGCAGGTATCCGCCGGCCGCCGCGAGGACGTCCGTCGCGCCGACCGACGCGTGCGTCACGCGCACACGCACCGTGCCCGGGCGACGGCGCGGCACGTCCACATCGCGCCATGCGGCGCCGCCGTCCCCGAATCGACCGACATGGAGCCGCCTCATCCGGATGCGCGTCACGAGAGGACAGTATCGCGGCACCGGGCGGAAACGCCCGCCACCCGGTGTTACTGTCATCGGACCGGGCGGCACCCGCACCCTCCGGCGCACCATCACCCGGGGGATTCGCACATGACCGAGCAGCTGACCTTCATCGCGTACGCGAGCCGCGCCACGGCATCCTTCGATCACGCGCGCCTGGTCGACCTGCTCACCGAGAGCCGGGCGAACAACTCCCGCGACGGCATCACGGGCATGCTCGTCTACAGCGAGCCCGACTTCATCCAGATCCTCGAAGGACCGGATGCCGCGGTCCGCGCCCTCCTGGAGCGCATCGGCCGCGACCCGCGCCACACCGACGTCCGCGTCCTGCTCGACGAGCAGGTCCCGGAACGCAAGTACGCGACCTGGTCGATGGGCTACGAACCGACCGTCCCCGGCGACGGCTCAGGGGACGCCGTCACCGCCCTGCAGCAGCCCGTCGACGAGCAGTCGACGCGTCGGTCGACCGATGCCCTCGGCGACTGGTTCACGGACAAAGCGGTCGCCGGCCGGGCCTGAGGTCGGCGTCGCCGGCCTCAGTCGAGTAGGAGTGCCGGCTCCTCGAGCACCGAGGCGACGTCGGCGATGAAGCGGCTGATGCCGTCGCCGTCGATGACGCGGTGATCGAACGATCCCGACACCGTCGTCACGAAACGGGGACGCACCTCGCCGTCGACGACCCACGGCTTCTGCCGGATCGTGCCCATGGCGATGATGCCGGACTCGCCCGGATTGATGATCGGGGTCCCGGCATCCATCCCGAAGACGCCGATGTTCGTGATCGTGAACGTCCCGCCCTGCTGGTCGGCGGGCGTCGTCTTGCCGTCGCGCGCCGTGGTGGTCAGCTTCTCGAGGGCCCGCGCGAGGCCGCGCATGTTGAGGTCCTGCGCGTCCTTGATGTTCGGGACGAGCAGACCGCGGGGGGTCGCCGCCGCGATGCCGAGGTTCACGTAGTGACGCACGCGGATCTCGGCGCCGTTCTCGGTCTCGACCCATGCGGCGTTGATCATCGGCGTGCGGCGGAGAGCCCAGATGACGGCCCGCGAGAAGATCAGCAGCGGCGAGATCTTCACGTCGGCGAAGTCGGGCGAGGCCTTGAGCCGCTTGACGAGCTCCATCGTGCGGGTCGCGTCGACGTCGGTCCAGACCGACACGTGCGGCGCCGTGTACGCGCTCGAGGTCATCGCGTTGGCCGTCGCCTTGCGCACGCCCTTCACCGTGATGGCCTCTTCGCGGGCATCAGCCTGGGGTGCTGCAGGAGCCGGAGCGGATGCCGCGGGTGCCGCCACGGGAATCGAGAGCTCGCGCTCCTCGGGCAGCTCCGGGGTCGCGATGTTGCGGAAGACCGAGGCCTGCTCGGCGTGGCGGACGACGTCCTCGCGGGTGACCTCGCCGGCGGTGCCGCTCGGCGACACGTCGGCCAGGTCGACGCCGAGGTCGCGCGCGAGCTTACGGATCGGGGGCTTCGCGACGACGCCCACGGCACGGGTCACGGGCTTCTCGGCAGGCTTGCGGCGACGCGACTTGACCTCGCCACCGGTGCCGTAGCCGACGAGCACCGAGCCACCGGGCTCCTCGGCGGGCTTCTCACCATGCTCGGAGCGGCCGATGTCGGCATCCGGCTGCCCCTCGCCACCGGCGATCGTGATGATCGCCGCACCGACCTCGACGGTCGTGCCCTCGGTGGCCAGGATGTCGCCGACCGTGCCGCTGAATGGCGACGGCAGCTCGACGAGCGACTTCGCCGTCTCGATCTCGACGAGGACGTCGTTGACGTCGACGCTGTCGCCGGGCGCCACACGCCACTGCACGATCTCGGCCTCGGTGAGGCCTTCGCCGACGTCCGGCAGGTGGAAGGTCTGCGTGCTCATGTCATCTCCATCCCCGCGAGACTGCAGCCGCGCGTCGAGACAGCGGGCTGACGCCGCAGTCTCGGCGCACACGTGCAGTCTCGCGGACGTGCGGGGGTCGCGGGTAGGGGGGCATCGTCGGGGGTCAGTAGGCGAGGGCGCGGTCGACGGCCTCGAGGATGCGGTCGGCGTCGGGGAGGTACTGGCCCTCGAGCTTCGCGGGCGGGAACGGCACGTCGAAGCCCGAGACCCGCAGGACCGGCGCCTCGAGGGCGTAGAACGCCTTCTCCATGACGGTCGCCGCGACCTCGGAGCCCACCGACACGTTGCCGGGGGCCTCCTGGGCGTAGATCATGCGCCCGGTGCGGCGGACGGACTCGAGGATCGGCTCGTAATCGATCGGCGCGAGCGAGCGGACGTCGATGACCTCGCACGATGTGCCCTCACCCTCGGCGAGCGCGGCCGCCTGCAGGAGAGTCGTGACCATGGCGCCGTGACCGACGAGGGTCACATCGGTGCCCTTGCGGACGACGCGCGAGGCATGGAGCGGCAGGGCGCGTTCGGCGACGTCGACCTCGCCCTTCATCCAGTACTTCGCCTTGGGCTCGAGGAAGATGACCGGGTCGGGCGAGGCGATCGCGTCCTGGATCATCCAGTACGCGTCGTTCGGCGTCGACGGCGACACGACCCGCAGACCCGGGGTGTGCGCGAAGTACGCCTCGGGGCTCTCCTGGTGGTGCTCGACGGCGCCGATGTGCCCGCCGTAGGGGATGCGGATGACGACGGGGAAGTTCGCGTTCCCCTCGTGGCGGTTCGTGAGCTTCGCGAGCTGCGTCGTGATCTGGTCGAACGCGGGGAAGACGAAGCCGTCGAACTGGATCTCGATGACGGGACGGAATCCAGCCATTGCGAGACCGATCGCGGTGCCGACGATGCCGGACTCGGCCAAGGGTGTGTCGAGCACCCGCTGCGAGCCGAACTCGGCGTGCAGGCCCTCGGTCACGCGGAACACGCCGCCGAGCGGACCGATGTCCTCGCCCATCAGCAGGACGTGGTCGTCCGCGGTCATCGCCGCGCGAAGGCCCGCGTTGAGCGCCTTCGCGAAGGGCAGGGTCTGGATGTCGCTCACGCGTTCCCCTCCTCGAGGGATGCCTCGTACTCGGCGAGCCAGCGCTGCTGCTCCTGCACGAGCGGGTGGGCGTCGCCGTAGACATGGTCGAACATGATGCCCGTCGGGATGTCGCCGAGGGCGTTGGTGCGCACGCGCACGTCGTCGGCGTAGGCGGCGGCTGCGGCATCCACCTCGTCGAAGAAGGAAGCCGGTGTGCCGCGGTTCTGCAAAAAGGCCCGCATGCGCGCGATCGGGTCGCGCTCGGCCCACGACTGCTCTTCGTCGCTCGTGCGGTACTTGGTCGGGTCGTCGCTCGTCGTGTGCGCGCCCATCCGATAGGTGAGCGCCTCGATCGCGCGGGGACCGCCACCGGCGCGCGCCTCGTCGAGGGCGAGCTTGCTGACGGCGTAGCTGGCGAGGACGTCGTTGCCGTCGACCCTCACCGACGGGATGCCGTAGCCCTCGCCGCGGCGAGCGAGAGGCACGCGCGACTGGGTCGAGACGGGCACCGAGATCGCCCAGTGGTTGTTCTGCAGGAAGAAGACCTGCGGCGTCTGGTAGCTGGCCGCGAAGACCATCGCCTCGTGCACGTCGCCCTGGCTCGAGGCGCCGTCGCCGTAGTAGACGATGACCGCCTCGTCCTTCTCGGGGTCGCCGGTACCGGTGCGGCCGTCGAAGACGAGGCCCATGCCGAGGCCCGTCGCGTGCAGGGTCTGCGCACCGAGGACGAGCGTGTAGATGTGCGTGTTCTGGTGGTCGGCCGGGTTCCAGCCGCCGTGCGTCAAGCCGCGCATCAGGCGGATGATGTCGATCGGGTCGACGCCGCGGGTCGTCACGACGACGTGCTCGCGGTAGGACGGGAAGACGTGGTCGTGCGCGCGGGCGGCGCGCACCGAACCGACCTGCGCGGCCTCCTGTCCGAGGGACGGGGGCCACAGGGCGAGCTGTCCCTGCCGCTGCAGGTTGGTCGCCTGCCGGTCGAAGGCGCGCACCACGACCATGTCGCGGTAGAACGTCTCGAGCTCGGCGTCGGTCAGCGCGTCGATGAGGGGGAGGTAGCGTTCGGCCGCCTCACTGGGGGCGTACGAACCGTCGGCGGCGAGGACGCGGACGACGTCGGATGCTTCGGCCGGAGCCTCGAACGAGGGGGTCACCCTCCCACGCTAACCCCCCACGCATGGCCGGTTCTGCATGAGGTCGACAACGGATGCCGCGATTCGCCGTGCGTTCAGGACAAGCCGGTCGCGGGATGCGACGCTTCAGCCCCGCTTCAGCGTGCGCACGTCACACTGGGCGCATGCGTGTTCTGGTGGTCGACGACGAGGTGCGCCTGGCCGACGGCGTACGGCGCGGGCTCGAGGCCGAGGGCTTCGCCGTCGACGTCGCGCACAACGGCGTCGATGGACTGTGGCGCGCCCGCGAGACGCGGTACGACGCGATTGTGCTCGACCTCATGATGCCGGGGATGAGCGGATGGAAGGTCTGCGAGGCGCTGCGAGCCGAGGAGAACTGGACCCCCGTCCTCATGCTGACCGCCAAGGACGGCGAGTGGGACCAGGTCGACGCCCTCGATGCCGGAGCAGACGACTACGTCACGAAGCCGTTCTCCTACCCCGTGCTGGTCGCGCGGCTCCGCGCCCTCATCCGCCGCGGCGGAGTCGAGCGCCCCGTCGCGCTCGAGGCCGGCGACCTGCACGTCGACCCGGCCGCGCGACGCGTCCACCGCGGCGACACCGCGATCGAACTGACCTCTCGCGAGTTCGCCGTGCTGCTGCACCTCATCCGCCACAAGGGACAGGTCGTCTCCAAGCGCGACCTCATCGCCGGTGTCTGGGACGACGACTTCGACGGCGACCCGAACATCGTCGAGGTGTACGTCGGGCACCTGCGCCGCAAGCTCGACCGACCGTTCGACCGGACCGCGATCGAGACGGTGCGCGGCGCCGGCTACCGACTGGCGGCCGACGGTGGCTGACCCCGCGTCCACGAGCGGACGGATGCCGGTGCTCCGCACGCTGCGAGCGCGCATCACCGCCGCCGCGACCGTCATCGTCGCGGTCGTCATGATTCTCGCGTCGATCGGGTTCAGCGCGGTGCTGGGTTCGGAGGTGCGGGACGCGACCACCCGAGCGGCCGAGACGCGCGCCTCCGAGCTGACCACCCGCATCGACGACACGGGCACCGCCGGCATCCCCGACCTCGATGACGACATCGTGCAGGTGATCGACGAGTCGGGTCGTGTGATCGCGGCATCCGAGGACGCGGAGGACGGCACCCTGCCCGCGGATCGCGACGGCGAGGTCGTGACGTACGACGGCGACCCGGTCCTCATCGTCGTGGAGGAGACCGACGACGACATGCGGGTCGTGCTGGCGACTCCGGTCGACGGCGACGAGGCCACGCTCGCCACGGCGGGCTGGCTGCTCGCGGCATCCACTCTGCTCGTCGTCCTCGTGGTCGCCGCCGTCACCTGGTGGGTCGTCGGGCGGGCGCTCCGTCCCGTGGGCCGGATCCGTCGCGAGGTCGAGGACATCACCGCCGACCGACTCGACCGTCGCGTGCCCGAGCCTTCGTCGGGCGACGAGATCGCCGCGCTGGCCGTCACGATGAACCGCATGCTCGACCGGCTCGACGCATCCGCGACCGCGCAGCGCCGGTTCGTGTCGGATGCCTCGCACGAGCTGCGCTCCCCGCTCGCGACCATGCGACAGCACGCCGAGCTCGCCCGCGCCCATCCCGATGCGACGACGCTCGACGACCTCGCCGAAGTGGTGGCCGCCGAGGGTGTGCGGATGCAGGACCTCGTCGACGGCCTCCTCGTGCTGACCCGCCTCGACGAACAGGCTCCGCAGCGGCGAGGAGTCGTCGACCTCGACGACCTCGCGCTCGCCGAGGTGTCGCGCCTGCGTGCCGCCGGGGTCACGGTCGACGGCTCCGCGATCACGGCGGTGCAGGTCGTGGGCGACGAACGCCTGCTCGGCCGCATCGCCCGCAACCTGGCCGACAACGCGGCCCGGCACGCGGCATCCCTCGTCGCCGTCGGCGTCGCGCGCGACGGAGCGGACGCGGTACTGACGGTCGACGACGACGGCAGCGGGATCCCCGCGTCAGAGCGCGAGCGCGTGTTCGAACGTTTCGTGCGTCTCGACGAGGGACGGGCGCGGGATGCCGGGGGCAGTGGCCTCGGCCTCGCGATCGTCGCGGGCGTGGTGCGGGCCTCCGGCGGCACCGTCGCGGTGGGCGAGTCGCCCTGGGGCGGCGCACGCTTCACGGTTCGGCTGCCGGCGGCAGGCTGATCCCCGCCGTCGGCTGAGCCGGACCGCTGAGACTCAGTCGGCGTGCTCGGGCGGCCAGACCACGGCGAAGCGCTCGAAGACGATCTCGTCGTCCTCCGACCACTCCGCGCCGCGCGCGGCGGCGACCCGCGTGAAGTAGCGACGGTGCTCGCGCTGCCAGCTCACGAACGACCGGTCGTCCTCGCCCTCGTCGAACGCGAACGCCGCGTCGGCGCTCGCGAAGGGCCCGACGCGCAGCTCCGTGCTGCGGATGATGATCCGCGGGGCGCCCGTGCCATCGCATGCGATCCAGTGCGAGCCGATCCGCGGCAGCGGGTCGCCGTGCTCGGAGAACTCGGCGACCAGCTCGGAGGTCGCCCGCTTGGGACCGTTCAGGACGGCGTCGAGCAGCTGGTCAGCCAGGCGCGGGCTGTCGCCGAAGTGCTCGACGGTGTACTCGGCTCCGGCCGCAGCGGCGGCAGGGTGCGCCGCGCGGTAGTCGGCCCACATCCGGTCGGCGGCGTCGCGGTCGAGGGGGAAGGCGGCGGAGGAGAGGCTCTCGGACATCCGTCGATCCTCTCACCCCGGCATCCTGAAGACGGCTTCAGGTCGCTTCAGGTCCGCTTCAGTGCCCACTCGGCACTCTGGGGTCATGAGCGAGAACAACACCACCCCCGACCAGACCACCGCCCCCACCGAGCAGTACGCGACCATCGCCGAGGCCCCCACCGCCCCGAAGCGGCGCGGACGCAAGGCCCTCATCGCGGGCGGCGCCACGCTCGGCGCGCTCCTCCTCGTCGGAGGGGGCGTCGCCATCGGCTCCGCGGTGGCCGACGACCGCGACGAGGACGGTCTCGACAGTGTCGCCTCGAGCCGGCTGTCCGACGCCCCGTCCAGCGGGGTCCCCGCCGCGACGACGACGGACACCGACGACGACCGCACCGACGACCGCGCGGACGACGACGCGGCGGGTGCGGCATCCGGATCCATCGGCGCGGCGAGCGCCGACGAGCTCAGCGCCGCCGTCAGCGCCGCGAAGGGCGTGGCCGACGGTGCTCCGACCTCGATCGACGCCGACCGCGACGGCAGCTGGGACGTCACCCTGACGGCACCCGACGGCGCCGAGACCGAGGTGCACGTGAGCGCCGACGGGAAGGCCGTCGTCCGCGAGACCGAGGCCGCTGACGCGGACGACCGCGCCCCGAAGAACGTGCTCGACGCGAAGACCCTCGCGACCATGGTCGACGCCGCACTGGCCGAGCAGCCCGGCCGCGTCCTCGAGATCGACGCCGACGACGACAACCGCTCGCCGTTCGACGTGTCGATCCTCACCGGTGACCGCCAGATCGTCGAGGTCACCCTCGACGCCGGCGGGAAGGTCATCGCCACCGAGATCGACGACTGAGCGGATGCCGCGGCGCGGCATCCCTCGCTCCGGGCGCGGATCCTTCGGGGTCCGCGCCCGTCGGCGTCCGTCACCCGAGCATGGCGTTCGCATAGCCCCGGATGCCACGATGACTGCCGCGGCCATCATCCGCCGCGCCGTCTCGGAAGGATGCCGATGCCTCACCCCTCACCCCGCGTCACCCTCACGACGGGCACCGTCGCCGGGACGGAGAGCGCCGGCGTCCGCCGGTTCCTCGGCATCCGCTACGCGGAACCGCCTTTCGGCGACCGGCGGTTCGCCGCCCCCGTCCCGGCACGTGCGTGGGAGGGTGTGCGCGAGGCGACCGGATTGGGGCCCACCGCACCTCAGAGTCCGTACCAGGGCGATTCGGCGACGTTGCTGAGCAGCGTCGAGATCCCAGGCGAGGACATCCTGACCGTCAACGTCTGGACCCCCGCGGATGCCGACGCCGCCCCCGTCGTGGTGTGGGTGCACGGTGGCGCCCTCGAGCGCGGCACGGCGGCGCTCGAGGGGTACGACGGTACGACGTTCGCCCGCGACGGTGTCGTCTTCGTCTCGCTCAACTACCGCCTGGGGAGCGAGGGGTTCTCGGTGCTCGACGGGGTGCCTCGCAACCTCGGGCTGCTCGATGTCGGGGCGGCCGTGGACTGGGTGTTCCGCGAGATCGCCGCGTTCGGCGGCGACCCCGAGCGCGTCACCCTCATGGGCGAGTCCGCCGGTGGTGCACTGGTCGCTGCCGCCATGGCGATCCCCCGCATCGGCGAGCGCGCGCACGGCGCGATCATCCAGTCCGGGCCGCTCGACGCGTCGACCCCCGAACGCGCCGGCCGCGTCACCCGGGCGATCGCGAAGCACCTCGGCATCCCCGCGACCCGAGATGCGTTCGCCACCGTCAGCCCGCAGCGGCTCGTCGAGGCCCGACTCGAGCTGACGCGGAAGTCGTCGCCGATCCCCGTCGGCGGCTTCGCCCTCGCCCTCGCCCCCGCGTCGGTGCCCCGCGCTCCCGAGAAGGCGCTGACGGATGCCGCGGCCCCGATCCTCCTCGGCACCAACACCGACGAGTACCGACTCTGGCTGTCGCCGGCCGCGATCGCCGCGCTCGGCCCGCTCAAGGTCGCCGCCCTCGCCCTGTTCGGGCGGATCCCGGTAGGTGCGATGCGCGCGGCCCGGGCCGACGGCTCACGCGGCGCCGAAGCGCTCGGTCAGGCGCTCAGCGACAAGATCCTGCGCGCGCCCGCGACGCGGCTCGCGCAGGGCCGCCCCGAACGCACCTTCGTGTACGAGTTCGCCTGGCAGAGCCCCGTCCGCGGTCTGCGCGCCGCGCACGCCGTCGAGATCGCGTTCGCGTTCGGCCGGCTGAGCGGCCCCGACGCGGTGGCGCTCTCGGGAGAGGACGCCCCGCAGTCCCTCGCCGACGAGATGCACGGCGCGTGGGTGTCGTTCATCCGCACCGGCGACCCGGGCTGGCCGGCCTTCGGGGCGACGCGCGCGACCCGCGTATTCGACTCCGTCTCGCAGACCGTTCCGCAGCGCCGCACAGAGGTCGTCGACGCCTTCCGATGAGGATTGCGGTGAGGCCGGCGAGCTCTCAGCCGCGGATGGCAGCCGTGATGCGCTCGACAGCCGTGTCGATGTCGGATGCCGCGACACCGGCATCCGCTTCGTACAGAAACTCGGTGAGTCCGCGCCGGATGCCGCAGTAGTCGAAGATGCCGGTCGCGATCTGCGTCGAGAACGAGACGTCGTACCCGCGCCGTTCGTAGAGCGCCGCATCCGACCCCGCGAGGGGAACCAGGTGCGCGGTCAGACGTCCGAGTCCGGGACGGATGCCGCCGCCCTCACCGACGCCGAATGCCCAGCCGTTGACGAACACGCGATCGATCCAGCCCTTCAGGAGGGCGGGCATCGACCACCAGAACACGGGGAAGACGAGGACGATGTGGTCCGCGCGCTCGATCCTCGCGATCTCGGCTGCCACGTCGTCCGGGTACTCGCCCGCGACGGCGTACGAGTGCCGGTCGGCGGGGGAGAATCGCGGGTCGAAGCCCTCGGCGGCGAGATCGGCGACCTCGACGTCACCCGGGGCGAGCGTCGCCGCGAGACGCTTCGCGACGTGGTGGGTGAGGGAGGCCGGATCGGGGTGTGCGACGACGATGAGGGTGGACATCCCTCCATCCTGGCCGCCTCGCGGGAGTGGGGAGAAGTTTTTAGCACATCTGGCTTGTCCCCCGAAAGGGGGACAAATCGCTCCTCGCGAGGTTCTATATTCGTCCTGCTGTAGACCAACAGTTGGGGAGCTGGTTAGCCCGCACCCGGACTGGTTTCTGGGGGATTCCAGGCGTTCCCGCGTGCGGGCCACGCTACAGCGACACGACCCGGCTGGGGTCAGGGGGACGCCCCTCTCCAGCCGGGTTCGTCCATAGAGGGTTCCGCCCCGGCGTGCGTGCGCGTATCGTCGCCGACAACCCAGCCCCGGGTGTCCGCGCGGGATCGCGTTTCTGCACGTCGCAGTGACGCATCCGGGGGCCCGGTTCGTCGAGTCGATCTCCCCCCTCGACTCCGACCCGGGACCCTCCCGCCGGACGAACGGGTGTCGGCGGTCGCGGCGAGGATGGGCGCGTGCCCGCATCCCTCCCCCGCCCGTGCCGCGTGTGCGGAGGCGTCACCGGCGATCGTCTCGACGACGCCTGGTACTGCGATCGTTGCGGCTGGCGACTGGGCGACGCCCCCGACACGGACCTTCCCCGACCGCGCATGGACGTCGTCTACTACCTGCGGTTCCGCGACCGGGTGAAGATCGGGACGTCCGCGACGCCGCGACGCCGCCTCGCCGCGATCATGCACGACGAGCTGCTCGCGTTCGAACCGGGTGATCGCCACGTCGAGCATCAGCGGCACGTGGAGTTCGCCGACCTCCGCGAGGGAGGCGAGTGGTTCACGCTGACCGGCGACCTGGCGACGCACATCGCCGACGTGCGCAGCCGGATCGGGGAGCCCTGGGCGGCCTACGACCGCTGGCTCGGCGACGCCTACCGCCGCCTGTCGTCCTGACCCGTCGCCGGGGTCAGCCCCGGTCGAGGAAGACGCCGACGCGATCCCCCTCGAGGACGAACTGGAGAGCGCGACCCTCGCGGATGCCGGGGAGCGCACCGGGCGAGAAGTCGTCGAGGCCGAAGGTGACCGTCGCGGGGAAGGCGCCCGTCTCGCATCCGCTGTAGATCGGCCCGTCGATCCCCTGGTCGGTGTCGGGATCGAACTCCCTGGCTGACGGGATCAGCGAGGTGGGCGCGACCGCCAGGCAGGGGAAGGGGTCGACCCTCGCCTCCGGCCCGTAGTCCACCGTCTGCACGAACAGCGTGAGGCCTTCGTATTCGAAGATCGGTGTGTCCTCGCTCCGCCCGAAGAAGCCGACCGGCACCTCGACGCCGTTCGTCGGTTCGAGGGTCGCACTCTGCCGGATTCCCGCGGAGCTCGGGACCGGCGTGATCTCCGCGACCGAGTACGCGAGCCCCGCACCCACCGCCGCGGCGACGACCACCGAGACCACCCAGAGACCCCGCCTCGCTCCTCGGCGGCGCCACGCGCTCGGCGCGGGGACGGCTAGGGAAGGCGCGGGCCCTTCCCGCGCGGCATCCATCTGCGCGTCGTCGTCGGTGTCGTCGGAGTCGTCGTCGTCGATGGCGTCGTCGGTGTCGGCAGGCGCCGGCGGATCGGTCCGCTCCGCGACCGCGGGCGAGCGCCGCCCTGCCTCCTCAAGTTCCTCCAAGCGCCGCATGGCCGCGGGATCGAGATGGATGTCGGCGGCCGGCCCGTAGGCGCGGGCGCGCAACGCGCGAAGCTCGTCAGTGACCGGGATCCCCATGCGAGCATCGTGACACACCCCCATCCGGCACCCGGACGATGAGAACCCGCGGGCCGACCGGCATCCATTACCGGATTCTCGCGCTCGCGCAAGTCCACCCTCGGCTCGTGGGAGCGGGGGTAACCTCGTCCCTCATGAGCACTACCGGCACGATTCCCGCAGACGCCTTCTCGATCAAAAGCCCCTACGGGCGACGAGCGATCGGGCTGTCGATAGCCGCGGCGGTCGGTGGGTTCCTCTTCGGTTTCGACTCGTCCGTCATCAACGGTGCCGTCGATGCGATCGAGGGCAACTTCGAACTCGACAAGGTGCTGACGGGATTCGTCGTCGCCGTCGCCCTGCTCGGGTGTGCCGTCGGCGCCATCATCGCCGGAAACCTGTCGGACCGCTGGGGTCGACTCAAGACGATGATGCTGGGCGCCGTCATGTTCCTCGTCTCGTCGATCGGCTCCGGTCTGACCTTCAGCGTGCCCGACCTCATCGTGTGGCGCGTCATCGGCGGCATCGGCATCGGCATCGCATCGGTCGTCGCCCCCGCCTACATCGCCGAGATCGCGCCGCGGCAGATCCGCGGCAGCCTCGCGTCGCTGCAGCAGCTCGCGATCACCCTCGGCATCTTCGCCGCCCTCCTGTCGGATGCCGTCCTCGCCAACAGTGCCGGCGGTGCCGCGGAGCAGCTGTGGCTCGGGCTCGAGGCCTGGCGCTGGATGTTCCTCGTCGGCGTCATCCCGGCGGCCGTGTACGGCATCCTCGCCTTCACGATGCCGGAATCGCCGCGCTTCCTTCTCGCCAAGGGCCGCAACGACGAAGCCCGAGAGGTCTTCTCGCGCTTGGTCCCCCAGGCCGACCTCGACAAGTCCGTCAACGAGATCCGCTCGGCGATCGAGCAGGACCGCAAGAGCAAGAGCGCGTCGCTGCGTGGCCCGGTCCTGGGGCTCCAGGGCATCGTCTGGGTCGGCATCATCCTGTCGACGTTCCAGCAGTTCGTCGGCATCAACGTGATCTTCTACTACTCGACGACGCTCTGGAAGGCGGTCGGCTTCGACGAGAGCAACTCGCTGACGATCAGCGTCATCACCTCGATCACGAACGTCGTCGTCACGCTCATCGCCATCTGGCTGGTCGACCGCGTCGGCCGCAAGCCGATCCTGCTGACCGGTTCGGTGCTCATGACCCTGTCGCTCGCGACGATGGCACTGGCGTTCGCCTTCGCGGTGACCGTGGACGGCGAGGTCTCGCTGCCCGGTGCATGGGGTCCGATCGCCCTCGTCGCCGCGAACCTGTTCGTCGTCGGCTTCGGCGCGTCGTGGGGTCCACTCGTCTGGGTGCTGCTCGGCGAGATCTTCCCCAGCCGCATCCGTGGCAAGGCGCTCGGTGTCGCGGCCGCCGCGCAGTGGATCGCGAACTTCCTCATCACGGTGTCGTTCCCGGCGATGTCGGGCTGGTCGCTGCCGCTCACCTACGGCATGTACGCGCTCTTCGCGGCCCTGTCGTTCGTGTACGTCGCCTGGCGCGTGCCCGAGACGAAGGGCATGGAGCTCGAGCAGACCGAGACCCTGTTCGTGCGCAAGCAGAAGGAGAAGTCCTCGCGCTGAGCCGCGACGGGTTCCGGGGACGCGAGACGTCGCCCGAACCGCCAGACACAGACACGACACAGACCCCGACACGACGCGTCCCCGGAGTGCCCGATTCAGGGCTCCGGGGACGTCGTCGTCTCAGGGCCCGGTCAGGGACGGACGGATGCCGCGACCTCGACCACGCGATCGATCGACTCGTCCTCGCCCACCGACACACGGACGCCGTCGCCGGCGAACGGCCGGACGACGAGATCGGCGGCTTCGAACGCCGCTGCGACCTCGAGCGAGCGCTCCCCCGCGGGCAACCAGACGAAGTTGCCCTGCGCGGTCGGGACGTCCCAGCCGATCTCGCGCAGCCGCGTGACCAAGCGGTCGCGCCGCTCGGCGACGACGGCGACCCGCTCACGCAGCTCGTCCTCGGCATCGAGGCTCGCGAGAGCCGCCGCTTCGGCCTGCGCCGTGACGGATAGGGGGATGCCGGCGCTGCGGGCGACATCGAGGATGCGGGGGTGCCCGACGGCGTAGCCGATGCGCAGACCCGCGAGCCCGTAGGCCTTCGAGAAGGTGCGGAGGATCACGACGTTGTCATGCCCGGCGGCGATGACCTGCTCGCCCTTGACCGCTGCGGCATCCGTCACGAACTCGACATACGCCTCGTCGAGGACGATCAGCACATCCGAGGGGACGGCCGCGACGAACGCGTCGAAGTCGGCCTGGGTCACGACGGCACCGGTGGGGTTATTGGGCGTGCAGACGAAAACGGCGCGGGTGCGGTCGGTGACGGCCGCCGCGAGCGCGGGAAGGTCGACGGCGGCGTCGTCATTCAGCGGCACCATGACGGGGGTCGCACCCGTGACCGTCACGATGCCGGGGTACGCCTCGAAGGAGCGCCACGGCAGGACGATCTCGTCGCCGACGGATGCCGCGGCCTGAGCGAGCTGGTACAGGATCGACACGGAGCCCGCGGCGATGTGGATGCGGTCGTCACTCACGCCGAACCGCTCGGCGAGCCGGGCTCGGAGCCGGCCGGCGAGCGCATCGGGGTAGCGGTTGAACGCGACCGCACCCCGCACCGCGTCGACGACGCCGGGCAGGGGCTCGAACGGGTTCTCGTTGCTGGAGAGCTTGTAGGCGGTGGCGCCGGCCTGCTTGCCCTGCTTGTACGAAGGGAGGGCGGCGATCTCAGGGCGAACCCGGATGGGGATGTCGGTCACGCGACGAGTCTACGAGCGGCGTGGCGGCGCGCGTGGGAGACTGCGAGCATGCGCTTCATCATCCGCGTCGTGATCAACGCATTCGCGATCTGGGTCGTCACCCTCATCGAGCCGCTGCGCGTCGAGGTCACCCCGTTCGCCCCCGGCGAGACGCTGCAGCTCGTGCTGTCGCTCCTCGCCGTGGCGGCCGTGTTCGCGATCGTGAACACCGTGATCGGGACGGTGCTGAAGATCCTCGCCTTCCCGCTCTACATCCTGACCCTGGGTCTCATCTCCCTCGTGATCAACGGCTTCCTGTTCTGGCTGACCGGATGGTTCACCGAGTGGTGGGGCTGGGGCCTCACGGTCGAGTCCTTCTGGCTCGGCGTCGTCGCCGCCCTCATCATCTCGATCATCAACTTCGTCTTCGGGATTATCCTGCGTCCGCAGACGAAGGCGTGACACCCTCCTCGGTGTCGTAGACGAACACCTCGACCGATTCGGCCTGCCCTAACTCGGCGAGACGCTGCCGGACGGCATCCACCCGCGGGTCGGAGGATGCGTCGAGCATCTCGGCGGTCTCGGTGTAGGCGTCCATCTGGTGGGAGTCGAGACCCGGCCAGGGACTGACGTCCCGCTCGACGACCATGCTGCCCTGAGCGCCGATCGATCCGTCATGCCCTCCGGCAGCCAGGAGGGGCACAAGATCGTCGCTGTGGCGGAGGTCGACCTGCAGGGTGTCGGCGCCGACGTCGGCCTGCACGGGATTGCCGAATCCGACCAGCATCGGCACCTCGTACTCCTCTTCGAGCGCGACGCGGCTGGCGATCATCGCGCCCTGCGAATGCCCGCTGACCATCACCGAGTCGCCCGGCTTCGCGCCCGCCTTCTCGAGCGCGATCCGGACGGACTCATAGGACGACGACGCGGCACCGAGGTACAGCGGCACGTTCGTCCCCATGCCGAAGGTGCCGACGTCCCCTTTGGTGCGCGTCCCCGAGACGTAGAGAGCGAACCGCCGACCTCCGCCGGGCATCGTGTACCGCTCGACGCGGATGTCTCCCGGTCGCTCCGTCGACGGCTGCCGCCGGGCGAGGGCCGACATCGACTCGGGCGCCGTGCCCTTCGCGACCGTGATCAGCGAGACGGTCGGTGTCCTCGGCGTTCCCACGAGTCTGCTGCCGTCGGGGATCGCCCCCTTCCCCGCAGCGCGGATCGCGAGCGTCCCCGCGCCGTAGAGACCCATGGTGCCGGCGCCGAGCGTGCCGAGAAGGAGGCTCGGCCAGAACAGCTCGCGCGCGACCGTCGCGAAGGGGTTCGGAGCATCGGCGACCGCCTGCTCCGCGAGCGCTGCGGCCGCGGGAGAGGATGCTTCGAGCTGCTCGATCCGGCGGGCGAGAAGCACCGCGTCACGACGATCCGCGGCGTCCCCTGCCGCCGCGGCAGCGTGACGCGCCTGCAGCTCGACGAGCTCGTAGGCCGTGGCGGTGTCGCGCAGCGCGGTCACCAGCATCCGCCCCTGCTCGGTCACCGTCTGAGCGATCGTCACGGGGTGGCCGACCATCACACCGGTCACGGTGATGTCGAGCAGTTGGTCCGCCTGTCGCAGCGTCGTGCCGAGCGTCTCCGCATCGGCCACGGCCAGGTCGGCTCGCGCGGCCGCATGTCGGAGCGTCTCGGTGTCCACCGCGACGACCCGCCCGCTGCGGATCTCGAGATCGCCCATCAGCCCGCCGCCTCCGCCACACGCCGGTCGAGACAGGTCTGGTCGATCACGGCCTGGATGGCGGCGGTCAGTTGCACCAGCTCGCTCTCCCAGGCCGACACCGCTGCGCGGAATGCATCGGCGGCATCCGCACTCCAATCCACGAGGTGCGCGAGACCGCGGACGTCGGCGAGCAGGCGAAGTGCCTCCCCGTCAGCCTGCCTCAGGAGGGCCAGGGCCTGATCGAAGGTGGCGAGACGCTCCTCGAGAGGGGTGCCCCAGAGGTACGGGTAGGGCGCGACGACATCGGACATGCGTCGAGGGTGGCCCGCGGCATCCGTCTGCGAGCGACCCTGACGAAGCCCGGTGGATGCCTCAGGAACCCCCCGGTCTGTGCAGAAGGCGCTTCGATCAGCACAATGGAGTGGTGCCCGCGCCCGATGATGCTTTTCGCGTGGTTTTCGTGTGCACCGGGAACATCTGCCGCTCCCCCATGGCGGAGGTCGTCTTCCGGTGGTTCGCCGATCAGGCGGGACTCGGCGACCGCGTCGTCTCGACGAGCGCCGGCACGGGCGAATGGCACGTCGGGGAGCGCGCGGACAGCCGCACCCTCGATGCGCTCGAGCGGCGCGGCTACGACGGCACCCGCCACCGGGCGAAGCAGTTCTCGCGTGAGGATTTCGACCGCAACGACCTGGTGATCGCGCTCGACCGCTCGCACGAACGGATCCTGTCGGAGTGGGCACGGAGCCCCGCTGACGTCGACAAGCTCGCCCTCCTGCTGAACTTCGACGCGCGCGCGGACGGTGCGCTCGACGTCCCGGACCCGTACTACGGCGGCCCCACGATGTTCGACGAGGTGCTCGGTATGATCGAGAGCGCGAGCCGGGCTCTGTTCCGGCAGCTCGAACCCGCGCTTCGCCGGTGAGCGCACCCCCCACCGAACGGAGTCGCGTGTCCTCCCTGCCCTCGATGTCGCTGAGCCCCCTCGACGGACGCTACGCCCCCGCCGTCGCTCCCCTGACCGAGTACCTCTCCGAAGCCGGCCTGAACCGGGCCCGCGTCGAGGTCGAGGTCGAGTGGATCATCACGCTCACCGATCGCGGACTGTTCGGTTCGTCCGCGTTGACGGACGCGCAGAAGGAGTCGCTCCGCGCCCTCTACCGCGACTTCGGCGCCGACGAGATCGGCTGGCTCGCCGAGAAGGAAGCGGTCACCCGCCACGACGTCAAGGCGATCGAGTACCTCGTCCGCGACCGCCTCTCGACCCTCGGACTCGACGCGATCGCCGAGCTCACGCACTTCGCCTGCACCAGCGAGGACATCAACTCCGCCTCGTACGCCCTCACCGTCCAGCGCGCCGTCGAGCGCGTGTGGCTGCCGAAGCTCCATGCCGTGGTCGAGTCGCTGACGCAGCTGGCCGAAGAGCACCGGGATGCCGTCATGCTGTCGCGCACGCACGGTCAGCCGGCGACGCCCTCGACCATGGGCAAGGAGCTCGCCGTCTTCGCCTGGCGCCTGCAGCGCGTCGCCGCCCAGATCTCGCAGGGCGAGTACCTCGCGAAGTTCTCCGGTGCGACCGGCACGTGGTCGGCGCACCTCGCCGCCGAGCCCGACGTCGACTGGCCCGCCCTGTCGCGCGGCTTCATCGAGGGTCTCGGCATCGGCTTCAACGAGCTGACGACGCAGATCGAGTCGCACGACTGGCAGGTCGAGCTCTACGACCGCGTGCGGCACGCGGGCGGCATCCTGCACAATCTCGCCACCGACGTGTGGACCTACATCTCGATGGGCTTCTTCGCCCAGATCCCCGTCGCGGGGGCGACCGGGTCGTCGACGATGCCGCACAAGATCAACCCGATCCGTTTCGAGAACGCCGAAGCGAACCTCGAGATCGCCGGCGGCCTGTTCGGGACGCTCGCGTCGACGCTCGTGACCTCACGTCAGCAGCGCGACCTCACTGACTCGACGACGCAGCGCAACATCGGCGTCGCGTTCGGGCACTCGCTGCTCGCGCTCGACAACCTGCAGCGCGGTCTCACCGAGATCTCGCTGTCGCGCCACGTGCTGCTCGCGGACCTCGACGCGAACTGGGAAGTGCTCGCCGAGGCGATCCAGACCGTCGTCCGCGCCGAGATCGTCGCCGGTCGCTCGCAGATCACCGACCCGTACGCGCTGCTGAAGGACCTCACCCGCGGCCGCCGCGTCGGCGCTCCGGAGCTCGCCGAGTTCGTGAACGGGCTCGACATCGGGGATGCCGCGAAGCAGCGCCTGCTCGCCCTGACGCCCGCCGGCTACGCGGGCCTCGCCGACCGGCTCGTCGACCTGCTGCGCTGACGCGCGGGGGCGGGGGCGGGGGCGTGTGGCCCCGGCATCCGCTCGCGCCGAATGGCGGGTTCAGCGCGCGCGAAGTCGCACTTTGACGCGGCTGAACGCCGGCCCTACCGTTCAGTCGCGCCGAAAGGCGGGTTCAGCGCGCGCGAACTCGCACTTTGACACGACTGAACGCGGCAACCGAGCCGAGCGGATGCCGCAGCGCTGGCCGGCGCACCGCGCAGGCCGAAGCCTGGGTCAGTCCCCGGAGGGCGGGGCCGGACGGCGACCCGCGTCGCCGTCACCGGGCGTCGACTCGTCTTCGGCGTCGAGCAGCAGTCCCCGCTCGACCGGCTTGGCCATCTGCGCGGGGTCGACGGCGAGCAGCGACAGCGCCATGATCACGAGGGTCGCGATGAAGGTGATGCCCGTGACGATGCCGGCGACAGCCCACGCACGCAGGTGCTGGTCGACGTCGCTCCCCGGCCGCTGATCCTGCAGCACGCCCATCGAGACGAGCGTGACGACACCGGCGAACACCGCCGCCAGCAGGGCGAATCCGAGCAGCTGCACCGGACGCATCAGATCGCGACGGGTGGGGTTCTTCTCGCTCATGCGCGGCCTCCAGCGGCATCCGTGTCGGCCGTCTCGACGGCGGCCGCCGCGTCGGGGCGGGGTGAGAACGCCGCGATTCCCAGGTACACGGCGACGATCGCCGCGTAGCCTCCCAGGACGCCGACGCCGATCGTGATGCCGGTGAGGCTGAACGACTGTCGCGCCTGGGCGATGTAGTACTCGAGCAGGTAGTCCCGCTGGACGAACAGCAGTGCGACGCCGAGGAGCACCGTGAGGCTGCCGACGAACACCGCCTCGCGCGCGGCGGCGTCGCCGCGACGGCGTCCGAGGATGCCGATGACGAGTTCGGCCGCCCCCGTCACGAGCGCCCAGACGAGGACGGTCGTGAAGAACCCGTCGACCGTGCGGAGCGCCGGGAACGAGGCGACCATCCCGGCGACGAGGGTCAGGGAGCCGAGGAGCACCGCCTGCCAACGCTCGCCGGCGCGGAAGACGAGCCAGGCCGAGAGCAGGAGGATCAGCGCGGTGGCGATCGCGAACCCGCTGAACACCGACATCCCGACCGGCGCGGAATGGTCGACCGAGAACGTGATCATGATCGCCGCGAGAGCCGCGAAGAGGGCGCGCCCCATCTGCAGGTGGCGCACCTCGAAGGTGCGGGGGGCGACGTCAGACACAGGCGTGGTTCTCACAGACAGGAACGGGATGCCCCCAGTTTAGGTCGTTCACCTGGGTTCGCTCTCCGCGGGGTCCGATGCGGTTGACTGGGCGCATGTCGCCGCGCCGCCGCACCTCCTCGTCCGTCGCCGGGGTCGGTGTCGCCGCCGCCCTGCTGCTGAGCGCGTGCGCCCCGGCGGAGGACCCCGACGCCGCATCCCCGACACCCTCCTCGACGCCGAGCGCGAGCCCGCGCCCGACCCCCACCGCGACACCGACACCGACGCCCGTACCGGTGACGCCCCGCACCGTCGCGAGCGGGCTCGACGCTCCCTGGTCGATGGCTGTGGTCGGCGACGTCGTGTTCGTCAGCGAGCGAGACACCGCCCGCATCCTCGAGGTATCCCTCGACGGGACCACGCGCGTCGCCGCCACCGTCGAGGGCGTCGTGCACAGCGACGAGGGCGGGCTCCTGGGCCTCGCGACCGACGGCGACGCGCTGTACGTCTACTCGACCGCCCGCAGCGGCAACCGCGTCGAGAAGTACCCGCTGACCGGGACTCCCGGCTCGTACGGTCTCGGAGAGCCGGCGGCCGTCATCGACAGGATGCCGGCCGGCACCCACCACAACGGCGGTCGTATCGCGTTCGGTCCCGACGGCATGCTCTACATCGCGAACGGCGACACGAGCGACGAACCGGCCTCGCAGGACCCGGGCTCGCTGGCGGGCAAGATCCTGCGGATCGCCCCGGACGGCGGCATCCCGTCGGACAATCCCGACCCGCAGTCAGCGGTCTACAGCCTGGGACACCGCAACGTGCAGGGCTTCGCGTGGGCCAGGGACGGGACGATGTTCGCGAGCGAATTCGGTCGCAACTACCGCGACGAGCTCAACGTCATCGAGCCGGGCGGCAACTACGGCTGGCCCTCCGTCGAGGGCACCGGCGGCGAGGCGGATGGGTACATCGATCCCGTCCAGACCTGGCCGACGGATGCCGCCAGCCCCAGCGGCATCGCCATCGTGAACGACACGATCCTCATCGCCAACCTGCGCGGGCGCGTGCTGCGCGCCGTCCCCGTGGCGGACCCGTCGACGTCCACCGAGCTCAGCGCCGACTACGGCCGGCTCCGTGACGTGACCGTCGGCCCGGACGGCACCGTGTTCGTCCTGACGAACAACACCGACGGACGCGGGTCCCCGCGGGAGGGCGACGACCGGATCGTCAGTCTCGCGGTGCCGCGGTCCTGACCATCTCGCGGATGCGCTGCTCGACGGCATCCGTCATCTCGATCACCGCGAACGAGACCGGCCACATGGGACCGTCGTCGAGCTGCGCGGTCTCGTCGAAGCTGACCGTGCCGTAGCGGGTCTTGAACTTGGATGCCGGCTGCCAGAAGACGACGACCTTGCCGTCCTTCGCATAGGCCGGGAAGCCGTAGAACGTCTTCGGGTTGAGGTGCGGCGCCTCCTCGAGGACGATGACGTGCAGCCGCTCGGCGACGATGCGGTCGGTGCCCTCGAGCGCCTCGATCGCGTCGAGGCAGGCCTGGTTCTCCTTCTCGATCTTCGCGAGGCCCTTGAGTCCCTTCATCGCCTTGAGCTCCTCGGCGCGCTGCTTCATCGCGGCCTTCTCGGCGTCGCTGAAGCCGGCGCCGTCACTGGTCTTGCCTGCCATGGTCGATCCTCTCGGTGTCTTCTGCCGATGTTGCCAGGTGCGGGGGTGCGGGGCGAGGGGGTCGGTTCCGGGGACGCGTGGTGTCGCGGGAATGCCGCCGAAGCGGCGCGTGGCGTCCCCGGAGCGCGATCAGAGGCCGCGGTAGCTGCGGCCGTGGGGGTGAGTGAGGGCGACGGGCTCGCCGTCCACGGCGAGGACGAATCGGTGCCGCTCCCCCGGCGGGACGATCCGCTCGAACTCCGGGAACACGCCGAGCCCCTCGTTCGAGAGCCAGACGGCATCCGTGTCGGCCATCGTGCGGCGGAAGCGCTCGCGATCCTCGGGACTCAGGTAGGCGAGCACCGCGGTGTGGAAGACCACGAGGGTCGCGTCGGCGGGGGCGGATGCCGCGGCATCCGCGATCAGGTCGTTGAGATCGCCGGCGCGGATCGGTGCGGGATCGGATGCCGCGACCGCCATGGCGGCACGGAGGCGGGCGCGCCGGTCCTCGTGCTCCGGCCACACGAGGGCGTCGAGCCAGGCGAGCGTGTCGGGGTCGGCGGGATCGAGCGGGTTGAGATCGATGCCCCCGCGCCAGACGACCTCGGGCAGGCGCATCGGGGGCTCGGCATCCGAGAGGTCGCAGTCGATCACGACGCCGGACGGTTCCGTCGGGTCGAGCGTCGTGACGGTGCCGTCGGCGGAGGTGTAGCGGTATGCGTAGCGATCGGGATACAGGCAGAGCCCGGCGGAGGCACCGACCTCGAGCAGCGCGAGCGGACCGGGGATGCGCGCGAGCTGCGGCAGCAGCACGGCGCAGCGCGCGGCTTCGTTCGTCTGGGTCGCGTGGGTGAGTGCGATGTCGCGGATGCGCGGCCAGCGCGCGATCGCCGCGCTGCGGGCATCGCGCCACGACGCGACCGGCACCCCGGCGACGCGCACCGCCGCGAAGACGAGGTTCGCCTGCCGCTTGGCTCGGGGGAGTTCATCGATGAGCGCGAGCATCTCGGCGTCGTCCGCGACGCCGAGGGCCCAGCCTTCGTATGTGTCGGACGAGCCGCGGGCCTCGACGGAGCCGAACGTGCGGTAGTGCTCCGCCGTCGGCGAGTCGGATGCCACGCCCCACGACGAGAGGTCTGTCATGACGCGAGCGTAGTCCGCCGCGAGGTCCCGATTGGGCCGCGTATGCCCCGGCGATTCCCGGCCGGAACGGGACCTCGACGGATGCCGCGCCCTACTCGGCGAGGAAGGCCAGCGCGGCCTCGCGGAACGCGCGGGAGCCGGGCGCGTTGAAGTGGTGGCGGTCGGGGATCTCGACGAACCGGCCCTGCGGGGTCGCCGCCGCGAGCGTGCGGGAGCCCTCGATGATGCCGTCCTTCGTCCCCGTCGCGAAGAGCACCGGCTGGGCGGGAGCGTTGCCCGGGTCGGGGTCGACGGTGCCGGTCGCGCGCATGCCGCGGGCGATCGCGAGCAGGGCGCGCAGGTCGTTGCCGGGCACGCGCTCGGTGAGGGTGATGTAGTTCAGGGTCACGGCATCCGTCACCGGCGTGCCCTCATCGACGTACGCCTGAACCTGGTCGAGGTCGAGTCGTCCGAGCGGAACGCCGTCGGGGACGCCGCCGAGGACGACGCGCGGGATGCGGGGCTCCAGGTCGCGGGCGACCTCCCAGCCGACGCGGGCGCCGAGCGAGTACCCGACGTAGAGCGCTTCGTCGACGAGGTAGGTGTCGAGCACCGCCTCGACGTCGGTGACCATCGTCCGGAGCGCGTAGGCCCGCGACTCGTGCGGCTTGTCGCTGGCGCCGTGACCGCGCTGGTCGACGGCGAGCACACGGTATCCGGCACGCAGCAGGTCGCGCACCCAGCCCGTGTTGACCCAGTTGTCACGCGCGCTCGAGGCGAACCCGTGCACGAGGAGCACCGTCGGGGCATCCGCCGGTCCCCACTCGTAGGTCGCGATCCGGTACCCGTCGCCGACCATGACGAACTGCGGGTCGGGGGTCTCGGTCAACGCGGGGAAGACGGTGGTCATCCCCCGATTGTGCACCCCCCAGGTTCCCCTCAGGAAACCGCGTCGCCGTACCGGTCGCCCGAGACGAACTCCTCGGCGACGCGACGCAGCGCGAGGAGGAGCGGTTCGACGAGCACCGTCCCCAGCACGACGTACCGAACCGCCGCATCCGTCGATGTCGTCGGGATCGCGTCGATCTCCGCGTCGACCATCCGACGGATGCCGGCGAGGTAGGCGTCCATGGTGGCCTCGGGCACGGTGAAGCCGGCCCGATCGAGGGTGTCGAGAGCACGGGCGACGCCGGCGAGTTGCTGCGGACCGCAGGCGTCGGGGTTCCATCCCCACCGCGAGATCAGCGCTTCGGCCGCCGACAGATCGAGATCGTCGAGCGCCGGCGGCGAGACGGCGGCATGCGCCATTCCCAGGAGATGGTTCGGGTTGGCGGGCGGATCGTCGAGCGCGGCGATGACCTGTCGCGAGGCGGCGATCCCGACGCCGGAGTCGACGAGCGCGCGGATCAGCCGCAGCCTTTCGACGTGTGCAGGGCCGTACACGGCCTGCGTCGGAGAGGTCCGCTCACCTTCGGGGAGCAGCTTCTCGCGCAGGTAGTACTTGATCGTCGCGACCGGGACGCCCGTCTCGGTGGAGAGTTCTGAGATCCGCATCGATTCCCCCTTGACATCGATAGTACTGCTATCCATTCTGGATAGTGACACTATCGAAAGGCGTCGACATGGCCCGCATGACCCACTCGTACGACGGCGAGCTCGTCGTCTTCCACATCGGTATGACGATCAAGAAGTGGTGGCGTCCCGACGTGTGGATGCCGGTGTCCGCCAGCATGCCGAAGATGCTCGGCGAGCTGTTCAGCGACCCCGAGTCAGGCCTGCTCGGTTCGACGATGCTCCTCGGACGCCGCGGGCCGTACCTCGTGCAGTACTGGTCGTCGCTTGAGAAGCTCTACGCCTACGCGTCGGCGCCCGAGCAGGCGCACCGCCCCGCGTGGACGAGCTTCAACCGCAACGCGCGGAAGCACCCGGGCGCGATCGGCGTGTGGCACGAGACCTACCGGGTCGCGGCCGCGGAGTCGATCTACGTCGACACTCCCCCGATGGGCCTGGGGGCCGCGACCGGACTGGTCGAGATCGGCCGCCGCCACGACCGCGCACGGGCGCGTCTGGAGGACGGCGCGACCTCCTGACGCGCAGGCGGCGGCCTGGGGCCCGATCGAGGTCCCGACCGGGCCGGTAACGTCGAGCGGATTCCCGGCCGGAGTGGGACCTCGGCGCCGGCACCCGCGCGAGGCGCCGCGGGGTCAGCGCTTGCGCGAGAGCCGACGCGGCGCGCGGGGGCGGCGCCGGAGCGCCTGACGCATACGGGACGGATGCTGCGGCAGCGGCACCGGCTGCGTGACGACCGTCTCGACCGTCATGGATCCGTCGACCGGGCCGATGACCGCGATCGGGGTCGTCGGGGTGATCGTCATGGGCGCCATCGGCATGGTCGCGAGCGTCTTGTGCGCGCGGATGTACGACGGGATGAGGATGACGGCGGCCGAGATCCAGGCGAGGGGGTTCGACCACGCGACGCCGATGAAGCCGAACAGCGACCCGAGCAGGATCGCCGCGGCCGCGCGCGCGATGAGCTCCACGACGCCCGTGACCGTCGGGATGACGGCGTTGCCGAGCCCCTGCAGCGCACCGCGCGTGACGAACAGCACGCCGAGGGCCGTGTAGCTCAGACCGTTGATCACGAGCATCGAGACGGCCAGGTGGACGACCTCGTCCGCGCCGTCGCCGACGAAGATCCGGACGATGGGACCGCCGAAGGAGATCAGCAGGATGCCGAGAGCCACCGCCGTGCCGAGCGCGATCCACGTCGCCTGCACGACGCCGCGGCGGATGCGGTCGGGGCGCCCTGCGCCGTAGTTCTGCGCGACGTACATCGAGACCGCGAGCGACATGGACTGCAGGAGGGCGACGGCCAGACCGTCGACGCGGGATGCCGCGGTGTAGGCGGCGATCGCCTCGCCGCCGAGCGTGTTGAGCGCGACCTGCACGGTGAGCGCACCGATCGCGATGATCGACGCCTGGAACCCCATGGGGAGGCCGAGGCGCAGGTGCGCGACGATGTCGGCGCGGGTGATGCGCCAGTCCTCGCGGCGCAGGTGCAGTTCGGGGATGCGGCGGCGCACGAACTCGAGGCACAGGAGCACCGACGTCGCCTGCGCGATCACGGTCGCGAGGGCCGCTCCGGCGACGCCCATGCCGAGCCAGGCGATGGCGGCGATGACGAGCACGACGTTCAGGCCGCACGAGACGATGAGGAAGATGAGGGGCGTCCGCGAGTCGCCGATGGCTCGGATGACGGCGGAGAGGAAGTTGAAGAACATCAGCGCACCGGCGCCGAGGAAGCTGATCTGGGTGAACACCGTCGCGTCGGTGAGGAGTTCGCGCGGAGTCTGCAGCGCGACGAGTGCCGGCTCGGCGATGAGGGGGGCGCCGACGGTAAGGAGGATCGTCGTGATGCCGCTGAGGAACGCGCCGGTCGCGACCGAGCGGCGGACGCCCGCGGCATCCATCGCTCCGTAGGCCTGCGCGGTCGGGATGGCGAAACCCGAGGTCAGTCCCCACGCGAAGCCGAGCAGGAGGAAGAGCAGACTCCCGGTGGCGCCGACGGCGGCGAGCGCGTCGACGCCGAGCAGCCGACCCACGACGATCGTGTCGGCGAAGTGGTACATCTGCTGCACCACGTTGCCGATCATGAGCGGCAGGGTGAACAGGAGGATGACGCGCCAAGGGCGGCCCGTCGTCAAAGAGGTGGCCATGCGGGCTTTCGGGGCTTCGGGGGATTTCGAATCGATTCGAGGACGATCGATTGTACCGAGCCCACCCTGGGCGCCGAAAGGGGGGTCGCACAAGAAAAGGGCGCCGATTCCTCGGCGCCCTCCCCTCGTGGATGGATCAGAAGGTGGCGGTGTCCGGGTCGGCACCGACACGCTGGCCGCGGTCGAGCGCGTTGATACCGGCGACCTCGTCAGCGCTCAGCTCGAAGCCGAACACGTCGAAGTTCGTCGCGATGCGCTCGGGCGTCGAGGACTTGGGGAAGACGATGAGGCCCTCCTGCAGGTGCCAGCGGATGACGACCTGAGCCGGGCTCACACCGTGGGCCTCGGCGGCATCCGCCACGGCCTTCTCGCCGAACAGGTCGTACTTGCCCTGCCCGAGGGGGCCCCACGACTCGGTGTGGATGCCCTTGGGCTCCTGGAACGCGCGGAGCTCGCGCTGCGCGAACGCCGGGTGCAGCTCGATCTGGTTGACGGCCGGCACGGTGTCGGTCTCGTCGAACAGTCGCTCCAGGTGCGGCTGGTGGAAGTTGGAGACGCCGATCGAGCGCGTCAGACCCTCGGACCGGAAGGTCTCGAACTGCTGCCAGGTCTCGACGTAACGGTTCTTGTCGGGACGCGGCCAGTGGATCAGGTACAGGTCGACGTGGTCGAGTCCGAGCTTCTGAAGGCTCGCCTCGATCGCCGGGCGGGGGGTGTCGGTGCCCTGCTCGGAGTTCCACAGCTTCGTGGTGATGAACAGCTCGTCGCGGGGGATGCCGGAGGCCGCGATCGCACGGCCGACGCCCTCTTCGTTTCCGTAGACGGCGGCGGTGTCGATGTGGCGGTAGCCGGCTTCGAGGGCGACGCTGACGATGCGCTCGGCCTCGGCCGGGTCGACCTGGAAGACGCCGAAGCCTAGCTGGGGGATGGTGTGTCCGTCGTTGAGTGTGATGGTGGGAACGGTCATGGGTGTCACTTTTCCACCGCAGGATGAGCGATCCCTATGCCTTGACGAATCGCCGCGGATGCGGCATCGGTGTCCGTGTCGAGCAACGAAGGTTGACAACTCGTCGCTCTGTCAACCAAGGTTGCTTCATGGACACTCCCAGCGCGATCGAGCTCGCGAGCGACACGACGGACCCCCGCGCGGGACTCCGCGCCGTCGCATCGCTCCGCATCCTCGCCGACACTCTCGAACTCCGGCAGGTCGAGGCCGCCCTGCGCGGCGGCATGTCGTGGCAGGGCATCGCCGATGCGCTCGGCGTCACCCGCCAGGCCGTGCACAAGAAGTATGCGAAGCGGATCGATCCGACCATCGAGGTCCCCCGGAGGAGAGCATGAGCAAGATGACCACGGCGTTGGGGAACGCGCATCGCCTCACGCGCTACGCGATGGAAGAGGCATCCCGCACCGGCCGCACCGAACTCGGCGTCGAGCACCTGTTCCTCGCCCTCACCCTCGACGAGGCGGATGCCGGTCAGGTCCTGCGAGCGGCGGGGGCGACGATCACGACCGTCCGTGAGGCCGTCGCCGCGGAGGAAGCCGCACACCTCGCCGCGCTCGGCGCAGCGGGGGCTGCCCTCTCGCCCGGCCCCATCGCGGTCGGACCCTCGGCCGGATGGGCGTGGTCTCCGGTGGCCGAGCGGGTGCTGACCTCACCGGGAGACGGGACGAGCTCCGGCATCCTGCGCCGACTCCTCGACGAGCCGAGCGGTGCGATCGAGGCCCTGCTGCGCCGACTGGGCCTGACGGCGGACGATCTGCGTGCGCGACTCGATGCCGCCGGCGCGCTGCCGCCGGCGACGACGGTGCGGCGGCGGCATCCGCTCGCCCGGTCTGCCGCGTCGTTCGTCGCCGCACCCGTCCACGAGACCTGGGCGCTCGTGTCCGACCCCGAGCGACTGCCGGAGTGGGAGGAGTCGGTCGGGCACGTGAGCGAGGCACCCGACGGCGGATGGGCCGGAGCGCCTCGCGACGACGTCGAAGCGAAGCCGGCGTTCCGTCACCTGTCCATCTCGCGGACGATGGATGCCGAGGCGCTCCTCGTGACCTGGACGTTCCGCTACCCCGACGCACCGAAGGCGAACGCGCGACGCATCGGCCTGCGTCTGGAACCCGCCGTCGGTGGGACGACGGTGCACATCGACTACTCCTGGGAGCGCACCTACTCCCGTCGACGGAGCGCGTTCGGCTGGGTGATGGCACCGCTCTACCGCGTGGTCCTCGCGATGCAGGTGGCGCGCCTGATGGCGACGCTTGGTGCAGCGGTGCGCTGACGACACGTGAAGCGATTCACATGAATGGAATCTCCTAGCACTCTCCCGACCGTGCGGCAAGCGCTCGTTGCGGGGGTCGCGGAAGCGCACCATTCAGTCATGTCCGAAACACCCGCGTCCACGACGGATGCCGCGCTGGCGCGACTCATCGCCCGGTCAGCATCCGGCGACGTCGCCTCTTTCACGCGTCTCTACGACGCGACATCCGCGGCGGCGTTCGCCGTCGCCGTGCGCGTGACCGATGACCGACACCTCGCCGAGCAGGTGCTGCAGGGCGCCTTCGTGTCGGTGTGGAACGAGGCGCGACGCTACTCGGCGCGCCGGACGTCCCCGCGCACCTGGATCCTGGCCATCGTCCACCGGCACGCCGTCGAGAGCCTGCGCGACGCGCGGCCCGCCGGCGCCGAGGCGCACACCCCGGATCGCACCGCGGCCAATCACCGGGCCCTTCGGAAGCTCCCCGACGAGCAGGAACAGGTCGTCTCGCTCGCCTACTTCGGCGGCCACAGCCAGCCCGAGATCGCCGAGATGACCGGCACTCCCCTGGCCACGGTGAAGGCCCGCACCCGCAGCGCGCTCGACCAGCTCCGCGAGGCGGCGCGCCCCCTCGCCGAGTCGATCGTGCTCCCTCTGACCGGCTCCACCCCGATCCAGCCGCCGCAGACCGGCGCCGTCGCCTAGGACGCCGCTCGCCTGTCACAGAGTGCGGCTCCGCGCGGCGTATTGCGACAGGGGAACGCGCGCGAGGATCAGACGGCGGCGGCCATCGCGCGGCCGGCGGCGCGTCCCGAGAAGATGCAGCCGCCGAGGAAGGTGCCCTCGAGCGCACGGTACCCGTGCACGCCGCCCCCGCCGAAGCCGCTCGCCTCACCTGCGGCGTACAGGCCCGGGATCGGCTCCCCCGAAGCGGCGAGCGCACGACCGGACAGGTCGGTCTCGATGCCGCCGAGGCTCTTCCGCGTGATGACGTGCAGCTTCACCGCGATGAGCGGTCCGTTCTTCGGGTCGGCGATCGGGCCCGGTGTCGCGACGCGCAGCAGCTTGTCGCCGCGGTAGCGCCGCGCCTGCCGGACCGCGGTGACCTGCGCGTCCTTCGTGAACGGATTCGTCATCTCGCGGTCGCGGCCCTCGAGTTCGAGGCGCACGCGATCGATGTCGAGCAGAGCGGATGCCGCCCGCATCCGCTCGAGCAACTGCGGAACCGTGTCGGCGACGATGAAGTCCGCGCCGCGCTCCTTGAACGCCTCGACGGGTGCCGTCGCCCGGTCACCCTTCAGCCGCTGCGCGAGGAGTCGCACGTCCTTCCCGGTGAGGTCGGGGTTCTGCTCGCTGCCCGACAGCGCGAACTCCTTCTTCAGGATCGCCTGGTTGAGCACGAACCAGCTGTGGTCGTGGCCTCCCCGCACGATGTGTTCGAGCGTGCCGATCGTGTCGAAGCCCGGGAACAGCGGGGTGGGCAGGCGGTGACCGGTGGCATCCAGCCACAGTGATGAGGGACCCGGCAGGATGCGGATGCCGTGGCTCGGCCACACCGGGCTGTGGTTCTGGATGCCCTCGACGTAGTGCCACATGCGGTCGCCGTTGATGAGGTGGGCTCCGGCGGTCTCGGCGACCCCCAGCATCCGTCCGTCGACGTGCGCGGGAACGCCGGAGAGCATCGTCTCGGGCGCACGCCCCATCCGGGCGGGCCACTGCGCGCGGACCAGGTCGTGGTTGCCGCCGACGCCGCCGCTCGAGACGAGCACCGCGCCGGCGCGGAACGAGAACTCGCCCGTCTCGTCGCGGTTGCTCGGTGCGCCGCGCTCAGCGGTATCGGGGGCGAGGACCGCGCCGCTCACGCCGACGACCGCGCCGCCCTCGACCTCGAGCCGGTCGACCCGGTGCCGGAAGGCGATGCGGGCGCGACCGGTTGCGACACCCGCGAGCACGCGGCGGACGAAGGGTTCGAGGACGCCGGGACCGGTGCCCCAGGTGATGTGGAACCGCGGCACGGAGTTTCCGTGCGCCGTCGCGCGATCGCCGCCGCGCTCGGCCCATCCCACGATGGGGAAGAAGCGGATGCCGCGCTCCCGCAGCCATGCCCGTTTCTCACCGGCGGCGAACTCGAGGTACGCCTCGGCCCACGCGCGCGGCCAGCGGTCTTCGGGCCGGTCGAACCCGGCCGAGCCGAACCAGTCCTGCCGGGCGAGCTCGAGCGAGTCCTTCACGCCGAGGCGGCGCTGCTCGGGCGAATCGACGAGGAACAGGCCGCCGAACGACCACCAGGCCTGACCGCCGAAGCTCGCCTCGGGCTCCTGCTCGACGATCAGGACGCGCTTGCCCGCGTCGAGGAGTTCGGAGGCGGCGACCAGCCCGGCAAGTCCCGCTCCGACGACGATCGCGTCCGCGGCATCCGTTGTCATGCGTGCGTCTCCTCCGCCGCACCCATCGTCGGTGACGGGTGCTGAAGAGACTCTAAGCCGCCGGGTCGCCGCGGCGGCGGACCGCGATGACGGCGGTCACCAGCACGATGACGATGACGGCGATAAGTCAGGGCCACACGTCCATGCGGAAACCCGCGAACGTCGTCGTGTACGACTCGCAGAACGACTGCCCCGGAACGGACGAGTCCCCGCAGCGTCCGACGCCGAACACACCACATCGGCCGTGCTCGCACCAGGTCTCGGTGACGAATGCACGACCCGAGGTGCGGGTGATGCCTGCGCCGCCCGGCGAGGTGACTCCTGCACCAGGCGTCGTGCGGATGTCGCCTTACAGGCTGAAGCCGCCGTCGCTGGTGAGCACCTGCCCGACGATCCAGGCGCCCTCGGTGGTCGACAGCCAGCCGATGAGCGCGGCGGGATCGGTCGGAACGCCGACCCGGCCGAACGGCGTCGATCCGAGCCACTCCTCGAGCGCGGAGGTGTCGCGGTCGGCGGTGTCGGGGTCCATGTAGCCCGTGTTGACGGGGCCCGGGTTGACGGTGTTCAGGACGATCCCGAGTTCGAGCAGTTCCGCCGCGACCGTGCGGGTGATGCCTGCGAGCGCCGCCTTGCTCGTCGCGTACGCGACCTCGCCGCGCATCGCGCCGTGGCCCTGCCCCGAGGTCATCCAAAACACGCGACCGGTCGGCTCGGCGTACGGTTTCGCGCCCTCGATCGCGTCGCCCGGACGCCGCTGACCCGACTGCGGCGGCGCCAGACGGCGGGCGAACTCGGCGGTGAGCAGCAGCGTCGAGCGGGTGTTCGTCTCCCAGAACGCGTCGAGCCGGTCGGCGGTCATGTCGAGGATGCTGCCGTCGTCGCCGCTCTTGGCGTGGTTGCAGACGAGGATGTCGAGGCGCCCGGTGAGCGCGGATGCGGCGTCGATGAGGCCGGGGATCGCCCCGGCATCCGTCAGATCCGCCTCGACGTCGCCGAAGCCGGCGTCGCCGACGAGGGCCGAGCGGATGCCGTCGCGCACCGCATCGAGGTCGTCCCCGCCCCACGGCTGATCGAGGTCGTGCGGCCGCCAGTGCTGCACGAGGACGCTCGCACCGAGCTCGGCGAGGCGCGAGGCGACCGCGAAGCCGATGCCGCGACGACGCGAGACGCCCGTGACGAGGGCGGTCTTTCCTGCGAGGGGAAGGGTCATCGGTGCGGCCTTACGGTGAGGGATTGGACGACGGAGCCGACGACACCGCGTTCGTCGTGGAGGACGGTGTGGGTCATGCCGAGGCCGGTCGCGCCGAAGGTGACCGTAGTGTCGAACCCGATCCAGCCGTCCTCGGGCTGCCGCACGAGGTGCAGGGTGAGGTCGAGGTTCGGGAAGGCGACGTCGCGGGGGTCGGCGCGCGGGGTGACGCCGTTCGCGATGTCGATGAGCGAGACGAGGCGCGCGGTCGTCGATACGGTCTCGCCCTCGAGGAGGGGCACGGCGGGGAGGATCCACGTCCACGCGCGACCCGGGGCCTCCTGTCGGCGGCGCACCTCGCCCACCGTCGCGATGAACTCGCCGGGCCAGGCCGACGAGGGGTCGGCGCGCTCGATCGCGTCGCGCGGGGGCATCGCGGGGTGCGCGGACCCGGCGAGCGCGTCGGTGTCGCGCGTGTGCATGAGCCAGGCGCGGGCGCTGAGTGCCGGCCGACCTGCCTGCGCGAGGGTCGCCTCGACGAGTTCGATGCTCCGCCCCGGGCGCAGGACACGGCAGGTCACCTCGACCTCGTCGATCGGGATCACCCCGAGGATGTCCACCGACAGCCGCGAGAGCTGCATGGGCTGCGGACTGCGGGCCGCGTGATCGACCTCGATCGCGTGGGCGAGGAGGCCGATCGGCGGGGCGACGTGCTGCTCGGTGACGTTCCAGGCCCCGCCGGTGAACGCCGTCGGCTGGAATCTGGTGACGTCGGTTCGTTCGAAATAGGCGGGCACGAGTACGGATGCTACCCGGGGCCTGCGCGGCCCGGGAGGACTCAGCGCCGCAGCAGCTTCACGACCCCGGCGAGTGCCGCGACGACGGCGACGGATGCCGCGGAGTACAGCTCGGGCCGGTGCCGCAGCGCGCGGGTCTGGATGCTCTCGCCGCGCGCCCGGTCGTCGAATGCGCCGTGGGCTCCGTGATCGCCGGGAACCGGTTCGTACAGGTTCGGCGGTGTCGTCGACGAGCCCTTGTCGTCGGCGAACTGGCCCTCCCAGGCGCTCTTGGCGAGGTACCAGTCCATGAAACGGCCCGCGACGCGGGTGCCGAGGACGAGTCCGACGGTCGACTCCCCCACCCAGGTGCGGCGGCGGGGCTTGTCGGCGACGTCGCCGACGGCGCGCGCTCCGACCTCGGGCTGATAGATCGGCGGGACCGGCTGCGGGTGCTTCGAGAAGGGCGACTTCACCCAGCCGAACTGGGTCGTGTTCAGCGCGGGCATGTCGACGATCGAGACGGCGACGGCGCTGTTCTCGTGGGTGAGTTCCGAGACGACCGAGTCGGTGAATCCGTGGACGGCGTGCTTCGAGCCGCAGTAGGCCGCCTGGAGCGGGATGCCGCGGTGGGCGAGAGCCGAGCCGATCTGGATGATGTGCCCGCGGTCGCGCGCACGCATCCGTCGGAGTGCGGAACGGGTGCCGTTGACCGTGCCGAGGTAGGTGACCTGCGTCGCCCGCTCGTAGTCCTCGGGGGTGGTGTCGAGGAACGGGGCGATCGACCCCGTCATGACGTTGTTGACCCACAGGTCGATCTCACCGAGCTCCGCTTCGACCTCGGATGCGGCGGCGTCGAGCGCGGCGTGGTCGGCGACGTCGACCGAGATGCCGTGGGCGCGGCGTCCCTTCGCACGGACCTCGGCGGCGGCGGCATCCACCCCGTCACGGCCGCGGGCGAGGACGGCGACATCCCAGCCGCGGTCGGCGAGCTCGCGGACGATCGAGCGGCCGAGTCCTGCACTGCCGCCGGTGACGACGGCGACGCCTCGGGATGTGGTGCTGCTCACGGCGACTCCTCCTGCGGGAGCCCGACCGGGCAGATCCACCCGAGGAGTCGAGCTTCGACCGCTTCGGCCATCCTTCGGCCTGGGCCGGGTACGAGGTATGCGGTTGCCAGGGGTGCGGCGATGGGGTACGGAGCGCAAGCGCATCGTGCGCAGGAGCGCAACCCCGGATTGCGGTGTCCGCCGGCGGGCTACCGTCCCGGCATGAAGAGCTCAGAGATCCGATGGAACGACGAAGCACGCGGCAAGATCCTCGACGACGCCGACCGCGTCCTACGGGAGGCCGTCGTGGACCTCGCGGGGTCGGGCGCGATGACCTCGGACGAGGCCTTCGCGGCATTGACCGGCACGCTGAAGGACAAGTTCATCGATTGGGAGCCGGGTCCGGACCTGCGCACCTACGCCGACGCCATCGCGAACGGCGACGTCGAGACGGACGAGGCCTGACGCTCAGCCGACGAGCGGCGCGGCGACCGGGTAGTCGGCCATCGCAACGGGTTCCCAGGCGTCGAGGATCTCATCGAGGATGAACCGTCCGGCCTCGCGCCACATCTCCACGATGTCCTCGTCGGGGATGCGGCCGAGTTCGCTGCGCGTGACCAAGCGGATGTCCGTGGACTCACCGGCATCCGGAGCGCCCACCGGCTCCTCGTCGGTGACGAGGGCGTAGAGCAGATCGGTGTGGAAGTGCACCGGTTCGGCTGAGGTGCAGGCGGTGGACGACATGACGGGGACCGGGTGGGCCGCAGCATCCGTCACCTGCCTCATCCGGACGCGCGGCTGGAGGACGCGCACCTGCGACGGGTGGTAGCCGGACTCCTCGACGAGCTCGCGCAGCACCGCGGCCCAGGGTGTCTCGTCGCGCTCGATATGTCCGCCGAACATCATGAGCTTCTGCGCCTTGAGGTGCAGGTGGTAGGTCAGGCGCGCTTCCGGGCCGTCGGTGCGCACGATGAAGAAGCTGACCGTCGCGTCGTGGTCGCCGGGGCGGGTGCGGAGGTGGGGCATGGGTCCTCTTCACGGGGGTGGGGTGCGTTCCAGGATGCCGCATCGGGAAGGGCGGGCGCCGTCGCGGGACTCTGCATCGGGATGTCTGCGAAGATGAGCGATCTCTCACCTACGAGGTGTCGCCGGAGCGCGGATTCCGGCGGTTTTTGGGGTCTCGATGTCGGAGGTTGGTGCAAGAGTGCAGGTATGACGGAAGCGGCGGAAACCCCCGGTGGCGAGTCGTATCTCGCGGCCATCTCGGGGATCGTTGCGGACGTCGAGGACGTTGCCCTTGAGCTCGCTCGCGTGCAGATCCGGGAGTTGCGTGTGCTCGCTGCCGCGGGCCGATTGGCGGAGGAGCAGGGCGCGCCCCCGAACGCGAAAGTCACCCTGCACGACATGGTGCTGCGGTCCATTTCAGCCGAGGTCGCTGGGGCGATGCGCATCACCGACCGGACGGTGCAACGCCGGATCGGGGAAGCCCGGGTGACGATCGAAGGGTTCCCCGCGGCGGTAGCCGCGTGGGAGGCCGGGCGGATCGTGCAGGGGCACGTGAGGGCGATCGTCGACGCTGGGGTGAACCTGCCGGCCGAGTTGTGGGCTGAGTTCGAAGCCATTGCGATCGAACGGTGCGAAGGCGAGACACCGAACCGGGTTCGAGGTGAGTTGGAGATCCTCGCGCACCGGATGCACCCGCGATCGTTCGCGGAAAGGCACGAAGAGGCCGCGGCGGGGCGGTGCGTGCGGTTGATCCCGGGGCGGGAGGGGATGTCGGATCTGATCGCGACTCTCCCGACCGTGATTGCGGAGGGGATCCACGATCGGCTCACGCAGCAGGCGCGGGCGATCGTCGACACGAGGGACGAACGCGCCGCGAACTCGGAGGTCGTCGCGACCGACGCGCGCACCACCGATCAGGTCCGGGCCGACGTGTTCGCCGACCTGCTCCTCGCCGGCACACCGGCGTTGGACGACACCCGCGACACGACCGCCGGGCCGCTGGGCGCGATCCGCGCCCGCGTGCAAGTGCTCGTCCCTGCGGCGACACTCACCGGAGCGGACGACGGTCCGTGCGATCTTGCCGGCCGCTCGCCCATCGACCCGGCCACCGCCCGCCTTCTCGCCGGTGCGACGCACACATGGGAGCGTCTGTTCCACGACCCCACCACCGGAGTCACCGTCTCAACCAACTCCTACCGCGTGCCCTCCGGCATGCGCCGGTTCTTGCAAGCCCGGGATCAGCACTGCCGGTTTCCGGGATGCCGCGTCGCCGCGATCCGGTGTGAGGTCGACCACACGCACGACCACGCCCTCGGCGGCAAGACGGAACTGTCCAACCTGGCCCACTTGTGCCAACGGCATCATTCGATGAAGCAGTTCACCGCGTGGCGGGTCCGACAACTGTCGGGTGGCGTCCTCGAATGGACCTCACCCCTCGGCAGGACCTACAGAGAAGACGCACCCACCCCGGCCGTCGCCTTCACCCCTGCCGCCACACATCCCGGAGACCCGGCACCCTTTTGACTGACGCCGATCCGTGCGGTCGCGAGCAGCGCCCCGCACGCAGGAGCGCCCCGCCCGCCCTACAGTCCGACCGCGCGGAGGTAGTCGTTCACGAACGCACCGCGAGGGTCCAGCGCCCGCTGCAGCTGGACGAACTCCGCCCACCGCGGGTACAGCTCCGCGGGATCGCGCGGGGTGAAGACCTTGCCCCAGTGCGGCCGGGCACCGAAGGGCGCCAGCGCGGCCTCGAGCTCGGGCAGCACCTCGGCCACCCCGGCCTCGTCGTCGGTCCAGGTGAAGTGGAACGCGACCGAGTCTCGGCCCGAGCTGGGCGAGAGCCACAGGTCGTCGCCGGCGATCGTGCGCACCTCGCACACCTGAAGGACGGGCTTCAGCCGATCCTTCAGCTCTCGCACCGCGTCGAACGCGGCCACCGCGTCAGCGAACGGCAACAGGAACTCCGACTGCAGCTCCTCGCCGTTCGACGGCGTGAACTCCAGCTTGAAGTGCGGCAGGCGGTCGAGCCAGCGCCCCGGCTTCCCGCCCTGCACGGTGCACGACGCGGCAGAGACACCGGGGAGCGGATGCCGGGCGCCCGACGCCTCGCGATCGCGCAGCGCCGCGGGGATCGGGGTCGCCGCGGCATCCGTCCGCTCCTTGCGCCACACCTGGTCGACGTACATGTCCTCGCGGAACGTCGTGAAGAACGAGACGCTGTACGCCGAACCGGCGATGACGTCGAAGTTCTTGCGGACCGCTTCAAGCGGCACATTCTCGTAGACCGTCTGCGCGACCTCGTACGACGGCTCGATCGCGAGTTCGACGGTCGTCACGATCCCGAGTGCGCCGAGACCGACGACGGCCCCCGCGAGCGCGTCGTCGCGTTCGGTCAGCTGAACCAGCTCGCCTGTCGAAGTGACCAGCTCGAGACCCGTCACCGCCGCGGCGAGCGAGTGGTTGCCCACGCCCGACCCGTGCGTGCCCGTGCTGACGGCGCCGGCGACCGAGATGTGCGGCAGCGACGCCAGGTTCGCGAGCGCCCACCCCTGCCGGTCGAGCTCCTGCGCCAGCTCGCCGTAGCGAACGCCGCCGCCGACGCGCACCCGCTTCTGCGCGGCATCCACTCGGATCGGAAGGTCGAGCTCGGCCGTCGACACCAGCGTCCCCGCCGTGTCGGCGATGCGTGTGAACGAGTGACGCGAGCCCAGCGCCTTCACCGAATCGGATGCGGCGACCACCTCGCGCAGTTCGTCGACCGTCCGCGGCGCGACGAACCGCTCAGCCGAGTAGCGGATGTTCCGGGACCAGTTCTCGCCTGCGCCGTCGCTCATGCGAGCCAGCCTACGGCTGCGCGCGCGACCCGGATCGGATCATCCCGCCATCCGCGGATCCTCGGTCGGATCGAGGTACTGGTCCGGGCATCCGACCATCGGCGCATCGGGGCGGAGCTCGAAGTGCCAGGGTTCGTTGACGTACGTCCGACACAGGCCGAACTCGGCTCCGTGAAGATCGAGCCAGTAGGCGCCGTCGAACGGGCCCACGTCCACGGCGTCGCCCGACACGTGCGCCGACGTCTCGGGAGTCGCCACCCAGCGCGATGCCTCGTCGAGCGACCCGTACGTCGAGACGGCGTCGCGCAGCAGACGTTCCTGCATCTCCGGCGAGCGCCACCCGCTGTTGATCCGGAGCGTGATGTCCTCGCCCGCCGCCCGGTCGGATGCCGCGGTCAGGGCAGCGCGCAGGTCGCCGTCGAGCCGGGCGACGGCAGGGACGTCCGTGTCGTAGACGGTCGTGTCGTCGGGGACCTCTCCCTGGTCGATCGGCGAGAGGACGGGACGGATGCCGGGGCTTCCGCCCGACCCCGCGGCGGCGCATCCCGCCGTCCCGACGACGACGGCAAGCACGAACATGAGCGGAGCAAGAAGGGCCGTGGATCTCATGCCCCCATCCCACGGGTCGCGGTGTTGCGAGGGCGTACGCGGAAATCGATACGCCGGCGATACGGCCGGCTTCGTACGATCGACACGTGCGTGTGCTGATCGTCGAGGACGAACCCCTGATGGCGGAAGCCATCCGCGACGGTCTGCGCCTCGAGGCGATCGCGGCCGACATCGCCGGCGACGGTGACACGGCGCTCGAGCTCCTCGCCGTGGGCTCGTATGACATCGCGATCCTCGACCGCGACATCCCGGGGCCATCCGGAGATGAGGTCGCCCGCTCGATCGTCGACTCCGGCAGCGGGATGCCGATCCTCATGCTGACGGCCGCGGACCGCCTCGACGACAAGGAGTCCGGGTTCGAGCTCGGAGCCGACGACTACCTCACCAAACCGTTCGAGCTTCGTGAGCTCGTCCTCCGCCTGCGCGCCCTCGACCGGCGCCGCGCGTCGGTGCGGCCCCCCGTTCGGGAATACGGCGGACTCCGCGTCGACCCGTTCCGGCGCGAGGTGTATCGGGACGGTCGTTACGTCGCGCTCACGCGCAAGCAGTTCGCCGTGCTCGACGTTCTCGTCGCGGCCGAGGGCGGGGTCGTCAGCGCGGAGTCCCTGCTCGAGCAGGCCTGGGACGCGAACGCCGACCCCTTCACCAACGCCGTGCGCATCACCGTGTCGGCGCTCCGCAAACGACTCGGCGAGCCGTGGCTGATCGTCACCGAGCAGGGCGTCGGGTATCGCATCGAGGCGTCCGCGTGACGCGGACGCCTGGACTCAGCGCCCGCATCAAGCTCACCCTGAGCTACGTCGCGCTCGTCCTCGTCGCGGGCGCGCTCATCCTCACCATCGTGTGGCTGTTCCTGCTTCGCTACGTTCCCGACGAGCCTCTGTTCACCGGCACCGGTTTCGCCCCCAGTCAGCGCGACCTGCTTCGCGCGTTCGCACCACCTGCCGGAGCGGCGATGATCGCCCTGCTGGTCACCGGTGCCGTCGGCGGTTGGTTCCTCGCCGGGCGGATGCTCGCGCCGCTGCGCCTGCTGACGCAGGCGACGCGACGAGCCGACGCCGGGGACCTGTCGACGCGCGTTCGGATGAAAGGTCGGCGAGACGAGTTCCGCGAGCTCGCGGACTCCTTCGACGGGATGCTGCAGCGCATCGAATCGCAGGTCGAAGAGCAACGACGGTTCGCGACCAACGCGTCCCACGAGCTGCGCACTCCACTCGCGATCATGCGGACTCTGCTCGACGTCGCCCGGTCGGACCCCGATCGTGACGTCGATGATCTCCTCGACCGCCTCACCGCAGTCAACGAGCGCGGCGTCGAACTGGTCGAGGGGCTGCTGCTCCTCGGGCGTGCGGACCGGGGCGGGTTCCCCCAGGCATCCGTCGATCTGTCTCTGCTCGCAGAGGACGCGGTCGAAACCCTGCTGCCTCTCGCCGAGGCCCGCGGCGTCGAGTTGATCGTCCACGGCGACGAGACGATCGTGTCCGGATCAGCCGGCCTGCTCGGACAGGTTGTGCTGAACCTCCTGCAGAACGCTTTGATCCACGGCGATGCGGCTGAACCTGTGACGGTCTCGACTCACTGCGATGACGGTGCCGCGGTCCTGATCGTCGAGAACGGCGGCGTGAGACTCGACCCGGCCGCGGTCGCTACACTCGCCGAACCGTTCCAGCGCGGCGCAGCCCGCATCCGCCGGTCCGATCATGAGCGGAACGGGCTCGGATTGGCGATCGTCAGCGCGATCGTCGGAGCTCACGGGGGCGAGTTGACGCTCGCGGCGCGGTCGACGGGGGGACTGCGCGCAACCGTGCGCGTGCCTGCGGGTGTCCGACCGCCGAGCTGACGAGACCGGATCAGTGGTCGTGCTCGTCCTCCAGCAGCATCCCCACCGACGTCGCGCACGCGTCACCGCGCCACGCCTCGACGCCCTCGCGCACTGCGAACACCGCGATGATCAGGCCGGCGACGGCATCGGCCCACCACCAGCCGAATGCGGCGTTGACCAGGAGCCCGACGAGGACCGCAGCCGAGAGATAGGTGCAGATGAGGGTCTGTCGAGAATCGGCCACCGCCGTCGCCGAGCCCAATTCCCTGCCGGCACGACGCTCGGCGAGCGAGAGGAACGGCATGACGATCACACTCACCGCCGTGAGCACGATCCCGATCGGAGAGGTCTCGGGTTCGCTGCGAAGGACCAGCGCCGTCACCGACGACACGGTGACGTAAGTCGCGAGAGCGAAGAAAGCGACCGCGATAACCCGCAGAGTCCCCCGTTCCCAGCGCTCCGGGTCGCGCCGCGTGAACTGCCACGCCACCGCCGCCGCCGACAGCACCTCGATGGTCGAGTCGAGCCCGAAACCGATCAGCGCGGCGGACGAGGCGATCGTCCCGGCCGTCACCGCGACCACGGCCTCGATGAGGTTGTACGCGATCGTTGCGGCGACGATCCAGCGGATGCGGCGGCGCAGCAGCTCTCTCCGGGGCGCCTCAGCGAGAGCCGTCACCCGCAGCACCGGCATCCGTCGATCGCGCACTCTTCGCCGGCGTCGACCGCCACGACAGCGTCGAGCAGCTGTGCGAGCCCGGCGGTCAGATGCGGGTCGGCGATCTCATATCTCGTGCGCCGGCCCTCGGGCGTCGCCACGACGAGTCCGCAGCCACGCAGGCACGCGAGGTGGTTCGAGACGTTGGTCCGCGTCAGCTCGAGGTCGCGGGCGAGGTCAGCGGGGTAGCCGGGTCGCTCCAGGAGTGACAGCAGGATGCGGGACCGCGACGGGTCGGCCATCGCGCGCCCCAGGCGATTCATGACGTCGAGACGAGACGAAAGGGTCAGCACACGCTGACTATACAGCGCGTGCTGACCCTTTCAGTCACCGACCGCCCACCGTGGGGATGGCACCCGTCCGCTCGGCGATCTTGCGGTCGCCGCGACGGCGTCCGGCGCGCGCGAAGAAGAACAGCACGGCGCCGACCACGACGTACACCGCGGTGCCGAGCCAGACCGGACCCTCCTGCTGGGTGAGCAGCACGATCGACGCGATGATCGCGAGGATCGGCACGATGCGCGGGACGGAGAAGTGCGAGTGCTCGACCTTGTCCTTCTTCAGCACCAGGACACTGACGTTCGCCGAGATGAAGACCAGCAGAAGCAGCAGCACCGTCGTGTTCGCGAGCGTCCCGATGTCGCCGATCACGCTGAGCAGCATCGTGACACCGGCGACCACGATGATCGAGACCCACGGCGTCTGACGCTTCGGAAGGACCTTGCCGAACGCGTGGGGTAGCAGGCCCGACTCGGCAAGGCCGTACCCGACGCGGCTCGCCATGACCATGAACAGCAGCGCGCCGTTCGCGATCGCGATGAGCGCGATGACGCTGAACAGCCACGGCGGCAGGGCCGCGCCGCTCGCCTTCACGACCTCGAGCAGAGGAGCCGACGACGCCCCGAGGACGTTCGGGTCGACCACGATGACAGCGCCCACGGCGATGAGCAGGTACACGACGGCAGCCGTGAGGATCGCACCGAACAGAGCCCGCGGGTAGGACCGGGTCGGGTTCTTGACCTCTTCAGCCATGTTGGCCGCGGCCTCGAACCCGAGGAACGAGAAGAACGCGACGATGGATGCCGCGAACGCACCCTGCAGCGGAGCCACATCGGGCGCGAACTCGAAGATGCGCGAGGGCTCGCCTCCACCGCTGCCGAAGACGATCCCGGCGATGACGATGATGATGATGAGGCCGGTGACCTCGATCATCGACGCGACCATGTTCGCGGCGAGGGACTCCTTCACGCCGCGCAGGTTGATCAGCGTCAGCACGACGATGAAACCGAGGGCGACGGGGATCGGCGGGAGGTTGAACAGCGCCGCGAAGTAGTCGCCCGCGAACGCGTTCGCGAGGGCCGCCGCGGTCGTGATGCCGGACGCCATCATGAGGAAGCCGATGAGGAACGACAGGAACGGGCGACCGAACGCCTTGTCGACGTAGCGCGCCGCGCCGCCGGCGTGGGGGTACTTCGTGATCAGCTCCGCGTAGGTGCCTGCCGTCAGGAGGGCGACGACGAGGGCGATGAGCAGGGGCAGCCAGATGACGCCGCCGACGTCCTTCGACATCGTTCCGACGAGTGTGTAGATGCCCGCGCCGAGGGTGTCGCCCACGATGAAGGCGAAGAGTAGCCAGGTGCCGACAGCACGTTTCAGACCGGGCTTTTCCTGAGCAGGTGGAGCCGAGGTGTCGTTTGTCATCGCACCACTTCAACGAACATGCGCGTGCGATGCAACCCCTTCCACGGCGGGTTCTCTCATGCGTGCGCGCCGGCCGCGACCTGATCCTGCAACAGAACCGCCTGCCTGAGCACCTCGCGCAGCCCCCCAAGAATGAGCGCGACGCCGAGCCCGGCGACCATCGCCAGGCCGGTCATTAGCAGCACGGCACGGTTCCCCGCCCCCGCGCCGAAGGCCACCCCGTAGCCGACGACGACCACGATCATCGCCGCGGCGACGCATCCGATCAGAGCGTCGACCCCGAGGACGGCGCCGTCCTCGAAGAGCCGCCCGTGGTCGGCGCAGGTGAGGAGCCGCCAGAGACAGACGAGGGCGGCCAGGACGCAGAGCGACAGGATGCCGGTGAGCACCACACCGGCATCCCGAAGCCCGGCGAGCTCCGGCACCCAGCCCACGACGACGTCGACGATGCCCGGCACGACCCACACCTGCAGAACGACGATCACGGTGAAGACGAAGCCGGCCCCTGCTTTCGCGAGTGCGATCATGCGTCCTCCATCTATCGTTATTCGATCCATGTATATCGATAAACAGCACTCCGTGTCGAGACCGCGCGTCGCGGCGACACGGCAGGATGGGGACATGACCACACCCGCCGCCCCGCGGCATCCGCTCGCCTCGTTCTTCCGCGGCGTCGGCGACCTCGGCCGCGGCTTCGCGTTCTGGGGGCGCCTGCCCGGTGCGATGGCGCTCGGACTGATCCCCGCGGCGATCGTCGGCGCGCTGCTGCTCGGCGGGATCATCACGCTCGCTGTGTTCCTCGGCGACATCGTCACCGCCCTGACCGGATTCGCCGACACGTGGTCCGAGTTCTTCGCGGGCCTCGTGCGATTCGGCATCGGCGCGGCGATCCTCGGCGGAGCGATCGTCCTCGCGGTCGTTTCGTTCACCGCCCTGACCCTGCTGGTCGGCGATCCTTTCTACGAGCGCATCTGGCGCTCCGTCGAGGGTCACCTCGGTGACGCTCCGCCCGAGTCGGACTACGGGTTCTGGCGCTCGGTCGGCGACAGCATCGGCCTCATCCTCCGCGGCCTGGTCGCGGCGATCATCGCCGGCCTCATCGGCCTCATCCCGCTCGTCGGCACCGCGCTCGGCGCCGTCGTCGCCGCCTTCCTCACGGGCTGGCTGCTCGCCGACGAGCTCACCTCGCGCGCGCTGGTCGCACGAGGCCTGGATGCCGCGGCCCGCCGGGCCCTGCGCAGGGACAACCGCGCGCGGGTGCTCGGATTCGGCGTCGCGACCCAGCTCTGCTTCCTCGTGCCGCTCGGCGCCGTCCTCGCGATGCCCGCCGCCGTCGCCGGCTCGACCGTCCTGGCGCGCACCCTGCTCGACGCGCACGCCGCCGTCGGCCACACCGACCCCTCGACCGCGCCCGCCGGGCGCAGAAACGGAGCATGATGCGCCGCGTTCCCTTCGGTCCCACCGATCGCCAGGTCCCCAACGTCGTCGCCGGGATGATGCGCATCGAAGAGATGTCCGACGAGGCCATCCGCGCGCTCTACGACGCGTGCCGCGCCGCCGGCGTCGACTTCTTCGACCACGCCGACCTCTACGGCAGCAGCCGCCACGGCTGCGAGCGCCGCTTCGCCGAGGCGCTGCGCCTCAGCCCGGCGGAGCGCGACGAGATCACGCTGCAGACCAAGACCGGCATCGTCGCCGACGACTGGCACTTCGACCACTCGTACGAGCACATCGTGACGTCTGCCGAGGAGTCCCTGCAGGCCCTCGGCACCGACCGACTCGACGTGCTGCTCCTCCACCGTCCCGACGCGCTCGTCGAGCCCGAGGAGGTCGCGCGCGCGTTCGACCACCTCGAGTCGTCGGGCAAGGTGCGCGCCTTCGGCGTCTCGAACCACACACCGCGGCAGATCGACCTGCTCAAGACGGCGGTGACCCAGCCGATCGTCGCCAACCAGGTGCAGTTGTCGATCACGCACTCGACGATCGTCGCGCAGGGCCTCGCGTCGAACATGGCGGGCGAGGACGACTCCATCACCCGTGACGGAGGCGGTCTCGTCGACTACTCGCGCATCAACGGCATCACGCTGCAGGCCTGGTCGCCGTTCCAGAAGAACTTCTTCGACGGCGTCATCTTCGGCGCGCCCGAGTACCCCGAGCTGAACGAGCTGATGGACCGCCTGGCCGCGAAGTACGACGTGACGCCGACCGCGATCGCGACCGCCTGGATCACCCGGCATCCCGCGCACATGCAGGTCGTGCTCGGCACCACGAACCCCCAGCGCGTCGCGGATGCCGCCGCCGGGTCGGACATCCCCCTCACCCGACCCGAGTGGTACGGCCTCATCACCGCGGCAGGGCACAAGGTCCCCTGAGCCGCGTGGCCGAGTACGTCATCGAGGGGGGTCGCATCGGCGGCATCCCGGATCTCTACGTCGAACTGAACCGCCTCTTCATGACCGGAGAGGACTGGCAGCTCGGCGCCAGTCTCGACGCGCTCGACGACCTGCTCTACGGCGGGTACGGGGCGCTGGCGGAGGATGACGCCGTCCGGATCGTCTGGCGGGATGCCGCGCACAGCCGCGACGCGCTCGGTGTCGCCGAGACCGAGCGGTGGCTCCGCGGCAAGCTCGCGCAGCCGGGGACCTTCCGCGCGGACGACCTGCAGGGGCAACTCGACGACCTGCTCGCCGGTACGGGGGCGACGTACTTCGACCACGTGCTCGAGGTGTTCGCCGGTCACCCGGGTGTCACGCTCGACCTCCGCTGACTCAGACGTCGCGCGGTGTCTTGATCGTCGCCCCGGCGCCGAGGAAGACGAACGCGGCCGCGACCTGAGCGGCGCTCGAGATCGGACCCGAGAACTCGAACGGGAAGATCGGGTTCCAGACCACCGCGATCGCGAGCATCACCGGCATCCACCACCAGTGCTTCGCCTGGAACGCGAACCACCCGATGATGATCGCGAAGATCGTCGCGACGAAGCGCACCGTGAGGAACCAGTCGCTCTCGAGCAGCGCCGGCGCGACGAACAGCACCGCCGCGGCAAGCAGGCTCGGCGCGAGGGCGTTGCGCTGGTACATCGCGGGCGTCGGCTGCGTGCGGCTCACGGGGCTCCTCAGGACGGGGGTGTGGTTCCAGTCTGACGCACCCGTCGGGCCCGCCAGGCGAGCACGACTCCGCCGAGGATCGCGGCGACGACCGACCCGGCGAGGATGCCGATCTTCGCGTGCTCGTCTTCGAGCGATCCGACCCCGTACGAGAGTTCGCCCACGAGCAGCGCGACGGTGAACCCGATGCCGGCGAGCAGGCCGACGCCCACCATGTCACCCCACCGCAGCTCGAACGTCCGCCGGACCGCGGGGATGCGCGTCAGCAGGAACACCGCGAGCAGGATGCCGATCGGCTTGCCGAGGACGAGGCCGACCAGGATGCCGAGGGTCACCGGATCGGCGAAGGCCGCCGTCAGCCCCTCCCAACCGCCGACCGTGACGCCCGCCGAGAAGAAGGCGAAGATCGGCAGCGCGACCAGGGTCGAGATCGGCCCGAAGCGGTCGGCGAAGTGCGCCGTCAACGCATCGTGGATCGGGGAACCGTCGGCATCCGTCCCCACCCGCACGCGGGCCCGCGGCGTCACCGTCGCGGGGACCATGAAGGCGAGGATCACACCGGCGATGGTCGCGTGCACGCCCGATGCGTGCACGAGGCCCCACGTGACGATCGCGAGCGGCATCAGCACCCACCAGTGACGGATGCCGCGCCGCACCGCCAGGGCGAACAGCACCAGCGGGACGACTGCGGCCGCGAGCCAGATCGGCTGCAGGTCGTCGGTGTAGACGGTGGCGATGATGGTGATCGCGAAGAGGTCGTCGACGACGGCGAGGGTGAGCAGGAACACGCGCAGCGCGGGAGGCAGGCCCTTCGCGACGACGGCGAAGACCGCGATCGCGAAGGCGATGTCGGTCGCAGTGGGGATCGCCCAGCCGCGCACGGCGTCGCCGGGGACAGCCGCGGTGAAGGCGGTGAAGATGAGCGCCGGGACGATGACGCCGCCGAGCGCGCCGATGACGGGGACGGCGGCGACACGCGGCGACCGCAGACGCCCGGCCACGATCTCCTCCTTCAGCTCGAGGCCGACGACGAAGAAGAAGATCGCGAGCAGGCCGTCCGCTGCCCAATGCGCGACGGTGAGGTCGAGGTGGAGGGCTTCGGGGCCGAACGAGGTCTCGCGGACGCCCACGTACCAGTCCGCGAGGGGCGAGTTGGCGAGGACGAGGGCCGCGACCGTGGCGGCCAGCAGCAGGATGCCGCCGAAGGTGTCGGTGCGGACGGTCTGGCGGATCCCGCGCCAGATCTCGTGCGGTGCCGTGTGGGATGAAGAGGACATGACGGATCGCTTTCCGCGGGGGATCGGGGGGTCGCTGAGACGTGGTGGGAGGGGTGCCTCAGGACGCGGACGGCGGACAGCCGACGAACGACGACACGGTGTGCGCGATTCCGCAGCACGCCAGGGTCGTCATACATCGAGGGTATCCCCGGCGACTTTTTTGTGACGTTCCTTGCGTTCCGGCCCTCTCATCTGTGAGGGCGGATTGGGACGCCCTCCCGCGCGGCCGCTTCGGCACGGCGCGGCACAGAGCACACAGTAGGGACACTTCCATGGCTGAGAAGACGACGACCACCCCCGCCACGCGGGTCGACCGTGCGGCATCCACCCGTCACCAGGACGACCACGCGGTCGCCGGCCGGATCACGATCGCCGACGGCGTCGTGGCCAAGGTGGCCGGCATCGCCGCTCGCGAGGTCAGCGGCGTCTACGCGCTCGGCGGCGGCGGAGCCCGTGCGCTCGGCGCGATCCGCGAGGCCGTGAACGCGACCGACCTGACGCAGGGCGTCAAGGTCGAGGTCGGCGAAACGCAGGCCGCCGCCGACCTGAAGGTCGTCGTCGAGTACCCGGCGCCGATCGGACGCGTCGCCGACGAGGTCCGCACCTCGGTTGCCGGCGCCATCGAGCGGCTCACGGGACTCGACGTCGTCGAGGTCAACGTCGAGATCCACGACGTCCACATCGCCGACGATGAGGACGAGCAGACCGAGTCGCGCGTCGCCTGACCATGCGCAACAAGATCCTGGTCCTCGGCGCGATCGCGTTCGCGGCCTACGTCATCGGCAGCCGGTCGGTGACCGTGAAGAAGTCCGAATCGGTGCCGCACCAGCTCGTGCGGCTGCGCGATGAGCGCAAGGCCAAGAAGGACCGCGAACGGAAAGCGAAGAAGATCACCGCCGCCGTCAAGGACGTAGCGCACGACGTGCGCAAGCGACTGAGCTGACGGCATCCGTTCCAGCGGTATCCGATTCACTACTAAGGAGTCATCATGGGCTTTTTCGGTTTCCTCATCCTCGGCCTGCTCGCGGGCGCGATCGCGAAGCTGATCCTGCCGGGCAAGCAGGGGGGCGGCTGGTTCGTCACGCTGCTGCTCGGCATCGTCGGCGCGCTGCTCGGCGGTTGGCTCGGCGGGCTGATCTTCAACGTCAACCTGAACGAGTTCTTCTCGCTGTCGACGTGGCTGCTCGCCATCGGCGGCTCGCTCATCGTGCTGCTGATCTACGGCGCGCTCGTCGGCCGAAAGGGCGCCAAGCGCTGATCAGCTCACAGAGCTGAGTACCTGGAAGGGTGCGGAAGACGGCCGACTCGCCGCCTCCGCACCCTTCCGTCTTATCCGGGGCCGGGGACGGACCGTCTTCACCTCACGCGGGTGCGTACGATGGCTCCCCGTGACGAGCCCTGATCTGCGCACCCTCCCGAAGGCCGAGCTGCACCTGCACATCGAGGGCACGCTCGAGCCGGAACTTGCGTTCGCTCTCGCCGAGCGCAACGGCGTGACCCTGCCGTTCGCGGACGTCGACGATCTGCGGCGCCGCTACGACTTCGAGGATCTGCAGTCGTTCCTCGACCTGTACTACGCGTGCATGGCGGTGCTGCGAACCGAGCAGGACTTTACCGACCTCGCGACCGCCTATCTCGAGCGGGCCGCGGCCGACGGTGTCCGTCACGTCGAGATGTTCTTCGACCCGCAGGTCCACGCCGTCAACGGCGTGCCGGTCGACGTCGTCATCGACGGGCTCCGCGCCGGGCTCGACATCGGGCGGGAGCGGTTCGGCATCACCGGCGGGCTGATCGTCTGCATCGTCCGCGACCACCCGGTTGCGTCGGCCGAAGCCCTTCTCGATGAGATCGCGCCACGTGCGCACGAGCTGCTCGGCATCGGCCTGGACTCCGCGGAGGTCGGCTACCCGCCGTCGCTGTTCGAGGGCGTCTTCCGCCGGGCCGCCGAGCTGGGACTGCGTCGCGTCGCCCACGCCGGCGAGGAGGCACCGGCCGCGTACGTGTGGGAGGCGCTGCGCCTGCTCGAGGTCGAGCGGGTGGACCACGGCATCCGTTCGATCGACGACCCCGAGCTGCTCGCGCATCTCGCCGAGCACCGCGTCGCGCTGACGGTGTGCCCGCTCTCGAACGTGCGCCTGCGGGCCGTGCCCGAGCTCAGCGCCCACCCCCTGCGCGAGCTCGTCGATGCCGGCGTCGTTGTGACGATCAACTCCGACGATCCCTCGTACTTCGGCGGATACATCGGCGACAACTACGCCGCCGTCGCCTCGCTCGGTTTCGACACGGCCGAACTCGCGCAGCTCGCCGCGAACTCGATCGAGGCGTCCTTCGCGGATGCCGGGCGCAAAGCGGACCTCCTCGCGCAGGTGCGGCAGTGGGCGGCATCCGCCTGAGTCAGTCCGCCTCGGCCTTCGGCCACACGTAGGGCAGGTCGTCGGGGTCGTCGAAGCCCTGCGCGCGGTAGTACTCGAGATCTTTGCGCAACAGGTTCGAGCGGTGCGAGCGGTGGACGTCCTCGCGGCCGAACCACGACGGCATCCGCACCGTTCCGGACCGGTACTCGGCGCCGTCCTCTGGGATCTCGTCGAGGGTCGCCAGGGTCGAGGCGCGGGTCGTGTCGGCGAAGCCGCGCCGCATCCATTCATCGACCGTGAGGTCCTGGTAGACCATGAGCGCGGCTCGGTGACCGCGCCACATCTTTACGGCCGGATGGTGTCGCCAGCCGTAGTCCGGAATCGTGAGCGCGCGCATCACCTGCAGCGTCTCGACGCGCTGCTTGCCGAGCCGCTTCGTGTCGAGCGCCGCCATGCCGCGGGCGAGGTCGTCGAACGGGACGAAGGTCTGCACGTCAGCGTGCCTTCCGGATGCGGATCGGTCCCTTCGCGGTCGACGGATCGACGACCTGACCCCGCTGAGTGATCTCGACCTCGCCGATCGCGACCAGGCGGCGCGCCGCTCGGCGCGCCGGCTCCATGAGGTCGCGCCAGTCCTCACCGCCGACGGCGCGCGCCGCCTCGGACGGGCAGATCGTCGCCGACGCCGCGCGCGCATCGAGCAGATCGCGGATCGACGCCGTGAGCTTCTCGTCGACAGGACGGATGCCGCGCTTCCGGCACGCGTCGGAGCAGTACTTCACGTCGTCCCAGTTCTTCTCCCACTTCTTGCGCCACTGGATCTCGCGTCCGCACGAGGCGCACGTCTTGGGTGCAGGGGTGGAAGCCATGCCGCGACGCTACGTCGAGCGGCCAGCACGGGCGAGGGGGTTGCGGTCGCGCAGTCTCACGTTTCGGGCTGGCACCGCGGGCACCACCACGTGCGGCGGCGCTCGGGGTCGTTCGCGACCTCGTCGCGCACGAGGATCCGGGTGCCGCACCGCAGACATGGGCGCCCGGCGCGACCGACGACCCAGTGCGATTCGCCCTTCCGCGTCGAGCCGGTGGTCACCTGGTACATGCCGGGCACGGTGGCCGATGTCCGCAGCATGCGGGCTGCCCGTTCGACGAGCGGCCCGAGGTCGGCCGAGGCGATCGGCGCGAACGGATGCACACCCGAGAGGAACGCGGTCTCGTTGACCCACAGGTTGCCGAGCCCTGCCATGTTGCGCTGGTCGAGCAGCGCGGCGACGAGGGGCCGCTCGGGCCGTACCGAAAGGCGGCGGACGGCTTCGGCGGCATCCCAGTCGTCGCGCAGCGGATCGGGACCGAGGTACCCGAGCAGCGCACCCTCGTCAGCAGTCGCGACGAGTTCGACAACGGGCAGGTCGATGCCCCACAGCGTCGACCCGTCGTCGAGCCGCATCCGGACGCGAACCCGGTGATCCTCTCGGGAAGGGGTGCGGCGCCCCGGCCGCGTCACCGTCCAGCTGCCCTGCATCCGCAGGTGCGTGTGCAGCGTCCGCCCGGTGTCGAAGCGGGTCAGCAGGTGCTTGCCGTGCGTGTCGTACGAGGTGATCCGCGCTCCGGCGAGCGCTGTGCCCGCCGCCGCGCCGGAACGCAGCTCGCCTGCACCGACGACGTGCCCGACGGATGCCGCGGCCAGCCGCTCCCGCAACCGGTACACGCTGTCGCCCTCGGGCATCCGTCTCCCTCGCGCCTCAGCGCACCTCGCGGCGTGGGTCCTGACGGGCGCGGGAGTACACGCGCCAGAGGATGCGGGCGTGCCGTTCCTTCGCGCGTTCGACGCCGGCCTCGTCGCGGCGCGCGGCCGACCACCACTCGGCCGCGCGTTCGCGCATCGCGCTCCAGACCACGCCGATGCCCGCGTGCGGCGGTGGCGGGACGGCGGCCTCCTCGGCCGGCATCCGTCCCTTCGGCGGCAGCGTGTCGTTCGCGTGCGTCACGATGAGCTCGGCCGCCCCGACGGCGTGCGCGTTGATGATCGAGTGCGCCGCACCGCGGATCTCCCAGCGGCGCGCGTTCTGCGCGGCCGCGACCAGCCGCGAATGGAACCGGCGCGGCGACGTCGCGTCGTACTCGCCGCGGATGAACAGGACGGATGCCTCGACCCGCGGCATCCGCTCGACCAACCGGTATCGGAGCATGTGCGGCAGCACCTGCATGAAGTAGACGAAGCCGCAGAGGACGTAGGCCGACAGCGCCGTCATCGCGAGGTGGAACGTCTCGCGCGTCGCGGACTGGGCGAAGCGGAGCGCGACGATCGGGAGTGACGACTCCTGGTCGTTGACGACGGGGCTCACCAGGACGGCGTGACGCACCTGCGGCCGCCGGATCAGCACCTCGGTGACGACCTGCGTGCCCATCGAATGACCGATGACGACAGGATCATCGAGGCCGTAGTGGTCGAGGACCTCTTCGACCCGGTCTGCGAAGAACTCGGCCGTGGGCTGGTCGCCGGGCCGCGGCATCCCTGCGAAGCCGGGCAGGTCGAGCGCGAAGACGTCGCCGTGCTCGGCGAGCGAGGGCGCGAGGAACTCGAAGTACGTCGCCGCGACGCCGACACCGGCCACGAGGACGAACGGCCGTCCGCCGTCGCCGGCCGTGGTCTCGACGCGCGTCACCCGCGTGCGGTGGGTGCCGCGTCCGACGTGCTCGACGTCGACGTCGGGGGCATCCTCGGTCGCGGGCATGCACCCAGGATGCCAGCCCGCGTCGGTGCCGCGCGCCGCAGGCCGCCGTCGCTCAGCGGTTCACGTACTCCATGAGGGTCGCGTTGTAGCGGTCGCCGGCGACGCCGACCCGCTGCGCGAGGCCGTCGAGGTCGGCGAGCTCATCCGCCGACAGCGCCACCTCGGTCGCGGCGGCGTTCTCGCCGATGCGCGACGTGCGCCGCGTGCCGGGGATGGGGACGATCGACGGATGCTGCGCGAGCAGCCACGCCAGCGCGATCTGGCCGGGCGCGGCATCCTTCGCCTCGGCGAGGACCTTCACGTGATCGACCAGCGCCTGGTTCGCGGCCAGGTTCTCCGCCTCGAAACGCGGTACCCGGCGCCGGATGTCACCGTCGTCGAACGCGGTGTCGGTGCTCACCGTTCCCGTGAGGAATCCCTTGCCCAGCGGGCTGAACGGCACGAAGCCGATCCCGAGTTCGGCCAGGGTCGGCAGGACCTCGACCTCGGGGTCGCGGGTCCACAACGAGTATTCGCTCTGGACAGCGGTCACCGGGAACACGGCGTGCGCGGCACGGATCGTCGCGGCGGAAGCCTCGGACAGCCCGAAGTGACGCACCTTCCCCTCGGCGACGAGCTCGCCGACCGTCCCCGCGACGTCGGCGATGGGCACGTCCGGGTCGACCCGGTGCTGGTAGAAGAGGTCGAGCGTGTCGGTTCGGAGCCTGCGCAACGAGGCGTCGGCGACGCGACGGATCTGCTCCGGACGGCTGTCGAGTCCGACCGACTGGCCGTTCTGGATGTCCCACCCGAATTTCGTCGCGATGACGACCTGGTCGCGCACCGGTTCGAGGGCCTCGCCGACGAGCTCCTCGTTGACGTACGGGCCGTAGACCTCGGCCGTGTCGAAGAATGTGACGCCCGCGTCGAGCGCCGAACGGAGTACCGCGATCATCTCGCTGCGGTCGCCGGGGTTGGGTCCGTAGCTCTGCGACATCCCCATCGCTCCGAGCCCGATCGCCGAGACCTGCAGGTCCTGTCCAAGTGTCCTGGTGTGCATGTGTCAACCTCCTGCCCTCGACGCTAAGCCCCGCGACCCGGACGAGGGAGTCCCTGGCAGAACACCCCTCCGCTAGCGCAGCCCCGTCGCGCACACAAGCGGTGGGAACCGTCCGACCCCCTACTTACGCTGACCCCATGCTGCGACACCTCGTCATCGTGCTGGGCGATCAGCTCGATCACGACTCGAGCGCGTTCGACGACTTCGACCCCGATCAGGATGCCGTCTGGATGGCCGAGGTCGCCGGGGAGTCCGAGCACGTCTGGAGCACGAAGCAGCGGACCGCCGTGTTCCTCGCCGCCATGCGCCATTTCGCCGCGGAGCTGACGGATGCCGGGCGTCGCCTCCACTACGCGAAGCTCGACGCCCGGTCGACGAAGGACTCGCTGGCTGACCAGCTCACGATCGACGTGACGAAGCTGAAGCCCGAGGGACTCGTCGTGACGGAGCCCGGCGAGTGGCGGGTGCGCGAAGCGCTGCGCGAGGTGGCCGAGCACAGCGGCATCCCGTTGGACATCCGTCAGGACCGCCACTTCTTCAGCACCGTCGCCGATTTCGCCGCGCACGCCGAGGGCCGGAAGTCGCTGCGCATGGAGTACTTCTACCGTGAGATGCGCAAGAAGCACGACGTGCTGATGACGACCCACGGGCAGCCGGTCGGCGGCTCGTGGAACTACGACGCCGACAACCGCAAGGCGTTCCCGAAGCAGGGTCCGGGGCTCGTTCCCCCGCGCGCCCGGTTCGAACCCGACGAGACCACCCTTGAGGTCATCGCCCTCGTCGAGAAGACTTTCGGAGACCACCCCGGCTCGCTCGACTCGTTCGCGTGGCCGGTCACCCGTGCGCAGGCTCTCGAGGCGCTCGACCTCTTCATCGAGGAACGGTTGCCGGGCTTCGGCGAAACGCAGGATGCGATGTGGCCGGGCGAGCCGTGGCTCTGGCACGCGCACCTGTCGTCGTCGATGAACCTGAAGATGCTGACTCCGCGCGAGGTCGTGGCCGCGGCCGAGGCGGCCTACCGCGACGAGAAGGCGCCGTTGCCTGCCGTCGAGGGCTTCATCCGACAGATCCTCGGGTGGCGCGAATACGTCCGCGGCATCTATTGGACGCAGATGCCCGGGTACCTCGAGCGGAACGCGTTCGAGGCGTTCGAACCGCTCCCCGACTTCTACTGGACCGGCGACACGGCGATGGCGTGCCTGCAGGACGCGATCGGCACGACGCTCGAGAACGGGTACGCGCACCACATCCAGCGGCTCATGGTCACCGGGCTGTACGCGATGCTGCTCGGCGTCGATCCGAAGGAGGTCCACGCCTGGTACCTCGCGGTCTACGTCGACGCGGTCGAGTGGGCGGAACTGCCGAACACGCTCGGGATGAGCCAATACGCCGACAGCGGGCTGATGGGCAGCAAGCCGTATGCCGCGACCGGCAAGTACATCGACCGCATGAGCCCCTACTGCAAGACGTGCCCGTTCGACCCCGCCAAGCGGGTAGGCGACGACGCGTGCCCCTTCACCACCCTTTACTGGGATTACCTCATCCGGCACGAGGAGCCCCTCGCCGCCAACCACCGCATGTCGCTGCAGGTGAAGAACGTGTCGCGCCTCGACGACGACGAGATCACCGGCATCCGTGAGCGCGCCGACGCGATCCGGCGCGGCGACATCGCGGTTCCGCACACATGAGCAAGGAGAGCATCATGACCTCGACCGACATCGCCCTCGTGACCGGCGCCCGCGGCGGTGTGGGGAGCGCCCTCGTCGCTCGGCTGCGGGCGCGCGGTCTGCGGGTCGCCGCGGTGGGGCGAGATGCCGCATCCCTCGCCTCCGTCGAGGCGGACGCGCACATCGTCTCCGACGTGACGACGCCCGAGGGTGCCGCGGCGGCGCTCGAGGGCTGCCGGTCCGAGTTGGGTGACGCACCGGCGTGGCTCGCGCACGCGGTCGGTAGCACGCTCATCACCCCGCTGCATCGGACGAAGGCCGACGCCGCGCGCGACATCCTGCGCGTCAACCTCGAGAGCAGCATCTGGATCCTGCAGGCCTGGCTCGAGGCGACGGGCAAGCAGCCCGGCGCCGCCGTCTTCGCGAGCTCCGTCGTCGCCCGCATCGGCGTCGCCAACCACGAGGCGATCGCCGCCGCGAAGGGAGGCGTCGAGGCGCTCGTGCGCAGCGCCGCCGCCACGTATGCCGCGCGCGGCATCCGTGTGAACGCGGTCGCGCCGGGTATGACGGACACCCCGATGACGGCCGGGATGCTGAGCGTGCCGATGCAGCGCGAGGGCGCCGAGAAGCAGTACCCGCTCGGTGGTGTGCAGACCGCCGACGATGTCGCGGCCGTCATGGACTGGCTGCTGTCGACGGATGCCGGTCGCATCACCGGTCAGGTGATCCCGGTCGACGGCGGCTTCACGACGGTGCGCCCGCTCGTGAAGTGACAGGCCGTCAGCTCGCTCGGGTGACGATGTAGACGTCATCCTCGTTCCGCGTGACGGCGACGGTGGCCGTGTCGGTCTTCTCGTACACCGGCCACGGCCCCTCCGAGGAGCAGAGGTCGACGCGTTCGCGTCGGAACTCGACCGCGTCGACGCCGTTCGACGTCACGGCGACGAGCGCCTGCGCGTCGTCGCGCTTCGACAGATCGGGGAGGTCCTTCGCCGAGACGCCGAGGCGGGTCGCGACATCCGCAGGCAGCTCGTACGGGCACACGATCGTGAACCGCTTCGCGGCCGCATCGTCGACCAGGTCTGCGACCGGCACGGACGAGCCTTCGCTCACTGCCTTCACGACGTGGTCTTCGACGTCACTGCTCCCCGACGCGCAGGCGGTCGTGAGCCCGGCGGCGACGAGGACGAGGGACAGGGCGGCGAGTGTGCGCTTCATGCTTCCTGTCTACGCAGTCGTCGCGCGCAGGGCGTCGGCCTGGAGAGGCATCCGTGTCAGCCGAGAGGATGACGCCGGGTCAGGAGCTTTCGAGCATCCGCTTCGCGCGGGTGAGCGACGTCGACAGCGTCGAGCGGATCGAGTCGGCGATCATCGGCTCGGCGAGGCGCATGATCCCGGTCGGCTCGGCGTCGATGCGCACGGCGACGACGGTCGCGCCGTTCGCGTCGGCGAACTGCAGGTCGGAGGACGTGGCCATGATCCCGCTCGTGCTGGTCACCGCCATCCGCGCACCGGGGTCGTAGGCCGTGACGCGCCAGTCGAAGTCGACCTCGCGGCCGACCGCCCGCATCCGCGTGTGGAGAGTCGACCCGACGCCGACGGGCGGCGATGAGGTGAGCTCCTCGGAGATGACGGACTCGTCCCAGCGGGCGCGGCCCTCGGTGAAGAAGTCGAACACCTCGGTCACCGGGCGGTCGATGGTGACGGACTCGGTGACGGTGAACATCCCCTCACCCTAGGTGCCCGATGCGACGCGCGGGCCGGCCGTATGGGTTCCGTTCGGACCTGTTCCGCGGGCCTCGGCGAGCGCTTAGGACTGTGCTCATGACGTTGACCACGGTCCTCCCCTCGCTGCGACGCAGCATCCCCGATCCGATCGAACGGCGGGCATGGCCCGAGCACACCGTCGCGGAGGTGCGCGATGTGACCGTGGCGGGTGTGTCGCTGACGCGCCTGGCCGAGCTCGAAGGGACGCCGTGCGTGATGACCGGCGACCTCGCGCACCCGCACACGCAGGATGCCCGCCGTCGCGGCATCGGCATGGACGTCACGGTCCTCGTCTTCCGCGTGACTCTGCGCGTCGACTCGCAGGACGTGCGCCGTCTGGCGCTCGTCGACTGCACCACGCACGACCTCCCGATCCAGTGGGAGCACTGCCGCCTCATCGGTCGCGCATCCACCGCGAAGCAGGCGATGTTCGACATCGTCCCCGGCGATGTCGGCGCGCCCACCTGGCCCTATATGCAGGCGATCCTGCCCGCCGACCTCGTCGAGGGCGACCTGCTCGCGGTGCCGTGCACCGGCACGCTCGCGCTGCGCGACGTGAAGCCCCGTCGCGTCTCGCCGGATGCCGACATCCCGACGGTCGTGCGCTGATGAGCGCTCTGCACACGATCATCGCCGCCGCGCGGCAGCACTCGCGGACCACGCCCGCACGACCGCCTCTGCTCCCCGCAGGCACGCGATTCGAGGAACGCGACATCCGCATCGGCGGACGTTCGCTACGGGAGCTGGCTCAGACGAGGACGACTCCCTGCGTCCTGATCGCGCCGGCCGAACGCAGCGACCGTGAGCGTTTCGTCAGCGTCGTGGTGACCACGGTCACGGGCCGGGAGGAGCCGGGGCCGTCATGCCGCACGGTCCACCTGTCGGTCGACAGCGACCTCGACGACGTCGCCGACCAGGTCACGCTCGCCCTCCTCCTGGGCGGCGCGACGGATCGCAGTCTGGTGTCGAGCGTCGTCGTGGGGTCGGGCTCGTCGCACCGGAAGGTGTCCGCGCTGCTGCCGGCGATCACGTCGCCCGGCGACCGGATCGTGCTCTTCTGCGAAGGGACCGTCGCCCGCTCCCAGCTGGTCGCGCCCGCCGTCGACAGCAAATCCGACGAGGACTGGACGGGGCGATGCGGCAAGTAGACCCGGCCGGCATCCGCATCCGGCTGTTCCGCTCCGACCGCCCGCACTGGGGCCACGTGTGGCGCGGTGTCGCCCGTCACGGCATCGTGACCGACCGCATCGTCGTGTACTCGCCGCAGTCCTCGGACGCTGAGCGCACGTTCGCGCTGGCGGCATCCACCTTCTGGAAGGTCGCCGTCTGCGCCGGTTTCGTCCTCTGGATGGCCCTCGTCGGGATGGGCGCTCCGACGGTACCGACGCTGCTGCTGATGACCGCGGCGATCGTCGGACCGGGGGTGCTCCTGTCGTATCGGGGCCGAGCCGCGGCTCGCGACGCGCACTCCGTCCGGTGCACGTTCTTCGCCGGAGAGGTCTCGCCGTCGGCGTTGGAGGTGGCCCACCGCATCCAACAGCAGGCCGACGAGCTCGACCACGCGGAGCAGGACCTCGTGCGAGGCCGGATCACCCGCGAGGAGTTCGACCTCGTGTGGCTGCACGCCTACGAGGCGACGGCGAGTCGGCGGCGCGAGTTGTGACTCTCACCAATCGGCGCCGAAATCAAGCGGTTGAGTGGAATCATCGCGAGTCAGATCCTGGGATTCCCACGAACTGAGGAGTGTGCCATGGGTCTCGACGACAAGATCAAGAACGCTGCGCAGGACATCGCCGGCAAGGCGAAGGAAGCCCTGGGCGAGCACCGCAATGACGAGGACCTTCGCCGCGAGGGCGAAGCCGACCAGCGCGAAGCGAACCTCAAGAAGGCCGGCGAGAACGTCAAGGACGCGTTCAAGTAAGCCAGTTGGACTGAATGTGAAGGGCCCCGCCGGTCAGCCGGTGGGGCCCTTCCTTCGTGTGCGGCACCCCGGACGGCGCGCTGTGGGCTGTGCACGGATGCAAGGGATGCCGCTCGACGCGCCGCGCCGCGGCATCCACCACCGGCGTGTCGGCCTCGATCCCTTGCATCCGCCACCGCCGGCGGGCGAGCGGCGGGCACAGCCGAGTCCGTCGATAGGGTCGCATCATGCGCGAACCGACCCCGCGGCCGCCCGACAGCGGGCGGCGACCCGAGGTCCTGCGCATCCCGGCATTCCGGCTCTTCTGGACGGCGACGACCATCCGCGGGTTCGGGTCGGCCATCGCGAACGTCGCGTTCCAAGTGCTCATCGTCACGGTGGTCGCGGCGACGCCGGCGCAGATCGGCATCCTGAACGCGCTGGGCGTCGCGCCGTACCTCTTCCTCGGGTTCATCATCGGAGCGCTGATGGATCGTTGGAATCGGCAGCGCACGCTGGTGCTGACGAGCATTGGCCGCGCGGTCGTCTTCGCGCTGATCCCGGTCCTGCCGCTGCTCGGCCACCTCGACTTCTGGTCGCTCGCGGCGATCATGCTCACGCTCGGAGTCCTGACCCTGTTCGCCCAGTCGGCGGAGCAGCCGTTCGTGCCGCAGATCGTCCCCCGGTCGTCCCTCGTGTCGGCGAACGCGAGACTCGGCCAGAGCGAGACCGTCGCGGGGACGGCGGGCCCTGCTGCCGGGGGCGCACTCCTCACCCTCGTCGGCGCGCCTCTCATCTTCGTGTTCGAGGCCGTCATCCATGCGGTGTCGGCCGTTCTCCAGTCCCGCATCCGGGTCACCGAGTCCGCGCCCGCTCCCCGCAGGGCGGGTCGTCACATCGGTCACGACATCGTCGAAGGCATGCGCTTCACGTACCGGCACAAAACGCTTCGCCCGCTGGCGCTGTCGGTGCACGTCTGGTTCCTCGGCAACAGCATCGTGGCGACCGTGTTCGCCGTCTTCGCGCTCCGAGAACTGGGGATGCCGGCCTGGGCCTACGGCATCGCGGTGGCCGTCGGCGGGGTCGGCGGCTTCCTCGGCGCGATCATCGCGCCCGCCGTCGGCGAGCGGATCGGAGCCGGGCGGGCGATCCTCGTCGGCCGCAGCCTGACGGTCGTGCCGTGGCTGCTCCTGGCGGTCGTCCCTCTCAGCAGCGCGACGACCATGACGGTGCTCCTCGTGATCGTGTCGATCGCGCAGTTCCTCTTCGGCCTGGCGATGGGCGTCGAGGATGCGAACGACATCTCGTATCGTCAGGCGATCGCGCCCGATGCGATCCAGGGCCGCATGAACGCGACGATCCGCACGACGAACCGCATCGTCTTCTTCTTCGGTGCCCTCGGCGCCGGGGTGCTCGCCACCTGGCTCGGGTACGCGGCCAGCCTCGGCGTCGCGGCCGCGGTCTTCGCCGTCGCTGCGTTGGTGATCGTGTTCTCGCCGCTGCGGAACGCGCGCCACGGCGAGGCCGGGGTCTAGCCGGCGGATTCTCCCGCGTCCAGGTCGCGCAGATAGGCGGCGTTGCCGCGGATCGCCGGCTTGTAGCGCTCGAGCTCGGGAGAGTCGACGTAGCTGGCGATCACATCGAGGAGCGATCCGAGCGCGGCGTGCACGTGCCCCGCCGCGTGCAGCGTGATCGCCTCGAAGACGGCGAGGGATGCGGCATCCGGAAACTCGTCTCGTGCCGCGGTGAAAAGCGCGATCGACGCGTCGAAACGACCGAGGTTGCGCAGCGTGCTGCCGTACTGCAGGAGGCAACGGCGTCGGACATCTCCTTCGAGCCCGGCGGCGAGAGCCTGTTCGTAGAGCTCGGCAGCCGCCTGCCCCTGACCGGCCGTGTCGTGCGCGCCGGCGTACTCGTAGAGCACCCGCGCGTCCGTCGGATGCTCGTCGTAGATGACTTTCAGAGCCGCCAGTGTCGGCGCCATGTCGTCGCGATCGCGTGCGGCCAGCAGTCGATCGAGCTCGGCGTAGACGGCGTCAGTCATGGTCCGATCGTGTCACGGTGCCGAGGGCGCGTTCGAAGAACACGAGGTCTCCACGTCGGCCGACCTCGTGAAGCCCTGCTTTCTCGAGCACCCGGCGGGATGCCGCGTTCGTGCGTTCGGTGTCGGCCTTCGCGCGAAGCGCACCCCACTGCCCGGCGTGATGCAGGGCGAGCATGACCGCGGCGGATGCGAGCCCACACCCTCGTGCCGCGGGTATCAGGCCGTAACCGAATTCGACCGCGCCGCTCGCATCGGGCGGCCCGAAGAACCCGAATCCGCCGACGGCGGCGCGGTCATCAGGGCGTCGGATCGCGTACATCGTGAACGGAGTCTCCGACAGTTCCGAGGCCGCCAGCGCGGCCAACGGGTCGAGTTCGTCGACGAACGGGTAGTCGGGATGCCAGTCGTCACCCGGTTGCTCGGTGCGATCGATGATCCGGCGGGCGATGTCAGGAGTGATCGGGGTGAGGAGGACGTGGCTGTTCGCGAGCATCAGCTCCATCATCGCTTGCACCTCGGCACGCAGGAGTGCGCGCCGATGCGATAGATCGACCGGTCACGCGACGGTCATCGGCCGCTGGTGGCAGATGTCCGCAGGCCGAGATAGGCGCCCGGGCCGATCAGCGTCGCGCCCGCGACGAGTCCGATGAGAGCGTTGTCGGTGATCAGGCCGACCGCGAAGGCGAGGATGACGGCGGCCGTCGCTCCCGCTGATGCTCGAGACAGCTGAGTGATGTCCATGCCCCCGACGGTAGGCCGAGGCTCCATCAGCTGCCTCCCCCGGGCGGGGGATTCCGGGGCTCCCGCCGCTTTCGGAGTACGCCGATGCAAGAGATCCGGGGCGACACCCCGGTGAGGGATGCCGCGGCCCGGCGTGTCGCGCTCGAACTATTGCACCCGCGAACGGGCGCGACGCCCGCGCGCCGAGCACACGCTCAGCCCCGCCCGACCCCCTGGAACCCGCGCAGACGCAGGCTGTTCGTCACCACGAACACGGATGACAGCGCCATGGCGGCCGCGGCAACGAGCGGGTTCAGCAGCGCGGCCATCGCGAGCGGGATCGCGGCGACGTTGTACGCGAACGCCCAGAACAGGTTGCCCTTGATGACGCCCAGGGTCCGCCGCGCGAGGCGCACCGCATCGGCGACGACGGTGAGGTCGCCCGAGACGACGGTGATGTCGGATGCCGCGATCGCCGCATCCGTTCCGCCGCCCATCGCGATGCCGAGGTCGGCAGCGGCGAGCGCCGCAGCGTCATTGACGCCGTCACCGACCATCGCGACGACCCGGCCCTCACCCTGCAGGCGACGGATCGCGTCGAGCTTGCCCGCCGGAGTCACGCCGGCTTCGATGCGGGAGATCCCGACCTCGGCGGCGACCCGCGCTGCCGAGGAGGCCGTGTCGCCGGTCAACAGGATCGGCTCGAGCCCCAGCTCGCGGAACCGGGCGATCGCCGCGGCGCTCGAGTCCTTCACCGTGTCGGCCACGACGATCGCACCGAGGTATGCGCCGTCGCGGGCGACCGCGACGACCGTCCCCTTGGGCAGATCCGCGGGCACGACGACGGCCCACTGCTCGGCCAGCCACGACGGCCGGCCGGCGACGACCGCCGCGCCGTCGACGACGCCCTGCACACCGAACCCGGCGTGCGACTGGAACGACTCGACACGTCCGCCCGGCGATGCCGCGACGATCGCGCGGGCGACCGGGTGCTCCGACCCCGACTCCACTGCCGCAGCGACCGCAAGAAGCTCATCGCGGGACACGTCCACAGGCAGCACTTCGGTGACGCTCATGCGTCCGGTCGTGACGGTGCCGGTCTTGTCGAGCACGATCGTGTCGACGGTGCGGGTCTGCTCGAGCACCTGAGGTCCGCGGATCAGGATGCCGAGCTGCGACCCGCGTCCGGTTCCCACCAGCAGGGCGGTCGGGGTCGCGAGTCCGAGCGCGCACGGGCAGGCGATGATGAGCGTCGCGACCGCGGCCGTGAAGGCGAGCTCCCACGGCGCACCGGCGATCGTCCAGCCGACGAGGGCGGCGAGCGCGAGCCCGATCACGACGGGCACGAAGACGGCCGAGACCCGGTCGGCGAGGCGCTGCACCTGGGCCTTGCCGGTCTGCGCCTCCTCCATGAGCCGCCGCATCCGGGCCAGTTCGGTGTCGGCTCCGACGCGCGTGATCTGCACCTCGAGGCGCCCACCGACGTTGATGGTCGCCCCGACGACGCGAGAACCCTCGGTCACCTCGATGGGCATCGACTCCCCCGTGAGCATGCTCGCGTCGACGTTGCTCATCCCGGCGGTGACGAGTCCATCCGACGGGACTTTCTCACCGGGGCGCACGACGACCGTGTCGCCGACGACGAGCTGTGAGACGGGAACGCGCGTCTCGACACCGTTCTGCAGCTTCGCGGCATCCGTCGCCCCGAGTTCGAGCAGTGCGCGCAGCGCCTCGGACGACGACCGCTTCGCGCGGGCCTCGATGTAGCGGCCCGCGAGGATGAAGACCGTCACGAGCGCGGCGACCTCGAGGTAGATCTCGTGCCCGCCGGCCCGCGGCGCTCCGACGAGTGTGAAGGTCATGGTCATGCCGGGCATGCCCGCGCCGCCGAAGAAGAGCGCGTACAGCGACCAGCCGAACGAGGCGATCACACCGAGGCTGATCAGTGTGTCCATCGTCGCCGCGCCGTGGCGCAGGTTGACGGCGGCGGCCCGGTGGAACGGCCACGCGCCCCAGACCGCGACGGGGGCGGCGAGGGTCAGCGCGAGCCACTGCCAGTTCTCGAACTGCAGCGCGGGGATCATCGACATCAGCGCAACGGGCAGCGACAGGGCGGTGCTGATCAGCAGCCGCTGGCGGAGCGGCTTCGTCTCGTCCTCGGACTCGGCCGCTTCCGGCTCGGGCGTGGGTACGGTCGCGGCGTACCCCGCGGCCTCGACGGCCGCGATGAGCTGCGCCGTCTCGACACCCTCGGCACGGACGCGCGCCTTCTCGGTGGCGTAGTTGACGGATGCCTCGACGCCGGGGAGCTTGTTGAGTTTCCGCTCGATGCGGGTGGCGCACGAGGCACAGGTCATCCCCGAGATGTCGAGCTCGACGTCGGTGGTGCTCACGCCGACACCCGGGTGTATCCGGCCTCCTCGATGGCGGCGGTCAGGGCGTCGTCGTCGAGGGGGGTCGCGCTGTGCACGGTGACGTGCGAGGTGCCGCCGGCGACGAGGTCGACGGACACAGCCTCGACACCGTCGATCTCGGAGAGCTCTTCACGAACGCTCGCGACGCAGTGCGCGCAGGTCATCCCGGTGACGAGGAGTTCTTCGTTGACAACGGATGCCGGGGCTGCGGCGGACGCGGAGACGTCGGTGAGTCCGAGCTGGATGCGGTCGGTCATGGTGTTCTTCCTCCGGGTTTCAGGAGCGGACGAGACGCGCGATCGCGTCGTTCGCCTCGCGGATCTTGTCGGCGGCGACCTGGCCGCCTTCGGCACTCGCCTCAGCGACGCAGTGGCTGAGGTGGTCGGACAGCAGCGAGAGCGCGACGGTCTCGAGTGCCTTCGTCGCGGCGGACACCTGCGTGAGGATGTCGATGCAGTACTTGTCCTCGTCGACCATGCGCGCGATGCCGCGGACCTGGCCTTCGACGCGGCGCAGCCGCTTCTGCAGATCGTCCTTGTTCGCGTCGTATCCGTTCATGCTGAATACGGTACCCCCCTAGGGTATACGCGTCAAGCGCCCTGAGTCAGACTTCCTCGACCTCGCCGGAGACGAGGGTCAGGTGCTCTCGGGCCGAAGCCTCCGCGTCGGCACCGCGGCCGTCGCGGATCGCCTGGGCCGTCGCGAGGTGGGCCTCGAGGGTGCCGACGCGCGGCATCCCGGGCGTCAGACCTCGCACCGATCGGCCGCGCAGGATCTCGGCGATGGGGTCACCGAGCTTCTCGAACAGGGCGTTGCCAGAGGCCTTGAGGAGGAGCCGATGGTAGGCGATGTCGGCATCGAGATACTCGTCCGAGTCACCGAGCCCCTGACTTCCGAGGTCGCTGAGCAGCGTCGCCCACCGCACAAGCTCGTCGCGCTCAGCATCCCCCGCCCGTTCCGCGGCCAGCCGGGCGGCGACGGGTTCGACGGCGACGCGCAGGTCGGTCAGCTCGATCAGCACGTCGCGCCGACGCGGGCTGTCGAGCGACCACTCGATGATGTCCGCGTTGAGGATGTCCCACTCCGCCTGCGGACGGACGACGAGCCCGACGCGGCGACGCGAGGTGAGCAGCCCGTGCGCTTCGAGGACCCGGACCGCTTCGCGCACGACCGTCCGCGATGCGGTGAACGACTCCTCGAGACCGGCGAGGGTCAGCCCTGTTCCGGGCGGCAGCTCACCGCCGACGATCCTCCGGCCGAGGGTCTCGACGATGTGAGCGTGGGATGCGGTGGTGGCAAGCGTGGGCATCGGTGTCCTTCGTAGCGATGCTCACGCTACCGCGAAAAGTACGATCATTCGCTTGCGAAAGGTACTACTTATGTGGCACCGTGGGCTCGCTGCCGGGAATGGCCCCGGCACCGGGACGATTCACTGGAGAACACACCCATGGATGAGTGGACGCAAACACTCGGAGCGCTACCGCTCCTCCTGATCGCGGCCGGAGCGGTCGCCCTGATCCTCCTGCTCATCATCAAGGTGCGCCTGCACGCGTTCATCGTGCTGGTGCTGGTCTCGCTGCTCACGGCGCTGGCCACCGGCATCCCCGTCGGCAGCATCGGCAAGGTGCTGATCGACAGCTTCAGCTCCACCGTCGGCACGGTCGCGCTCCTCGTCGGCTTCGGAGCGATGCTCGGCGCCCTCATCGAGAGCTCGGGCGGTGCCCGCGTGCTCGCCGAGAAGATGGTCTCGGTCTTCGGCGAGAAGCGCGCCGCGATCGCCTTGAGCGTCGCGTCGCTTCTCATGGGCTTCCCGATGTTCTTCGACGCCGGCCTCGTCGTCATGCTGCCGATCATCTTCGCGGTGGCCCGACGCATCGGCGGCAAGCACATGCTGCTCTACGGCATCTCGGCCGCCGCCGCCTTCTCGGTCATGCACGTCTTCGTGCCGCCGCACCCCGGCCCCATCACGGCCAGCGAGACCTTCGGAGCGAACCTCGGCCTCGTCCTGCTCATCGGTCTCGTCGTCGCGATCCCCACCTGGTACCTCAGTGGTTACCTCTGGGCGCGCTTCATCGACCGCCGCATCCCGCTCGCCATCCCGCGCCTGTTCGGCGAGGACGTCGAGCCCACGAACCCGCCGAAGGCCGGCACCGTCATCGGCGTCATCGCCATCCCGCTGGTCCTGATCCTCCTCAACACCGGTTCCGCCGCGCTCGTCTCGGCCGGAGCCGTCGACGGCACCGCCGTCTGGGTGCAGGCGCTCGGCCTCATCGGAACGAGCCAGGTCGCCCTGCTCATCGCGGTGCTCGTCGCCCTGTTCGTCCTCGGCACCCGCCGCGGGGTCGGCGGCAGCGCTCTGGACAAGATCGTCGAGTCCTCGCTGGGGCCGATCTGCTCGGTCGTCCTCATCACCGGCGCCGGTGGCATGTTCGGCGGCGTCCTTCGCGCCTCGGGCATCGGCGACGCGCTCTCGGACTCGCTCGCCTCGATCGGTGTGCCGGTCATCTTCGCCGCCTACATCATCGCCGTCCTCCTCCGCGTGGCGCAGGGTTCGGCCACGGTCGCCCTCGTGACCGCAGCGGGCCTCGTCGCCCCGGCCGTGGTCTCCGGCGGCTTCAACCCGCTGCAGGTCGCCTGCATCGTGCTCGCCACCGCCGCCGGCTCGGTCTTCGCCGGTCACGTCAACGACTCGGGCTTCTGGCTCGTCGGCCGCCTCATGGGCATGGACGTAAAGACGACGCTCAAGACCTGGACCGTGCAGCAGGCCATCGAATCGGTCGTCGGTTTCCTCATCGTGCTCGGCATCTTCGGCGCGGTGTCCCTTGTCTGACGTCTTCGACCTCACCGGCCGCCTGGCCCTCGTGACGGGATCGTCGCGGGGGCTCGGCCAGAGCCTGGCCGTCGGTCTCGCCGAGGCGGGCGCCCGGGTCATCGTGCACGGCCGCGACGCCGAGGCGGTCGGCCGCAGCGCCGACGCGATCGCCGAGCGCACCGGCGTCCGTCCTGAAACGACCCTGTTCGACGTGACGGATGCCGCGGCTGTCGAGACGGCGATCGGTGAGCTCGTCGAGCGGGTCGGGACACCCGACATCCTCGTCAACAACGCCGGTATCCAGCGACGGGCGCCCTTCGCGGAGTTCCCCGTCGCGGACTGGGATGCCGTCATCTCGAGCAACCTGTCGAGCGCGTTCTACGTGTCGCGCTTCGTCGCGCCCGGCATGATCGCGCGCGGCTCGGGCAAGATCATCAACATCGCCTCCGTCCAGTCGCTACTCGGGCGTCAGACCATCGCGCCGTACGCCGCGAGCAAAGGCGGTATCGCTCAGCTCAGTCGCGGGATGGCCGCGGATCTGGCGCGCCACGGCATCCAGGTCAACACGCTGTCGCCGGGGTACTTCGCCACCGAGATGAACGCGGCGCTCGTCGCGGACGCGGACTTCTCGGACTGGGTCGCCCAGCGCACCCCGGCCGGCCGCTGGGGTGACGTCGCGGAGCTGCGCGGACCGCTCGTGTTCCTGGCCTCGGCGGCGAGCGACTTCGTGAACGGCCAGAACCTGTTCGTCGACGGCGGCATGACCGCGGTCGTCTGATCCGAAAAGAGACACACATGGACGCAGTCGTCATCGGCGGCAAGCTCGACCTCACGGTGGCGGACCATCCCGTCCCCGAGCCCGACGCGGGGCAGGTCCGCGTGCGGGTGGGATACGTGGGCATCTGCGGATCCGACCTGCACTATTACTCCGAGGGCGCGAACGGCGCGTTCGTGGTGACGGAGCCGCTCGTTCCCGGGCACGAGCTGTCGGGCTGGGTCGACCTCGACCCCGACGGCCGCTTCGCACCCGGCACGGCGGTGACGGTGCATCCCGCCCGCTTCGGTCCCGAGGGGCCCATTCCCGTCGAGCCGCACCTGCGCCCCGGCGGCAGCTACCTCGGCAGCGCCGCGACGACCCCGCACACGCAGGGCGCGATGAGCGAGTACCTGGTGGTGGATGCCGGCATGATCCGGACCCTGCCCGCCGACCTGCCCGTGCGCCGCGCCGTCCTGGCCGAGCCGCTAGCCGTCGCCCTGCACGGCGCCGGCCGCGCCGGCTCCCTCGCCGGTGCGCGCGTGCTCGTGTGCGGCGCCGGTCCGATCGGGCTCCTCGCCGTCGTCGCCGCGCAGGAGGCGGGAGCGGCGAACGTCGAGATCACCGACCTGCTGCCCGAGCCGCTGGCGCGCGCACGGGCGCTCGGGGCCGACGGCGTCTGGCGCGTCGGCCAGGATGAGATCCCGTCCGACACGTACGACGTCGTCCTCGAGTGCTCCGGTGCCGCACCCGCGGTGTCGTCCGCGATCGCCGCCGTCCGCCGTCGAGGCACCATCGTGCAGATCGGGATGCTGCCGAACCAGCCGGTCGGCGTGAACATCGCCCCGCTCATCTCCAAGGAGGCGACGCTCACCGGTGCCTTCCGCTTCCTCGACGAGATCGACGAGGCGATCGAGGTCCTGCGGCGTCGCCCCGAGATCGAGGCCGTCATCACCCACGAGTTCCGCCCCGACGCGGCCGTCGACGCGTTCGAGACCGCACGGCGCTCCGCCGAGAGCAGCAAGGTCGTCGTCGCTATGAACTCTGCGAAGGTGGAATCGTGAGCACTGCACCGCGCGTCGTCGTCATGGGTCCGAGCGGATCGGGCAAGACCGCCGTCGGCGCGGCCCTCGCTGTCGACCTCGGCGTGGACTTCGTCGATGCGGACGATCTGCACCCCGCTGCCAACGTGGAGAAGATGGAAGCGGGTCACCCGCTCGACGACGACGATCGCGCGCCCTGGCTCGACATCGTCGGACAGACCCTCGCCGAGGCGCCGGGCCTCGTCGTCGCATGCTCCGCCCTCGCGCGGCGCTACCGCGACCGGATCCGCGCCGCCGCTCCCGACGTGCGCTTCGTCGAGTTGGTCGTCTCGCCCGAGGAGCTGGACCGTCGGATGCGGTCGCGTCAGCACTTCATGCCGCCTGCGCTCCTGGCCTCGCAGCTCGCGACCCTCGAGCACCTCGGGGCGGACGAACCAGGCGTCGCGGTCGAGAACGTCGGGCGCATCCTCGACGTCGCGCGCCGCGCCCGCATCGCGCTCGACGTCGCCTAGGGGCGCCCCCGGGGGCATCCCGTTCCCCTGTCACAACACGCCGCCCGCCCGCGCACTTCGCGACAGACGAGGGGGTGCCGCGCGGTCGCGCCCGCCTCTCCTGTCACAACACGCCGCCCGCCCGCGCACTTCGTGACAGGCGAGCGGATGCTGCGCCCGAGAGCAGCGCACCGCGCGAGAATGGCCCGATGGCGGAGGCGAGCGACTGGCAGCAGTACTACTCCGCTGCGGCGGGCCGGGCGCCACGGCCCCACCTCGTCGCGGCTCTCGAACACGTGACCCGCGTGGGGACGGCGATCGACCTCGGTGCCGGGGACGGCGTCGACTCGCGATTCCTCCTTGATCGGGGCTGGAAGGTCGTGTCCGTCGACGCGACACCCGGACTGCGGGAGCGCATCGCGGCACGTGCGGACGCATCACCGCGTCTCGATGCGCGTGATACGTCGTTCGGCGATCTCGCCGAGTTGCCGGATGCCGATCTCATCCTCGCAAGCTATTCGTTGCCGTTCGCTCGCGCGACCGAATTCGCCCACATCTGGACGCTGATCACTGCGGCGCTTTGCCCGGGTGGCGTCTTCGCGGGTCAGCTCTTCGGACATCGCGACGATTGGGCTGCGCGCGACGACGTGCTCACACACTCGGTGAGCGAGGTTGCGGACCTTCTTGCGCAATGGCAGATCGTCGAACTCAGCGAACGCGAGAGGGACGGCCCGTCGGGTCGGGGGCCGAAGCACTGGCACGTCTTCGACTTCATCGCCCGTCGCCTCTGATTCAGTCGATCGCAAGATCGTATTTGCAGAAGACGATCTTGCACATGTACGGTTGCGACGTGATCGACACAAAATCATCCGAGATCGACTGGGATGCCGGCGGCATCGAGACCGAGCTGGGCTGGGCCCTGCCCCTCACCTTCCAGACGTTCACGCGCCTGGGGGCCGAAGCGGTGAGCGCGATGCCGCAGGGTCCGCGCGGGTATCAGGTGCTGGTCGCGATCACGACCGAGGAACCCTCGTCGCAGCTGCAGCTGGCCCAGCGCCTCGGGATCGACAAGACGCAGATGACGTACCTGCTCGACGCGCTCGAAGCGGAGGGCCTCGTCTCGCGCAGGCCGGCGCCGACCGATCGACGCGTGCGCCACGTCCATCCGACCGACGCGGGCCGCGCCACCCTCGACACCGCGCGTGCACAGCTCCGCCAGGCGGAGGACCGCCTGCTCGGCACGCTCGACCCCGATGAGCGCGCGACGCTCCGGACCCTCCTCGCCCGTGTCGCCGTCGCCGCCGACGCGGCGCGCACCGACCCGGACTTCGAACACCCCGTCGCCGCGCCCGAGCGCTCGCGCCGCGGAACCTCCACCCCCACAGACAGGACCCCCTCGTGACCACCACCGTTCTCGTCGCCGGCGCAACCGGCGACATCGGCAGCCGCATCTCCCGCGAGCTCCTGTCCCACGACGTCCAGCTCCGGGTGCTGACCCGCCCCGGAAGCTCAACCGCGGCAAAGCTATTCGGCGACGACGCACGGGTCGAGATCATGACCGCCGACTACGCGGACCACGACGCGCTCGTGGCCGCGGCATCCGGTGTCGACGTCGTCGTCTCGGCGGTCAGCGGCATCCGTCCGGTCATCGTCGACGCGCAGCGCGCACTCCTCGCCGCGGCGGTCGCGGCCGGCGTGCCCCGTTTCCTCCCGTCGGACTACTCCGCCGACTACCGGCGCCTCACCCCGGGGACCAACCGCAACCTCGAGCTGCGCCGCGAGTTCGCCGCGGACCTCGACGCGGCGCCGATCCAGGCGACGTCGGTGCTGAACGGCATGTTCACCGAACTGCTCGCCGGTCAGGCACCGATGATCCTCCGCGATCGCAAGCGCGTGCTGTTCTGGTCGTCGGCCGACCAGACGCTCGACGTCACCACGAAGGACGACACCGCTCGGACCGTCGCCCTGGTCGCCCTCGATGCCGACGCCCCTCGCGTCGTCGAGGTCGCCGGCGACCGGATCACCGCCCGCCAGGTGGCGGAGCTCGCCTCCGAGCTCAGTGGCGAGACCTTCAAACTGCAGTGGGCGGGCACGACGAGGACGCTCTCGGCGATGGCCGCGGTGGGACGACGCCTCTCGCGCGACCCTGACGAGACGTTCCCCGCCTGGCAGGGGATGCAGTACTTCGTGAGCATGTTCAGCGGCGAGGGCGAACTGCGCCACGTGGACAACCAGCGCTATGGACGTCAGAGCTGGACGACGGCCCGCGACATCCTGCAGCCCTGGCTCACGGGCACGGGAACCCCCGCAGCCTGACCCCCGCTCCACGCGGCATCCCGCGCTCCCCTGTCACAACACGCCGCGTGCCTCCGCACATCGCGACAGGGCAGCGAGCGCCGCGCCCCTGACCCCCACTCCCCTGTCACAACACGCCGCGCGCCTTCGCACGTCGCGACAGGCGAGCAACCCCGGCGCAAGAGCCGCCGGTGCGGCACCCCCGCCGCATACAATCGCGGGACACGGTCGTCCGCGCCGTCGCCACCCGAGGAGTCCCGCCATCGACCATCAGCCCGCTCCGACTCGCCGCGCCTCGGCCTGGTCGACGCTCGGCCGTCTGGTCCACATCTCGCGCCCGGTCCTCTGGATCAACACGATCGGCACCGGTGTTCTCGGCATGTGGCTCACGGGGCAATTGCTGGATGCCGCGGCGATCCCGCTCCTCATCTGGTTGACCCTGCCGTTCAATCTGCTGATCTACGGCGTGAACGACATCTTCGACCAGGAGACCGACGCGCTGAACCCGCGGAAGGGCTCGATCGAGGGCGCTCGGATCGAGCCGCGCGAGGTGCGGCTGATCGTCTGGGCCGTCGCGATCACGAATGTGCCGTTCCTCGTCTGGTTCCTCATCGCCTACCCGCCCGCGGCCGTCGGGCTGATCCTCCTCTACACGCTGGTCTTCGTCTTCTACTCGGCGCCCCCGCTGCGGTTCAAGCAGCGGCCGTTCCTCGATTCCCTCAGCAACGCCGCCTACGGCCTGCCCCTGCTGATCGTCCCGGTCGCGCTCGGCGAGCCGCCGCTGTGGCCCGCCGTCATCGGCCTCCTCGCATGGAGCGTCGCGAAGCACGCCTACGACGCGGTGCAGGACATCGACGAGGATCGCGAGGCCGGCATCCGGACGACTGCCGTGCTTCTCGGGCCTCGCGGCACGGCGGTGTGGAGCGGATGCTGGTGGCTGGCGTCCACCGTCCTGTTCGCCCTCGTCAGCATCCCGGTCGCAGCTCTCAACCTCGCGATCGGGGGCGTCCTCATCGTGTGGCTGCTGCTGCGCCCCACCCCCGCGACCGGGCGTCGCCTGTACCCGGTGTCGATCGCCTTCCCCTACGTCGCCGGCTCGGTCGCGAGCGGGCTGCAGCTGACGAAGATGTTCTTCGAGGTGTACGGATGAGCCGCATCGTCGTCATCGGAGCAGGTCTCGGGGGCCTGGCGGCATCCGCTCTGCTCGCCCGTGCCGGACACGACGTGACCCTGCTCGAGCGGGCCGCCACGGTCGGCGGCAAGAGCCGCCGGCTCGAGGTCGACGGCGAGCGCATCGACTCCGGCCCCTCGCTCGTGACGTTCCCCGGCGTGTGGGAGGAGCTGTGCGCACGCCTCGGCACGGACCCCGGCGCGATCGAGCTGGAGCGGCTCCCCGAGGTCGGCCGCTACTACTACGCCGGCGAGGACGTCACCCTCCCCGTGCCGCCGGAGCACCCCTGGTACCCGGCGTGGAAGCGGTTCAGCGACGAGCACGCGCCCCTCGCCGACGACGTGACCGCGCTCCTCGTCGCCGATCCGCTCGACCGACGGTCGCTCCCGGCGCTGCGCCGGCTGCTCGCGGTCTACGGACCGCGGCTGAGCACCCGCTCGTACCTCGACAGCCTCACGTGGATGCCCGAGGGCCTCCGCGAGATCATCGCCATCCACACGCTCAACGCCGGCGTCCCGCCCGAGCGCACCCCCGCGCTCTACGCGAGCATGCCGGCCGTCATGGCGGCATCCGGTGTGTGGGTTCCCCGCGGCGGCGTGTACGAGATCCCGCTCGCGCTGGAGCGTATGGCGGATGCCGCGGGCGTCGACATCCGCACCGGCGAGACCGTGACGCGCATCGAGCGTGGACGGGTGACGACGGCGGGCGGCCCGTTCGCGGCCGACATCGTCGTGAGCGCGCTCGACGCGGACCGGGTGAATGACCTGCTCGGCGGGCGGCGGCGCACCCCGGGCGCCCTGTCGTGCTCCGCGGTGGCGATCTACGGCGCGCTCCGCGAGCCGCTGCCCGAGCGGATCGCCGCGCACAGCGTCATCCTCCCCACGAAGCCCGACGCCCTGCACCGCAGCCTCGCCGCGGGCGATGAGCCCGCCGACACGATGGCGTTCGTCAACCTCTACCGCGCCGGTCAGGTCTACCCGAACGATCGGAGCACGCTCGCCGTACTGCTGACCGCGCCGGCCGACGGTTCGGGTTACAGCCTCGAGCACCCGTTCGTCCGGCGCGAGATCGAGCGGATCTCCCGCACGATGGGCCTCGACGAACTACTCACCGATTCGATGACGGATGCCGCTGTGCTCGATCCGCAGTACTTCGGCTCATTCGGCGAGCGACACGGCGCCCTGTACGGAGCGGCGCGGCCGCTCTGGATGAGCGGCCCGTTTCACCAGCCCTCGCATCACGACCTGCGGCGGCCGTGGTTGTGGCGGGTCGGCGCCTCGGTGCACCCGGGCGGCGGGATTCCGGCCGTGCTCGGCGGAGCGATGATGGTGGCCGAGAAGCTGCTCCGGCGGCATCCCGCCTGACCCTCGTCAGCCCGCGCGGCGGGCGTACTCCTCGATCGCAACGCCCGAGGCGAACTCGCGCACGCGCGTCCGCGTGAAGGGGTACTCCGCGGGGGCGGCCTCACCGAACAAGCGGATGCCGGAGCCCAGAGCCACCGGGTGGCGCTTCAGCACGAGGCGGTCGATCTCGGGCAGCAGGGCTCCGGCGAGCTCTCCCCCACCGCAGAGCCAGATGTCCGCGCCGTCCTCGTTCTTGAGGGACCGGACGGTCGCCACCGGATCGTTCGTCAGGGTGACCGAGGGGTCGACCTCGCGCTCCCGACGGCTGGCGACCAGTTGCCGGAGGTGCGGGTACGGGCTCGTGATCCCGGCATCCAATGCGGGAATCAGGGTGTTCCAGCCCATGACCACGGTGTCGAACGTCGTGTTCGTGGGCTGGATGCCGACCGCCCGCTGCACGTGCCCGGGCAGGGCGTCGGCGTACTCGCCGAAGATGGCGGCGTTGTGGTCGCCCTCGATGAGGAAGGCGTCGTACCCGCCGTTCTCGTCGGCGATGCAGCCGTCGATGCTCACGGCGACGTAGTAGACGAGGTTGCGCATGATGTCTCCTTCGGGGGTCTGTGTGTCAGAGCCAGAGCAGGATGGCGATCGCCAGGATGAGGCCGAGCATGAGCGAGGTCGTCCACGCGGTGGCAGCGGCCAGGGTCCACGCTTCTCGCTCCTGCAGTACGAGGCGGCGCGTGTCGCCCGCAGACAGCTTCTTGGCCGCGCGGTGCGTGTAGACGACGACCGGCGTCGCGAGTATGGCCACCAGGATGAGGCTGAGCAGCTGGATCACGAGACCACTCTCGCGTCGACCGATCGCGAGGGCCTCCCACGCGGTGGCGAGCGTGCTCGCCGTCTCGCGCGGTCCGCACAGGGCCACGAGCGCGGCGGCGCCCACCATGACGACGAGCGCACGGAGGGCTCGCTCGCTCCGCGCCGCCGCCGCAATCACCGGACCCGCGCCGGTCGCCTTCGAGAACCCTCGCCGTGCAGCGCGGAGCGAGAGGGGCCAGAGGACGACGCCGACGACAGCGGCGATGATCCACGCGAAGACCTGCTCGGGCGGCATCCGCACCCCGAGATTCTCGGCGAGCAGGATGCCGCCGATCCACGCGCCGATCCCGACCGGAACCCCGACGCCCACCGCGAGGACCACGATCACGATCTGCACGGCCGGCGACGGGGTGCGGTCGCCTCGCGAGCTCATCCCCCCACTCTAGGAACTCGGGTGGACCCCCGGCATCCCGCCGGCGTCAGCCGAGCGCGATCGGCTCGGGCTGACGCTCGGCGTCGGCTGACTCCTGCAGCGCCGACTTCTGACGCAGCGGCGGAGTGCGGAAGAACAGCGTCAGGACGAACGCGATCAGGGCGACGCCCATGGCCACCCAGTACACGCTCACCGTCGACTGGTTGAACGACACCAGAAGCGGCTTCGTCAGGCGCGGGTCGGCACCGTTGAGGAACGAGGTGTCGTCCATCGTGCTGTCGTCGAAGGAGGAGCCCGACGAGTTCGACATCCCGTCGATGATCTGCGGGACCGCCTGGTCGACGAAGGCGCGGCGGGCAGCGGCATCCGTGAAGTCCAGCGTCACGGTGCCGTCGGCCGCCACCTTCGCGACGGGCAGCTGCTCGGTGATCTTCGCCCCCGCCTGCGCGATGGCCTGCTGCTCGGCTTGGGCGGTGGCCTCCTGTTGGGCGGCGGCGGGGATCGCCCCGGATGCGACCTGCTGTGCGACCGCGTCGGCAGCCGCGGCCTTCGCCTCGTCGACGCCCTTCTGCGCGCCGTCGAGGGCGCCGTCCGAGAGCTGGCCCACGAAGGGGTCATAGACCTTCGACATGATGCCGGCGTTGGCCGGTGCGCTCGCGACCGTCGGGTCGAGGGCGGCGTCGAGGGCGTCGGAGAGCGACTGCTGATCCTTGAAGTTGGTCTGCAGGTTCAGCGGGACGAGCGTGAAAAGCAGCGACAGCAGCACGGCCGTGCCGAGCGTGCCACCGATCTGACGGAAGAAGGTCGACCCCGAGGTGGCGACGCCGATGTCCCGCGGACCGACGGAGTTCTGCGAGGCGATCGTGAGGGTCTGCATGAGCTGGCCGAGGCCGAGACCGATGAGGAGCATCGCGCCGGCGAGGTGCCAGTACGAGGAGTCGTACCGGACGAAGGTCAGCGTGAGGAAGCCCAGCACCATGAAGGCGGTGCCGATGGTCGGGAAGATCCGGTAGTGGCCCGTGCGGGCGATGATCTGACCGCTGACGATCGACGAGATCATGAGTCCCAGGATCATCGGCAGCAGCTGGATGCCGCTCTCGGTGGGCGTCGAGCCGAGCACGAGCTGCAGGTAGAGCGGCAGCGTGAGCATCGCGCCGAACATCGCGAAGCCGACGAAGACGCCGATGATCGTCGCCATCGAGAACGTCGACGACCGGAAGAGCTTGAGCGGGATGAGCGCGTCGTCCTTCATGCCGCGCTCAATCAGGATGAAGGCGACGATGCCGACGACCCCGATGACGTAGCAGGCGATGGCGATGGGTGAGGTCCAGCCCCACTCGCGGCCCTGCTCCGCGATGAGCAGCAGGGGAACGAGCGCGATGATGACCGCCGCCGCACCGAACCAGTCGATGCGCACCCCGCCGTGCGGGTGCCGCGGGATGTGCAGGAACCGCAGGACGACCGCGAGCGCGACGAGGCCGATCGGCACGTTGATGAGGAAGACCCACCGCCACCCGGCGATGAAGAGGATCTCACCCGAGCCGGCGAACAGGCCGCCGACGAGCGGGCCGATCACCGACGAGATACCGAAGACGGCCAGGAAGTAGCCCTGGTACTTGGCGCGCTCGCGGGGGGCGAGGATGTCGCCCATGATCGCCAGTGGCATCGACATGAGACCACCGGCGCCGAGACCCTGGATCGCGCGGAAGGCGGAAAGCTCGATCATCGAGGTCGAGAAGCTCGCGGCGACCGAGCCGACGATGAAGATCGCGATCGCGATGATGAAGAGGGGCCGGCGTCCGAAGATGTCGGAGAGCTTGCCGTAGATGGGCGTCGAGATCGTCGACACGATCAGGTACGCAGTCGTCACCCAGGCCTGCTGGCTGAGGCCGTTGAGGTCGTCGCCGATCGTGCGGATCGCGGTGCCGACGACGGTCTGGTCGAGCGCGGACAGGAACATCCCCGCCATGAGTCCGAAGATGACGAACAGGATCTGGCGGTGGGTCATCACCGGGGTGCTTCGGGTGGTCGGGCTCGACACGGCAGCAGTGGTCACGGTTCCTCGGAGGGGTGAAGGCCGGTAAGGATTCCGCGCGGCGGGTCATGCGCGGCGGGGGGCCGGCGGTGGCCGGCAGAACAAGTTGTGTTTTGTCAACCATAAGCGTGTCGACCCCCCGCGTATTCCCTTTTCTTCGCTCTCGGCCTTCGCGTGCCTGCGTGGAGCGGCTCAGTCCATCCCGACGGCCATGTCGGTGAAGCGTGAGAAGTGTCCCTGGAACGCGACGACGACCGTGTCGGTCGGGCCGTTACGGTGCTTGGCGACGATGAGGTCGGCTTCGCCGGCGCGGGGGCTGTCCTTTTCGTAGGCGGCCTCGCGGTGCAGCAGGATGACGATGTCGGCATCCTGCTCGATCGACCCCGATTCACGCAGGTCGCTGATGGCGGGCTTCTTGTCGGCGCGCTGCTCGGCACCACGGTTCAGCTGCGACAGGGCGATGACGGGAACCTGCAGCTCCTTCGCCAGCAGCTTCAGCGCACGCGAGAACTCCGAGACCTCCTGCTGACGCGACTCGACGCGCTTACCGCTCGTCATGAGCTGGAGGTAGTCGATGACGACCATCTCGAGTCCGACGCGCTGCTTGAGCTTGCGGCACTTCGCGCGGATCTCGACGAGCGTCATGTTCGGGCTGTCGTCGATGTACAGCGGCGCGTCGTTGATGCGCCCGCGGGTCGAGGCGATCGTCGTCCAGTCGCGGCTGTCGAGCATGCCCTTTCGCATGCTCTGCAGCGGCACCGCACCCTCGGCGCTCATGAGTCGCATCGCGATCTCGCTGCGCCCCATCTCGAGCGAGAAGAAGACGGTCGGGCGGTTGTGCTTGATGGCGGCCGCGCGGGCGAAGTCGAGCGCGAGCGTCGACTTACCCATGGCGGGGCGAGCGGCGACGACGACCATCTGCCCGCCGTGCAGGCCGTTGGTGAGCTGGTCGAGGGCGGCGAAGCCGGTCGGGATGCCGGTCATCTGACCATCGCGGCCACGTGCCGCCTCGATCTCCTCGACGGCGGCATCCACGGCGACCTGCAGCGGGACGTAGTCCTCGGACTGCTCCGCGCCGGTGACGGAGTAGATCTCGGCCTGGGCGTTGTTGACGAGGTCGAGCGCCTCGCCCTGCCCGTTGTAGCCCATCTGGACGATGCGGGTGCCGGCTTCGACGAGGCGGCGGAGCAGCGCACGCTCACGGACGATCGATGCGTAGTACGCCGCATTCGCCGCGGTGGGGACGATCGACGTGAGGGAGTGCAGGTAGTCGGCACCGCCGGCGCGCTGCAGATCGCCGGTCTTGATCAGCTCGTCCGTAACGGCGACGACGTCGGTCGGCTCACCGTGGGAGTACAGCGAGAGGACGGCTTCGAAGATCAGCTCGTGCTTCGGCACGTAGAAGTCCGTGCCGCGGAGCGCCTCGATGACGTCGGCGACCGCATCGCCCGAAAGGAGCATGCCGCCCAGGGTGCTCTGCTCGGCGAGCATGTCGTGAGGAGGAACCCGCTCAGGGCCTCGGGCTCCGCCGATCCGGTCGTCGGACAGATCCGCAATCGACATCCAAGCCCCTCTTCCGGGCCCGCTGGAAGGCCCTCGCACACGTTATGGAGGGGTTCCGACACACGCAAACCGGCCTGTGGATAACTGTGTGGACAATCTGCGCAAAACGCCGCGGACCCTGTGCACAGACCCTGTGGACAACGCGTGGAATCTCACAGAAGCGACGCCGATAAATCATGCTCGACCGGGAGTTTTCTTTCCCACAGTCTGTGGATAGATATCCGACCTCAAGTGCCGGTTGAAGGTTCAGGGTTATCCCCACCCATGTGCAGAATCCCGGATTTGTCAAATGAGAAAGTCGGCCGGTTTCTGCGGTCTCCCGGCCCCTCAAAAGGATGCCCGAGAAGCTCTTGTCAAAATCATAGGAAGTGGATACCGTGTCTGGTCCAGGCACCCCGCAGAACGCGGCGATCACGGCGCGTGTTCCGATGAGACATCGTGGAGGTGACCTGTGCTTACGACGCAACGCGCGTTCGTCCGACTCGGTCTCCTCGCTGCGATCGGATTCGGCGTCGCACTGCTCTGGGTGGCCTTCGCGGTGGCCTTGAGCGCATCGCACGCCCACGCCGCCGACCGCGAAGACGATGGACTGCTCAGCGGGGTGACCAAAGTCGTCGGACAGACCGTCGCACCGGTGACCGAAAAGGTCGTGAAGCCCGTCACCGAGGAGGTCGTCACGCCCGTGGCCGAGAAGGCGGTCGCGCCCGTCGAGAAGGTCCTCACGCCCGTCGCCGACAAGGTTGCGAAGCCGGTGGCCAAGAAGATCGTGAAGCCGGTCGTCGAGAAGGCGATCAAGCCCGTCACGGACAAGGTCGTCAGGCCTGTCACAGACAAGGTCGTACGGCCTGTCACAGACGAGGTCGTCACGCCGGTCGTCGACGAGGTGGTCGCACCCGTCACCGACAAGGTCGTGAAGCCCGTCGTCGACACGGTGGTCAAGCCCGTCACTGACACCGTTCTGCCGCCCGTTGTCACCGTCGTGACGCCCATCACGGATGGTGTCGTGGCTCCTGTCGTAGATGCCGTCCGCCCGGTCATCGAGCCGGTGGTGGACGCGATCGACCCGGTGATCGACACCGTGCTCCCCCCGGCCGTGGACGCCGTCGACCCCGTGACAGAGCCCGCCACACCCGGCCTCGGCGTCATTCCCGCTTACCCTCTGCCGCTGTCACCAGCGTCGCCCGACGCCGATGCTTCCGCGACCGGCACGACACCCGCCGCAACCGCTGCTGCTGCACCTTCGACGCCCGCTCCCGCCGCCGGGGTGAGCCCCGCCACTCTGGCAACGCGTGACGCCTTCCAAGCAGCCGTGACGGCTGGTTCCGCCGCTGACGCATCGTCGGCCGCTGCTGGGCCCGAGGCATCCCCTGCGCCTGACAGCGCCCCGCCCGCGGCCGCAGCGCCCCTGGCGGGAACCGGTTCTCTGACTTCTGCTTCCTCTGGAGGAGGTGCCGGGTTGTTCGCCCTGCTTCCGTTCGGTCTCCCCGTCGCGCACCGTGCCTGGGCGCGGCGGGGACGGCCGAACGATGAGCACGGCCTGCCCGCGCCCTTCTTCGACACCGACGTCTCTCCCGACTGACGGGGACTCTGCCGCGCATTTTCGCGGCACGCATCCCGCACGTCCCGCGTGACGGCGCACTCGCGCCATCCCCAGTCATGTTCCAGGAGAGAGAGAAATGAACACCATGTTGTCGCGCGCCCTGCTGGGCACGCTTGTCGCCGGGGGGATCACCCTCTTCGGCGCGGCAGCCGCACAGGCTGCAGAACCGACCACCTCTGGAGAGGACGGGCTGCTCTCCGGCACCCAGGCCCTCCTCAACGTCGACGTCCCCATCAGCGTCGGTGACACGGCGATCTCGCTGATCGGCGACTCGTCCACGAGCTCGAGCGACAAGGGGTCCTCCCCGGCTCCGTCGCGCGATTCGGGCTCTGCATCCACCAGCGGCTCTGACGGTGCTGCCTCCGGTTCGCAGGCGATCATCAACGTCTCCGTCCCCGTCACCGTGAAGGACACGGCGGTCTCGGTCGTCGGCGACAGCTCGACCAAGAGCACGGATGCCGCACCTACCGCACCCGCAAAGGAGCCCGCCACGGCTCCCGCAGCGTCGACCAGCGGGTCTGACGGCCTCGGGTCCGGCACCCAGGTCGTCGCCCCCGTCAAGGCTCCGGTGACCGTCAAGGACACCGCGGTGTCGGTCATCGGCGACAGCAAGACCGAGAGCACGGATGCCGCGGCCCCGGCTGCACCGTCGTCGCACGCACCGTCGTCGCCCGCACCGTCGGCCACCACCGACGGCTCCGACGGCGCCGTCTCCGGAACGCAGGTCGTCGCGCCCATCACCGTCCCCGTGACGGTCGAGGACGTCGCAATCTCCGTCATCGGTGACAGCACCACCGAAAGCACCGACGCAGCCACCCCGGCCGCACCCACCGGCACCACCGGGACCCCGTCCACCGACGGCTCCGACGGCATCGGCTCGGGCACCCAGGTCGTCACCCCGATCACCCTCCC
>NZ_KB911460.1 GCF_000383475.1 Microbacterium sp. 11MF | reverse complement strand
GAGCCAGGATCAAACTCTCCGTAAAAGAAAAATACTGACAACGACCGGAATAGGCCGAAGCAGCGAGTTTGAACTGACCAAAGAGATAAATCATTGCTGACTATCCGTTTGCCGACCTCCCGAAAGAAGCCGGACTTTGATCCAAAGGAATCTCACCTCAGCCGAAGCTGAAGTCGAGGTTATTTGGCATTTGACAAGTGCACGCTGTTGAGTTCTCAAGGATCGGATGCTCCCACACCACCCCGCAGGGCTTCGTAGTGAGGCAACGTCACACTCTTCGCTCGACTCCCGAACGAGACGGCACGAAACGATCAGAAGATCATGTCGGGCTCATCACCACGGGGCTTCGAGGTGGAGTCCCCATCCTAGACCACGAGGTCCTGTTCTCTCTAGGAGAGGTTTGGGATGGATTTGGTTCTCCGCTTGAGGGGGCTGGGAGGCCTTCCGGTCTCTCGCTCTTCCCTGTGGGGCGAACAAGTAATAAGTTACGCGGCGCTCCGGAGTCGGGCAAATCTGGCCCGCATCCCGGGCGTGTCGCCTGTGTTTCCGGGCGAACGCGAGAGGCCGCCCTCCCTCGTCGGGGTGGGCGGCCTCGGGAGACGTCGGTCGTCAGGAGACGAACACGCCGGCCATCGTCTTCTTGCCGCGTCGGAGGACGGAGACACCGCCGGGCAGCGATCCCGTGATGACGTGTGCCTCGTCGACGACCTTCACACCGTCGACGGAGACACCGCCCTGCGAGATCGCGCGTCGCGCCTCACTCGCACTGGAGACCAGACCGGTGTCCAGAAGCGCTTGCACGACCGGGATCTCGCCGGCCGTCGCCACGTGCGGCAATTCCTCGAGCGCGGAGCGGAGCGTGGGCGCGTCGAGGGAGGTGAGGTCCCCCTGCCCGAAGAGCGCATCGGACGCGGCGGCGACCGCAGTCGCGGCATCCACCCCGTGCACCGTCGTCGTCACCTCCATCGCGAGACGACGCTGGGCCGCGCGCCGGAAGGGTTCGTCGGCGACAAGGCGCTCGTACTCCTCGATGTCGGCGCGCGTCAGGAACGTGAACACCTTCAGGCGAGCGATGACGTCGGCATCATCCGTGTTGAGCCAGAACTGGTACATCCGGTACGGGCTGCACATGTCGGCATCCAGCCATACCGCGTTGCCCTCGCTCTTGCCGAACTTCGTCCCGTCGCTGTTGGTGATCAGCGGCGTGCCGATGGCGTGCACGGACGTCCCCTCGACGCGGTGGATGAGATCCGTACCGCTCGTCAGGTTGCCCCACTGGTCGCTGCCGCCCGTCTGCAGGACGCAGCCGTACTGCCGGTACAACTCGAGGTAATCCATCCCCTGCAGGATCTGGTAGCTGAACTCGGTGTAGCTGATGCCCGCATCCGAGTTGAGTCGTGCGGCGACGGCATCCTTCTTCAGCATCGTGCCGACCCGGTAGTGCTTGCCGACCTCGCGGAGGAAGTCGATCGCGCTCATCGGAGCGGTCCAGTCGAGGTTGTTGACCAGTCGCGCGGCATTGTCGCCCTCGAAGCTCAGGAACCGTTCGACCTGGCCGCGCAGACGCTCGACCCACTCGGTGACGGTCTCGCGCGTGTTGAGCGTCCGCTCCGCCGTGGGCCGCGGATCGCCGATGAGACCGGTGGACCCGCCCACGAGCCCGAGCGGCTTGTGTCCAGCGAGCTGCAGACGCCGCAACAGGAGCAGCTGCACGAGGTTGCCGAGGTGCAGGCTGGGCGCGGTCGGGTCGAAGCCGCAGTAGTACGTGATCGGCGCTCCGGAGAGGAGTTCGCGAAGCGACGCTTCGTCGGTCGACACGTGCACGAGACCACGCCAGACGATCTCGTCCCACACATTCGCGAAGGACGGGTCGTTGGCGGGCGCGAGAGCCGTCAGTTCGGCACTCGATACGGATTCAGACACGCCCTCCAGGCTATCAGCGGGGCTCCGGCCGATCAGTCCGGCGACACCTCGTCGTACAGGCCGATGATGTTGCCCTCGGAGTCCCGCAAGTACACCCACCGCGAACGCTCATCGAGGGGCTGGATCTCGCCCATCTGCTCCCCGCCCGCGGCGACCGCGAGCGCGACGGTGTCTTCGATGCGGTCGACCGTGAAGACGACGGTGGGATGCGGCAGCACGCCCCGCACGTGCAGATCGCCGTTCGTCCCCTCGCCGTCGGGCTGCGTGATCGTCCCCATGTCGTCACCCCAGGGGGTGTAGTCGAAACCGAGCACGTCCTTGTAGAAGGCCTGCGCCCTCGGCATGTCGTCGACCGGGATCTCGAAGTGTTCCATTTTCGCCATGACCAGAGGCAAGCAGACCCCGGCATCCGCGGCAAGGGGTCAGGCGGCGGTGCCCCACCACAGGAGGAACGCTGCGCCCAGGGCAGTGACCCAGCTGACGAGACTGCCGATGAGGAAGTACTCCGCTCGCGTGCCGAGGTCGGTGTCTCGTGAGATCTCGGGGAAGCGCACGATCCCCTTCGCCGCGAGCACGGCGGCCAGGAGCGTGAACGCGCCGGTGACCGTCAGCGCGAACACGAGGACGCGCTCGAGCGGACCGATCAGACGCCCGCCCTTGAGCGCGGTGGGCGCATCGGGGGCGACCTCCCCGCCCCGGAGGGCGGCCCGGACGACGACGTTGCCGGACTCGGTCAGGAAGACGAGCGCGCCGAGCACGAACACGCCGACGTCGAGGCTCACGGCGCCGAGCGGTGACGCGACAGGCCACAGTTCGCCGAGAGGCCCCTGAGCTTCGCGCACCCCTTGGAACGCGACCGCGCCGAGTGTCACGAGTCCCACCGCGACGAGCGGCCACAGCCCCGCACGGCCGCCGGCGGAGCCCGGAGTGGCGAGGATCCACATCGCGGCGGTCCCCGCAGCGACGAAAGCCCAGACACCGGCATCCGCTCCCGACGCCACGATCAGCACGGCGAGCGCGGCGACGACGAAGAACGCTGCCCGTCCGCGAGCCGGCGCGTGGAGTCGGATGAGATCCGCCAGACCCACGCCCAGGAGGACGATCCCGGCGCCGATCATGCGAGGCCCTCGCGCAGGTCGGCGAAGCCCGCGACGAGAGCGGCTGAACCCGCACTCGCCAGAGCCTGAGACACGGCGGGCTGCGTGATGCCCTCTGCATCCGCCAACTCGCGCTGGGTGCGACCGAGGCACCGGCCGTAGGTGAGGCGGCGAGCGCGCTCGCTCATCGACGCGACGAGTTCGTCCCTCGCGAGGAGGTAGGCGTTGGCGAGTGCCATGCGTTCGACCATGGCGGCATCCTCCCCCTGTGCTGCCGCGACACGCGTGCGCGCGTGCGGCACGGCGCGGTCTTGCAGCCGATGCGCCTCGTCGATGGCCGCGCGGGCCGCCCACCAGCCGGGCCCGTCCGTGATGTCGCCGCCGACGGGATCGACGGCGCCGACACCCAGCCCGAATCGCAGTCCGATGCCCTCCGGCAGATGCAGCTGGATCAGCAACAGCGATGTCAACGCGGCGGCGAGTCCGGGGAACACCGCCTGGAACTCGTCGCCGACCGTAGGCGCGAGAGGGGACTCGGCCACGGGATGATCGTCGTGCACCTGGCGCGACGTATCGATGATCGCTCGCTGCGCGCCGGCACGGTCGGCGAGGGTACGGGATCCGACGATGTCGGCGATCACCGCGACGCGAGAAGTCATGCCCCGCAGACTACGTCGGTTATGACTCGGTATCAATAAGCTTTTTGCTTATTTGGGACGGGGCATAAGAACAATCGGGTCAGAGCTGCAGACTCCGAGCGAGCTCCTGAGCCCGCGCGACGAGATCCGCCCGCTGCTCGGCGACCCGGACGGGCGCGGTTCCCCCCGCGCCGTCGCGACTCGCGACCGAGCCCTCGACGGTCAGGACGTCACGGACTGCGGGATCGAGATGCGGCGACACCTCTGTCAGGAGCGCGTCATCCGCCTCCTCGAGTCCGATCCCCCGCTGCTCGCACGCCTGGACCAGTGCCCCTGAGATCTCGTGGGCGTCGCGGAACGGAACGCCCCGCTTGACGAGCCAGTCCGCCACGTCGGTGGCGAGGGAGAACCCCTCCGGCGCGGAGGCCACCATGCGGTCGGTGTGGAACCGCAGCGTCGCGATCATGCCCGCGAACGCCGGAAGCAGGACCTCGAGAGTCGTCACCGAGTCGAAGACGGGCTCCTTGTCCTCCTGCAGATCGCGGTTGTACGCGAGCGGGAGAGCTTTCAGGGTCGCGAGGAGTCCCGTGAGGTTGCCGATGAGACGACCCGACTTGCCTCGCGCGAGTTCGGCGATGTCGGGGTTCTTCTTCTGCGGCATGATGCTCGAGCCCGTCGAGAAGCCGTCGTCCAGACGCACGAAGGAGAACTCCCGCGTGTTCCAGATGATGATGTCCTCGGCGAAACGCGAGATGTCGACCCCGATCATCGCGGTCACGAAGGCGAACTCGGCGACCACGTCGCGTGCGGACGTGCCGTCCATCGAGTTCTCGGCCGGACGAGCCAGTCCCAGATCCTGCGCCACCGCCTGCGCATCGAGACCGAACGTCGCGCCCGCGAGCGCTCCCCCGCCGTACGGCGAGACGGATGCCCGCGCGGTCCAGTCGCGAAGACGCTCGAGGTCGCGGACGAGAGGCCAGGCGTGCGCCTGCAGGTGATGGGCGAGGAGGACGGGCTGAGCGTGCTGGAGATGCGTGCGTCCGGGCATGATCGCGGTGGGGTTCGCCTCGGCCTGCGCGACGATCGCGTCGATGACCCTCAGCAGGTCCCGCGCGATGACCCGCGAGTGATCGAGGAGATACAGACGCACGAGCGTGGCGATCTGGTCGTTGCGGCTGCGGCCTGCGCGGAGCTTGCCCCCGAGTTCGGGGCCCACCTCCCGGATCAGAGCCGCCTCGAGGGCGCCGTGCACGTCCTCATCCGATTCGGCGGCGACGAGGTCGCCCGAGCGCACGGCATCGCGCAGGGCGTCGAGGCCCGCGTGCATCCGAGCCTCCTCGTCCGGCGTGAGGTATCCGGCGGACGCGAGTGCGCGCGCGTGCGCGTGCGAACCGGCGAGATCGTATTCGGCGAGCGACCAGTCGAAGTGCGTGGAACGGCTCAGCGCGACGAGCTCCGGAGAGGGGCCCGTCGCGAACCGCCCGCCCCACAGTGCACCCTGATTCGTCGCCTCGCTCTTGCTCTCGCTCTCGCTCACGAGACCACCCTATCGGCGCCGGGTGGCTCCTCCCGAGGCACCAGGCGGCGCGACAGCGACGCGAGCGCCCGCTCGAGCGGGCCCTGGCCGAGGGTCGCCGCCCACGCGGAGCAGAGGAGCACGGCGCCCAGGCAGAACCACCAGAAGAGACCGAGGTCACGGAACGCCCGGAGGTCGGTGGTGTCCCCGAAGACGGCGAGAGCGACGAGGGCCCACACGAGGACCTGACCGACGTACGCCGTCAAAGGCATCGATCCGACGGCACGCAGCGGCGCCACGAGCCAGGTCACCGGCGTCCGGCAGAGCAGCAGACACGCGCCGATCACCGCGACCGCGAAGCCGCCTGACGCGATGACCTCCACGAGGCCGCCGCTGTGGGCCTCGGCGGAGAAGACCGCTTCCTCGTAAGAGCCCGGCGCGACGCCGCCGGCCCCGACGACGGTCGAGAGGCCTCCCCCGACGACCACCGCCGCCACCCCCGAGGCCAGGATCGTCACCTGGATCGATGCGCGCCCGAGATCCGATCGCCCCAACGCCATCCCGGCGACCACGAAGGCGATCCAGAGGGGGAACGGGTAGGCCCACCCCGTGAGGAAGAAGAGCGTTCGACCTGCGTCGGACCCCCAGACCGGCAAACCGTCGATGAGCGGCAGCACCCACGGCACGGCCAGGGCCACGGATGCCGCGATCGCCCAGAGTGCGCGAGCGGAGAAGGCGAGCAGCGGAACGGCGAGGAGGAACAGGATCCCGTACGCCTGCAGGATGACGTAGATCGGGACGCCCGTCTGCGTGAGCAACAGACCCACCGCCCACACGGCGCCCGCGCGGACGGCGAGTCGACGTCGGTCGACCCTCAGAACTCCGCCGCGGTGCGGCATCCGTGCACCCGTCATCAGCGCGATCGAGACACCCGCGAGGACGGCGAAGAGGATCGAGGATCGCCCGTTGACGAGATCGATCCACGTCGACGGGTCGGACAGCACGACGTCCTGCTCGATCGTCAGGAGATGCGCCGCGAGCATGCCGAACACGGCGAGCGCCCGGGCGAGGTCGATGCCGTGGAGCCTGGCGGGGCCGTTCCAGCTCCGCCAGGCATCCCTCACTGCTGTCGCAACAGCCACACCAGCAGCGCCTTCTGCGCGTGCAGGCGGTTCTCGGCCTCGTCCCAGACGACGCTCTGCGGTCCGTCGATCACGTCCGCGTCCACTTCGTATCCGCGGTCTGCGGGGAGGCAGTGGATGAAGACGGCGTCCTCCTGGGCGAGCGCCATCGTCTCCTGCGTCACCTTGTAGGAGCCCAGGTCCCGCAGGCGCGCGGTCTTCTCCTCTTCCTTCCCCATCGACACCCACGTGTCGGTCACGATGATGTCCGCACCGGCGGCCGCCTCGTTCGGGTCGGTGTAGAGCGTCAACGAGCCGCCGGTCTCGGCCGCCCGGCGGTCGGCGTCGGCGACGACGTCCGCGCGGGGCGCATAGTCCTCGGGCGAGGCGATGCGGACGTGCATCCCCGCCGTGACGCCCGCGAGCGCGTACGAGTGCGCCATGTTCGAGAGTCCGTCGCCGAAGAAGGCGAGAGTGAGCCCCTTCAGTTCGCCCTTGTGCTCGCGGATCGTGAGCAGGTCGGCGAGCAGCTGGCAGGGGTGGAAGTCGTCGCTCAGCGCGTTGACCACGGGGACGCGCGTGTCCTTCGCCATCTCCTCGAGCCCGGCCTGCGCGTAGGTGCGCCAGACGATCGCGGCGACCTGGCGCTCCAGCACCCGGGCGGTGTCGGAGGGGGTTTCCTTGCCGCCGAGCTGGCTGTTCGCGGTCGAGATGATGAGCGGCGAGCCGCCGAGGTCTGCGATGCCGACGGCGAACGACACGCGCGTCCGGGTCGAGGACTTGTCGAAGATGACGGCCACGGTCTGCGGACCCGCGAGCGGCTTCTCCTTCCAGCGGTCGGCCTTCAACTCGAGCGCGAGGTCGAGGATCTCGGCCTGCTCAGCGGGGGTCAGGTCGTCGTCGCGCAGCAGGTGGCGGGTCATGCGGAGGCCTCCGGGGTGTCGTGGGTCGTGTCATCGAGCATGAGGGCATCCTCGACGGTGGCGAGGGCCCGGGCGAACAGGGTCTGGAACTCGTCGATCTCGACGTCGCCGATCGTGAGGGCCGGAGCGAGACGGATCGTCGAGTCGTTGGCGGCGTTGACGATCAGGCCGTGCTGCTGGGCGGCGGCGACGACGGCTCCGGCGACGGGATGCCGGAGCGCGACACCGATCAGCAGCCCCTGGCCGCGGCATCCCTCCACCAGAGGGGAGCCGATCGCGCCGACCGCGTCGCGGACCTGGCGGCCGCGTTCGGTCGCCGCATCGACGAGGCCGGCGTTCTCGATCTCGTCGAGGACCGCGGACGCCACGGCGGTCGCGAGCGGATTGCCGCCGAACGTGGATCCATGGGTGCCGGGGTAGTAGAGGTCGCTCGCGGCACCGAAGGTGATGAGCGCGCCGATCGGGATGCCGTTGCCGATCCCCTTGGCGACGGTGATGGCGTCCGGGGTGATGCCGGCGTGTTGGAACGCGAACCACGCACCGGTGCGCCCGGCGCCGGTCTGGATCTCGTCGATGACCAGCAGCGCGCCGTGACGACGGGTGATCTCCCGCGCGGCGACGAGGTAACCCTCGGGCAGCTCGAGCACCCCCGCCTCGCCCTTGATCGGCTCGACGAACAGCGCCGCGACGCGGTCGTCGATGGCCTCCTCGAGAGCCTCGATCGTCGAATCGAGGAACTCGACTCCCGGGACCATGGGCTCGAAGGGCTGCTGCATGGCGGGCTTGCCGGTCAGGGCGAGCGTCCCCATGGTGCGGCCGTGGAAGGCGTTCTTCAGCGCGAGGATGCGGGGGCGGTCGGTGCCGCCGTGCAGCCGTGCGAGCTTGAAGGCCGCCTCGTTGGCCTCGGCACCGGAGTTGCCGAAGAAGACCCGGCCGGAGTCCCCCGTGCCGGCGAGCCGCTTCAGCCGAGCCGCGAGCCCCAGCTGGGGCGGCGTGGCGAAGTAGTTCGAGACGTGCCCCAGGGTCGCGGCCTGCTCGGCGACGGCCTGCACGAAGACGGGGTGGGCGTGGCCGAGGGAGATCACGGCGATACCGCCGAGGAAGTCGAGGTAGCGGGTGCCTTCGTCGTCCCACAGGTGCGCTCCTTCGCCGCGCACGAGCAGAGCGAACCGGTCACCCGAGTTGAGGACGAGGTCGCGTGCGGCGTCGTCCTTCCAGCTCACCGTCGTCTGCACGGTCATCCCGCCACCACCTCTGTTCCGATTCCGCGTTGTGTGAAGAGTTCGACGAGCACCGAATGCGGCTGGCGCCCGTCGATGATCGCCGCACGGTCGACGCCGCCGTCGACCGCGTCGAGGCAGGCCTGCATCTTGGGGATCATCCCCGACTCGAGGCTCGGCACCAGGGCGCGCAGCTCCGTCGCCGTCAGGTGCGAGACCAGCGAGTCGCGGTTGGGCCAGTCGGCGTAGAGGCCTGCGACGTCCGTGAGGATGACGAGCTTGACCGCGCCGAGAGCGACGGCGAGCGCCGCAGCCGCGGCATCCGCGTTGACGTTCAGGGAGCTGCCGGGCTGATCGACGTCCGGCGCGATCGACGAGACGACCGGCACCCGATCAGCGGCGAGGTGATCGAGGATCGCCGTCGGGTCGACGCCGACGACGTCGCCCACGTGCCCGAGGTCGTGCTCGGCTCCGTCGACGACGACACCGCGACGGCGGCCCCGGAAGAGTCCGGCGTCCTCCCCCGACATCCCGGTCGCGAACGATCCGTGCGCGTTGATGCGCGACACGAGCTGCGGGTTGATCTGCCCCGCGAGGACCATGCGGACGACCCCGATCGCCTCGGTGCTCGTGACGCGGTAGCCGCCCTTGAACTCGCTGGGGATCGCGAGGCGGTCGAGCATGGTCGAGATCTGCGGTCCACCGCCGTGCACGACGACGGGCTTCACCCCGACGTGGTGGAGGTACGCGATGTCCTCGGCGAAGGCGGCCTGCAACTCCTCGCTGACCATCGCGTTGCCGCCGTACTTGATGACGACGATCTGATCGCGGAAGCGCTGGAGCCAGGGCAGGGATTCGACGAGGACCGCGGCCTTGCCGGCGGCCTCTTCGGGCGTGGTCTGCTGGATATCGGTCATGACGAGTAGGCGCTGTTCTCGTGGACGTAGTCGTGCGTGAGGTCGTTGGTGAGGATCGTCGCCGCGGCCCGGCCGACCCGCAGATCGACGAGGATGTGCGTCGCGCGCGGAGTCAGGTCGACCTCCTCGCGGGGGCGGTCGGGACCGCCGGCCGTGCAGACCCGGACCCCGTTGAACGACACGTCGACGTCGTAGGGGTCGAAGGCGGCATCCGTCGTCCCGATCGCCGCCAGCACGCGCCCCCAGTTGGGGTCGTTGCCGAAGATGGCGGCCTTGAAGAGGTTGTTGCGCGCGATCGAGCGGCCGACCGTGACGGCATCCTGCTCGTTCTCGGCGCCGACGACCTCGATCGTGATGTCGTGGCTCGCACCCTCCGCATCTCCCTGCAGCTGCGCGGCGAGGTCGAGGCAGAGCTCGGTGAGGGCCAGCGCGAACGCGGCCGGCTCGGGACGGATGCCGCTGGCTCCGCTCGCGAGGAGCGTCACCTGGTCGTTCGTCGACATGCACCCGTCGGAGTCGAGCCGGTCGAAGCTGACCCGCGTGGCCTCGCGGAGCGCGGCGTCGGCGGCCGCGGCATCCAGATCGGCGTCGGTCGTGATGACCACGAGCATCGTCGCCAGGCCCGGGGCGAGCATGCCGGCGCCCTTGGCCATGCCGCCGATCGTCCAGCCGTCCTTCGAGACGACGGCGCGCTTGGGACGGGAATCGGTGGTCATGATGGCGAGGGATGCCGCGTCTCCCCCGTCGGCGGAGAGGGCGGCGACACCCTTCGCGACACCGTCGAGGACCTTTCCGCGGAAGACCTCGTCACCGGTGCCGATGAGACCGGTCGAGCAGACGAGCACGTCACCTGCGCCGATCCCGAGGAGCTCGGCGGCCTTCTCGGCGGTCTGGTGCGTCGTCTGGAACCCGAAGGTCCCGGTGAAGCAGTTCGCTCCCCCGGAGTTGAGGACGATCGCCTCGACCACGCCGTCCCCGATGACCTGCTGCGACCACAGGATCGGGTTGGCCTTGGCGCGGTTGGTCGTGAAGACGGCCGCACCGACCTTCTTGGGCCCGCGGTTCACGACGACGGCGACGTCGTTCGCGCCCGTCGACTTGAGGCCTGCGGCGACGCCGGCCGCCTCGAATCCCTGTGCTGCCGTGACGCTCACGGTGCCACCCCGTTCACGCTCAGGCCCGTCGACTCGGTGAGACCGAGGGCGATGTTCATCGATTGGATCGCGGCACCGGCGGTGCCCTTCACGAGGTTGTCCACGGCGGCGACGACGACGACGCGTCCGGCGGCCCGGTCGATCGCGAGTCCGAGGAGCGCCGTGTTGGCGCCCAGCACGTCGGCCGTCCGCGGGAACGACCCCTCGGGCAGCAGGTGCACGAACGACTCGTCGGCGTACGCCGATTCCCACGCGCCCCGGATCTGCGCATCGGTGACACCGGGCGCGATGGGGGCCGTCGAGGTGGCGAGGATGCCGCGGGCCATGGGGACGAGGACCGGCGTGAATGAGATGCGGATGTCCGTCTCGGCCGGAGCGGCGGCGGCGAGCGCCTGCCGGATCTCGGGGATGTGCCGGTGCGTGCCGCCGACCGCGTACGGGTTGGCGGTGCCGAGGATCTCGGACGCGAGGAGGTTCGTCTTGAGGCTCTTGCCCGCCCCCGAGGGTCCGACGGCGAGCACCGTCACGATGTCGCCCGGGTCGATGACGCCGGCGGCGACACCGGGGGCGAGGCTCAGGGAGACGGTGGAGGCGTTGCACCCGGGCGCCGCGATGCGCCGCGCGCCGACGAGGGCGTCGCGCTGCTTCGCGGTTCCGGTGGGGAGTTCGGGGACCCCGTAAGCCCACGGCTCGGAGAACGCACCCCCGTAGAACGCGTCCCACGCGGCGGGGTCGGTGAGCCGGTGGTCCGCCCCGGCATCGATGACGAGAGGAACGCCCTCGAGCATGTCGGTGTACTGCGCGGACTGACCGTGCGGCAGGGCGAGGAAGACGACGTCGTGACCGGCGAGGATGTCGGGGGTCGTGTCCTGCAGCGTCAGGTGCGCGAGCGACCGGAGGTGCGGCTGGTGGTCGATGAGGGGCTGTCCGGCGTTGGAGTGCGCCGTGACGGTGCGGATCTCGACGTCGGGATGCGACGCGAGGAGGCGGAGGATCTCTCCACCCGCATAGCCGGAAGCGCCGGAGACGGCGACCGAGAAGGTCATGGATTCAACCTTATTGTCTGGAGTGAGCGGGGCCGAAGACGGCGACACCTGCGGCTCGATCCGCCGTGCGCGGAGAGCGGGAGGGGTCGCCTAGCGTCGGCGGTCGCCCAGACGTCGACGCGCGCGGACCACCGTCGAGACGGTGAGGGTCGCGGGCGAGGACATACCGCGACGGTAGCGCCGCGGCATCCGTCGTCGCAAATCGAGCTCAGCGCTGCGCGCGCAATGCCTCGATGAGGGCGAGCTCCTCGGCGCGTTCGAGACCGGCGGCCCGTGACCGCGCGACGCCGCGGGCCCGCTCGTCCGCGAGGACGCGGTCGATCGTCTCGGACAGGGGACGGATGCCGCCGCCCGCCGCCCGGTAGGCGGCACCGCTCCGCGACGCGAACCCCGGCACGTCGGCCGGGAGCCAGAGCGGGAGCGACCGCGGTCCCGCCCAGAAGGCGACGCCGTGGCGTTCGAGCCAATCGGTGGGAGCGGTCAGCACCTCCCCGGTGTGGCCGGCGGCCTCTCGCGCGAGGGTGAGGACGCCGGCGAGGGGGTGGGAGTGACCGACCGCGTCGACGACGCCGTCGAGCCCGCGCGCGCCCGATGCGACGACGAAGGACACGAGGTCGTCGACGTCGATCACCTGCGCGCGGAGGTCCGGGCCTTCGGGGACGAGGACGGGCTCCGCCCCGGCGGCGGCGAACCGCGCCGGCCAGTAGCCGAACCGATCCGTCGGGTCTCCGGGGCCCACGATGAGCCCCGGACGGACGATCGCCACGCGGGTGCCGAGCCCAACGGCAGCCTGCTCGCCGGCGACCTTGGCGCGGGCGTAGTCGTCCGGGTCGTCCTCGCCGAGAGGCTCCACCAGGCCCGCGTCCTCGTCGGCGCCCGGGGTGCTCGCGTCGGCATAGACGGACACGCTGGAGATGTACGTCGCGTGCGCGGCACGGTCGCCGACGGCGGATGCCGCGTGGGCGACGTGCGCCGGGACGGAGGAGACATCGACGATCTCATCCCAGTCGGTTCCGGCTACCACGCGATACGCGTCCGGTTCGGCGCGGTCGAGCACGACGAGCTCGGCACCCTCCGGTGCAGTCCGACCGCCGCGACCGCTGACCGTCACGCGGGCACCGCGGTCGAGCCAGGCCGCGGCCACCCGCCGGCCCACCCATCCGGTGCCGCCGAGGACGAGGACGCGGTCGCTCATGTCGTCGGGAGGGACCGGATGCGGTCGAAGAGCTCGGGGCCGGACCGGTCGAAGGTCCGCCCACCCAGGAAGACACCGAGGACGGCGGCACCGCCTCCGACGATGAGGCCGACCGCGAGGGTCGCCAGACCCCACTCCCCCGGGCCCTGGACCATGCCGGTGACCGCGATGACGAGGACGGGGAGCGACAGCACGCCGATCACCGCCCACACGACGAAGACGAGAAGTCCGCTGACGAAGGTCTGGCCGGGGACGCTCTTGAACGGACTGTCCCCCGGCGCCGCAACGGGCGCGATGATCATCGCCGACGTCACCGCCGACACCCCGTATCCGACCAGGAGGACCCCCAGGGATGCGCCGAGCACGAGTGCAAGACGCCCGGCATCCCCACTGAGGACGCAGCTCACGATCGAGACGATGACGACGAGAGGGATGCCGAGGCTCGCCGCGCCGAGGAGGCGTCCGAGACGGTCGTCGCGGCCGCGGATGCCCGTCGCGAGGACCGTCGCGTACGCCGTGCCGTCGTAGGAGATGTCGGTGTATCCACCGATCGCGAGCATGAAGGCCACGAGGACCGGGGACGCCGCGAACCCGAATCCGTCGACGCCGCCGATGAAGGCGAACAGGATCGGGAAGATCGGGACCACGAGCAACTGCCGGAGGTACCGCGGGTCGCGGAGCCACGCGTTGAGCGAACGGGCCCACGTCGCACCGACACCGCCGGTGGGCATGACGCCGAACAGACCGAGCTTGCCGGCGGCCACCTGCCGGCTCGACTGCCGCGGCGGGGCGGATGTCGACCGGTCGACGGCGCGGGACCAGGCCCACCCGAGGACGGCGAGGGTCGCGAGTGCGATAGCCACCCGAGCGAGCGCGAGCACTCCCTCGCCCGCGGCGAGCGCCGGCGCCACACCCCAGGCGGCGCCGAGCGGCGTCCAGGGCAGCACGGCGGCGGCGGCGCCGAAGCGATCGCCCAACGACCCCGTCCCCCCGTCGAGAAGGGCGAGGATGCCGGTGATGAGCGGGCCCGAGAGCATGATGACCACGAGCACGATCGTCCCGATGAGCTCCCGACCGCGCCGATTCCCGCCCATGCCGCCGGAGAGCTCTCCCACGAGTCGCGAGGCGACGACGCAGATCGCGACCCCGATGAGCGCGGCGGGGATGCCCGCGAGCGCCGCCAGCGGCCAGCGCAGCCACAGGATGACGGAGATCAGGGCGACGAGCGTCGTGACGACGCCCGGGATGCCGGTGATCCCCGTACCGGCGAGCGCGAGCATCGTCTGTCGTCGCGTGAACGGGAAGGGGGCCAGGCGACGCGCATCGATCGAAGTGTCCATGCCGGTCGCGACGATGGGGGCGACGACCCATCCGAGGATCAGTGCGCTCCCCCCGAGGATGCTGACGCCGGCCGCGGCGTCGAGGGAGCCGAAGATGCTGAGCGAGATGATGCCCGCCGTCACGGAGGCCAGGATCCCGAGACCCCACAAGGCGCCGAAGATGAACCCGACGAGCTGCCAGGGCCGTCGGGCGAGCGTGTTGAAGAGCGCCCGGTACCGGAGCTTCAGGACTGTCGCAACCACTGCGGCCCCTCACTCGTGTGACGGCCGCCGACGAGCTCGACGAAACGGTCCTGCAGGGTCTGCCCCGCGCGGACCTCGTCGACCGTACCCGCGGCGAGGACCCGTCCGGCCGCGATGACCGCGACGTGGTCGCACATGCGCTGGACGAGGTCCATCGAGTGGCTCGAGACGATCACCGATCCGCCCGACGCCGTGTACCCGCGCAGCACGTCTTCGATGTTGGCGGCCGAGACGGGGTCGACGGATTCGAACGGTTCGTCGAGGACGAGCAGTCGTGGTGCGTGCACCAGTGCGCACGCGAGGGCGACCTTCTTGGTCATACCGGCCGAGTAGTCAGCGACGATCGTCCCGGCCGCGGGGCGCAGATCCATGAGGTCGAGGAGGTCGGAGACACGGGGCGCGATCTCCGGGCGCGGAAGCCCGAACATCATCGCCGTGTAGGTGATGAGCTGCTCCCCGGTGAGACGGTCGAAGAGCCGAATGCCGTCGGAGAGGTTGCCGATCACGCGCTTGGCAGCGACCGGGTCGCGCCACACGTCGATCCCGTGCACCCAGGCGCCGCCCGCATCCGGACGCAAAAGCCCCGTCGCCATCGACAACGTGGTGGTCTTGCCCGCCCCGTTCGGGCCCACGAGGCCGTAGAACGAGCCGGACGGTACGACCAGATCGATGCCGGCGACCGCCGGAGTCGACCCGAACTGCTTCACCAGGCCGGAGAGATGGAGGGCGGGGACGCTCTGTTGCTCGCTCACGCGGCGAGCCTAGCGAACGGGCGTGTCGCGATGTCCACCCCACCTGGCAGGGTGAGGGGATGCTGCGCACGCTCGCCGTCTCCGGTTACCGATCCCTCCGCGACATCGTGCTGCCCCTCGAAGCGCTCACGGTCGTGACGGGTCCGAACGGCTCGGGCAAGTCCAACCTCTACCGCGCGCTGCGTTTACTGGCATCCGCTGCGCGCGGCGACCTCGTCGGAGCCGTCGCACGCGAGGGAGGTCTGCCGTCCCTGCTGTGGGCTGGGCCGGAGGAAGGTGGCGATCAGGGCACCGTGCGTCGGGGCCCGATCGCGGTGCAGCTCGGGTTCGCGTCGGACGAGCTCGGATACCTCGTCGACCTCGGCATCCCCCAGATCTCCCAGGAGAGCGTGTTCGCCCGTGACCCCGAGATCAAGCGGGAGCAGGTCTTCGCCGGCCCCCTGGCCAAGCCGGCGACCCTTCTGATCGACCGGCTCCGAACGCAGACGCGCGTTCGGGACGGCGCGTGGGTGAGTCTCGACCAGAAGCTCGCTCCGTTCGAGAGCATCATCACGGACCTGGCCGACGGCGACACCGCCCCGGAGCTGCTGGGGCTCCGACGGATGATGAACGGCTGGCGCTTCTACGACCACTTCCGGGTGGATGCGGACGCCCCCGCCCGCCGTCCCCAGGTCGGTACGCGGTCGCCGCTCCTCGCCCACGACGGGTCGAACCTCGCGGCGGTCTGGGCCACGGTCCACGACATGGGCTTCGGGCATCAACTCGATCGCGCCGTCGACGACGCGTTCCCCGGCAGTCGCGTGCGCGTCGAGGCGACCGACGGCGTGCTGCGACTCACCGTCAGGCAGTCGGGGCTCCTGCGACCCCTGGACGCGGCCGAACTCTCGGACGGGACGCTCCGTTACCTGCTCCTGTGCGCGGCGCTCCTGCCCGCCAGGCCCGCACCCCTCACGGTCCTCAACGAGCCGGAGTCGAGCCTTCACCCGAGCCTGCTCGAACCGTTGGCGCATCTCGTGCGGGCGGCATCCGAGCAGACGCAGGTCATCCTGGTGTCGCACGCGTCCGGGCTCGTCGACGCGATACCCGATGCCAACCGGGTCTCTCTCGAGCGGTACAGCAACGGCACGGCCGTCGAGGGACGGGGCCGATTGGACGGCCCGCCGTGGAACTGGGGCAGGCGCTGAGCAGCCCCCTCGACGGATAGCGTTACGGGATGCCGCCACTCGCCGTCCCCGGTCCGATCCCGACGCGCTCCGGGCCCGTCACGGGCCTCCGCGACGGCGACGTCATCCGCTACCGGGGAATCCCCTACGCGACCGCCGCCCGCGGGGAGGCGCCCGTGGCGGCGCCGGCCGGACGCGCAGTGCTCAGCGCGGTGACCCCGGCGCCTGCCTGCCCGCAGCCGTCGTCGCGGATCCTCGACACCCTCCTGGAGGGCGCCCTCGACGGTGTGAGCCAGTCCGAGGACTGCCAACGCCTGTCGATCACGCTGCCGGCGGACCTCGATCCCGGTGAGGTCGTTCCCGTCATCGTCTGGTTCCACGGCGGCGGATACACGACGGGTGCCGGCGACCTCGAGATCTACGACCCCCGCGCGCTCGTCGTCGAGCAGCGCGTCATCGTCGTCGCCGTGACCTCGCGGTTGGGGCTGCTGGGGTTCGGCGGCGGCGGATCCGGCCCGAGGCATCCGCAGGACGGACCGCCCGCCAACCTGGGCCTGCTGGATCAGATCGAAGCGTTGCGCTGGATCCACGCGTCGATCGGCGCGTTCGGTGGGGATCCGACAACCCTCACCGCGATGGGCCAGTCCGCGGGCGCCGACGCGATCCTGCATCTCCTGATCAGCGAGGGGGCGCGCGGACTCATCCGCAGGGCCATCGTGCAGAGCCCGCCCCTCGGCGTCACCGGCGGACGGGAGCGCATGTTCCGAGCGATGGCGCGCGTGACGCGGGCGCTCGCCCCCGACGCCGCGACCGATGCGGTGCTGCGGCGGCAGTCCGGGGCGGAGCGCGCCTCCTGGCCGTTCGGCATCCGTTCGGGGCTTCCGTGGGGTCCGCGCTACGGTCACGCTCCCCTTCCGACCGAAGCGCAGCGGGATGCCGCGTGGCAAGCCGTCGCATCGGACGTCGACCTCCTCATCGGCACGACGCGCGAAGAGATCGCGATGTACCTGCCGGCGCTGCCCGTGGTCGCGCCGCTCCTGCGGGCTCCCGTCCTGGGGCGCGCTCTCCGAGCGCTGCTCATGCGCGCGATGGTGGGGCCGCTGACCCGCGTCGTCTACACGCGGCCCGTGCGGGCATTCGTCGATCGCCACCGAGCGGCGGGCGGTCGCGCCGTGCGGTACCTGCTGGAGGCAGCACCCGCGTCCAGTCCGATCGGAGTCGGACACACCGTCGACGTCCCGCTGGTGCTCGGAACCCGCGATGCCTGGACGCGGACGAGCCTCGTTCCGCCCGACGCCTGGGCCGAAGTCGACGCGCGCGGGCGCGCGGTGCGGCGTGTCTGGGCTGACTTCGCGCGGACCGGCACCGTTGCACCCGACGCGGATGCCGATGCCTGCGATATGCGCTTCGATCGCGGCTGACCGCAGCACACCCCGCAGGGTGATCGGATCAGTCGCGGATCGCGGCTCCATGCCGCTCGGCCGCGACCGCGACGCCCGCGAGCTTCGCGTCCGTCGCCTCCGCGGCGGTCAGCGTGCGGTCGTCGGCACGGAAGCGCAGGGCGAACGTGAGGCTCTTGGAGCCGTCCGGCAGACCGGTACCCCGGTAGTCGTCGACGAGGCGGATGTCCTCGAGGAGGGGGCCGGCCCCGTCGACGAGCGCGTCCCGCACCGCGCCGGCGGCGAGGTCGGCGGCCACGACGAGCGAGACGTCCTGCGTCGCGGCCGGATAGGTCGCGAGCGAGGGCGCCGCATCCGGTGCAGTCGTGAGTGCGAGCACCGCGTCGAGGTCGAGCTCGGCGACGAAGGCACGGCCGTGCAGGTCAGCGGCCTCCGCGACGGCGGGCAGCAGCTCGCCGACGTAGCCGACCTCGGTGTCCCCGACGAAGAGCGAACCGGCTCGTCCGGGGTGGAGCGCCGCACGCTGGGACTGGCGGACCTCGATCGCGACCCCGGCCGCCGCGGCGACCGTCTGGACCGCACCGAGCGCATCGGCGAGGTCGAAGGCGACCGCCGACTGGCCGGGGCGCTTCACCAGGGCGTTGCCGTGCAGCAGGACGGCGACATGCCGGGGCTGCGGCGGGATCGATGCGTGCAGTGCGGCGAGCGTGGCCTCATCGGGCAGCTGCGCGAGCGGCGGCACGGTGGTGGTGCCGTACTCGACGCCCTCGACCGGTGCGAACACCGTGCCGGTCTCGAAGAGGGCGACGTCGGTGAAGCCACGGGAGACGTTCCGGTGCGCGATCTGCAGAAGACCGGGAAGAAGCGAACGCCGCAGGAAGGGCGCCTGACCGTCGAGCGGGTTGGCGAGCCTGATGGAGGGCAGGTGCTCTCCCGCCGCCGAACCGTGCAGGTCGTTCTGATCCTCGGTCGTGAACGGGAACGCGACGACCTCGACGTGACCGGAGGCAGCCAACGCGTTTGCGACGCGACGACGTCCGCGCTGCGCAGCCGTGAGACCGCGTCCGGAGGGAGGCGTCGGGAGGATGGACGGGATCCGATCGAGCCCGTGCAGGCGCGCGACTTCTTCGGCGAGCGTCCACCGGTCGGTGAGGTCGGGGCGCCAGGAGGGAGGGATGACCTCCCAGCCGCCGTCGGCGTCGATGACCTCGCACCCGATGGTCTCGAGCGCGCCGACGATCTCGTCGGTCGTGTAGTCGACGCCGATGAGGCCGCTGACGAACGACTCGGGGAGGTCGACGGACGGGACGAAAACCTCGGCGAAGAGTGCGCCGCCCGTGGTCGTGTCGAGCGTGCCGCCGGCGAGTTCGACCATCAGGTCGGCGACGCGGCGTGCCGCGACGAACGGGATGAGCGGGTCGACGCCGCGCTCGAAGCGCCGGGACGCCTCGCTGGGCAGCTTGTGCCGACGCGCCGTGCGGGCGATCGACACCGGGTCGAAGATGGCCGCCTCGATGAGGACGTTGCGCGTGGCATCCCCCATCTCGGTCTTGCCGCCGCCCATGACGCCCGCCAGGCCGATGGGGCCCGACTCGTCGGTGATGAGCAGGTCCTCGGCGTCGAGGGTGCGCTCCTTGCCGTCGAGGGTCGTGAGCTTCTCCCCTGCCGAGGCGCGGCGGACGGTGATGCCGCCGGTGAGCGTGTCGAGGTCGTAGCCGTGGATCGGGTTGCCCAGTTCGAGCATCACGTAGTTGGTGATGTCGATCAGGATGCCGAGCGAGCGGATGCCGGCGAGCGACAGGCGCGCGGTCATCCAGGGCGGCGTCGGCCGGGACGGGTCGACGTCGCGGACGATGCGCACGACGAACTCGCTCGCACCGGGTTTGCCGTGGATGGGAGCCGCGTCGTCGACGGAGATGTCGAACCCGCCGGTGGGCTGCTCGAGCTCCTCGAAGGGGCGCAGGCCGGGGTCGATGAAGCGGGCTCGGGTCGCGTGTGCGTACTCGCGTGCTGCACCGCGGATCGAGAGCGCGTACCCGCGGTCGGGCGTGACGTTGATGTCGACGGCGACGTCGTCGAGGCCGAGGAGGGCGATCGCGTCGGTCCCGACCTCGGGGTCGAGGCCGAGTTCCGTCAGGCGGAGGATGCCGGAGTGCTCCTCCCCCAGACCGAGTTCCTTGGCGGAGGCGATCATGCCGTCCGAGACATGGCCGTACGTCTTCCGCGCCGCGATCGGGAACGGGCCGGGCAGGACGGCTCCCGGCAGCGTCACGACGACCTTGTCGCCCTCGAAGAAGTTGCCGGCGCCGCAGACGATGCCGCGGACGCCGCCGTTCGCCTCGCCGACGTCGACCTGGCACCACCGGATGGTCTTGCCGTTGGACTGCGGCTCGGCCTCGAACGAGACGACGCGTCCGACGACGATCGGACCGGTGAGGTCGAACGCGTGGACGTCCTCCTCCTCGAATCCGACGGAGACGAAGGAGGCGAGGACGTCCTCGGGGGTCGTGCCTTCGGCCACATCGACGTACTCGCCGAGCCAAGAGAGCGGGACGCGCATCAGACCACCATTCCGAACTGCTCGCTGAAGCGGACATCGCCCTCGGCCATGTCGCGCATGTCCTGCACATCGCTGCGGAACATCAGCGTCCGCTCGATGCCCATGCCGAAGGCGAAGCCCGAGTACACCTCGGGGTCGATGCCGGCGGCGCGGAGGACGTTGGGGTTCACCATCCCGCATCCACCCCACTCGATCCAGCGCGCGCCACCGGGGAAGGTGGGGTGCCAGAGGTCGAGCTCGGCGGACGGCTCGGTGAAGGGGAAGTAGTTGGTGCGGAACCGGGTCTTCGCCTCGGCACCGAACAAGACCTTCGCGGCGTGGTCGAGGGTGCCCTTGAGGTGCGCCATCGTGATGCCCTTGTCGATCACGAGCCCCTCGAACTGCGTGAAAGCAGGGAGGTGCGTCGCATCGAACTCGTCGGTGCGGTAGACCCGGCCCGGGCAGAGGATGTAGATCGGCACGTCGCGCTCGAGCATCGAGCGGACCTGCACCGGGCTCGTGTGCGTGCGCATGACGAGGTGGCGGGCGACCGGGTCGACGAAGAACGTGTCCTGCATCTGCCGCGCCGGGTGATCGGGCGCGAAGTTGAGGGCGTCGAAGTTGAACCACTCGTGCTCGAGTTCGGGTCCCTCCGCGATCTCCCACCCCATGCCGACGAAGAGGTCGGCGATCTCCTCCTGGAGGAGGGAGATGGGATGCCGCGCCCCGACCCGTCCGCGCGGGGCGACCGCCGTGATGTCGACGCGTTCGGCTTCGAGCTTCGCTGCGGTCTCGGCGGCGGCGAGCTCGGCCTCTCGAGCCGCGAGCGCCTGGTTGACGCGACCGCGAGCCTGACCGACGAGCTTGCCCGCCGCGGCCTTCTGGTCGTTCGGCACGTTCCGCATCTGCGCGTTGAGCCGCGCGAGGGGTGACCCCTCCGCGGTGTGAGCCGATCGTGCCGCCTTGAGGGCAGCCGTGTCGGGTGCGGCGGCGAAGGCTGCCAGCGCGTCAGCGACGGCGGCATCCACCGCCTCGGGGGTGATCTCGGGTGCGTCGGACACGAGAGACGAGTCTACCGGCGGGCCGGAGTGCGGCCCGCCGGTAGGACGTCAGATCCCGTGGGAGTCGAACTTGCCGGCGCCTTTCTGCGCTGCGATGAGCTCGGTGTCGGTGGTCTCTGCAATCGGTCTGGCCGGCGCCGCCACTGCGGTGCTCGGCGATCGCCGAAGCCGCTTCTCGACGCGATTCGCGACGAGCGACAGCAAGAGGCACAGGACGATGTAGATCGCCGCGACGATGAGGGTGGCGGGGACGATCGGCGATCCGTACGTCGACTGCGACCCGATGAAGCGCGCGTAGAAGAGGAGCTCCTCGTACGTGATGATGTAGCCGAGCGCGGTGTCCTTCAGCGTGACGACGAGCTGGGCGATGATCACCGGCATCATGGCACGCACGGCCTGCGGCAGGAGTACCAGCCGCATGACTCCGCTCTTGCGCAGTCCGATGGCGTATCCCGCCTCCTTCTGCCCCCGAGGCAACGACTCGACGCCGGCACGGATGACTTCGGCGAGAACCGACCCGTTGTAGGCGATGAGCGCGATCACGACCGCCCAGTAGGGCTCGAGGCGCACACCGGCGGCAGGCAGGCCGTAGTACAGGAGGAACATCATGACGAGGACCGGGATCGCCCGAAGGACCTCGATGACGGCGGTGAACGGAGCCCTCACCCACGCGTGATCGGAGAGGCGCCCGATCGCGAGGACGAATCCGAGGACGAGCGCGCCGACAGCCGCCGCGCCGAACGCGAGCAGCGTGTTGCCGGCGGCCTTGGCGACGTTGATCCACACGTTGGTGAACGTGAACGCGTACCACTTCTCCCCGGTGAACTGACCCGTCGCGACGAGCCGCCAAACGAAGAAGCCGATGACCGCGGCGACGAGCAAGACCGTGACGCCCGCGATGATGCGGTTGCGGGCGATGGCCTTCGGACCGGGGACGTCATAGAGAACGCTGCTCATCGCGTCACCTTCCAACGGAGCTCGAGTCGTCGCTGCAACCACGACAGCAGGAGCACGAGAGCGATGAAGATGATCATCACCCAGATGATCACGACCATCTGGCTCTCGCCTCGCTCACTCAGGTAGGCGCGGATTGAACCGAGGTTCACGACGGAGAAGCCGGCGGCGACCGTCGTGTTTTTCAGGAGAGCGATGAAGACGCTCATCATCGGGGGGATCACGGAACGGAACGCCTGCGGCATGACCACGAGCGACATGACCTGTCCGAACCTCAGCCCCAGCGCACGCGCGGCCTCGGCCTGACCGACCGGAACCGTGTTGATGCCGGACCGGATGGTCTCGGCGACGTACGTCGCCGTGTAGATGCCCAGAGCAGCGATGCCGAGCTGGACGGGGTCGATCCGCAGCTCGAGGAGCGGGGGCAACGCGAACGCGAATCCGAAGAAGACGAGGGTGAGCGGAGTGTTCCGGATGGTGTTGACGTAGAGCGTGCCGACCGCACGGGCGATCGGTACCGGGGAAACGCGCATCGCCCCGACGGTGATGCCGAGGACCAGCGCCAATGCGCCGCCTCCGAAGAACAGGATCAGGGTGCCGACCAGGGCATCGCGCCAGAGGTCGAGGTTGTCGGTGATGACGCCCACAGGCGTTCCTTCCGGTGGATCGGGATCGGGGGCGGCTCGTGCCGCCCCCGATCGTCGTCAGTTCTCGACTGCAGGCTGAGTCGCAGTGATGCCTGCGGGCGCGAGGTGCTCGTCGAACAGCGCGGTCCAGACATCCCCACCGTCGGTGAACAGGGTGTTGATGTGATCCTTCAGCACCGTGTCGCCCTTGGGCAGACCGACTCCGTAGTTCTCCGTGCTGAACGGCTCGCCGGCGATCTTGAGCTTGTCGGGCTGCTGCGCGACGTATCCGGCGAGGATCGCCTCGTCCGTCGTGATGGCGTCGACCTGCCCCTGGAGGAGCGAGTCGATGCACTGGGAGTAGGTGTCGTACTCACGGGTGTCACCCGGGCTGTACTCGTCACGGATCCGCTGGAGCGGCGTCGAGCCCGTCACCGAGCACACGACCTTACCGGCCAAGTCGTCGGGCCCGGTGATGTCCGTGTTGTCCTTCGCAACCAGCAGACCCTGCCCCGTGACGAAATACGGACCGGCGAAGTCGATCTGTTCCTTGCGAGAGTCGGTGATGGAGTACGTGCCGACGTAGTAGTCGATGTCGCCGTTCACGAGCGACTGCTCACGGTTGGCCGACGGAATCGACTTGTACTCGATCTTGTCCTCGTCGAATCCGAGAGATGCGGCGATCCAACGCGCGATGTCCACGTCGAAGCCCGTGCGCTCGCCGGATGCCGCATCCTCGTAGCCGAGGCCTGGCTGGTCGCTCTTGACGCCGATGACGACCTTGTCCCGCTCGCTCATCGCGTCGAATGTCGGGCTGCCGTCGAGCTTCACGTCGCTCGCGACCTCCCAGAGGGCCTTGGTGTCGTCGTCTCCGCCGGCAGCGCCGCCGGGTGCGGTCGGGCTGCCGCTGTTGCAGCCTGCGAGTGCGAGTGCCGCGATCGCGATGCCGGCGAAGGCGCCGGCAAGTCGTGTCTTACGCATGTGATCCTCCTGGTTTCGTGTCGTTCGTCGTTCGTCGCGCCGGTGCAGGGCGCGGACGTCTCAGTGGGTGATGAGCTTGGAGAGGAAGTCCTTCGCGCGGTCGCTCTTCGGGTTCGTGAAAAACTCCTGCGGCGTCGCTTCCTCGACGATCAGCCCGTCGGCCATGAAGACCACGCGGTCAGCAGCCTTGCGGGCGAAGCCCATCTCGTGGGTGACGACGATCATCGTCATCCCGTCCTGGGCGAGGCCGACCATGACGTCGAGGACCTCGTTGATCATCTCGGGGTCGAGGGCCGAGGTCGGCTCGTCGAAGAGCATGACCTTCGGCTTCATCGCCAGGGCGCGAGCGATCGCGACGCGCTGCTGCTGACCCCCCGAGAGCTGGGCGGGGAGCTTGTCGGCCTGGTGGCCGACGCCCACGCGGTCCAGGAGCTCACGGGCGAGCTTCTCGGCATCCGCCTTCTTCATGCCCTTGACCTTGATCGGGCCGAGCGTGACGTTCTCGAGGATCGTCAGATGCGAGAACAGGTTGAACGACTGGAAGACCATGCCGACATCGGCACGGAGCGCCGCGAGCGCCTTCCCTTCGGCGGGGAGATCAGCGCCGTCGATCGTGATCGACCCGCTCGTGATCGTCTCGAGCCGGTTGATCGTGCGGCAGAGCGTCGACTTGCCCGACCCGGACGGGCCGACCACGACGACGACCTCGCCGCGGTTGACCGACAGGTCTATGTCGGTGAGGGCCTGGAAGTCGCCGTAGTGCTTCTGCACGTTCGTCAGGACGACGAGCGGCTGGCCTCGGCGGACGTCGATGTTCGACGTGCGCGGCGCAGGATCGGCAGCAGGAGTGGTCATGCTCCGACCCTATGGGGGATGACGTCCGGAGACCCGCCTGGTTGCGCGGGGTTTACAGTTCCGTAATCATTCGGGTCCGTTGCCCGCGCGCTGGGCGAACGCCGACTCGTACAGACAGACGCTCGCGGCGGTGGCGAGGTTCAACGATTCGGCCCGACCGTAGATCGGCAGTCGAAGCGACAGATCGACCAACGCCAGCGCATCGTCGTCGAGGCCTCGGGCCTCGTTTCCGAACACCCAGGCGGTCGGCTCGGCGAGGGTCCCGCGGTGATCGACGAAGTCCTCTCCCCCGACATCGGCCGCAACGATCCGGAGCCCCGCCGAGCGGGCACGACCCGCGGCATCCGCCAGTTCGATGCCGACCGCCACCGGAAGGTGGAAGAGCGAGCCGGTCGTTGCACGGACCACCTTGGGGTTGAAGGGGTCGACGGTGCGACCGGTGAGGATGACCGCGTCGGCACCGACGGCATCCGCTGCTCGGATGATCGTGCCGAGGTTGCCGGGATCGCGCACCTCCTCGCAGATCACGATGAGCTTCGGGTCATCGGCGAAGATGTCGCGCACCGACGTCGGCACCTGCCGGGCCACCGCGATGATGCCCTGCGGGGTCACGGTGTCGGCCATCGCCTCGATCACGGCCTCGCTCGCGAACTCTACATCGACGTCCGCGTCGGATGCCGCATCGCGAATGTCCTGGTGCTTCTCCCATGCCGACGGAGTCGCATACAACTCGATGAGCGTGTCCGGCCGCCAGACGAGAGCCTCCCTCGCCGCCTGCGGACCTTCGAGCAGGTAGAGCCCGGTCTCTTGACGGGCTGCACGCTTGGTCAGCTTCGCAACAGCGCGGACACGCGGCGATCGGGGGTTCTCGAGCACGTTCTCAGTGTAGGGCGCGGGTACGGCGGGCACGCGAAAGGGCGCCCTCCGAAGAGGACGCCCTTCCTGAAAGGTGACGCGGTCAGGCCTTGGGGGCGTTGACGTCAGCCGGCAGCGCAGCCTTGGCGGTCGCGACGAGCGACGCGAAGACGGCGGGCTCGTTCACCGCGAGCTCGGCGAGCATGCGACGGTCGACCTGGACACCCGCGAGGCCGAGGCCCTGGATGAAGCGGTTGTACGTGACACCGTTCTGGCGGGCAGCGGCGTTGATGCGCTGGATCCAGAGGCGACGGAAGTCGCCCTTGCGCTTGCGACGGTCCCGGTATGCGTAGACGAGCGAGTGGGTGACCTGCTCCTTCGCCTTGCGGTACAGGCGCGAACGCTGTCCGCGGTAACCGGAGGCGCGCTCGAGGATGACGCGACGCTTCTTGTGGGCGTTGACAGCCCGCTTGACTCTAGCCATTTCTTCTACTTCCTAAATCTGCGTCGGCGATCAGATGCCGAGGAGCTTCTTGGCGACCTTGGCGTCACCCTTGGCCAGGACCTGCTCCTGGTCGAGGCGACGGGTACGACGGGTCGCCTTGCCCTCGAGGTTGTGGCGCAGGTTGGCCTGCTGCTTCATCAGCTTGCCGCTGCCGGTGACCTTGAAACGCTTCTTGGCACCCGAGTGGGTCTTCTGCTTCGGCATATCTCTTCCTTCGTTGGGGATCCCGCGGACGGGAGTCTGTGGTGCGCTTACTCCGCCGGAGCGGAAGCGGGGGTCTGTTCGTCGTCGGCCTGACCACCGCGCGCATCGCGCGCTGCCTGCTTGGACGCCGCGCGAACGGCGTTCTGCTCGGTCTTGACCTCGGACTTGTTCTTGTGGGGCGCGACGACCATGACCATGTTGCGTCCGTCGATCGTGGGGTTGGATTCCACGGTGCCGAACTCGGCCACATCCTCGGCGAACTTGCGGAGGAGACGGACACCCTGCTCGGGGCGCGACTGCTCGCGACCGCGGAAGAGGATCATCGCCTTCACCTTGTCGCCCGCCTGGAGGAAGCCCTCGGCGCGCTTGAGCTTGGTTATGTAGTCGTGCGCCTCGATCTTCAGACGGAACCGGACCTCCTTGAGGACGGTGTTCGCCTGATTGCGCCGCGCTTCCTTGGCCTTCTGCGCAGCCTCGTACTTGAACTTGCCGTAATCCATGATCTTGACCACGGGGGGCTTCGAGTTCGGGGCTACCTCGACGAGATCGAGGTCGGCCTCCTGGGCCAGGCGCATGGCCACCTCGATGCGGACGACGCCGACCTGCTCACCCGCGGGTCCGACGAGGCGGACCTCGGGGACGCGGATGCGGTCATTGGTGCGGGGATCGCTGATGCGGAACTCCTCTTCGTGCGGTGGACGGCCTCCGGTGACACGGAAAATGTGTCGCCGGGCGGAAGATCGTCACGTCCACCCCGCACGATGCATGCATCGGCGTTCTGTTCTGCACCCTGGACAACCTCGACGAGCGAGGCGGAGTGCGAGACCCGGTAGCCTGGAGCGGCAAGCGCGGGTGGGATGTGATCCTCTTTCGACACGGAGCAGAACACTCCGGTGCCCGCAGAAGTCTAGCAGAGAGCAGCACGTGAGTACTATTCCGGCCGACCACAGTGATCACGACCCCGAGCGCCTCTCGCGCTGGGAAGAACAGGAGCGGGTCGCACAGTCCGCCACGCGCGACATCGCGGACGTCCCGGCCGTCGAGGTGATCACCACCACGTCCGTTCACCTCATGAGCGCCGCCGCCGTGAAACTCGGTCTCGCCGACGACCCCGACCAGCAGAAGGACCTCGACGAGGCCCGCAAGCTGATCAACGCACTCGCCGGCCTGATCACCGCCGCCGCCCCCGAGGTGAGCGACATGCACGCGCGCTCGCTCCGTGACGGGCTGCGGACGCTGCAGCTCGCGTTCCGCGAAGCATCCTCGATCCCCGACCCGATCGGCAAGGGCCCGGGCGAGAAGTGGACCGGTCCCGTCAACTGACACCGATACGAAGGGGGATGCCGTGCGGCATCCCCCTTCGTGCGTATCAGGCGCGGACGAGTTTGACCGTCAGGGCGTCCACGAGGACGGCAACGCGATCGTCCGCCGCCCATCGGGATGCGAGTCGCTGCAGGATGGCGTCGAGCGCGGGCTGATCGAGACCGTCGACGAGGTGCAGGCTCACGACGAGCTCGGGCCCCCGCAGACGCGAGTGGGGGTCCCCCGTCGCGACCGACAGATCCAGGACACCGAGCTCGGTGCCGATCGACTCCTGCAGGCCGGCGAAGACATCCGGCGACACGTGCGGAGCCTCCCACGGCAGTCCCTGCCCGATCGCCCACACCGCGGGACGGCGCAGGACGAACTCCGTCTCGCTGCCGGGGTCGATGACGATGAGATCCGTGTCGTCCGCCGCGGCCGAGAGCGCGGTCCGGATACCGTCGGCGGGGACCGGGCGGGCAGCGGCATCCCATCGCGACATCGCTGCGACCGACGTGAACACCGGCAGCACGCGACGGCCGTCGGGAGCGGCGACCGTGACGATCGAGAGTTCCTGCGTCTTGTCGACGGTCAAGCCGGTGGGGCCGACACCCTCCTCGCCCTTCTCGGCGACCAAGGGGATGAGGAGGCGAGCCGTCCGGTAGGCGTCGACGACGGCTCCCGCCGACCCCTCACCCGCGTGGAAGGCGGTCAGCGCCGCGAGCAGCGCCGGATCAGCGCTGCCGTCGTCTCCGCTGTGGGGGTTCGGCTGGAAGCTCCGCCCCTCCCAGGGGACGCCGGCGGAATCGGCCGCGCTGCTCGAGTGGGGGTCAGTGTCCGGCGACATCCAGCGCCTCGGCCAGTGTGAACGCGCCGGCGTACAGGGCCTTGCCGACGATCGCGCCCTCGACGCCCAGCGGGACGAGTTCGCGGAGCGCGGCGATGTCGTCGAGGCTCGAGATCCCACCGGATGCGACGACGGGCTTGTCGGTGCGGACGGCGACCTCCCGCAGCAGCTCGATGTTCGGCCCCTGCAGCGTGCCGTCCTTCGTCACGTCGGTGAGCACGTAGCGGCTGCACCCGGCATCCTCGAGACGGTCCAGGACCTGCCACAGGTCGCCGCCGTCACGGGTCCACCCGCGGGCTGCCAGGGTCGTCCCGCGGACGTCGAGCCCGACGGCGATCGCCTCGCCGTAGCGGAGGATGACGTCGGCCGCCCATTCGGGGTTCTCGAGAGCCGCGGTGCCGAGGTTGATGCGGGTCGCACCGGAGTCGAGCGCCGCGTCGAGGGATTCGTCGTCACGGATGCCGCCCGAGAGCTCCACCTTCACGCCGCGGAGCGATTTGATCACCTTGCGCAGCAGTGACGCGTTCGAGCCGCGACCGAAGGCCGCGTCGAGGTCGACGAGGTGGATCCACTCCGCGCCCTGGCGTGCCCACTCCTGCGCTGCGTCGACCGGGTCGCCGTAGCTCGTCTCGGTGCCGGCCTCACCCTGCGTCAGTCGGACGGCCTTGCCGTCGGCGACGTCCACAGCGGGCAGCAGGGTCAGTTCGGGCGTGGATGCGAATTCGTTCATGGCTCCGGGTGGGATGGGGTGCACGCCGGGCGCGCGCACAAGGGGACAGGTTACTCCGACGCAGGGAGCGAGGAGATCCAGTTGGAGAGCAAGCGGATGCCGGCGGTCCCCGACTTCTCAGGGTGGAACTGCGTCGCCGAGAGCGGGCCGTTCTCGACGGCCGCGAGGAACGGCCGGCCGTAGTCGCACCAGGTCAGCACCGGCTCGCGGAACGGCTTGATGACGTCGAGCGTCCAGTCCTGCGCACCGTAGGAGTGGACGAAGTAGAACCGCTCGTCCTCGAGACCGGCGAACAGCGTGGAGCCCTCGCCCGTGCGGACGGTGTTCCACCCCATGTGCGGAAGCACCGGCGCCTGGAGTTCGGTGACCGACCCCGGCCACTCCCCCATCCCCTCGGTGTCGACCCCGCGCTCGACGCCGAGTTCGAACATGACCTGCATCCCGACGCAGATGCCGAGCACCGGCATCCCGCCCGCCAGGCGGCGACCGATGAGCTCGTCACCGCGACTCGCGCGGAGTGCGGACATGACCGCGGAGAACGCGCCGACTCCCGGGACGAGCAATCCGGCCGCGTCCGCGATGAGGCCGCGATCCTTGGTCAGTCGCGCATCGGCGCCCGCCTCGATCAGCGCTTTGACAGCCGAGTGGACGTTGCCGGAGCCGTAATCGAGAACCGCGACGACCGGTGCTGCGGTCACAGGGCGCCCTTCGTGCTCGGGATGCCCTGGACGAGCGGATCGAGCGCCTTCGCCTGACGGAAGGCGCGCGCGAACGCCTTGAACTCGGCCTCGGCGATGTGGTGGGGGTCGCGTCCGCCGACCAGCGTGACGTGGACGGTCAGACCCGCGTGGAACGCGATCGCCTCGAACGCGTGGCGGACGAGCGAGCCGGTGAAGTGGCCGCCGATGAGGTGGAACTCGTACCCCTCGGGCTCTCCGGAGTGAACCAGGTACGGACGCCCGCTGATGTCCACGACCGCCTGGGCGAGTGCCTCATCGAGGGGAACGAGGGCGTCGCCGTAGCGGGAGATGCCCGCCTTGTCGCCGAGCGCCTGACGGATGGCCTGCCCGAGGACGATCGCCGTGTCCTCCACCGTGTGGTGAGCGTCGATGTGCGTGTCGCCCGTCGCGCGGACGGTCAGATCGGTGAGCGAGTGTTTCGCGAAAGCCGTGAGCAGGTGGTCGAAGAACGGCACTGTCGTGTCGATCGTGCTCTGGCCGGTGCCGTCGAGATCCAGCTCGAGCTCGATCGTCGACTCGCTGGTCGCACGCCGGACGGAGGCGGTGCGGGACGCGGGGGTGCTCATGCGTCGAGTCTATCGACGCGCGGCATCCGTCCCGCCGCCCGATGTCGCGGTGCGACTCAGAGCGAGGCGAGCGCCTCGAGGAATGCCGTCGACTCCTCTTCACTGCCCGCGGAGACGCGGAGGGTGTGCGGCAGCCCGACGTCCCGGACGAGGATGCCGCGGTCGTACAAGCCCTGCCACGTGGCCTGCGGGTCATCGACGCCGCCGAAGAGGACGAAGTTCGACCAGCTCTCGTAGGGCGAGTACCCGAGGGCGCTGAGGGTGGCGGAGATCCGGTCGCGCTGGGCGACGATGTCATCGACCATCCGGAGCATCGTGGGCGCGTGCCGCAGGGCAGCGGTCGCAGCCGCCTGCGTGAGCGCGCTCAGGTGGTACGGCAGGCGCACCAGCCGGAGTGCGTCGATCACCGCAGGGTCGGCGGCGAGGTACCCCACCCGCGCACCGGCGAAGGCGAAGGCCTTGCTCATCGTCCGGGAGACGACGAGACGCTCGCGCCCGTGGAGAAGGGTCAGCGCCGAGGGCTCGTCGTGCGGCGCGAACTCCTGGTATGCCTCGTCGACGATCACGATGCCCTGGGACGCGTCGTAGACCGCCTCGATGACATCGAGGGAGAGGGGCGTGCCCGTCGGGTTGTTCGGCGAGCAGAGGAACACGACATCGGGCTGTGCACGCTCGACCTGCTCGGCGGCGTCGGCCGCGGTGAGCGTGAAGTCCTCGCCGCGGGAGCCGCTGACGTACGTGGCGCCCGTCGCCCCCGTCAGCAGCGGATACATCGAGTACGTCGGCGAGAACCCGAACGCCGTCCGCCCCGGGCCGGCGAACGCCTGCAGCAGGTGGTGGAGGACTTCGTTCGAACCGTTCGCCGCCCAGATCTGCTCCGGTTCGAGACCGTGGCCGAGGTAGTCGGCGAACCCCTCTCGCAGCACCGTGAACTCGCGGTCGGGGTACCGGTTGATGTCGCGGAGCGCCTGAGCGACAGCATCCAGGATGTCGTCCGCGACGTCTTCGGGAACAGGGTGGGTGTTCTCGTTGACGTTCAACGTCACCGGGAGGGAGGCCTGCGGGGCCCCATACGGGATCTGACCGCGCAGGTCGTCACGGAGGGGTAGGTCGTCGAGACTCGCACTCACCCCGCCATCGTAGGGCGTCACGACGCCTTATTCGGCCGCCTGAGCACTGTAGGAGGCGGGGATCGCGAGGGACTCGCCGGCGTCGACGGCGGTGGACGGGAGGGCGTTGAGGCGGACGATCTCGTCGATGACGTCACGCGGGTCGCTGTCGGGTGCGATGTCCTGGGCGATGGTCCACAGCGAGTCGCCGGGCAGAACGGTCACGGTGCTGAAAGAACCCGCGGGCGTGCCCGCATCGCCACTGGCGAGTGCGCCGCCACCCGAAAGGATGCCGACACCCAGGGCGACGACGGCAGGCAGAGTCGCAACGGTCATGAGGACGCGGCGCCCACGCGTCGTGAGACGCAGACGGGTGCGGACAGCAACCGGACGGGCGGGCGTGATGGTGGTGATCGAGTTCATGGTGTCCTCCTCGGGGCAACCCCGGTCAGATGAGATCTTCGCCCCCGCCCATCGGCCGGGACGGGCGGGTGCGAAGTTCTCTTCCGAATCTATCTTCGATGTTCGTACACTGTCAAGAGAGCGGTTATCCGCAGATCGATCGAAGACGACACGCGGTCGGCTACGGGACGATCCCATCGACACCGGATACGGTTTCGATGAACAGAGCCCATCACCAACCTCCGACATTCGAAGGCGAGTGCCCCCGGCTCGACGTCCGACGCCCGGGAAGCCGGCGGGGACGCAGGGCCGTGAAAGGAACGACATGAGCGACAAGCCGCAGACCCGCCGGCGCAAGAGCCTGAGCGACAAGCAGCTCGCGATCCTCGAGGTGATCCAGCGGTCGATCGCTCGCTACGGGTATCCGCCGAGCATGCGTGAGATCGGGGATGCGGTCGGCTTGAAGTCGCTCTCGAGCGTCACCCATCAGCTCAATCAGCTCGAGCTGAGCGGGTACCTCCGTCGCGATCCCGGCAAGACCCGGGCTATGGAGGTCCTCATCGACCTCCCGGGCGCCGCCGGGGAGAACCCGGCCGATGCCGCGCCCGCCGTGGGCGACGCCGCCATGGTCCCCCTGGTCGGACGCATTGCCGCGGGGGTACCGATCACCGCCGAGCAGCAGGTCGAGGAGATCTTCCCCCTTCCCCGTCAGCTCGTCGGCAAGGGCGACCTGTTCATGCTGAGGGTGTCGGGGGACTCGATGATCGACGCCGCCATCTGCGATGGCGACTGGGTCGTCGTGCGCTCGCAGGCGGATGCGTCCAATGGTGAGATCGTCGCGGCGATGCTCGACGGCGAAGCCACCGTCAAGACGTTCCGCCAGCGCGACGGACACACCTGGCTCCTCCCCCGCAACTCCGCGTTCGAGCCGATCCTCGGCGACGACGCGGTCGTCCTCGGGAAGGTCGTCGCTGTCCTTCGAGCCGTGTGATCCGGGTGGGCGCCACCGCGTAGCGTGAGGGCATGACGACGGTCGCTCCTTACGGTTCGTGGATCTCGCCCCTGTCCGCTGCGGACGCCTCCGCCGCGGCGCCGCGTTACGACGGTGCACGTTTCGTGGCCGACGAGGTCTGGTGGGGAGAGTCGCTGCCCGATCAGGGCGGTCGCTCGTCGATCCGGCGCTCGGTCGACGGCGAGGTCGAGGATCTCCTCCCCGCCCCGTGGAGCGCGCGCTCCCGCGTGCACGAGTACGGCGGCGGGTCGTGGACGACCGATGAGGACGGCCGGCTCTACTTCGTCGAGAAGTCCGATCAGCGCGTCTGGTCGCTCCGCAGAGGAGAGGAGCCGACGCCGCTCACCCCCGACGACCCGCAGGCCCGTCACGGCGGCCTGCGGTGGGAGCACGGGGTGCTGCTCGCGATCCGGGAAGTGCACGACGGCAGCCCCGTGCCACGGCGATCGATCGTGTCCATCCCCCAGGGCGGCGGCGAGGCGCGCGAGATCGTCGGGGGAAGCGACTTCCTCGCGCAACCGGCGCTGTCGCACGACGGCAGGCACCTCGCCTGGGTGGCGTGGGACCACCCGGACATGCCCTGGGACCGCACGCAGATCCGGGTCGGAGACCTCGCCGACGGCACCGTGACGACCTGGCGCCCGATCACGTCCGGCGAGACAGCGGCACTTCAGCCGGAGTGGGATGCCTCCGGCCGGCTCGTCTGGCTCGACGACCCCTCGGCCGGGCCGAACGCCGGTCGGTGGAACCTGTGGCGGCGGGACGTGGCATCCGATCTTCCGCCGGACCCGATCGCCCCCGCGGACGCCGACACCGGAGGCGGGCTGTGGGTGCTCGGCGTCCGGTGGTACGCACTCCTGCCGGACGGCGGGATCGTCGCGGTCCGGACGCACGGCGCCGACGAGGTGGTGCGCATCGACGCGGAGGGGACCGCCCGCGCGACCGGCATCCCCGTCCGATCGCGCGCGGTCGTCGAGGATGCCCTCGGATCCCGCGTGCTGGTGTCGGGGATGGCGCCCGGGGTCACCGGCATCTGGCAGCTCGACGAACACGGCGACGTGACGCTCGTCGTGGGCTCGCGCTCCGACCTCGGCGACGAGTGGATCCCCCCGGCGCGCCCCTTCACGGTGCACAGCCGCCACGGCGACGTCCACGCGTTCGATCACCCGCCCACCAACCCGCACCACACGGCGCCCGAGGGCGAACTTCCGCCGTACATCGCCCTCGTGCACGGCGGCCCGACGGCCCACGTCGGAGGTGTGGCCGACAGCCGGATCACCTTCTTCACGAGCCGGGGCATCGGCGTCGTCGAGGTGAACTACGGCGGCTCGACCGGCTACGGGCGGGCCTATCGCGATCGGCTCCGCGGGCAATGGGGCGTCGTCGATCGCGACGATGTCGCAGCCGCGGCATCCGGTCTCGCCGCGGAGGGACGAGCGGATGCCGCGCGCCTGGCGATCGCGGGGAGCTCGGCCGGCGGCTGGACCGTGCTCGCGGCCCTCGTCGGCACCGACGTCTTCGCCGCGGGGATCTCCCGCTACGGCGTCGGAGACGCGCGCCTGCTCGCCACCGACACCCACGACTTCGAGGCCCGCTACCTCGACGGTCTCATCGGGCCGCTCCCCGCGGCGGAGGCGTTGTACCTCGAGCGCTCACCGCTCAGCCACACGGAGGGCTTCCGCGTGCCGGTCCTGCTCCTGCAGGGATCGGACGACGCGGTCGTGCCGCCGACGCAGGCGGAGGCCATCCGCGACGCCCTGGCCGGACGCGGCGTGCCGTACGCCTACGTCCTGTACGACGGCGAGGGGCACGGGTTCCGACGAGCGGAGACCGTCGTGCACGCGCTCGAATCCGAGCTGGCCTTCCTCGGTCAGGTGTTCGGCTTCGAGACCCCCGGGGTCCCCGCGATCGCGCTCAGCTGAGTCCGAGCCGATCGGTCAGCGCGCGTACGGCGCGAGCTCGGCCGCCAGCCGCTCCGACACGTGGGCGTGGACGGCGGTGCCGCCCTCCTCATGACGGGTCGACAGGATATGACCGGACTCGTGGACGGCGCTGACGAGATCGCCGCGGTCGTACGGGACGAGCGCGTGGACCTCGACGGCCGGCAACGGCAGAGCGTCCTCGATCGTCGCGCGCAGCTCGACGATGCCTTCGCCGGTGCGCGACGAGACGAAGTGCGCCTTCGGCTCGAGGCCGCGCAGCACGAGGCGCGTGTCGGGGTCGATCAGGTCGGCCTTGTTGAAGACGACGATCTCGTTCGTCGAGCGCGCCCCCACATCGCCCATGACGTCGCGGACGGTCGCGAGCTGTGCGGCCGGGTCGGGGTGCGACCCGTCGACGACGTGCACGATGACGTCCGCGTCGCCGACCTCCTCGAGCGTCGAGCGGAACGCCTCGACCAGCTGGTGCGGGAGGTTGCGGACGAACCCGACGGTGTCGGTGAGCGTGTAGACCCGACCGTCGGCCGCCTGCGCGCGACGGACGGTCGCGTCCAGGGTCGCGAACAGCGCGTTCTCGACGAGGACGCCCGCGCTCGTCAGCTTGTTGAGCAGACTCGACTTGCCGGCGTTCGTGTACCCGGCGATCGCGACCGACGGGATCGTGTTGCGCTTGCGCTCGGCACGCTTGGCCTCACGGGCCGGCTTGAAGTCGCGGATCTGACGGCGCAGCATCGCCATGCGCGTGCGGATGCGTCGGCGGTCGAGCTCGATCTTCGTCTCACCCGGACCGCGCGAGCCCATACCGGCGCCGCCGGCGCCGACCTGGCCACCGGCCTGTCGGCTCATCGAGTCACCCCAGCCGCGCAGGCGCGGAAGGAGGTATTCGAGCTGGGCGAGTTCGACCTGCGCCTTGCCCTCTCGGCTCTTCGCGTGCTGGCTGAAGATGTCGAGGATGACGGTGGTCCGGTCGATGACCTTGACCTTGACGACGTCCTCGAGGGCGCGTCGCTGGCTGGGCGCGAGCTCGGTGTCGGCGATGACCGTGTCGGCACCGACGGCGACGACCAGGTCGCGGAGTTCCGCCGCCTTACCGCGGCCGATGTACGTCGCGGGATCGGGATGCGGACGACGCTGCAGCACGCCGTCGAGGACGACGGCCCCGGCTGTCTCGGCGAGTGCGGCGAGCTCGCGCAACGAGTTCTCGGCATCCTCCGTCGACCCCTGGGGGTAGACGCCCACGAGCACGACGTTCTCCAGCCGCAGCTGGCGGTACTCGACCTCGGTGACGTCCTCGAGTTCGGTGGACAGCCCCGGGACGCGGCGGAGCGCGGCGCGCTCCTCGCGGTCCCACTGGTCGCCGTCCGTGTCGCCGTAGGCAACGGTGCTCTCGTCCTGCAGCGCCTGTGCGGCGCCGAACACGCGCACCCCCGAACGCGACTCCGCTCGCGCCAGCACGCGGTCTACCGGGTCCACCGGCTCGTCCGTCGCGGCAGGGGTGGTGGTGTCGGTCATGTGATCCTTTCGCGGCCTCGCGGCCATCCGTGAACTCTAGCTTCCCGCGGCTTCCACCGCCTCCGCTACGCTCGTCGCATGGGGAGCGACCATTACTTCAGCGCGTCCCCGTCCAGCTCCGAGAACCTCCGCCGCATCCGTGTGTCCCTCGCCGGTCGCGACGTCGAGGTGACGACAGCGGGCGGGGTCTTCAGTCCCGACCATGTGGACGGCGGGACGGCGGTGCTCCTGGCGAACACGCCTCCGCCCCCGGCGGGCGGTCATCTTCTCGATCTCGGATGCGGCTGGGGTCCCATCGCGCTGTCGCTCGCCATCGACGCGCCTCACGCGACGGTGTGGGCCGTCGACGTCAACGAGCGAGCCTTGGACCTCGTCCGCCGCAACGCTGCGGAACTCGGCCTCGATAACGTCAACGCCGTGCTGCCCGAAGATGTTCCGAGCGACGTCGCCTTCCGCACCATCCGGTCCAACCCGCCGATCCGTGTCGGCAAGGATGTCCTGCACGGACTGCTCGAGACGTGGATTCCCCGGCTCGCCGAGCGCAGCGACGCCTGGCTCGTCGTGCAGCGCAATCTCGGTTCCGATTCGCTGCAGCGGTGGCTCGCGGCATCCCTCGACAGGGGCTATTCGGTCACCCGTGCCGCGACCGGGCGAGGATTCCGGGTGCTGAAGGTCCGCCGGCACGGCACGCCCGCGACGGGGACGATCACCCTCCCCTGAGCGACGTCAGGCGAGCGTGATCTCGCCCGAGAAGACAAGCGACGCGGGACCGGAGAGCAGGACGCGCTCACCGGCAGCCGTCCGCACGACGCGCACCCCGAGACGGCCGCCGGGGACGTCTACCGTCCACTGGTCCGGGGCACCGGCGCCCGCCCAGTGACGCACGGCCAGAGCGGATGCCGCGACCCCGGTCCCGCACGAGAGCGTCTCTCCGACGCCCCGCTCGAACACGCGCATCCGGATCGCGCCGACGCCGTCGGTGATGAGGGGTTCTTCGGGGACGACGAACTCGACGTTCGCGCCGGCTGCCGGGACGGGGTCCAGGATCGGCTGGACCGTCAGGTCGAGCCCGTCGAGTTCGGCGATGCTCGAGAGGGCGACGACGACGTGGGGGTTCCCGACGTCGATGCCGAGACCCGGGCGCGCGATCTTAAGACCGTGCGCCCGCACGAGGACCTCGTCGGAGGTCGGACGCCACAGGCCGAGGTCGACTTCGAATCCGTTGTCGGCGAGCGTGACGGTCTTGGTTCCGGCGCGTGTTCCGATGCGCAGGGTCTCGCCGGCGCCGAGCGTCACGTAGCCCGCACTCAGGAGGTACTTCACGAAGACGCGGACACCGTTGCCGCACATCTCGGCGATCGAGCCGTCGGCGTTGCGGTAGTCCATGAACCACTCGGCGTCGGGAGTCTCAGAGCCTGCATCGATGGCGGCTGAACGGACGACCCGCAACAGCCCGTCGGCTCCGATCCCGAAGCGTCGGTCGGTCAGCGCGGCGATCTGCTCGCCGGTCAGGTGCAGCGACCCGTCGGGGTCGGCGACGACGACGAAGTCGTTGCCCGTCCCGTGGCCCTTCGTGAATGCGATCGTCGACACCCGCCCAGTCTAGGTGCGGGTGGATGCCGCTTCGCCGGTCAGCGCGGCGGAGTCGACCCCGCCGCGCGGAGTCCCGCATCCATGAGATCGAGTGACCACGCGACGCTGTCCTCGACATCGATGTCCATCCGGAAGCCGTGCGCGGCATCCAGGACAGCGAACCCGTGGAGCACGCTCCGGAGCATGCGGATGGCGTGGACGTGCTCCTGTCTCGGCAGTCCGTAGCTGTCGAACACTCCGCCGAGGGCGTCGAGACCGTCGCGCAGCGCGAGCGCGAGCGGGTCGTCATCACCGGACGGCTCCGCGGCGGCGGTCGCGGCATACCGGCCCGGGTGCGCCTGTGCATAGCGCCGGAAGGCGACAGCGACGTCGGTGAGGGCGGTGCCGCGGTGTTCCGACAGCGTCGCGCGAAACACCCCCGCGAGGTCCTGCGCCGCCAGGGTCGCCACCCGATGGGTGAGCTCGACGAGCCCGCCCGGCACATGCTTGTAGAGCGACGGCGGACGGACGCCAACCCGCTCCGCCAGCGCCGTCATCGTCAGGGCGGCGAGCCCCTGCTCGTCGACGAGGTCGGCTGCGGCACGCGTCACGGCGTCGACGTCGAGGCCGGCCCTAGGCATCCGCCGCCCCCGCCTCGATCGAGAAAGCCGATCGCAGGAACGGGACGGCGAGGTCGACGACCTCCCCCGGCCGTTCGACGTGCGGGTAGTGTCCGGCACCCTCGATGACCGCCAGCCGGCCGATGCCGGGCCGGAGCGCGGCGATGACCCCTTCTCCTTCGGATCGAGGGTCCGCCCAGTCCGGGTCGGCCGTGCCCATCACCACGAGGACCGGCACGGTCACGTGCGGGAGCTGCTCCCCCGCATCCGCGGGACTCGTCTGCCCCATCGCCCGGAGCGCGGCCATGCGCGCAGGATCCGCGAGGTGACGGGCGATGCCGGCCTGCTCCTGCGCCCAGTCGGCGGGCTTCTGCGGAATGGCGAGGTCGAGGTAGCGGAGCCACGCGGGCACACTCCCACGGAGCATCATCGTCGCCAGGCGGGTCATGCCCTTCCGATGACGGGCGTGCCGGATCAGGCCGGCCGGGTCGAACCGCTGCGCGCGGGTGAACGGCGCGAGCTCGACGACCCCGACGACGTCGTGCGGGGCGCGCGCTGCCGCGACCGTCGCAGCACCTCCGCTGATCGACTGGCCGACGATGACCGCGGGACCGCCGAGATGACGGATGACGGCGAGCAGATCACCGGCTATGTCGCCGCGGCTGTAGCTCGCCCACGTGGCACTCGACTCGCCGCATCCGCGGATGTCGACGTTCGCCACGCGGAACCCAGCCTCGACGAGGGCCGGCACGACGAAGCGATAGGAGCGCCGGGAGTCGCCCATCCCGTGTGCCAGAACCACAAGTGGACCGTCCCCGACCACGTCGAACGCGATCTCCCCACCTTGGACCTGGATCTTCTCGACCATCGGCGTCTCCTTCGCATCGTGCTCGATACGAGCAGGCTACGGCTATTAGCTTTAGCTTGTCAAGGATTCGAGGAGGCGGATGCTGGGAGTCCCGGCATCCACCCACCGAAGGCCGGGGTACCTCTTGAACCACGAGACCTGACGCCGCGCGTACCGGCGCGTGAGCGCCTGGGTCTCGGCGACGGCCTCTTCTTCGTCCATCCGGCCACCGAGCTGCGCGAGTGCCTGCGCGTAACCGATGGCGCGAGGCGCGGTCGCACCGGACTCGAGACCCCGGGCCCGGAGGCCCTCGACCTCGGCGAGCAGACCGTCCCGCCACATCCCCCGGACCCGCTCATCGAGGCGCTCGACCAGCTCTGCACGGTCCAGGTGGACACCGACGAGTTCGGTGGCGGGATGCCACAGCACGGGCGCCTCAGGGAGCGCAGCGCCGTGGGTGTCCGCCCCCTGGAGGAGCACCTCGAGGGCCCGGACGACACGCCGGCTGTTGCGCGGATCGAGGCGATCTGCTGCTCCCGGATCGAGGTCGCGGATCCGCTCGATCAGCGCCGCGGCTCCGAGCTCGTCGAGATCCGCCTCGAGCCGGGCGCGCAGCGCCGGATCGCGGGGCGGGAAGCGGAAGTCGAAGACCACGCTCGACACGTAGAGCCCTGAGCCCCCGACAAGGATCGCGTCGGCCCCGCGATCGAGGATGCCGCGGATCGTCGCGCGCGCCCTCTCCTGGTAGACGGCGACAGCGACGTCCTCGGTCACATCGAACTCGTCGAACAGATGATGCGGGATGCCGCGCCGCTCTGCCAGGGGGATCTTCGCGGTCCCGATGTCCATGCCGCGGTAGAGCTGCATGGCATCGGCGTTCACGATCTCCGCCGCGCGGCCGCGACGGATCAACTCCTCGGCGAGGTCCAGCGACAGCGACGTCTTACCCGTCCCGGTCGCTCCGACGATCGCCCACAGGCGCTCCGCGCCCACGAGGTCAGAGTCCGGGCGTCGCGGTGCGGATCATCGGCAGGCCGAGCGACACGGCGCGCGGACCGGCGTCACCGGTCGGGGCCGGGACACCGCAGGAGTCGGCCTGCGCACGATCCCACGCGTCCCCGGCGCGCGTGCGGCGGATGCGCAGCGGCGCGCCGTCCGGGCTGTCGGCGAGGAGGTGGAACGGCGCGGCGTGCGTGACGACCGTCGTGACCACGTCGCCGGGACGCGGCGTCGGGGAACCCTCGGGCACCTCGAAGTGGACGAGGCGGTTGTCCTCGGCGCGGCCGGTCAGGCGGCGGGTCGCGGCATCCTTCTTCCCCTCACCCGTCGAGACGAGAACCTCGACGGTGCGCCCGAGCTGGGCCTGGTTCTCCTCGAGGGAAATGCGCTCCTGCAGGGCGACGAGGCGGTTGTACCGCTCCTGGACGACCTCCTTGGGGACCTGATCGGGCATCGTCGCAGCGGGTGTCCCCTCGCGGATCGAGTACTGGAAGGTGAAGGCCCCCGCGAATCGCGCCTGCTCGACGACGCGCATGGTGTCCTCGAAGTCCTCGTCGGTCTCGCCCGGGAAGCCCACGATGATGTCGGTCGAGATCGCCGCGTGGGGCATCTTCTCGCGCACGCGGTCGAGGATGCCGAGGAACCGTTCGCTGCGGTACGACCGCCGCATCGCCTTGAGGATGCGGTCCGACCCGGACTGCAGCGGCATGTGCAGCTGCGGCATGACGGCAGGGGTCTCCGCCATCGCGTCGATGACGTCGTCGGTGAACGCAGCGGGGTGCGGGCTCGTGAAGCGCACGCGCTCGAGGCCCGGGATCTCGCCCGCCGCGCGCAGGAGCTTGCTGAACGCCTGGCGGTCGCCGAACTCGACGCCGTAGCTGTTGACGTTCTGGCCGAGGAGGGTGACCTCGATCGCGCCGTCGTCGACGAGCAGACGGATCTCGTTCAGGATGTCACCCGGGCGGCGATCCTTCTCCTTGCCGCGCAGGCTGGGGACGATGCAGAACGTGCAGGTGTTGTTGCACCCGACGGAGATCGAGACCCAGCCGCTGTGCGCCGAGTCGCGCTTGGTGGGGAGCGTCGACGGGAACACCTCGAGAGACTCGAGGATCTCGAGCTCCGCCTCGCCGTTGTGCCGCGCCCGCTCGAGGAGGCTCGGGAGCGAGCCCATGTTGTGGGTGCCGAAGACGACGTCGACCCAGGGTGCCTTCTGCTGGACGGCGTCCTTGTCCATCTGGGCCAGGCAGCCGCCGACGGCGATCTGCATGCCGTCGTGCTTGTCCTTGCGGCTCTTCAGGTGCCCGAGGGTGCCGTAGAGCTTGCCCGCGGCGTTGTCGCGGACGGCGCACGTGTTGATGACGACGACATCGGCCTCGACTCCCGCGTCAGCACGGACGTAGCCGGCCGACTCGAGGGAACCGGACAGACGCTCGGAGTCGTGGACGTTCATCTGACACCCGAAGGTCCGCACCTCGTAGGTGCGGGAGCGGCCGTCGGCGGTGACGGCTGCGTCCGACGGGGCGATGAGAGTGGGGGCAGCGGAAGGGCTGGTCATGATCAGGCCATTCTACGAGCCGCGTCGCCTCGGGACGCCCCGGGCGGTGTCAGCGCAGGAGGGAGCGGATGCGGGCCGCAGAGATGGCGCTGAAGGTGACGGCGACGGCGACGAGAACGGTGACGGCGAGCCACACGGGGACGACGCTCGAGCCGACGAAGAGATCGATCCCGTAGATCTCCTTGAGGTCCCTGATGGCGCCGGCGTCCCCGCCGGCGAGAGCGGCGATCGTCTCGTCGGTGAACGGCAGGCGCAGGAGCATGGCTCCTTGGGCGAACGGGAGGGCGTTGATGGTCGACGCGACGCCATCGGGGAGAGACCCGACCGGGATGTAGGAACCCGCGACGAATCCGAGGACGGTACCCACGACCGTCGAGAACGCGGAGTAGGCACCGGTCGTCTTCAGGAAGGAGGCCCCGAAGGCTCCGAGGGAGGTGAAGGCGACGCAGCAGAGCACCATCGCACCGATCGCCCGCAGGATTTCGAGAGGACCGAGCCACGCGCCGCGGACGAGTCCGAGTTCGAGCACGGTGAGGATGAGGATGATGCCCGACATGACGACCGCGACGGACACCGAGGACAGCAGGTAGCCGAGCACCAGCTGCGATCGCCGGATGGGGGCGACGAGGAAGTCGGCGAACCGGCCCGAGGCGCGATCGTCCACGAACACGGAGATCGCTCCGATCCCCGAGGTGACGGTCGTGAGCAGGACGATGCCCGACAGCATCCAACTGTCGACGAAGGCCTCGATGTCGGCGCGCGATGCGCGCGGGAGGGTGCGCTCGAGACCATCGACCTGCAGCCGGGAGAGGAAGAGCGTGTAGAGGAAGAAGAGGATGAGCCCGCTCAGCAACGAGAAGAAGACGTTCATCCGATCGCGGAAGAACAGGGTCAGATTGCGGCGCACGACGGCCGCGATGATGCTCATACGGCGTCCACGACCAGCTCACCGCGGCCGGTGAGGGCGAGGAAGACGTCGTCCATCCGACCGTGCCGGAACTCGAAGTCCAGAACGTCCTCGTCGTGCTGCGCCAGCAAGGTCCGTGCCGCCCGCGCGTCGGGCACCTCGATCGTGAGGATGTCGCCGTCGCGAGTCGCGGTCAGTCCGCCTCGGGTGGCGAGGGCGGACAGCGTGTCCGGATCTCGTGTGGTGACGGTGAGCACGCTGCGACTGTGGCGTGCGCGTAGTTCTGTGGGCGTCCCGCTCGCGACGACGCGGCCCGCGTCGATGATGGTGACCTGATCCGCCTCTTCGGTCTCGGCCATGTAGTGGGTCGTCAGGAAGACGGTGAGACCCCGCTCGGAGCGGAGCCGATCGATCGCCGCCCACACCGCCACACGACTCGCGGGGTCCAAGCCCGCGGTCGGCTCGTCGAGGAAGAGGATCGACGGCTCGTGCATGAGCGCACGGGCGATGTCCGCGCGGCGACGCTGTCCGCCCGACAGCCGGCCGTAGGGACGGTCGAGGAACTCGTCGAGTTCGACGAGGAGCGAGAGTTCGTCGAGTCTGGCAGCGAAGCGCCGACGGTCGATGTGGGAGAGCGTGGCTCGCAGGGCGAGGTTTTCGCGGACGGTCAGACCGTCATCGAGCAGTGACCGCTGGAACACGACGCCGATCCGCGACCGCACCCGTTCGCTCTCTGCCGACACGTCGTACCCCGCGACGCGGACCGTCCCGGCGTCCGCTCGGAGCAGCGTCGTGAGGCATCCGATCGTCGTGGACTTCCCGGCACCGTTCGCTCCCAGGAAGGCGAACAGCTGGCCGTCCGGCACCGCGAAGGAGACCCCGTCGACTGCGGTGACGGTCTTGTAGGACTTCACGAGACCGTCGACCTCGATCGCCATGCGCACACTCCTCCGGCCGCGCCGGGCGCGGGTAAGGCGAGTCTGTCAGATGGACGCAACCGTGGTCACGGTTCGAAGCGAACCCCATGCCGCGGGGGTGCGCTCGCCTCGTCGAGCGCACGACGCGCCACCGACAGGGCGACGGAGCCGTACCCGCGCCGGGCCAACTGACCGGCGAGGCGCCGGAGGGCCATATCGCGATCGAGCCCTTCGAGCCCCCGCGCCTTGGACCGTGCGAACTCGAGAGCCCTCTCGGCCTCATCGTCGGGAAGTTGATCGAGCGCCTCGTCGATCACGTCGCGAGGGATGCCGCGCTGCGACAGGCCCTGGGCGATCGCCATGCGACCCTGCGCCTTGCGGGACGTCGCTTTGTCGATCAGCTGCTCGGCGAGGGCGGCGTCGTCGAGGTACCCGAGCGAGACGAACCGATCGACGATGCCCTCGAGCTCGGCCTCGTCGAGATCGTGTTCGCGGAGCACCGACCGCGCCTCGCGAAGTGAGAGGGATCGCGTCCGGAGCTTGCGCAGCAGGATCCGCTCAGCCACGGCTGCGGGCGCATCCTCACCCGCCGGAGCCACGACGGGCACGGTGCCCGTCGCCGGGTGCGCGGCACGGGCCGCGGACCTCTCGGATGCCGCACGCTCGGCGATCCACGTCGCATGCCACGGCTGCGGATCATCGCCGTTTCCGGTGACATCGCCCGCGTCGGCCGGGGCCTCCGTCCGGCGTCCGAAGAGCGGGATGACGGGGGCGAGCGAGTCCCGCTCGCCCCCGTTCGAATCCGTCATGATCAGGCCGGGCGGCGAGCCGTCAGCTCGTCCGACACCGCGGCATCCTCGGCGACGGCCTTCGGCTGGCCGATGCCGAGCTTCTGCTTGATCTTGTTCTCGATCTCGGCAGCCACGTCGGTGTTCTTCAGCAGGAAGTTGCGCGAGTTCTCTTTGCCCTGGCCGAGCTGCTCACCCTCGTACGTGTACCAGGCACCCGACTTCTTCACGATGCCGTGCTCGACACCGAAGTCGATGAGGCTTCCCTCTCGCGAGATCCCGACGCCGTAGAGGATGTCGAACTCGGCCTGCTTGAAGGGCGGCGCCATCTTGTTCTTGACGACCTTCACGCGGGTGCGGTTACCGACCGCCTCGGACCCGTCCTTCAGGGTCTCGATACGGCGGATGTCCAGTCGCACCGAGGCGTAGAACTTGAGCGCCTTACCACCCGCGGTGGTCTCGGGCGACCCGAAGAACACGCCGATCTTCTCGCGGAGCTGGTTGATGAAGATCGCCGTAGTCTTCGTCTGGTTCAGGCCACCGGTGATCTTGCGGAGCGCCTGGGACATCAGGCGGGCCTGGAGACCGACATGGGAGTCACCCATCTCACCCTTGATCTCGGCCTCGGGGACGAGAGCGGCGACGGAGTCGATGACGACCAGGTCGATGGCACCGGAGCGGATCAGCATGTCGGCGATCTCGAGCGCCTGCTCACCGGTGTCGGGCTGCGAGACGAGGAGAGCATCGATGTCGACGCCCAGCTTCTCGGCGTAGCCGGGATCCAGCGCGTGCTCGGCGTCGATGAAGGCGGCGATACCGCCGGCCCGCTGCGTGTTCGCGATGGCGTGGAGCGTGAGGGTCGTCTTACCCGAGGACTCGGGACCGTAGATCTCGACGACGCGGCCGCGAGGGATTCCGCCTATACCCAGGGCGACGTCGAGGGCGATCGATCCGGTCGGGATGACCTCGACCGGCGCGCGCTCGTCGCTTCCGAGTCGCATGATCGACCCCTTGCCGAACTGGCGGTCGATCTGGGCGAGGGCCGATTCGAGGGCCTTCTCGCGGTCTGCAGGTGAGGGCATGTCGTACTCCTTGATACTCGCGGTTCCGTCGCCCGTAGGCTGTCGCGCTCCTCACCGACGGATCGGATGCTGCGACAGGGCGTGGGTGTCATCTGACGACATTCACGTTAGGAGGGGGCTCCGACATCGCTGCCGGATCCGGCCCTTACGTGAACGACGTCTCTACGACACCCGTTGTGCAGGAGACTACGCCGGCATCGAACGCATCTTCGATACGACACGCCGACTCACCGGCGTGGATCGAGCCTTCCGGCGCCGTAACGGCGGTCCACGGGGACGTCCGTCTCGGCGCACAGGGCATACCAGACATCACGCGGAGCGACACCTGCGGCCAAGGCCTCGCGGGCAGTCCGATTGTCGACGCCGGTCAGCACCAGGTCCGAGACGAGGGACGCGCCTCCCGATCCGAACTCGTCGGCGACGGCGCGATCGAATTCGCTGTGACGCATCGAGCGGTCAGCGCAGCGACAGCTCGGGGGCCGGGACCTCGTCGCCCAGGGAGGCGAGGTCGTCGGGAACGACGTCGGAGAGGGAATGCAGTCCCTCGAGCACCGAGATCCGCTCGCCGACCTCGCGCATGATCGCGGAGATCGGGACGTCGAGGGCCTCGGCCACGGCGGCGAGGATCTCGCTCGAGGCTTCCTTCTGACCGCGCTCGACCTCGCTGAGGTACCCGAGTGCGACGCTCGCCTTGCCGGAGACCTGTCGGAGGGTGTGACCCTTCTGCAGCCGGAAGTCGCGGAGGACGTCACCGATCTCTTGACGAACCAGGATCATGCGTGGGCCCTCCCTCAGCTGCGATCCACCGAATCCCTTGCGGGGGAACCACGGTACAACACGTTGGATGTCACCCTAGACCCCGCGTGCTGGGGAATGAGTGGGAATCACCGAGTCGTAACGCGCTCGGAACAAGGCCTATTCCCGGCTCAGAGCGCTTCCACCGCGAGGGCGATCGCACGGGCCGCTGCGGCCGTCCGGATCTCGTCCCGATCGCCCTCGAGCGCGAGGGACTCGACCCGCGAACCGAGCGGGGTCGAGACGGCGATGTGGACCGTGCCGACGGGCTGGCCGTCCGAGGAGACCGGTCCGGCGATCCCGGTCGTGGCGATCCCCACGTCGGCCGGCTCCCCCTCGCCGACGACACGACGGATGCCGTCCGCCATCTGACGGGCGACACGGGGGTGGACCGGACCGTGCGCCTCGAGGAGGGTCCCGTCCACGCCGAGCAGCCGCTCCTTCAGATCCGTGGCGTACGCGACGATCGCGCCGCGGAACACCGAGGACGCCCCCGGGACGGACACGACGGATGCCGCGACCAGACCCCCGGTCAGCGACTCGGCGACGCCCAGCGTCCAGCCCAGTTCCCCGAGCCGTTCGACCAGTCGCTCCGAGTCCGATCGAGGACCGCGGGACACCGCGGTCTCCTCGAGCTCCTCGGGCAGTTCGCTGACGGTGCGGCGCATCATGCTCGGCGCGACGTGCGGGAACGGATGGCCGTGACGACGTAGTCGAGACCACTCGCAACGGTCAGCAGGACGGCGATCGTCATCGTCACCGTATTGACGACGTGGATCCACTCCCCCACGACCGTCCACAAGGGCAGGAGGGCGAGGGAGAGGGCGACGGCCTGGGCGACGGTCTTGAGCTTGCCCATCCACGCAGCCGCCACGACGTGGTCCGTCGCGACCACGAGGCGATGGACGGTGATGCCCAGTTCGCGCACCAGCACCAGCACGACCACCCACGGCGGGAGTTCACCGAGGATCGAGAGGACCACGAACGCGGCGCCGGTGAGCACCTTGTCGGCGATGGGGTCGAGTAGCTTGCCCAGATCCGTGACGATCTCATATCGACGCGCGAGGTAGCCGTCGATCCCGTCGGTCGCGATCGCGACGATGAACAGGACGCCCGCCCACCAACGGAGCGCGCCGTCCGATCCGCCGTCGGCGAGCAGAAGCCAGACGAACACGGGTGCGCACAGGATGCGCACGATCGTGATGGCGTTGGGCAGCTGCCTCGGAATCGTCACGTCTTGAGCCTACCGAGCCCCGCAGCCGACGTCAGTCGCGGCCGGTGAGACCCCAGGCATCCTCATCGCCCTCGGACTCGACGACCTCGTAACCCTCGAACTGCTCCGTCACCGCGTCCGGCCCGTAAGGGTCGGTCGCGACGGCCGCAGCCGCAGGGGCGGCGGCGGGCGCGGCATCCTCCGGCGGCTCCTCGCCGCGCAGGCGCGCGAGGACGGCAGGGAGCTCGTCGGGCGTCACGAGGACGTCGCGGGCCTTCGATCCCTCGGAAGGGCCGACGATCTCGCGCGCCTCGAGGAGGTCCATGAGGCGTCCGGCCTTCGCGAAGCCGACGCGGAGCTTGCGCTGCAGCATCGAGGTCGAGCCGAACTGGGTCGTGATGATCTGCTCGGCGGCCGCCAGGAGGAGCTCGAGGTCGTCACCGATGTCGGCGTCGATCTCCTTCTTCTCGATGACCGCTTCGACGTCCTTGCGGTACTCGGGACGCGCCTGGTTCTTGACGTGGCCCACGACCTTCTCGATCTCCTTCTCGGCCACCCAGGCACCCTGCACGCGGACCGCCTTCGAGGCGCCCATCGGCAGGAAGAGACCGTCGCCCTGGCCGATCAGGCGATCGGCTCCGGGCTGATCGAGGATGACGCGCGAGTCGGTGACACTCGTCACCGCGAAGGCCAGACGCGAGGGCACGTTCGCCTTGATGAGACCGGTGACGACGTCGACCGAGGGACGCTGCGTCGCCAGGACGAGGTGGATGCCGGAGGCACGGGCGAGCTGCGTGATGCGGACGATCGAGTCCTCGACGTCGCGGGGCGCGACCATCATGAGGTCCGCGAGCTCGTCGACGACCACGAGGAGGTACGGGTAGGGCTTGAGGACGCGCTCACTGCCCGCGGGGAGCTGGATCTCGTTGGCGACGACCGCCCTGTTGAAGTCGTCGATGTGGCGGAAGCCGAACGACGCGAGGTCGTCGTACCGCATGTCCATCTCCTTCACGACCCACTGCAGCGCCTCGGCCGCCTTCTTGGGGTTCGTGATGATGGGCGTGATGAGGTGCGGCACCCCGGCGTACGACGTGAGCTCGACGCGCTTCGGGTCGATGAGGACCATGCGGACGTCCGACGGCTTCGCCCGCATCAGGAGGCTCGTGATCATGGAGTTCACGAAGCTCGACTTACCCGAGCCGGTGGAGCCGGCGACGAGCAGGTGGGGCATCTTCGCGAGGTTGGCGACGACGTACCCGCCGCCGACGTCCTTGCCGATGCCGATCGTCATGGGATGCGTCGCCTGCTGCGCGTTCGGCGAGCGGAGGACGTCGCCGAGGGTGACGATCTCGCGGTCGGTGTTCGGGATCTCGACGCCGATGGCACTCTTGCCGGGGATCGGCGCGAGGATGCGGACCTCGTTCGAGGCGACGGCGTAGGCGATGTTGTTCGTGAGCGCCGTGATGCGCTCGACCTTGACCCCCGAGCCGAGCGAGATCTCGTACTGCGTCACGGTCGGGCCGCGGGAGAACCCGGTCACCTTGGCGTCGATGGAGAACTGCTCGAAGACACCCATGATCGCGCGGACCATGGCGTCGTTGGCCTCGGAGCGCGCCTTGTGGGGCGTCCCCGCCGCGAGCGCGTCAGCGGAGGGCAGGCGGTAGTCGGCGGCATCCGGATCGACGGAGTCGAGGTTCGCGGCCACGAAATCGGGCAGCGGCGGAACCGGCGGCGCCTCGGGCACGGCGTCGCGCTTGCGGCCGGGCGTGCGGGGAGCGGCGGGCGCGATGATCTCGGTGACCGCGTCGGGCATGACCTCGGGGGTCGGCGTCGTGACGGGGTTGTCGAAGCTGCCGTCACCGCTCGCCTCGAGGAGGGCCGTGAGGTCGTCCGCTCCGAGGCCGCCGTCGGCGTCCTCCTCACGGCCGGACTTGTTGCGGCGCCACCAGGGCAGGGAATCGCTCTCGTCCTCGGGAGCGTCGAACGCGACCGTCGGGCCGGTCTGTCCCTTCGCCGGGGCGGCGTCGGGATCGGGCCGCTCGGCGTCGAACATCCAGGCGTAGAGGTCGCCCAGGCGACGCCCGATGCGGTTGGGCGGCGTCTTGGTCAGGATGAGCACGCTCAGCAGGGCGAGCAGGCCCATGACGATTCCGGCGCCCACCTCGGTCAGCACCGTCAGGGGCTCACCGATCGCCCAGCCGAACAGTCCACCCGCGGCGCTCAACGCCATCAGACCCTCGCTGGGCTTCGGCCGGTCGGCCACGACGTGGCAGAAACCGGCCACCGCCAGGATGAAAAGCCCGGCACCGATGCCGATGCGCCCGTTGTCGTGGACGGACGGCGGATGCCGGAACAGCCACCCGGCCAGAATCAGCAGGATGACGGGGAAGATGAAGGCCTCGCGGCCGATGAGCGCACCGACCGAGTAGGCGCTGATGTTCGTCCCGACCTCGGTACCGATGAGGAACCACTCCACGACGGCACCGGCGACGGCCATGAGCACCAGGAGGAACGGGAACCCGTCGCGGCGCTGATCCTTCTCGAGGGACTCGGATCCGAACGCCCGGAACATGCCGCCCGCGATGTGCGCGAGGCCCAGCCACGCGCGGACGACGATCGGCGGCCGATCGGCGTCATCGACGTAGTGGCGCGGTGCGGGTTCGGCCTTGCGGCGGGGGGCCGGATCGGCCTTCTTCGCGCGCGCCGAGGAGCCCGACGCGGACGCGCGGGGTTTGCTGGTCGGACTGCTACTCCTGGGCATACTCTCCACGGTAAGCCGCGGGACCGACATGTCCCAGGATTGACGCGACCCCGCGACCGTCGGGACTCAAGAGAGGCGGTTGATCATGGTGTCGCGCCCGAATCCGCTGCGGGTCACCGCGAACCCCTCCGAGCGATAGAGGACCTGCGCGAAGTTACCTCGCTCGACGGAGAGGCAGATGCGCGCGCGGCCCTCGGCTCGAGCCGCCTCGCACAGCCGGCGCAGCAGAGTGCGACCGACGCCGTGCGAGCGCCAGAGCGCCTTCACCCCGATGATGAGCTCGGGCACCCCGGTCCCCACGTAGCCGAATCCGGGGTCGGTCCGAGGGAGGGTGCGGTACCAGGCCGCGCCGATCAGTTCCGCCCCGGCGACGGCGACGAATCCGACGTCGCCCGGTCGCATCCATCCGGCGAGGTACCGACCGTGATCGGGATCGGCCAGGATCTCATGCCGCGGTCGCGGGGCGCCGGCTCGCCAGTTGGCGGCCTCGACGACCATGTCGCCGAGGAACACGCCGTCCGCCTGCGTGGCAGGACGAAGCGACCACGACTCGGGCATGCCCGAATGCTAGCGCCCGGGTCAGGCCTCGATCACCATCGGGACGATCATCGGACGGCGACGCAGCGACTGGTTCACCCAGCGGCCGATCGTACGACGGACGACCTGCTGCAGGGCGTGCGGGTCGCGGACGCCCGACTGGGCGGCTTCGGTCAGCGCCTGGGCGATCTTCGGCTTCACCGAATCGAACACGGCGTCGTCCTCCGCGAATCCGCGCGCGTGGATCTCGGGGCCCGTGACGATGCGGCCGGTCGCGGCATCCACCACCACGATGACGGAGATGAAGCCCTCCTCACCGAGGATGCGGCGGTCCTTGAGGTCGGCATCCGTGATCTCGCCGACCGATGATCCGTCGACGTAGACGAAGCCCAGGTCGAGCTGACCGACGACCGTCGCGACGCCGTCCTTGAGGTCGATGACCGTGCCGTTCTCGGCGATGATCGTGTTCGCCGCGGGGACGCCGCTGTCCTGGGCGAGCTTCGCGTTCGCCATCAGGTGCCGGTACTCGCCGTGGACGGGGAGCACGTTCTTCGGCTTCAGGATGTTGTAGCAGTAGAGCAGCTCGCCCGCGGCGGCGTGGCCCGAGACGTGGACCTTCGCATTCGCCTTGTGGACGACGTTGGCGCCGAGCTTCGTCAGGCCGTCGATCACGCGGTACACCGCGTTCTCGTTGCCCGGGATGAGGCTCGACGCGAGGATGACGGTGTCGCCCTCCCCCGGCTCGATCGCGTGGTCGAGGTTGGCCATGCGGGACAGGACCGCCATGGGCTCTCCCTGCGACCCGGTGGACATGTAGACGATGCGGTCGTCGGGCAGGTCCTTGGCCTTCTTGTAGTCGATCAGCACACCGTCGGGCACGTGCAGATACCCCAGCTGCTCGGCGATCGTCATGTTCCGGACCATCGAGCGGCCGAGGAACGCGACGCGGCGACCGTGCGCGGCGGCCGCGTCGATGACCTGCTGGACGCGGTGGATGTGGCTCGAGAAGCTCGCGACGATGACGCGACGCGGCGCCTTGCCGATGACCTGGTCGAGCACCGGGCCGATCGCCCGCTCGAGCGGGGTGAACCCGGGCACGTCCGCGTTCGTCGAGTCGACGAGGAACATGTCGACGCCCTCTTCGCCGAGACGCGCGAAGGCGCGGAGGTCCGTGAGGCGGCCGTCGAGCGGCAGCTGATCCATCTTGAAGTCACCGGTTGCCAGCACGAGTCCGGCAGGGGTGCGGATGCCGACGGCGAGCGCATCGGGGATGGAGTGGTTCACCGCGACGAACTCGAGGTCGAACGGTCCGACCTGCTCGCGCTGCCCCTCCTTCACCGTCAGCGTGTAGGGCTTGATCCGGTGTTCCTTGAGCTTCGCCTCGACGAGCGCGAGGGTCAGCTGCGAACCGATGAGGGGGATGTCGCCCTTGCGCTTGAGCAGGTACGGGACCGCACCGATGTGGTCCTCGTGGCCGTGCGTGAGGACGACGCCGACGATGTCGTCGAGGCGTCCGCGGATCGCCTCGAAGTCCGGGAGGATCAGGTCGACGCCGGGCTGGTGCTCCTCGGGGAAGAGCACGCCGCAGTCGACGATCAGCAGCTTGCCGTCGAACTCGAAGACGGTCATGTTGCGACCGATCTCACCGAGTCCGCCGACGGGGGTCACCCGGAGCGTTCCGGGAGCGAGCTTGGCGGGGGCGGAGACGGTATTTGTCATCGAGTGGTTCCATGCACCTTCGGAAGGGCGCCGCCGGCAGCGGCATTGCGATCAGGTCGGAAGTTGGAGAAGTCGGCGCCCTCGATGTCCTTCACGAGGTCGAGCTCGTCCTCGATGAGGGCGGCCTCCCACTCTTCGGGTCCTACGAGCGGCAAGCGCACGCGCGGACTCGAGATGCGGCCGAGGCCGTGAAGGATGTACTTGGCGCTGACCGTCCCCGGGACGTGCGTCATGACGGCACGGACGAGCGGTTCGAGCTTCTGGTGGGCGGCGGTCGCCGTCGTGAGGTCTCCCCGGTTGACGGCATCCACGATGGCCCGGTACGGAGCCGACGTGATGTTCGCCGTGACACCGATGAGACCGGCGGCCCCGATCGACAGGTGCGGGAGGACGTTCGCGTCGTCGCCGGAGAAGTAGAGCAGGTCCGTCTGGTTGAGGACCCGGCTGACCTCGCTGAAGTCGCCCTTGGCGTCCTTCACCGCGAGGATGTTCGGGTGCTTGGCGAGGCGGAGGATCGTCTCGTACTTGATGGGCACGCCGGTGCGACCGGGGATGTCGTAGAGGATCACCGGCAGGTCGGTGGCGTCCGCGACGAGTCGGAAGTGGGTCAGGATGCCGGCCTGGGTCGGCTTGTTGTAGTACGGCGTGACGATCATGATGCCGTCCGCGCCGGCCTTCTCGCTCGCCTTGTAGAGCTCGATCGCGTGCGCGGTCTCGTTGGAACCGCCGCCCGTGATGATCTTCGCGCGGCCGGAGGAGACGGACTTGCCCACCTCGACGAGCTTGAGCTTCTCGGCATCCGTCAGCGTGCTGGTCTCACCGGTCGTGCCGGTCACGACGATGCCGTCGGCACCGCCGGTGATGACGTCGTCGATGTGCTTCTCTACGGCCGGCCAATCGACCTCGCCGTCGGCCGTCATCGGAGTGACGAGCGCGACGAGCACCTGACCGAACGGATTGGCGGAGTGCGTCATGGTTCCCAGGGTACCGGTCGGGGTCCGTCGGCCGCGTCGTGGGTTCGTTGGGGGTGGGTGGCGGGGCGGTCGCGGGGCGACCGGTATCGCAGAGGCGAGTCGCGCGGCGGAGCGGTCTTCCGCGTCAGCGGCCGCGGGAGGCGGCGGCGACCACGAGGCGATCGGGCAGCAGCCGTGACACGGCGACGAGCACCTTGTACCGGAGTGACGGGATGCTGACGGCCCGGCCGCGCGCGGCATCCTTCAGCGACGCGCGCACCACCTGCGGGGCGGTCAGCCACATCCAGCCGGCGACCCCCTCCTCCCCCGGCGGCAAGCCGAGTCGCTCGTGGAAGTTCGTGTGGACGTAGCCGGGACAGACCGTCGTGACGGTCACTCCCCTCGCGGCGTAGACCGCGTTCGCCCACCGGCTGAAGCTGACGACCCAGGCCTTCGCCGCGCCGTAGGTGCCACGCGGGACGAGGGCGGCGACCGAGGCGATGTTCAGGATGCGGCCGCGTCCTCGCGCGAGCATGCCCGGCAGGGCGGCCCGTGTCAGCCTCATCGTGACCTCGACGTGCAGTTCGAGGTGCCGGGCCTCGTCTTCGATGTCGCCCGAGGCGAACCCGAGCGAGAGCCCGTACCCAGCGCTGTTGACGAGAAGATCGACGCCCTGCTCGAGTCGCTCCTCGACGAGCCGTCGCTGAGCGGGGTCCAGCAGGTCCGCGACGAGGATCTCGGCACGTCCACCGCGGCCTTCGATCTCGTCGGCCAGGACCTGCAGGGCGCCGCGGTCCCGGGCGACGAGGACGACGTCGGCGCCGCGCGCCGCCAGCTGGCGGGCGTACTCCGCTCCGATACCGGAGCTCGCTCCCGTGACGAGTGCAGTGCGGGTCATGCGCGTCAGCCTAGGACGCGCCGGAGGTCAGGGGGCGACGCGACCGTTCGCGTTGAAGGCGGCGTACGTGAGCGGCATGAGTTCGCGCCACACGTTCTCCATCTTCTCGGCGCACATCTCGATCTCGCGCTGCGGGAACGACGGGAAGTGCGTACCCTCGCGCATCGTGCGCAGCGACAGGAAGTTCATGAGCGACCGGGCGTTCACCGTGACGTACATCGACGACATGATGTTGAGCGGCAGGACGATGCGGGCGACTTCACGCGCGACGCCGGCATCCAGCATCCGCTGGTAGCTCTCGAAGGCGGCGATGGATGCCTCGCGCGTCTCGCGGGCAACGAGCTCGACCTGCTCCTCGGAACCGGGGAGGAACTGGTACGCGCCGGGCTTGCCGACCTGGACGAGGTTCCGCTCGGGCGCGGGGACGTAGAACACGGGACGGAGCTCGCGGTAGCGGCCCGACTCCTCGTTGTAGGACGCCATCCGGTGCCGCATGAACTCGCGGAAGACGAAGATCGGCGCCTGCACGTAGAAGGTCATCGAGTTGTGCTCGAACGGCGAACCGTGGCGGTCGCGCATCAGGTAGTTGATGAGGCCGCGGTCGCGGGCGGTCGCCTCGGAGCCGTCGGCGGCCGAAGCGAGGGTCTGCTCGCCCTGCGTCGACACGCGCGCCGCGAACAGCACGTCACTGTCCGCTGCCGACGAGCGCACCAGCTCGACCGTGACATCGCTGCGGAACTCGATCTCGGGGCTCTCGGGGCGCTCACTCACGGCTCACACACTACCCGCCGGGGCCGTCACGAACGACGCGGGGCGAACCGCACCACAGCGCGCAGGACTACTGTGGAGCGGTCATGGAACTCCTCCCCGCCATCCTCGTGCTGACCGCGCTCCTCGTGGTCACCGTCGGCATCGGTCTGACCCTGCGGTGGCGGCAGAACCGGCCCCGTCCCTTCGACCCGCGCGAGATCGTCGAACCGACCCGTCTCGGGGCCGAACGACTCGGCGAGACGGCGACACTGCTGCAGTTCAGCACCGAGATGTGCAGCCGGTGCCCCGGCGTCCACCGCACTCTCCGCGAGATCGCCGACGACCGCGACGGCGTCCTGCACCTGAACGTCGACCTCACGCACCGCGTCGACATCGCCCAGCACTTCCGCGTCCTGCAGACGCCCACGACACTGATCCTCGACAAGGACGGCATGGTGCGCTCCCGCTTCGGCGGTGTCCCGGGCCGCCAGGTCGTCGAGATGGAGCTCGACCGCGTGACGGCGGGAGCCGACCGTGGCTGAGGTGCGAGGGATCGACCCGCGCGGCCCGCGCTTCGCGGCATCCGTCACCGCAGTGTTGCTCCTGGTCGCGACGCTGCTGGCTCTCGTGGGCATCTCTACCCAGGGCTCCGCATCGTTCGGTTGGTTCGCCTACCAGCCCGTCGGGGACTTCGCCTTCGTCGCGGGGAGGGCCTGGGCGATCGAGATGGCTCCGGTCGGAGCCCGCGTCGCAGACCCCGGCTTCCTCGCCGTCCTCGTCATCGCGCTCCTGTTCCTCTGGGGCGTCGTCTCGCCGCGAACCGCACCGTGGGGCGTGCTGTACCGCCGGGTGATCCAGCCGCGCCTCGCTCCCCCGACCGACCTCGAGGATCCCCGCCCGCCCCGCTTCGCGCAGGGCGTCGGTCTATTCGTGACGACCCTGGGCCTCGCCCTGCACGTGCTCGGCGTCCCGCTCGCCCTCCCCATCGCGGCGGCGCTCGCCTTCATGGCTGCGTTCCTGAACGCGGCGTTCGGCCTGTGCCTCGGATGCCAGTTGTGGCTCCTCCTGCAGCGCGTCGGTCTCGTCGGCCGCACCGCCTGACGGTCGGCTCGCTCCGCGTCAAGTCATATCCCGCTCTGAATCGCGAGGCATATGCTCGGCAGCGATCGGTCACGACCACGACAGAGGAGACACCATGAGCGTCACGAGCGAAGCCACCACCAGCTGGAAGGGCACCCTGTTCGAAGGGTCGGGCGAGGTCGCCCTGGAGAGCTCCAACCAGGGACCGCTTCCCGTGAACTGGAAGGCGCGCAGCGAGGGATCGACCTCGGTGACGACCCCCGAGGAACTGATCGCCGCGGCCCATTCGTCGTGCTTCAGCATGGCCCTCTCGAATGCCCTTGCCGAGAACGGCACCCCTCCCGAGAGCGTCGAGACGACGGCATCCGTCACCTTCATCCCCGGGACCGGCATCACCGGCTCGCACCTGAACGTCAGCGCCACCGTCCCCGGCCTGTCGGCGGAGGACTTCGACCGCATCGCGAACGAGGCGAAGACGGGATGCCCCGTCTCGGCCGCTCTGTCGGGCATCGAGATCACGCTCGAGGCGACGCTTGCCTGAGCGCCGCGTCGTCGTCTCGGGCGCGTCCGGCCTGATCGGACGCGCCCTCATCGACTCCCTCGTCGCCGACGGCTACACCGTCACGCGGCTCGTCCGGCGCCCCGCGCAGGGACCGGATGAGGTGACCTGGGCGCCCGGCGAGAAGCCGCTCGATCCCGCCGTGCTCGCCGGTGCGGAGGCCGTCGTCAACTTCAACGGGGCGACCATCGGACGCTTCCCGTGGACGGCCTCGTACAAGAAGCAGCTGGTCTGGTCGCGTCTGCGCCCGACGCAGACGCTCGCCCGGGCACTCCGGGAGCTCGGAGACGACGCGCCGCTGTTCGTCAGCTCATCGGCGTCGGGGTACTACCCGCCCGACGGCCATGGGCGCACGTTCGACGAGTCCGGCCCGCGGGGCGACGCGTTCCTGTCCGAACTCTGCGGCGAGTGGGAGGCGGCCGCCGTCGCGTCGGGTGCGCGCACCGCGCTCCTGCGCACCGCTCCGGTCGTGCACCGCGAGGGTGTGCTGAAGCCGCTCATGATGCTCACCAAGCTCGGGTTGTCGGGGCCGCTCGGCCGCGGGACCCAGGTGTGGCCGTGGATCTCGCTCGATGACGAGATCCGCGGCATCCGTCACGTCGTGGACCACGGCATCACGGGACCCGTGAACTTGACCGGGCCCGAGCGTGCCACGGCGAACGACCTCGGGTTCGCGCTCGCCCGTCGCCTGAACCGGCCCTACCTGCTGCGCGCCCCCCTGTGGGCGATCCGGCTCGTCCTGGGCAAGGACGCCGTCGACGCGCTGCTGGCGACGGACTCGCACGTCGTGCCTGCGGTCCTCCTCGAATCAGGGTTCGAGTTCCACCACCCGACCGTCGAGGACGCCGTGGCCGCGGCCGTCTGAGGCCGCACGGCGCTTCGTCAGCGGCGGCGCTCGGCGCGCTCGTGCGAGATCGCGGTACGGATCGCGCCGCGGGCGCGCCGACGGTCGCCGGCTCCGTCGTAGAGGAGCCCGAGCCGGTACCAGGCACGCCAGTCAGCCGGGTCGGCCTCGACGGCGTCGCGGTAGGCGGGGAAGAGGGCGTCGACCTCGGCCTGGACGGGCCTGCCGCTGGGGCGGAGCGTGAGCTCCTCCGCGGGCAGGGCGCCCTCGGCTTCGAGTCGCCGCCCCAGGCGCTCCGCTCCGGCACCGAAACTCAGCTCTCGCCACAGGGCCCAGATGGCGACGACGGGCAGCAGCACGAGGGCGACACCCATGGCGATGCCGACCGGATCACCGCTGGCCACGAGCAGCACCGCGCGCTGACCGACCAGGTAGATGTAGAGCGCGAGGGTGACGGCGACGATCGCGACGCCGATCCGGGTCCTCATCGGGCGGTCGCCGCTGCGGCCTGGTCGGAGGCGTCGCCGTCGGCGACGGGCGCGGTGCGGGCGGGCTGCGGCATCCGGATGCCGATGTCGATCATCGAGTCGAGCCCCACGACGACGCCGGACGCGTCCCGCGCCGCCGCGAGGGCGACACGGATGCCGGGGGCATAGGCCGCGGCGGGGTCGATCGTGTCGTGGACGATCATGAGGGACTCCCCCGGTCCCGACAGAATCGTCTCCTGCCGAGCGACGACCCCCGGACGGCGCAGGGAGTGCACGGGGACGCTCGCGATCTGCTGGCCGCGGGCGCGCTGGTCGACGTGCGGCGCCTCGACGGGGCCGGCCTCGGAGCGGGCGGCCGCGATCAGCTCCGCGGTGCGGACGGCGGTGCCGCTCGGGGAGTCCACCTTCGTCTCACGGTGGGTCTCGACGATCTCGATCGAGGGGAAGAACGGGGCGGATGCCGCGGCGAGAGCCGACCCGATGACGGAACCGAGCGAGAAGTTGGGGATGAAGACCGCGCCGGTGCCCGCGGCATCCACCAGGGGACGAACGAGGGCGATGCGCTCGGCCGACCAGCCGGAGGTCCCGACGAGGACGTTCTTGCCCCGCTCGATCGCGGCGCGGACGACGTCGATCGACACGGCGGGGGTCGACGCGTCGACGACGAGGTCGGCGGCGTCCAACTCGGCCAGGTCACTGGCGGAGCCGAGCACGGCGACCGTATCGAAACCCTCCGTCGCCGCGATGACCCCGGCGATGATGCTGCCGAGCTTGCCGGTCCCGCCCACCAGGGCCACGCGCGTCGTCATGCGTCCAGCCTAGGCGGGGAGGACGGCGGCGACCGTGTCCCACGCGAGCTTCACGACCAGCAGACCCAGGACGACGAGGAAGACGATCCTGACGAATCCGTTGCCGCCGCGGGTCGCCATCCTCGCACCGATGAACCCGCCCGTGATGTTCGCGCACGCCATGACGAGACCGAGCACCAGGATGATCTCGCCGTGGACTCCGTAGACGATCAGCGCGGCGAGGTTCGTCGTGAGGTTCGCGATCTTCGCGTTGACACTCGCCTGCAGGAAGCCGAAGCCGAGTACCCCGACGAGGAGGATCACGAAGAACGAGCCGGTTCCGGGTCCCAGGATGCCGTCGTAGAACCCCACGCCGAGTCCGATGACTCCCGAGCGCCAGACGATCGCACGACGCTCGGCATGCCGAGGCTCGTGATGCAGGCCCATCCGGGGACGCAGGAGCGTGTAGACGCCCACCGCCACGACGGCGACGAGGACGACCGGGGTCAGAACCTCGCGCGGGACGTACCTCGACAGCGCGGCGCCGACGGCAGACCCCGCGAAGGCGCCGACGACGAGCGGGATCAGGAGGACGAGGTGGACCTTCACCCGCCGCAGATAGACCCAGCTGGCCGACAGCGTCCCGAAGAACGAGCTCAGCTTGTTCGTTCCGAGGATGAAGGGGGTCGCGACGTCCTTCGGTACGCCGATGACCAGCGCCGGCAACTGGATGAGGCCGCCGCCGCCCACGACGGCGTCGACCCAGCCGGCGACTCCGGCAGCGACCACGAGGAACAGTAGCGCGCTCGCGGAGACGGGGAGCCAGTCGGCGAGCAGAGGACCGGTCAGCACCTCACACCGAGAGGATGTCGGGAAGGCCCGTCCGCAGCTCCACGGGGAGGTGTGCCAGGTCGTTGTGGGACACGAGCGACCAGGGGCGCCCCGGCCGCTGCGCGAGAACGGTCAAGCCGCAGTGGGCCTGGTTGATCGTCAGCCAGCGCCACTCGGGCGCCTGCAGGACCTCGCGGACGAACCAGGCGATCACGAAGTTGTGGGTGATGAGCAACTCGTGCGCATGGGGACGGTGCGCGAGGAACTCCGCCCCGGCATCCGCCATCTGCGCGGATCCCGCGTCGGCCTCGGCCTCGGTGACGCCGCCGAAGAACGGCTCGTAGACGTGCGGGGTGTCGGGCGTCATGCCGCTCGGCACGCAGTCGAAGAGGAGTGCCGTGGGCTCGGGGTCGACGGCCGGCAGCCGCTCGGCGACCGCTCGCGCGGTCTCGGCGGCGCGCAGCAACGGCGAGTGCCAGACGGCCGTGAGCGGGACCCCCGAGAGGCGGTCGGCGAGGAGCTCCGCTTGACGACGTCCTCGCGGGGACAGCGGTCCGTCAGCGAGGCCGTGTTCGGCGTCGAGGTGTTCGCCGTGCCGCACCAGATACAGATAGTGCGTCACGTGATTGCTCGCTTCGTCGGGGTGCACCGCGGGCTCCCCGGGCTCACATCCACCCTAAACCAGCCTCAATCCGTCGCCCGTGCGATCTCGGCGAGGTGTGCGCGACTCAGGTGCACTCCGACGCCTTGGACGAGTTCGTCGACGTGCGAGACGGCGTACGCGTTCACGATCGGGGCGGCGACGATGCGCTGCGCGAGAAGCCAGGCGATCGCGACGGCGGCCGGGGGGACTGTCAACTCCCCCGCGATCCGATCCAGCGCGCGGAGCGTGCGCGCGCCGCGCCGGTTCATGCTGGCGGCGAGTTGACGCCCGCGCACCGACCCTCCGACGCGGTCGCGCTCGCGGTGCACGCCCGAGAGGTACCCGTGCTCGAGTGCCTGCGACGGCGTCACCGCGATGCCCTGGGCTCCGGCGACGAGGCGGAGGTCACCGTCGAACTCGTCGCGCCGGAGCACGTTGTAGGGAACGTCGAGCACGGTGAACCGGGGGTAGCCCGCAGCCGAGAGGATCCGAGCCTCCACGAGCTGGGTCGCGCGGTACCCGGCCGCTCCGATGGCCCGCACCTTGCCGGACTCGACGAGCCACTCGGCCGTCGCCAAGGTGTCCTCGAGCAGCGTCGTGCGATCGGCGGTGCCGTCGAGCGACAGGACGTCGATCCGATCCGTCCCGAGCCGGATGAGGGACGACTCGACGGCGCGCACGAGGTTGACGGGTCCGAGCCCGGGGTTGTCGGCGCCGCGTCCGACGCGGACCGAGAGGACGACGTCGTCGCGGTTGCGCCGCCCGGCCATCCATCGCCCGATGACGTGCTCGCTGCGACCGGCGGCGTAGCTGTCGGAGGTATGGACCGCGTTGCCGCCGCGCTCGACGTAGCGATCGAGGATCGCGTGGGCGGCGGCGATGTCGACGTGCCAGCCGAACTCGGCTCCGCCGAGGATGAGCGGGAACACGGAGAAGGCCGTCTCCCCCAACGGCACGCGGATCGCGCGCCCCACGGGTGCCCCGTGGACCGGGAGCGGACCGGAGGGGTGGGTACCGGGCGTCACCGTCGGCGACGTCTGATCCGCCGTCTCGTACGCTGCCATACCCGTCTCCTCGCGGAGCGCTCGGGGGTTTCACGTGCCCACGCACCCTCGGATGCGCTCACTCCGAGGGTAGAACAGCCCTCCGACACGGCGCGTCTGCAGGCACGACGGCGGGTGACGTTTCCATAACGGTTCGCGCACGTGCGGCCGACGAATGCCCGGGGAACGGCGAACGCCCGCCCTCCGAAGAGGACGGGCGTTCGTCAGAGCGTGGCTCAGGCCTCGGCGGGTGCCTCTGCCGGCGCGTCGCCGGCCGGAGCCGACTCCTCGACGACGGGCTCGAGCGAGAGCTTCCCGCGGTCATCGATCTTCGTGATGCGCACGAGGATCTTCTGGCCGACACCGAGGACGTCTTCGACGTTCTCGACGCGCTTGCCACCGGCGAGCTTGCGGACCTCGCTGACGTGCAGCAGGCCGTCCTTGCCGGGAAGGAGCGAGACGAACGCACCGAAGGTCGCGATCTTGACGACCGTGCCCAGGAACTGCTCGCCCACCTCGGGGTTGGTCGGGTTGGCGATCGCGTTGACCTGTGCGCGGGCGGCCTCGGCCGAGGGTCCGTCGACAGCGCCGATGTACACGGTGCCGTCGTCCTCGATCGAGATCTGAGCGCCGGTCTCGTCCTGGATCGCGTTGATCGTCTTGCCCTTGGGGCCGATCAGCTCACCGATCTTGTCGACGGGGATCTGGACGCTGATGACGCGGGGCGCGGTGGGCGCCATCTCGTCGGGCGCGTCGATCGCCGAGTTCAGGACGTTCAGGATCGTGAGGCGAGCCTCCTTGGCCTGGGTCAGCGCGGCGGCGAGCACCGACGACGGGATGCCGTCGAGCTTCGTGTCGAGCTGGATCGCCGTGATGAACTCGCTCGTTCCGGCGACCTTGAAGTCCATGTCGCCGAGCGCGTCTTCGGCACCGAGGATGTCGGTCAGCGCGGCGTAGCGCGTCTGTCCGTCGACCTCGTCGGAGACGAGACCCATCGCGATACCGGCGACGGGGGCGCGCAGCGGCACACCCGCGTTCAGCAGCGAGAGGGTCGAGGCGCAGACCGAGCCCATCGAGGTCGAGCCGTTCGAGCTCAGCGCCTCGGAGACCTGACGGATCGCGTACGGGAACTCCTCGCGGCTGGGCAGCACCGGCACGAGGGCGCGCTCGGCGAGGAAGCCGTGCCCGATCTCACGACGCTTGGGGCTGCCGACGCGGCCGGTCTCACCGGTCGAGTAGGGCGGGAAGTTGTAGTGGTGCATGTAGCGCTTGCTCGTCGTGGGCGACAGCGAGTCGATCTGCTGCTCCATCTTGAGCATGTTCAGCGTGGTGACACCCATGATCTGGGTCTCGCCGCGCTGGAAGACCGCCGAGCCGTGGACGCGCGGGATGACCTGCACCTCGGCGTCGAGCGGACGGATGTCAGCGAGGCCACGACCGTCCATGCGGACGCCCTCGGCGAGGATGCGACCGCGGACGACGATCTTGGTGACCGACTTGTATGCGGCCGAGAACTCGAGCGGCGCACCGGCGGGGAGCTCGTCCGCCTCGACGGCGGCGATCAGCTCGGCCTTGACGCGGTCCTTGACCTTGTCGTCGGCAGCCTGACGCTCCTGCTTGTCGGCGATCTGGTACACGTTCACCAGGTCGTCGTACGCGCGGCCGGCGACGAAGTCGTAGACCTCGGAGCTGTACGGCGCGAAGACCGGGTAGACGCCGGGCTCGCGCGACGAGGACGCGGCCATCTGAGCCTGCGCCTCGACGAGCTGCTTGAGGAACGGCTTGGCGGCCTCGAGGCCACCGGCGACGATCTCTTCGCTCGGCTTGACGGCGCCGCCCTTGATGAGGTTCCAGCTGTTCTCGGTGGCTTCGGCCTCGACCATCATGATCGCGACGTCGCCGTCAGGGAGGACGCGACCGGCGACCATGAGGTCGAAGACGGCTTCCTCGACCTGGGCCTGGTTCGGGAACGCGACCCACTGGTCGGCGTGCTCGCCATGGCCGGGGATGAGCGCGAGGCGCACGCCTGCGATCGGGCCCGAGAACGGCAGACCGGAGATCTGCGTCGACGCGGACGCCGCGTTGATCGCGAGGGCGTCGTAGTACTCGCCGGGTGCGATCGAGAGGACCGTGACGACGATCTGGACCTCGTTGCGGAGGCCGTCGACGAACGACGGACGCAGCGGCCGGTCGATGAGGCGGCAGACGAGGATCGCCTCGGTGGAGGGACGTCCCTCGCGACGGAAGAACGAACCGGGGATCTTGCCTGCTGCGTACGAACGCTCTTCGACGTCGACGGTCAGCGGGAAGAAGTCGAAGCCCTCACGGGGGTGCTTGCCGGCGCTGGTGGCCGACAGGAGCATGGTTTCTTCGTCGAGGTAAGCGGCAACGGCGCCCTGCGCCTGCTGTGCCAGTCGTCCGGTCTCGAACCGGACCGTGCGGGTGCCGAAACGGCCGTTGTCGAGAACGGCTTCGGCGGCGGTGATTTCTGGACCTTCCAAGAGGTCTCTCCTTCTTTGTTTAGACTCGCACGCGCGTTTCGCGCACGAGATCATGCGAAGGAACAGGAACAGGCAGATATGGGCGCGCGGAGACATCCGCGAAGTCCGCCTGCGCTGGCCACCAGTCGAAGACCACCATCCGCCGGAAACGGGATGGGAATCCACCACAGGGGACCAGCTTCCTGCCGGGCCTGCTCCATGAGCTCACTGTGAAGTTGAGCGGATGCCGCGATGAGAACCGCGGGCAACCCGACCCAGCCTAACAGCGGACCCCCTTCTGTGCGTATCGTGGCGGGATGAGCGACGACGAGAAGACCGCGGACGCGGCATCCGATGACATGAAGCGGAAGTTCCGCGAGGCGCTCGAGAAGAAGAACTCGCGGAGCCGTCAGGGTGAAGCCCACCTCGACGGAGACTCCTCGGTGCACGGGACGCACGGCGCCGTCACCAAGCGCGAGTTCCGACGCAAGAGCGGCTGACCCCGAACGGACGAAGGCCCGGATGCCGAGTGGCGTCCGGGCCTTCGTCGTACGGTCGCGTATCAGCTGCCGAGCTCGGCGCGACGTGCCCGCGCCCGGTCCTCCTTGGCCTCCGCCTCGGCGAGCGCCGCGTCGTTCAGGCCCGAGGTGTCGACGGCACCGGTGTCGTCGGAGACCCCGTGGGCCGTCAGCGTCGCCTCGTCGAACGGGCGACGACCGGCGAGGACCGCCGCCACCTGCTCGCGGTCGATCTGCTTCGTCCACGTGCCGATGAGGAGCGTGGCGACGGCGTTCCCGGTGAAGTTGGTCAGCGCACGACCCTCGGACATGAACCGGTCGATCCCGACGATGACGCCGACGCCGTCGACCAGGTCGGGACGGTAGGCCTGCAGGCCGCCGGCGAGGGTCGCGAGACCCGCTCCGGTGACGCCCGCCGCACCCTTCGAGGCGATGATCATGAAGACGAGGAGGCCGATCTGCTCGGGGATCGACATGGGGGCGCCGAGACCGGTCGCGATGAACAGCGAGGCCATCGTCAGGTAGATCGCGGTGCCGTCGAGGTTGAACGAGTAGCCGGTGGGCACCGTGATGCCGACGACGGGCTTGGAGACGCCGAGGTGCTCCATCTTGGCGATGAGGCGCGGCAGGGCCGACTCGCTCGAGGACGTGCCGACGATGAGGAGGTACTCGCGCCCGAGGTACTTCATGACCTGGAAGATGTTGACCCGGGCGACGGCGTACAGGATCGTGCCGAGCACGCCCACGATGAACACGATGCACGTGATGTAGAACGCGATCATCAGGATGCCGAGGCTCACGATCGCCGCGAACCCGGTCTTGCCGACGACGGCGGCGATGGCCCCGAAGGCGCCGATCGGGGCGAGCCAGAGGATCATGCCGAGGATGCGGAACACGAGGGCCTGGAGGTGCTTGACCGCGGTCATGATGGGCTCGGCCTTCGCGCCCATCTTCTGCAGGGCGAAGCCGACCAGCAGTGCGATGAAGAGCACCTGCAGCACGCTCTCGCCGGTGAAGGCGGAGAAGAACGTCGTCGGGATGATCCCGAGGATGAACTCGGTCGTGGTCTTCGCCTCGGTCGCGTCGCCCGCGTCGTACTGGGCGTTCTGCATGTTCAGGCCCTCACCAGGGTGGATGATGTTGCCCACGATGAGACCGATGGCGAGTGCGAACGTCGACATCGCCATGAAGTACAGCAGGGCGAGGCCGCCGATGCGACCGACCGTCGCCGCCTTCGCGATCGATCCGACGCCCACGACGATCGTGCAGAAGATGATCGGCGCGATCATCATCTTGATCAGGTTGACGAACGCCTTGCCGACCGGCTCGAGGGACTCCCCGAAAGCGGGCCAGATGAGGCCGACGACGCAGCCGAGGACCACGGCGATGATGACCGAGATGTAGAGCCACGTGTGCTTGTCCCACGCCTGCTTGCCCCTGCGCGGGTTGTATCCGGGAAGCCGGAACGAGGATGTGAGGGCCATGATCTCTCCTGGGTGACAGTCGTTGTCGGAGTCGACGGCGGTGTCGACGAGGATCAGCGTGCCGGGTGTGCACGCGCCCCGGCAGTTGTGGTCGTATTGGTCGCAGAGCGGCGAGAGGAGGCGATGTGGCCCGTTCCGGCGCCGCGAGCGCGGCATCCCGCGTGTTCCTGGCCGTCGCGGCGGCCGTCGTCGTCCTGTCTCTGGCGATCGCGGGCATCCTCCTCTGGGAGGGGCAGCGCGCCGCCCGGGCCGAGGCGGAGCGCGTCACCCGTGCCGTCGCCGAGACGATCGCCGACAGCACAGGGGTCGCCGATGCCCTCGCGCGCGGCGACCGCGCCGCCGCGACGCGCCTCCTGCAGCCCGAGATGCAGGCGGTCACGGCGGATGCCGACGTCGATTTCGTCACGATCATGGACCCGGCCGGCATCCGCATCACCCACCCGGACCCGGCGCGCATCGGCGAGGCCTACATCGGGACGATCCCGACCGGCACCGCATCGCTCACCGAGGAGTTCACCGGCACGCTCGGACCCTCGGTCCGCACGATCGTGCCCGTCCTGTCCGAGGGCGCGGTCGTCGGACGGGTATCGGTCGGCGTCACGATCGGCTCGATCACCGAGGCCCTCGGGCCCCGCGTCCTCGTCGCCGTCGCGATCGCCGTCGTCCTGGCAGCGGCCGGACTCGCGGGGGCTCTCCTCGCCCGACGCGCGACGCGGCGGGTCGCCGGCGACCTGCCGGCGGGGGCCGTCCGCGATGCTGTCTCGTCGTACGAATCGATGCGGACCCTCGGCGAGGCGCTCCGGTCGCAGACGCACGAGCACGGCAACCGGCTGCACACCGCGATCGCGCTGCTCGAGCTCGGGCGCACGCGCGAGGCGATCGGCATCCTCTCGGAGGACGCACGGCAGAGTCAGCTCCTCGTCGACCAGGTCGCCGCCCGCCGCGAGGGCGATCCCACCGTCGGCGCGCTCCTGCTCGGCAAGGCGTCGCAGGCGGGCGAGCGCGGCGTCGAATGGCGGGCCCGCATCGACGCCGATGCCCCGCGCTCGGTCCTCTCCCCCGTCGACGCCGTCTCGGTCGTCGGCAACCTGATCGACAACGCACTGGATGCCGCGGCATCCGGTCCCGCTCCTCGGTGGGTCGACGTGAAGATGACGCGGACGACCGAGGACGAACTGGCCCTGGAGGTCGCCGACAGCGGAGCCGGGATCCCGGCCGAGATCGTCGACCGCATCTTCGAGCACGGGTTCTCGACGAAACCCGCGGGCGCCGCGGGGCGCGGCGTCGGGCTCGCCCTGGTCCGTGCCATCGTCGACGAGGCCGAGGGGACGATCTCCCTGCGGTCCGACCCCACCACCTTCCGCGTGATCCTTCCTCGGCGGGACGCATGATCGGTGTCTTGATCGTCGACGACGACGCCCTCACCCTCGAGCTCCACCGCCGGTACGTCGAGCGGCTGGACGGCTTCGAGGTCGTCGCCGAAGCCACCGGGGCGCGCGCGGCGGTCGCTGCCCTGCTCGACAGCCCGAGGGCGCCGGAGATCGACCTCGTGCTCCTGGACATGACGATGCCGGACGGGTCTGGCCTCGACGTCCTCCGCCACCTGCGCGCGCATACGGGGACCGTCGACGTGATCGCCATCACCTCGGTGCGGGAGGCGGACGTCGTACGGCAGGTGATCGCTCTCGGCGCCGCGCAGTACCTCGTGAAGCCCTTCACCTTCGGCGACTTCCAGGAGCGGATGCGGCAGTACCTCCGCTTCCGCGAGCAGGTGATGCAGTCCGCCGGCGCGGCGACGCAGGCCGAGATCGACGCGATGCTGGGGGCTCTGCGCACCTCGCCCGCCCCCACCCTGCCCAAGGGGCTCTCGGCTGACACGTTCGACCGCGTGAGCGCCATGCTGCGGACCGGACCCGTCTCCGCACGGGAGGCAGCTGATCGGCTCGGGATGTCGCGGGTCGCCGCGCGGCGTTACCTCGAGCACCTGGCCGACGCCGGACGCGCCGAGCGGGCGCAGCGCTACGGGACGCCGGGGCGTCCCGAGACCGAGTACCGCTGGGCCCGCTGAGCGGTCACGACCGCGGCAGACCGGCCCGCCCCGACGCTCGACCGACCAGCACGTAGTCCGGCACCTTCGCGGTGAGACCGTCCCCGGCCGTGCGCCCCCGCAACCGCCGCCACATCCACGGGAGTGCGTCGCGACGCAGCCACGAGCCCGGCGACGTCGGGTCCTCGTCGACGTGGAAGGCCTCGTCGAGGTCGGCGAGCGCGTCCGCGTGCGGCACGCCGAGCGCTTCCGCCGCGCGGTACGCGACGTAGCGGTGCCCACGGGAGCGCAGGTGCACCTTGTCGTCGGCCCACAGGTCGACGCGCGCGAGCTCCGTCTCGTCGGCGAGGTCGAGGAGGATCGCGCCGGTGCGCGCGGCGACCTGACGGAGGCGGGCGTTGTACATCGCGAAGCGGCGCGTGAACACGCGGGCGGCGACCCGATCGGGGAGGAAGACGGTGGCCAGCAGGACGTCGGACCCGGAGTCGCGCAGCCGGGTCACGGCATCCTCCACCCGAGCGGCGAGCGCGACCGGGTCGCAGGTGATCCGCACGAGGTCGTTCGCGCCGATCAGGACCGACACCAGGTCGGGGCGCATCCCGAGGCACCGCGGCAGCTGCTCGTCGACGAGGTGCGCCACACGGCGGCTCCGGACGGCGAGGTTGGCGTAGCGGAACGGGCGGGCATCGCCGCCGCTGAGGGCCAGCAGGTGCGCCAGCCGGTCCGCCCATCCACGGAACGCACCCACCGGCATCCGCGATGCGTCGCAGAGGCCCTCGGTGATGGAGTCGCCCAGCGCGACGTACCGGGACCACCTGCGTCGCGGGACGGGAACCGCCGCGTCCGGGCGGGGCCACGCCACGACTCGGCGCCCGGCATCGCGTCGGTTCAGAACGGCGGCCCGGTCGTAGTGCTCGAGCAGGCGATCGGCCAGCGCGTCCCAGGTGCGTCCCGAGACCGCCGACCGCGCCGCCTGCGCGAACGCGCGCCGCTTTGCGTCGTCGCCGACGAGGTCCAGGACGCGGGCGCGGAGGTCGTCGGCGTCACCGGGGCGGTACAGCCACCCGTCCACGCTGCTGCGGACCAGGTCGACCGGCCCGCCGATCCCGGTCGCGACCACGGGGACACCACTGGCCTGGGCCTCCTGGATGGTCTGCCCGAACGTCTCGCTCTCGCCGGGGTGGACGAACACGTCGAACGACGCGAGGGCTGTCGCCAGCGCATCTCCTTCGAGATGCCCGAGGAACACCGCATCGGGGAGGAGCTGTTCCAGCGCCGGTCGAGCGGGGCCGTCGCCGACGATGACGAGGCGGATGCCGGGAGTCCCCCGCAAGGCGACGAGATCATCGACCTGCTTCTCGGGAGCGAGTCGGCCGACGTACCCCACGATCACCTCGCCGGGGGCGATGCGCGCACGCCATGCGTCGTCACGGCGCTCCGGGGTGAAGCGCTGCCCGTCGACCCCGCGGCCCCACAGCGCGACGCGGTCGATCCCGAGCGCGTGGAGCTGGGAGTGCGCCGCCGCAGAGGGCGCGAGGGTCAGCGTCGCCCGCCGGTGGAGCCGTCGCACCTGCGCCTCGGCGAGCGCGGTCGCCTGGGGCAGACCGTATCTCGCGGCGTAGGCGATCACGTCGGTCTGGTACACGGCGACGCTCGGCAGCCGCCGGGACTCTGCAGCGAGCACGCCCTGCCACCCGAGGAGGAACGGCGAGGCGAGGTGGACCACGTCGGCGCCGAACCGCGCCAGGTCGCGGGCGATCGACGCCGCGGGCGGCACGGCGACGCGGACCGCCGGGTAGCGGGGCAGCGGGAAGGAGGCGACGGCGCGGCCCGGCATCCCGAGCTCGTGGCGCCGGACCCCGGGAGCGACGACGAACACGTCGTGCCCGCGACGCTGGAGGTGCTCCCGGATCTGCAGGACGGATCCGGTGACCCCGTTCATGTGCGGGAGGAAGGACTCGGTGATGACCGCGACTCTCACACGACCAGGGTGCCGGTGCGGAGGACTCCGCCGGGGCTTCGAAGGGCTCGATCGCGGAGTGTTCATCCGCCCCTCCCGGTACGGTCACCGCCGCGTCGCCATCCGTCCCCCGTTCGCGCGGCGTTCACCGGACGCTGGTACGCAGAGGCCTGTGATCGGCGATCTCCTGACGAGTCTGGCCTCGAGCCCGTGGGCCCTCCCGGCGCTGTTCGCCCTCGTCCTGGCGGACGCGGTGCTCGTCGTGATACCCGGTGAGGTGGCCGTCACGGCGACCGGAGCGCTCGCCGCGGCGACCGGCACTCCCCCGCTCGCCGCCGTCGTGGCTGTCGCCGCCCTCGCCGCCTTCTGTGGGGATGCGCTGTGCTACGCCGTGGGCCGTGTCGCGGGAGTGGAACGGTGGCGGTGGATGCGGCACCCCCGCATCCGATCGGCGTTCGCCTGGGCGGGGTCGCGTCTCGCGCGCAGCACGGCGACCGTGGTGTTCACGGCCCGGTTCATCCCGTTCGCGCGCCTGGCCGTCAACCTCACGGCCGGCGCCACCCGGGTGCCGACGGGCCGTTACTTCGCGGCGGTCGCAGTGGCTGCCACCGCGTGGGCGCTCTACCAGGCCGTCGTGGGCGCCGCGATCGGCGCGCTCCTGCCCGGAGACCCGGTGATCGCCGTCATCGTCTCGATCGTCGTCGCGGTCGCCCTCGGGCTGGTCATCGACGCCGCGGCGGCCCGCCTGTCGGGCCGCCGCGCGCGTCGGTGAGGTCACTCGCCGGACAGACCGCCCAGCAGGTGTCCGAACGATCCGCCCTTGCCGAGGTAGGACTCGGGATCGAAGGGGTCGAGAGCGTCCTCCGCCGGGCGCCGGGTCACGGCATCCGCCAGTTCCCGGGCGCCGCGCTCGATGCGCGCCGACAGCGGCGACACGTCGTCCGCGCGCGCGCCCCAGTCCGACGACGCGGCGAAGACACCGGTGGAGACGGCCTCGGCGTGCAGATAGGCGAACAGCGGCCGGATCGCGTAGTCGATGGCGAGCGAGTGACGGGCCGTGCCGGCGTTCGCGCCAATCAGTACGGGCTTCCCCTGCAGCGCGTCGGGATCGAGCACGTCGATGAACGACTTGAACAGCCCCGAGTAGCTCGTAGAGAAGATCGGCGTCACGACGATCAGCGCGTCCGCCGAGACCACCGTGTTGATCATGGTCTCGAGCGCGGGCGGCGCGAAGCCGGTCAGCAGGTTGTTCGTGATGTCGTGCGCGTACTCGCGCAGCTCGAACGTGTCGACGGATGCCTCCACCCCCCGCTCGCGCAGGTCCGCCAGCACGGCGGCCGAGAGCTTGTCGGCCAGCATGCGCGTCGACGAGGGGTTCGAGAGCCCCGCCGACACGACGGCGATGCGACGGGCGGTCATCGCGCACCACCCAGACCGAACGCGGCACCGACGGGCGTCGGGGTGTCCTGGTAGGGGCTCGGGCCCGACAGGTTGTCGCCGCGGTTGGCGCGGGGACGTGCGTCGCGTGCGGGACCGTCGCCGTACGTGGCCGCGACGCGCGCGGCGTGCGTCGGCGCGTCGGGCACGATCGCCGGGCGATCCTTCGCGAGCTCCTTCCGGAGGACGGGGACGACCTCGCCGCCGAGGAAGTCGAGCTGCTCGAGGACCATCTTGAGCGGGAGTCCGGCGTGGTCGACGAGGAACAGCTGCCGCTGGAAGTCGCCGAACAGGTCGCGCATCCCCGCATAGCGGTCGATGACCTGCTGCGGCGAGCCGACGGTCAGCGGCGTCATCTCGGAGAAGTCCTCCATCGACGGACCGTGGCCGTACACGGGGGCGTTGTCGAAGTACGGGCGGAACTGCGCCTTGGCGTCCTGCGAGTTCTTCGCCATGAACGCCTGTCCGCCGATGCCGACGATCGCCGTCTCGGGGGCGCCGTGACCGTAGTGCTCCCAGCGCTGGCGGTACAGACCGATGAGGCGCTGATAGTGCTCGGCGGGCCAGAAGATGTTGTTCGCGAAGAATCCGTCGCCGTAGTAGGCCGCCTGCTCTGCGATCTCGGGCGTGCGGATCGAGCCGTGCCAGACGAACGGCGCCACTCCGTCGAGGGGACGGGGTGTGGAGGTGAAGCCCTGGAGGGGGGTGCGGAACTTGCCTTCGAAATCGACGACGTCCTCGCGCCACAGCTTGTGCAGCAGAGCGTAGTTCTCGATCGCGAGGGGGACGCCCTGACGGATGTCCTTGCCGAACCAGGGGTAGACCGGGCCGGTGTTGCCGCGGCCCAGCATGAGGTCCATGCGGCCGCCCGAGAGGTGCTGCAGCATCGCGTAGTCCTCGGCGATCTTCACCGGGTCGTTCGTGGTGATGAGCGTCGTGGAGGTCGAGAGGATCAGACGCTCGGTCTGCGCGGCGATGTACGCGAGCGTCGTGGTCGGCGAGGACGACCAGAACGGCGGATTGTGGTGCTCGCCGATCGCGAACACATCGAGGCCGACCTCTTCAGCGTGCTTGGCGATCTCGACGGTCGCCGAGATGCGCTCACGCTCGCTGGGCGTGTGACCCGTGGTCGGGTCCTGCGTGATGTCGGTGACGGTGAAGATGCCGAACTGCACCCCGGGCCAGCTGGCGGTGCTGCTGGTGTCGCTCACGATGTCTCTCTCGATTCCCGGACGGTTCGCGCCCGATTCATGCAAGTGAATGTACCGGAGTCAACGTCTCAGTGTCCACGTTATTCCCGCCGGTACGCTGGCCCGAATGAGCACCCCCGGCCGCACCCGCCGCGTGCCCATCTGGGACAACGCCCGGGCCGCCTGCATCCTCCTCGTCGTCCTCGGTCACGCGATCCAACGCCTGACCTACGACTCCGACATCGCGCAGAGCCTCTACTACCTGATCTACGCGTTCCACATGCCGGCCTTCGCGCTGATCTCCGGATACTTCTCCCGGTCCGATCCGCCGAGCCGGCGTCGGATGGTCCGCATCGTCACCGACATCGTCCTCCCCTACGTCATCTTCGACGGGCTCTGGACCCTCACGAAGCTCGTCGTCGAGGGACGCACCGACCCGAACCTCACGCAGCCGTCGTGGACGCTCTGGTTCCTGCTCGCCCTCGCGATCTTCCGCCTCGTGCTCCCCTACCTCGCACTCCTCCGGATGCCGCTCCTCTGGACCCTCGTCGTCTCGATCTCGGTGGGGTACCTCCCGAACGTCGATTCCACGCTGTCCCTCTCGCGGACCCTCGGCCTGCTGCCCTTCTTCACCCTCGGCTGGTGGCTGCACCAGCTCGGATTCCTCGAGCGGCACCGACTCCTCGAGCGGCGACGCACGTCGCTCCGCCTCGCCGCCGGCGCCATCCTGGTGGCGGCCGGCGTCTGCGCGTGGCTCTTCGTCGACGATTTGCGGACCATGGGACTCGGCCGATGGCTCTTCTATGAGGAGGACTACGCCGACCTCGGCGGCACGCAGTGGTGGGCGGGCGGCATCCGCCTGCTGCTGATGGCGGCCGCACTCGTGCTGAGCGTGGCGTTCTTCGTCCTCATGCCGCGTCGGGAGTACCGCTGGACGGCCATCGGGCGCGCCACCATGTACGTGTACCTGCTGCACTCCTTCGCGCTGTATCCGCTGCGCGAATCGGGGATCCTCCGCGGCCTCGACCCCACGTGGCTGTGGCTGCCCCTCGTCGCCGTCCTATCGGTGGCGATCACGGCAGCCCTCGCCTCGACGCCGGTGCGCCGCATCTTCCGGCCGCTCGTCGAACCGCGGCCAGGATGGCTCTTCGCCGATCCCGGCCTCGTGGGGTCCGAGGGCAGCCGACGCGAGCCGACAGGATCGCGCCGCCCTCAGACCGCGACGACCGCCGGCTCGTAGTCGAGCCCGAACGCCGCCGCGACGCCCTCGTTGGTCACGCGACCGCCTCGGACGTTGAGGCCCTTGGCCAGAGCGGGATCGGCGGCAGCAGCGGCATCCCAGCCGCGGTCCGCGAGCGCCGTCAGGTAGGGCAGGGTCGCGTTCGTGAGTGCGCGCGTCGACGTCTCCGGCACCGCCCCGGGCATGTTGGCGACGCAGTAGTAGACCGCGTCGTGCACCGCGAACGTCGGGTCGTCGTGCGTCGTGGGCCGCGAGCCCTCGAAGCACCCGCCCTGATCGATGGCGATGTCGACGAGCACCGCGCCCGCCTTCATACCGGCGACCATGTCGAGCGTCACGAGCTTGGGCGCCGCCGCCCCCGGGATGAGGACGGATCCGATGACGAGATCGGCGGATGCCACCTGCTCGGCGACCTCGAAGCGGGTGGAGGCGCGGGTGTGGAGGCCCGCGTAGCGCTTCTCCAGTTCACGTAGACGCGGCAGCGACACGTCCAGGACAGTGACGTCGGCTCCCATGCCGAGAGCGTTGGCCGCCGCGTGCTCGCCCGCCACTCCGCCGCCGATCACGACGACCTTCGCCTTCGGCGTGCCGGCCACACCGCCGAGGAGGGTGCCGCGGCCACCGGCCGCGCTCATGAGGGTGTGCGCACCGACCGTGATCGAGATGCGACCCGCGACCTCGCTCATCGGGGAGAGCAGTGGGAGTGCCCGGTCCGCCGTCTGGACGGTCTCGTAGGCGACGGCGGTGGTCCCCGCGGCGATGAGGGCGTCGGTCAGGGGCCGATCCGCGGCCAGGTGGAGGTAGGCGAACAGGGTGAGGTCGTCGCGCAGGTGCGGGTACTCCGCCGCGATGGGCTCCTTCACCTTGACGACGAGCTCCGCCCGCCCCCACGTCGAGGCCGCATCCGGGGTGATGACCGCACCGGCGGCGGCGAACGCCTCGTCCGCGATCCGCGAGCCGGCGCCGGCGCCCGACTGCACGAGCACCTCGTGACCTCCCGCGACGAGCGCGTCCACCCCCGCGGGGGTGATGGCCACGCGGTTCTCGTTGTTCTTGATTTCCGTAGGGATGCCGATGCGCATGGCGTCACGCTCCTCGTCAGCGAGTGATGTGCGAAACATCCTGCAGAACATTCGTTACGAGCAGGTGACAGTCGAAGATCCTTCGGCGAAAATGATTCAGCACCCCCGAAATGAGGATGAATCCCCGTGAGCACGTCTGATCCGACGAAGAATCATCGGCCTCCCGCCGACCTGGACGATGTGGACCTCGCCATCGTCGACGAGCTCGCGGCCGAAGCCCGGCTCACGAACGCCGAGGTCGCCGCGCGAGTCGGAGTCGCGGCATCCACCGCCCATGCGCGCACCCGCGCGCTCGTGGAGCGCGGCGTGATCACCGGCTTCCACGCGAGCGTGGACCAGCGGGTCGCGGGCGCGGGCCTGCAGGCGATGGTGCACGTGACGCTGCGCCCGGGCTCCCGTCACGAGAGCATCACCGAGTTCGCACACGAGGTGCGCGGTCTCCCCCAGGTGATCCAGATGTTCTTCCTCGGCGGGTCCGACGACTTCCTCATCCACATCGCCGTCGCCGATTCCAGCGATGTGCGCGCCTTCGTCGTCGAGCACCTCTCAGCGCAGCGCAGCGTCGCGAACACGCGCACGAGCATCATCTTCGACTACCACCGCAACCGGGTCGCGGCTCCGTTCCACTGAGTCGGTAACCGCTTGAAACAATGCGCCGACCCCCTGAAACCTCTGCTTATCCTCGGACCATGTCTGTCCAGAGCCTCCCCGTCCTCGACCTGTCCCGCCTCGATGAGGGGCCGGATGCTGCGGAAGAATTCCGAGCCGATCTGCGCCGCGCGACCCACGAGGTCGGCTTCTTCTATCTGACCGGCACCGGGGTCTCGCCCGAGCTGGAGGATCGCCTCCACCGCGCCGCGCGCACCTTCTTCGAACTCCCCGACGAGGCGAAGCTCGAGATCGAGAACATCAAGAGCCCGCACTTCCGCGGCTACACGCGCATCGGCGGCGAGCGGACGCAGGGGCTCGTGGACTGGCGCGAGCAGATCGACATCGGACCCGAGCGCCCGGCGGTCGAGGACCCCGACGCTCCCCCCTACACCGCCCTCGTCGGACCCAACCTGTGGCCGAGCGCCCAGCCCGAGCTCCGTGAGATCGCCGAGGAGTGGACCGCGATCCTGTCGGCGGTGGGGCGGAAGCTGCTCCGCGCCTGGGCAGAGGCCCTCGGCGCACCGGAGACGTACTTCGACGACCACTTCGGCGAGGCGCAGACCCTGCTGAAGATCGTCCGCTACCCGGGCTCCAGCGCCCCGGAGCCTCAGCAGGGCGTCGGAGCGCACAAGGATGCCGGCGTCCTCACCCTGCTGTGGGTCGAGCCGGGGAAGGGCGGCCTGCAGGTCGAGAAGGACGGCGACTGGATCGACGCTCCCGCGGTGCCCGGATCGTTCGTCGTGAACATCGGCGAACTCCTCGAGCATGCGACCGGCGGCTACCTCACGGCGACGAACCACCGGGTCGTCTCGCCGCGCGCCCCCGAGGATCGCATCTCGGTGCCGTTCTTCTTCAACCCGTCGCTCGACGCGGAGCTCCCCGCGATCGAGCTGCCCGCCGAGCTCGCGGCGCAGGCCCGCGGGATCTCCAACGACCCCCGCAACCCGATCCACGGTCTTCACGGCGAGAACGCCCTGAAGTCGCGGCTGCGGGCGCACCCGGACGTCGCAGAGATCTGGCACCCCCACCTCGTCAGCGCGCGCGTCTGACCGGCAGAGACCGTCCGGGAACGATGAAGGCCGCCCCACACCGTGGGGCGGCCTTCTCAAGAATGTTCTGCGCGATTGAACGCTGGCAGCGATGCCTTATCGACGGAGGCCGAGGCGCTCGATGAGCGAGCGGTAACGGTTGATGTCGACGTCCTGGAGGTAGCCCAGGAGACGGCGGCGCTGACCGACGAGCAGGAACAGCCCACGACGCGAGTGGTGGTCGTGCTTGTGCTCCTTGAGGTGCTCGGTGAGGTCCTTGATGCGCTGCGTCAGCATCGCGACCTGCACCTCGGGGGATCCGGTGTCACCGGGGTGCGTCGCGTACTCTTCGATGATCGCCTTCTTGACGTCTGCTTCCAGTGCCATAGGTGATCCCCTTCCTCTTCGTTGCGCGGCGCCCGACGCCTGATGCGAGGGCTCTCTTTATCCGCGGCCGATCGAACGGCAACCACAGGAGTCTACAGGACGAGGCGCCCCGCAGACGACCGAGGGCCCGGCCGCCGAAGCGACCGGGCCCTCGTGTGCGATGCGTCTCAGCCGACGGCGAGCAGATCGATGATGAAGATCAGCGTCTTGCCGCCGAGGAAGTGGCCGCCGGCGGGACCGTAGGCCAGGCGCGGCGGGATGACGAGCTCACGACGTCCACCGACCTTCATGCCCGGGATGCCGTCCTGCCAGCCCTGGATGAGGCCGCGGAGCGGGAACTGGATGCTCTCGCCGCGGTTCCAGGACGAGTCGAACTCCTCGCCGGAGACGTATTCGACGCCGACGTAGTGGACGGTGACGGTGTCACCGGGCTTCGCCTCGGTGCCGTCGCCCTCGATCAGGTCGCGGACGACGAGGTCGGAGGGTGCGGCTCCCTGAGGAGCGTCGATCTCGGGCTTGGTGCGGTCTGCAGTCATGAGTCCATCCAAACCGAGCGGCATCCGGTGGTCAAACGCACTCAGGCCTGGATCGAGCCCTGGAGGTCGAGCTCGATCGTGACGTCCTTGCCGACGAGCACGCCGCCGGTCTCGAGCGCGGCGTTCCAGGTGAGACCGAAGTCCTCGCGGTTGATGACGGTCTTGGCCGTCGCGCCCGCCTTGTAGTTGCCCCACGGGTCGGTGCCGAAGCCGCCGAAGTCGACCCCGAACGTCACGGGCTTCGTGACGTCCTTGATGGTCAGGTTGCCGTCGACGAGGAAGTCGCCGTTCTCGATGCGCACACCGGTCGAGGCGAAGGTGATCTCGGGGTAGGTCTCGACATCGAAGAAGTCGGCGCTGCGGAGGTGACCGTCACGGCCCTCGTCCTTGGTGTCCAGCGACGCCGCGTCGACCTTGGCATCGAGCTTGGCCTCGAGCGGGTTCTCGGGGGCGATCAGGGTCGCCTCCTTGACGTTGAAGTGGCCGCGGACCTTGGAGATCATCATGTGGCGGACGCTGAAGCCCACCTCGCTGTGCGACGCGTCGAGGATCCAGGTACCGGCCTTGTAGCCGGGGATGTCGAGGGTGGCGGTGGAGTCGGTCATGATCGTCCTTCGTGGAGGGGTTCCGGCACGCGCCGGCGGTCAAGAGGGCGAAACGTCGCCGCGTCCGATCCTATTCCCGTGAATGAAGATTCGCCGGTGCGCGACCCCTCTTGACACCGCGAGGAGGCGGCGGGATCATTTCTGTACACCAACTCAGCGCCCGGAAGACTCGCAGGCATCGCCGCGGCACCGGGCGCTGAGTCTTTCTCCGGCCGCTGGTTCCCTGCGGGCGTTTCAGCCGACGAGCAGATCCCGCCGTGCCCGGGTGGCGCGTTCGAGGTAGACCCTCTCGTCCGCCGCGGCGCGCGGATCGCGTCCGCCGATCACACGGTGGCGGGCGGCCGCGAGCGCTGTCGCCTCGACGATGAAACGCCGCATCGCTGCTGACCGGTCGCCGGGCAGGGAGCGCGCCCACGTGACGGCTCGCGAGCGTCCACGTCCGGTCGCGAGCATGTCGACCTCCGCCGGTGAGAACCATCCCGCGGCCGCGTAGTCGGCGAGGCACGTGCGGGTGAGCCGCGCCTCTTCGCGCCTGAGCAGCACGAGGCCGACGATGAAGAGGATGAACAGAGGCATCTGGAAGGTCGCGTAGAGCACGAAGAAGTCGGCGAACACCGCCGATCCGTTCCAGAGCGCGTGCAGTCCGATGGCTCCCCCGAGACCCACCGCCCACGGTCCGAGCGCCGCTGCGCCCCACACGCCCCGGCGTGCGGCGCGCCCCAGCGCGTACCCCGTGACGGCCGTGAACATCACGTGCGCGAACGGCGAGAGGATGCCGCGGAGGAAGAACGTGTAGGCCGCGCTCTCGGCCCCACCCGTGACGAGGCTGTCGGCCAAATAGAGGATGTTCTCCGTGAACGCGAAGCCCGCACCGACGAGCGCCCCGTAGACGACACCGTCGACAGGGCCGTCGAAGGCACGCCTCGCGGCGACGAAGATGAGCAGGACTCCCGCGCCCTTGGCCACCTCTTCGACGATCGGCGCCTGGAGGACGGCGGAGACGGTGTCGGGAAGGCCCGGCGCGACCAGCGTGATGACGAGGTCGACCCCGAGCGCGATGACGACGGATGCCACTGCTCCCCATGCGAGCGCGAGGACGACGAGGCCGCGGGGTTCCGGCTCCCACCGGTCGATCATCCGGATGGCGACGAGGACGAGGACCAAGGGGATGAGGGCGAGGAGCCCCGAGACGATGGAGGCCGCCGTGCCGAGGAACGCCAGGAAGTAAGCCGCCAGGCCGAGCGACGCGACGGCGATGACGGCAGCCACGATCCAGAGGATCACGCGGCCGCCGGTCGGTGCGGGGACGGGGAGGTCGGTCCGCGGTGGGGCCGGCGGCGGAGCGGTGGGCGTCGTACGCGCCGGTTGTGCGAGGGGCGACGGGAACGACATGCGCTCAGCCTAGGGCGCCCCCGATCGTGCCCCGCCGCAGGCGAGGGCGATACCCTGGACCAATGCGCTTCGCCCACGTTGTCCCTGACGGAGTAGACGAGCCGCAGCTGGTCCTGGTCGAAGGGGACCGTGCCGCCCTGGTGTCGCAGCTCTTCGACGGAGCACCGTCGCGTCTTCAGCCGCTCATCGAAGGAGGCGACGCCCTCCTCGACCGCGTTCGGGAGAGCGCTGCGACCGCCGAGTGGATGCCGCTCGGCGACCCCGTCTTCGCCTCGGCGGTACTCGACACCCCCATCACCATCGCGATCGGGCTGAACTACTCGGCACACTCGAGCGAACTCGGCCTCAAGGCCGACGCGGCGCCCACGGTCTTCATCCTGTGGCCGGGCTCGCTCTCGGGTCACCGTCAGACGACGACCTGGCCGCGCTCGCTCAGCCAGTCCGTCGACTACGAGGCGGAGCTCGGCGTCATCATCGGGGCGCCTGCCCGCGACGTCGCCCTCGAGGATGCCCTCGACCACGTCTGGGGCTACACCGTGGTCAACGACATCACGGCCCGCGACATCCAGTTCTCCGAGGCGCAGTGGTCGCGCTGCAAGTCGTTCGACGGCTTCACCCCGACGGGACCGTTCGTCGTCACCGCGGACGAGATCCCCGACCCGCAGGATCTGCACATCTGGGCGATCGTCGACGGGAAGATGGTGCAGGACGCCTCGACCGACCAGATGATCCACCCCGTGGCGAAGCTCGTTGCGTTCCTGTCGCAGTCCGCGACCCTTCTGCCGGGAACCCTGATCTCGACCGGCTCCCCCGGTGGCGCGGGCTATTCGCGCGACCCGCAGATCTTCCTCCGCGACCGTTCCACCGTGACCGTCGGAGTGGACGGGATCGGCGAACTGACGACCTTCTGTCGCATCACCGACTGAGACAACGCGAGACAGCACGAAGCGGCGGTCACCCGAGGGTGGCCGCCGCTTCTTGTCGCGCAGGTCAGTTGTTGAGCTGCGACTGGTCGAGCTGGTCGCAGGGGATGGTCTGGCCGAGGTACTCGACGACACCAGATCCACCAGCGACACAGTTGGTCTGGTACTGCTGGTACAGATCCGCGGTGGAGTTCGCGAAACTCGCGACGACGACCACGATGATGATGATCGCGATGATCATGAGGACGATGCTCACGATGATCGCGGCGATCGCGAGACCATTCTTCGTGCCGGCCTTGCGGCTCTGCACCAGCGCCACGATGCCGAGGATCAGACCGATGAGCTGGGTTCCGGGGATGATCGCGAGGATCAGGGCGACGATCGCCATCGTGCGCCCCGGGACGGGGCCGGCAGCCGGAGCGCCGGCGTTGTACTGCGGTGCGTTGCCGTAGGCCGGCGCCTCATATGCCGGCGGCGCGGGCGGGATGTTCTGCGAGTTCGGCTGGTTGGGGTCGGTCATGTGAAGTCCTTCAGGTCGCTGATGGGCCGGGATACGACCCCGACGCTAGCGTCCGGCGTTCTCTCAGACAACCCGCAATCACGGACCCTCCACGGCACCCGGTTTTGTGATAATCGGAATCGCTCGGGTGACCGCCTGAAGCCCCGACAACCGTGCCGGCGAGAGCTGCTTGTCGACCTCGTCACGCGACATGAGCCCGGCCTCCACGACCAGGTCGCCCACGTTCCGCTTTGTCAAGAGCGCGGTCTTGGCGAGCGCGGCCGCGGCGGTGTAGCCGATGAACGGCGTCAGCGCCGTGATGACGCCCACGGACGACCCGACCATCGTGCCGAGGCGTTCGCGGTTGGCGGTGATGCCGTCGACGCAGTTGACGCGAAGGGTGCGCATGCCGCGCCGCATCCATGTGATCGACTGGAAGATCGAATGCGCGATGACCGGTTCGAACGCGTTGAGCTGCAGCTGTCCGCCCTCGACGGCCATCGTCACCGTGAGGTCCGCACCGGCGACGGCGAACGCGACCTGGTTGACGACCTCGGGGATGACGGGGTTCACCTTGCCGGGCATGATGCTCGACCCCGCCTGTCGAGGCGGCAGGTTGATCTCGCCGAAGCCCGCCTGCGGCCCGCTCGAGAGCAGGCGCAGGTCGTTGCTGATCTTCGACAGCTTGATCGCGTTGCGCTTGAGCGACGACGAGAACGACATGAAGGCGCCCGTGTCACTGGTGGACTCGACGAGGTCTTCGGCCGTCTCGAGGTCGAGCTCGCTGATCTCGCGCAGGTGCCGCAGCACGGCACGTGAGTAATCCGGGTGGGTCGTGATCCCGGTGCCGATGGCCGTCGCACCCATGTTGATCTCGTAGAGGAGGTGCGCGTTCTCGCGGAGACGGTGGTGGTCCTCCCCCAGCGTCGTGGCGAAGCCGTGGAACTCCTGCCCGAGGGTCATGGGGACGGCATCCTGCAACTGCGTGCGTCCCACCTTGAGGACGTCGTGGAACTCGTCGGCCTTCTTCAGGAAGGACTGCCGCAGCAGGTCCAGCTCCTCGAGCAGCGACTGCAGGTCGAGCCCGAGCCCCACCTTGATCGCCGTCGGATAGACGTCGTTGGTGGATTGGCTGCGGTTGGTGTGGTCGATGGGCGAGAGGAACGCGTAATCGCCCTTCTCGCGGCCCGCCATCTCGAGCGCGATGTTGGTGATGACCTCGTTCGCGTTCATGTTGGTCGAGGTTCCGGCGCCGCCCTGGATGACGCCCACGACGAACTGGTCGTGGAACTCGCCGTCGATGACGCGCTGGGCCGCCTGGTCGATGAGATCGGCGCGGGATGCGTCGAGCGCCCCGATCTCCTTGTTGGCGCGCGCGGAGGCCTGCTTGACCATCGCGAGGGCGACGACGAGGTCGCGGTAGACCGAGATCGGTCGCATCGAGATGGGGAAGTTCTCCAGCGCTCTCGCCGTGTGGATGCCCCAGTAGGCGTCGGCGGGGATCTCCATCGATCCCAGGGAGTCGGATTCGGTGCGCGTCGTCGCGTCAGATGCCATGTGCGGTGTCCTCGTGGGTCACAGGGGTGCAGGGATGGATCGAGCCTATCCCCGCACCCCTGGACCTCAGCGGTTCACGCTGGACATGTCGGCATAACGATCCCCGACCGCGGGCGCGACGTCGCCGAGACGGCGGAGCTGGTCATCGCTCAGCGTCAGATCGGCGGCGCCAATGTTCTCCTCGAGCCGCTCGAGCTTGCGCGTACCGGGGATGGGGACGATGTCCTCCCCCTGGGCGAGCAGCCACGCGAGGGCCACCTGTGCGGGTGTCGCCTCGACCTCGGCGGCAATGCCCTCGATCACGTCGACGATCCGCAGGTTGGCGGCGAGCGCCTCGTCCTCGAACCGCGGGTTGCTGCGACGGAAGTCGTCGTCGTCGAGCTGATCGGCCGACCGGATGGCGCCGGTGAGGAAGCCGCGTCCGAGCGGCGAGTACGGGACGAAGCCGATGCCGAGTTCGCGCAGTGCCGGCAGCAGCTCGGCCTCGGGATCGCGGGTCCACAGGGAGTACTCGGTCTGCACCGCTGTCACGGGGTGGACCGCGTGCGCGCGACGGATCGTGGCGACGGATGCCTCCGACAGCCCGTACCCGCGGATCTTGCCCTCCTGCACCAGCTCGGCGAGCGCGCCCGCGGTCTCCTCGATGGGGACGGCCGGGTCCATGCGGTGCTGGTAGTACAGGTCGATGCGGTCGGTCTGCAGACGCTGCAGCGATCCCTCGACCGAGCGCCGGACGTTCTCGACGCTGCCGTCGACTCCGGAGCGGCCGTCCGAATGACGCACGATCCCGAACTTCGTGGCGAGCACGACTTCATCCCGGCGGCCCGACTCGGCGAGCGTCTTCCCGAGGAGCTCCTCGTTCGTGTGAGGCCCGTACATCTCCGCGGTGTCGAGCAGGGTCACACCGCGGTCGAGGGCGCCGAGGATGGTCCGCTCGCCCCCGGCGTCATCTTGGCCGGCACCGGTGTAGAACGCGCTGATGCCCATGAGGCCGAGGCCGATGCGGCCGACCTGCGGTCCGTGGGCTCCGAGAGTGGTGGTCTTCATGAGGGGCTGATCTCCTTGTCGTAGATGTCGATCTTGTGGTCGATGGCGGCGAGGCTCAGGGTCACCTCGTCGAGCTGGCGGCGAACGACCTCGCGATGCTCCACCAGCAGTCGTCGCCGCTCGGCGACGGTCGATTCCCCATCACGCACGAGCTCGGTGTAGCGGCGCATGGTGGCGATCGGCATCCCGGTCCACCGCAGCCGTGCCAGGAAGCGGATCCAGGCGAGATCCGCGTCGGAGTAGCGCCGGTGGGATGACGAGGCCCGGTCGACGGGCTGGAGCATCAACCCGGCGCGTTCGTAATAGCGCAGGGTGTGTGCGCTCACGCCGGTGGCATCGGCCGCTTCGGCGATCGAGGCGCCGGCGGAGCCGGAGAGGAGGGTCATGCCTTCACGGTAGAACTTCGAGCGCGCTCGAAGTCAAGCGGGCGCTCAGGAAGGTTTGCGCGAGAACGCCTCGAGCCGCTCCTGGGGGCTCAGCGCGGCCATCTTCTCGACCCACTCGGCGGAGAAGTAGTCGCCGGTCGGGGCGTCGACGACGGGCACGACCGTGTGGGTGATCGTGTCGTCGTACACGTGAACGAGGTGGAAGGACTGCGCGGCATCCATTCCGTTGACCTCCGTCGCGGGACGCTGCAGATTCATCGTGTAGCAGGTCGCCGATGCCACGCTGACGGGGATGCCGGCGAAGGTGCCGTTCGTCGAGTAGTGGAGGTGGCCGGCGAGGATGCCGCGCACGTCCGTTCCCGCTATGACCTCGGCGAGGGCGTCCTGATCGCGGAGCTCGAGGATGTCGAAGAACGGGATATGGCTCGGCAGTGGCGGGTGGTGCAGCGCGAGGAGCGTGCCGAGCGGGGCGGGCTCGGCGAGGACGCCGCGGAGCCACTCGCGCTGCGCCGCATCGATCTCGCCGTGGTGCCATCCCGGCACGGTGGAATCGAGGACGACCAGCCGCAGTCCGTCGAGGTCGTGCACGGCGGTGATCGGCTCGAGCGATCCGGGTTCGTCGAAGAGTCCCTCTCGCATCGCCGGCCGTTCGTCGTGGTTGCCCGCGACCCAGACGACGGGCGTGCCGAGCCGTTCCGCCACGGGCTCCACGAGCTCGCGCAGCCGTCGATAGGCGTCGGGCTCGCCGAGGTCCGTGAGGTCACCCGTCACGACGAGGGCATCGGGACGGATGCCGGTGCGCTCGATCGCCGCGAGGGCGGCCGCCGCTCCCCCGGTCGAGTCGTACGCGCCGCCGAGCCGACGGTCGCCGGCCAACAGGTGCGTGTCGCTCAGATGGACGATCGAGCGGAGGGCGGGCGCGTGCCGGCCGAAGGAGACGGACTGCATGCCGTCAGCCTATTGACCGCTGCGGACGGCGCGCGATCAGTGGTTGAAGAGGATGAGCAGGAGGCCGCCCAGCACGACGAGGCCGCACACGGCGAAGGACGCGTAGGCGCCGATCAGGGCGACACGCTTCTGCGCGACACTGAGCGGGTTCTTCTTGGACGCCTTCTTCGCGGCCTTCGCGGCGCGCTTCTGCTCCTTCGGCGTCATCACCGTCAGCGCGTCCGTGAAGGTCGCCGGGATGACCACCGGAACCCGTCCGGCGCGCACGAGCAGGCGCAGCCCGACGGCGTAGAAGGACACGACGACCGACGCCGCGAGGAGCGCGGCGACGAAGACCTGGACGAAGGCGAGCCAGTCGATGGTGAGGTTCATCGGGCGTTCTCCTCGTCGGATGCGGCGGCCGCCTGAGCGACGCGCTGCTGGCGGCGGGTGGGCGGCGGTTCCTCGGTGAGGTCCACGGCGGCACCGGAGTCGGCGACCTCGCTCATCGCGTTCGCCGCGGTGATCTCGTTGCGCCGCGAGCGCAGGAAGATCGCGAGGACGATCGCGACGGCGATGACCGCGCCGATGATTACGCCGATGAGTTCGCCGACGCCCTGGCCGAACAGGTTCTCGAACCCGACGATGAGGAACGCGGCGAGCGCCCCGACGATGCCGGCAGCGGGGAGGGTCAGCACCCAGCCCACGGTGATGCGCCCGACCGTCCCCCAGCGGACGATCGCGCCGCGGCGTCCGAGACCCGAGCCGATGACGGAGCCCGAGGCGACCTGGGTCGTGGACAGTGCGAAGCCCAGGGCGCTCGAGGCGAGGATCGTCGAGGCGGTGGATGCCTCCGCCGAGAAGCCCTGCGCCGGCTTCACGTCGGTGAGGCCCTTGCCGAGGGTGCGGATGATGCGCCAGCCGCCCATGTAGGTGCCGAGGGCGATCGTGAGCGCGCAGGCGAAGATGACCCAGAGCTGGGGGTCCGACTGGGTCTGCCAGCCGACCGTGATGAGGGCGAGGGTGATGACACCCATCGTCTTCTGCGCGTCGTTCGTGCCGTGGGCCAGCGCGACCAGCGAGGACGTGAAGATCTGCCCCCAGCGGAAGCCGTCGCGTCCGTCGGGCTTGTTGTCGTAGCGGCGGGTCACGACGTAGGCGATCTTGGTCGCCACGAAGGCGATGATCCCGGCGGTGAGGGGGGCGATGAGCGCCGGCAGGACGACCTTCGAGAGCACGACCCCCGTGTCGATCGCACTGATCGAGGCACCGACGATCGTCGCCCCGATGAGGCCGCCGAACAGGGCGTGCGACGAGCTGGAGGGGAGACCCAGGAGCCACGTCAGCATGTTCCAGGTGATGGCGCCGATGAGGCCGGCGAAGATGATGGCCGGGAAGATCGACTGCGAGAGCTGATCTTCGCGGATCATGCCGCCCGAGATCGTCTTAGCGACCTCGGTGGACAAGAAGGCGCCCACGAGGTTCAGACAAGCCGCGAGGAGGACGGCGACCTTGGGCTTCAGGGCACCCGTCGCGATGGGCGTGGCCATCGCGTTCGCGGTGTCGTGGAAGCCGTTGGTGAAGTCGAAGAACAGTGCCAGTGCGATGACCAGGACGACGATGAGTGCTGCGGTTTCCACAGTTCGCTTTCCGTCGGGAATCGGGGGAACGGGTGCCGCGGCGATCGGCGTTGCGAACGAAAAGTTCACCCAGACGTCATCAGCAGTTCAGTCGGGCCTGGAAAATCCTCGCACAGGTTCCGCCACGGCATAACCCGCGCGCGCCCGCGAGGGTCGGTTAGCGTGGTCGGGTGACTTCCGAAGCCGTGACGCCGCCCGTCGCCGACCGCCGCCCCCTCACCCGGACCCACCACGGCGACGCCGTCTCAGATCCCTACGAATGGCTGCGCGCGAAGGACGACCAGGACGTCATCGGCCACCTCGAGGCCGAGAACGCGTACACCGACGAACGCACCGCTCACCTCGAGGAACTCCGGGGCCGCCTCTTCGACGAGATCAAGGGACGCACCCTCGAGACGGATCTCTCGGTCCCCTCGCGGCGCGGCCACTGGTGGTACTACGGCCGGACGGTCGAGGGCAAGCAGTACGGGATCAACTGCCGAGCGCCGATCAGCGACCCGGACGACTGGACCCCGCCCGTCCTCTCCCCCGAGACCGAGGTCCCCGGCGAGCAGGTCCTCCTCGACGGCAACGTCGAAGCGGACGGGCACGACTTCTTCTCCCTCGGCAGCCTCGACGTCTCCAACGACGGCACGCGCCTGCTCTACGGCGTCGACGTCGCGGGCGACGAGCGCTACACCCTCCGCATCCGCGACCTCGCGACCGGCGACGACCTCCCCGACGTCGTGGAGAACACCTCCTCCGGCGCCGTGTTCTCCCCCGACGGTCGTCACGTCGTCTACACGACGGTCGACGACGCGTGGCGTCCCGACACGGTCTGGCTGCACGAAGTGGGGACGGATGCCGCATCCGATCAGGCGATCTTCACCGAGCCCGATGAGCGCTACTGGGTCGGAGCGGGCTTCACGCGAAGCGACCGCTACCTGGTGATCGGGGTCGGCTCGTCGATCACGTCCGAGGAGTTCCTGGTTCCCGCCGACGACCTCACCTCCGAGCCGCGCTCGGTGTGGCCGCGGCGCGAGGGCGTCGAGTACTCGCTTACCCACGCGGTCGTCGACGGCGAGGACGTCCTCTACATCCTCCACAACGACGGCGCGCTCGACTTCGAACTCGTCCGCGTCGCGGCATCCGACCCCACCGGCGACCGTCACGTCGTCCTGCCCCACCTGCCGGGCCGGCGCCTGCTCGACGCCTCGGCCTACCGGGACTGGGCGGTCGTCGAGTACCGGCGTGATGGCCTGGCGCGGGTCGGCATCCTGGATTACGCCACCGACGAGGTGCGTGAGATCGGCTTCGACGAGCCGCTGTACGCGGTCGGCGCGAGCGGGTCGTCGGAGTGGGCACCGCCGGTCATCCGGCTGGGCTACGCCTCGTTCACCACCCCCGGCACCGTCTACGACCTCGAGGTCGCCACGGGCGAACTGCTGCTGCGCAAGAGCCAGCCCGTCCTGGGCGGCTACGACCCCGCGGATTACGGCCAGGAACGCGTGTGGGCCGTCGCCGACGACGGCACCCGCATCCCCGTGTCCCTCGTCTGGAAGCGCTCGTTCGGAGAGCCCGGCGTCTCGCCCCGACCACTGCACCTGTACGGCTACGGGTCGTACGAGCACTCCATCGAGCCCGGCTTCTCGGTGGCGCGCCTGTCGATGCTCGACCGCGGCGTGATCTTCGCCATCGCCCACGTCCGCGGCGGCGGGGAGATGGGCCGGCAGTGGTACGAGGAGGGCAAGCTCCTCCGCAAGCGCAACACCTTCACCGACTTCGTCGCCGTCGGGCGCCATCTCGTCGCCGAGGGCTACACGTCGCCCGACCGGCTGGTCGCCGAGGGCGGCTCCGCCGGCGGGCTTCTCATGGGCGCCGTCGCGAACCTCGCCCCGGACCTCTTCGCCGGCATCCTGGCCGGGGTGCCCTTCGTCGATGCGCTCACGACGATCCTCGACCCATCCCTCCCCCTCACCGTCATCGAATGGGACGAGTGGGGCGACCCGCTGCACAACGCGGACGTGTACGCCTACATGAAGTCGTACACGCCGTACGAGAACGTGCAGGAGGGGGTCCGCTATCCCCGCATCCTCGCGGTGACATCCCTCAACGACACCCGTGTTCTGTACGTCGAACCGGCGAAGTGGGTGGCACGTCTGCGCGAGGTCGGTGCGGACGCGCTCCTCAAGTGCGAGATGGTCGCCGGACACGGCGGAGTGAGCGGCCGGTACAACTCGTGGCGCGAGCGCGCCTTCGAGCTCGCCTGGCTCCTGGACGTGATGGGACTCGCGGAGAACGGCTGATCGTCGCGATTCCGGCGGCCCGCTGGGTACGATGCCGCCATGCCCATTGATCCTCAATACCGTGCGTCGGTGAGAATCGATCTCGACCTCGTCTGCGCTCATCCCGACGACCTGGTGAACGGCCCGGACGACGCATCCCGGATGTCGGCGTCGGCCCTGACAGCCGAGGACGCATTGCTGTCGATGATCGGGGTCTCCGTCGCACCGGGAGCCGAAGACCTCGTCCGGATCGAATCGTCGAGCGTCGCGATCGTCGACTCGCAGTGGCAGGGGACGTCGGGCAGCGTGCCGGCCGGGTCCTCCGACACGGCGAAGGTCGCGCAGGCCGGCGCGCGACTGGAGGGCATCGACTGGGCCCTGAACGAGCTCTTCGGTGGTGCGACCGGCGACGCCTCGGCGTCCGAACTGCGTCAGCGCACCATCATCAAGGGTCTCGTCTGGAACGCGTCCGTCATGGTGGTGGACTGCCTGTTCGACGACGTGATGCAGTTGGCGGATGCCGCGGACGACCGCTCCGCGTGGCGCGAGACCCATGTGATCTCGCAGCTGCCGCCCCAGTACGCGACCCACTACGACCGGATGTTCGCTCAGAAGTTCCTCGCCGCGACGATCGAGGTGACGTCCCGCTTGAGCGCCTCGCCCGTCTACCCGCCGACCGTCGCCCACGAACTCGCGCTCAAGCTCGTGCTCGACGAAGCACAGCGCAACGCCGACCGCCTCGGCGGCGACCTGCCCTCGGGCTGGCGTGAGCACCTCGACACGGTCCTCTTCCAGGACCTCGACGTGGAATCGCTCTTCGCCGACCAAGACGAGACCACGAAGCGGGATGCCGCGGCCGCCACGCCTCCCCTGGATTTCGCGAGCTGGTTCATCCCCTACGCGCACGCCCCCGCTCCGGCTCCCTACGCCAGCGACGACCTCAAAGAGCCCGCCGGCCGATAGCACGATGGACCGCGTCGAGGCAATTGTCAGTTTCCGCGTCCGGCATCCCATAAAATCGGAATCCCCAGGGGGAGTACTCCGCTACGGTCGGTTCGTCATTACGGATGTGAAGGCGCATCCCGGACCACCGGTCTCGAATGTTCGGGATGGAGAAGACTCTGGCGTCATTCGTTCACGCCATCGAGGAGACTCCTGTGGAAATCACCCCCCTTGTCTGGGGCATCACGATCGCTGTCACGATCGCATTCTTCGTCTATGAATTCTTCGCGCACGTGCGCAAGCCGCACGAGCCGTCGGTCGGTGAGTCCGCCCGCTGGTCGGCCTTCTACATCGGGCTCGCTCTGTTGTTCGGCGTCGTCATCGGTTTCGTGCCCGGCTGGGGATGGGTGTACTCCGGCGAGTACTTCGCCGGGTACCTGACGGAGAAGGCGCTGTCGATCGACAACCTCTTCGTCTTCCTCATCGTGATGGCCGGGTTCGCCGTGCCGAAGATCTATCAGCAGAAGGTGCTGATGATCGGCATCGTGATCGCCCTGATCATGCGCGGTGGATTCATCGCGGTGGGCGCCGCCCTCATCGAGAACTTCTCGTGGATCTTCTACATCTTCGGGGCGTTGCTGCTGTTCCTGGCCTACCGTCAGGCGTTCGCCCACGGCGACTCCGACCCGGCCAACGGCAGGTTCATGCAGTTCGTCCGCCGCATCCTGCCCGTCAGCGACGAGTACAACGGCGACAAGCTCACGGTGAAGAAGGGCGGCAAGCGCTTCGTTACCCCGATGCTGCTCGTCATCGTCGCCATCGGATTCGTCGACCTGATCTTCGCGGTCGACTCGATCCCCGCCATCTACGGCCTCACGAACGAGGCGTACATCGTCTTCACCGCCAACGCCTTCGCCCTCATGGGTCTGCGTCAGCTCTACTTCCTCATCGGCGGTCTGCTGGAGCGTCTCGTTTACCTGGCTCAGGGCCTGGCGGTCATCCTCGCCTTCATCGGCGTCAAGCTGCTCTTCCACGCTCTGCACGTCAACGAGCTTCCCTTCATCAACGGCGGCGAGCCGCTGCTGTGGGTACCCGAGATCCCGATCTGGCTCTCGCTGCTGTTTATCGCGGCCACGATCGTCGTGGCGACCGTCGCGAGCCTCGCCAAGACGCGTCGCGACGACGCGAAGGCTCTCGCGAGCGGAACGCCCACGTCGACCCCGGAGCAGAAGAAGGAGCACAGCTGACCGATGGACAGCGACCATACGCGGACGCCCCTCACTGAGGCCGCAGACATCGAGGAGACCCGATGAACGACCTCGCCCTGAACATCGCCCTCGTCGTGGTGTTCGTCCTGGTGGGGGGCGTCTTCGCAGCCACCGAGATGGCGCTCGTGACGCTCCGCGAGAGCCAGATCAACGCGATCGCCGCACGGGGCAAGCGAGGAGCGAAGGTGGCGGGTCTGGCCCGCAACCCGAACACCTTCCTCTCCGCCGTACAGATCGGCGTGACCGTGGCGGGCTTCGCGTCCGCCGCGTACGGCGCCACCTCGATCGCCCCATCGGTCGCCCCCCTCATCGAGTCGCTGGGGGCCGATCCGGGACTCGCCCTGACGTTGGCGACGCTTCTCCTCACGCTGCTTATCGCCTACCTCTCGCTCGTGCTCGGCGAACTCGTGCCGAAGCGGCTCGCGATCCAACGGAACGCCCAGTTCGCCTACGCCGTCGCGCCCGTCCTCGACGGGTTCGCAAAGGTCATGCGGCCGGTGATCTGGCTGCTCTCCGTCTCGACGAACGCGCTCGTCCGTCTGCTGGGCGGCGACCCGCACAAGACGGGTGAGGAGATGACCGACGAGGAAGTCCGAGACATCGTCGCCAGTCACGAAGGGCTGCCCGACGACGAGCGCCGCATCCTCGAGGACGTCCTGTCGCTGCGTGGCCGTCAGCTCAGCGAGGTCATGCGCCCCCGCCCCGAGGTCACCGCGCTCGACGACACCGCGACCATCGGCGAGGCGGTCGCGCACGCCCGAGCGCTGCCGTTCTCGCGCTACCCCGTCGCGGACACCTCGATCGACGACATCGTCGGGTTCGTGCACGTCCGTGACCTCTTCGAGGCGGTCGCCGAGGGTCGGGATGCCCCCTTGTCGGGCATCGTGCGACCGATCCCCTACTTCCCGTCGACGGCGCGCGTCCTGCCGACACTCACCAAGATGCGCGCCGAAGGGCACCAGATCGCGGTGGTGGTCGACGAGTACGGCGGGACGGACGGAATCGTCACCCTCGAGGACCTCGTAGAGGAGGTCGTGGGCGAGATCTTCGACGAATACGACACCGCGGTCGCGCCCGACGCGGACCGCGAGATCATCGACGGACGTCTGAACCTGCAGGACTTCTCGGAGGCGACGGGCATCGTGCTTCCCCGCGGAGCGTCCGACACGGTCGCCGGATTCGTCATGGAGCGGCTCGGCCGCCTCGCCGTCGTCGGCGACGCGATCGAGGTCGACGGCGCGACCATCGAGGTCACGGCGCTCGATCGTCGACGGATCGCCGAGGTCCGGGTCACGACGCGCGAAAGCGCCGACCCCGACCAGGACTGACCGAGCGGCTGTGCCACCCGCGACGAGGTGAGCATGTCCCGGACGCGCAGATCTACTGAGCCGTCGCACGAAGAGAGCCCCCGCATCCTGAACAGGAGCGGGGGCTCTCTCGCGTGACGTGTCGACGGTGCCGGCTACAGGACTTGAACCTGCAACCCCCGTATTACAAGTACGGTGCGCTACCAATTGCGCCAAGCCGGCAGAGGGCCCAGTCTAACCGGGCCGCGGGGTCAGCCTTCGGGCGTGGCGGGTGCGGCGGGGGTTGCCGGAGCGGTGGGCGTCGGGGTCGGGGTCTGGTCCGTGTAGAACGCGTCGCTGGCGCTCGTCAGCACGAACTGCGAGAACTCCGCGGCATCCTTCAACGCGCCCATGTACGGCTGGCCGTTGACGAGGATCATCGGGGTCCCGGTGAGCTGCAGTCCGTCGGTGTCGGGGATCCCGGCGATGGCGCGCTCGGTGGCGTCCTTCGCCCACTGGACGTAGTCGCCGTCCTCGATGCACGAGCGGAGGGTGTCGGGGTCGCCCGCGCCCACGGCCTGCGCGAGATCGGCGAGCTCGACGTCCGAGAAGCCGTCGGTGTCCATGGCGGGCTGCCGCGTGAGCAGCTCGGTGTTGTAAGCGAAGAACACGCTCTCGTCGTGGGTCGCGACGCAGGCGGCGGCCGCAGCGGCACGCAACGAGTACTTCGTGCCGTTCGACTTGGCCGTCAGCATCGAGACGGGGTGGTAGCTCAGCGTCGCGGCTCCCTCGTCGACCCACGTCGTCAGCTGATCGACGTTCGCGAGCTGCCATTCACGGGCGCCCGGCGAGAGGTAGTCGACGTAGACGCGGATGTCGACGGGCGCCGTAGCGGATGCCGTCGGTGCCGGCGTGGCCGCCTTGTCCGAACCCGGCGTGGCTTCGACGGCGCTGTCGTCGATGGCGCCCTGGTCGGATGCCACGCCGGTGACGTCGCTCACGGCGAACCCGTCCGAGCTGGCCGTCTCGGGCGTCAGGTCGCGCCCGCCCATCGTCGACGTGACCGACCACACGACGACGGCGGCGACAGCGGCGACAGCACCCGTGGCGAGGACGCCGAGCGAGATGCGGCGAGCCAGGCGTGCTCGCGACTGTCGGACGTGAACGCGCTTCGCCTTCTCGCGCACGGCTTCGCGACGGTCGGTCGCGGATGACGGAGTGTCGCCGGAATCGGTGGACATGAAACCTCGGGAAAGTTCTGTGGTGCGGCCAACGGGCCCGGCGCCCGGGGGTGGCGCACGCTCCGATGTTAGTCAGACGCGCTGGAAAAAGGCTGACGAGACCGCATCCCTCCCCTGGCCGCGACCGTGGCATACTGAACACGCACCCGATGATGGGTGTGCGGGGAGTCCCCCCGCTCGCTTCACTACGGATCGTCCGGCACGTACCTGCCGGTGAAGGAGAAGAAACGATGGCGTCCGTCACATTCGACAACGCAACCCGTCTGTACCCCGGTGGCACCCGCCCGGCGGTCGACAAGCTCAACCTCGAGGTCGCCGATGGCGAGTTCCTCGTCCTGGTCGGCCCTTCCGGTTGCGGTAAGTCCACCTCGCTCCGCATGCTCGCGGGCCTCGAAGAGGTCAACTCCGGCTCGATCCGGATCGGCGACCGCGACGTCACCGACGTCCCGCCGAAGGACCGCGACATCGCGATGGTGTTCCAGAACTACGCGCTCTACCCGCACATGACCGTCGCCGAGAACATGGGCTTCGCGCTCAAGATCGCCGGTGTCGGCAAGGAGGAGCGTGCATCGCGTGTCCTCGAGGCCGCCAAGCTTCTCGACCTCGAGGAGTACCTGACCCGCAAGCCGAAGGCACTCTCGGGTGGTCAGCGTCAGCGTGTCGCCATGGGTCGCGCGATCGTGCGTCAGCCCCAGGTGTTCCTCATGGACGAGCCGCTGTCGAACCTCGACGCGAAGCTCCGCGTCCAGACCCGTACGCAGATCGCGTCGCTCCAGCGTCGCCTCGGCGTCACCACGGTCTACGTCACCCACGACCAGACCGAGGCCCTCACGATGGGTGACCGCATCGCGGTCCTGAAGGACGGCCTCCTGCAGCAGGTCGGCACCCCGCGTGACCTGTACGAGAAGCCGAACAACGTGTTCGTCGCCGGCTTCATCGGCTCGCCCGCCATGAACCTGTTCCCGGCGGACCTCGCCGAGGGCGGCATCCGCTTCGGTTCCGAGGTCGTTCCCCTCGACCGCGACACGGTCGGCCGCGCCAACGGCAGCCAGGTCACGGTCGGTGTGCGCCCCGAGGACATCGAGGTCGGTCCCGCCGACGGCAAGGGCCTCGCGGTCCAGGTCGACCTCGTCGAGGAGCTCGGCGCCGACGGCTACCTCTACGGCCACGTCGACATCAACGGCAAGCGCACCGACATCGTCGCTCGCGTCGACGGCCGCAACCACCCGAACGCGGGCGAGACGGTCACCCTGGCCGCCAAGCCGGGCCACGTGCACGCGTTCGACATCGAGTCGGGCGAACGCCTCAACGACAAGCCGGTCGTCTCGGCCTGATCGTCATCATCAGCAGGACCGCGGCGCGGGTGGGTCTCCGGACCTCCCGCGCCGCGGTGCGTGAGTCGGAGGTTCCCGCGTGGTCCATTCCCTGAGCATCACCGCCAGCAGCGTCGACGCCGGGCTTCTCGCCCTGCCATGGTCGACGCCCCTCGGCGAGTGGCCGAGCGACGCGATCGTCTCACTCCCCAAGGGACTCTCCCGTCACCTCGTGCGCTTCGCGAGCCTGTCGGGCCGCGTCGTCGCGGTGAAGGAGACCACCGCCGAGATGGCTCGACGCGAGTACGAGATGCTCGGGTCGCTCGGGCGTCTCGATGTCCCCTGCGTGAGTCGCGTCGCCGTGATCGACGGTCGGCGGACCTCCAAGGGCGAGCCGCTCCCGGCTGCCCTCGTGACAGCGCACCTGCGCTTCTCCCTCCCCTACCGAGCCCTCTTCACCCAGACGCTGCGCCCCGACACCGCGACGCGTCTCGTCGACGCGCTCGCAGCGCTGCTCGTCCGTCTTCACAACGTCGGCTTCTTCTGGGGCGACGTGTCGCTGTCGAACACGTTGTTCCGACGGGATGCCGGGGCTTTCGCGGCGTACCTCGTCGACGCCGAGACGGGTGAGCTGCACGAGGGCGGGCTGACTCGCGGTCAGCGCGAGCACGACCTCGACGTCGCGCGCACGAACATCGCCGGCGAGATCATGGATCTCGAGGCCGGCGGCCGACTCGAGGGCGGCGTCGATGCCGTCGCGATCGCCGACGGCATCATGTCATCCTACCGGTCGCTGTGGAGTGCCCTGACCGAGACCGAGACGTTCGCGGCGAACGAGACCTGGCGCATCACCGAACGCGTGCAGCGCCTGAACGGCCTCGGCTTCGACATCGGCGAGATGTCGATCGACGAGACTGCCGACGGCACGAAGGTCCTCATCCAGCCGAAGGTCGTGGATGCCGGCCACCACCAGCGTCGCCTGCTGCGACTCACCGGACTCGATGTCGAAGAGAACCAGGCCCGGCGGCTGCTGAACGACCTCGACGAGTTCGCGGCGCGCGTCTCACGTCTCGGCAGCGACGAGGAGATGGTCGCCCACGAATGGCTCACCCGCGTCTTCGAGCCCGTCGTCAAGGCGATCCCCTGGGAGCTGCGCAGCAAGCTCGAGCCTGCCGAGGTGTTCCATCAGGTGCTCGAGCACCGGTGGTACATGTCGCAGGCGCGTGGGCGCTCGATCCCGATCGCGGAGGTCCTGTCCTCCTACATCGACGGCGTGCTGCGGCACCGCCGGGACGAGGCGACCGTGATGGGCCCGCCGACCGAGACGACGGCGCTCCCGGTCATCACGTCCGACGTGCCCGTCAGCGACGACGACGAGGACGAGGTCGACTGGCGCGACCTCGTCTGAACGGCGTCAGTACCCGACGGTGAACCGCTCCCGTACGTGCGCGGGCGACTCGATCTCGTCGAGGACGGCGACGGCGAAGTCGGCGCCGGAGATGAAGGACTCTCCCTTGTCGTCGGTGACGATCACGTCGCCCCCGGTGCGGTACGAGCCCGTGCGCTCCCCCGGTGCCCAGGCACCGAAGCCGCCGGCCGGGTGGATGTAGAACCAGTCGCGGCCGCTCGTGTCGGCCTGGAGGTCCTCGAGGATGCCGATGGCTTCCATCGCCTCGGGCTTGATCTCGTCGGGGAAGCCGCTGTCGATGACGCGCGGGCCGCCCGGGGCGACGAGGCTGCCGCCGGCTCCGCCGATGACACCGACGCGCACGGACAGCGGCAGAGCCGCGATGACGCCGTCGACGGCCTCGCGCATCTTGCCGACCATGTCACCACGGGGCGAGGTGGCGAAGACGACGACGTCGACTCCGTCGAGTTCCGCCGCGAGGGCCGGGGCGTCGAGCATCGTGCCCTCGATGTAGGTCGCCCCCTCGATCCGATCGGCGGGGACCTTGCGCGCGACGGAGACGACGGTGTGCCCTCGACGGACACCCTCGGCGACGATGTTGCTGCCGGCGTAGCCGGTGCCTCCGATGACGGCGATACGGGTCATGATGGTTCCTCTCCTGCGGTTGGACAGTCGAGTGCCAGTCTTACCCGTCTCCCTGTGGTCGCGCTATCCGTCCGCCCAGCGGCGGCGGAGATGCGTCACTCGCTCGCTGCCCGGAGGGTGGACACCTGGTAGAGCGCGACGGATGCCGCGATCCCGGCGTTCAGCGATTCGGTCGCCGCGTTGATGGGGATCGACACGATCTGGTCGCACGTCTCGGTGACCAGGCGCGAGAGCCCCTTGCCCTCGGAGCCGACGACGATGACGACCGGACGGTCGGCCAGCTCGAGCGCGGGCAGCGACACGTCGCCGCCGCCGTCGAGACCGAGGATGAAGACGCCCTGCTTCTTGAACTCCTTGAGCGTCGTCGTCAGGTTCGGGGCGATCGACACCGGGATGCGGGCGGCAGCACCGGCGCTGGTCTTCCACGCGGCGGAATTGACGCCCGCCGAACGCCGCTGCGGCAGGATGATCGCCTGTCCGCCGAACGCGGCCGTCGAGCGGATGATCGCGCCGAGGTTGCGGGGGTCGGTGATGCCGTCGAGGGCGACGAACAGCGGAAGCTGGCCGCGCTCGATGACCTGCTCGAGCAGGTCCTGCGGGTGCGCGTACTCGTAGGGCGGGACCTTGAGCGCGACGCCCTGATGGACGCCGTCGAAGCCGGCCATGCGGTCGAGCTCCTGTCGGGTGACCTCGAGGACGGGGATCTCGCGGTTCGTCGCGATGGAGAGCATCTCCTTGACGCGGTCATCCATCTCGACGCGCTGCGCGATGTAGAACGCGGTCGCCGGGATCTTGGCGCGGAGGGCCTCGAGGACGCTGTTGCGCCCGGTCACGGTCTCGGTGTCGTCCCCGGACTTCGCCTTGGGCGCGCGGCCGCCCGTGGTCTGGCGGATCTGCGGCTTGCCGCCCGCCGCGACGAAGCGCTCCTTGGCGGCCTTGCGCTTGCCGGCGGGGTGCCAGGCGCGGTCCTCGGCCTTGGGGGTCGGGCCGCGCCCCTCGAGCGAGCGCTTGTTCTTGCCGCCGGTCCCCTTCGTGGGGCCCTTCTTGCCGCGTCCCGCGGAGGGGTTTCCAGGCTTAGCCATTGTTCAGACTCCAATGGGTCCCCGAGGGACCGTCTTCGAGGACGACACCGGCCGCCGCGATCGCGTCGCGGATGCGGTCGGCTGCCGCCCAGTCTTTCGTCGCGCGGGCGTCCGCGCGCTGGTGGATCATGGTGGTGACGAGGCGGTCCAGGGCGGTGGCCATGGACTGCGCCGTTGCCCCCGACCACTTCGCATCCATGGGGTCGATGTCGAGGAGGCGGATCATCGCCGTCACCTGACGGAGCGCGTCGTCCGCGGCGACGGAATCCCCCGCGTCGAGGGCCGCGTTGCCGCGGCGCACCGTCTCATGGAGGACCGCGAGAGCCTGCGGCACGCCGAGGTCGTCGTCCAACGCGGCCGCGAATTCGGCCGGAAGGTCCGCTCCCGCGAACCACCCGACGGATCCGTCACCGGCGCGGATGGCGCGCTGCAGGAACGAGCGGATGCGGCCGAGCGCAGCATCCGCTTCGGCGAACGTCGACTCGGTGATGTCGAGGTTCGAGCGGTAGTGCGCCGAGATGAGCGCATAACGGACCACGAACGGGTCGGTGTCGCGGAGGACGTCGTCGGCGAGGAGGAAGTTGCCGAGCGACTTCGACATCTTCTGGTCGCCGACGGTGACGAGACCGTTGTGCACCCAGTAACGGGCGAAAGCGTCACCGGCCGCGGTCGACTGTGCGAGCTCGTTCTCATGGTGCGGGAAGCGGAGGTCCAGGCCACCGCCGTGGATGTCGAACTCCGGGCCGAGGTAACGGCGGCTCATCGCCGAGCACTCGATGTGCCAGCCCGGTCGTCCTGAGCCCCAGGGAGAGTCCCATGCGGCGTCCGCGGGCTCGTCGGCCTTCGTCCCCTTCCAGAGCGCGAAGTCGCGCGGGTCCCGCTTGCCGCGCGGATCGGCGTCGGCAGCCGATTCCATGGCGTCGACCGACTGGTGCGTGAGGGCTCCGTACTGCGGCCAGGAGCGCACCTCGAAGTACACGTCGCCGGCTGCCGCGTACGCGTGTCCCGCCTGAATGAGCCGCTCGATGAGCTCCTGCATCTGCGGGATGGATGCCGTCGCCCGCGGCTCGTACGTCGGGGGCAGGATGCCGACCGCGGCATACGCGCGCGAGAACTCGAGCTCCATCCGGTAAGCCAGTGCCCACCACGGCTCGGCATCGCTCGCGTTCGCGAGGACCTTGTCATCGATGTCGGTCACGTTCCGCACGAAGGTGACCCGGCCGAACCGGTGCGCGAGCCACCGGCGGAGGATGTCGAAGCTCAGCGCCGCGCGGACGTGGCCGATGTGCGGGCCGGATTGCACCGTCGGCCCGCAGACGTACATCGTGACGTTCTCGGGGTCGGCGGGCGCGAAGTCGCGCAGCGCCTGAGCCTGGGAGTCGTAGAGCCGAACCGTCACCGGTCCATGCTACCGGGGGGTGGCATCCGAGCCCGCTCCGAGACGATAGAAAGGACGGGTGCTGCACGTGTTCGCCGTCTTGGCCGCCGCCCTCCTGTTCGGGACGACGGGAACCGCCCGAGCACTCGGCCCCGACGGGGCGTCCGCGCTCTCCGTCGGCGTCGCGCGCTCGGTGGTCGGCGGGACGGCCCTGGCCGTCCTGGCCTTCGGGCTCGCCGCCGCCCATCGCCGCCGGGCGCCACACGGGCCGCGGCCCGCCCTGTCCTGGCGACCGCTGGCTCTGATGGCCGTCACCGGAGTGGCTCTCAGCCTCTACCAGCCCCTCTTCTTCCTCGGGACGCAGACGAACGGTGTCGCGGTGAGCACGGTCATCGCGCTCGGCTCCGCGCCCGTCCTTGCCGGCATCCTCGAATGGATACTCTCGCGCCGTGTGCCGTCGCCCCTGTGGATGGCCGCGACCGCCCTCGCCGCGATCGGGGTGGTCCTGCTCGGCCTCGGAGGCGGAGGCGGCACGGGCGGTGTCGACGCGCTCGGCCTCGCCGCCGCCGTCGGCGCGGGCGCGTGCTTCGCGGTGATCGCGAACGCCCAGCGTCGTCTGCTCGACGCCGGCTGGGACGCCTTCACCGTCGTCGGAGCCATGGGCGTCGGCTCTGCGCTCGTGTGCGCGGCCGTCATCCCGTTCGTGGATCTGTCGTGGGCCCTCACGCCCCCCGGCATCGCGATGGCGCTGTGGCTCGGCCTCGCGACGATCGCCGTCGCCTACGCGCTCTTCACCTGGGGACTGCAGGGTCTGACGGCGGCGACCGCGGCAACACTGACCCTCGCCGAACCGCTCACGGCGACCGTGCTGGGCGTCACCGCGCTCGGCGAGACCCTGTCACCGCTCGCCGTCGCAGGCCTCGCGGTCCTCGCCGTCGGACTCGCGACGCTCGCGTGGGGGTCCCGCCGCCCTCGCGACCCTCGACCGTACGCCGTGGAGGCCTGAGGTGGCCGCGCCCGAGGATCTCGACATCCGCGTGGACGACCTCACCGGGGAGGCATCCGTCGCACTCGTCCGGCAGCACCTGGCGGGCATGCACGAACTCAGCCCCGCCGAGAGCGTCCACGCGCTCGGTGTCGCGCAGCTGCAGGAGCCGTCCGTCACGGTGTGGTCCGCCTGGCGCGGCGGAGAACTCGCCGGGATCGGTGCCCTCGCATTCCTCGGCGACACCGACGGCGAACTGAAGTCGATGCGCGTCGCCGCCGCCCACCTCGGCACCGGTGTGGGTCGCGCGATCCTCCGCCACATCCTCACCGATGCTCGGTCGCGCGGGCTCACCCGGGTGTGGCTCGAGACGGGATCGGATGCCGGGTTCCTGGCCGCGCGCACGCTGTACGCCAGCGAGGGGTTCATCGAGTGCCCTGCGTTCGGCGACTACCTGCCCGATCCGGCGTCGACGTTCATGACGCGGGCGCTCTGACCCGTCCGCTCAGGCGGGGAAGACGACAGCCACCGCGAAGGCCGCGACACCGTCGCCGGTGCCGGTGAAACCGAGCCCGTCGGTCGTGGTCGCCGACACCGAGACCGGTGCCCCGAGGGCTTCGGAGAGCACTCGCTCGGCTTCGACCCGGCGGGCGGCGAAGCGCGGACGGTTGGCCTGCACCTGGACACTGACGTTGCCGACCACCCACCCCGCCTCGGCTGCGAGGGCGCGCGTCCGCGCGAGGAACGCCGCCGCGTGCGCCCCGGCGTACTCGGGCTGAGCCGTCCCGAAATGCGTGCCGATGTCGCCGAGCCCGGCCGCGGCGAGAACCGCGTCCACGATGGCGTGGGCCACGGCATCCCCGTCGGAGTGCCCCTTGAGCCCGGGCTCGCCCGGCCACTCCAGACCGGCCAGCCAGAGCGTGTCGTCACCGCCGAACGCGTGCACGTCCGTCCCCATCCCGACGCGCGGGATCGAGGGCGAGGCCGGCGACGCGGCGCGAGGGACCGGCTCGACGAGCGCGCGGGCGCGGTCCAGGTCGGCGGTCGTCGTGATCTTGAACGCTCGCTCGTCTCCCGGCACCGTACGCACCTGCGTGCCGGCGGACTGCAGGAGGGCCGCATCGTCGGTGTGGTCGGCTGCGGCATCCCGATACGCGCCGTCGAGGACCGCGCGTCGGAACCCTTGGGGCGTCTGCGCCGCGGCGAGGACGGAGCGGTCGACCGGCTCCACGACGACATCGTCCGCGACGCGCTTGAGCGTGTCCACGACCGGGAGGACCGGGATGACCGCGTCCGAACCCTCCGCGACGGCGTCGATCACGCGCGCGAAGACGTCCGGCGGGGTGAGCGCCCGCGCCGCATCGTGGACCAGCACGATCTCGACATCCGCCCAGACCGCGGCGAGGCCCGCCGCGACCGATTCCTGACGCGTCGCCCCGCCTGCCACCACCGACACCAGATCACGGCGCCCACCGGCCGCGCCCAGGGCCTCCGTCGTGGCGTCGCCGACGCGGTCGTCCGGGGCGACGACGATCACCTGCGCCTCGGGAGCGTCGAAGACGCCGCGCAGGGCGTGACGGAGGATCGTGTGCGCGTCGATGCCGACGAAGGCCTTCGGCGACCCTGCTCCAAGACGCGTCCCCGATCCCGCCGCGACGACGATCACGGCCACACGCGGAACGGGGATGATGCTCATGCCTTCGAGCGTACCGAGCGATCGGGCGACGGACGGCGGCGCAGGAGCAGGACGGCGACGCCCAGGAGGAGTGCGCCGACCGCGGCGATCGGCAGATCGAGGAACCACTCCATGACCGCGAACGGCGGAAGGAAGGCGCACACCCACGCGAGGCCGACGACGATCGGATGCGGGGTGGGACCGAGCGTGCCGAGAGCCTCCCACTTCGCGATCGCGAGCGACAACGCCAGGAGCACCCCGAGCACCGCGACGAACAGGACCGGTCGCGACCACCACCACTCCGCGGAGGCCGGAGTCGGAGCCGCGCCCGGGATCAGCAGACTGAGACCGGTCAGAGCGAGCATGACGGGCAGGTGCCACAGGTAGATCGTCATGAGGCGCGACCCCAGCACGAAGACGACACCCTGCATCGGCCGGAGCGACATGAGGCGGGTGAGGAGCGGTTTGAGCAGCCTGAGCAGGCATGCCTGCGCGACGCCCAGCACGACCAGCGGCACGGTGGGAGGGTTCAGGTTGCCGAGCATGCTCGCCGAGTACGGCCCGATCGCGGTGAGCGGCCAGAGCGCCGCGTAGCACGCGGCCGCGACGCCGACCAGGACGAGCGGATGCCGACGGTCGAACCATCCGTCCGCGTACCAGAACCCAAGTTGCTGGACGAGCGGCCACACGAAGAGCAGGTTGAGGAGACCGATCTCGGGGATGCCGATCGAGAAACGGGCCGCATCGACGAGGACGACCCCGGCGGCGAGGACCGCGAGGGTGAGGACGGGACGATGCGCGTGGCACGCGGCGAGGAACGGAACCGCGGCCTGGCACAGCAGATACGCCGCGAGGAACCAGAGGGGCGATCCCGCGCCGATCGCGGCGTCGGCCACCAACTGCGGCGGCAGACCGGCAGCGGTCGCGACGCCGAGGACGATCGCGAAGAAGAGGAACAGCGGCAGGGCCGGCTGAGCGAGTCGGAGCGTGCGGGTGCGGATGAAGCCCGCGGCATCCCCGCCCTTCGTCGTCCACGACCGCCATCCGGTCGCGGCGGCGAAACCCCCGACGACGAAGAACAGCGGCATGATCTGCCCGACCCAGGTCGCGGCGTTGAACCAGGGCTGTTCCTCGGCGGGACGGGATGCCACGAGGCCGCCGTCCGGTCCGGGGCCGATCCCCACCTGCACGAGGTGGACGACGATGACGAACAGGACGCACACGACCCGCGCGAGATCGAGCGTGAGATCGCGGCGTGAGAGGTCGACGGCGGCGGGCGCGGCGCGGGTGGTCACCGCCTCATCATGCCGGTCCCCTGCTCACTCCGCATCGGAATGCGCCCGGACAACGAAGAACGGCCGGCTGGTGGGCCGGCCGTTCTGTCGACGTCTCAGGAGGCGAGGACCTCGTCGAGGACGGCGGATGCCTTCTCCTCGTCGGCCTTCAGAGCCAGGGCGATCTCGGAGATGAGGATCTGCCGCGCCTTCGCGAGCATCCGCTTCTCACCCGCGGAGAGACCGCGGTCCTGATCACGGCGCCAGAGGTCGCGCACGACCTCGCTCACCTTGATGACATCACCCGACGCGAGCTTCTCGAGGTTCGCCTTGTAGCGACGCGACCAGTTGGTCGGCTCCTCGGTGAAGGGAGCGCGAAGGACGTCGAAGACCTTCTCGAGCCCGTCCTTCCCGATCACGTCACGGACGCCCACGAGATCCACGTTGTCCGCGGGGACCTCGATGATGAGGTCTCCCTGGGTGACGTTGAGCTTCAGGTATTTCTTCGTCTCGCCCTTGATGACGCGATCCTTGACCTCGATGATGGTCGCAGCGCCATGGTGCGGATAGACGACGGTTTCGCCAACCTCAAAAAGCATGCAGTTGTGTCCTTTCGGCAACCTCCAGAATACCACAGGCGACATACGCTAGAGTTCGCCGCCCTCCTGCCCGACGCCCTCGCCGCGACCCCATAGGATGAGAGGGTCGCCGTTCGTGTCATCTGGAGGATCCGTGAAATCGCGTCTCATCGCGTCCCTCGCCCTGGGCGCTGCTGTCGTTCTGGGCACCACCGGCTGCAACATGCTGGCACCGCAGGCGACGACCATCCAGTACTCCGCGTCCGACGGCGTCAACGTCCCCGACTCCGGCCCGCTCAAGGTGCGCAACGCTCTGATCATCGCGAACGAGGACGGCACGCTCGGCAACCTGGTCGCCGCCGTCGTCAACAGCACCGAGGACGACCTGACGCTGAACGTCTCGATCGACGGCCAGGCGCAGAAGCTCGAGGTCGGTGCGAACTCGTCCGTCTCGCTCGGCGTCGACTCGGCCGCCATGCTCTTCGACGACGTGGGCAAGCCCGGCGCGGATGTCGACGTGTCCTTCCAGTCCGGCGAGGGTGAAGGCGTCCGCATCAGCGTGCCGATCCTGGACGGCACGCTCCCCTACTACACGCAGTTCGTTCCGACCCCGGCCGCGACGGCGACGCCCGCGAGCTGACCCGCGCGCACACGAAGTAGGCCCCCACCGCAGCGGTGGGGGCCTACTTCGTGTCGGGCGATCAGGACTCGAATCGGTATCCGAGGCCGCGTACCGTCAGAAGCATGACCGGCTCGCTCGGGTTCTCCTCGATCCGCGATCGGATGCGCTTGATGTGCACGTCGAGCGTCTTCGTGTCGCCGAAGTAGTCGCTCCCCCACACTCGGTCGATGAGCTGCCCGCGGGTGAGGACACGGCCGGCGTTGCGCATGAGGAGCTCGAGGAGCTCGAACTCCTTCAGCGGCATGGAGATCTCCTTGCCGGCGACGGAGACCGTGTGACGGTCGATGTCGAGGGTCACCCGACCCCCCTCGATGACGCGGTCGTCGACGTCGAGGTCGTCGCTCTCGCTGCGGCGGAGGACCGCCCGCATGCGCGCCAGCAGCTCCCTCGAGGAGTAGGGCTTCGTGATGTAGTCGTCCGCCCCCAGCTCGAGACCGACGACGATGTCGACCTCGCTGTCCTTGGCCGTCAGCATGATGATCGGCACCTTCGAGGTGGATCGGATGACGCGGCACACCTCGGTTCCCGGCATCCCGGGGAGCATCAGATCGAGGAGGACGATGTCGGCGCCCCGGGACGTGAAGGCGTCGAGGGCCAGGCCGCCGTCCTCGGCGATCTCCACCTCGAAACCCTCCCGACGGAGGAGGTAGGCCAACGGGTCGGCGAGGTCGGGTTCGTCTTCGACGATCAGGACTCGGGTCATGGTGCGTTCCTTCTGGCGGGCGCCTTCGCGCCGGTCTTCTTCGGTTTCTTGTGCTTGCGGGGGATGGTGAGCTCGGAGGTGGCGACGAGAGGCAGGCGGATGGTGAAAGTCGACCCCCGTCCGGGGCGGGACCACAGTTCGACGGAGCCGCCGTGTCGCTGCACGGCGTGCTTCACGATCGAGAGACCGAGGCCCGTCCCGCCCGTGCGGCGGGATCGTGCCTGGTCGGCGCGGTAGAACCGCTCGAAGATGCGCTGCTGATCGCTTTCGGGGATGCCGATGCCGTGGTCCGCCACGGCGATCTCGACCGCTCCGTCCGCCGTGCGGACCCCGACGCCCACCTGCGCTCCCGCCGGCGAGTAGGCGATCGCGTTGGCGAGGAGATTGCTGACGGCCTCGGTGAGGATCTGCGGATCGCCGCGGACGAACAAGCCCTTGTCGCCGCCGCGCGCGACAGTGATGCCGGCGGATTCGGCGGTGACCGCCTGCGACTCGATGGCCGACCGCACCACCTCGTCGACCGAGACGTCGCGCATCTCGGCGATCTCGTCGGCGGACTGCAGGCGGGACAGGTTCATGATGCGGGAGGTGAGCTGTCCGAGGCGATTCGCCTCGGCGCTGAGACGGCGCGCGAAGTGACGCACCTGCTCCGGGTCGTCCGAGGCCGACTCGATCGCCTCGGCCAGCAGCGTCACCGCGCCGACCGGCGTCTTCAGCTCGTGGGACGTGTTCGAGACGAAGTCGCGCCGCATCTGCTCCACACGTTCGCGCTCGGTGATGTCGCGGATGACGATGAGGGTGAGCCGCGGGGTGATGACACTGGCGCGGGCAGCCACGACACGCGGCTCGACGCCACGCTTGAGCGTCATGTTCTCGAAGGCCGGAAGACCCGTCTGACGGGCGTTCCGGACCAGCAGGCGCAGTCGATCCGAGTCCAGGCTGTCGTTCACGCGCAGAGAGAAGACCTCGGCGGTCGCCGACGCGGCGAGGACGAGCATCGACGGATCGACGACGACGGCCGCGTCATCCATCCCCTGCAGGACCGAGGCCGTGCCCTCCGGCAGATCCGTCGACGTCACCAGTCGGGTGCGCTCTCGCGCCCGTACGGCGTAGACGACGAGGCCCACGGCGCCGGCGCCGACCAGGAGCCCCACGACGAGCGCCAGCAGCTCGAGCTGCGTCGAATCCATGCCCCCAGCGTAAGGTGGTCGCACCCCCGCAATCGGACGGATATCGGGCCGTGCGCCCCGCACCGCCGACTGTTCACCGTGTCGGCACCGACCGTTAACCTGAGCGCGGGAGGATCGCCGAGGTCTCCGCGCGACAGGTCGCGCCCCTCACCCGCCCGCACGAAGAGAAGGTGCTCCATGCGCGAAGTTTTCCACCAGTCCCTCGAGGACGTGCAGACCCGTCTCGTCGAGATCTCCGACCTCGTCACCGTCGCGATCGAGCAGGCGACCCGCGCCTTCGCGACGAGCGACGTCGCCCTGGCCGAAGAGGTCATCGACAACGACAAGGTGATCGACGACCGGGCCATCGAGCTCGATGAGCTCGCCATCGAGATCCTCGCCCGCCAGCAGCCGGTCGCGCGCGACCTGCGCATCGTCGTCGCCGCGCTCCGCGTCAGCGCGTCGCTCGAGCGGATGGGCGACATCGCGGAGCACATCGCCCAGCTGACGCGCATGCGCTTCCCAGAGCGCGCCGTCCCCAAGGGGCTCAAGAACACGTTCACGAAGATGGGCGAGATCGACACCGAGGTGGCCCGCACACTGGCCGATCTCCTCCGCACCGAGGACCTCTCGCTCGTGAACCGCCTCCACGAACTCGACGACCAGCTCGACGCCCTGCACCTCGCCGTCTTCGAGAAGGTGCTGAGCGACAACTGGCAGGGCGAGGCCTCCGCGACGGTCGACGCCACCCTGGCCTCGCGCTACCACGAGCGCTTCGGCGACCACGCCCTCTCCGTCGCCAAGAAGGTCTCATACCTGGCGACCGGCACGTGGGCGGCCGACCCTGAAGGTGTCGACGCCGAGGTCTGATCTCGCTCCGGGTCCGCCCGGACGACGAAGAGCGGATGCCGCGAGGCATCCGCTCTTCGTGTCTTCCGAGGTGTGCGGCTTACTTCTTGCCCTGCGAGGCGACCGCGGCGGCGCCGGCGGCGGCGGCCTCGGGGTCGAGGTATTCGCCCGGCCCGAGGGGCTCGAGGTTCTCGTCGAGGCGGTACACCAGCGGGATGCCGGTGGGGATGTTCAGCTCGGCGATGTCGTCGTCGCTGATGCCGTCGAGGTGCTTTACCAGTGCGCGCAGCGAGTTGCCGTGGGCGGTGACCATGACGGTCTTTCCGGACTTCAGGTCGGGGACGATCTCGCTCTGCCAGTAGGGAAGCAGACGGTCGATGACGATCTTGAGCGACTCGGTGCGCGGAACCTCGCCGTCGATGCCGGCGTACCGGACGTCGCCCACCTGCGTGTAGGGGTCGTCGTCGGAGATGTCCGGCGGCGGCACGTCGAACGACCGGCGCCACAGCATGAACTGCTCCTCGCCGAATTCGTCGAGGGTCTGGGCCTTGTCCTTGCCCTGCAGCGCGCCGTAGTGACGCTCGTTGAGACGCCACGAGCGCTTGACCGGGACCCAGAGACGGTCGGCCGCGTCGAGCGCGATGTTGGCGGTCTGAATGGCTCGCGACAGCACCGACGTGTGGAGGATGTCGGGGAGCAGGCCCGACTCCTTCAGCAGCTCGCCGCCGCGCTGGGCCTCCGCTTTGCCCTGGTCGGTGAGGCGGACGTCCACCCAGCCGGTGAACTGGTTGGACTTGTTCCACTCGCTCTGACCGTGCCGAAGAAGGATCAACGTGTAGGGGGCTGTCATGCTCGCAATCCTACCGGCGCAGGCGATGGGATCATGGGGTCATGACGCGTTCCGAGCCGGTCGTGGGGCAGGTGACCCGAGGGACGACGAACACCAACCGGCTTCGCCGTGTGGACCGCTGGATCGCGCGGCATCCGATCCTGCGACGGACGGCGGATCCGCTCGTGGTCGACCTCGGCTACGGGGCGAGCGGCGTGACCGCGTTCGAGCTCGAGGCGAGGCTCCGCCACGCTCGGCCCGACGTCGAGGTGCTGGGGCTCGAGATCGAACCGGCGCGCGTCGCTCGGGCGCGGGAGCAGCTCGCGCGCGTGCGAGCCGGCGACGGGGTTTTCGCCCCGGACGCGCGGGTGTCGTTCGCGCGCGGTGGCTTCGAGGTGCCGGTGCCGGGAGACCGTCGGCCCGCCGTCATCCGAGCGTTCAACGTGCTGCGGCAGTACGACGAGCAGGACGTCCCCGGGGCGTGGGCACGAATGGCGGCGCGACTGCGTCCCGACGGCATGCTCGTCGAGGGGACGTGCGACGAGCTGGGGCGCATCTCGACGTGGATCGAAGTGGGACCGGATGCCGCACCCCGCAGCCTCACGATCTCTTTGCGACTCGCGGAGCTCGACTCCCCCGCGATCGCCGCCGAGCGTCTGCCGAAGGCGCTGATCCATCGGAACGTCCCCGGCGAGCGCGTGCACGAGGTGATCGATGCGCTCGAGCGGGAGTGGACGCGCGCCGTCGCGGCCTCGTCGTTCGGTCCCGTCCAGCGATGGCGCTCGACTCTCGAGGCGTTGGCCGGCGCCGGCTGGCCGATCGGCTCGCGCTCGCGCTGGCGGCTGGGTGAGTTCACCGTGCCCTGGGAGGCCGTCGCACCGCGGTGACGGGGTGCGGGAGGCCGTCGCACCGCGGTGACGCGGTGTGCGTGTCACACTCGCGGGAGCAGCGCCCTCGCGTCGGCCGGGCTCAGCCCGGCCGCGCACAGGAGATCGGTCGCGAGAGGGCGAAGCGCGGTGACGAGAGTCTGATCGCCCAGCGAACCGTCGGGCACGAGCGCCACCGGGTCGAGGCGGGCGGCGACGGCGGTGAGCAGCTCGCGCGCGGCGGGCTCGAAGGTGATGTCGGTCAGGGAGGACTGCAGGAGATCGGCGCCACGCGTGAGGTCGAGGAGCAGATCCGCTGCGACGTCGCGCGTGCGACCGTCGTCGACGAGGTACACCGAACGACGGGCGACGACGCGGAGGTTTCGCACCGCGAGGTCCATGCTGATCCGCATCCGCTCGTAGCGTGCGAGTTCGAACCGCTGCCGCCGGAGGAACGGCGAGATGCGCGCGATGGCGATGCCGGATTCGACGGACGTCCGCCAGTCGTCGACGAGCGTCTGCAGACTCCGCGCCTTCTCGAGCCCGCGCTCCGCGCGCACACGACTGCCGCGACGCAGCCCCTGCGCGACGGTGCCCGCCGCGCCCTGGAACGCGTCGAACAGCCGGGCCGCGTCGGTCAGCGCGGTGCGGACAGGGCTCCGCGGGATGAGGGCGGTCACCAGAAGGGCCATCGCCCCGCCGATGAGGGCGTCGAGAAGACGGAGGAACGGCACCTGCGCCGGTACGACGACGACGATGATCGACTGGATCGCCGCCGCGATCGCGAACCCCGCCTGCGGAGACACGAACCGGGCGATCGACAGACTCACCGCGAGCGTCAGTGCCAGCTGCCACCAGCCGCTCCCGGCGGTGACGACGACGAGCTCCGCGACGAACACGCCGAGCACCATCCCGATGACGGTCTCGAGCACCCGCCACGGCCGGGCGTCGCGGACCAGGCCGAGGCTCGAGATCGTGACGGTCGCCGCGATCAGCGGGGCAGGATGCCCCAGCCCGTAATGCGCGATCGAGAACGCAGCGCTCGCGGCGACGACCAACTGCACGATCGCGACGGCCGACCCGCGCAGGCGCGCCCAGCCCTCCCGCGGATACTTCCGGACGGTGGGCACCGGAGCCGTGGCGGTCGGTTCCCCCGTCATCGTCAGCGGCGCTGGGAGAGTCGGGGCAGACGAGGGACGGATGCCGCGCGCCCCGCATCCGGTGGCACGACGACCTCCTGCGCGGCAGCGACCTCGCCGTCGCCGACCTCGACGGTCAGTGCGGCGTCGACGGGCACCGAGCGCTTCACGATCGCCAGCGCGATGGGACCTTCTTCGTGGTGACGGGCGACCGAGGTGACCGCGCCGACGTCGGCACCGTCGAGGCGGACGGCGCTGCCGACGGTCGGGAGCTCGGCATCCGACCCGTCGAGCTGGAGGAAGACCATGCGACGCGGCGGATGCCCGAGGTTGTGGACCTTCGCCACCGTCTCCTGCCCGCGATAGCAGCCCTTGTCGAGGTGGACGGCCGTGCGCAGCCAGTCGACCTCGTGCGGAAGGGTGCGTCCGTCGGCTTCGGCGCTCGCGCTCGGGCGCCAGGCCGCGACGCGCAGCGCGTCGGCCGCAAGGTAGCCGGCCAGTCGGACGTCGCCGCGGACGGCCGCCGCGGCGAGATCGTCCCAGGCGGCGCGCGGGACGACGGCTTCGGCCCAGTCTCGGTCCGCCCCGGGATGCGGCTGCGTCGCCGCGTACCCCCACCCGCCGACGCCGACGTTCGGCCATGGGTCACGCCAGACGACCGCGGCACCGAGCACGCCGACCGCTGCACCGGTACCCGCCACGACGCCGAAGTCGGCCGACGCATCCTGCGGATCCACGCGCAGCCGGAACCGCATGCGCGTCAGCCAGGTCAGCAGCCCCTGGGCGCGGTCCCGGTCGACGATGAGCCACGTCCGCTCCCCGTCATCGACGACGGATGCCGCGTGCTCCACGTGCCCCTGCGGGTCGAGCACGAGCAGCTCGGTGCCGACGGCGGGGGCCAGCGAGGTCAGCGCCTGCGAGGTGATCGAATCCAGCCACGTGAGCCGATCCTCACCGGCGACGGTCAGGACGACCCGGTCCTCAAGGGGCACGATCGCCGCACCGGCGGCGAGCTCGCGCTGCTCGCGGACCGGGTTCCCGAGGTGGGCGAGGCCCCGGTCATCGACGACGGCGCCGGGGACGGCCGCGAAGGCGTCGCTCATCACTGGACCTTCGCGAGCCGAGCGGAGGCGTGCGACGAGAGTGCGGACCCGAGGGCGGCGACGTCCCACGCCCAGAGCAGGTGCCCGTCGACGAGCCCGTACATCCGGGTCGCCGACGCGTACTCCTTGGCGCCGGCGGGGCGCACGATGGCGTCCGTCGCGATGTCGATCCGAGGTCCGCGGACCTGACCGAGGTAGAGCTCGCTGATCCCGTCGGAGTGGACGAGGGCCACCGTGATCTCGAAGCCGCCCGCCTCGGTGCGAAGCTCCTCGACGTCATGGACGGAGCGCGGCTCGGAGCGAGGGGCGAGGGCCGGAAGGAGCGCGGGACCGGCGTCCGCCTCGGTCGCAGGACGCGAGAGGCGCCAGTAGCCGGTCTCGGCGACGAGGTCGGTGCGGTTACCGTCGGCATCCTCGAACCAGGCAGTCGCCGAGTAGTTCAGGGCGTCGTCGCCGTCGTGGCTGAAGCTCACGCGGTGCGAGAACTCACCCGACATCGTCCGGCCCTGCGCGTCGTACTCGAGAACGCCGGTGCCTTCCCAGACACCCAGCAACCAGGAGAGCGGGACCAGATCAGCCGGAAGGTCCGTCGGCAGATCGATCACGAGCTCAGCGCTGACCGCGGTAGAGGTTCCAGACGACGACGCCGGACACGAACGCGATCGCGAGCGATGCGAGGCCGAGCAGCCCGACGAAGAAGAGTTCGAGTGCGACGAGATCCATGCCGTCCACTTTAGCGGCCGGATGCGGCCTCACGGTCGGCGGACGACGCGGTCACACCGAGGCAAGGAGTTCGGCCAGCGCGAAGCCCGCGCCCAGCAGCCCCATGACCACCAGCGCGCCGAGCACACTGGCCGAGATCCGGAGGATGAAGCCCTGCGAGCGCCCCGTCGCCAATTGGACGGCGAAAGCCAGGAAGAAGGAGAGCCCGAGGCCCACGAGCAGCCATGCCCCGCGCCAGTCCGGTTCGACGAAGATCCCGATGGCCAGGGCGATGAGAGCCGCCGCCACCCAGACGGCGATGACACCGGCGGCCCGCGAGCGGGGAAGGATCTCGGGCGAGGTCATCCCCCCATTGTTGCGCACGTCCCGGCGGTGCGCAGGGACGCGGCGCAGGCGGCACCGGGGCTACCCCTAAGATGAGACGCGGTTCCGAGTCCGCACCGGAGGGTCCCCCTTGGCACAGTTGCTCGTTCTGAGCTCCGCCGCCGGCGGCGACTCCGTCCTGCCCGCTCTCGAACTGCTGAGCCACCGCGTCCGGCAGATCCCTGCAGAGGCGGCGCAGCTCGTCAACGCCCCCCACGCAGACGTCGTCTTCGTCGACGCGCGGAAAGACCTCGTCGGAGCGAAGTCGCTCTGCAAGATCCTCACGACCACCGGGCACGATGCACCGCTCATCCTCGTCGTGACCGAGGGCGGATTGACCGCCGTCTCGCCCGACTGGGGCATCGACGACGTCATCCTCGTGGCCGCCGGCCCCGCTGAGGTCGATGCCCGGATCCGCCTCGCCGTGGGGCGCGTGTCCAAGGAGCAGGTCTCGACCCGCATCCAGACCTCCGGCATCACGATCGACGAGTCCTCCTATTCCGCGAAGGTCCACGGCCGACCGCTCGACCTCACGTACAAGGAATTCCAGCTCCTGCACTTCTTCGCGACGCATCCGTCCCGCGTCTTCACCCGCGAACAGCTCCTGAGCGAAGTCTGGGGCTACGACTACTTCGGCGGCACCCGGACCGTGGACGTCCACGTGCGGCGGCTGCGCGCCAAGCTCGGCGACCTCGAACAGCTCATCGGGACGGTCCGCAACGTCGGCTACCGCTTCAACGTGTACGAGGACGAGCAGCTGCCAGGCTCCCCCGCCTGAGCGCGACACAGCGGCATCCGCTCGTCGTGTTCACGCACGGGACACGTCCCCCTGCAATGATGTGGGGATGATCGACACCCAGGTTCACGACTCCGGACTGGGCGACGCGGACGACGACGACTTCGATGACGTCGTCGAAGCGTACGACTCGCAGCTCCCCGACAACCGCTATCTCGACCGCGAGCTCAGCTGGCTCGCCTTCAACCAGCGGGTTCTGGAGTTGGCGGAGGATCCGAACCTGCCGACCCTCGAGCGCGCGAACTTCCTGGCGATCTTCGCCAGCAACCTCGACGAGTTCTTCATGGTGCGGGTCGCCGGACTGAAGCGCCGCATCCTCACCGGACTCGCGATCCCCACCAACGTGGGGCGCGCACCGCTCGACGTGCTCACCGACCTCGCGACCGCCGCACACGCCCTCCAGGAGCGACACGCCGCGGTCTGGTCGGAGCAGGTGCGTCCCGCGCTCGCCGAGTCCGGCATCGAGGTCGTCTCGTGGGCCGACCTCTCGGACGAGGAGCGCGAGATCCTCTACGACTACTTCTCCTCGCAGGTGTTCCCGGTCCTCATGCCGCTTGCGGTCGACCCGGCGCACCCGTTCCCGTACATCTCGGGACTCTCGCTCAACCTCGCGATCCGCATCCGCAACGCGCGCACCGGCCGCCAGGAGTTCGCGCGTCTGAAGGTGCCCCCGATGATGCCGCGACTCGTCGAGGTCCGGAAGGACGGCAACACCGTCCGGTACCTCCCCCTCGAAGAGCTGATCTCCGAGAACCTCGGCGACCTCTTCCCCGGCATGGAGATCCTCGAGCACCACACGTTCCGCCTCACCCGCAACGAGGACGTCGTCATCGAGGAGGATGAGACCGAGAACCTCATCCAGGCGCTCGAGGCCGAGCTGCTGCGTCGCCGGTTCGGCCCGCCGATCCGCCTCGAGATCACCGAGGACATGGACGACGTGACGCTGTCGCTGCTGCTCGACGAGCTCGACATCACCGACAACGACGTCTACCGTCTGCCCGCCCCGCTCGACCTCCGCGGCCTGTTCTCGCTGTCGCAGATCGAACGGCCCGACCTGCGCTACCCGGCGCACGTGCCGAAGACGGCGACACCGTTCCAGCCCGCGGAGCAGAACGGCCGGGCGGATCTGTTCGCGGCCATCCGCAAGGAGGACATCCTCGTCCACCACCCGTACGAGTCGTTCACGACGAGCGTCGTCTCGTTCCTGCAGCAGGCCGCGCGCGATCCGCACGTGCTGGCGATCAAGCAGACCCTCTACCGGACCTCGGGCGACAGCCCCATCGTCGAGGCGCTCATCAACGCGGCCGAGAACGGCAAGCAGGTGCTGGCCCTGGTCGAGGTGAAGGCGCGCTTCGACGAGGCGGCGAACATCGGCTGGGCGCGCACGCTCGAGAAGGCCGGCGTTCACGTGGTCTACGGCCTCGTGGGCCTGAAGACCCACTGCAAGCTGCTGCACGTCATCCGAGAAGAAGACGGCGCGCTCCGCAGCTACAGCCACATCGGCACGGGCAACTACAACCCGAAGACGAGTCGCATCTACGAGGACTACGGCCTGTTCACCGCGAACGAGCAGGTCGGTCGCGACCTCACCCGTCTGTTCAACGAGCTCAGCGGGTACGCGATCGAGAAGAAGTTCAAGCGGCTCCTCGTCGCTCCCCTCCACCTGCGCAAGGGGCTGCTGCGTCTCATCGACGCCGAGCGTCGCAATGCGCTCGACGGCAAGCCCGCGTACGTGCGCATCAAGGTCAACTCGATGGTCGACGAGCAGATCATCGACGCCCTGTACCGCGCCAGCCAGGCGGGGGTGAAGGTCGACGTGTGGGTGCGCGGCATCTGCTCGCTGCGCACCGATCTGCCCGGGGTGAGCGATAACATCACGGTCCGCTCGATCCTCGGTCGCTACCTCGAGCACTCCCGGATCTTCGCGTTCGGCCACGGCGGCGAGCCGCAGGTCTTCATCGGCAGCGCCGACATGATGCACCGCAACCTCGACCGCCGCGTCGAGGCGCTCGTACGAGTGACCGCGCCCGCCCACGTGAACGAGCTCATCGAGCTGTTCGACCTCGCGATGGACGACTCGACCAGCTCGTGGCACCTCGGCTCCGAGGGCGAGTGGACGCGTCATCACCTGGCCGCCGACGGCACGCCGCTGGTGGACCTGCAGGAGAAGACCATGGCGGCGGTGCTCCGTCGGCGACGCCAGCGGGCGGTGCGATGACGGAGACCGCGGTCTACGCCGCAGGCGGCGTGGTGTGGCGGATGCTCGACGGCAAGCTCCTCGTCCTCGCCATCCACCGCACGAAGTACCGCGATGTGACGTTGCCGAAGGGCAAGGTCGATCCCGGCGAGACGCTCGCCGAGACTGCCGTGCGCGAGATCCACGAGGAGACCGGCATCCGCGTCAACCTCGGGGTCCCCGTCGGCGTCTCGACGTACCGCATGCCCAGCAAGCGGACGAAGATCGTGCACTACTGGAGCGCGCAGGCCACCGGGAAGGCCATCCGCGAATCGGCGTTCGTCCCGAATCGCGAGATCGCCGCAGTCGAATGGATGCCGGCGCGAAAAGCCCTCGCGAAGATGAGCTACCCGGTCGACGTGGAGATCCTGGAGAACTTCCTGCGCCTCGTCGACGACGGCGTGCTCGAGACCTTCCCCCTCGTCGTCCTCCGTCACGCGAAGGCGACGCCGCGGGAGGAATGGTCGGGAGCGGATGCCGAGCGTCCCCTCGCCGGTCGCGGCAAGAAGCAGGCGAAGTCGATCGTCGGACCGCTCCGCGCCTTCGGCGTGCGGCGCGTGTACTCGAGCGACGCGGTGCGCTGCGTCGACACCGTCGCACCGCTGGCGGAAGCATTGCGCCGCGACATCCACCGCACCTCGACGATCTCGCAGGACGCCTGGGATGCCGGCGATGCGGATCCGCGGACGCTGGTCGGCAAGCGGGTGCGCGCGCGCAAGTCCGCCGTGCTGTGCTCGCACCGGCCCGTCCTGCCCGAGCTGATGCACGAGATCGCCCTCGCGACGGGCACGGTGAAGGGCTCCTATCTGGGCGAGTCCTCCGCCCTCGAGCCGGGTGCGTTCTCCGTGGTCCATCTCTCGGCCACCAACCCCGGATCGGGGATCGTGGCGATCGAGACGCACGCCCCCCAGGTGTGATCGGCCAGACGAATCCGTTCGGACCGGGTTCGTTCACCTGTCGTTCACCTCTGGAGCGGAACCTGGTCACCGGCGGCTCTTAGCGTCGAGCCAGCCCCGCACCCGGGGTGTCCCGATCACCCGAAGGAAATCACACGTGAAGCTCAACCGCATCGCCCGCGTGGGCGCTGTCGCAGCAGTCGCCGTTCTGTCGCTCTCCGCTTGCGCGGCGAACGAGGGCACCCCCGCTGGCGGCAGCCAGCCCTCCGACGGCGGAACCGCTCTGTCGGGCACCGTCAAGGCCACCGGCGCCTCCTCGCAGGGCGCCGCCCAGCAGGCATGGACCGCCGCCTTCCAGAAGGCGAACCCGGACGTCACGATCAACTACCAGCCGACCGGATCGGGAACGGGCCGCGACAACTTCATCGCCGGCTCCAGCAACTTCATCGGCTCGGACCGCGCGTACACGGCCGACGAGATCGCCGCCGGCAAGTTCGGCGCCTGCGCGACCCCCGACATCATCGAGGTCCCCGCGTACATCTCGCCCGTCGCGGTCGTCTTCAACCTGGACGGCGTGAAGAAGCTCAACCTCACCCCCGAGGTCATCGCCGACATCTTCAACGAGAAGATCGAGAAGTGGAACGACCCGGCGATCGCCGACCTGAACAAGGACGTCACGCTCCCGGACCTCGCCATCACGCCCGTCTTCCGCGGTGACGAGTCGGGCACCACCGGCACCTTCACCTCGTACCTCGCCTCGGTCGCCCCGACGGAGTGGCCGTACGAGGACGACGACGCCTGGCCCGTCAAGACCACGCGCTCCGAGGCCGCACAGCAGACCTCGGGCGTCGAAGCGACCGTCAACGGCGGCAAGGGCACCATCGGCTACATCGACGCCTCGCGCGTCGGCGAGCTGGGCTCCGCCGCCATCAAGGTCGGCGACGACTTCGTGCCGTTCTCCTCGGAGGCCGCCGCCGAGCTCGTCGCATCGTCGCCCCTCGAGGAGGGCCGTAACGGCGGTGACCTCGTCTTCCAGGTCGACCCCGCGAAGGCTCCCGCCGGCTCGTACCCGATCGCTCTGGTGAGCTACCTCATCGGCTGCGCGCAGTACGAGAAGCCCGAGACCGCCGACATCGTCAAGGCGTACTTCTCCTACATCGTCAGCGAAGAGGGCCAGAAGGTCGCCAACGAGGCCGCCGGTTCCGCTCCGCTGTCGACCGAGGTCGCCGAGAAGGCCCAGACCGCGATCGACATGATCAGCGCCAAGAAGTAAGACCCTCGCTGCTGGTGGCTCCCGCTCGTCGGGAGCCACCAGCAGCACTCACGTCCGCCCCGCTTCCGACCCGAGGACTGCGATGCCCCCCACCACCGATCTGGTCGCCGACCAGGACACCGCCCGGCGACCGGTGCGCCGACGCGGCGATCTCGTCTTCTCGAGCACCGCGCTGGGCGCGGGCATCATCATCCTCATCGTCCTCGCCGCCGTCACGCTCTTCCTCATCGTGGAGAGCATCCCGGCCTTCACCGCGAAACCCGATGAGACGCAGTTCCTGAACGGGGAACCGTTCTGGCAGTACGTCTGGCCGTTCGTCTTCGGCACCCTCTGGGCCTCGGTCATCGCGCTCGTCGTCGCGACGCCGCTGGCGATCGGGATCGCCCTCTTCATCTCGCACTACGCACCGCGGCGGCTCGCCTCGGTGCTCGGCTACGTCATCGACCTGCTCGCCGCCATCCCCTCCGTCGTGTACGGACTCTGGGGTGCGCTGGTGTTCTCGCAGCTCCTGCAGCCGTTCTACGTCTGGCTGAACGAGAACTTCGGCTGGATCCCGTTCTTCGCCGGCGCGGTCTCTCCCGGCGGCCGCACGATCCTGACCGCATCCCTCGTCCTCGCGGTGATGATCCTCCCGATCATGACCGCCATCACGCGCGAGGTCTTCCTGCAGACTCCCGTCCTCCACGAAGAGGCGGCACTCGCCCTCGGCGCGACGCGCTGGGAGATGATCCGGATGGCCGTGTTCCCCTTCGCCCGCGGCGGCATGGTCTCGGGTGCGATGCTCGGCCTCGGCCGTGCCCTCGGCGAGACGATGGCCGTCACGATGGTCCTCTCGGCCACCGGCGCGGTCACTTTCCAGGTGCTCAACTCAAGCAACCCGACGCCCATCCCTGCGAACATCGCCCTGAACTTCGGTGAGGCGTACGGCGACGGCGTCAACGTCCTCATCGCGACGGGCCTCATCCTCTTCATCGTGACCTTCGCGGTCAACGCGATCGCCCGGTGGGTCGTCAACCGCCGTGCCGAGTTCTCTGGAGCGAACTGATGACCACCCTCACCCGCTCCGAGACCCGCACGCCCGTGGGCAACTCGCTCACCGCGGGACAGCTGCCGAAGTGGATGCCGTGGGTGCTGCTCGCCGGCGCGCTCGTGCTCTCCGGCATCCTGTTCGCCATCATGAACAGCAGCGGCGACGTGGCCGAGTTCAACATCGCGGGTGCCACCTTCGTGGGTGTCGTGCTGTTCGCGATCGTCCTCGTCATCCTGTCGAGCGTCGTCGAGACGCGGCGCCGCGCAGCCGACCGGCTCGCGACCGTGCTGGTGTCGATCGCCTTCACGATCGCGCTGCTCCCGCTCATCTCACTGCTGTTCACCGTCGTGGTCAACGGCATCGCCCGGTTCGACCCGACCTTCTTCTCCAACTCGATGCGCAACATCGTGGGTGAAGGCGGCGGCGCCGTGCACGCGATCTGGGGCACGCTCATCGTGACCGGCTGGGCCACCGTCATCTCGGTGCCGATCGGTCTCATGACCTCGATCTACCTCGTCGAGTACGGGCGCGGCCGGGTCGCGAAGCTCATCACCTTCTTCGTGGATGTGATGACCGGCATCCCGTCGATCGTCGCGGGTCTGTTCATCGTCGCCGTCTGCGCGCTGCTGTTCGGGCCGGGCCTCAACACGGGCTTCATGGGCTCGCTCGCCCTGTCGGTGTTGATGATCCCCGTCGTCGTGCGCTCCAGCGAGGAGATGCTGCGCCTCGTCCCGAACGAGCTGCGCGAGGCGAGCTACGCCCTCGGTGTGCCGAAGTGGCTGACGATCGTGAAGGTCGTCCTCCCCACCTCGATCGCCGGCATCACGACGGGCATCATGCTGTCGATCTCGCGCGTGATCGGTGAGACCGCGCCCCTGCTGCTGACGGCCGGGTTCACCCAGTCGCTGAACATGGACGCGTTCGACGGCCCTATGATGACGCTCCCGGTGTTCGTCTACGACCAGTTCCAGAACCCCGGCACGAACATTCCCGCCGCGCTCGAGCGGGCCTGGGCCGGAGCGCTCACGCTCATCATCATCGTCATGGCGCTCAACCTCATCGCACGCTTCGTCGCGAAGAAGTTCGCCCCCAAGTTCGGCCGCTGACCCGCGGCATCCGACAGAAAGCACCCCGAAGTGTCCAAGAGCATCGAAGTCAACGACCTCAACGTCTACTACAGCGAGTTCCTCGCCGTGGAGGGCGTGTCCCTCGACATCGAGCCCCGTAGCGTCACCGCCTTCATCGGGCCGTCCGGATGCGGCAAGTCCACGTTCCTGCGGACACTCAACCGCATGCACGAGGTCATCCCAGGCGCCCGCGTCGAGGGCGAGGTGCTGCTCGACGGCGAGGACCTGTACGGTCCCGGCGTCGACCCCGTGCTCGTGCGCCGTCAGATCGGCATGGTCTTCCAGCGTCCGAACCCGTTCCCCACGATGTCGATCCGCGACAACGTGCTCGCCGGTGTGAAGCTCAACAACTCGCGCATCTCGAAGTCCGACGCCGACGCCCTCGTCGAAAAGTCGCTGCGGGGTGCGAACCTCTGGAACGAGGTCAAGGACCGACTCGAGAAGCCCGGCTCGGGCCTGTCGGGCGGTCAGCAGCAGCGCCTCTGCATCGCACGTGCGATCGCCGTGTCACCCGACGTGCTGCTGATGGACGAGCCCTGCTCGGCCCTCGACCCCATCTCGACCTTCGCGATCGAGGAGCTCATTCAGGAGCTCAAGAGCGAGTACACGATCGTCATCGTCACGCACAATATGCAGCAGGCGTCGCGCGTCTCGGACAAGACCGCGTTCTTCAACATCGCCGGCACCGGCAAGCCCGGCAAGCTCATCGAATACGACGAGACCGGCACCATCTTCACCAAGCCGTCCGTGCAGGCCACCGAGGACTACGTCTCGGGTCGCTTCGGGTGATCCCGTAGTTCGGGACGAGGGATGCTGCGCGGGAGCGTGGTGTCCCTCGTTGTGGTTTGTGGGGGTGCGGGCGGCGTAGCGTTCGGGCGTGGCGTGGCGTGGGCGGCGTGGCGTTCGCGGATGCAATATGTGGCGGGCGACACGCGGCATCCCGAGCCTGAACGGCGGGGTGTCGCGGCGGGACTATTGCATCCGCGGACTTCTCCCCCGCGGGGGTGGGATGCCGGTTCTCCCCGACCAGCGCTGGGTGAGGCACGAGTGGGTCGGGCGCGGGCGAGGCTCGCGGGTATGTGCGAGCTCCGGCATCCGATCGTCCGTCTGCGGCAGCTGCTGGATGCCGGGTGGTCGCAACGGCGGGTGCAGCGAGCGCTGCGTTCCGGCGAGCTCGTGCGGGTGCGGATCGGCGTGTACGCCTGGCCCGAGACGTGTGCGGAAGCCCGCCTGGCTGCGAAGCACGGCGGGGCGCTGGCGTGCGTGACGGCGGCGCGGCACCGCGGGCTCTGGGTGCTGGACGACGATCGGATGCCGCATGTCTGGATGCGGCCCGGGCAGCGCACGTACGACGACTCCTGCGACTGCACCGAGCATTGGGATGCCGCCGGCCCTGGGGAGGACCGACGGGAACCGTCGTTGGCGAGGATCCTGCGACAGATCCTGACGTGCCACGGCGGTGAGGCGTTCTTCGTCGCGCTGGAATCCGCGCGACGGCAGGATCTGCTCGACGGCGACGACATGCGCTGGCTGAGCCGGAACGTGAATCAGGACGGGCGGGATGCGCTGGCGCTCAGCCGGGACGACGCCGACAGCGGACTCGAATCGATGCTGCGCTGGCGGCTGCGGGAGCGCGGGCTGCGCGTGCAGACGCAGGTACGCATCGCCGGCGTCGGCGTGGTCGACGCGCTGATCGGCGACCGACTGATCATCGAAGTCGACGGTCGCGATAACCACAACGGGCCGTCGCTGCGCCACAAGGACCTCGTGCGCGACGCCAACGCGGCGATGTGGGGGTACCTGACCCTTCGGTTCGACTACGCGCTGATCGTGCACGACTGGGACATTGTCGAGCGCGCGATCCTCGGGGCGCTCGCGGGGTTGTGAGCGACCGGGCCGCCGTGTGCGGATGCAATGGATCGGCGGCGACACGCGGCATCCGGGGCCCGCCACTCGGCGTGTCGGGGCGGGACTATTGCATCCGCGAACCCGCTGACGGGGCCGACGGGTCAGTCGCGCGGGCTGAGCAGGTACTGGTTGAAGGATGCCGTGAGTTCGGCGTCCACGGGCAGGGACCGCTCGTCGACGGCCGTGATGGGCGCGGCGAGGCGGACGCTCGAGACGAGCCAGGCGGCATCCGCGTCGTGGAGCGCCGACACGGGCAGGGTTTCGTACGCGGTCTCGAAGCCGCGCTCGGCGAGGTGGTCGAACAGGCTCAGCTGGGTGGTCCCGTGAAGGATGCCGCCGTTCGGCGCCGGCGTGACGAACGTGTCGCCTCGCCGGATGATGAGGGAGGCGGTCGGCGCCTCGAGCACGAAGCCATCGGAACTCACGAACACCGCGTCATCGGCACCGCGGCGCTTCGCCTCGCGGATCGCCGCCATGTTCACGGCGTACGACAGCGTCTTCGCGCCGAGCAGGAGCCAGGGCGCCCGCCCGGGCAGGTCGATGCTGTATCCGCGATCGAGGACCGCCACGGCGATCCCCTCGGTGCGCGGCTTCGTGAAGTCCGCCGCCGGCGCGACCGTCACCCACGCAGTCGGGGTGGGGCCGTGCTCCACACCGCGGCTCAGGATCAGCTTGATGACCGCCTCGCCCTCGCCCGACGCCGCCTGCGCGCGGATGATCGCCTCGCGCCACTGCTCGAGGTTCGGCGCGGGCAGCTCGCAGATCTCCGCGGAATGAGCCAGCCGCGCGAGGTGCGGCTCGACCTCCTGCGCATGACCGTCGACGACTCCGATCGACTCGAAGATCCCGTCGCCGCGCTGCGTGCTCAACTCCCCCACGGTGAGCGCCGGAGCGGAGGGATCGATCTCGCTGAACGTGTCGGCGAAATCGGTGCGCGCATCGTCGGATGCCGCGGGGTCGATCATGAGAGCGAAGCGCCAAGCCATGGCACGAAGCCTACGCGGCGGCATCCGTCCTCGTCCCCGTCAGCGGATGCGAGGGGATCGGTGGCGACACGCCCGGCCGCACGAAAATCCTCGGCTGACCGGAATACCTCGGGGGCCCCTCCGTTACACTTTTCTAGCCGGGCCGCAGTAACCCCGGGCTCCATCTTCAGCCGCTGCGAGCGGCCACGCGCCGAGAGGCGTTCTGCGGCCCGGCACTTTCATGTCTACGTGAGGCCGTCCCGGCGCCAGAGAGCCGCGGCCGCCGCCAGATCACTCGCATACGTGTCGAGGCGCAGGGCCCGCGTTGTGAACGTCGACGCCCGCATGGGCTCGCTCTCGTCGTAGTCGTCGGCGAGATCGGTCGCCCCCGCCGACACGACGCGCGAGAAGGATGCCGCCCGCTCGAGCGCGAGCGCGAAGTCGCCCGCGAACACTCCCCGCAGGATCAGGTCGATGAGCGAGACGAGCTCGTCGGGGCTCGCCGGAGCGGGCGCCCCCGCGATGACGACATCCGCCGACGACAGCCGCGTGCGCCCGCGCTCGTAGAGCAGTGCCGCGGTCGTCGGGTCGTCGTGGATCATCAGCTGCAGCAGGTAAAGCCGCCACAGCGCGCCAGGCAGAGACCGTGCGGGCGAGTGCGCCCAGAGCTCCGCGATCGTCGCGATGCCGTGCGCATCGGTGAAGGTGACGAGCCGGTCGATGACCTCATCGTGCGGCTGCTCCCGCACCCGCGACAGCAGAGCGGATGCCGTGGCGTGAGCCACGCGGCTGGCTTCAGCGGGATCGTCGGCAGCGAAGTTCCGGTCGAACGAATCGGGTGAGCGGCGGACCGGCTTGTGGAAGTCGCGGGACGCGTCGGACATCGTTCCAGGCTACCCCCGCAACGACGAACCCCGCCCGGACGGAGCCGAGGCGGGGTTCGTGGTGAGCGGGGGGCGATCAGGCGGTGGGGATGGCGATGATCGGCTTCGTCGTCGGCTTGCCATCGGGCGATCCGCCCGCCTGCTCGACGGTGACGGCGATCACGTCGCCAGGCTTGAAGTCGCCGTCGAGAAGTGCGGTGACGTCGTCGGACGGGTCGAAGGTGCCGGCGGCGATCGGTTCCTCACCACGGACGAACCACAGCTCGAACGTGCGGTCGTCGGCGATCTTGGGGGCGTCGTCGGTGGTCAGCACGACCTTGCCGAGCTCAGCCGACCAGTGGAGCTCAGCCTCGCCGCCATCGGCGAACTGTCCGGTGACGGTCTGCCCGTCGGGAGCGGACTCGATCTGCTCGAGAGCCTGGACCTCGAGGGGCGTACGAGCCTGCTCGACGAGCGAGCCCACTCCCCAGCCGATCCCGACGAGGAGAGCGGCAGAGGCGACGAGGGCGAACAGCCCACGGGTCCAGTTGCGTCGTTCCACGGTCTGGACGGCCTCGGTGGGCGGTCCGGCGGGAACGGTCTCGCGCTCCGGTTCGGGAGCGGGTACGGATGCGTCGGCGGCGGCCACCGGCATCCGCTGCGGCATCGCGCTGATCTGGTCGAGGAGACGTGCTCGCACCTCGAGCGGTGGGGCTTCTTCACCCATGCCTTCGGCCAGGAAACCCGCGACCTGTGCATCGGCGTCGACGAGGGCTTCCCACTCGGGGTGAGCGGCGAGGGCCTGCTGGTACGCCTGCTCGTCCTCAAGCGACAGAGCATCGAGCGCGTGCCCTGCCGAGAGTTCGGCGAACTCCTTCTCGTTCACAGTGTCACCCCCATCTCCTGTCGTAGGCGGTTCAATCCATCGCGCATTCGCGTCTTGATCGTTCCGAGCGGTGCTCCGAGGAGCGTTGCGATCTCGCTTTGGCTGTACCCCCCGAAGTAGGCGAGGGTCAGTGCTTCACGCTGGGCATCAGGCAGAGTCCGGAGTGCGCGCACGACGCGGCGTCCTTCGATCCTCAGCTCGACTTGCTCGGCGATGCTCTCTTCTTGTGTGTACGCGTCACGAGCTCCGACTCGCGCATCGCGGTCCGAACTGGACTGCGAAGCGCGAACTCGATCCACGGCCCGACGATGTGCCATCGTCAGGATCCAGCTTCTTCCTTGACCCTTGTTCGGAGCGAAGGCGGAAGCGGATTGCCAAATCTCGAGGAACACCTCCTGCAGGACTTCCTCGCTCTGGGAGGGGTCGACGAGGACCCGTCGGATCAGACCGAAGACGCGGGAGGACAGCATGTCGTAGAGCTCTGCGAAGGCCGCCTGGTCGCCACCGGCGATGCGGACGAGGAGCTCACCGGCATGATCTGCCGCCTGCCCGTCGTCGGGGACTTCAACACCGTCGATAACCATTCCGACAAGCATGCCATTACGCGCGCACCCAGACGCGCAGGCGCGAGTGGGAAGTCCTGGTGAGACGAGCAGATCGAGGTCGTTCCGTGGCCCCCCGGATCCCCGGAACGACCGCTCGGGAAAAAATCTCGGCAGATGTGCAATCCGTTTGCCTAGTGGTTCCGAAGACCTGTTATCGCCGCCGCAGAGGGCGGTCCCAACACATGGAGGAAATCATGCTCAGCACGAAGAAGAAGATGACCGCAGCACTCTCTCTGACGCTGGCCGGCGCTTTCGCCCTGGCCGGTTGCTCGTCGAGCGCGACGCCCGAGGCCGGGAACACCGATGACGGCATGCAGTCGCAGGCTCCGATGGAGTCGGCATCGCCCGAGGCCACCGAAGGCGGCATGGACACCGCGTCGAACCTCGTCGGTCCCGGCTGCGCGGACTACGCGGCAGCTGTTCCGGACGGCGCCGGCTCGGTCGAGGGCATGTCGAAGGACCCGGTTGCGACCGCGGCCTCGAACAACCCGCTTCTCAAGACGCTCACCGCTGCTGTCAGCGGCCAGCTGAACCCCGACGTCAACCTCGTCGACACCCTGAACGGCGACAAGTTCACCGTCTTCGCTCCCGTTGACGACGCGTTCGCCAAGATCCCGGCCGCCACGATCGACGGCCTCAAGACCGACTCGGCCACGCTGACCAAGATCCTCACGTACCACGTGGTCCCCGGCGAGATCGCTCCGGCTGACATCGACGGCACCCACAAGACCGTCGAGGGCCAGGACCTCGAGGTCACCGGCTCGGGCGACGAGCTCATGGTCAACGACGCCAAGGTCATCTGCGGTGGCGTCGAGACCGCGAACGCAACCGTGTACCTCATCGACTCGGTGCTGATGCCCCCGATGTAATTCACGGTCTCCTGACCGGCGGCGTCGTCGAAGCTCTGCGGGCTTCGGCGGCGCCGCCTCCTTTTGCGTTTCCTTCTTCCGGGGGATGCCGCGGGCGTGCATCCTGCCTAGCGTCGAAGCATGGCGGAGAACAACAAGCAGGAGATGTCGTTCGGACTGTGGATCGCGTTCGGAATGATCGGCGGCACGATCGCCGGAATGCTCTTCCTCGACAACATCGGCCTCGGCGCTGCCTTCGGCCTCTCGTTCGGGATCATGTTCGGCATCATCTTCAGCTCGCAGAAGAGCATCAAGTGACGGATGCCTCCACCCTCGCCTATTAGGCTGGATCACTGAGGGCCTCTAGCTCAGTCGGTAGAGCATCGGACTTTTAATCCGCGGGTCGTGGGTTCGAGCCCCACGGGGCCCACCTCTGTTGTCAGCCGCCGGGGCGGAGGACGGCCCAGCCCGCGTTCAATTCATCCGCGAACATCTTGAGCTGCACGAGGGTGTCCGCGTCGTAGGCGATGCCCTCGATCCTGCCGGGCGCGCCACAATCCTGGGTGACGGACGTCGGCCCGACGGGATTGGCCGGTTCCTCGCCTTCGGCGGGAGCCGGGGTCCATTCGAGCGTCACCCGGGCAGTCGACGGACTGCAGTCGAAGTCGATCACGTACCGCTCCCCGGCCTTCACCACACCCGAGACGGTCGCCTCGCCTTCGGAAACGCCGTCGGCCCCCTCGGCGACGAAGGTGATCCGCGAGAGCTCGTCGTCAGCGACGCCGGGTACGGCATAGTCGCCATCGACCGTCGCGGGAGCGCTGGGGACGGACGGCGTGGGAGAAGGCCTCACCGGCGGCGGAGTCGTCGTCGGGTCATCGCTCAGGTCGGTCGTGGAGACACACCCCGCGAGCACCATCGACGCGGCGAGCATCACAGCGGCAGTCCACATCGGGCGTCGGCTCATGGGCGCCACGTTACGTGCGAAGCAGGATCGGCCGAGGGTGCAGTGAAAGCGGAGACCGTAGTCCAAGCTCAAGAGACTCAAGGAGTCCGACGAGCGCTGGGGCGAATGACGGGCGGCTGCCCGCGCTCGTAGCCGCGGGACATCCGAGCAAGAAAAAGCCCCGACTGTTACCACACAGCCGGGGCGAGACGAATGAGAAGTCCGCCTATCGATCCCAACGCTACCGCGGCAACCTGAGAGTCGACCCGGCGCCTCGAGCCGTCGACAGCGCGGGAGCGTTACGGTTGCGGAATGCTCCGCCTCGTCGCCCGGGTCTATTGGACATTCAGCAGATGGACGCTCGCAACTGAGCCCGCGCCGACCCGATCTACCGTCGTCCTCGGGGCGCCGCACACCTCCAACTGGGACTTCGTGCTCATGCTGGCGATCGCGTGGCGCCTGAAGATGCGCTTCCGCTGGCTGGGCAAAGAGAGCCTCTTTCGCGGCTGGCGCGGCCCACTGATGCGCTCGATCGGCGGCATCCCGGTCGACAGAGCGAACCCCACCGGGGTGGTCGACGCTCTCGTCCGCCGCATCCGTGACGGCGAGGTCTTCGGCCTCGTGGTGACGCCCGAAGGCACGCGCGGCGGCGTCGAACACTGGAAGTCGGGCTTCTACCGCATCGCCCGAGAGGCCGACCTTGGCGTCACGCTCGGATACGTGGATCGCTCGACCATGACAACCGGACTGGGGCCGACGCTCACGCTCACCGGCGACGTCGGCGCGGACATGGATGCCATTCGCACGTTCTACTCCGACAAGTCGGGGCTGCGTCCTGCTCGACGCGTCGAGCCTCGCTTGCGCGAAGAGGACGAGCCTCGGCCGGCAGCCTCGGCTTAGCCGCACCAAAATTCGGCGACAAGAGGTCCTACTCTTCCGTCTCCGCTGCGGCCGATGTCACATACCAATCGGTGAACGACCTCGCGCGGCCGTCATCCGTCAAGCGAATGACCATGAGGTTGTCGTAGCGCCGACTCTTCGTCGTTGCGCCCGGGTAGCTGGTCCGGCCGCGGATGATCGCGATGTCGCCGTCGACCGCCGTGAGCTCATGCTCGAATGACCACGTGCCGGGCTCATCCTTCTGACCGAGCCAACCCGCGAGGATGGCGTCGTGGCCGATCCATGGCTCGGTCGAGGGGCCGTCGCGGTACTCCGCGTCTGGCGTGAACAGAGACCGGATGTCGTCCGGGTCGTTGGTCCCCCACGCACGGACGTATCGGCCGATCCAGTCGTTGGCGGCTACCGCCGCTGCCTCGCGATCCCACATGGCCTCAGGCTCGCTGACGCGTGCGGCGAGCGCAAGGTGCGTCGTCGCGCCACAAACATCGGCTAACGAACTCCCCCACACCCATCGCCCGCGCGGTCAGACCGACCGCGTCAGTAGTACACCGCCAGCCGCCCCCGCGGACCGTCGACCACATCGACCGGCGTATCGAAGATCCCCGTCAAGACATCCCCGCGGATGATCTCGTCAGGCGTCCCGAACGCAGCAACGCACCCGTCCTTCATGGCGCACACCCGATCCGCGTAGTGACCGGCGAAGTTGATGTCGTGCAGCACGACGACGATCGTGCGACCCAGCTCGCGCGCGGCGCGCTGCAGGTGGCTCATCATCTGCACGGCGTGCTGGATGTCGAGGTTGTTGAGCGGCTCATCGAGCAACACGTACTCCGTGTCCTGTGCGAGCACCATCGCCACGTAGGCGCGCTGACGCTGCCCGCCCGACAGCTCGTCGAGGTACCGACCCTCGAGCCCGTCCAGGCCGAGGAAGTCGATGGACCGGTCGATGATCCGCTCGTCGTCGACCGTGAGGCGGCCCTGCGAATGCGGATACCGACCGAAACCGACCAGCTGCCGCACCGTCAGACGAGTGACGAAATGGTTCTCCTGCCGAAGGATCGCGACGACCTTCGCGAGCTCCCGCGACTTCACCGCCGCGACGTCGTGTCCCCCGACCGAAATCGACCCGGCGTCGGCGGGCAGCAGACGGCCGATCATCGTCAACAGCGTGGACTTGCCGGCGCCGTTCGGCCCGATGAGCGCGGTGATGCCGCCCGCGGGCAGGTCGAGGGTCACGGGGCCGATCGCGACCTGGGTGCTGTAGCGCTTCTCGACGGCGGTGAGAGAGATCACAGGCGTCCCTTTCGGAGCAGGTGGATGAGGAAGAGCGTGCCGCCGACGATCTCGACGATGACACCGACCGACCCGGCGGCGTAGAAGACGTGCTTGAGCACGACGTAGGCACCGCCGAGCACGACGAAGCCGACGAGCGCGGCGAGCGCAAACATCCGGCGATGGTCGAACGTGTCGGCCAGTTGGTACGTGAGCATCGCGACAAGGAAGCCGAAGAAGGTCATCGGCCCGATCAGCGACGTCGAGACCGCCATGAGGATCGACACGAGCAGCAGCGCCAGGATCGAGTCGCGCCGCTGTGACGACCCGAGACTCAGGGCGACCTCGCGTCCCAGCCCGAGCACATTGAGACGGCCGCCTCCCCACACCATGAGTCCCGCCGCGACGACGACGAACGGGATCGCGATCGGCAGGTGCGTGCCGTCGGCGTTTGCGACGCTGCCGATGAGCCGCGCGGTGAGCAGGTCGAACTCGGTGGGCGTCAGCATCCGTTGAAGGAACGTCGAGAACGCGGCCAGCGCTCCGCCCAGGATGATGCCGACCAGCAGCATGATCTGCACGTTCGCGTAGCGGCCGGAGAGCAGCCAGCCGTAGAGAACACCCGAGAACGCGAGCATCGCGAGGATCTGCAGGAGATATGGCCCCGCGCCCTGGACGAGCAGCGCGCCGGCCGCACCGAAGAAGAAGATCGCGGCGGTCGAGATCGCCGTGTAGAGCGACTCGAAGCCCATGATCGAGGGCGTGACGATCCGGTTGCCGGTCACGGTCTGGAAGGTGATGGTCGCGATCCCCTGGCAGACGGCGACGATCGCGATGACGACGACGCTCGTGACCCGCAGCTGAGCAATCCGCCAGAAGCCGGCGCTGCCCGCGGGTGCGGGGTTGTCCCAGGCGAGGATGCCGACGGCCACCACGACGGCGAGGACGATGAGCACCGCGACGGTGAGCGCGTACCGCCGAGCGCGCAGGGCGGTCGGGAAGGCGCCCGACAGCGCGACGGAATCAGCCACGACGACGCTGCCGGAGGAGAAGGGTGATGAAGACGACAGCCCCGATCATGGCGAGGATGAGCGAGACGGGCACCTCGAAGGGTGCGTTCACGATGCGGGCGAGGATGTCGCACACGGTGACCAGTGCGATGCCGCCGAGCGCCACCCACGGCAGGTTCGAGCGCAGATCGTCGCCCCGGATGAGCGACACGACATTCGGGACGATGAGCCCGAGGAACGGCAGATTGCCCACGACGACGGTGACGACACCGGCCGCCAGGGCGATCAGCACCGTGCCGATGAGGACCACCCGCGAATAGTCGACGCCGACATTCGTCGCGACGTCGCGCCCGAGCCCGGCGATCGTGAAGCGGTCCGCCGTGATGAACACGGCGACCACGACGAGCAGGACGATCCACAGCGGCTCGTACTGCCCCCGCAGCACCGAGGTGAACGACCCGGTGAACCAGGCCGCCATGCTCTGCAGGAGGTTCGTCGACAGCGCGATGAAGGTCGACACCGCGCCGACGACGGCGCCGAGCATCATGCCGACGATCGGGACGATGATCGATGAGGTCAGCATGACGCGACGCAGGAAGAGGAAGAAGAGCATCGTGCCGACGAAGGCCATGCCGACCGCGCCGACCATCCGCACCATCAGCGGCGCGTCGGGGAAGACGAGCATGACGAGGAGAAGACCCAGGCCCGCCCATTCGGTAGTGCCGGTCGTGGTCGGCTCGACGAACCGGTTCTGCGTCAGCTGCTGCATGACGAGGCCGCACATGGCCAGCGCCGCTCCCGCGAGGACGAGTCCGACCGTCCGCGGGATCCGGGTGATCGCGAACATCTCCGCGCCGTCGTCCGTGCCGATCACGTCGTAGACGCCGACGAAGAGCGACAGGACCACCAGCCCCCCGACGACGGCGATGCCGCCGACGAGGGGCCAGGTGAGCAGGCGCCCGCGGGAGCGTCGGCTGACCGCGGGCGCCGAGAGGGTGTCGGTCATCGACCTTCGAGGGCGTCAGCCAGGTCGCTGAAGAACTGGGTGTACGTCTCGATACCCTCATTCAGGTAGGTGCCCTGCGGCATGTAGACGACGTTGCCCTCCTTCACGGCGGTCACGTTCTGCAGCGCCTCGGAGTCGCTGATCAGGTCGTTGGCGGGCGTGTACGCCTCGTCGGTGTTGACGCTGACCGCGGCATCCCGATCCATCACGAGGATCCAGTCCGGGTTCGACGATGCGACCGCCTCGACCGAGATGTCATCGCCCTGGTGGTCGGTCGAACCCTCGGAGTCGAGCGCCGGGGTGAGCCCGAGGATGTCGTACACCGGCCCGAGGGTGCGACCGGTCGTCGGCGCGGCGTAGTTGATCTCGCCGCCCGAGGTGATGACGCCCATCACCGTCTCGCTCTTGTCGTACGCGGCCTTCGCGCGCTCGATCGCGGCGTCGAAGTCGTTGACGAGGGCTGCCGCTTCGTCCTGCTTTCCGAAGATCTCGCCGAGCGCGGTGACCTGGCGCTTCAGCTCCGCGTCGAGCGGCTCGCCGTCGCGCGGGTCGAGCTCGACGATCGCGGCGTCCGGGACGAGTGTCGTGAAGTCGCCGTAGTACGTCGAGAAGCGCTGACCGTTGACGATGAGGTCGGGGTCGGCGGCGACGACGGCTTCGAGATCGGGCTCGCGGTGGTTGCCGAGGTTGGCGACGTCGGGGTCGTCCTTGAACGACAGCCCGGCCGGGAAGATGTCGAGCGGCGCGCCGACGACGTCGACGCCCCAGGCGTCGAGCATCGCGATCGTGCGGTTGTCGGTCGCCACGACGCGCTTCGGCGGGGTCGTGACGGTCTGCTCACCGTGGTTGTCCTCCACCGTGACGGTCGTTGCGTCCGCCTCGGCGGCGGGCTCTGCGTCGGCGGTCGTGCCCGCGCATCCGGCGAGGATGACGGCCGCGAGCGCGACGAGCGGGGTGGCGGTGAGGGGACGGATGCTGCGCATGTGACTGCTCCTGTCGTCGGAGGCGCGGGCGCGTATCAGCGCGCTGGCGCGTCCGTTCGGAAGGGGATGCCGGGCGATCGCCGGTGCTACTTAGGCTAGCCTTACCTATGTGAGCTTCGTCAAATCCGCCTCCTCCTTCCGTCTCGAGCGGCAGCCGCTCGACCTGACATTCCGGCGAGCGACGCTCAGCGCGCGGACCTGGGAGACCTCGACGTACGTGCGCGTGCGGCTCGAGGGCGACGACCTGCGGGGCTTCACGTCGCTCGGCAGCGACGACCACATGCGCCTGTTCTTCACCGGTGAGACCACCGAGGAGCTCGATGCCATCCGTCAGTCCCCGAGCCGGGAGTACACCCCGCTCGCATGGGATGCCGAGGCGGGCTGGCTCGAGGTCGAGTTCGCCGTCCACGGCGACGCCGGGATCGCCGCCCCGTGGGCCGCGACCGCGCCGCTGGGCTCGGTCATCGGCGTCGGCGGCCCTCGCGGGTCGATGGTGATCGCCGGTCGTCCCGACTCCTGGTTCCTGGCCGGCGACGAGACCGCCGTCCCGGCGATCCGGCGCTTCACGGCGCACATGGATCAGGAGGCGACCGGTCGCATCCTGATCGAGGTCGCCGATGCGGCACACGAGCTGACGATCGCGGCTCCGGCCGGCGTGACCGTCGCGTTCGTCCACCGGGGCGGTGCGTTCCCGGGGACTGTGCTGGCGGCCGCCCTCGACGACCTTTCGGCGTCCGATCGGCCGGACGGCGACCTTCTCGGGTTCGTCGCGGCCGAGCAGGGGATCGTCAAGACAGGGCGGCGCCTGCTGCTCGATCGGTGGGGCGTGGCATCCGATCAGGTCGTCGTGAAGGGCTACTGGAAGTCCGGCGAAGCCGAGTACCACGCACCGCACTGAGGTGCGATCGGTGGCCCGGGTAGGGGGCTCGCTGCCCAGGCACCGACCGCACGCGGCGGAACGTTACATGCGACCGAACGTCGCGTCGATGTCGGCCATCTCCATGGCGGCCGTCGCTTCGATCAGCGCCCGAAGCTCCTCGTCGGCTCCCGGCGAGAACTCTTCCGGACGCTCCGGGGAGATGGTCATGGGTGAACCTGCCGGCGCCTGCTCACTGGCATCCAGCTGCGTTCCGTCGTTCGACGGCGACGCCCCCTGGAAGATACGGCCGGCTTCGGACTGGTTGCCCAGGTCGAACGAGTACTGCTTGCTCTGCAGCCCCAGGTCGACGAGACGCTTGACCTCGGGGAACTGTTGGGCGTTCGTCTTCGGGATCGGGAGCGAGGTGCGCCAGTTGACTCCGAGGGTCTCGAGGGCCTTCGCGTAGGCGTTCTCGTGCGCCTGGTCTCGCACGATGAGGTACGAGATCGTGCTGCGCGCCATCTTGTTGTCCGTCATCTCGTAGAGGCGGCACTTCTGCAGCCGCCCCGTCGACTCCAGCATCAGGTTGTACAGAAGGTCGAGCACGAGGTTGCCGGAGTTGTAGACGTAGCTGCCCATCCAGGGATTGCCGGCTGCGTCGACGGGAAGTGCACCCTGCGCCCCGACCAGATAGTGATGGATGTTGCCGTGGTCGACGGCGATGCTGAGCGGTGTCGCACCGCCCGCGCCGGGTTCGTCGACCGGGTCGGTCGGCTTTCCGTTGTATCGGGGCGACCCATCCAGCAGCCGCGAGATCGTCGTGCCGATGAGCTCGACGTGGCTGATCTCCTCGGTGCCGATGCCCTGAATGAGGTCTTTGTACGGTTTGCCCGCCGGGCCGCGGAAGTTGATGCTCTGGAACAGGTACTGCATCATCGTGCGCATCTCGCCGAACTGTCCGCCGAGACCCTCCTGCAGCGCGTTGGCGGCTGCGGGATCCGGCTCGTCCTGTGCGATTTCATTGATGAACTCTTGAACGTGGAAGTACATGCTTCCTCCGGGGGTTGGGGAGCCCGACGATCCGCCTGTCCCCTCGCCTCACCGCGCCCCTTGCCGACGTGGACGGCACCAGCTACCTTTCGGCCCTGTGGGAATAGGGTCAGCCGACACCGGCGATACGCTCGTGCGTCGCGCGGACGAATGCGGCGTACCCGCCTGGCGTCCGCCCCCAGAAGCGGCCCGAGGTGACCACCTCGTTCTCGTCCGTCGCGACCACCCGTGCCCCGAGCGCTCGCGCCGCGCGGACGAGCTCGACGTCTTCGTGCTGGTCGAGGTCACCGAACTGCCCCGCCGCGAGGTACACGTCGGCACGCAACCCGAGGTTCGCGCCGTGGACGTTGCCCACCGGACGGCCGCGCGGATGCGTCTCGAGCCAGTGCTCCGCGTGCTCGGCGGTGAGGTCGGCGAAGTCTGGGCGGACGGTGCCGAGAACGACATCCGCACCCGCGGTGCGCAGAGCCAGCTGGTGAGTCAGCCACGTGACAGGGACGACAGAGTCCCCATCCGTCGTGCTGATCCAGACGTCGGCAGACGGTGAAACCAGCTCCGTGACGGCTGCCGCCACGCCACGGCGGCGAGCCGTCCCCACGTTCCGCGCGTCGATGCTGATCGTTCGCACCGGCCATGACCGCGCGATCCGGGCCGAGGCATCCGTGCAGGCATCGAGGACGACGACCGTCGAGATCCGCACTCCCGGGTGCGTCCGCCGGGTGTGCTCGATGGCTGCGGTGAGCGCGGTGAGGCAGCCGTCGAGGAGCTCGGCTTCATTGTGCACGGGAACGACGATCGCCACTGCCGGAACACCGACCGCCGTCATTCGACGAGCCCCGTCTCCGCGGCGACCGACCGGGCGCCCTCGAACCCGTAGACCTCGAGCACGAAGTCCTCCTCCTCGTGCTGAACCAGGCGGACGAACCCGTCGGCTGCACGAAGCGCCGCGTGCACGTCGTCTCCGGACTGCGGGTACTCCGTGACCGGATGCCGCCAGTGACACGCGATGAGGTGGCCACCGGCATCCATCGCACGTCGAATCCGGTCGATGGCGACGGTTAAATCGGCGGGGCTCCAGTAGTAGCCGACCTCCGAGAGGACGACGAGGTCGAACGTGCCGGCGGGCCACTCCCCCGGCAGCTCGAGACGGTCGAGGCGAACACCCTCTCGGTCCCCGAGGCGACGGCGTGCGATCTCGAGCGGAGCGTCCGCGATGTCGACCGCACGTACCGCGTCGCATCTGTCGGCGAGAAGCTCGGTAAACACGCCCGTCGAGCACCCCAGTTCGAGCGCCGACGCATACCGGGCACGCGGCAGGCTCGCCAGGGCGATGCTGCGCTTGCGCTGCTCGTACCAGCGCGACTCGAAACCCCACGGATCATCGCCGTTGCGGCGGTAGAAGTCGTTGAAGAACCCCTCCGCGAGGCTGGGGCCGGCCGGTCGGACGAAGACCTCGAACGGCCGGTCGAAATGCGCCTGCATCCCTTCGTGGAGCATCACCTCGTCGCCAGGCGCCGGCGACAGCGCAGCGATCTGACTGCGATGGTGGTGCATGGCGGCACGCTTGAGATCCGCCGTCGGCTCGTCGAGGAGCACGACCTCGAGGTCTCCCCAGGGCGCCTCGTCCGGTGAACCCCAGTGCCACAGCCAGATCGGATACTCGCGCCAAGAGACGCCGAGGTCAGCGCACACCTCGGCGGTCACCTCAGCCGCGACACGATGATCGCGGTGCCCGTCGCCCACCCACGGGACGACGACGAGGTGCGTGCCGCTTCCGCCGAGAACCGCGCCGAGCGCGGTCGCGATCGCCTCGCGATGGTCATCCGTCCCGCCGTCCGGAAGGCCGAGGAAGTGAAGATCGATCGACGGGCCGAGTTGGTGGAGCGCTTCGGCCACCTCCTGCCGTCGCATCGCGGCGAGTTCGACAGGGGTATGCGTCGGGGACTCAGGATGCGAGCCTTCACCGTCGGTCGCGATGAGAACCGTGATCCTCGCACCGCGACGAGCTGTGCGAGCCATGAGCCCTGCAGCACCGAGCGTCTCGTCATCGGGGTGGGCCGCGACGACAACGAGATGCCCGAAGGTCTCATCCAGCGTCCGTAGCGCGCGGTCAGCGAACGCTCGGTGCCACAGCGCTTCGTCTGTTCCCGGGTCGCGGTGACTGAAACTCACCATGCGCCTCTCCCCTCTGCGATGTCGGCGCCGATCCGAGCCAGGTCTCGTTCCCCGTGGTGCTGACGCAAATAGATCTCGAGGTCGGACACGCGCCGGCCGTGAGCCTCGTCGGCTACAAGGGGCAGCGGTCCGAGAGCGCGAGCGGATTCGGCGAGCGTCGTCTCGACCGCGTCGGCGACGATCGCCCGGACGCGCGCGGCAAGGGTGGCGGGGTGGGATGCCTGGGGCAGCCCGTTCATCTCTCGTGCCGCGGAGCGGAGGGCGAGCCTGGCTGCCCAGAGCGCGGCATCCACCCGTCCGAGGTGGACCCGCGATAGCTGGTCAGCGCCGTCGCGTCGGGCGGCGTCGACCAGGGCATCCCTCAGCGGAAGGGCGCCACCCCACCAGCACGCGGCCACCCCGATGCCGCCCGTCGCGAACCCGGGTCGGCGCAGGTACCAGCCGGGCTCGCCGACAGGCACGGCTGGAGCTGCGGCGAAGTCCACCGGCGCGCTCACGACCTGCTGAAGTCCGCGCGCGTGCCACGGTCCGGTGTGCGGCGTGACGTCGGGGGTCCGCAGAGCGACGGCGAACAGGCGACGCTCGTCGCCGACCCACGCAGTGACGAGCGCATGACTCAGGTGCTGTGCAAGCGAACACCATGGTTTCGTTCCCGTCAGTCGCCACCCCGTTCCATCGTCCCGGGCCTCGAGCCGCATCCCCGCGCCTTCGGCGGCGAACACGCCCCACGAGGATTCTGGGCCCGCCTGGATCGAGGCGAGGTCGAGGGCGTAGCCGTCGCGACCCGCCTGATCGAGGATGTCGATCGCATCGAGGTGGGGTTCGAGGATGCGGGCGGCACCCACATCCCGGCAGGCGACCGCGGCGAGGAACGACCAGTCGTCGATGAGCGATCGCTGGTCGCCGCGTGTGTCACCGACGCGAACAGTCCACGCGAGGGTCGCGGCAACGTCCGCCCCGAATCCATCGATCCGGTCGGCCTCCTCGAGTGAGGCGGCGGCCGCGCCACCGATCCGCCCGTCGCCTATGGACACTGTCGATAAGTCTCTCCGCACGTCGGTCACCCTCGGAGTGTCCCCTCAACCCACGCCAACAGGCAGAGGCTTGCCACTCCCTAATCTCTCGGATAGCACCCCGTAACCGCAGCCCGGAATCTGGCGCCCCATGACGTCGACCCGGTAGACAGACGTCGTGACCTCATCCCTCCGCGTCCCCGGTCCCCGCGTGAGCGGTGCAGTACTCATCGTCATCGGTGTCGGCGGAGGAATCGGTCCGGGCTGGCTTATCGCGCGTGCGCCGTGGTCGCTCCTCGCGGCTGCACTCCTCACCCTCTCGACGATCGCCATGACCGTCGGCGTGCTGTGGACGATGCGGCCGAACTGGGACGACAAGAGGTGGCCACCGACCGGCCGCGACCTCCCGCCCGACGTCCGACTCCGGCGGGCCTTCCGGATCCTCGGCATCATCCTCCTGACGCCGACCCCGATCATCGTGGCCCTGCTCTCATGGATGATCGTCGAGGGATCGGCGATGTGGAACGAGATGCTCCTGCTCGCCCTTCCTGCTGCCGGCTACGCCGCGATGGGCGTGTGGGTCCTCCGACGTTCCCGATTCGACGCGGCCTACGCGGCCTCGTCGGGCACCGCTGATCGACGACCTACGCGAATCGGCCCGCAGCGCAGCGACGACGCGTGGCAGGTCGTCTGCGGGCCGTTGAAAGGGACGTTCCCGAGCACGGTCACGGTCCCGATCGTGGTGATGGCGGTGATCGCGTCGTTCCAGCTGCTGCGCATCGCAGACGAGTTCCCCTGGGGAGGAGTCGTCTGGGCAGCAGTGGTCGCGATCGGCCTCATCTGCTGGCTGCTGTTCGTCCGCCGTCAGCGTCGGCCGCTCGAGGTCCTTCCGGCCCAAGAGCAGATCCGCTTCCGCGGGCGCACCCTGCGATGGTCCGAGGTGACTCGAGCGGAGCTGTCCGCAGACCCGCCGTGGAAGGGAGCTCCGCGCACGCTGATCCTCAGCATCGGGGGCGACTCGCCCCACCGCGGACGCGTCGTCCTCCGCCGGAAGGGCTGTCTCGAGCTCAGCGACGACGAGACGAAGCTGCTGGCACGCATCATCGACGCCTCGGCCATCGACCTGCCCCACGACAAAGATGACCCGCGCGGCAGATTCTCACGTCAGCTCTACCCCAACAACCTCACCAGGGCGGAGGCTGCTGCTGTGGTCGCCGATCCCCCGGGTGCTGATGTGGGCCTGCCGATCTCGGCACCTGTGTGACATCGCCCACTCGCCAGTGGCGTGGCCCATTGACGCCGCACTTGTATTTTGCAAGTATCGCGACATGACCCTCTTCATCACCTGCCCGGTCGCGGACGTCGCCCGGGCCACCGCCTTCTACACCGGCATCGGGTGGACCCTCAACGCCGAGATGTCCGACGACAACGTCTCGTGCTTCGCCATCTCCCCCGACCAGTACGTCATGCTCGGAAGTCGCGAGATGTACGCGAGCGTCGGCGGCGTGGAGGAACTCATCGGCGGCCCCGACACCCCCTCGAAAGTCACGGTCTCGTTCGATATGAACAGCCGTGAGGAGGTAGACGCACTTCTCGAGCGGGCGAAAGCCGCGGGGGCGCGGATCGGCGACACCGACGACTACCCCTTCATGTACCAACGGCAGTTCGACGACCTCGACGGTTACCACTACTCGCCGTTCTGGATGAAGCCGGACGCCGACCAGGCCTCGTGAGCGAGCTCGCCGCAGCCCTGGAGGTCGTCGGGGCGCGCTGGGCTCTCCTCATCGTGGAGCAGCTCCTCGAGGGGCCGCAGCGATACGGCGACCTGCAGCGCCAGCTCGGCGTTCCGACGAACATGCTTGCGACGCGGCTGAAGGAACTGGAGGCGGCCGGAGTGCTGCGGAGACTGCCGCTCAAGCACAACACCCGGGCGTACGTCCTCACCGACCGGGGACTGGAGCTCGCTGACGCGATCACGGCGCTCGGGCGATGGGGTGCCGAGCTGCCGCAGGTCGAGTAAGTGCTCAGCCCCCGATGGCGTTCATCCCGCGCGCGGGCTGCAGGAACGACGGGTCGTTGATCGCGTGGCCGGGCAGCTTCCCCAGCACGCACGCGTGCAGAGTCTCGGCGATGACGCGCTGACGATCCGCCCGGGTGGCGGAGGTAGGCATCCCGCGCACAGCGCTCGTGACGTCGTACTCGGTCAGCGAGAAGAGGCAGTTGCGGAACTGACCGTCGGCGGTCAGGCGCAGTCGATCGCACGCTCCGCAGAAGGGCGCGGTCACCGAGGCGATGACGCCGACCTCGTGGGGTCCGCCGTCGATCCGCCACTTTTCCGCGGGGGCGCCGCCGCGGCCGGGAACCGGCTCGAGCGTCCACCGCTCCGACAGCGCCTCGAGGATCTCTTCGCGCGTCACCATCGCACTGCGGTCCCAGGTGTGTCCGGAATCCAGCGGCATCTGCTCGATGAACCGCAACTGCGCCCCGACCTCCATCGCGAAGGCGACCAAGTCGGCGAGCTGGTCGTCGTTCACGCCGCGCATCGCGACAGCGTTCAGCTTTAAGGGCTTCAGATCGGATGCCGCAGCTGCCGCGATCCCTTCGAGCACGTCGTCGAGCCGGTCACGACGCGTGAGCGCCGCGAAGCGCTCGCGGTCGATCGTGTCGATGCTGATGTTCAGCCGCGTCAGACCCGCGTCGATCAGGTCGGGCAGCACCTCGGCGAGCCGGATGCCGTTCGTCGTCATCGCGACCTCGACCGGCCCGTCGGGTCCAGAGATCGCGGCGACGCGACGCACCACGTCGACGATGTCGGTGCGCAGCAGCGGCTCGCCGCCGGTGAGCCGGAAGGTGCGGATGCCGAGGCCCGCCGCCACCTCCGCGATCTCGACGATCTCATCCGTCGTCAGGATGCTCGTGCGCGCCAGCCACTCGTTGCCCTGCTCGGGCATGCAGTACGTACACCGCAGGGAGCAGCGGTCGGTGAGCGAGATCCGCAGGTCGCGGTGGACGCGTCCGTGGGTGTCGACGAGGCCGACGGCCGGATCGGGAAGGGCAGCGGAATCGGACGGCATCTGCGGCGCTCGACCCAGCGAAATCGGGACGGCGGTCACCGCTGCATCCCCCATCGCCGTCTCATCTTCCGAGCCTAATCGGCGAGGGCTGGGACAGGGCTGGTTAGCGGCGCCAATATGCGGGCTGCGTCGCCGTCGCTGACCTTCCGACGTCCGCAACCGGCCTGACGACTACCGATCGTTGACGATGAGAACGAACGTGATCGCTCCGACCAGGATCGCGACGCTGAGGGCGAGCGCCACCCAGACGGTGACCGAGCGTGCGCGAGATAGACGCGGACCACGCAAACCGACGAATCCTCCCGCTGTCGCGAGCACCGCCCAACCCCCGAGGCCCGCAATCCCCATCCCGATGCCGATTGCCCGTTCGGTGTCGTCGGAATCCGAGAGCTGCGGGACGACGAGGCCACCCTCCCAATGAATGCCCGTCGCGCCGAGCATGAGAACACCGAACAGGCCGAGGACGACGCCAGCGAGAGCGAGCGAGACACTCCCGACGATGCGCACGGCCCCATCCTGCCGGAACGATCCGCGACGACCGATCAGCTGACTGCCGCGAGGACGATCGGGTCCTCGCACCCTCTTGCGAAGCCCTGGATGCGCCGGTCCATGTCGCGCTTCAGCACGATGGCACCGATCCGCTCGGCGAGCGGAGCCAACCACCGGGGGCGACACGCGAAGTTGTACCGCCAGACGGCGAGGGTACTGCCGGGGTCGCCCGCGACCGGGGTGAACTTCCATCCGCCGGCGAGACGCTCGAAGAACCACGACCCCTTCGTCATCTTCATACCGACGTTCGACGGCGGGTTGAACGAGACGTACTCGCTTTCCATCCGGAAGCCGAAGCGCTGCACGGTGTAGGTTCGCACGCCCTTCGCCGGAACGTCCGCGCCACCGAGGAAGTACTGACGCCGGATGAACGGGTCCCATCGCTTGCGCGTCTCGCCCGTGGTCTGCGAGACAGCGAACGCGACCTCCACCCCGACCGGCACGACGCAGCGGGATTCGATGACGGGCATGGACTCATCGTGGCAGGCCCGCGCCCGCGCCGCGTCGTCAGCCCAGCGGCACGAACCGCACCCGCGACGGGTCGACGTGCAGCCACACCGTGTCGCCCGACGACCACGCCGCACCGGGCTCGGCGGCATCGACCACACCGGCCGTCGTATGCACCCGGACCCCGAGAAGCGTCGGCTCGACGCGGACCACCTCCGCGCGCCACGCGTTGGCCCCGGGCCCGTCGACGATCCGCACGTCGCGCGGCCGGAACACGGCGGCGAGCGCGACGCCGTCTGCCACGGCGAGCGCCGCATCCGCGCTCGTCAGCACGCGGCCCGCGGCATCCGTCCACCCACCACGGGCCGCGATGCCCGGCATCCGATTCATGTCTGCGACCGATGCGACGAAGGCGGATGCCGGAGCCGCCAGCACCTGCCGCACCGGACCGCTCTGCACCAGGGCGCCCGCCTCGATCACGAACAGCCTCTCGGCCAGCGCGACCGCGTCGCCGGCGTCGTGCGTCACGGCGACGGTCGTCACCCCGCCGAGCTGCTCCCGCAGCATCCCGCGGATCTCGGACGCGGTCACGGGATCGAGCGCGACCAGCGGCTCGTCGAGCAACACCACCCGCGGCGACGCCGCCAGCGCCCGCGCGATCGCGACGCGCTGCTGCTCTCCCCCCGACAGTTCGCGCGGCATGCGTGACCCCAGCCCGCCCAGGCCGACCCGGTCGAGCCAGGCGTCGGCGTCGGCACGGGCCTGCGCGGCGGGTGTGCCGGCGGCACGCGGCCCGAAGGCGACGTTCTCGCGCGCGTTCAGGTGCGGGAAGAGGCGCGGGTCCTGACCGAGCAGCACGACTCCGCGCTGCATCGGCGGCGTGTGCACCCGGGGTGCGGCCACGCGCTCCACGGTCCGTCCTGCCACGACGACCTCGCCCCCGTCCAGCGGCACGAGCCCGGCGAGCGCGTCGAGCAGCGTCGACTTGCCGGCTCCGCTCGGACCCATGATGGCGACGGTCTCGCCCGCCGCCGCGTCGAGCGCGACGTCCACGCGAAAGCGCGGCCGGTCGACGACGACGTGCGCCCGCAGCCCGCTCATCGTGCGGCCCCCGGTCGCCAGCCGCGCACCAGCATCAGGACGAGGACGGCGGTCGCCAGCAGCAAGAGCGCGAGGGCGACCGCGGTGCCCTGCGTCACGCCGGCTCCGTTGAACGCCGTGTAGATCGCGAGCGGCATCGTCTGCGTGACACCGGGGCGGTTGCCGGCGAACAGGGCTGTCGCACCGAACTCGCCGATCGCCCGCGCGAAGCACAGCACGACACCTGCGACGATGCCGGGGGCAGCCAGCGGCAGCGTGATACGCCGGAGGATTGTCCAGCGCCCCGCTCCCAGCGCGGCGGCGGTCCGCTCGAAGTCCACTCCGGTCGACCGCACCGCACCCTCGACGGCGAGGACGAGGAACGGCAGCGCGACGAATGTCTGGGCGACAACGACCGCCGGCGTGGTGAACGACAGGCCCCATCCGCCCAGCCAGCCCTGACGACCGAACAGGTACAGCAGCGCGATCCCGCCGACCATCGGCGGCAGCACGAGCGGAACGGTCACCGCGGCACGCAGCACTGCCGCCAGCCGCGGACCCGAGCGGGCGATCAGCAGCGCCAACGGCACACCGATCACGATGCACGCCGCGGTCGCCGCCGCTCCGGTGCCGAACGACAGCCCGAGGGCCTCGAGCGCCGCGGGCGAGGTCACGTCGGCGACGAACGTCGACCATTCCACCCGTGCGATGAGAGCCAGCAACGGCAGGATGAGGAAGGCGATCCCGACGAGCGCGGGGAACGCGAGGCTCCGCGGAACGTACCCCCGCCCGGAACTCACGGCGCCCCGAAGCCGCGGCTCGCGAGGATCTTCTGCCCGGCCTCAGACCGCACGAACGCGACGAAAGCCGCAGCCGCGTCGGGATTCGCGGCATCCTTCAGCGCGGCGATCGGATACCTGTTGACGACCTCGTCTGCCCCTTCGGGCACCACGGACGCGACGTCGCTCCGCCCGACGACGTCGGTCGCGTACACGAGACCCGCATCGGCCTCGCCCGCCGCCACCTTCGTCAGCACCGCCGTGACGTTCTGCTCGAGGCTCGCGGCGTCGACGGTCACGTCCGCCGCAGTGAGCAGCTTCGCGGATGCCGCGCCGCACGGCACCTCGGGCGCGCACAGCACCGTGACGACATCCGCCAGGTCGGCGAGCGTCGAGACCTTCTTCGGGTTGCCCGCCGGTACGGCGATCACGAGCGTGTTCGAGGCGAACACCGCGGGGTCGAGCGCGAACTCCGACACCTTCGCCATCGTGGCCTCGTCGGCCGAGGCGAACACGTCCGCCGGTGCCCCCTCGGCGATCTGGGTCGCGAGCGTCGACGATCCGTCGTAGACCGGACTGATGGCCACCCCGGGATGGTCCGCCGTGAACGCCTCGTCGATCTCGTCGAACGAACCCTTCAGGGATGCTGCGGCGTAAACCGTCAACGACCCACCGATCTCATCGCCCGAGGCCGGCGGCGACGCAGACGGCGCGGGTGCCGCGCACCCGGTGAGCAACAGCGCGAGAGCACCGAGGGCGAGCGGGCGAAGCAGGGACCGTCGCACGTCACTCCCCCGCCAGGTCAACGACGACGTTCGTCGCTTTGACCGAGGCCCGGGCGAGGGTGCCGACCTCGAGCTCCAGCTCGCGCACCGCCTCGGCGGACAGGAGGGAGACGACACGGTGCGAACCGGACTGGATGTCGACCTGGGCCATGACGCCGTCGACCTGCACGCGCGTCACGATCCCGACGAAGCTGTTGCGGGCGCTGGAGCGGTGCTCGTAGCCGTCGCCCGGGTCGTTCGCCATCGAGACGGCGAAGGCGGCGAGCGCCTCGCCGGGGATCTCGGCGGGCACGGCGTCGGTCACCGGGAGCAGCCCCTGGTCGATCCAACGCCGCACCGAATCGTCGCTCACGCCCAGAAGGCGGGCGGCTCGCGCCACACGGTAGGTCGTCATGCGTCAATCATGCCGCATACGCGGTTGTCAGAGGTGTAACGAGCCGTATCTGCGGTTTCCTTACCTGCAGCGAATCCGATCCCGCGGCATCCGGACCCCCGTAAACTCGGGACATGCGCCCCCTGGTCGATCCCGTGTCCGAGTTGGATCCCGACGAGCGCAGGCGGACCGCGCGCCACACCGTGCTGAAGGGCATCGGCGACGAGGGGCAGCGACGTCTCGCGAACACGCGCGTCGCCGTCGTCGGCGCCGGCGGCATCGGGTCGCCCGCGATCCTGGCCCTCGCCGCCGCGGGCGTCGGTGCCATCACCGTCATCGACGACGACACCGTCGAGCTCCACAACCTGCAGCGCCAGATCGCGCACCGCATCGAGGACATCGGCGTCCACAAGACCGAGAGCACCGTGCGCGCCGTCGCGGCACTGTCGCCCGTCACCGTCGTCACTCCGGTCACCGCTCGCCTCGATGACGACAACGCGCAGGAGTTCTTCGCGGGTGCCGACATCGTGATCGACACGAGCGACTCGTTCGCCACGCGTCGCGCCGTCGCGGCCGCCACCGAGGCGATGGGGCTCCCTCTCGTATGGGGAGCCGTCCGCGAGTGGCACGCGCAGATCACGGTCTTCTGGTCGCGGCCGCCGGAGGGCGATCCGGTCGTTCTCAACGATCTCTTCGCCGTCGGCACCGAGGGCGACCCGCCCACCTGCGCGCAGGTCGGCGTGCTCGGTGCCCTGTGCGTGCAGGTCGGCGGCATCCTCGCCACCGAAGTGGTGAAGCTCGCGATCGGCGTCGGCACGCCGCTGCTCGGTCGCATGCTCGTCCTCGACGCGCTCTCGAGCCGTCAGCACGAGATCCCGCTGCGGTCGGCCGCAACGGCTGCGGCGGCGAGCGCATGAGCGGGCTCCGCAGCGTCGAGGAACAGCTCGCGCGCGTCCTGGCCGCGGTCCGAACGCTTCCCACCGAGGTCGTCCCCGTCGGGACATCTGCCGGCCGCACGCTTGCGGCACCGGCCGTCGCCGCGCACGACATCCCCCTCTTCGACAACTCCGCGATGGACGGCTTCGCCGTGCGCGCCGCGGACGTGGCGTCGGCCGGGCCGGGGCATCCCGTCTCACTGCGAGTCGTCGCGGACCTTCCTGCCGGGGTGTCAGACGACCCGACACTCTCGGAGGGCGAGGCGGCCCGGATCATGACGGGATCGCCCACGCCCACCGACGCGGACGCGATCGTGCCGTTCGAGAACACCGACGGCGGGCTCGCCGACTCGCTCGACATCGTCGAGGTGCTCGAGGCTCCCGCCGCGGGCGCGTTCATCCGTCGCCGCGGCGCGGACCTGCACGCCGGTGACGTCGTCATCACCGCCGGCGAGCGCATGGGACCGTTCCAGGTCGCTGCCGCCGTCGCCGCCGGCATCGACCAGGTGACGGTCGTCCGCGCGCCTCGCGTCGCGATCGTCTCGACCGGCAGCGAGCTGATCGGCCCGGGCGAGCCCGTGCGCCGCGGACTCATCCCCGACTCGAACGGACCGCTCCTCGAGAATCTCGTCCCCGCGTCCGATGCCGAGATCGTGATGGTCGCCCGCGTCCCGGACGACGGCGACGCGGTCGCAGAGGCCACCGCCGCTTCGCGCGCCGCGGGGGCGGACGTCATCATCTTCACCGGCGGTGTCAGCGCGGGAGCCTACGAGCCCGTGCGCGCCGCCTTCGACGGCCACGGCGAGGTCGAGTTCGCCAAGGTCTCGATGCAGCCCGGCAAGCCCCAGGCCTTCGGCACAGTTGGTGACGGATGCCTCGTGTTCGGCCTTCCCGGCAACCCGGTCAGCGTCGCCGTGTCGTTCGAGGTCTTCGTGCGCCCCGCACTCCTCGCCCTGCAGGGCCGGTCGGTCATCCACCGCGCCCACATGACCATGACCGCGGCGGAGGCGTGGACCACTCCGCCCGGACGACGGCAGTACCTGCCGGCCGTCGTCGACCTCGCGGCGCAGACCGTGCGCCCCGCGACGGCGGGCGGCTCGGGCTCGCACCTGGCCGGCGGGCTGGCACAGGCATCCGCGTTCGCGATCGTCCCCGCCGAAGTCGCGAGCGTCGCCGTCGGCGACGTCGTAGATGTCATGCTGGTCTGATGAGCTTCCCCCACCTCGACTCGGCCGGCCGGGCGCACATGGTCGACGTCACGGCGAAGGCCCCCACGGTCCGAACGGCCACCGCTCGCGGGTTCGTCCGGTGCAGCGCCGAGGTCGTCGCAGCCCTCCGCGACGGCACCGCCCCCAAGGGCGACGTGCTGGCTGTCGCGCGCATCGCCGGCATCCAGGCGGCGAAGTCGACGGCGACGCTCCTGCCTCTCGCTCACGTGATCGGTGTGCACCGGGCATCCGTCGAGCTCGACATCATCGATGACGGCGTCGAGATCGAGGCCACCGTGGGAACCGCGGACCGCACCGGCGTCGAGATGGAGGCCATCACCGCGGTGTCGGTCACCGCGCTCGCCGTCGTCGACATGATCAAGGGCGTCGATCGCGCCGTGGTGATCGAGAACGTCCGCATCGTCGCGAAGTCGGGCGGACGCTCGGGCGACTGGGTACGCCCCGGAGAAGAGGATCGCTCATGACGCTCGTCCGCTATTTCGCCGCCGCCGCCGAGGCCGCCGGGACCGAGAGCGAGGAGCGGCCCGAGGCGACGCTCGCCGAGCTCCGCACCGCGATCCTCGACGAGCACCCTCAGCTGTGGTTCGTACTGCCCGACTGCGCCGTACTCGTCGACGGCGTGCGCACCGACGGCGACACCCCGCTCGCGGATGCGCGCATGATCGACGTACTGCCGCCCTTCGCCGGCGGCTGATCAGAGGCTGAGCCTCAGCCGCCGATGCCCTTCCACGCCGTCGTGCCGTCGACCTCGAGCTGACGCTTCCAGACCGGCAGGTCGGTCTTGATCGTCTCGATGACGGCGCGGCACACCTCGAACGCTTCGGCGCGGTGCTCCGACGCGACCGCGATCACGACCGCCGCGTCGCCGACGGCGAGATTGCCGACACGGTGGCTGACGGCGACGACGGCACCCGACGCGTCGCCCGCCTCGGCGGCGATGCGATGCAGGGTCGACTCGGCGTCGGGGTGAGCGCTGTACTCGAGGCCGACGACGGTGGTCGCGGCATCCGGGTCGTTGTCGCGGACCCGGCCGACGAAGGTGGTCACCGCGCCGTACTTCGGGTCCTCCACCGCGCGCAGGTGCGCGTCGAGGTCGAGAGCGGTCTCTTCGAGCCGGGCGATCCGAACAGTGTTCACGAGTGGTCTCCGCCTCTCACCTGGTCGACCACGTGCGTGGCGATCGACACGATCACAGGGATGCCGGAGCTCACCGCACGCGGCGACCCCGGCAGATTGACGATCAGGGCTCCCTCGGGGTCGGCGACACCCGCGACGCCGCGGGAGATCACCGAAAGCGGGGTGTCGGCGAGGCCGACGCGGCGGAGCTCCTCGGCGATGCCCGCGAGCGGTCGGGTCACGACGCGCTCGGTGCCCTCGGGCGTCTGATCGCGCGGGCCGACACCGGTGCCACCTGTCGTGACGACGAGACCGGCGCCGGTGGCGAGGGCACGACGCAGCACCGATTCGACGGAATCCGCGCCGTCGGGGACGACCTCGAGTGCGAAGACCTCGATGCCCGCGTCTTCGAGCAGCTGCACCGCGAGCGGCCCGCCGCGGTCCTCGCGCTCGCCCGAGGCGGAGCGGTCGGAGACCGTGATCACGACGGCGCGAAGGGATGTCACGTGCTCACCCTAGGCCGTGCGTCACGAGACGGTGACGAGGGAACGCTGCCAGCCCGACGAGCCGTTCGGGGCGATGGCTGCGCGCTCCTCGACCTGCATATCGCCGTTCTTGTTGATCGCGCGGACCGCCACGTAGTGGGTGCCGGGCGTGGCATCCCATTCGAGGACCCACTGCACCCAGGTGTCTTTGTTGATGGGGTTGGACAGCTTCGCCGGCATCCACTCGCCGTTGTCGATGCTGACCTCGACGCGCTCGATGCCCACGGTTTGCGCCCACGCCACTCCGGCGATGGGGACGGTGCCCGCCTTGACGGGTGAGCCGCTCTTGGGGGTGTCGACGCGCGACGAGAACTTGATCGGCGCCTCGGCGCTGTAGCCACGCGGCGTCCAGTAGGCCTGGTCGTCGGCGAACGTCGTGATCTTCAGCTCGGTGACCCACTTGGTCGCCGAGACGTACCCGTAGAGACCCGGGATGACCATGCGGACGGGGAAGCCGTGCTCGGGAGGGAGGGGCTCGCCGTTCATCGCGACAGCGAGGATCGCATCGATGTTCTCGTCGGTGCCCGCCGAGAGGGGCGTGCTCGCGGTGTAACCGTCGATGCTGGTCGAGAGGATCATGTCGGCGCCCGACTTCGGCCCCGCCATCTTGAGGACGTCGCGCAGCGGCACGCCCTGCCAGATCGCATTGCCGACGAGGTTGCCGCCGACCTCGTTCGAGACGCAGGTGAGCGTGATGGCGTACTCGTCGAGGCCCATGTCGAGCAGGTCCTGGAACGACAGTTCGACGCGCTTGTCGACCATGCCGTCAATGACCAGGCGCCAGGTCGACGGGTCGATGTTCGGAACGGTGAGCGCGGTGTCGACCCGGTAGAAGTCGGCATTGGGAGTGATGAGCGGGCTGATGCCCTTGACGTCGAGCTCCGCGCCCGACGGGATCGTGACCTTCGACTTCGGGGCGGGCAGCTTGAGTGCACGGCGGATCGCGTCGGCGGATGCGGTGGCCGCGCTGACCGTGCGCGCTGCGACCCCCACGACGAGAGCGGAGACGCCCGCGATGCCCGTCATCAGCAGGAAGCGTCGACGGTCGAGGCCGTCCTCGCGCGCGTCGGCGTCTGCGAGGTGGGCGTCGCGCCAGGCCCGCAGCCGGCGACCGAGGAAGAAGAGGATCGCGGCACCGGCCAGCGTGCCGAGGAGCGGCGGCAGGAATGCGAGCGCCGTTGCTTCGGCGCGCGTGAGGATGGCCGCACCCGACAGGATGCCGGCGAGCACCAGCGCGATGACGCCCAGGGGCGGCCGGATGTACTCGAGGATGCCGGCGATCGCCGACGCGATCACGACAGCGAGACCGAGACCGGCGAGGAGCGCGATCTTGTCGTACTCGCCGAACGTGCTGATGGCGAATTCCTTCAGCGGACGCGGGACGATGTCGATGACGAACGACCCGACCGCGAGGATCGGACTCGAAGTGCTCGAGAACAGCAGCGCAGCCAGCTCGGCGATCGCGAGGAAGACGGCGCCTCCGACCAGGCCCGAGACGGCCGCCCAGAAGTAGAACCGCTTGCCTGTGGTGTGAGTGCTCATGTCATCCCTTCCGAGCTTGTTCGTAGCGAACACCGAATCGGATGCACCGAGGCTGCGGCGATGTCATGCGTGACGGGCTTGCGTGTCCCACTCTGACGCATCACGGGAGCGGAATCTCCCTCTTGCGGATCCGGGGCGGATCGGTCAGCTCACCCGGCGAACGGCCACGCCACCGTCAGCCGCAGCGGCTCGTCGTCGCGCGGCGAGTTGTGCCAGATCTCCCGCGGCGGGCCGATGGGGGTGCGACCGGCATCCGTGATCCAGGCGTGCACCTCGTCGTACAGCGCGAGGATCTCGGGGAAGTCCGTCTCGTGTCCTTCCGCGTGACGGAGGGCGACCTGGCCGCCGGTCATCCGGTAGCTGCGCACGTCGTCGGCGCCGTCGATCAGGCCGTCGACGGGCACGACGATCTCGAGCGGACCGTCGGAGTCATCGGTGACCGGCGCATGGAAGACCCCGAAGGCGTCCCCGGTCACCTGCAGTCCCGCGCCCTCGGCGATCTGCCGCAGGTGGTGGACCCCGTCGTGGATGATCTGGTCCATCTCCTGCGGAGCCATGCGGCGCATGACGCTCAGGACAGGGCGATCGCCCTCGATCGCAGTTTCGACAGCGGACATCAGGGTCTCCTTCGTGAGATGAAGCCGCGCTCGAGCGAGCACGACATGGTGAGCCTGCGTTCGACGATCCATCGCTGTTGTCGCTTCATCGAGCAGGGCGACAGCGGCATCCGGATCCGTGTCGGACAGGTCGACGATCGACGCGATCTGATCCAGTGAGAGGTCGGCCGAGCGCAGGAGTGCGATGAGCCAACCCATCGGCACCTGATCGGCCGAGTAGTAGCGGTACCCGGTCTCGGCATCCACCCGGCGCGGTACGAGCAGTCCGCGATCCGCGTAGATCCGGAGCGCCTTCGCCGACAGCAGGGTCGACGCGCCGAACCGGCCGGCGGTCATCCACTTTTCGTCTTGTGCAGTCACGAGTTCAGCATCGACCCGGCCCCAGGGGCGAGGTCAAGCACCTCTTGACCATCGGTGCGATTGGGCCATGGCACAGCGAGCGGCTGACCGGCACGGGTAGCGTGGGCCGCGGCGAACTCGCCGACCGGTACCGCGCGGGGGGCGTAGGACATGAACACAGGCGCACGGCGTGTCCGTAAGGATCGGTTCACGCCGCTCCTCCTCGTCGGGGCGGCGATGATCGCTGTCGTCGCCATCGTCTATCTCGCAGGCCGGGAGTTCGGCCTGCTCGCGCGATGGTGGTTGTTCAGCGGAGCGCTCGCCTTCCCCGGCTTCGTGTTCGCCGGGATGCTCGCCGGATCCCTCATCCTGACCTTCCTCGCACTGATCCTCCGGCGAAACAGGAAGATCGCGCTGCTCGGCACCGGTGTCGTGAGCACCGGCCTGCTCGTCGCCCTGCTCGTGACGGCGTTCGCGATGCCCGCCACCGTCACCCCCGACGCCGTCCCGGCTCGTCAGGACGGTCAGCTGCGAGTCCTGGGCTGGAACGTCCTGCAGGGCGCGGAGGATGCGGCATCCCGCGCCGCTCTCATCGGCGCGCTCCAACCCGACATCGTCGTCCTCAGCGAGCTTTATCAGGGCAACCTCCTCCGGGACGGTGATGTACCGGCGGGGTACGTGAGCTATGGCGTGCGCGGCATCGCGGTGACCGTGCTCGTCGCGGACGACCTGCCGCGCTACCGGGTCGTGGACGCGGACGAATCTGGCCGCACGTCCGGTTTCGTCCTCGCTCCCGAGGTCGACGGTGCTGCGCCGCGCATCGTCGCCGCGCACCTCGTCGCTCTCAGCTTCCGTGGCGATTCGTCGGGACGCGACTTCGGCCTCGACTGGATCTCGTCGCACTGCGGCTCCCCCGACACGATCGTCGCGGGCGACCTCAACGCCGTCCCCGCGAACATGCCCGGAAGACGACTCGGCTCGTGCCGCACCGTCGGCGCCTTCGCTCCGTCATGGCCCTCGATGGTTCCACCGTTGTTCGGCGCCGCGATCGATAACGTCCTCGCGACGCCAGAGTGGGATGCCGCGCGGGTCGCCACACTCGATGTCGCCGGCATCGCGACGGACCACCGCCCCATCGTCGCCGACCTCGTCCGCCGCTGACCCTGCGGGCGAGCATAGCCTCGAACGGTGCCCGACCTCGAGATCCTCCGTTACGCCGCCTTCACCACGCACTCCGATGGCGGCAACCCCGCCGGCGTCGTGCTCGACGCGTCCGCCCTCGACGAGGCGTCGATGCAGGGCATCGCTGCGGACATCGACTTCTCCGAGACGGCGTTCGTCACAGGGACCGACAGCGACGGCGCCCTGACGATCCGCTACTTCTCCCCCATCGCCGAGGTGCCGTTCTGCGGTCACGCGACCGTCGCCACCGCCGTTGCTCTCGCCGATGCCGGCCGCGTGGGGGCGGGCGCGATCCGCTTCGCGACGCCGGTAGGTGCCGTCGAGATCCGGGTGAGCACGGATGCCGCGGGCACACGCGCCTCGTTCACGAGCGTCGAACCGTCGGTGTCGCCGATCACCGCAGACGATCTCACGGCGGTTCTCGACGAGATCGGGCTCGAAGCGTCGGACCTCGATGCGGATCTTCCACCGCGGATCGCGCACGCCGGCAACCCGCATCCGGTCCTCGTCATCGCCGACCGTGCGGCGTTCGACGGCTTCACGTTCGATGCGGCGCGCGTGCGCTCTCTCATGGACGACCGCGCATGGCCCGCGACGATCACGGTCGCCCACCGTCTCGGGCCGGACCGCTTCGTTGCACGCAACCTCTTCCCCGTCGGACGCATCACCGAGGACCCTGCCACTGGATCGGCCGCGGCGTCGTTCGGCGCCTACCTGCGGTCACTTGCTGCCGTCGCACCGCCCGCTCAGGTCGTCATTGAGCAGGGCGCGCACGTCGGACGGGCCGGCGAGCTGATCGTGGACATCCCGGCCTCGGGTGGCATCGTCGTCACCGGCCACGCCGTCCGCATCGACTCCTAGTTCGTCGCGCGGCGCATCAGCCGAAGGACCTCGGCCGGATGCTCGACCGCTGCGAAGTGGCCGGCGTCCGGCAGCACCACCTCGTCGAAGTCCTCGATCAGTGCCGCGAGCCCGGCACCGTCATCCGTGCCCACGAACACGTCGCGGGAGCCGCGGACCGACCTCACCGAGCAGCGGATGCCGCGCCACGACGACTCGTCGTAGGCTGCGGCGGCACGGGATGCGGCGACGAAAGCCCGCGGCCGGATCTCGTCGGCGAGCGCGTGCACGACGGAGGGGTCGATCCGGCGGGACAGCGCGAAGAGGGGTGCGCTCAGGGGTCGCAGGAGACCGCCGCGCTCGAGGGTGCGGAGCAGCGGAGCGGACGCGTCGCCGAGACCGCGGAGGATGCGCATGGCCAGGAGCATCCCTGCCAAGGCGGGCAGCCCGAGCCCGCCTCGGAGCGGCCGCCGCACGGCGTCGAACACGGCCGGTCCCGACGGCGAGACGAGGAAGACGGAATCGGTCCTTTCGGGAAAACGGGCAGCCAGGTCGAGGGCCAGCGCGCCGCCGAGCGAGTGACCGACGACATCCCATCGCTCGTATCCCAGGGCCATGACGACCTCGCGGATCGCCTCGCCGAAATGCCCGATGTCGATCCCGTCGGACGGGAACGGGCTCTCACCCCAGCCCGGCAGGTCGAGCGCGACGATGTTGCGCACCGGGTCGTCGCATCGAGCAGCGGCTCGCAGCAGCGGGGTCCAGGTCGTCCACGATCCGGCCGCGCCGTGCAGCAGGACGGTCGCCACGGGGCTGGCGGCGACCCCCACGCGTGCAACGACCGTGCCGATGGTCGTCGGGATCTCGACCCGACGCAGGCCGAGGGCTGCGGCATCCGTCTCCAGTCGCGTCCGAGCGTGCGCGGATTCGGGTTGCCAGGTGATCGTCACGGAGGGTGTTCGTCGCCGACCGCGCATCGGATCGGGCGGCGCGCCGAGCTCAGGCGGACTGATCCACCGTGGGGCAGAATCACCACGTGAGCACCGATTCCCGCGCCCGGCGCGTCGCCGTGGGTCAGGACGCTGAGATCCTCGTCAGCATGACGCAGCCGGTCGCGGTGATCCGGGCGGCCGGCGAGGATGACCGGGTCGTCGCCTGGCCGGATCTGGACGTCGGCGACGTCGCGGTCGGTGTGACCGTGTACGCCGCTCCGGACGGTGCGTGGGTCGTGTACGCGCCCAGCGAGAACGATGAGGGCGATCTGCACCGGCCGATCACCGCCGTCCACGTTCGCTGGGCCGGCGCGGTCGCCCAGACACACGCGGACGCCAGCAGGTACGCCGTCGGAGCGACCCGCCACGGGCTCTGGCTGCGCGAGCGCCACGACCCGGATCCCGACGACCGAGCAGCGTGGTCGACGGACACGGAGCTCATCGTGATCGCTGACGGTACGCGCACGACGCACACGATCGATCGACGCGTCCTCATCGTCGAGGACGCCGGCGACGCGCCGCGCATGGTCTTCTCGCCCGACGCGCCCGATGTGCGCGCGGAGCACGGCGGGACCTCCTACCACTACCGGTACGCGACCGCTCTGCTGCCCACCGGTCCGCTCCCGGAACGACTCTTACCGATGAGCGATGCGGTACCGCTGTCCGAAGAGGAGTTCATGGACATCCTCCACTGGAGACAGCCCGACGAGGTCGTCGACACCACGCCGGACGTGCCCTGGCGGCGCATCCATCTGCCGATGGAGCGACGGGATGCCGCGATCACCGCGCTCGTCGACGAGTTCGGCGACCTCGCCCAGTACTGGCGGGGACCGGATGGGGAACGTCAACCGCTGACTCCGGGGCTGAGCGAGCCCCGCATCGACATCGTGGGGGAATGGCCCGACACCCGTGTCGAGGTGACGTTCCGGCATCCGCTTCTTCCCGGTGGCCTCCTGCGGCGCGCGCTCCGCGTCTTCGACGACGCGGGTCGCATCACCCCTCATCCGTATGCGTCGATCCACCTCATGGAGGATCTCGACACCCACGCCCCGCTGCCGCCGGCGAGCCCGGGCGAGGTCCGCGCCTTCTGACGGGCGTCAGGGCACACCGGAGCGCGGGGCGGGCCTCGGGAATGCTTCTATGCTGACGGATACGACTGACACCGACCGGCGGGGGACCATGAAGGTGCGAACAGACGCGATCGAGGCGTGGGAGCAGCACGTAGCCCTGTTCGCGATCGTGAAGCTGGACTCGAGCGGCTTCGTGCGGGGATGGAACGTCGGGGCCGAGGACCTGAAGGGCTACTCCGCCGACGAGATCATCGGACAGCACTTCTCGCTGTTCTACCGCGCCGTCGACCGCGAGAACCGGCTCCCCGACACGCTGCTCGACAGGGCGCGTTCGGATGGGAGCGTCGAGGATTACGGGTGGCGGGTGCGCAAGGACGGCTCGCAGTTCTGGGCTCACGTGACGATCACCGCGATCCACGACGACACGGGCGTCGGCGGGTTCGTGAAGATCGTGCGCGACATTACAGCGGAGAAGCAGGCCCAGGACGAGCAGGTGTCCCTGCAGCGCACCTTCGCCCACGACCTCATCTCCCCTGTCACTGCCCTCCGCGGCTACCTCGACCTACTCGAGGACGAGATCGGTACGGACAACCGCTACCTGCGGCTCGCCCTCGAGACCAGTGAGCACCTTGCGGCGATGGCGGGCGCTTTGATGGCGGATGCCGTAAGCGGCATGCGCGACGACGAGCGCACGTTCGATGTGTCGCTCGTCGTGCGCGGATCGGCGACCGTCGTCCTCCGCCCCGGCGCGGAGGAGCGCATCCACTTCGACCGATTGGACACGGCGACGGTGCGCGGCGACGTCCTCGCCCTGCGCCGCGCGTTCGCGAACGTCCTCGAGAACGCGGCCCGCTACTCCGACGAGGACATCCACGTCGAGGTCGTCCGCGGCGACGACACAGTCTCCGTGACGGTGCGGGATGCGGGCCGCGGCATCCACCCGGACGACATCGACACCATCACGGCGCCCGGCGAACGCGGACGTCTCGCTGAGCCCGAGGACGGCGGCACCGGGCTCGGGCTCGCCGGCGTCGTGGCCGCCGTCACCGAGCACCACGGCGCACTCGAGATCGACAGCGCCATAGGCGTCGGGACGACCATCACCATCACGCTTCCGCTGGCAGGCTAGGGCCCGCCCTCATCCTCCGCCCCACAGTCCGGGGCGAGCCGGAACCGGGCTGAACTCGTCGTCTCGTAGGGCCGTCCGTCGATCGAATACCGCGCGGTGTATCCCTCGGAGCCATGGGTGTCGCCCCCACCGACGGCCTCGACGACGAACAGCACGGTCACCTCCTCTCCGGGCGAGATTGCGGTCCCGGGGACGGCGACTCGCCGATCCCAGAATTCCGCCGCCGGCGGGAAGGCGTCCGCACCCAGGCTGACCTGGTTCTGAATCGGCACGAGGTAGACCTCGCGCAACGCGAGCCCCTCGGCGCCCTCCAGCTCGATGGACTCCATGACGACCGTGCCGGCTGCGGATGCCCGCGCCACGTCACCGAACGTCACCGGCTCATAGATTTCGGAGCCGCAGGACTCGTATCCCCCGCCCAGCGAAAGCGGCGGCCCACCCGCGCAGGCCGACAGACCGAGGACGAGTAGGAGCAGCGCAGGAACGACGAGGCGACGGTGCGTCATGCGCCCACCCTGGCACAGGGTCAGCCGATGCGGGTGCGGAGGACCTCGGCATCCGTCTCACCGTCGACGAGGACGGCGCGCGCGAGGTCGCGGGCATCCTCGACGTTCCACAGCAGCACGCCGACGGGCGCGCCGGACTCATCGCGGTAGTAGACGACGGTGCGATCCTCGTCGACGTCCACGACGAGCGGATCCTTCTCGGGATCAAGCGTGCCGACGGCCTCCCACCGCACGCCGAAGACGGCCGAGTAGAAGTACGGGGTGTGGGTGTACGGCAGCCGCTCCCCCGCCATCGACCGGCCGACGGCCGCGCCCTGCTCGTTCGCGTTGTCGACGTGCTCGACGCGCGTGCGTCCGAGGATCGGGTCGGGGTAGGACGCAATGTCGCCCGCTGCCCAGATCGCGTCGTCGTTCGTGACGAGGTGCTCGTCGACGACGACACCCTCGTCCACCTCCAGCCCCGCCTGTTCGGCGAGGTCGGTCACAGGGTCGACGCCGAGTCCGAGCACGACGATGTCGGCGGGGCGCTCCTCGCCGCCTTCGAGGGCGACGTGCAGGCGGTTGCCGGCGGTCCGGACCTCCTCCACGCGGGCACCCGGAATCAACTCGACGCCGGCGTCACGGAAGAGCTGCTCGTAGCGCGTCGCGAGCTCGGGCGGGAACGTACCGTCGCCGAGGACGTCGGACGGGAACACGAGCTCGGTCTCGACACCGTTCTGCACGAGCGCCGCGGCGATCTCGGCGCCGATGTAGCCGCCGCCGATGACGACCGCGCGACCGCCGTCGGCAGCGAGGTCCCGGAGGCGCCGATAGTCGTCGGCCGAGCGGAAGAACAGGATGCGGTCGTCCTCGGGCACGGGGATCTCGCGCGGCCGGGAGCCGGTCGCGAGCAGCAGCCGGCGGTAGCCGAGGTCGTTGCCCTCGCCGATCGAAACCGTCTTCGCCTCGCGGTCGATACCCGTCACGAAGGTCTCGAGCCGGATCTCCGCGCCCGTCTCCTCGGTACCCAGCGGAACCTGATCCCACGTGAAGTCCGGGTCGGTCCACAGCTTCTTCGACAGCGCCGGACGCGTGTACGGCGGGTCGACGTCTGCGCTGAGGATGCCGATCGTGCCTTCGGGATCCAGTTCCCGGATGCCGCGGGCCGCCGCATCCGCCACCATTCCGCCACCGACGATCAGATAGTCGTACGTCCGCATCACACGCTCCGTTCGCATCGTTTCGGCCACGGTATGTCGGGGTGCCGCGACGTGGCTCGGGGTTGCGGGATGCGGCCGAGGCGGTTAGGCCGTGAGGATGAGGGGATGCACACCGACGTGATCTTGATCGGCGGGCGCTCCGGGGTGGGGAAATCGTCCGTCGCGGCTGAGGCCTCTCACCTGCTCGGGCTCACTGACGTTCGGCACGCCGTGATCGACGGCGACAACCTGGACCAGGCGCATCCGCCGCCGTGGCGCAGCGGCATCCCGCTCGCGGAGCGGAACCTCGCCGCGACGTGGGCCAACTATCGCGAGGCCGGGTACTCGCGACTCATCTTCACCAACACGGTCAGCGGAGCCCCTTGCAAAGCGCGAGATCGGGGCGGCGCTCGAGGAGCACGTGACCCGAAGCGTCGCGGCCGCTCGGCGCTTGGACGAGGGGGCTCCGGATGCCGTACGGGTCGCGACGGACGGGCGAGCGGTGGCCGAGATCGCGCGTGAGGTGCTGGAGCGAGCGGGGTGGATCTAGGGACCGCCTGCGGGTGAGAGGTTTCTCATCTGCAGGCCTGTTCGCGACGTGTGATCTCGGCGGTTTTCGGTGTCTGGATGTCGGAGGCTGGTGCGATAGTGCAGGTATGACGGAAGCGATGGAAACCCCCGGTGGCGAGTCGTATCTCGCGGCCATCTCGGGGATCGTTGCGGACGTCGAGGACGTTGCCCTTGAGCTCGCTCGGGCGCAGATCCGGGAGTTGCGTGTGCTCGCTGCCGCGGGCCGGTTGGCGGAGGAGCAGGGCGCGCCCCCGAACGCGAAAGTGACCCTCCACGACATGGTGCTCCGGTCGATCTCGGCCGAGGTCGCCGGGGTGATGCGGACGACCGATCGGACGGTGCAGCGTCGGATCGGCGAAGCGCGGCTGACGATCGAAGGATTCCCCGCGGCGGTCGCTGCGTGGGAGGCGGGGCGGATCGTGCAGGCGCACGTGAGGGCGATCGTCGACGCTGGGGTGAACCTGCCGGCTGAGTTGTGGGCGGAGTTCGAGAAGGTCGCGATCGAGCGGTGCGACGGTGAGACGCCGAATCGGGTTCGAGGTGAGCTCGAGATCCTCGCCCACCGAATGCACCCGCGGGCCTTCGCGGAACGACACGAGGAAGCTGCGGCGGGGCGGTGCGTGCGGTTGATCCCCGGGCGGGATGGGATGAGCGATCTCATCGCGACCCTCCCAACAGTGATCGCCGAGGGAATCCAGGACCGGCTCACCCAGCAGGCTCGGGCGATCATCGACACCCGGGACGAACGCAGCACGGGCGAGAACGCCGACGCCGACGCGACCGATGCGCGCTCGACCGATCAAGTGCGGGCTGATGTGTTCGCCGACCTGCTCCTCGCCGGCACGCCGACGCTCGACGACACCCGCGACACCACCGCCGGACCGCTGGGCGCGATCCGTGCGCGGGTTCAGGTGCTGGTTCCCGCGGCGACGTTGTCGGGTGCCGACGACGGTCCGTGCGACCTGTCCGGCCGCTCCCCCATCGACCCGGCGACCGCCCGGATCCTCGCCGGCGCGACCGGGGTCTGGGAGCGCCTGTTCCACGACCCCACCACCGGGGTGACCGTGTCGACGGATTCGTACCGCGTGCCCTCCGGGATGCGACGGTTCCTGCAAGCCCGGGACCAGCACTGCCGGTTCCCCGGATGCCGCGTCGCCGCCATCCGGTGTGAAGTCGACCACACCCACGACCACGCGCTCGGCGGGCGGACGGAACTGTCCAACCTCGCCCACCTGTGCCAACGGCACCATTCGATGAAGCAATTCACCGCCTGGAAAGTGCGACAACTGAAGGGTGGAGTCCTGGAATGGACCTCACCCCTCGGCAGGATCTACCGCGAAGGCGCACCCACCCCGGCCGTCGCCTTCACCCCTGCCGCAGCTTCACCCGGAGACCCCGCTCCGTTCTGAACCGCTCGTCCGCGCCCGGATCGTATCCGCGGACAGGTGACCAGGTCGCGCGCTCACGCGCTCTACTCTGCGCGCCAGCCCTTCTCCTTTTCGATGTACTCGTTGTCGGCGAAGTCCGCGAAGTCGGTCTCGTCGGTCACCCGCCGCACCTCCAGCTTGCTGCCCGGCGTCAGCGGTGCGCGCTTCGCCCACTCGAGCGCCTCTTCGGCGGTCGCCGTCTGGACGATCCAGAACCCGTTGAACAGCTCGTGAACCTCGCCGTAGGGTCCGTCGCTGACCACCGGCGTCTCGCCGTCGAAATCCACGACGTACCCGGGCTCGGGCGCGAGACCGTCGCCACCCACCAGCACACCGGCGGTGATCATCGACTCGTTGTACGCGCCCATGGCGTTGATCACCGCCTCGACATCGGTCTCAACGAAGGCCTCGGCCGAGGCCGGGGTGCTCCGCATGATCAGCATGTGCTTCATGGTCATCTCCTGAGTTCCGGGGGACGTTTCCCGTCCCTCCCACTATCGCGCCGAACGGGCGCGACGGGAATCGACGTCGATGCAGAAGAACTCAGGCGGGTTCCGCCAGGACCGACGGACGCGGCTCGATGACGGCGGCCACGATCGCCTCGATCGCGAACTCCGACGCCCTCCCGAGGTCGACGGCCGTCGGATCGAGCAGCCACTGCACCTGCAGCCCGTCCATCACGGCGAGGATCGCCGCCGAGCCGTGCGCGATCGACCCGGGATCGGTGATCCCGCGCTCCTGGCAGACGCGCTCGAACGCCTCGCGCAGGTCCTTCCGGAGCACGGTGTACCGGTGCTCGAAGTACGCCCGCCCCGGGTGGTCGTCGGTGACCGACTCCGCCGACAGCACAGCGTACGCCTGCACGATCCCGGCCCGCTGCATGTTCATGATCGCTGTGTGGACCAGGTGGCGGAACAGCTCCATCCCGCCCGGGATGCGCCCCCCGTCCAGATCGACGACGTCCGTCTGATCACGATGCTCGAGGACGTCCAGCAGCAGCTGATCCTTCGACCCGAAGTGATGGAGGATGCCGGCATGCGTCATCCCGACCTGCTCGGCGATGTCCTGCAGGGTGCCGTTCGCGAAGCCCTTCGAGCCGAAGATCTCCTGCGCCGCGTCGAGGATTTCCCGGCGTCGGACGAGAGTCGCCGGGCGCGACTTCGTCTGGTGTCGACTATCGACCATGATCTGCCTTCTTCCCCGGATGCGGATCAGATCTTACGCAGGTCGCGCGACCCGCATCATCGGAGGGTTGTGAACTTACTTACTTGATTGTAAGTTTTCCATGCAATCACACTCAGCGCCGAGTGGGACTCCTTCGGAGGTCTTTTCGCGGCGCCGGGACCACAGATGAAGGAGAAGCAATGAGGCTGAAGACCTCCCTCGCCGCCGCCGGTCTCACCGCGGCACTCATCCTCACCGGCTGCGCCGCCGGCGGAGGAAACAACGACTCCGGGAGCCAGGGCTCCGGGGCCGCCCTGACGATCGCGAAGCCCGACGGCGCGATCACCACCGAATCCCACAACCCCTACCTCGGCGACTCGGCCGGCCAGCGATACGGCTACGCCAAGGTCATCTTCGAGCCGCTCGCCCTCGTCAACCCGACGGGCGACCTCAAGACGACCCCGTGGCTCGCCGAGAAGGTGGAATGGAACGACGACTACACGCAGCTCACCGTCACGCCTCGCAGCGGCGTGAAGTGGAGCGACGGTGAGGACTTCACCGCCGACGACGTCGTCTTCACCTTCAACCAGTACCTCACCGGCAAGCTGACCGACACCGGCGCCCTCGGCGTCACCGACGTCACCGCCGACGGCGACACGGTCGTCCTGACCTTCTCGAGCTCGAAGTTCACCTCGCAGGGCCGCGTCCTGCACACCCCGATCGTCCCGGAGCACATCTGGAAGGACATCGAGGACCCGAACACCGACCCCCTCACCGACGAGGGCAAGCTCGTCGGCACCGGCCCGTACGTCATGTCGAACTGGTCGACCGAGTCCGTCTCCCTCAAGGCGAACCCCGACTACTGGGGTGGCGACCTCGCCGTCCCGCAGCTGAACTACGTCTCGTACGGCGACAACGCCGCGCTCACGACGGCCCTCGCGACAGGCGATGCGGACTGGGCCCAGGCCTTCATCCCGCAGGTCCAGCAGAGCTACCTCGACGCCGATCCCGACAACGTGTTCCTGGTCTCGCCCACCCCGGGCGCGGGCACGCTGTTCATGAACCTGCAGAAGAAGCCCTTCAACGACCCCGCACTGCGCGAAGCGCTCGCGTGGACGATCGACCGCGAGGCCTACGTCGACATCGCCCGCGAAGGCGCGAGCGAGGCGATCTGGAACAAGACCGGTCTCAGCTCCGTGCTCGAGAACGAGATCATCGACGAGTACAAGGACGACAACTACTCCGTCGACGTCGACAAGGCCAAGGAGATCCTCACCGACGCCGGTTACACCTGGAACAGCGGAAAGCTGACCGACCCCGACGGTGAGGCCGTCGAGTTCTCGGTGTCGGTCCCCGCCGGCTGGAGCGACTGGAACACCGAGCAGCAGCTCATCTCCGAAGAGCTCGACAAGGCCCTGGGCATCAAGGTGAACGTCGACCAGCCCGACTTCGGCGGCTGGGACGCGGGCAAGCAGGAAGGCAACTTCGACGCGATCATCCACTGGCTCGAGGACACCGGCAACGCGTACGGCCTGTACACGTCGACGATGGACCCCAAGTGGGTGGTCGACGGCAAGGCATCCTTCAACTTCGGCCGTTTCGACGACTCGAAGGTCACCGAGGCGCTGAACACGTACGCCAATGCGGCATCCGACGACGAGCGGACCGAGGCCGGCGCGGTCCTGCAGAAGGCGTTCGTCGAGAACGTCCCCGCCATCCCGCTGGGTGCGCACCCGCTGCTCGGCGAGTTCAACACGCGCAACTACGTCGGCTGGCCGTCCGAGGACGACCAGTACGCCGCGGGTGACCCGACCCAGGTCGGCGTCGTTCAGATCCTGACGAAGCTGAAGCCCAAAGAGTAATCCGACCGACGGTGGGACGGATGCCGCATGGCCCGCGGCATCCGTCCCCCACCCCTGCTCACCTCCACGAAAGCGAGCACGCACTGATGCGCGATTCGTTACTGTCCGTCGACGACTTCTCCGTCGTCTACGACGTCGACCCGCCGGTCGAAGCCGTCACCCACGTCAGCCTCGAACTGCGCCGCGGCGAGATCCTCGGCCTCGCCGGCGAGAGCGGCTGCGGAAAGACCACCCTCGCCTACGGTGTGCAGCGCCTGCTCAAGGCGCCCGCCGTCATCTCCAGCGGATCCGTCACCTTCCGCGACGTCTCCGGCGAAGACATCGACGTCAACTCACTCGATCCGGAAGAGATGCGCCGCTTCCGCTGGGACAAGATCTCGATGGTCTTCCAGGGCGCGATGAACGCCCTCAACCCCGTCGCCACGATCGGCTCGCAGCTCGCCGACGTCTTCGAGGTGCACCGCCCCGACATGAACCGGGCCGCACGACGCGACGCGGTCAACGAACTGCTCGAGATCGTCAAGGTCGGCGCCGCCCGCAGCCGTTCGTACCCGCACGAACTCTCCGGCGGCATGCGCCAGCGCGTCATGATCGCCATGGCGCTCGCCCTGCGACCGCAGCTGATGATCATGGACGAGCCCACCACGGCGCTCGACGTCCTCGTCCAGCGCGAGATCCTCAAGCAGATCTCGCAGTTGCGACACGAGTTCGGCTTCTCCGTCATCTTCATCACCCACGACCTGCCGCTGCTGCTGGAGATCAGCGACCGCATCGCCATCATGCGCAAGGGCGAGATCGTCGAGATCGACACCGCCGAGCGCATCTGGACCGCCCCGCAGCACGAGTACACGCGCACGCTGTTGTCCTCGTTCCCGCGACTGACCGGTGAAAGGGGGGTCGTCGTCCGATGACCACACTCGAGTTCGACAGCGTCACGAAGGTGTACCACGTCCGGGGAGCCGGCCAGATGAAGGCCCTCGACGACGTCTCGTTCACCCTCTCCTCCGGCCAGACGATCGGCCTCGTCGGCCAGTCCGGCAGCGGCAAGTCCACGATCGCCAAGATCCTCACCCAGCTCGAGACGCCCACGAGCGGCGAGATCCGCCTCGACGGAAAGCCCATCCCCCGCCGCGGCAAGGGCCTGCGCGACTACCGGCAGCAGCTGCGGATGGTGTTCCAGGACCCGTTCGCGTCCCTGAACCCGTACCACTCGATCCGCCACCACATCGAGCGCCCCCTGCGCCTGGACGACGTCGTCCCGAAGAAGGAGGTCGAAGACGAGGTGCGCCGCCTCCTCGACCGCGTTCGCCTCGATCCCGACTCCGTCATCGATCGACGCCCTCACGAGCTCTCGGGCGGGCAGCGGCAACGCGTCGCGATCGCCCGGGCCCTGGCATCCCGCCCTCGCCTGCTCGTGGCCGACGAACCGGTGTCGATGCTCGACGTGTCGATCCGCATGGGCGTCCTCAACCTCCTCGCCGACCTGCAGCGTGAAGAGGGACTCGGGGTGCTCTACATCACCCACGACCTCGCGACCGCCCGCCACTTCAGCGACGAGATCCTCGTGCTCAACCAGGGCAAGGTCGTCGAGAGCGGCACCGCCGACGACGTGATCCTGCGTCCCCAGAACCCGTACACGCAGGAGCTCCGCGCTGCGTCCCCCGACCCCGAGAGCCACTTCGCGTCGGCTCCGGGACTCTCCGGAGATACCCGATGACCGCCGTCGAACCCCAGCTCCCCGTCGAGACGCCCGACGCGCTCGAGGTCGGCACGACCGCGACCACGACCGTCAAGGGACGCTCCCGCATTCCGTGGCGCTTCCTCGGCAGTCGCGCGCTGTTCTACCTCTTCACGCTGTGGGCCGCGATCACGATCAACTTCTTCCTGCCCCGCCTCATGAAGGGCGACGCGGTCGACCAGTACCTGGCCCGCAACCGCAACGTCACGCCCGAGGCGGCGGACGCGCTCCGCGCCCTGCTCGGCATCGACACCGACAAGTCGATGTGGCAGCAGTACATCGACTACTGGGGCCTCATGCTCCGCGGCGACCTCGGCGTCTCTCTCCTGCACGGTCTCCGTCCCGTCGGCGAGGTCATCAGCCAGGCCCTGCCGTGGACGGTGGGGCTCGTCGGCTTCGCCACGATCATCTCGTTCCTCATCGGCACGATCGGCGGCGCCGTCATCGGGTGGCGCCGCGGCAGCCGCTCCGAGATCATGATCCCGATCACGACCTTCCTCAGCACCATCCCGTACTTCTGGCTGGGGCTGCTCGCCATCGCCCTCTTCTCGGTCAACCTCAAGTGGTTCCCGATCGGCAAGGCGTACGGCGTCGGCTACTCACCCGAGTTCACTCCGGAGTTCATCGGGCAGGTGATCCACCACGGGACGCTTCCCGCGGTGACGATCATCATCGCCTCCCTCGGTGGCTGGATGCTCGGCATGCGCAACATGATGCTCACCGTCCTCGACGAGGACTACATCACGGTCGCGCAGGCCAAGGGCATGCCGAACTCCCGCGTGCTGTGGCGCTACGCCGCCCGCAACGCGGTCCTCCCCCAGATCCAGAGCTTCGCCCTGTCGATCGGCTTCATCGTCGGCGGAACGATCGTCATGGAGATGGTCTTCAGCTACCCCGGCGTTGGAAAGCTGCTGCTGGATGCCACTAACGGCAAGGACTACGCACTCATGCAGGGCGTCTTCCTGGTCATCACGCTGTCGGTGCTGGTGGCGAACATCCTCGCCGACATCGCCTACGCGTTCCTCGACCCGCGCACCCGCCAGACGGAGGCCTGACCATGACCACCACCGCCACCATCCGCATGGCCCGCACCGAGGACCCGACGCCGAACACGTTCTGGGCCCGCCTCGGATCGGCGTTCGCGATGTTCCGCAACGGCAAGTCCATCACGGGACTCGTGATCCTCGGCTTCTTCGTCCTCGTCGCGATCTTCGCGGACGTGCTCGCACCGTTCTCGCCGACGCAGGTCGACAACACCGCGCGCTTCCAGCCGCCCTCCCCCGAGCACTGGCTCGGGACCACCCACATCGGCGAGGACGTCCTCAGCCAGGTCATCCACGGCACCCGCGGAGTCATCGTCGTCGGCTTCCTCGCCGCCATCCTCGCGACGGTCATCGCGATCGTCGTGGGCGTCGTCTCGGGGTACGTCCGGGGGTGGAAGAGCGAGGGCCTCTCGGCGCTGACGAACGTCTTCCTCGTCATCCCGGGGCTGCCGCTCATCATCATCGTCGCGTCGATGTTCGAGGAGCCGCCGCTCGTCCTCATCGCCGCCGTCCTCGGCATCACCGGCTGGGCCTGGGGCGCGCGCGTCCTGCGCGCGCAGACGATGTCGCTCCGCAACCGCGACTTCGTCCAGGCCGCGCGCGCCAACGGCGAGCCGCTGCGGCGCATCATCACCGTCGAGATGCTGCCGAACCTCATGGCGCTCATCGCCGCGAGCTTCGTCGGCACCGTGACGGCCGCGATCCTCGGCCTCACGACCCTGTCGTACATCGGCGTCATCCCGGTGAACACCTACAACTGGGGCACCATCCTCAACTGGGCGAGCGCGCAGGGTGCGTTCCGCCAGAACCAGTGGTGGTGGTACCTGCCCCCGGGGCTCTGCATCGCCGCCATCGGCGTGGCCCTGTCGCTCATCAACTTCGGCATCGACGAGTACGTGAACCCCCGCCTGCGTTCCGCCGGCGAGCGGGCCCGCGCGATGAAGAAGAAGGGCCTGGACGTCAACGACGCGGTCACCGCCGTCCGCGCCGTCGAGGTCCCCACCACCCGCCGGGAGGCCCGCGAATGACGACCGTCGACACCGCTTCCGCCGCGTACCTGGATGCCCGCCTGTCGGTCGACGAGCGCGTCGCCGACCTGCTCGGGCGCATGACCCTGCCCGAGAAGGTCGGGCAGATGATGCAGTTCGACGCCCGCGAGGAGCTCGAGCACATCGTGCTCGAGCGTCACGCCGGCTCGATCCTCCACACGTCCCCCGAGAAGGTGCTCCGCGCCGCGGAACTCACGTCGCAGACCCGCCTGCGGATCCCGCTGCTCGTCGCCGAGGACTGCATCCACGGCCACTCGTTCTGGGAGGGAGCGACGATCTTCCCGACGCAGCTCGGGATGGCCGCGTCGTGGGATGCGGACCTCATCGCGAGCGTCGCGAAGGCGACGGCGGCCGAAGTGGCGGCCACCGGCATCCATTGGACCTTCTCCCCCGTCCTCTGCATCGCCCGCGACCTCCGTTGGGGGCGCGTGGGCGAGACGTTCGGCGAGGACCCGTTCCTCATCGGCGAGCTCGCGTCGGCGATGGTGCGCGGCTACCAGGGCGACGGCCTCGACGACCCCGACGCGATCCTCGCGACCGCGAAGCACTTCGCCGGATACTCCGAGACGCAGGGTGGCCGCGATGCGAGCGAGGCCGACATCTCGCGGCGAAAGCTCCGCTCCTGGTTCCTGCCGCCGTTCGAGCGCGTCGCGCGGGAGGGATGCCGCACCTTCATGCTCGGCTACCAGACCACCGACGGGGTGCCGATCACGGTCAACGACTGGCTCCTCAGCGACGTGCTGCGGGGCGAGTGGGGATACACCGGCACGCTGATCACCGACTGGGACAACGTCGGCCGCATGGTGTGGGAGCAGAAGGTGCAGCCCGACTACGCCAGCGCCGCGGCCGCCGCCGTGAAGGCCGGCAACGACATGGTCATGACGACGCCCGGGTTCTTCGCCGGCGCCCTCGAGGCCGTCGAGCGCGGGATGCTGGCCGAGGCCGACATCGACCAGGCGGTCTCGCGCATCCTGTCGCTCAAATTCCGCTTCGGGCTGTTCGAGAACCCGCGCCTGCCCGACCGGGAGCGCATCGCCACGATCATCGCGCAGGGTGCCCACGCCGACCTCAATCTCGAGGTCGCGCGGCGCTCCCTGGTCCTGCTCCGCAACGACGGCACGCTCCCGCTGGCTTCCACCACACGCCGGATCGCCGTCGTCGGCCCGCTCGCCGACGACGCGCAGACGCAGCTCGGCGACTGGGCGGGCTCATCCGGGCAGGTCGATTGGATGCCGGACGGCCACCCCCGCGCCCAGATCACGACGGTCCTCGACGGGCTCCGCGAGCTCAGCGGCGGCACCGTCGAGCACGCCCGGGGCGCCGGCATCCTGGACCTCACCGACGATCCCGCGGGTGTCTTCCCCGACGGGCAGCCCCGGCCGCCGATCGTCGCACCGCAGGAGCCCGATGCCGCCGAGATCGCCGAGGCCGTTGCGCTCGCGGAACGCTCCGATGTCGTCGTCGCGGTCGTCGGCGACCGCATCGAGCTCGTCGGCGAGGGCCGGTCCACCGCGACGCTCGACCTCATCGGCGGGCAGCGCGCTCTGCTCGATGCCCTGGCCGCGACGGGCACGCCGCTCGTCGTCGTGCTGATGGCGTCGAAGCCGCTGATCCTGCCGGAGTCGGTGCGCGAGGCATCCGTCGTCTGGGTCGCGAACCCCGGCATGCAGGGCGGACGCGCGATCGCAGAGCTCCTGCTCGGCGAGATCGAACCCGCTGGACGCCTGCCGATCTCGTTCGCACGGCACGCCGGCCAGCAGCCGACGTACTACAACCAGATCCGCGGCCAGCACGGCGACCGCTACGCCGACCTGACGCAGCAGCCGGCGTTCGCGTTCGGCGACGGCCTGTCGTACACGACCGTCGAGTACGGCGACGCGGAGGTCCTGACGCCCGTCGTCTCTGCCGGCGAGACCGTCCGCGCGCGGGTCACGCTGCGCAACACCGGCGAGCGCCCCGCGCACGAGATCGTCCAGGTGTACGTCCGCGACACGGTGACCTCGGTGAGCTGGGCCGACAAGGAACTGAAGACCTACCGGCACGTCGACCTCGCCGCGGGCGCGAGCGCCACGGTCGAGATCGACCTGCCGGCGTCGGACTGCACGATCGTGGATGCGGCTGGCCGCCGCATCGTGGAACCCGGGGAGTTCGAACTCCTCATCGGGCCGTCGTCCCGCGACGAGGTGCTGCGGGCGGTCTCGTTCGAGATCCGCTGACGCGACGGAACAGCGAGGGGCGGGTGTCGTGGTGTCACCCGCCCCTCGCCGTGGCGACTCCCCGCCTCACCCCGGCGCGAGCCGGTACAGCACCTCGGGCCGACCGCGTTTGCCGTACCGGTGCGACACGACGATCGCGCCCGTCTCGGCGAGGTGCGTCAAGTAGCGGTGAGCGGTCGCGCGCGACATCTCGCACGCCTCCGCGACCTCGACGACCGAACGGCCCGTCCCGGGGTCCAGCGCCGTCAGGACCCGTTCCAACGTCGGCACCGCCAGCCCCTTCGGGAGCGCACGCGGCCCGCTCGACGACGCAGACACGGTGCGGATGCCTCCGGTCGCCAGCAGTCGATCGATGTCGCTCTGCGCAAGGGGGCGCTCACGCCCGGCATCCGTGCGTGCCTGCCGCTCCTCGCGATACCGCTCCAACCGTTCGCGGAGCGCGGCCTCCGTGAACGGCTTCACGAGGTAGCCGGCCACCCGGGCGGCGAGCGCTTGGCGCACCGTGGTCTGATCCTGCGACGAGCTGATGACGAGCACGTCGGGACCGGCGTCACCGAAGGTGCGCAACCGGTGCAGCACCTCGATGCCGCTGATGTCGGGAAGGCGCATGTCGAGCAGGACGAGGTCGATTCCGGCCGTGCTCTGCGCGAGCGCGTCGCGCCCGGTTCCGGCGGCGCCCGCGACGGTGAACCCCGGCACCCCATCGACGAACCGGCAATGAAGGGCGCGCGCACCCTGGTCGTCGTCGACGACCAGCACCCGGATCGGTCGCTCGCTCACACGCGCTCCATCTCGAAGGCGAATCGCGCGCCGCCGAGGGCGGAGGCACCCACCTCGATCGTGCCGCCCCGCGACGACACGGTCCGTCGGACCGTGTCGAGTCCGTAGCCGCGACCGAAGCCCGACGCGTCGTCCTTCGTGGTGAAACCCTGAGCGAAGATCCGCGCCGCCGCGTTCGGGTCGATGCCGGGGCCATCGTCCTCGACGGCGCCGAACAGGCGCCCGTCCGCATCGCGGAGCACGCAGCGCACCCGCCGCGCTCCCGCCTCGCCCGCGTTCCGACACAGGTTGGTGACGACCGAGACCGCGCCGTCGTCCAGGTCGCGATCGAGGGTGACGTCGAACTCGGCCTGCGCACCGAGATCGAGGAGCTCCGCGCGCACCGCGTGCATCGTCGCCGCCGCGACGGGCTCGCCGCCGTCAGGCGAGCCGGACGTCCGGACCGGCGTCACCTCCTCGATGTACCCGAGGGCCTCGCCTGCGTCTCCGCGCGACACGAGCCCGTGGATCACGTGGAGCCGTGTGTCGAACTCGTGCGCCTGTTCGCGCAGGGCCACGGTCGTGCGGCGCATCTGCGCGTTCTCGGCGGCGACGGCATCCGCTCGCCGGAAGCGGCGCTCGACCATCGCCGTCAGCGCGGAACTGGCGAAGGACGCGGCCACGAGGGCCCCGATCCCCCACGGCAGCAGCGCGGCGAGGGCAGCGTCGCGGTCGGCGGCGATGCTCGATTCGAGCACACCGACGGCGACCATCCCCACGACCGTCCCGTCGCTCGCGCGCACCGGCACCTTCGCGCGCAGCGACGGTCCGGAGGCGCCGCGCTCGGTGCCGACGAACGTCTCGCCCCGCAGGACCGAGGAGTTCGTCGTCTCGACCTGCACCCCGCGCTCCGACGCCAGCGGATGCGTGATCCGGACGCCCTCGTCGTCGGTGATGACGACGTAGTAGACGCCCGCGGACTCCCCCACGAGCTCGGCGATCGGCTGCAGCGCCGTCGTCGCCGCGGCGAGGTCGGCGGCGTCGGCGAGGTCGGCCGGGGTCCCGGCATCCGTCACCGTCGCGAGCGTCGTCCGGACGTCCGCGAGATCGGCGAGGCTCTCGGCGACGCCGATGACCCGCTCGGCGGTCGCGTCCCGGATCGTGCGTTCCTGCACGGTCATCGCGACCGCGAGCGTCGCCGACAGTGCCGCGAGGGTGACGACCGAGGGCAGGACGAGCAGCACGAGCCGGAGCGCGCGGGGCCGCCGCGGAGACGCCATCGTTCACCATTCCCGTCCGTGCGCGATGCGTGAGCGTTTAAGAGAACAAGTGCCGGAGGATGCCGCCGCCGCACCGCGCGCTGTCATCCTATTTCGATCTCGCGGAGACGACGACGTCCGCGCGAAAGGGAGCGATGATGACCCAGACAGACAGCCCGCAGGCTCCGCCGAACCGGCGCAGGACCGTGATCGGCCGCGTCGTGGGCGGTGTGATCGCGGCCGCGGCCATCGGCACGGCGGCCGCCGGTTCGATCGCCTCGGCGAGCACCGGCAACGACATCAACGCGTCGATGACGATCGTCGCCCCCGCCGCCGCCGGCGGCGGCTGGGACGGCGTCGCCCGCGAACTGCAGCAGGCGCAGAAGGCGAACGGCCTGGTCAACAACGTGCAGGTCGTCAACATGCCGGGCGCCGGCGGCACGATCGCCCTCGGCAACGTCTCGGTCCTCGAGGGTCAGCCGAACAACATGCTCGTGGGCGGCACGGGCCTGCTGGCCGCGACGATCCAGTTCAACTCGTCCGCGACGCTCGACGACGTCACGCCTCTCGCCGTGGTCGTCGAGGAGTACGACGTCATCGTCGTCCCCGCCGACTCCCCGTACGAGACCCTCGACGACCTGGTGCAGGGCTGGAAGGAGGACCCGAAGGCCCTCCCCTGGACCGGCGGCGGATCGTTCGACCAGCTGGTCGTGACCGATCTCGCACTCTCGGCCGGTATCGACCCCGTCGACACCACGTACATCTCGTCCGACGGCGGCGGCGAGGCGATCCAGGCCCTCCTGAACGGCACCGCGAAGGCGGCCGCCGGCGGCTACCCCGACAACATCGATCAGATCGAGGCCGGGCGCCTGCGCGCCCTCGCCCTCGTCGCGAACGAGCCCGTCGAGGGGATCGACATCCCCACGGCCATCGAGCAGGGGTACGACGTCTCGCTCACGAACTGGCGGTCCCTCTCGGCACCGTCCGGCCTCGAGGACAGCGAGCGCGAAGCCCTGACCGAACTCGTCCTCGAGAGCGTCGCGACCCCCGAATGGGCCGACGCGATGGAGCGCTACCACTGGAACGAACGCATCATCACGGGCGACGAGCTCGACGCGTTCCTGAAAGACGAGGAGACGCGCATCCGCGGTCTCTACGAGGAGATGGGCCTGTGACCTTCCCCGCCAACCCCACCTCGGCATCCGCCGTCGTCGGCCAGCGCCTGCGTCTGGTCTCGGGCCCCGGAGCCGCCGCCCTGCTGAAGGGGCTCACGATGCCCCTCATCCTCGCCGCATTCGCGACGTACCTCGTCGTCGGCATCCTGACGATGCGGGTGCCGGAAGGCACCGACTTCCCCGGTCCGCAGTTCTTCCCCGGCATCATCGCGGGGGGCCTCTACGCCTTCGCCGCCGTGCTCGCGGTCGGAGCGGTCCGCGAGATCCGAGCGACGCCCGACGCCCTGACGGCCGAGATCGAAGCGGCGCGGGCCGAAGCGGCGGGTGAAGAGCCCGCGGCGACACCGGTGCGCGTCGACATCCGCTCGTTCGCCTGGGTGGTCCTCCCGTTCCTCGCCTTCGCCTTCCTGCTCGAATTCCTCGGGTGGATCATCGCGGCGGGCCTGCTCTTCTGGTGCGTCGCGAAGGCGTTCGGAGCGACCCGGCCGATCCACAGTCTGATCGTGGGCTTCACGCTCAGTTCGCTCGCCTACATCGGTTTCGACATGGCCCTCGGGATGCCCCTCCCGTCCGGCATCCTCGGAGGGTTCTGACATGGACGTCCTGACACTTCTCGGCGAAGGCTTCGCCGGCGCACTCACCCCCGCGAACCTGATGTGGGTCCTGATCGGATGCCTCCTCGGTACCGCCGTGGGCGTGCTTCCGGGACTCGGATCGTCGATGGCGGTCGCGCTCCTGCTGCCCATCACCTTCTCGCTCGACCCGACCGCGGCGTTCATCATGTTCGCCGGCGTCTACTTCGGCGGGCTCTTCGGCGATTCGACGATGGGCATCCTGATGAACACACCAGGTCAGGCATCCGCCATCGCCTCGACGTTCGAAGGGCACAAGATGGCGCTGAACGGTCGGGCCGCGCAGGCGCTCGCGACCGCCGCCATCGGCGCGTTCATCGGCGGCATGGTCGCCTCGATCGTGGTCGTCTTCGTCGCTCCCGCCCTCGCCGACTTCTCGAGCAGGTTCGGGCCGGCGGAGTTCTTCGCCCTCGCCGTGTTCGCGTTCGCCGCGACGTCGTCGGTCGTGGCCGACAGCGCCATCAAGGGGCTGACGTCGCTGTTCATCGGCCTCGGCATCGCCGTGATCGGCATCGACGGCGTCTCGGGCGCGCCCCGGTTCACGATGGACTCGCCGAACCTGTTCGACGGCATCTCGCTCGTCACCGTCACGGTTGCGATCCTCGCTCTCGGCGAGGTCATCTACGTCGCCTGCCTCGAGCGTCACATGACGAACAAGGCGCTCATCCGGCCGACGGGTCGCCCGTGGCTGAGCCGCCGCGAGCTCAAAGAAGCGACCCCCGCGTGGCTGCGCGGCACCGCGATCGGCCTGCCGTTCGGCGTCATCCCGGCCGGTGGGTCGGAGATCCCGACCTTCCTGGCCTACGGCCTCGAGAAGCGACTCGACAAGCGCCGCAAGAACCCCATGTTCGGCAAGGGTGCGATCCGGGGGCTCGCCGCGCCCGAGGCCGCCGGCAACTCGACGACCGGCATGGCGATGGGCGCCCTGCTGGCTCTCGGCCTGCCGATCTCGGCGACCGCGGCGATCATGCTCGCGGCCTTCCGCCAGTACGGCCTGCAGCCCGGTCCGCTCCTGTTCGACCGCGCTCCCGAGCTCGTCTGGGCCCTGCTGGCGAGTTTCTTCATCGCGATGGTGGTCCTTCTCATCCTGAACCTGCCGTTCGCGATGCTCTGGGCGAAGCTCCTGCTGATCCCCCGCCCCTACCTCTACGCCGGCATCACGCTGTTCTGCGGGCTCGGCATCTACGCCACGTCGGGCTCGACGTTCGACCTCGTGATGCTGCTCGGTATCGGGCTGCTCGGCTTCCTGATGCGGGCGCTCGACTTCCCGCTCGCGCCGCTCATCATCGGCATGGTGCTGGGGCCGCTGGCCGAGACGAGCCTTCGGGACGCCGCGATGAGCGCCAACGGCGACTTCTCGGTGCTCGTGCAAGGACCCATCTCGATCACGCTCTACGCGCTGCTCGCCGCGGTCCTGGTGTTCTCGATCCGCGGCAAGGTCGTCGCGCGTAAGCGCGCCAAGGCCGCGGCGAAGGAGCTCGTCGACGCCTGATCCGAACATGACGAAGGCCCCGGTGCGTGTGCGCCGGGGCCTTCGTCATGCGATCGTCACGGCGTCGGCATACCGCCGTTGACGTTGAGGGTCTCGCCGAGAACGTAGCTCGACTCGGCCGACGCGAGGAACACGTAGGCCGGGGCGAGCTCGGCGGGCTGGCCCATGCGTCCGAGCGGGGTCTCCTCGCCGAACGACTCGATCTTCTCCTGGGGCTGACCGTCCGACACCTGCAGCGGCGTCCAGATCGGTCCCGGAGCGACCGCGTTGACGCGAATGCCCTTCGGGGCGAGCTGCTGCGCGAGCGCCTTCGTGAAGGCGTTGATGGTCGCCTTCGTCGAGGCGTAGTCGACGAGGGTCTCGGACGGCGAGTATGCCTGGATCGACGTCGTGTTGATGATCGTCGACCCCGCAGGCAGGTGCGGCAGTGCCGCCTTGGTGATCCAGAACATCGCGTCGACGTTCGTCGTGAACGTGTCGTCGAACTGCTGGTCCTCGAGGGTCGTCAGATCCTTGTTGAAGATCTGCTTGCCGCCGTTGTTGACGACGATGTCGAGGCCGCCGAGGCCCTCGACGGTCTTCGCGACCAGATCGACGCAGTAGTCCTTGTCGCGTAGGTCTCCCGGAAGGGTGAGGACGGTCGCGCCGGCCTCGCGGAGAATGCCGGCGATGCGCTGCGCGTCCTCCTCCTCTTCCGGCAGGTACGACAGCGCGACGTCGGCGCCCTCGCGGGCGAAGGCGATCGCCGTGGCCGCGCCGATGCCCGAGTCGCCGCCCGTGATGAGCGCCTTCCGACCCGTGAGGCGGCCGGTGCCGCGGTAGCTCTCCTCGCCGAGGTCCGCCTTCGGCGCGAGATCCGCGTCGAGGCCGGGCTCCTCCTGGTGGCCCTTGCGAGGTTCGATCTCCGAGTAGAGCTCCACCGGATTCGTGAACGTGTACTGGTCGCGTGCCATCGTGCTCTCCTTCTTCGTGGTGGTCATAGTGGTCGTGATGGTCGTCAGCGGGCGTCGGCGTCGTCGCCGACCAGCTCGCGGATCGTGAGTGCCGCGCGGATGAGCGCGAGGTGGCTGAGTGCCTGCGGCAGGTTGCCGAGGAACGCGCCGTCGTCGGGGTCGATCATCTCGGCGAACATGCCGACGTCGTTCCCCGCAGCGACGAGCTCGTTCATCGCCGCGATGCCCTCGTCGTGCCGGCCGACGCAGACGAGCGCGGCCGCCCGCCAGAACGAGCACGCGACGAACGTCGCCTCCTCGTCGCGCATCCCGGTGTAGCGGAACAGGTGCGGTCCTTCACCGAGCTCGCCCGTGAGCGCATCGATCGTGCGCGACATCCGCTCACCCCGGTCGAAGCCGCTCAGCGAATGCAGCAGGACGGATGCGTCGAGGTCGCGGCTGCCCTGGGCCATGACGTAGGCGCCGCGGGACTCCGACCACCCGTGCTCCTCGACCCAGGCGCGCACGAGAGATGCCTCGGCCGCCCACCGCTCGCTGCTCCCGGGGATCTGGCCGAGCTCCGCGAGGGCGACGGCGTCGTTGAGAGCCTGCCAGCATCCCATCTTCGACGAGGTGTAGTGGCGTTCCTCGGGAAGCTCCCACATGCCGGAATCGGGGTTCCGCCACGCGTCGCACACCTTGTCGGCGTACATCGACAGCATGCGTCCGGTCTCGACGTCGAGCGCGTTCCCCGCCTCGACGTACGCCCGGCAGATGGCGAACAGGTCGCCGTACACGCCGAGCTGTACCTGCTCGCGGGCGGGGTTGCCCGTGACGACCGGACCGACGCCGCGCCAGCCGGGCACGTCGTACTCGGTGACGTGCCCGTCGAGCTCGCCGTCGAGGGTGTACATGACGTGGAGCTCCGGCCCGTGCCGGCGGATCGTCCGCAGCAGCCATGAGATCGCCGCGTGGGTCTCCTCCCGCAGCCCGAAGCCGATGAGGGCATCGACGGTGTACGCCAGGTCACGCACCCAGGCGAGCCGGTAATCCCAGTTCTTCCCGCCCGTGAGGTCCTCGGGGAGGGAGGTCGTCGCGGCCGCCGCGATCGCGCCGGTGGGACTGTGGATGAGCATCTTGAGCATGAGGGCGCTCCGTTGCACGTCGCGCGCCCAGGGCCCCTCGTACGAGAACTCGCGCGACCAGGCGCGCCACGCCTCGATGGTCCGGTCGATCCCGCGGTCGACGTTGTCGGGGTCGGGGAAGTGGATGGGCTCGTCGTGCGTGCCGACGATGATCAGCAGGTGGCGGCTGCCCTCCGCGGTCGTGAAGCCGCCCGCCAGACCCGTGGCGATTCCGTCGGCCGACGCCGCGGGCTCCGGACCGTAGTCGCGTCCGGTCACGCCTATCGTCGTGAGCCCTGAGCGCAGGATGCTGCGATCGTTCGCGCGGTCGTGCCAGGGCGCGGCGGTCTTCAGCGAGGTGCCGGGCTGCACGCGCCAGCGGAACGCGATCTCGCCCGTGACCCCGTCGACGCGGCGGGCGAGCTCGGCCCACGGCAGCCGTCCCGCGACACCCGTCACGAGAGCGTCGGTGACGCTGGCCGTGCCCGACGCGGTCGTGAACGTCGTGACGAGCACGTTGGTGCGCGGCAGGTACCGCCGCCGCACCTGGTACTCCTCGACGGGTTCGAGCTCGATGCAGCCGCCGGCGTCATCGTCCAGCAGCCGCCCGAAGATGGGCAGGTCGTCGATGCCGGGGATCGGCATCCAGTCGATCTGTCCGCGGAGCCCGATCAGCGCGATCGTCCGACCGTCGCCGATCGGTGCGTAGCTGCGCAGGTCCTGGCCGGGGCCGATGTCGTCGAGGGATGCCACTGCTCGAGTCTCGCTGGGGCCGCGAAGGATGGGATGCCGGTTGACACCCCGTCGACGATGTGTGACGGGAGCTGGGGACGTCAGGCCGCCGCTTCGGCGCGCTCGGCGAGACCGTCGATCGCACCGCGGTACTCGTCGAGCATGCGGTCCGCCCCCATGCGCGGACGCGCCGCCAGCGCGGCCGCGCGATAGTCCGGCCGGCGCGCGATGACCCTCGTCCACGCGGACGCGATCGCCTGCGCGTCGTGCGGCGTGACGAGCCCGATGCCCGCCACCACCTGGGCGGAGTCCCCCACTGCCGTCGTGACCGGGGTCGCTCCGCTCGCGGCGCCTTCGATCAGGCAGAGCGGCGACGCTTCGCCGAACGCACTCGTCAGCGCGACGATGTCGGCCGCGCGGTAGACGCGGGGCATGTCGTCGCGGATCCCCAGCAGGTGGACGCGCTCGGCAGGAGCCCCCGCCTCCGCGATCGCCGCCGTCAGGGCGGCGTTGTCGGCGGTCATCCCCGCGCCGCACATGACGTACTGAGCGCGGCTGTCCCGCGCCGCGTGTGCACCGACGGCGCGGAGGAAGAGCCCGGGGTCCTTCATCGCGTCGAAGCGTGCGGCGAGGAGGATCACGGGGACGTTCGGCGCGATGCCGAGGCGCGTGCGCAGCGGCATCCGCTCATGGGGCTTCGGGCGGTAGCGAGCCAGGTCGATGCCGTTCGGGATCACGAACCTCTCCACGGACGGCGGCGTGAAGCGGGCGTAGGCGTCGCTCGTCGATTCGGCGCACGAGATGGTCGAGGTGAGGCGACCGGATGCCGCCAGCTCCCCCAGCCAGCGCATGGCGGGGCCCGAGTGGGTCGGGTCGGACCTGTGGAGGCACGCGGCGATCGGGACGTCGGGAAGGAGACCGCGGGCGTCCAGGGCGAGGAGGAGCCCGAGCGGCTGCTCCTTGAGCGTGAGGATCACGTCGGCGCGGGCGACGGCGGCGGCGGCGACGTCGAGCTCGGCGTCCGAGAAGCTCTCGGGGTCGGGCGGGAGGGCGCCCGCTTCGCGCCCGAGGTCGGACACCTCGATGCCCGCCTCGCGCAGCCACCGGTACCTCGGATCGGCGCTCATCGGCTGCAGCGCACCCTCGCGGCGGGCCTGCGACGCGATCGAGAGCACCGCGTGCTCGTGCGATCCGTCGAGGTGGAGCCCGGTGATGACGTTCGTGTGCAGCACCCGCGCACCACCGGCGAACAGGCCTTCGTACAGCGACAGGACGCGAGGACGGCTCATCCCCCCATGCTCAGGGGACGCCGTGCGGAGCCGATGAACCCGAGATGTCCATCACGTGAAGATCAGCGCGACGTGGTGACCGCGACCCACGCCGCGTCCGAGAACCCTGCGATCCACACGGCGAACACGACGAGGCCGACGACCGTGACGGCGGTCCACGTCCACAGCGGTGCGAGACCGCCGCCCGTGCGGCGGTGCACGACGACGGAGCGCCCGACGACGTAGACCCCCAGAGTGAGGACGAACGCGAGCGCCGCCCACCCCCACGCGAAGGGCGCATCGAGGCCGCGGCCGCGCAGAGCGCGGTGGTCGAGGCACGCGAAGAGGACGGCGGCCGCGACGAGGACGACGTCGATCACGACGAGGAGGGCGAGAGCGGCGGCGATCCAGCCCGCGGGGGTGAGCCCGCCAGACGGACCCCCGAGCCGCACGATCGTCCGGGCGTCGAGGAACACCCCGGTGTACAGGGGCAGAGCGGATGCCGCGATGGCGAGCCAGATCCAGACGGTGCCGCTCGACGGGGTTCCGCTCCGGGCGGCACCGGCGGGAGCTGACCGGGGCTTCGCGGCGGGGGCGGCGGGCGCGGCTGAGTCTGCCGGCTGTGCCGACGGTGCCGGCGGCGTCGTGACGGCCGGGGCGGCATCGGGCGCGGGGGTCGGCGCGACCGTGTCGGCAGCCCAGTCGGAGCCGTCCCACCACCGCAGCTGTCCGGGCTCCCCCGGATCGGCGTACCAGCCCGCGGGCGCCTGACGGCTCACCGCTCGCCCTCACCGACGTCGGCGGCGGGGCGGTCGCCGTCGCCGGTTGCCACGAGCTCCGCGCCGGCGTGGGCGAGCTCCGCCAGGGCCGCCTGGCTCGGCGCGGGCGCGACGCCGGCGATCAGATCCGTGAGGATCCGCACGCGCCGGCCGTGCGCGATCGCATCGAGAGCCGACGCGCGCACGCAGTGGTCGGTCGCGATGCCTGCGACATCGACCTCGACGACGCCGTGGGCGGTCAGGATGTCGGCGACCGTCTCACCGGCATCCGTCACGCCCTCGAAGAGCGAATAGGCGGGGATCCCCTGCCCTTTCTTCACGTGGTGGGTGACGGCGGAGGTGTCGAGGCCGGGGTCGTAGTCCGCCCCGAGCGTCCCGGCCACGCAGTGCACGGGCCACGAGTCGATGTAGTCGGGACTCGTCGAGAAGTGCCCTCCGTTGTCCCCGTCACCGTCGTGCCAGTCGCGCGAGGCGACGATCACGTCGTACTCCTCGGCGTGGCGCGCCAGGTGGGCCGTGATCGCGGCGGCGACCGCGTCACCGCCGTCGACTCCCAGGGCGCCGCCCTCGGTGAAGTCGTTCTGCACATCGACGATGAACAGCGCTCGGGTCATGACTCGAGGGTACGACCAGTTGAGCGCGACGAGGACGGCGGATGCCGCGACTACCCTGGCGGCATGGACTCCCCCGCCCGCCAGACCACCACGACCGGCGGGATCCTCGCCGCATTCGGGATTGACGCCGTCCTCGTGACGGTCTTCGCCGCGATCGGTCGCGCCAGCCATGATGAGGCGGCGTTCGCAGGGCTGGCGACGACGGCGGGGCCCTTCCTGCTCGCGCTGATCGTCGGGTGGCTGGGCCTGCTGGCGTGGCGCGCGCCGCTGGCGGTGCGGCGCACCGGCATCCCGCTGTGGATCGTCACCGTCGCCGGCGGCATGCTCCTGCGGGTGTTGACCGGTCAGGGGGTGCAGGTGGCGTTCGTCATCGTCGCGGCATCCGTCCTGCTCCTGATGCTCGTGGGCTGGCGCGCCGTCGCCGCACTCATCGTGCGGCGACGCGCCCGCTGACCCCGCGCGTCAGGGCTCGAGCGTCCGCCGGTACTCGGCGCGCGACATCTCCTCGGTGACGGGTGGCTCCGGCGTCTCGTCGACGCCCGAGCGCGCGAGCTTCGAGGGCCACCAGATGGTCCTGCCGATGTCGTACGCGAGGGCGGGGACGAGGAGGGAGCGCACGATGAACGTGTCGAGCAGCACCCCGAAGGCGACGATGAAGGCGAGCTGCACGAGGAACAGGATCTGGATGACGCCGAGGGCGGCGAACGTCGCGGCCAGCACGAGCCCCGCCGAGGTGATGACCCCGCCCGTGGCGACCAGACCGCGGAGGATGCCGCGCCGCGTCCCGTGTCGGACCGACTCCTCCCGCACCCGCGACATCAGGAAGATGTTGTAGTCGATGCCGAGCGCCACGAGGAAGACGAAGCCGTAGAGGGGCACGGCCGGGTCGCCGCCGGGGAAGCCGAAGACCTCGGTGAAGACGAGCGCACTGACACCCAGGGCGGCGGCGAACGACACGATGACGCTGAGGATCAGCAGGACCGGCGCGAGGATCGACCGCAGCAGGAGCATGAGGATCAGCAGGACCACCACGAGGATCACGGGGATGATCACCGTCCGGTCGCGGATCGACGTGTCATTGGTGTCGAGGTCGACGGCGGTGGTGCCTCCCACGACCGCGTCGAGCGTGCTCCCGGCGACCGCGTCGCGGAGGTCCCGCACGGTCTGCTCCGCCGCGAGCGAGTCCGCCGCGTCCGAGAGCGTCGCGACGAGCATCACGTCGCCGCCGTCGACGGTGGCCGTCAGCGCCGGAGTCCCGGGCGGGCCCTGCGCCGTGAGCACGAGCTCGCCGTCCTCGATGGTGGCGTCCGCCTGCCCGGCGGGAGCGTCGGCCGACACGACACCGACCGACTCGACCCCGTCCTGATCGGCGATGAGTTCGGCGGCATCCGGAGCCTCCGCCTCGGGGACGATCACGTACAGCGGACTGCCCGATCCCGCCGGGAAGTGTTCGGCGAGCACCGCCTGACCGTCTCGCGCCTGCGACGCCCCGAGGACCAGCTCGCTCGCCGGAACGCCGTCCGCCTTCAACTGTGTGACGCCGACGGATGCCGCCAGCAGCACCACGGTCGACACGATCCACACGATCCGCGCGCGGCGCGCGACGAACCGCGCGAGACGTGCCCACAGGCCGCGCGCAGGCTGTGTCAGGTCGATCGGGAGCTCGGTCATGCCCGCCTTGGGGATGAACGGCCAGAAGGCCGCGCGTCCGACGAGGGCGAGGAGAGCGGGGAGGAAGGTGAGCGCCGAGAGCATCGCGAACGCGATGCCGATCGAAGCGATGGGCCCGAGTGCGCGGTTGCTCGCGAGGTCGCTGAGCAGCAGGCACAGGAGGCCCGCGATGACGGTACCGCCCGAGGCGAGGATGGGCTCGACCGATCCCCGCCAGGCTGCGGTCGCGGCATCCCATCTCCTCCGGCCCTCCCCGATGGCCTCGCGGAAGCGGGCGACGTAGAGCAGCGCATAGTCGGTGGCGGCTCCGATCACGAGGATGAACAGGATGCCCTGCACCTGCCCGTTGAGGACGACGATGCCTGCCTTGGCGAGCCACCACACGCTCAGCAACGCCACGCAGAGGGCGAACACCGAGGTCAGCAGCACGAGGAGCGGAAGGAGCGGCGATCGGTAGACGATGACGAGGATGACGAACACCGCGCCGAGGGCGACCAGCAGCAGGAGCCCGTCGATCCCGGTGAAGCCCGTGGCGAGGTCGGCGGTGAAGCCCGCAGGCCCGGTGACCCACGCTCTGACGCCGTCGGGCGCATCGGCGGCGACCAGCTCGCGGACCTCGCCCACGGTGTCGGTCACCTCGCCGCCGGAGTCGATCGAGACCACCACCTGCGCCGCCTCGCCGTCTTCGGCCGGGATCGCCGGTGAGACCTCCTGGACGCCCGTCAGATCCGCGATCCGGTCGGCGATCGTCTGGACGGCGTCGAGCTGAGGCCCGTCGAGAGCGCGGCCGGCATCGAACACGACGAGCGCCGGGATGGCGTCCCCGCCGAGGAAATCGCCCAGACGCTGCTGCACCTGCGTCGACTCCGCGCTCTGCGGCAGGAAGCTCGATTGGTCGTTCGTCGAGACCTCGTCGACCTTGCCGAAGTACGGTCCGCCGAGCGACCCTCCGGCCAGCCAGATGACGACGAGGACGAGCGGAAGCGCGATGCGCAGCCATCGCGAGGGCGTCGATGCAGGAGACATATACCTAGATTAGCTAGATATACGCTTTTTCAGCAATCAGGAGCGGACGAAGAACACGATGATGGATGCCACGGTGGCGGCGATCCCGAGGGTCGCGCCGCCGAGGGCGAGACCCGTGAGCATGCTCAGTGCTGGCGGGCGGCGGGTGAACCGCATCCGGTCGTGCCACCCGTGGCGATACCAGATCTTCGCGGTGTGGTCGGCCCCGATGCGGCTGCGATCGGACTCGTCGAGAGGAGCCGAGTTGACGTCTCCCTCGCTGTCGATCCAGCGGAGCGTCCGTCCGTCCTCGTCGAGATAGGCCTCGGCCGCCAGCCAACTCCCGTCGGAGGCCCACACGACCACGGCGACGATTCCGAGGACGACGGCAACGCCGAATCCCACCCACGTGAAGATCTCGAGAATCGCATCGAGGGCTTGTGTCACCCGTGTGTCCTCTGTTCTGGAGCCACCTAAGGGAATCGAACCCTTGACCTATTCATTACGAGTGAATCGCTCTGCCGTCTGAGCTAAGGTGGCGCGCTTCGCTCGCGCGTTGCACGATCATCGATCCTACAGGGTCTGAAGCGATGCTGCGAACGCAGGGATCAACCGGCCTCGCAGCGCACGTCACCGTCGGGCACCGTGCCCTCGTCGAAGTACGCGACGACCGTGTCGTCGATGCAGGCGTTGCCCTTGTTGAAACCGGTGTGCCCCTCCCCCACACGGGTGAGCAGGATGCCGGAGCTCAGCTGCTTCGCGAGCGCAGCCGACCACTCGTACGGCGTCGCGGGGTCGTTCGTCGTCCCGATCACGAGGATCGGCGCGGCACCGTCGGCATGGATCTCGTTCCGGGTCCCGGTCGGCGGGTACGGCCAGGCGTCGCAGAGGTCGACGTCCGACGTCCAGTACGGCGCGAAGGTCGGCGCGTCCTTCGCCACCTCCGCGTTCGCCGCCGCGACGACGTCGTCGGAGTCCGGCGGGTAGTCCATGCAGTTGTAGGCCGAGAAGGCCTCGGTGGAGTTGTCGAGGTACCGCCCGTCGTAGCGGTTGTAGTACCGGTCGACGAGCTCGAACATCTCGTCGGGTTCACCCTGCAGGACCGCGGCGAGGGCCGATGAGAGCGTGCTCCAGTTCCCCTCGCTGTAGAGCGCCGACACGATGCCCATCACGAGGGCGTCCGAACCGAGCTTCCGTCCATCGGTCGATGTCAGCGGCGCGGCGTCGACGGCAGCCAGCGCGTCGGAGAGCTGCTGCTGGGCGTTCGCGACCGGTCCGTCGAACGGGCAGTCGGACCCCTCGATGCAGCTCTTCAAGAAGGCGTCGAGGGCGGACTGGAACCCTACGGCCTGCCGCGCCCCGACGACCGCGCCGGGGATGGAGGGGTCCAGACCGCCGTCGAGGACGACGCGACCGACGTTCCGGGGGAACAGCTCAGCGTAGGTCGCGCCGAGGAACGACCCGTACGAGTACCCGAGGTAGGCGAGCTTCCCATCGCCGAGGACCCCGCGAAGCAGATCGAGGTCCCGGGCGGCGTTCTGGGTCGTGACGTAGGGCAGCAGGCCGTCGCTGTTGACGTCGCAGGCGCGGGCGAAGGACTCGGCCGACGCGCGCTGCTCGGCGGATCGCTCCGGCGTACCCCGGGGGGCCGAGGGGATGTCGAAAAGGTAGTGGTCCATGGCCGTGGCGTCGAAGCAGCGCACGGGCGTCGACCGTCCGACGCCTCGCGGGTCGAAGCCCACGACGTCGTAGCTGTCCAGCAGATCACTGCCGACGGCGAACTCCGCCGCCTGCTGGACCAGGTCGACACCGCTCGCTCCGGGGCCGCCGGGGTTCACGAACAGAGATCCCTTCGACGTCCCGCCCGAGGCGAGGCGCACGATGATGGACAACTGGATGTCGCCGCCGTCCGCGTCCGTCCAGTCCCGGGGAGCCGTCACGGAGGCGCAGTGATAGTCACCCTCGCCGATCCCCCGGCACTTCTCCCAGTCGACCTTCTGCCCGTAGTACTCCTCGAAGCCGGCCGGAGCCCCCTGCGTGATCGGGGTCCGGTCGGGACCGGGGCGAGCGGGAGCGGTGGGCGTGCACGCCGCGAGCAGTGCCGCGACCGCCCCGGTGGCGAGGAGAACGGATGCCGCACGGCGCCAGAACCCGCGGGTCACTGCGGGCGCCCCGTCGCGACCGTGATGAGCATGCTCTCGAGGGCGAGTGCAGGGGCGGCGTTGCCCTGCAGGTTCGTGCGTGTCAGCGCGATGGCGTCGAGCACCGTCAGGGTGTGCTGCGGTGTCCAGGCGGCGGCCATGGCGTCGATCTCCGGTGTCAGTTCGCGGTTGATGAGGTCGGTGTCCCGACCGAACTGGCGCATGAGGGTGTCGCGATAGAGGGATTCGAGATCGGTGAGCACCCGATCGATCCCGTCGCGCAGGCTGCGCGTGGCGCGCCGCTTCTGCTCGTCCTCCAATGCGCTCACCTGGCTCCGAACGGCGGGGGGAACGGCGCCTCCGGGCGCGACCCCCAACGTCCGCAGGAGGGCCTCGCGCTCCCCCTCGTCACGGGTCGCCGTCAGCGCCTTGGCGTCATCGGTCGCAGACTGCACGATCGACGCGGCGACCTCGACGGCGTCGCCGACCCCGCGCACGCGGAGGACCCCCCGGAGGGTTCGATCGCGACGCTCGCGGGACGCGGCATCCGTCGCCAACCGCTGCGCCATGCCGATGTGTCGCTGGGCGAGCCGCGCGGACTGCTCCGCGATCGCCTCGTCGACGCCCGTGCGCTGGACGATCAGCCGCGCGACGTCGGCCACGTCGGGCTCACGCAGCCGCAGGATGCGCACCCGCGAGCGGATCGTGGGGAGGAGGTCGGCGTCGCTCGGCGCGCAGAGGATCCAGACAGTCTGCTCGGGCGGCTCTTCGAGGGCCTTGAGGAGGACGTTGCTCGTGCGCTCGACCATGCGGTCGGCGTCTTCCATGACCATGACGCGGTACCGGCCGAGGGAGGGCGAGAAGTACGAGCGCTCGACGAGCGAGCGGGCGTCCTTGATCGAGATGATGACGCCTTCGGTGCGGAGCGCCGCCAGGTCGGGGTGCGTGCGCGCCATGACCTGGCGCATCGCTTTCTCGTCGCCGGGCTCGGCGATGAGCGCCGCGGCGAAGGCATAGGCGAGGGTCGAGCGGCCCGATCCGGGCGGGCCGGTGATGAGCCACGCGTGGGCCAGCTGCGACGGATCGGATGCCGCGGCCCGCAGCTGAGCGACGGCCTCGTCCTGGCCCCAGACCTCGCCCCACGGGAGCATGTCGACGGTGGTGGAGGTCATGCGGTTCAGCCTACGAGGTGCCGGCGACGCTCAGGACGAGAGTGCGGACAGCCGCTCGGACACCCGCGTCCGGATGGCGTCGGCGATCTCGTCGATCGGCTGCGTGGCGTCGACGACGAGGAAGCGCTCCGGCTCGGCATCCGCCAACGAGAGGAAGGCGGCGCGGACCCGCTCGTGGAACGCGCTCTTCTCGGCTTCGAGTCGGTCGAAGGGCTTGTCGGCGGCATCCAATCGTTCCCGCGCGGTCGCCGGGTCGACGTCGAGGAGGACGGTGACGTCGGGCAACGCACCTTCGGCGGCCCACAGCGACAGGTCGCGGATCTCGCCGCCGTCCAGCACCCTTCCGGCGCCCTGGTAGGCGACGGAGCTGTCGAGGTAGCGGTCCTGGATGACGACCTCGCCGCGCGCGAGCGCGGGCCGCACGAGCGTCGCGACGTGGTGCGCCCGGTCGGCCGCGTAGAGGAGTGCTTCGGCGCGCGGGGCGATGTCGCCGCGGTGGTGCAGCACGATGTCGCGGATGAGCACGCCGACCTCGGTGCCGCCGGGTTCGCGCGTGCGGACGACGCTGCGACCCTGCTCACGGAGCCACCGCTCCAGCAGGGTTGCCTGCGTCGTCTTACCCGAGCCGTCGCCACCCTCGAGGGTGATCCAGAGCCCGGAGGTCACTTCTTCTTCGCCGCCGGCTTGCGTGCGGCGGGCTTGCGGGTCGTGCGCTTGGGCGCCGGCCCCTTCGCCCGCTTCTCGGCCAGCATCTGCACGGCGATCTCGAAGGTGATGTCGTCCGCCGTCTGCCCGCGCGGGATCGTGACGTTCGTGGTCCCGTCGGTGACGTAGGCGCCGAAGCGGCCGTCCTTGATGCGGATCGGCTTGCCGCTGACCGGATCGGCCTCGAACTCCTTGATGGAGGTCGCGGCGCGGTTCGCGTACTTGGGCTGCGAGTAAATCTCGAGGGCCTGCTCGAGCGTGATGTCGAAGATCATGTCCTCGCTGGCGATGCTCCGCGAGTCGGTGCCCTTCTTGATGTAGGGACCGTACGGGCCGTTCTGCGCCGTGATGACGGTGCCCGACTCGGGGTCGGCGCCGACTTCGCGCGGAAGCGACAGGAGCTTCAGCGCCGTCTCGAGATCGATCGTCTCGGGCGACATGCTCTTGAACAACGACGCACGCTTGGGCTTGGGTGCGACGACCTTCTTCGCACCGCGCTTGGGCTTGACCTCCTCGGCCGGCGCCTCCTCTTCGGGGAGGACCTCTTCGAGGTAGGGGCCGAAGCGGCCGTCCTTGATGACGACGTCGCGCCCGTTCTCGGGGTTCTGTCCGAGGACGCGGTCGCCGCCGACCGGCGCGTCGATCAGCTCCCGCGCCTTCTCCGGGGTGAGCTCATCGGGCGCGAGATCCTCGGGCACGTTGATGCGGCGCGGGGTCTCGGGGTCATCGCCCGGCACCTCGAGGTACGGCCCGTACCGACCGAACCGCAGGACCGCGACGTCGCCGATCTTCGTCGAGTTGATCTCGCGTGCGTCGATGTCGCCGAGGTTGTCGACGATGTTGCGCAGGCCCACGTGGTCCTTCGAACCGAAGTAGAACTCGCGCAGCCACGCGGCGCGATTCTGTTCTCCGCGGGCGATGGAGTCGAGGTCGTCCTCGAGCGCCGCCGTGAAGTCGTAGTCGACGAGGTCGGCGAAGTGCTCTTCCAGCAGGCGCACGATGCTGAAGGCGAGCCAGCTGGGCACAAGTGCCTGGCCGCGCTTGGACACGTACCCGCGGTCGAGGATCACGTCGATGATGCTCGCGAAGGTCGACGGACGACCGATGCCGTGCTCCTCGAGCGCCTTCACGAGCGATGCCTCGGTGTAGCGCGGCTTGGGGCTCGTCGCGTGCCCCTTCGGCTCGACGTCTGTCAGCGTCAGAGCGTCGCCGACGGCGAGCGACGGCAGCGACTGGTCGTCGGCGCGGTCGTTGTCGCTGCGCTTCTCGTCGCGGCCCTCTTCGTAGGCCTCGAGGAACCCCTTGAAGGTGTAGACGGTGCCGGATGCCGTGAACGTCGCCGTCTTGCCGGCGGCATCCGCGTCGATCGTCACGGTCGTGGTCTCGTACTTCGCGTCGGCCATCTGGCTGGCGACGGTGCGCTTCCAGATGAGCTCGTACAGGCGGAGTTCGTCGCGGTCGAGGCCGGAGGTGACCTCCTTGGGCGTCCGGAAGGTGTCACCCGAGGGACGGATCGCCTCGTGTGCCTCCTGCGCGTTCTTGGCGTTGTTGCGGTAGCTGCGCGGGTTCGCGGGCACGGCCTTGTCGCCGTAGAGCGCGACCGCCTGGGTGCGCGCGGCGGTGACCGCCTGCGCCGACAGAGCGGTCGAGTCGGTGCGCATGTAGGTGATGTAGCCCTTCTCGTAGAGCCGCTGCGCGACGCCCATGGCGTGCTTGGCGCTCATCGAGAGCTTGCGACCGGCCTCCTGCTGGAGGGTCGAGGTCGTGAACGGCGGCTTCGGGCTGCGCGTGCCGGGCTTGGCCTCGACGCTGACGACGGATGCCGCGCCCGACGCCTCGAGCGCTGCCGCCAGCTCGCGCGCCTGCTCCTCGGTGAGGACGACGACGGCCTTCTTCAGCGAGCCGGTGTCGTCGAAGTCGGTGCCGCGGGCCAACGGCGCGCCGTCGAGACGGGCGAGCCGGATGGCGAAGGCATCCGATCCCTTCACGGCGGTGGAGTCGACGTCCCAGTACGAGGCGGAGACGAACGCCATGCGCTCGCGTTCCCGCTCGACGACCATGCGGGTGGCGGCGGACTGGACGCGGCCGGCGCTCGTGCCCTGGCCGACCTTGCGGCGGGTGACGTCGGAGACGTCCCAGCCGTAGAGGCGGTCGAGGATGCGTCGGGTCTCCTGGGCGTCCACGAGGGCATGGTCGAGTTCGCGGGTGTTCTTCACCGCGGCCTGGATGGCGTCCTTCGTGATCTCGTGGAAGACCATCCGCTTGACGGGGACCTTGGGCTTCAGGGTCTCGAGGAGGTGCCACGCGATGGCTTCGCCCTCGCGGTCCTCATCAGTGGCGAGGAGGAGTTCGTCGGCGTTCTTCAGGGCTCGCTTGAGCTCGGTGACCGTCTTCTTGCCGCGGTCGCTCTCCACATAAAGAGGAGTGAAGTCGTTCTCGATGTCGATGGAGTACTTCCCGACGGAGGTCTTCTTCAGATCCGCGGGGATGTCCTTCTTGTCGGCGAGGTCGCGGATGTGTCCGACCGAACTCATGACTTCGTAACCGTCGCCCAGGTATCCCTGGATCGAGCGCATCTTCGTCGGAGACTCGACGATGACGAGCTTCTTGCCCTGTGCCACGTGGCGTCCTTTCTTCGTTGCACACCATACACACCGAGTTGTCAAGAGCGCGCTGAGAGCCCCGCCGTCCCGAGCCCTCAGGGCGACCCGGGTGGTGGCCCCGCGCGGGCGCGCGCCCGCGCGTCCAGGGGGCCGACGTCGATCGAGACCTCCACGGTCGCGATGAGTCCGTCGATCCGACACGCGGTGAGCGACGCGCCGTTCCTCGCCGCGACGTCAGCGGCACTCACGCACGGTTCTCCCGGCACGAGTCCCGACGCCGTGTCTGCGGCGGCGAGGGCCGCGGCGTCGGCCGCTCCCGCCGCCCGCGCCGAGGATGCCGCGGCCGCTCCGGCGGCGACGAAGCCGACGGCCAGGGTGGCCGAGACCGCCAGGACCCCGACGGTCGTCGCAGCGCCCGCCATCAGTCGATCTCCGGGGCGGCGAGCGCGCACGAGGATGCGCGGAGGTCGGGCAATGGCAGCGGCACTCCCGGCGCGGCGGAGAGGTCCGCGCACACGAGATCACCCTCGCGGCGAGTCGTGACGGCCGCGCCCGCGGCGAGGGCGGATGCCGCAGCCCGCACCCGCTCGGCGGGTTCCTCGCGGGCGGCGTACCGCGCAGCCTGGGCCGCGGCGTGCTCCAGCCGCACCTGCCGAGCCCCCACCGACAACGCGGAGACCGCCAGAACGATGACGAGGACGACGGCGGGGACCGTCACGGCGAACTCCGCCGCAACCGATCCCCGCTCGTCCCGCCTCATGAGACGGTGAGGGCGCGCCGGACCAGGTCGGTGAGGATGCCGCGCACCTCGTCCGAGCGCATGATGATCACCAGCAGCCCGGCGAAGGCGACGGCCGCCATCGTCGCGATGGCGTACTCCGCTGTCGCGGCGCCGGACTCGTCGGCGAACAGGTCGGCCGCGCGGCGGCGGGTCAGGGTGGGCAGGTCGTGGGATGTCATGATCTCCTCCGGTGTTGTGGGTGATGGGCACGTCTGGGCTCACAGCGTGAGCGGGGCCGAGGTGAGGACCGAGAGCAGCATCGGACCGACGCCGAGCAGCAGGAACGCCGGCAGGGTGCACACTCCGAGCGGAAGCAGGAGCCGTCCAGAGAGGGATGCCGCCCGCAGCCGCCCGTCGGTGCGCGCCGCCTGGCGGCGGGACGCGGCATCCGCTCGCAGCAGTTCGACGGCGGGCGCGCCCGCGGATCGGGAGAGGGCGAGGACAGAGGCGGTCCCGGCGGTGGGTTCGAGACCCGAGGCCGCCGCGACGACCTCGAGCGCCCGCGGGATCGAGACGCCACCCGAGAGGGCGATCGCGATCACCTCGGCATCGAGTCCGGGGATCTCGTCGCCTGGTTGCGCCCGTGCGACCAGTGCACGCGTCCACCGATGGGTGAGGAACATGAGCAGTCCCCCCGCGACGAGGCACACGGCGCCCGGCGGGGTGGCCAGGACTGAGAACGGGTCGAACCCCAGGGCGGCGCCGAGGCCGAGGGCCACGAGAGGGAGCCACGAGATGAGCCGCGCGGTCGTCTGCGGTTCGGCGAGAGCGGTGCGGACGTCGTCGCGCGCCTGATGAGCGTCGCGGAGCGCCTCGGCGAGACCTCGGAGACTCATCGCCAGCGGGGCTCCGACGACCGTCGCCACCTGCCAGGCGACGCCGATCTGCTGCCACGTGCCGCCGCGGTCGGCGAGGGCGGATGCGGCTGATCCCCCGGCATCCAGTCGTTCGCACACCGCCGCGGCCGTCTCGTCACCGGCGTGGGCGAGGTGGCGCCAGGCGGCGGCCGGCGCGATGCCGGCCTGCAGGAGGACGGCGAGGCGCTGGACGACGCCGGCGACCCCCGCTGCATCGGACGCAGCGCTGGCCTGGGCGGCTTTCCGCGCGTTCATGCGACGGCCTCGATGCCGAGGCGGTCGTCGCGCACGACGGGGCGCGCGATCCCCGTCACGCGGCGCACTCCGTCGCGTCCGCGCTCGATGTGGACGACGGCCCCGATCGCGCTGGCCGTCTGGCGCGCGAGGGCTCGATCATCCATCCCGGCGAGCGCACCCAACGCCTCCAGGCGGGCCGGGACCTCGGCGAGCCCGCTCGCATGGACCGTCCCCGCGCCGCCGTCGTGACCGGTGTTCAAGGCGGTGAGGAGCTCGCGGACCTCCTCACCCCGACACTCGCCCACCACGAGTCGGTCGGGGCGCATCCGCAGGGCTTCGCGCAACAGACGCCCGAGCGCGATCGCCCCGACGCCTTCGAGGTTGGCCTGCCGGGCTTCGAGACGCACGTGGTGCGGGTGGGCGATCCGGAGTTCCGCGACATCCTCGATCGTGACGATCCGCTCCGACACGGGAACGCGTCCGAGCAGTGCGGCGAGCAGCGTCGTCTTCCCGGCGCCGGTGGCTCCCGTGACGAGGACGTTGGCACGCTGGTCGACGAGCCGTTCGAGTCGGGCGCCCATCGCCGCGTCGAACGCGCCGCGGCGACCGAGGTCGTCGAGATCGGGCATTCCGGTACCCGGGAGGCGGATCGAGATCGTCGCTCCCGTGCACGAGATGGGCGGCAGGACCGCGTGGACCCGCACGCCGTGCTCCCAACGCACGTCCGCACAGGGCGTCGCGTCGTCGAGGTGGCGGCCCCCGAGCGCGATGAGCCCGACGGCGAGCTCACGCACGGCTTCTTCGTCGAGCGCCCAGTCCGGGATGCGCTCCGGTCCGCCGCCCCGGTCGACGTAGAGGCCGTCGGTGCCGTTGACGAAGACGTCAGTGACGCCGGGGTCGGCGAGGTACCGGCGCAACGGTGCGACCACCGGATGCCGCGGCACCGGTCGCGGCATCGCGGCGACTCCGGTGCCTCGAGGGGCGGCGATGAACGGATGCGGCATGCCCGGAACGCTAGGCGGACGCCTCCGGCCCCGGACCTTCGACGTCGCCGGGCGTGGACGGAACGACGGTGTGAACGCGTGTGCAGAAAGCGACGACCGCGACCGTGAAGGAAAAGAGAAGGGCGGCACCCATTGGGGGAAAGGGTGCCGCCCACGCAACCGCGCTTCAGGGGGGATCAGCGCGATCGCGAAACCGAATCGATGTTCGGGCGATAACGATCTTACGCTCATCCTGGCTGGGATTGTGCCGCACACATGCCCAGCGCGCCGCACCCACTATCGGCGGTAGTCGCGCTCCTTGAGCCGAACCTAGAGTTGCCGCATCGCCGCACGAGGCCACGATGGCCTGCACGCAAAGGAGCGCCGCATGAGCAGCCAGATCGACCACCTCCTGAACGAGACCCGACGGTTCGCGCCCTCCGCGGACTTCGCTGCCGCAGCGAATGCGCACGCGGACCTCTACGACGCCGCCGCGGACCGCGAGGCGTTCTGGGCGGAGCAGGCCCGCAACCTTCACTGGCATACTCCCTTCACGCGCACGCTCGACTGGTCGAACCCGCCCTTCGCGACCTGGTTCGAGGACGGCGAACTCAACGTGGCGTACAACTGCCTCGACCGCCACGTCGAGGCAGGCCTCGGCGACCGTGTCGCCCTGCTGTGGGAGGGTGAGCCCGGCGACGAGCGTCGCGTCACCTACGCCGAGCTCACCGACGAGGTGAAGCGTCTGGCCAACGTGCTGACCGAGCTCGGCATCGACGCGGGCGACCGGGTCGCCATCTACCTGCCGATGATCCCCGAAGCCGTCGCCGCCATGCTCGCCGTCGCGCGCATCGGCGCCATCCACTCCGTCGTCTTCGGCGGGTTCTCGGCCGACAGCCTGCGCTCCCGGATCGACGACGCCGGCGCGAAGCTCGTCATCACGAGCGACGGCGGGTACCGCAAAGGCAAGGCATCCCCACTCAAGCCGGCCGTCGACCAGGCACTCGGCGACCGCGGACACGGACCGCAGGAGACCGTCGAGCACGTCCTCGTCGTCAAGCGCACCGGCACCGAGGTGAACTGGGAGGACGGACGCGACCTGTGGTGGCACGATCTCGTGCCGGCGGCATCCGCTGATCATGTCGCGCAGCCGTTCCCGGCGGAGAACCCCCTCTTCATCCTCTACACCTCGGGGACGACGGGGAAGCCGAAGGGCATCCTGCACACGAGCGGCGGCTACCTCACGCAGGCGGCGTTCACGAACAAGGTCGTCCACGACCTGCACCCCGAGACCGACGTCTACTGGTGCACCGCCGACATCGGGTGGATCACGGGACACACGTACGTCACGTACGGTCCGCTCGCCAACGGCGCGACGCAGGTGATCTACGAGGGCACCCCCGACACCCCGCATCCGGGTCGATGGTGGGAGATCGTGGCGAAGTACGGGGTGACGATCCTTTACACGGCGCCCACAGCCATCCGCTCCTTCATGAAACTCGGCAGGAGCATCCCCGAGCAGCACGATCTGTCGTCGTTGCGCCTGCTCGGCAGCGTCGGCGAACCCATCAACCCCGAGGCGTGGATGTGGTACCGCCACGTCATCGGCGGGGATCGGACGCCCATCGTCGACACCTGGTGGCAGACCGAGACGGGCGCGATCATGGTGTCGGCGCTGCCCGGGGTGACCGAGACCAAGCCGGGCAGCGCGCAGGTGCCGCTTCCCGGCATCGGCCTCGACGTCGTCGACGATCAGGGCCAGGAGGTCGGCAACGGCAACGGCGGGCTGCTCGTGCTGACCGAACCCTGGCCGAGCATGCTGCGCGGCATCTGGGGCGACCCGGACCGCTTCAAGGAGACCTACTGGGACAAGTTCGCCGACAAGCGCTACTACTTCGCCGGTGACGGGGCGCGCCTCGACGAGGACGGCGACGTCTGGTTCCTCGGCCGCGTGGACGACGTCATGAACGTGTCGGGCCACCGCCTCTCGACGACCGAGATCGAATCCGCCCTCGTCGGGAACGAGGCCGTCGCCGAGGCAGCCGTCGTCGGAGCCTCGGACGAGACGACCGGGCAGGCGGTCGTCGCGTTCTGCGTCATCAAGGAGTCGTACATGAAGGCGAACTCCCTCGACGGGCTCGTCGACACGCTCCGCGCGTGGGTGGGCGACCAGATCGGTCCGATCGCGCGTCCGCGCGACGTCTACATCGTGACCGAGCTCCCCAAGACCCGCAGCGGCAAGATCATGCGCCGACTGCTGCGCGACGTCGCGGAAGGACGCGAGGTCGGCGACACGACGACCCTCGCCGACACCATGGTGATGTCCACGATCAAGGGGCAGGTGACGAAGAAGGACTGACCGCGCTCACCCCGCCGTGGCGGCGGGGACGACATCCCAGTGCTCGCGGATCAGTCCTCCGTCGACGCGGAAGATGTCGAGCGCGGCGTAGGGATCATCGGACGTGGCTCCGACGGCCTGCGACAGCGTCCACACGAGGTCGCCGTCCGCCAGCGACACGGTCGACGCCGTGGGCGGGAAGGACGCACCCCCGCCGAAGAACTGCTTGAGGGCGGCCGTCCCGTTCGGGGCGACGGGATTGTGCTGCAGGTAGTTCGGATCGAACGCACGGTCGAGGATGCTGACGTCGCGGTCCTTGAACAGCGTGTCGTACGCGTCGACGGCGAACACCCGATTCTTCTCCTCCTGCGTCTCGGTGGGTGCCGGCGACGGCGTGGCGGGCTTGTAGAGGTCGCTGAACATCGAGTTCGTGTTGCCGCTGGCGGCCTTGCCCTGCGCGACGGGTTGCTCGAAGGCCCAGCGCTCGACGATCTTGCCTCCGGACAGACGGAAGACGTCGGCGGCCGCGAGCCCGGTGCGCTCATCATCGGGGTCCGCGGTGATCTGATAGTGGACCGCGACCAGGTCGCCGTCCGCGGCCGTGTGCGTGATGACGACCTGCGCGCCGGGAACGCTCTTGTGCGCCGCGGCGAACTGGGCGAGCAGGCCCGCGGGCCCCGCTTCGGCGTTCCCGCCGTGAGCCACGGCATCCTTTGCGACGCTCACGGCAGCGGCGGCCTGAGCCTCCGCCGAGTCGGGGTCGTCGAAAGCCGCGGAGAAGAGCCGCGTGACCGCGGCCAGGTTGCTCCCCTCCGTCGCGGGATCATCGCGGTCCACCCGCGCACCGCCTGCGGTCGCGGATGCCGCCTGAGCGGAGGGTCCGACGTGGGGTGTGCCCGCCGCGGCCGCAGGTCCTCCTGCGGCGCACCCGGTCAGCAGAGCGGCACCGGTGAAGACGGCGGCCGTGCGGAGGAGAAGGGACGACGCGACGCGTGAGCTGGTCATGGCGACAGCGTGACGCGGGCGTCTGAGTGCACGTTCCCGACGAGGTATCAGCTCGCTGGGAAGATGCACTCGGTTCAAGAAAGCGAGAAGACGACCTCGACCTCGACGGGGCTGTCGATGGGCAGAGCCGCCACACCGACGGCGGAGCGGGCGTGTCGACCCGCGTCGCCGAAGATCTCACCGAGCACGGTGCTCGCTCCGTTGATGACGGCGGGGTGACCGGTGAACTCCGGCACGGATGCCACGAACCCCGTCACCTTCACGACGCCGGTCAGCCGGTCGACACCGCCGACCGCGGCGGCCGCGGCGGCGATCGCGTTCAGCGCGCACTGCCGCGCGAGCGAAGCGGCCTCGTCCGCGGACACGTACCCCTCGCCGTCGCCCACCTTGCCCGTCGCGGGCATCGCGCCATCGACCATGGGGAGCTGACCGGACGTGTAGACGAGGTCGCCGTGAACCTTGGCCGGGATGTACGCGGCGAGCGGCGGGACGACGGAGCCCAGCTCGATGCCCAGCTCGGCGAGGCGTGCGGTGACCGACATCAGCCCTGACCGAACTGACGAGCCGCCACAGCCGCGGCATCCAGTCCCGCGTTGGCGGAGCCGTCGCCGCCCGAGGGACGCTTGAAGTAACCGACGAGGCCGCCTTCGGGGCCGGTCACCACCTGAACGAGCTCCCACCCCTGCTTGCCCCAGTTGTTGAGGATCGCCGCGGTGTTGTGGATGAGCAGCGGCGTGGTCATGTACTCCCACGTGGTCATTCGGGTCTCCCGGAGGTCGTGACTCGCGCGCCCGGACGGGCTCGACACAGGGACGGTCACCAAGGCATCGCCCAGCAATCTCCCTTACGATCAGCCTATGCCCCACTCGAAACGTACGGCCACCGGTGTGCTCGGAGGCCTGATGGGCCTCGTCGGCTTGAGCACCGTTGCGGGTCTCCTCGTCACGGCAACGATCACCCCGGCGATCGCGGTGTCCGGGTATGCGGCGTCGAGCGCGATCGAGATGTTCGACAAGATGCCGAGCTACCTCAAGATCGAGAAGCTCATGCTTCCGACGACGATCTACGCGAAGAACGACGACGGCAAGGACGTCAAGCTCACCGAGTTCTACGACCAGAACCGCATCCCGGTGACGTTCGATCAGGTCGCCCCGGTCATGTACGACGCGATCCTCTCGAGTGAGGACAAGAACTTCTACACGCACGGCGGCATCGACCTGCTGGGCACGCTCAGCGCGCTGGCGCGCAACGCGAGCTCGGGATCGAACCGCGGTGGCTCCTCGATCACGCAGCAGTACGTCAAGAACGTCCTCCAGCAGTCGTGCGAGGCGGAAGCCGTGGGCGCTGAGCAGGTTCGCGCGTGCTACGAGGAGTCGACGGCGAACAAGGGCACGCAGGGCTACCAGCGCAAAATCCAGGAGATGCGTTACGCGATCCAGCTGGAGAAGGAGTACTCGAAGGACGAGATCCTGATCGGGTACCTCAACATCGCGCACTTCGGTGGCACCGTCTACGGCATCGGCGCCGCGGCTCGCCACTACTTCGACACGACGCCCGACAAGCTCACGGTCGCTCAGGCGGCCGTCATCGCCGGCATGGTGCAGGAGCCGAACACGCTCCGCATCGACAAGCCGGGCGGCACGCTCACTGCGAAGGACGGCTCCCCTGTCAACGGCGAGGCCGACGGCTACCGCCTGACGAAGATCCGACAGGACTACGTCCTTAACCGCCTGCTGAAAGACAACAAGATCACGAAGGCTGAGCACGACGAGGCCATCAAGGCCCCGATCACCCCGAAGCTGACGTCACGTCCCCAGGGCTGCTCGGAGGCGAAGGGCGAGGAGTTCTTCTGCGCCTACGTCACCTCGATCATCCGGACCGACCCGGCCTTCGGTGAGACGAAGGAGGACCGGCTCGCGGCGCTTCGTCGTGGTGGTCTCAGCGTCTACACGACGCTCGACACCTCTCTCCAGTCGGCCGCGAACAAGGCCATCTCCGTCGTTCCCGGAAGCGTCTCGTACATGAACCTCGGCGCATCAGGTGTGCAGGTGGAGGTCGGAACCGGCCGCGTCCTGTCGATGGTGCAGAACCGTCCGTGGAGCGACCAGGCGGACGACAAGACAACGACCCAGGTCAACTACAACGTCCCCGTCAAGAACGGTGGCGGCAGCCACTCGGCGGGTTCGACCTACAAGGTGTTCAGTCTCATCAACTGGATGCAGCAGGGCCACTCTGTCAACGAGGTACTCAATGGACGCGTCGGCGAGAAGACAGTGCTGACCGGCTGTGAGGGGGGTACGCAGGAAGTCAAGACCGGTGAGGGCAAGGGCGCGATCGGAAACTTCGAGGGGAACCGTGGTTACACCGGGACGGTCGCCCGATTCACAAAGGACTCGCTGAACTCCGGCTTCCTCACGATGGCTGAGAAGATCTCCGTCTGCAGCACCAACCGCGTCGCCGGAGACCTCGGAGTCACCCTCGGCGACGGAAAGCCGCTGGATCAGTTCAACAACCCCTACGACGTCCTCGGGTCGCAGGCCGTCGCCCCGATCGACATGGCGAACGCCTATGCGGCGATCGCCTCGAACGGCACCCTGTGCGCCGCGAAGGCCATCGATCGCGTGGTCGACGCCAACGGCGATGAGCGTCCGATCCCTGACACGAAGTGCGAGCGCAAGATCAGCGAAGACGTGGCTGCCACGGCCGCATACGTGCTGCAAAGCGTGATGAGCGCCAGCGGCACCGGAAGTGGTGCGCGGACGTTCGACGGAGTACCGATCTTCGGAAAGACGGGCATCCACCAGTTCCTGCACACGTGGATGATCGGCTCCAGCACGAAGGTGACGACAGCGGTCTGGGTCGGCAACGTGGCGGGAGACGAGCGTCTCGAGAACCACTATGAAAGCGGCTACCGCCTGTCCCGCATCCGTAACTCCATCTGGCCCGCCATGCAGCGCGCCGCTAACTCGGAGTTCGGCGGCGGCGAGTTCCCGAAGCCGGCGAGCGAACTGACCAAGCGGTCGTATGCGAGTTTGCCGAGCGTCATCGGTCTCGACACCGACGCCGCTCGCCAGCGGATCGAGGACGCCGGCTTCAGCGTCAGCGTCGGCGACCCGGTGCCGTCCCCCGAGGCGGAGGGCACGATCGTCGAGCAGTCGCCCGGCGCGGGCCGTGTCGTGTCGGGAACGACCGTCACGATCAGCCCGAGTGATGGCAAGGGCGTCGTCGTCCCCGGCGTCAGCGGCAACCCGAAGGACGCCACCGCGGCGCTGAACGCAGCCGGGTTCTCGAACGTCACGCTGAGTTGTACCGACGACCCGGGCGCGCCGACGCAGGGCGTCGTGACCGGAACGGATCCCGCCGCCGGCGAGACCGTCGCTCGAGACGCCGCCATCACCCTCAACTACCAGGCCAAGGCCTGCGACGGCGGGGGCGGTAACGACGGCCCGGGCAACGGCAACGGCAACGGCGGCCCCGGCAACGGCAACGGTCCGTGAGGCCCGCCGCACAGACCGCCCTCACTGCGCTCGGCGCGGTGGGGGCGGTCGGCGTCGCTGCCGGCGTCTGGGGCGTCGGCATCGAGCGCTACCTCTTCACGCTCCGCCGCCATGACCTCCACGTCCTGCCGCCGGGCAGCCCGTCGGTGACCGTCCTGCACCTGTCCGACGCGCACATGGCGCCGTGGCAGCATCGCAAGCAACGCTGGATCGCAGAGATCGCCGACACGGTGCAGCCCGACCTGGTGATCAACACGGGCGACAACCTCGGTCATCAGGACGGGCTCGGCGGCATCCGTGCGGCCTTCGCTCCCCTGCGCGGCGTGCCGGGCTTCTTCGTCCACGGGTCGAACGACAAGATCGCCCCGAGCGCCCGCAACCCCTTCAAGTACTTCGAGGGACCGTCGACGCACGTCGAATTCACGCCCTCGCTCGACACCGACGCGCTCGACGACTTCCTCACCGGACTCGGCGAGACACTGATCGACAACACGGCCGCCAGCATCCGTGTCGGCGGAGTCCGGATCGATGCGCTGGGTGTCGACGACGCCCACCGCGAGCTCGACGACCTCGACGCGGCATCGGCCGCCTTCCGCGCGCTCGGTGACGACGCGAGCGTCCGCCTCGGGGTCACGCACGCGCCCTACCAGCGGGTGCTCAACGCGTTCACGGATGCCGGTGCCGGCCTGATCCTCGCCGGGCACACGCACGGCGGTCAGGTCCGCATCCCGTTCGCGAAGAAGGCCCTCGTCTCGAACTGCGACATCCCCCTCGATCAGGCCCGCGGCCTGACGCGGTGGTCGCACGACGGACGGACGGTGCCGCTCAACGTGAGCGCGGGTCTGGGCCATTCGATCTACGCCCCGGTGCGCTTCGGGTGCCGGCCCGAGGCATCCGTCCTGGTCCTCCGCGCCCGACGCGCCGACGATTCGCCCGAGGGGCGGTCGGCAGGGTAAGCTTGGAGGGTTGCCACGGGGTGTGGCGCAGCTTGGTAGCGCGCGTCGTTCGGGACGACGAGGCCGCAGGTTCAAATCCTGTCACCCCGACCGCAGAGAGGCTCCGCCGGATACCGGCGGGGCCTTTCGCATCCCTCCCCGGAGGGGCCATCTCACCTCCCTCGAAACGGAGCATCATGACCTCTCCCCGCCTCGTCGCGTTCGACCTCGACGACACGCTCGCTCCGTCGAAGACGGCCATCGATCCGCGCATGGGCGACCTGCTCCTGCGTCTCGCAGAGCGCGTCGAGGTGGCGATCATCTCGGGCGGTCAGCTGCAGCAGTTCCAGACTCAGGTGGTCGACCGGCTCCCCGAGACGGATGCCGCGACCCTCGACCGTCTGCACCTCATGCCCACGTGCGGCACGCAGTACTACCGCCTCACGACGGACGGCATCGAGACGGTCTACGCGCTCTCCCTGACCGACGACGAGAAGTCCCGCGCCCTCGCCGCGGTCGAGGAAGAAGCGACGCGCCTCGGCCTCTGGGAGAGCGAGACCTGGGGTCCGATCCTCGAGGACCGGGGCTCGCAGATCACCTTCTCTGCGCTCGGTCAGTCCGCTCCCCTGGACGCCAAGACGGCGTGGGACCCCACCGGCGAGAAGAAGAACACCCTGCGCGACGCCGTGGCCGCCCGCATCCCGGACCTCGAAGTCCGTTCCGGCGGCTCGACGTCGGTCGACATCACGCACCGCGGTATCGACAAGGCCTACGGCATGCGCAAACTCGCGGAGCAGACCGGCATCCCCCTCGGGGACATGCTCTTCGTGGGCGACCGCCTCGACGAGCACGGCAACGACTACCCCGTCCTGGCCATGGGTGTGACCTGTCACGCCGTGGAGGGCTGGGAGGACACCGCCGCGTTCCTCGACGAGCTGATCCCGACCCTCTAGGCCTCAGCGCAGGCGTCCGCCCGATTCGCGCAGGTAGCAGCGCGCGCACATCGACTCGTACGTGACCCGGTCGGGCGACAGCTCGTCGATCGCGACCTGGTTACCGTCGAAGACGAAGCGCCCGCTGACCAGGCGCGCGTTGAAGAGTGCCTTGCTGCCGCAGCGGCAGATCGTCTTGAGCTCTTCGAGGCTGTGCGCGAGTTCCATGAGTCGCGCCGACCCCGGGAAGGCCCGGGTCTGGAAGTCCGTGCGGATGCCGTAGGCGAGCACCGGGATGCCGTCGCTCACCGCGACCCGCAGGAGGTCGTCGATCTGCTCGGGCTGGAGGAACTGCGCCTCGTCCACGAGCAGGCAGGCCACGTCGGTGCGGACGTCGGGCACGAGAGCCGCCTCGGCCTCGCGCTGCACGCGACGGCGGTGCTCGGCGAACAGCTCGCGGGCGTCGTCGTCCGGACCGATGAGGAAGTCGACCGTGCGTTCGACGCCGAGACGGCTCGAGATCTGGTCGGCACCCTTCGTGTCGATCTCGGGCTTCGCGAGAAGGACGTGCTGGCCGCGCTCCTCGTAGTTGAACGCCGCCTGCAACAGGGCCGTCGACTTGCCCGAGTTCATCGCGCCGTAGCGGAAGTACAGCTTCGCCACGGGCGCGACTCAGACGTTGATCTGCAGCGCGGCTGCCGTCTTCTGCAGCACCTGGTGAGCGGTGTCAGGAGCACTGTTGAGCGTCTGACCGTACGTCGGAATCAGCTCCTTCAACGTCGGCTCCCACGCGGCGAGGCGGTCAGGGAAGCAGGTCTTCAGAAGACCGAGCATGATCGACGCACCGGTGGAGGCACCCGGGGACGCACCCAGGAGGCCCGCGATCGAGCCGTCGGCGGAGCTGACGACCTCGGTGCCGAACTGCAGCACGCCGCCCTTCTTCGGGTCCTTCTTCATAACCTGCGCGCGCTGGCCGGCCTGCAGCAGCTCCCAGTCCTCGTCGCGCGCGCTCGGCATGAAGTCGCGGAGGGAGTCGACCTTCTTGCCGTGACCCTTCAACAGCTCGCTGACGAGGTACTTGATGAGGCCGGGATTGTCGATGGCGACCTTGAGCATCGGGAGGATGTTGCCCGGGCGCACCTGGGCGACGATGTCCGTCATCCGGCCGTTCTTCAGGAACTTCGGGCTGAACGTGGCGAACGGACCGAACAGGAGGGATGCCTCACCGTCGACGACGCGGGTGTCGAGGTGCGGGACAGACATGGGTGGCGCGCCGACGGAGGCCTGCGAGTAGACCTTCGCCTTGTGCTGCGCGACGAGCTCGGGCTTCGAGGTCTTCAGCCACTGGCCGCCGATCGGGAACACGCCGTAGCCCGAGATCTCGGGGATGCCGGAGCGCTGCAGGAGCTTGATGGCCCAGCCGCCCGCACCCACGAAGACGAACCGCGCCCGCACCTTTCCGGGCGTCCGGCCGACCGTCTGGCGGTAGGTGACCTCCCACGTGCCGTCCTTCTGGCGCTTGAGGTTCCGTACCTCTCGGTTCGTCTCGACATCCACACCGGAGGCGGCGAGGTGCTCGAAGAGCTGCCGGGTGAGCGAGCCGAAGTCGACGTCGGTGCCCGCGGGGACGCGGGTGGCCGCGAACGGCTCGCCCTTGCGACGCTTCTGCATGAGCAGCGGCGCCCACTCGTTGATGACGCGGGAGTCCTCGGAGTACTCGATGCCGGCGAACAGAGGCTGTTCCTTGAGCACCTCGTAGCGCTTCTTGAGGAACGCGACATCCTTCTCGCCGCGGACGAAGGTCATGTGCGGCGTCGCGTTGATGAAGGTGGACGGCTCGTCGAGGACGCCGCGCTCGATGAGGGCGCTCCACAGCTGACGCGACTGCTGGAACTGCTCGTTGATGCCGATCGCCTTCGAGGGATCGATCGTGCCGTCGGAGGACTCGGGCGTGTAGTTCAGCTCGCAGAGGGCGGCGTGGCCCGTCCCCGCGTTGTTCCACGCGTTGGAGGACTCCTGCGCGACCTCGGAGAGGCGCTCGAAGACGCCGATCTTCCAGTCCGGCTCGAGCTGCTGCAGGAGGGTGCCGAGGGTGGCGCTCATGATGCCGCCGCCGATGAGCAGCGCGTCGTACGTCTCCGTCGGACTCACTGCGGCGGGGCTGGTCGCCGCGGCGTTCTCTGCGGCGTGATCGTCTGCTCCGGGATTGTCAGTCACGGTCATCCAGTCTACGTCGCCGCTACGGCCCGGGTCGCCGCCCGCCGCCGGTCGAGGCGGCAGGAATGCGTGTTCTTTCCCCTGATGAAAGGCGGATGCCGGGGGCCCGACCGCGCGCGGCGGGACCCGGCATCCGTCTCAGACGCGGGCGGCCAGGTCGGCGGCGACGAGCTCGGCGATCTGGACCGCGTTGAGCGCGGCGCCCTTGCGGAGGTTGTCGTTGCTGATGAAGAGCACGAGACCCTTGCCCTCGGGCGCGGACTGGTCGGCGCGGATGCGTCCGACGAGGCTCGGGTCGGCTCCGGCCGCCGCCAGCGGCGTGGGGACGTCCGCGAGGGCGACACCCGCGGCATCCGCGAGGACCTCACGGGCACGGTCGGGCGTGATGTCCTCGGCGAACTCGGCGTGGATCGAGAGCGAGTGGCCCGTGAAGACGGGGACGCGCACGCACGTGCCGGCGACACGGAGGTCGGGGAGCTCGAGGATCTTGCGGCTCTCGTTACGGAGCTTCTTCTCCTCGTCGGTCTCGTTGTCGCCGTCCTCGACGAGGTTGCCGGCGAACGGGATGACGTTGAACGCGATGGGGGCGACGTACTTCTCCGGTGCCGGGAAGTCCACGGCGGAACCGTCGTGGACCAGGCCGATCGCCCCGCCCTGAGCGACGACCGACTCGACCTGGCCGAGGAGCTCCTCGGCGCCGGCGAGGCCGGAGCCCGAGACCGCCTGGTATGTGCTGACGGTGAGCCGGACGAGGCCCGCCTCGACGTGCAGCGGCTTCAGGACGGGCATCGCGGCCATCGTCGTGCAGTTCGGGTTGGCGATGATGCCCTTGGGCAGGTCGTGGATCGCGTGCGGATTGACCTCGCTGACGACGAGCGGCACCTCGGGGTCCATACGCCAGGCGCTCGAGTTGTCGATGACGACCGCGCCGGCCTCGGCGAAGCGGGGAGCGTGGGCGCGCGATCCGGTCGCCCCCGCCGAGAAGAGGGCGATCTGGATGCCGCTGGGGTCCGCCGTGGCGACGTCCTCGACGAGGATCTCCCGGCCGTCGACCACGATCGTGGAGCCCGCCGAACGTGCCGTCGCGAACAGACGCAGCTCGCGGATCGGGAAGGCGCGGTCGACGAGGATGTCGCGCATCACCGTCCCGACCTGGCCGGTGGCGCCGACGACGGCGACGGAGAATCCCGATTCGGAGAAGACGGTCATGGTGCGGTTCCTCGAGGGTGCGGCGCCGCGCGACGGGACGTCGCGGCAGGGCGCAGGAGAGCGGGTTCCGGCGATTCTACCGGCGCACCGGGTACCGCGATCCGCATGTGTCGCCGCGGGACGTCACACCCACGCGCTGAGCTTCTCGGGGTTCCGCATCATCCAGACATGGGTGATCCGCTCACCGTCGGTGGCGAAGGTGACGGCGGCGACGATGACGCCGTCGACCCGGATCGCATAACCGAGCCCGTCTCCGGTGATGGCCGGTTCGTAGGTCGCGGTCGGCTGCTTCGCCGCGAGCCCGAGAAGGAAGCGCGCGACGTGGTCTGCCCCGCGGACCGGCCGCCGCGCGGCGGACACGATCCCGCCACCGTCGGAAACCAGGACGACGTCGGGCGCGAGCACACGGACGAGGGCGTCGAGACTCCCGCTCGCACTCGCCGCCGCGAAGGCTGCGATCAGTTCGTCGTGACGACTCCGCGGGACGCTGGCCCCCGCGCGGCGTCCGACGTGACGACGAGCGGATGCCGCCAGCTGGCGGCACGCGGCCGCGGACCTCCCCAGCACCCCGGCGATCTCGGCGAACGGCACCGCGAACACCTCGTGCAGCACGAACGCCACGCGCTCGGCGGGGGTGAGCGTCTCCAGCACCAACAGCAGCGCCGTGGACACTTCCTCCGCCCCGACGACGACGGCGGCGGGGTCGCCGCTCGCCGTGCCGACCGGAATCGTCTCGGGCAGCCACTCCCCCACGTACGTCTCATGCCGGACTCGCGCGGAGCCGAGGACATCGAGACAGATCCGCCCCGTCACGCGCATGAGCCAGCCGCCGGGGTTCTCGATGGCCTCGCGCTCGCCCGCGTCCAACCGGAGCCACCGGACGTAGGCCTCCTGCGCCGCGTCCTCGGCGTCGGCCAACGTCCCGAGCATGCGGTAGGCGGCGGCGACGAGCGTACGGCGGTAGGCGTCCACGTCGCCGATCCGGCGGGTCGCGGCATCCGTCATGACGATCTCCGTCCCGGGCCTCACATTCGCGGAGGCTGCGTCGTCACCACAGTGACACACCTTCGGAAGGGACGACATGAAGATCGCAGTGGCAGGCGGGACCGGCACAGTGGGACGACTCGTGGTGGAGCGGGCACGGGAGGTGGGGCACGACGTCGCCGTCCTCTCGCGTGCCGCGGGGGTGGACCTGCGGGACCGCGCAGCCGTCGAGCGCACACTGGCGGGGGCGGATGCGCTCATCGACGTGGCGAGCGTCGGCACGACCAGCGCGGCAACGGCGACGGAGTTCTTCTCCGCGGCATCCCGCGCCCTTCTCCACGCGGCGGCGCGCACCGGGGTCGAACACGCGGTACTGCTGTCGATCGTCGGCATCGACCGGAATCCGAACGGGTATTACGCCGGCAAGGTCCTGCAGGAGCGCTTGTTCAAGGAGAGCGCGGTGCCGTGGAGCATCCTGCGGGCGACGCAGTTCCACGAGTTCGCAGGGCAGGTCGCCTCGCAGGCCCGTCTCGGGCCCGTGCAGCTGGCACCGCGGGCGCGAGCGCAACCGGTGGCCGCGGCGGCGGTCGCCGCGCGGCTCGTCGACCTCGCGGTCGCGGGCCCGCAGGGGCGGGTACCGGACCTCGCCGGTCCCCGCGAGGAACGCCTGGACCGGATGATCCGGGCCTGGATTCGCCGGGACGGATCTCGGCGGCTCGTCGTCCCGGTGAGCATCCCGGGCGCTCAGATGCGCGGCATGCGCGAGGGCCTCGCCCTGCCGGGACCGGGCGCCACCATCGCCGGGCCGAGCTTCGACGAGTGGCTCGACTCTCAGCGCTGACGCGTCAGCGACCGGTGCCGGCGTGGACGACGGCTTCGGTGTCGCCGTCGAGCCCGTAGGCGGTGTGCACGACGCGCGCCGCCTCGGCGAGGTCATCGCCGCGCACGACGACCGAGATGCGGATCTCCGAGGTCGAGATCATCTCGATGTTGACGCCCGTCGTCGACAAGGCCTCGAACAGCGTCGCCGAGACGCCCGAGTGCGTACGCATGCCGGCGCCGACGACCGAGAGTTTGCCGATCTGGTCGTCGTGGACGAGCTTGTCGAAGCCGACCGCGCTCTGCTCGACCGACAGGGCGCGCAGCGCCGTCGACGCCTCGGCCTTGGGGAGAGTGAAGGAGATGTCGGTGCGGCCGGTCGCGGCAGCCGACACGTTCTGCACGATCATGTCGACGTTCGCGCCGGACTTGGCGACGATCTTGAAGATGTCGGCGGCCTTGCCGGGGACGTCCGGGACGCCGACGACGGTGATCTTGGCCTGGCTGAGGTCGGTGGCGACACCGGTGACGATGGGCTCTTCCATCTCTTCTCCCTCTTCGTGGTCGGGGGCGGTCATCCCCGCACCGAGAACATAGGTGCCGATGCCCGAACTGAAGGTCGAGCGGGCGTGAATCATGACGCCGTGGCGGCGGGCGAACTCGACGGCGCGGATGTAGAGCACCTTCGCCCCGTTCGCGGCCAGCTCGAGCATCTCCTCGGACGTGACGGTCGCGAGCTTGCGTGCCTTCGGCACGACGCGTGGGTCAGCCGTGAAAATGCCGTCGACGTCGCTGTAGATCTCGCAGACGTCGGCGTTCAGCGCGGCGGCGAGGGCGACGGCGGTCGTGTCGGACCCGCCGCGGCCGAGCGTCGTGATGTCGCGGGTGTCGCGACTGAACCCCTGGAAGCCCGCGACGATGACGATGGCTCCCTCGTCGAGCGCCTCGCGGACGCGAACCGGAGTGACGTCGACGATGCGCGCGGCTCCGTGGGAGCTGTCGGTGATCATCCCGGCCTGGCTGCCGGTGAACGAGCGCGCCTCGAAGCCCATCGAGTTGATCGCCATCGCCAGCAGCGCCATCGAGATCCGCTCGCCACTGGAGAGCAGCATGTCGAGCTCGCGCGGCGCCGGCAGGGGCGAGACCTGGGAGGCCAGGTCGAGCAGCTCGTCGGTCGTATCGCCCATCGCGCTGACGGCGACGACGACGTCGTGACCGGCACGTCGGGCGTCGACGATCCGCTTCGCGACGCGACGGATGCTCTCGGCGTCGGCGACGGACGAACCGCCGTACTTCTGGACGATCAGGGCCATGTCGGATACTCCCGGGTGGATGCCGGGCGCAGCCGGCGGGCGGTGACGCACGCCCGCTCCCATCCTAGGGAGGACGACGTACGCGCTCGGCCATGTGACGCCCGCCGGAGCACCTCATTTAGGCTGGATGCCATGGGACGACGCCAGTTCTTCACGTCGCTGCAGGCGCTCGTCCGGTCCCCCGAGAACTCGGCGCCGCACACCGAGATGCTGCCGGTGATCGACGACGCCTTCGCTGTCGGAGTCCTCGATCTCAGCATCCGCATCGGGGAGTCGATGCTCGCCTCGGGGGCGCCCGCGAGCGAGGTCACCCTCACGATCGTGCGGGTCGCCGGCGTCTACGGGCTCGATCCCGTCCACGTCGACGTCAGCTACAACTCGATCACCGTCGCGCACCACCGGAGCGGCGCCGACAAGCCGATCACGCTCATGCGCGTCGTCCGCAGCCAGGCCCCCGATCACGCCCGCCTGCAGCGACTGCAGGCCCTCGTCACCCAGATCAGGGGCGGGATGCCGGTCGAAGCCGCCCGCGCCGAGTTCCGCATCGTGCGCCGCACGCCCTTCGCCTACCACCCGCCCGTCATCATCGCCGCGCAGGCGCTCCTCGCGGTCGGCGTGGCGGTGATGTTCGGCGCCAACTGGCTCGTCATCCTCCTCTCCTTCATCGCCGCCGGAGGAGCCGCGATCACGCAGTTCCTCCTCGGCCGGGTCCACGTTCCCTTCTTCTTCAGCCAGGTCGCCGGCGCGTTCGTCCTGACGCTCATCGCCGCCGTCGCTCCGAGCCTCGAGGCGACGGGGTGGCCGGTCGCGCAGGACATCAAACCGACGGTGATCGTCGCGTCGGGCATCGTGCTGATGCTCGCGGGGCTCACCGTGGTGGGCGCCGCGCAGGACGCGATCGACGGTTTCGCCCTGACGGCGACGGGCCGCATCCTCGAGCTCATGACGCAGACCCTGGGCGTCGTCCTCGGCATCCTCGCGGGACTCGAGACCGCCCGGGTGGTCGGAGCCGGGATGGACGTCCCCAACGACTCGCTGCCGTTCGGCCCCCTTCCGCTGCAGTTCGTCGGCGCGGCTCTCATCGCCGTCTCCGTCACGATCTACAACGGAGCAGGACTGCGCGTCGTCGCGGTCAGCGTGGGCCTCAGCGTCGTCGCCTGGGCGGGGTACACCGCGGCATCCGGTCTCGGCTTCGAGACGGCGGCCGCCAGCGGCGTCGGCGCCTTCGCGGGGAGCCTCGTCGGCATTCTCGCGGCCTATCGGCTGCACGTGCCGTCCGTCGCGATCACGACGGCGGCGATCCTCCCCATGGTCCCCGGAGCCGCCGTCTTCCGCGGTCTCCTCGGCGTCGTCGAATCGGGCAGCAGCACCGCCCTGCTCCTGTCGGGGTTCACGACCCTCGCGTCGGCGGCGACGGTGGGGATCGCCCTCGCGGTCGGCGCCTCGCTCGGCATCTACGTCGGTCAGCCGCTGCGCGCCTCGCTCGGCACCGTCATCCGTGCCCGGGCACGTGAGCGCTCCTGACCTCCCCTAGGCTCGCCGCATGAGCTCTGCGAGTGACGAGATCTGGAACCGTGCCGTCGACCTCGACGAGCCCATCTCCCTGCCCGGCGACCTCGCCGTCCGACGGGTCCTCACCTTCCACGCCACGGTCCAGGGCAGCGGTTTCTGGAACGCGATCGAAGCCCACTCCGCAGATGAGGAGTTCCCGCTCGAAGCCGTAGCCGAGGGCTACCGCACGCTGGGTCTCGAGCCGACCGCCGAAGCCGTCGACCGCGCGGCAGCCGAGTACGACGAAACCGCGGGCATCGGCGACGACGATGCGTGGCGCGAAGCCGAGGAACGCGTCACCGAGGAGTACCGCATCGAGGACGAGGACATCGCAGCCGCCGTCGAGCGTACGCTCGCGCATGAGCCGGAGCTGTTCGCCCCGACCGACTGAGCTCAGACCGCGCGGCGACCCTCGAACGCACGACCGAGGGTGACCTCGTCGGCGTACTCGAGGTCACCGCCGACCGGAAGACCCGATGCGAGCCGGGTGACGCTGATCTCGAGCGTCCGAAGCAGGCGACTGAGGTACGTCGCCGTCGCTTCGCCTTCGAGGTTGGGGTTGGTCGCGAGGATGACCTCGGTCACCGTGCCGTCGGCGAGTCGCTGCATGAGCTGCGCGATCCGCAGATCGTCGGGGCCGATGCCCGCCATCGGACTGATCGAGCCGCCGAGCACGTGATACAGCCCGTGGAACTCACGGGTGCGCTCGATCGCCGAGACGTCCTTGGCGTCCTCGACGACGCAGATGAAGGTGCGGTCGCGGCGCGGGTCGCGGCAGATCGAGCACTGGGTCTGCTCGGAGACGTTGCCGCAGATCTCGCAGAACCGCACCCGTTCGCGGAGCTCGGACAGCAGCTGCGCCAATCGGGACACATCGAAGGACGGGGTCTGCAGGATGTGGAACGCGATGCGCTGCGCTGACTTTGGTCCGATGCCGGGAAGGCGTCCGAACTCGTCGATCAGGTCTTGGACGATGCCGTCGTACATGGGTCAGTTGAACCTCGTCGGAGGGGTGTACGGCTCTTCGCGGACGAAGCGCGCACCCAGGAGCTGGCGGACGGCGGCCTCGCCGACCCGCTCGATCCCTCCGGGACGGGGCCCGCGGGGCGGTTCCGGTGCGAGCCGGGGAGGCGGCGTCCGCACGGGGACCGGCGCGTCGGCGTCCACGGGAGGCGGCACGTCGTCCTCGTCGTCGTCGGTTGGAGCCTCGGCGGGAAGGACATCGCCCTCGCGCTGCACGGTGAGCGTTCGGACGGGCGACGGGGCGGCATCCTCGGGCTCGTCGTCCACGGGGAACTGGGCGGACGGAGCGCCGTCGTCGGTCGGGATCGGGGCGACTGCCCACTCGGTGACGGGCGCTGCCGCAGCCGGCGCGGACCGGGGCGCCGAGGTGGGACGGGATGCCGCGGCAGGGGTGACCCCGTACCCGCCCTCGGGTGCGTCGGGCTCGGGGGGCACGTCGGGACCGACGCCGCCGGGCGGGGGCGGGGTCGGATCGGTGTCGTGACGGGTGAGGTACTTCACCCGCACGCCGAGCACCGACAGGATCGCGGTTCGGAGATCTTCGCTCGGCCCCTTGCCCGCGGAGAGTTTCTTGAACGATTGCACGTCGGAGTGGCTCTGGAACGAGAGGGTCAGGATGTCGCCCTCGGCGTACGCGACCGGGCGCGAGGCCGTCGCTATCATCCACGAGGTGCGACTGATGTCCTCGAGCCGGCGGAGGATCTCGGGCCAGGAGTCGCGGATCTGCTCGAACGTGACGGGCCCGGTGGGCACCGCCGGCTCGGGAGCGGCGGCGGGCGCAGGCGACGCGGGTTCGGCGACAGCGGAGGACGCGGAAGCCTGCGCGACGGCCGGAGCGGGTGCCGTAGCCGGCGCGTGAGCGACGGCCGGTGCCTGCGCAACGGGAGGTGCCGCGACGGGAGGTGCCGTGGCGGGAGGGGGTGACTGCGCCGGAGCCGCCGCCTGCACCGGTGCAGCGGGAACGGGCGCTGCGTGAGCCCCGGCATCCGTCGCCGCGAGGACGCGCGCGACGAGGAGCTCCAATTGCAGGCGGGGCGAGGTCGTACCCGTCATGTCGTCGAGGGCCGTCACCACGAGATCGGCGATCCGCGAGAGCCGATCGGTGCCGAAGGCCGCCGCCTGGCGGGCCATGCGCTCAAGCTCGTCGACCGGCACGCCGCGCAGCACGGCGCGGGCGCCCTCGCCGGTCGCGGCCACGATGATGAGGTCGCGCAGGCGCTCGAGCAGGTCGTCGACGAAGCGTCGCGGATCCTGCCCCGTCTGCACGACACGGTCGACCGCGCCGAACGCGGCCGCGGCGTCATGGGACGAGAAGGCGTCGACGACCTCGTCGAGGAGCTCGGCGTGCGTGTATCCGAGCAGGGCGACGGCACGTTCGTAGCCGACGGCACCGTCCTCGGACCCGGCGATGAGCTGATCGAGCAGCGACAGCGTGTCACGCGGCGACCCGCCGCCCGCACGGACGACGAGGGGCAGGACGCCCGGCTCTACCGAGACGCCCTCGGTCTGGCAGAGCTGCTCGACGTACTCGAGCATCGCGGCCGGCGCGACGAGGCGGAACGGGTAGTGGTGGGTGCGCGAGCGGATCGTCCCGATGACCTTCTCGGGCTCGGTCGTCGCGAAGATGAACTTGACGTGGGCGGGCGGCTCCTCGACGAGCTTGAGCAGCGCGTTGAAGCCCTGCGCCGTGACCATGTGGGCCTCGTCGAGGATGAAGATCTTGAAGCGGTCGCGGGCGGGCGCGAACACCGCGCGCTCGCGCAGATCGCGGGCGTCGTCGACGCCGTTGTGGGATGCCGCGTCGATCTCGACGACGTCGAGGGAGCCGCCCCCGCCGCGGCTGAGCTCGACGCACGAGTCGCATGTGCCGCACGGGGTGTCGGTGGGGCCCTGCGCGCAGTTGAGGCAGCGCGCGAGGATGCGCGCCGACGTCGTCTTGCCGCAGCCGCGCGGACCCGAGAAGAGGTAGGCGTGACCGACGCGGTCGCTGCGGAGCGCCGTCATGAGGGGCTCGGTCACCTGGCTCTGCCCGATCATCTCGCCGAAGGTCTCCGGGCGATAGCGGCGGTACAGAGCGGTGGTCACCACAACAGACTACGGCGTGGCACCGACATCCGATCCGGCGCCCGCCCGTCGACCGCGGCGGCGATCGCGTCGCGGTCGGCACCCGCGGCCAGCATCGCGGCCAGGAGGATGCGCGCCTGACCCGGCCGGAGGGTCGGCGAGTGCACGGCGCCCGCTGCGGCGAGGTCGGCTCCGCCTCCTCCCCCGCCGTACGACGGGACGAGCACCCCCCGCGGCACGCGGCTCGACACGATGACCGGGATGCCGCCCGCCACCGCATCGCGGACCGCCGCCACGACCGTGGGGGTCGTGTTCCCCGACCCGAGCGCCTCGAGGACGATCCCGTGGGCGCCGGCGGCGAGGCTCGCCCGCAGGTGCACATCGTCGGCGCCCGGCGGGAGCGCGACGACGTCGACCCGCACCCCCGACACGTCGCCCGTCGCGTGCGGCGGAGCCCCGGCATCCCGCCGTGCGTGGCCGAAGGCGTCGGCGCGGTCGGTGGTCAGCTTCGACAGCCCCCACGTCGAGAGGATGCGGCCGCCGAAGGCGACCCACACGCCGGGGACCGCGGCCCGGGTCGCCGCCAACGCGACCCGGATGTTGTCGGGGCCGTCGGACGCGGGGTCGTCGGCCGTGAACTGGGCACCGGTGAAGACGACGGGGATGCGCGGGGCGCCGACCTGGATCGCCGCCAGGAGCGAGGTCTCCTCCAGGGAGTCCGTCCCGTGCAGGACCAGGACGCCGCGCACCGCGTCGTCGGCGACGGCGTCGGTCACCGCGTCGACGATCAGCTGCATGTCCGCGAGGGTGAACGTGGCCGAGTCCGCGGCGAGCGCGTCGACGACCCGGACGTCGTCATCGGGGGCGAGCCCGTGGAGAAGAGCGCCCCCACCGAGGACGGGAGCGCTCGATCCGTCCGGCGACCGGCGGCTCGCGATGGTGCCGCCGGTCGCGATGACGACCAGGTGCTGTGCGCTCACGCGCCGCTCTCGTCGGTGCGCTGCAGCGCGGCGAGGGTGCCGGTCTGCTCGGCCGCCAGCATCCGGATGCGGTCGCGCAGCAGGAACCATCCCCCGATGAGCGCCGGCACGATGACGATGAGCGAGCCCACGGTGAACGTCCCGATCGGGAAGTCCAGCGCCATGAGGACGATGACCGAGACGAGGAACACGAGCGTGATCCATCCCGTGTAGGGCGCCCCCGGCATCCGGAACGAGGGGCGTTCCATCACACCGGCCCGCGCCAATCGCTGGAGCTTGATCTGGCAGAGGATGATGACGCCCCAGGCGCTGATGATGCCGAGCGCCGACACGTTCAGGGCGATCTCGAACGCCTGGGAGGGCACGACCGCGTTCAGGATGACCCCGAGCAGGGTCACGGCCGCGGTGACCGCGATGCCCATGTAGGGGACGCCGGCGCGGTTCATGCGCATGAGGGGCGCGGGAGCCGAGCCCGTCACGGCCATCGAGTGGAGGATCCGGCCGGTGGAGTAAAGCCCGGCGTTCAGCGACGAGACGACGGCGGTGAGGACGACGAGGTTCATGATGACGTCGGCGCCCTCCACTCCGATCGAGCCGAAGAAGGTCACGAAGGGGCTCTCCCCCGACTTGTAGCTCGTGAACGGCATGAGGAGCGTGAACAGCAGCACCGAGCCGACGTAGAAGACCGCGAGGCGGAACACGACGGCGCGGATCGCCTTCGGCATTATGGTGCGCGCGTTCTCGGTCTCGCCGGCGGCCGTGCCGACGAGTTCGATCGACGCGTAGGCGAAGACGACACCCTGCACCACGATGAGGGCGGGCAGGATGCCGTTGGGGAAGACCCCGCCGTTGTCCGCGATCAGGTGGAAACCGGGGGTCGTCCCCGCGACGGGCGTACCGGTGACGACGAAGAAGATGCCGACGACGAGGAACGTCACGAGCGCGGCGACCTTGATGATCGCGAACCAGAACTCCAGCTCGCCGAACACCTTCACCGACAGCAGGTTCATGGCGAGGACGAGGACCAGCGCGACGAGGGCGAAGACCCACTGCGGGATGCCGGCGAAGGCCGGCACGTACTGCTTGAAGAAGTTCATGTAGAGCGCGACGGCGGTGACGTCGGCTACCGAGGTCATGGCCCAGTTGAGCCAGTACATCCAGCCGGCGGCGAACGCCATCTTCTCGCCGTAGAACTCGCGGGCGTACGAGACGAACGACCCCGTCGACGGGCGGTGGAGGATCAGCTCGCCGAGCGCGCGCATCACGAGGAACGCGAAGACGGCGCAGACCGCGTAGACGAGGACGAGTGCAGGGCCCGCCGTCGCGAGCCGGCCGCCGGCCCCCATGAACAGGCCCGTGCCGATCGCGCCGCCGATGGCGATCATCTGGATCTGACGCGGCCGGAGGCCCTTGTGGAAGCCCGCGCCCTCGGCCTGCGCGATCGAGGCCGTGCGGAGCATCGCGGCATCCGTCTTCGGGGAGGTCGACTCCGTCGTCATGGGTTCTCGCTTTCGTTGCCGCGCGGCACCGTCGCCGTCCGGGATGTGATATCTGCCTTACAGGTTTGGGAACACTGAACACCCGAGACGGCGGATTCGTCAAGTTTTGCTCGTGAAGAATGTCTAATCTGTCTGATAGGTTTGCGGCGTTCGGCCACCTCGAGGAAGAGAGCGACATGACGACGACGCGCACCGAGCACGACCTTCTGGGCCCTGCGGAGATCCCCGCAGACGCGTACTGGGGCGTCCACACCTCGCGAGCCCGCGACAACTTCCCCGTGACGGGGGTCCCCATCGGCACCTACCCTTTCCTGCTGCGAGGGCTCGCCTTCGTCAAAGAGGCGGCCGCGCTCGCCAACCGCGACCTGGGCCTGCTCGACACCGCTCGCGCCGACGCGATCGCGGCGGCCTGCCGCGAGATCCGGGGCGGCGCCCTCGCGGACCAGTTCGTCGTCGACGTGATCCAGGGCGGCGCCGGGACCTCGACGAACATGAACGCGAACGAGGTCATCGCCAACCGCGCCCTCGAGCTCCTGGGTCACGCGAAGGGCGAGTACGCGCATCTGCACCCGAACGACCACGTGAACCTGAGCCAGTCGACCAACGATGCCTATCCCACGGCGATCGACGTCGCGCTCGTCGAAGGCGTTGACGGGCTGGATGCCGCGATGGGCGTCCTCCACGACGCGTTCGCGGCCAAGGCCGCCGAGTTCGGCGGCTACGTGAAGATCGGCCGCACGCAGCTGCAGGATGCCGTGCCGATGACGCTCGGGCAGGAGTTCGGTGCGTTCGCGCTCATGCTCGACGAGGACCGCCTGCGCCTTCGCGAGTCGGCCCGGCTGCTGCTCGAGGTCAACCTCGGCGCGACGGCCATCGGCACGGGACTCAACGCGCCGGCCGGCTACGGACCGCTCGCCGTCTCGCACCTCGCCGCGCTCACCGGGCGCCCGTTCACTCCCGCGACCGACCTGATCGAGGCCACCCAGGATCCCGGCGCCTTCGTGCACCTGTCGGGCATGCTCAAGCGCATCGCGGTCAAACTCTCCAAGACGTGCAACGACCTGCGGCTGCTGTCGTCGGGACCGCGCGCCGGCCTCGGCGAGATCACCCTCCCCGCCCTCCAGGCGGGCTCGAGCATCATGCCGGGCAAGGTGAACCCCGTCATCCCCGAGATGGTCACGCAGGTCGCCTACACGGTGATCGCCGACGACCTCGCCGTCACCCTCGCCGCAGAGGCGGGCCAGCTGCAGCTCAACGCCTTCGAGCCCGTGATCGTCCGGGCCCTCTCGCAGAGCATCGCGCACCTGACCGCCGCGTGCCGTCTGCTCGCCGAGCGGTGCGTCAGCGGCGTCCAGGCCCGTCCCGACGTCATGGCCGCGCGCGTGACCGACTCGATCGGACTCGCGACCGCGCTGAACCCGCTCATCGGTTACCGCGCGGCGACCGAGGTCGCCGGCGAGGCGCTGCGTTCGGGACGCTCGGTTCCCGAGGTCGTCCTCGAACGGGGACTCCTCGACCCGGCCGCGCTCGCGTCGGCGCTCAGTCCCGAGAAGCTGGTTCCGACAGCGGGCTGACGACGCGCTCGACGGCACCGAGGTGCGCGCGCATGGCCTCGCGCGCCTCGATCGCCGAGCCGATGCCGATGGCTTCGGCGATGGCGCGGTGCTCGCGCGAGGACGGCTCGCGGCGGTGGGCGATGAGGTTCACGACGCCCGACTGGTGGCTGAGGGCGTCACGGATATCGCCGACGGCGCGGGCGAAGACCGCGTTGCCGGATGCCTCGGCCACGAGCACGTGGAAGCGCGAGTCCAGCTCGACCCACTCCCCCGGGTCGGTGGTCGCGTCCATGCGGTCGCAGAGCGCGACAAGGTCGGCGCGCTGCTGGTCGGTCCGGCGTTCCGCCGCGAGACCCGCCGCCGGCACCTCGATGTGAGGACGTGCCTCGCTGAGATCGCGCGGCGAGAAGTCGCCGTAGCCGAGCGAGAATGCGGGGCGGTCGGAGGCGACGTAGGTTCCGCTCCCGGTGCGCGTGCGGGTGAGTCCGAGCGCCTGCAGCGAGCGGAGGGCTTCGCGCACGCTCGGGCGGCTGACGCCGTAATGCTCGGCGAGCGCGGCCTCGGAGGGCAGCCGCTCGCCGACCGCGAGCCGACCGGCGACGATGTCCTCGCGGAGCCCGTCGAAGACCCCGTCGGCGGCGCGGGCACCGACCGACGCCGAGCTCATCGAGCTCCCCCGGTCCGCCTCGTCACGCCTGCCATCCGGTCAGCCTAACGGGCGCGCGGTCGGGGCGGCCCGGGCGACCGCGAGGGGGAACAGCGCGGGCACCGAGCGCGTTGCAGCGGACATGCCCCCCACCCCCGTCGACGTCCTCGTCATCGGCGCGGGCCAGGCGGGGCTGAGCGCCGCGTACCACCTGCGCCGCCGCGGGTTCGTCCCGCTCGGCGACGCCGACGCCGACGGCTCCCCCACCTTCCTCGTCGTCGACGCCGACGCCGATCCCGGTGGCGCCTGGCAGCACCGGTGGCCCACCCTCCTCATGGGGACGGTCAACGGCATCCACGAACTGCCGGGCTACGCTGTGCCGCCCGCCGACCCGGAGGCCCCCAGCCGCGAGGTGCTGCCCGCCTACTTCGCCGCCTACGAGGACCGGTACGACCTGCGGGTGCGGCGGCCCGTCCGCGTCCGCGCCGTCCGACGCCCGGACGACGACCCGCACGGACCGCTGACGATCGAGGCGGAGCATACCGGGACGCCCGTCTCGTGGTCGGCGCGGTACGTCATTAACGCGACCGGCACGTGGCGGAAGCCCTTCTGGCCGACCTACCCCGGACAGGGATCGTTCGCAGGACGACAGCTGCACGTCCACGACTACCGTTCCGCTGAGGAGTTCCGGGGCCGACGGGTCGTCATCGTGGGCGCCGGGGTCTCGGCGATCCAGTTGCTCGACGAGATCTCGCGGGTGACCGACACCTTCTGGGTCTCGCGCACCGAGCCGCAGTGGGACGCGACGGGCTTTGACACGGCCGCCCGCATCCAGGCCATCGCGGGCGTCGAGGAGCGCGTCCGGCAGGGCCTACCGCCGGGGAGCGTCGTGTCGGTCACCGGCGCCCACTGGTCGCCGTGGGCGCAGGCGGCGAAGGACCGCGGGGCTCTGGTGTGGCATCCGATGTTCACCGCTGTCGAACCGGACGGGGTTCGGATGCCGGACGGCACCCTCGAGCCCGCGGAGGTCATCCTGTGGGCCACCGGGTTCCGGGCCGACATCGCCCACCTCGCCCCGCTCGGGCTGCGCACCGCCGCCGGAGGCGTCCGGGTGCGCGACACCCGCGCGATCGACGAGCCGCGCCTCTTCCTCATCGGCTACGGCCCGTCGCAGTCGACGGTCGGCGCCAATCGGGCCGGACGCGAGGCCGTCCGCGCCATCTTCCGCGAGCGGGTGGCCGCGGGGGTCTGAGGTCAGACCCTCGCGGTCACGTCGCCCGCGTCGATCGCGGGGATCTGCTGCGTCCGGGTGTCGGGTTCGCCCGCGGCATCCGTGTTCTCGGAGTCGGCCGTCACGATGGGGATCGTTCCGGTGTGCACGGGGACGGAGGTGGCGGCGGTCGCATCGGGCACCGATGCCGACAGCAGCGTGCCGTCCTCGCGGAGCTGCTCGCCGATCTGCTTCAGCGTCGGACGACCCGGGATGACGGGGCCCTGGCCCTGCAGCGGCACCGTGACCGTCTCGCCGCCCGCGACCGTGTAGCCGGCGCCGCGGACCGTGAACGAGACCCCCGGTCCGTCGCCCGCCGTGACGACCATCTCGTCGCGGCGGACGGTGATCTGCAGGCGGGTGCCGTGCCAGTGCAGCGTGTACGACAGCGACGGCCAATCCGCAGGCAGACGCGGGTCGAAGCTCAGCGCACCGCGGTGGTCGCGCATCCCGCCGAACCCGGCGACGAGGGCCGTCCACACGCCGCCGGCCGAGGCCACGTGCACGCCGTCGGACGCGTTGCTGTGCAGGTCGCCGAGGTCGACGAAGGCGGATTCGCGGAAGTACTCCAGCGCGAGGTCCTGGTACCCCACCTCGGCGGCGAGGATCGCCTGGACGACCGCGGACAGCGTCGAATCCCCCGTCGTCAGCGCGTCGTAGTACTCGAAGTCGGCGAGCTTCTCGGCGGGGGTGAACTGGTTGCCCTGCAGGTACAGCGCGAGCACGACGTCGGCCTGCTTGAGCACCTGGTACCGGTAGATCACGAGCGGGTGGAAGTGCAGCAGCAGCGGGCGCTGCTCCTCGGGGGTGTTCTCGAGGTCCCACACCTCGCGCTCGAGGAAGACCGCGTCCTGCGGGTGGATGCCGAGGGCTTCGCTGTACGGGATGTGCATGGCCTCGCCGGCGCTCTGCCAGGCGGCCGGCTCCGCCTCGTCGAGGTCGAGCCGCTCCGCCATCGCCCGATAGGACTCGGGCTGGTCGATCGCCATCTCGCGGACGACCCTGGCCGCATACCGGAGGTTGTAGCGGGCCATGACGTTCGTGAACAGGTTGTCGTTGACGACGGTCGTGTACTCGTCGGGACCCGTCACGCCGTGGATGTGGAAGCTCTCGGGGTCACCGGTCTCGGTGAACCGCCAGAAGCCGAGCGTCGCCCACAGGCGCGCGGTCTCGACGAGGATGTCGACGCCCTCCCGGTAGAGGAAGTCGGTGTCGCCGGTGGCGCGGACGTACTTGCCGAGGGCGAAGGCGATGTCGGCGTTGATGTGGTACTGCGCGGTCCCGGCGGCGTAGTAGGCGGACGCCTCTTCGCCGTTGATGGTGCGCCAGGGGAACAGCGCTCCCGCCTCGTTCAGCTGGCCGGCGCGCTTCCGCGCAGCGGGGAGCATGAGGTACCGCATCCGCAGCGCGTTCCGCGCCCAGAGCGGAGTCGTGTAGGCGAGGAAGGGCAGGACGTAGACCTCGGTGTCCCAGAAGTAGTGGCCGCTGTAGCCCGATCCCGTGACGCCCTTGGCGGGCACGCCGAGCGAGTCCGCCCGGGCGGCCGCCTGTGCGAGCTGGTACAGGCACCAGCGCGTCGCCTGCTGGAGGTCGTCGTGGCCCTCGATGACCACGTCCGAGCGCTCCCAGAACGCCGAGATCCAGGCCTCCTGGCGATCGAAGAGGTTCTGGATGCCCTCGTGCTCGACCCGGTCGAGGGTGCGACGGGCTCGCTCGACCAGTTCCCGCGCGGGGACGCCGCGGGACGTGTGGTACGCCACGGCCTTCGTGATCGTGACGGGCACCCCCTGGCGCGCCTGCACCCGGAAGACGTTCTTGGCGATGTCGGGCTCGACGAGGGAGCGGGACGAGTACTCGTTGTCGGTCTCGACGAGGTGGTCGGCGACGACGGCCACCGTCATGCCCGATTCGCTCACCTTGTAGGACAGCGCGGCGCGGTCGCCGTCCTGCCAGTAGTCCTCGGGCTGCAGCACGCGGTCCTGGAAGCCGTCGGCCTTGCGCGGGTCGAAGCCGGCCGAGGCCTGCTTTCCCAGGCCTCCGCCGCCGTAGACGTCCTGACCGTCCTGCCGGTTGATCAGCTGACAGCTGACGGTGACGGGCGCGTCGGCGTTGAGGACGGTGACCGAGATCCGCATGACGGCGACGTGCCGCTCCTCGAACGAGACCAGCCGCTCGTAGTCGATCACGACGTCCTTGCCGCTCGGTGTCATCCATCGGATGTGGCGGGTGAGGACGCCCCGGCGCATGTCGAGGGCGCGCTCGTACTCTCGGAGGTCGGCGATGTCGAGCGAGAGGGGCTCGTCGTCGACGTAGACGCGCATGACCTTGCTGTCGGGCGCGTTGATGATCGTCTGACCGACCTCGGCGAACCCGAACGCGCGCTCGGCGTGGCGGATCGGGAAGACCTCGTGGAAGCCGTTGAGGAAAGTGCCGTGCTCGTGGGCGTGGCGGCCTTCGGGGTGGTTGCCGCGCAGACCCAGGTAGCCGTTCCCCTCGGCGAAGAGGGTCTCGGTGACGCCGGGGTCGTCCAGCGAGAACGACGTCTCGACGAGACGCCACGGGTCCACGGGGAAGCGCTGACGATCGATCATGAGGGTCCTTCTTCGGGTGGCAGGACGAGAAGCGGGGGGATGCCGGTGGCGCGGGCGCGCCGGGGTGGATCAGACGAAGACGGCGAGGTCGTCGACGACGACGTGAGCGCCGGCCTCGCGCAGGGCGGCTTCCCCTGCGCCGCGGTCGACACCCACCACGAGACCGTACCCGGCCGCGGCGGCCGAGCGCACGCCGGAGTGCGCGTCCTCGACGGCGGCGCTGTGCCGAGGGTCGACGCCGAGCATCTCGGCCGCGCGGGCGAAGACGTCGGGGGCGGGCTTGGAGTCCAGGTGCTCGGCCTCGGCGACGACGCCGTCCATGATGACCGGGAAGCGGTCGATGATGCCGGCGGCGGTGAGGACCTCGCGGGCGTTCTTCGAGCTGGAGACCACCGCGATCGGGACGCCGGCTGCCTGCAGCTTCTCGACGAGGGCGAGCGAGCCCGGGTAGGCGGCGATGCCGTCGGCGCGGAGGACCCGCTCGAAGACGACGTTCTTGCGGTTGCCGATCCCGCACACGGTGTCGGCGGACGGGTCGTCGGAGGGATTGCCCCAGGGGACCTCGACGTCGCGGGAGCGCAGCAGGCTCGCGACGCCGTCGTAGCGCTTCTTGCCGTCGAGGTGCTCGAAGTAGTCGCCCTCGGCGTAGGCCGGTTCGATGCCCCAGGCCGAGAACAGCTCGGTGAACATGCTCTCCCAGGCGTGCATGTGGACCTCGGCGGTCGGCGTGAGCACGCCGTCGAGGTCGAAGAGGACGCCGTCGAAACGGGTGAGGTCGGGGAGCTCGGCCATCGTCACGCCTCCAGCGTATCCGTCACGCCGTCGCGACCGTGTGAGCCTGGCGGGCGATCTCGAGTTCCTCGTCCGTCGGGACGACGAGGACGGTGACGGGCGAGTCGTCGGTCGAGATGATACGGATGCCGCGCTCGCGGGAGGCATTGCGCTCGGCATCCACTCGCACCCCGGCGAAGCCGAACGTCTCGAGAGCCGCCGCCCGCACCACGGCGGAGTTCTCGCCCACGCCCGCGGTGAACGAGATGACGTCGGCACCGCCGAGCTGGGCCAGATACGCGCCGATGTACGCGCGGAGCCGGTGGATGTAGACGTCGAACGCGAGCGTGGCGTCGGCATCCCCCGCCTGCCGACGCGCGTCGATGTCGCGCATGTCCGAGGCGCCGGCGAGACCGAGGAGCCCGCTCCTCTTGTTCAGGAACGAGTCGAGCTCGCCCGGGGCCATGTCCTCGCGTCGGGCGAGGACGCCGAGGACGGAGGGGTCGATGTCGCCCGAACGGGTCCCCATCACGAGGCCCTCGAGCGGGGTGAGCCCCATCGACGTGTCGACGGATTCGCCCCCGCGGATGGCGGTCGCCGAGGCGCCGTTGCCCAGGTGCAGCACGATCTGCGACAGCCCCGTGAGCGGGCGACCGAGGAAGGCGGCGGCGGCCTCGCTCACGAACTTGTGGCTCGTACCGTGGAAGCCGTACTTGCGGATGCGGTGCTTCTGCGCCATCTCGCGATCGATGGCGTAGGTGAAGGCCGCCGCCGGCATCGTCTGGTGGAAGGCGGTGTCGAACACGGCCACGTGCGGGACGTCGGCGAAGGCGGCCCGCGCCGCGCGGATGCCCTGGAGCGCTCCCGGGTTGTGGAGCGGCGCGAGGGCCGAGAGCTCGTCGATGTTGATCTCGACGAGCGGGGTGACGAGGGTCGGCTCGAAGAAGCGCGCACCGCCCTGGACGACGCGATGGCCGACGGCGACGGGCCGTGCCCGATCGAGCGACGGACCCTGAGCGCCGAAGGCCTCGAGCATGACCGCGAAGCCGGTTGTGTGATCCGGGATCGGGCGTTCGATCCGCGTCGTCGCCTTCGTCGCGGTGACGCCGGCCCCCTCCTCGGCGAAGAAGACGGTGTGCGTGGCGACGCCGGTCGCCTCGCCGATCCGCTCCACGAGCCCCGACGCCAGGGCCCGCTCGGTCTCGACGTCCACGAGCTGGTACTTGAACGACGACGAACCGCTGTTGATGACGAGGACGGGGGTCATGCGCGGGTCTCCGGGGCTGCGGCATCCGCCGCGTTCTGGGCTTGGATCGCGGTGATCGCGATGGTGTTGACGATGTCTTCGACGAGCGCTCCGCGGGAGAGGTCGTTGATGGGCTTGTTGAGGCCCTGAAGGACCGGGCCCATCGCGACCGCGCCGGCCGAACGCTGGACGGCCTTGTACGTGTTGTTGCCGGTGTTGAGATCGGGGAACACGAACACGGTCGCCCGGCCGGCGACATCCGAGCCCGGCATCTTCGTCGCGGCGACCGCGGCGTCAGTGGCCGCGTCGTACTGGATGGGGCCTTCGACGAGCAGCTTCGGGGCGCGCTCGCGCACGAGCGCGGTGGCCTCGCGGACCTTCTCGACGTCGGCGCCCGAGCCGGACTCCCCCGTCGAGTAGGACAGCATCGCGACCCGCGGCGAGATCCCGAACTGGTCCGCCGTCGCGGCCGACGAGACGGCGATGTCGGCGAGCTGCGGGGCGGTCGGATCGGGGATCACGGCGCAGTCGCCGTAGACGAGCACGCGGTCGGCGAGCGCCATGAGGAACACGCTCGACACCACGTCGACGCCCGGCTTCGTCTTGATGATCTCGAACGCGGGACGGATCGTGTGCGCCGTCGTGTGCGCGGCACCCGAGACCATGCCGTCGGCGAGCCCCAGGTGCACCATCAGCGTGCCGAAGTAGGAGACGTCCGTGACGGTGTCGGCGGCCTGGCGGAACGTGATGCCCTTGTGCGCGCGGAGGCGCTCGTACTCCCGGGCGAACTTGTCGACGTGGACGGCGTCGAACGGGCTGAGGACCTCGGCGGCCTGGATGTCGAGACCCAGCTCGAGCGCGCGGGAGCGCACCTCGATCGGCTCGCCGAGGATCGTGATGTCGGCGATGCCGCGGGCGAGGGCCGTCGCCGCGGCGCGGAGGATGCGGTCGTCGCTCCCCTCGGGCAGCACGATGCGCCGGCGCTCGCTGCGCGCACGCTCGATGAGGCCGTACTGGAACATGAGGGGCGTGACGACGCTCGAGCTCGCGAGCCCGATGCGACGCAGCAGATCATCGGTGTCGACGTGCGTGTCGAAGAGCGCCAGCGCGGTGTCGTAGCGTCGCTGCGAGTGCGCCGCCAGTCGACCGCGCGCGCTCATGATGCCGCGGACGGTCTCGTACGTACCCTGATCGGTCGCGAGGATCGGGAGGTTCGAGTCGAGCCCGTCGATCAGCCGCTCGACGTGTTCGGGGAGCTCGAACGGACCGTAGAGGACGATGCCCGACAGCGACGGGAAGGTTCCGGACGCATTCGCCAACAGTGCCGCGAGGAGCACTTCGGTGCGGTCGGCTGCGACGGCGAGGATCGCCGCCTCTTCGAGCCGCGGCAGGACGTTGTTGAGCGACATGCCCGCCACGACGACGTGCAGCACTTCGCGGTCGAGAAGGGTCTCGTCGCCCTTGACCAGGCTCGCCCCGAGCGAACGGGCGACATCGCCCACGGACGGAGCAACGAGGTAGGCATCCTCCGGGATCGCCCAGACGCCGATGTCGCCCGCCGCAGCGGGGACCTCCCGGACGGCTGCGACGATGTCGTCGAGGCGCTCCGGGTCGGCCCGGTTGACGACGACCGCGAAGATCCCCGCGCGCTCGTGCTTGAGCTCCGCCAGGGCGAGGGTGGCGAGGTTCCCCACCTGCTCGGGCGACAGACCCCCGGCATCCGGCGAACGCTCCCCGTCGGCGGGCTGACCGGCCAGTACGACGAGCACCGGAGCGCCGAGGTTCGCGGCGATCCGGGCGTTGTACCCGAGCTCGGCGGGACTGCCCACGTCGGTGTAGTCGCTGCCGACGATGACGACGGCGTCGCACTGCGCCTCGACAGCCTTGTAGCGCTCCACGATGCGGCCGAGAGCGGCATCCGGATCGGCGCGGACCTCGTCGTAGGTGGCGCCGATGCACTCGTCGTAGCCGAGGTCGACACCGTCGTGGTCGAGGAGCATCTCAAGCACGTAGTCGCGTTCATCGGTCGAGCGGGCGATCGCTCGGAAGACCCCGACGCGTGGCGACCGACGGCTCAGGGTGTCGAGGACACCCAGGGCGATCGTCGACTTGCCGGAGTGACCTTCGGCGGAGGTGATGTAGATGCTCTGAGCCACGCATCCAGCCTAGGCTCGCGGGTCGATGACCGGGCTGGGAGCCGAGGCTGCGGTCGAAGCGGGTACCCCCGCAAAAATAAGACTCTCCGCGAACCCGGCAGAGCCCGGTTACCCTTGCTACGTTTCCGTCCTGGGGGAGTTGGCCTGGGTGCCGTCTCGCGGAGAGCTGCTGCAAGTCTACCCGACGTCGGGCGCCCGCCTACGACGGCCGGGTTAGCATCGGTCCGGGCGCGCTGCTGCGCCGACCGCGTGAGGGGGACGGATGACCGACGACCAGACGACCATGACGGCGCCGGGGGGCGGGACCGCGACGCGGTCCACCAGCCGGGTCGATGCGACCGTGTTCGCCGAGACGACGACCGCACTCGTCGAGTCGGTGTCGAAGGTCATCGACGGCAAGCCGCACGCCGTCCGTGCCGCTCTGGTCTGCCTGCTGGCCGAAGGTCATCTGCTGATCGAGGACGTCCCCGGCGTCGGCAAGACGATGCTCGCCCGCGCGCTGGGCTCCTCGATCCGGGCGACCGTGCGCCGCATCCAGTTCACTCCCGACCTGCTGCCCAGCGACGTGACCGGCGTGAGCGTCTACGACCAGTCCGAGGGACGCTTCGACTTCAAGCCCGGGGCGATCTTCGCCCACATCGTGATCGCCGACGAGATCAACCGCTCCTCCCCCAAGACGCAGTCCGCACTGCTCGAGGCGATGGAGGAGCGCCAGGTGACCGTCGACGGCACGAGCCGAGGTCTGCCGGATCCGTTCCTCGTCGTCGCGACCCAGAACCCTCTCGAGATGGAGGGCACCTACGCGCTCCCCGAAGCGCAGCGCGACCGGTTCATGATGCGCATCTCGATGGGGTACCCGGATGCCGCGAACGAAGCGCTCATGCTGCGCCAGCGCGACAGCGCGAACCCCCTCGACGCAATCCGTCCGGTGATCACCGCCGAGAGCGTCGCCTCGCTCATCTCCTGGGCACGGACGGTCCACGTCTCGCCCGCCGTCGAGGAGTACGCCGTCGCGCTGTCGCGGGCGACGCGCGAGCACTCGGACCTGCGACTGGGCGCGAGCCCCCGCGCGACGCTGCAGCTCATCCGCGCCGCGAAGGTGTGGGCCGCCCTCGAAGGACGCGAGTACGTCATCCCCGACGATCTCGTGGCGCTGATCGAGCCCGTCTTCGCCCACCGGCTGATTGCGGCTCGGGGCGGGGCGGTGTCCCGCGGACGGGGCGGGGCAGACCTCGTCGCCGCCGCACTCGAGCAGGTCGTGGGCTCGGTGCGCGTCCCCATCGCCGCGCGCTGACCGGTCGCCCGTCATGACGCGATGGCCGCTGACCCCTCGCGGCACGGGAGCGGTCCTCCTGGGCCTCGCCTCTTTCGTGCTGGCGCCGATCGTCGGCGTGCCGGCGCTCGTGTTCTTCGGCGTCCTCCTCGTGGCGGTCGTGGGGCTGTCCTTCGCCTCGCTGTGGCTCGGTCACCGGGCCGACGGCGTGCATCGCTCGTTCGCCCCGGGCGTGGCCGCCGTGGGTGGCGAGGTGGACGTCCGGGTCCGGGTCGATTCGCGCTCCATGCTGCCGACGGTCGTGGGAACCTGGCACGACAGGCTGCCCCGGGGTGTCGAAGGCGAGCCGACCGGCGTCTATCCGGCGCTCCGCTCGGGGCTCGCCGCGGGCAGCCACCGCGTGGACATCGCCTACCGTGTGCATGCGCGGCGGCGGGGGGTGCGCCCGATCGGTCCGCTCGTGGTCGAGACCACCGATCCCTTCGGTCTGACGCGCCGGCTGCAGCAACTCGGCGGGAGCGTGCCCCTCACGGTGACCCCTGCCTTCATCCCGCTCGAGGTCCTCGACGACCTCCCCGGCGCCGCCGGCGGCACGATGCAGTCCACCACCGACCGACTCGGGCAGGGTGCCGACAACCTCATCCCCCGCGCGTACGCTCCGGGCGATTCGATGCGCCGCATCCACTGGCGCGCCAGCGCGCATCGCGGTGAGCTCATGGTGCGGCAGGAGGAGCGCGAGTCCAACCCCGAGGCCGTCATCGTGTTCGATCGGACCGCCGCCCGTTGGACGAGCGAGGCCCTGCGCTCCCCGGGCGAGGATCCCGGCTTCGAGGCGGCGGTCTCGACGGTGGTCTCGGCGGCGGCCCGATTCGTTCGCGAGGGCTACAGCGTCGCCGTCATCGACGTGGACGGCGCCGAACTCGTCCCGGGGCTCGAGGGGGGCGACACCACGGCGCTCGAGGCGATGACGACGGCTTTCGCGACCCTCACGGCTCGGCGCGACGGCTCGCTCCGGGATCTCGCTCCCCTGTTCGCCGGCTCCACGCTCGGCCCGGTGGTCGTCGTGACCGGTGAGGTGGACGTGACGGATGCCGCCTCCCTCGCTCCCGTCGTGACGCACAGCAGCATGCCCGTCCTGTTCGTCGAGGCCAGCGCGGATGCCGCGCTGCGGACGGCGCGGGAGGCCGGGTGGCGCGTGCACCGCCTCGAACCCGAGGACGAGCTCGATTCGCTGTGGCCGGGCGGGGTCGGCACGGAGGGGATGCGCGCTCATGCCGGCTGAACCGCAGGGCGCCGCGCGCCCCCGCTACGACGGGCCGTCGACCGTCGCGCTCCTCCTCGGTCTCGTGGCAGCCCTCGTCCCGCTGTTCAGCGTGATCGCCGGCGGCGCGTGGGCTGCACTCGCCTTCGTCCTCGCCGGTCTGCTGCTCGGCGCCGGGTACCTGCTGCGCCGGCTCCGGCTCGGTGCGCTCGTCGTGACCCCGTCCCTCCTGGCGATCTGGATCGCGACGATGACGGCCGTGTTCTTCTCGGATGTCGCCTGGTTGTTCGTCATCCCCTCGGGTGAGGCGTTCGCCCGGGTGCCGCGACTGGTCGAGATCGCGAGCTCGGACATCGCCGTCGGCGTCGCGCCGCTCGAGGCTTCGGCCTCCCTCACGTTCCTCATCGTCGGCGCCGTCGGCTTGCTCGCGGTCGCCCTCGACCACGTCGTCCTGACGGCGCGGATGCCGCTGCTCGCCGGTGTCGCCCTGATCGCCGTCTGGCTGATCCCGACGCTGGCCGTGCCGCAGGTGATGGACCTGTGGGCCTTCGCGTTCCTCGCGGTCGTCCTGCTGTGGCTGCTGCGCGCAGAGACCCGCGCCCGCCACCGTGCGCGGTCCGCCGACGCACCGCGCGGCGGTGTCGGCGCCGTCGCGGCCGTGATCGCCGCATCCGCCATCGTCATCGCCGTGATCGCCGCGCCGGCGCTGCCGACGCCGGCCGCCCCCAGTGGCGGGTTCGGCGGGGGCACATCGATCGACGCGTCGCTGAACCTCGGCGACGACCTGCGCCGACCCGCGGAGATTCCCGTGGTCCGGCAGTGGAGCGCCGCGGCGGCCCCGGCCTACCTGCGCGTCGCGACCCTCACCGAGCTGGAGGGGAACTCGTGGCAACCCGACCGCAACCGCTCCGTGCCGATCGATGAGTGGGCGCCCGAGGACTCCGCCGCCGACGGCATCGAGATCGTGGAGGACCGGCGCACGGTCGAGGTCCTCGACCTCTCCTCTGCGCAGCTGCCCGTCCCCGCGGACGCGGTCTCCTTCGACGGGGTGACCGGGAGCTGGCGGATCACCGCTGCGAACGGAACGGTCGCCTCGCCCACCTCCGCCGCACGCGGCCAGACGTTCGAGGTCGTGAGCCGGACGCCGCGGCCCACCCTCGAGCAGGCGCGCGCGGCCGAGGCCCGCGGCGGCCCCCGCGAAGCGGTGGAGCTCCCGGCCGACACCCCGTCGCAGATCGCCGATCTGGCGACGGAGGTGACGGCCGACTCCTCGAACGACTACGACCGTCTGCTCGCCCTGCAGTCGTGGTTCCGCGGGCCGAGTTTCGACTACTCGCTCTCGGCTCCGGTCGAGGAGGGCTTCGACGGCTCCGGCGTCGAAGCCGTCGAGCGATTCCTGCAGGTGCGGTCGGGGTACTGCGTCCATTTCGCGTCGGCATTCGCGATCATGGCGCGGACCCTCGACATGCCCTCCCGCGTCGTCGTGGGATTCCTCCCAGGCCTCCCGACCGGCGACGTCGAGGGCGACGATCGCGTCTATCAGGCCACGACCGCCCAACTGCACGCCTGGCCCGAGGTCTTCTTCGCGGGCATCGGCTGGGTCGCCTTCGAACCCACCAAGAGCCTCGGCGCCGCACAGAGATTCGCCTCGGAGGACGACGGCTCGAACGAGCCCGAGCCCGAGCCGTCGGCGACCGCCACGCCGCAGCCGACCTCGACCGCGTCGGCGGCACCACGACCCGACGAGGACCCCACCGCGGGCGCCACGCCCACGACGACCTTCTCCGTCGTCACCGTGCTGCCGGTCCTGGGGATCGTGGCCGGCGTCATCCTCCTGCTCTCCCTTCCCGGTCTCGCCGGCGCGGTCGTCTCCCGCCGACGCCGGTCGCAGGCGCGACGCGGCAGCGCCGCTGCGGCGTGGCGTCTCGTGCAGGACACGGCGCTCGACCTCGGCATCCCGGTGCCCGAATCGGAGTCGCCGCGGGCGTTCGGCGAGCGGCTCCAGGCCGACCACGGCGGTCCGCCGGTCGCGCTGGATCGGCTCGTGGGCGCCGTCGAGCGCTCGAGCTACGCGCAGCCTGGTTCGTTCGGCGACGCCGACGGTGACGAGCTCGTGACGGATGCCGCCGCGATCCGCGCCGGGCTGTTCGCCGCCGTGTCGGTGCCACGTCGCCTTGCGGCGCGTCTGCTGCCGCGCTCGCTCGTCGTCCACCCGGGGTCGACCTTCGCCGAGGCGATGCCGCTGCAGCGCTGAGGTCCCGGCAGCGCTGAGGACCCGGCAGCTCCGGGAACGACGAAGCCCCGCACCATCAGGTGCGGGGCTTCGTTCCGGCGGAAGCGACAGGATTTGAACCTGCGAGACGAGTTACCCCGCCTACATGGATTCCAGCCATGCTCCTTCGGCCGCTCGGACACGCTTCCAACGGGAGAGCCTACCACGCAGGCTCCGCCCGCCCTGTCGAAGGTCGCGCTCCGGCATCCGTCCCGCTGCCGTCAGTTGAGGGCTCGGGTGCTGTCCGGGATCACGCCGTCCCGGTACAGATCGGCGGCGAGATCCTGGTACGCCGTCAACGCGACGCGCTGGGTGAGCGGGCCATAGGAGATGCGGGCGACGCCGAGCTTCTCGTATTCGGCCGCGCGGAGGGCGCCGGGCAGTCCGATCACGCTGACCCGGCCGATGCCCTCGACCAGGCGGGCCGTGGTGTCGGCGTCGAGCGCTCCGGGCACGAAGACGACGTCGGCGCCCGCGTCGAGGAACGCGCGACCGCGCGCGATGGCATCGGCGATCGACTCCTCGAGCGGGCGGTCCCCTGCTCTGGCGATGGCGTCGGTGCGGGCGTTGAGCGCGAACGGGACACCCTCGGACTCGGCTGCCGCGACGGCGCCGGCGACCCGCGCGACGGCCTCGTCGAAGGGCCGGAGACGGTCTTCCATGTTGGCGCCGACGATGCCGACGCCGATCGCCCGGCGGATCGTGTCGCCGGTGTCCTCATACCCGTCGTCGAGGTCGGCCGACACGGGGACGTCGCCGGCGGCCTCGACGATCCGGCCCACCATGTCGAGCGTCGTCTCGAGGGGGATCGTGCCGTCGTCGTAGCCGAAGGATGCCGCGATCGAGTGGCCCGCGGTCGCGATCGCTCGTGTCTCGGGCAGAGCGAGCACGGCCTTCGCCGAGATGACGTCCCACACGTTGATGACGCGGAGGATCTCGGGGGCGGCGTGCAGGTCGCGAAGGCGGCGAGCGCGGCCTTCGAGGGAGAGAGTGGTCATGTTCCCACCGTGCCACGACGGCCCGGTGGAATGCACCACCGGGCCGTCGCGAGCAGTCGGACGCGCCGACCGCTCAGCCCACGTCGCCTCTCCAGGCACCGGTTTCAGCGCCGCGGGATTCGATGAATTCCTTGAACTTCTGCAGGTCCTTCTTGACCGCGTGGTCGTCGACGCCGATGGCGGCGCCGACGGTCTCGACGAAGCCCTCGGGCTTCCAGTCGAGCTGCACCGTGACGCGCGTCTCCGTGTCGCTCAGGCGGTGGAAGGTCACGACGCCGGCGTGATCCTCGTCGACGCTCTTCCACGCGACGCGCTCATCCGGATGCTGCTCCGTGATGTGCGCGGTGAACTCACGCTCCACGCCGCCGATCTTCACATTCCAGCGGTTCGTCGTGTCGTCGATCTGCGTGATCGACTGGACGTAGCTGAGGAAGTGGGGGAAGGACTCGAACTGGGTCCACTGGTTGTACGCGGTCGACACCGGCACACTGACATCGACCGTTTCGATGATGCTGGCCACGATTCTCCTCTCGTCGCGATGTGCCGTCCATGATCGGCGGCGTTCCGGATGCCGCCCCAGGGGCTTGCGCCGGTGGCGTCCGATTCGATAGACGGCCCGAGTAGGCTCGACGACGACTCCCGCCACGTCGACGCAAGGAGCTCCCGTGCGCACTCCCGTCCTGCCCCTGTCCATCGCGGCCGTGGCGGCGGTCCTCGCCCTGACGGGATGTACCGGGCCCGCCGAACCGGGCCCCACCGATCCGCCGTCGACGGCGACGACCACCCCCACGGAACCCGGCACGCCCTCGTCGACCCCCACAGCGGCTGCGCCGGTCGTCGAGAAGCCGGTCGAATGCGAGACCCTCGATCTCACCGCGACCACCGTCACCGGCGGAGACCTCGGCCCCTGCATCCAGGCGGTCCTCGTCCGCTACGACAGCGGCACGCTGACGATCTCGGGCGACGAACTGGCCGGGAAGATCGTCTACCACTACGACCCGATGTTCGAGTTCCGGGGCGAGCTGGAGAGCGGTGCCGGCCCGGCATCCATCAGCTTCGTCGACGGCGCGATGCTCCTCGACGACGGGGACGGACCGGTCGTCGCCGACGTGGACTCGGCGGATGCGTCACAGCAGGAGGCCGGGTCGACGGCGGAGATCTACCGCGTATTCTCCGACCCCGGCTTCATGGGCGATCTGATCGGCGCCGGCGAGACGTGGCAGGTCTCCCCCGAGCCCGAGGACGTCGAGACGCCCGACGGCACCGTCGAGGCCTACCGGCTCGTGAGCGCGGCACCGTACACGTGGTACGACATCCCGGTCGAGTCCTACACCCTCTGGATCACGACCGAAGGACTGCCCGTGGCCGCCGAATCCACCACAGGGTTCCTCGGACGCACCGCGACGATCACGCAGAAGCTGTCAGGGCTGGGCGACCCGGTGACGATCTCGCCGCTGTCCTGACCCGTCAGCGCCGCGCGAGCGCGGCGAGCGCGTCGCCGGCCATCCGCTGCGTCGTCCACTCCTCCATGCCCTCGGCACCGATCGAGCGATAGAAGCCGACGGCCGGCGCGTTCCAGTCGAGCACCGTCCATTCGAGCCGCGGGTAGCCGCGCTCGAGGGCGACGGCCGCCAGCGAACCCAGGAGCGCCGTGCCGTACCCGCGCCCGCGATCGGTCTCGTCGACGAACAGGTCCTCGAGCCAGATCCCGTGGCGTCCCGTCCAGGTCGAGAAGGTGAGGAACCACACCGCGATCGCCCGGATGCCGCCGTCCCGCTCGATCACGTGGGCGAACGCCTTCGGGTCGTCGCCGAACAGCGCGGAGGTGAGGTCGCCGACCGTCGTGCGGACGGCATCCGGCTCCCGCTCATAGGCCGCGAGGGCGTGGATCGCGGCCAGGATGCCGGCTTCGTCGCCGGGCCGCGCGACGCGCAGCACAGCGCCGTCTTCGAGGGTGCGGGCGGCCAGAGGTGAGGGCGAGGACATGCCACGAATGTAGCGGGCCCGGCAGGGGATCGCCGGTCGCCGCGGGGCGCGCTACGCTCGATCAACCGCCCCTCGGAGCAAAGCAGGTTCACCCATGGCCAGACGCGGCGCAAATCAACCCAGCGTCGGTGGTTACAACGAAGCGGTCGTGCTGGACCAGATCCGTCGTTCGCACGGCCACAGCCGTGTCGAGCTGGCCGACACCACCGGCCTGTCCGCGCAGACCGTCTCGAACATCGTGCAGCGACTCCTCGACGCGGGGATCGTGGAAGAGGCGGGGCGCACCAGCTCCGGCCGGGGCAAGCCGCGCACGACCCTGCGCCTGGTCGGCAGCAGCCGCTACGCGATCGGCGTGCACCTCGATCCCGGTCTGATCACCGTCGTCGTCCTCGGGATCGACGGCGACGTCGTCAGCCGCCACGCGCGAGCGACCCCGACGGCGCAGGACCCCTCCGACACCGTCGACGTGCTCATCCAGGACATCGAGATGGTCCTCACCGAATCGGGCATCGACCGCACTCGCATCGTCGGCCTCGGCATCGCCGCCCCCGGTCCCATCGACGTGCACCGCGGCATCGTGCTGGATCCGCCCAACCTGGCGGGGTGGCACCGCGTGCCCCTGCGCGACGCGATCGCCGAGGCGACGGGCCTTCCCGTCGTGCTCGAGAAGGACGTCACCGCCGCCGCGGTGGCCGAGAAGTGGACGGACGAGGCCGACGGCGCGCAGAACTTCGCGTTCCTCTACCTTGGCACCGGTCTCGGCGTCGGCCTCGTCATCGGCGACGAGGTCGTCCGCGGCGGGTCGGGCAACGCGGGCGAGATCGGCCACATCGTCGTCGACCCGGACGGCCTTCCGTGCGCGTGCGGACTGCGCGGCTGCATCGCCGTCAGCTGCGCACCGCTTCCCCTGATCGAAGAGGCCGAGCGACGCGGAGTCATCCCCGCCGAGCGCCCCGACGACCACCCGACCGGGGTGGACGCCGCGATGACCCGACTCGTGGCGCTGGCAGAGGCGGGCGACCAGGGTGCCGACGAGCTCTTGCGCCGGTGCAGCGAGCATGTGGCGCGGGCATTGGCCGTGGTGTCGAACCTGCTCGACGTCGACCGGATCGTGATGGGCGGACCGCTCTGGGACCGCGTCGGCCAGATGTTCACCGACACGATCCCGGCCCGGCTCGACGAGCTGCGTGCGGCCCGGGGCGTGCACCCCGTGACGGTGTCCGGAACCGTCCTGGGATCGGACGTCGGAGCGATCGGAGCGGCCTGCCTGATCCTCGACGAGGCGCTCACCCCGCGGACGACGTCGCTGCTGGTTCCGTCGGCGTGATCCCAATCACGTCACGGTCTCCGGTGCGCCTTGACTCACGTAATTCCAGCCATTTGACTTACGGGGTCCGGACATCGGGTACGGGCGTCATGGTCAGCAAGGGGGCCCCGTGAGAATTCGCACCGCCATCACGTCCATCGCCGCAGCAGCCGCTGCCGTCCTCGTTCTCGGGGGGTGTTCCGCGGATCCCGGCGGATCCGAGGGCGACACCGTGACGGTCGTGTACGTGAAGACGAACGCGTTCACCGCGATGGACACCCTCATGAAGACGGCGAAGAAGGAGTTCGAGGCATCCCACGACGGGATCACCGTCGACCTCGAGCCGATCACCGCGAGCGACGACGACTACAAGACACGTCTGCAGCTCTCGCTCGCCTCCCCCAACACGGCACCGGATGTGTTCTACGAGGACTCCTTCTCGGTCCGCAGCGACATCGAAGCGGGCTACCTGCTGGACCTCGACGACAAGGTCGGCGCGTGGAAGGACTGGGAGCAGTTCGACGAGAACGCCCGCACTGCCGGCGAGGGCGCCGACGGCAAGGTCTATGCGCTGCCCCTGGGCACCGACACCCGCGTGATCTGGTACAACAAGGACGTCCTCTCGAAGGCCGGCATCGCGTTGCCATGGCAGCCCGAGAGCTGGGACGACATCCTCGCCGCCGCGGCGCAGATCAAGAAGAGCCAGCCCGACGCGGTGCCCTTCAACATGTACGCCGGAACCGGCACGGGCGAAGGCACCGTCATGCAGAGCTTCTACGAGCTGCTCTACGGCACTGGCGACGGGACCGGCCTCTACGATGACGAGTCCGGCAAGTGGGTCGTCGGCTCGCAGGGCTTCGTCGACTCGCTGACCTTCCTGCAGACCCTCTACGACGAGGGCTACGCCGTCAGCCCCGACAAGGCGCTCGACCCCAACGTGTGGCAGTCGGTCTTCGGAGACATGTTCCCTAAGGCGACCCTCGGCGCGACGGTCGAAGGCTCGTACACGCCGTCGTTCTGGGCGGAGGGCGGCGACTTCGCGTGGCCCGAATACGCCGACAAGATGGGCGTCGCGCTGTTCCCGACACAGGACGGTCAGGAGCCGGGAGGCGTGAGCATGTCGGGCGGGTGGACGCTCGCGGCCTCGGCCCAGACCGACGTCCCCGACCTCGCGTTCGAGTTCATGACGACGGTCGTCAACAAGAAGAACGCGCTCTGGTACGCCGTCAACAACTCCCAGATCGCCGTCCGAAAGGACGTGGCCGCGGACCCGGAGTACCTCGAGGCGAATCCGTTCGTGAAGGCGGTGACGGATGCCGTCTCGGTCACCCACTTCCGCCCCGCCAACAGCGACTACCCGCAAATCTCCGTCGCAGCCCAGGAGGCCACGGAAGCCGTCATCACCGGACAGCAGTCCCCCGCCGAGGCAGCCGCCGCATACGACGACGCCGTCCGCAAGATCGCCGGCGACGACGGAGTCGTCACCGGGTGAGCGTATGACGACGACCCTCGCACCGCCCCCCGACCCGGCCGTGCCCGCCCGCCGGCGCGCGCGCACGCGGGTCGGGTCGCGTGCGACACCGGCACGAGCCGTTCCCCTGCTGCCCGCCGTCGGCCTGCTCCTGGTCTTCCTGGCCGGTCCGATCGTGTGGGCCGTGGCGGGCTCTCTGACCGATCGCGCCCTCACCGGGGTGAGCGCGGCGAAACCGGAGTTCGTCGGCCTCGACAACTTCACGCGTCTGTTCGCCGATCCGGTCCTGCCCCTGTCGGTCCTGCTGACCGTCGTGTTCGTCGTGGGGTCGGCGATCATCGGACAGAACGTCCTCGGGATGCTGCTCGCCGTCCTCTTCCGCGCCGGGAGCCGGGCCGTCGCCGGCACCGTCGGTGTGGTCGTCGTGACCGCCTGGGTCCTGCCCGAGATCGTCGCGGCATTCGTCAGCTACGCGTTCCTCTCGGCCGACGGCACGCTCAACGGAGTGCTGTCGCTCGTCGGCATCCAGGGCCCGAACTGGCTGTACTCGCTGCCGCTGCTCGCCATCATCCTGGCCAACACCTGGCGCGGCACGGCGTTCTCGATGATGATCTACCGCGCGGCCCTCGACGACGTGCCGCCCGAGGTGACCGAGTCGGCCATGATCGACGGCGCCGGCACCTGGAAGCGACTCCGGTTCATCACCCTCCCCATGATCTCGGGCACGATCTTCACGAACCTGCTCCTGACGACCCTGCAGACCCTGTCGGTGTTCACCCTCATCTGGGTGATGACCAAGGGCGGCCCCGGCGACCTGTCGTCTACGCTGCCGGTGTTCGCCTACTCCCAGGCGTTCTCGTTCGGCGACATCGGCTACGGCAATGCGATCGCGATCGTCATGCTGGCCCTCGGCGCGGTGTTCTCGCTCGCGTACGTCGTCTCGCTCCGTCGACGGGGCGGCGTCGGGTGAGCGCCGCGACCGCGACGCGCCGACCGCGGCGGGCGCCGAGCGTGGCCTCGCCGCGCCGTCGTGCCACCCGGTTCTGGGCGAACCTCGTCCTCATCGTCATCGGCCTGCTGTTCGCCGCGCCTCTCGCGTGGGTCATCCTGGCTTCGATCGACTCCGCGGCGACCTACCGGGTCGCCTGGCCGGCACAACCGACGCTCGACAACTTCACCGACGTCCTGACGCCGGAACTCACGCTGCGCCCTCTCGTCAACAGCCTGCTGCTGTCGACGGGAGCAGCCGTCGTGACCGTCGTGACGGCCGTCCTCGCCGCCTATCCGCTGTCGCGCTACCGGTCCCGCTTCAACGGGCCGTTCCTCTACTCGGTGCTCTTCGCGAGCTGCCTGCCGATCACGGCGATCATGGTGCCGGTCTACAGCCTGTTCGTGCAGCTGCGCCTGATCAACCAACCGTGGGCGGTGACGCTCTTCCTCGCGGCCAGCGCACTGCCGATGGCGCTGTGGATGACGAAGAACTTCATGGACTCCGTCCCGGTCAGCTTGGAGGAGGCCGCCTGGGTCGACGGCGCCAGCGCGATGCGGGCCCTGTTCACGGTCGTCGTCCCCCTCATGCGGCCCGCTCTCAGCGTCGTCTTCGTGTTCGTCTTCCTGCAGGCGTGGGGCAACTTCTTCGTCCCCTTCGTGCTGCTCCTGACCCCCGACTGGCAACCCGCCGCCGTGTCGATCTACGCCTTCTTCGGGCAGTACGGCGCCGTCGCCTACGGCCGTCTGGCCGCCTACTCGCTTCTGTACTCGGTCCCCGTCCTCGGCCTCTACCTGATCGTCACCCGCGGTCTCGGGGGGTCGTTCGCGCTCTCGGGTGCCGTCAAGGGCTGACCAGCACAGCCCCTCCTCCCGCCGCCTCTCTCCCGAAGGAACCCCATGCACCGCAACGACCGCCTGGCCCTGCAGCGCATCGACCGACTCGCCGGCGACCGCCTGCCGCCCGCCCTCTACCGCGAGACCGCTCCGCTCACGATCACCGCGTGGGAGGTGCCGGGCGAGCCCGTCCCGTTCGCCGAGGCGATCCGGCAGACCTACGATCCGGTGTCGGTGGGCGTGGCGTGGGGACGTCCGTGGGGCACGGTGTGGTTCCACGTCACCGGGAGCGTCCCGGCGTCCTGGCGGGGGACGAGCGGGACGCATCCCGAACTCGTCGTCGACCTCGGCTTCGACGCGTCCGGTCCCGGCTTCCAGGCCGAGGCGCTCGTCTTCCGCCCGGACGGCTCGATCGTCAAGGCCATCGAGCCGCGGAACGCCTCGGTCCCCGTCGAGGGCGACGAGATCGACCTCTGGATCGAGGCCGCCGGCAACCCCAGCGTCGCCGGCACCTTCACGTTCGCGGCCACCCCGCTCGGCGACCGGCGGACCGCGGGAGACGAGCCCATCTACCGGCTGCGTCGGCTGGAGCTCGGCCTTCTCGATGAGACCGTGTGGGAGCTGCAGCAGGACATCTGGACGCTCCGCGGTCTCGTCGACCAGCTCGAGCCGAACCGCACGCGTCACGCCCGTGTCCTCGCCGCCCTCGGCCGCGCCGTCGACGCCGTCGACCCCGACGACGTCACGGGCACCGCCGAGGCGGGGCGGGCCGAGCTGCGCGCGGTGCTCGCGGCCCCGGCATCCGCCTCGTCGCATCAGCTGACCGCGGTCGGTCACGCGCACATCGACTCGGCCTGGCTCTGGCCCATCCGCGAGACGGTGCGCAAGGTCGCCCGCACCTTCTCGAACGTCCTCGACCTCATCCGCACCGAGGACGACTTCGTCTTCGCCGCGTCGTCCGCCCAGCAGTACGCCTGGATGAAGGAGCACTACCCCGAGCTGTTCGGACGGATGAAGGATGCCGTCGCCGCCGGACGCTTCGCCCCGGTCGGGGGCATGTGGGTCGAATCCGACACGAACATGCCGGGCTCCGAAGCCCTCGCCCGCCAGTTCGTCGAAGGCAAGCGGTTCTTCCTCGAGGAGTTCGGCGTCGAGCCGCTCGAGGTGTGGCTGCCGGACTCGTTCGGCTACTCCGCGGCACTCCCCCAGATCATCCGGGCCGCCGGGTCGCGGTGGTTCCTCACGCAGAAGATCTCGTGGAACGAGACCAACCGGATGCCGCACCACACCTTCCTCTGGGAAGGCATCGACGGGACCCGCGTGTTCACACATTTCCCTCCGGTCGACACGTACAACTCCGAGCTGTCGGCCGCGGAACTCGCCCTCGCCGAACGCCAGTTCGCCGAGAAGGCGGATGCCTCGCACTCCCTCGTCCCGTTCGGGTGGGGCGACGGCGGTGGCGGGCCCACCCGCGAGATGATCGCCGCCGCGCGCCGTACGGCCGACCTCGAGGGGTCGCCGCGCGTGCACCTCGGATCACCGTCGCAGTTCTTCTCCGAGGCCGAGGCCGAGTACAGCGACCCGCCGGTGTGGTCGGGCGAGCTGTACCTCGAATACCACCGGGGCACCTACAGCGCCCAGGCGCGCACCAAGCGGGGCAACCGCCGCAGCGAGCACCTGCTCCGCGCGGCAGAGCTGTGGGCGACACTCGACACCGTCCGCACCGGAGCCGCCTACCCCGCCGAGCGCCTGCGCTCGCTGTGGCAGACGGTCCTCCTGCACCAGTTCCACGACATCCTGCCCGGCACGTCGATCGCCTGGGTGCACCAGGAGGCCGAGGCGACCTACGCACGCGTCGCGGCGGAGCTGCAGGAGATCATCAACACCGCCCTGCGCTCGCTGACCGGCGAGGGCGATCGGCAGCTGACCGCGAACGCGGCGCCGATGTCGCTGGCGGGCGCGCCGGCGCTCGCGGTCGCGGACGAGGCATCCGTCCTGCCCGTGGTCCCGGAGCCTGACGGTGACGGGTGGGCGTTCCGGCACGAGCGGTTCCACTGGGCGATCGACGCGCGGGGGCTCGTCGTGGGCGCGGTCGACCTCACGACGGGCCGCGAGCTCATCGACCCGGCCTTCCCGGGCGGCGTGCTGCAGCTGTTCCGCGACACCCCTCGCGAATGGGACGCCTGGAACATCGACGCCGAGGACGGCGCCCTCGGGACGACCCTCACGGATGCGGATGAGGTGGTCGTCGACGGTGCGGACCTCGTCGTGCGGCGGCGCTTCGGCGCGTCGGAACTCGAGCAGCGCTACCGCGTCGACCCGTTCTCGGGCGCCCTCGAGGTCGCCCTGCGCCTCGAGTGGCGGGAGCGGCAGAAGATGCTCAAGATCGCCTTCCCGCTGCGGGTGCGCGGCGAACGCACGGAGTCCGAGATCCAGTTCGGTCACCTCTCGCGCCCCGTCCACGCGAACACGACGTGGGATGCCGCGAAGTTCGAGACCGTGGCGCACCGGTGGATCCGCGTCGTCGAGGGCGACTACGGCGTCGCGGTGGCGAACGACTCCTCGTACGGCCACGACGTGCAGCGCGCACCCGGCCCCGACGGCGGAGCCCGGACGGTCGCGCGCGTGACACTCGTGCGCGCGCCCCTGTTCCCCGACCCCGAGGCAGACCAGGGCGCGCACGAGTTCCGACTCTCCGTCCTGCCCGCCGCGACCGTTGCGGGTGCGATCGGCGAGGGCCTCCGCCTCAACCTGCCTCCCTTCGCGGTGCAGGGTGCGGGCGAGGTCGCGCCGCTGCTCACGGTCGACGACCCCGGTGTGATCGTCGAGGCGGTCAAGCTGGCGGACGACGGCTCCGGAGACGTCATCGTGCGTCTTTACGAAGCGCTCGGCTCGGCACGGTCGGCGCAGCTGACGGCGGGCTTCGAGACCTCGACGGTCACGCAGACCGACCTGCTCGAGCGCGGGATCGAACCGACCGCGCTCCGCGCGTCATCGGGGACCGTCCGGCTCGACCTGTCGCCGTTCCAGCTCGTCACGCTGCGTCTGGCGCGCTGACCCGGATCACTCCAGCCCGCGGACCGGGACCCCGAGCCACTCGCCGAGGTCCCGGATCTCGGCGTGCACCATCTCGCGCTCGTCCTCATCGATCGGGGCGAGCTCGTGGACGGCGGCGACCACGAGGGTCTCCTTCTTCTTGTCGAGCGCCCCGTCGAGGAGGCCGACGAAACGATCGCCGACGAGGATCGGATGCGCGAAGTAGCCGTAGACCCGCTGGTGCTTCGGCTTGAACTGCTCGAGGACGAAGGTGAAGTCGAATAGTTCGGTCAGCCGCGGCCGGTCGAAGAGCATCCGGTCGTACGGGTTGAGGATCGCCGCACGGCCTCCGGGATCGTCGTCGAGCGCCGCGATCGCTTCGGGGTCGACGCGCCAGCGCCATGAGCTCCCCTCCACCTCGGCCTCGTCACCGGCCGTGCCGACGCCCGACCAGGACGATTTCTGCCGTGCGATGCCGAGCGCCTGCAGGCGGCGGCCCGCGAGCACCTCTTCGGCGTCGGTGGGGCTCATCGCGGCATCCGTCCCCGCATAGACCCGCTCGGGCAGGTCCCACACCCGCTGGCGTCCGACTCGCCCGCTGATCGCGACGTCGCCGAGGTACGACAGGAGTTCCAGCATCCGAGGCACCTGATTCGCCCCGTACCAGCCGCTCTCGTTCTTCGCCTGGACCGCGCTCGTGTCGGGGATCTCCGACGCCTGCAGCGGGCCGTCGCGGTCGAGGCGCCGCAGGATCTCGGCACGGAAGTCGGCGTTCGCATCGAGGTACTGTCGCGTCGCGCCGCCCAGCCTGCGTGTCGGCATGATCGCCCGGAGCGCGGGGAGGAGGGATGCCGGGCGGAAGTGCCCGTCGTACTCGAACAGCAGGCGGTCCGTCTCCACGGCTTTGGACAGCTGTCCCGGCTCGTACGCCCAGCCGATGCGCGACCAGCAGATCGACTGCTCGCTGGGGGCGATGACGGCCGTCGGGTCGATCTTGATCGCGGCGATCTGCTCGGCGACCTCGACGACGTCGCCGGGCCGCTCGGCGTCGAGCAGCTGCGCGCGCACCGCGATGCGGCGGGCCTCGTCCCTCGTGAGCCGGTGCATGGGATGAGGCTAGCCCCGACCTCCGACGCGGGTCAGCCCGTGGGCTGCAGCGACGCGTCGACGGTGCGGCGCTCGTCGAAGACGAAGCAGTCGCCCTCGAACCCGTCGGCGCCGACGTGCTCGAAGTAGCCGAGGATGCCGCCCTCGAGCTGGCGGGCGTCGATCCCGTCCTCGCGGAGGACGAGCGCAGCCTTCTCGCACCGGATGCCGCCGGTGCAGAAGCTGACGACGGTCTTGCCGACGAGCTCATCGCGGTGGGTCGAGGCGGCCTCGGGAAACTCGGTGAACTTCTCGATCCGCCAGTCGAGCGCGCCCGAGAAGGTGCCGTGGTCGACCTCGAACGCGTTACGGGTATCGAGCAGAACGACTTCGCGCCCGTCGTCGTCGACCCCCGCGTCGAGCCAGCGTCGGAGCGTCGTCGGGTCCACGGCGGGGGCTCGACCGGCTTCGGGTCGGATCGCGGGACGATCCATCCGGATGATCTCGCGCTTGTGCTTGACGAGCATCTTGCGGAACGGCTGCTCGTCCGACCAGCTCTCCTTCGTCGTGAGCGCGGCGAAGCGCTCGTCCTCGCGGAGCTCGTCGACGAATCCGTGGACCTCCTCGGCCGGTCCTGCCAGGAAGAGGTTGATGCCCTCCTCCGCGAGGAGGATCGTGCCGCGGAGTCCCCGAGCCTCCGTGCGCTCCTTCAGCACAGGACGCAGCGACGCGGGGTCGGCGATGTGCGTGAAGAGGTAGGCGGAGATGTTCAGGACGGATGCCACCCCACCAGGGTAATCGCGGGGCGGCATCCGTCCTTCGGAACTCAGCCGACGAACGGGGCGGAAGCCGCGTCGAGGGCGGCGACCTCGTCGGCGGCGAGGTCGATCGTCGCGCCGGCGATGAGAGCGTCGACCTGGTCGACCCGCGACGCCGACGCGATGGGGACGGTGCCCTTGGCGCGCAGCCAGGCGAGGGCGACGGATGCCGGGGCCACATCGTGCGCCGCTGCGACGTCGTCGAGCGCCGAGAGCACGGCGAGTCCCTCGGGGGTCGCGTAGGCCGCGGCCGATCCGGCACGCGGCGAGGACTGACCCGACGCGTCGGTGGAGCGGTACTTGCCCGTGAGGAACCCGCTGGCCAGGGCCGAGTACGGGACGACCGTGAGTCCGAGCTCCTCGGCGGCGGGCTTCACGTCGCGCTCGATCGCGCGATCGACGAGGTTGTACCGGGGCTGGGTGACGATCGGCTCCGCGACGCCCTGTTCGCGGGCCAGGCGCACCCACTCACGGGTGTTGTCGGCGGAGAAGTTCGAGATCGCCGGGTAGCGGATGAGGCCGTCGGAGACGAGCGCGCCGAACGCGGCCACGGTCTCTTCCAGCGGGGTCTCGTCGTCCTCTGCGTGGGCGTAGTAGACGTCGATCGTGTCGACGCCGAGCCGCGTGAGCGACGCCTCGGCTCCGGCCCGCACGTTGGCCGCTGACAGACCGGGGAACTCGGGGTGCTTCGAGACCTTCGTGGCGATTACGACGCCGGAGGGTCGTCGCGCGGCGATCCACTCGCCGAGGATCGTCTCGCTCTCGCCGCCGGAGTTGCCCGGCGCCCAGGCGCTGTAGACGTCCGCCGTGTCGACGAAGTCGCCGCCGGCAGCGGCGAAGGCGTCGAGGACGGCGAAGGAGGTGTCGCGGTCCGCCGTCCATCCGAAGACGTTGCCGCCGAAGGACAGAGGGAACACGGTCAGGTCGCTCGTACCGAGAACAGTCATGGTCACGATCCTGACACGATGACGGATGCCCGGGGGCGGGTCCGCGAGCATATGTCAGCGCGCGACGATGTCGTCAGCGTTGGCCTGGATCCAGCTCATGAGGGGCATGACACGCTCCATCAGCTCGACACCGCGCGGCGTCAGGGAGTATTCGACCCGCGGCGGGACCTCCGGGTACGACGTCCGCTCGACGATGCCGTCGGCGGCGAGAGTCCGGAGAGTGGTCGCGAGCATCTTCTCGCTGATGCCGTCGACGCTGCGCCGCAATTCGCCCCATCGGCGCGTGCCGTCCGTGAGGGAGAGGAGGACGAGCACGCCCCACTTGCTCATGACGTGATCCAGAACGGTCCGCGAGGGGCAGGCCTCCGTGAAGATTCCCGGCGACTCCTGCTGCAACTGCGCATAACTGACGGACATGTCAGCAGCTTACCAAAAAGTGGGTACCTTCCTTCTGGAATGTTTAGCGTCGCTTCGCGGGTTCTCTCCGGTGTCGCGCATCTCGCCCGATCACCGAAAGGACTCGCCATGACCATCCTCGTCACCGCCGCCAGCGGACAGCTCGGCCACCTCGTCATCGACGCCCTCCTCGCCCGCGGCGCCTCGCCCGACAGCATCGTCGCCGGCGCACGCACCGTGGCGAAGGCCGCCGACCTCGCCGACAAGGGCGTCCGCGTCGTCCCGCTGGACTACACCGTGCCCGAGTTGATCGACACTGCTCTCGAGGGCGTCGACAGCGTTCTCCTGATCTCGGGCTCCGACCCGGGCGCACGCCTGGCCGGCCACGTCAACGTCATCGAGGCGGCCGCGCGCGCCGGCGTGAAGAAGCTGGCCTACACGAGCGTCTCGCACGCCGACACGAGCGAGCTCGTCCTCGCTCCCGACCACAAGGCGACCGAAGAGGCCATCGCGGCCAGCGGCATCCCCGCCGTGCTCCTGCGCAACAACTGGTACATCGAGAACTCGGCCGGCGACCTCGCCACCGCTGCGCAGACCGGAGTTCTCTCCGCCGCGGTCGGCGACGCCGCCATCTCGGCTGCCGCGCGGATCGACTTCGCCGAAGCCGCCGCCGCGGTCATGCTCGACGATGCCCACATCGGGCGCACCTACGAACTGGCCGGCCCCCGGGCGACCTACTCCGACATCGCCGCGGCGATGAGCGAGGTGCTCGGTCGCGAGGTCGTCTACGCGCCGGCCACCGCCGAGGAGCTGGCTGCCCGCCTGTCGTCCTTCGGCCTCGATGAGGGCACGGTCGGGTTCGTCGTGGCGCTCGACACCGGCATCGCGCGCGGCGACCTCGACGTCACGGACTCGGCCCTCACCGACCTCATCGGGCGTCCCGCCACATCGTGGGTCGACGCACTGCGCGCCATCGCCCCCGCGAGCTGACCCTCGTCCGACGCTATCGCGGCCGCGGCATCCATATTCATTGGAATGGATGCCGCGGCCTTCGCGTTGTTTTCGGTATGCAGAGCTTCGGAACGCTGTCCTTCGGCCATTACGGTCCCCTCGGCGGGGGTCGCGAACTCACCGCCGGCGATTCGCTGAAGCAGGCGATCGACCTCGCGCAGGGCATGGACGAGCTGGGTGTCAACGGCGCCTATTTCCGCGTCCACCACTTCGCGCGCCAGCAGGCGTCCCCCATGCCGCTGCTCGCCGCGATCGCCGCACGGACCTCGCACATCGAGGTCGGGACCGGCGTCATCGACATGCGCTACGAGAACCCGCTGTACCTCGCCGAAGAGGCGGCGGCCGTCGACCTCATCAGCGACGGGCGACTGGCGCTCGGCGTGAGCCGCGGCTCACCCGAGAGCGTCGTCCGCGGTTACGAGACGTTCGGCTACACCGGTTCGGAAGACCCCCGCGGCGCCGACCTCGCTCGTGAGCACTTCGACCTGTTCCTGCGCGCGATCGACGGGGAGGGTCTCGCCGAGAGCGACCCGCACAGCCCGTTCGGCGGCGGACAGGGGCTGCAGCGGATCGAGCCGCACTCCCCCGGGCTGCGCTCGCGGGTGTGGTGGGGAGCGGGCAACCGCGACTCGGCCGAGTGGGCGGGTCGGATGGGCGTCAATCTGATGTCCTCGACTCTCCTCACGTCGGCGGACGGGCGGCCGTTCGACATCCTGCAGGCAGAGCAGATCGACGCCTTCCGCACGTCGTGGCGCGAGGCCGGTCACGCCGGTACGCCTCGGGTCTCGGTGAGCCGCAGCATCTTCCCGATCACCACGGCGGAGGACGCCATGTACTTCGGCGGACGCTCGGACGGTGACCAGATCGGCATCATCGATGGGATGCGCTCGACGTTCGGCAAGACGTACGCCGGCACGCCCGACGAACTCGTCGAGCAACTGCAGCACGACGCCGCAGTGCGAGAGGCCGACACCCTCATGCTGACCATCCCCAGCCAGTTGGGTGTCGCCTTCAACCTGCGCCTCGTCGAGTCGTTCGCACGCCACGTGGCTCCGTCGCTGGGCTGGGTTCCGACGAACGCGGTCGCCACCGCCTGAGAGGCCCTCGCCAGGGTGAGGCTCATGAGCGGACCTGTTCGCCTGCGAAGCGTCCAGCCGTCAGGCGACCGTCGGTGAGCCCGCACACGGACGATTACGCGTCCGCCGCTCCGGCCGTGGAGCGCGCGAGTTTGCCGAAGACGACGTAGAGGACGCCCCATAGAACGGCACCGGCCCCGAGGAACACCCCGACGACCGCGAGATAACCCCAGACGTCCTCGAGTGGGAACCATCCGCTCAGGAACAGCGCCGGCAGGACGGTGACCGTCATGAGGGCGAAGTGGACCGCCGATTGACGCACCAGGCTCCACCGCTCGACTCGATAGATCAGCGACGTGGCGATGACCGCAGCGACGATGACACCGACGGCGATCGTGGATCGTCCGTTCGACTCGTCGCCCTGCACCAGGAGCGCGATCCCGATCGACGTCATGACCACGAGGGCGATGACCGCCGACAGCATCACACGCATCGGCAGCTTCACGTGCCCAGACTAGCCATGGGCGGATGCCGCTACACGGCGAGCACCCGCGACACAGCGTCCACCCCTCCCCCGCTCAGCCGACGAGCGGGCCGCCCTCGCGCCAGTAGCCGAGGAACGACACCCGATCCTTCGGCACACCGAGGCGGCCGGTGAGCAGGCGCCGGAGGGAGGTGACCGTGCCGGACTCGCCGGCCAGCCAGACGTAGACCTCGCCGCTCGGCAGATCCACCGTGGCATCCGCCCACGCCGCGACGGCACGCTCGAGACCCCCGGCATCGTCGCGGTCGATGCGCTGAGCGCGGTGAGGCGCGGCGACGTGCGGTGACAGCAGGTCTTCCGCCGGAGCCGCGGCATCCACCATCACGTCGGCGACGACACCGTCGGGCAACGCCGACACGATGTTGCGCGCCGCGGGGTACGCGGTCTCGTCCGCGACGAGCAGCACCCGACGTGCCGAACCCGGATGCCAGTGCAGGCCGTACCCCGTCCACCCCATGCGGCGGTCGGGTCCGGTCACGACGAGGCGGTCGCCGGGGCGAGCAGACGCAGCCCACGCAGACGCCGGCCCTGCCGGGGTGTGCAGGTACACGTCGACGTCGATCTCGCCGTCGTCTGCTCGGATCGCGGCGGGGGTGTACGTCCGGAGCACGTTCCGCTCGGTCTCGTCGAGCTCCTTCCACCGCGTGTACCAATCGGAGGGGTGGGGCGTCGGCTCGTCGAGCAGGCCGAAGTCGGCGAGGCCGCCACCGGGGAGCGGCAGGACGAGCTTGATGCGCTGATCGAGACCCCACTCCGCGAAGTTCCGCAGTGCGTCGCCGCGCAGCGTGATCCGGATGAACCTCATGCTCAGCCGCACGGTCGCGGCGACCTCCACCTCGAAGGCGCTGTACGCCCAAGGGCGCTCGAGGACTGCGGTCATGGTCGGACCTCCGTGACGTGGGGCGCACGGAGCGGGACGACGAGCGGCCCTCCCGTGACGGGATCGGGGATGACGGTGTTGGCGAGGCCGAAGACGGCCGACACGTTCTCGCTCGTGACGACCTCGGCAGGCGGCCCTTCGGCGATCACCCGCCCGTCGCGCATGGCGACGACGGTCGTCGCGTAGCGCGCCGCCTGGTTGAGGTCGTGCAGGACGGCGACGATCGTCCGGCCCTGCTCGTGGAGGGCCGCAAGGAGTTCGAGCAGTTCGACCTGATGCGCGACGTCGAGGTACGTGGTCGGTTCGTCGAGAAGCAGCACCTCGGTCTGCTGCGCGAGGACCATCGCGATCCACACCCGCTGGCGCTGCCCGCCCGACAGTGCGTCGACCGGCCGGTCCGCCAACTCGGTCGTCCCGGTCGCGGCGAGCGCCTCGACGACGGCCGACTCATCGGTCGGCGACCAGGGTCGCAGCATCCCCCGATGCGGATACCGACCCCGCGAGACGAGGTCGCGCACCGTGATCCCCTCGGGCGCGACGGCGGTCTGCGGCAGAAGCCCCATCCGCCGCGCGAGCGTCTTGGCGGGGATCCCGGCGATCGACCGGCCGTCGAGGACGACCTGCCCTTCCTCTGGTGCGAGCAGGCGCGCGAGACCGCGCAGAAGCGTCGACTTGCCGCACGCGTTCGGGCCGATGACGACGGTGAACGAGCCCGGTTCGATCTGCAGCGAGAGCTGGTCGACGATGCGGGTGTCGGCATAGGCGAAGGAGGCCTGCTCGACGGTGAGGGAAGCGGGTGGGCGATCAGGCACGGCGACGGATCTCCAGGACGATGACGGACAGAAGGTAGAGGCCGCCGACCGAGACGGTGACGACGCCGACGGGGAGGGGCGCCGGCAGCGCGTGCTGCGCGACGAGGTCGGAGGCGAGCAGGACCGCGGCTCCGAGGAGGGCCGACAGTCCGAGCGGCAGCGACGGCGTGCGCGCGAGGCGGCGGGCGATCTGCGGAGCCGCCAGGGCGACGAAGGCCACGGGGCCTGCGACGGTGGTCGCCGCCGACACGAGGCCCACCCCCGCGAGCAACGCCAGGGCCCGGACGGCGTGCGGACGCGCCCCCGTGGCCGCGCCGAGATCGTCCCCCAACTCGAGCTGTCGCATCCGTGGGACGAGGCAGAACGACCCCACGACGATCGGCACAGCGGCCACGAGCGCCCCGGTGACGGGGCCTGCGGAGACGCCGTTGAGCGATCCGGCACCCCACGCCGATGCGAACATCGCGGTCTCGAGTTCGACCTGCAGCAACAGCCAGGTGTTCAGCGACGCCAGCATCGCCGAGACCCCGATGCCGACCACGACGATCCGAAAGCCCTGCAGTCCGTCGCGCGAGGCCAGCATCTGGATGACGAGTCCCGTCACGAGCCCGCCGACCAGCGATCCGGCGACGAGAGCCTGCCAGCTCGCGGACACGAGCACGAGCGTCAGGAGCATGCCGCTGAAGGCACCGCTCGAAAGTCCCAGGATGTCGGGACTCGCGAGCGGATTGCGGGTGACGGTCTGGAACAGCGCACCCGCGATGCCCAGGAGCGCCCCCACCCCGACCGCGGCGATCACGCGCGTCAGCCTCCAGTCGACGACCACGGTGTGTTCGATCCCTTCACCGCCGCCCGCCAGGATCGTTGGGATCCGCTCGAGCGGGACGGGGAAGTCCCCGAGGATCAGACCCAGGGTGACCAGCACGACCAGCACGACGGATGCCGCGACCCCCACCGCGAGCACGCGCCGCCGCCCGGCGGCGACGGACCGAGCCGGTCGCCCCACTCGGCCCGCACGGTCCACGACGGTCGCGACCATCACAGGGCCCTCGCCGTCCGTCGACGCGCGAGCGCGATGAGGAGCGGGGCTCCGACGAAGGCGACGACGACCCCGACCGGGACCTCGGCGGGGGCGATCACGACGCGGCCGAGGATGTCGGCGGCGAGCACGACGACAGGGCCGGCCAGCAGCGACAGCGGCAGAACTGCACGCTGATCGGGTCCGACGATCCACCGCACGACGTGCGGGATCATGAGGCCGACGAACGAGATCGGCCCCGCGATCGCGGTGGCAGCCCCGGCGAGGAGGGTGACCGCCACGATCACTCCGATCCGGATGCGGCCGACGTTCACTCCCTGCGAGCGCGCGACGTCGTCGCCGAGCGCCATCGCGTTGAGTCCGGGGGCGAGCGCGAACGCGAGGACGGCACCCGCGGCGACGAAAGGGGCGATGGCGCCGAGGTCGTCCAGCCCTGCTCCGAGCAGGGACCCCGCGTTCCATCCGCGCATCCGGTCGAAGGCTTCCGGGTCCGTCAGCGTGATGGCGGTCGTGATGCCCGACAGAACGGCGCCGAGCGCGACACCCGCGAGGATGAGGCGAACCGGTCCGCCCGGCCCGCTCGCACCGATCACGGAGACCGCCATGGTCACCAGCAGCGCGCCGGCGAAGGCGGGCCAGACGACCTCTCCCGGGTCGGACAATCCGAACAGGGACACGCCGAGCGCGACGGCGAACGCCGCCCCCGCACCGACCCCGAGGAGCCCGGGATCGGCGAGGGGGTTGCGCGTGAACGCCTGCATGAGCGCTCCGGCCGCGCCGAGCGCCGCGCCCGCGATGAGGCCGACGACCGTGCGCGGCGCCCGCAGGTCCCAGACGACGAAAGACGTCTCCCTCGTCCCCCTGCCGGCGATCGCGTCGATCACCGCCGGCGGGGCGAGCGGGTTGGCGCCGAGCGCGAGCGACGCGATCACGGCGACGGCGAGGATCGCCGCGACGACACCGACGCTGAGGATGCCTCGACCCGGGCGCGTGGTGACGGTCACCGGTTCGCGGAGAGGTACCGCTCGATGCCGCCGAGGACGGCCTCGGCCCCCTTCGGGCCGACGCCGGACACCCACGTACTGGTGTCGACCAGCGTCGCATCGGGGAACGCGCTGGCGACCGCAGCGGGGATCGCGGAACGGTCGTCGACGTCCGCGGCCGTCACGAAGACGTGATCCGCCGTCGCCGACGCGATGTTCTCGGGCGACAGGTCCGCCTGAAGGCCGTCCTCCCATTCCCGGTCGGGGATGGTGAAGCCGACGCACTCGAGCAGGCTGCCGGCGAACGAGACCGGGCCGTAGAGGCTGAGCGTCGTCTCGTCGCGCGGGCGGATGAGCTGCACCGTCTGACCGTCGAGCGCGTACTCGCTCTTCAGGCGCGCGCACTCATCATCGACACCGGTGAGGAGACCGGCGACCTCGTCCTCACGGCCCAGCGCCTCGCCGATGAGCGTGGCGTTCTCGCGCCACGGGTCGGCCTGCGAGGCGATGAAGACCGTCGGGGCGATGGCGCTCAGCTGCTCGTAGAGTTCTGAATGCCGCGACTCTGTGCCCAGGATCAGATCGGGCTTCAGGGCCGCGATCGCCTCGAGGTCGGGCTCGGGGACGGTCCCGACGGGAGCGACGTCCGAGACCCCGAGGTACGAGGGCAGTTCCGTCACGTTCCCCGCGACGGCCGCACCCACGGGCGTGATGCCGATGGCCACCGCTGTGTCGAGCTCGAGCGGCTCGAGCGTCACGACGCGCTCCGGCTGGTCGGGCACGTCGGCCGTGCCGCGGGCGTGCTCGAGGGATCGCGTTCCCGGGGCCGCGGATCCGCCCGCCGATTCGGGCGCGGTGGCGGCGGTGCATCCGGCCAGGGCGAGAGCGATCATCCCGGCCGCGGAGGCGAGGACCAGTCGTGAGCGTGGGGACATGGTGAGCAGGGGCCTTTCCTTGGAGCTAAGTAAGGACAGCCTAACCAAAGTCGAGCCATGGACCGGACCGCCATCCCCCTACCCGGGCCGAACGAGCCGCGGGCGTAGGGTGAAGGCATGCGGACCCGGGCGGACATCGAGTGCTGGCTGACCGACATGGACGGCGTCCTCGTCCACGAGAACACGCCGATCCCGGGCGCCGCGGAGCTCCTCGAGCAATGGCGCGACGACGGCACCCCGTTCCTCGTCCTCACCAACAACTCGATCTTCACGCCGCGCGACCTCAGCGCACGGCTCCGCGCCTCGGGCCTCGTGGTCCCGGAGGAGTCGATCTGGACGTCGGCCCTCGCCACCGCGGACTTCCTCGCCTCGCAGAAGCCCGGCGGCACGGCTTTCGTCATCGGCGAAGCAGGTCTCACGACCGCGCTCCACGAGGCGGGCTTCATCATGACCGAGACGAGCCCCGACTACGTCGTCGTCGGCGAGACGCGGAACTACTCGTTCGAGGCGATCACCAAGGCGATCAGGTTCATCGGCGCCGGGTCGCGGTTCATCGCCACCAACCCCGACGCGACCGGGCCCTCGACCCAAGGGGTCCTGCCCGCGACCGGCGCGATCTCGGCGCTGATCACCAAGGCGACCGGCAAAGAGCCCTACGTCGTCGGCAAGCCGAACCCGATGATGTTCCGCTCGGCGCTCAACCGCATCGGCGCCCACTCCGAGAACACCGGCATGATCGGCGACCGCATGGACACCGACGTCGTCGCGGGCATCGAGGCGGGGCTCCACACGGTGCTCGTCCTCACCGGCATCAGCGAGAGCGCCGAGATCGAGCGCTACCCGTTCCGTCCCGACGAGATCCTGGGCTCCGTGGCCGACCTCGTCCGGCAGGAGCCGCGCGAGAGCGACTCCCCCGACGTGCAGCCGTCGCTCGGGCTCTGACCGCCGGGGTCACTCAGGGAGGGGTCACCACCCCATCGACCCCGCGATGCCCTTGAAGGGTCCCACCACCTGAGCGGTGATCCACCCGCCGTAGAACCGCCCCGGCTGCGGAGTGACGACCTCGCCGGCGACCGTGCACTCGTCCATCTCCTGCGCGTACACCGCCACGCGATCGGCGAGCTCTTCGTAGCCGGGCTCGGGGTTCGGATAGTTCCACGCCGCGCCGGGCACGGTCCGCCCGCCCCCGTGGACGTCGAGGTAGCGCGCAGCGCCCTTGAACTCGCAGAACGACGCTCCCGGCGCCCGCGTCAACGCGCCCGGGACGAAGTCGGCGATGGGCAGGTAGTAGACGGGCGGATGACTCGTCTCGAGAACCCGCAGCGCTCCCTTCGTGGCGACGATGCGTTCGCCGCCGAGGGTGATCGTCACGGTCCCGCGGACCGGCTCGACGCGAGGGGGTCGGGGATAGTCCCAGACGCTCTCCTGTCCCGGGCCGACGGGGTCTGGAGTGGGGTGCCGCATGCCCTCCAGATTAAGGGCGGAATCCCATCCTGGGGCCGCCTCCGAGCACCGGGCATCCCGCGATAATGGAGCCATGACGGCCCGGCGCCCGACGGCCTACAACGCGATCTCCACGTCCTCGCGCGTGGCGATCCTCCATCTGCTGCAGACGACCCCGCAGCAGACCGTCGGCGAGCTCGTGAAAGCCACCGGGCTGCACCCGAACACCGTGCGCGAGCACCTGCAGCGCTTGATCGAGCGCGGCTTCGTGGCCACCGAGGTCGAGAATCGCACCGTCCGCGGCCGCCCCCGCGTGTTCTACCGCGCGGTCGACGGTGCGAGCGTGTCGAGCCCCGAGCACCGTCGCAAGGTGCAGGCCGCGGTCGAGCGCGGCGACCTCATGCGCCGCGTCATGCCCGAGACCGCGGGGACCCTCACGGGCGAGGAGCAGCATCAGCTCGATGCGCTCGTCGAGCAGCTCCTCGACGGCGGGTTCGATCCGGAGATCGACGAGGACGGCCTCACGATCGATCTCACTCCGTGCGCCCACGCCGCCGACCAGGCGGATCACCGCGAGACCCTGTGCGGGGTCCACCTCGGGCTGATGCAGGGGGCGCTCCGCGAGGCGGGCGGACCGCTCGCCGTGGACGGCATGCGTTCGTCCTGCGACCCGCAGCAGTGCGTCATCCAGCTGCTTCGCCGGCGCCCCGACGCGTGAGTCAGTAGGCGAGGTTGCTGCGCACGGACGAGTACCAGATCCACGCGTAGCCGCCGCGGTAGTGCATCTTGTACCAGTGCCGCTTCGAGTCCGAGACCTGCAGCGGTGTGCCGACGGGCACCGTTCCGCCGACCGCGCCGCCCGCGCTCTTCCGCCACGTCGCGTTCTTCGTGGTCCGCACGTGCAGATCCGAATGGTTCGCGGCCGCGCCGAAGGAGCCGTTGACGTGCGAGTAGACGGTGCGCGCGATGTCGCGGATGCCGGCCTTCGACGATCCGGCGTCACCGATGACCGTGAGCACGAAGGTCCCCTTCGGTCCCCGGATGATCGCCGTGTCCGCCTGGAGCAAGCCGCCCTTCACCCAGAGGGAGCCGGGCTTGGACGCCTGCCAGGCGGAGGCGGGGATGCCGTTCGGGATGCGGGAGCGGAACAGCTGCGTGTGCATGAGGTCGAGCATGAGCGCCCTGCTCGACGCGCTCAGCAGCTGCTTCTTCTCGATCCGCGACAGCAGCAGGCTGAGGTCGTTGGACGTCGTGCGGTTGCCGCCGTAGAGGACGTCCTGCCCTTTGAGGACGCGCCCGTAGGAGGTCTGGCCGTACCCGCCGGCGGCGATCTGCTTGTTCAGGTTGGAGATCCCGATCCAGTGGACGAGGTCGGTGTGGCAGTAGTTGTCCGACATCCAGATGAGCTCTCGCAGGCACTCCTTCACGGTCAGCCCCGAGGACAGCTTCGTCGACAGCGACGCCTGCTTCTTGTCCACCCGGGTCAGAGCCGCCCAGGCGACGAACAGCTTCATCATGCTGGCCGGCTCGCGGCGGGTGGCACCGGTCACTCCCGACACGACCTCCAGCCCGCCGATCTGCCGCACGGTCACGGCGTACGACGATGACGGATGCCGCTTGGTCGCCGCCGTGATCTTCGCGCGCAGCGTGTCGGCGGCAGCGGTCCGGACGGCCGTGCACCCGTCGCCGGAGATGACCGTCGCGTTGAGCCGGCTCGTCGAGCCGATCGCGAGGACGGAATCCTTGCGCCGGTCGAGCATCGCTGCGGCGGCATCCGATACGCACTCGGTGCGGGCGTAGAGGAAGGGCTGGCGGAGCGCACCGGCGACCGCCGCCGCCGTGCCGGTCTCATGATTGGGCGCGTCCGCGCCCGAGACGACGACGGCCCGGGTGGTCGTGGCGGGGTACTCTCCGGCGGCCGAGACGGCCATCGCCTCGTTCGTCCCGCCGGGAAGGCGCCGGACGCTGATGCCTGCGGCCCTGATCTTGTCGACGAAGTTCCGACCCATCATCGACATCACGTTCGTGAGGACGACCTCCTTCGCCCCCACCGCCCGGAGCGCGTCCATCGTCGCGGTCGACGCCGTCCCGCGGCCGTCGACCGCCATGAAGCCCGCGCCGGTGGCGTTCGCGGCCGCAGCGGCGATCGGAGCGGTACCCATCGTGCGACCGTCGGCCATGTACACCCGCTTCACCGGGCCCTGGAATCGGAGGACCGCTCGCGACAGCGCGTAGGTGTCACCGCCGGCGATCCGCTCGACCGGAGCGATGGCGCCGAGCAGGCCCGCCACCTTCGTCCCGACGGAGGCCGTCGACCCGACGACGAGGATGCGGGTGGGCCGCAGCCGCTTCAGTTCGGCCGTGATCGCGGCGGGGATCGCATCGGGCGCGACGTAGAGGAGGGGTGCGCGGCGGGCGCCGGCGAGGTAGGCCGCGGTCTGCGCGTCATGACGCTTGGCGGCCGAGACGACGACCTCCGTGCTGCCGTCGGGGAAGAGCGTGCGGCTCGCTGTGATCGTCTGGTCAGCGGCCGTCGGCGCGCTGATCCGCGTGATCGAGGGCATGCGCGGGGCCGGGGGCGCTGCCAGGCGTGCACCGGCATCCGGCGAAGGTGCGGGGGTCGGCGTCGGCGTGGGCGACGGCGACGGCTTCGGGGTCGGAGCGACCGTCGGCTTCGGGGTCGGCGTCGGCGTTGGCGTCGGCGTGGGCGTCGGAGTTGGAGTCGGGCTCGCGGTGGGAGTCGGAGTCGGCGACGGGGTGGGGACGGTCCCGGCCGCGGCCGGTCCCGCGGTGAGGATCAGCACCGCGGTCACCCAGACCGCCGTGAGCGCTGTCATCCGCCGCATCATCGCGGGAACACGGGAGGATTCGCCACGAGTCATGTGGCCCACCGTAGGGGGCGGAGACCGCTCCCACCATGGGGGTGGTGCGGCGCGGCGGCATCCGGGTGTTTTGCACGGCCCGATCCGATCCCGCGATCGGGACCGCGTCGTACCGTCGGAACATACCCGTGGAAGGACCAAGCCCGTGGACTTTCTGGACCCGCTCATCCTGGCTCGCCTGCAGTTCGGACTGACGACGCTCTACCACTACCTGTTCGTGCCGCTCACGCTCGGCATGGCGCTCACCGTCGCGATCTTCCAGACGATCTGGCACCGCACGGGCGACGTGAAGTGGCTGCACATCACGCGCCTGTTCGGCAAGATCTTCCTCATCAACTTCGCGATGGGTGTGGTCACCGGCATCGTCCAGGAGTTCCAGTTCGGCATGAACTGGTCGGACTACTCGCGCTTCGTCGGCGACGTGTTCGGCGCTCCGCTCGCCTTCGAGGGCCTCATGGCGTTCTTCTTCGAGGCGACCTTCATCGGGCTGTGGATCTTCGGGTGGGACAAGCTGCCCCGCCGCATCCACCTGCTCACCATCTGGGCGACCGCATTCGGCTCGATCCTGTCGGCCTACTTCATCCTCACCGCGAACGCGTTCATGCAGAACCCGGTGGGCTACACGCTGAACCCCGAGACCGGGCGAGCCGAACTGACGAACTTCTTCGCGCTGCTGACCAACCCGGTCGCACTCGCCGCCTTCCCGCACACGATCTTCGCGGCGTTCATGTTCACCGCGGCCGTCATCATCGCCGTCGCCGCCTACCACCTGCGTCGCGGCCAGCACCTCGACACCATGCGCCCGGTGCTCCGCTACGGGATGTGGTTCATGATCATCTCCTTCGTCGGCACCGCGATCAGCGGCGATCAGCTCGGCCTCGTGATGGTGCAGACGCAACCGATGAAGATGGCGGCCGCCGAGGCGCTCTGGAAGACCGCGTGCGGGGCGGACGCATCCTTCTCGATCTTCTCCATCGGCACCCCCGACGGCACCGCCGAGGTCTGGTCGCTGCGCGTCCCGTACCTGCTGTCGTTCCTCTCGACGCACACCCTCGACGGCTGCGTCGAAGGCCTCAACAACCTGCAGGCCGATTACACGGCGCGCTTCGGCTCCGGCATCGACTACATGCCCGAGATCTGGGTCACCTACTGGTCGTTCCGCTGGATGATGGGCTTCGGCGGCATCGCCACCCTCATCTCGGTCGCAGGTCTCTGGGTCACCCGCAAGAGGGCCACGCGTCCCGTCGCCGGCTGGATGTGGCGCGTCGCCATCTGGTCCGCACCGCTCCCGCTGTTCGGCAGCCTCGTGGGCTGGATCTTCACCGAGATGGGTCGCCAACCCTGGATCGTCTTCGGTCTCATGCACACCGCGGACGGGGTCTCCCCCAACGTCCCCGCTTGGACGGTGCTCGTCTCGCTGGTCGCCTTCACCGCGATCTACGCGTCGCTCGCGGTCGTCGAGTTCCGCCTCATCCTCAAAGCCGCGCAGCAGGGTCCCGACCCGCTGCCCGGACCCGATGACCCCGACCCGCGGAACCTGCCGGTCGACCAGACCCCCTCGACGGTCTACTAGGAGCACGCCATGGATCTCGCCTACCTCTGGTTCTTCATCGTCGGTGTCTTCTTCGTCGGCTACTTCGTCCTCGACGGCTTCGACTTCGGCGTCGGGATGAGCCTGCCGTTCCTCGGCCGCGACGAGGTGTCGCGCCGCCAGGTCATCAACACGATCGGTCCCGTGTGGGACCTCAACGAGACCTGGGTCATCGTCGCCGGAGCCTGCCTGTTCGCCGCGTTCCCGGAGTGGTACGCCACCCTGTTCAGCGGGTTCTACCTGCCGCTGCTGCTCATCCTGCTCGCCCTCATCCTGCGCGGCGTCTCGTTCGAGTACCGACACCAGCGCGAAGGACTCGCGTGGAAGCGCGGCTTCGACCGGATGATCGTGATCGGCTCCGTGATCCCGGCGCTTCTGTGGGGCGTCGCGTTCGGCAACATCGTGCAGGGCGTCCCGATCGACGCCGACAAGAACGTCACAGGCTCGCTTCTGACGCTCCTGAACCCCTACGCACTGTGCGTCGGGGCGACCACGCTCCTCCTCTTCTTCCTCCACGGGCTGTACTTCGTGGGACTGAAGGCCGACGGCACGGTCAAGGAGGAAGCGCACCGCCTGGCACGTCGCGTCGCCCTCCCGACGATCGCGTTCGCCGCCGCGACCGTCGTCTGGACCACGGTCATCGCGATGGATCGCGAGGCACCGGCACTGGCGGCGGTGATCGGATGCGGCGTCGCCGCCGCGCTCGCGCTGCTCGGGTCGGCCGTCGCGAACCTCCGTCGCCGCGACGGGTGGGCGTTCGCCCTCGGAGCGGTCACGATCGTCGGCGCCGTCCTGATGCTGTGGTTCGCCCTGTTCCCCTACGTCATGCCGTCCTCCACCGATCCGGCGAACTCGCTCACGATCGAGAACGCCTCGAGCACCGACTACACGCTCGGCGTCATGACCTGGGCGGCGGTCATCTTCCTGCCCGGCATCCTCGCCTACCAGGCGTGGACCTACTGGGTGTTCCGCAAGCGCATCTCGCGGGTGCAGATCGAGAAGGCGGATGCCGCGGCTGCTCACTGAGCCCGCGGGAGGATCGAGCCATGCCTGACGAGACCGAGCCGCGGCAGCCGCCGGTGGACCCCCGCCTGTGGCGGTACGCCGCGGCATCCCGATCGTTCTTCGTCGTCATCGCCCCGCTGTCCCTCCTGCAGACGGCGGTCATCGTCGGCTTCGCCTTCTTCACGACCCGAGCGATCGTCGATGCGATCGCCGGGGCCGACCTGGCCGGGACCCTTCTCGCCCTCGCGGGCATCGTCGTCGCCCGCTCGGTGCTCGCGCTGATCCGTGAACGCGTCGCCGCGCGCGCGTCGGCACGCGTCGAGTCGCAGCTGCGCGCGGCCGTGCTCGACGGCGTCGCGCAGCTCGGCCCGGAGTGGACGGCGTCGCGCAGCACGTCGCACCTCGCCCTCGTGGCGGGGCGCGGACTCGACGCCCTCGAACCGTACGTCGGGCGCTATCTGCCCCAGCTCGTGCAGACCGTGATCGCGACGCCGATCCTCGTCGCGGCGATGTGGTCGGCCGACGCGATCTCGGGTCTCACGGTCCTCCTCACCCTTCCCCTCATCCCGATCTTCATGATCCTGATCGGCCTGGCGACGCGCTCCGTGCAGCGCCGCCAGTGGGAGACTCTGACCCGGCTCGCGACCCGGTTCTCCGAGACGGTGCAAGGACTGTCGACGCTCACCGTCTTCGGCCGTCAGCGTCGCGCCGCCGACGCGATCGAGCGAGTGACGGACGACTACCGCCGCGAGACGATGACGGTGCTCCGAGTCTCGTTCCTCTCGGGCTTCGCACTGGAGTTCCTCGCCTCGATCTCCGTTGCGATCGTCGCGGTCGCGATCGGGTTCCGCCTGATCGACGGCTCCCTCACCCTGAGCGTCGGCCTGTTCGTCCTCCTCCTCGCACCGGAGGCGTTCCTGCCCCTCCGTCAGGTCGGCGTGCAGTTCCACGCCGCGAGCGAGGGGGTAGCGGCCACGCGGGACGTCTTCGCTGTGCTCGATGATGCCGCCGCGGCATCCGCAGACACCGCGCCGGCAACCGCGCCGATCGGGCCGGAACACGTGCTGCGCGTGCGGGACGTGCGTGTGCGCGATCTGCCGCCCGTGACCCTGGACGCGCGCTCGGGCGAGATCGTCCTCATCGAAGGGCCGAGCGGCGCCGGCAAATCGAGCCTCCTCCACGCGCTCCTCGGATTCGCCCCCGCGACCGGACGCATCGAGTTCGACGGCGTCGCGGCGACCTCGCTCCCGCCGTCGGCCTGGCTCGGATGGGCGGGACAGCGCGCCGGTCTCGCTGCGGGCACGGTCGCGGAGAACATCCGCCTCGGCGACGACGACATGCCGGAACGGACGGTCCGCGAAGCCCTGGCGCTCGTGGGCCTCGGCGCCCTCGACCCCGCCCGGATGCTGGGCGTGCAGGGCGCGGGGCTGTCGGGCGGGCAGGCGCAGCGCGTCGCCGTCGCCCGCGCCCTCGCCCGGCACCTCCGCGGCCACGCTCCCGTGCTCGCCCTCGACGAGCCGTCCGCGGCCCTCGACGCCGACGCCGAGGCCCACCTGTGGCGTTCCCTGCGTCAGGTGGCGGATGCCGGGGCCCTGATCGTCCTGGTCTCGCACCGAGAGAGCGCCCGGGGCATCGCCGATCGCGTCGTGCGCCTGAGCGGTGCGGAGGTCACCGCATGACGACCATGCGTGACGTCCTCCGCGACGCGGTCCCGACACCGCGGAGATTCTGGCCCGCACTCGCATCCGGGTTCCTGTCCGAAGCGTCGGCCGTCGCGCTCCTCGCCGTCAGCGCGTGGCTCATCGTCCGGGCCTCGGAGCAACCGCTCGTCATGTACGTCACGATGGCCGTCGTCGGTGTCCGCGCTTTCGCCCTCTCCCGCGCGTTCTTCCGCTACACCGAGCGCCTGTCGAGTCACGACGCCGTCCTGCGTCAGCTCGCTTGGACGCGGACCGATCTGGTGCGGCGGCTGCTCCCCCACGCCCCCGCGGGACTCGCCTCGTCATCGCGCGGCGACACCTCTGCGGCCCTCGTCGACGACGTCGACGAACTGCAGAACCTGTCGCTCCGCGTGATCCTCCCGCTCGTCTCGTCGGCCACCGTCGCGATCGGATCGGTGCTCCTGGTCGCACTCGCGTGGTGGCCGGCCGCCCTCACCCTGCTCGCCTGCCTCATCGGCGCCGCGGTCGCCGCCCTCGCGTGGGGCTGGGTGGCGGGGGCGCGGGCGGAGCAATCGATCGCCCCGCTCCGTGCGCGACTGCGCGACGCGGTCCTCGAACACCTCTCGCGGCTCGACGTCCTCGTCGCCTTCGGTGCGGAGTCCGCCTCGCGCGCCGCCGTCCAGGACGCGGATGCCGCCCTCCGCCGTGCTGTTCTCCGTCGGGCGGGCGCACAGGCGGGAACGGCCGCCCTCGTCTCCCTCGCCGCGGGCGCCGCGACGGTCGCCGCCCTCCTCGTGGCCGCCCCGGCCGTCGCGGCCGGTGGTCTGTCGGGCCCCGCGCTCGGCGTCGCCGTCCTCGTGCCGATGGCGGTGTTCGAGGTCTTCACGGCCGTCCCGCTCGCCGCGTCCGCCTGGCGGCAGGTGCGGGCCGCGGCATCCCGTGTCGCCGGCGTCGTGCCCGAAGAAGTCCCGAGCGAGATACCGGCAGAAGGGACTCCGACCGGCGAGGCTCCATCACTCGGCGACGGGCTCCGGCTGCGCGGCGTCGACGTGCGCTGGCCGGGCGCCGCGGCGCCTGCGCTGACCGGCGTCGACCTCGACGTGCACCCCGGCGAGCGCCTGCACATCGTGGGTGCGAGCGGCGCCGGCAAGTCGACGCTCGCTCACGCCCTCGTGAGGTTCCTCGCCGTCACCGGCGAGTACTCCATCGGCGGACGCTCGGTCGACGAGATCGCGCCCGACGACCTGCGCCTGACCGTGGGACTGTGCGAGCAGCATCCGATGCTCTTCGACGAGGACATCCGGCAGAACCTCCTCTTCGCTCGCGACACCGCGACCGACGCGGAGCTCGAAGCCGTGCTGGAACGGGTCGGGCTCGGCGACTGGCTCCGCGCCCGCGGGGGGCTGGGCGCGCGGGTCGGCGAGCGCGGCGCCCTCGTCTCGGGCGGGCAGGCCCAGCGCATCTCCCTGGCGCGGGCGTTGCTCCGCGGGTTCCCCGTGCTCATCCTCGACGAGCCGACGGCAGGGGTCGATCCGGCCGCCGCCGACGCGCTCCTGACCGATCTGCTGGGCGCCGTCGACGGGTCGCACGCGGTCGTGCTGATCTCGCACGCCGGGGTCCCCGCATCCCTCGTCGATCGCACCGTGCGCGTCGCGGGCGGACGACTGACGCCCGCCTGAACCTCAGCGCGCCGTGGTTCAGGTCGTCGGCGCCTCGCGCTCCGCCGCCGCCGCGATGCGGTTCGCCATGCCCTTGAAGATGAATCCGTGGAAGGGCAGGACGGCGAACCAGTACAGCCGGCCGGCGAGCCCGGTCGGGAAGAAGACGGCCCGCTGCTCGTACCGCGATCCCGAGCCCTCGGGCTTCGCTCGCAGCTCGAGCCAGGCGAGCCCGGGCACCTTCATCTCGGCGCGCAGGCGCAGCAGGCGGCCCTCCTCGACGGCCTCGACGCGCCAGAAGTCGATCGCGTCGCCGGCGGCGACCTTGCCGCGGCTGCGGCGACCGCGCTGCAGGCCGACACCGCCGACGAGGCGATCCATCCAGCCGCGGACGGCCCAGAGGAACGGCGACGAGTACCAGCCGTTCTCCCCGCCGATCCCGACGATGACGCGCCACAGCTGCTCGGGGCTCGCCGACGTCGTCGCGGACTGCTCGTCGGTGAAGACGAGCCGGCCCGCCCACTCGGGGTCGCTGGGCAGCGGGTCGCTCGGCACGGAGGAGACCTCGGCGTCCTGCCAGCTGGTCTCGACGGCGTCGGCTTCGACCTTGCGGAGCGCCAGCCGCACGGACTCGCGGTAGGGCGTCAATCCGCCCTCGGGACGCGGCAGCAGGTCGTCGACGGAGTGGTCGTCCATGATGCACTCGTTCTGCAACGAGGCGATCAGCGGGCGGGCGATCGCCCGCGGCACGGGCGTCACGAGGTTCACCCAGTGCGAGGCGAGTCCGGGAGTCAGCACCGGCAGCGCCGCGATCGCGCGTTGGCGGAGCCCGGCTTCGACCGCGTACCCGTTCATCATCTGGCCGTAGCGCAGTACGTCGGGGCCGCCGATGTCGACCGCCCGATTGACCTCCGGATCCACGTGGGCCGCAGCGAGCAGGTAGTGCAGGACGTCGCGGACGGCGATCGGCTGGATGCGGTTGCGCACCCACTTCGGCGCCGGCATGTACGGCAGCACGTCGGTCAGGTGACGGACCATCTCGAACGAGGCCGACCCCGATCCGATGACGACACCGGCCTGGAGGACGAGCGTCGGCGCCCCGCTGTGCAGCAGCGTCTCGCCCACCTCGACCCGCGAACGCAGGTGAGGACTCAGCGTCACACCCGCCGGGTGCAGCCCGCCGAGGTACACGATCCGACCGACGGATGCCTCGGCCGCCGCGTCGGCGACCGTCTCCGCCGCGCGCAGGTCCTTCGTCTCGAAGTCGTCGCCCCCGCCCATCGAGTGGACGAGGTAGTAGAGCACGTCGACGTCGTCGACCGCCCGGGTCACGGCATCCGCGTACTCGGCAGCACCTTCCACGACCTCGACCTCGCTCCCCCACACGAACGCCGCGAGTCGCGCCGGGGTGCGGACGAGGACGCGCACCCGGTACCCCGCCGACAGGAGCCGCGGGACGAGCCGCCCGCCGAGGTATCCGGTGGCTCCGAGGACGAGTGCGCGCGGCGCGGAACCATCCGGTCGAGGCCGTGCGACGAGGGCCGGTTCGCGGCCGGTGGGGGCGGAGAGCTCGCTCATGTCGCCACGATAGACCGGTCCCGACGGGGGTCGGGCCCTGCTCAGCCCGTCGTGTTTGTCAAGAGACACGCCCCGGGATGCGAGGGTCCGATCGACTACGTACCGTGGAGAGATGGCCAGGTCATCTCGCCCCTCGGTACCCCCGTCCTCCGAAGCACTGACCCGCTCCGCGCCACCTCCGCGGCTGGGCGTGGACGACGTCGTCGTGGTCGACACCAAGCGCGTCCGGACAGCGATCGGCGGCACCGTCGTCGGCAACTTCATGGAGTGGTTCGACTTCGGGATCTACGGCTACCTCGCCGTGACGATCACCGCGGTGTTCACGGCAGACCTCCCCGAACCATGGGGTCTGCTGGCCACCCTCTTCGGGTTCGCGATCTCGTTCCTGGTCCGTCCTATCGGCGGGCTCGTTCTCGGTCCGCTCGGCGATCGCATCGGACGCCAGAAGGTCCTGTTCTTCACCATGGCGATGATGGCTCTGGCAACCGCTCTCATCGGCGTGCTGCCCACGAGCGCTCAGATCGGGCTCTGGGCGATCATCCCGCTCTATGTCTTGAAGATGATCCAGGGCTTCTCCACCGGTGGCGAATACGCGGGCGCGACCACCTACGTCGCGGAGTTCTCGCCCGACAAGCGGCGAGGTTTCTGGTCGTCGTGGCTCGATCTCGGCTCGTACGTCGGCTTCGCCGCCGGTGCCTCCGTCGTCGCTCTCACGACGATCATCACCGAGTCGGTCTGGGGCGAGACCGCGATGACGGACTTCGGGTGGCGCATCCCGTTCCTCGTCGCAATCCCGCTCGGCATCGTGGCGATCTGGTTCCGCCTCAAGATCCCCGAGACCCCCGCCTACGAGAACACCGGCGGAACCGACGAGGAGCCGGATCGCGATGATCCTCTGGCACGCCATGGCATCGTCGGCATCCTCCGTCACCACTGGCGTGAGGTGCTCATCGGCATCGCGATCGTGGCAGCGACGAACACCGCAGGCTACGCGCTCACCAGCTACATGCCGACCTACCTCGAGAAGGAGGTGGGGATCTCCAACCTGGGCACCGCTGTCGCCACCGTGCCCGTGCTCCTGGTCATGTCGGCGTGCCTGCCGTTCATCGGCCGGCTGAGCGACCGCATCGGGCGTCGACCGGTGTACATGATCGCGGCCGGCTCGACGATCGTCCTCATGATCCCGGCCTTCGCGGTCATGCAGATCGGTCAGGAATGGGCTGTGTTCATCGCCCTCGGAATGGTCGCCATCCCTGTGGCGTTCTACGTCGCCGTTTCGGCGTCGACACTGCCTGCACTCTTCCCGACGGCGTCGCGGTTCGGCGCCATGGCGATCGCCTACAACGTCTCGGTCTCCCTGTTCGGCGGCACGACGCCGCTGTTCAGTCAGGCGCTCATCGATCTGACCGGCAACACCTTCATGCCGGCGTTCTACATCATGTTCTTCGCCGCGCTCGGCGGCGTCGCCCTGCTGTCGATGAAGGAGACCGCCAAGCGTCCGTTGCTGGGATCCGTTCCCACCGTCGAGACGCGCGAAGAAGCCGTCGAGGTCGTCGCTCGTCAGGACGAGGACCCGCTCATCGACACGTCGACGATGCCGATCCCCGTCCACCGGTCATAGCCGCATGCCGTACGCGCTCGACCCCGGCGATGACGGCAGCGCCGCGAAGCCCAGACGGGTGTAGAACGCCATCGCGCCGGTGTTCTCCGCCGAGGCGACGAGGTGGAGACCGGCGACGCCCCGTTCCCGCAAGGCGGCGAAGAGCGTCTCGATGAGTCGGCGCCCTGCCCCCTGCCCCTGCGCCTGCGGCAGCAGGTCGATGTGCAGGTGGGCGGGGAAGTCGGCCGCGTACCGCTCGGGCTTCTCGCCGCGGCCGTACGCGTAGAGCAGCGTGCCGTCCTGACGCGTGACCTCGGCCTCGGGCTTCGGCCAGCGGTTCGCGAACCGCGGCCACCACTCGGTCCGGAACCACTCCTCGAACCCGTCCGTATCGTCGGTCGCCACGACGTATCCCACCGGCGTCCCGTTCCCGTCCTCGACCGCGAAGGCGAGGTCCGGGTGGCGTTCCACATAGGGCAGCGCCCAGATGTGCCCCCAGATCGCGTCGTCCTCGAAGATCCCGGTCGCATCGCTCCCGGCATCCGCGGTGCGCAGGCAGATCTCCGAGAGCGCCGGCTCATCGCCGGGACGGAACGGACGGATGCCTCCCGCCGCGGTCATCGCCGGCGTCCGTTCCCGAACACCCCGCGGATGACGCTGCCGATGATCGACTGGGTCGTCTTCGACCCGAGGATCTCCTCGAGAGGGGATGCCTCGCGCGTGCGGCTCGTCCGGGTGCTGCCGCCGGTGGTCCGGAGGATCCGCTCGTACTCCCGCTGGGCATCGCGCTCGGCCTTCTGCTGCGCCTTGTCTGCAGCGGCCTTCTGCTTCGCGTACTCCGCGTCGGCCTTGGCCCTCTCGGTCGCCGCCTTCGCCGCATCCGCCGCGGCATCGGCGGCGGCCATCTTGGCGCCGAGGATCTCGCGCGCGGATTCGCGGTCGACGGGAGTCCCGTAGGTCGCGAGGAGCGGAGACGCGGCGACGACGGCCTGCACGGCCGCCGCGGGCGTCGGGGACATGAGGCCCTGGGGGGCGCGCAGGCGCGTCCACGCGACCGGGGTGGGGGCACCCTTCTCGTTCATGACCGTGACGATCGCTTCGCCCGTTCCGAGCTCCTGGAGGACGCGTTCGAGGTCGTATCCCGAGGTCGGGTACGTACTCACCGTCGCGCGGAGGGCCTTCGCATCATCGGGCGTGAAGGCACGGAGCGCGTGCTGGATGCGCGAGCCGAGCTGACCGAGCACGTCCGCCGGCACATCCTTGGGGGTCTGCGTCACGAAGAAGACGCCGACGCCCTTCGAACGGATCAGTCGCACGGTCTGCACGATGGCGGCGGTGAACGCCTTCGAAGCGTCGCGGAAGAGCAGGTGCGCCTCGTCGAAGAAGAACACCAGCTTGGGCTTGTCGGCATCCCCCACCTCGGGGAGGATCTCGAAGAGCTCCGCCAGCAGGTACATGAGGAAGGTCGAGAACAGTTCGGGCTTGTCGGCGATCCCCGGCACCTCGAGGAGAGAGATGACACCCCGCCCGTCGGGTGCCGTCCGCAGGAAGTCGTGGACATCGAACTCCGGTTCGCCGAAGAAGACGTCCGCGCCGCCGTCGGCGAAGGTGATGAGTTCGCGGAGGATCACGCCCGCTGTCGCGGGCGACAGGCCGCCGAGGTCCTTCAGCTCGGGCTTGCCCTCGTCGCTCGTCAGGTAGGTGAGCACCGCCCGGAGGTCCGAGAGGTCGACGAGCGGCAGGCCGTGGGCGTCGGCGTAGTGGAAGACGAGGCCGAGACTCGACTCCTGCGTCTCGTTGAGCCCCAGGACCCGGCTGAGCAGCAGCGGACCGAACCCGGTGACGGTCGCCCGCACGGGGACCCCGGTGCCGATGCCGCCGAGGGCGAAGTACTCCGTGACGGATGCCGCCGGTTCCCATGCCTGCCCGATCGCCTCCGTGCGGGCCAGCAGCTTGGGGTTCGGCTCCCCCGCCGTCGCCACGCCGGTGAGGTCGCCCTTGATGTCGGCGGCGAAGACCGGCACCCCCTTCGCCGCGAGCTGCTCGGCCAACCCCTGGAGCGTGCGGGTCTTACCCGTGCCGGTGGCACCCGCGACGAGGCCGTGCCGGTTGGTCATGGCGAGCGGGATGCGGATCTGCGCGTCCGGGAGGGGGGCACCGTTCATGAGGGCCCCGAGGTCGAGGGTCGCCTCGTCGAAGGTGTACCCCTGGGCGATGCGGGCGACCTCGCCGTCGTCCAGCGGGCCCCCGGCGGGAGGGGCCGCAGCGGGCTGAGCGGATTCCGCGGCCGGAGCCTCGGCGGGTGGCTCCGCCGCAGCGGGCTCGGCAGACGCGGGCTCGGCGGGAGCGGCATCCGTCGTCACCGCCGCTGCACGCGCGGCCGCGAGGGCGGCCTGCGCGCGGGCGAGTTTCAGTTCCGCCGCGGCGGCAGCGGCTTCCGCTTCGAGGCGGGCGAGTTCGGCGGCGGCTTCATCGGCGCTCATGTCGTCAGCCTAGCGAGAGGCGTCGCTCGCGCTCCCTGACGATGGGAATCGTCAGGGCGGCGGCGACGAGCATCGTCGTGGCGACTCCGAGCACGGTCCCGCCGAGTGTGTCCGTGAGCCAGTGCGCGTGCACCTGGGTCCGACTGAAAGCCATCAGCAACGCCCAGGCGAGGCCCACGACCGCGACCCACACGCGGGGGAAGAGGATGACGGCGACCGTCGCGATCACGGCGGCATTCGCCGTATGCCCCGACGGGAACGACCCATGATCCGAGATGACGAGCATCTCCTCGGGGCGCACCCGCCCGAACAGCCCCTTCAGCAGCTGCACGACGAGGGCGCCGACGATCGATGCCGCGAGGAAGAACACGGCACCCCATGGCCGGCGTGCCAGCGCGAGCAGAGCGGCGCCGACGAGGGGGACGACGTAGGTCCCGACGACTCCTGCTCCGAGGATGTTCATGAGGAAGGAGATCGGACGGATGCCGGGCAGGAACGTCGTCACGTACGTGTTCCACCACGCATCCAGGTCGATCAGCTCCGAATCGGTCGATTCGACCGCGATGCCGGTCGCGACGGCGACCACGAGGAGGATCGCGCCGATGACGGCCAGGCGCAGGCCGATGCCGATCTCGTGTTCATGCGTGGGCACTCTCGTCATGCGCTCATCCTGGCCGACATCCCGCCGACGAACCTGCCCCTTGCGCTCGCGGCCGTGGAATGTCGCAGGGTCACGGGAACCTATGAACGACGCCCATCCAGGGCCCCCGCAGATGCAGACGAATAAACTCGAACCGGCGCGCCCGCGCCCTCCCATCCCGACCGACGAGGCCACTCCCATGACCCCGAACGACCCTGCCGGAAAGCGGACGAGCGGCAACCCCGCGACGCAGGCCCAGCTGAACCTGACCGTCAAGCAGCAGCGCGAGCAGCAGAAGCAGCAGAAACTCGCCGAGTACCAGCGTCAGCTCGCCAAGCGCCGCCGCACCAAGGCCACCTGGTGGATCGTCGGGTCCACCGCCGCGGTCCTCGTGGTGGGTCTCGTCGTGGCCTCGTTCCTCCTGACGCCGCGCCCCGTGTCGATCGCCCGGGGAGACGGGGACGGCAGCGGCATCCGCGGCGTGCAGACCTTCGACCACACGGCCACCCATGTCGAGGGCGCCGTCGATTACGAGCAGACCCCGCCGGCCGGCGGCGACCACAACGCCGTCTGGCTCAACTGCGGCGTGTACACGCAGCCGGTGCCGAACGAGAACGCGGTCCACGCCCTCGAGCACGGCGCCATCTGGGTCACCTACGACCCGGCCCGGGTCGACGAGGCGGGCGTCGCGGCGCTCGATGCGCAGCTGCCCAAGGACTACACGGTCCTCTCCCCCTACGAGGGCATGGACACCCCGATCGCCGTCAGCGCGTGGAACGCGCAGCTGAAAGTCGACTCCCCCGACGACGAGCGCATCGGCGAGTTCGTCAAGGCCTACTGGCGCAACACCAACGGTCCCGAGCCCGGCGCGGCGTGCACGGGTGCCCTGGACGCCCCCGGCAAGCAGTGACGACCGAGACCGTCGGCGACGAGCCGGGCACCCCGCGCACCCTCCCGCCGTGGTGGGTGGTGCTGCTGGTCGGCCTCGCCGTCGCCGCGGTCGCGTTCTCGATCGGCCGCTTCTCGACCTTCGGCATCGCCGGTTCCACGCCCGCCGAAGGCTCCGCGGACGCCGGCTTCGCCCGTGACATGCAGGTGCACCACGCGCAGGCGGTCGACATGGCGATGACGATCTACGCGGAGACGGAGGACGAGGAGCTCCGGGCCCTCTCGTACGACATCGCGACGGGACAGTCGTCCCAGCGCGGCGAGATGCTCGACTGGCTCGTCCAGTGGGGGCTCCCGCAGTACGGCGACGCACCGATGGCGTGGATGTCGGCATCCGGTTCCGGTCACGCCCATGGAACGGCCTCGGACGCGCCGCAGACCGACGAGCAGGTCCGCGAGGCGATGGGCATGGCCTCGGACGACGAGCTGGCCGCCCTGCACAGCGCGACGGGCAAGACCGCGGACTGCATGTTCCTCTCGCTCATGATCCGCCACCACGAGGGCGCGATCCCGATGGCCGAGGCCGTTCTCGAGCTCGGCACCGACGCGCGCGTGAAGACGGTCGCCGAGAACATGAAGAAGGGTCAGACCTTCGAGATCGAGGCCATGACCTCGATGCAGCAGCGCCTCGGCTGCAGCTGACACGCACGAACGAGAAGAGGGGGATGCCGGTGGCCACCGGCATCCCCCTCTTCTGTCGTTTCGGCGATCAGCCCTTCGTCGCCCCGGCCAGGAGGCCGCGGACGAAGAAGCGCTGCAGCGCGAAGAACACGATCAGCGGGACGAGGATCGAGATGAACGTACCCGCCGACTGCAGGAACCACTTGTTGCCCCAGGTCCCCGACAGGGAGTTGAGGGCCTGCGTGATCGGCAGTGCACCCGGCGAGGCGAAGATCGTCGCGACGAGCAGGTCGTTCCAGACCCAGAGGAACTGGAAGATGCCGAACGACGCGATGGCGGGAGCGGCCAGCGGCAGGATGATCCGGAAGAACACCTGGCCGTGTCCGGCCCCGTCGACGCGCGCGGCTTCGATGATCTCGCCCGGGATCTCGGCGATGAAGTTGTGCAGCATGAACGTCGCCAGCGGCAGCGCGAAGATCGCGTGCGCGATCCACACGCGGGCGAAGCTGTAATCGACCTCGTTCAGACCGAAGCCGGGGAAGATCGGCACGTCATTGATGCTCAGGCCGTCCGAGAACAGGCTGAGCAGGGGCACGAGGGCCATCTGCAGCGGCACGATCTGGAGCGCGAAGACGAACACGAACAGCGCGCTGCGCCCCTTGAAGTCGATCCACGCGAACGCGTAGGCCGCGAGGGCCGCCATGACGATCGGGAACACCGTCGCGGGGATCGTGATCGCGAGCGAGTTCACGAAGGCCGAGGCGAGCGTCGTGGACGTCCCGCCCGAGTTCAGCGCCTGCATGTAGTTGTCGAGCGTGAACTTCGGATCGGTGAACGCCGTCCACCATCCGCTCGTCTGCGTGTCGCTTCCGGGGCGGAACGAGGTGACGAACAGACCGAAGGTCGGGATCGTCCAGAAGATCGCGATGATGGCCGCCGCGATCGTGGCGCCCTTCGACGTGAGCTTCTTGTGGGCGATCGCCTCGTTGCGGCGGGTGTCGCGCGCGACCTGGCGCGCGGTGCGGTTGTCGACCGGCGTGGTCGGGGCTGCCACGGTCATCAGCGGATTTCCTTCTGCTTGGCCATCGATCGGGCGTTGTAGACGATCAGCGGCAAGACGAACAGGAACAGCACGACGGCCAGCGCGGACGAGTGTCCGAAGCTCTGGAACCGCTGCTGCTGGTTGACCATCTCGAACCCGAGGACGGTCGTGTCGTCGCGACCACCGGTCATGACGGCGACGATGTCGTAGACCTTCAACGAAGCGATCGTCACGGTGGTGAGCACGACGATCAGCGACGAGCGGATGCCGGGCACCGTGACGTTGCGGAAGCGCTGCCACGCGTTGGTGCCGTCGAGCTCGGCGGCCTCCATCTGCTCGACCGGGACAGCCTTGATCGCGGCCGAGAGGATCACCATCGCGAAACCGGTCTGCGTCCAGATGAAGACGACCAGCAGCATGAGCGTGTTGATGACCGGCTTGATGGCGAGCCACTGCACCGGATCGCCGCCGAAAGCGGTGACGATCGCGTTGAGGAGGCCGATCTGGTCGCCCTGGCGGGCGTCGTACATGAACTTCCAGATGATGCCGGCGCCGACGAACGAGATCGCGACGGGCATGAACACGAGGACCTTCAGCAGCTTCTCGCCCCGGGCCCGGTCGATGAAGACCGCGTAGGCGAGACCGATGACGACCGAGATCGTCGGCGCCAGCAGCGCCCACAGGATCGTGTTGACGATCGAGGCCGTGCCGGTGGGGTTCGTGAAGACCCAGATGTAGTTCTCGAGGCCCACGAACTCATCGCCCGTCTTGTCGAAGAACGATTTGAAGATCGTCGCGATCGCCGGGTAGACGAGGCCGAGGATCAGCATGATGCTCGCCGGGGCCATGAAGAGGATGAGCTGGAACAGGTATCCCGCGCCCTGACGGGAGCGGAAGTCCGCGAAGAAGAGCAGCGCCCCGACGAGGAGCGCGATGGCCACCACGTAGACGACGGCGTTGGCGTACGGACGCAGCAGCAGGAAGGCGAGCACCGGGATCACGAGACAGGCGACCAGCCGCATGATGAAGTAGCCGCGCCCGGGGCGCGGCGCGAACTCGATGAGCACCAGGATGATCGCCACCACGAGGCCGAAGACCAGCAGGATGACGGGGATCTGGATGAGCGGGTTCAGCGCGCCGAGCCACAGGAAGAAGCTGTTAAGCGAGAAGCCGATCGTGATGCGCGCCGATTCCTCGGTCGAACCGGTGAAGGCGAGCAGGAAAGCGACCAGAGCGATGAGGATGAAGCCTGCGGCGACGACGATCTTCGTGATCGATCGACCCCTCGGGTCTTGAGCGTGGGTGGTGACGGCAGGTTCGGTGTCGACGGGACTGTCGACGGTCGTCTGCGACATGCGGGTTCCCTTCTGGGTACAGCGGCGTACCCGTGCGGTACGGACGGGAGAAGCGGGGCCGGGCTTTGGAAGCCCGACCCCGCTCGGCTCAGCCGATCGTCAGGCGACGATCAGTTCTCGTAACCGGCCTGGATGTCGGAGAGCACCGTGTCGGTGTCCTTGCCGTCGATCCAGTCGACCATGCCCTTCCAGAACGAGCCCTGACCCACCGTGGCGGGCATCAGGTCGGATGCGTCGAAGCGGAGGACCGTGGAGTCGTCCTGCAGCGTCGTCATCGCTTCCTTGAGGAACTCGCTCGAGGCGAGGCTGGGGTCGGCCTTCTTGTTGGCCGAGATGACGCCACCGAGCTCGACGCGAGCGTCAGCGAACTCGGGCGATGCCATGAATTCCAGGACCTTCTGTGTCGACTCGTCGTCCGAGAAGCCGGCGACGAACTCGCCGCCGCCCTCGATCTGGAGCTCACCCTCGGTGTAGCCGGGCATGATGAACGCGTAGACGTCACCGTCGGGCGCGACCTCGGGGGTCTTGCCGTCCGCGGTCTTCACGTCGAGGAAGTTCGCCGACAGGAACGAGGCCTGGTGGGTGAGGGCGCAGTCGCCGCTCGCCACGGCCGCCGCGACATCGCCGAACGCCGTCGAGTTGATGCTCTTCACGTCGCCGTAGCCGGCGTTGACGTAGTCGGGGTTGAGGAGGATCTCGCCGACCGCGTCGAACGCCTTCTTGATCTGCGGGTCGGTGAACTTCACGTCACCGGCGACCCACTGGTCGTAGACGTCGGCACCGGACTGGCGCAGGACGAGGTCCTCGACCCAGTCGGTGCCCGGCCATCCGGACGCCGCCTCGGACGAGAAGCCGGCACACCACGCGGGCTTGCCGGTGGTCTCGACGATCTTGTCGGAGAGGGCGATCATGTCGTCCCACGTCTTGGGGACCTCGACACCCCACTCCGCGAACTGCTTCGGCGAGTACCAGACGTACCCCTTCAGGTTCGCGAGCATCGGTGCCGCGTAGAAGGTGTCGTCGAAGGTGCCGTACTTCTTCCAGTCGGGCGACCAGTTCTCGTCGACGGCCTTCTCGACCGCTTCGGGAGCCTTGAGCACCTTCCCGGTGTCGACCAGGGTCTTCAACAGACCCGGCTGCGGGACGACCGCGATGTCGGGGGCGTCGCCACCGGTCACCTTGGTGACGATGTTGCCCTCGAACGACTTGTCGCCGACGTACTCGACGGTGATGCCGGTGTCCTTGGTGAACTGGTCGAAGGACTTGTTGAGGGCGTCTGCCTCGCCGCCCGTGATGCCGCCGGAGATGCGGACGGTCTTCTTCGCCTCGCCGCCGCCGTTTCCGCTGCCACCTTCCGCACACCCTGCCAGCATCAACGCTGCCGCGCCGAGAAGGGCGACGGGGGCAAGAAGACGGTATCGCTGTGACAATGCCATGTACTTCTCCTCTTTCGGGATCATCGTCCGCCCAGAGGAGCCTTGGCCGCATCCTTGGGGAACCGATTCCAGGACAACCTACTTGGCCGAACACTCTCCGCACAACTGCGAAATATCAAGGTTCTGCAACCATTGTGCTTTCGGTTATGATCCGCATGGGATCGCTCCCATGAACTGAGGATGGAACCGGTTCCCTTCGCGGCCGCCACCGACTACGCTGAGTCCTCGACCACGGGGACAGGTCATGACGGGGTCGAGGAGGACCGATGAGCACCATCGCCGACGTTGCACGCGAAGCCGGCGTCTCCAAGGCGACGGCCAGTCGCGCCCTGACCGGCAGCGCACAGGTGTCCCCGGCCACACGACAGCGGGTCCACGAGGCCGCACAGCGCCTCGGTTACGTCCCCTCGACCAGCGCCGTCAGCCTCGCCACGGGGCGAACCCGCAACATCGGCGTCGTGCTCCCCCACGTGAACCGGTGGTTCTTCGCCGAGGTCCTCGAGGGCATCCAGGCATCCCTGTTGGAACGCGGGCTCGACCTGACCCTCTACGACGCGACGCCCGGCAGCGCCGGCCGTCGGCGCGTCTTCGACGACTTCCTCTCCCGCAAGAGGTTCGACGGCCTCATCGCCGTCGGCCTCGAACCCGCCGCGAGCGAGACCGAGGCGCTGCTGGCCCTCGACCGACCCGTCGTCAGCGTGATCGGCACCGAGCAGACCACGAGCCTCGTCACGCTCGACGATCGGCTCGCCGCCGCCCTCGCGACATCCCATCTCATCTCGCTGGGACACCGGCGCATCGCCTTCCTGGGCGGCACGTCCTCGAGCCACTGGCCTCACGTCGAGTCCGCCCGCTTCGACGGATATGCGCGGGAGATGCACGACTCCGATCTCGGCGCGCAGGTCACCCGCACACCGGCGGAACTGTCGATGCCGGCCGGCTACGAAGCAGCCGTCGACCTCCTCAGCGATCCGTCGGAGCGCCCGACAGCCATCGTGGGGGCCTGCGACGAAGTGGCGATCGGGGCCATCATCGCGGCGCGACGTCTCGGCATCCTCGTCCCGTCCGAGCTCAGCGTCATCGGCATCGACGACCACGTCAACGCCGAGATGTTCGCCCTCACCACCCTTCGCCAGGTGCCCCGCGAACAGGGGGCGACGGCGGTGGAACTGCTCATGCGCCACATCGAGGACGCGACGCTCGACCCGGTCACCGTGATGATCCGGCCGCGCCTCGTCGTCCGCAACTCGACGGCGCCGCGCTCGGGCGCGACCGCCGCTGCGGTCCGCGACTCAGGGCTCTCCCGCATCGCCGAGCCCTGACGGTTCACCACCGGGTCGGTTAACGCCGGAAGGCTCCGGATGCCGCGGCATCCGGAGCCTTCCAGTGAAGGGATTCGCCTTACTTGACGGAAACCGTCGCGCCGGCGGCCTCGAGGGCCTCCTTGGCCTTGTCGGCAGCTTCCTTGTTCGCGCCCTCGAGCACGGCCTTGGGAGCACCGTCGACGACGGCCTTGGCCTCGCCGAGGCCGAGCGAGGTGAGCTCGCGGACGACCTTGATGACCTGGATCTTCTTGTCGCCGGCAGCCTCGAGGATGACGTCGAAGGAGTCCTTCTCCTCAACCTCTTCAGCAGCAGCGCCACCGCCGGCACCGGCAACGGCGACGGGGGCAGCAGCGGTGACGTCGAACTTCTCCTCGAACGCCTTCACGAACTCGCTGAGCTCGACGAGGGTGAGGCCGGCGAACTGCTCGAGCAGCTCCTCGGTGGAAAGCTTCGCCATGATGTATCTCCTAGATAGATGGGGTTTGTGTAAAAGAGCTCGCTCGTCGCTTACGCGGCGTCAGCGGTCTCCAGCTTTTCGCGAAGCGCGTCGATGGTGGCGGCAGCCTTGCCCATCGTCGCCTTCATCATGCCCGCAGCCTTCGCCAGCAGAACCTCACGGCTCTCGAGCGAGGCGTACTTGTTGACCTCGTCGGCAGTGAGGGCGTTGCCCTCGAAGATGCCGCCCTTGATCACCAGAAGCGGGTTGGCCTTGGCGAAGTCACGCAGAGCCTTGGCAGTGGCGACGAAGTCACCGTGCACGAAAGCGACGGCCGAGGGGCCCTTGAGGTCCTCGTCCAGAGCCGTGATCCCCGCGCTGTTCGCGGCGATCTTGGTCAGCGTGTTCTTCACCACGGCGTACTGCGCGTCCTGACGGATGTTGTTGCGCAGCTCCTTGAGCTGGGCAACCGTCAGACCGCGGTACTCGGTCAGCAAGACGGCGTTCGAGTTCTCGAAGTTCTTCGTGAGCTCGGCGACCGATGCATCCTTCTGCGCCATGGTCACTCCTTGATGTGTACGAGACGTCCCGCGGCAGCGGGACATCGACCTCGACGGTCGGGCTGCATGAGAAAAGCTCCGGCGCAAGCGCACGGAGCTTTGAGCCCGGTTTCCCGGAAGTCTGTCGTACACCTGCGTGGGCCCCTGCGATGCAGAGCTTCGATCGCATGCGCGGACGCACGACGATGACCGACGGTCTTTGGCTTGTCCCCCAGTGTACGTGCCGCCGCCCGGCGCGCCAAATCCCGGCATCCGCGCCCGTGTGTGCGCCGCGCGCCCGGGACGCGAGAGCGCCGCTTCGTGCCGAGTGCGCCTGCTATTGCCCGGCAAGAAGCGGCCTTCTCGGCAAGAAGAGACGCTCTCGCGAGGTGGGGAGGGTGATGCGGAAGGCCCGCAGGCGGTCAGCGAGCGCATCGGGGGTGACGACGTCGCGGCTGGCGCAACGCAACACCCGTCGGCCCGTGACGCCACGCACCCAGTCCTCGCGTTCCTTCTCCGCCAGAAGGATGCCGCTGAGCGGGCGCCCGGCGGTGAGCGCGGGGTCCGTGTACTTGCCGTCGCCGTCGCACTCGAGGAACGCGTCCGCCTCGACGAGTTCAAGGTCCATCCAGTATGTGCCGGTGCCGGCGGGCACCTTCACCTGGAGGCCGGGCTGCATGAAGCCCAGCCGCCGCACCTGCAACTTCGTCACCGACTCGAGCGGCAGCTCCGATCTGCCGTCGAGCACCTCGACAACGTCGCGCGCCGCCCGCACTCCCCGCTTTCCGGAGCTGCGCCGCAGCCGCTCCCGCAGCCGCTCCCGCAACCGCTCTCGAAAAGCATCTCCGCCCGCCACGTCATAGCGCCGCGGCGGGCCGGCCACACGTTGCATCGCCGCGTCGGCCGCCGCCACGGCCACTTCGAGGCTCGCGCCGCGCAGTAGATCGCTGACCGTCCGCTCGAGACTCGTGCACGGGAGTCCGTCCACCGTGACGATGTCCACATCGTCGACCGCGTCACGATGTCGTCCGACCGTGGGTCCGCTGTGCCGACCCACCCCGGCGTCGACCGCGTGCACGCGCTGGACGAACAGCCGGTAGAGAGGCAATCCGTGGAGGACCGCGGCCGAGGTGAACGAGAACACCGGCGGTGCCCCGGCATCCGATGACACCGCGGCGATGTGGAGGCGGTGCTGCGATTCGGGCCACAGGTCCCGCCAGGTCCCGCCGTCGCAGTACCACCCCCTGCGCACCCGCACGAGGTCGCCGCCCCGGAGCGCGTCGTCGATGTCCCGTCTGCTCCACCCATCGAGGACGAGGTCGTCTCGACGCCGCAGCGCCGACGCGGCGGCAGCCAGGTCCAGTTCTCGCATAGCCCGAGCGTGCCGCCCGGTCCGCCCGGACGACACGCGCACGTCGCCCTTCCGGACAGCCCCGGTCGCCTCGCCCGTGTGGAGGAGGCACGAAAGCGCGTCCCCGTACCGAAAGCGAGGGCGGATGCCGCGCCACAGCCGACGCGCTCGACAGGACCGCGCCCTCTCGGGCCCCGGCGCTGCGCCCGCTCGCGCCGCTCAGCGCGTGCTGAACGCGGCGTCGAAGGCGGCGGCGGACGGCTCGTAGGTCGACAGCCGCCGAACGAAGGCGAGAGCCTCGGGGGCGCCGACCAGGCGGTCCATGCCCGCGTCCTCCCACTCGACGGAGAGCGGACCGGTATAGCCGATCGCGTTCAGCATGCGGAAGGCGTCCTCCCACGGCACATCGCCGTGACCGGTGGAGATGAAATCCCACCCACGCCGCGGATCGGCCCAGGCGAGGTGGGACGACAGCCGACCGTTCCGGCCGTTGCCGAGTCGCTTCTTCGTGTCCTTGCAGTGGACGTGGATGATGCGGTCGCGGAAGTCCCACAGGAACGACACGGGGTCGAGGTCCTGCCACACCATGTGGCTCGGGTCCCAGTTGAGTCCGAACGCCTCGCGGTGCCCGATGGCCTCGAGCGCGCGGTGAGTCGTCCAGTAGTCGTAGGCGATCTCGGACGGGTGCACCTCGTGGGCGAACCTCACGCCGACCTCGTCGAAGACGTCGAGGATCGGGTTCCAACGCGCGGCGAAGTCCTCGTAGCCCGCATCCACCATGTCCTGGGATGCCGGCGGGAACATCGCGACGTACTTCCAGATCGACGACCCCGTGAACCCGGTCACGATCTTCACGCCGAGCTTCGCCGCCATCCGGGCGGTGTCCTTCATCCCCTCGGCCGCACGCTGCCGCACCCCCTCGGCCTCGCCATCACCCCACACCCGGTCGGAGAGGATGTCGCGGTGCCGCTGGTCGATCGGATCGTCGCAGACCGCCTGCCCGCCCAAGTGGTTCGCGATCGCATGCGCCTGCAGGCCGTTGCGTTCGAGGATGTCCCGACGACTCCGGACGTACTCCGCGTCGTCCCAGCGGGAGACGTCGAGGTGGTCACCCCAGCAGGCGATCTCGAGTCCGTCGTACCCCCATTCCCCGGCGAGGCGCGCGACCTCCTCGAACGGCAGGTCGGCCCACTGGCCGGTGAACAGGGTGATCGGTCGCGCCATTGCAGATCCTTTCGTGGATGCGGGTCGCCCCGCGGGTCAGTCGTTCGTCGGCACCCAGCGACTGCCCGCCGCCGAACTGCGTTCCACCGCGTCGAGGACGCGCTGCACATGGAGACCATCCGCGAACGACGGTCGAGGCGCGACCCCCTCGGCGATCGCCGTGGTGAAGTCCCGCACCTGGTGCGAGAACCCGTGTTCGTATCCGAGGATGTGTCCCGTTGGCCACCACGGCTCGAGGTAGGGATGATCGTGTTCGGTGACGAGGATGCGGCGGAAGCCGAGCTCGGTCTCGGCGGCGGTCGCGTCGTAGAACTCGAGCTCGTTCAGCCGCTCGAGGTCGAAGGCCAGTGCGCCGCGGGTGCCGGACACCTCGACCCGGAGGGCGTTCTTGCGCCCGGTCCGATACCGGGTCGCCTCGAAAGAGGCGAGGGCCCCGGAGCTGAGCCGGCCGGTGAACAGCGCGACGTCGTCGACGGTCACCCGTCCGCGCTCGGCGCTCGCGGTCCCCGACAGCCCGATGCCCTCACCCAGGAGCGGCCGTTCGTGGACGAGCGTCTCCACGATGCCGGACACGCCGTCGACCGTCTGTCCCGTGATGAACTCGGCCAGGTCTACGGCGTGAGCGCCGATGTCGCCGAGCGAGCCCGAGCCGGCCTTCTGCTTGTCGAGTCGCCAGGTCATCGGCGCCTCGGCATCCATCAGCCAGTCCTGCAGATACTCGGCGCGCACCTGGCGGATGTCGCCCAGTCGACCCGCGGCGACCAGGTCGCGGGCGAACGTCGCCGCCGGCACCCGCCGGTAGGTGAAGCCCACCATCGAACGGATGCCGCGCGCCTCGGCGCGAGCCGCGGCCTGCGTCATCGCCTCGGCCTCGGCGACGGAGTTTGCCAGCGGCTTCTCGCAGAGCACGTGCTTGCCCGCCTCGAGCGCGGCGATCGCGATCTCGGCGTGGGTGTCACCAGGGGTGACGATGTCGACCACGTCGACATCGTCCCGGGCGATCGTCGCGCGCCAGTCGGCGGAGGACTCCGCCCAGCCCCATTTGGCCGCCGCCGCCGCCGTCGACCCGGCGTCGCGGCCGGTCACGACGTGCAGGACCGGGTCGAGCGGCAGGTCGAAGAACCTCGGCGCGACCCGCCAGCCCTGTGAATGGGCGGCACCCATGAAGCCGTGGCCGATCATCGCGACCCGGAGCCTTGTCGTCATGACGGTGTCCTCTCGAAGAAGGTGGGGGCGCCCACGCACCGGGCGCCCCCGTGGTGATCACTCGAAGGCGAGGTCGATGTACTGGTCGACGTTCTCCTTCGTGACGACCGGCGCATCGAGGACGATCCGGTTCGGGATGCCGGGGGTCACGATGTCCCCGAGGGTCTTGCTCTGCGCGATGAGACGGGCCAACGCCACGCCGTCCGCAGCCTGCGTGGACGGGTAGATGACGGTCGCCTTCAGGACGCTGTCGTCCGCTTCGATGGCCTCCATGGCAGCCTTGCTGCCCGCGCCGCCCATCATGAAGAACTCGTCGCGGCCCGCGGAGGCGATGGCGGCGAGGACGCCGATTCCCTGGTCGTCGTCGTGATTCCAGATGGCGTCGATCTTCGGGTTGGCCGAGAGCAGCTGCGATGCCGCGGACTCGCCACCGGCGACCGTGAAGTCGGCGGCGACCCGGGCGGAGACGTCGAGTCCGCAGTCCTTCAGCGCGTCGGCGAACCCCTGCGACCGGTCCTGCGTGAGGGGTAGCGAATCGATGCCGGCGATCTCGGCCACGACGGCGTCGGTCTTCCCGTCGAGCTGTTCGCAGATGTAGGTGCCCGCAGAGACTCCCATGCCGTAGTTGTCGCCGAGGACGGTGGCCCGGGCCGCGAAGGGGCTCGAGAACTCGCGGTCGACGTTGATGACGGGGATGCCCGCGTTCATGGCGGCGATCGCGGCCTCGGTCAGGGCCGCACCGTCGGTGGGCAGGAGGACGATGGCGTCCACCTTGTCGTTGACGAACGTCTCCACGGCGGCGATCTGCGCGATGGGGTCGTTGGTTCCTTCCGCCGTCTTCAGCTCGACGTCGTCGAAGCTTGCGGCGGCGTCTGCGGCGCCGGAGTTGATGGCTCCGAGCCAACCGTGGTCGGCTGCGGGACCGGAGAACCCGATCGTGACGGTGTCCCCGCTCTCCGCGTTCTCCTCCGACGTGGTGCCCTGCCTCTCGGCACCGTTCTCGTCGGCTCCGGTCCCCGTACAGCCGACCAGCAGGCCGACCGAAGCGGCGGCGGCGACGCCGGTCAGGATGAGGCGCGTGCGCGCCGTCATGCGTGAGCGCATGTCTTCCTCCTTGAATGTGATGCAGCTCTGGTGTGAAGCGACCAGCGCACCTCTCGGCCTCGAGAACGCACACGAGGAGGGTCAGCGCTGACGGGATGAACATAACAGAACGGATGTCGTGTCCGTCAACTTTTGTTTTTCTATCGTCAGAAGTACCGGCGCCAGAATCCTGAACGTAAATGGCGGAATCTCGGGCGAGATGCTTCGGAGAGACTGCTGACACCTCGGCGCTGTGCCCCTCGCCAAAGGCTTGACGCGCATGTTATGTTCGCGACGTGATCAAAGATGACCATGAACCGTCATTACTCGAGGTGCGAGGAGTGACAAAGTCCTTCGCCGGTGTCCGCGCCCTGCGCGGAGTGGACCTCGACGTCCGCCCCGCCGAAGTGCACTGCATCCTCGGACAGAACGGTGCCGGCAAGTCCACCCTGATCAAGACCCTCGCCGGCGTGCACAGACCCGACGCGGGAGAGATCCGGTGGGACGGCGCGATCGTCGACATCCCCGACCCGGATGCCGGTCTCGCCCTCGGCATCGCGACGATGTACCAGGAGCTCGACGTCGTCGACGGGCTGACGGTGGCCGAGAACATCTTCCTCGGCCACGAACTCTCCCGGGGCGGATTCACCCGACGGGGCGAGGCGGCGCGGCGGACCCGCGAGCTGCTGCGACGACTCGGTCACGGTTCCCTCTCGCCCCACGCCGAGGTCGGGCAGCTGAGCGCGGCCAACAAGCAGATCGTCGCGATGGCGCGAGCACTCTCCCACGAGGTCAAGCTGATCATCATGGACGAGCCTTCCGCCGTCCTCGACAGCCACGAGGTGCAGAACCTGTTCGGTGTCGTGCGCGAGCTGACGGCGGCGGGGATCGCCGTCGTCTACATCACCCACCGCCTCGAGGAGATCCGCCAGATCGGCGACCGCATCACGGTCCTCAAGGACGGCCGGACGACGGCGACGGGACTCCCCGTCGCCGACACGCCGACGCCCGATCTGATCCGCCTGATGACCGGGCGCGACGTCGCGAACGTCTTCCCGCCGTCCTCCCCGCCCGCCGCCGACGCCCCGGTGGTCCTCGACGTCCGAGACCTGTCGCTGCGCGACGTGTTCGAGGACGTGTCCTTCCAGGTGCGCGCCGGCGAGGTCGTCGGTCTCGCCGGCCTCGTCGGATCGGGACGGTCCGAGATCCTCGAGACCGTCTACGGCGCCCGACGCGCGACCTCCGGCACCGTCACCGTCGCGGACCGGCCCCTGCGCCGGGGCTCGGTCGTCGACGCCGTCGCGGCGGGGGTGGGGCTCTCCCCCGAGGAGCGCAAGAGCCAAGGCCTCGTCCTGGACGAACCCATCGCGATGAACGTGACCCTGCCGTCGATGTCGAGGTTCTCGCGCGGTGGCTTTCTGGACTTCCGCGGCGAGCGCGCCGCGGCTCGCGAACAGATCGAGGCGCTCGAGCTCCGACCCGCCGACCCCGACCGGCCCGCACGCACGCTGTCGGGCGGCAACCAGCAGAAGATCCTGCTCGCCCGTTGGCTCGTGCACGGAACGCGGGTCCTCCTCCTCGACGAGCCGACCCGCGGCGTCGACGTCGGCGCGCGCGCCGAGATCTACGCCCTCATCCGCCGACTGGCAGCCGAGGGCAACGCGGTCGTCGTGGTCTCCAGCGAGATCGAGGAGGTGATCGGCCTCGCCGACACCGTGCTCGTCGTCGCGGAGGGCCGCATCCTCTCCACCCTTCCGTCCTCCGAGATCGACGAGCACGGCGTGCTCGACCTCGTCATGAAAGGAACCGCCGCGTGAGCGAGCAGACCACCGCCGGGGCGGACACCCCGCTGACCTCGACCGACGCACCTCCGACCACGTCGACCGTCACGGTCGACGACGCACCCCTCTGGCGCCGCATCCTCTCGGGGTCGGTCGGACGCAACATGGGCCTGGTCCTCGCTCTCCTCGTCCTCGTGATCGTGGGCGCGGCATCCGCCCCCGACACCTTCCTCGGCCTGTCGAACATCATGGTGATCCTGCGCCAGGCGTCTATCGTGGGCGTGATCAGCATCGGCATGACGCTCGTCATCATCGCCGGCGGAATCGATCTCTCGGTCGGGTCCGTCCTGGGCCTCGCGTCGGTCGTCGGAGCGCTGGCTGCCGTCCAGGACCTCGCCGACCAGACCCACTGGATCGTGATGGTCATCGTCGCCCTCGCGGTCGGCGTCTTCGCGGGGTTCCTGAACGGGATCGTGATCGCCTACGGCAACGTCGTCGCCTTCATGGCCACTCTGGCCATGCTCGTCGGGGCGCGCGGGTTCGCCGAGATCCTCGCCAACCGCAGGACGCTGCAGGTCGGCGGACAGCGCGAGTTCATCACGTTCATGAACCTCGACATCCTCGGAGTCGACATGCTCATCTGGATCTTCCTGGTCGTGTCGGTCCTCGGCTGGGTGCTGCTGAACCGGACCACCTTCGGTCGCCGCACCGTCGCCATCGGAGGCAACCGCGAAGCGGCACGCCTGGCCGGCATCAACGTCAAGCGCCACGTCATGTACCTCTACGCGATCTCGGGCCTGTGCGCCGGAATCGCCGGCGTCATGATCCTCGGGCGCACGACCGCGGGAGCGTCGGTCAACGGGCAACTCCTCGAGCTCGATGCGATCGCGGCGGTCGTGGTGGGCGGAACGCTCCTCATCGGCGGCCGGGGCACCGTGACGGGGACCGTCTTCGGCGTCCTGATCTTCGCCACCCTGACCAACGTCTTCGTTCAGAACAACATGTCGTCGTCGGTGCAGGCCGTGGCGAAGGGCGTCATCATCGTCATCGCCGTGCTCCTGCAGCAGCGGTTCGCGCGACCTGCCGGCCGGACCTCCTGACGCCACACGCGCCGCAGGCCGACGAGGTCACATGCACGTCAGACATAGCGCGGCGGTGGAGAATCGACGGATGTCGAGGCGTGCGCCCGATCGCAGGACCCGGAAGAGATGATCCGATGACCGACTCCCCCGCCCTGGCTCCCGGAGCCAGCGAGCTTTTCCAGCTGCTCCGCGACGGGGCACCCCGCACCCGTGCCGAACTCGCCAAGTCGACGGGTCTCGCACGGTCCACGATCGCGGCGCGCGTCGAGGAGCTCATGCGGATGGGGCTGGTGACGGCGGTGGCGGACAAGGTCTCTACGGGCGGTCGCCCTCCGTCCCAGTTCGCCCTCAACCCGGCCGCCAAGGTCGTCATCGCCGCGGATCTGGGGGCCTCCCACGCGACGGTCGCTGTCAGCGACCTGGCCGGAGTGGTCCTCGCGCAGTCGTCGGAGCCCATCGACATCGCCGACGGCCCGGACTCGGTGCTCGCGTGGTTGCTCGACGTCGCGCGACGGCTCCTCGCGCAGGTCGGTCGCGACGATGCCTCGGTGGCGGCGATCGGCATCGGCGTGCCCGGACCCGTGGAGCACTCGAGCGGCCGGCCGTCCAACCCTCCGATCATGCCCGGCTGGGACCGGTTCGACATCCCCGGCCGCCTCCAGGAACACCTCCCGGTACCCGTCCTCGTCGACAACGACGTCAACACGATGGCCCTCGGCGAACGCGCCGCGGCATGGCCCTCAGTCGAGGATCTGCTCTTCGTCAAGATCGCGACGGGGATCGGCGCAGGACTCATCTCAGATGGGCAGCTCAGGCGGGGCGCCCAGGGCGCAGCCGGCGACATCGGCCACGTTCATGTGGCTCGCGGCGGCGATGTGCCGTGCACCTGCGGCAACCGGGGCTGCCTCGAGGCACTCGCCTCGGGACCGGCGATCGCGCGCGGGCTGCGCGCGATCGGCGTCGACGCGCGCACCTCGAACGACGTCGTCGAACTCGTCAAGCGGGGAAACGTGGAAGCCATCCAGGCCGTCCGGCAGGCGGGTCGTGACATCGGCGAGGTCCTCACCACCTGCGTCAGCCTGGTCAACCCCTCGGTGATCGCCGTCGGCGGGTCGATGGCCCGCGTCGGAGAGCACCTGATCGCCGGCATCCGCGAGGTCGTGTACTCCCGATCCGCCCCGCTGGCGACGGCGCATCTGTCGATCGTCCAGTCCGCGACGGGCGCCGACGCCGGCGTTCTGGGCGCGGGGATGCTGGCGATCGAGCACGCGCTCTCGCACGACGTCCTCGCCTCGACGTCACTGAGGGCGTGAGCATCCTCGCCGTCGGCATCCGGCGGGTCGGGGCGAGCGTGCGGGAGGGGCGACTTAGGATCGACGGGTGACTCCCGAACTCGCTGCCCGGATCGTCGCGGACTCCCGCGACCGGGTCGCGTGGATGCGGGCTCGCTCCCGCGGGATCACCGCCACGGACGTCGCGTCGCTCACGAGCGAGCGCGCCATCGCCCGGGCGGCCGAGGCCAAGCTCAACGGGTCGGGATTCAGCGGCAACGCCTACACCGACCACGGCCGACGCCGCGAGCCCGAGATCGCCGCGTGGGTGGCGGCGACCCACGGCATCCTGCCCTCGTCCGCCCTGTTCCACGCCGAGGTCGAGAAGCGTCACCTCGCGACTCCTGACGGGATCATGGTGGATGCCGGGGGCCGCGTCGTTCTCGCGGAGATCAAGACGACCAACAAGACCTGGAAGTCGATCCCCCGCACCTACATGCGTCAGGTGTGGTGGCAGCAGCACGTCCTCGGCGCCGAGCGGACGCTCGTCGTATGGGAGGAGCACCAGGACTTCGTGCCGCTCCGAGACGAGCCGCGCTGCGCATGGATCGACCGGGATGAGGCCGAGATCGGCGCGCTCGTGCACCTGGCGACGTCGCTCATCGATGAGCTCTACCGCCGCACCACCGGCAACACCCCGCCGCGACGCGAGCAGCCTGCACCGGTCAGTCGTCGTGAGCAGTTGCGCGAGCGCGACATCTTCCGCGCGCTCGCCCTCGCGGACTGACCGCCGCATCACGTCCGGGCTGCGGCCCGTGTTCCCGGCGCGCCCGCGCGCCAGGCGTCTGCAGATAGTTGACACGGATCAAGCATCGGCATATAGTTGACTTCTCTCAATCTTTGATGTGAGTCAACCATCTGGAGCTGTACATGACCACCACCACTCCGACCCGGCGTCGGGTGCTCGTCCCGCTGTCGGGCCTTCTTCTCGGCATGTTCGTCTCGATGATCGCCTCGACCGTCGTATCGACCTCCCTTCCGGTGATCATCCACGACCTGAACGGCGACCAGGGCGCCTACACCTGGGTCGTCACCGCCACCCTCCTCACCACCGCGATCTCGACCCCGATCTGGGGCAAGCTCGCCGACCTCATGGGCCGCAAGACGCTCTACCAGATCGCCCTCGTGATCTTCGTGCTGGCGACCGCCGCCGCCGGATTCGCGCAGGACCCCGGCACGCTCATCGCCTTCCGCGCCGCGCAGGGCGTCGGCGCCGGTGGCCTCGCCGCCCTCAGCCAGGTGCTGATGGCCGACATCATCAGCCCGCGCGAGCGCGGACGCTACATGGGCCTGTTCGGAGCCGTCATGGCCGTCGCCACGGTCGGCGGTCCGCTCCTGGGCGGTGTCATCACCGACGGTTTCGGCTGGCGCTGGAACTTCTTCGTCTCGCTCCCCGTCGCCGTCGCCGCTCTCCTCTTGGTGCAGCGCACGATCCCCGCCTCCGCCCCGTCGACGCGCCGACCGAAGATCGACTACATCGGCATCGTCCTCCTCTCGACCGCCGTATCGCTCCTGCTCATCTGGGTCACCAACGCGGGCCGCAGCTACGACTGGTGGAGCACGGAGACGCTCCTCATGGTCGGCGGCGCCGTCCTGGCCGCGATCCTGTTCGTCATCGTCGAGCTCCGCAGCTCGGAGCCCCTCGTCCCGCTGACCCTGTTCCGCGACCGCACGTTCACCCTCGCTGTGGTCGCCTCGATCGCCACCGGCATCGCGATGTTCGGCGCATCGGTCTTCCTCGGCCAGTACATGCAGATGGCCCGCGGCGCGACCCCGACCGAGGCGGGCCTCATGACGATCCCGATGATCGCAGGGCTGCTGCTCTCCTCCATCGGCGTCGGAGCCCTCATCACCCGCTACGGACACTGGAAGCCGTACCTCGTGGTGGGCAGCATCCTGCTGACCGCGGGCGCCGCCCTCCTGTCGACCATCCACTACGACACGGACTTCTTCCTCGTGTCGGTGTACATGTTCCTTCTCGGTGCCGGTGTCGGCATGACGATGCAGAACCTCGTCCTGGCCGTCCAGAACAGCGCGAAGCCGAGCGAGATCGGCGTCGCGAGCTCGGGAGTCACCTTCTTCCGCAGCCTTGGCGGCACGATCGGCGTCTCGCTCATGGGCGCCGCGCTCGCCTCGCGGGTCGCCGACCTGTTCGCGGGCTCTCACGAGCGTGTCGTCGCGGCGCTTACCGCGATCGGCCCGGCCGGCGCGACGTGGGGAAAGCAGCTCAGCTCGGGAACGCTCCCCCGTGTCTCGGAGATGCCTGACCAGCTCCGCGTCATCGTCGAGGACATCTACGCCCAGGGGATCTCGTCCGCGTTCCTCATCGCGGTGCCCTTCGGCATCCTGAGCATCATCGCGGTGATCTTCCTGCCGAATCGGTCGCTGAGCACGATGACCACCTCGGAGCGTCGCAACGCGTCGGAGGCGGACCTCGCGACCGTCTCGGTCCCCGCCGGGATGGACGGCATCACCGCCACCGGCACCGTGCCCGTCACCGGTTCCGACGTCGACACCGACGCCCGCTCCGAGGCCGAGGCGCCGACCCGCCGATAATATGGCCGAGATGACCACGCAGTCCGATCGAGAGGCGCGCACCCTGGCGGTGCGCGCCCTCGAGGGTGAGTTCAGTGATCTGATCGCCCTGTTCCGCCGCCGGATCACCGAGAACGCGAACCGGGTGAGCCCCGGCATGCTGCCGGGTGCGTACAAGGTCTTCACGACGATCGCGCGGCACGAGCCTGTAACGCAGTCCGCTCTTGCCGAGATGCTCGCGGTCGACAAGGGCCAGCTGAGTCGCACCGTCCGGGAGCTGGCCGATCTGGACCTCATCGAGCGCACCCCTGACCCGACCGACGGTCGCTCCAGCCTCCTGTCCGCCACGGCGCACGGTCACGAGCGCCTCGCGGATGCACGCGGCCCGCAGGAGGGGGCACTGCTCGAGGCCCTCAGCGACTGGCGCGTCGAGGACATCGAGAACCTCGCGCACCTCCTGCACGCCCTGGTCGCCGGGTCACGACCCGACGGCAGATCCCTCTCTTAGGCCGCGCCGAGGGCCTCAGGCCGGGCTTCTTGCCCCGGTGATGCCGACGTAACACCGCCGAGACAATGGCGAGGTTGACTGGTCATCCACCGAGCACCTATAGCGCCCGCCGTCGAGCGCTGGTGAGAAGGAGCCGCCGATGCGATTCCGGCCACTGCGACCCGCAGCCCCCACCGCGAGCGACCTCGTCGAGGTGACCGCTCCCCCCGCTGCCATGCGCGCCGTCGTGTACGACGGGCCGGGCGATGCCGGGGTCCTGCGCGAAGCCGACATCCCGGTCCCCGAGCCGGCTCTCAGCGAACTGCTCGTGCGCGTCGTCGCCGCCGGCACGAATCCCATCGACGCGAAGACGCGTTCCGGCCGGGGCGTCTCGGGGCAGATCCCCGAGTATCCCTCGACCCTCGGGTTCGACTTCAGCGGCATCGTCGTGAAGAGCCCCTTCGAAGCTCACCCCCTGCAACCGGGTGATCAGGTCTTCGGCATGGTCCCCTTCCCGCGGTCGGGCGGCACTTACGCCGAGTACGTGGTCGTGCCGACGCTCTCCGTCGCACGCAAGCCCGCGTCACTGTCGCACGTCGAGGCCGCGGGGGTCCCCCTGGCCGCGTTGACGGCCTGGGGGCTGGTCGTCGAGACCGCTCACGCGCATGAGGGCCAGCGGGTGCTCGTCCACGCAGGTTCCGGCGGAGTCGGCCACTTCGCCGTGCAGCTGGCCGCTTACTTCGGAGCCCATGTCACCGCGACGGGATCAGACGGCAACCTCGGGTGGCTGCGTGAACTGGGGGCGTCGGTCGCGATCGATTACGCGACGACGCGGTTCGAGGACGTGGTCGGCGACGTGGACGTCGTGATCGACCTCGTCGGCAACGTCCACGACGACACGGGCGCCCGCTCTCTCGGCGTCCTGCGGCCCGGGGGCCTGTACATCATGGTCCCGACGGGCGGATGGGACGGCTACGCGGATGCCGCCGCCTCGGCCGGCGTGCGCGCGACGACGTACAAGGTCGTGCCCGACGGGTCGGTGCTGGCGACCCTCGGTCGGCTGCTCGACTCGGGCGCCATCCAGGTCTACATCGACAAGGTCTTCGACCTCGCCCACGCCGCGGACGCGCACCGCGAGGTCGAGCGGGGTCACGTCCGCGGCAAGGTCGTCCTCAGCGTGACGGAGGCGTGATGCGGCGCATCCGTCTGGTCGTCCGCGGCATCGTCCAGGGCGTCGGGTTCCGCTACTCCCTGCAGCACATCGCTCGCGGCGCGGGCGCGACGGGATGGGTCAGGAACCTCGCAGGCGGCTCCGTCGAAGCCGAGGTGCAGGGGGATGCCGCCGCCGTCGAGTCCGTGGTGGAGTGGGCGGCGACCGGCCCGCGCGGAGCGGTCGTGGACCACGTCGCGATGACCGAGCTGACGCCGGTCACGGACGAGGACGGGTTCGAGATCCGGCGCGACGCCTGAGGCTCAGTCCTCGAGCGGACGCAGGATGCGGTCGAGGAATCGCCGCGTGCGCTCGTTCGTCGGCGCGGTGAAGATGTCGCGCGGATGCCCGCGCTCGACGATGACGCCGTCGTCGAAGAACACGACCTCGTCCGCCACCTGCCGCGCGAAGGCCAGCTCGTGCGTGACGATGACCATCGTCCACCCCTCCTCGGCGAGCTCCTTCAAGACGAGGAGCACCTCGCCGACCAGCTCGGGGTCGAGCGCGCTCGTCGGCTCGTCGAACAGGAGCACGTCGGGCGCGAGGGCGAGCGCCCGGACGATGCCGACACGCTGCTGCTGACCGCCGGAGAGCTCGTGCGGGTACGCATCGCGCTTCTCGGCGAGTCCCACGCGACCCAGCAACCGTTCGGCCTCTGCGGTCGCGGCATCCTTCGACGCACCGTGGGCGTGCACGGGACCTTCGATCACGTTCTCGAGCACGGTGAGGTGCGGGAACAGGTTGTTCTGCTGGAACACCATGGCGGACCGGTCGCGGAGGGCGGCGCGGTCGAGCTTGGCCGCGCGGCCCTTGAGAGGCTGTGCGAAGTCGTGACGCTGACCATCGGAGAAGGCGACGACACCGGCGTCGGGGGTCTCGAGGCCGTTGAGGCAGCGGAGGACCGTCGTCTTGCCCGAACCGCTGGGGCCGATCAGGCAGACGACCTGCCCGGGCGCGACGGAGAAGTCGACGCCGTCGAGGACGACGTTGTCGCCGAACGACTTGCGGAGCCCGGTGACGGCGAGAAGGGGTGCGTCAGTGTGCGACACGGCGGTCGAGCCTCCGTTCGATGCGGTCCTGGCCGAAGGACAGGACGAGGCAGAAGAGCCAGTAGATGAACGCCGCCTCGATGTAGATGACGAGGAACTCCGAGGTGAAGGCGGCGATGCGCTGCGCCGAGAGGAAGAGCTCCGCGACGGTGATCTGGGCCACCAGCGACGTGTCCTTCACGAGAGAGATGAAGGTGTTCGACAGCGGCGGCACCGAGACGCGGGCCGCCTGCGGGAGGATGATGCGCCGGAGCACCGTCGCCCGCGAGAGCCCGACGGTGAAGCCCGCCTCCCACTGCCCCTTCGGCACCGACAGGATCGCCGCCCGCACGACCTCAGCGGCGTATCCGCCCACGTTCAGCGAGAGGGCGATGACTGCAGCGAGGTACTCATTGATCAGGACACCGATCTGCGGCAGACCGTAGAAGATCACGAAGATCTGCACGAGCAGCGGCGTACCGCGGATGGCGGAGATGTAGACACGCGCCACGCCGGAGAGAAGCCGGTTGCCCGAAATCCGCATCAAGGCGGCCGTGATCGCAAGCACCAGTCCGAGCGCGAAGGAGATCAGCGCCAGCGGGATCGTCGCGGTGATCCCGGCGCTGAACATCGGCCAGAACGAGGTCAGGATCAACTGCCATGTATCGGCGTCCACCGGCATCCTTTCGCAGAACAGGGAACGGGCTCGGCGGTCGCGTTACCGCGCCGCGCCGAGCCCGTCGACACGAATGTCACTCGGTGACGTCGGCCCCGAAGTACTTCTCGCTGATCTTCGCGAGGGTTCCATCTTCGCGCAGGTCGTCCAGCGCACCGTCGATCTTCTCGATGAGCGCCTTCTTGCCCTTGGTCGTGACGACGGCGCTCTTGGCGGGATCGGTCTCGGCGGCGATCTTCAGCCCAGTGGGACCGTCGGTCTTCTCGTAGTCGAGGAAGGTCAGCTTGTCGTTGACAGTCGCCTCGACGCGGCCCTGGCGCAGCAGCTCGACAGCCTGCGCCCAGCCCTCGATCGGGGTGACGTCGGCACCGGCCTCTTCGGCGAGCTTGTAGAAGTTGCTCGTGAGGGACTGCGCTGTCTTCTTGCCCTCGAGGTCGGCGAAGCTCGAGATCGAGTCGTCGCTGTCCTTGACCACGACGACGCTCGGCGACACCGTGTACGGCTCGCTGAAGAGGTACTTCGCCTCGCGCTCGGGGTTGATCGAGACCTGGTTGGCGATCACGTCGACGCGACCCGCGTCGAGCCCGGCGAAGATGCCGTCCCACTGCGTCTCCTTGAACTCGATGTTGAGGTCGAGCTTCTTCGCGACGGCTTCGATGATCTCGACGTCGTAGCCGACGAGCTTGCCGCTCTCGTCGTGGTAAGTGAACGGACGGTACGTGCCCTCGGTCGCGACGGTCAACGTACCGCCCTTGGCGAGACCGAGGTCGTCACCACCGGCGCCGGGAGCATTCGAGCTCGAGGAGCAGGCGGTCAGAGCCAAAACGGCGCTGAGGGCGAGGGCTCCGAGGGCGGCGGTACGACGACGGGACATGGGTCTCCTTGGTGAGGGGGAAGGGGAGGCACGCGAAGGCTGTGGCCCGCACGGACCCCCAGTACAACACGCATCCGCGTGAATGATTCCCGCAGGTGACGGACTGTGTCAGCGGGATGCCGGCGGAAGCCCCGCGGCGAGTTCGGCGAAGACCTCGCCCACGTCACCCCGGTGCGACAACCCCGCGGCCTGACCGGCCCAGAGCGAGATGAGGTCCGCGTCGTGAGGCGCAGCGGTGCGGAACGCGGCCGTCAGCCAGTTCTGTGCCGGGAAGGGTGCGATCGCGCCCGCAGCCTCGATGGTCCGGACGGCCCGATTCGGGATGCCGCGGGCCAACCGCCCGCTCATCGCCCGCGTCAGCACGGTGTCCGTATCGGCCGCTGCGCGCAGCGCCGTCCGATGCGCGTCGGAGGCCGCAGACTGCCGCGTCTGCAGGAACGCGCTCCCCACCTGGACGCCGGCCGCACCGAGCGCGAACGCGGCCGCGACGCCCCGTCGGTCGGCGACGCCGCCGGCCGCGATGACGGGTACGTCCACAGCGTCCACCACCTGCGGCACGAGCGCAAACGTGCCGACGAGCGATTCCTCCGCCCGGCGCAGAAAGCTCACCCGGTGACCGGCGGCTTCCGCGCCGCTGGCGACGACCGCATCCACTCCCCCCTCCGCCAGCGCGGCGGCCTCGGCGACCGAGGTGGCGGTTCCCACGACACGGATGCCGCGGCGATGCGCCTCGTCGACGATCTCGGCCGCCGGCACGCCGAACACGACGCTGAGCACTGCGGGGGCGGCATCCCACACGGCCTCGAGCTGCTCGCCGAGGTCGGGGAGGAAGGTATCGGGGAGGACGGGCGCCGCCGCACCCGCTGCCGCCAGAAGCGGCGCCACGGCGACCCGGGCGGCATCGAGGTCCGTCTCAGCGGGCGAGACCTCGTCACCCGTCGGGAGCCAGAGGTTCAGTGCGAACGGGCGGTTCGTCGCGGCGCGGAGAGCGGACGCCGTCTCGCGGATGCGGGCGCCGGAGTAGCCGTAGAGCCCGAACGAGCCGAGACCCCCGGCGTCGCTGACTGCCGCGGTCAGCGCGACCGAGGACAGACCGCCGAACGGCCCGAGCACGATGGGGGCGTCGATGCCGAACAGCGTCGGGATGTCGCGGGTCACGCGACGACGCTATCAAGGCGGGAACGACGAAGGGGCCCCACCCGGAGGTGGAGCCCCTTACTGTCTGGACGACTCAGACGAGAGCGTTGACGTCCAGCGGGATGCCAGGACCGAACGTGGTCGAGATGGCGCCCTTCTGGATGTAACGGCCCTTCGAGCTCGAGGGCTTCAGACGCACGATCTCTTCGAGCGCGGCGTTGAAGTTCTCGTTGAGCTGGTCCTCCGAGAAGGACGCCTTGCCGACGACGAAGTGCACGTTGGCGTGCTTGTCGACGCGGAACTCGATCTTTCCGCCCTTGATCTCCTCGACGGCCTTGGCCGGGTTGGGGGTCACGGTGCCGGTCTTCGGGTTCGGCATGAGGCCACGGGGTCCGAGGACCTTTCCGAGGCGACCGACCTGGCCCATGAGCTCCGGGGTCGAGACTGCCGAGTCGAACGCGGTGTAGCCACCGGCGACCTTCTCGATGAGCTCGGCGCCACCGACCTCGTCCGCACCAGCGGCGAGAGCGGCTTCAGCGGCGGGACCGGTCGCGAAAACGATGACGCGGGCGGTCTTGCCGGTGCCGTGGGGCAGGATGACCGTGCCACGGACCATCTGGTCCGCCTTGCGCGGGTCGACGGCGAGCTTCAGCGCGACCTCGACGGTCGAGTCGAACTTGGCCGAACCGGTCTCCTTGGCGAGGGCGACAGCCTGCTCGGAGGAGTAGAACGTGGAGCGGTCGATCTTGGCCGCTGCTGCTTCGTAAGCCTTGGACTTAGCCATTGTTCTGTTCCCCTCAGCTCTCGACCGTGATGCCCATGGAACGGGCGGTGCCGGCGATGATCAGCGAGGCGGCCTCGATGTCGTTGGCGTTCAGGTCGGGCATCTTCGTCTCGGCGATCTGGCGAACCTGATCCTTGGTGAGCTTCGCGACCTTGGTGGTGTGCGGGGTCGCAGAACCCTTGGCCACACCGGCGGCCTTCTTGATGAGCTCCGCGGCGGGCGGGGTCTTCAGGATGAACGTGAAGCTGCGGTCCTCGTAGACGGTGATCTCGACGGGGATGACGTTGCCGCGCTGCGACTCGGTCGCGGCGTTGTACGCCTTGCAGAACTCCATGATGTTGACGCCATGCTGACCGAGCGCGGGGCCGATCGGCGGCGCCGGGTTGGCTGCACCGGCGTTGATCTGAAGCTTGATCAGGCCGGTCACCTTCTTCTTCGGTGCCATTTCCTCTTCCTTTCACGAGCGAGGCGGATGCCTCGTTCTCCCACGCTCCCGGCGGATCCGGGTCGTGGTGGTGTCTGCGCGCACGACGAAACGGCGCACAAACCACATGAGTCTACCGCATCCGGCATCCCCCAGCATGACGAAGGCCCCGCCGGAGCGGGGCCTTCGCATCGCGCGATGCTGCGCTTACTGCTTGGTGACCTGATCGAACGACAGCTCGACCGGCGTCTCGCGCTCGAAGAGCGAGACGAGGACGGTGAGCTTGCCGCTCTCGGGCTTGATCTCGGAGATCGATCCGGGCAGGCCCGCGAACGAACCCTCCTTGATCGTGATGGTCTCGCCGATCTCGAAGTCGACCTCGGTGATGACCGAGCGGGCCTGCGTGGCGGAGCCCTTCGTGGCGGCGCCACCCTTGGCGGGCGCGACCTCCTTGGCCTCGACGAGCGGCTTCAGCATGTTGAAGGCCTCTTCGAAACGCAGCGGCGTCGGGTTGTGGGCGTTGCCCACGAAGCCGGTGACACCGGGGGTGTGACGCACGACGGACCAGGTGTCCTCGTTGAGCTCCATGCGGACCAGCACGTAGCCGGGGATCCGCACGCGGTTGACCATCTTGCGCTGGCCGTTCTTGATCTCGACGACGTCCTCCATGGGGACCTCGACCTGGTAGATGTCGTCCTCGACCTCGAGCGTGGACTTGCGCTGCTCGATGTTGGCCTTCACCTTGCGCTCGAAGCCGGCGTAGGAGTGGATGACGTACCACTTGCCCTCGAGGGAGCGGAGCTCCTGGCGGAACGCCTCGTACGGGTCGTCGGAGGTCTCGTCCTCGTCGTCGCCGAGCTCGGGACCGTCGTACGGAGCCACCTCGTCGGCGGCTGCCGCGGCGCGCTCTTCCTCTTCGTCGGCGAGAGACTCGGTGAGCACCTCAGCGGCGGCCTCGGCCTCGTCGGCCTGGTCGATCTCGAGCGCGTCGTTGACGATACGGTCTGCCTCGGGGTCTTCGATCACGACGGCATCCTCTCCGGTCGGCTCGTCCTCGACGGGCTCGTCATCCTCGATGTGCAGGGCGGCGTGCTCGGCGGACTCGGCGGAACGCTCCTGGCTCGCCAGGACGTTGCCCTCCTGGGCTTCGTCGTCCTCGCTGGACTGCTCTGCGGCGGTCGACCAGTCGGCGTCGTCCACATATCTCTCGGTCACGTGATTCACTTCCCTGCAGGTTCGGCTTCGATGTTCAGCGGCGACAGCGGGTGCGTCCGGTTGCCCGGGATGCCGCCCGTCACCGCGACGGATGGTCGTCCGGTCGTCAGCTCGGTACGCCGAAGACGACGTCGACGACCCAGGTGAAGAGCAGGTCGAGGCCGTACACGATGGCCATCACCACCACGACGAAGCCCAGGACGACGAGCGTGAACTTGACCAGCTCCTGGCGAGTCGGCGTGACGACCTTGCGAAGCTCGGCGACCACCTGGCGGATGAAGAGGGCGATTCGCTGGAAGAAGTTGAGCTTCTTCTCACGGGTGGCGCCGCTGCTGGCAGCGACGACCTCGCCGTTCGGCTCATCCTGGACCATTCAACCCACCTGTTGCTCGGTTCGAGTCAGCTGACGCTGACGCGCAGGGCGGACAGGAATCGAACCTGCAACCTGCGGTTTTGGAGACCGCTGCTCTGCCAATTGAGCTACCGCCCTAAGGTCTTGCGACCCGGGAATCCGCATCCTGCCGGGCCCATGGGCACGGCAAAAGAATGCAGACAACTGCGTGGACAAGCATACGGCATGGCTCGGAGGGTGGCGAACGCGCGGCATCCCTCGTCGCCGTCGGGCGCCGTCGGTAGGCTTGATCGGCCGTCCCGCAGCCGGTGCATCGGGGGGTGCGGCATCGGACGAACGACGACTACCGAGGAGCGCGGTGACCGACAGTACTGCCGCCCAACAGTTCCAGGTCGACCTCCGCGGAGTCATCGACCTGCTGAGCCGCCACATCTACTCGAGCCCGCGGGTGTTCCTGCGCGAACTGCTCCAGAACGCCGTCGACGCGATCGCGGCGCGACGGGCGCTCGACGGGGGCGGCGGCCGCATCCGCATCACACCCGTCAGCGACGGGTCGACGGAGTTCGTGATGCGCGACGACGGCGTGGGTCTCACCGAGACCGAGGTCGCGGACCTGCTCGCGACAGTGGGACGCAGCTCGAAACGCGACATCTTCGATCTGCCGCGCGGCGACTTCCTGGGGCAGTTCGGCATCGGGATGCTGTCGTGCTTCATGGTGTGCGACACGATCGTCATCCGCTCACGGAGCGCCGCCGGATCGGCTGCCGTCGAGTGGACCGGCCACTCGGACGGCACCTTCACCGTCGCGCCGTACGCCCAGGACATCCCGGTCGGAACGAGCGTGCACCTGACTCCGCGCGCCGACACCCGGGCGCTCCTCGGCACGAGCACCGTCATGGAACTCGCCGAGACGTTCGGCCGGTACCTGCCGCACACGGTCGTCGTCGACCTCCCCGGCGGCGGCGAGACGACCGTGACCGAACCGGCGCCCTTCCTCGACGGCGACGTGGAGCGACAGCTCGCCTACGGCCGCGAGCTCATCGGCGCCGAGCCTCTCGACGTCATCCCGCTGCACGTGCCGGGAACGCAGACGCGGGGCGTGGCCTTCGTCCTGCCCTTCGCCCCTCCCCCGACGGCACGTCAGAGCACCCGTGTCTACCTGCGGCGGATGTTGCTGACCGAGCGCGCCGACGAGCTGCTGCCCGCCTGGGCGTTCTTCGCCCGGGCCGTCGTCGACTCCGGCTCGCTGCACCCCACCGCCAGTCGGGAGTCGCTCGTCGATGACGACGCGCTCGAGCAGACCCGGCAGGAGATCGGCGAGGCGATCCGCCGCTGGATCCTCGACGCAGCACTGCAGGACCCCCTGCGGCTGTCGCAGTTCGTGTCGATCCACGAGGTGGCCCTCAAATCGCTCGTCCGCCACGACGACGAACTCGCCCGGTTCATCGTGCGATGGCTGTCGGTCGACACGACCGCCGGGCGGTTGCGCATCGAGGAGATCGCCCGCCGTTTCCCGCTGGTGCGCTACGCCGAGAGCGTCGACGAGTTCCGCCAGGTCGCCAGCATGACCTCTGCCGGCGGCATCCTCGTCAACGGCGGCTACCTCTACGACGCGGACCTCGTCCGCCGGATCCCGGAGCTGTTCCCCGGTGTCGAGGTGGAGCGCGTCGACGTCGTCGGCGAGATCGACCGTCTCGATCTGGCGCCGCTCGACGACCGCGCTGCGGCGACCGCTCTCGAAGACCGGGCCCGGGCCGCACTCGAGGACGTGGTCGTCGCCGTCCGCACCTTCGAGCGTCCGGAGCTCCCGGGTCTGTTCGTCGCCGACCCCGAAGTCCTGCGCGCACTCGATCGCGGCCGGGCACGCAGCGCCGGCGGGGCCCTGTGGGGCGGCGTCCTCGACCGGGCCGCGAGCGTCGTGTCGGGCCGCGGGGCGGAGGAGCCTGCCGCGCGACTCTGCCTCAACTGGACGAACCCGGTGATCCGCAAGCTCGCCGCGACCCCGGCGGGTCGCGTGTTCGACCTGAGCGTGCAGCTGCTGTACGTGCAGTCGCTGCTCGCGGGCCACCACCCCCTCGGACCGCGCGACCGCACGATGATGTCGACCGCACTCTCGGAGCTGGTCGACCGCGCGATCGACACCGACATCCCGCCCGCGACAGAAGGAGCCTCATGACCGGCTATGCCACCCGCATCCGATCCCTCTTCGACGAGATCGACAACACCCCGTGGGGCCCGCAGGAGCAGGCCCTCGTCGCACAGGCGGTCGCGCTGGCCCAGGAGAGCGGCGACGAGCGCCTGGAGTACGAGGCCCGCCTGCGGCAGACCTCGAGCGCCAACATGGGTGGCGACACCGACCTCATGCTGACGTCGTTCGCGTGGTGCCTGGCCCACCACGACGCCGACCCGGAGCGGTTCCCCGCCGAGGTCGACGGCGCCGGCGACGTGCTGTGGCAGTACAAGTGGATGGCGAGCGCCCTCGGCAACTCGCCGGAGTTCCCCTCCGAGCAGATCGCCGCCGTGCTCGACGACATGGAAGCCCACTATCAGCGCGCGGGCGTCGGTCCCAGCGGGGTGCTCATGGCCCGATTCGAGGATGCCTGGGCCGCGGGGCGCATCGACGAGGCGACGGAGCTGCAGCGGACGCTCGAGGCGACCCCCCGCGACGACTACAGCCACTGCGACGCGTGCGTGCGCAGCCAGTTCGCCGGGTTCTTCATCGAGACCGGCCGCGAGGAGGACGCCATCCGTCTCGTCGGCGAGATGATCGAGAACGGCTTTTCGTGCGGCGAAGAGCCCGAGCACGCGCTGGCGCGCATCCTCCTCCCCTACCTGCACGCGGGGATGCTCGACGAGGCCCGAACCGCGCACCTGCGCAGCTACCGCCTCGCGAAGGACAACCCCGACAACCTCGCGATCGTCGCGAAGAACGTCGTGTTCTGCGCCGTCACCGGCAACGAGGCGCGCGCCCTCGCCCTCGTCGAGCGCCACCTGCCGTGGCTCGTCCACGACGGTCTCGACGCCGACGGACACGGCACGGCCCTCGGCGCGTTCGCACTGGCCCTCGACGCCGTCGCTGCGGCCGGCCACCCGGAGCTCACCGTCCGCGGCTCGGACGCGGAGAACCTGGTCCCCGTCTTCGGCGAACACGACGGCCCGTGGCGCGTCGACGACCTCGCGACCGCCGCCTGGGCCGCCGCGGGCTCGATCGCCGACGCCTTCGACCGCCGCAACGGCACGGACGCCCACACCCGGAACCTCGAGCGCCTGCGCGAGATCGGCACGGAGCGCTACGACGTGCCGATCCGCTCGCACGACTTCTCGACGGTGGTCGCGGCAGCTCCCGTCCTCACGCGGGAGGACCGGGTCGCGCGCGCCGTCGCCCTCGCACACGCCGGCTCGTCCGCCGCGATCGACCCGCTCCGCGACCTGTTGACGGATGCCGATCCCGCTGAGCGCGGGACACTTTCGTCCCACCTGCTGGGCGGCCTCGTCGCCACCGATCGGATCGACGAGGCCGAGGCGTTCCTCCCCGAGCGCCTGGCCATCCTGCGCGCCGCCGGCCACGCCGAGCAGGCCGATCTCGAGGACCGCCTCGGCCTGATCCTCTTCGGGAAGGATCTGGCGGAGGCCGGCGACGCCCTCCGAGCCGAGGCGGCCGCCGCTGTCGGCGCTCCCCCCGCGGTCCGGGCCGACCTGGTCGCGACGCTGGCGGTCGCGAAGATGTATGAGGGATCGTTCGCAGAGGCCCGCGACGACGCGCGCGAGGGCGTGCGCCTGTTCCTCGAGGCCGGCGACGCGGTGCGCGCGCAGGGCGTGCGACTGCTCGCGGTCGACGCCGCGGCATCCGCGTCGCTCTTCGACGATGCCCGCGCCGATCTGGACGCACTGCTCTCGGAACCGATCAGCGACGGCCGTCGGGCGCGGGCTCTCGCGGCGAAGGCCCGCCTGCACGGCGTGGCCGAGGAGTTCGCCGAGGGCGCGGCCGCCGCAGACGAAGCGGTGAGACTGCTCCTCTCGCTGGGCGCGGACGACCTGCGCGTCGGCGAGGCCTTCGTCCTGGCCGGAGCCCTGCACGAGGACGCGGGAGCCGCTTCCCTCGCCGCGGGTCGCTACCGATCCGCCGTCGAGCGGTTCGAATCGGCGGGTGCTCCCACGGCCGATCCGCGGTACCGGCTGGGCCGGGCCATGATCTCCGCCGGGATGCCGGAGGAGGCGGTCGACGCGCTCCACCAGGTCCTCTCGGACGAGACCGCCGCTGAGGTGCCCGCCGGATCGCGCGCGATCACGGTGGGGCTTCTCGCCGGGGCCTACGAGGGCGCCCGCGACTTCGGGAACGCCGTCGGAGCGTGGGGCTTCGCCGCCGACCTCCACGAAGAGGCGGGCGAGGCCGAGGGCCAGGCCTTCGCGCTGGTGGCGCAGGGCCGCCACCTCGGCAACTTCGGCGAGTACGACGACTCCGTGATCGCGCTCGACACCGCCATCGCACTGATCGCCGGCCGCGAGGAGCAGATCGGCCTGCACGCCGAGGCGCTCCACCTGCTCGCGCAGGCGAAGATGCAGCGCGGCGACGAAGACGCGTTCGACGTCATCGACCAGGCGCTGGCGCTCGGTCGCGCCAACGAAGCGCACTGGTACGTCGCCGACGTGCTCGACACGCGCGCCCGCCTGCTGGCCGCGCGTCAGCGCACCGACGAAGCGGTCGCGACCGCACTCCAGGCCGCGGACGGGTTCGCTCAGGCCGGCGACGCCGGCTCGGGCGCCGGTTCGGAACTCCTCGCCGCCCGGCTGCTCGTCGGCGCCGAGCGAGCGGCCGATGCCGTCCCGCTCTACCGGGCCGCCATCGAGCACGCGACCACGAGCGAGAACGAGCCGCTCCGCCAGCAGGCGGCGCTGGAACTCGGCGACGTCTACGAGGGTCTCGGTCGCCACGGCGACGCCGCGGAGGTCCGCGCGACGACCTCGGCCTGAGCGGGAACGGTGAGGGGCGGCATCCGATCGGATGCCGCCCCTCACGACTCGTTCAGCCGATGCGGACGAGCTTCTTGTTGACGAACTCGTCGGCTGCCAGCAGGCCCAGCTCACGGCCGGTGCCGCTGCGCTTGATGCCGCCGAAGGGCAGGCCCGGCTCGTCGGCGAGGACGAGGTTGACGTAGACCATGCCCGCCTCGATCCGGTCGGCGACGCGGGTCGCCTGCTCGGGGTCGGTCGTGTAGACGTAGGACCCGAGGCCGAACGGGGTGTCGTTGGCGACGCGGACCGCCTCGTCCTCATCGGCCACGCGGTAGACGACGCCGGCGGGACCGAACAGCTCCTCGCGGTAGACGTCCATCTCGGGGGTGACGTCCGTCAGGACGGTCGGCGCGAAGAACGCCCCGTCGCGCGTGCCGCCGGTGACGATCGTCGCGCCCTGGGCCGCGGCATCCTGGATCTGCTTCTCGAGACGCTCGGCCGCAGCGACCGACGAGAGCGGGCCGAGGACGGTGTCGGTGCTCCACGGGTCGCCCACCGATGCCGCCGACATCTTCGCTGTGAACGCCTCGACGAACGCGTCGTACAGGCCGTCGACGACGATGAAGCGCTTCGCGCCGTTGCAGGACTGGCCCGTGTTGTCGAGACGCGCGTCGACGGCGGCCTGCGCGACCGCGTCGATGTCGTCGGCCGACAGCACGATGAACGGGTCCGAGCCACCGAGCTCGAGGGCGACCTTCTTGAGGTTGCGTCCGGCGACCTCGGCGACGGCGGCGCCGGCGCGCTCCGACCCCGTCACCGATGCACCGTGCACACGCGTGTCCGCGATCACGTCGGCGGCCTGCTCGTTCGTGAGGTACACGTTCGTGTAGACCCCCGCCGGGAAGCCCGCATCGCGATAGATCGCCTCGATGGCGGCCGCCGACTCGGGACACTGCGGTGCGTGCTTGAGCAGGATCGTGTTGCCGACCGCGATGTTGGGGGCGGCGAACCGGGCCACCTGGTAGTACGGGAAGTTCCAGGGCATGACGCCGAGGAGGACGCCCAGCGGGGCCTTGCGGATGACGGCGGTCCCCTCCCCCTCGATCGGGATCGGCGCGTCGGCGGTGATCTCGTCGATGTGGTCGGCGTAGTACTCGGTGATGTCGGCGGCGAAGTCGACCTCGCCGAGGGCACCGTCGATCTGCTTGCCCATCTCGCGGACGATGATCTTCGCGAGGTCCTCGCGCCGCTCGCGGTGCAGCTGCGCCGCACGGCGCAGGAGGTCGGCGCGCTCGGTGGGAGTGGAGGTCCGCCCCCACCCCCGGGCGGCCTCGTCGGCGGCCCCGAGGGCGCGCTCCACCTCGTCGGCGGTGGCGGTGGGGTACGTCGCGTGGGTCTCGCCGGTGGCGGGGTCGATGACGGCGTAGTCGCTCATGATTCTCTCCAGTGATTCCGGTCGGTCAGGGGATCCGGTCAGGCCGGGATCAGGGTGTACTTCACGTTCAGGTACTCGTGGATGCCTTCGAGGCCACCCTCGCGGCCGATGCCCGACTGCTTCACGCCGCCGAAGGGCGCTGCCGCGTTCGAGACGACACCGACGTTGAGCCCCATCATCCCCGTCTCGAGGCGGTCGATCATGCGGTGCCCGCGGGCGAGGTCCTGGGTGAAGACGTACGAGACGAGGCCGTACTCGGTGTCGTTCGCGAGGCGCACGGCCTCGTCCTCGTCCGAGAACGTGCTGATGGCGAGGACCGGGCCGAAGATCTCCTCGCGGAGGATCGCACTGCCGGGGACGACGCCTTCGACGACGGTCGGCTCGTAGAACGTGCCGGGTCCTTCCAGGGCGTTGCCGCCGACGACGATGCGGGCCCCCCGCTCGACGGCGTCGCCGACGAGGTCCTTCGCCTTCGACACCGCACGGTCGTCGATGAGGGGTCCGATCTGCACGCCGTCCTCGGTACCGCGACCCACGGTCATCTCGCGGACCCGGTCGGCGACGCGGCGCGAGAACTCGGCGGCCACCGACTCGTGCACGATGAAGCGGTTCGCCGCCGTGCAGGCCTGGCCGATGTTGCGGAACTTCGCGAGCATGGCGCCGTCCACCGCCTTGTCGAGGTCGGCGTCGTCGAACACGACGAACGGGGCGTTGCCGCCGAGTTCCATCGAGACGCGGAGGACACCCTCGGCGGCCTGCGCGATGAGCTTCTGGCCCACCGGTGTCGATCCGGTGAAGGACAGCTTCCGCAGTCGCGGGTCGGCGATGATCGGCCCGGAGACCGCGCCCGACGATGCCGTGGTGATGACGTTGACGACACCGGCGGGGACGCCGGCTTCGGCGAGCAGTTCGACGAAGAACAGCGTCGTCAGAGGCGTGAGTTCGGCGGGCTTGATCACGACGGTGCAGCCGGCGGCGAGCGCCGGGGCGATCTTGCGGGTCGCCATCGCGAGCGGGAAGTTCCACGGGGTGATGAAGAACGACGGCCCGACGGGACGCTGCGAGACGACGATGCGCCCGGTCCCTTCGGGGTTCATGCCGTACCGGCCCGAGATGCGGACCGCTTCTTCGCTGAACCAGCGGAGGAACTCGCCGCCGTAGGCGACCTCGCCACGGGACTCGGCGAGCGGCTTGCCCATCTCGAGCGTCATGAGGAGCGCGAGGTCCTCCTTGCGCTCCTGCACCAGGTCGAACGCCCGGCGGAGGATCTCGCTCCGCTCGCGGGGGGCGGTCGCCGCCCAGGCCTCCTGCACGGCGACGGCGGCATCGAGGGCGCGGATGCCGTCGGCCGGGGACGCGTCCGCGATGCTGCGGATGACCTCGCCCGTCGACGGGTCGACCACGTCGAGGGTCTTCGCCCCCTCGGCATCCACCCACTCACCCCCGATGAAGAGCTGGTTCGGGATGCGGGACAGGAGGTCGGACTCGCGGGACGTCATCGGAGGGTCTCACTTTCTGCGCGCAGCTTTCGCGCGCTGGGGGGTGCGTCGAGGGACAGGGTCTGGCCACGGAAGAACGCGGGACGACGGATCGACTGCCAGATCATCGTGACGATCCCGACGACGATGATCAGCATGCCGAGGATGAAGACGATCCCGACGCCGAAGATCTGCGAACCGGACCCGTAGGCGGGGTCCATCGAGTCGACGAGGGTCGTCACGAACAGTACGGCGAGGATCACGCCGCCGATCAGTGGGAAGAGGAACGTGAAGAACACGTTTCTCACCGAGTCGAACCACTGCTTGCGGAAGTACCAGACGCACGCGAAGGCCGTGATGCCGTAGTAGAAGCAGATCATCATGCCAAGGGTGAGGATCGTGTCCCACAACGTGTCCTCGCTGACGATGCGCATCACGGCGTAGAAGGCGGAGGCCACGATCGCGGAGACGACGGTGGCGTAACCCGGCGTGAAGAACCGCGGGCTGACCTTCGCAAACGAGGGTGGCAGGGCGCCGTAGTGCCCCATCGCCAGGAGCGTCCGCGCGGGTCCCACGAACGTGGACTGCAGCGAGGACGCGGAGCTCGTGAGGACGGCGAGGGAGACGAGGAAGGCGAGCGGCCCGAGCACCGGATCGGACAGGAAGAAGAACACGTTCGCCTGGATGTCCTCGTTGCCGAGGCCGAGCTCCCCTGTGCCGACGCCGGCGAACATGATCATCGCCACCGCCAGAAGCAGGTACAGCGAGACGATGGTGATGACCGTGACAGTGGCGGCTCGACCCGGCGTACGCTCGGGGTCCTTCGTCTCCTCGTTCATCGTCAGCGTGACGTCCCACCCCCAGAAGATGAAGATCGACAGCGAAAGCCCGGCGGCGAAGGCACCGAACGAGGACACCGCGAACGGGTTGAACCATTCGAGGTCGAACGGTTGCGGGTCGAATCCGCCGCCGCTGACCGCCTGGACGATCGCGACGACCGCGAACAGGACGAGCACGGCGATCTGGAACGTGACGAGGACGTACTGGAGCTTCTGCGTCGTCTGCATGTCGCGGTACGAGATCCACGTGGCGGCGAGCATGAACAGCAGACAGACGCCGATGTTGATCGGCAGGATGAACGCCAGGTCGGCGATCCCCGGGTTGCCGGTGATCTGGGAGATCAGGAGGAAGAGGAACTCCACCGCGACTCCCGCGAGGTTCGACAGCACGAGGATCGTCGCGACGACGAGGCCCCAGCCGGCCATCCATCCGATCCACGGACCGAAGGCGCGGGTTGCCCACGTGAACGACGTCCCGGCATCCGGCATCCGGTTGTTCAGTTCGCGGTAGCCGAAGGCCACCAGCAGCATGGGGATGAACCCCACGAGGATGATCGCCGGGATCTGCGAGCCCACGACGGAGGCCGTCGGCCCCACGGCGGCCGTGAACGTGTACGCCGGCGCGATGCAGGAGATGCCGATGACGACAGCCCCGATGAGGCCGATCGTCCCGGCGCTGAGGCCCTTCTTCGAGAGGCCGCCGTCGGCGACGGGGGCCTTCTCTGCTGCGTGCTGGCTCATCGTCGAGCTCCTTCGGGTCAGCGGGACGGGTCGGTGGTACGGGTACGGGGGACGACGACCATCGGGACCGGGATCTCGCTCAGGAGCTTCGCGGCGACGGAACCGAGGAAGAGGCGGCGCGGCTGGGCGAGCCGGCTCGACCCGACGAGGATCAGTTCTCCCGGCAGCCAGTCGAGGTGCGCGACGGCGTCCTCGATGCTGTCGCCCTTGGCGGTCACGATGTCGGCGCGGACCCCCTCCGGGATCGCCGCGAGCACATCGGTGAGGACCTGCTCGGCGTGCGCCGCGCCGGCGAGGCGGATGACACCCGTGTCGACGGATGCCGGCAGGTCGACCGTCACGAGCGAGACGAGCCGCAGCGAGGCACCGGTCGCCGAGGCGAGGGCGACGGCCTCCTCGAGGAGGACGTCCGCTCCGGCACGCGTGCCGACGGCGACGGTGAGGCGTGGGACACCGGCATCCGTCACCCGCTTGCGGGCACCGCGCGGCACGAGGACGACCGGCACGTCGGAGGAGTGCAGGAGCTGGCTCGTCGTGGAACCGAGCCGGTGCCGTCCGCGGGCGCCGCCGTCTGCCGCACCGACGACGAGGTGCGTCGCGCCGAACTCGTCGGCGGCCTCGACGAGCCCCTCGGCGAACGACTCGGCGTAGCGCGCGTGCTCACGGTGCACGACGCCCGTCTGCACCGACGCGGCGGCCTCTGCGAGCCAGGACTCCGCCTGACCGAGCAGGTACCGATCGTACGAGGCGTCGGGCGGGGTGATGACGCTCCGCCCCTCCCCCGGCAGGACGAGGACGATGTCGAGTTCGGATCCGGATGCCGCCGCGATCCCGCCCGCGACGGCCACCGCATCGCGGCCCGCCTTCGTCGCGGTGTACCCGACGACGATGCGGCTGCTCATACCCGGCCGTCCGCGAGGATGTTCCGCGCGGCGAGGCGTCCCATGCGGATCGCGCCGTCGACGTGCTGGTAGCCGGCACCGGCGATGTCGCTGCACGCGAACTGGATCGGGCCTACCGGGGTGCGGACGTCGGCGCCGTAGCGGTGCAGACCACCGAGGTCGAAGCTGGCCGCGTACGCGCCGCGGGTCCACTCCTCGGTGCCCCAATCGCTCTCGTAGTAGACGACGGGGTCCTTCGCCTCGGGACCGTAGTAGTGCGACAGCGACTCGAGGATCCGTTCCTTGCGCTCCTCCGCGCTGAGGCGGAACATGTCGTCGGCGTTCCGGTCCGAGACGAAGCCCACGAGCGTCCCGCGCGGGTCGTCGTGGTTCGTGTTGTCGTACGCCTCGTGGCAGATCTCGTACGGGCTGAACGCGGTGCCCGAGAGCCCCTTCTCGCGCCAGAACGGCATCTCGTACACGGCGTGGACCTTGATGACGAAGCCCATCGAGATGTGCTGGTGCATCTGGTGCTGCAGGCGCGGCATCGGCGGGACGAAGGAGATGCGGTTGTAGAGCACGGGTGCGACGGCGAGGACGGCGCTCCGGGCGCGGACCGTCAGTCCGTCCGCGTGCGCCGTGACCCCGGCATCCGACCACTCGATGGTGCGGACGGGACGGTTCAGGAAGACGTCGTCGCCGAGCCGCTCGGCCAGGAGGACGGGAACCTGCTGGAGTCCTCCGACGACGCGCTTGTCGAGGATGAAGTCCGCGTCGACGAGGTGCGAGTAGCTGCCCGCGCTCGCCGCCATGAGCAGCGACTGCAGCAGCGAGAACGCGTGCGTGGGCTTGGTGAGCATGGCGGATCCGGTCGCGAACGCGAGGTTGCGGACCGCCTCATCGTCGTCGGTCTGCTGGCGCAGCCACGCATCCCACGTGATCGTGTCCCACTCGGCGGCCTTCGGGTGCGCGAAGGGACGGTCGGGGTCGATCTCGGCGACCATCGCGTCGAGACGCCGGGTGATCTCGTCGATCGTCCGTTCGGTCTCGGGGCTCACGGGGAACATCTCCCCCGTGAAGCGCGAGACGGTGCCGTCGGGTCCGACGTAGACGCTGTCTCCTTCGCGGTAGCGGCTGAAGGTGTCGAGACCCAGCTCGGCGACCGTGTCGATGAGCGCGTCCTGGTCGGGCGAGACCCACTGCCCGCCGAGCTCGAGCATGGCGCCGTCGATGACGTCGGTCCACAGACGCCCGCCGACGCGCTCGCGCGCCTCGAGGACGGCGACGGACAGGCCGGCCTTGCGCAATTCGTTCGCGGCGGTGAGGCCGGCGGCGCCGGCGCCCACGATGACGACGTCTCGGGTGATCTCAGTCATTCACGACTCCTTCGTTGGAGGGGATGCGCTCGTTCGACGCGTGGTCGGGACGGCGACGGAGGTTGCGACGAACGAGCGGCCAGAACACGAGCAGCACAGCCGTGGCGATGAGACTCGTCCACACCTGCGACCGGCCGGACTCGGACGTCAGCATGACGGCCACGACGGCGGCGATGGCCGCGATGAGGAGGATGTTGAGCCACGGGTGCAGCCATACCTTGAGCTTCAGCTTCGCGACCTCGTCGGGGGTCATCTTCTGCCGCAGACGCATCTGCGTGAGAGCGATGAAGACGTAGACGAACAGGGCCACGAGACCGGCCGAGTTCATGATGAAGTCGAAGATTCCCGAACTGGGTGCGACGAAGTTGACGAGCGTCGCGATCAGTCCGCCGATGGTGGAGGCGAGCAGCGCGATGACGGGGACGCCCGTTCGCGAGCGGGTCGCGACGACCTTCGGGGCGAACCCCTTGTCGGCGAGGGCGGCGAACATACGCGACGCCGAGTAAAGCCCCGAGTTGAGCACCGAGATGACAGCCGTGAAGATGACGAGCTGCATGATGACGTCGGCTCCGGGGATGCCGAACTTCGCCAGCGCGATCGTGAACGGCGCATTCGCGACGTCGGTCGGCACGGGGAGCTCGTCCCACGGGACGACGGTCACGATGACGAGGACCGAGCCGACGAAGAAGAGCAGGATGCGCCAGATGATCGTGCTCGTGGCCTGCCGGATGCCCTTGGCGGGATCGACCGATTCGGCCGAGGCCATGACGGCGATCTCCGTGCCGAAGTACGAGAAGATCACGAGCGCGACGCCCGTGAAGGCCACGCCGATGCCGTTGGGGGCGAAGCCGCCATGCTCCCACAGGTTGGGGACGGCGACCGTCGCGTTCGGCCAGAGCCCCAGGGCGAACAGGATGCCGGCGCCCAGGAACACGACGATGGCGAGCACTTTGATGCTCGCGAGCCAGAACTCCACCTCGCCGAAGGTCCGCACCGAGATGACGTTCGTCCCCACGAAGATCGCGATGAGGATGAGCGACCACGCCCAGGACGGCAGGGCGGGGATCCAGGTGTTCATCGTCTCGCCGCCGAGCACCGCCTCGTAGGCGAGGACGCCGACCCAGAAGTACCAGTAGAGCCAACCCACGAGGTAGGCCGCCCAGTCGCCCAGCCCGACGCGGGCGTACTCCATGAACGACCCGATCGCGGGACGGGATGCCGCCATCTCGCCGAGCATGCGCATGGCGAAGAACACCAGGAGGCCGCCGACGAGGTAGGACAGGACGGCCGCGGGGCCGACCGTCCGGATGACGTTGCCGGAGCCGACGAACAGACTGGCGCCGATGATCCCGCCCAGGGTGATCATCGTCACGTGACGCGAACGGAGCTTGTTCGAGCGCGCTTTGGTGACCGCTCCGAGTCCCGCCGAGGTCTCAGGCGAGACGGGATTCGACCAGTTGTCCGTACCCGCCATACTCAGGCCTTCCCCAGCGCCTCTGCGAGGACGTCGAGGCCCTCCGCCAGGAGCTCGTCCGAGATGGACAGCGGCGGCAGGAACCGGATGACGTTGCCGTAGGTGCCGCAGGTCAGGACGATGACGCCCGCCGCGATGCATGCCTTCGCGATCGCCCCGGTGAGCGCGGCGTCGGGGGCCCCCGTGGTCGGATCGACGAATTCGGCGGCGATCATGGCGCCCAGTCCGCGCACCTCGCCGATGCGGGGATCGGATGCCGCAAGCTCGCGGAGCCGCGTCGTCAGGACCTTCTCGATCTCCTGCGCCCGCTCGATGAGGCCGTCGTTCTCGAACGCGTCCATCGCAGCGAGAGCGGCGGCGCAGGCGACGGGGTTGCCGCCGTAGGTGCCGCCGAGGCCACCGGTGTGCGTGGCATCCATGATGTCGGCGCGTCCGGTGACCGCGGCCAAGGGCATTCCCCCAGCGATGCCCTTGGCCGTGGTGATCAGGTCCGGCGCGATGCCGAAGTGTTCGCTCGCGAACATGGCGCCGGTGCGGGCGAACCCGGACTGCACCTCGTCGGCGATGAAGACGACGCCGTTCTCGCGGCACCAGTCGACGACGGCCGAAAGGAAGCCGTCGGCGGGGACGACGAAGCCGCCCTCGCCCTGGATGGGTTCGATGATGACGGCGGCCAGGTTGTCGGCACCGACCTGCTTCTCGATCATCGAGATCGCGCGGGCCGCGGCATCCGCCCCGGACAGTCCGTCGCGCAGCGGGTACGAACCGGGCACGCGGTAGATCTCGGAGGCGAACGGACCGAAGCCGCTCTTGTAGGGCATCGACTTCGCGGTCAGCGCCATCGTGAGGTTCGTGCGGCCGTGGTACGCGTGGTCGAACGCGACGACGGCCTGCTTGCCGGTGAACTTGCGGGCGATCTTCACCGCGTTCTCGACCGCCTCGGCGCCGGAGTTGAACAGCGCGCTCTTCTTGGCGTGGTCTCCGGGAGTAAGCCGGTTGAGGGTCTCGGCGACCTCGACGTACGACTCGTACGGCGAGATCATGAAGCAGGTGTGAGTGAGCTGCGCGGCCTGCGCGGCGATCGCCTCGACGACCTTGGGGTGGGCGTTGCCCACCGTCGTGACGGCGATACCGGAGCCGAGGTCGATGAGCGAGTTGCCGTCGGCGTCGAGGACGACGCCTCCGCCGGCGGCGACGGCCGCGATCGGGACGGTGTGACCGACGCCCGCAGCGACGGCCTCGGCCTTGCGTGCGAGGAGCTCCTGCGAACGGGGGCCGGGGATCGCGGTCTCGAGGCGGCGTTCCTGCGGAAGGGACGGTCCACCGAGGGGCGTGCTGACGGGAGCGATCGAGGTACTCATGCGGCGAGCGTAGAGGTGTGCGCGCGTGCGGTCACTCGCCATTGCGTCTATTCTCGGCGCAGGACTGTACGCGTCGTACACCGGAGAGGCCGATATGGTGGCACGGGATGCCGATCCCACCCTGCGCGCCCTCATCGGTCGGGGGGAGCTGAGACTACGGCTCGCGGGCGCCGAGGCCGATCTGCCGCCGGGCGCCCTCGACCGGGCGACGCGGTGGGTGCACAGCTCCGACCTCGACGATCCGACCCCGTTCCTCGCCGAGGATCTCGTGCTCCTGACGACCGGGACGCAGTTCCCCACCGGCATCCGCTACCCCTTCGACGCTTACGTGGGGAGACTCGTCGACCGCGGTGTCGCCGCACTCGGGTTCGGGACCGAAGTGGTGCGCGACGGCATCCCGCCGGGACTCGCCGTCGCCTGCCGCCGTGCGAACCTGCCGCTGTTCGAGGTGCCCTACAGCACGCCGTTCATCGCCGTCGCGCGCGCCAACGCCGAAGCCGTCGCCGCCCAGGCGTACGCGCGGCGCAGCTGGGCGCTGTCGGCGCAACGCGCGATCGCCCTCGCGGCGCTCCGGCCCGACGGACTCGACGCGACGATCGCCGAGCTCGCCCGTCAGCTCGACACGTGGGTGGGGATGTACGACGCGGCTGGCGAGCTCGTCCGCGAACACCCCGCCGGCGCCCTCTCGGAGGGAGCGGCGGGAGCACTCCGAGCCGAAGTCGGGGCGGTGCTGCGACGCGGAGCGCGCGCCGGTTCGTCGTTGCGCTCCGACTCCGACGCGTTCACGCTGCAGACCCTGGGGCGCGGCGGAGAGCTGCGCGGCGTCCTCGCGATCGCGGCGGGCGAGCTCGACCGCGCCGGCCGAGACGTCGTCACGGCCGTCATCGCGATGGCGGGCCTCGCCCTCGAACAGCACCAACGACTGTCGCGCGCCCGCAAGGCGCTACGGTCCGGGATGGTGCGCTCGATGCTCACCGGCGACCCGGGCCTCGCCCGGCAGATCTCCCGCGACGTGTGGGGCGCCCTTCCGCCCGCGCCGGTCGTGGTCGCGGTGACGGATGCCGCCGGTCGGCGCACGGACGCCCTCCTCGACCTGCTCGAGCTGCGCGCCGAGGAGCGCCACGGCGGTCTGTTCTTCGGCAGCGTCGACGACGACGTCGTGATCGTGGTCCCGGCATCCGCTGCGCCAGTACTCGAGGAGTTCCCGGAACGGTTCGACGTGCGCCTCGGCCTGTCGGAGCCGGCACCCTACGCCGAATTCGCGCGCGCCCTCGACCAGGCCCGCGCGGCACGGGGCCGCGCCTCGGGCCCGGGGATCGTGAGGTTCGAAGAGGTGCAGGCCCGCGGCATCCTCTCGGCCCTGTCGGCAGGGCAGGCGTCGACGGTCGCCGCGGCGTACCTCGACCCGCTCCGCGAACACGATCGCTCGCACGGCGCCCGGCTGGAGGAGACCCTGCGGGCCTGGGTCGTCGCCGACGGCTCGAACGACGCCGCCGCGACCGCGCTCGGGGTCCATCGGCACACCGTCCGCACGCGCCTCGCCGCCGCCGAGCGCATCCTCGGCGTCGACCTGTCGTCGTTCGCCGCCCGCGCCGAGCTGTGGGCGGCCTTGCACCTCGGGCGGTGAGGGCGGGGCGAGCGTGTCGTGTGGCGCGGCGCGGGGCTGAACGACGGAGATCTTCGCGGCACGCGGGGTTCGCGGGGTCGTTCCGCGGCGTGTCCCGCCGGATCTCCGCCGTTCGTGCCACCGGGGAGTCCTCCACCCCCGCGGCGCTCCGACACGCCGGGGAACGGATGCCGCACCGCGGCGCGTCGCGCAGATCGCCGCCGTGCGACCCGAACCTCACTCCGGCGCGTGCGCCTCGAGGAACTCGTACAGGTCGGTCGTGTCGACCCCGGGGAAGGCTCCGGTCGGGAGGGTCGCGAGCAGGGTGCGGGGCGTCCGGACGTTCGGCCACGCCTGGTCGCGCCACGTGCGCTCGAGCTCGACCGGGGGACGCCGGCAGCAGACCTCGACGCCGTGGCGCGACACCCCGCGGTTCGGCGTCTCGCGCCCGATGAACCACTTCGTGTCGTCGAAGCGGACGCCGACGCTGACCGAATGAGCGCCGTCGCTCGAGGACTCCACACGGGCCGTGCACCAGTACGTCCCGTTGCCGGTGTCGGTGTACTGGTAGTACGGGTTGAACTTGTCGGGGATGTCGAAGACGACCCGGCTCGTCCACCGCCGGCAGCACAGCTGCCCCTCGATCGAGCCGAACCGGTCGGCGGGGAAGTTCACGTCGTCGTTCTCGTACGCCTTCGTGATCGTGCCCGATTCGTGCACCTTCAGGAAGTGGACCGGGATGCCGAGATGCCGGGTCGCGAGGTTGGTGAACCGGTGCGCGGCGGTCTCGTACGAGACCGAGTACGCGTCGCGCAGGTCTTCGATCGAGATCGCGCGGCGCGTCTTCGCGTCCTGCAGGAACGCCGTCGCGTGCGACTCGGGCACCATGAGCGCGCCGACGAGGTAATTGGTCTCGACGCGCTGGCGGAGGAACTCGGCGTACGAGGTCGGCTCCGCCTGCCCGAGGATGCGACCGGCGAGCGCCTGCAGCACCGGCGTCCGCGAGTCGCCGCGGCCTGGGATCGTGCTCGAGAGGTACAGCCGCCCGGTGCGGTTGTCGGCGACGGAGCGGGTGGATGCCGGCAGGTCCGACACGTAGTGCAGCGAGTACCCGAGGTGCGCCGCGATCTCGGACGCGGTCCGCTGCGTGAGCGGCCCGCCGGGGTGGTCGACGGCCGCGAGGATGGCTTCGGCCTGCTCCTCGAGTTCGGCGAAGTAGTTGTCCTGCCTGCGCATGAGGTGCCGCAGCTCCACGTTCGCCCGACGTGCCTCTTCGGGTGTCGCGGAGCGCTCGTCGTTCAGCCGCTCGATCTCGCCGTGGAGTGTCAGCAGCGTCTCGAGGACGCCGTCGGGGACGGACTTCCCGATACGGAAGGGCGTGATGCCGAGAGCCTGGAACGTCGGTCCCTTCATCGCGCGCTCGAGGGAGATCTCGAGGGTCGCGCGCTCGTCGAGCGGCTCTGCCGTCAGGAGCGCGTCGATCGTCGTGCCGAGGGCCCGGGCGATCGCCTGGAGCAGTGAGAGCTTCGGCTCGCGCTTGCCGGTCTCGATCATCGACAGCTGGCTCGGCGCTCGCGAGACGGAGGCCGCCAGCTCGTCGAGGGTCATCCCGCGCGCCGTGCGCACCTGTCGCACGCGCCGCCCGATGCTCAGCGCGTCCGGTCCGTGATCAGCGGATGCCGCATCCGCCCGATCTTCATCGATCGTCATGACGGGGAGTGTGTCACGGCAGCAGAAGATCGCGCAATCTTCCCCTCCTGAATCGTCTCGCAGTACGGCCTTCTTCTCGCACAGTGGTGTCACGACCCGCTCCCGACCCCTCAGGAGGACGCCATGACCTTCCCCACCACCCCGCTGGCCCATCCGATGCGCGCCGGAGATCAGACGCAGAGCGCCGCCGACCTGCAGGCCGAGTGGGACGCCGACCCGCGCTGGGACGGCGTCGAACGCACCTACAGCGCCGAGGACGTCATCCGGCTGCGCGGGTCGGTCCGCGAAGAGGCGACCCTCGCCCGTCGCGGCGCGGAGAACCTGTGGAACCTGCTGCACACCGAGGACTACGTGAACGCGCTCGGCGCGTACACCGGCGGCCAGGCCGTCCAGCAGGTGCGCGCCGGACTGAAGGCGATCTACCTCTCGGGGTGGCAGGTCGCCGCCGACGGCAACCTCGCGGGCCAGACGTACCCCGACCAGAGCCTGTACCCCGCCAACTCGGTGCCGTCCGTGGTCCGCCGCATCAACAATGCCCTGACGCGGCAGGACCAGATCGAGCACGCCGAGGGCGGCGCGACCCGCGACTGGCTCGCTCCGATCGTCGCCGACGCCGAGGCCGGATTCGGCGGCCCCCTCAACGCGTACGAGCTGGCGCTGTCGATGATCCAGGCGGGGGCCGCCGGCATCCATTGGGAGGACCAACTCGCCAGCGAGAAGAAGTGCGGCCACCTCGGTGGCAAGGTGCTCGTTCCGACGCAGCAGCACATCCGCACGCTGAACGCGGCCCGGCTCGCCGCGGACGTCGCGGGGGTGCCGACGATCATCATCGCCCGCACCGACGCGCTCGCCGCCGACCTGCTCACGAGCGACGTCGACCCGCGCGATCAGGGATTCACGACGGGCGAGCGCACGGCCGAGGGCTTCTACCGGGTGCGCCCCGGACTCGACGCCGTCATCAGCCGCGGCCTCGCCTTCGCCCCGTACGCCGACCTGCTCTGGGTCGAGACTGGCGAGCCCGACATCGAGCTCGCCCGCGCCTTCGCGGCGGCGATCCACGAGCGCTTCCCGGGCAAGCTGCTGGCCTACAACTGCTCGCCGAGCTTCAACTGGAAACGCCATCTCGACGACGAGCAGATCGCGACCTTCCAGCGCGACCTCGGCGAGCTGGGCTACGCGTTCCAGTTCATCACCCTCGCGGGCTTCCATGCTCTCAACCACTCGATGTTCGACCTCGCGAAGGGCTATGCGGAGAGCGGCATGACCGCGTACGTGGCCCTGCAGGAGGCGGAGTTCGCCGCCGAGAAGCACGGCTACGCCGCCACCAAGCACCAGCGGGAAGCCGGAACCGGCTACTTCGACCTCGTCTCCACGGCGCTCAACCCCGACAGCGCCACCCTCGCCCTGGTCGGATCGACCGAGACGGCGCAATTCCACTGACACGACCGGATGCCCCGGCATCCCCTTTCTCCAGGAGTACGACATGACCCTCATCGACACCCCTCCCCCCACGACGACCGCCCTGACCGTACGCGGACCGCTGCGCGAGCGGTACGAGGAGATCCTCACGCCCGGCGCCCTCGACTTCGTCGCGCAGCTTCACGAGCGGTTCGGCGGACGCCGCCACGACCGTCTCGCCGACCGGATGCGGCGCCGTTTCGAGATCGGCAACGGTCAGGATCCGACCTTCCGCTCCGACACCGCGCACATCCGGGACGACCCGGACTGGCAGGTCGCCGGAGCCGGCCCCGGCCTCGAGGACCGCCGCGTCGAGATCACCGGCCCCACCGACCCGAAGATGACGATCAACGCGCTGAACTCGGGTGCCCGCGTGTGGCTCGCCGACCAGGAGGACGCCACGAGCCCCACCTGGAAGAACGTGATCGAGGGGCAGCTGACGCTCCGCGACGCGATCCGCGGCGAGCTGAGCTTCACGAGCCCCGAAGGGAAGATCTACGAGGTCATCGCGGAACGGACGCCGACGATCGTCATGCGTCCGCGCGGGTGGCACCTGCCCGAGAAGCACATCGACGTCACCGACCGCTCGGGCCGGACGCTCGCGGCATCCGGTTCACTCGTCGACTTCGGCCTCTACGTCTTCCACAACGCCGAACGCCTGATCGCCGACGGCCGCGGCCCCTACTTCTATCTGCCGAAGATCGAGTCGGCCGAGGAGGCGAAGCTGTGGGACGACGTCTTCACCTTCAGCGAGCGGTTCCTCGGGATCGCCCACGGCACGATCCGGGCGACGGTGCTGATCGAGACGCTGCCCGCCGCGTTCGAGATGGAGGAGATCCTCTTCGAGCTCCGCGACCACGCGGCGGGACTGAACGCCGGCCGCTGGGACTACATCTTCTCGATGATCAAGAACTACCGCGGCCGCGGTGCGCGCTTCGTCCTGCCGGACCGCAGCCAGGTGACCATGACCGTGCCGTTCATGCGGGCTTACACCGAACTGCTCGTCCAGACCTGCCACAAGCGGGGCGCCTTCGCGATCGGCGGCATGAGTGCCTTCATCCCGAATCGGCGCGACCCCGAGGCGACCCGCACCGCGTTCGAGAAGGTCGCCGCCGACAAGAAGCGCGAGGCGGGCGACGGGTTCGACGGCACCTGGGTGGCGCACCCCGACCTCATCCCGGTGGCGCAGACCGAGTTCGACGCCGTCCTCGGCGACCGCCCGAATCAGGTCGATCGCCGACGGGACGAGGTCCACGTGTCGCCCGCACAGCTCATCGACTGCCACATCGGGTTGCCGATCACCGCAGCCGGTGTCCACGGCAACGTATCGGTCGCGATCCGGTACATCGAGGCGTGGCTGCGGGGCCTCGGGGCGGTCGCGATCGACGGACTGATGGAGGATGCGGCGACCGCCGAGATCAGCCGTTCGCAGATCTGGCACTGGATCCACCAGGACCTGTCCACCGAGGACGGCACGCGCATCACGCGCGACTACGTCGAGGGCCTCGTCGCGCAGGTGCTCGACGAGGCGATCCGCCACGACGGCGACCGGTTCGACGACGCCGCACAGGTGTTCCGCGAGGTCGCGCTCGACGTGGACTTCCCGGCGTTCCTCACCCTCGGCGCCTACGCGCGATTCCTCGTGGAGTGACCCGCCGTCGGGGTGACCGTCAGCCGAGGTCGACGGCCACCCCGCCGGACGCGATGCGGATGGGCGCGACGTGCAGGCCGCGATAGATGTACTGCTCGTCCCAGCCGTGGAAGACGAGCACATCGCCGTCGGCGGTCGACACGACGTCCTGGCCTCCAGGACCACGGAAGGCTCCGTCGCTGCCGGAGGTCGTCAGGATCGGCTCGGGCTGCTTCCGATACGGGCCCTCGAGCTCGTCCGACCAGGCCGCACCGACGGCGTACGAGTCGCCGCCGTAGTCATTCGCCGAGTAGAGAAGGGCGTAGCCCCCGTCGCGGGCGACCAGTGTGGGTGCTTCGACGAGAGCCCCCTCCCACGGCTGGTCCTGCGCGAGGAGGGCGACGGGTGCGGCGGCCAGCGACAGCCCGTCGGCCGCCAACGGGGCCATCATGAGCCGTGTGTCGAGGGCGCAGCAGTTTCCGTCCGTTTTCCACAACAGGTAGCGGGTGCCGTCCGGGTCGTCGAAGGTGGCGGCGTCGATCGCGCCGCCCTCCTCAACGGGACACACGAGCGGCTCGTCGGATGCCGGGACGAAGGGCTCGTCGAGCGACGGCGCGACGGCGACGCCGATGCACTGCCGACCCGACGCAGCGTGCTCTGCGGTGACGTACATGACGTATTCCTCACCGAGAGCCGTCACCTCGGGCGCCCAGGTCCGCCCGGGCGACGCCCACGCCGGCAGCGTCGGCAGCGCATCGCGCCGTTCGACCGTCCAGCTCTCGAGGTCGGCCGACGTTGCGACGCGGATGTTCAATCCGTGGCTCCCGGTGGCGAACGCGGCGTACCCGGAATCGGTCGACACCACGTCGGGATCGGGGAAATCCTCGTCGAGCACGAAACCCGTTCCGGATGCCGAGTCCGCGGAGGGCGCCGGCGCGGACTGCGACGCGGCGCCGCAACCGCTCATCGCCAGCACCCCCACGATTGTGAACGCTGCCAGCTCTAGGGCGCGTCTCATCCCTTCACCGCCGCTCCGGCCACCGAATCGACGATCTGCCGCTGTGCGAAAGCAAAGAGGATGAGGACCGGAATCGAGGCGATCGCGGCGCCGGCCATGACGATGCCGAAGTGGGTTCGGAACGCGCCCTGAAGCATGGCGAGTCCGGGCTGGAGCGTCATGTTCTCGGGCGAGAGCAGGACGTACACGGGCCACAGGAAATCGTTCCAGTTGCCGAGGAAGGAGAGAACGGCCAGGGTCGCGAGAGCCGGCCGCGCGAGAGGGAGCGCGACCTGGAAGAAGATTCGGAAGTCCCCCGCACCGTCGATGCGGGCCGCCTCCTCGATCTCGGGAGGGATGCCGAGGAAGAACTGGCGGAGGAAGAAGACCCCGAAAGCGCTCGCCGCCCCCGGCACCGTGATCGCGAGGATCGAATCGAGCCACCCGAAGTTTTCGACCAGCAGGTAGTTCGGGATCAGGAAGACGACCGGCGGCACGAGCAAGGTCGCGATGATGAGACCGAAGACGATGTTCCGGCCTGCGAAATCGAGCCGGGCCAGGGCGTAGGCGGCCATCGACGCGGTGACCAGGATGAGTACGGTCTGCAGCGTCGCCGCGGCGAAGCTGTTCCAAAGCCAGAGGAAGATCGGCTGCTGACCGCTGAGCAGGAGCGTCTGGTAGGCCTCGAGCGAGGGCGGGGAAGGAAGGGCGTACGGGTTGCGGACGGCATCCGCGTCGGTCTTCACCGAGGTGAGCAGCATCCAGATGAGCGGGAAGATCACGACGAGCGCCAGGGCGCCGAGAACGGCGTATGCGGTGAGGTCCCCCGCTCGACGGGGGGATCGGCGGCGCACGGGGCGCGACGGCTTCGTCGTGGCGGGACGGACGGCGGTGTCGGTCATGAGGCGGCTTTCTCGCTGCGCTCGCGCTGCAGGCGGAAGTTGACGACGCTGATGATCGCCAGGAAGGCGAAGAGCACGTAGCTCATCGCCGAGGCCGGCGCCATGTTGTTCTGGGACAGGCCCTGGTCGGCGATGTACATGATCGCGGTGCGGGTCTCGTTGCCGGGACCACCGTTCGTCAACAGGAACGACTGTCCGAACATGTTCGCCGAGGCGAGGATCGTCGTCGTCGTGATGAAGATCATGACTGGGCGCAGTCCGGGCAGCGTCACACTGAAGAACGTGCGGGCGGCTCCCGCGCCGTCAAGCGCCGCGGCCTCATAGAGGTCGGTGTTGATGCCCTTGAGACCGGCCAGGAAGATGACGGTGTTGAGCCCCGCGGTCCACCAGACGGTGACACCGACCAGCGAGACCCACACCCAGGGCGTGTCGACCACCCACGGAGTGTCGCTCGGCAGGCCGAACAGCCCAAGCAGGTGGTTCAGGATGCCGGACTGCGTGTCGAAGACGTAGCTCCAGATCACGCCGACGATCGCGACACCGAGCACGTACGGCGCGAAGAAAACGGTTCGGAAGAAGGTGGCTCCCCGCAGCTTGCGGTTCAGGAGGACGGCGATGAACAGCGGCACGACCACGAGGAACGGGACGCTCAGGACGACGAACAGCCCCGTCGCCCGCATCGAGTTCCAGAAGTCCGCCGACGTGGTCGAGCCCGCGGTGAAGAGGTCGAGGTAGTTCTTCAGGCCGATGAAGTCCTGACTGTCGCGGAACGGGGACCAGTTGGTGAGGCTGATCCACACGCCGAACACGGCCGGCACGATGACGAACGTGACGAACAACGCCAGGAACGGTGCGAGGAACAGGTAAGCGATGAGGGTGCGCCGACGGCGTGCGGCCGGACGACGGCCACGACCGCCCGGCCGACCGACGATACGGTCGGCCGGGACGGCCGTCGTGGCGGCGAGGTCACTCGCCATACTTCTGCTGGTTCTGTTCGATGATCGCGTCCGCCTTCGCCTTCGCATCGTCGAGCGCAGCCTGCGGCGTCTTCTTGCCGGTCAGCGCCTCATTGATCGCGGTGGTGATGAGCGCGTTGGCCTCGTTGATGCCGGGCGACACGGTCTCATAGTGGGCGTAATCGAGCTGTTCCATGAACGGCTCGAGGTTGGGGTACTTCTCGAGGATGGCCGGGTCCTCGCGGACCATGTTGGCCGCGGGGAGCTCGCCCGTCTCCGCCCAGCCGGCCGAGTTGTCGTTCATCCACTTCACGAAGGTCGCGGCGGCCGAGGTCTCGTCAGCGCTCTGTCCCTTGTTCGCGGGGAAAACCCAGTGCGTCGAGCTCGACCAGACGGCCTTCTCGTCGCCGATCTGCGGCACCGGGGCGGCTGCCCAATCGAGGTCGCCGAAGGCGGTGTTGGTGGTCTGCCACACGCCGTTCCAGTTGAAGGCGGTGTCGCCGGCGAGGAGCGCCTTGATGTTGCCGTCCTGCGCGACGTTCTTCGGGCTGTAGCCCTTGTCGACGAGGTCGGTCATCCAGGTGAGCGCCTTGACCCCGGCATCCGAGTTGAAGGTCGCCTCGGTCACGTCGTCGTTGTACAGATCGCCGCCGAACTGCCAGAGCAGGCTCTGGAACTCGAACGTCCCCGTGAAGACGTAGCCGTCGACCCACTCGCCCTGGACGCCGGCCGCCTTCAGCTTCTCGAGCGCGTCGAGGTAGCCCTGACGGTCCGTCGGCACCTCGGTGAGGTCGGCCTTCTTCATGACGTCCTTGTTCGCGAACATCCCGAGCGGCGTCACGCTCCACGGCACGGCGTACTGCGCGTCGCGGAAGTCCCCCATCCCGAACACGTCGGGCGGGAAGTCGCCCTCGCTGTAACCGAGCCCCTCGATGATCTCGTCGGCGGGCTGCAGCAGGTTCTGCGCGGCGTACGTCGCCAGGTCGTCGCCGTGGAGGACGGCGACATCGGGCCCCTTGCCCGCCTTCACCGCGAGCGGCATCTTGGAGTTGATGTCCGCCCATTCCTGGGGAACGTTCTTGACCTTGATGTTGTCGTGCTCGGCGTTGAACTTGTCGATCAGCTTGGGGACGATGGTCGGCGCGGCGCCGCCCGTCCAGCCGTGCCAGAAGGTGACTTCGACGGCGGGACCGTCGTAGTCCTCGCCCGACACCCCGCCCTCGCTGGAGTTCGATGCCCCGCAGGCGCTGAGTGTGACGGCGAGCGCCGTGGCGACGCCGAGACCGAGGCCCCGCGAAAGTCGCGTAGTCATGTGATTGCTCTCCTTTGAGTACTCCCCGCCCGGAAGCTCGGGCGCGCTGTGTGAGTGTCGTCGAACTTACAGCGCTAGAAATTTGGTGTCAACGGGCTCGGCCACCGCTTGCCGGAGCGAACCGGGCGAGCGCTGTACTGTGGCCCGCGAGCCGTTGAAGGGAATCTCCATGCGAGGACCGCGCCTACAGGACGTCGCAGAACGGGCGGGCGTGTCGATGAAGACCGTTTCCAACGTCGTCCGCAACCACCCACACGTCTCGGCCGCGATGCGCGAGCGAGTTCAGCGGGCGATCGACGAACTCGGCTACCGGCCCAACGTCGTCGCCCGACGCTTGGCCACCGGGCGAACGGGTTTCGTCGCCGTCGCCTTCGCCGATGTCGCGATCCCCTATTTCGCCGAACTCGCGCACGTGGCGTCGCGACGGGCGCGGGATTTCGACTACCGCGTGCTCCTCGAAGAGACCGACGACACGATCGAGGGCGAGCGCGCCCTCATCGCGAGCTCCGAGGCGGGCCTCGTCGACGGCATGCTCTTCCAGCCGTCGAAGATGAGCCCCTCCGAGATCGCCCAGCATCGTTCGCAGATCCCCATCGTGCTCCTCGGCGAGATGCCCGCGCCCCTGACGATGGACCACGTCATGATCGACAACGTGGCCGCAGCGCGCGAGATCACGACACACCTGCTGGATTCAGGCAGACGACGGATCGGCTTCGTCGGCCACGAGACGACGTCCCTGAGCGAGACGTCCCGCCAGCGCATCCTCGGATACCAGGAAGCCCTGACGGGGGCAGGCGTCCGGGCCGACCCGCGGATGCTCGTGGCCACAGCGTCCATAGATGCCGCCGACACGGCGGCCGCGGTGCGTCAGGCACTGAGCGAGGGGTGGGATGTCGACGCGGTCGTGTGCCGCGACGACCTCGCCGCGATGGGCACCCTTCGAGCCTTGCACGAGCGCGGGATCCGCGTGCCGGAGGACGTGGCGGTCACCGGGTGGGACGACACACGCCTCAGCGCCGTCACGTTCCCGAGCCTCACGAGCGTCAGTCCCGACGTCGATGCACTGTTCACCCGTGCCATGGAGCTTCTCCTAGAGCGGGTCGCGGGGTATGACGGCGCAGGGCGGCATGAGATCGCCCCCCATCGGATCGCCATCCGCGAGAGCGCGCCGTCGATCCCTGCACCCTGAACGGGCCCATCGAACCTTCCAGGTTTACAGCGCTGCACAGCATGAGGCATGCTGGACGCCATGATCGATGACGACCACGGCGCCGTGCGTGCCAGCACGCAAGACGGCACCTACCCCCGGCCCCAGCTCGTCCGGTCGACATGGGCAGACCTGAGCGGCTCGTGGGCCTTCGCCCACGACGACGCCGACGAGGGCGTCGCCTCCGGGTGGCCGGCATCCGGGGTCGCCCATCGGGACATCGTCGTCCCGTTCCCGCCCGAGTCGTCCGCGTCGGGCGTCGGGGACACCGGGATGCACCCGATCGTCTGGTACTCCCGCGACCTCACCGACGCCGACCTGCGGGCCGCCGGTCACGAGTCGGGCCGGCGCCTCCTCCTGCACTTCGGAGCCGTCGACTACCGCTGCGACGTCTGGGTCGACGGATCACTCGTCGGTTCGCACGAGGGAGGTCACACGCCGTTCGTCCTCGATGTGACCCGCGCTGCACGCTCGGGGTCCCGTGTGGTCGTCCGCGTCGAGGACGACCCGCTCGACATCGCTCAGCCCCGCGGAAAGCAGGACTGGCGCGAGGATCCCCACGTCATCTGGTACCACCGGACGACCGGGATCTGGCAGCCGGTGTGGCTCGAAAGCGTGCCACCCCTCCACGTCACCGGGCTCCGATGGACGACGGACCCGCGCGCCGGGATCGTCACGGTCGACCTCGAACTATCCGCTCGACCTCGGTCAGGGACGGATGCCGCGATCTCCCTTTCGTTCGCCGGACGTACGCTCGCGACGGTCCGCGCCGTCGTCACCGAGAACGAGGCGACCGTCGTCCTGCCCATCGCCGAGCTCCGCAACGGCCAGGCCTACGAGGAGCTGCTGTGGTCTCCCGAGCATCCGCGCCTCATCGACGCCGAGGTGCGGGTCGGTGACGACGTCGTCGCCTCGTACCTCGGCATCCGCACCGCTCATGTCGCCCGCGGACGGTTCTGGCTGAACGACCGTCCCTACTATGTGCGCTCCGTGCTCAACCAGGGGTACTGGCCCGAGTCGCACCTCGCCGCGCCGTCGGCGGCTGCCCTGCGAGAGGAGGCGGAGCTCATCCTGTCGATGGGCTTCAACGCGACGCGGGTGCACCAGAAGTTCGAGGATCCGCGCTTCCTCCTCGCCGCCGACCAACTGGGTCTGCTCGTCTGGGGCGAGGCGCCCGGCACCTACACGTTCACGCAGACCGCCATCGAGCGCACGACGCGCGAGTGGCTCGAGGTCGTTCGCCGCGACGCATCCCACCCGTCGATCGTCACGTGGGTGCCGCTCAACGAGAGCTGGGGCGTGCAGCACATCGCGACGGATCCGCGGATGCAGCACTTCGCCCGCGCTCTCGTGGCGCTCACGAAGGCCCTCGACCCGACCCGGCCCGTCGTGTCGAACGACGGCTGGGAGCAGGTCGACACCGACATCGTCGCGATCCACGACTACGAGTGGCGGCCCGAGGTCGTGCGGGAGCGCTATGCGACGGATGCCGGCATCCGCCGACTCATCGACGCGACCGGACCGGCGGGTCGCGACCTGATCCTCGGCGGCGACGTGTCGGATGCGCCCGTCATGCTCACCGAGTTCGGCGGCATCTCGTTCGACACCGCCGCGGCCGAGGGTGCCTGGGGCTACTCCTCCGCGACCTCGCCCGACGACTTCGCGGAACGCTTCGAGGGGCTCATGGCAGCCGTGCACGCGAGCGAGGCCCTCGCGGGCTTCTGCTACACCCAGCTCGCCGACACCCTGCAGGAGACGAACGGCCTCGTGACCGACGACCGCACGCCGAAGATCCCGATCGACCGCATCCGCGCGGCGATCATCGGGAGCCACGCCGGCTGAGGTGGGGCGCCCGGTGAGCCGTCAGCGGATGCAATAGTTTCGGCACGACACGCCGCGGCATCCGGCCCGCGCACGGCGCGTCGCCCGCGATCCATTGCATCCGCGAACGACGACCAACGTCACCGGTCCAGCCCGCGAAACGGAGAGCCGGCGCATCGCCGAACGAGCGGATGCCGCGCGCCGCCCGGTCGGCGGATGCCGTCAGTCGCGGCCGTGGCGGGGCTTGCGCTCCGGGCGGTCGTCGTACGAGCGCTTCGGCCGGTCGTCGAACGAGCGCTGCGGGCGCTCGCCACCGGGACGGCCGCGGTCGGGGCGGATCTCGATGAGCTGGCCCGAGATGCGGGTGCCGCTCAGACGGTCGAGGACCGACGAGTCCATCGACGTCGGCAGCTCGACGAGCGAGAAGTCGGGCCGGATCGTGATCGCGCCGAAGTCGTCACGGCCGAGGCCGCCCTCGTTCGCGAGCGCGCCGACGATCTGACGCGGCTCGACACGGTGACGACGGCCGACCGCGATGCGGTACGTCGTGAAGTCGCCCTTGCCGCGACGCTCGCGCGGAGCGTCGGAACGCTCGCGCGCCGGACGGTCCTTGCTGCGGTTGCCACGGTCGGCGTCGGCGGCCAGCGTCTTCGCGAGCTGGTCGGATGCGGGGTCGAGCAGCAGCGGCGTCTCGCCCTGTGCCACGACGGCGAGGGCGGCGGCGACATCCTGCTCGGGCACGTCGTGGTTGCGCACGTAGTGCGCGATGACGTCGCGGAACCCGGTGATGCGGTCGGTCTCGGCGAGCGCGGCGGTGATCGCGTCGTCGAAGCGGGCGAGTCGCGTCGAGTTGATGTCCTCGGTGGTCGGCAGGTGCATCTGCGTGGGCGCCTGACGCGTCGCGCGCTCGATGTGCGCGAGCAGGTAGCGCTCGCGGGGCGTCACGAAGCTGATCGCGTCGCCCTTGCGGCCGGCACGGCCGGTGCGGCCGATGCGGTGCACGTACGACTCGGTGTCGGTCGGGATGTCGAAGTTCACGACGTGGCTGATGCGCTCCACGTCGAGACCACGAGCGGCGACGTCGGTCGCGACGAGGATGTCGAGCTTGCCGTCCTTGAGCTGCGAGATCGACCGCTCACGCTGCGGCTGCGGGATGTCGCCGTTGATGGGTGCGGCGCTGAATCCGCGGGCGCGGAGCTTCTCGGCCAGGGTCTCGGTCTCGTTCTTCGTGCGGACGAAGATGATCATCCCGTCGAAGTCCTCGACCTCGAGGATCCGGGTGAGCGCGTCGACCTTCTGCTGGTACGACACGATCAGGTAGCGCTGCGTGATGTTCGTGTTGGTGGAGGTCTTGGTCTTGACCGTGATCTCCTCCGGGTCGCGAAGGTACTGCTGCGCGAGACGGCGGATCGACGGCGGCATCGTCGCGGAGAACAGGGCGACCTGCTTCTCGGCGGGCGTCTTCGCCAGGATCTGCTCGACGTCCTCGGCGAACCCCATCTTCAGCATCTCGTCGGCCTCGTCGAGGACGAGGTTCTTGAGCTGCGAGAGGTCGAGGGTGCCCTTCTCGAGGTGGTCCATGATGCGGCCGGGGGTGCCGACGACGATGTGCACGCCGCGGCGGAGGGCCGACAGCTGCACGCCGTAGCCCTGCCCGCCGTAGACGGGGAGGACGTGGACGCCCTTCATGCGGGCGGCGTAGGACTCGAACGCCTCGCACACCTGGAGCGCGAGCTCGCGGGTAGGGGCGAGAACGAGCGCCTGCGGAGTCTTCTGGGTCAGATCCAGGTTCTCCATGATGGGAAGGGCGAATGCGGCGGTCTTGCCGGTACCGGTCTGCGCCATGCCGACGACGTCGCGGCCGCCGAGGAGGACGGGGATGGTCGCGGCCTGGATCGCGGAGGGCGTCTCATAGCCGAGGTCCTTGATGGCGGCGAGGACGGGACCGGTCAAACCGAGTTCATCGAAGCCGGGGAGGGCGGGGGTTTCAGCGGATTCGGTCGGGGTCTGGGGGTCACTCACCTATCCACCGTAGTGGAGTGGGCTGGGAAGCGCCCGGGCCGGTCAGCCGGCGGCGCTGCGGTAGCGCCGCGGCTTGCCCTCGCCGAGCTCGATCAGCCGCTCGTACCGCCGCACGTCGACGTCCCGACCGAGCAGCGCCGACAGGACGCGCTCGACGGCATCCGCGTCGCCGCCGACGATCCGCGCGTCGATGCTCCCGTCCGCCGCCTGCTCGATGCTCCACCCCCGAGCCCCGTGGGTCTGCAACTGCTGGGTGAGGTCGACGCACGGGATCCGCCGGCCGTCGGTGGCGAGGAACACGGTGTTCTCCCGCCCCTCGAGGTCCGCGATGCCGATCCCGCCGTCGGCGAAGCGCACAAGCCGTCCGGTGTCACCGGTGCGGTAGCGCACGAGCGGCAGCAGCGGGTTCTCCCCCGCCGTCACCGTGATCTCCCCCACCTCACCCTCGGGCACCACGGTTCCCTCTGCGTCGAGGACCTCGACGTGCACGCGCCGGTCGAGCACACGGAACGGTCCGTCGTCCGTGCGGACGGCGATCGGCCGGGTCTCGTGCAGACCGTAGACGTCGAAGACGGGGCATCCGTAGGCCTCTTCGAGGTCGGCGCGGAGCGGCCCCGACAGCGCCATCGCGCCCGAGAAAAGCGCGAGCGGACGCAGGACGCCCCGCAGCTCGGGCTGGAGCAAGTCGGCGAGGCTCGTCGGGTGCCCCGTGATCACCTGGGGATCGGCGTCGCGCAGGAACGCGACACGGTCGCCCGGTCGCCGCCACGCGCCGGTGTCGAGGTTCAGACGCGCCATCGCCCGGTGCGCGAACCCGCTCACGAGCGAGACGTACGTGAACGCCTGCCGCTGGAAGACGACGGATGCCACGGCGAACCGCTCGCCGTCGGGAGACCAGTCGATCCCCTGCGCCCGGACGAGCGAGACCATGAGGTGGAAGCCGCGGGCGACCTCTTCGACGTCGTCGGGGATGAGGAGGGCGGCGCCGGTCGACCCCGAGCTCGTGCCGTGCAGCATCCGGTCGAGGTCCGCGTCGAGCGGGACGAACGCGGCGAGGTCGTCGACGAGGTGCTGCCGCGTGATCGGCGGGAAGTCCGTGAGCGCGGCGAGGTCGCCGAGCCCCCGGTACGCGAGCAGGTTCCGCGCCGCCCCGAGGTGCTCCTCGAGCCAGCCGTCCGTCGGCAGCGGCCGGCGGGTGCGCTCGACCATCTCGGCCGTCAGCCGGTCGCCGGTCGCGTGGACCCAGTCGGGTGCGGCGGGATGCCGGCGCCACCGGTCCAACCGTGCGGCACCGGCGGCATCCATCGTCGGCCATCGCTCCGCGTCGGTCAGGACGGCCGCCGAGCCCGGGGTGTACTCGGCGAGGGCGAGGGAGTCGTCGGGGTCACTCACTCGAGTACCTCGCGGCGGCCTCCTTCGCCCGCGCTTCGGCGAGCCGGCGGGCGATCTCGTCGCGGTGGCGGTGCGCGGCGTAGGCCTGCGCGAGGGCGGCGTTCCGGCGCAGGGAATCCCGCGCCTCGAGCAGGCTGCGGGCGGTCGTGACGTCCTCGCCGGCGGGTCGCAGCCCCGCCCACAGGAGGAACGTGCGGACCGCCTCCTCGCGGCGCTCGTCGTCCGACAGCCACTCCCACGGGTCGACGACCGGGGAGAGACGGAGCGCGAGGGCGTCGACGGCGCGCCCGATGCCCGGGGCCGCTGCCACCGAGGGTGCGAACGGTTCGACGAGGTCTTCGCTCGCGACGAGCCAGAGGCCGACCGCGGCCCCGCGGCGCACGCGGTCGTCGTCCTCGTGGGACACCGCGAGCAGCCGGGGACGGAGCACGTCGCCGGCGAGCGCGGCGATCGAGACCCGCGCGTCGAGGAAGGAGCGCGGGACGCTCGCCATCCGTGCCGCGACCGCAGCGAGAGAAGGACCCGGAACGGTCGCCTCCCACGCGCGGTCCTCGGGCGGGGCCGATGCCGACCATGCCGACAGCAGTTCTTCGGACTCAGCCACGGAGCGCCTCCGCCAATCGGGCGCACGCAGCGGGGGCGTCGTCCATCGTCTGGACGTGCAGGACGTCGTACCCGGCCGCCGCGGCCTGCGCGTCGACGCGCGTCGAGCGCGCCGAGAGCAGGAGGGTCGCCGTCGTCAGCAGCGGCCGCACACGCGCGGCGACGTCGGCGTACTCCGCATTGCCGTCGCCGAACATCGACACGAGACCGTCGTCGGAGAGGACGAGGAGGTGCCGCCGCTCATCCGGTGCGGGTGGGCGGAGCCCTGTGTAGCGGCGCTCGAGCAGGTCGAGGGGGAAGGTCGTCCCGCCGCCGAAGAAGAACGCGAGGTCGCGGACGACGCCGCCGACCGTCCGCTGGTAGTCGTCTGAGCCGGCGACCTGGCCCGGCCCCGAGAAGCTCGTGACGCGCACGCGGCCCCCGCCGCGGAGCACCGACAGCGCGACGATCATGCCGGCGAGGACCGCCGACGATCCGCGGCCCGGCCGCGGCATGGAGCCCGACGAGTCGATGAAGACGTCGAGCGCGATGCTCGCCTCACGCGGCGTCGGCTCGTCGGGCAGGAACGATCGCCGACGCGTCGTGACCCCGGGGAGGACGGTGGCCCCGGCCTGCAGGGTCGCGGGCAGGTCGAGGTCGGCGAGGTCGTCGCCCGTCTCCCAGACCTCGAGCGGCCCCGGCAGCTCCGGAGCGGGGACCGCCGGCATCCGCTGCGTCAACGGTCGCACCCACGGGGCCGCCTCGGCGCGGTACCAGGCGGCCATGACCTCGTCCGGATCGCTCGCCCCGTACAGCGCGAGGGTGCGGGCGAGCCCGAGCGCCTGGCCGTTACCGCCGCCGGCGCCGGTTCCCCCGCCGCCCTCGCCGATCGCACCCGGGCCGCTCGACCCGGGATGGGCCGGGATGCCGCCGTGCAACCGGCGGTCGGAGAGGATGCGGCCGAGCTCCTCGGCGGTCACCGGCGCGTCGTCGGCGGCGCAGCCCGCGCCGTGGGCCGGCCCGGTCGGCGGTGTCCGTCGCGACGACCGCTGCCGCTCGACGATGTAGGGCGCTGTGAGCACCCCGAACCGCAACGCCCCGAGCACCGGATCGTGCGCGAAGGAGCGCACGACGCCGGCGAGCTGGTCGGCATCCGCCTCGGGACGCGTCGTGATCGCGCCCGCGAGCTCGGCGGCGATGCGTTCGCGCTCGCGACGCGCTTCGCGGAGCGCACGCTCCTTCTCGCGGTGTTTCTCGGGTATCTCCTCCCACGGTGCGTCGGAGCGTCCGTGCGGCGGAGCGGGCGGGGCCGGAGTCGGCGGCGCGGGCGGGCACAACCGCCCGGCAGGAAGGCCCCAGACGAGTTCGAACGTCCGCAGGTAGACCCACCAGAGGCGATCGGAGCTCTCGGGCGCAGGGAGCGTCGCCTGCACGAGTCGCACGATCCCGACCGGCTCCGTGTCGCCGCGGCGGCGTTGCAGCAGCGCGACCCGGGCGTTGACGAGCAGGTCGGTCCAGAGGTTCGACAGGAGCGCGAGGTCGTCCGCCGTGACCGGGTCCGCCCCCGCGGCGGCGAGTGCGCGGGCGAGCTGATGCCGGATCTTCAGCGAATCCATCCGGGTGGCCGGGGCGAGGACGTGATGGCCGATCTCATGGGCGAACAGGCTCTCGGCCTCGTGCCCGACGCCCCACGTGCGGATCATGTCGGGGTCGACGGTCACCGACGGCGGGAACGAGAACCAGGCAGCGGTGCCCTTCGCGGCGCCCTCCCCGGGTGCGAGACGCACGTCGCGCAGGTGCACACCCCAGAGCCCGAGAGCGCTCTCCCATGCCTCCCGCGTCCCACCCTCCAGCGGGACCGTCGCCGGGGCGCTCACGCGGCATCCCGCACGTGCACCCAGGCGAGGTAGGAATCGGGGAACAGCACGATGCTCGCCGCTCCCCCGGCCGCCACCTCGGGCGCGGCGTCGAGAGCACGCAGCCGCGATCCCCACGCGTCGGCGTCGAGGCGCCACCACTGCTCGCCCGTCCGGATGCCGAAGGCTCCCGGGTCGGCGAGCGGAGCCGCCTCGACAGGCGGTGCGATCCACGCCCCGCCGAGGCCGGCGAAGCCGCCGACGGCGCACACGTAGCCGCGGGATGCCGCCCGCTCCGGCCACCAGAACCGGTCGTCCCGCTGCGCCTCGAGGAACGCGTCGAGGTCGGCGGAATCGAGCCCGAGGGCTGCGGCCGCGGCATCCGGATGCGTCTGCGACAGCCGCGCGAGACGCTGCAGGGCGTCGTCCCGGAACGCGAGGGCACCGGCTCGCCAGGCGGCGACACCGGCGAGGTCGACGGCGTCGACGTCGGATGCCGCGGCGAACCCGGCGGCGAACGACGCCGCGAAGCGTGCGGGGTCACCCCCGGCTGCCGCCGTGTTCCGGGCGGCGAGATCGACGTCGAGGCCCTCGACGTGCGGCATCGGCGCGGACGGGGGCGCAGCCGCGAGGTGCCCGGGACGCCGGATCACGCGCGGCGCTCCGCCCACCGCAGGTAGGCCGTGTAGCGCTGGTGGAGGTACTTGAGCGTCACGAGGTCGTCGAAGTCGCGGCCGTAGACCTTGCCCGTCGCCGCGATCGCGCGGATGCGCGCTTCGATCTCGGTGAGGCGGCGCGACGCGTCCACAGCGCTGACGCCGTCGAGCCCGCGGTCGAGGTCGGCCAGCAGCGTCCGGACCGGATCGTCCTGCCCGCGGCCGAGCGCCTCGTACTGCCGGCACGACTCCGCGAACATGTCGCTCAGCCAGCTCGACAGGTCGGTGGCGAGCTCGCGTTCGGCGCCGACGTCGAACCGCGGATGCGTCGGGTTCGGCAGCAGCTTGCCACGCAGGACGAACGGCAGGATCGCGGCGACGTCGGCGATTTCGACCGTCGGCCGGCCGCGGAACCACGCCATCGCCTTCGCGTAGAGGATGAGCGTCTGGAGAGCCCGGACCGACGGCCCGTTGATCGTCTGGGCGCCGAGGTCCGCGGTGAGGTCGGCGCCGGAGTTCGACTCGATGACCTCGGGCACCCGGCCGCCGGCCGTCGTGACGGTGTCCTTCGTCCGGTACTCGAACCGCCGCCCGCCACCCTGGACGAACTCGAAGTGGCTGAAGAAGAACTCCAGGCGGCGACGCACGGCGTCGGGAACGGGCACCGCCCGCACCTCGTCGCGCATCCGACGCTGCTCGTCGCCGTCGAAGACGAGCTCGTCGGGGACGTGCTCCTCCGGCTTCTCGCCCGCCTCGACGCGGGCGACGAGCTCGTCGAAGAACCGACTGTTGAACCCCGCCGCCGGGACGGTGACGTCCATGCGGTCGCGGAGCGCCTGGATGACGGGGAACGTCCCGCCGCCGGCGTCGTCGTTGGCGGTGAAGAACCAGCTCTCGACGCCCGACTCCGGCGCCGTCCGCCGCATCTGGTCGTGGCTCTCGACATACCCCTCGGCGACCATCGTCAGGAGCGCGGACTGGGTCTTGGTCGGGATGCGGTTGTACTCGTCGACGATCTTCACGGGGCGCGTGAGCCACTCGCGCCACGCGATGCCGATCTCGGCGAGTGAACCCGCCTGCACGAGGTCGCGCGGCAGCGGGATGCCGACGAGGTCGCTGATCGTGAGCTGCGGCTGCCCCTGCTGCACGCCGCGGCGCACCTCCTCGGCGGTCGACCCCGAGAGGACGCCCATGAGGACGGCGACGGTCGTCTTGCCGCGGCCGGGTCCGCCGATCAGCAGGCACTTGCCACCGACGACGAACGACAGGAGCGGGAGGAGGACGTTCGATGAGAAGGACGGCTGGGTCGGCAGAGAGATCTCCGCCCCGGCATCCCCCACCCCGAAGGTCAGCGGATCGCCGTCGGAGAACTCGATGTCGTAATAGGGCGAGATGACGGCACGGTTGACAATCCAGTAGTAGGCGCGACGGGCCTTCTCATCGAGCGCGGGCGCCTCGGCGCGGCCGGGTGCGCGGAAGAGATCCTCCGCGGTGAGCGGTGCGACACCGGCATCCGCTGCGCTCGTCGTGGGTGATTCCGAGAGCTTGTGCCAGCGGTCCGCCATCGCGCCAGCCTAACGGGACGCGTCGCCTGTGGTGCGCCCGCGGAGGGCCTCCTGCTCGGCGAGCGGGCGTCCTTCGAGGGGAGCCGCGAACGACGTGGCCCGCGCGATCGCCTCGCGCGCGGCCGGCAGGACGGCGGCGACCCGCTCGGCGACCGATCCGCGCACCTCCAGCCACGGCGCCGACTGCTCGGCGAGCACCTCGCGGAACCGGCGCTGCATGGCGTGCCGGATGTGCTCGCCGTCGCGCATCCCGTCCTGCACGAACGGGATCTCGTCCCCCGTGAGGACGTACAGGGCCGGCCGGTGCCCCTCCGCACGACGACGGATGCCGGGGGCCGGGCGCCCGACGTAGCGCTCATGCCAGAGCGCCGTGGCGAGCACGTCGGTGTCGCAGACGAGCACCGGCGTGCGGACGCGGCGGAGCGCGGCATCCTCCATCGCCATCTGGCGGTCGACGACGAGATCGAACTCGTCGCTCCGCCACGGGGCGTCGAGGCCGCCGTCACGGATCTCGGAGTACTCGCGGCCGTACTCGGGCACCCACGTCGTCCCGAGCTCTTCGGCGAGCGCCGCGGCGAGGGTCGTCGAACCGGTCGACTCGGCACCGAGCACGACGATGCGGGCCGCAAGCGACGCCCGGGCCGCGGGGGCGAGTTCGTGCCAGTGCGCAGCGATGTCGGCGCGGATCGCCGTTCCCGAGATGGGGTTGTGGATGCGCCCCGGGTCGACCTGCACCCAGGTCGCGCCGAGGCGTCGGGCGAGCTCCTCGCCGTAGGCGTCGGACGTGAAGACCGCATCCGCCGGGCTGTCGAGCAGGCCCGCGATCGTCGCGGTGTGCGCCTGCCACGCGGTGTCGGAGGCGAAGTCGACGGGGGTGTCGTCGAGGTGGTCGACAACACGGACGGTCGGGTGCTCCTCGCGGATCCAGGCCGCGCGCTCGGCGAGCGGGATCGACTCGACCGACGCGGCGATGACCTCGACCGTCACCCGTTCGCACTGACGCGCCGCGGAGCGGATGAGGTGGGCGTGCCCGGCGTGCAGGGGGTAGAACTTCCCCACCACGACGCCGTGGCGGAACCGCGTGTCAGACACGCGCGGCCGCGACCTCGCCGGGAGCCAACGTCCGCTCGACGCGCCGCCAGCCGACGTACCCGCCGACGCAGAGCCCGATGAACAGGACGTAGAGCGCCGCGACGATCCACAGGCCGGTCACGATCGACAGCGCGACGAAGGCGATGTCGACCCCGATCCAGACGAACCAGTTCTCGATCCACTTGCGGTTGAGCATGTACTGGGCGACGAGGCTCGCCGCGGTGGTCGCGGCATCCGCCACCGCCACCTGCGAGTCGGTGAAGGTCGCCAGGAACCAGGCGAGCACGGCCGTCCCGCCGATGCCGGCGACCACGAGCCAGGGGACGGCACGGCGCGGCGTGCGGGCGATGTAGCCCTTGTCCTGCTCGACGCCGCGCCCCCAGCGCACCCAGCCGTGGACCCCGAGCACGAGGTAGACGACCTGGAGTGCTGCGGCGGCGTAGAGCCCGGCCGGCACGAAGACGGCGAGGAAGACGATGTTGTTGGCGATGCCGAGGGGGTAGGTCCAGATGTTCCGGCGAGCGGCGAGGAACACGCACGCGGCCCCCGTCGCGAATCCGACGATCTGCATCCATTCGGCCAGGATCCACTCGAGCACACGACGAGCCTAGATGGGCGTCGAGCGGCTCCCGACCACGGCGAGGCATGCGGACGTATGATTGTCCGTTGCGCCTGATGACCGAACGGACTGCCTCGTGATCGAAATCCTCACCCCCGACCAGATCGACCGCGCCCGCACAACGGGTGGACTCGTCGGCGACATCCTGCACGGGATCAAGGAGCGCGTGAAGCCGGGGACGAACCTCCTCGAGATCGACGCGTGGGCGAAGGACATGATCCTCGGCGCGGGTGCCGAATCCTGCTACGTCGACTACGCGCCGTCGTTCGGTCGCGGCCCGTTCGGCCACTACATCTGCACGGCCGTGAACGACGCCGTCCTCCACGGTCGGCCGCGCGATCAGCGCGTCGTCGCGGGCGACCTGTTGACCCTCGACCTCGCGATCAAGACGAGCGGCGTGGCCGCGGACGCCGCGATCAGCTTCACCGTCGGGGGCGGCGCCCACGCCGAGAACGACCCGCTCATCACGGCGACCCAGGAGGCCCTGGCCGCCGGCATCGAGGCGGCGCAGCCCGGCGCCCGGATCGGCGACATCTCGGCCGCGATCGGCGACGTCCTCACCGCCGCGGGCTACCCCGTCAACACCGAGTTCGGCGGGCACGGCATCGGTACGACGATGCACCAGGATCCGCACGTGTCGAACATCGGCCGCGCGGGCCGTGGCTACCGCCTGCGCCCCGGCCTCATGCTCGCGATCGAGCCGTGGGTCATGGTCGACACCGACGAGCTGAAGGTCGACGACGACGGCTGGACGCTCCGGAGCGCGACGGGATGCCGCACCGCGCACACCGAGCACACTGTCGCGATCCTCGAATCGGGCAACGAGATCCTCACGCGCCCCACGCGCTGACCCGCGTCACACCTCTCGCCCGAGCGATGCCCGACGGTACGCTCGGAGGGTGACCGAACGCGCCCCCGTCTCCCGCAAACCCCGTGTGTCCGAAAAGCTCAGCGCCATCGCCGAGTCCGCGACCCTCAAGGTCGATGCCAAGGCCAAGGCCCTGCAGGCCGCCGGTCGCCCGGTGATCTCGTACGCGGCCGGAGAGCCCGACTTCGCGACGCCGCAGTTCGTCGTGGATGCCGCGGCCGAGGCCCTGCGCGACCCCGCCAACTTCCGCTACACGCCCGCCGCCGGCCTCCCGGTGCTCCGTGAGGCGATCGCGGCGAAGACCTTCCGCGACTCCGGGCTCGAGGTCGCGCCGTCGCAGGTCATCGTCACCAACGGCGGCAAGCAGTCCGTCTACCAGGCCTTCCAGGCGGTCGTGAACCCCGGCGACGAGGTCCTCCTCCCCGCGCCCTACTGGACCACCTACCCCGAGGCGATCGCCCTCGCCGACGGCGTGCCCGTCGAGGTGTTCGCCGGCGCCGACCAGGAGTACAAGGTCACCGTCGACCAGCTCGAGGCCGCTCGCACCGACAAGACCACGGTGCTCGTGTTCGTCTCGCCGTCGAACCCGACCGGCGCGGTCTACACCCCCGACGAGACGAAGGCCATCGGCGAGTGGGCCCTCGCCCACGGCATCTGGGTGATCAGCGACGAGATCTACCAGAACCTCGTCTACGAGGGCGCGCGGGCCCAATCGATCGTCGAGGCCGTACCGGAGCTCGCCGGCCAGACGATCCTCGTCAACGGCGTCGCGAAGACGTACGCCATGACCGGCTGGCGCGTGGGCTGGATGGTCGGCCCCGCCGACGCCATCAAGGTCGCCGGCAACCTGCAGTCGCACCTGTCCTCCAACGTCAACAACATCGCGCAGCGCGCGGCCCTCGCCGCCCTCACCGGGCCGCAGGACGAGGCCGAGAAGATGCGACAGGCGTTCGACCGTCGTCGCGGGCTGATCGTCGCCGAACTCGCGAAGATCCCGGGCGTCACCGTCCCGAACCCGCTCGGTGCTTTCTACGTCTACCCCGACGTGACGGGCCTGCTCGGACGCGAATGGGACGGCGTCCGCATCGAGACCTCCCTCGAGCTGGCGGACTTCATCCTCGAGCGCGCCGAGGTCGCCGTCGTCCCGGGTGAGGCGTTCGGCCCCTCGGGCTACCTGCGCTTGTCCTACGCGCTCGGCGAGGACCAGCTGCTGGAGGGCGTCCAGCGCCTTCAGCGCCTCTTCGCCTGACGCAGGGCGGACTCGGGCGACGATCGCCCCGGGTCAGAGCTCGACGTCGAAGAGCACCGGCTCGGGCTGCAGGAGCACGCCGAACTCGGACTGCACGCGCTGCTGGATGAGCCGCGCGAGGGCGGCGACCTCTTCGGCCGTCGCCCGGCCGCGGTTCGTGAGCGCGAGCGCGTGCTTGGTCGACAGCGACGCCTGCGAGCCGGGCAGGCGGAAGCCCTTGCGCATCCCCGCGTGCTCGATGAGCCATGCGGCGCTGATCTTGACGGGCGCGGGTCCGCCGGCCCGCGGCGGGATGAACCCGTCGAACCGGTCGAGCGGGATGACGCGATCCGCCTCGAGGGCGGGCGCCATCGACCACCGCGGCGCCTCCGCGGGGAGGGTCGCGGCGAACTGCGCCGACACGACCGGGTTCTGGAAGAACGACCCGGCACTCCACGTGTCGTGGTCGTCCTCGTCGAGCACCATGCCCTTGCGTCCGCGGATCTCTAGGACGGTCTCGCGGATCCACGCGAGGGTGACCTCGGCATCCGCGTCGAGTCCCAGCGCCGACCGCAGCTGCGCACCGCGGACGGGCACCGCGCCGTGGCCGACCTGGGCGAGTTCGAGGGTCACCGACAGGATGACGGCCGAACGCTCCGGCACCGACCCGTAGTGCTTCTTCAGCACCGAGGTGCGCAGACCGAGACCGAGATCGGATGCCGGGACCACCGACACCTCGCCGGTCGCCTCGTCGATGAGCTCGACCTCGACCAGCGTCTCGACGATCTCCTGACCGTACGCACCGACGTTCTGAATGGGCGCGGCGCCCGTCGTGCCGGGGATCCCGGCCATCGCCTCGATGCCGCTGAGCCCAGCCGCGACCGTCTGCGCGACGAGGTCGTCCCACGAGTGACCCGCCTGCACCCTGAGGCGCACGTGACCGGGGTTCGGCGAGGGCAGCCGCTCGATGCCCGACGAGCGGACGAGGATCACGGTGCCTTCAAACTCCTCATCGGAGAAGAGCAGGTTCGATCCGCCGCCGAGGACCAGCCACGGCTCCCCCGCCGCCCAGACCTCGCGGAGCGCGTCGGCGAGTTCGTCGGCCGTCGTCGCCTCGACCATCCGCTGCGGAGACCCGCCGACCCGGAGAGTCGTGAGCTGAGAGAGCGGGACGGGCGTGATCTCGGGCATCAGGATGCCGCGCGGACGCGCACCTGCGCCTTGCCGAGGACGGTCGTGCCGTCGTGGCTGACCGTCAGATCGATACGCACGGCATCGTCGTCGACCGCGCCGACCTTCGCGACGACCGTGACGTCCGCGCCGGCCTCGGTGTCGACGAGGACGGGGCGCGTGAAGCGCACGCCGTACTCGAGGATGCGACCGGAGTCGCCGAGCCACTCGACGATCGTCTCGACGGCGAGGCCCATCGTCAGCATGCCGTGGGCGAGGACGCCGGGCAGGCCGACGCGCTCGGCGACGGCGTCGTTGTAGTGGATGGGGTTGAAGTCGCCCGACGCTCCCGCGTACCGGACGAGCGACGCGCGCGTCAGGTGGACGGTGCGCTCGGCGACGACCGCGCCGACCTCGAGGGGGATCATTCGTCTCCTCCCACCAGCAGGACGGACGTCGCCGTGACGACGTGGTCGCCACCGGCATCCGTGATCTCGGCTTCGCTCGTCACCATCGCACCCTTGCCGAATGCACGGATGCCGGTGACCGTGAGACGCCCGGTCAGCTCGTCGCCGGCGACGATGGGTCGCGTGTACCGGAAGCGCTGCTCGGCGTGGACGACGCGCTCGAGCACGATGCCCGAGTCGGGCTCGCCCAGCAGCTGCTGCAGCGTGATGTCCTGGATCACCATCGCGAAGGTGGGCGGCGCGACGACGTCGGCGTAGCCGAGGGCCTGAGCCGCGGCCGGGTCGTCGTGCTGCGGGTCGGTCGCGAAGACGGCACGGGCGAACTCGCGCACCTTCTCACGTCCGACGAGGTACGGGGTGGTCGGCGGGAAGGCTCGACCGAGCAACTCGGGATTCACAGGCACCGGACGATCCTACCGTCCGGGCCTCCCGCGGGTCCGGTCAGCGGGCGCGGTGGGCGCGGATCGCTTTGATCCCGAGCTGCACCGCGATGAAGGTGAGGTACACCGCGAAGAGGACGTTCGCCGTGAAGGGATCGACGAGGGTCGCGAGCCAGGCGCCGAGAGCCGTGGTCGTGCACGCCGCGACGCCGATGACCGCCGCCGCGACGAGGTCGACGTTGTGGCGACGCAGGTTGCCGATCGTGCCCGAGATGGCGGTGGGGATCATCATCAGCAGCGAGGTGCCCTTGGCGACGAGGTCGCTCGTCCCGAAGAGGAACATGAGCGCCGGCACGACGATGACTCCGCCGCCCACGCCGAGGAGCCCCGCCATGATCCCGGTGAAGACGCCGAGCACGGCGAATCCGATACCGGTGCCCCACGTCAGGGGGACCTCCGCATCACGCGACGGCACCACGATGAACAGCATCACGATCACGACGACGAGGAAGGCGATGAACCCCCACCGGATCGCGTTCTGCGGCAGCCGCGCGAGCAGCCAGGTGCCGACCTGCGCACCGATGACGGCGGCCGCGGCGAGGATGAGCGCGGGGATCCACGCCACCGCACCGACAGCGGCGTACGAGATGACGCCGACGGCGGCGGTCGGGACGATGGCGGCGAGCGACGTGCCTGCGGCGCGGCGCTGGTCGAAGACGAGGAGCGTCAGCAGGAGCGGGACGATGACCGTGCCGCCGCCGACTCCGAACATGCCCGACATGAGCCCGGCGAGCAGACCGATGCCGAGGGCGCTCAGGTAGTAGCGCGGGGTGCGGTTGATGGTCGGGAGCGCGGTCACGAGGGCAGATCCGACACGAAACGCATGCCTCGACCCTACTCCCGGCGACCGCAGCGGCCGCTCCGGTCAGCGGCATACGATCGGATCATGTCCTCTTCGCTCGTCCTCGTGGCCAATGCCGGTGACTCCTCGATCAGCACGTTCCGCGTGACGGATGCCGGGCTCGAACGCCTCGCCGTCACTGCGGGCACCACCGGCTGCTCGAACTTCGCCGTCGACGTCGACCGTGGCGTCGTGTACGCATCGGTGAAGGCCGACGACGACAACCCGGACGCCGGCATCCTGACCCTCGCCCTGGATCGCGAGACCGGCGCGCTCACCCCGCTCTCGCGGGTCGCGCTGCCCGGTGGCGCGATGAACTACCTCTCGCTGACGCGGCAGGGTTCCGTGCTGCTCGGCGCGGCCTACTCGGGCGGGTACGGCATCGTGTGCGCGGTCGGCGACGACGGCGTCGTCTCCGCACCGACCACCGAGGTGCGGTTCCCGCGGCTGCATTCGGTGCTCGCGAGCGGCGACGGGCGCCACGCCTACTTCGTCTCGCTCGAGACCGACCTCATCGCGCAGTACGCACTGGGCGACGACCTCTCCCTCTCCGCGCTCGACCCGGCGACCGCGGACGCCCCCGCAGGGAGTGGACCGCGGCACCTCGCGTTCAGCGACGACGAGAGGACCGTCTACGTCCTCACCGAGTTCACGGGCGAGGTGCTGCGTTTCCGCCGCGACCCGGCGAACGGCATCCTCGACTTCGTCGACGCGACCCCGGCCCACGACCCGTCCGAGAAGCTCCGCCACAGCGTCATCGACGAGGACCCGCGCGAGAACCACTACGTCTGGGGCGCCGACATCCACCTCACCGACGGCGTCGTGTGGGCGTCGGAGCGCACGGCGAGCACCCTCGCGGCGCTGCGCATCGACGCCGACGGCTCGCTCAGCGCGCCGACCGGCTTCGCGGCGACCGAGGAGCAGCCGCGCGGGTTCGCCGTGAGCGACGACCGCGCGCTGCTCGTCGCGGCGGGCGAGCGGTCGACGACAGTCTCGCTGTACCGCGTCGACGGCGCCGACCTGCACCTGCAGGGGCGGTACGAGACCGGCCGCGGCGCGAACTGGGTGCGGTTCGCCTGACCCCGCTCAGCGCAGGAACTGCTCCGGGTCGAACTCGTCGATCGGGATGATCCGCACGCGCGGCAGCTGCGCGTCGAACGCGCCGGCGTCGTATTCGAGATCGAAGAAGCGGATGCCGGGGATCTGGGCGAAGCCGGCGTTGCGGAACTCCTCGAATGCCAGCACGCCGATGCGTCGCGATCCGTCGGCGAGGACGCCGAGGTCGTCGACGAAGTCGCCGTCGTGACTGACGAGCACCACGTCGTCACCGTGCTGCTGCAGTGCCTGGAGCGTCCGCTGGATGGCGAGGTCGACGACCTTCTCGTCGGGGTCGCCCGACAGCGGCACTGGCTGGTAGCCGAGCGCGAGGAGGGCCTGCACGAACGACATCGGCAGGTTCGTCGAGGCATTCAGGAAGAAGAGGCCGCGTGCGTCCTGGTTCCATTGGTCGGCGACGAAGGTGAGGATGCGGTCCCACCGGGGCCGCTCGTCGGGCTGGGGGCGCCGCCCCAGGATCGATCCGCCGAGGGTCGCGTCGATGTTCTCGCCGTCGACGAGAATCCAGGTCCTCCGGTTGTCGGCCATGCCGCCTCCTCCACGCGCACCGTCAGAGCTGTGCCGGTGCGCCCGACTCATCCTAGGCGGCGGCCGCCCGTCACCCGCGGCGGCCGAAGACGCCCGCCAGGAGCGCGTGGGCGAGAGGCAGGAGCGAACCGGTCATCAGGACGCCGCCGAGAACCGGGTCGTCGGGACGCAGTGTCGCCCCGCCGACCAGGAGGGCGGCGAACAGCAGTCCCGACAGCGTGCGACGGCCCAGCTGCTCCAGCCGCGCGACGCGGCGTTCCAGTGCCGGGTCGGGGAACGAGATCCGCCGGTCCTCCACACGCGTGATGAGCTCATCCACGCGCCCCGGCAGCCGCGACGCGGTCGTGATGCTCGAGACGGCACGCCGCAGGACGTCGCCGACGGCGTTGCGTCCTTCCTCGCGGACGAGACGTGAGGCGTACGGTTCGACCGCATCCCAGAGGTTGAAGGTCGGATCCAGGGCGCTGCAGACACCCGAGGTCAGCGACATCGCGCGAACGATGAGGAGGAAGTTCTCCGGCAACTGGAACGGGAGTGCCCGCACGACGTCCTGGAACTCGATCGCGAACGCGCGGAACTCCCGCGGGTCCACCTCGCGGAGTTCGGCGAACCCCATGCCGCCGAAGCGGGCGAAGAGCTGCGTCATCGCTCGTTCGAGCTCGGTCGTGTCCGCGCTCGGCAGCAGGACGCCCACGTCGCGGATGCTCTGCACGAGCGCGACACCGTCGCGGGCGGCGACGGCGATCATGAGGCGCCGCAATCCGTTTCGCAGGCCCGGCGGGACCTCGCCCATCATGCCGAAGTCGATGAAGGTGAGCCGCCACGACGGGGCGTCGGCACCGGCGGCATCCGTCCCCGTGAGAGGCGTGACGAAGATGTTCCCCGGATGCGGGTCGGCGTGGAAGAACCCGTGGGTGAACACCTGGTCGAACATGACCGACGCGAACACCTTCGCGACCTCGGCGGGATCGATCCCGGCGGCACGCAACGCGTCGTGGTCGGTGATCTTGATCGCCGTGACGTCCTCGAGCGTGAGCGCGCGACGGGACGTGCGCTCCCAGACGACCGCGGGGACGCCCACGCGGGGATCACCGGCGAAGTCCGCCGCGAACCGTTCGCCGTTGGCCGCCTCCTGCAGGTAGTCGATCTCCTCGAGACTCGTCTCGGCGAACTCCTCGACGAGCTGGGGGGCGTCGACGCGGTCCGACACGATGCGGACGTGGCTGAGCCACCGGCCCACGCGACGCAGCGCCGCGAGATCGGTGTCGACGATCCGCTGGATCCCGGGGCGCTGCACTTTCAGGATGACGGCGTCGAGCCCGGTGAGGGCGGCATCCTCCTCCGACAGCCTGGCCCGATGGGCCTGACCGAGGGATGCCGCGGCCACCGGCACGCTCTCCACGGCGACGAACGCGCGGTCGAGCGGCACGCCGAGCTGCCCTTCGGCCTCGGCACGGATCTCGGGGAACGGGACGGCAGGGACTTCGTCCTGCAGTCCTTCCAGTTCCTTCGTGATCTCGGGAGGAAGGACGTCCAGGCGCGACGACATGAACTGGCCCACCTTGATCATCAGGCCACCGAGGTCGATCGCGAGACCGTGGAATCGGCGGGCGATGCGCTGCATGCGCGCCGAGCGTCCCCGCACACCGATCCAGCCGAGGCCGATTCGCGGCAGGAAGAGCTCGAACCACCATGTGACGGCGAGTGCCCTCGCCGCGAAACGGAGGATCCGCCGATAGCGCGCCCGCGCATCGCGGTCGTCGGGAAGGTCCTCGCCTTCCCGACGCCGTGCTGCCACGCGGATCAGCCCTGCGCGAGCAGGGCGTAGAGCCGACGGCGAGCCTCTTCGAGGATCTCCACGGCCTCCGCCACCTGCTCGGGGGACCCGGATCGCGCCACCTGCGCGGCGGCCTGCGCCAATTCGACGCCCGCCTTCGGCAGCGCCGTCGCGCGCGGGTGGTGCTCCTTCGTCGGGCCAGCGGTCTCCCAGGGCGCCGAGCCGGCCGCCTCGTCGGCGACCATCCGACCCGCGTCGGTGAGCGAGTAAGTCTTCCGACCGCCCGCCTCTTCGGCGACGATGAGTCCCTCATCCGCGAGGAGCTGGAGCGTCGGGTAGACCGACCCGGCGCTGGGCTTCCACGATCCGCCGCTTCGCGAGTCGATCTCCTGGATGATCTGGTAGCCGTGCATGGGCTTCTCGGCGAGGAGCGCGAGCACCGCGGTCCGGACGTCGCCGCGGCTCATGCGAGAGGGGCCGGGGCGCTGATCGAACGAGGTGCGGAACTGCTCGAACGCCTCCATGAGCCCGGCGCCGAGGTTGCCGAGATCCACGCCCTGAGGGCCGGAGCCGAACCCGCGGCCGCTGCCGCCGAAACCGCTGGATCCGAAGCCCTGCGAACCGAATGGACTGTTCATGTTGTCTCCCTTGAGTGGTGACCGATACACAACGATATATCGTTCGGAAGGCCACGCGGCCGACCTCAGGAAGTTGCCAGGCTCCGTGATCAGGACTTTTATGAACGGGCGACGGATCGGGTACGCCCAGGTAACGTTCGGGTAACGCCCAGGTACGTCGGCCAGAGTGGGCGACTCGTGCCCGCCCGAACGGTCACGCTCGCCTTCTCAGGCGTGCCCCTCGCTACACGGAACCATTACTGCTGCATGCCTACTGACTCGACTGTGCCCTCCACCCGCCGCTCCATCCGCTCCACCCAGATCGAAGCCCGCCGCCTGCGGCGCCGTCCGGTCCTCGTCCTCTCGACGCTGACCACGGCCTTCGTCATCGCCGCGAGCGCGACCGCCATGGCCCCCGCGCCGCAGGCCGCATCCTCGGAGACCTCCACTCCGGCGATCGCTCTGGCCTCCTTCACTCAGAAGCTTCCCGAGTCGCTGACCGACGGCGTCGCGACCTCCGCTCCGGAGTCGAAGATCCAGTCCGCACTCCAGCGCGCACAAGAAGCCGCGGCTGCCTCCACCGACGTGACCGCCGACATCACGGCGTCCAAGCTCAACGTCGGCACGACGGACATCACGGTCCCCACCGACGGCCTCTCGAAGGCCGTCGACGACCTCGAGACCGTGTCGTCGCTGCCGCTCCTGCTCGACACCCGCGACGCGACGGCCGAGCTCGAGACCGAGATCACCGCCGTCACCGAGAAGACCAGCGCCCTCCGGGGACGTCTCGACGCCGCGATCGCCAAGGAAAAGGAACGCCTCGCCGAGGAGAAGCGCAAGGCAGAGGCTGCCGCTAAGGCCGCGGCCGAGAAGAAGGCTGCGGAAGAGGCAGCGGCCGCTGAGGCTGCCGCCAGCGAGTCCCGCTCGTCGTCCTCTTCTTCTTCGTCTTCCTCCAGCTCCTCGAACTCCGTCCCCACCAGTGGCAAGGCTCGCAGCGGCACGTCGGCCGCCGCCGCGCAGTCGACCGCACGGGGCATGCTCGGGAACTACGGCTGGGGCGACGACCAGTTCTCCTGCCTCGTCTCGCTCTGGAACAAGGAATCCAGCTGGAACTACCGCGCGCACAACTCCTCGAGCGGCGCGTACGGCATCCCGCAGGCCCTTCCCGGCAGCAAGATGAGCAGCGCCGGATCCGACTGGCAGACCAACCCCGCCACGCAGATCGCCTGGGGCCTCGGCTACATCGACGGCCGCTACGGCAGCCCGTGCGGCGCCTGGAGCCACTCGAAGAACAACGGCTGGTACTGATCACCAGCTGACACCGCGGATGCCGCGGGTCCCCGACATGACGTCGGCGGGCCCGCGGCATCCGTCGTTTCGGCGTTGAGCCTCAGGCGGTGAAGAAGGCCTCCGCCACCCGCGACAGGTCGTGCAGGTCGCTCACGCCGGCGAGCTCGCGCGCGGAGTGCATCGACAGGATCGGGATGCCGACGTCCACCGTCGCGATCCCGAGCCGGGTCGCCGTGATCGGACCGATGGTCGAGCCGCACGGCACGGCGTTGTTCGAGACGAACTCCTGCGAGCCGACACCGGCGGCGTCGCACCAGCCGTGCCAGGCGGCCGCGCCGGCGCCGTCGGTGGCGTAGCGCTGGTTCGCGTTGATCTTGAGGATCGGGCCGGAACCGAGGCGAGGCTGGACCACCGGGTCGTGCTTCTCGGCGTAGTTCGGGTGCACCGCGTGCCCGACGTCGCTGGAGACGCACCACGACGACGCGAGCGAGCGCAGCTGCTGCTCGCGGTCGGCCCCGAGGGAGAGCTGGATGCGCTCGAGGACGTCTGCCAGGAACGGTCCGGCCGCACCCGAGCGGGTCGCGGACCCGACCTCCTCGTGATCGAACACGGCGAGCATCGCGATGCGCTCCGCGTCGAACCCGTCGGCCGCACGCTCGAGGGCGACGACGCCGGCGTGGACCGAGGCGAGGTCGTCGAGACGGCCCGAGGCGAAGAACACATCGCCCTTGCCGAACACCGCCCCTCGGGCGGCGTCGGCCGTGACAACGTCGTACCCGCGGATGCGCGAGGCGTCGACGCCGGCTTCGGCGGCGAGCTCGCCGAGCAGGTCGGCGGAGTCCGCGTCGCCGAGGCCCCAGACCGGCTGGGTCTGACGCTGCTTGTCGAGGGCGAGGCCGTCGTTGACCTCGCGATCGAGGTGGATGGCGAGCTGCGGCAGGCGCAGGAGAGCGCCCGTCGCGGCGAGGACGCTCGTCCCGTCGTCGAGCACGAGGCGACCGGCGAGGCGCAGTTCCCGGTCGAGCCACGAGTTCAGCAGCGGACCGCCGTAGACCTCGACGCCGGCCTGCAGCCAGCCCAGGCTCCCCGTCGTGGGACGCGGCTTGAGCTTCAGGGCCGGGGAGTCGCTGTGTGCGCCGAAGACATGGACGCCGGTCGCGGCATCCGCCCCGTTCGGGACGACCCACGCGAGGACAGCTCCGTCGCGCACGACGAAGAACCGCCCGCCGGGCTGGGAGGGCCATGCGTCGCGCTCGTCGAGCTCCGTGAAGCCCGCGTCGCGCACTCTGCGGGCGACCTCGGCGGCAGCGTGGTAGCTCGAGGGCGAGGCGGCGACGAAGTCGGCGAGATCGGCGGCGTGGTCGAGCGCTGCCGAGCCGGTGAGGGGCGTGGACATGGGTGTACCTCCAGAGAAGGATGCCGGGCGGGACCCTCCGATCGTAGTTCGGCCGCGCTTCGCGCCACCCCAGCCACTTCCCCTGTCACGACACGCCGCGGCGGCTCGCAGTTCAAGACAGGGGAGGCCTTCTGCACAGGCGGGGATCGGCGGCGTCCCCTCTCCGACTCCACAGCCCAGCGGCGGCGGGGTCGACGTCGGCGGGACGCTGGACGGATGCACCCCCTTCCCGCGTCGCTCGGCGAGCGGTTCTCGGTCGCCTCTGCTCGGGCAGCCGGTATCCCGACGAGTCGACTGCGAAGAGGCGGCGACCTCGTGCGGCCATTCCACGGTGTTCGGGAGCGTCGAGACGCGCACGACGACTCAGGATCTGATCGCTTCGGGATGCCGCGAGGAGACGCCGAGGCGGCGCACCTCCTTCGCGCACGGCAGTACGCCGCAAGGATGGCTCCGCATGAAGCCTTCAGCCATATCACCGCGGCGGTCATCTGGGACATCCCCCTTCCTCCGGGTGTGCTGCATGATCGTCGAGTGCACGTGGGAGTCGAGGGCCCGCGACGGCTCCCCCGTTCCGCCGGGGTGCGCGGCCACGAACTGCTCCCTGGCATCACACGGTTCGCGACCCACCCCACGACCGGACTCCGGGTGACGGACCCCGCGTCGACATGGGCGACGCTCGGCGCGATCCTGCGCTCGCAACGGGACCTCGTGGCCGCGGGCGACGCGATCGTGCGGACGTGGCGGGTGCCGGATCCCCTCGCGATTGTCGATGAGCTGGCGGTTGCGATCGACCGCGGCCGGCGGGTCGGCGTCCGCTCACTTCGCGAAGCGCTTCCTCGGCTCCGGACCCGGGCGGCTTCGCGGCCAGAGAGCCATCTGCGGCTCGCGCTGTTCGACGCGGGACTGCCCGAACCACGTCTCAACCACCCGATCGTCGCCGGCGGCCGCGTCGTGGCGACGGGGGACCTCGTCTATCCGGGTGCGCGTGTCGCGGTCGAGTACGAGGGCGAGCATCACCTGCTCGATCCCGGGCAGTGGGCATACGACATCGAGCGCTACGACGCGCTGCGCGCCGCCGGATGGACCGTCCTCCGCCTCACGAAAGCGGACGTGTTCGGCCATCACGCTCAGGCGGCCGCGAAGGTCAATGCCGCTCTCACGGCGCACTGACCTCCCCTGTCACGAACGGCGAGACCCGGCGGCGTGTTGTGACAGGTGAGTGCGGGCCGGCGGCGTGGGCTGCGTTCCCCTGTCGCGAACTGCGGCCGCTCGCGGCGTGTTGCGACAGGGGAATGACGGTCACGCTCCCTGGAAGCGCTCCGCTGGCTGAGGTCCCGGAGCCTCGTCGTCGCGGCGGCGGCCGGAACCGAGAGCGAACGTCGCGCCCAGCCCGATGACGAGGAAGCCGGCGGCTGTCAGAGCCGAGGCGCGCGTGCCGTCCGAGAAGGCGGTGCGCGCGGCATCCGCGATCTGCGCCTGCGACGGGTCCGCCTCGAGACCGGCGATCGCCGCTCCCGCCGAGTCGACGACGGCCGTCACGACTTTGTCGGCGGCGGTCGACGGGACACCGGCATCGTCGAGGGATGCCGCGAGCACACCGCCCGTCGTCGTGAACAGCACCGTCCCGAGGATCGCGACGCCGAGCGCCGACCCGACCTGGCGGGCGGTGGACTGCATGCCCGAGCCCTGGCCCGACTTCTCGACGGGGACGTCCTGCAGGATGACACCGGTCAGCTGGGCCGTCGCGAGTCCGACGCCGAACCCGTAGACGGCGAGAGCGGGGATGAGCCAGCCCCAGGCGGCCTCCGGTCCGATGATGAACCCCGCCCAGGCGATGCCGATGATTTCGGCGAGGATGCCGACGCGCACCACGACGACCGCCGGGACCTTGCCGCTGAACGCGCCCGCGGCGCCGCTCGCGACGAACGATCCCCCGGCGAGGGCCAGGAGGAGGAGCCCGACCTGGAGCGCGTCGAAGCCGAGGACGAACTGGAGCCACAGCGGCAGCGCGAGGATGAGCCCGAACTCGCCGAGCGAGACGACGAGAGCCGCGATGTTGCCGTTCCTGAACGACGAGATGCTCAGCAGCGAGAAATCGATGAGCGGGTCCTGGCCGCGGCGACCGCGACGGAGGCCCCACCGGACGAACAGGACCAGCGCGATGAGCGTGATGGTGAAGGCGAAGGGGATCGGCGAGACGGAGAGCGGCCAGGTCCAGCCGCCGATCGTGAGCCCGGGCTCGGCGATCCACCAGCCGAACGTCCTGCCCTCGATCAGGCCGAACACGAGCGAGCCGAAGAGGATGACGGACAGCAGAGCGCCCACCCCGTCGATCGAGCGCTTACGGCTCTCCCGCGACTCGGCGACGGTCAGCAGCACACCGATGACGATGATGATGCCGAGCGGGATGTTGATGCCGAACGCCCACCGCCACGAGAACGCCGTGGTGAGCCAGCCGCCGAGGAGCGGGCCGACCGCGGCCATGCCGCCGATCGTCGATCCCCAGACGGCGAACGCGATGCCGCGCTCGCGGCCGCGGAACGTCGAGTTGATGAGCGACAGGGTGGTCGGCAGGATCATCGCTCCGCCGACGCCCTGCACGAAGCGGGCGAGGATCAGCAGCTCACCCGTCGGCGCGAAGCTCGCCAGCACCGACGACGCCGCGAAGACCGAGACGCCGATGAGCATGACGCGGCGCCGGCCGAAGCGGTCGGCGAAGGCACCGAACAGCAGCAGCAGCGAGGCGAAGACGAGGGTGTAGACCTCCTGGACCCACTGCACCTCGGTCGAGCTGATCTTCAGCTCCTCGACGATCGACGGCACCGCGACGTTGACGATCGTCGAGTCGACGATGATCAGCGACACCGCGACACTGATGAAGACCAGTCCGAGCCACCGGCGGGAGTCCTTCGCCATGAGATTTACCTCGCTTTTCTAGCAATCCGACAGCGATAGTACTCCTCCGACGGCGGGGTGCAACCCGTCAGATGCGACGAAGATCCACGGAACGGATGCCGCCGTCCGCGAGCTCCACCACCATCAGCGTGTGATGGGGCTGACGCCGTCGGTCGGTCGGTGAACCGGGGTTCAGGAGCCGCATCCCGCTCGGCGACGTCGTGTCCCACGGGATGTGGCTGTGGCCGAAGACCAGCAAGTCGGCATCGGGGAAGGCAGCATCCATCCGCTCCTCGCGGCGCTGCTTCTGCCCGGTCTCGTGCACCACGGCGACGCGGACGCCCTCGATCTCGCGACGCGCGATCTCGGGGAGGACGGCACGCAGATCGTCGCCGTCGTTGTTGCCGTACACGCCGAGCACGTCACCGTGGTCACGAAGGTCGCCGAGGACGGATGCCGCGACCCAGTCCCCCGCGTGGACGATGAGGTCGGCGACATCCGCTTCGCGCCTGACCGCGTCGGGCAGAGTGCGCGCACGGCCGGGGATGTGGGTGTCGGAGATCAGCAGCAGTCGCGTGGTCACCGCGGCAGGGTAGCCCAGCCCGGCGCGACGCGACAGCCTCTGCGTGAGCAAGGTGGAGTGGGTGAAGGTGGGGTTCTCGAAGGAAGGAACAACCATGAGCACTCCCGAGCAGACCGGCGACGACGGCATCCGCCTCGACCCGAATGACGCACCCACCGAGGACACCACGGTCGGAGACACCGAGGCCGCCGACGCCGAGTTCGAGGGACGTCCCCTCGACACCCCCGCGGACGAGCCCGAGGAGACATATGCCGCAACCGACATCCAGCCCGAATCGCAGGGCGAGGATCCGGTCGTCGTCGAGCTCGGCGAGGAGGGCGAGGGCGACCTCTCCCCCATCGACGTCTGACTCGCCGGATCGACGCATCGCGTTCACCGATGCAATAGATCGTGCTCGACACGCCGCCCACCGACCCGGTGAGGCGGCGTGTCGCGTCGAATCCCTTGCATCCGCCGATAGGTGAGGATGCCGCGGTTCGACCTGCGTCTTCACCTCCCCCACGATCTGTGTCAGATTCAGGTCATGAATACCGCTCCCGATGCGCAGGTGCCGTTCACGTCGGCCGACATCACGGTGCACACGCTCACGACGTGGGCGCTCGGATCGGTCATGGTCGGCGCGTACTGGGGGGCCGAGGCCTCCTCGCCGGGCGGCGGGTTCGACTATCTCGGCTGGTTCCTCGCTTTCAGCGCCGTCGCCGTATTCATCCTCTGCTGCCTCGGCTCGCCGCTGGCGTGGCTGACGGCGCGAGCGTTGCGGACCGTCACCTCGACGTGGGTGCACATCGTCGCGTTCGGGGCGTTGGGCGCTGTGGCCTCCGTCCCCGTCGTCTGGGTCATGCTCCCGTGGACGTCGCTGGAGGGCGAACCCGTCCTTAGTCTGCGGATGCTGGGTGTCGCCGTACTCTGCGGCATCTGCGTAGCAGCGGCGCGAGCAGTGGCGTTCCTGTCACGTGCACGCCGTGAGCGGCGGCCACCGCGACCGGTCGATCCGGAGGATGCGCTGCTGGACGCGATGGGAACGGCGAGCTGACCCCCGCCCGGACATGACAAAACCCCCGGGGTGGAGCCCAGGGGTTTTGCGTAGCGGGAGCGGGGCTTGAACCCGCGACCTCACGATTATGAGTCGTGCGCTCTGACCAGCTGAGCTACCCCGCCGTGGCGCATCTGAAGGATGCTGCGAGCCCCGAGTCAGGATTGAACTGACGACCCCTTCCTTACCATGGAAGTGCTCTGCCACTGAGCTATCGGGGCGTGCTGCCCGCAAGCGGGCAACTAGAAGAGGATACCAGAGTCGCGGCATCCCTCTGTAACCGGGTCAGCCTCGCGTGTGCTCCTTCAGCCACGGAAGCGGATCGATGCGAGTGGTTCCGCCGAGCAGCACCTCGAGGTGGAGGTGAGGACCGGTGGACTTGCCCGTGCTGCCGACCTTGCCGAGGACCTGGCCGGCCTTGACGGTCTCGCCGGGCGAAACGCGGAGGGAGCCGTACTCCATGTGGCCGTAGCGGGTCGACACGAGCTGGCCGTCGATGATGTGGTCGAGGACGACCGTCACGCCGTAGTCCCCGCCCGCTTCGGTGGCGATGCGCACGGTACCCGCTGCGACCGCGTGGATCTCGGCGCCTCGCCCGGGGGTGAAGTCGGTGCCGTGATGCACCCGCGAGAACTTCGACAGGTACGAGGTGGATCCGAACTGCGCCGAGATCGGCACACCGACCGGGAACGGCCACTGCACCTCGGCGGTCGCATCGTTCACCCACGTTCCCGCGAACTTGGTGACGCCGGATTCGGCGGCCACGTCGGCCATGGACTCGATGTCGTACTCGTCCGAACGCGCGAGATCGCCGGCCGCGGCCGTCGATCCCGAGACGTACGCCTGGATCTCGGGAGCCTCGGTCGGGGTCTTCTCGCTGGCGAGCGTCATGTCGCCGCGGACCTCCTGGCCGAACGCACCCACGGCCGCAACCGGGGTCGTCGTTCCGATGGCGAGAAGGCCGACGACGCCGACGACGCTGACCGAGAAGGATGCCGCGGCCAGCCGCTTGAACACGACACGGCCGCGCCGAGGGCGCGGGGGCTGGTCGGCCATGCGGACACGGGTCTTGCGCTGAGTCTGCTCGTCGGCGTCAGCGGCTGCGCGGGCGACCTGGATCGGCGTCTCGCCGGTGAAGGAGAACACCTTCGCCGCGAGTTCGAATTCGTCGATGCCGGGAGCCGCGTCGTGGCCGGAGGCGTGCGTCGAGTCCGCGGACGGGAGGACGATCGTCTCGTCGAGGAACTCGCGAACCGGCGTCGCCTCGGGGGTCGCGGTGGCCTCGGCAGTCGTGGAGCGCGCAGAGCGAACGCGACGACGCAGCGGGACGGAGGCGACCGGCGTCTGCGCGACCGGGCTCGCCGCAATGACGGATGCGACATCGGCAGACGGCACGGGGACCGAGTCGGCGATGACGGCGTCGGCGATGGTCTCGGACACGACGGATTCCGCCAGCGACACGGGCGCGAGGTCTGCTGCCGAGGAGTCCGCCGCAACGGCACGCGTGCGGCGACGGCGCAGCGCCGGGGCGTCGGCGGCCTGGATCATGGCGATGACGTCACCCATGGCGGCGACGGCCTGGACAGCTGCCGTCTCGGCGTCGCTGACCGGGGCCGCAGCCTGCTTGCGATACTCCGCACGGGTCAACGGCATGGAGCCGGACGCGGCGGGTCGCCGATCGCGACGCGCAGCGGGCGCGTCAGTCGGGGAGGTCTCGAAAGTCAAACGTGCGGGCTCTCGGGTAGAGCGGCCTGGGCCGCGGGGCTTCAAGGACAGACACCCTCGCTCGGGCAACGAAGGTAACGATCAGATAAACACGCTACACGAACGGGCCTGGGAATGGGATGTCCATTCACAACCCGATGGTGGCCGTCAGGCGCGCGAACAGCTCGGGGCCTGCCGCGACGGTCATGTCGCGCCCGGGGAATCCACCGGGAGCGCCCGTGATCCGCCCGCCCGCCTCGGTGACCAGCAGTGCGCCGGCGGCGTGATCCCAGGGGTGGAGGCCGCGCTCGAAGTAGCCGTCCAGCCGCCCGGCGGCCACGTACGCGAGGTCGAGCGACGCCGCTCCAGCGCGACGCAGGTCGCGCAAGAGCGGCATGACCGCGGCGACGCGGGCGAGGTCCTCCTCGTGGTACTTCGGGTCGTACCCGAAGCCAGTGGCCACGAGTCCTCCCGCCTCGCCGACGCTCGACACGGCGAGGCGCTCCTCGCCCCGCCAGGCTCCGCCACCGCGCACCGCGTGGAACGTCTCGCCGACAGCCGGGTTGTGGACGACGCCGGCGAGGGCCGTCCAGGTCGGGGGCGTCGGTTCTCCGGACACCGCCGCGATGCTCACGGCGTAGTGCGGCATCCCGTAGGCGTAGTTGACGGTCCCGTCGATCGGGTCGACGACCCACGTGATGTCGGACGTGCCCCGCTCGGCACCGGACTCCTCTCCGAGGAAGCCGTCGTCGGGGCGCTCGGCGGCGAGCCGCGCTCGGATGAGGGCTTCGACCTCGCGGTCCGCCTCGGTGACGATGTCGGCGATGACGGACTTGGTCGCGGCGATCGCGACACCCTCCTGGCGACGGCGCAGCGCCAGGGCGCCGGCGTCACGGGCGATGTCGAGGGCGAGGTCGGCGAGCGCAGCGGCATCCATCCCTCCACGGTACGCCGCTAGGTTGAGCATCATGAGCGCCATCCGCGACGTCGTCATCGTGGGCGGAGGGCACAACGCCCTCGTCGCCGCTGCCTATCTCGCCCGCGCGGGACGCACCGTGACGGTGCTCGAACGTCAGGGTCACGTCGGCGGCGCAGCCGTCTCGGAGCGCCCCTGGCCGGGAGTGGACGCGCGCCTGTCTCGTTACTCGTACCTCGTCAGCCTGCTCCCCCGCACCGTGATCGACGATCTCGGACTCGACATCCGACTCGAGCGGCGACGCTACTCGTCGTACACGCCGTTGCCGGAGTCCCCGGACCGCGGCATCCTCATCGACAACGCGGATGCCGCCGCCACCGCGGCGAGCTTCGCGCACGCGACGGGCGACGACGGCGAAGCGGCACGGTTCTCGGCGCTGCACGAGAGGGTGGCCCCGCTGGGCAGGGCGCTCTTCCCGACCGTCACGGCGCCTCTGCGGAGAGAGTCCGGCGTCCGCGCCGCCGTGGGCGACGACGCCCTCTGGGAGGCGGTGTCGGGCCGTCCGCTCGGCGCGTTCATCCGAGGAGCACTGGCGACCGACGTAGCCCGCGGCATCGCGTTCACGGACGGCCTGATCGGAACCTTCGCCCACTCCGACGACGAGTCGCTCCGTCAGAACCGCTGCTTCCTCTATCACGTCATCGGTGGCGGAACCGGGGACTGGGACGTCCCGGTCGGCGGCATGGGTGCCGTCAGCAACGAGCTCGAGCGCGCGGCCCGGTCGGCTGGCGCCGAGATCCGAACCGGCGCCGAGGTCGTCGCGGTCTCCCCCGACGGTGACGTGGAACTCGCCGACGGCGAACGACTCGGGGCGCGGCTCATCCTGAGCGGCGTGGGCGCGGCGGTGCTCGACGGCCTCCTGCGCGCCGGCGGCGGCATCGGCACCGGCGCCGCCCGTCCCGAGGGGGCGCAGATCAAGGTCAACATGCTGTTGTCCCGCCTGCCCCGACTGCGGGACACCTCGGTCGACGCTCGCGCCGCGTTCGCCGGCACGTTCCACATCAATGAGACTCTGTCGCAGGTGGATGCCGCCCACGACCGTGCGGCGGGCGGAGCGATCCCAGATCCGCTGCCGGCGGAGATCTACTGCCACTCCCTCACCGACCCGTCGATCCTGGGACGCGCGCTGCGCGCGTCGGGGGCGCAAACACTCACCCTGTTCGGGCTGCAGGTCCCGCATCGACTGATCGCCGAAGGTGCCGCGGACCGTCACGCCCTGTGGACGGCGGCCGAGCGGTCGCTGGACTCGGTGCTGGCCGAGCCGATCGCCGACCTGCTTTACCGGGCACCGGACGGGAGCCCTTGCGTCGAGGTGCGCACGACGGCGGACCTCGAGCGGGACCTCGGCATGGTCGGAGGTGACATCTTCCACGGCGAGCTGTCGTGGCCGTGGGCTCGAGACGACGAACCGCTCGAGACCCCCGCCGAACGGTGGGGAGTCTCGAGCGGTGTCGAGGGTGTGTTGCTCTGCGGATCGAGTGCCCGCCGTGGTGGAGCGGTCAGCGGGATCGGCGGACACAACGCGGCGATGGCCGCTCTCGAGATGCTGCCGGTCTAGCCGACCCGCGGCCTCAGTAGCGCGGCGGCGGCGGCACGTCCGGCGCGCCCGGCGCAGGCGGGACCGGCGGTGCAGGGTGATCGGGCTGGGACGCGTCGCCCGGAACCGACGGTGCCGGGGGAACCGCCGGCGCATCCGCGGGAACGGACTCGGGAGCCGGGGGTGCCTGGGGAGCCGTCGCGCCGTACGGCTGCTGCGGGTAGCTCGGCTGGCCGGTGTAGTAGGCGTTCCAGTCGGGCGACCCGTCGGGCATGACCGGGAGCGGGGTGCGGCCGTCCGCGTACGTCGGCCAGGCCTGGACAGGAGCCGCCGGGGCGGTCAGCGCGGGGTCGAGCTGCGCGACGGAGCCGTACGGCTGCGCGGCGTAACCCTGGGAACCGTAGCCGGAGATCGGGGAGCGATCGCGCTTGGGGGCGAACAGCGCGTTCACGAGCGGGACGAGTGCCGTGCCGACGGCGGCGAGGATCGTCACCGAGACGACGACCTTCCAGTAGATGTCGCGGAAGTCGGTGAACTCCGCGAAGAGCAGCGGGATGATCAGCATGACGGCCAGGATCACGACGAGACCCATGGTGACGTAGGCGACGATGCTGGTGAAGGTCGTCTGGTGCCGCCCGAAGGAGTTGGTATAGAGACGGATGTGGAGCAGTGCCGCCTGCAGGATCAGCACGATCAGAATGAACTTGAAGAACCGCTCGGCGCCGACGCCGTAGTCGCCGGGAGCCTCCGGCATCCAGATCATGAACGCCCCCGCGATCAGCGCGACGACCCACGACACGATGCTCGCCAGTGCGAACCAGGCCGGGCGGCGCTCGGAGAGGGATGCCTCGAGGATCGACACTCCCGCGAAGGCGGCGAGCAGGAGGATCGTCAGGAATGCCCGGGCCACCATCCCGTTGGAGTCGCCCACCAGGACCCAGACGACGCAGACGATCGCCGCGGCGATCAAGGCGCCGATCGCGACCCAGATCGCGGCTCGGAAGATCTTGCTCGAATTCGGCGCAGTGCTCGGTTCGCTCATCCTCGGCATCCCTTCGGCGGAGGCCTCCCCCGCCCTCGATCCCCCATCCTGTCAGACCGCCCCGTGGGCGACGGAGATGTCCACAGGGGTTGCGCACTCGGGGAGAAACAAGAAAGAGCCGCGGAGATGTCCGCAGCTCTTTCGTCTGGTGGCGAGTGAGGGATTCGAACCCCCGAATGCAATGCAGTCTGATTTACAGTCAGATCCCTTTGGCCGCTTGGGTAACTCGCCAGGTGCGCACCCGCCCGGCTTTCTCAGTCGACCGGAGGCGCGATCACCGATACTACCCTCCCCGAGGGCATGTCGAAAACCGAGGCCTCAGGCGGCGGAGGCGACGCGCTCCACGAAGGATTCGAGTCGGTGCCGGGTGCCGTCGATCCGCCGATCGACGCTCGCGCGGATCTCGCTCGGCGCGAGCGGACCGGCGATCCGCACGTTGTCGTGGCAGGTCAGATCGGCGCACACGTAGGTACCGACGCTGTCGCCGCGGTCACCGGCATCCCCCGCCCGTCGCGCGGTGAACATCGTCACCTGGTTGCCCGGCTGCATCGTGTGGCAGATGTTGCACATCGCCGACCGGGCGCGGGCGGCGCCGTTCGCGGCGCGCAGGACGATGCCGGTGGGCTCGCCGCCGATCTCGGCGACGACGTAACCCCGGCTGCGCGTCGTGGGGTCTCGCCAGGCGAGGAAGTCGAGGTGATCCCACTCGAGGATCGGGAAGTCGTGGGGCAGTTCGAGACGTTCCCGCTCGTCCCTTGTCGCATTGACGAGCACGTCGCGCAACTGGTCCTCTGTCAGCGGCCGCATCACTCCAGTCTACGAAGCGACGGATGCCGCGGCTCCGCCGTCAGCTCCCGACGGCCAGGATGATCGAGGCCGCGCCGACGAGTGCGATCCCGAGGACTGTTCCGGCCGCGGGCCAGACGAACCCGCGTCGACGGATGCCGGCGAACACCAGACCGACGATGCCGGCGAGCATCGCCGCCGACCCGCCCGCGACGAGCAGCGCGAAGGTGAGGATGAGGAGCCACCCGTACTGCTCGTCGACCGTCGCGACCAGGACGAGCACGAGGAGGGTCGGCAGGACCGACAGGACGACGATGGCGACAGCGGCGATTCCCCATGCGCGTTGCGCGAGCTGAGGAGGTGCGGGCGTGCTCACCCCGTCAGGCTACGGGCGGAACGCGCCCGCGCCGGGCGGCGCGCGGGGCTCAGCCCTTGGCCTCGATGGACCGGCTGGTCGGCCGGAGCTGCACCCGGTCGCCCGGCTGCAGAATGTGCTCGGGACCGCCTGCTTCATTGAAGCGCTGCACCGTGATCGCGTCGACGCAGAAGCGGTCGCCGATACCGCGATAGGTGTCGCCGGGCTGCACGGTGTAGAACGTGGGCTTCCCGTCCACCTTCTCGACGGGACCCTCCGCGTACTCGCCGGTGCCGGTGTCGGTGAGGGCGCCGGACATGCTCACGGAGATCCGCCCTGACGAGGTGGGCTCGGACACCTCGATGCGTGCGATGCCGTCGCAGTCCTGGTGGGTGCGATAGCCGCCCTTCTTCGCCTCGTTGAGCGCCGCCGCCGTCACCGTCCCCTCGGGGAGGATCGCGAGGTAGTCGCCCTCGTAGATGTCGCCCGCACCGTCGAACGCGTTGGCGGCGTCGAAGTCGCCGCTGTCGAGGCAGAAGCGCTCGACGATCGCCCAGTACGAATCGTTCGACACCACGCGGTAGACCGTCGCGAGACCCTTCCCGTTGGATCGCTCGACGACGCCGGTGGCCCCGGGAGAGATCGACCCGCGATCCTTGCCGGGTGCGACGCCCAGGCACTTGCTCTCGGGCGGTGCGGGCGTCGTCTCGACGGGTGCGGGCTCCGTGGGTTCCGGCGTCGGGGTCGGAGTCGGGGTCGGCGGCGCGATGCGCGCGGGACTGGCCGACGGCGACGGCGCCTCCGCCACCACCTCATCCGTCGGGATCATGCCGATGACCGCCGGCGCCGCAAGCGCCAGCAACCCCACGACCGCCCCCACGGCGATACCGAGCATGATCTTCCCCCGACGATCCATGCCTCGACGCTAACGGTCGCGGATCACGGGCGCGCAACGATGTGGATGTCGCGACCCGCGGCATCCGCTCGGCACAGCGGTACCCTCGAACGCATGGCATCAGACTCTTCGTTCGACGTGGTCAGCAAGGTAGATCGTCAGGAGGCGGACAACGCCCTCAACCAGGCGCGCAAAGAGGTCGAGCAGCGCTACGACTTCAAGGGCACCGGCGCCTCGATCGAGTGGAGCGGTGAGTCGATCCTCATCAAGGCGAACAGCGACGAGCGGGCCAAGGCCGTGCTCGACGTCTTCCAGTCCAAGCTCATCAAGCGCGGCATCTCGCTGAAGAGCCTCGAGTCCGAGGATCCGCAGCCGTCGGGCAAGGAGTTCCGTCTCGTGTCCACGCTCAAGGAGGGCATCTCCTCCGAGGACGCGAAGAAGATCACCAAGCTGATCCGCGACGAGGGACCCAAGTCGGTCAAGGCGCAGATCCAGGGCGACGAGCTGCGCGTGCAGTCGAAGTCCCGCGACGACCTGCAGGAAGTGCAGCGGATGCTGAAGGCCGCCGACCTCGACGTCGACCTGCAGTTCATCAACTACCGCTGACTCGCGGGTGAGCGGCCAACGGGTTGTCAAGCCCGCGCGGCTGTCGGGGCCCTCACCTACCGTGGCTACTCTGCACCACGAGTAAGTGAGGTCCCCGTGTCTGAGCACCACCCATCCCCCGGCACGGTCTGGGCGCGCGTCGAAGACGGCTTCCACGTCGGCAGCCGCGACGGCAACTTCCTCGGCTACATCGAGCGACGTCGGGATGGGCGTTATGACGCATTCGACATGCGTTCGGCGGTGATAGGCACGTTCGCCGACCTGGTCTCCGCGATGCGGACGCTCTCGTCGGTTCCGACACCCGCGCCGGGGACGAACGGCATCCTCACGATCCGGGAGAACCGATGACCCCCACCGACGACACCGTCTTCTCCGTCGTGTACTCCAGCAACGCGACCGTCCCGTTCAGCGACGACGCGCTCGGCGAGCTGCTCCAGCAGAGCCGGGCCTCGAACGCGCAGCGGGACATCACCGGGATGCTGCTGTATCGCAACGGCCGCTTCATCCAGATCCTCGAGGGCCCCGAGCAGGCGGTCCGAGAGACGATGGGGAAGATCGAGCGCGATCCGCGCCACGACCACCTGCGCGTCCTCATCGACGAGTTCATCGAGGAACGCAACTTCGCAGAGTGGACGATGGGCTTCGAGCCCATCGCGATGCCCGACGAGAACGCGCCCGAAGGCTTCCGCGACACCTTCGACGACCTCGAAGCGCACGGCGACCCGTCCGCCACGCTCCGCGCCGCACGCGAGCTGAGCCTCTGGTTCCGGGTGCGCTCGCACCAACCGCGCTGACGAACGGACGACGGCCCGGACCCCGGCGAGGGATCCGGGCCGTCGTGCTGTCAGCTGATCAGAGCGTGCGGGCGAAGGGGTCGAAATCAACCGGAACCGCAGGCACCGGCGCGACCGTGCTGTCGATCTCGAGGTACTGGCCGGTCTCGGCCGAGTCCTGCGCCGACAGCAGCACGTCGAGCACGTGGAAGCCGAGCTCGCCGGTCGCAACGTGCGTGCGGTTCTCCGCGATCGCGCGCACCATGTCGAGGACACCGAGACCACGGCCGACGACCGTGCCCTCCTGCTCGACGTCGATCCACTCCTGCTCGGTCTTCATTCCGTCGCGGAAGACGCCGAGCGGCTTCACGTAACGGGTCGGACCGTCGAAGCGGTTGGGGTCGGGCAGCACGATCGAGCCCTCGGTACCGTGGATCTCCACGACGCCGTGACGCTCGAGCGCCGAGTCGAAGCTCAGCAGGTGCGTGCCGTGCTGGCCGCCCTCGAACGTCGACAGGACCTGCACCGAGGACGGCACCTCGACGGGGAATGTCTCACCGGCGCGGGGGCCGGTGTGGATGTGACGCTCCGTGCGGAAGCGCGAACCGCGCGCCGCGACACCGGCGATCGGGCCGAGCAGGCTGACGAGCGCCGAGAAGTAGTACGGCCCCATGTCGAGGAGCGGTCCCGCACCCTTCGCGAACAGGAACGCCGGTTCGGGATGCCACAGGTCGGGCCCCTGCGTCTGGAAAGCCGTCTGCACGAACAGGGGCGTGCCGATGACGCCCTCGGCGATCGCACGCTTCGCGGACTGGAACCCGGGGCCGAGGATCGTGTCGGGCGCCGAGCCGACGCGGACGCCGGCAGCGTCGGCATCCTTCAACAACTGGCGAGCACCCTCGCGGTCCAGGCCCAGCGGCTTCTCGGTCCACACGTGCTTGCCGGCCGCGACCGCCTGCGACGAGACCGCGATGTGCGACTCGGGGATCGTGAGGTTGACGACGAGCTCGACCTCGGGGTTTCCGAGGACGTCCTCGAGGGTGCCCCACGAGGGGACGCCGTGCTCCTCGGCCTTGGCCTGGGCGCGCTCGGGGATGATGTCGCCGATGGCGACGACCTTCACGTCGGGGAACGACGTCAGGTTCTCGAGGTAGGTCTGGCTGATGACACCGGCACCGACGATGCCGACTCCGACGGGACCGGTCATGCGATGAACCCGCCGTCCTTCAGGAAGGCGTAGGACGCCGCGATGTCCTCGAACACGTCGCCGGGGGCCTTGTCGTACTCGATGACGGCGTACCGGATGTTCGTGCCGGCGCGCAGCGATGCCGCGAGCGGGACGTCTCCGGTGCCGGCGCGCAACTGCTCGAGCGAGTCGGAGCCGAACTCGTCGGAGCCGGGAGCCCACGGGTTGGATGCCGGGGCGATGCCGTCCTTCACGTGCACGGCGATGAGCCGGTCGCCGAGCCTCTCGACGAGAGCCGGCACATCCTGGCCGCCGGTGAGCGCCCAGAACAGGTCGAGCTCGATCTCGACGCGGTCGTCGGTGAGCTCGAGGAAGCGCTCGTAGGCAGTCTGTCCGTCGAAGGACTTCACGAACTCCTGCGCGTGGTTGTGGTAGCCGACGGTCATGCCGAAACCGGCGGCCGTCTCGGCGAGCCGGTTGAGGCGCTCGGCGATGTCGGCGACGCCCTCCTCGGTGAACCAGCGCTCGGCGGGGACGAAGGGGTCGATGACCGTGGTCATCCCGATCTTCGCGGCGGCCTCGAAGACGACCTCGGGCGCGGGGGTGGGGATCGAGCCGTCCGGCGTCCACAGCTCGTCCGACAGCAGGGGCGCGTGGCCGGTCGGCGAGGCGAGACCGCTGGCGTCGAGCGCCGCGCGGATCTCATCGGGACGGCGGACGAAGTCGAACGCCTCGACGTTGCGCAGGCCGAGAGCAGCCAGCTTGTCGAGCGATCCGGACATGTCCTCGCTGAACTCTTTTGCGAGCGTGTAGAGCTGGACTGAGGCGAGTGGCAGAGCCATGGGCCTTCCTTCGTAACGTCGTTGTCGGATGCCGCGGGGCGGCGTGATCCCGACGATAACAGAATTAACCTCCATGTGGAGGTTTTGATTCTGCGGGCCTACGCTGGCCCCATGCAGCAGGGTCAGGATGACGTCATCGGTCGCCGCGGATCGATGCCCAAGGGCGTCGCGAGGCGCCAGGAGATCCTCGACCGCGCCATCGAGGTGTTCCGTGAGCGGGGTGCCAGCGGCACGTCGCTCCGCAGGATCGCCGAGGCCATCGGAGTGTCCCATGCCGCTCTCCTGCACTACTTCGACTCGCGCGAGCAGCTGCTCGTCGCCGTCTACGCGCACGCCGAGCAGAACCACGAGAATCCGCCCGAGCTCCGACCCGGCATCGACACGATGATCCACGCCGCGCGGCGCAACGTCGACATCCCGGGCCTCGTGACCCTCTACTCCACGCTGCTCGCCGCGTCCCTTCAGGACGAGGAGGGCGTCGGGCGGGACTTCTTCACCGCCCGTTTCGAGGGACTCCGCGGATCCATCACCGAGAGCCTCCGGGTCCAGCAGCGCGAAGGTCTCGTGCGGGACGACGTCCCCGCCGAGCACCTCGCAGCCCTACTCATCGCGGCATCCGACGGTCTGCAGATCCAGTGGTTGCTCGACCCCGGCGTCGGGCTGGAGTCCACGCTCCAGACCCTCGGCGCCCTGTTGCGGCCGGCCTGACCGCGTCCGCCGTCAGTGCGCGGACCGCCCTCGCCGCGATCCGCGTGGTCGCCCGAGAGCACCCTGGGCGAGCCATCGCTCAAGCGTCCGGTAGGCCTGTTCGCGCGGGGCGGGACGGGACAGGAAGAGGTCGTGGATGCCGCCGTCGATCCGCGCGAGCGTGACGTCGCGGCCGATGCGGGTCGCGGCGCGCGCGATGTCGTCGACGACCAGGACCGAATCGCTCCCGGTCATCTCCGCGTTCCAGGCGAAGGGATTCGTGGACTTCGTCGACAGCAGCACGATCGTCGGGCAGGCCACGTCGATGCCCGAGGCGACCCGCCGGTGCGCCTCGACCACCGCCGCCAACCAGGCGGGATGCGTAGGGAACCCGCGCTCGGGTCGCCACTCCCGGCGGTAGCCGCGCACCGGGAGAGCACCGACCTCGGTCTGCGCGCGCGTGTAGAACCCGAGGTCGACGACCGGGTGCGCCCCCATCGGATCGACTCGGGCACGCATCTGCACCAGCGGCGACAGCGCCTGCCGACCGAGGGTCCCCAATTGCAGCTCGAGCCATGGGCTGTTCAGGACGAGCGCATCGAGCCGGCCGTGATGGCGGGACGCCCACAGTGTCGCTGTCAGACCCCCGGTCGAGTGGCCCATCATCACGAGGCGACGACGCGTGCGCGGACGGTCCAGCGGATGCCCCATGGCCTCGAAAGCCGCGGCGATGTCGGCGTCGTACACGTCGAGCGAGGTCACGAAGCCGGGTGTCTGCCCCGGCCGGAGGCTTCGACCGTACTTGCGGAGGTCGAGGGCGTGGAACCGCGCGCCGAGCGACGCCCAGAAGCGCGCGAGCTCGACCTGGAAGAAGTAGTCAGACCAGCCGTGCAGGTAGATCACGTCGACGTCGCGCAACGGTCCCGTGAGGCTCGCGAGTCTCGGCGGATCGAGCCGGACGAGCGTCGCGACGACCTCGCCTTCCTGGTCGCTGCCCAGGGGCAGCGTGAGCCGCTCGAACGGACGCCCCAGGACGTCCTGCTCCCAGCCGCCGGTCATCGCGTGATCACTCCCCGCGCGAGACCCGCACCATCTCGTCGCGGTCGACGACCTTGATGCGCTCGCGCTCGTGCGGGGCGCCGAGGGCGACCTCGTGCTCGTCGAGTCGGTGCCAGCCGTCCAGGTCGGTCCAGGCGATCTGGCGCTCGGCGAGCAGCGAGATGATCGCCTCGTCGGACGGGTCCTCGGGAGTCCACCACGACGCCTGGTCGTTGATGAGGTGACGGATGGTCTCCATGGCGTCGGACTTGGTGTGGCCGATGAGTCCGACCGGGCCCCGCTTGATCCAGCCCGTCGCGTAGACGCCGGGGACGCGCTCGTTCGAGCCCTTCTCTACGACCTGACCCTCGTGGTTCGGGATGACGCCGTGGCGCTTGTCGAACGGAACGTCGGGCAGCGGCGAACCGAAATAACCGACCGCGCGGTAGACCTGGCCGATGGCGATCTCGCGCAGCTCGCCCGTGCCCTCGACGCCGCCGGAGTTGTTGGGCCGCGTGCGCTCGGTGACGATCGCGCTGACGCGACCGTCGGCATCCTTCTTGATCTCGACGGGACGCGCCCAGAAGTGGAGGTGAAGGCGGCGACTGGCCTCGCCGCCGGCGTTGTTGACGCTGGGCCGCTTGCGCCACGACTGCAGCACGCGGTCGATGACCATGACCTGCTTGTTCGACGCGATCGCCGCCTTGGAGGCCTCGTCGTAGTCGAAGTCCTCGTCGTAGACGACCATGTCGACGTCGTTCAGCTCGCCGAGCTCGCGGAGCTCGAGCGGCGTGAACTTCACCTGCGCGGGACCGCGGCGACCGAAGACGTGGACGTCGGTGACGGGCGACGCCTTCAGGCCCTCGTAGACGTTCGCCGGGATCTCGGTGGGCAGCAGGTCGTCGGCGTGCTTCGCGAGGACCCGTGCCACATCGAGAGCGACGTTTCCGTTGCCCAGGACCGCGACGGATGCCGCGTCGAGCGGCCACTCCCGCGGGAAGTCCGGGTGCCCGTCGTACCAGCTGACGAAGTCCGCGGCGCCGTACGACCCTTCGGCGTCGATGCCGGGGATGTCGAGGTCGGCATCCTTGATGGCGCCGGTCGCGAAGATGACCGCGTTGTAGTGCTTCTTGAGGTCGGCGAGGGTGATGTCGGTGCCGAAGCGGACGTTGCCGAAGATGCGGATGTCACCGCGGTCGAGCACGTCGCGGAGGGCGTTGATGATGCCCTTGATGCGCGGGTGGTCGGGGGCGACGCCGTAGCGGACGAGCCCGTACGGGGCGGGCAGGTGGTCGAACAGGTCGATCGAGACGTCGAACTTGCGCTCTGCCTTGAGGAGGATGTCCGCCGCGTAGATGCCGGCGGGTCCTGCGCCGACGATGGCCAGCCGGAGCTTGGTCATGGGTGTCCTTTCCGAGAGCCCGCGAACGGGCGTGACGAAGAAGCGGCGATTCCGCCGGGTTTCAGCTGGAGCGGTCGACGACGACCTGGGCGAAGCGGGTCAACGCATCCCGCACCTGCCCGTCGGGAAGCGGCGCGAGAGCCGCGACAGCGCGGTCGGACCACTCGTGCGCGAGCAGGCGGGTCGCCTCTGTCGCGGGGTGGACGCGCAACTGCGCGAGCGGTTCGTCGAGGATCGCGGGGTCGGCGCCGTCGGAGATGCGGGCGACGCCCTCGTCGATCGTGACCTTGAGGGCCTGCGAGGCCGGGTCGGTCGCACGGCCGAGAAGCAGATAGGGCATGGTCGGGACGCCGGCACGCAGGTCGGTGCCGGGCACCTTGCCGGTCTCGGCGGGGTCGGCCGACAGGTCGATGACGTCGTCGAGCAGCTGGAAGGCGACGCCCACGCGCTCACCGAACTCGCGGACGGGAGCCGCGTACTCGTCGGACGCGTCGGAGAAGACGACGCCCGTCTCGGCGGCGGCGGCGATGAGCGAACCGGTCTTGTCGCTCAGGACCTGCAGGTAGAACTCGACCGGGTCGTCGCCTGGCTGGGCGCCCACCGTCTCGTGCATCTGCCCGAGGACGAGACGTTCGAAGGTGTCGGCCTGCAGGCGGATCGCCCGCTCCCCCACCTGCGCCATGAGCTGGCTCGCACGGGAGAAGAGCAGGTCGCCGGTGAGGATCGCGACGTTGTTGCCCCACACGGCGTGGGCGCTGGGAACGCCGCGTCGACGGTCGGCTTCGTCCATGACGTCGTCGTGGTACAGCGAGCCGAGGTGGGTCATCTCCAGCGCCGTCGCACCCGCGAGGACGTCGTCGGTCACCCCCGAGCCGAGCTGCGCGGTCAGGATCGCCAGCATGGGCCGCATCCGCTTCCCACCGGCCTCGTAGAGGTAGCGGGACGTGACGTCGGCGAGCGAGTCGCCGACCTTCAACTCACCGGCGAGGCGGGCTTCGACGAGGTCGAGCCCTTCTTCGACCGTGGTGAGGAGCTTCCGCATCCGCGGTCCCACGAAAATGCGTTCGGTGACGCCGAGTCGGCTCGCGATCTGCGAGCCCGGAGTACCGGGGCGGGGGGTCATGGCTCCAGCGTACCCGTCGCGCCCTACGCCTGGTCCGGGGTGGCGGGCTTGCGTGCCCGGTGCAGGGCCACGATCCCGAAGCTGAGGTCGCGCCAGGCCACCTGATCCCAGCCGGCCTCGCGCATGCGACCGGCAAGGGTGCGCTGGTCGGGCCAGTCGCGGATCGACTCGTTGAGGTAGTCGTAGGCGGCGGCGTTCGAGCTGAAGGCGCGGGCGACGATGGGCAGGACGCGGTCGTTGTAGAACCGGTACAGCACGCGCATGAGCGCTGCCGGCGGGTGCGAGAACTCGCAGATCACGAGCGTTCCCCCGGGCTTCGTGACGCGGAGCATCTCGCGGAGCGCCTTCTCGGGATCGTTGACGTTGCGCAGGCCGAACGAGATCGTGACGGTGTCGAACTCCTCGTCGGCGAAGGGCAGGGCCGTCGCGTCGGCCTCGACGAACGACAGGTTCGGGATGCCGCCGTGCCGCCGCTTCCCTTCGGCGATCATCCCCGCCGAGAAGTCGCCGGCGACGACCTCGGCACCCGAGCGGGCGAGCGAGACCGAGCTCGCCCCGGTGCCGGCAGCCAGGTCGAGGATGCGCTGACCGCGACGCGGCGCCACGGCGCGCGTGGTCGCAATGCGCCACAGCTTGTCGTTGCCGAGGCTCAGCACCGTGTTGGTGCGGTCGTAGGCCGCCGCGACCTCGTCGAACATGCCGCTGACGCGCGCGGGGTCCTTGCCGAGGTCCGCGCGGGTGGACGGGGTGCGGGAGGGCTGGTCGGTCACGTGTCGAGCCTAATCCGGGCAGGGTGCGGTGAGGCTGTGCGGCGGGGCGGAGAGGCGCGGCCCGCCGCATCACCGCCGGATTAGGCTGGCGGGGTGACCACGTCTGCACTCGGCATCCCGCGGCTGCGTGCCGTCACCCGCCGGATCGAACCGGTCGACGAGCCGCTCGTGTACGCCTCACCCGACGACCCGACCGTGTGGTCGCGTCGCGGTGATCTGCTCGTCGGTGTCGGTCGTGCGGCCGAGCTCCCCGCGGGCACGCCTGCTGCGCAGTGGTGGCGCGACGTCGCTGCCGTCGCGGAGATCGACGACAAGGTGGGGATGCCGGGGTCCGGCCTCGTCGCCTTCGGCACGCTGCCGTTCGACCCCGCGAACAGCTCGGCGAGCACCGCGCTGGCCGTGCCGCGCATGATCATTGGTCGCCGCAGCGACACGAGCTGGGTCACCCATGTCTTCGTCGAGGGCGAGCCGGAACGCGACGAGCCGCAGGCGATCGGTTTCGGACCGCACTGGTCGGCGACCGTGGGCCCCGGCGCCTGCACGCCCGACGGCTACCAGGGCGAGGTGCGCGCCGGGCTCGAGGCGATCGCCTCCGGCGAGGTCGCCAAGGTCGTCCTCGCTCGCGACCTGGTGGGCACGGTGCCCGCGGGCTCCGATCTGCGGCGCCTCGTCCGCGCCCTTGCGTCGGCGTACCCCGACACCTGGACGTTCGCCGTCGACGGCGCGATCGGGGCGAGCCCCGAGACCCTCGTGACCGTCTCAGGCGGCACGGTCACCGCCCGAGTGCTGGCCGGGACGGCCGCGCGCGGAGCCGACGCGGATGCCGACACCGCGGCATCCCTCGCCCTGGCGACGAGCGCGAAGGATCTCGACGAGCACCGGTACGCCGTGCAGAGCGTTCTCACTTCGCTGCGTGCGCACACGTCGGCCCTGGTCGCCGAGCCCGAGCCGTTCATGCTGAAACTGCCGAACGTCTGGCACCTGGCGACGGACGTCGAGGGCACCCTGTCAGGCCACGCGTCGTCCCTCGACCTCGTCGAGGTCCTGCACCCGACGGCGGCCGTCGCCGGCACGCCGACACAGGCTGCGCTCGAGGTCATCCGCCGGGTCGAGCCGTTCGACCGCGGCCGCTACGCCGGCCCGGTCGGCTGGATCGACGCCGCGGGTGACGGAGAGTGGGCGATCGCCCTGCGCTGCGCGCAGTTCGACGTGCACACGGATGCCGGGGCGGACATTCCGCTCATCGCGCACGCCGGCGCGGGAATCGTGGCCGGCAGCGATCCCGAGACGGAGATGCTCGAGACCCGGGTGAAGTTCCGCCCGATCATCGACGCGCTCGCCTGACGGGCGCCTCGCTCACCTTTCGGAGGTCAGCTTCGACAGCAGCCCGGCGAGCGTGTCCCGCTCAGCGGCCGTGAGCGGTGCGAGGATCTCGCGCTCGGTCGCCAGATGATCGGGCAGGACCGCATCGAGCAGCTCACGTCCGGCGTCGGTGAGTCGCACGAACTTGCCGCGTCCGTCGTCGGGATTCGGCTCACGGACAACGAGACCCAGCCGATCCAGGCGGTTGAGGCGCTGGGCGACGGCGCTCGAGGTGATCATGGCGTCGGCGGCGAGTTCGGCGGGAGTGATCCGGAAGGGCTCGCCCTGACGCGCGAGCGTCGCGAGCACGTCGAACGTCCCGGCATCGATGCCGTGAGACGCGAAGGTCGCCGCGAGCCTCGCGTCGACGACGGCCGCGGCGCGGCTGAGACGACCGATCACCGCCATCGGACTCACATCGAGACCGGGCCGAGCGGCGCGCCACTGGCTGAGGATGCGATCGACGTGATCCATCCCTCGACCATATCGCTAAGCAGTGAGCTATATTGACTAAGTGCTTAGCAAAACGATGTCGGTCGTCGCGATGACGGCGGTCGCTCCGATCCTCTGGGGCACGACGTACATCACGTCGACGACCCTCCTCATCGGGGGCCATCCGCTCCTGACCGCGACCGTGCGCGCGCTGCCCGCCGGCATCCTGCTCCTCCTCATCGGACGGCGACTCCCCCGCGGCTCGTGGTGGTGGAAGTCCGCCGTGCTCGGCGCGCTCAACATCGGCGGCTTCTTCGCTTTCCTGTTCATCGCCGCCGACCGACTGCCCGGCGGCGTCGCGGCGGTGGTCGGGGGCATCCAACCGCTGCTGGTCGCCGTGCTCGCGTCTCGCCTGCTCGCCGAGAAGCTGACGGGACGCCTCCTCGCCGCAGGGGTCGCCGGGGTGATCGGCGTCGCACTCATCGTCCTGCGGGCCGCGGGCGGGCTGGATGCGATCGGTATCGTCGCCGCCCTGCTGGGTGCGGTGTCGATGGCGCTGGGCGTCGTGTTGACGAAGGTCTGGGCGAGCGAGCACCCTCCGCTCGTGGTGACGGCCTGGCAACTGGCCGCGGGCGGCATCGTCCTCGCCGCACTCACGGCCGCCTTCGAGCCGCTTCCCGCGCAGCCCCCCACGCTCACCAACCTCGCCGGGTACACCTACCTGAGCCTCATCGGAACCGCGCTCGCGTATGCCCTCTGGTTCCGAGGGATCGCCGCGCTGCCGACGCGGGTTCCTGCGTTCCTCGGGCTCTTGAGCCCCGTCGTCGCGCTCGCCATCGGCGGTCTCGCCGCGCACGAGACGCTCACCCCGGCCCAGGTCGTCGGCGTCGCGCTGGTGTTCGCCTCCGTCGTGACCGTCATCGGCGGGGCGGCGCGACACGGTGTGCGCCGCGAACCGCAGGAGCCCTGCCCGTAGTCTCACGGGTATGCGTGACGCCGTCTGCAGCTTCTGCCAGAACATCGTCGAGGACGGCTTCGACGTCGTCGCCCGCGGCGAGCACATCCTCGCCGTCCTCGACCGGCATCCGATCAATCGCGGACATGTGCTGGTCATTCCGCTCCGCCACGCACCCGACCTCGCATCGCTCACGGCAGATGAGGTGACCGAGCTCGCCCTGATCGCGCAGGCCGCCGATCGCGCCATCCGGGACGTCCTCGCGTCGGCGACGACCGGGACGAACCTCGTGATGTCGAACGGGGAGGATGCCGACCAAGGCACTCCGCATGCGCACCTCCACGTCATCCCCCGTCAGCCGGGCGACGGCTACGAATTCCGAGAGGATGCCACCCGCTACCCGCTCGAGCCCCTCTCCGACGCCGAGCGCGACGCCCTGCGGGCTCGCCTTCGCCCCGCGGCCCGGTCGCAGGAGGAGGTTGGGAGTACCGCCCTCGCTCGAAAGGACGCCCCGATGTTCTCCTCAACCGTCGTCGACCACTGGGTCCCCGCCGTCGCCCGTTCGCACACGGGCGCGGACGTCGTCGTCGCGGTCGACTCGGGACTTCCCGAGAATCGGTCGGTGTCGCTTCTGCGCATCCAGGACGGACCGGCGATCCTCGCGGTCTCACCTGAGAAGGCCGAACGCCTCTCGGTGAGCGACGGCGACGACATCTCCCACGCGGAACTCGTCGCACGCCTGAAGGACGCCGGCGTCACCCTCAACGACCCCGACAACCTCTTCTACCTGCCCGCCGCAGAGCGCGACGCGCTTCGGAGCGAAGCGCCTCGCCGTGAAACCCGCGAACTCACCGCGGCGGACGCCGCGGCTTTCGCCGAACTGACCGCACGAGCGCCCGAGGACGACCTCGACGAAGCGTTCGTCGAACTCGACCACTGGCTCGTCTTCGGAACGTTCGCGGGTGACACGCTGGCGTCCGCCGCGAGCATGTACCCGTGGAGCGGCAGTCGCCTGGCTGACCTGGGCGTCATCACCCTCCCGGATTACCGCGGACAGGGTCTTGCGCGGGCGACCGTGCGAGCCATGAGCGCGGCGGCGATCGCGCGCGGATACGAACCGCAGTATCGGTGCCAGCTCGACAACACGGCATCCGTCGCCCTCGCGAAAACCGCCGGATTCCGGCTCTTCGGCGAGTGGGAGGTCATCGACGCCGACGACTGACTCGTCGGACTGCGACCACGCACTCGCGAGCGGCGGCCCCGCACGCGCGAGGCCGTCACCCCTAGGCTGGCGCCGTGATCATGACTTTCCCCGTGGGCAACGCCGAGCGGCACATCGTCGTCTTCTCGTTCGACAAGTTCTGGGGTCGGCTGACCATCACGGTCGATGGGCAGAGCATCGTCGACACCGTTCGGCTGTTCTCCGCGAGCACGGTGAAGACGTACGCGTTGGAGGTGGGTCAGCAGGAACGGCACACTGTGCGCATCGAGAAGCATCGCGCGACATTCTTCGCGGGGTTCCGTCCGCAGCAGGTCTACGCCTTCGTCGACGACGTGCTCGTCGCTCAGGGAGTCGCCTGACCGGCCGGACTCCCGTCGCCCTCCGACAGGGCGACCAGTTCCGCGATGACACGAGGGTCCGCGAGCACCCTGAAGTGGCCGCCGGTGTCGAGTCGCACGTTCCTCGCGGCGCCGGCGAGCTCGCTCCCCTCCGGGATGTGCGGGTCGAACTCCCCGTAGACCGAGACGATGCGGGCATTCGCCTCCCGCTCCTTCGCGAGGGCGAGGATCGTCGCGCTCCTCGGTGAGAAGATCCGGAGGGACGGCAACACCATGAGCCGGCCGTACCGCGATCCGCCGAAGGGTGTCGCGACAGCGAGCATGCGGGCGATCCGCCCGTCCGCCGCGTCGAGCACCATCGCGCGTTTGCCGACGAGTCCGCCCTTGCTGTGCGCGAAGAGAACGCAGCCGCGCAGACCGTTCGCGCGCAGATACTCGATGACCCGGGCGGCCGCCTCGTCGACCGGGCGACGGTTGTGGTGCAGCACTTGGACGACGTGGACCGGATGCCCCCGGTCGTGCATCGCGGTGATGAGGGGATACATGAACTGCCAGGTCTCGTAGACGCCTGGGAGGATGACGATGGGCGTGCGATCCCCCTCCGAGAACGCCCGGGGGTCGGTGCGGTTCAGCGTCGCCCGGATCTGCCAGACCGCCGCGTACAGGTAGTCCCTTGCCCACCACACCGCGTTGCGCACGAACGCCGTCATCGCGGCGACTTACCCGGGCTCGGCAGCGTATGCGCGGAGAGGAACGCTTCCATCGCACCGGCGACCGCCCGCGGAGCGCGGTCCTGCACGACGTGCCACCCCCGCGGAACCTCGATCACCGCGGCATCCGGAGCGGCATCCCGCAACCGGCGGCACCACGACAGCCCTGCGATCGGGTCCTGCGCACCGCGGAGCACGAGCAGCGGCCTCGTCAGCAGTCCCACGCGCTCCTCGATCGGGTACGCGACCATGTGCCGCAGCTGACGCAGGTACCAGGGGATGCCGCATCGCACGTAGTCGCTCAGCACCTGCCAGTTCGCGCGCGGCGTCTCACCCACCACGTCGAGTGCGAGAGCCCGCGCCTGTGCGAACGCCGTCCGATGGTGATCGTCGGCGACGGGTCCCACCGCGACGATGTGCGTCACCAGGTCGGGGCGCTGCACCGCGAGCTCGACGACCCATTGGCTCCCCATCGAGTGGCCGACGGCGACGGCATCCGTCACCGCCTCGCGGTCGAGCAGCGTCGCGAGCGCACCCGCCATCGCGCGGACGTCGAGGTCTCGAGAGGGGCGGCGCAGGCCGCCGAAGCCGGGCAGATCGATCGAGATCACGGAGTGCGCGAGCGCGAGCTCGTCGTGGAGCCGACGCAGGTAGCGGTGCGACATCCCGATTCCGTGGACGAGGAGGAAAGTGCGCTGAGCGGCCGGATGGGACGAACGCACCATGCGGAAGTCCAGCCCGTCCATCGTCAGAACGTGGACGACCGGCTCGCTTCGACGAAGACTCACGCGTTCCCTTCCGCTCGTCTCCAGAGGCGTCTCCGAGATCGAGGAGCACCACGCTAACCGTCACCGGCGCCGACGAATGCGGGGTTGACCTATCTCAGCCGACGCGTCAGGTGCACCGTGACCGCGTCACCGATCCCCTTGCCGAGCTTCTTGCGGACTGCCGCGTTCAGGGACACCATGTGGCCGCCGGTGCCCGTCACCATAAGCCCGACGTTCGGCATCTCGACCTCGTCGACGGTGAGGTCGACCCTGACCGAGCGGCCGGTACCGAAAAACTCCGCCGAACCGGGCATCTCGACGCAGGCCCAGGTCTCCCCCTTGACCTCCACGCCGATCGGAGCCGTGAAGGTGTGGTCGAGGGCAACGGGTTCGAAAGGCACGGGATCTCCCTGAGGAACGGTCAGCGGAAAGAGGGACGGCGGGAGACCCTCCGGGCGATGAGCGGCACGCTCACTCCGAGGGCGGCGACGACGACGAGGGCGGCGAGCGACCACGTCATGGTGGCGTAGGCGCCGTCGAGGGCGGGTGTCGAGGCGAGCCCGACGTCCCCACCGGGCACCCGGTCCACGAGGATCGCGGCCGTGATCGCGGCCGAGACGAGCACGCCTGCCAGAACAAGGGCGATGAGCCCGACCCCGACGATCCAGGCGATGAGCGCTTTCCGTCGCTGCATGGGTCCCCCTCTCGCAGCCGCGGATGCGGTGCGTCCCCCTCCGCACACTACCGGGTAGCCGAACGCAGCTCGATGCCGACCACCGTCAGGCCTTCGGCATCCGCGGCGTCGCCGCTAGCCTCGCAGCATGACTGTCGTCCTGCTGCACGGGTGGCCGGGGCTTCCCTCCGACTACGACGAGGTGGTCGCGGGCCTCGCCGCCGACAGAGTGATCGTTCCCGACCTCCGCGGGATGGGCGCCGGGTACGGCGGAATCACGGGCATCGAGAAGGCCACGGCGCAGGCGCACGCCGACCGTGTGCTCGAGACGCTCGACGCTGAAGGTGTCGACGATGGCATCGTCATCGTCGGGTACGACATCGGCAGTCGCATCGCGCAGGCCGCGCTCCGGACGGCGCCGCACCGGTTCCGCGGCGCGGTGCTCACGCCCGCCTATCCGGGGATCGGCGACCGTGCGGCATCCCCCGCCCTCGCCTCGACCTTCTGGTACCAGCATTTTCACCGCGAACCCGTGGCCGCCGCGCTCATCGACGGCGACGAACGCGCCGTCCGCACGTACCTCAACTACCTCTGGGAGACGTGGCGAGCGGATGCCGCACCGCCGCCGCACCTCGACGAGATCGTCGCGGCCTACGCGCGGCCGGGGGCCTTCGCCGCGAGCCTGCAGTGGTACGCGGCCAACCGGGGATACGCCGCGGACGACGAGCCGATCACCGTGCCGACGACGATGCTGTGGCCCGACAGCGACCCGCTGTTCCCCGTCGAATGGGCCGACAAGCTCTCCGAGCATTTCTCCGACGCCCGCCTCGAGGTCGTCACCGACTGCGGGCACTTCGTCCCGGTCGAGCGAGCGGATGCCGTCGTGCGCGCCATCCGCTCGCATCTGCCCTGACCGTGCTCGAGGCGATGTCGGAGGTTGGTGACAGAGTGCAGGCATGACGGAAGCGATGGAAAACCCCGGTGGCGAGGAGTATCTCGCCACCATCGCGGGGATCGTCGCGGACGTTGAAGACGCGGGCCGTGTCATCGCTGCCGGGCAGATCGCGGAGTTGCGCGTGCTCGCCGCCGCGGGACGGTTGGCGGAGGCGCAGAGCGCACACGCGGACGCGAACGTCCTCCTGCACGACATGGCGCTGCGGTCGATTGCTGCCGAGGTCGCCGGGGCGATGCGCACGACCGATCGGACAGTGCAACGCCGGATCGGGGAAGCACGGGTGACGATCGAAGGGTTCCCCGCCGCCGTGGCCGCGTGGGAAGCCGGCCGGATCGTACGCGGACATGTGACCGCGATCGTCGACGCCGGGGTGAACCTGCCCGCCGAGCTGTGGGCGGAGTTCGAAGCCGCCGCGATCGAGCGATGTGAGCGTGACACTCCGAACCGGGTGAGAGGCGAACTCGAGATCCTCGCGCACCGGATGCATCCACGGACCTTCGCCGAACGGCACGAGGAGGCGGCCTCGGGGCGGTGCGTGCGGTTGATCCCGGGGCGGGATGGGATGAGCGACCTGATCGCGACTCTCCCGACGGTGATCGCGGAGGGGATCCAGGATCGATTGACGCAGCAGGCCCGGGCGATCATCGACACCCGCGGGGAGCGCTCGGCGACTTCAGATGTGATCGCGACCGACGCGCGCTCGACGGATCAGGTCCGCGCTGATGTGTTCGCGGACCTGCTCCTCGCCGGCACCCCGGCATTGGACGACACCCGCGACACCACCGCCGGGCCGCTCGGCGCGATCCGCGCCCGGGTGCAGGTGTTGGTCCCCGCCGCGACATTGTCGGGTGCCGATGACGGGCCGTGCGATCTCGCCGGTCGCTCCCCCATCGACCCGGGTACCGCACGGCTTCTCGCCGGTGACACGGGTGTCTGGGAACGCTTGTTCCACGACCCGGCCACCGGGGTGACGGTATCGACCGACTCGTACCGTGTCCCGTCCGGGATGCGCCGCTTCTTGCAAGCCCGGGATCAGCACTGCCGGTTCCCCGGATGCCGCGTCGCCGCCATCCGCTGCGAAGTCGACCACACCCACGACCACGCCCTCGGCGGTCGGACAGAACTCTCCAACCTCGCCCACCTCTGTCAGAGACACCATTCGATGAAGCAGTTCACCGCCTGGAAAGTCCGACAACTCCAGGGTGGAGTCCTCGAATGGACCTCACCCCTCGGCAGGACCTACCGCGAAGACGCACCCACCCCGGCCGTCGCCTTCACCCCTGCCGAAACAACGCCCGGCGACCCGGCACCCTTCTGACCGTCGTCACGTTGCCGCGAGACGCGCCTTCTCGGCCTCGACGTCGAAGTCCGCCACGGGCCACTGCGGGTCGATGCGTTCCAGGACGTCGATCAGCAGCGCCTGCACGGCCAGCCGGGCGTACCACTTGGCGTTCGCGGGGACGACGAACCACGGCGCCCGGTCGGTGGAGGTGCGTTCGAACACCGTTTGGTAGGCCTCCATGTACGCCGGCCAGAGTTCGCGCTCGTCGACGTCGCCGGGGTTGTACTTCCAGTGCTTGTCGGGCCGGTCGAGCCGCTCGGCGAGCCTGGACTTCTGCTCGTCGCCCGAGATGTGGAGCATCACCTTCACGATGTGCACCCCGCGCCCCGCCATCCGCTCCTCGAAGTCGGCGATCGCTCCGTAACGTCGTTCGATCTCCTCCCCGGGTGCGAGCTGGCGGACCCGGCCGATCAAGACGTCCTCGTAGTGCGAACGGTCGAAGACGCCGATGTACCCCGGCTCCGGCACCTCCTTCTCGATGCGCCACAGGAAGTCGTGGGCCAGCTCCTCTGCCGTGGGCTTCTTGAACGCCTTCAGATGCACACCCTGCGGGTCGGTCGCCCCGATCACGTGACGGACGATGCCGCCCTTGCCCGCAGAGTCCATCGCCTGCAGCACGAGCAGGACCGACGGCGAATCCGGCTGCGTGCGGCTCTGCGCGTAGAGCCGCTCCTGCAGCTGGTCGAACCGCTCCGCCGCGGCGGCGAGATCCGCCTGCCCCGCCTTCTTGCCGCCGTCGTAACCGGGGGTGGATGCCGGGTCCACGTCCGCGAGCCGGAATCCCGGCCCCACCCGCAGCAGCGTCGACGGGGAAGCGGTCCAGTGAGCGTCAGTCATGCGCCACATCCTGCCGTGCCGCCGTGACCGGCGCGACCGCCTTGCGGATGCCGCGACTACCGACTCAGGGACACTTCGATGATCTGGCGTCCTCCCGCGGGCGACGTGAGCGCCTGATCCAAGGCACCCCGCGTCGTGATGCGCTGGTACTCCCAGCCGTAGGCGCGGGCGAGTTCCTCGAGACGCGCGGTCTGCGGGGTGTACTGCACCCGATCGAACGCCGGCGGGCTCGCGACGCCGGCGACCTCGAGGCCGTCGAAGATCGTCCCGCCGCCGTCGTTGCCGACGATGACCTGGATGCGCGGTTCGTCTTCTGCGGCCGGATGCAGGAGCGCTCCGACGTCGTGGAGGAAGGCGAGATCGCCGAGCAGCACCCGGGTGACGCCCGGTACCGCGCCGCGCTGAGACGCCGCAGCGATGCCGAGACCCGTTGCGATGGTGCCGTCGATGCCGGCGAGCCCACGGTTCGCGTGAACGGGGACCTTCTTTCCGCCGAGCAGTTCGTCGGCCACGCGCACCAGCCGCGACGATCCGAAGAGCAGCCGGTCGTGCGGCCACGTCGCCCGCCACACCGCGTCGACGAGAGCGGCCCGATCGACCGGGGCACGGATCGCCCCCAGCTCGGCCGAGATCGCGCCGAGCCGTTCGGCGGGAACGGCCGAGGACAGCGCATCCGCGTCGGGTGCCGCCGGGCTGAGGTCGACCACCTGGTCTCGCGACGCGCGCATCCACGCCCCCAGCCAGTCGCGGTCGCCCGTGCCTCGCGCCGCGGTCACATCGTCGACCGCGACCGTCACGCCGTTGAGATTCAGCTGCTCCCCCGGCCCGCGGACCGCCATCACCTCGACGTCGCTGCGGCTGAGCAGTCTCGCGACCTCGCGGCTCAGAGTCGGATGCCCGAACACGACGACTCGTTCGACGCGACCGCCGAGCTCCGCATCCGACAGCAGCGTGCGGTAGCCGTGGACCAGGTGCCGTCCGTACCGCGCGCCGCTCACGATCTCCGCGATCAGCGGGAAGCCGCCGGCGTGCGCGAGTTCCTCGGCATCCGGCCCGGCATCCGCGCCGGCGACGACCACCGTGCGCGGTCCCGCCTCGAGGACGACCGGCTCCGACTCGACGACCTCGAGTGCCGCACCGACACCGCCGCCGCCCTGGTAATGCGCACCCCATTCGGCCTCGACGGTCTCCGCCTCGACGTCGGCCTCGGTCGGATCGGATGCCGCATCCTCGGCACTCGACGACGGCACCCACCCGGGGAGTTCGCCCGCGAGCGGCTCCCGGAACGGGATGTTGAGGTGCACGGGCCCCGCGACCCGCGAACCGCTGCCGACGGCGGCATCCCACCCCTCGTCGGCGGCCGCCCGGAAGGCGGCGACCTCGTCGGCCTCGGCGGACTCGGCGAGCGCCTCGGCGACGGGAAGGTCGGATTCGAGGCGCACGAAACCGGAGAACATGCCCGGCTGACGCGTGGCCTGGTTGGCGCCGATGCCGCGGAGCTCCGGCGGCCGATCGGCGGTGAGGAGGAGAAGGGGCACACCGGAATGGTGGGCTTCGAGGACGGCGGGGAGGAAGTTCGCGACGGCGGTACCCGAGGTGCAGACGACGACCGCCGGCATCCGGTCCTCGCGGCCGATCCCGAGCGCGGTGAAACCCGCGACGCGCTCGTCGATGCGGACGTGCAGACGGATCAGCCCGCGCGCCTCGAGCTCGGCGGCGACGAGGGCGAGCCCCTGAGAGCGCGACCCGGGTGAGAGGACGATGTGACGCAGACCCCGCTCGACGAGTCGCGTCAGAAGCGCCGCTGCCGCATCGGTCGCCGGCGCACGGCCAGGTCCGTCCGTCGCCATCTCAGGACCGCGAGCCGCGCGACTGCTCGTCGCTGTCGTCCTCGGCGGGTGGATCCGCCGGACGGTCCCGCGGGTCCGGCGCTTCGGAGTCGAGCGCGGCGAGCTCCTCTTCGAGGCGGCGGATGCGGTCGTCCTGGTCGCTCGACGTGCCGATGCGTCCGAGGAAGTCGGGGTCGTCGTCGGGCGCCCTGAACACGACCCGGCTCGACGAGGCCCGCGACCGGCCGATGACGAACCACAGCACACCGCCCACGACCGGCAGCAGGATCACGATGAGCAGCCAGATCGGCTTGCTGACACCGCGATGCCGTGTCGGCGGCTGAACCGCGCAGTCGACGATGCTGTAGACCCAGAAGGCGGCCAGCAGCAGCGCCAGAACGAGGTACACGCGCGCCATCCCCCCATCCTAGGCGCGCTCCCCCGCACCGAGGCCGCCGCGCACCGACGCCGACCGCACAGCCGGCGGCCGTAGAATGTCCGCATGCGTGCCCGGTCCGCCTTCGTCTACGCGCTGCTGCGGCTGCTCGCCTTCTTCGTCCCCTTCGGGGTCATGATGCTGTTCCCGGTGCTGCGCGAGCAGTACTGGCTCGCGGCCATCTTCGCGGCCCTCATCGGCCTGAGCCTGTCGGTGCTGTTCCTGCGCCGTCCCCTCGACGAGGTCTCCGTCGGCATGGCCGAGCGCCGAGAGGCGCGGCGCCGGACCGACAGCGACGAGGCCGTCGAAGACGCCTTCCGTGACGAGCACGATCCGGATGCCGCGGCGACGCCGCAGTCGGCATCCGACGACTCCGCCCGCTGAGCCTCAGGCGGCGACGTACGCCCAGAGGATGAAGCCGCTCCAGGCGAGCGACGCCAGCGAACTGAGCTGCAGCGCGACGATCAGTTCGCGCGCCGTGCGGTAGGTCCAGACGATGAGAGTCGCCGACAGCGTCGCCAGGAGGACCAGCAGCGACAGCCACGCGACCGGGTAGAACGGTGCGACGACGGGCACGGTCGCGAACGGCACCAGCATGAGCACGGTGTAGAGGACCTGCGATGCGCGCTTGCCGATGAGCACCGTCAGCGTGCGCTTGCCCGCCACGCGATCCTGCGCGATGTCGCGGAGGTTGTTGGTGACGAGCACACCGCACGCGAGCGCTCCGACCCCGATCGAGGGGATCCACGACTCCTGCGGCACCGAGCCGACCTGCACGAAGGTCGTCCCGATCGTGGCGACAGGCCCGAAGAAGACGAAGACGAACACCTCGCCGAGGCCCGAGTAGCCGTAAGGGCGTTTGCCGCCCGTGTAGAACCACGCCGCGACGATGCACACCGCGCCCACCGCGAGCAGCCACCAGTGCTGCGTGCGGATGACCACGGCGATGCCGACGAGCGCGGCGATCGCGAAGAACAGCAGGGCGGCGATCAGCACGGCGCGGGGGGTGACGCGGCCCGACGCCGTGAGCCGGGCGGGGCCGACGCGGTGGTCGTCGGTCCCGCGGATGCCGTCGCTGTAGTCGTTGGCGAAGTTCACCGCGATCTGCAGCGAGACGGCGACGGCGAGGCAGCAGAGGGCGAGCACCCAGTGGAAGCCGCCACCGACGGCGATCGCCGCGCCCGTGCCCACCAGGATCGGGCTGATCGCGAGGGGGAGCGTCCGGAGACGGGCCGCCCCGATCCAGTCGCGAGCGGTCACCGGGGCGGGCTTCGGCGGCGCCGACGACACGCGCGCCTTCGCCGGGTTGCCTCGCGGCGCCGAGCGCTTCGCGGCGGGCTTGCGGGGGGTCTTTCGGGATGCGGCCACGAGCAAGGATCCTATTCCCCGCGCGGCGTGGGCTCCTCGTCGTCCGCGAGCAGTCGGCGCAGAAGCGCGCGATCGGGCTTGCCGGTCGAAGTCATCGGCACCTCATCGAGCACGAGCAGCTCACGCGGTCGCGCGGGTGCCCCGATCGCCTCAGCGACGACCCGGCGCACGTCGTGGAGCACGTCGGGCTCGGCCCGGCCCCTGAGCGCGCGGCGCGCCAGGACGACGACGGATGCCTCACCCCACCGCTCGTCGCGCGTCGGCACGACGACCGCGCCCTCGAGACCCTCGAGCGCCCGGACGGCCTGTTCGACGCGGTCGAGCGAGACGTTCACGCCGCCCGAGACGATGACGTTGTCGCGACGGCCCGTGATGCGGAGGACCCCGTCGTCGACCCACCCGGAATCGCCCGTGCGGTACCAGCGCGCACCGTGGCCGTCGCGGACGAACGTGTCGGCCGTCCGCTCGGGATCGCCGAGGTAGCCGTCGGCTAGTGTCGGACCGCCGAGCTGGACCTCGCCGTCCTCGACACGCAACCGCACACCCTCGAGCGGACGCCCGTCGTAGACGCATCCGCCGCTCGTCTCGGTCGACCCGTAGGTGCGGACGATGCGGGCGCCGAGAGCTGCGGCGCGGTCGGCGAGCGCGGGCGGCAGCGCCTGCCCGCCGACGAGCACGGCGTCGAACGAGGCGAACGCGCGGGCGACCGCGGCATCCGTCTCCCCCGCCTCGACCAGGGTCAGCACCTGGGCGGGGACGAGGGACGTGTAGGTCGGGACGCGGTGTCCGCCCTCGCTGGCGGCCATCGCCGAGGCGGCCGCCGTGAAGGTCTGCGCCGTGAAGGAGCCGGCCAGGATCGCCGGGTCGCGACCCGCGACGAGCGCTCGCACCATGACCTGGACGCCCGCGACGTAGGTCGCGGGGAGGGCGAGCAGCCACGAGCCGCTGCCGATCCGGTCCGCCGTCGCGAGCGCCGACGAGGTCAGCGCCGACCGGCTGAGCGCGACGGACTTCGGGTACCCGGTCGAGCCGCTCGTCGTGACCACGACGGCCGTGCCCGCGGGGACGTCGGTCGGAAGATCGGATGCCGCGCCGAGAGCGACCGCCGGTCCCGCGCCGAGCACCGCGGCACGGAGCGCGCGGAGCACGTCACGTGGATCCGCGGAATCGAGGCGGCTCAGCTGCATGGCGCGGACTCAGTAGTGGTACGGGTACGGCGACCAGTCCGGATCGCGCTTCTCGAGGAAGGCGTCGCGCCCTTCGACGGCCTCGTCGGTGCCGTAGGCGAGGCGCGTCGCCTCGCCGGCGAACACCTGCTGGCCGACCATGCCGTCGTCGATCGCGTTGAACGCGAACTTCAGCATGCGGATCGCGGTCGGGGACTTGCCGAGGATCGTCCGCGCCATCGAGATCGCCTCGCGCTCGAGGTCGGCGTGCGGGACGACGCGGTTCACCGCGCCCATCTCGTACGCGCGCTCGGCGGAGTACTCCTCAGCGAGGAAGAACACCTCGCGCGCGACCTTCTGACCGACCTGGCGAGCCATGTACGCCGAGCCGTACCCGGCGTCGAACGATCCGACGTCGGCATCCGTCTGCTTGAACTTGCCGTGCTCCGCGCTCGCGATCGACAGGTCGCAGACGATGTGCAGCGAGTGCCCGCCACCCGCCGCCCAGCCCGGGATGACGGCGATGACGACCTTGGGCATGAAGCGGATGAGGCGCTGCACCTCGAGGATGTGGAGCCTCCCCGCGCGTGCCGGATCGGGTGTCGTCGCGTCATCCGCGGCGTACGTGTAGCCGTCTCGGCCGCGGATGCGCTGGTCGCCGCCGGAGCAGAACGCCCAGCCGCCGTCCTTCGCGCTCGGGCCGTTGCCCGTGAGCAGCACGACGCCGATCTTCGGGTCCTGCCGCGCGATGTCGAGCGCGCGGTACAGCTCGTCGACGGTGTGCGGCCGGAAGGCGTTGCGCACCTCGGGACGGTCGAACGCGATGCGGGCGATCCGCCCGTCGATCGAGACGTGCGCGGTGATGTCGGTGTAGTCCGCGGCGCCGGGCGCCTCGGTCCACTCCGACGGGTCGAAGAGCTCGGAGACGGTCACCCGGCCAGCCTACGCGCGGGCCCCACGGGCGGTCCGATCGTGCGAAGCTTGTAGGGCGGTCCTCACCCCCGACGAGGCCGCGGAGGGACCCCCGCATGAAGATCACGAGATCATCCGACTGGCGGGACGCTCTTCCGTTCGAGGTCCCCGTCCTCGCCGCCGAGGCCGTGCCCGGCGAGCCGACGCGCTGCGTGAGCTGCCCCGCCGGTAGCGAGCCGCTGGAGCGGACCGAACTGTGGGCCGTCAAGCACCGGCATCCCAACAATCACGCCGGATTCGTGCGCTACTACTGCGCCGAGCACGCCCCCAAGACCGCGCCGCCGCCCCCGCCGTCGGTCGCCCGCCCGGGCAAGGCCCGCGGCACCGCGCCGAAGCCGCGTCTCGAGCGGACCGTCGCACCGAAGCGTCCTGCGGCCTCGCTCGACGTCGTCCGCGCCATGTGCCCGAACTGCTTCGTCGAGGTCTCCGCGACCGGCGAGTGCGGGATGTGCGGCCAGCAGGTCGCCTGAGCCGGATCAGGGCTCGGTGACCGTCGCGCCCGCGGCGTTCGACAGCCACCACGTCTCGAGATGATCGACCACGGCGGCGGGTAGCAGACCAGACGCCGTCGACGACAGCCCTTCTGATCCGTCGGCGAGTCGGACAGCGCGGTACAGCAGGACATCGGTATTGGCGACGACTAGTCGAAGATGCGGTTCATCGCCTTCGAAGAGGTCTTCGCTCCGCCGGTCGCCCTCCGTCGATTCGATCACGCCGTCACACGACTCGACCAGGTCCACCAACGGGGCCGCAGCAGCGTCCGCAGCCGACGCGAAGCGCCATGAGGAGAGAACGTAGGCGGCCATGGATCCCCTCTCCGTCTTCCCGGTGACGCGGGCCGAGAGCTGTTCAGTCGCTCCGGCGGCGAACATGTAGTCCACCGGTTCCGAGTTGGCGGGGTTGTCGCCGATCGCGACCGTACACACCTCCGTGGACGGCCCGGGCAGCGTTCCTGCGGGAGTACACGCGCCCTTCCCGCGTGTGTAGCCGTGGGACGTCGACGTCATCTGGATCATGTCCTCACCCACCGACGTACCGTCGAGGGCGTTGGCGAAGGGGGCGTCGAAGGGGATCTCTCGAGTGCACGAAGCCTGCTCCGCCGGCTGGGCGATCGTGGGAGTCGGCGCAACGGAGCGTGGTTGTTCCGACTCGAGGCCATTCGTCGACACGCACCCGGTCAGGATGACAGCGAGCACAGCGAGCACAAGGACGATGGGAAGGCCTGGGAGTGATCGCATCTCGCCAGTATGGTGCCCGAGCCGCGTGACGTGTCCGTCCCCTCCCCTACCGTCGGCACGGTGACGGAACCGGTGAGGTGGTGGTGGGAGCGGCGGCAGTTCTCGCGCGGCACCGATGTTCCCTACGCCGTCGGCACCTACCGGTCGGCGTGGGCAGCGTACCCGGAGCTCGTCCGGCAGTACCACCCCGACCTCAACGGTGGCATCGTCCTCTCGCAGATCCCGCCCGCCGCAGACGTGCTGCTGTGCTGGGAGTGCTCCGCCGGCCATCGGTTCGCCGCGACGCCGACCGAGCAGCGCGAGCGTCCGGGGCGCGTGCGACGGCGGTCGGCCTGGTGCCCGGAGTGCTCGGCGCTTGCGGCGCCCCGCCCCGTGAGGGTTGTCGAACGCATCGACGCGGGCGCGGTCCTTGCCGCCGTGCAGCAGGCGAAGGCTGTGCGGATGCCGGTGGCCCCCGCTCAAGCTTCCGCGCGGAAGCGCGCGGTGCCGGCCATCTGCGAAAAGACCCCGGACCTTCCCGCGGGCGAGCCGTTCGTCAGCGCGTGCGCTCCCCCGCCGGCATCCGCTGCCGAAGCCCGGCTGCGCGCGGATCTGACCGCGGCGATGCTGTTCACCGAGGGGATGACGGCGGTCCGGGTGGCGCGACCGTTCTTCCGCCATAGGGAGGTGTGGCCCGACATCCTGCTCCCCGAGCTGCGGGTCGCGGTCGAGTACGACACCCCCGGGCGCCACGGGCTCGAGCACGTAGGCAAGAGGGAGGCATCCGATCGGCGCAAGGACGCGCTCCTGCGCACCGCGGGGTGGGAGGTCGTGCGCGTGCGCACGGGAGGGCTCGAACCGCTGGGGCCGCATGACGTCGTCCTCCGGACGGCGGGCACGCGAACCGTTCCCACGATCGTCGACGCGCTCCGCCGGATCCGGGGTGACCTCGTGGTCGACGCGTACCTGCGGTGAGATCAGGCGTACGCGCGATGCACGTGCCAGTGGTCGCCGTCGTCGTAGATGTCGAAGACGAAGGCCTCCCCGCCGTGGTCGGTCGCTTGGAACCGCCATGCGCGAGCGGCCGACGCGGGCAGTGCAGGCCACATCCCTCGACCGAGGCGGGTGGGGGTGTCGGACACGGTCCACCGCCGGCCGCCGAAGAACATGCGGGCGGGCACGTCATCGACGAACCACAGCGTCAGATCGTGTTCGAATGCCCGGGCTTCCATGAAACCCAGATTAGAACATCTGTTCTCATCCGTCGAGTCCGACATTCGAATCAATGTCCTGCTCCCAGCTGATCACGTGGGCCCGGTGGAGCGGCACCGCTCCCGGCGCGAGGACATGGGGGATGCCGTGGAACCACGCCCCGCTGACGCCGCGACGCACCATCTCCTCGAGCCAGGCACGGTTCGCCGCGGGCACCTCCATGGCCGACGTGAACGATGCCGGATCGAACGGTGCGACCTCTGCCGGCTCGATCGGGTCGCCGACCGCCGAGACCGTCCGGTCGAGGACGACCGTCCCGTGCGGCAGGTCGTCCGCTGGGATCGCCCAGAACTCCGCCCGCGGCAGCTCTCTGCCTCGGGTCTCGCGCCACGCCCGCCAGATCGCGTGAGGGTGGACGGGACTCAAGAACACGACCTCGGTCCACCCCCTGCCGAGGCCCGGGATGACCGTGTCACGCAGACGTCGGCGCTCCGGGGTGTCGTCGTACTTCGACATCGCCCGCCCGTACGCCGCGGGGTCGATGTCCGCCAGATCGGATGCCGGGACGAGCACCTCGCCCACGAGATCGGCGCGCTGGTGGAACACGAACCTCACGTCGCCGGCCGAACACCGTCGAACGGCGTGATCGTCCGCCACGTGCCGCCCTCATCGAAGAGGAACAGGCGGAGGGGCGTCGAGCCGAGCATCGGGTCACCGGCGGCATCCCCGTACGGATAGGTGCCGCACGCGTCCGCGGTCGAGGCGACGCGAATTTTGTCGCCGGCCGCGATGTCACCCTTCTCGGCCACGTCCACGGTGACGAGATACACGTTCGTGTCGTACTCCATGATCCGCGTCGTGCCGTCCGACTCGACCGAGCTCGTCACCACGACCGCCTGCGATCCGGCGGCGCGCTCCTCGTCGGTCTCGTACGACACCCACGACGCACACGCCTGGACCTCCACGAAAGGGAGCCGGACACCGTCGCATCCGGCGAGCGCGACCCCCAGCACCACCAGCCCGACCGCGATCGTCGTTCGTCGCCGCATCCCGCACCCCCTGCCGAGGAGTGTCCCATCCGGGGACATCGTCTCGCCAGGGGTGCGGAACGGCAGAACTCAGCCGAGCGCGACCGCCGTCCACGACACCGGCGGGAGCGTGATGGTCAGGGTCCCGTCATCGACGCGGGCCGACTCGTTCGGCCGCGGGGCGACGCGCTCGCGGTCGGCGAGGGTGTTCTTCGCGTAGACGTCGTCGTCCGAGAGGGTGTGCGTCTCGACGATCGAGCCGGCACCGAGCCCCGTCACGTCGACGGTGACCTCGATCGACTCGGTCGTGCTGCGGTTGACGAGGAAGACGGCGCTGCGACCCGTGGCGTCGTCGTGCGTCGCAACGGCATCGACGAGCGGCACCTCGCCGAACGCGGCGGTCTCGTAAGACGGCGCATCGACGAGGACCCGCATCGCGTCGCCCTGCGCGAGGCGCGAGGTGATCGAGAAGGGGAAGAACGTCGTCTGACGCCAGGCCGGGCCGCCGGGCTCGGTCATGATCGGCGCGATCACGTTGACCAGCTGCGCGAGCGAAGCGCTGGCCACCCGGTCGGCGTGCTTGAGCAGCGAGATCATGAGGCCGCCGAACACCACGGCATCCACCACGGAGTACACGTCCTCGAGAAGGCGCGGCGCGACCGGCCAGTTGTCGATGCCGTCGATCTTCTCGACGTTCTCCCACCGCGACAGGTACCAGACGTTCCACTCGTCGAACGAGATGTCGATCTTCTTCGACGACCGCTTCACGGCGGCGACGTGGTCGGCGGTCGCGACGACGGTCTCGATGAAGCGGTCCATGTCGACCGCCGAGGCGAGGAAGCTGCCGATGTCGCCGTCCTTCTCCTCGTAGTACGCGTGGCACGAGATGAGATCGACATCGTCATAGGTGTGCGACAGGACGACGCGCTCCCATTCGCCGAACGTGGGCATCGTCGCGCCCGACGAACCGCAGACGACCAGCTGGATCGACGGGTCGAGCTGCCGCATCCCCTTCGCGGTCCGCGACGCGAGCTTGCCGTAGTCCTCGGCCGACCGGTGCCCGAGCTGCCACGGACCGTCCATCTCGTTGCCCAGGCACCACATGCGGATGCCGAACGGGTCGGTCGCGCCGTTGGCGACGCGCTGGTCGCTGAGCGCGGTGCCCGAGCGGATGTTGCAGTACTCGAGCAGATCGATCGCCTCGAGCGTGCCGCGGGTGCCGAGGTTGACGGCCATCATCAGGTCGCTGCCGACCTTGTCGAGCCACGACGAGAACTCGTGCAGGCCGACCTCGTTCGTCTCGGTCGAGTGCCAGGCGAGGTCGAGCCGGCGGGGCCGCTCGTCGACGGGACCGACCGAGTCCTCCCACCGGAAGCCCGACACGAAGTTGCCGCCGGGGTAGCGGATCGTGTCGACCCCGAGCTCCTTGACGAGGTCGATGACGTCCGTGCGGAAACCCTCGGCATCCGCTGTCTCATGACCCGGCTCGAAGATGCCGTCGTAGATGTGGCGGCCGAGGTGTTCGACGAAGCCGCCGAAGATCTTGCGGCGGACCTCCCCGATGGGCGATGCGGCGTCGACGGTGAGGCGTGCGGAGGTCATGTGGGGCGTCCTTGTCCGGGAAGGTAAACGTTGTAAATCATGATGGCGACGCGGATGCCGGGCGTCAAGGCCTCCGCCCCTCCGACCGCGTCGACGGATGCAATGGATCCGACGCGACACGCCGGGCTCGGCCCACGAGAGGCGGCGTGGCGCGCACGAACTCTTGCATCCGCGAACGCCAGGCCCGCGCGCCACGCGCAGCGCCGCCGACCGCGATCAGCGACGCCCCGGCGCCGACTCCCGCACGCGCAGCGTGAATTCGCCCGACTGCACCCGGTGAGGGATGTCGGATGCCGCGGCGACGCGACCGAGCAGGGTGTCGACCGCGGTCTGGGCGATCCACCGTCGGCCGGGATCGATCGTGGTCAGGGAGGGGATCGAGTACTGCGCCTCGTCGAGGTCGTCGAACCCGACCACGGCGACGTCGCGGGGCACGCGGAGTCCCGCCTCCTGCAATGCGCGGATGGCACCGAGCGCGAGGGTGTCGTTGAGCCCGAAGACGGCGTCGAAGGCGACGCCACGGGCCACAAGGTCGCGCACGGCGTCGGCTCCTCCCGAGCGGTCCCAGAAGCGCGTGGCGACGATCAGCTCGGGGTCGAGCGCGACCCCGGCCGCCGCCAGCGCGGCGCGATGCCCCTGCAGGCGAAGACCCGCCGCGCCGTCGGCATCGCCGTCGTGGGCGCCGAGGACGGCGATGCGACCCCTGCCCGCGTCGAGCAGATGCGCCGTCGCCGCCTGTGCGGCCTCGGCGTTCCGCATCGTGACGTGGTCCAGCGGCGCGTCGAACACCCGCTCCCCGAGCAAGACAGTCGGGTACGCCCCCGGGCGCGCGGCGAGGTCCGCCGCATCCAGACCCAATGGACTCATGATCAAGCCGTCGGTGAGACCGAGGCGGGGGCTCCGCAGCAGCTCGCGCTCACGCTCCCGCTCGCCGCCGGTCTGCTCGACCAGGACGACCACGCCTCGCTCCTCGGCTCGTGCGATGACCATGCCGGCGAGCTCGGCGAAGTAGCTGAGCGCGAGATCGGGGACGGCGAGGGCGATGGCGCCCGTTCGGCCGCTCCGGAGGTTTCGCGCCGTCAGGTTCGGCGTGTATCCGAGCTCGGCGACCGCTCGCTCGACGTTCCGGCGGGTATCGGGTCGGACGTGGGGGTGACCGTTGATGACGTTCGAGACCGTCTTGATCGATACACCCGCCAGCCGCGCGACGTCGTGCAGTGTCGGTGTCATCCGGCCCTCCTGGGCGTCACTGTACCGCGCGCGCAACCCCCGCGCGGACCGGCGGCGGCGTCACTACGCTGGCGCGATGAGCTCCTCAGCCAAGACCGCAGCACACGGCGCGAAGAACAGCAGGGCGGTGCACGTGCTCGCACGAGCGGGCTTCGCAGCGAGCGGCGTGGTCCACATCATCGTCGGCCTCATCGCTGTGTCCCTCGCCCTGGGACTCTCCGGCGGAGGGCAAGCCGACCAGTCGGGAGCCCTCGCCCAGCTCGCGGCCGCCCCCGGAGGCGTGTTCCTGCTGTGGGCCGCCACGATCGGCCTCGCCGCTCTGGGGCTCTGGCACCTGTTGAGCGCCTTCCTCGACCGCAGTGCCTCCGACGGCAAGGAGCGCGCGCTCCACATCGTGAAGAACGCGTCGAAGGGCGTCGTCTACCTCGTCATCGCGTTCAGCGCCGGCACCTTCGCGGCCGGCGGATCCACGAGTTCGGCCGGGTCGACCCGCTCGCTCACCGCGGATCTCCTGTCGACCCCGGGCGGCGTGTTCCTCGTCGTCGCGATCGGCCTCGTCGTCATCGGCATCGCCGGGTACCTCGTCTTCAAGGGCGCGACCCGCCGCTTCGAGCGGGATCTGACTCTGCCGTCGGGCACGGCCGGCCGGGGCGTCCGGATCCTGGGCACGGTCGGATACATCGCCCGAGGTGTCGCATTCGCCGGCGTCGGCGTGCTGTTCCTGGTCGGCGCGGCGACGAACGACCCCGAGAAGTCGACCGGTCTCGACGGAGCACTGCGGTCATTCGCCGAGCTCCCCGCGGGCAAGATCCTCCTCGTCCTCATCGGTGCGGGCTGGATCGCGTACGGCGTCTACGCCTTCTTCCGCGCCCGCTACACCCGCCTCTGACGTGCGGTCGTCGGACCTTCCGCACGACGACGCCCGCGCGGGCCAGGATGGGGTCATGCATCTGCCCTCGCTCGCCGACCTCCGCGCGAGCGCGCGCGTCGTGTCTCTCCCGCTCCACACCCGGTTCCGCGGCATCGACATCCGCGAGGCGATGCTCTTCGAAGGCCCCGAAGGGTGGACCGAGTTCTCGCCGTTCACCGAGTACGGCGATGTCGAGTCGGCGTCGTGGCTCGCCGCGGCGATCGAATTCGGCTGGCAGCCGACCCCGGCAGCGCTGCGCGACGAGATCGGGGTGAACGCGACGGTGCCGGCGGTGGCCGCGGCATCCGTCCCCGATGTCCTGGCGCGATTCGACGGATGCCGGACCGCGAAGGTCAAGGTCGCCGAGCCCGGTCAGGTGCTGGCCGACGACGTCGCGCGGGTGCGCGCCGTTCGCGAGGCGATGGGTCCTGAGGGGCGCATCCGCATCGACGCCAACGGCGGGTGGAACCTGGACGAGGCGGAGCACGCCGTCCACTCGCTCGCGGCGTTCGACCTCGAGTACGTGGAACAGCCCTGCGCGACGGTGGCCGAGCTTGCCGAGCTGCGCGGACGCATCCGGTACATGGACGTCCCGGTCGCCGCCGATGAGAGCGTGCGCAAGGCCGACGACCCGGTCGCCGTCGCGCGGGCCGGCGCGGCCGACCTGCTCGTGATCAAGGCGCAGCCGCTCGGCGGGGTGCGGCGGGCCCTGTCGGTCGTCGCCGAAGCGGGGCTCCCCGCCGTCGTGTCGAGCGCCCTCGACACCTCGGTCGGCCTCGCCATGGGGGTCGCCCTGGCGGCATCCCTCCCCGAGCTGGACGTCGACTGCGGATTGGGGACGGCGTCGCTCCTCGCGGCGGACGTCACCGGCGAGCCGCTGCGGCCCGAGGGCGGGATGCTGCCCGTCCGCCGCGTCGTGCCCGATGCCGCGCTGCTCGACGCGCACGCCGCGACGCCGGAGCGCCGGGACTGGTGGCTCGCCCGCCTGGAGCGGTGCCACGCGGTCCTGCAGGCCGGCTGACGATCCCCAGGAGACCCGGGTCAGCCGACGAGGAGCGGCACGAGCTGCTCGAGCCGCGACTGCATGGCCCGGTTCGCCTGACGCTCCGACAGCCGCTCGAGTGCGGCCTGCACGCTGCACTGCTCCGAGACGTCGAGCAGCAGTTGGGCGGCGTCGGCGACCGTCATCCGCAGGGGCAGTCCATGCCGTTCGCTCACGTCGCCGACGATCGTCTCGATGCGTCGCAGCATCTGCGCGCGCCAGGAGAGGAACGCCTCCGCCAGGCGCGGGTCGCGGAGCGCCTGCGTGCGGACCTCGCTGAGCAGCTGCGGCTCCATCCGCTCGGACAGTGACATCGCGGCGATCTGACGGACGAGATCGACCACGTCGCCGCCGCCCGAGAGCGTCTTGACGCGCACCGACACCTCGTCGAGCTTGTCCTCGGACAGCTGCGTGATGAGGGCGAGGAAGAGCTCGTCCTTCGACTCGAAGTTGGAGTAGAACGCGCCCCGCGTGAATCCCGCGCGCTCGCAGATCATCTCGACGGATGCCGCATCGAGCCCGACCTCGGCGAACACCTCGTGTGCGGCTTCGAGCAGGCGCGCACGCGTGTTCTCGCGACTTCGCGCCATCTCACACCCGCCCTTCAGGATTGGGAGCTGTATTCGGGTCTACGATACACATGTGTATTGGATACAGCGCTGTATCGAAACCGTCCGACTCTGATCCAGGAGCGCCTGTGTCCACAATCCTCTTCACCCTCGGCCGATGGGCCTACCGGCACTCGTGGCGCGTGCTGATCGCCTGGATCCTGCTGCTCGGCATCATCGGCGGCGGTGTCGCCCTCTTCATGAAGGGCACCGACAACTCGTTCACGATCCCCGGGACCGAGGCGCAGCAGGGACTCGAGCTGCTGAACCGCACGTTCCCGCAGGCCAGCGGGGCGAGCGCCCAGCTCATCGTCGTCGCCCCCGACGGCGAGACGGTGAAGGATCAGCCGCTCCGCGGCGAGATCGACGACCTGGTCACCCGGCTCGGCGACATCGACGGCGTCACCTCGGCGACCTCCCCCTTCGACGAGATGGTCACCGGCCTCGTGTCGGACGACGACCGCGCCGCGCTCGTGCAGATGCAGTTCGACGGTACGTCCACCGAGGTCAGCCACGCGACCGTCGACGCGGTCGAGAAAGCCGCCGCCGACTTCCACGCGAACCTGCCCGACGGCGCACAGTCCGCGCTCGGCGGCGACCTCTTCGCGGCATCCATCCCGGCACTGTCGATCGTCGAGGTCGTCGGTGTGCTCGTCGCACTGTTCGTCCTGATCGTGACGTTCCGCTCGTTCGCCGTCGCCTGGTTCCCGCTCGTCAGCGCTCTGATCGGCGTCGGGCTCGCGATCGCCCTCATCTTCCTCGCGACCGCGGTGACGACGATCTCCGCCACGACCCCTATGCTCGCCGTCATGCTCGGCCTCGCCGTCGGGATCGACTACGCGCTGTTCATCGTGTCGCGACATCAGGACCAGGTCCGCGCCGGCATGGATCCCGAGGAGTCCGCCGCCCGTGCCGTCGGCACCGCCGGATCGGCCGTCGTCTTCGCCGGGGTGACGGTCATGATCGCCCTCGTGGGACTCAGCATCGCCGGCATCCCGTTCCTGTCGACGATGGGCATCGCGGCTGCCGTCGCCGTCGCGGTCGCGGTCGCCGTCGCGATCAGCCTCACCCCCGCACTCCTCGGATTCGCGAAGGGTCGCGTCGTCGGCTGGGGCGGGGGGATGCTGCAGCGCGGCGTCCCGACCCGCCGTCGCCGCGCGGCCGAGGTCGACGCAGCGGCGACCGAGGGTGACGACGCCGCACCCGAGCCCGAGCCGGCACCCGCCGCCGGGCCGGTGGCCCCCGCGCGACCCAACCGCTGGGTGATGCTCGTGACGCGGCATCCGATCATCGCGACCGTCGCCGTCGTCGTCGGACTCGGCATCATGGCCATCCCGTCGGCGAGCCTCCACCTCGCACTGCCGAACGCCGGTGTCCAGCCGCCGTCGAGTCAAGCGCGCCAGGCGTACGACCTGAACGCCGAGTACTTCGGCGCGGGATCGAACGGTCCCCTCGTCATGGCCGGCACGATCGTCACCTCGACCGATCCGCTCGGCCTGATGGACGACCTCAAGAAGGAGGTCGAGGCGATCCCCGGCGTGAAGCGCGTCGCCCTCGCCACCCCCAACGCCACCGCCGACACCGGTCTCATCCAGATCGTGCCGACCACGGCGCCCGACGATCCGGCGACCGCCGACCTCGTGCGCGAGCTCCGCTCGCACCACGACGAGTGGCAGGACGAGTACGGCGTCGATCTGAAGGTCACCGGCTACACCGCCGTCGGCATCGACGTCTCCGACCGGCTCGGGGCCGCACTTCTGCCCTTCGGCATCTTCGTCGTCGGCCTGTCCTTCATCCTCCTGATGATCGTGTTCCGCTCGATCTGGGTGCCCCTGAAGGCGACGCTCGGCTACCTGCTGTCGATCCTCGCCGCGTTCGGCGCCGTCGCCGCGGTGTTCGAATGGGGCTGGCTCGCCGACGCCCTGCACGTGACGCGCACCGGCCCCGTGATCAGCTTCATGCCGATCATCCTCATGGGCGTGCTGTTCGGCCTCGCCATGGACTACGAGGTGTTCCTCGTCTCGCGCATGCGCGAGGACTTCGTCCACGCGGTGCGCGCCCGAGGCGGACGCGCGAACCGCGAGACCGCGATCGCGGCCGTCCGCAGCGGTTTCACCGCCTCGGCCCGCGTCGTCGTCGCAGCGGCCGTCATCATGTTCGCCGTCTTCGCCGCCTTCGTCCCCGAAGGCGACAGTTCGATCAAGCCGATCGCCCTGGGCCTCGCCGTCGGCATCGCCGTCGACGCCTTCCTCGTCCGCATGACCCTGACCCCGGCGGTCATGGCCCTGCTGGGCGACAAGGCCTGGTGGATGCCGCGCTGGCTCGAGCGACTGCTCCCCAAGGTCGACATCGAGGGCGAAGCGGTCGAGCACGAGCGCGCACACGCCGACTGGCCCGAGCCCGACTGGAACGGTGCCCTCGCGGCCGACGACCTCGAGGTGCGGGCCGAGTCGGCCGACACCGACGTCGTGCTCTTCTCGGGCGCGCACGCCCGCGTCGCGGACGGCGGCACGCTGCTCGTGACGGCAGCCGATCCGCACGCGTCTCGCGCCTTCCTGCTGACCGTGGCGGGGCGCATCGCCCCGACCTCCGGCCTGCTGCGCGTCTCCGGTCACCTGCTCCCTGGGCGCGCCGCATGGGTGAGAGCCCATGTTTCCGTCGCCGAGCTGACCGGCTCGGAGTCGCCGCTCGCCGACCTGCGGCGAGCCCTCGCCGGCCGCACCCGTTTCGTCGTGATCATCGGTCTCGACGCCCTCACCGGAGCCGATCGCGATCAGGCCGCCGCCCTCCTCCGCGACGCATCGAACGCCGTCGCCTCGAAGGCCGGGCAGCTCACCGTCGCGGCCTCGGCCCGCGACCTCGGCGCCGCCCGCGAGCTGCTCGCCGACGCCTACCGCCCGAAACCCGACACCCTGCGTCTCGACACCTCCGCCGCCCTCGACGCCGACACCCCCACCCAGGTGATCCCCTCATGACTCTCCCCATCGAACGCGCGCAGACCCGGCGCCCCATCTCGTGGCTCACCCTCCTGGGTGTGCTCCTGCTGCCGGCCGTCATCGGCGGCATCCTCGTCGCTGCGCTCTACAACCCCACCGAGCGGCTCGACGCACTGAACACCGCGATCGTGAACAACGACAAGCCGGTGGAGGTGAACGGCCAGACCACACCTCTCGGCCGCCTGCTGACGGCGGGCCTCGTCGAGGGCTCCGACGACCTGGACAGCAACCTCACGTGGACGATCTCCAACTCGGATGACGCGAAGGAAGGGCTCGAGGACGGCACGTACGACGCGATCGTCACCATCCCGAAGAACTTCTCCGCCGCGGCGACCTCGACCGCTCCCGGCAAGACGCCCGAGCGCGCGACGATCGAACTGACGTCATCGCCCGACTCGCGCATCGTCGACGAAGCCATCACGTCGCAGGTGACCTCGACCGCGGCATCCGTCCTCGGAGAGCGGCTCACGAGCGGCTACCTCGAGAACGTGTTCCTCGGCTTCACGACGCTCGGCGAGCAGCTGGGCAAGGCGGCCGACGGGGCGACCCAGCTCACCGACGGCGCCCAGAGCGCCGCCGACGGTGCTGCCCAGCTCGCCGACGGCGCGTCGACCGCGTCCGACGGCGGATACTCCCTGGCCGACGGCATCCGCAAGCTGCAGACCGGTGCCGACGGCATCGCGAGCGGCGCCGGCGCGCTCTCCACCGGCGCGTCGGGCCTCGCCACCGGCGCCCACCAGCTCGCCGACGGCGCAGGCGCCGCGGCCGACGGGCTCGACACCCTCGCGGGTGGCGCGGACCAGCTCGCGGACGGCGCTGCCGCCACCTCGCGCGGTCTCGACGAGTGGTCCGCGGGCGCGCGACCGATCGCCGACGGCACGAAGGAACTCGCCGACGGCCTGGCCAAGGCCGCCGAGCAGACCGCCGCGATCCCCGCGATCCCGTCGGAACTCGTCGACGGGGTGAAGGCCCTCACCGCCAACGGCGAGCAGAACAGCCAGGCCGTGACATCCATCGTCGACGCCCTGTCGTCCGCCGCGAAGGCGTGCGTCCCTGCGCAGGCGGGCACCGCACTGTGCGACCAGTTGACGGCTGCCGCGGCCCAGGCGACCAAGGCGCTGCCCCAGCTGCAGAACACCGTGGGTGACTCGGAGCAGCTGGCGAAGGACCTCGACGCGCTCGCGAACTTCGGCCCGAACCTGAGCGAGGGTCTCAGCACGTCGGCCGCCGCCGCGAAGAAGCTCGCCGGCGGAATGGACCAGCTCGCCGACGGGGCCGACAAGCTCGCCACCGGCGCGGGCGGACTCTCGAGCGGCGCCTCAGGCCTCGCGGAGGGCGCGGGTGCGGCCTCGACCGGCGTGCGGCAGCTCGCCGGCGGTGCCGACAAGCTCGCGGGTGGAGCCGACAAGCTCTCGTCCGGCGCAGGCCAGCTCGCGACCGGTGCGCAGGCCCTCGCCGCCGGCGCCGGCACCGCCGCGGACGGCTCGGACCAGCTCGCAGACGGCGTCGGCTCGCTCGCCGACGGCGCCGGCGAACTGTCGACGGGTGTCGGCAAGCTCGCAGACGGCACCGGCGACCTCGCGACCGGTCTCGACAAGGCCGTCGACGGCGTCCCGAGCTACACGAAGTCCCAGGCGGCGGACCTCGCGTCGATCGTCGCGAACCCCGTCGTGGCCGAAGGCGCGGGCACCTCGCTGTTCGGCGCCTCCGCCGTCCCGCTGCTCGCGACCCTCGCGCTCTGGTTCGGTGGGCTGGCGTCGTTCATCGTGCTTCGCGCCGTCCCCCGCGCCGCGCTCTCGTCCCGCCGCTCCTCCGCCGCACTCGCGCTGCGCGCCCTCGCCCCCGGGGCGCTGCTCGGCGCCCTGCAGGGAGTCCTGGTGGCCACCGTCGTCCAGCTCGCCGCGGGCTACGACTGGGGCGCCTGGTGGCTGTTCGCCGCGATGTGCGTGCTCGCCGGCGTCGCGTTCGCGGCGGTCAACCACGCCCTCGTCGCGCTGTTCGGCGGCATCGGACGGTGGGTCTCGGCGCTCGTCGGCGTCATGGCCCTCGCCACCGGGATCGTCTCGACGGTTCCCGGCACGCTGCTCGACGTGGCCGGCCTCCTGCCGACCGCCCCGGCCTACACGGCCATGCTGGCCGCGTTGACGGATGCCGGGGGCGGCGCACCCGCAGCCGTGGGACTCGTCCTCTGGACGCTCGTGGCGATCGGCGCCGGCATCCTCGCCGTCACCCGACACCGCTCCACGTCGGCCCGGGCCGTCCTCACCCAGCCCGCCTGAGCCGGACGCGGCGTCGGGCCCGCAGGGCTCGGCGCCGCCCGGCCGACGGCAGCGCGCGACTCAGCCGGCGAGGCGGATCGTCGTCGTCATGACGAGTTCGAGGCCGCCCGGGACCTCGGTCGACGCGAGCGCCACGGTGATCGCCTCGATCCCCGCCAGGGATGTCAGGTGCGTCCCGCCGCAGGGCAGTTCGACGGCGCCCTCGGGCAGCTCGCAGCGCCAGGTGCGTCGGCCCGCGAGCGTGTGGTCGTCGCGATGGATGCCGATGGCTCCCGGCGCGCCCGCCCACTCGGCGAGGGTCGCGTCGGCGCGCGCTTCGACGGCTCGAAGGTCGGCCAGCGCAGCGGGGTCGAACCCCTTCTTCCGCAGCGATTTGCCGATGCGGTAGACGTCGGTGGAGCCGTACGGGGTGATGCGGGACGTCTGGATGGCGAGCATGTCGAACGCGGGACGACCCGCGGCATCCGTCGGCACCTGCTTCGTCCAGGCGTCCTCGAGCGCGGCGTCCAGGGCGAGGGATGCCAGGTGGCAGGCGGTGTGCCCGGCGGACAGCGCAGCGCGCAGCTCGGGGTCGACGTGAGCGTCGACGCTCTCACCGACGGCGGGCGCCGACCCCTCGACGACGTGGACGACGACGAAGGTCCACCCTTCCGTCCCCATGCGGACCGGCAGGTCGGGTCCGATGACGAGCGCGCCGTCGCGGATGCCGCCCGTCAGCGTCGCGAGCACCGGCACGTCGCCCGCGGCCGTCCGCAGCACGCCGATGTCGGCGGGCTGGTCGGGCCACGCCGTGTCGACGGGGTGGAACGGGGTGCGGTCGAGCACGACGCCGGAACGCCCGTCGGGCAACGGCGCGATGTGGACGACGTCGGCCGTTCCCGTGAGCTCCCCGTCGGGGTAGGTCACGACGGTGGCGGGGATGACGGTCACGGGATCAGCTGGGCAGGCCGCTGTAGGAGTGCAGCCCCTGGAAGAACTGGTTCACGATCGTGAAGTTGAACAGCACGGCGGTGAACCCGACGATCGACAACCAGGCCGACCGCGTCCCCCGCCACCCGCGGGTCGCCCGCGCGTGGATGTAGCCGGCGTAGACCACCCAGATCACGAAGGTCCAGACTTCCTTGGTGTCGAAGCCCCAGTAGCGTCCCCACGCATCGTTCGCCCAGATCGCCCCGGCGATGAGGGTGAAGGTCCAGAGGACGAAGCCGATGATCGCGAAGCGGTAGGCGAGGGACTCGAGCACCTCGGCGCTGGGCAGCGTCCGCAGGAACGGCAGCCGGGTGCGGGGTGCGGCATCCGACCCGACGGCCGCGAGAGCGATGCGCTCCCGTCGCGACTGGAGGAGCTGCACGATCGACAGGGCGAACGCCAGTGCGAAGAAGGCCGACGCGAGCGAGGCGACGAAGACGTGGATGACGAGCCAGACGCTCTTCAGCGGGTCCGACAGCGGGACGACCTCGACGTAGTAGGCCAGGGCGGCACCGCCGAGGAGGATGACGATGAGGCCGTTGATGAAGGCGCCGAGGAAGCGGAGGTCGTACTTCACGAGCACGGTGAGGAACACCATCACGACGAGCATCGTGCCGGTGAGGGCGAACTCGTAGTTGTTCGACCACGGCACACGGCCGGCGGCGATGCCGCGGGTGACGTCAGCGCCCACGTGGAAGAGGAAGCCGATCGTCGTCAGCACGACGCCGAGGCGCGCGAACAGGTAGCGGCCGCGCTTCGACGGCGCGGCTTCGAGGGCGACCTTGGCGGCCGCCTCCTCGGCGTGGATCTCGTCGATGGTCTGACCACCGCCGCCGGCCGCGACGAGCGTGCGCGCCTTCGCGTCCTGCGCCTTGATCGCCAGCTCGGAACGGCGGGCGAGGTCGACGGTGAACGCGAGGAAGCCGAGCGTGTAGATCGCGATCGCGGTCCACAGCAGCAGCACGGAGATGTCATCGAACGACATGAGGGTCCTCCGGAGGAGATGGGTGGGTTCAGTTTACGTTCGCGGGGACGCCTGGGGCGGATGCCGGTTCGTCATCGAGCGCCCTGCCGTGCCGCTGGGCGAGGTCGGCGACCGCGATCGCGATCGCAGGATCCTCACCTCGGGCCAGTCCCGCGTACTCGAGCGTCACGGCGTCGCCGCCCGGGGTCGCCTTGACCCACATGCGCCGGCGCGGGACGAACAGGGCCGTGAAGAGACCGACCATCGCGAGGATCGCGAACGCGAGCACCCACGGGGCGCTCGAGTCGTTGTGGATCGACAGCGAGACGTAGCGCTTCACCGACTCCGGGGCGCCGTTCTTCGTCTCGTCCTCGAAGGTCACGCTGCCGCGGCCGCCCGGCAGCTGGACGGTCTGCCCCGGCGAGAGCTCGAGCGACGGGGTGTCGGCGTTGCGCCCGGCGATTTCGGTCATGCCGTCGGTGTCGAGCGCGTAGACGGAGCGCGCGTCGCCGTTGTCGATGCCGAGGTCGCCCTCGTAGACGAAGAACGTCAGGCGCGGGTCGACGAGATCGCCGTACGCCGAAGTGAGGGCACCGCTCTGGAGCGTGGCGACCGTCGGGTAGAAGAAGCCGACGAGGCCGAGCTGCTCACCGCCGGTGTCGGGGATCTTGACGACGCCCGACGAGGTCATCGTGGGGCTTTGCGGCAGGAACGGCACCGACTCGCTGAAGACGACGTCGCCCGCGCCGTTGCGGACGGTGATCGTCGGAGCGTAGCCGTTGCCCATGAGGTAGACGCGGTCGCCCGCCATCGTGATCGGGTGGTTCACCTCGATGACCTGGTCCTCGGCCTTCTGCCCGGGGAAGCGCGTCGTCACGTGAGCGGCGAAGTCGCCCGCCTGCCCCGACGGCGGCGGCGCGTAGGTCACGTCGAAGCGGTCGAGGGTGATGGAGTACGGCGTCAGCGCCTCGGTGTCGACGAAACGACCCGGGTTGAACGAGGTGTAGCCGAGGCCGAGTGAGTTGACGAAGCCGTCGCCCTCGGTGATGACCGTCTGACCGGTGTAGGTGAACCCGCCGCCGATGCCGACCGAGAGGAGCACTCCCACCAGCGCGCCGTGGAAGATCAGGTTGCCGGTCTCGCGGAGGTAGCCGCGTTCGGCGGAGACCGAGGCGACGCCGTTCCGGTCGTACCGCTCGACGCGGTAGCGGGCCGAGCGCAGCTGCGCCTCGGCGAGGTCGACCGCGTGCGCCGCGTGACCCGCGGCATCCTCACCCTCGGGAACGGCGACCCGCGACTCGACGTGATCGTCCAGGCGGGACAGGCGCGCAGGGGTGCGCGGAGGGCGGGCGCGCAACGCCTTCCAGTGGTGCTTGGTGCGCGGCAGCACGCAGCCGATGAGGGAGATGAACAGGAGGATGTAGATCGCCGAGAACCACACCGACGAGTAGACGTCGAACAGCTGGAGCGTCTCGAACGTCGGATAGAGGTCGGGGTTGGTGGCCCGCCACTGGGTGACGCCGTTCGGGTCGGCGCTGCGCTGCGGCACGAGCGATCCCGGGATCGCCGCGATGGCGAGCAGCAGCAGCAGCACGAGGGCCGTCCGCATGCTCGTCAGCTGCCGCCAGCCCCACCGCAGCCAACCGACGACGCCGAGCACGGGCTGCGCCGGCGAGCCATCGTCGGCCGCGCCCCGCTCGCCCGTCTTGTCGAGGTGGTCGCTCGGTCGGAGCGGTCCGTCGACGGCCGTCGCGCCGGAACGGTCAGAAGAAGGTCGGGACACCACCGATCACCCCCTGGAAGTTCGAGATGAGCGTCGTCCACACCCCGGTCACCATGAGGACCCCGAGCGCGACCAGCAGGAAACCGCCGACGATGTTGACCGTCCGGATGTGGCGGCGCACGAACGAGACCGAGCGTGTCGCCCAGCCCGCGCCGAGCGCGAGGAGGACGAACGGGAGCCCGAGTCCGAGGGAGTAGGCGACCGCCAGCGTCCCGGCCCGGAGGGGGTCCGCCTGGCTGTAGGCCATCGTCAGGATCGCTGCGAGCGTGGGGCCGATGCACGGCGCCCAGCCGATCCCCATGGCGACACCCAGCAGCGGGGCGCCGAGGATGCCGAGGTTCTGCGTGAGCTGCGGACGATAGATCTTCTGCGCGAAGCCGAAGACGCCGACGAAGACCAGTCCGAGCGCGATCACGACGAGACCCAGGATGCGGGTGATGAGGTCCTGGTACTCGATGAAGAGACGTCCGAGGGTGCCGGCGAACACGCCCATCATCAGGAAGATGACGGTGAACCCGGCGATGAAGAGGGCGACCCCGAGCAGGAGGCGTCCGCGGGCCGGCGCATCGACGCGGGTCCGCGTCGCGGCTCCCGCCGGGGCGGTGCCGGCGGCATCCGTCGATGTCACCCGTGAGGCGCGAGGGGTCATGGCTCCGCCGAGGAAGCCGAGGTACCCGGGGACGAGCGGCAGCACGCACGGCGAGAGGAAGGAGACGAGTCCGGCGAGGGCCGCGATCGGGATCGCGATCCACAGCGACCCGTCGACCACGATCGAACCGGGGTTCATCCCTTCTCCGCCAGGGTGTCGTCGACGAGCTCGCGGAGCGTGGTCGCATCGGGCAGCTGACCGAACAGTCGTGCGGCCACCCGGCCCTTGCGGTCGACGACGAGCGTCGTCGGTGCCGCCTGGAGCGAGGTCCAGTCCGCGAATGCGAGCTTCAGGTCGACGTCGCCACGGGCGAGGATCGACGGGTAGGTGATCTTGTACGTCTCGTCGAAGGAGGTCGCCTGCTCGGGACCGTCGTAGATGTTGACGCCGAGGAAGTGGGCGCCGTCGCCCTTCGTGTCCTGGTAAGTCTGCTCGAGGACGGGTGCCTCCGCCCGGCACGGACCGCAGGCGGCGTACCAGAAGTTGAGGACGACGACGTCGCCCGCGAAGTCGGTGCTCGAGATCTCCGACCCGTCGGTGCTCGTTCCCGTGAACGACAGGGCGTCGCCGCGCTGAGCGGCGGGGATCGTCTCGACGCGACCGTCGCTCGAGATGAAGCCCTGCGTGTTGCCTTCGCGGTACAGGTCGGAGAGGTTGTCGTTCTCACTCGAGCAGGCTGCGAGACCCGCGACGAGCGTCAGAGCCGCGACGGCGGCGAGGATGCGGCGTCTCATACGGCCCCCACGTCCACAGCGCCGGCGGTCGGGGCCGGCTCGGCGTAGTCGACTTCGCGCCAGACGTCGCCGTCGAGCTCGAAGCTCGTGATGCTCGACAGGTCGCACCGGCGGCGACGCGGGTCGTGACGGAGCGGGAGTCCTGCGACGGACAGGTGCGTGATCCAGATCGGGAGCTGGTGCGAGACGATCACCGCGTCGCCCGAGGGCGTTCGGTTCCACGCGTCGCGCATCGCCGCCTGCATGCGCTCGACCACCTCGAGGTAGGCCTCTCCCCAGCTCGGCAGCGCGGGAGTGCGCAGGTGCCACCAGTTGAGCGGGTTGCGCAGTGCGCTCCGCATCCGCTTCCCCTCGAAGACGTTCGTCGGCTCGAGCACACGGGCATCGATCACGGGGGTCAGCCCGAAGAGCTCCGCGATCGGGGCGGCGGATTCGCGCGCCCTCTCGAGCGGGGACGAGACGAGCGACTTGACGGGACGCCCCTGCGCCTTCAGGTGCTCGGCCGCGGCACGGGCCATGTCCTGACCGTCGTCGCTGAGGTGGAAGCCCGGAAGTCGCCCGTACAGCACGCGGTCGGGGTTATGGACCTCCCCGTGGCGCACGAGATGGAGGCGGGCGGCAGGCACGCCTTCAGTCTACGTGAGGGGGTCCTATGCAGGGCCTGAGCGCCGACCGCACGCGGGGCCTCAGCCGGCGGCATCCTCCGTCGACTCCCGGCGGTGACGGACGGCGGCGCGAATGCGGACGAACAGGAACCACGCGACGAGGGCGACGACGACGACGATCACGATGTTCTGGAAGACGCCGGCGTACTGCTCGACGATGTGCCAGTTCTCGCCGAGGAAGAATCCCGCGAGCACGAAGATCGAGTTCCAGATGAGGCTGCCGGCCGTCGTCAGGAGCCCGAACTTCCACCAGGGCATCTTGGAGACGCCGGCTGGGATCGAGATGAGGCTGCGGAACAGCGGCACCATCCGGCCGAAGAAGACCGCGACCGAGCCGTGCCGCTCGAACCAGGCGACCGTCTTGGTGACGTCCTCCCCCTTCATGAGAGGCAGCTTCTCGGCGACGCGCGTGAGGCGCTCCGCGCCGAGCACGCGGCCGAGCACGTAGAGGATGTACGCGCCGGCGAGCGACCCGAAGGTGGTCCAGCCGATCGCTTCGGCGAGGGTGAACGACCCACGCGACGCGGCGAGACCGGCTACGGGCAGCACCGCCTCACTGGGGATCGGCGGGAAGAGGCTCTCGAGGCCGACGGCGATGGCCGCGCCCGCGGGACCGATCGTCTCCATCAGCATCACGAGCCAGTCGGCCAGGGCCGACAGCCACGACCCGCCACCCGAGGAGGAGGTGGCGGCAGTGTTCATGACGGTCATCGGGTGCTCTCTCGCGCTCGGTGATCGGATGCCCGGCCGGGCTCCCCGTCGGGTCAGCCTACGGTGCGGGAGGTTTCGGAACCTGGGCGCCGCGTAGACTCGACCCTCGTGAGTGAACGCACCCTCGTTGAGCAGCTGCAGTCCCGTGAAGACGGCCCCGTCTCGGTCTCCGGATGGGTCGAGACCGTCCGAGACCAGAAGAAGGTGCAGTTCGTCATCCTGCGCGATGAGACGGGCGCCGTGCAGCTCGTCAATCCCGCGACGCGCCCCGCCGAGGACGGCAGTGAGCAGGATGCCGCGGCCCTGGCGCTGACGGACCTCATCTCCAACCTGTCGACCGGCACCTTCCTCACCGCGACCGGTGAGCTCAAGCACGACGAGCGGGTCAAGCTCGGCGGCGTCGAGATCAAGATCGGCGGGCTCGACATCGCGGCCGCCGCTCTGCCCGAGACGCCGATCGCGGCGGACTCCGGCCTCGACAAGCGCATGGACTGGCGCTTCATCGACCTGCGCCAGCGTCGCAACAACCTCGTCTTCCGCATCCAGACGACCCTCGAGCACGCGATGCGCACCTACTGGGTGGAGCGCGACTACATCGAGGTCCACTCCCCCAAGCTCATGGCCTCGCCATCGGAGTCCAACGCCGAACTCTTCGAGGTGCCCTACTTCGAAGACAAGACGGCCTACCTCGCGCAGAGCCCGCAGTTCTTCAAGCAGATGGCCCAGGTCGCCGGCTTCGGCAAGATCTTCGAGATCGCGCCCGCCTTCCGCGCCGACCCCTCGTTCACCTCGCGCCACGCGACCGAGTTCACCTCGATCGACGCCGAGATCAGCTGGATCGACTCGCACGAGGACGTCGCCCGCATGCAGGAGGAGCTCCTGCAGACCGCGATCCGCGCCGTCGCCGACAAGCACGGCGACGAGATCAAGGCCCTGTTCGACATCGACGTGGTTGTCCCCGAGCTGCCGTTCCCGCGCATCCCGCTCGCCGAGGCGCGCGAGATCGTCGCAGCGCGCGGGTACGAGATCCCCCGCACCGACGGCGACCTCGACCCCGAGGGTGAGCGTCAGATCGCGGCGCACGTGCAGGAGACCTACGGTCACCAGTTCGTCTTCATCACCGATTACCACCCCGAGATCCGCGCGTTCTATCACATGCGCGACGAGGAGACCGGGCTGACGAAGTCGTACGACCTGCTCATGGGCGGCGTCGAGATCACCACCGGTGCGCAGCGCGAGCACCGCGTCGACGTCCTGATCGAGCAGGCCAAGGAGAAGGGTCTCGACCCCGAGCACCTCGACTTCTACCTCGACTTCTTCCGCTTCGGCGCGCCGCCGCACGGTGGCTTCGGCATGGGCCTCGCCCGCGTGCTGATGCTGCTGCTCGGCCAGGACTCGATCCGCGAGGTCACGTACCTCTTCCGCGGACCCACGCGCCTCGCCCCGTAACACGGCACCCCGCACTCTCGGCAACCGCTCGGCTCCGGCCGGGCGGTTGTCGTATGGTGGCTGACTCTCCGACGGAAGGATCAGCGGTATGTGGGATGGATGGGTGGACTTCGGGATCGCGGTCGTCGTCGGGATCGGCGTCGCGATCGTCGTCGCCGTCATCGCGACGATCGTGCTGGCGGTCGTCGCGCGCCGCCGGCGATGGGCGGGGGTCCTGAGCCGGCAGTCCCGCGCTCCGTTCCGGATGCTGCTGCTCGTGGTCGCGCTCTGGGTCGCCGTCCGGGTGGCATTCCCCGACGAGACGTGGCGCGGCATCCTGGGCCAGATCCTGACGATCCTCATCATCGCGGCGAGCGCGTGGCTGCTGGCCTCGCTGGTCGTCGTCGCCACCGACGTGGCGCTCGGGCGGTACCGCATCGACGTGCCCGACAACCGGGTGGCCCGCCGCATCCGCACGCAGACCCTCGTCGTCCGGCGTCTGGCGATCGCGATCATCGTCATCATCGGGATCGGCGCCGTGCTCCTGACGTTCGACTCGGTCCGCGCGATCGGGGCGAGCGTGCTCGCGTCCGCGGGCATCGCCTCGATCGTCGCGGGCCTCGCCGCGCAGTCCGTGCTCGCCAACGTGTTCGCGGGTCTGCAGATCGTCTTCAGCGACGCCCTCCGGGTCGATGACGTCGTGGTCGCCGACGGCGAGTGGGGCCGAGTCGGCGAGATCACCCTGAGCTACGTCGTCCTCGACCTGTGGGACGACCGACGCCTGGTCCTGCCGTGCACGTACTTCACGACGACCCCCTTCGAGAACTGGACCCGCAAGGGATCGGAGCTCCTCGGCGCCGTCGAGATGGACCTCGACTGGAACGTGTCGCCCGCCCTCATGCGCGCGCATCTGCGGCAGGTCCTCGAGCGCACCGACTTGTGGGACGGACGGACGTCCGTCCTGCAGGTGACGGATGCCGTCGCCGGCTACGTCCGCGTCCGCATCCTCGTCACGGCGAAGGATGCGCCGACCCTGTTCGACCTCCGCTGCCTCGTCCGCGAGGCCATGGTCGCGTGGGTGCAGGAATCGATGCCACAGGCCCTGCCCGTCCAGCGCGTCCTGATGACGGATGCCGCAGCCCCCGCACGACGGACGTCCGCCGACCCGACGCCCACCGGTGATGGCCTGTTCACCGGCAGCGCCGAGGCCGAGCGACGCGCGAGCACCTTCACGAACGCGATCCCGATCCTGCGGGAGGACGACGCGGAGCCGTCGACGTAACGTCACCGACCGTTCACGCATCGGGAGTCCTCGGGTCATCGGCCGGACGTAGCTTCCCCTCGTTCCCCCCGGCGCCCCGCATCCGCGGACGCCGGAACACCCGAGAGGAAACGCATGTCCCGCATGTCCCGGCGGCGAGCCGTCACGCTCGCCCTCACCACCATCGCCGCGCTGTCCCTGGCCGGCTGCGCCGGTGCCACCGGCGCCGAGAACGCCTCCGGCGCCAAGCCCGCCGCGGCGACCGCGAAGAGCGTCAGCGACCTCGGCGGCTTCGACAAGCTCGAGGCGGCGGCCAAGGCCGAGGGCGCCCTGAACGTCATCGCCCTCCCCCGCGACTGGGCCAACTACGGCGAGATCCTCGACCTGTTCACCAAGCGCTACCCCGAGATCACGGTCACCGAGCAGTCGCCCGACTTCTCGAGCGCCGAGGAGATCACCGCGGCCAAGACCAACGAGGGCCTCGACACCGCGCCCGACGTGTTCGACCTGGGCCTGACCGTCGCCCTCCAGAACACCGACCGCTTCGCGCCGTACAAGGTCCAGACCTGGGACGACATCCCTGCGGAACTGAAGGAGCCGACGGGCCTGTTCGTCGGCGACTACGGCGGGTACATGTCGGTCGGGTACGACTCCTCGAAGTTCGCCGCGCCGACGCAGCTCAGCGACCTGCTGAGCTCGGAGTTCCGCGGCTCGGTCGCCATCAACGGCGACCCGACGCAGGCCGGTGCCGCCTTCGCCGCCGTCGGGCTCGCTACCGTGCAGTCCGGCGGGTCGCTCGACGACTTCCAGCCGGGGATCGACTTCTTCTCGAAGCTCGACAAGGCCGGCAACATGCTGAAGCTCGACGTCACGAGCGCCACCGTCGCGAGCGGTGAGACGCCCGTCGTCTTCGACTGGGACTACCTGAACGCGGCGCACTCCGCCGACGTCCCCACCTGGAAGACGGTCGTGTTCGACGGCGTGGGCTACGCCGGCTACTACAACCAGGCCGTCAACGCCGACGCCCCCCACCCCGCCGCCGCGCGGCTGTGGGAGGAGTTCCTCTACAGCGACGAGGTGCAGAACCTCTGGCTCAAGGGCGGGGCACGTCCCGTCCGCATGGAGGCGATGACGAAGGCCGGCACGATCGACGCCGACCTCGCCGCGAAGCTCCCGAAGGCCCCCGCCGACACGGTCGTCCCCACCGAGGACCAGTCGACCGAGGCCGGCACGCTCCTCGGCAAGGAATGGGCGGCCGCGGTCCAGTGACCGCTGTCGCCCCCGCGGGGAGCCCGGTCACGGGCTCCCCGCTCCCCCGCTCGCGGCGGATCGGATGGTCATGGCTGGGCCTCGTCCCCTTCCTCGCCTACCTCGCCCTGTTCCTCCTCCTCCCCACCGTCCTCGCCGTCGTCACGGGCTTCCAGGACGGCACCGGGGCGTTCACGTGGGACAACCTGACCGCCCTCGTCGATCCCGTGATCACCGAGACGTTCTGGAACTCGACCTGGGTCTCGCTGCTCACCGCGGCCATCGGCGCAATCGTGGGATCGCTCGTCTGCTTCGCTCTGCTGGGGCTGCCCGAGGCCGGAGTGATCCGCGCCGCGGTGGATGCGGCATCCGGTGTCCTCGCGCAGTTCGGCGGCGTCATGCTCGCCTTCGTGATGGTCGCGACGCTCGGCACGCAGGGTGTCATCACCCGCCTGATCGCCGGCGCTCTGGGAATCGACATCTTCGCGGACGGCGCCTGGATCTACGGACTGCCGGGCCTCATCCCCGCGTACATCATCTTCCAGGTGCCGCTCATGGTCCTCACGTTCATGCCGGCCCTCGCCGCCCTCCGCCCCCAGTGGGCCGAAGCGCACATGACCCTCGGCGGCACGCGCGCCGGCTTCTGGGCACACGTCGGCTTCCCCGTCCTCGCCCCCTCGTTCCTCGCGAGCCTCCTCCTGCTGTTCACGAACGCGTTCTCGTCCTACGCGACGGCAGCCGCACTCGCCAGCCAGGGCTCGTCGATCGTGCCGCTGCAGATCCGCACCGCGCTCACGAGCGAGACCGTGCTCGGCCGCGAGAACCTCGCGGGGTCGCTCGCGCTCGGCATGATCCTGGTCGTCGCGGCGGCGATGGTCGTCTACAACCTGGTCCAGCGGCGGGCCTCGAGGTGGCAGGCATGACCCGCTCGCCCCTCGCCCCCTCCCGGGCGACACGGTGGACCATCGGCATCCTCGTCGGAGCGGTGTTCGCTGTCCCGTTCGCAGCGACCCTGCTGTTCACCCTGACCGCCGCCGACGGCAGCCTGACGCTCGACCGCTGGACCGCGCTGTTTGACCCGGCCCGCGCCGCGGCCTACGTGCCCGTCTGGGCGGGCCTGGTCAACTCCCTCGTCCTCGCGGTGGTGACGGTCGCGATCGTCCTCGTCGTCCTCGCGCCCACGATGGTGCTCGTCGCCCTGCGCTACCCCGCTCTCCGACGGGTGTTCGAGTTCTTCGCCCTGCTGCCGATCACCATCCCGGCCATCGTCCTGGTGGTCGGTCTGGCACCCATCTACCTCGCGATCGGCAGGACGTTCGGCACCGGGACGTGGAGTCTCGCCTTCGCCTACGGCATCATCGTCCTCCCCTTCGCCTACCGGTCGATCCAGGCCTCGATCGACGCCGTCGACCTTCGGACGCTCGCCGAGGCGGCGCGCACGCTCGGCGCGAGCTGGCCGGCGGTCCTGATCCGCGTCATCGCGCCGAACCTGCGGCAGGGGCTGCTGGCGGCATCCCTCATGACGGTCGCCGTCGTCCTCGGCGAGTTCACGATCGCCTCGCTGCTGAACCGGCAGGTGCTGCAGACGGGACTCGTCCTCGTCAACAAGCAGGATGCCTGGGCCTCCGCGATCTTCACCCTGCTGGCGCTCGCCTTCGCCTTCGTGCTCCTGCTCATCATCGGCCGCGCGGGACGCGTCGGCGCCGGAAGGAAGACCTCATGACTCTCGACGTGACACCCGCTGCCCGCGCTCTGCCCCAGACCGCGGACAACCGCCTGCTCGCCGCCGCCGGCGACGGCACCCGCGTGGCGCTGCGCGGCATCGTGAAGGACTACGGTCCGACCCGGGTGCTGCACGGCGTCGACCTCGACATCGCACCGGGCGAGTTCGTGTCGCTCCTGGGGCCGTCCGGGTGCGGCAAGACGACCGCGCTGCGCGTGATCTCCGGCCTCGAGGACGCCACGGCGGGAACCGTCTCGTTCGGCGGAACCGACGTCTCGCGGACGCCGACGAACAAGCGCGACATCGGCATGGTGTTCCAGGCCTACTCGCTCTTCCCCCACCTGCGCGTGCGCGACAACGTGGCCTTCGGGCTCCGCCAACGCCGAGTGGATGCCCGGGCCGCGCGTCGCCGGGCCGGTGAAGCGCTCGAGCTGGTCGGCCTCGACCACCTCGCGGACCGCTACCCTCACCAGCTCTCGGGCGGGCAGCAGCAGCGCGTGGCGCTCGCTCGCGCGCTCGTGACCGAGCCCCGGGTCCTCCTGCTCGACGAGCCGCTGTCGGCCCTCGACGCCAAGGTCCGCGTCCAACTGCGCGACGAGATCCGGCGCATCCAGCTCCGCCTCGGCACCACGACCGTCTTCGTGACGCACGACCAGGAGGAGGCCCTCGCGGTGTCGGATCGCATCGCCGTCATGGATGCCGGGCGCATCGAGCAGATCGGGTCCCCCGAAGAGCTCTATCTCCGACCCGCCACACCCCGCGTGGCCGCGTTCATCGGGCTGTCGAGCTCGGTGCCCGGCGTCGCCGCGGGCGGCACGGCCACCGTGTGGGGGACGGATGTGCCGCTCCAGAGCGACGTCCCCGACGGGGAGGTCGACGTCCTGCTCCGTCCCGAGCACGTTCATCTGGTCGGTGCCGGATCAGGTGTGGGGGCGGTCGTCGAGGAGAGCATGTTCCTCGGCAGCATCCGCCGCTCGCTCGTGCGCACCGACGACGGGTCGCTCGTCCGCCTGCAGCATGCGCCCGACGAGAGGCTCCAGTTCGGCGAGCGGGTCCGCATCGCCGTCCGGCCGGTTCCCGTCGTCGCGACGCCTCGGCAGACCCGCTAACGGCCTCAGACCTCGAAGTCGACCGCCAGGCGGTCACCGGTGACGCTGCGGATGTAACCGGCCACCTGCTGGTGAGCGGGGTGCGTCTGGTAGGCATCCAGCGCGGCGAGGTCATCGAGGTCGATGACGAGAGCGACGTCCGCGTTGCTCTCGGGCACGGCGACGTTCACGCCGACGCTCAGCGAGCGGATCACGGGGACGACGCCGACCAGGCCCTCGAGGAGGCGCGCGACCTCGGCCGCGTGCTCGGCTCTCGTCTCGGCGTCGTCGGCGGCCATCCGCCAGATGACCGTGTGCCGGATCATGCGCGGTCCTTCTCTGCGAGGGCGGCACGGAGGCGATCCGCAGACAGTCGCCAGTGGGCGTGCAGGTCTCCGTCGATGAGGACCACCGGGATCTTCTCCCACCACGTCGAATACAGCTCGGCGTCGTCGGCGATCGACAGCTCCCGGACCTCGACCTGCCCCTCGGGGAGATCGGCGACGACGGTGTCGACGATCTCGCGCGCGACGTCGCAGAGGTGGCAGTCGGGTTTCGAGATGAGGGTGAGTGCGGTCACGGCATCCATTCTCACCCGGGAATGGATGCCCCGGACGCAACACGAAGCGCCCCGACGACCGGCTGACCGGACGGGGGCGCTTGGTGTGCGATGCCGCTTACTTCTTGTTGCGGCGCTGGTGGCGAGTCTTGCGAAGCAGCTTGCGGTGCTTCTTCTTCGCCATGCGCTTGCGGCGCTTCTTGATGACTGAACCCACGGTAAACCTCACTAAGTAGGGGTCTGGACGCCCGATATCGGCGTCCGGGAACGGCAGAACGAAAAATGCCTCGGATCAGTCTAGCCGACGTCGGCGATGGGACGTTGCAACGCTGCGGTGACGGCCGTCTCGGGGACGCGGTAGCTGCGACCGAAGCGGACAGCGGGGAGCTCGCCGGAGTGCACCAGACGATAGACGGTCATCTTCGAGACGCGCATGAGGTCTGCGACCTCGGCGACCGTGAGAAAGCGCACATCCGAGATGTCCGACATGTGTGTCCCCTTTGAATTTTTCATCCCCGCGAGTCCCTCCACATTAGGGGTTCGCTGGGACGCCTGTAAACCTGTGTGACCGGTGTGACGGAAGGCGGGTCAGCGACCCGGCAGCTTGTTGAAGACGCTGGTGACCGCGTGCTTGGCCGACGCGGCGGCCCGCCCCACGACCTCGGCGGCGTGCGCCGCTCCCTCCGTCAGCGTCGCGCCGGCGGCATATTCGTCGTCGGCGACCGCGAAGAACGGGAAGAGCCAATCGTCGACCGCGTCGAGCGGCTCGGGCGACAGGCTGTAGTAACGGTGCTGGCCGTCCTCGCGGACGGAGACGAGGGATGCCTCGCGCAGTACCTTCAAGTGCTTCGACACGGTCGGCTGGCTGACGCCGAGCGCGGTGACGATCTGCGAGACACTCGTCCCGTTACCCCCGGACGCCCCGCGCTCGCGGAGCAACTGCAGGATGTCCCGACGGGTTCCGTCGGCGATCACGTCGAAGATGTCCGCCATGGCATTAGGTTAGCCCGCCCGCGCGCGGGAGTACCATGACAACGATCCGAACGAGGAAGGGGCGCGGATGACGGGCTTATCCGTCGACGAGCGCGCCCGACGGCGCGGACCGGCGTGGCATCGCCGCGCGTCCTCCGCGATGCGCGACCTGGCCACGGCATCGCCGTCCCGGTTCGCCGTCCTCGTCTTCTCGGCGCTGATCCTCGTCTTCACCGCTCTCTTCTCGCTGCCGATCATGGCCTCGGACGGCCGGGTGACCCCGCTCCCCGACGCGCTGTTCACGGCGGTTTCGACGATCTGCGTCACGGGCCTCTCGACCGTCGACATGGCGACCCACTGGTCGCCCCTCGGTCACGTCGTCGTGTTCATCGGCGTCAACGTCGGCGCCCTCGGCGTGCTGACTCTCGCCTCGATCCTCGGCCTCGTGATCTCCAAGCGACTCGGACTCCGGGCCAAGCTCCTCGCCGCGGGCGACAGCAACCCGATGCGCGCGCACGGCGGCCCGGTCAACGAGGGCCAGGCCGTGCGCCTGGGCGAGGTCGGTCAGCTGCTCGCCACGGTCGCGCTCTCGACCCTCGTCATCGAAGCCGCCCTCGCGATCCTCCTCTACCCGCTGCTGCTGGCGAGCGGGGTCGACGCCGTCACCGCGCTCTGGGAAGCGCCGTACTACGCGGCGATGGCCTTCACGAACACCGGTTTCGCGCCGAACGCCGAAGGGCTCGCGCCCTTCGCCCAGAACTACCTGCTCCTCACCGTCCTCATGGCGGGGGTCTTCCTCGGGTCGATCGGCTTCCCGGTCATCTACGCACTCTGGAAGCACCAGTGGCACCTGCGCAAATGGTCGATCCACGTCAAGCTGACGCTGATCACCACGGTCGTCCTGTTCTTCGCCGGCGCCGTCGCCTTCGTGATCCTGGAATACGGCAATCCGAAGACCTTCGGGACGATGGATGCCTGGGACACGACGTTCCAGGCGCTGTTCCTGTCGGCCATGACACGCTCGGGCGGATTCTCGATCATCGACATCGGCGAGATGCACGAGTCCTCGCTCGTCGTGGGGTCGATGCTCATGTTCGTCGGCGGCGGATCCGCGTCGACGGCGGGCGGCATCAAGGTCACCACGCTCGCCGTCCTCGCACTCGCGGTGTGGTCCGAGGCGAAGGGCCGCCCGAGCGTCTCGGCGTTCGGACGCCGCATCCCGAGCGACGTGCAGCGGGTCGCCCTCTCGGTCGTCGCGTGGGGCGCGACGATCGTCGCACTGTCGACGATCACCATCGCCCACCTGACGAAGGCGCCGCTCGACGAGGTGCTCTTCGACGTGGTGTCGGGCTTCGCGACGGTCGGCCTGTCGACGGGGCTGACGCAGGAACTCCCCGACCCCGCCGTCTTCGTCATGGCCCTGACGATGTTCATGGGGCGCGTTGGTACAGTGACACTCGCCGCGGCGGTGGCCGCGACCAATCGAACGCAGCACTATGCGCTGCCCGTGGAGAGGCCCATCGTTGGTTGAGCAGTTGCGCAGCGATTCGCCCGTCCTCGTCATCGGACTCGGTCGCTTCGGCGCCGCGTGCGCCGGCGAACTCGACCGTCTCGATCGTGATGTCCTCGCGATCGACGACAGCCTCGACCTCGTGCAGAAGTGGTCGGAGCGCGTCACGCACGCCGTTCAGGCCGACGCGCGCAACATCGATGCGCTGAAGCAGATCGGCGCACAGGACTTCCAGGTCGCCGTGGTCGCGGTCGGGTCCTCGATCGAGGCATCCGTCCTCATCACGGCGAACCTCGTCGACCTCAAGGTCCCGCAGATCTGGGCGAAGGCGGTCTCGCAGTCGCACGGCAAGATCCTCGCCCGCGTCGGCGCGAACCACGTGATCTACCCCGAGCGCGAGGCCGGCGAGCGCGTCGCCCACCTCGTGAGCGGCCGGATGCTCGACTTCATCCGCTTCGACGACGACTTCGTGCTGGCCAAGATGTACCCGCCGCGGTTCATCCGCGGCGTCGGCCTGAACGAGTCCGGAGTCCGTTCCAAGTACAACGTGACCGTGGTCGGCGTGAAGAGCCCCGGCAAGCCCTTCCGGTATGCGGAAGCGACGACCGTCGTGACCAACCACGACCTCATCATCGTGTCGGGGACGAACTCCGACATCGAGCGGTTCGCGTCGCTCGACCGCTGAGGACCTCGGTCAGATCTCGCGCTGCGCGTTGGCGAGAAGGCGCGCGAGGAGGCCCGCGAGGGCGTCGCGATCGGCGGGCGAGAATCCGTCGAGCAGCCGCTCGTCGTGAGCGAGGGCACGGGGCATCTCGCGTTCCACGACGGCACGGCCGGCATCCGTCAACGACAGCTGGACGGCTCGGCCGTCCCGGTCGGAGCGCTCGCGGCGCAGCAGCCCGACCGACTCGAGTCGCGTCGTGAGCTTCGTCGTCGCCGCCCCGCTGAGCATCGTCTCGGCTGTCACCTCGCTCGCCCGCAGGGGTCGGTCCATGCGGGCCAGGGCGCAGAGGACGTCGAACTCGGAGCGCGAGACGCCGCTGTCGGCGAGGAGGCGCTCGATCTGCGCGGTCGCGAGCGCGCTCGTGCGGTTGAGCCTCCCCCAGACATCGATGGGAGACGTGTCCATCTCGGGCATCGACGACGCCCAGGCGGCGCGGATGCGGTCGATCAGATCGGCGCGCTCGGTCACGGGTCCACTGTAGCCGTGCGCACCCATTTAGTTCACTAGTAAATCATCGGTGTACAATTGGACGAATGACCGCCCTCGACACCGGAACCACCTCGACCGCCCCCGAGACCACCGCTCCGCGCCTGCTCTCGCAGCCGCCCGCCGTCTGGGCCATCGCCTTCGCCGCGATGATCGCGTTCATGGGGATCGGGCTCGTCGGCCCCATCCTGCCCACGGTCGCAGCCACGCTGCACGCCGCCCCCGTCGAGACGTCGTTCCTGTTCACGAGCTACCTCGCCGTGACCGCCTCGGCGATGTTCTTCACGAGCTGGCTGTCGACACGTATCGGCACGCGCGCCGTCATGATCCTGGGGCTCTCCGTCATCGCCCTCGCCGCCGTCGGCTGCGCCCTGTCTCCGACCATCGGCGCCCTGATCGCCTGCCGCGCCGTGTGGGGCCTCGGCAACGCGCTGTTCCTCTCGACCGCGCTCGCGTCGATCGTCTCGGCCTCCGGCGGACGCAGCGAGCACGCCGTCATCTTCTACGAGGCCGCACTCGGCATCGGGCTGGCCGTCGGCCCGCTCGTGGGTGGCCTGCTCGGCGAGATCGGCTGGTTCGCGGCGTTCTGGGGAACCGCATCCCTCCTCGCCGTCGGCGTCGTCGCCCTCCTCACCCTCGTCCGCGACCCCGGGCACGCCGCGCAGCGCAGCTCGATCGGCGCGCCCTTCCGCGCCTTCGCCGACAAGGGGCTGCTCGCGATCAGCGTCGTCGCCTTCCTCTACAACGCCGGCTTCTTCGTCACACTGTCGTACACGCCCTACGCCCTCGAGCTGCCGGCCGTCGGGATCGGCCTGGTCATGATGGGCTTCGGCATCGGCCTCGCGATCGCCGGCGTGCTCATCGCCCCGCGACTGACGAAGCGGTACTCGGTCGTCTGGGTGCTGTTCTGGTTCCTCGTCGCCTTCGCCGCAACCCACGTCGCCGCCTCGCTCAGCGCAGGCTCGCGTCCCCTGCTCGTCGTCTGCGTCGTGCTCCTCGGCGTCGAGATCGGCGCGGTGAACACGATCCTCACCGAAGCGGCGATGGAGGCGACGACCCTGCCGCGTGCCGTCGCGAGCTCGGCCTACTCCGGATTCCGTTTCTTCGGCGGCGCCATCGGCGCACCCGTCGGCACCGCCCTCGCGGTGTACGGCGTCGGCGCCCCCTACGCGGCCGCGGCGGTGTCGACCGCGGTCGGCGCAGCCATCCTGTTCGCCGTTCGCCGCGTCGTCGGCCGGGCCGACCACACCGCGGTGCTCAGCGAGCGGACGACGGCCGAGGACCTCACCCTCGGCGACGCCTGAGCGCCGGCCTCAGACGCCGGTCGCCAGCTCGCGCGCGCGGGCCAGCGCGGCATCCGTCGCCTGCGCGAAGAGACCGTCGAGGTTCCCCGTCTGCAGGACGCCGATGGCGCGCTCGGTCGTCCCCTTCGGGCTCGTGACGCGGCGGCGGAGTTCGGCGGGATCCTCCCCTGATGCCGCGAGCAGCGCGGTCGCCCCGATGAAGGTCTGCTCGGCCATGAGCCGCGCATCGGCCTCGTCGAACCCCTTGCCGCGCGCGGCTTCGGTGAGGGCCTCGACGAGCAGGAACACGTAGGCCGGGCCCGACCCCGAGATCGTCGAGAGCGCGTCGATCTGCGCCTCGGGAACCTCGATCACGACGCCGCACGTCTCGAACAGCCGCCGCACGAGGGCGACGTGCTCGGGCGTCGCGGTCGAGCCGGCAGCGAGGCCCGTGACGGCCTTGCCGACGACGGCCGGCGTGTTCGGCATCGAACGGATGACGGGGATGCCGGGGCCGACGATCGCTTCGAAGGTGTCGATCGTGACGCCCGCCGCGAGGCTCACCACGATCGTCCCGGGGCGCAGCGCGCCCGCGATCTCGCGCAGCACGTCGGGCACCATGGCGGGCTTCACCCCGATGAGGACGATGTCGGCGGATGCCGCAGCATCCGTGTTCGCGCTCGGCTCGTCCGCCAGCGCCACGCTGGTGACGGCGTCGAGCCCGTCGAGCTCGCCGGCCTTGGCGGCGGTGCGGTTGGTCACCACGACCGACGATGCTTCTCCCGAGCGTGAGATGCCCTGGGCGATCGCACCCCCCATCGAACCTGCTCCGAGAATGGCGACGGGCGGGAGGTGGTGCGTCATGGACCCATCCTGTCATCGACGCCCTCGGCATGGATGCGGCGGCCGCCTATCATCGGGTCATGACCCTCCTCGACGGAATCTCGTCCCGCATCATCGACACGGACCGCCTGGGCGTCAACATCCTCGAGCGCATCGGCGACGACCCCGGCACCGCGCCCGACCGCACCGTCGTCCTCCTGCACGGCGGGCTCTCCTCCGCCCTCGTCTGGCAGGAGCTCATGCAGGACCTGCCTGCGGAGTTCCGCGTCGTCGCGGTCGATCTGCGCGGGTTCGGCGGCACGGAGCACATGCCGGTCGACGCGAGCCGCGGCGTCCGCGACCTCAGCGACGACGTCGCCGTCGCACTGGCAGAGCTCGGCATCGACGCACCGCATCTCGTCGGTTGGGATCTCGGCGGAGCGGTCGCTCTGCAGTTCGCCCTCGACCACCCCGTGCGGACGATCCTGCTCGAGTCCCCCATCTCGCCCTACGGGCTCGGCGGCACGCGCCTGGACGGCACCCGGTTGACCGACGACGACGCCGGCTGCGGCGCGGGCATGGCGAACGCGGAGTTCGTGCGCCGACTCAACGCCCGCGAATCCGACGAGGAGTCCCCCACCTCGCCGCGGAGCATCTTCCGCTCGTCCTTCGTGGCGGAGGGGTTCACCACCGAGCACGAGGACCTGTGGGTCGAGGCGATGCTGTCGACCTCGACGGCGACCGGCAACTACCCCGGCGAGGCCGTCACCAGCCCGCATTGGCCCGGATACGCTCCGGGCCGCTTCGGCGTGCTCAACGCGCTCGCGCCGTCGAACTTCGACGTGTCGGCGATCGTCGAGCTGCCCGTCAAGCCGACCATCCTGTGGGTGCGCGGCGTCCTCGACCCGATCGTGTCGGACGCATCCTTCTCCGACCCGAACCACCTCGGCGCGCTCGGCATCCTGCCGGACTGGCCCGGCGCCGATATCGCGCCCGCCCAGCCGATGGTGTCGCAGACCCGTGAGGTCCTGCGCCGCTACACGGATGCCGGGGGTGTCGCCACCGAGCTCGCGCTCCCCGGCGTGGGCCACACGCCGCACCTCGAGCGTCCCGCGGTCTTCCGTCGCGCTCTGCTCGAGCTGACGGGGTACATCGGGTCGCCGGCATCCCCCGCCCCGCCGACCGAGGCGATCATCCTCAGCTCGTCCGACTGACGCGCGGGATCAGCGCTTCTCGTCGAAGAACGCGCGCAGGAGCGTCGCACCCTCCTCGGCCCGCACGCCGCCCAGGACCTCGGCGCGGTGCGGCATCCTGCGGTCGCGCAGCAGATCGTGGACCGATCCGGCGGCGCCTGCCTTCTCGTCCCACGCTCCGAACACGACTCGGCCGACGCGCGTCTGCAGGATCGCCCCGGCGCACATGACACACGGCTCGAGGGTGACGACGAGGGTGCAGTCCTCGAGGTTCCAGGACCCCAGAGCGGATGCCGCGGCCCGCAGCGCGACGATCTCGGCATGCGCGAGGGGGTCGCCGTCGCGCTCGCGCAGGTTGCGACCTTCGCCGATGACCTCGCCCGCCCGCGTGACCACCGCGCCGACGGGGACATCACCGTGGGCGGGGGCGGATGCCGCGAGTTCCAGCGCCCTCGTCATCGCCGCATCATCGGCGGCGGGAACGGGCAGACTCACGAGGTCAGCGTAGCCCCGGTACCCTTGGGCTCATGCGTGTGCACGTCGCCGACCACCCCCTCATCACCCACAAGCTCACGGTGCTGCGCGACAAGCGCACCACCTCACCGGTCTTCCGCCAGTTGACGGAGGAGCTCATCACGCTCCTCGCGTACGAGGCGACCCGCGGCGTCCGCGTCGAGGAGATCGAGATCGACACCCCGGTCACCCGCACGACCGGACTCAAGATCAGCGAGCCCCGCCCGCTGGTCGTCCCGATCCTCCGCGCCGGTCTCGGCATGCTCGAGGGCATGACGACGCTGCTGCCGACGGCCGAGGTCGGCTTCCTCGGCATGGCTCGCAACGAGGAGACCTTCGAGCCGTACACGTACGCCGAGCGGCTTCCCGACGACCTGAGCGATCGGCAGTGCTTCGTCCTCGACCCGATGCTCGCCACCGGCGGCTCGCTCGGTGCCGCGATCGACTTCCTCTTCGCGCGCGGCGCGCAGGACGTCACCGCGGTCTGCATCCTCGCCGCCCCCGAAGGCGTCGCCGCCATCGAGAAGCAGGTCGGCGACCGCGATGTGACCCTCGTGCTGGGCGCGATGGACGAGCGCCTCAACGAGAAGGGCTACATCGTCCCCGGCCTCGGCGACGCGGGCGACCGCCTCTACGGGACGGTCTGAGGCGGCACCGTCTGAGACAGCTCGGTCTGGGGCGGCACCGCCCCCTCTGCTGATGCCGTCCCGACCAGACGGGCGAACGCGCTGAGACGCGCGACCCCGTCGGGCGTGCGCGGCAGGTCGTCGAGCAAGCCCGTGCTGTAGACGACATAGGCCGTGTGCATCGCACGCGAGACGGCGACGTTGATGCGGTTCTGCAGCAGTAGGAACTCGAGCCCGCGCGGCGCATCGCGACCCGACGACGCCGCGAGCGAGACGACGACGACGGCCGCCTCCTGCCCCTGGAACCGGTCCACCGTCCCGACGCGCACGCCGGGGAACCCTGCCGCGACGAGCGCCTCTTCGACGAGCACCTGCTGCGCGTTGTAGGGCGTGACGACGATGACATCCTCGGGTGCGAGGGGACGGGTGGCGTCGCCGTCGGACCAGGGGGTGCCGCTGAGGTCGCGGACGATCCGGACGACCTCCTCCGCCTCCTCCGGCGACTGGGTCGCGTTGCGCGTGTGGGCGATCGGCACGGGGATCACACCGGCGGGCACGCCCTCGAGCCGCCGGAGCGCCGTGTCGGGGTGTGCCTCGAGCCGGCCCTCGTAGGCGAGCTGCGAGACGGGTTCGGCGACCTCCGGCCGCATCCGTCGCGTGCGGGCGAGGAAGTAGCCGCGATCTGCCGGGATGACCGCATGGTCGTCCATCACCCACGCGAGTGCCGACGTGTCGACGGGCTCGGGGTGGGTGCCCTGGCTGACCTGAGGCAGCTGCTGCGGGTCGCCGAGCAGCAGCAGCCGCTTCGCGGCGGCCGAGACCGCGATGGTCGAGGCGAGCGAGAACTGACCCGCCTCGTCGATGACGAGCAGATCGAGCGAGCGGCGCCCGACCCGTCCGGTGTGGGTGAGGTCCCATGCCGTGCCGCCCACGACGAACCCCGCGGGCTGGGAGTCGATGTAGGCGGAGAGCTGGTTCTTGGCGATGACGGTGAAGCGTTCCTGCCCGGTGGCGGGCCCCTTGGGCGCCTTGGCGACCTGCGCCGCATCCACCCCCGCCTCGACGATCCGGTCGAGCATGTGCTCCACCACGTTGTGCGACTGCGCGACGACGCCGACGCGGAAGCCGCGCTCGCGAACGAGGCGCGCCACGACGTGCGACCCGACGTAGGTCTTGCCCGTCCCCGGAGGGCCCTGCACGGCGAGGTAGCCGTCGGTCGCCTCAGCGAGCGCCGCGGAGATGTCGGCGACGTCGTCGCCGGTGCGCGGCAACGGAGTCTCACGGCGCGGCGGGCGGCGGAGCAGCAGGTCGGTCGCGGGATCGGTCGGCAATGCCGGCGCCGCGGCGAGCACGGCGTCGGCCCACTCGTCGATGGCCGCCTGCTGGCTGCCCGCTCGCGGTGGCGCGGGCGGCGTGAGCGCGACGGGCAGCTCCTGCCAGGTGAACCCCTGATAGGCGTTCTCCTCGATCACGACACCGTCGTCGAGGACGTCGACGACGGAGATGGACCGCGCCGCGTGGATCCACCGCGGGCTCGTCTCGATGGGGAACGGCGCCGGCAGCTCGTAGACGGCATACGGGCTCTGCCCCACGGTCACCCGCGTGCCGGGAGCGAACTCGCCCCGGATCTCGACGACACGGCGGACGGCGGTCAGGCCTTCCGGGCGGTGCCAGTCGGTGAGCACCCGGCAGCGGTCGCGATCGACGACCACGACGTCGCGGGTGTCCTCCCAGACCGACACCGGCTCGCGGAGGCGGAGGAAATGCGTCGCCCAGAAGGTCTTCGCCTCGCGCGGGTAGTAGTCGATCGCCGCCGCCCCGAGTCGGAGCGCCTCTGCGACCGATTCGTCCTCGGCGTCGGCAGCGAACCGGGCGAGCGAATCGGCGCGCGGCGAGGGCTCGTAGACGGCTTCGCCGGCGTCGGGCTCCCGCGAGGGCACGAGGTTCGCCTCGCGGGCCCGCTCCACGAGCCAGTCGCGCAGCCGACGCGTCGACACGCAGTCGTAGCGGTTGTAGTCGGCGAGGTCGTCGAGGATCATACGCGCGGCCTCGTCATCGCCGGCATCCTGCAATCCGCGGGCCTCGACGTAGCGGACGATCGAGTCGTCCCCGCGCTGCACGTCGCTCGTGCGCACCTCGTCGCCCATGTAGAGCGGTTCGAGCTTCTTGATGGAGTACGACCGCGAGCCGACGCGCAGGGCACGCCGGACGATCGGGTATAGGTCGACGAACACTCCGTCGCGGAGCAGCCGATCGACGGCCGCTTCGCCCACGCCGTGCCGTGCCGCCATGGCGAGCAGGTGCGTCGGCTCGTACGGTGCGTAGTGGTAGATGTGCAGGCCCGGGTGGGCACGGCGACGGACGGCGACGAACTCGAGGAAGTCCTCGAGCGCGCGCTTCTCGTCGGCGAAGGAGTGGGCCCACAGCGCGGAGTACTGCTCGGTCTCGTCGACCCAGCCGAACAGGTAATCGATCCCCCACTGCACGGCGGCGCCCTCGGTGTAGAGCGGGTCGCCCTCGAAGTCGAAGAACAGGTCGCCGTGGTCGGGTCGTGGCAGTGCCCCCAGGGCCTTGGGGAAGACGACGTCGAACGTCGGGATCGCGGGCCCCGTCCCGGCGGGGGCGTCGTCGACGCCGCCGGCGGGGCTCTCGAGCTGCAGGCGCGCCTGGGTCCGGAGCCCCGAGAAGGTGTCCCACGACATCCGAGGAGGAGCGTCGCGGGATGCCGCGAGGTCGTCGATCGTCGTGATGCCCGCCGCGCGGAGGCGGTCGCGTTGGACGGGACGCATGCCGGCTACCAGCAACAGGTCGCGGTGGGAGACGACCTCGAGATCGCACGTCGCGCACCGTCCGCACGCGACGACCCGGAGCTCGCCGCGGTCATCGCCCCAAGGGATGGGCTCGCCTGCCGCACCGGCGGCGAGGTCCCGGTCGGCGATGAGCGCGCGGAGGCGCTCGCGTCGCAGTGAGAAGACCGGCATGAGGTCGCGGACGGCGTGCGTCGAGGTCGTGCCGTCGCCGAGGAGCAGGTGCACCTCGTCGGCGCGGGGCACACCGAGCCGGTCGAGCTGATCCACGTATGCCGCCAGCTGCATGAGGGCCGTGACCCGCGCGTGGCGGGCGAGTTTGGTGTCCTGCACGATCCAGCGGCCGTCGTCGCCGCGGACGAGGAAGTCGGCGAAGCCGACGAACTCCTCGGTCGAGAACGCCGCCTGGTAGACGACGTGGACGGCGGGATCGACGAGCGCCGCATCGGTCGCGGCGACCGCCGCCGCCAGGCCCGCGGCATCCGACGACCTGGTCTCGGGGATCTCGACGACCGCCCCCGGGTGCGCGGCGCGGTAGGCCTCGTACACCCGCCGCTCGTGCTGGGTGCCGAGGCGGCCCGCGCGTTCGAGGGTGAGGTCTTCCGGGTCGTCGACCGCCGCGATCCGGCCGAGCTTCGCGTCGATCGCCCGCAGCCAGGCGAATTCGCACTCGGCCGCGGCTTTCAGGTCGCTCGCGCTCCAGACGATCCGGCCGTCGTCTTCGATGTATCGCATGATCCCCTCTCGGGAATCGACACTATCCGCGGTCGCCGACACTCTTCCCGAGCATGCCGCGACGCCACCCGTCCATGCGCTGCTGCGCGAACGTCGTCCCGAGCTCGTGGCGCATCTCGGGATGCTCCGCCCAGAACCGGATGGAGGCGTAGATGAGCCACGCGTGGGCGCGGAAGCCGCTGACGTTCAGGTCGAGCAGGATCTCGTCGTCGGCGGCGCGCAGTTCGACGGACGGGGTGAAGTCCCCCGTCGTCTCGTCGACGGCCGACACCGTCGGAGCGACGCGCGCGATGCGGGACCAGTCGATGTCGTCCGTGTCATCGAGGTAGTAGCGGGTCACACCCGACGGTCCGATCCCGACGCCGATCGGCAGCCGACCGAAGGATGCCGCGCGCCACGTCGAGACGATCGCGATGCTGCCCGCCAGGAGGACCACGAGAGCCCCCAGGAGCAGCGGGATGAGCCAGATGAGGGCGAGGGCGGCATCCGTCGTCACGGACCGGACGATCGCCCAGACGAACGCCGCGGTCGACACGACGCCCGCCACGGTGAACCACGCGCTCACCCACGACCCTGCACCGCGCTCGCGGAAGAAGTGCACCCATGAGTCGGGAGGGCGCTTCTCCGCTCGCGTCAGGGCGACGGCGTTGAGGAGTTCCGGCATGCCCCGTTCACCGCCGGCGCGCTCGAAGTGGACGCCGAACCCGAGCGTCGCGCCCGCGAAGACGAGCACCCACCACGTCGCGGCACCGACGTTCCCGCCGAGCACCGCGAACGCGAGCGCCGCACCGCTCCCGAGCACGACCAGGCTGTAGATCACGACCGTCCACGGACGGATGCGGGTGGGCGTGCCGACCCGCCAGTCCTTCGGGAGCGGATACGGCGGCGGGAGCGGCGGGTATCCGACGGCACGGGTGGGCACCTGACGATGAAAGCACAGGCTGCCGCACGCGGGCGGGCACCTGACAGACTGGAGCCGTGACCCAGGACCTCCCGTTCGAGAACCCCTACCGGCACGGTTTCGCGCGCGTCGCCGCGTGCACGGTGCCGGTCGCGATCGCCGATCCGGCGACCAACGCCGAGGCGGTCCTGACCAGCGCCCGCGCCTGCCACGACGAGGGTGTGGCCGTCGCCGTCTTCCCCGAACTCTGCCTCTCGGGGTACGCGATCGAGGACCTCGTCATGCAGGACGTCGTGCTCGACGCCGTCCTCACGGCCATCGAGGCGCTCGTCGCGGCATCCGTCGACCTGTCCCCCCTCCTCGTCGTCGGCGCACCGCTGCGCATCCAGAACCGGCTCTACAACTGCGCCGTCGTCATCCACCGCGGGCGCGTGCTCGGCGTCGCGCCCAAGTCCCACCTGCCCACCTACCGCGAGTTCTACGAGTCCCGCTGGTACGCGCGCGGCGACGGCGCGCCCGACACCGTGACGCTTGCGGGCGACGAGGTGCCGGTCGGCACCGACCTGCTCTTCGAGGCGACCGACGTCCCCGGACTCGTCGTCCACGCCGAGATCTGCGAGGACTTCTGGGTGCCGGTGCCGCCGTCCTCGCACGCGGCCCTCGCCGGCGCGACCGTCCTCCTGAACCTCTCGGGCAGCCCGATCACGATCGCCCGCGCCGAGGACCGCCGCGTCCTCGCGCAGTCGCAGTCCTTCCGCTGCCTCGCCGCCTACGTGTACGCCGCCGCCGGCCAGGGCGAGTCGACGAACGACGTCTCGTGGGACGGGCAGACGCTGATCTACGAGAACGGCACGCTCCTCGCCGAGACCGAGCGCTTCCCCGACGGACCGCGGCACGCGATCGCCGACATCGACCTCGATCGCCTCCGCCAGGACCGCCTGCGTCAGGGCACCTTCGAGGACAACGCCCGCAGCGAATCCACCTGGTCGAATCGCATCCCCTTCACGGTCGGGCCCGCGGCATCCGTCTCGGGGCTCCGCCGCCCGCTCGACCGGTTCCCCTTCGTGCCGGACGACCCCGCCCGCCTCGACCTCGACTGCTACGAGGCCTTCAACATCCAGGTGTCGGGTCTCGAGCAGCGCCTCCGCGCGATCGGGCAGCCGAAGCCCGTGATCGGCGTCTCGGGCGGGCTCGACTCGACCCACGCCCTCCTCGTCGTCGCGCGCGCCATGGACCGCATGGGACGCCCGCGCAGCGACATCCTGGCCTTCACGATGCCGGGCTTCGCGACCGGCGAGCACACGAAGTCGAACGCGATCGCCCTCGCCGAGGCGATCGGCGCGACGATCGAGACGATCGACATCCGTCCGATGGCGACCGAGCTGCTGGCCGGGCTCGGGCATCCGTTCGCGAAGGGCGAGCCCGTCTACGACGTGACGTTCGAGAACGTGCAGGCCGGCGCCCGCACCGACTTCCTGTTCCGCCTCGCCAACCAGCGCGGCGGCGTGGTCATCGGCACGTCGGACCTGTCGGAGCTCGCCCTCGGCTGGGCGACCTACGGTGTCGGCGATCACATGGCCCACTACGGCGTCAACGCGGGCGTGCCCAAGACCCTCATCCAGCACCTCATCCGCTGGGTGATCGCGCACAGCGACGAGTCGGGCGCGACTCTGACCGACCGTGCGAAGGAGGTGCTCCAGGCCGTCCTCGACACCGAGATCAGCCCCGAGCTCGTGCCGGCCGGTCAGGACGGCAAAGTCCAGTCGACCGAGAGCACGATCGGGCCGTACGCCCTGCACGACTTCACGCTCTTCCACGTGCTCCGCTACGGCTTCCGCCCGTCGAAGATCGTCTTCCTCGCCGAGCACGCCTGGTCGGATGCGGAGACCGGAGCGTGGCCTCCGGGCTTCCCCGCCGACGACCGGTTCGCCTACGACCGCGCGACCATCGTGCGGTGGATGCGGGTGTTCCTGAAGCGCTACTTCGGGTTCGCGCAGTTCAAACGCAGCGCCGTCCCGAACGCGCCGAAGGTGTCGCCCGCCGGCTCACTCTCGCCGCGCGGCGACTGGCGTGCACCGTCCGACGGCAACGCGACGGCGTGGCTCGCGGAGCTCGATGCGGCCTTCCCCGGCGAAGCGTCCTGATCCACGGTGGGATGATGGTTCGGTGAAGCTCCTCGTCGCCGCTCTGGATTCCGAACTCGTCGCCTTCCCCGAGGAGCTCCCCGGCTTCGACCGGCTCGTCACCGGGCCCGGCAAGCTGCAGGCCACGTACGCCCTGACGCGAGCGCTGGACCGCGCGAGCTACGACGAGATCGTGGTCGTCGGCACCGCCGGATCGGTGGATGCCGAGACGGTGGGTGTGCACGAGGTGACCACCGCGCTGCAGCACGACGTGTCGGACGTCGACGGCGTCGCAGGTCAGCACGTCTCGCTGCCGCCGACGGTGTCGATCGCCGGCCGCGAGGGGACGACGATCGCGACGGGCGACCACTTCGTCGACGACGCCGACACGGTCGAGGCGATCCGCGCCCTCGGCGGAACACTCGTCGACATGGAGGCATACGCCTACATCTGGGTGGCCCAGCAGTTCGGTGTGCCGATCCGCATCCTGAAGGCGGTCTCTGACAGCGCGCAGGACGATGCGATCACCGACTGGCGTGACGCCGTCGCGATCTGCAGCGGTCAGCTGCGCGAGCGCATCAGCGAGCTGTACGGCGTCTGACGTCCGCGAGAGACCTCAGGCGTCCCGGCGGCTGAACAGCGAACGCAGCACGAAGAAGACGATCAGCGCGACGACGGCGACGAGCAGGAGCTTGCCGACGAGGAAGATCGCCTTGAGCGCGATGTCGACGACGATCCACGCGATGATCACCGCGACGACGACGCCGAGGATGGTCCAGATCGTGCCTTTTCTCATGCCTTCAGCCTAAGGGCTGCGCCACGACGTCCTGCCGGACGATGCTGGGGCCTTCGGGGGTCGCCTCGACGACGAGCTGGGCGGGGATCTGCTCCTTCATCGCCTCGACGTGGCTGATGACGCCCACGATACGGCCGCCGGCACGCAGCTCGTCAAGAGTCCGCATCGCGAGCTCGAGTGTCTCGGGGTCGAGCGAGCCGAAGCCCTCGTCGATGAACAGCGTGTCGAGCCGGATGCCGCCGGCACGCGACGTGACCACTTCGGCGAGTCCCAGGGCGAGCGCGAGCGAGGCCAGGAAGGTCTCGCCGCCCGAGAGCGACTGCGGCGAGCGGAGCCGTCCCGTGTGCGCGTCGAGGACCTCGATGGACAGACCGGATGCCGCGCCCCGAGCCTGCTTCGCATCGGAGTGACGCAGGGTGTACCGGCCCGACGACATCTCGGCCAGGCGCAGGTTCGCGGCGGCGACGATCTCCTCGAGCTCGGCCGCAAGGACGAAGGTCTCGAGGTCCATCTTCATCGTGTTGGGAGCCCTGCCCGCGACGGTGTCGGCGAGACGCGTGATCGCGGCGGCATCCTCGGCCTGGCTCGCAACGGCGCCCGCGGCGGCGTCGATGCGCTCGACCAGGTCGCGCAGGCCCGTCGCGACGTTGACGGAGTCGGCCTCGGCGGTGATCGCGGCGGAGCGGGCCTCGTCCGCCTCGGCCGCTGCGCGTGCCGCGGCGGCCAGGGCTTCGGGCTCGAGGTGCGCGTCGACGGTCTCGAGTTCGAGCTCGAGAGCGCGCGCCCGCGCGGCGGTGAGGGCGGCGGCATGCTCCTCGACCCGATGCGCGAGTCGGCTCGTCTCGTCGGCCGGCAGCAACGCCGCGACGACGTCGTCGAGGGTCTCGAACACCGTGTCGGCGATGCGCGCGTCGCGGTCGCCCGCTGCGGCGTTGGCCGCCTCTCGACGGGTCTGCTCGTCACGACGGGCTTCGAGCAGACGCGCAGCGAGACGGCGGAGCTCCTCATCGGCGGCGATGCGCGCGGCGACGCTCTCGTGATCGCCGCGCGCCGCCTCGACCGCTCGCCGCGCGGTCTGGAGCGTGCCCTCGACCGTCGCGAGCTCTTCGCGCAGAGCGCCCGCGCGCTCTCGAAGAGCAGCTGTTTCGCGGACGGCGTCTGCCTCGAGCGCGTCGATCTGCTCGGCGTCGCGCGTCAGTTCGTCGACGCGCGAACGCGCCGCCGCAGCGGCCGCGAGCTCGTCGTCGAGGTCGGCCAGGGCGGCAGCCAGATCGTCGGCCCCGCGACCGCCTGCCGTGGCCGCGGCCGTCGTGACGGCTTCTCGCGCTGCGGCGGCCGCCCTCGCGGCATCCTTCTCCGCCGCTGCCGCGTCGTCCCGCGCCTTCTCGGCGGCTGCGAGGTCGTCGTCGGTGACCGGTTCGCTGTCGTGCACGGCCGGGCGGGGGTGCGCCGTCGAGCCGCAGACCGCGCACGGTTCACCGTCGGCGAGGGATGCCGCGAGCTCTCCCGCGTACCCGCGCAAGCGGCGGCGGAGCAGCTCTCCGACGCGAGCTGATGCCGCGGCGGAGGCCGCGTTGGCGTCGAGGTACGCGGCGTCGGCGTCGGCCGCGCGGGGAGTCAGCCGCTCAAGCGACCGGGCGGCGTCGAGTCGCGCGTCGAGATCGATGCGCGAGGCGGCGAGGTCATCGTGCCGCCCCGCGATGGCGCGGGCTTCTGCGAGCTGTTTCGCCGCGCGCTGCCTGCGCTCGGGAACGGCCGAGAGCACGGCATCCAGGTCGCGGAGTGCCTCATCCAAGCCGGCCAGCTCGTCGCGGCGACGCTGTTGCGCGTCACCGAGGGCCGCGGCATCCCGCTCCGCCTCGGCGGCAGCCTGGGCGCGGGCGATGCGGCTCGTGAGATCGTCGACCGTCGCGGCGAGGTCGTCGTCCGGCGAACCGCCCGCGGTGTTCCAGGCGTCCTCAGCGGCACGACGATCCGTCTGCGCCGCAGCCAGCACTCCCGCCGCACGCGTCGCGTTCTCGACGGGAGCGCGCAGCGCCTCCGCAGCACGTGCGCGGTCGAGGCGCCCCCGAAGGGCGTCGATCTCGGCGGACTCGGACTCGCGCGCGGAGAGATCCGTGCGCGCCTTCTCAAGGTCGGCAAGACGCTCCGCGATCTGGACGAGCCGCCGATGCTCGGCGGCCGCCGCCTCGGCCCGGGACGTCGCGACCGCTCGTTCGTTACCGCGGGCGTCGACCCGGTACTCGGCTCGGGCGAGTGCGCGCTCGACGGCGTCCTTACGTCCGAGGACGTCGGATTCGAGGGGCGCGTCGCCCGTATCGGTCCCGTGGAGGTCGTGGGCCGCGACCTCGCGCTCGGCGACCTCGAGGAGTGTGCGCACCCTGGCGCCGGTCTCGTCGAGCCGCTTCTGCGCGTCGCGCCGTCGCTCGTCGAGAGCGTCTTTGTACGCCTCGAAGCGCTTGGTCCCGAAGAGGGTGCGAAGCAGCTGCTGGCGTTCAGCGTTGGCCGCGAGCAGGAACCGGGAGAACTTGTTCTGCGCGAGCAGGATGACCTGCTGGAACTGCTGCGCGCTGAGCCCGAGCACCTCGTCGAGGGCGATCCCGACCTCGCGCTGCTTTGCGGCACGTCCGACCCACCGGTCGTCGACCCACTCCTCGAGCTCGGCGCGCGCCGGTTCGAGGGTCAGACCGCCGCCGCGTTTGGCGGGCCGCTCGTATTCGGGCGCGCGCGTCACGCGCCAACGGGTGCCCCCGACCGTGAACTCGAGGCGCACCTCGGTCGGGTCGGTGAGGAAGCTGTGGTCGCTCCGGAGACGCCGGTCGCCGCCCTCGTAGCGCGGTACCGAGCCGTAGAGGGCGAAGCTGACGCCGTCCAGGATGCTGGATTTGCCGGCGCCCGTGCGCCCCGAAATCAGGAAGAGACCGTCGTCGTCGAAGGCGTCGAAGTCGACGACCTGACGCTCGCGGAACGGCCCGAACCCGGTGAGTTCGAGGCGGTGCAGCTTCACGCCATCGCCTCCTGGCGGACGCGCTCGTCGAGCACCTCGTCGATGAGCCCGGCCTCGCGCTCGGTCGCCCCCTGCCCCTCTCGCACGTGCTCGAGGAAGGCCTCGACCAACTCGCGGTCGGAGCGCGCCGCGCGGACGCGGTCGACGTAGGTCGCCGTGTCGCCGGTGCGGACCTTGGCAGGCGCGTGCACGACCTTCGCACAGAAGGGGAACCGCTGCTGCAGCCGACGGAGCGGGTCGGCCTCGGGCAGGTCGTCGGTGTACTCGACGCACACCCATGCCTCCGCATGCTCGGCGAGCGCCTCGTCGGTCAGGATCTCGGCGAACGGACCGCGGAGCGTCACGAGGCGACGGGGAACCGGCAGGTCGAGCCACTCGACGCCGGCGAGGCCGTCGGCATCCAGGTCGATGAGCCAGGAGCCGCGGGGCTTGTCGCCCTCGCCGAAGCTGTAGTGCAGAGGCGCGCCGGCGTAGCGGACACTCTCGGACAGACGCTGCCGCCCGTGGATGTGCCCGAGCGCCATGTAGTCGACACCGTCGAAGGTCGACAGGGGCACGACATCGAGACCGCCCTGCTGGATGTCGCGCTCGAGCTGAGGCGTCGGCTCGACGCCCGCGGCGAAGCAGTGCGCGATCGCCACCGACCGCCCGCCCCGTTCGGCGAGGTCGGCGCGGACGAGGTCCATCGCCCGCCCGAGGACGGCGGCCTGGGTCCGCACCCCCTCCCACCGGTGACGCAGGAGCGCCGGCTCGAGGTACGGGATGCCGTAGAACCGCACCGGCCCGTCGGCGTCCTCGATCGTGAGCGGGGTACCGACGGCATCCGGATCGGTCAGGACGTGGATGCCGTCGCGCAGCAGCCCTGCCTGGAACCCGAGCCGCGCCGCGGAGTCGTGGTTGCCGCTCGTGACGATGACCCGTGCACCCGCGTCGGCGATGCCGCGGAGGACGTCGGACAGGAGCGTGTACGACGCGGCGGCCGGGGTCGCGGAGTCGAACACGTCACCCGCGACGATCACGACGTCGACGCCGTGCTCGCGGACCTGCGCCGTCAGTTCGCTCAGCACACCTCGGAGCGCATCGAGCGTGGAGTGACCGTGGAAGGTCCGCCCGATGTGCCAGTCGGAGGTGTGCAGGATGCGCATGCTCACACGCTAGGTCGAGGCTCCGACATCGCCGCCGAGGCGTGCCGCGCAGGCGTCACTCGGAGGCGGGAGACACCGCTCCTCGACGACGCAGGTTGATCAGATCGACGACCGAGATGAGGGTCGCGATCGCCAGGAAGAGCCCGACCGCCGCCATCCCGTAGGCGTACGCGTCGTGGAAGACGGCGAGGGATTCGAGGCCGGCATCCGATTCGCGGTAGATCGTCGCGTAGAACAGGGACAGTCCGATGGCGGTGCCGACGGCGGTGCCCACGCGTTGGCCGAGCTGACCGACGGATCCCGCGAGTCCGCCTTCGCGGACCGGGATCTCGGACAGGGTGAGGGTCTGGTTCGGCGAGACCACGAGGCCACCTCCCGCGCCCGCGACCAGGAGCGCGGCGGCCATGCCGTAGGCGACGGTCTCGGGCGGCATCGTGTACGCCACGATCGTGAGCGCCACGACGCTGACGAGGACGGTCAGCAGCCCGATGGTCACCAGCTGGCGACCGAACCGGTTGACGAGCAGTCCGCCGTAATACGACGAGAAGGCGCTCGCGACCGCGAAGCCGATCGAGACCATGCCCGCGAAGACCGGCTCGAGGCCCACACCGATCTGCAGGAACAGCGTCCCCAGCAGGAACATCGGCGGGATCGCGGTGAAGTAGGCGACCACCACGAACGTGCCGTTTCGATACGAGGGGATGCGGAACATCCGGAACGGGATGAGGGGCTGACGGCCGAATGCCGCGTACCGCCGCTCCCACCAGAAGAACAGCGTCGCGAACAGGACGAAGGCCGTCAGGAGCCACCAGCGGTTGGGGTCGTCATCGGGCGAGCCGGTCGTGAACAGGAACGGCCACATCAACGAGATGACCGTGAAAGCGAAGAGGACGATGCCGATCGGATCGAGCTGCAGGCGCTTTCCGCTCGCGGTGCGCGTCTGCGGCAGCAGCCAGATGACGCCGGCGAGCACGAGCAGGCAGAGGGGCACGTTGAACCAGAAGATGCCGCGCCACCCGTCGGTCTCTCCACCGATCGCGATCATCAGTCCGCCGAGGGTGGGTCCGAACGCGGTCGCGATGCCGATCGTCGCACCGAAGAGGCCGAACGCGCGGCCGCGTTCCTTGCCCGTGAACAGCTGCTGGATCGTGCCCATGACCTGCGGCATCTGGATGCCGGCCGCGATGCCCTGCACGAGTCGGGCCGCCATGAGCACCTCGATGCTCGGCGCGAGTGCGCACGCGGCGCTCGTGAGGGTGAAGAGGCTGAGGCCGATGATGAAGAGGGCCTTGCGCGACCGCTGGTCTCCGAGGCGGCCGAACGGGACGAGTGCGAGGCCGAAGGTGAGGATGTACCCCGAGACGACGAGCTGCAGCTGGGTCGAGGTCGCACCGAGGGAGGTCTCGATGGCGGGGAGCCCGACGTTGACCTTGCTGAGGTCGAGGATCGTGAACGCGGCCACCGACACGCAGACCCAGAACGCCCGCCAGCGCTGCGAGGAGGACAGGGGGATGCTGGCTGTTACAGGCGATGTCATGACCGTCCCACGTTACCGGCAGCCCGGCGGACGAGGGCGATGTCAGGATGCGGCGACGCGCTCCGCCTTCTTCCGGTCCTGGAACTCCCGGAGGGCCTCGTAGCGGTCCGCGGAGCGGGCACGACGCTTCTCCGCCTCTTCATCGCGATCCTTCGGAGGGACCGTCGACACGAGGTCGTCCAGGAGCCGTCGCGTCGCCGCGGCGATCTCGTCGACGGCGCGGTCGAACGCCTCGGTGTTCGCCTGCGACGGTTTGTTCATCCCGCTGATCTTGCGGACGAACTGCAGCGCGGCGTCGTAGCACTCGGCATCCGTCGCCGCCGGCTCGAAATTGTGGAGCGGAACGATGTTGCGGCACATGGCCGTCACGGTACGCCCGCGTGTCCGCGTCCACCAGGGGGCTCACTCGGCGCGACGATCCGCCTGCTCATCCGTCAGCACGTCGGGGTCGAGGCCCTGCTGGATCTCGGCGCTCTCGACGAACTGGTCGGATGCGGGCTCCGGCATCGGGGCACCGTCGCCCCGGCCCCGATCGGCCTCGTCGGCCGCTTCCTTCTGCTCATTCGTGACGGCGCCGGAGGCGACGACGGCGGTGTCCTCCTCCGACCATCCACCGGCGGGGGCCGCTTCGCTCGTCCGGTCGTCTGCGTCGTTGTCCATGGCCGTCTCCTCGTCGTGGTCGTTGAGCCATGCTCGCCCGGATGCGTCGGGCGGTCGACGGGCTTGACCCGGTCGCCGGGTCGCGACTACGAACGAAGAGGACGGGGCGGAGGGAACGGGATGTCGGGACACGGTCGGGACACGGCGGGCGGGCCGTTCGTGGTGACTCTCGTCGTCGACCTGCCGATCACGAAGCCCGACGCTCTGGAGACGATCGCGTTCGCGTGCGACGGTGTCGTCGAGCATGCGCGTACCGCCTATCCGCGCGTGAGCCTCTCCCCCGGCGCGTGGGCGGAAGTCCAGATCCCCAAGTTCGCCGACCCGCCACCGCTCGCCATCGACGTCTGCTCCGACGAGTCGACAGCAGTCGCCCGGGCCGCCGCCGACAGGCTCAAGGGAGCACTCGAGAACCTGGGCTGGCGGATCCGCGATCCGAAGCCCGGTGAGGCCTAGGCCGTCCGCCGCTCCTTCAGGAGGGACTCGTGACCCGGGTTCGCGTCGAACCAGTCGGCGACGTACCAGCAGACGGGGATGACGCGCCGATCACCACGGCGCTCGAGGTCCGAGACCACCCGCCGCACCAACTCTCCCGCGTACCCGGACCCACGGAAAGTGGGGATCGTGTACGCACGGGTCAACGCGATCGTCGTGCCGTCGTCGTTGTAATCGAGGATGCTGACGAGATCTTTGCCGCGGTGCAGGCTGTACCGCGCGGCATCCTTCTCGTCGGTGAAGATCAGCTCGCTCATGCGCTCACGCTACGCCGATCGCCGGGTGCCACACACAATCTCCGACGGATTGAGCAATCTGTCACATTCCGTCATGCGGAGGTCCTCGGGGCCGGGCGGTTTGACACATCCCGACGCGGTTCGTCATAATCGGCCACATGACTGACTTCGCACGCACTCTGTCCGCCCGGGAGGCGAACGGAACTGCCGGCATCATGATGCCGCAGCGTGCTGTCATGTGTTGCCGAATGTGTCGCTGACACGGTGATCCCCGCCGGGTCGCGCCGCCGTTTCTGAACACGGCGAGTCCGACCCCCGAGACTCCAGCTTTGCCGCCCACAACGCGGATGCCGGTTTCTCGCACATCGGCCTATGCGAGGCCACCCGCGCAACACTCTCGAACCCGCGTCCCGCTCCGGGTTCCCCCCTTTGAAGGACATCGCCATGTCGACCTCCGCTCTCCTCTCCGCCCCCGCCGCTCCCCGTCACCTCCGCGCCGTCGAGGACATCGCCACGCCGCCTGTGACGGAGCGCCCCGCTCCCAAGGGACTCCCCGCCGGCACCGCCCCCCGCGGGTTCGCCCTCTACGTCGGTCTCGACGAGCTGAAGGCCGCCGCTGACGGCGTCAGCCTCTCGGTCATCGTCGATGCGCTCCGCCGGACGATCGCCGAGCTCGCCCCGTCTGCCGAGACCCACGCGACGGTCGCCCTCGCCCCGGTCGGCGCCGGTGGCCGCGACGTCGACGTCGTGCGACTCGCCCTGCACGAGCCCGCCGCCGTCGCCCGCACCAAGCCCGAAGAGCCCCTCGACGAGCACGTGCCCGGTGGCGTGACGATCGACATCTCCCGTCGCCGCGTGCACATCGACGGCGAGACCGCGTCGCTCACCTTCAAGGAGTTCGAGCTGCTGCAGTACCTCGTGCTGCGCGAGGGCCGCACTATCGAGCGCACCGAGCTCGTCTCATCGCTGTGGAGCCACACCGACGGCGACGACGCTCCCGGCGAGCGCACGATCGACGTCCACGTCCGCCGGCTGCGCTCCAAGCTCGGCCGCTACGAGGACATCGTCCGCACGGTGCGCGGCATCGGCTACCGCTTCGACCGGCACGCCGACGTCGTGATCCGCTACGGCCACGGCACCCCCTCGCCCGACCGCTTCTGATCAGGCCGCTGTCGGCGCCCAGACGTAGGGTGTCGGCATGAGGTCGGGACTGAGTGAACGGATGCCGCATCCGTCGCCGTCCTCGCACCTGAAGCCGCTCGAGGCGGAGTACCGCCCGAAGGTCCCCACCGACGTGGCGGGCGCGATCCGGTATCAGCAGCGCGGAGCGCACGACCCGTCGCAGACCACGGCGGACGGCGTCATCTGGCGGGCGACCCGTACTCCCGAGGGGCTCGCGACGATCGCGATCCGCCCGGGTCTGCGAACGGTCCGGGCGGCCGCCTGGGGACCGGGTGCCGCGTGGACACTCGACCAGCTGCCGCGGCTGTGCGGCGCGGACGACGACCCCGGCGACTTCGATGCGTCTCGGCATCCGCTCATCGCGGCGACCCACCACCGGCGGCCCGACCTGCGGATCGGGGCGACCGACCTCGTCTTCGACGCGCTCGTCAGCAGCGTCTTCGAGCAGAAGGTCACCGGGCTCCAGGCCTTCGGGGCGTGGCGCTGGATCCTGACCCGCTACGGCGACGCCGCGCCCGGCCCGACACCGCGGCAGATGTACGCACCGCCGGCGGACTGGCGGATGATACCGAGCTGGTCGTGGCACCGCGCTGGCCTCGAACCGCCGCAGTCGCGCACGATCGTCGACGCCGCACGCCGCCGCGCCTCGATCGAGCGTGCCGCCGCCGCGGCCACGACGGGAGACGACCGCGACCGGGTCTTCACGAACCTGCCGGGCGTGGGCGTCTGGACGAGTGCCGAGACCCGCATCCGCGCCTTCGGCGACCCCGACGCGGTCAGCTTCGGCGACTATCACGTCGCCCATCAGGTGGGCTACGCGCTGACCGGCTCACGCGTCGACGACGACGGGATGCGGGAGCTGCTCGAGCCGTGGAAGGGACAGCGGCAGCGGGTCATCCGCCTCATCGGGGCCAGTGGCGTCATCGAGCCGCGACGCGGTCCCCGCCTCGCCCCGGAGGACCACCGGGGCCGCTGACCGTCAGATCCGCTGGAGCGCAGCGAGCGCGGCGGGCAAATGGTCGAGGACCGCGATGTGTCCGACGTCAGGGATCCGCAGCAGCGTCGCCTGAGGGATGCCGCCGGCGATCGCGGTCGCATGCGACGGCGGGATGACGCGATCGAGCTCGCCCTGCACGACCACGACCGGCGCGACGACGTCGGCGAGCGCGAACCCCCAGGGCCGGGTGAAGGCGACGTCGTCGTCGACCAATCCGTCCGACCCCCACTGCGCGGATGCCGCGACGTCCTCGCCCAGCGACGCCCATGTCTCTTCGAGCGCGCGGTAGTCCGCCTCGACGAAGCTGGTCGGATCGAACTCCTCGACGTCGAGGTGAGCCGTGCGCGACGCGATCCCCGCGGTGGCGGATCGAAGACCCGACGGATCGGCCATGCCCGAGAACCACGACGCGTCGCCGGGTCGGAACGGGGCGATCGACGCGAGGGTGACGACGCCGGCGACGCGCTCGGGTGAGAGCGCGGCGACGCCGAGCGCATGGGGTCCGCCCCCGGAGGCTCCCACCGACACTACGTCCCGAAGGTCGAGGATGTCCAACACGTCGGCGACCCGTGCAGCAGCGTCACGGACGCTTCGCCCGGGCAGGAGGGGCGCTCCCCCGTACGCCGGGCGGGCGATGGAGACGACGTCGAAACCTGCGGCATCCGCCATCGCGGCCACGGGCGGCAGGACGGCACCGGTCTGCGGGGAGCCGTGATGCCACAGGAGTACCGGGCGCTCCACCCCGGGCTGCTCGACGCTGGCGTGGACGATATGGTCGGCCAGCTCCGGACGAATGAGCCTCATGCGTGTCACGGTAACGCCCTACGGTCCGAAGCGCGAGCGCCGGGCGACGGGAACCGTAGGCTGGCCGCATGGTGCAGCGACAGCGAGGACGCGGATTCTGGATCCTCGGGACGGTTCTGCTGTTCGCCGGCGGCATCCTGTTCGGACTCATTTGGCAGAACGTGTGGGTCGGGCTCGTCCTGGCGGCGGCGATCTCGATCGGGTGGCTCATCGCCTACGAGTCGCGCCGCGGGCGGAATCAGGGCATCTACGATCGTGACGACGACGGCGCCCAGCTCTGACCCGGACGCCCGGAAGGATCCTCCCGTGGAGTTCCGACCGCTGCGCGAGTCAGACCTGACCTCCGCTCCCGCGTGGACGGCGGGGCATGAGCTCCGACCAGATCTGTGGCGTGGCGAGCACACCCGCGCCGTGGCCCTGGAGACCGACGAGATCGTCGCCGTCGGGACCATATGGACGAGCCGCGTGCACGGGGACCGCTACTGGGTGGACGTCGTGGTGCACCCCGCGCACCGTCGTCGCGGGATCGGCACCGCCGCCGTCCGGCACCTCACGGGCCTTCGCGCCGCCCCACTCCCCCTCATGACACGCGGATACGTGGACGACCCCGCACTCGCCTTCGCCGACGCGCTCGGTGCACGCACGATCCAGGTCGTGCCGCCTGCGGAGTCGACGACCACGGCGCGGGCCGCCCTGCGCGCCGATCCGGCTGTGATCGCCGTCGACGCGGTCGACCGGACGGTGATCGAGGCGGCGAACGCCCGGATCTACGAGTGGACGCACGCGTCGTGGAGCCCGGTCGGACCCGCCTTCGCCGATGCGCTCAACGAGGACCTGTGGGACGAGATCGACACCGAGGCATCCTCCGTCGTGAGGGATGCGACCGGTCGGGTCCTCGCGCTCGCCCTCGTCTACCTTGACGGCGAGACCCCGCTGCTGACGGCGGAGACGACGGATGCCGCGGCCCCCGACGGCGAGCACCTCGTCGAGGCCTGCGTCCGCCGCTCGCTCGACGTGCTGGCGGAGCGTGGGATCGCGGACGTGGAGTTCGACGGTCACGTCAGCGATCCGCACTTCCTTCCCGTTCTCGCCCGGTTGCAGCCAACCGGCCGCTGGTTCCGCCTCGTCGAGATCCCGGTGTGATCGCCGGGCGATCCGCTCCGGTTCAGAGGGTCACGACGATCTTCCGCGCAGACACCCCCGCGCGCTGACGATCCAGCGCCTCCTGTATAGCGCCCACCCCGTGGCCAGCCACGACCGGCTCGGGCAGCGGACGGACGGTGCCGTCCGCCAGCCACTGCGGCAGCAGTCGCCCCCACAGCCGGCGCCCGATCTCGTCGTCGCGCAGGCTCGTCCCCCAGATGAAGGCGGCTCGGATGCCAGCCCGACGCGCGCGAGCGTTCAGCAGAAGCGTCCTCAGCCCCAGGCGTGCGAACGTGGGCAGCATCGCGGGGAAGAGCCGGCGGCGCCCGGCGAGCTCAGCGAGCGAGACGGGCATGCTCGCCATCGCGAGAACCGAACCGCCCGTCCGGCGCAGCACCTCGAGGCATCCGGCGGTCGACGTCTCGCCGAGGGCCACGGCACCGACGACGGGGCGCCCGCCGATCCCCGCCACGAGATCGTCGACGGCGCGGGGGGAACCGTGGTCGGCGACGACGTCGGCACCGAGCGACCTGACGAGGTCGGCGTTGCGCGGCGACGCCGTGCTGACCACGTCGTATCCGGCCGCGCGGGCGAGCTGGATCGCGTTCATGCCGACGCTCGTCGACCCGCCCCACACGACGACGACGCCGCGGTCGCGAGGACCAGCGTCAGCGGGGTCGTGGATCGCCAGTCCGAGATGGCGCGGCTGGAACAGCGCGCACGCGGCGGTGGAGGCGCCGAGGGGAAGGACGGAGGCCTCCACGTCCGAGATGCCGTCCGGGATGGGGGCCGTGAGGTGTTCCAGGAGCGTCGTGTACTGCTGGAACGCGCCCTCGCGCCGGGAATCGCGACCGCGATCCGTTCCCGTCGCGAGCCCGAAGACACGATCACCGACGCGGAACCGCGCGACTTCGGAGCCGATGGCGACCACCTCGCCGGCGACGTCCGAACCGAGCACGGCCGGCGTCGGCAGCCAGCGGTAGGTGACCGATCCCGTGCCCTGGATGACCCAGTCGATCGGATTGACCGCGGCGGCGTGGACGCGCACGACGACCTCGCCTGCCGCCGGATCGGGCGTCGGCATCCGCTCGACGGAGAGACGCGCGCGGGGCGCCGGGAGGACGGCGGCGGCGTGGTGTCGGGGCATGTCGAATCCTTCGATCGTGATGTCACGTGGTGTCATCACTGTACCTCGCATGACACAGGGTGTCGTCACTATGCTGTCCGGATGGCCAGATGGGCACCGGACACCCGGGAACGACTGCGAGCGGCGGCGCTCTCGCTCTTCGAGGAGCGCGGCTACGCGGCGACCACCGTGCCCGACATCGTCGACCGGGCCGGCGTGACGCGCCGCACGTTCTTCCGCCATTTCAGCGACAAGCGCGAGGTCTTCTTCGACGACGACGAGATCCCCCGGATCGCGACCCGCATGATCTCCGATGCGCCGCGGGACGCGCCGCCGATGGAGGTCGTGGTGGGGGGCCTGCGGGTGCTGGCGCGCGAGCGATTCGAGCCCCGGCGTGCAGAGATCCGTTTCGCGCGCCAAGTGATCGCGTCCGAGCCGGCGCTGCGCGAGCGGGACCTGCGCAAGCAGGCGGATCTGCGCGACGCCATCCGCGAGGGCTTCCGCCATCGCGGCGAGGACGAGGCGACGGCGGCGGCGATCGCCGGAGTCACCGTCGAAGCCCTGCAAGCAGCGCTGGACGCATGGGCATCCGAGCCGGCGGGCGCCCCGCTGACCGATCACCTCGACGAGGTGCTCCGCCGGATGCGGATGCTGCTGCAGTCTTCCGAGAGCACACGAGGGTGATGCTGTGAGCATCGTCATCCCGCTCGACCTGGATGCCGATCCGGACCTGCCCGACGCGATCGCGGTGCGGGTGGTGGCCGAGATCGACGGCACGATCCACAGCCTCATCGTCGACACCGGCGGCGCACGCAGCGGCCTCGTCGACGGTCCGCTCACGGCGGGACTCGAACGGCTCGCACCGCAGAACCCTGGCGGCGGCGGAGTCTTCTCGCGGGCCGGGTCGACGGAGCGCGTCACCGCGCGCGAGCTGCGCATCGGCGACCTCGTGGTGGAGCGGCCGGTGTTCGACCTCGAACCGAATCCCGCGGCGCCGTCGCTGCTCGGGCTCGATGTGCTGCGTCGCCACCGGCTGGACTTCCGCTTCGACGCCGCGCTGCTCGAGCTCGACGCCGAGTCGCCCGTGGACGAGCGGCGCGATCTGGTGCAGTCCTCGCGCGGGCATCCCTACGTCGACGTCGCCTGGGCGGGCGGCGCGTGGCCCGCCATCTGGGACTCGGGTGCGAGCGTGAGCGTCATCGACCGGGGTGTGGTGGCGCGGCATCCGGAACACTTCCGTCCTGCGGGCGAGGCGGAGGGGACGGATGCCTCGGGTGCCGCGAACGAGCTTCCCCTCGTCTTGCTCCCGGAGGTGACGATCGGAGGTCGTCGGTTCGCTCCATCGATCGCCGCCGTCGCCGACATCGCCGGACTCGTCCGGCCCGGCGATCCGCCGTTCGAGCTCATCCTGGGGATGCCGGTGCTCCGCCACGCGGACTGGGCCGTCGACCTGCGCGACGGCTGGTGGGGATATCTCGCCTGAACCCTAGCCCACGCGTGACCGACGGTCGGCGGCATCCTCACTTCCGCGGCGCGCGGCGAGCCGCACGATCCAGTAGATCCCCCAGACGATCAACGCGATCATCGCGACGACTCCGAGGAGGATCAGCAGATGCCAGCCGACGAGTCCACCCATGCTCACATCTCCTCGTGGGTGTCGGGGTCGCCGTCCCACAACCGGCCGCGCTCGAGGGCCGAGATCGCGGCGATCTCGTCGTCCGTCAGCGAGAACTCGAACACGTCGGCGTTCTCGGCCTGGCGGGCGGGGTCGGCGGACTTCGGAATGGGCGTGCTGCCGAGCTGAACGTGCCAGCGGAGGACGACCTGCGTCGGCGTGACATCGTGCGCGGCCGCGGTGTCGATGACGACCTGCTCGCTCAACAGCTCCGAGCGCCGGGCGAGCGGGCTCCAGCTCTCGGTGCGGATGCCCTGCGAGGCGTGGAACGCCCGCAGGTGCGCCTGCGGGAAGTACGGGTGCAGCTCGACCTGGTTGACCGTCGGCACGACGCCGGTCGCCTCGATGATCCGGGCGAGCATCGGCTCGGTGAAGTTGGAGACGCCGACCGATCCGACGCGCCCCTCCTTCTGCAGATCGACCATCGCGCGGTAGGTGTCGACGTACTTGTCGACGCTCGGGTTGGGCCAGTGGATGAGGTACAGGTCGATGCGCTCGAGCCCGAGGCGCTCGAGCGATCCCTCGGCGCTGCGGCGGGTCTCGTCGTAGCCGTGATCGCGACCGGGGACCTTCGTCGTGACGATGAGGTCGTCCCGGATGCCGCTACGCCGCACGGCCTCGCCGACCTCGCGCTCGTTCTCGTAGTTGACGGCCGAATCGAGCAACCGGTAGCCACCCTCGATCGCGGTGACGATCGACTGCGTGCCGTCCTCGCCGCGGAGGTTGTAGGTGCCGAGACCGAGCTGCGGGAACGCGGTGCCGTCGTTGAGGGAGACCGTGGGGATGCTGACCATTCCGCCACCGTACGCCGGATCCGCCCTTTGGGGGATAACCCGAAAGGAGGTCTCGGGTCCGCCCCGATGTGGCGGTCTCGGGGTCGCCCCTAGCGTGGGGACATGACTTCCGACACCTCCGCGCCTCCCCGGCGGCTCCGGCCGCTGCGGCGCCTGGGCGCGCTCGCGCAGCTCGCCGCCATCGCCCTGGTGGGCATCGGCATCCTCACCACCGCCGCCACCCTTTTCGGCACCGGTATCGGCTTGGCGCTCGTCCTGGGTATCGGCCTCGTCCTGATCATCGCTGCGCTCTACGTCGCGTGGGCCGCGGCCTGGCTCGAGCATGAACGAGCCGAAGGCCTGTACGGCCACGGCATCCCGCCGCTGGCGATCCGCGCGAGCGGTCAGCCGGGCTTCCGAGGCTTCCTCCGCACGCTGTGGCTCCAGTTCACCGACGGGGCGATGTGGCGCGGCATCGGCAGCTTCGCGATCGCCTCCGTGCTCGGCTGGATCGTCATCGGCGCCACGTCCGCCGTGGTCACCGGCATCGGACTCGCCGTCTCGCCTCTCGGCGGCGCCGCGGGCGGCCGACTGCCGGTCCTCGGCATCCCCGTCGCCGACGGCTGGGCCATCGCGGGCGGCATTCTCGCGGTCCTGGTGAGCCTCGGCATCCTGTTCGGGGTCACCCTGCTCGACGACCTTCTGACCCGGTCGATCCTCGTGCCCTCGCGCGAGGCCGTCCTCGCCGAGCAGGCGCGGACCGCCGGGGCCCAGCGGGCCGGGGCGGTGCGGGCCAGCGAGGTCGAGCGCACCCGCATCGAACGCGACCTGCACGACGGCGTCCAGCCGCGGCTGGTCTCGGTCGGGATGACCCTCGGCATGGCGCAGCAGAAGATCGACTCCGACCCGGTCGCGGCGAAGGCGCTGATCGATGAGGCGCACACCTCGACGAAGGCGGCCATCACCGAGCTCCGCCAGCTGGCCCGCGGCATCCACGCCTCGGTCCTCGACGACCGGGGACTGGATGCCGCCCTCTCAGCCCTCGCGGCACGGTCCCACGTCCCCGTCGCCCTCGACGTCCGTCTCGACGAACGCTGCAGCGCGACGTCGGAGGCGGCCGTCTACTTCGTCATCGCCGAGTCGCTCACGAACGCCGCCAAGCACGCCCGCGCCACCGAGGTGCGTGTCGTGGTCCGCAGCCGCGGCGACGCCGCCACCGGGCGCCTCATCTGGGCCCGCGTCGAGGACAACGGCATCGGCGGCGCCCGGGTGCTGCCCGGTGGCGGTCTCGACGGGATCATGAACCGGGTACTCGCCGCCGGCGGCACCGCGACGCTCGACAGCCCGGCCGGTGGGCCGACCGCTCTGGAGGTGACGGTCCCGTGCGCATCCTGATCTGCGAGGACTCGACGCTCCTTCGCGAAGGCCTGGTCCGCGTGCTGGAGGATGCCGGCCACACCGTGGTCGCCGCCCTCCCCCACGCCGACGGCATCGTCGACACGGTCACCGAGACCGCGCCGGAGCTCTGCATCCTCGACGTGCGACTGCCGCCGACGTTCACCGACGAGGGCATCCGGGCGGCGCTGACGCTGCGAGCGCAGCATCCCACCCTCCCCGTGCTGGTGCTCAGCCAGTACGTGGAGGAGCGCTACGCGAGCGACCTCATCACCGGACAGAACGCCGCCCTCGGGTACCTGCTGAAGGACCGCGTGGCCGACGTGAAGGACTTCCTCGATTCGATCGACCGGATCGCCGCGGGCGCCACGGTCCTCGACCCCGAGGTCGTCGCCCAGCTGCTGACCCGCAGAGCGCGGGACGAGCGGATGTCGCGCCTCACCGACCGGGAACGCTCCGTCCTCGCGCTCATCGCCGAGGGCAAGAGCAACGCGGCCATCGCCACGGCGCTCTTCGTCTCGGAGGCGAGCGTCGAGAAGTACATCACCTCGCTCTTCCAGAAGCTCGGCCTCGAACAGGATGAGCACGGCAACCGACGGGTGCTCGCGGCTCTCGTCCACCTCGAACACGGCACATCGCCCGCCGCTGGGCATCCCGATCAGAACGGAACGAACCGATGAGCATCGACCTCACTCCCCCGCCCACCGCTCCCACGACGCCTGCCCCGCAGCCACCGCAGCAGCCGCGGCGCGCGTCGGCGCAGATCGTCTCGATCATCGCGATGTCGCTCGGCGGCGTACTGCTGCTCGGGACGCTCGTCTCGGGCATCGGCTCGATCGCCTACGCGAGCACGAATCGCGGCGCCGGCGATCAGTCGGCCGATGTCGCGGGTGTGACGGGCCTGTCCTTGGACGTCTCGGCCGGTCACGTCGTCGTCGACTATGCGGACGTCGACGAGGCGACCCTCACCGTCGACGGGAACCGCGACTGGAAGCTCGAGCGGCGCGGCGAGACGCTGTCGCTCTCCAACTCGCGCCCGTGGTGGATGCTGCAGGTGGGCTTCGACGCGACCGAGAATCGCGCGACGCTGACGCTCCCCGAGGAGATGGCGGACCAGAAGCTGGATGCCGACGTCAACGTCGCGGCGGGATCGGTTACGGCAGACGGCACCTACGGGCTCCTCGACGTGTCGGTCGGTGCGGGCGACGCGACGGTGACCGGCACCGCGGACGACGTCCGGGTCGATGTCAGCGCCGGTGACGCCGACGTCGCTGTCGGCGACGTGCAGCGCGCGAATCTCACCATCGGCGCGGGTCAGATCACTGCCGACCTCCGCGGCGAGGACCTCGACGACGTCCGTGTGGATGTCAGCGCGGGGACCCTCGTGGCGACCCTCCCTGACGAGGCGTACCGCGTGACGTCCGACGTCTCCGTCGGCACGTTCGACAACCGTCTGCAGACCTCGACGAGCGCCACGCGCACCATCGACGCCACCGTCTCGGCCGGTACGGTCACCCTCCGCCCCGGCGTCTAGCCCCTTACGTACGACGAGCCGTCGCAGATGGTCGCCCCCGAACCGGGGAAACGACCATCCGCGACGGCTCGCGGTGTGTCAGGGGTCAGCCGACGACGGCGATCTCGTTCGGGACGTGGTCGAGCGCCACGGTCTTCGCGATCTTGTCGGCGGCCAGGTCGACGACGACGATCTCGCTGTCGGCGGGATCGGTCACGTAGGCGAACGACCCTGCGACCTTGACGGACGGGTGCGGGTCCTGCCACTCGGCCGGGCCCTCCCACGGGTCGACGACGGACAGTGACGAGATGATCTCACCCGTGGCCGGGTCGATCGAGTGCAGCTTGCCGTCGGTCCCGATCAGGACCGCTTCGGCGTCCGGGCCGCGGCCGACGCCGCGGTAGGTGTACTCGACACCGTCGGGCAGCGCGACCTTCTCGAGCGTGTTCGCCTCGGTGTCGATCAGGGCGAGGTTGCGGAGGAGGTAGCCCTCGGCATCCGGGTCGTCCTTGTAGTCCATGACCACGAGCGGGCTGTTCTCGGACACGTAGGCGTTGCCCATGCGGCCGTACTCGTCAGGAGACGTGAGCTTCGTGATGGTGCCGTCCTTCACGACGAGGGCGCCGTTCTCGCAGCCGAAGACCACCGCTTCGTCCTTCGCGGTTCCTTCACCGTGCACGCCGGGGCACTCGTCGTTCGACGCGATCTCGTTGCGGTCCTTGTCGAGGACGCGGATGCCGGTGCGCCCTGACTCGTCGCCGACGGTCGTCAGCAGGGTGCCGTCCTCGAGCTCGACGGAGACGCCGTGGTGCGCGGTGACGCCGGCGATGACGTCGGCCTTCGGGAGGGCATCGCCCGTCTTCGCCAGCTCTGCCGAGTCGAAGATCGTCGTGTCGCTGGTCGCGTCGTCGTACAACACCGTCTTGCCTGCGTGCGAGACGACGTGCCCCGCGGTGGCGGCGGGCACGACGAGGTCGGTGAGCTCTGGCTGCTGCGCGTCGAGCAGCTGGAAGCCCTTCGACGTGGTCACCATCACGTGTCGGCCGTCGCCGGCGGCGTTGAGGCGGATGAAGTCCTCGGAGCCGAACTCGCCGAGATTCGCGTAGTCGTCGCCACCGAGGACGAGCACGCCCCCCTCGTACCCGACGGCGACACGGGGGCCGTCGGGTACGGCCGCGCTGTCGGCGGGGTCGGATGCGGGCTGCGCTGCGGACGCGCAGCCCGCGAGGAGCAGGGCAGCGGCGCCGGCGAGGGCACCGAACTGCAGGGTCTTCTTCATGGGTTTCCTTTCCAGGGAATGCCTCACGGGGTGAGGCCGTCGGCGATGCTCTGCAGGTTGCGTCGCATCATGTCGAGGTAGGTGCCGCCCGGCGAGCCTTCGGGGGCGAGGGACTCGGTGAACAGCGAGACGACGTCGACGTCGCGGCCGGCCTCGTCGGCGAGCACCCGCATGAGCCGGTCGGGCTGCGACGAGTCGGCGAAGATCGTCGTCACGCCGGCCTCGTCGATCGCGTCGACCAGGCCTTTCAGGTCCGAGGCGCTGGGCGCGGCGAGCGTCGTCCCACCCGGGATCGCCGCCCCCAGGATCCGTACGTCATAGCGCCGGGCGAGGTAGCCGAAGACGTGATGGTTCGTGACGAGCGCCCGGTGCTCGGCGGGGATCGCACCGAGGGTGTCGGCCATGTCGGCATCCAGCTCGTCGAGCTCGTCGAGGTAGGCAGCGGCCACCTTCTCGACGACGGATGCCTCCACCCCGGCGATCTGCGCGAGCTGCGGCGCGAGCGCCTCGACCACGCGGGCGGTCTGCGTGGGATCGGTCCAGAAGTGCGGGTCGACGGCATCCGAGTCGGCGTAGTCGAGCGGCTCGATGTGGTCGCCCGCCACGAACGAGGCGACCCCGTCGGCCACCGCGGCGTCGACGTGGTGCTGCACGCCCTCTTCGAGCCCCAGCCCGTTCGAGACGAGCAGGTCGGCGGTGCGCATGCGGGCGGCTTCGCGCGCTGAGAGCTCGAACGAATGCGGGTCGCTGCCGCGGGGCATGAGGGTGACGACATCGACCTCGTCACCGACGAGGTTCGCCGTGATGTCCCCGAGCAGGTCGGTCGTGACGACGACGGTCGGCCGGTCGCTGCCGGCCGCAGCGCAGCCGGTCAGCGTGGCGACGACGGCGACCACCAGCGCGGCGAGCGCGCGCCTCATCGGCCCGTCTCCGCGACGAAGGCAGGGGCATCCGGCGTCTCGAACGTGCGCGCGATGCGCGCGGAGTCGGCGTGGTCGATCTCGAACATCGCGTTCTCGGCGGGTCCGTTCACGTAGGTGCGGTTGGCGTCGATCTGCAGGGTCACGCCCGCCGCGAGTGCGGGATCGGCGAGGGATGCCGCCACCAGCGGCTTCGTGCGCGCGATCGCCTTGCCGCTCTCGCCGTCGATCACGAGAACCTCCCCCGTCGTCGTGAGGGCGACGACGTGCTGGTCGGCGTCATCGGCCGCGGCGACGCGGGCGAGGGGTTCGCCGGCATCGATCCGGGTCCACGTGCGCTCGCGGGTGTCGAGCAGCCAGAACGCGTCGCCGCCGGTGAGGCCGGCGACCGTCGGCCGCCCCTCGCGTGCGGCGAAGGAGAGCGCGCGGTCGTCGGCGCCCTCGGGGTAGGGGATCCGCTCGAACGAGGTGCCGTCGGCATCCGTCACCGCCAGGATCGCAGCGTCGGCGCATCCGACGACGACACCGACGTTCGTGGCGATCGAACCGGCGGGATCATTGCAGGGCACGGTCTCGACGTCGGCGCCGGTCGCGTCGACGTGGCGGAGACCGTCGGCATCCGTCACGACGGCGCCCGTCGGGAGCGGGACCACCATGCCCGAGTCGGCGGGGACATCGAGGCGGAAGCGCTCCTCGATGCGCCCCTTCTTGAGCGCGTCGAGGTCGAGGAGCACGGCCTCTCCCCCGTCGAACCGGATCCCCGCTCCGAGATCGCTCGCCACGACCGTCGGTTCCCCGTCGCCGGCCAGGTCGCCGAGGACCGACGCGGGAGCCTCGTAGTAGTGGAAGTGGTCGACGTGATTCCACGTCCAGACGCCGCTGTCGACGATCCCGACGCCGCCGTCGCGCCCCGCGTAGAGGAACCGGCCGTCGGTCTCGAGTGAGGTCGGCGGCGTGATCTCGCCGAGTGCGTCGGTCGTCTCGTCGAGCAAGTCGAGGTGGTGGACCTCACCGCCCGGGGTGACGCTCGTGAGGTGCAGGGCGGGTTCGGCGAGCTCGGTGGCGCCCGCGATGGCGCCGTGTCCCTCGCCCGTCGATTCGGGGACGGATGCCGGCGCCGACTGGCAGGCGGTAAGGGCGAGGGCGAGGGCGAGGGCGAGGGCGAGGGCGGGCACGAGGGCGATCGGGGCGCGGCGGTTCATGCGGTCCTTTCGTCGAGGGCGGGGCGGGTGGGGCGGACGAGGGCTCGGATGCCGGTGGACGCCGCGCCGGAGCAGATCGCCGTGAAGGCGACGGTGGCGCCCGCGGCGGTGCCGAGGTGCCAGGACAGGACCAGGCCGACCGCAACGGCGACGGTGCCGATGACCGCGGCGAGCGTCATCGTCGGGACGATGCGGCGGGTCCACGCGCCGGCGGCGACGGCGGGGCCGAGGAGCATGCCGACGACGAGGAGCGATCCGACGGCCTGATAGGCCGAGACGACAGCGAGGGTGACGAGGCCGACGAGCAGGATGTGCGCGAGGCGAGGGCGGAGGCCGAGCAGCTGCGCCTGCCGCGGATCGACGGCGAGTGCGACGAAGGAGCGGTGGCCCGCGGCGGCGACCAGCAGGGTCACAGCCGCGGCGACGGCGAGGAGCACGAGGTCGCCCCGCTCGATCGCCAGGATGTCGCCGAAGAGGATGGCCGAGGCATCCGTCGCGAAGCTGCGCGAGGCCGAGATGACGATGACCCCCAGCGAGAGACTCGCGACGAAGAGGAGGCCGATGCTGGTGTCGGCCGAGATCCGGCCGCGGCGCTGCAGGGCTCCGACGCCGAGCGACATCGCCGCCGCGCTGACGGCCGCGCCGGCCACGGGTGGGAACCCGGTGAGAGTGGCGACCGCGATCCCGGGCAGCATGCCGTGGGCCATCGCCTCGCCGAGGAAAGCCATGCCGCGGAGGACGACCCACGTGCCGACGACGGCGCAGACGACCGCGACGAGGGCGCCACCGACGAGGGCGCGCTGGACGAAGGCGACGGCGAACGGATCGAGGAGCACGGACACGGTGCCCGACTGTACACGTAATTGAGAACGGTTTTCATTTGCAATACTGGTCGGATGCACAGCTCAGGGGTCGTCGTCCGGTTGGGTGAGGTCTGCGTCGACATCGACGGGCACCGCGCCCTCGACGGCGTCGATCTCGACGTTCGCGCCGGCGTGCTCACCGCTGTGGTGGGCGCGAACGGGTCAGGCAAGTCGACGCTGGTATCCGTGCTCGCGGGGCTCCGCGCGCCGACGTCGGGCGCGGTCGAGATGCGCCCGGGAACGGCGATCGCACTCGTGCCGCAGCACACCGCCGACACCGCTCGACTGCCCCTGACCGTCACCGATCTCGTGTCGATGGGCCGCTGGCGCGAGCGCGGCGCTTTTCGCCCGCTGCGACGGAGGGACCGAGAGCGAGTCGCCGAGGCGATCGACGCGGTCGGGCTGACGCCGTACGCCTCACGTCCGCTCGGTGCGCTCTCGGGAGGTCAGCGCCAGCGGGCGTTCGTCGGACAGGCGCTCGCGCAGGACGCGGATCTGCTGCTCCTCGACGAGCCGACGAGCGGTCTCGACGATGCGTCGCGGCGAGCCGCGGCATCCGCTCTGCGCGTCGCGGCCGACAGGGGTGCGGCGGTCGTCGTGGTGACGCACGACCTCGGCGAGCTCGGTGACGTGGACGACGTCGTCACGCTCGCGGCGGGTCGGATCGTGGATGCGCCGACCGCGTACGACACGCGGGGGCGGAGGGGTCGGAACGTGAGTAGCGTTGAGGGGTGACCAACGCTCCGATCGATGCCACCACCACGTCCGCCTGGGCTGAACTCGAGTCGCTGAAAGCCGGCTTCACCCCCGATCTGCGCGGCTGGTTCGCGGCAGACCCGGAGCGCGTCGCCAAACTGACGCACGACGTCGCCGACCTGCACGTCGACCTGTCGAAGAACCTCGTGACCGACGAGATCGTCGCCGCCCTCGTGCGCCTCGCCGAGCAGACCGGCGTCGCCGAGCGGTACGCCGCGATGCTCGCGGGCGAGCACATCAACACGACCGAGGATCGTGCCGTGCTGCACACAGCTCTCCGCCGTCCCGCTGACGCGACGCCGTCGCTGACGGTCGACGGTCAGGACGTGGACGCCGACGTGCAGGGTGTGCTCGACGCGATGGCCGAGTTCGCCGGCCGGGTGCGCAAGGGCGAGTTCACCGGTATCACCGGCAAGAAGGTCGAGACGGTGGTCAACATCGGCATCGGCGGGTCGGACCTCGGGCCCGTGATGATCTCGGCGGCGTTGGAGCCGTATGCGGATGCCGGCATCTCGGCGCGCTTCGTATCCAACATCGACCCGTTCGACATCGCGTCGAAGACGAAGGACCTCGACCCCGAGACGACGCTGTTCATCGTCGCCTCGAAGACGTTCACGACGCTCGAGACGCTGACCAACGCGCGCCTCGCCCGTGACTGGCTGTGGGAGGGTCTCGCGTCGGCGGGGGCCATCGACGGCAGCGATGAGCAGAAGAAGGATGCCGTCGCCCACCACTTCGTCGCGGTGTCCACGGCACTCGACAAGGTCGCGGACTTCGGCATCGACACCGCGAACGCGTTCGGCTTCTGGGACTGGGTGGGCGGCCGGTACTCGGTCGACTCGGCGATCGGACTGTCGCTCGTGATCGAGTTCGGGCCCGACACGTTCCGCGAGCTGCTGGCGGGTTTCCATGCGGTGGACGAGCACGTGCGGACGACGCCGCTGGCCGAGAACGTGCCGGTCCTGATGGGCCTGCTGAACGTCTGGTACACGAACTTCCTCGGCGCGCAGTCGCACGCGGTGCTGCCGTATGCGCAGCAGCTGAGCCGGTTCGCCGCGTACCTGCAGCAGCTGACGATGGAGTCGAACGGCAAGTCGGTGCGGTGGGACGGCTCCCCCGTCACGACCGACACCGGAGAGGTGTTCTGGGGTGAGCCGGGCACGAACGGGCAGCACGCGTTCTACCAGTTGATCCACCAGGGCACGCGGCTGATCCCGGCGGACTTCATCGCGTTCGCCAACCCCGCCTACGCGCTGACCGACGGCGACCGGGATGTGCACGGCCTGTTCCTCGCGAACTTCCTGGCGCAGACGAAGGCACTGGCGTTCGGCAAGACGGCCGAGGAGGTCGAGGCCGAGGGCACGACCGGTGCGCTGGTCGCGGCACGGACGTTCCCCGGCAACCGTCCGACGACGTCGATCTTCGCGCCGTCGCTGACGCCGACGGTGCTCGGCGAACTGATCGCCCTGTACGAGCACATCACGTTCACGCAGGGTGCGATCTGGGGCATCAACTCGTTCGACCAGTGGGGCGTCGAGCTCGGCAAGCAGCTCGCCATGCAGATCGCGCCCGCGATCGAGGGCGACAGCGACGCATTCGACTCGCAGGATGCCTCGACCAAGGCGCTCCTGGAGTACTACCGCGACCACCGGGCCTGAGGCTCGTGACGCGTCTCGAGGTCGAAGTCGGTGGGTGGGAGCACGATTGCTGCGGCCCCGAACTCGTCCGGTTCACGCGTGTGGAATGGACTGTCATCCCCGTGGCTGACGGTCCTTTCGTCGAGACGCATCACGGCCTGGAGGAGTCGGAGGGCCTGAAGGTCATCGAGGTCGCCGGAACGATCGTGGAGCTGGAGGCCATCGATCGTGATGGTTCCCGCATACCGATCACGCGTATCCCCAGCGGACGCGCCCTACGCGGGATGGACGAAGAAAACGCAGGCGACGTGATCGAGATGTATACCGACCGCATCGTCGACGTGTCGGACGACGATTTCATCGTGACCGTTGACGTGCAGAACTGACCGTCGGTCCTAGAACGGTGGTGGGTCGGTGGTGAACTGCGGGATGCGTCGTTCGGGGTGGACGAGGTAAACCCGGCCGGCGGGTGAGGTCCATTCGAGTGCGCCACTGGGTTGGGCTCTGACGTGCCAGCCGGTGTGGTGCTTCAAGGTGTGGTGCCCGCGGCAGAGGGGTGCGAGGTTGGTGGCGTCGGTGTGCCCGCCGTGATGCCAGTCGACGGTGTGGTCGATGTCGCACCGATCGGCCGGGATCCCGCAGCCGGGTGCCATGCACCGGGCGGCCCGCCACGCGACGAGCCGGCGGAGGTCGGCCGGGGGCCGGTACTGTTCACGTCCGACGGAGAGGACGACCCCGGTCTCGGGGTGGGTGAGGACCCGCATCCACCCGGATGCCGCCCCGCACAACTCCCGCGCACGGTCGAGCGGGATCGGCCCGACACCGTCGACCTGCGCGGCAGAGCCGTCACCGGTGAGGAGTGTGAGAGCAAGCACGGTGACCGTGACGGTCGGGCGGATGCCGCGCACGGTGTCGGGAAGGGATTCGGTCTCCCCGTCGATGAGGAGGTCGCCGAACACGTCGGCGCGCTTCTGGTCGAGTGAACGTTCGTCGTCGAGGGTCTTCGCGATGGCGGTGAGCCTGCCGTGGATCGCGTGCGCTTCGACGGCGGGGAGGTGCGCGGTCAGCCACGCCATCCCGTCCGCACCGGGTTCGACGCGAACGTGCCTGCGGGCGACGGCATCCATGTGACGTTCCGCGATCGTCGCTTCACGCTCTCGGTCCACGATCTGTTTCACGGCGCGGCGGAACGGCCCGGTCGGCATCTCCTCGGCCAGCGCCACCACCTCACCAATGAGGTCATCCCGCACGACGTCGAGTTCATCGAGGCCGTCGACGATGATCGTCGCGTGGGTGTCGGTGATATCCGCGTGACTCATCGACTCCCACACCGCCGGGTACCGCTTCACCAACGCCCGCCCGACCCCCATGAGACGGCCCGCGGCGTGCTCGCTGATCCGCAACGCCGACGCGACTTCGAGACGCACCGACCGTTCCACGAGCACCGACGCACCCTCATCCCGGGTCGCCGCGCGGATCGCGTCATCCCACAACTCGACGATGCTCGCATACCGCTGCGCCGCGTGGATCGTGGCCATGTCCGCGCTCAACACAACCCAGTCCAGGGTCGTCGGGATCCCCTCGGGGACCTCATCGACATACGGGGAAGGACTGGACATACTCCCAGACTAGAAGGGGGTTCCGACATCGCTTCCGGCGCTGGTGTCGCCGCCCGACCGGCGCTTTCGGCCACACTGAGTGAGTGCAGCCGGAACAGACAGTGGTGAAATCCGACGACCCGCGGTGCGCCGAGCTCGACGCCGCCGGGTGGGTTGTCGTCTCACGATCGTGGGCAGCGCAGGTCACGGCGTCGGGCATCGATGTCGATGCCCTCTCCGGAGCGGTGGAGCGAGGTCGCCAGCACGGCGACGTTCGCGAGATCGGAGACGCGGATCTTGATGCCGTTCTCCTGCTCGACGTGGCGACGCTGGCCGACTATCCAGGTGGTGTCGCGACTCAGCACCATCCGCTGACGAAGGCGACCACCCGAGTGTCGCCCACGAGACGAGGCTTCGGCGTTGTCGATGGGGATGGCCGGGTTCTCGCGGTCACCTACGTCGACGTCGACGGCGGGACCGCTGAGACCGAGTTCACGGTCGTGGCCGCAGAGCACCGCGGGTTGGGCCTCGGTACGGCGGTGAAAGCGGCATCCATACTGGCTCTCGTCCGCGAGGGCGTCGGCGTCTTCCGGACGGGGGGCGCCGCGGAGAACGCCGCGATTATCCGTTCCAACCACCGCCTCGGATATCTGGTCGACGAGGAGTGGCTCACCTTCTCTCCACCTTCGGCGCGTGGTCGACGACACCAGCCCACGTGAGCGCGCGCCGAACTCAGCGGGTAGCGTGCAGGCATGCGCGGACGCAGACTCACCTGGACCATCGGCGGCGCCGGACTGATCGCGTGCGGGGTGGCCGGCATCCTGCTCAGTGCCACGCTGGGCTCGTCGCTGACCGACGTCCTGGCATTCTCCGTCGACCTGCTCTGGGCGGCTGCGGTTCTCGTCTTCGCGATCGGCACCTCGTCGCGCGACAGCGTCGTCGCACGTCGCCCCCTCGGGATGATCACGCTCGCGCTCGTCGCCCTCTGGCCCCTGGCGATGCGGATGGTCGGCCTGTTCCAGGACCCCATGGATCCCATCCCGCTCATCCCGTGGGAGGTGTCCACGTTCGTTCCGCTCGCCCTGAGCCTCATCGCCGTCGTGCAGATCGGCCGCGCGGCGGTCGCCCCGCGCGCGTGGCGGTGGGCGCCCGCGATCGCCCTCGCGGTCTCGGTCGCCTGCGATGCGCTCAGCCTGGTGGTCGTCGCGGGAGCTGACCAGGCCACGGCCGTCCAGTTCGTCGGGCTCTCGTCGGCGCTCGGCGTGATCGGATTCCTCGTCCGCACGCTGGGACTCGGGATCGCCGCACTCCTCGCCGTCGCGTCGGAGCGACCGGCATCCGTCCCGGTCTACTCGTCACCCTCGGAGCCCGCGCCGGGATCCTGACCGTCCGCCCCCTGCCGTCGAGCGGAGAGCCGCGTTCGCTCGGATGTGTGGAGCACAGAACCTCCGCTCGAGCGCAGATCTCCGCGCGAACGCACAGGCCCGGCACCCTCCCCCCTGGACAAGCCCCGCCGCGAGCGCCACCCTGGTCGCACCCCCCGGACGAAGGAGACGGCCATGTTCCAGAACGACGGCGCGTACAGCGGGTTCGCGGTCGACGATCTCGATGCGGCGCGCACGTTCTACGCCGACACCCTCGGCCTCGACGTGACGACGCTCGACAGCGGCTTCCTCCACCTGAACCTCGCGTCAGGCGGCGCGGTGCTCGTCTACGGCAAGCCGCACCACGAACCTGCGGGCTTCACCATCCTGAACTTCCCCGTCGACGACGTTGACGCCGCCGTCGACGACCTCAACGCCAAGGGCGTTCAGACCGCGATCTACGACGACATGCCCACCGACTCGAAGGGCGTCATGCGGGGCCACGGCCCGACCATCGCGTGGTTCCGCGACCCCGCGGGCAACGTCCTCGCGGTTCACGAACGCTGACGATCATGCCTCCCAGAACCCGACCGCGCAGAGCAGCCGCGTCTCGTCGTCTGCACCCGCCGGCGGATCGATCGCGGGAGGGAACACACCCCACTGCCGCCACTCGTCGGCGTGCGGGACGACGTTCTCGTTCAGCCCGGCGATGAGCTCGGGAGACATGCGGAACGGGATGCCGAGATGTTTCGCGATCAGCCACGCCTGGAACGCGCGATACGTCGCCAGGTGGGCGAACCCCTCCTCGACGGAGTAATCGCCGTACTGGAACCGGAACGTCGTCCCGGGCGCGACACCCTCCCGCACCGCGGCCGTCGCGGTGTCGTTCAGACGGTCGTAGGACGCGATCGGATCGTCGCCGAGGAGGTCGGCGTTCCGGAACTCGTCACCGTCGGCGGGAGACTTCCCGGCGAGCACGTCGGGGACCCACGCCTCGTCGTACGCGTGGGCGAAGACGATGTCTCGGAAGGTGGGATCGGGAGTGGACGTCCACTCCTTCGGGGCCGGCTTCGACAGGTCGGCCGGCTCGATGCGATCGACGACGGAGCGCAACGCGGCATCCGCTTCGAGAAACAGGTCATCGGTTCTCATGCCGACACCGTACGACCGCCCGCCGACACCGTCACGAGCCGTGCACGTGGATGCGCTCGCCCGATGCGCTGAAGATGCTCACCACCTCAGCAGGGCCCTCGTCGGTGGCGCTGATGCTGTGCGGCAGGCCCGTGTCGAACTCCGCGGCCTCCCCCGCGCCGATCCGATGCTCCTCGCCGTCGAGCAGCAGCCGGATCGTGCCGCTCAGCACGTAGAACCACTCGACACCGTCGTGCACCTTCGCCGCGGGAGCTGTGGATGCCGCGGCGTAGCGGATCTTGTAGGTCTGCACGGGCGAATGCTCGAGGGTCAGCGGCGCGACGACCATGCCGTGCCGACGCTCGGTCGCGCGGCGCACCCGCGGGTCGACGGGCTCCCCGCGCACGAGGTCGTCGAGACGCAGGTCGAGGACTGAGACCAGCGGCAGGAGCAGCTCGAGGGATGCCTGTCGCCGCCCCGCCTCGAGGCGGGACAGCGTGCTGATCGACATCCCCGCCTTCTGCGCGAGGTCGGCCAGCGTCCAGCCGCGCTGCTGCCGTGCCGCCCGCAACCGCGGCCCCACTCTGGTCAAATCCGTCGTCATGGCCTCGAGTTTGCCAGTTCGGCAAAGATCTTTGCCACCACGACGGGCGGCGAGGCACCGTGGAGCCATGACAGACACCCTCTACGACGCCGTCATCGTGGGCGGCGGCACCGCCGGACTCAGTGCCGCGCAGATGCTCGGGCGCGCGCGCCGCCGCGTGCTCGTGATCGACGCCGGCGCTCCCCGCAACCGCTTCGCCGCGCACATGCACGGCGTACTCGGACACGACGGGCGCTCCCCCGCCGAGCTCCTGCGCATCGGCAGGGCCGAGGCGGAGGCGTACGGGGTCGAGTTCCTCGAGACGACCGTGACCTCAATCGACGACGCCGGCGACCACCTCACCGTGGCGCACGACGGCGGCATCCTCGCCGCGCGCGGCGCGGTCCTCACCACCGGCGTCGTCGACGACCTCCCCGACGTCCCGGGCCTGCGGGAGCAGTGGGGCCGCGGCGTGATCCACTGCCCGTACTGCCACGGTTACGAGGTCGCCGGGCGCCGCCTCGGCGTGCTCGCCACCTCGCCCGCGAGCCTGCACCAGATCGAGCTCGTCCGGCAGTGGAGCGATGACGTGACCGCGTTCACCGCGGGTCTCGGCGACGTCGACGACACGGTCGCCGCACGCCTGGCGGGGCGCGGCATCCGCCTCGTCGACAGCCCGGTCACGGAGCTCCGGACCGACGACGACGTGGTGACCGCAGCTCTCACGGCGGACGGCGCGGCGCACCCGATCGACGCGCTGTTCACCGCGCCGACGCCGCGCCTGCACCTGGACTATGCGGCGAACCTCGACCTCGCCGTATCCACCGAGCCCGGCGAAGGACTCCGCGTCGACATGCGCGGGGCGACGAGTCATCCGCGCGTGTTCGCCGCCGGCAACGTCGTGAGCCCGTTCGGCAACGTGCCGCTCTCGATGGGCCAGGGCTCGATGGCCGGCGCCGGTCTCAACGCGGCGCTCGTCATGGAGGACGCCGCTTCAGCGACCCTGCGCAGCTGAGGCCGCCGCGGCGGCGCGGGCCAGCCACGCCGGCGGTTCGCCGTACCGCTGGAACCGCACGAGCCTGCCCGCCGCGCAGTCCTCGACGAGCGTCGCGAGCCGGTCGATGCGGGTCTGCTCGCGCTTCGCGCTCTGCACCCAGTGCGCCACGGTCCTGCGATACGAGGGCGTGGCGGCATCCCAGAACGCTTGGGCGGCCGGGCTCGCGGCGAGGGATGCCGCCTGCTCGGGCGTGAGCTCGTTCCGCTGCTCGTGCGAGTAGACGCCCGACAGGTCGGGGGTCCGTCGCTCGAAGGCGGCGATTCCCGCGGGGTGCATCCGCCCCTCGGCCTGCAGCCGCTCGATGTGCGCGATGTTGACGGCGCTCCAGATCGACCGGGACTTCCGCGGCGTCCAGCGCTGGACGCGGGCGCCGTCGCCGATGCCGCGGCTGACGGAGTCGATCCAGCCGAAACGCAGCGCCTCGGGAACCGCGTCGGCCCACGTCAGACCCAACCGCGGATCGCCCTTCCGGTAGAAGACCGTCCACACCTCGACAGCCGTCTCGTGGTGGGCTTCGAGCCAGTCGCCGAACTCCGCCGCCGAGGCGAAGAAGATCGGGTCGGATGCCGGTTCCACCATGGTCGCGACGGTATCACCGGCATCCGACGCGCTCAGCGCAGCTGCAGGCTGTTCCACGCCCCGGGCTCGTCGAACTCGCCGTAGACGACTTCGGCTCCGCTCGCGGAGACGGACGCGGCGCAGACGAGGAGGGACAGCGTCGGGTAGCCGTGCGGGCGGTTGTCGCGGATGATGGCGCGGTCGTCGGTCGGTTCCAGTGCCGTGGTGCGCTCGAGCGCGCCGAGCCACTCCGCGATCCAGTCGTCGCCCGACGGTGCCGCGAACGCGTCGTGCCACGCGACGATGCGCGCCGTTTTCGGATCGTCGACGTCGTCGTGCGCGATCATGTGGACGCCGGGCGCCAGGTCGACTGCGCGCACCGACTCGCCGTCCCACATCGAGACGCGGGCGCGACCCAGCGTGACCGTCAGCAGGTTGAAGCCGTGCGTCGGCGGCACCTCGGGCAGCCCTCGCCCGGCCGCAGCGTCGAGCACGATGTGCCCGCGCGAGCCGGTCGCGAGCGAGTCGTCGATGAGGTCGGCCCGGTTGAGCACGACGGCGAGGCGGGATGCCGACGGGTCCGCCGCCAGCCATGCGCCGCCCGCGCGGGTGTCGCGCACGCCGATCACCCCGGGAAGGTCGGGCCACCACGGCCCGAGCGGATCCCACGCACGGGCGGGATCCTCGTCGCGGACGGCCAGCACGCGGATCGCCGCCGTGGCGTCCTCGGGAACGTGGACGATCACGGTGCACATCGTGGTGGCCTTTCGCGTCCGACCCCGTGGGAGGATCGGACCATGTTCGTCGTCGTGGGCGTCTCGGGCGGCATCGCCGCGTACAAAACGGTGCAGGTGGTCCGCGCACTGGTGACGAACGGGCACGAGGTGCACGTTGTTCCCACCGAGAACTCGCTGCGCTTCGTCGGGACCGCCACGTGGGAGGCGATCAGCCGCCATCCTGTCACGACGAGCGTGCACGACGACGTCGCCGAGGTCCGCCACGTCGCCCTCGGCACGCAGGCCGATCTCGTGATCGTCGCGCCGGCGACCGCGAACACGCTCGCCAAGATGGCCGCCGGCATCTCCGACAACCTCCTCGGCGTCACCCTCCTCGCCACGACCGCGCCCGTCGTCGTCGCACCCGCCATGCACACCGCCATGTGGGACCACGCCGCGACGCAGGCCAACATAGCGACCCTCCGTTCGCGCGGCGTGCACATCGTCGGCCCTGCGGACGGCCTGCTGACCGGCGGCGACAGCGGACCCGGGCGCATGGTCGAGCCCGACGAGATCGTCGCGGCTGCCCTCGCTGCCGCCGGAGCCCCGGCATCCGATCTCGCGGAGCTACGCGTCGCGGTGTCGACCGGCGGCACGCGCGAGCCCATCGACCCCGTCCGCTTCCTCGGCAACCGGTCCAGCGGAAAGCAGGGGGTGGCCGTCGCCCTCGCCGCCGCCGACCGCGGCGCGTACGTCCACCTCGTCGCGGCGCACGTCGACGACGGCGTGCTCGACAGGGCCCTCCACCACCCGCGGATCGCCGTCGAACGTGCCGTGACCGCCGTCGAGATGGATGCCGCGATGCGCGCCGCGAGCACCGAGGCCGACGTCGTCGTGATGGCCGCCGCGGTCGCCGACTTCTCGGTCCCCGAGGTCTCGGACGTCAAGATCCGCAAGGAGGACGGCACCGTCACCCTCGATCTCGTCGAGAACCCCGACGTCCTCATCGGACTCGTCCGGGCGCGCCATCCGGGTCAGACGATCGTCGGTTTCGCGGCCGAGACGGCCGCCGACGACGCGGAGCTCCGCGAACGCGGCATCCGCAAACGGGCGCGCAAGGGCGTCGATCTGCTCGCCGTGAACCGCGTCGGCTGGCAGGAGGGCTTCGAGACGGCCGAGAACCGCGTGCTCTTCGTCGACGCCACCGACGAGGTCGCGTCGCAGGCGTCGGGGACCAAGCGCGTCGTCGCCGACGCCCTGTGGGACGCGGTCCTGCGCCTGCGCTGACCCTCTCGCGCTCGCGCGGAAGGCTGACCCTCTCGCGCTCGCGCGGAAGATAGCGGCATCCGATTCGGTTCGGGCTCCGAATCATCTGTGTGCCGCAGATACACACTCCCCTTCTCGCGCCCGTCGACGGGCATCGCAACGTCACGGACCTCCTCGTCCAGCGTGCCGAGAAGGCTCCCCACCACGCCGCGTTCGACGTCGCCACCGGCGACGGCTCGTGGCGGCAGGTGTCCACCGTCCGATTCCTCGGCGAGGTCCGCCGGCTCGCGAAGGGCTTCATCGCCGCGGGTGTCGCCCCCGGCGACGCTCTCGCGATCATGGCCTCCACCCGCTACGAGTGGGCCGTCACCGACCTCGCCGCCTGGTTCGCCGGGGCCGTCGTCGTGCCCGTGTACGAGACGTCGTCGCCCGTCCAGGTCGCCGGCATCGTCGCCGACGCCGGCGTCGTGCTCGGCGTCGGCGGAACCGAAGCCCAGACCCGCCGCCTCGCCGACTCCTTCGCCGAGACCGGCGCGGGACGCCTGGGCGCCTACGCGATGGACCCGGCCGACCGGGTGGCCGGCGGCATCCGGACCCTCGACGATCTGCGCTCGCGGGCCGACGACGTGACGGATGCCGACCTCGAGCGCCACCGCACGGCGGCCGACCTCGACGCACCCGCGACCATCGTCTACACCTCCGGCACGACCGGGGAGCCCAAGGGAGCCGTGCTCACGCACCGGAACTTCCTCGGCCAGGTGCTCAACATCGCCGCGGCCTACGGCGAGGTCGTCCACGAGCAGGGCAACACGATCATCTTCCTTCCGCTCGCGCACGTCCTCGCGCGCGGACTGCAGCTCATCTGCCTCGCAAACGGCATGCGCATCGCGCATCTGAGCGACCCGAGCACGGTCGTCGAGACGCTGTCGGTCCTCCGGCCGACGTTCCTCGTCGTCGTCCCCCGCGTTCTGGAGCGCATCCAGGCAGCCGCCGCGCAGAAGGCGGATGCCGCGCACCTCGGCCGCGTGTGGCGCGCCGCTGTCGCGACCGCCGTCTCGGGCGGACGCGCGGCCGAGCAGCGCACGGACGGGCGGGCACCGGCATCCGTTCGTCAGCGCCTGTTCGAGACCCTGTTCTTCCGCCGCCTGCGCGCCGTGATGGGCGGACGGGTCGACTACATCCTCTCGGGCGGTGCGCGGCTCGACCCCGAGGTGTCGCTGTTCTTCCGCGGCATCGGGGTTCCCGTCATCGAGGGCTACGGCCTCACCGAGACGACCGCGCCGCTCACCGGCAACCTGCCCGGCGACATCCGTGCAGGCACGGTCGGTCGACCCCTCCCCGGCTCGACCGTCCGGATCGGCGACGACGGCGAGATCCTCGCGAAGGGGATCGGCGTCTTCCGCGGCTATCGCGACCCCGCGCACGACGCCGACGCCTTCGTCGACGGGTTCTTCCGCACCGGCGACCTCGGCCGCTTCGACGCCGAAGGGCGGCTCATCATCGACGGCCGGGTCAAGGACGTCATCGTCACCTCGACCGGCAAGACCGTCGTCCCCGCCCCGTGGGAGTTCGCCGTCGAGGCGGACCCGCTCGTCTCGCACGCCGTCATGGTCGGCGAGGGACGGTCGTACCTCACCGCGCTCATCGTCCTCGATCCCGACGAGGCCGCCCGCCAGGGCGATGCGCCCGCCGCCGGCCAACTGCGCGAGATCCCCGACGAAGGCCTGCGGGCGCGGATCCAGCGGAGCATCGACGCCGCGAACGCGCTCGTCTCACGCAGCGAGCAGGTGCGCCGCTTCACGGTCATCGCCGCCGACCTCGCCGACACCACCATCATCACGCCGACGCTCAAGATCAAGCGCCGCGTCCTCCTCGAGCGCGGCTCCGACGTCGTCGCCGCCCTCTACAGCTGACCTTCCCCCGCCTCGAAAGGCCACCATGTCTTCGCAGAACCGTTCCGCCGTCATCACCGTCGTCGTCGGGCTCGTCATCGGCGCGCTCGTCGCGCTCGCGGGCAGCCAGGGAGGCGCGACCGTCGGCGGCATCCCGGTCTTCGCCCTCGCCGTCGCCGCCGCGTTCGCCGTGCAGGTGCTCGTCTACATCCCGTCGGCGATCGCTCGCACCGAGCGCTTCTTCGACGCCACCGGCAGCGCGACGTTCATCCTGGTCACGCTCGGCGTCGCCCTCCTGTCGCCGTCGCCCGACGCCCGCTCGCTCGCCCTGGCGGCGATGGTGATCATCTGGGCGGCCCGCCTCGGCTCGTTCCTCTTCATCCGCATCCACCGCTCCGGCAGCGACGACCGCTTCGACGACATCAAGGTCCACCCGCTGTCGTTCCTGCGCGTCTGGATCATGCAGGGCCTCTGGGTCAGCATCACGGCCGCCGCGGCGTGGATCGCGATGGCGACCGAGCCCGCGGACCGCGTCTCGTTCGACGTGTTCGCCGGCATCGGCATCGTGATCTGGATCGTCGGCATGCTCATCGAGGTCGTCGCCGACCTGCAGAAGAACGCGTTCAAGGCGGACCCCGCCAACAAGGGCCGCTTCATCCGGACCGGGCTGTGGTCGCGCTCCCGCCACCCCAACTACTTCGGCGAGATCCTCGCGTGGGTCGGCGTCGCGATCGTCGCCGCACCGGTCTTCGAGGGCTGGCAGTGGATCGGCCTGCTCTCGCCCGTGTTCGTGATTCTGCTGCTGACCCGGGTGAGCGGCATCCCGCTTCTCGAGAAGAAGGCCGACAAGCGCTGGGGAGGCGACGCCGACTACGAGGCGTACAAGACTGCGACGCCGGTCCTCGTGCCCTCGCTCGGACGCGCGAAGGTCGCCGCGCACTGACGCAGGTCAGCCGGGCTCGCCTCAGCCGAGCCCGGCGACCTTCGGCGCGGGCGTGCCGTGCACGTGCTCGCCGAGGAAGCCGAACACCGTCTCGTACCAGACGACGGCGTGCTGCGGCTTCAGCACCCAATGGTTCTCATCGGGGAAGTACAGGAACCGGTGCACGGTCGACCCGTCGTCTTCGCCGAAGTGCTCGTTGAGCTCCGACCAGAGGCGCAGGCTCTCGCCGATCGGCACTCGGTAGTCGCGGTCGCCGTGGATCACGAGCAGCGGTGTGGAGATGTCCTTCACGTAGCGGTGCGGTGAGTTCTCCACCATCGCCTCGGGCGTGAAGATCTCCTGCCAGTACGACGAAGCGTCGGTCGTCCCGGCGAACTGATCGAGGGCCCACAGGCTCGCGTGGGTCACGATGGCGCGGAAGCGGTCGGTGTGACCGGCGACCCAGTTCGCCATGTACCCGCCGAACGAGCCGCCCATCGCGGCCGTCTTCGTCTCGTCGATATCCGCGCGGGCGACGACCTCGTCGGTGATCGACATGAGGTCGGTGTACGGCTTCTCGCCCCAGCTGTTCCAGCCCCGGGCGATGAACTCGAGGCCGTACCCGGTCGACAGTGCCGGGTCGGGCAGCAGCACGGCGTACCCGCGGGCGAGCGCGAGCTGCGGGCTCCAGCGCCAGCTCCACGCGTTCCAGCTATTCAGCGGCCCGCCGTGGATCCAGAGCAGGAGAGGTGCGGGGGATGCCGCATCCGCCCCCGCGGGCAGGAGCAACCAGCCGCGCACCCGGGCGCCGTCCTCGGCGGTCGTCTCGACCTCTGTCATCGTTCCGGCGGGCGTGGGCAGCGCAGCCGGCGTCGCGAGCGCGGTCACGGTGCCGTCGGGGTCGATGCGGACCGGATGCGGCGGCACCATCCACGACGAGCGGAGCGCCACGAGCGCGCCCGTCGCGCGGTCGACGGACACGTTCGAGTACGCGTGGTCGTCGCTCGTGAGCTGCACGGGAGCGCCGCCGTCGAGCGGCACGCGGAAGACGGGGCCTCGCCCGTCCTGGTCGGCGGTCACGATGAGCGCGGTGTCGTCGTGCGCGAACGCGATGCTGGTCGGCCAGCGGTCCCAGCCCTCCGCGATCCGGCGCGCCTCCGAGCCGTCGATGCCGGCGATCCAGAGCTCCTGATCGGCGGGGCCGGTCGGGTCCGAGAACGCCGCCCGCCCGTAGGCGATCGACCGGCCGTCGTGGCTGACCGCGGGCGACTCGAAGTACGTCGACCGCTCCTCGAACAGGGTCGTGTGTGCGCCCGAGGCGACGTCGATCGAGACGATCGCGAACCGCTCGGCGCGGCCCTGCGGGAAGCGCATCGCGGCGATGAGCGTGCGTCCATCGGGGGTGAGCGCCGTCCCGGCGGTGTCTGCCGTGCGGCCGGGGGCGGGCGTCAGGTCGCGCGGGCGCGGAAGCGACGCGGGATAGGGGGTCGTGGCATCCGGTTCGTCCTCCGCCGTGTCCGAAGCGGCGAGCGATCCGATCGTCTCGGCGAGCGCGTCGATGTCGAGCGAGAGCAGGTGCGGCTCGGCGGGTCCGAGGTCGTGGTCCCAGTAGCGGACCGGGTACGTCGTGTGCAGGATCGCGGAGAGCTTGCGCTTCTTCCGCTCGGCACGCAGCGTCGCGTCGGCCTCGAGCGTGTCCGCCGACGGCAGCAGGTCGGCGGCGAGGACGGCGACGGATGCCGCATCCGCGACGGCCGCGATGCCCGACACTCCCCCGGCCAGGCGCGTGATCGCTCGCGCATCGCCGCCGTTCGCGGGCAGCAGCCAGAGCTGCGCGGCCTCGTCCTCGCCGTCGCCCTCCGCATCGGGGCGGGCGCTCACGAACAGCAGGTCGCCGTCCGCGGTGAACGCGGCGCCCTGCTCGCCCTTCGCCGAGCGGGTCAGCCGACGGGGTGTGCCGCCACCGGTCGCCGGGACCTCCCACAGCGCCCGGTCGTATCCGGTCTTGTCCTTGTTCAGGGTCGCGACCGTGAGGACGGCGCGGGTGCCGTCGGGCGAGAGCGCGACGGCGTCGATGCGGGGCAGGGCGATGTAGTCCTCGAGCGAGGCGAAGGGGTTCTGCGGCATCCCTCCACGCTAACCGCGGACCCCGTCGCGGCGACAGGGCTGGTTCAGCGGAGCAGGTCGGCGCTCGAGCAGACGGTGGCGAACTCCCCGTCGAGGTTCGTCGCCGTGATCGCCGCGAGCGTCGCTGCGGTGACGACGGTGCCGTCGGGCGCCGTCCGGTCGAACGAGTGGGCGGCGTCGAGGGCGAAGTACACGTCGTAGCCGAGGTTGCCACCCACGCGGGCCGTCGTCTCGCAGCAGTGGTTCGTCGAGATGCCCGTGACGACGATCTGCGCGATCCCGTTCGCGCGCAGCCACGCGTCGAGGTCGGGCGTCCCGTGGAACGACGAGTTCACGCTCTTCGTGACGAGCAGATCCGGGATGCCGGTGACCTCCGGCTTGAGGTCGTTGCCCGGCTGGCCGGGTCGAAGCGGCGACACCGGCGACGTCGAGTCGTGCCGGACGAACACGACCGGCCAGCCGCGCTCACGCCACCGCTCGAGCAGTGCGGCGATGTTCGCCTCGCACTCGGGGTTGTCGCGCTCGCCCCAGTGCGCGGAGTCGTCGAAGCCGCGCTGCACGTCGATGACGACGAGCGCAGCACGGTCGAGGGTGAGGTGTCGCGGCGGGATCTGCACGAGTCGAGCCTGGCACGCGACTCTCCTGTGCGGCGGTCAGGGAGCGGCGGGATCCTGCCAGGCTTGGTGCTCGAGGCATCCGGTGTCAAGGGTGTCCTCGGACGTTGCGGCGTCGACGACCGTGGAGGGATGCCACGCCGCTCCACCTCTGCATCGTCCGCCCCCGATCGCGCCGAGGTCGAGCGCGTCGCCGCCGAGCGGTTCGGGCTGACGCATCTGCGACCGGCGCAGCTCGACGCGATCGAGGCCGCTGCCGGCGGGCGCGACGTGATGGTCGTCTGGGCGACCGGATCGGGCAAGTCCGCCGTCTACCAGGTGACCGCAGCGCTGCGGCCCGGCGTCACCGTCGTCGTGTCTCCGCTCATCGCGTTGCAGGAGGACCAGCTCGCCGGTCTCGCGCACGCCCCCGATGCGCCGAAGGCCGTGGCCCTCAACTCCGGGCGGGGCGAGAAGGCCCGCGCCGAGGCGTGGCGCCGCCTGCGCGAGGGCGAGGCGACCTACGTGCTCCTCGCACCCGAGCAACTGGCAGGCGACGAGGTCGTCGCCGAGCTCGCCACCCTCGACATCGCGCTCCTCGCCGTCGACGAGGCGCACTGCATCGCCTCGTGGGGGCACGACTTCCGTCCCGATTACCTCGGTCTCGGCGAGGTCGCCGAGCGGCTCGGGCGGCCACCGATCCTCGCGCTGACCGCGACGGCATCCACCCCCGTCCGCGAGGAGATCGCGTCCCGACTGGGCCTGAACGATCCGTCGATCCACATCGGCGACGTCGACCGGCCGTCGATCCGCCTCGGCGTCCGCCGCCACGGCGACGACCGCGAGAAGCGCGCCGCCGTCGTCGACGAGGTCGCCTCGCTGCCGGTTCCCGGGCTGCTCTACACGTCGACGCGACGCTCGGCGGAGCAGTACGCCGACGACCTGACCGAGCGCGGCAGGCGCGCCCGGGCGTACCACGCCGGGCTCCCGTCGAAGGAGCGGGCGGAGGTCCACCGGCAGTTCCTCTGCGACGAGCTCGACGTGGTCGTCGCGACGAGCGCGTTCGGCATGGGGATCGACAAGGAGAACGTGCGCTTCGTCATCCATGCCGACGTGCCCGAATCGATCGACGCCTACTTCCAAGAGCTCGGCCGCGCCGGCCGCGACGGCGACGAGGCCCACGGCACGCTGCACTACCGCGCCGAGGACCTCGCGCTGCGCCGCTACTTCGCGACGAAGAATCCGGATGCCGCCGAGATCCGCCGCCTTATGAGGGCGATGTCGACACGGGCGCGCCTGAAGTCCGCTCTCGCGACCGAGTCCGGACTGTCACCGCGGCGAGTCACGGGACTGCTGACGCTGCTGATCGACACCGGGTCGGCGCGCGCGTCGAAGTCCGGGGTGTCGCTGCGACGGAACCTCGACGAGCGAGCGGCCGTGAAAGCGGCGCTCGAGCGGGTCGATGAACGCGAGCGGATCGAGCGCTCCCGCATCGAGACGATGCGGGAGTACGCCGAGACGCGGCGGTGCCGGCGGCAGGTGTTGCTCGGCTACTTCGGGCAGGACCTCGACGAGCCGTGCGGCAACTGCGACACCTGCGCGGCGGGGGCAGCCGACGCCGTTCGGGCCCCGGCATCCGTCTCAGAATCGGCATTCGAGATCGACGAGAAGGTGTCGCACCGCGAATGGGGCGCCGGCACCGTCGTCTCGATCGACGACGACCGCATGCGGGTGTTCTTCGACAGCGAGGGCTACAAGGTGCTCTCGCTCGAGATCGTCGAACGAGAGCACCTGCTCAACGCCGGCTGACGGGCCGAGTGCAGGTCCAGAGGTAGTTTGGGGCCGCCACGGCCGCCGTTTCGCACGCTGAACCTGCATCGGGCACGGCGACCGAGCCCCAGGGCCGAACGCCCCTCAGACCTCGATGCCGACGGCGGTCGAGCAGCGGGCGAGCTCGTCGGCCGACAGCTCGAGGTTGCGCGCCTGGAACGAGTCGGTGATGGATGCCGGGCGGCTCGCCCCGGGGATGGGGATGACGGTCTCGCCGAGCGACAGCTCCCAGGCGAGGACGACCTGCTGGGGGCTCACGCCGTGCGCCTGGCCGATCTCGGCGAACACCGTGAACCGCTCCCCGATCGAGCCGGCGCCGCCGATGCCGCCGAGCGGGCTCCACGGCAGGAAGGCGATGCCGTTCTCGACGCAGTACCGGAGTTCGCCGTAGCTGCCGGGATGCCGCGGGGAGAACTCGTTCTGCACGCTCGTGAGGTTCCCCTCACCGAGGACCTCCTGTGCGATCTGGATCTCCTCGACGCTGGCGTTCGAGATGCCGACCGTGCGGACGAGTCCCTCGTTCTGCAGCGTCTTGAGGTTCTGCATGACCTCGCCGTAGACCATCCAGCGGTCGGGGCGGTGGTACTGGTACAGGTCGATCACCTCGACCTGCAGGTTCTTCAGCGACTTCTGGACGGCGCTGCGGAGGTAGCCGAGCGATCCGTCGCGACCGAAGTCCTTCTCGGCCGTCCGGGTGATGCCGCCCTTCGTGGCGACGACGATCGACGACCGGTCGCCGTCCCAGCCGGCGAGCGCGTCGGCGACGATCCGCTCGTTGTGGCCCATCTCGTCCCAGCTGGGGGCGTAGATGTCGGCTGTGTCGATGAGCGTCACGCCCGCGTCGAGCGCCGCGCGCACCGTCGCGACGGCGTCGTCGTGCGAGGGCAGGCCGTTGCCGTTCATCGACACCGGCATCGCGCCGAGTCCGATGGCCGAGACGGTGAACGGTCCGAGTGTGCGCTGCGACATGAGTCTCCTTCGACGGGGTGGGGTGCGGCATCCACCCTGCCAGTCGACACCGCCCGGCGCGACGACCCTTGACAGATCAGCCCGCGGTCAGCTGCTCCCGCACCTGTCGGCGCAGCACCTTGCCGATCTGCGAGCGCGGCAGATCGTCGAGTTGCACGACCTTGCGGGGCACCTTGTAGGCGGCGAGGTGCGAGCGGGCGAAGTCCTTGAGGGCGGATGCCTCGAACGCCGTCCCCGGCTTCATGACGACGGCCGCGACCACGTCCTCGCCGCCGGTGGCCCGTGGGACGCCCACGACCGCGGCGGACTCGACGTCGGGGTGCAGGGTCAGGACCTGCTCGACCTCGCTCGGGCTGACGTTGAACCCGCCCGTGATGATGAGCTCCTTGACGCGGTCGACGACGGTGACGAAGCCGTCCTCCGAGACGGTGACGATGTCGCCGGTGCGCAGCCATCCGCCGTCGAGGAGGACCGCGGCGGTCTCCTCGGGGCGGCGCCAGTAGCCCTGGAACACCTGCGGCCCGCGGATGAGGAGCTCGCCCGCCTCACCGGCGGGACGGTCGACGTTCGGGTCGTCGGGGTCGACCACCCGGATGTCCGTGCTGGGGAACGGCACGCCGACGGTGCCCGGGCGGCGCGTCGGGCCGATCGGGTTGCCGAGGGCGACCGGCGAGGTCTCGGTCATGCCGTAGCCCTCGACGAGCAGGCCGCCCGTGACCTCCTCCCACCGGGTCACGGTGGGGACCGGGAGGCTCATGGCACCCGAGATCGCGAAGCGGATCGTCGAGAGGTCGACGCCCTTGCGGGTGCTGGCCCGCGACAGCGCGTCGTAGATCGGCGGAACACCCGGCAGGAACGTCGGCGGCGACTTCTTCAACGCGCCCACGACGAGGTCGACGTCGAACTTGGGGAACAGCACGATCCGTGCCCCGATCGACACCGCGAAGGTGAGGCAGAGGGTCAGCCCGTAGGCGTGGAACATCGGGAGGACGGCGTAGAACGTCTCTTCGCCCTCGGTCAGCCCCGGCACCCACGCGCGCCCCTGCTCCGCGTTCGAGCGGAGGTTCCGGTGCGAGAGGACGGCGGCCTTCGGCATCCCGGTCGTCCCGCTCGTGAGCTGCAGGAGCGCGGTGTCGTCGAGGACGGGCCGCGCGTACTTGCGGGGCAGCCGGCGGGCGTTCGTGAACTGCGACCACCGGATGATCCCCCGCGCGGTCGGCTTCGAGGTCAGCGCCTCGCGTCGCTCGCGGAGGGCGGGGACGGGCAGGCGCAGGGCGGTGCGCGATGCCCAGGGCAGGGCGTCGGTCATGTCGACGGCGACGATCGCGGCGGGCGCGATGTCGCTCGGGAACTCGGCGACCATGTCGGCGATCTTGTCCCAGACGATCGCGACGACGGCCTCGTGCACCTCGAACTGGTGCCGCAGCTCACGGGCCGTGTAGGTCGGGTTGTGCTCGACGACGATCGCGCCGATGCGCAGAGCGGCGTAGAACGCGACGATGTGCTGCGGGCAGTTCGGGAGGACGAGCGCGACGCGGTCGCCGGCGCTGACGCCGAGCTTGCGCAGGGCGTTCGCCGCGCGCGAGACCTGCTCGCCGAGTTCGGCGTAGGTGGTTTCAGCGCCGAAGAACTCGGTCGCGACCTTCGACCCGTAGCGCACGACCGAGTGGTCGAGCAGGTCGACGAGCGTCTCGTCGACGGGGTCGATGTCTGCGGGGACGCCGGGCGCGTAAGCGGCCAGCCAGGGGCGTTCCTGCAGATCGGATGCCGGCGGTGTCGAAGTCATCGTCGTGTGTCCTCCTCGGTGTTCCGCCAGCGTAGGGCGGTTTTTCGATGCGTCTGCTGTGCGTCCGCTACGCGCGTTCGAATCCGGCGAGCCCCGCGGCGAACACCCGGATGACATCGTCGACGTGGTCGTCGTCTCCGGTCGCGAGCCACCACGCGGCGAGTCCCTCGGCCGCCGCATGCAGGGCGGCCACGAGCGTCGCCGTCGGCGCGGTCAGCACACCGCCCCGGGACGCCATCCACGCCTCGACGAGCCGCTCGATCTCCCCGCGGACAGCCTCGGTCTCGGCGCGCGCGGCACCGGCGAGCGCCTCCGATGAGCGGGCCATCGCGGTGAGTTCGGCGAGACGTTCGTGACGCGCGCGCTCGCGACGCAGCTCGGCGACGAAGGTGTGGAGCGCCGCAGCGACGGCATCGCCGAGGGGGAGCGGTGCGAGCGGCTCGGCCCACAGCCGGCGCGTCAGCAGCCCGGACTCCCGCTCGAGCAGGGCGGTTACGAGATCGGCCTTCGACCCGAAGGCGTAGCTCACGACGCGATGGGCGACGCCCGCTCGCTGCGCGACGCTGCGGAGCGACAGCGCGGCGACCCCGTCGTGCACCATGACCTCGACCGCGGCGTCGAGCAGCTGGCGACGGCGATCGTCGACGTCGAGATAGGTCCGGCGAGGTGACGGGTCGTTCACAGTGATCTCCGAGCGTGCGGCGCGTGGTGGCATCCATTCTAGTTTTATCCACTCGGACCAATTGAGGAGATCTCATGATCAGCGTGACCCCCGCCCGCGCCACCGACCTCGCTCCCGCCGCCACGATCCTCGCCGAAGCGTTCGCGCAGGACCCCGTCATGGCGGCCGTCGTGCCGGGCACGCGGCGTCGGCACGAACGGCTCACCGATCTGTTCCACGGCCTGCTCGCCAGTGGGCCGTACGCGACGGGCACGGTCGATCTCGCGCGCGATGCGGACGGCACGATCCTCGGCGTCGCCGCGTGGGAGGGGCCGCACGCCGAGCGGGGGGCGCTCGCACGCCAGGCGTCGGAGCTCCCCCGCTTCGCGCGGGCGCTCGGCTGGCTCGGGATGCCGCGGGCCCTGTCCCTGCTCTCGCGCCTCGCGCGCCACCGTCCGCGCGCCCCGCACTGGTACCTCGCCGAGATCGGGGTGAGCGCCGCGGCGCGCGGCAGAGGTGTGGGCAGGGCGCTGCTGTCGGCGCAGCTCGACACCCTCGACACCACCCGACAGACCGCGTACCTCGAATCCTCCACTCCCGACAACCGTCGCCTCTACCGACGCCTCGGGTTCGAGGAGCTCAGCCCGATCGAGGGCGTGCCGGGGGCGCGGCCGGTCGCGATGCTGAGGCTGCCCGCCGCGCGATAGCGTGCTGGCATGGACCGATCGGGCGATGATCAGTGGCGTCCGCTCGTGGCCGCGCTCGCGAACGACCGCGTTCGCGAGGCGTTCGCCCGGCTGACACTCGGGGCCACTGCGGACGACGCCCTCGAGGGCCTGTCGCCGTCGCGTCGGCGCCACGTGGTCGAGACGCTGCAGCGCGCCGGGCTGCTCACGGATGACCTGCGGGCGGACGGCGGGGCGTTCGCCCGCGTCCTGGCCGCCGCGCCTTCCGCGCCGAGGCCGACGGGCATCGCGCGCTACCTCTCACCTGACGGACGTTTGATCGGGTATCCGTCGAATCCGGACGAACGCCGCGAACTCCTGATTCTCCTCGCCGCCCGCATCCTCGCCCCCGGCGAGGTCCTGGACGAGCGCGGGATCAACGAGCGGCTCGAAGCCCTCACCGACGACGTCGCCGCCCTCCGGCGGCACCTCGTCGACCACGACCTCGTCGAACGCACGCGGTCGGGTAACGAGTACGCGCTGGTCGTCGACCCGTCCTCATAGGAGACGCTCTGCCGGCGCCGTCAACCGCTATGCGGACGGCCGCCTCCGGGTGTGCACTGGTGCGGTGAACTCGCTCCCGTTCTGGCTGGTCGTCGTCGTCTTCGTCGCAGCCGCCGCCGTCGTCTGGGTCGCCGGCATCCAACTCTCGAAGACCACCGACGTGCTCGACGCGCGCTGGCACATCGGCAGCGCCTTCGGCGGGCTGATCATCCTCGCCGTCGCGACGAACCTGCCCGAGATCGCCATCACGGTCAGCGCCGCCGCGGCGGGCAACCTCGGGGTGGCGGTCGGCAACATCCTCGGTGGCATCGCACTGCAGACCGTCGTCCTCGTCGTGCTCGACGCGTTCGGCCGCCGGGGCCGCGGGGTGAAGCCGTTGACCTACCGCGCGGCATCCCTCGTGCTGGTCCTCGAAGGGCTCGTCGTGGTGGCCGTGCTCGCGGCCGTCGTGGCCGGCAGCCAGCTGCCGGAAGGACTCGTCGCCCTGCGCCTCACGCCGGACGTCGTCCTCATCACCGCGCTCTGGATCGCGGGCCTGTTGCTCGTGCAGCGCGCCGGTCGCCACCTGCCCTGGAGCGGCAGCGGAACCGCCGACGATGCGTCGCCGCACACCCCCGGACACCGCCGCTCGAAGCCGCAGCACCCCCACAAGAGCCGGCCGACATGGCTGGTCGTCACGATCTTCCTGGTCGCCGCCGCGGCGACGCTCGGCGCCGGTGTCGTCCTCGAGCGCGCCGGCGACGCCATCGCCGAGGACATCGGGCTCTCGGGCGTCCTGTTCGGCGCCACGTTCCTCGCCCTCGCGACCTCGCTCCCCGAGATCTCCACGGGCCTGCAGGCGATCCGGCAGGGCGACGACAACCTCGCGATGAGCGACATCTTCGGGGGCAACGCGTTCCTTCCGGTGCTCTTCCTCGTCGCGACCGTCATCTCGGGCCAGGCCGTCCTGCCGCGCGCGGGCGCGACGGACATCTACCTCACCGCCCTCGCTGCCCTGCTGACCCTGGTCTACGTGGTCGGGCTCATCTTCCGTCCTTCGCGGCGGATACTGGGGATGGGCGTCGATTCGCTGACGGTCCTCGTGCTCTACGCGGTGGGGGTCGCGGGCCTTTTCGCGGTCGCCTCCGGCTGAGTCCGCCCGGTCAGTCGTACGACGCGAACACGCGCCGCTCGACGCCGTCGAGGCGCATCGTCCCGCCGTACGGCACGATCCACTGCGGACGCGTGTGCCCGAAGGGGACGCCGACGCAGACGACGGCGTCGGGGTTGTAGCGGGCGACGAGCCCGGTGACCACCTCACGCTGCGCCTCACGGCGCGCGCGGCGGGTCTCGGCATCCGGTTCGTCGCCGAATGAGCTGACCGGCGGCCGCGCGACGACGACGCCCGCGACGACGCCGAGCACGCCGTGCTCGCCCAGTGCGCGGACCCAGCGCGCGACGAGGCGGGGCGAGGGCAGTTCCTCACTCGTCTCCAGCAGGAGGATGCCACCGCGGAGGTCCTCGAGCTCCGGCATCCGTCCCGCCAGGCCGATCTCGTCGAGCACGTCGAGGCACCCGCCCCAGGTGCGGCCCTCGACGACCCGCGCCGGCCCGGACCACGTCCACGGCTCGGTCGGGACGCGGTCGCCGTACGAGATCAGCGCCCGCGGGTCGAGCCAGTCCACACCGGTGTCCTCGGATTCGCCCGGTTCGGTCAGCTCGAGCTCGCCGCCGTCGAACAGCGCGGCGCGCAGCGACTGGAGATGGATGCCGTCGAGCCCCGGCCCCGCGCCGATGTGCACCTGCGTCGACCCGCCGTAGAAGCCGGGCACGCCCGCCTGCCAGAGGGCGTTCAGCAGGTGCGTGTTGTCGCTGTACCCGACGAACGGCTTCGGGTCGGCGAGCGCACCCGCGAGGTCGACATGCGGCACGACCGTGATCTGGTCGTCCCCGCCGATGCTCGCGAAGACGGCACGGACGTCGGATGCCGCGAGCGCGGCCTCGACGTCGGTGGCGCGGGCGCGCGGGTCGGCCCCCAGCATCCGCGTCGTCGGATATTCGACCGGCTCGAGCCCGAGTTCGTCGCGGATGCGGCGGAGCGCCTGCTCGTGCACCGCGGGGGCGAAGCCGGGGGCCGCGAACGACCGCGAGAGCACGGCGACGCGGTCGCCGGGGCGGAGCTTCGAAAGGGTTCGGAATGAGCGGGGCACGCCCTCATCGTGGCATCCGAGGACCGTCACGCGCTGTTCACCGGTGATTCACCCCGTCGCAGGAACGCCGACGGATCCTGGAACGGATCTGCACGAGAGGACCCCCCTGTGACCACTGTGGACCCCCCCACCACCCGCACGACGCTTCCCCTCGCGGCTCACGCCGTCGGAAAGCGCTCCGCCGTGACCTGCCAGTTCAAGTGCGCGAACGCGTGCCTCGGCCCCGAATGCAACGGGTCGGACAACCCGACGTTCCGCAGCATCGCCGAGCTCGCTCTCTCGCGCCGCATGCTCATCGGCGCCGCGGCCGCGGGCGCCGTCGTGGTCGCGACGGACGCGTTCGGCGTCCTCACCCCCCAGGCCGCATCCGCCGCCACGACGGGCGGGGCGGTCGAGTCCCACTGGGGCTGGAACCACCACAGTCTGCCGTTCCAGCCGATCGCTCCGGTCCCGGCAACCGTCGACGCGCTCACGGTCCCGAAGGGCTACACGTGGTCGCCGATCATCCGCTGGGGCGACCCGCTGTTCTCGGACGCGCCGACGTTCTCGCTCGACGGGCAGAGCCGCGCAGCGCAGGAGCGCCAGTTCGGCTACAACAGCGACTACCTCGACATCCTCGCCGACCGCTCCGGCAAGACCGGCGTCCTCGTCAACAACCACGAGTACGTGAACCCGAACATCATGTTCCCGCCGTCGACGGATGCCGCCGAGCTCCGCCGTCGCGGTGAGGTGTTCAAGGCGGCCCAGGGCATGTCTGTCGTCGAGATCACGCGCCGTCGCCGCGGCACACCGTGGCGCTACGTCGTCGACGGCCGCCGCAACCGGCGCATCACGGTCGAGACCGTGTTCGAACTGACCGGCCCCGCCGCCGGCTCCGACCTGGTGAAGACCGCCGCCGACCCCGAGGGCCGTTGGGTCCACGGCACGCTCGGCAACTGCTCGGGCGGCACGACCCCGTGGGGCACGATCCTCTCGGGCGAGGAGAACTTCAACGGCTACTTCGCGTGGGCCGCCGACACCGCCGGCCAGAAGCGCTACCAGGCGAGCGCCTCGCGGACGACCTCGACCGGCTGGGAGGCCTACGACCCGCGGTTCAACTCGTTCGACCCCGGCTACGTCAACGAACCCAACCGCTTCGGGTACATCGTCGAGATCGACCCGGACGACCCCACCTCGACACCCAAGAAGCACACCGCGATGGGTCGGTTCAAGCACGAGGGCGCGAACGTCATCGTCGCGGAGGACCGCCGCGTCGTGGCCTACATGGGCGACGACGAGCGCAACGACTACCTCTACAAGTTCGTGTCGAAGAACCGCATCAGCTCGTCACGCAAGAAGAACATGTCGCTGCTCTCGGAGGGCGACCTGTACGTCGCGCGCTTCCGCGGCGACTCCCCCGCGAGCCAGATCGACGGATCCGGGAAGCTTCCCTCCGACGGCGCCTTCGACGGCACGGGCGAGTGGATCGCGCTGACCCGGCACGGCAAGAGCGTCGTGCCCGGCATGACGATCGACGAGGTCCTCGTCTACACGCGCCTCGCCGCCGACAAGATGGGCGCGACGAAGATGGACCGCCCCGAGGACGTGCAGCCGAGCCTCCGCACCGGCAAGATCTACGTCGCCCTGACGAACAACTCCGACCGGGGCAAGACCTCGATGGTGGATGAGGCGAACCCCCGCACCGGCAACCGCTTCGGTCACGTGCTCGAGATCACCGAGCGCCACGGTCAGGCGGGCACGTCGTTCGGCTGGAGCATCCTGCTGCAGTGCGGCAACCCGTCCGACCCGAGCACCTACTTCGCGGGCTACCCGAAGGACAAGGTGTCGCCGATCTCCTGCCCCGACAACCTCGCGTTCGACGAGGACGGCAACCTCTGGATCTCGACCGACGGCGCCCCGAGCACGATCGGGTTCAACGACGGCCTGTTCCGGGTCCCGCTCACCGGACGGGAGCGCGGCCACGTGGAGCAGTTCCTCGCCGTGCCCCGCGAGGCGGAGACGTGCGGCCCCGTGATCCACGCGCGGGAACAGCTGGTGTTCGTCGCGGTGCAGCATCCCGGGGAGAACGGCACCGTCGCAGCTCCCACCTCGCTGTTCCCCGACTACGGCTCGACGCGACGGGGCGACATCCCCAACGCGCCTCGACCGTCGGTCGTGCAGGTGTACCGGAGCTGATCTGATGCCCGCGTCAGCCCGCCGGCGGGCTGACGCGGGAGCGATCGTCCGCCGCCAACGACCCGAGCAGCCCCAACCGCTCCGCCGAGGGTGAGCCGGGCTCGGCGCTGTAGATCAACAGGACACGACCGGGCTCGGCGGTGACGGCGAGCTCCTCGTACACGAGGGTGAGTTCGCCGACCGCGGGATGCCGGAAGCGCTTCTTCCCGGAACCGTGGGCCCGGACGTTGTGGGCGGCCCACAGCTTCCGGAACTCGTCGCTGCGGGTCGACAGTTCGCCGACGAGATCCTGGATGCCCTTGTCGTGCGGGTCGCGGCCGGCCTCCGCGCGGATGACGGCGACGCACATGTCCGCGAACAGATCCCAGTCCGGATAGAAGTCCCGCGCGACGGGATCGAGGAACTGGAAGCGTGCGAAGTTCGGGACGCGTCCGCCGTCACCGATGAGAGGCGAGTAGAAGGCTCGGCCGAGATCGTTGAACGCGATCAGGTCCTGACGCTGGTCGCGCACGACGGCCACCGCATCCGTGATCGACGACAGCGCCCACTCGAGGCTCGGACGGACCGGCCCCGACTTCGAGGCGCGACGACGGTGGCGCCCCGAGGCGGGAATCCCGTCGGCGTTGCGTGCGAGGTCGAGAAGGTGCGCGTGCTCGGCGTCGGAGAGGTGCAAGGCGCGGGACAGGGACTCCAGCACCGCACCGGACGCGCCCGCGATCGCTCCCCGTTCGAGCTTGGCGTAGTACTCCACGCTCACGCCGGCGAGGGCAGCGACCTCGCTGCGCCGGAGCCCCTCGACCCTTCGGCCCGGTCCCGCGGGGATCCCCGCCGCATCCGGCGTCACGCGTGCCCGACGCGTCATGAGGAACTCACGGACCTCGGCTCGATTGTCCATGCCCACAGGCTAGATCGGCCGAGCCGGATCAGGGATGCCCTCTCGGTACACCTTCCGGCAGGGACTCCCGCCCGCGCCCGAGCGCGACGACGCTGAAGGACATGACCGCATCCGCTCTCACGCAACGCACCGGCTCCCGGAGGGCGCTGCCGACCCTGCTCCTGCTGCTGACCGTGTTCGGCCCGATCTCGATGGACCTCTACCTCCCGGCCCTCCCCGCGCTGACGGCGGAGCTCGACGCCGTCACCTCCGTGGCTCAGCTCACCGTCACCGCCTGCCTGATCGGGCTCGCCGCCGGCCAGCTGATCGCGGGCCCCCTCTCGGACCGGTTCGGACGCCGCGGCATCCTGCTCGTCGGCATCGCCGCGTACATCCTGATGTCGGCGGTGTGCGCGCTGAGCCCAACGGTCGAACTGCTGATCGCGGCCCGGTTCGTGCAGGGGCTGGCCGGCGGGGTCGGCATCGTCATCTCGCAGGCCGCGGGCCGCGATGTGTACACGGGCGGCGCGTTGATCCGGTTCTACGGGCGCCTGACGGTCGTCGGCGGCCTCGCCGCGATCATCGGGCCCCTCCTCGGCGGACTCCTCGACGCGGTCACGGACTGGCGCGGCCTGTTCGTCTTCCTCGCCGCGATCGGGGCGGCCATCCTGGTCGTCACGCTGCGGATGTTCCCCGAGACGCTGGCACCCGAGGAGCGGACCGCCGGCGGCTTCGCGCACACCGTCGCCGACTTCCGGACGCTCCTGCGGGACCGGGCATTCGTCGGGGCCGTCCTGAACCAGGGGTTCCTCTACGCCGCCCTGTTCGCCTACCTCGCCGGATCGACCTTCGTCCTGCAGGACGTCTACGGGCTGTCCCCGCTCGGCTACGCGCTCGCTTTCGGGCTGAACTCGGCGGGCTTCATGACCCTGGGACACCTCGCCGGGCGCTCCGCCGAGCGGTGGAGCATTCCCGGCACCCTGACCGCCGGCGTCCTGACGTCAGGTGTCGGCGCGATCGGACTCCTCGTCGCCGGCCTCACCGTCCTTCCCCTGTGGGTCGTCATCGTGTCGCTGTTCCTCCTGGCGGGCGGGGTCGCGATCTCGTCTCCCCCGGCGACGACCCTCGCCCTCGCCGACTATCCGCGGATGGCGGGCACGGCCTCATCCCTCCTCGGGATGGTGAGGTTCGGGTTCGGGGGGATCGCGGCTCCGCTGGTCGGGGTCGCCGGTGCCCTCAGCATCCTGCCGCTCGGCATCGTCACAACGGTCTCCGTCCTCCTCGCGGGCGCCTCCTTCCTGTTCCTCGCCCGCGGACGCACCGCATCGGCGGTCCGCTCCCCGCAGGTCGGGAGTGCCTCGTGATCGGCGACCCCCGCGGACGGATGCCGCGCCGCAGGGCAGCTGTCGGCTTCGGGCTGCTCGGCGTGGCCCTGCTGGGCGGCTGCGCCGCCGAACCCACTCCGCAGCCCGCGGCGACCCGCCCGGACACGCCCTCGGCCTCGGCATCCGTTCCGGCGGAGGTCGTGGGGACGCGCATCCGGTTCTCGTCCGACCGCACCACGATCGACGTCACGATCGGCGAGGACAGCCCGGCGGTGCGCGATCTCCTATCCCTCCTCCCGGCCGAGCTGTCGTTCGAGGACCTGAACAGCCGGGAGAAGATCGCCTCCCTGCCCCGCGAACTCGCCTGGCAGGGATCACCGGGCTCCGACCCGGAGGACGGCGACCTCATCTACTACACGCCCTGGGGGAACCTCGGGTTCTACTACGACGCCTCCGGGATCGAGTACTCCGACGACACGCTCCACATCGGCACCTTCGACGCCACCGAAGAACAACTGGCGCTCCTCGTGGGCGGACCCGTCACCGTCGAGATCATCGACTGACCACTGAGACAAGGAACAGAAGTCATGCGCGCAACCCTCATGTACTCCGCGGGCGACGTCCGCGTCATCGACGTACCCGAGCCCACCCTCGAAGCGCCCACGGACGCGATCATCCGCGTCACCTACGCGTGCGTCTGCGGCTCCGACCTGCACCCGTATCACGACCTCGAGGACACCCCCGAGGGACGCCGCATGGGGCACGAGGCCGTCGGCGTGGTGGAGCGGATCGGCGAGGACGTGACGACCCTCCGGGTCGGCGACACCGTCATCGTCCCCTTCGCCTGGTCCGACGGCACCTGCACGTTCTGCCGCGACGGGATCACGACCTCCTGCATCCATGGGGGCTTCTTCGACGGCGCCGCATCCGCCACCCAAGCCGAGAAGCTGCGGGTGCCGTACGCCGACGGCACCGCCGTCGCCATCCCGGCCGGCACCGACGAGGCGCTCATGCCGTCGCTGCTGACGCTGTCCGACGTCTACCTCACCGGCTACCACGCGGCTATCCGCGGCGGCGTCGAGGCGGGCAAGACCGTCGCGGTGATCGGCGACGGAGCGGTGGGCCTCTCCGCCGTGCTGGCTGCGCGGCAGCTCGGCGCCGAGACCATCATCCTGATGGGCCGGCACACCGCCCGCACCGACCTCGGCCGCGAGTTCGGGGCGACACACGTCGTCGCCGAGCGCGGCGAGGACGGCGTCGCGAAGGTGCTCAAGATCACCGGCGGCGAGGGCGCCCATGTCGTCCTCGAGGCGGTCGGCCACATGCCGGCATACGAGCAGGCTTACGGCATCGTCCGCCCCGGCGGCGTCATCTCGCGCGTCGGCGTCCCCCAGTACGAGGATGCCGCGGTCGGGTTCACCTCGCTGTTCGGCAAGAACGCGACCCTCACCGGCGGGCCGGCCACCGTCCGCGCCTACCTCGAGGGCGCCATCCCCCAGGTGCTCGACGGCACCATCGAGCCGGGCAAGGTCTTCGACCGCGAGCTCCCCCTCGACGACATCGCCGAGGGCTACCGCCTGATGGATTCGAGGGAGGCGCTGAAGGTCCTCATCCGCCCCTGATCAGCGGGCGACGCCGATCGGGTCGCCGGTGCGGGCGAGGTCGGCCTCCAGCTCGCGGACGATCGGGATGACCTTCTCACCGAACGCCTCGAGCTCCTCCTGGAAGTGCAGGAAGCCGAGCAGGAACAGGTCCACCCCACGCTTCTTGTAGGCGATGATGCGCTCGGCGACCTGCTCGGGCGGACCGAACAGCTGGGTGCGGAAGCCGTCGTTGTACTGCACGAGGTCCTCGAACGAGGAGTCGGCCCACATCCCCTTGCGGTCCGCGGTGGATGCCCCGGCCTGCTGCACCGACTTGCGGAAGCCTTCGACGGACGCCGGATCGGCCTGCGCGATGATCTCGCGCAATTGCTCACGTGCTTCCGCCTCAGTGTCGCGGACGATCGCGAACCCGTTCAGACCGAACCGCACGGTGCGCCCGTGCTCAGCGGCGACCCGGGTGACGTCGTCGTACTGCTCGGTGAACCCGTCGAAGTCCTTGCCGTTCGAGAAGTACCAGTCGGCATGAGCGCCGCCATTGAAGCGCGCGGCCGTCGAGTTGCCGCCCTGGAAGATGTCCGGATGCGGGCGGCCGGGCACCGGGTAGGGGCCGGGGCGCAGCGTGAAGTCGTTCACGCGATAGAAGTCGCCGTGGAACTGCACGTTCTCCTCGGTCCAGAGCTTTCGCAGCACCTCGATGAACTCGGCGGAGCGGCGGTAGCGCTCGTCGTGCTCGAGCCACGGGAGGCCGAGCTTCGTGTACTCGTCCTTGAACCAGCCCGAGACGACGTTGACGGCCGCGCGGCCCTTCGAGAACTGGTCGGCCGTGAGGATGAACTTGGCCAGCACGGCCGGCTCCCAGAGCCCCGGGTGGACGGCCGCGATGACCTTCAGCTTCTCGGTCGCGAGGAGCAGGGCGAGGCTGATCGACGTCGACTCGTGCTGCTGCGCCGCGCCGTAGCTCGACAGGTACCGCACCTGGCTGAGGGCGTACTCGAACCCGACGCGCTCGGCCGTCTGAGCGAGCTTCACGTTGTAGTCGTAGTCCCACGACGTCCGCTGCTCGATGTTCGAGACCACGAGGCCGCCGCTCACGTTGGGCACCCAGTACGCGAACTTCAGCGGCTCGTGGGTCGAGGCCGGGTCGAACGAGGAGGTCTGCTCGGTCATGGTGTTCTCCCTGGGCTGGCGACGCGGTCGGGCGACGCGATCGGATGGGTTCCCCGGAACCTTCCGCCCGGGCGCCGGGCAGTGTCAATCGATGTGAACGCGTGTGTCGGGGCGTGACGGTGTGTGTCGGCCCGTGACGACGGGATGCCGCGATTCACGTCACAAACGCGCCCCGCGCGGATTCGACGAGTAGCAAGGGTGCGACGACCACGACCCCCACTGCTGAGAGGCGACGACATGACCCGGCATCACGACCCCGCACTCCACGACGAGCTCTCGCTCGGCACCGACTACGAGACGCTCGCGGCGCGGTTCCGGCCGTTGTTCGCGCAGATCGCCGACAGCGCGGTGGACCGCGAGAACGACCGTCGGCTGCCGCGCGAGGAGATCCGGCTGCTCACCGATGCCGGGTTCGGCGCCGTCCGTGTCCCGCGTGCGTACGGCGGGTCAGGGGCATCCCTCCCCCAGCTGATCGAGCTGCTCACCGAGCTCGCTGCCGCCGACTCCAACATCCCGCAGGCGCTGCGGGGCCACTTCGCCTACGTCGAGGACCGCCTCAACCAGCACGCGACCGTCGACCAGTCGGCCTGGTTCACGCGCTTCGTCTCGGGCGAGATCGCCGGGAACGCCTGGACCGAGATCGGCGAGGTGAAGGTCGGCGACGTCAACACGAAGGTCACCCGTCGCGGCGACGACCTCGTCGTCAACGGCACCAAGTTCTACAGCACCGGGAGCATCTTCGCCGACTGGCTCGACGTGTACGCAGAGCACGACGGCGTCCCCGTGATCGCGATCGTGCGCGCCGATCAACCCGGCGTGACCGTCCACGACGACTGGGACGGCTTCGGGCAGCGCACGACCGGCAGCGGCACGACGATCCTCGAGGACGCCCGCGTCGACCCCGATGACATCACCGTCTTCGCCGATCGCTTCCGCTACCAGACGGCCTTCTACCAGCTCGTCCACCTCGCCACGCAGGCCGGCCTCGTCGCGGGCGCGGCGCGGGAGGTCGCGGCACACGCCCGCGCCCGCACGCGTGTCTTCAGCCACGGCTCCGCCGGGACCTGGTCAGAGGATCCGCTCGTGCAGCAGACCGTCGGGGTGGCGACGGCGCAGGGGTTCGCTGCCCGGGCGGTCGCGGTGCGGGCGGCCGAATCCGCGCAGGACGCCTACGTGGCGCGCTTCGCGAGCGATCCCGAGGCCGAGGAACGCGCCAATCAGCGCGCCGAGATCGAGTCCGCCCAGGGACAGATCGTCCTCACGTCCCTCTCCCTCGAGGCGACGAGTACCGTGCTCAACGCGCTCAGCGCGTCGGCCGTCTCCGAAACGAAGCGCCTCGACCGCTTCTGGCGCAACGCCCGCGCCGTGTCGTCGCACAACCCCGTCATCTTCAAGCAACGCATCGTCGGCGACTGGGCGATCAACGGCACGCCCGCCCCCTATGTGTGGGCGATCGGGCAGCAGCGGACGACCGCCGCCGCGGCGCGGTGAGGGCCACACCGGACACCGAGCTTGCTCATCACAAATTGATAACAGGAATTCCTTGCCACCGTTATCTCGCCGTTATACAGTCATTGCACGGTAGATGTTTTGCTGTGGCAGCTACCGACATGTGATTGCAGGACACTCTTGGTGCAAAGGGACAAGGGCCGGCTGGATGCCTCTCCAGCCGGCCCTTACTGCGTCACCCGTCAGGCGGTCTCGCTCCGGCGGCGGCGCATCACGAGCACCGTCCCGAGCGCGAGAAGCGCCGCACCGGCACTGCCCGCGACCCACAGCGGCCCAGCCTGACCACCGGTCGACGCCAGCTCGTCGCCGTCAGCCGCCGCGACCGCACCGCTCGAGACGGTCACCGCGGCCCATCCGACGAGATCGCCGGACTCGTCGACGACGGCGACCCGATGGGCGCCGGGCTCGACGTCGTTCGGCAGCGCGAAGCTCGCGGCACCGGCGGCATCCGCCGTCACCTGTCCGAGCGCCGTCGGCGTCGAGTACAGGAACCCGGAGTACCGCTTCCCGGCCGTCAGCCCCGAGACGACGACGCGGTCGCCGCGGACGGACGCTTGGATGCCGCCCTCTGCCGCAGCCGGCAGGTCGTCACCGTTCGCGACCGGAGCACCAGGGGCACCGCCGGTCGACGGGAGCGTCGGCTGGGGAGCGGGGGTCGGCTCGGGCGAACCGGTCGGTGCGGGCGCGGGAGTGGGCTCAGCGGTGGGAGCCGGGGTCGGCTGCGGGGCCGGGGTGGGCTCGGGCTGCGGGCCCGGGCTCGGCTGGGGCTGCGGGGTGGGCTCGACGCTTCCGTCGCCGATCACGACCGAGCCGTCCGCCTTCACGGTGACCTTCGCGGCCATAGCCGCCGCGAGGTTCATCCGCTGCCAGCTCTCCTGCTCACCCACGTCGAGGGGGTTACCGGAGTCCTCGGCGGTCAGCGCGAGCACCTGTCGACGCTGCGCCGGCGTCAGGTCGGGGTGGGACGAGACGAGCAGCTCCTCGGCTCCCGCGGGCACCACGACCTTCTCACCCTTGGGGCCGATGTCGGGGAAGCCGTACCCGAGGTGCTCCTCGTAGTACGCGAGCGCCTTGTCGGTCGGCAGGTACGGGACGTCCTTCTTAATGCAGTTCTCGAGGGTGTCGCCGCAGCCGCGCTCCAGAACGCCGCGCAGTTCGTCGGCGGCTTCGTCGACGAGCGCGCGCATGGCCGGGTCGGCGAGGCGGAGCGCGATGATCTTCTGGCCCATCATGCGGCCGCTGATGACGTCGAGCGGGTAGTGCGCAGCCATCACGACGCGGTTGTTGCCGGCCTCGGCCGTGCGGGCGAGGATCTGCGGCGCGAGCTGGGGCAGCATCTCGGCGAGCGCCGTGCCCTGCCAGTACGCCTGCGACGTGTGGCCCGACGGGAAGGAGCCGCTCGTGGAACCCCACGCGTCGCCGCCTTCCTTGTCGCGATAGACGAGGTCCTCCGTCTTGTCGAGACGGATGTACGGCCGGTCGTAGTCGAAGTAGTTCTTGGGCGGGTTCGTCGACGAGGTCGAGCCGAGCTTGCCGCCCTCCTTGTTGAGCAGCCAGGTCACCTTGGGCAGTTCGCCGTCGGCGATGGCGTCGGCGTAGATCGCGCCGAGCTTCTTCCCGAACGCGTCGCCCATGCTGACGGACATGTCCTGGTACTGGTCGACGATGGCCCGCTGGACCTGCGCCTTCGAGGCCGTCCGGTTGATCTCGCTCGTCAGCTCGTCGTTGTAGTCCATGACGGCCGCATTGCCGCCCGGGCCGCGGTCGGTGCGGAGGTTCTGGAAGACATCCATCATCCGGACCGACCAGTTGTCGGCGCTGGGAGCGCTCGAATCGCCCGTCGAGGCGGTCGCGTCCGACGAGTAGGTCGCCGTCTTCTGCGCCTCGGTGAATCCGTCCGCCGCGAAGGCGGGGACGGCTGCCAGAGTGCACGCGACGAGGATGCCGAGGCCCCCGATCGCGCCGCGAGTCCGGCTGCCTGCTCGTCTTGTCTGTTTCTTCACGCTCACGGGCGCGCCTCACTTCCATCGGTTGCGGGAGTCGTCGCAGACTATCGATGACATGCGGGTTTGTCAGGACATAGCGACAACACAGTTCATGAGAATGCTCTCCTGAGCGTGCGAACGGAGCGTGACGGCGCGGTGAAGCCGAGGCGACCATCGGCGCTCGGCGCGTCTGCCCGCGGCGATACAGTTGACGCCATGACCGATCGACGCCTCGCCATCGCCGCGTGGGAGAGCCTCTTCCGCGCGCAGCACGAGGTCATGGCCGAGATCTCCCGGGACTTCGACGACGATCAGCTGTCCGGTGCCGAGTACGACGTCCTGCTGACGGTGACCCGCTGCGATGAGCACACCGCACGCCTGCGCGACGTGACCGCCAACATGCTCATCAGCCAGCCCAGCGTCTCGCGGCTGGTCGACCGGATGGTGGCACGCGGGCTCGTCTCCAAGCAGCCCGACCCGCAGGACGGCCGCGGCGCGATCCTCCGCGCGACCGACAAGGGCGCGACGATGTTCCGTCGGCTGGCGACGGTCCACGGCCGGACGATCGCCGAACGGATGTCGGTCCTCACCGACGACGAACTCGCACAGCTCGAGAAGCTGACCGCGCGCCTCCGCGGCGTGTGACGCACGCGAATCGCCCCGCATCCGAGACGGGATGCGGGGCGATTCGCGTCAATGCGAGGATGCCGCGGTGATCACTGGTCGATCGGCTGCGGATCGCTCTCGCGGGCGGAGATGGTCGGGGCCGAACCGTCGGCGACCACCTCGACCTTGCGTGGCTTGGCCTTCTCGCTCACCGGGATGGTGACGGTGAGCACACCGTTGCTGTAGGTCGCCGTGATGGCGTCGGTGTCGATGCCCTGGCCGAGGTTCAGCTGGCGCAGGAAGCTCGCGGTCTCACGCTCGCGCGTGATCCACTTCACCCCGTCGGCCGCCCCCACGGTGCGCTCGGCGCGGATGGTGAGCAGCTGGCCGTCCACGTCGATGTCGACCGAGCCCGGGTCGATGCCCGGCAGGTCGGCGTTCAGGACGTAGTGGTCGCCGTCGCGGAACAGGTCCATCGGCATCCGTCGCGGGCCGCGGCGCGTGTCGAAGAGGGTCGACGCCAGGCGGTCGATGTCACGGAACGGGTCGTAGGTTGCCATGATTCTCTCCTTCGGTGATGTGGTCTTAAAGTTGAGCCCCTGCGGCTCAAGTACGTTCAGATTAGCACTCTGACCCACCGAGTGCCAACGGTTCTCGCACGGCGAACGCCCACGTCGGAGACGGCCTTAGGCTGGCGACATGAGCGCCCACGAGACCGCCCCCGAGCCCGCCGACCCGTTCCTCTGGTTGGAGGAGATCGACGGACCCGAGGCCCGCGCCTGGGCAGCCGAACGGACCGCCGAGACCGAGGCGGCCTTCTCGGGCGACACCCGCACCGCGCTCGAGCGCCGCCTGACAGGCATCCTTCAGGACCCCGATCGACTCGTCGTCCCGAGCCGCCACGGCGATCTCATGTACGACCTGTGGCGGGATGCCGCGAACCCCCGCGGCCTGTGGCGACGGACATCCCGCGCCGCCTTCGCAGCGGGCGAACCGACCTGGGAGGTGCTGCTCGACGTCGACGCGCTCGGCCGCGAGGAAGGCGTGGCGTGGGCGTTCGCGGGCGCGGCTCACGGACCTGCGGGCAGCGGGCGGGCGCTCGTGCGGCTGAGCCCCGACGGCGGCGACGCCACCGTCGTGCGCGAGTTCGACCTCGACGCACGTCGTTTCGTCGACGACACCCCGTTCGCCCTCGACGCCGAGAAGACGATGATCGCGTGGGTCGACCGCGACACCCTGCTCGTCGCCACCGCACTGCACGGCGGCGGCGTGACCGACTCGGGGTATCCGATCAGCGCCCGCGCCTGGCGACGGGGCGAGTCGCTCGCGGACGCGCCGCCCATCGTGACGGGTGTCGCCTCGGACGTCGGCGTGTTCGCGCACGTCGACCGCACCGGCGGTACGGCGACGCCGATCGTGGTCATCGCGCACGACTTCTTCCACTCCGAATCGTGGGTCTGGGACGGCGGCGAGCCGCGTCTGATCGCCGTGCCGCAGGACGCGAACGTCGATGTGCACGGTGACCTCGTCACCGTGCGGACCACGACCCCGTGGCGCATCGGCGACACGACGCATCCGTCGGGCACCCTCCTCATCGGTCCGCTCGAGACCGTCACGGAGGGCGACGGGTCGGACCTGCGCGTCGCCTTCGCCCCGAGCGACACGGCGGTGCTCGAGACGTGGACCTGGACCCGCACGCGCCTGGTCCTCACCATCCTCGACCGCGTGCAGAGCCGGCTCGTGTCGCTCGATCCCGAGACGCTGACCGGGGCCGACATCGACCTGGGCCTCGGCGACGCCGATCTCTTCAGCGCGAGCGTCGCCACCGCCGACGACGACGAGGACGACGAGCTGTGGGTGGTCGCTCGCGGCTTCCTCACTCCCCCGACGCTCCTGGTGATCACTCCCGGCGCCGAGCCCCGCGTCGTCGACCGCAGCCGCCCCACCTTCGACGCGTCCGGACTCGTCGCGGAGCAGCACTGGGCGACGTCGGCCGACGGCACACGCGTGCCGTACTTCGAGGTCGGTCCGCGGGAGCGCTCCGGCACTCTCCCCGTCCTCATGAACGGCTACGGCGGGTTCGAGCACGCGCTCACCCCGGAGTATCCGACGATCGTCGGCCCCGCCTGGCTCGAGGAGGGACGCGTGTACGTCGTCGCGAACATCCGCGGCGGCGGGGAGTTCGGACCCGAGTGGCACCTGGCCGCCCTGCGCGAGAACCGCCACCGCGCATACGAGGACTTCGCCGCCGTCTCGCGCGACCTCGTCGCACGCGGCGTCTCGACCCCCGACCGCATCGCCTGCCACGGCCGCAGCAACGGCGGTCTGCTCGTCGGCAACATGCTGACCCAGTACCCCGGCGACTTCGGGGCGATCGTCTGCGGCGTGCCCCTCCTCGACATGAGGCGGTACACGCAGCTGTCGGCCGGTGCCAGTTGGATCGCGGAGTACGGCGACCCCGACGACCCGGCCGAGTGGGAGTTCGTGAAGACCTTCTCGCCGTATCACCTCATCGAGCCGGGGCGGCGGTACCCGGCATCCCTCATCTATGCGGCCGCGAGCGACGACCGGGTCGGCCCCGTGCAGGCGCGCAAGATGGCGGCACGGTTGGCGGACGAGACGGATGCCGAGGTGCACTACCTTGAGCCCATCGAGGGCGGTCACTCCGGAGCGATCGACGCGGCCTCGACCGCCGCACTGCACGCGACGATCCACGCGTTCCTCGACCGCACGGTGGCGCGCGCCGACTGAGCGGCGGGGGCCCGCCCTCTACGCTGGGGGCGGGAGGTCCACCGCATGAGCACCATCGGGGCCGTCGAGGATGACCTCGCGGCGACGCTGTCCGCTGTCGCGGAGCGCGTCCGCATCGACGACGCCGCGGCCGAGCGGATCCGCCAGCACGTCCCCGGGCTGCGCGCGGCGCTGGCCCGACGCGGATCGTCTGCCGATCTCGTCGACCTTGTGACGGCGGCGGTCGTCGCCGCGAACGGTCGCTCCCTCGACCTCAAGGTGCACGGCGAGCAGCGCGCCGCGAACCCCGTGCGCACGAGTTCGCGGTTCGCCCTCGGCGCCGCCTGCTACGCCGACAGGTACGCCGGCAACCTCGCCGGGCTCCATGACGAGATCCCCGCGCTCCGCGACCTCGGCGTGAGCGTGCTGCACGTCCAGTCGCCGTTCGCCCGCCGGGAGGACGGCACGATCGACCTCCGTCGCGGCGACCCCGGTCTCGGATCGATCGACCGCCTCTCCGACCTGGCTGCCCACCTTCGCCTGTCCGGCATCTCGCTCGCGGTCGACGTCCCCGCGCGCGACGATCTCGCTGGGCTCGTGGACGATCTCCTCTTCCTCGCCGGGCGCGGGGTCGAGGTCTTCCTCCTTCCGGATCGCGACACGGTGGACGTCCTCGCCCCCGTGCTGGCGATCGGTGCACCGGGAGTCGATGTGCTCCCGGCATCCCCCGGTTCCGCTCCCCTCTGGCACGCGCTCACCACGGGCGACGCGACACCCCTGCAGCGCGCGCTCGAGGCACGCGACGGCAGTCTCGACGTCGCCGCGGTGCGGGATGCGGACGCGGTGGTGTGGCGAGCGGATGCCGCCGAGCTCACCGCTCGCTACACGGGCGGCTCCTCGTTCGGGCGCGGCCTGGCGACGGCGGACGGCGTGGCCGGAACGACCGCGTCGCTCGCCGGGGTCGAGGCGGGCGACCCGCTCGGCGAAGCCCGCGTGGCCCTCGCGCACGCGTTCGCGCTGAGCGTGCCGGGTCTTCCCGTGCTGTGGCTGGGCGACGAGGTCGGTCAGCTGAACGACCCGACGTTCCGCGACGACCCCGAGCGTCGCGACGACCCGCGCTGGACGCACCGCGGTCAGAAGCCGCGTGACCGCTACGCGCAGAAGACGGATGCCGCCACCTCGGCCGGCCGCATCCACCGCGACCTCACGAAGCTCATCGCCGTCCGCCACACGACGCCGGAGTTCGACGGGACGCGCCTGATCGGTTTCGACGTCCCCGCTCCGTCGGTCGTCGCGTATCAGCGGCCCGGTGACGGTTCGATCGTGCTGGTGCTCGCGAACATCGCTTCAGAGCCCGCGCACGTTCCGGCGGTGACGCTGTCCGGCTTCGCAGCTGCCGCCCTCGACCTGGTCGAGGGCGTCGAGATCGGAATCGACGAAGGGCTCACGCTGCCCGCCTGCGGATTCCGCTGGCTGCGCGTGAGCCCTGTCGCCTGAGTCCGGCGGAGGTCAGTCCTCGACGACCGTGACGGTGACCTCGATGTTGCCGCGCGTGGCGTTCGAGTAGGGGCACACCTGGTGTGCGGCGTCGGCGAGCGCCTGCGCCTGGTCGTGCGGGAGGTTCGGGATGACGACCTCGAGCTGCACAGCGAGACCGAAGCCGCCCTCGCCGTTGGAGCCGATGCTGACGCGCGAGCCGACGCTGGTGTCCTCCAGGGTCACCTTCTGCGCGCGGGCGACGGACTGCAGGGCGCTGTGGAAGCACGCGGCGTAGCCCGCGGCGAAGAACACCTCGGGGTTCGGGGCGCCACCGGCGCCACCCATCTCCTTGGGAACGCGCACGTCGGTGTCGACGAGGCCGTCGACGGTGCGGACGTGTCCGTTGCGGCCGCCTCCGGTTGCGAGTGCTTCCGCGGTGTAGAGAGCTTCCATGATGTCCTTCGGGTCAGGAGGCGATTGCCTCGTCGGTGGTACGCATGACGCGGTTCAGGTCGTGGACCACGTCGAGCAGCATCCGCGCCTTCTCCTCGTCGAGTCCGGTGCAGCGCGCGATCTCCGCGCCGACGACGGACAGCTCCGAGCGGAGCGCACGGCCGTCGTCCGTCAGCGAGACCTCGACGACGCGGTCGTCGTGAGGGCTGCGCGAACGGGAGACGATGCCGCGAGCCTCGAGGCGTCGGATGAGCGGCGAGAGAGTCCCGGAATCGAGGAAGAGCTCAGCGCCCAACTCCTTGACCGACCGGGGCTCCTGGTCGCCGAGAGCGACGATGACGAGGTACTGCGGGTACGTCAGCTTCCACGGCGCGAGCACGCGCCGATACGCCTGCCCGAAGGCGTGGCTGGCCGAGTACACCCCGAAGCACACCATCTGATCGGTCGCTCTCATACCGATATGGTTGCACGCAATTGAGTTGTGCACAACTTAAACTGCGGATGAACGATCGTCGCGATCGTTCGTAGAGTGAGCGGATGCGTCGTGTACTCGTCTTCTCGGGCGGTGCGGATTACGCCGACCCGTGGCATCCGTTCGCCGAAACGAGTGCGATCGTCGCGGAAGCGTTGCGCGAGGAGGGTGACGTCACGGTCGTCGACACGCTCGACGACCTCGCCGCGCGGATCGACGCTGCGGACCTGCTCGTGATCAACGCTGGCGGCGGCACCGCGCCGCATCCGCTCGACGAGCGCCTCGCCGAGATCCTCGCGGTGTACCGCGGGCCGCTTCTCGTCCTGCACGTCGCAGCGACGCTGCTGCCGGAGCATGCGGCCTGGGAGGCGCGGCTCGGGGGACGCTGGGTGCGCGACGTGACCTTCCACCCCGAACGCGGACCGCTGCACGTGAGGCCCGTGTCGGCATCCGTGGCAGACCTCGCCGATCTCGACACGGTGGATGAGGCGTACACGGCGCTGCGGGTCTCCCCCGAGGCCGACGTCCTGCTCGTGCACGACGACGACGGGGTCGCGCACCCGCTCGCCTGGACGAACGAGAGCGACGGATGCCGCGCCGCCTACAGCGCGCTCGGCCACGACGCGGAGGCCTACGGGTCGCCGCTCGCCCCGGAGCTCATCCGGCGACTCACCCGCTGGCTGCTCGCCTGAGAATCGAAGGAGACCCATGACCCCGCAGATCCCCGAGTACATCCCGAACTCCGGCGGCTCGGTCGTGTCGAAGAACGTCCTCGAGCAGCGTGCGCCCGTTCGCTGGGCCTTCCGGGAGGACGCCGCGGATGCCGTCGACAACGGCTGGCGCTTCCTCTCGGAGATCGACGACGAGGACTACATCAACGACGCCGCGAACATGGCGGTCGTAAGCTTCAACACCGTCATCCACCTCGAACCGGCGGTGCTCCCGATCCTGCACATGCCCGTCGGCACCGACCTCACGATCGTCCGGCAGGACGGCGGACGCATCGTCATCATCGACAACGAGACAGGTCAGCCGGCCGCCATCCCCGGCATCTGACCGTCAACAGTAAAGGCCCCGCCGAAGCGGGGCCTTTACTGGACTGTCTCAACACAGTGTGCGCCCGAAGGGACTCGAACCCCTAACCTTCTGATCCGTAGTCAGATGCTCTATCCATTGAGCTACGGGCGCATGGCCTGTTTCCGGGCCGAGGAACAGCATACGTCACGTCGGGCCCCAATCCGAAATCGGGCCGCTACTCCAGCTCCCCCGGGTCGATCCCGGCGGGATCGGACTCGAGGATCGGCTCGGGTTCGACGCCGCCGTCGCGGAGCGCCTGCTGCTTCGCGACGCTCCGGCGGTGCGCGCGAAGCTTCGGCAGGTCGACCAGGCGCAGCGCCTGCATCCTGGCGACCCGCATCCGCTCGTAGTCGGCGTCGAGGTCGGGACGTGCCGCGGCGATCCTCAGCGAGCGGTCGATGTTCTTCGAGACCTCGGCCCAGGCGGCGTCGCGCGCATCCGCGATGAGCTTGCGCAGCTCCTCCTGATCCTCCGACCGGGCGCGCAGCTCCTTCGCGACGTGCAGGGACTGCTTGCGGCGCCGGCGCAGGTTGCGGACGTCGCGACTGCGGTAGTCGTGCGTGCCGCTCGAGTCGGAGTACCGGTTGCGGGCGGCCTTGCGCTCGCGCTCGGTGCGGGCGGCATCCGCTTCTGCCTCTTCGGCGAGGGAGATCAGGATGTCGCGGGCATCGCCGACGAAGCGATCCGAATCGAAGTCGTCGCCGTCGACGAGGATGTCGACCAGGATGCGGTTCTTCAACGCCAAACGAGTCGCCGCGGACGCGATGTAGAGCCCCTCGGCGACGACGTCCCGGGTCCTGACCCGCTCATTGTCCGTCAACGCTCACCCCTTGCCTCCAGTCTACCGAGCAGGGGGTGTCGGATGCCGGTCAGCTGAGCGACGGCAGCGCGTGGCCGGCAGGCCCGTCTCCGCGCAGCGGCGGGAACCGCCACGCCAGCGACGCCGGACCGTTCGGCGCGATGTCGACGTGAAGGGTGTGCGGGGTCTGGATCATCCGCAGCCGTGCGTGCCACGTGCCGTCGGCACCGACGCCGGCGACGGAGCGGAACGGCACCGCGTCGAGTCCCGCGGCGGGCGCGGGCCACTCCCCCGCCTCCCAGTCGCCTCGTCCGACCGGCAGCGTCACGTCGATCCCTTCGCCCAGGAATCGGATGCTCCAGCCGCCGTCGACCTCGGTCACCTCGACGCGCTCAGCGCCGGGAACCGGCCCGTTGCTCGTGAAGGGTCCGGGAGGGTAGACGGTCGCGTCCACGTCGAACGTTCCCGAGAAACCCGTGCCGCTGTCATCCGGCAACGGCAGGGCCAGCGACGACAGCCGCTCGGCGAGCGCGGCATCCGCATCCTTGGAGCCGGCACCGGCCATCGCGGGACGCAGGTGCTCGGTGATGAGGCTGAGGAGGGTCTGCATGTCGATGGTCTCGGCCGTCGTGATGATGACCGCATCCTCTTCGGGCCACACGATGATGAACTGCCCGTACGCGCCGTCACCGCGGAAGCCGTTCCGGTTCATCCAGTACTGGAAGCCATAGCCCTGCTGCCAGTCGATCGGATCGGGGGCTCCGGGACCGCGGTGCGCCGTGTCGTTGTCCATCTGCTTCGAGGTCGCCGCAGCGACCCACTCGGGGTCGAGGATCTGCTCGCCCTGCCAACGCCCCTTGTCGAGCATGAGCTGACCGGTCTTGGCGAGCGACTCGGTGAAGACGTGGATGCCGCTGAAGCCCATCTCGACGTCGCCGATCATCATCCACTGCGCCTCGTCGATGCCGAGGGGCTCGAGCAGCCTCGGGCGCAGGTAGTCGAGAATCGTGCCGCCGGTCGTCTTGGCGACCAACCGCCCGACGCCGTAGATCGTCGGCTGACTGTAGGCGAAGACCGTGCCCGGCTCCCGATCCGGCGCGACGCGGAAGAAGCCGCCGAGCAGATCGCCGCCCGCGTCGCGCGAGGCCATCGCGGCGCGGTCGAGGGCTTCGCTCTCGTGACCGCTCGACATCGAGAGCGCGTGCCGCACGAGATACCGGCGGTACTTCTCATCGAGGTCGTCGGGAACGAGTTCGGGGAAATGGTCGACCATCACGTCGTCGAGCCCGAAGCGCCCCTCCGAGATCGCCAGGCCCGCCGCGGCCGAGGTGAACGTCTTCGACAGCGAGTAGACGAGGTGCTTCAGATCGGGCGCGAACGGCGCCCACCACCCCTCCGCGATGACATGCCCGTGGCGGAGCACCATGAGGCTGTGCATCTCGGTATCGGTCTGACCGATCGCATCGATCAGACGATCGACACCGGCGGCATCCACCCCCTGCGCTGACGGAGTGGACCGGGGCAGGGATGAGGACGTCGACGTCATGCCGCCATCCTACGAAGGGCTTCCCCTCAGAGGGCCGAGATGCGCCAGGACGCCGCGAACTCGGCACCCGGCTCGAGCACCAGCAGCCCCGCGTCGTAGTCGTACGCAGCCGCGTTGAACGCGTCGGGCGCGCAGGTCATCGGCTCGACGGCGACGCCGTTACGGTGCGCGGGATTCGTGGCACCGTCGGGCTTGTCACCGGTGTAGACCTGCACCCACGGGCACTCGGCACCCCACGTGACCTCGACGCCGACGCCCGACGGATCGGTCAGGCGCAGGACGGCGGTGCCGGCGGCATCCGTCTCGAGGTCGGTGAACGCGTGGTCCAACTGCACGTCGCCGAGGGGCCGCGGCGCACGACGGTCGAACCGGTCGGGGTCGTGGTCGGTGACGGGGTGAAGGGCGACGGGGCTGAGCCGGTCGGGCGTGACTTCGAGGACGGATGCGGCGGGCAGCGCGAGCGTCCATTCGTCGAGCGGTGCGGGGCCGGCCTTCAGGTACGGGTGCGGGCCGGTGCCGAACGGTGCCGGCGTCGCGCTGAGGTTGCGGGCGCGCACCGTCTGGGTGAGGCCGTCGGCGGCGAGCGCGTAGGTCGTCTCGACACGCACGCGCCACGGGTACCCCGACTGGGGCGCGATCGTCGTCGCCAGGGTGACGCTGCTCTCGGTGCTCGCGACCTCGGCGAAGTCGACCCACGAGGCAAGGCCGTGCAGGGCGTGCGAACGCTCGGGCTCCGTGAGGGCGGCGACGATCTCCTGACCGTCGAACGTGTAGGTGCCGTCGACGATGCGGTTCGGCCACGGGGCGAGGGTCGTGCCGCGGTAGTCGGGGCGCACCTCGTCGGCGTCGAACGACACGATGAGGTCGCGGTCGCCGTGGCGGAGCACACGGAGCGAGGCGCCTGTCGAGGCGATGACCGCCTCGTAGGCGCCGGAACGGATCGTGTGCTGGGTGCCGGAGAGGGGCGGGGTGGCGGTGGTCACGGGCGGAGCATCACTTTCAGGGCGGCGCGGTCATCCATCAGGCGATAGCCGTCGGCGGCCTCGCCGAGGCTCAGCTCGCGATCGAAGACGGCCCCGGGATCGACCGTACCGTCCAGCACGCCCGGCAGGAGTTCGTCGATGTAGGCGCGGACCGGCGCGACGCCGCCGGTGACGGTGACGTTCTTCTCGAACTGCACGCGCTGCAGCGGCGCCTCGGTGTACTGCGGGGCGCCGACGCGCGACATCGTGCCGCCCGCGCGCACCGCGCCGAGCGCCTGCTCGTAGGCGGGGAGGTGGCCGACGGCGTCGATGACGACGTGCGCGCCGAGCCCGCCCGTGAGCTCGCGGACGGCCGCGACCCCCTCGTCGCCGCGCTCGGCGACGACGTCGGTCGCACCGTAACGGCGGCCGAGGTCGGTGCGCGCCTCGTGACGGCCCATGAGGATGATGCGCTCCGCGCCGAGCTGCCGCGCAGACAGGACGGCGAGCAGGCCCACCGCACCGTCGCCGATCACCACGACGTCCTTGCCCGGCTTCACGCCGCCGGTCACCGCGGCGTGCCAGCCCGTGCCGTACACGTCGCTCAGCGTGAGGAGCCCCGGCATCCGCTCGTCGTCCTCGGCGATGTCCACGCGGTACAGCGTGCCGTCGGCGAAGGGGGCGCGGCGGCGTTCGGCCTGCGCGCCGCCGGCGCCCGTGGGCTTCGTGGTCCCGGCGTTCACGCACGAGGTCTGCAGGCCCGCTCGGCAGAACTCGCACTCGCCGCACGAGAAGACGAACGGCACGATGACGACGTCACCCGGCGAGACGGTGCGGACGTCGGCGCCGACCTCTTCGACCACGCCGATCATCTCGTGCCCCATCGAGCGGCCCGCGTCGTTCGGCTGCATGGAGTGGTACGGGTGCAGGTCGCTGCCGCACACGCACGCCACGACGGTGCGGAGCACGGCGTCGGTGGGCTGTTCGATCCGGGGCTCGGGTGCGTCGACCACGCGGACGTCACCGGGGCCGTACATGTAAGCAGCTCGCATCCTCCGATTCAACTACGGATGCCGCGCCCGCGCGCCGTGCCAGGCTGTGGGCATGAGCGCGGTCCATGATGTGGCGGTCGTCGGCGCGGGTCTCGCGGGGCTCCGCGCCGCCACCCTGCTCGCCCGCGCCGGGCGGGACGTCGTGCTGCTCGAGGCGCAGGACGAGGTGGGCGGCCGACAGCGGACCGACCGCGTCGACGGGTTCCTGCTCGACCGCGGTTTCCAGGTGATCAATCCCCGTTACGACGCGCTGGCCCGCGCGGTCGACCCCGCCGACCTCGATCTGCGGCCGTTCCCCGTCGGCGTCCGCGTGGTGCGCGGCGCCCGGTCGGACGTCCTCGCTCACCCCGTGCGCCACCCCGGGATGCTGCCTGCCACGATCGCGGGCGCGCTGTCGGGACTCGTGGCGCCGGCGGACGTCGTGGGCGCCGTGCGGTGGCTGCTGCCGGGGCTTGTGCGACCGGCATCCGTCGCCCACGGCCCGGATGAGACGCTGCACGAGGCGTGGGACCGCGTCGGCCTCACGGGGCCGCTGCGGCGGTCGGTGCTCGAGCCGTTCCTGACCGGAGTGCTCGCCGACGACGGCGCCGCGACCTCGGCGGCCTACGCGACGCTGATCGCGCGGTTGTTCGCGCTCGGGCGGCCGGGCGTTCCGGCGGCGGGCGTCGCCGCGCTGCCGCGGCGGCTCGCCGAGCTCGCGCGCACGGCCGGCGCGGAGATCCGACTGTCGCACCCGGTCGACGGCGTGACGGTGAACGGCGACCGGGTCGACCTCGGCGGCGCGGAGCCTGTGACGGCGCGCGAGGTGATCGTCGCGGTCGGCGGTGAGCACCTGTCGCGGCTGACGGGCGAGCCGGCGCCGCCGATGCGGGGTCTGCAGACGTGGTGGTTCGGGACGGGGGCGGAGGCACCGGCATCCGCTCTGCTCGCGGTCGACGGTGAGCGCGCGGGTCCGATCGTGAACAGCGTCGTGATGTCACACACCGCGCCCGGGTACGCGCCCGCGGGCAGGCACCTCGTCGCCGCGAGCTGCCTGTTGCGGGATGCCGCCGACGAGACGAGCGTGCGCGCGCAGCTCGCGCGGATGTGGGGCGGCGAGGCGGCGTCGTGGGAACTGCTGCGACGCGACGACATCCCGTACGCGCTGCCGGCGTTCGCGCCGCCGATGCGGCATGCGTCCCCGGTGAGACTGTCGGAGCGGGTGGTCGTCGCGGGCGATCACCGCGAGACGCCGTCGATCGCAGGAGCCCTCGTGTCAGGCGAGCGCGCGGCGGCGTCGGTGCTCGGTCAGGGCTGATCGCCGGTCGCGACGGGGCGGTCGGGGTGGTTCGACCACTGGCTCCACGATCCGCCGTACAGCGCGGCGTCGATGCCGGCGAGGCTGAGCGCGAACGCCGCCTGGGCGGCCGACACCCCCGAGCCGCAGCTGACGCCGACGGTCGTGTCGCCCGTGACGCCGAGCGCCTCGTAGCGAGCGCGCAGTTCCTCCGGCGAACGGAACCGACCGTGCTCGTCGACGTTGCCGCCGGTGGGTGCGTTCACCGCGCCCGGGATGTGACCGGCCCGCGGATCGATGGGTTCGACGTCGCCCCGGTAACGCTCGGGCGCACGGACGTCGAACAGGATGCCGCTGGTCGGCAGCTCCGCGGCCTCGTCGATGTCGAGGCGGGTGAGGTGCCGCGGGGTGAGCGCGACGTCTCCGCGGGCGGCGTGGACCGTCCCTGACTCGAGCGGAAGCCCGGCGTCGCGCCAGGCGTGCAGGCCGCCGTCGAGGACGCGGACGTCGGGCACACCGGCATCCGTCAGCACCCACCAGGCACGCGAGGCGCCGAACGTCTGCCAGTCGTCGTAGACGACGACGGTGTCACCGCGGTCAACGCCCCAGCGCCGCGCGGCCGTCTGCAGGTCCGCGATCTCGGGCAGCGGATGCCGGCCGTCCTCGGGCGCCCCATGGGCGGCGAGTTCGTCGTCGAGGCTCACGTACACCGCGGTCGGGATGTGACCCGCCTCGTAGTCGTCGCGCCCGTCGGGGCGGTCGAGACGCCACCGGACGTCGAGGACCGTGAGCGCAGCGGCATCCCGGATCATGTCGTCGAGCTCTGCAGGGCTGATCAGTCGCGCACGCGTCATGCCCCGACCCTACGACGCCCGACGCGACGATGCCGGAGCCCCGTCGGACGGGGCCCCGGCATGTGCGTGGGTGTGCGGGTCTACCGCGCGCAGGCGATCAGTTGCCGAGCACGCCGTCGACGAGGTCGTTCACGCTCGAGGAGACGTCGCCGACCGTGCTGTCGACGTCACCGGTGATGTCCTTGACGAGGTCGCCGGTCTTCGAGGAGACATCGCTCGTCACGTCGCCGACCTCACCCGAGACATCCGTCTTCGGGGAGACATCGGTCTTCGGGGCGACGTCGGCCTTGGGCGAGACGTCGGTCTTGGGCGAGACGTCGGTCGTGTTACCCGAGCCCACGTCGTTGCCGTTGCCGACCTCGTTGCCCGAGCCGAGCGGCGCGTCGACCTTCGTGTCGTTGCCCGAGCCGAGCGGAGCGCTCACGTCGTTGCCCGAGCCGATGGGGGCGTCGTTGCCGGAGCCGATGTCACCGACGGACAGCCCGCCCGTCGACACGTCGCCCAGGAGGGGACCGTCGAGCAGCGAGCCGATGGAGCTCTCGAGAGCCTTGTTGGCGTTGAGGAAGTCGGTGAACCCCTCGGCCGCCGTGGTTGTGGTGGTGGTGTCCTCGCTCTGCGCGGCGTTCGCCGGGAGGGCGAATCCGGCGGTGAGAGCGACGGCCGCGAGGCCGGTCGAGCCGAGGACGATGGTCCGCTTCAGGTTGGTACGCATGGTGTGTTTTCCTTCCTTCAGTGCGGCTTTCGCACGATCGGTTGTCCGGTCAGGGCCGCAGATCGGATTGGATCGGATGCCGCGGCAGCCGCCGACCGGACGGTGACCAGCCCACGCGTCCCGCAGGATTCCGGGCGACGAGCGGCATCCTGAAAAGTTGTTATGAGGCGTCGCAGCGCGGCGCCCGGGTCAGGATTGTGCAAGTGGTCGGCAGGAAGTTCCATGACCACGCCGACCTGAAGGAGATCCGTGACCACGCCGACGCACATCCTCCAGGAGAACGGCTCCAGCAGATTCCCCCTGATCGACAATCTGCGGTCATTCGAGGACCAGCTCCGGTTCACCCTGACGCAGATGGACGGCTCCTCCTTTTGGGTGTTCAGCCTGTGGCGCGCGCCCGAGGGCGCCAACCTGCGCGCGAGCCTGCCGCCCTCGGAGAACTACATCCAATGCGCCGGTGAAGCCGTAGGCGTGACGGTCGAGGCCCGTTCGACCGACGCCACCGGCACGGCGCACCAGTACACCGTCGGCAAGCCCGGTACGCCCTCGCCGGGAGAACCCACCGAGACGATCCGCTGGGACAGCGGGCGACGCAGCACGACGGTCCATGCGCACGAGGTGCTCACCCTCGATGAGGCCGCAGAGCTGTTCATCGCCTACTACCGCGACGACCGCGTGCCCGCCGAGTACACCCTGCGCGAGCTCAGCGGCGCCTGACACCCCCGACCCGACGCAAGCGGCATCCATTCATCGCGGATGATCGCCGTTTCCGTCGGGTCGAGACCTCGCTCATGGTCGCCGCCGATGGGGCGTTCTCCCCATCGCGGCCGAGGGTGTGCCGTGGCTACTGTCGATGGCGGAGGTGGTCGCCGTGGGGATGATGTTGCCCAATGAGTTGATCTGGATCATGGACAAGATGGGGCTCGAGTGGCCCGACATCGACGAGGACGAGGTCCACAAGGCAGCCGACCTCGTGCGCGGGTACCGCGACGACATGGAGTCGATCATCCAAGCCGTCGACAGCCGCGTGAACGGCGACCTGGCCGCGGCACTGCAGGGCAACGCCGGCACGGCACAGGTGGAGGGGTGGAATCGAAACCGCTCCGACAACATGCAGAAGCTCCTAGATGTGCTCGGCCCCGCAGCGACGGGGATCGACATCGCGGGTGGCATCGTCCTCGCTATGAAGATCAAGGTCACCGCCGAGGTGACCCTGACCCTCATGCAGCTCGTGCCGTTGCTCGCCGCAGGCCCGCTCGGCGCCGGCGGCGCGGCGCTGCTGCTGCTCGCACGCAAGAAGCTCCTCTCCATGGCGATGGAAGCGACGATCGAGCAGGTGATCAACGAGGTGCTGCCGCTGGCGGTCGAGCCGCTCGCCGAGCAGGTCCCGGTGATCGTCATGGCCCTCATGGACGCCCCCGTCGTGGAGGGTGCCATCGGCGACGTGGACGAATTCGAAGCCGACCTCGAGGCGCTGGAAGCAGCCGCCGACGAGATGGACGCGCAAGCCGTCGACATCGAGGACCGCACCGATCGGCTCCTCGCCGACCTCGCCAACCTGCAGATCTCGGGAGACTGACATGACCATGAAGAGCCTCATGCGCGAGATCGTCGACGCCGTCGACGGCGCGGGTCGCGAGTTCAAGAAGGGGTTCGGGGGCGCGTTCCGCAAGCGCGGCGGCAAACACCGCGCGGACGCCGCACGCATCCGGGGCACGGACCGACGCAACAGCGCCGACGCCGGGCAGCACCGGCGCGACGCACCCGTCGCCACCCACGCCGCGGAGTACGACATGCTCACGGATGTCAGCCGCGGAGTCGACCAGCTCGGCCGCACCGGGCGCCACGCTGCGCCCGACTACAACGTCGCCAACGACCTCGGGACCTCGGTCGGCAAAGCGGTGCGAGAGACCCCGCGCGAAGTGCTGGACGACGTGCTCGGCACCCCGAAGAAGATCCCCGGGCAGGTCGTCGAGGAGCTGTACGAGGACGCCATCGGGCAGGACAACCCCGACGCGTACGGCAAGAAGAGCCGTGGCGACATGGAGTTCCTTGCTCCCAGCGGCGAGGCGGCAGACCTGCGCGGACTGAATCAGGCCGGCATCGAGGACCGGTTCGGCCTCACGCCCGGCGCGCTGGACGGCGCGACGTGGGAGGTCCGGCCCGTACCCGGAACCACCTTCGTCACCATCGACGTCTCCCGCCCCGAGGAGTGACCGGCCGGTCGAGGGGTCGCAGATGGTCTCGGTGAAGGCGGCGGGACGACCATCTGCGACGCCTCGGCGACGGCTCAGCCGCGCAATGCGTCGGGCGCGACGCCGAGCAGCGCGGCGAGCGCGCGGCGGGTGAGGTCGGTGCGCGCGGGGTCGGCGCGCCAGCGCACGAGACCCTGAGCGCCGAGGCCGTCGATGATCGCGAGCAGGTGCCAGGCGATCGCGTCGGCGTCGATCTCGCCGAACTCGCCGCGCTCGCGGCCGCGGTCGATCTCGGCGGCGAGCGCGCGCTGCCACGCGTCCATTTCGGCGCGCACCCGCACGGCGAGCTCCTCGTTGCGGGTGCCCAGCGCCCACCCCTGTACCCAGACGAGGGTGACGTCGTTCGGCTCGTCGCCGAAAACGGTGTCGAGCAGGATGCCGAGGCGCGTCGTCGCGGCATCCGTCACCCGCATCGCGGCGACGACGGCGGCGAGCTCCTCGGCGACGACCGCACCGAAGGCCTCAGCCACGAGCGCGTCCATCCCGTCAGCGTGGTGCGCGACGAGCCCGGGCGCGACGCCGACCCGGGCGGCGACCGCGCGCAGAGTGACGGCGTCGAGACCGTCGGCGAGCGCGATCTCTCGAGCGGCGAGGGCGATCTCTTCGCGACGCTCGGCGGGGCTCTTCCGGGCCCGGCGGGCAGTTGACGCCTGAGACATCGACTCGGTAGCCTCCCCTTGTTGATCAATTGATCAATAAGTTACCCGAGGATCGAGGAGCCCGCCATGGCCTGGCGCATGCCGAGCGAGACCGCCGCGCACGAGCGCACCTGGATGGCCTTCCCCCGTGAGGGCTTCACCCTCGGCGACACCGATTCCGAGCGCGAAGAGGGCTACGCGACCTGGACGGCCGTCGCCGCCGCGGTGGCGCGCTTCGAGCCGGTGACCATGGTCGTCGATCCGACCGAGACGGCCCGCGCGCGCCGCATGCTGCCGGGCGACGTGACCATCGTCGAGGCCCCCGTCGACGAGTTCTGGATGCGGGACCACGGCCCCACCTTCGTCGTCGACGACGAGCGGCCCGGCGCCCTCGGCGCCGTCGACTGGATCTTCAACGGCTGGGGCGCCCCCGACTGGGCCGAATGGCAGAAGTCCGCGGCTCACGCCCGGCTCATCGCCGACGAGGTCGGCGCGGAGCTGATCCCCTCCGACATCGTCAACGAGGGCGGCGGCATCCACGTCGACGGCGCAGGCACCGTCCTGCTCACGCAGACCGTGCAGCTCGACCCGCGACGCAACCCCACCGCCGACCGCGCGCGCATCGAAGCCGAGATGGCCCGCACCCTCGGCGCGACGCACGCCGTGTGGTTGAGTCAGGGGCTCACCCGCGACTACGACGACCTCGGCACCAACGGTCACGTCGACATCGTCGCGACGATCCCCTCGCCGGGCCGAATCCTGCTCCACGACCAGCGCGATCCCGCGCACCCCGATCACGCCGTCACCGCATCGCTGCGCCGAGAACTGGAAGGGCAGACGGATGCCGCCGGTCGCCGCTTCGAGATCGTGTCGCTCCCCGCACCCGAGACCCTCACCGACGCGCACGGCCCCGTCGACTGGAGCTACGTCAACCACCTCGTCGTGAACGGCGGCGTCATCGCGTGCGGGTTCGGCGAGGAGCGGGCGGATGCCGAGGCGAGGGAGATCCTCGCGATGGCGTACCCGGGCCGCAGGGTCGTCACGGTCGATGCCCGTGGCCTGTTCGCCCGCGGCGGCGGCATCCACTGCATCACGCAGCAGCAGCCGAAGGTGACCCGATGATCGACGTCGTCGAAGCGACGATCGCCGAGCTCCGCGCGACGCTGGAATCCGGCGAGACGACCGCGGTCGAGCTCGTCGACGCCTACCTCGCCCGCATCGCGGCGTACGACGGGCCCGACACCGAGACGGCGCTGAACGCCGTCGTGGTGCACAACCCCGACGCGCGCGCCGAGGCCGCGGCATCCGATGCCCGTCGCGCCCGCGGCGAGACGCTCGGCCCGCTCGACGGCATCCCGTACACCGCGAAGGACAGCTACCTCGTGCGCGGTCTCACCGCTGCGGCCGGCTCCCCCGCGTTCGCGGAGCTCGTCGCCCAGCGCGACGCGTTCACGATCGAACGGCTCCGCGCCGGCGGGGGGATCTGCCTCGGCCTCACGAACATGCCCCCGATGGCGAACGGCGGTATGCAGCGCGGGGTCTACGGCCGCGCCGAGAGCCCCTACAACGCGGACTGGCTCACCGCTCCGTTCGCGAGCGGCTCGTCGAACGGCTCGGGCACCGCGACGGCCGCGAGCTTCGCCGCGTTCGGCCTAGGCGAGGAGACCTGGTCGTCGGGTCGCGGCCCCGCGTCGAACAACGCGCTCTGCGCCTACACCCCGTCGCGCGGGGTCATCTCGGTGCGCGGCAACTGGCCGCTCGTCCCGACGATGGATGTCGTCGTGCCGCACACCCGCACGATGGCCGACCTGCTCGAGGTGCTCGACGTCGTCGTCGCCGACGATCCCGAGACGCGCGGCGACTTCTGGCGCGCCCAGCCGTGGATCGACCTGCCCGCCGCGTCCGCCCTGCGACCCGCGTCGTACCCGGCGCTCGCAGCGGGCGCATCGCTCGAGGGGGTGCGCCTCGGCATCCCCCGCATGTACATCGGTGAGGACCCGGATGCCGGGACGGGCACGACGATCGGCGGTCCGACCGGTCAGCGCATCGAGACGCGGGAGTCCATCCTCGAGCTGTGGCACGCGGCACGGGCCGACCTCGAAGCCGCCGGAGCGACCGTCGTCGAGGTCGACTTCCCCGTCGTGAGCGACTACGAGGGAGACCGCGTGGGCGCGAGGACGATCGAGGGCCGCCTCCCGGCGGGATACCTGGACCGCGAGATCGTCGACCTGTCGGCGTGGGCGTGGGACGACTTCCTCGACGCGAACGGCGATCCCGCACTCTCGTCACTCGCAGACGTCGACGGCGCGACGATCTTCCCGCACCCGCCCGGCGCCCTCCCCGACCGCTACACCGGCTTCGACGACGACATCGCCGAGTACCCCGACTGGGTGCGCGCGCATCCGGGCGCGACGCTCGACGACATGCCCGAGCTCGCCGACGGCCTCCGCGCCCTCGAACAGGTCCGTCGATCCGACCTGGAGGAGTGGATGGATGCCGCCGGCCTCGACGCCGTCGTCTTCCCCGCCGTCGCCGACGTCGGCCCCGCCGACATGGACGTGAATGCCGCCTCCGCCGACCTCGGGTGGCGCAACGGCGTCTGGATCGCCAACGGCAACCTCGCGATCCGACACCTCGGCATCCCCACCGTCACCGTCCCGATGGGCACGATGACCGATATCCGGATGCCGGTGGGCCTGACCTTCGCCGGGCGCGCCTACGACGATTCCACCCTGCTCCGCCTCGGCGTAGCCTTCGAACGTCTGGGTACCCGCCGGACGCCGCCGCCGCGCACACCCGCGCTCCCCCGCACCACCTCGGAGACCCGATGACCCAGCCCGCACGCATGCACGATGTGACCGACGAGACCCGTCAGATCGTCGACCTCGTCCTCGACTATTCGCGGCAGCGGCTGCTCACCGACGACAACCCGCTCGACAAGCCGCTGCCCCCGGCCGAGCTCGCCCGCCTCGCCGGTGTGACGATCAGCGAGCAGGGCATCGGCGCGCGCAAGGCGCTGGGCGTCTTCGAGCATGTCCTAGCACCGGCCTGCATCACGACCGACGACCCGCGGTATCTGTCGTTCATCCCCAGTGCGCCGTCGAAGGCAGCCGCGGCGTTCGACCTCGTCGTCTCGGCGAGCGCGCTCTACGGCGGGTCCTGGCTCGAAGGCGCGGGTGCCGTCCACGCCGAGAACGAGGTGCTCCGCTGGCTCGCGAACGAGTTCGGCCTGCCCGCGACCGCTGGTGGTGTGTTCGTGCAGGGCGGGACGCTCGGCAACCTGTCGGCGCTCGTGGCCGCACGGGAGACCGCCCGGGAACGCGGCATCCGTCCTGACCGCTGGCGCGTGGTCTGCTCTGCGGAAGCGCACTCCTCGATCGCGTCGGCCGCCAGGGTCATGGACGTCGAGGTCGTCACGATCGCCCCCGACGCCGGTGGCGTGCTGCACGGCGATGCGGTGCGCGCAGCCCTCGAAGAGCACGGCGACAGCGTGTTCGCGGTCGTCGCCACGGCGGGGTCCACGAACTTCGGCATCGTCGACGACATCGCCTCGGTCGCCGAGGTCACCCGCGAGTTCGGCGTGTGGCTGCACGTCGACGGCGCCTACGGTCTCGCTGCCGCGCTGTCACCCGAGGCGCGCCACTACTTCGCCGGTTTGGAGCACGCCGACTCGCTCATCGTCGACCCGCACAAGTGGCTGTTCGCACCGTTCGACGCGTGCGCCCTGCTCTACCGCGACCCCGAACTCGGCCGTCGCGCGCACACGCAGCACGCCGAGTACCTCGACACCCTCACCGAGACGAGCGACTGGAGCCCGTCGGACTTCGCCGCGCACCTCACGCGCCGAGCACGCGGCCTGCCGCTGTGGTTCTCGCTCGCGACCTATGGCGCCGAGGTCTACCGCGAGGCGATCACGTCATCGATCACGCTGGCCGAACGGATCGCCGCCGAGATCGAGTCGCGCGACGAGTTCGAGCTCGTGCGGCATCCGCAGCTGAGCGTCGTCGTCTTCGAGCGGCGCGGGTGGACCAAGGACGACTACGCCGCCTGGTCGAACCGTCTGCTCGACGACCAGCATGCCTTCGTCACGCCGTCGAGCCACGCCGGCCGCACCAACGCCCGCTTCGCGATCCTGAACCCCCGCACGACGTTCGAGGACCTCGTCGGCATCCTGAACACGATGCGCTGAGCGGGTCGCCCCGGCTCAGGCGATGACGTTGCGCCGCGTGAGCTCGGGCTCCCGCGGCGGGACGAGCCAGTTCACGGCGGCGATGCCGACCGGCAGAGCCACAGCGAGCACGGCGAGCAGCCACCACGGAATGTCGGCGAGGCTCATCGGCTCATGAGACGTCTGCGACTGCAGCCAGAAGCCGGTGGGCGGCAGGATGCCGGCCGTGGCGCCCGCGAAGGTCCCGAACCCCGCGATCACGAGACCCTGCCAGAGTCCGATGCGGCGCCGGAGGCCGGGCGTGCCGCCGACCGCGGCGAGCGTCGCGTCGTCGGGCCGCCTCTCGAAACGGGCGAGACCGAGGGCGACGGCGCTCGCGCCGAGGACGAGGACGGCGACGGCGGCGAGAAGCGGGACGAGCCAGACGTCAGGGCTCGAGGGGCCGGTCTCGCGCCACAGTGAGACCTGGTAATCCGCGGTCATGAGACCGCCGGCGAGTTCGTACAGGTGATCTTGCGAATTCATCTCCGAGCCCTCGGGGAACGTGGCGAGCACCTGTCGTGGCACTTCCGTGATCCCCCAGGCGCGGGCGGTCTCCGGGGCGATCGCCGCCACGATCTGCTGGTGCGGTGCATCAACCGAGATCGCCGGCGCAGTGCGCTCCCAGCGTGGGGCGGGAACGTCGGCATCGTCGCGCCAGATGTTGCTGGGGACCTCGCCCTCGTAGTACTCGCGCGCGCTCCACGATCCCGCCGTGACCCGGCCATCGGTGACGTACCTGTCGTCGCTGATGATGACAGCGCCATCGGCGTAGGCCGCGCGCTGCGCCGGATCCAAGGTGACGCGCATCGCTGCCTCAACGTCGTCCGCGGCCACGATCGAGAGGTTGTCTGAGGGGTAGCCGAGGTAGGAGCTGACTCTCCCGTCGTCCTCGCCGGGCGGCAGAAGCGAATCGCGGGGAGCAACGATCATCGCTCGATCGAGATCGGCGAGCAGGTCGGCCGACGACCCGACATTGAGAATGTCAGGCTGGGCGCTCACGAGGGCGGTGGATGTCGCCCCCGACGACGTGAACAGACGGGCGGCTTCATTCGCCGCTTGCTGCCCGACCTTCGCCGTCAGGAGAGGCTCTGACATCGAGGAGATATCCGCGACGACGGTCCCCAACGGCGCGCTGTACGTGTACGTGCGGGCCTGCTGCTCAGCAGTCATCGTCCCCATCGAGACTGCGAACACGCCCACGAACACCGTCGCTCCGATGGCGGCGAACGCGGGAACGGTCCGAGCCCCGTTCGCGACGGCGTCCCGTGAGGCGAGACGCGCGGCCAGACCGACGCGCGACAGGGCGCGGGACGCGAGCCACAGGAGCCATCGACCCGAGATGATGATGCCGATCTGCGCGAGCACCGGGCCGCCGATGATCCCCACGATGGGGATCCAGCGGAGCGGCGAGTCCCAGGCAATGATCGTACTGGCGGCCACGGCGCCCGCGGCGATGCCCGAGACGACGGTCACCGCCACACCGACGACGATCAACAGCGACCCCCACAGAGGCCGCGCGGCGGTGACCGTCATCGGCCGGCGTGCTCCACGCAAGGCGGAGATGGTGTCCGATTTCCCGACCGCGCGTGCAGGCGCCCACGCCGACGCCGAGCCGACCGCGACGGCGAACAAGAGGACGCCCCCGAGAAGTACCCACGGCACGTGGAATCCCCAGAACCTGACGGCGGATCCGTCGTCGAAGAGGGGCATCAACGCTGCAGCCAGACCGACGCCCATCGCGAGGCCTGCGCCCCCGGCGACGAGCCCCAGGACCGCCCCTTGAAGGAGCACGACTCGACGGAGATCGCGCGGCTCGGCGCCGACGCTCGCCGCGATCGCGAGAGCCCGCTGCTGACGACGCGCACTGACGGCGAAAGCCGCACCGGCGAGGAGGACGACCATGTAGCCCGCGGCGAGCCCGCCGGCCCCGATCGCTCCCGCAAGAGCGAAAGCCTGTTGCTGGTCCCGCTCTGCGGTGGTCGGGTTGCCGAAGTCGTCTCCCACCGGCGACGTGACGGGCGGCGGGTCCAGGACGAGCTGCCGCGAGTACACGCCAAATCCCGCGGCGTTCAGCGCCTCGAGCTGCGAGAGACCGATGTCGGCGTCGGGCATGTAGGAGCGCACAGGGGCGTAGCGATCGGAGTCGGCGAACGCGAGGACGACCTCGTCGGCGGCCACCTCGGCATCGCGGAACGTCCCCGTGATCGTGAACTTCTGACCATCGACGAGTGACAGCGTCCCCCCGAGGCCGAGGCCGGTGCGGGTCAGAGTGGCGGGCGTGACGAGCACCTGCCGGTCATCAGCCGGCGCTCGTCCCTCGACGAGAGCGAAATGCCCGTCGAAGCGTGGGTCCGTGACGTCCCCCGCCCACGCCTTCACCCGGGCGATCCCTGCGATGGTCTCGACCCGTTCCTCACCTGAGGAGACGGGCACGATCTCCGTCCCGGCAGGCAGCGCGTTCGTGGGGTCCGTCGGCAACTCCGCCGTCTCGTCATCGATCGTCTCGGAACCCCACGTGGACTCGTTGCCGTGCGTGTACGGATCGTCCGGCATCTGCCGGAACCCGGATGCTGCCGGCCACATCGGCTCGACCCACGCCGACATGCGCCCGAGTTCGACGTTCACCCGCTCTGCAGGGGTGGAGAACGTGCTCGAGATGAACACCGCCACCCCCGCCATCCCGGCGATCGGCAGGGCGATGAGCGACATGATCAGCAGCGACGACACCCACGCGCGGCGCACCTGGCGCCGCGCGATACGCACGGCGACCCGCATCCGCGCCGTGCGCGAGGGCTTCGGTCGCTCGGCGCGACGCCGCGCCCCGGCATCCGCTCGGGGCCGGTCCCGCACGGTCGTCATCGCGCGTCCGACAACAGCGCGTCCGCGCCGCGGCGCTGGGACTCGTCGATGATGCGGCCGTCGCGGAGGAACACGATGCGGTCCGCCCACGCCGCGTGCCGCGCCTCGTGGGTGACGAGGATGCCGGCGGCCCCCTGGTCGACGCGGTGGCGAATCATCTTCATCACCGCTTCACCGGTCACCGAGTCGAGCGCGCCCGTCGGTTCGTCGGCGAGGATCAGCCGGCGCCCGCCGACGACGGCACGGGCGATCGCGACGCGCTGCTGCTGACCTCCTGAGAGGTCGTCGGGGTAGGAGTCGAGCTTGTCCTCGAGCCCGACCGATGCGAGTGCATCCCGACCCGCCCGGCGCGCCACCCGGGCCCGGAAGCCGTCGAGCTCGAGCGGCAGCGTCACGTTCTCTACGGCCGTGAGGGTCGGGATGAGATTGAAGTCCTGGAAGACGAACCCCAGGGAGCGCCGCCGGAGCTGCGCGAGATCGCGACGTGTCGCCGTCGAGAGGTAGGTCCCCTCGACGACGACTTCGCCGCTGGTGGGCTTCTGCAACCCGCCTGCGATCGACAGGAGCGTGGATTTGCCCGAACCGGACGCTCCCATGATCGCGACGAGCTCACCCTTATCGACCGTCAGATCGACGCCCGACAGTGCTGAGACGCTCGTCTCGCCCTCGCCGTACTGCTGCGTGACCCCCACCAGCTGCAGGACGGCGGCGCTCATCCGACGACCGCCTCGGTGTCGCTCGCCTCGGATTTGGCGGGCCTCCCCCGTTTGGGAGTCTCTGTGGACAGCTCGAGCCCCATCGTGCGGTGCGGATGCCGCGCGAGGCGCTGCTCGGTGTGATCGAGCCATCGGGTCTCGGCCTCTGCCGCGAAGATCATCGAATCCACGACGAGAGACCACGCGAGTTCTTCGGGACCGTCCGGGTTCGAACCGGCGTACTTCGCTCGGTTGAGCTCCTGGAGCTGGCGCAGCGACGCGGAACGCTGTCGCTGGATGACGGCGCCGAGGTCGACGCCCGGCAGGGTCGCGGCGACGGCGAGCTTGATGGCCAGCTCGTCGCGCGTCCCCTGCGTGCGCTCGACGGGAGCGTCGAGCCAGGCCTGCACCTCGGCGGATCCGGCATCCGTGATCTGCCAGTAGACGTGACCCTGCTCGTCGACGTCGCCCTTCTCGACGAGCCCGTCGCGCTCGAGCCTGTCGAGCGTGTTGTAGATCTGACCCACGTTGAGTGGCCAGGTCGATCCGGTGCGGCGGTCGAACTCCGCGCGCAGCTGATAGCCGTAGCAGGGACCCTGATCCAGGATCGCCAGCAGGCTCTGTCGTACCGACATCGGGACTCCTCGCTGCATACCGGGTATGTGTTTTCTGAGTATATGCATACCGGGCAACATCCACACAACGCCCGCCCGTCCTACGCTGGAGGAATGGCCGACGACCGAGCCGCGAACGACGACCCCCGCCTCACTGCGGCGCGCTATCGCGTCGAAAAGGCGGCGCAGGAGAACGGCGAGGAACCGCCCGCCGAACCGGAGCGTCACTCCGGGACGCCCACCGGCACGGAGCGCGCGATGTACGTCGAGACCGCGATCCAGCAGGCCATCCGGCGCGGCGACTTCGACGACCTCCCTGGCGCCGGCAAGCCCCTCGAAGGCCTGGGCGGCTCGCACGATCCGGACTGGTGGATCAAGCGGAAGATCCGCACCGAGCAGCTCTCCGGCCTCGGCCCGCCCGCTCTGCGACTGCGGATCGAGCACGCCGAGTTCGAAGACCGCGTCGACGCCTTACACCGCGAAGAGGACGTCCGCGAATACACCGCCGACTTCTCGCGCCGCGTCGTCGAGGCGCGCCGGCAGCTGCAGGGCGGACCACCCGTCGTCACCCCGACCCGCGACCCCGACGCCGAGGTCGCGGCCTGGCGGGAACGGCGCGCGGCGCGGGCCGCGGCATCCGCTCCTCCCGAAGCGCCCGCGAAGCCGCGCCGTCGCTGGTGGCGGCGGTAAGGCTCAGCCGATCGCGGCGCGCCACTCGGCGAGGAGCCGCGCGATGGTGCGGGTCTCGTCCCACGGCACCTCGGGCGCCTCGGTGCGCCCGTCGCGGAGCGCACGGATCGTGGCATCCGCCTCGGCCGCCATCGGCTGCACCGTCGGCACCTCGATCTCCTCACGCGTGCCGTCGGTGCGGATGAGGGTCGCCGCCTCGGTGCTGTCGGTGCGACTCCCCCACACGTTCGGGATCTCGAGCGTCGCATCCCGCCCGACGATGCGCGTCAGACGCGGCAGGTCATGCACGATCGCGGTGCGGATGTTCGCCGACGCACCGCCCAGATCGATGGATACCGCCGCGCTCACATCGACGCCGGTCTCGCCGATCGTGCCCGCCGCCGCCTGCACGGCCAGCCCCGACAGGTCGTGGCCGGCCCAGGCCGCGACACCGACGACGAGCGACAGCGGGTAGCAGCCGACGTCGAGGATCGCGCCGCCGGCCGTGGCGGGATCGAACAGCCTGCCCGTGTGGGAGCCGGCGGCGAAGCCGAGCGACGACTCGATCTCGACGAGGTCGCCCAGCGCGCCGCCGCCGACGATCTCCCGCAGGCGGTCGGCGAAGGGACCGAAGCGGTACTTGAAGGCCTCGACGAGCGGGAGTCCCGCCTCGCGCGCGGCGCGGACCGCGGCATCCGTCTCGTCCGGCGAGACGCCGAGCGGCTTCTCGCAGAGGACGGCCTTGCCCGCGGCGAGGGCGCGGTGGACGAGCTCGGTGTGCGTCGTGTGGACCGTGCCGATGTAGACCGCGTCGATGTCGTCGCGGTCGACGATCTCGTCGTACGTGCCGACGACGGCTGCGCCGTGGGCCGCGGCGAACTCCTCCGCACGCGACACGTCGCGCGCACCGACCGCGTGGAGGCGTCCGAGCTCCGAGTCCGGGAGCGCGTGGGCGAAGTCGCCGCTGATCGCTCCGGCACCGAGGATGGCCCAACGTGCGTGTGTCATCCGGCCACGCTATCGCCCGCGCCGCGGCCGAATGCAGGTTCAGCAGCGCATCGGATGCCGGATGGGGCCCGATCGCACCGTTCTCCCTGCACTCGGCACGCGCAGCGCCGCGGCGCCGCCGGCGTCAGGCGTCGAGCGCCTGCTGGATGTCGGCGAGCAGGTCGTCGATGTCCTCGATGCCGACCGACAGCCGGACGACCTCGACCGGCACGGCCGCCTCGGTGCCGCGCACCGAGGCGTGCGTCATCGCGTCGGGGTAGTTCACGAGCGACTCGACGCCGCCGAGCGACTCGGCCAGCGTGAACAACCGCAGCGACTCGGCGAAGCGCCGCGCCGCCTCGCCCGATTCGAGGGCGAGCGACACGATGCCGCCGAAGCCGGACATCTGCCGCGCCGCGAGCTCGTGCCCCGGGTGCGACGCGAGTCCCGGGTAGTAGACCCGGGCGACGCGGTCGTGTCCGTCGAGGAAGGATGCCACGGCCATGCCGTTCTCACTGTGCCGCTGCATGCGCACCGCGAGCGTCTTGATCCCGCGCGTCGTGAGCCACGCGTCGAGCGGACCCGACACGGCGCCGACGGCGAACTGGATGAAGCCGACCTTCTCGGCCAGCGCGTCGTCGTTCATGACGAGCGCACCGCCGACGACGTCGGAGTGCCCGCCGAGGTACTTGGTGGTCGAGTGCACGACGACATCGGCGCCGTGCGAGAGGGGGCGCTGCAGCGCGGGCGTCGCGAAGGTGTTGTCGACGACGACCAGCGCATCGACGGAGTGTCCGACCTCGGCGAGGCCGGCGATGTCGGTGATGCGCAGCAGCGGGTTGGACGGCGTCTCGACCCAGAGGATGCGGGGCGCCTTCTCGGCGACGGCGGCGCGGACGGCGTCGAGGTCGCTCATGTCGACGACGCGAAGGGTCACGCCCCAGTCGCCGAGCACGCGGGAGATGAGGCGGAAGGTCCCGCCGTACACGTCGTTGCCGAGGAGCACCTCGTCGCCCGGACGCAGCACCGCGCGGAGCAGCGCGTCCTCGGCCGCGAGGCCCGATGCGAACGACAGCGCGTGCGCGCCGCCCTCGATCGCTGCGAGCTGCGTCTGCAGCGCGGTGCGGGTCGGGTTGCCGCTGCGGCCGTACTCGTACCCGCCGCGGAGCCCGCCGATGCCGTCCTGGGCGTAGGTGGTCGAGAAGTGGACGGGAGGGATGACGGCGCCGGTCGCCTCGTCGGGCTCCTGACCGGCGTGGACGGCGAGGCTCGCGAAGCCGCGAGCGGAGGACTGTGCACTCATGCGAGGCTCCCGGTGGTCTCGGAATCGGTGGTGACGGAGAAGCCGTGGGCGGTCATCCAGTCGTCGTCGTAGATCTTGCTGAGGTAGCCGCGGCCGTGGTCGGGCAGGAGCACGACCAGGACGGCGTCGGCGGGCAGGTCGCGGGCGACGCGGAGGGCCGCCACCACCGCCATGCCCGACGAGCCGCCGACCATGAGCCCTTCTTCGCGGGCCAGCCGACGCGTCATCGCGAACGCTTCGGCGTCGCTCACCCGCTCGTAGGCGTCCACGACGGTCGGGTCGAAGGTCGCGGGCATGAAGTCCTCGCCGACGCCTTCGACGAGGTAGCCGTGGATGTCGCCGCCGGAGTAGATCGATCCCTCCGGATCGGCGCCCACGACGGTGACGCGCCCCGACGACGCCTCTTTGAGGAACCGTCCGGTGCCGCTGATCGTCCCGCCTGTGCCGACACCCGCGACGAAGTGGGTGACGGTTCCGTCGGTGTCGCGCCAGATCTCGGGCCCGGTCGTCTCGTAGTGTCCGCGCGGTCCGTTGAGGTTGGCGAACTGGTTCGGCTTGAACGCGCCGGGGATGGATGCCGCGAGCCGATCCGACACGCTGTAGTACGAGTCGGGGTGCTCGGGCGGCACGCTCGTCGCGGTCATGACGACCTCGGCGCCGTAGGCCTTGAGGACCGCGACTTTCTCACCCGCGAACTTGTCGGGGACGACGAAGATCATCCGATACCCGCGCTGCTGGGCGATGAGGGCGAGGCCGACTCCGGTGTTGCCACTGGTCGGCTCGACGATCGTGGCGCCGGGCTTCAGGTGACCGTCGCGCTCGGCCGCGTCGATGATGTTCCGCGCGATGCGGTCCTTGGCGGAGCTGCCCGGGTTGAAGTACTCGACCTTGGCGAGGACCGTGGCTTCGATGCCTTCGGTGACCTTGTTCAAGCGGACGAGCGGGGTGTTGCCGACCAGATCGGCGATGGAGGTGGCGTAACGCACGTGTTCTTCCTGACGGGATGCCGCACTCGCAGAGGTGCGGTCGCTGTGTGGGGTCGCGGATGTCGCCGGGGAACCGGCGGTCAGAGACGACAACAGCGAAGGGTCAGCACCCGATCAGAATAGCGGACGCCCGGCATCCGCGGCGGGCGTCATCTGACGCAACAGAACGAAAGCTTCGGACACACGACCCTCGTCCCGCCCGCGCGAACGTAGGTTCGTTGTATGACGTCTCCCGCACACGCCGCATCGGACGACCGGGCCGCCTCCGGATTCACGGAGTCGCTCTCGCCCGAGGAGTTCAAGGCCGTCTTCCGCGGGCATCCCGGCGGCGTCGCCGTCATCACGGCTGATGCGGGGGACGGACCGGTCGCTCTCACGGCGACCTCGGTGTCCTCCGTCAGCGCAGATCCGCCGCTGCTGATCTTCTCGGTGTCGGCGCAGTCGTCGGCCGCTCCCGTTCTGGCCGCCGCCGAGACCATCGTCGTCCACCTGCTGGACGCCGATGACCTGCGGGTCGCCGAGGTGGGTGCGACGAGTGGGATCGACCGCTTCGCGGAGCTGCCCTGGTCACGTCTGGTCACCGGTGAGCCCGTGTATCACGGGGTTCGCGCGTGGGTCCGGTGCGCCGTCATCGACCGGATGGATGCCGGGGGCTCGACCGTCATCGCCGCGCACGCCGTGCAGGCAAACATCGCCCGCGACTCCGAGGCACCGCTCGTCTATCACAACCGGACCTGGCACCGGTTGGGTCCCGACACCGCCCTCTGAGGGAGCGGCTCGCGCGGGATCAGGAACGTCGCGCGAGGTCGTCCAGTGCGGCAGCGATCCGGCGGATCGTCTCGGCGGTGGTCTTCGCTTCGCCTTCATCCAGGCTGTCGATGACCGACACCACGGCCGCATGGTGCGCACCGTAGACCTCGTCGACGAGATCGTTGGCCGACTCCGTCGGCATCAGATAGTGGGCGCGCCGGTCGGTCGGGTGCTGCTCGCGCGTCACATACCCCTTGCCCACCAGGCGCTCGATCACGTTCGTAACCGTCGCACTCGAGGTGCCGAGCATGACGATCAGGTCCTTAGGGCTGATCTCCCGCTCTTCCCGTCGAGCCTGGACGAGGTACCGGAGAGCGGCGAGGTCGATCCCGCCGAGTCCGGAGATCCGCTGCGAGCGGTCCGCCTGGACCTGCTCGGCATGGCGGAGCTCGAGGATGGCGCTACTGAGTAGGCGTCCGGCCTCGGTGTGGGGCTGCGAGGCATACAGATGCGTGTGCTCATGTCGAACGATGGACTGAGGCATGTCAACTCCTCGGCTCGTGAAGGGTGTCGAACATCATCCGATCGCCGCCCGAGCCTCAGCCGCATCCGGATACTTCCCGACGAACCCTCCGGCGTGATCTCGGGTGATCCAGCCTGCGGGGCTCTGCTCGACGGTTCCGAGGAACCGTCCGTCGGTGTTGCCGACCCAGAAGCCCGCCTCGACCTCGTGCCACGCCGCGATCTTCTCGCTGACGTCCACGGAGCCGTACGAGTCGAGCACCTCCATCGACTTCACCACCTTACATGTCCGAATCTGTGACAGTTCTTGTCCTTCTCGAAATCAATGATAGACATGAGTTGTGAAATCCACTAGATCTATTGTTTAGCTAGTAATCCAGGAACGGACAGATGACACCCTCACCCGCACACCCCATCCCGGCGCCCTTCGCCTCGATCGGTGTCGCTCTCATCCCCGAGCAGCGCACGGGCTGGTGGGCGTCCCTCGTCACATCCCTTTCACGGCCGCGAGCGCACCGCACGACGGCGCAGCCCGCACACCACTGACCACAGCACCCCGAACCCACCAGGAGAACGTCATGGGAAGCCTCTACTACGGGAACGTCGAATCCCCCATCGTCATGCCCGACCGCATCCTCGCCCACCTCGCCGCGATCGCGACGACCAAGTTGCGCCGGAGTGAGAGCTTCGTCGTGTCCTGGAAGGGAACCGGCGACAACGGCGAGGGCCGCACAACGCTCTGGTTCCAGCCGGCCATCCCGCTGCGTTTCGTTTACGAGCAGTCGGCTGCGGTCGCGCTGAACCCTGCGACGCTGCGGGAGATGGCCGACCAGGCCACGTCGAACGGCGGCCTCGTCCTCGACGCGGATCTGGACATCCCCGAGATCGGCGCCGCACGCACCGAGGCGCGTCGGCCGGTGGTCGCCGCGTGAGCCACCCCGATCTCAGCGACGAGGCCGACGCCTACGAGGACGCCCTCGCCGCCGATTTCACCGAGCGCTTCGGGACTCCTCCGCTGTTGGTCTGACCGTTCTCCGAGCACACGAACTCGTGCCGCCCCTCCGCCGTTCCCCCCACGGCGTCGACGGGGCGGCATGTTTCGTTACGGGAGGCGACGCGGGGACCCTCGCGTCAGGCGCCGGGGTCGCCCTCGCCCGCATCTGCAGGCTCCGGAACCAGGTGCAGACCCGCCGGCGAGTTCGCCGCGTACATGAGGGCCTCCGACCACGCGCGGTTGATGCGCGACTGCCGGCTTCCGTAGTACTTGAAGACCAGGGATGCGTGCGGGTGCAGCCACACGGAAGTGCGGCCCTCGCCGATGCTCTTGTCGTCGCGCCACGTGAAATGGAAGGACTCGCCACGACGCAGCTTGTTGCCGATCACCTGCTGCAGGTGTGCCAGCGTGCGGTCCTCGAAGTCCACCTTGATGGAGTCCTCATAGATGAACTTGCCCACGTCAGCCCCTTCGTCGTGTCATCTCGGTATCGAAACGACGTCTCCCATTATGGTGTCCCCATGGGCCTGATCTACTACGGCGGCTCGGCGATGCCCATCCGCATCGAGGACCGCGCACTCGCGCATCTTAAAGTGGTGGTCGCGACCAAGCTCCGCCGTTCGGAGAGCTTCACTGTGTCGTGGCAGCACCCCGACGACTCTCCCCGAGGACGGACGACGATCTGGCTGCATCCCGCGATCCCGCTCAGGTTCGTGTTCGACCACGCGGAACCGCCGACGCTGAACCGCGAATGGATAGAGGAGCTGGCGGCATCCGCCAATTCCTCGGGTGGGATTCAGCTGCCGGCGCGGATGTTCGATGAGGACAGCGGGCCCGACGTCACGGAGTGAAGTGCCCCTCGGCGGCGGCCTCGGGCTCGGACTCGTCCGGGATCGGGATGAGAGCGATGGGGACGCCGGGCGAGATGAGCAGGTGAGCCGGACGAGGAGCGCCCTCGCCGTCGTTCACCACGATCCATCCGTGGCCCGCGTCGAGCGCCGCAGCCACCTGCGCCGAGAAGGTCTCGAAGGACTCCTCGCCGATGCTGTACAGCGTCCCCCCGTAGTGCACGTCGATGCGCTTCACCATGCCACGCTCTCCTGTTCCGCCTCTGCGGGTTCCGGGACGATGTACAGACCGGACGGGGAGTTCGCGACGGCGGCGAGCGCGTCCACCCAAGCGAGGTTCAGCGGCGCGCGCTGACCTCTGTAGAACTTGAAGACGAGCGTGCACCGCGGGTGCAGCCAGATGCTGGTGCGGCCGTCCCCGATCGCGGCGTCGTCCTTCCACGTGAAGTGGAAGGACTCGCCGCGACGGAGCTTCGACATGATGACCACCTGGAGGTGGGCCAGCGCACGGTCGTCGAAGTCGACCTTCAGCGTGCCGTCGTAGATGAACTTCCCCACCGGGCGGTCACCGGGGCGAACGGTTCTCGGCGCTGATCATCCACGCGAACTGCTCGAGGCTCTCGAGGATACTGTGGAGGATGTCGGCGCTCGTCGGGTCCTCGTCGTCGACGTCGTCGTGGACGTCGCGGCAGGTGCCGATGACGGCCTCGAGGCGCTCGGTGACGAGGTCGATGACGTCGGAGGTCAGGACCTCGCCGTGCGGGAACTCTGGAAGCGTCGTGGTCTCGGCCACCGTGTCGCTTCGGCCGTCGGGAACGGCGTGCAGGGCGCGCATGCGCTCCGCAATCGTGTCGCTGAACTCCCGCGCGGCGTCGATGATCTCGTCGAGCTGGAGGTGCGTGTCGCGGAAGTTCTTCCCGACGACGTTCCAGTGCGCCTGCTTGCCCTGGATCGACAGCTCGAGGAGGTCGACGAGAACGGCCTGCAGGTTGTCGCTGAGCTTCTGGGAGGCGGTGAACCCGCGCTCGGCGTTCTGCTCTTCGGTCAGCTGTGCGCCCGACTTGCCGGGGCGGCGCTTGTTGCGGGTGGCGGGCTTCGTCTGAGTGGTCGTCATGGGACGGCTCCCCTTCTGTCGCGGAACGTGGATGCCTCCCACGCTAGGACGAAGGCGGCCACGAGGTCATCGGGTTGCGCGGCCCGGGAGGCGGTGATATCCCCGGAGCTCACGCTCCCGGCTCACTCCTCGATGCGAGCGAGCGCGGCGGCCATCTCGTCGTCGGACAGTGACAGACCCGCGTCCGTGAGCCGCTGTGCGAGGACGTTCCGCGGATCGACGCCGTCGTGTCCCTGCAGGTCGGCTCGGGTCTGGGCGATGATGCCGTCGAGCTTCTGCCCGGCATCCGCGGGGTTCACCGACATGGCGGGCTCTGCCTGTACGGCGTCGCCGGCGCGGCCGGCATCCTGTGCATCACTCATGGCGTCAGTGTGCTCGTCTTCGCGGGCGCGGTCATCCCCTTGACCGGGCGCGACGACCCGGATAGGTCTCAGGAATGCGGTGAGCGCTCCGGATGGATCGTGGGCCCGCGCCACTTCGGGGAGAACCCCTCGACCTCGAAATCGTCGTACGCCGCCACGACGGCTTCGGTGGGAGGGTCCCGTGGTTCGGGCACCGGGATCAGCGCGATGGGGACACCCGGCGTGATGAAGAGGTAGGCGGGGCTCGCGCTTCCGACGCCGTCATTGACGGCCAGCCAGTGCTGGCCGTCGCGGGCGCCCTCTTGGATCTCGCGATGGACGTCGTCGAGCGTCCGGTTCGCGACGCTGTACCACTGCCCGCCGTACGAGATGTCGATGCGTCCCATCGGTTCTCCTCGGCTGCAATCGGTCTCGACATCCACCATCTGTCGTGGCGTCGCGCGTGTCACGTCCTTGACATGTTCGGGTGCCGCCGTTTAGAGCGCCGCCAGGGGCGGGCGGTGCGCGATCGGCTTCGGCTTGGCGCGGCGCGGAGCGCAGGCCGCGACGTGTCGGGCTGCATCGATCAGAAGCTGGTCCATGTCCGCGAACCACGCGCTCCCCGAGCCGCCGTGGACCCACGTCACGTCGAACCCGGCGGGGTCCGCCGCCTCGACGTAGGCGATGACGCTGGCGGCGTCGGAGCTGTCGACGCGGGAGTCGCAGAGGCGCCATGCCGTCGGCGACAAGGGTTGCAGGATCAGCTGATGGACGGGATCGGCACTCATGGCGCACCTCCGAGGTGTGGTGTCCGCGATCGTCGTTGATCGCCGGGGTGAGGTCTTCACTCGCCCCTCACCCTCACTCGCGCTCGTCGGACGGGTGAGGGGCTTGACACCGAGAGGACCCCAAGTTAGCCGGAGCGGGTAGCAGAACGACGCCTCGCGCGTCAATGCCCCCCTTCCGGAACCGGCACCCCGATTACCGTGATCACCGCAAGGTAAGTAGGCGGATGGTCGAGACGAGAGGTGTTCGGGTCACCGATCCTTTCCCACGCTTATGAGGGGCCCCGGCGATCGGGCTTATCGCCGGGGCCCGACCTTTGCAAGGCCCCCGGCTCGATGGCATCCGCGCCCTACGTTGACACGAACGAGAGGAGCACCCATGACCGAGCACGAGGCCGCACCCGAGTCCGATTCCTCGCTCCCCGGCGGGAATCTGCCGGACGAGGACCCCATCGAGGCCGTATCCAAGGCTGTCCGCAACGACGAGCCGGTTCCCATCGAACAGATCGAGCCCGGGGTGGACCCCGACTCGGCCGATTCCAGTCGATCGCTCAACCGCACCGGCGACTGAGTTCGCCAGCGCCCGACGCGTCAGCCCAGCTCGACGCGTTGCGCGTACTCGTTGGCGCGGGTGGCGACGTCGTTGATGTATCGCGTCAGCGGGTTGTAGGTGAAGACGGCATCCCGCCAGGCCCTCTCGGTGCCGAGCGGCCCGGACCGGCACAGATACCGGGCAGCGGCGAGGGCCGCGTCGTCGATGTTGTTGGGGTCGCGGACGCCGTCCGCGTCGCCGTCCGCGCCCCAGCGCCGCCACGTCTCGGGGATGAACTGCAGCGGGCCGACGGCACGGTCCCACTGGTCGTCGCCGTCGAGAGCGCCGCCGTCGGTGTCCTCGATCGCAGCAACGCCGTCACCAGTGAGCCGCGGCCCGAGGATGCGAGGCGCGACGAGGCCGCGCTTGGTCAGCGTCGCCCCGCCGTAGGAACCGTGCCGGGACTCCACCCAGCCGATCCCCGCGAGGGTGTTCCAGGCGATGTCGCACGATGGCTGCTCGTGCGCGACGGTCAGGTCGGCCGCCGCGTAGGCGATGACCGCACGACGCGGGATGCCGGTGGCCGCCGCCACCTCGTCGGCCCACGCTCCGTCGACGAGATCGACGGCGGCAGCCCGTGAGGGGTTCGCCCCGACCACAGCGACAGCAGGCGGGGGTGCCACCGCCCAGCGGGACGACACGGGCGGCAGGGGCGGCTCAGCGGGCTCGGCGGCCTGCGGGGGCGTGGAGGGCAGGCAAGCGGCGAGGAGCACCACGACCGCCGCAGGGGCGACGCCCAGCCCGACGGCGAGCGCTGCGGAACGTCGTCGCGCGCGCGCAGCCGGAGCCTTGCGACGTGCCGCCATCTGCGTCCTCCCCCCCCCCCCCCCCCCCCCCCCCCCCCCCCCCCGTCGACTGCCCGCACCACGCTAACCCGCGCCGGTGGAGATCCGCTGGGGCCGAAGCCGCACCGGACCCGGTGAGGGATGCCGAGGAGCGAGGCGTCGCGTCAGCGACGGGATGCCGGGACGGCCGCCGCGCGCGCGATCCGGAACACGACCACGGCCGCCGCGACCCACGGCCCCACGACCAGGACGGGGTCGAGCCAGGCGTGCTTCACGTCGACGCGGCCTCGTCCGAACCTCGACGCGATCGGATGCCGTCCGCGTTCGCCGAACACCCCCGACTGTGTCACCGGGTCGTCGGGACGCCGCGAGAACAGCGACCTCATGTGCGCGCCGGCCGACTCGACGCGGTCGCCCAGGATCAGCAGCATCCAGTGCGGAGTCTGCCCCTCGCTGTAGCGCGTATAGGCGACCCGCCGGATGAGGCCCGAGAGCCCGTGGAGGGGCTGCGCGGTACCGAACACGGGCGTGAGGCGTTCGTGCTCGAGCGATCGCTCGCGACCGGCGCCGTGCGGCTGTTGCTCGGGGACGCGCCAGTGCGCACCGGTGTCGATCCCGGGTTGCTCGCGGGGGAAAGCGGGACGATCCGCCGGGTCGAGATCTGCACCCCACCCCGGGATGCGGCGACGCAGGTCGTCGGGATCGGGGGTATGGCCGGGCTTGTCTGCGGTGTACGGCATGATTCCTCCTCGGATGCGGGTCAGGCGCCGAACGTGATGACGGGCTTGACGATGCCGTCGAGCTTGGATGAGAACACGTGGTAGCCCTCGGCGATGTCGTCGAGGTCGAAGCGGTGGGTGATCAACTCGCGAGGAGCGATGTGTCCCGCTCGGATGTGTTCGAGCAACCGCGGCCACTGACGCTTGACCGGCGCCTGGTTGGCACGGATGGTGAGCCCCTTGTTCATGGCGTCGCCGACCTTGACGGCGCTGAACAGCGGGCCGTACGCACCCATCACCGAGATGGTGCCGCCCTTGCGGACGGCGTCGATCGCCCAGTTGAGGGCGATGGGAGAACCGCCCTGCAGTTTCAGCTTGGCGGCGGTCACGTGCTGCACGACGTGCCCGTCGGCCTCGGCGCCCACGGCATCGATGACCGAGTCGGCGCCGAGTCCGTCGGTCATCTTCTTGAGGGTCAGGACGATGTCATCGACCTGACCGAAGTGCACGGTCTCGGCGAACGCGAAGGCGCGCGCCTTCTCGAGGCGGTAGTCGATGTGGTCGACGACGATGACGCGTCCGGCACCCATCAGCCAGCACGAGCGAGCGGCGGCGAGGCCGACGGGTCCCGCACCCAGCACCACGACGGTGTCGCCCTCAACGATGTCGGCGAGCTGCGAACCGAAGTAGCCGGTCGAGAAGGCGTCGGTCAGCAGGAGCGCATCCTCGGAGGCGATGTCGTCGGGGATCACCTGGGGGCCGACGTCGGCGAAGGGCACCCGGACGAGCTCGGCTTGACCGCCGTCGAATCCGCCGGTCGAGTGGGAGTAGCCGTAGATGCCACCGATCGCCGTGGCGTTCGCGTTGACGTTGTGGCAGTTCGAATACAGCCCGCGCGCACAGAAGAAGCACGAGCCGCAGTAGATGTTGAAAGGGACCATGACCCGGTCGCCCGGCTTCAGGTTCTGTACCGACGACCCGACCTCCTCCACCCGACCGATGAACTCGTGCCCGAAGGTGTGCCCGATCCGCGTGTCGGGCATCATGCCGTGGTACAGGTGCAGGTCGGAACCACAGATCGACGCCAGTTCGACGCGCACGATGGCGTCGTTCGGGTGCGCGATCACGGGATCGGGCTTGCGGTCGACGCGGATCTTGTACGGTCCGCGATAGGTCATCGCCTTCATCGGTCCTCCTCAGGTTCCGGGCGAGCCTGGTCGCCGGGAACGCGAGGAGGGAGGGGGTTGCGCCGCCCGCGCCGACGTGTCAGCCCGCGGCGGGCCCGCCGAGCTCGAAGCGGTACCCCATGCCCGCCTCGGTGAGGATGTGACGCGGATGCGCCGGATCCTCCTCGAGCTTGCGGCGCAGCTGCGACACGTACAGGCGCAGGTACCCTGTGTCGCTCACGTGCTCGCTCCCCCAGATCGAGGTCAGGATCGTCTGGCGGGTGACGAGCTTGCCGGGGTTGCGCAGCAGGATCTCGAGCAGCTGCCATTCGGTCGGAGTGAGCCGCACGCGCTCGGTCTGACCACCGGTGGTCTTCATGACGCTGCGCGCCGCCAGGTCGACGGAGATCGATCCGAACTCCGTCACCGGATCGGGCTCCTGCTGCGGGGCGCGACGGGTCAGGGCCCGGATGCGCGCCAGGAGCTCGTCGATCGAGAACGGCTTCGTGACGTAGTCGTCCGCACCGGCATCGAGCGCGTCGACCTTGTCGGCCGCGCCCGTGCGTCCCGACACGACGAGGATGGGCGCATCGGACCAGCCGCGGATCGCGTGGATCACCTCGATGCCGTCGAGCTCCGGCATCCCGAGGTCGAGCAGGAAGATGTCGGGGTGGTGATCGACGGCCGCCGAGATTGCCTGCGCGCCGTCGGCGGCGGTGAACACCTCGTAGCCGCGCGCCGACAGGGTGATGCGGAGCGCTCGGACGATCTGCGGATCGTCATCGGCGATGAGGATCTTCATGCGGATCCCTCCTCGTCGGCGACCGGCAGCGACACGACCATCGTCAGCCCGCCGCCGGGGGTGTCCTCGGGGGTGAGAGTACCGCCCATGCCCTCGACGAATCCCTTCGACAGCGCGAGGCCGAGACCGAGACCGGTGCTGTTGTCGGTGTCGCCGAGCCGCTGGAACGGCACGAACACGTCGTCGCGGCGCTCGGCGGGGATCCCCGGTCCGTGGTCGATGATCCGGATCTCGGCAACCGCACCGAAACTGCTCGTCGCGACGCGCACCTTGCGCCCCTCGGGCGAATGGCGCAGCGCGTTCGCGAGCAGGTTGACCACCACGCGCTGCAGCAGGACGGGGTCGGCTCGGAGCTCGACATCCGGCTCGAGGTGGATGTCGACGGATGCGGGTCCGGCACCGAGCTCTTCGAGGGCGGGGAGGATGACGTCCGCCGGGTCGATCGTGAGGAGCGAGACCGCGAGGGCCCCGGCCTGCAGCCGGCTGACGTCGAGGAGGTCGGTGACGAGCGCGGCCAGCATACCGAGCGACTCGTCGGCCGTCTGCAGCAGCTCGTTCCGATCGCCCTCGCTGTAGGTGCCGTTGCGGAGCCCGCCCACGGCCGCCGTCGCCGCGGCGAGCGGGCGGCGGAGGTCGTGACTGAGAGCCGACAGGAGGGCGCTGCGGACCCGATCGGATGCCGCGAGGGGAGCGAGCCCGCTCGCGACCTCGGCGAGGTCCTGCTGCTGCAGGGCGGCATCCATCTGGGCGACGATGGCCGACAGGAGGCGGCGTTCCGACGCTCGCAGGTCGTGACCGTGGAGCTCGAGGACGGCGCGCTCCCCCACCGGCACGGCGGTGAATCGGCCGCCGCGGAGGGGCTCACCGCTGGCCGCCAGGATCGTCTCGTCACCGGACGTCCCCCCGCTCGAGGCCGTGCCCGCGACGAGACGCACGCCCGCGAGGCGGAACGCCTCGCGGGTGCGTTCGACGAGGGCCTCGACGGCGCCCGCACCGCGGAGCACGCTTCCTGCCACGGTCTGGAGGAGCTCGGACTCCGCCGCCGCCCGTCGGGCCGCGCGCGTCTGGCGGGCGGCGCGGTCGACGACGACGCTGACGAGGATCGCGATGACGACGTAGAGGGAGAGGGCCAACAGATGCTGCGGCTCGTGCACATGGACGGTGAACAGCGGCTCGACGAAGAAGAAGTCCAGCGTGATCCCGCTGAGCAGCGCCGCCCAGAGGGCCGGCCAGATGCCGCCGACGAGCGCGACGACGACGACCAGCAGCTGGTAGCTCAGCACGTCGCTCGTGATCGACTCGTCCGTGCGGGTGACGAACAGCAGCCACGTGAGGAGCGGCCCCCCGAGGAAGGCGACCGCGAACCCCGCGAGCCGGCGCTTCATCGAGAGCGCACCGCCCAGCCGCGGCAACGCGAACCTGCCGCCCGCGGCGGAGTGGGTGACGATGTGGACGTCGATGTCGCCGGATTCGCGGATGACGGTGGCGCCGATGCCGGGGCCGGCGACGACCGCGGCGAGCCTGCTGCGACGACTCACGCCGAGGACGAGCTGCGTCGCGTTCACCGACCGGGCGAACTCGACGAGCGCCGTCGGCACGTCGTCGCCGACGACCTGGTGGAACGTGCCGCCGAGCTTCTCGACGAGCGTCCGCTGCTCCGAGAGCGCTCCGGGATCTCCGCCGCGCAATCCGTCGTTGCTCGTGACGTGGACGGCGAGGAGCTGACCCCCGGCCGAGCGGGCGGCGATACGTGCCCCGCGTCGCAGCAGGGTCTCACCCTCGGGCCCACCCGTCAGGGTGACGACCACCCGCTCGCGCGCCTCCCACCTGCTGTCGATGCCGTGCTCGGCGCGGTAGGACGTGAGGGCCTGATCGACCTCGTCCGCCAGCCACAGCAGGGCGAGTTCGCGCAGCGCCGTGAGGTTGCCGAGCCGGAAATAGTTCGACAGGGCGGCATCCACCCGTTCGGCCGGGTACACGAGCCCGCCGGCGAGACGGTCCCGGAGGGCCTGCGGTGCCAGGTCGATGACCTCGACCTGGTCCGCCGTGCGCAGGACCTCATCGGGGACCGTCTCGCGCTGGGGCGCCCCGGTGATCTGGTGGACGACGTCGTTGAGGGACTCGATGTGCTGGATGTTGACGGTCGAGATGACGGAGATCCCGGCATCCAGCAGCTGCCGCACATCCTGCCAGCGCTTCTCGTTCGCCGAACCCGGCGCGTTGGTGTGGGCGAGTTCGTCGACGAGGGCGACACCCGGATGCCGTGCGATCACGGCGTCGAGGTCCATCTCGGTGAGCGTGACACCCCGATGGGTGATCTCTCGGCGCGGCACTTCCTCGAGTCCGTCGGTCATACGCAGGGTCGCGGCCCGGCCGTGGGTCTCTACGACCGCGATGACGACGTCCGAGCCCTCGCCTGCCAGGCGCCGACCCTCCTCGAGCATCGCGTACGTCTTGCCCACGCCGGGAGCCGCGCCCAGCAGGACGCGCAACCGTCCGCGTCCCGCCACTGTCAGCCTCCTAGCCGGTCGAGCGCCAGATTGAGTTCCACCACGTTGACGGTCGACCCGCCGAGGTACCCGAGGTCGGGACCCTGGGTGTGCTCGGCGACGAGCGTGCGCACCTCGTCGACCGGGAGGTTCCGGGCCCGGGCGACGCGGTCGACCTGGATCGAAGCGTACGCGGGGCTGATGTGCGGGTCGAGTCCGGAGCCGGAGGCGGTCACCGCATCGGCGGGCACCTCCGACTCGGCGACGCCTTCCCGCTCGGCGATCGTGGTCTTCCGCTCGGTGATCGACGAGATGAGGTCGGTGTTCTCGGGGCCGAGGTTCGAGCCCGACGAGGCGCCGCCGTCGTAGCCGTCGCCCGCAGCGGACGGGCGGGATTGGAAGTACTCGGGGAGTGCGGCACCGTCGGCATCCGTGAAGGACTGGCCGATGAGGGACGAACCGACGACCTCACCCGACGCGTCCCGGACGAGGGAGCCGTTCGCCTGGGCGGGCAGGGCGACCTGTCCGACCAGGGTGATGAGGGCGGTGTACCCGAGGCCGAGGATGAGGGTGAGGACCACCATCGAGCGGATCGAGACGAGGACGGTGCGCCCGGTGGCGCGGGACGAGCTGTTCATGACGGGGATGTCCTTCGGATCAGAAGCCGGGGATGAGGCGGACGAGCAGGTCGATCAGCCAGATCCCGATGAAGGGGGCGACGACACCGCCCAGGCCGTAGACGGCGAGGTTGCGGCCGAGGATCGATGAGGCACCGCCCGGCCGGTACCGCACACCGCGGAGGGCCAGCGGGATGAGGGCGATGATGACGAGCGCATTGAACACGATGGCCGACAGGACAGCGGATGCCGGCGAGTGCAGCCCCATGATGTTCAGGGCCCCCAGCTGCGGGAACACACCCATGAACATCGCCGGGATGATGGCGAAGTACTTGGCGATGTCGTTCGCGATCGAGAACGTCGTGAGCGCGCCGCGCGTGATGAGCAGCTGCTTGCCGATGCGGACGATGTCGATGAGCTTCGTCGGGTCGGAATCGAGGTCGACCATGTTGCCGGCCTCCTTCGCGGCCGACGTTCCCGAGTTCATCGCGACACCCACGTCGGCCTGCGCGAGGGCGGGCGCGTCGTTGGTGCCGTCACCGGTCATCGCGACGAGGTTGCCGCCCTCCTGCTCGGTGCGGATGTAGGCGAGCTTGTCCTCGGGGGTCGCCTCGGCGAGGAAGTCGTCGACGCCCGCTTCCTTGGCGATGGCGGCCGCCGTCAGCGGGTTGTCGCCCGTGATCATGACCGTCCGGATGCCCATCGAGCGGAGCTCGGCGAAGCGTTCGCTGAGGCCGTCCTTCACGACGTCCTTCAGGTGGACGACGCCGAGCACGCGACCGGTGCCGGCGGCATCCTTCGTCGCGACCACCAGCGGAGTCCCGCCGGACTGCGAGATCTCCTCGGTGCGCGCCGTGAGGTCGGTCCGTACATCAGCAGGCAGCGGCGAGCCGTCCTGCTCGAGCCACCCGATGATCGCCGAACCGGCGCCCTTGCGGATGGACGAGCCGTCGGGCAGGTCGAGACCGCTCATGCGGGTCTGCGCCGTGAAGGGCACGATGACGCCCTGGGATTCACCCGTCACGTCGACGCCGCGGCGGACCGCGAGGTCGACGATCGAGCTGCCCTCGGGGGTGGGGTCGGCCAGCGACGACAGCGCGGCGGCGCGGGTGAGCTCGGCTTGCGCCATCCCCTCGAGCGGGACGAACTCGGATGCCTGGCGGTTGCCGTACGTGATGGTGCCGGTCTTGTCGAGCAGCAGCGTCGTCACGTCGCCGGCTGCCTCGACGGCACGACCCGACATCGCGAGGACGTTGCGCTGCACGAGGCGGTCCATGCCGGCGATGCCGATTGCCGACAGGAGCGCGCCGATCGTCGTCGGGATGAGGCAGACGAGGAGGGCGACGAGGACGGGGATGCTGACCGGTGCCGCCGCGTACGAGGCGACGGGGTTCAGGATGAGGGCCACCACCACGAAGATGATCGACAGGCTCGCGAGCAGGATGTTGAGCGCGATCTCGTTCGGGGTCTTCTGCCGGGCGGCGCCCTCGACGAGGGCGATCATCCGGTCGACGAAGGTCTCGCCGGGCTTGGACGTGATCCGCACGACGATCCGGTCCGACAGCACGCGGGTACCGCCCGTGACCGCGCTGCGATCACCACCGGACTCACGGATGACGGGGGCCGATTCGCCCGTGATGGCCGACTCGTCGACCGAGGCGATGCCGTGGACCACGTCGCCGTCGCCGGGGATCAGGTCGCCGGCCGCGACGACGACGACATCGCCGAGTGTGAGGTCGGCCGACGAGACGTCATCGATCGTGACGCGCTCAGCGGCGACATCCGACTGCGCGTCGTAGCCGGCCACGCGGTGCGCCACCGTGCTCGTGCGGGTCTTTCGGAGCGTCTCGGCCTGCGCCTTGCCACGGCCTTCGGCGACCGATTCGGCGACGTTCGCGAAGAGCACCGTCAGCCACAGCCACACCGCGATGACCGCCGTGAACGAGACAGGGACGGGGGTACCACCGGAATCCGACGGCCCGCCCGTGAACGGCTCGGCGATGGCGAGGGCGGTGGTCAGCGCGGCGCCGAGCCACACGATGAACATGACGGGGTTGCGCCACTGGGCACGCGGGTCGAGCTTGCGGAACGCGCCGGGCAGGGCGGCCGCGATCGCGGCGCCGTCGATGCCGCGCCGGGTCGCCGACGCGGACGCGGCGGAAGGAGCGGAGGAAGCCGGGGCTTCGGAGCGGAGAGGTGTGGACATGGGTCAGATCAGTCCTTCTGCCAGGGGACCCAGCGCGAGTACGGGGAAGTAGGTGAGAGCGGTCACGATGAGGATCACGCCGACGAGGAGACCGACGAACAGCGGTCGGTGCGTCGGGAGCGTGCCCGCCGTCGCGGGGATCCTGTCCTGCGCGGCGAACGAGCCCGCGAGGGCGAGGACCAGCACGATCGGGACGAAGCGCCCGAGCAGCATCGCGACGGCGAGCGCCGTGTTGAGCCACGGTGTGTTGGCCGTGATACCCGCGAACGCGGAACCGTTGTTGTTGGCGGCCGAGGTGAACGCGTAGAGCACTTCGCTGAAGCCGTGGATGCCGGGGTTCCAGATCGACGTCGTCGTGACGTCATCGCGGACAGCCGGGATGGCGAAGCTGAGCGCCGTGCCGACGAGCACGAGGATCGGGGTCACCAGGATGTAGATGCTCGCGAGCTTGATCTCGCGGGGACCGATCTTCTTGCCCAGGTACTCGGGCGTCCGCCCGACGAGCAGGCCCGCGATGAACACCGCGATGACCGCCATCACGAGGATGCCGTAGAGGCCCGATCCGACGCCGCCGGGGGCGAGCTCGCCGAGCATCATGTTGAGCATCGGCATCATCCCGCCGAGCGCGGTGAACGAGTCGTGCATCGAGTCGACCGCACCGGTCGAGGTGAGCGTGCTCGTCGACCCGAAGATCGTCGAGCCGACGATGCCGAAGCGCATCTCCTTGCCCTCCATCGCCGCGCCGGCGAGAGCGGGGGCGGTGCCGCGACCGGCGAGCTCGAACGCCGTCAGGGCGAGCGTCGAGGCGAGGAACAGGAAGCCCATCGCGCCGAGGATCGCATAGCCCTGTCGCTTGTCGCCGAGCATCGTGCCGAAGGTGCGCGGCAGCGAGAACGGGATGATCAGCATGAGGACGACCTCGAACAGGTTCGTCCAGCCGGTCGGGTTCTCGAAGGGGTGCGCGGAGTTGGCGTTGAAGAATCCGCCGCCGTTGGTGCCCAGGAGCTTGATCGCCTCCTGGGAGGCGACGGGGCCTCCGGGGATGTTCTGCGCCCCACCGACGACGGTCGCGACGTCGCTGAATCCGGTGACGTTCTGGATGACGCCGCCGGCCAGCAGCACGATCGCCGCGATGACCGCGAGCGGCAGCAGGAGGCGGAACGTCCCGCGGGTCAGGTCGACCCAGAAGTTGCCGATCGTGCCGCTGCGGCGGAAGGCGAGGCCGCGGACGAGGGCGACGGCGACGGCGAGGCCGACGGCCCCCGAGACGAAGTTCTGCACGGCGAGGCCGGCGAACTGCACCGTGTAGCCGAGGGTCAGCTCGGGAGAGTACGACTGCCAGTTGGTGTTCGTCACGAACGAGACGGCCGTGTTGAACGACAGGTGCTCACTGGGCGCGGGGAGACCGAGGGACCAGGGCAGCCACTGCTGGGTGCGCTGCAGCGTGTAGACGATGAGGACGCCGACCGCCGAGAAGGCGAGGACGCTGCGGGCGTACGCCTGCCAGGTCTGGGCGGATGCCGGGTCGACGCCGATCAGCCGGTACAGACCGCGTTCGGCCCGGGCATCCTTCGGCGACGAGTAGACCCAGGCCATGTAGTCGCCGAGGGGCCGGTAGGCGACTCCGAGGATGAGGGCGAGCGTGGCGAGGGTGAGGACAGCGGGAAGCCACTCCATCAGAACTTCTCCGGCTTCACGAGTGCGACGAACAGGTAGACGACGACGGCGACGCCGAGGACGGCGGCGATCAGATCGAAGACGATCACAGTCGGTCCACCGCCTTCGCGAACAGACCGATGATCACGAACAGAGCGAGGACGCCCAGGACGTAGACGATGTCGAGCACGAGTGAGGCTCCGATTTCGAGGGATGCGGGCCCTGATCGGGCCGGCACGCCGGTGGGGCGCATCCCTGATGGAACACCTCCGCGCGGGCGCCGCCGGGCCTCCTCACGGAATCCATACGCCCGGCGGCGGCGTCCTCACGGGATCCTCACGGGGGCCCTCGTTCCCCCTGCCGGCGGGCTCAGTGCAGGTCGGCGTCGGCGGCGCCGCGGCGCCAGGCCGTGAACGGCACGGTGAGCCCAGCGCGACTCGGCGCGCAGACGAACGGCCCCGCCGCGGCATCCAGGTCCGCCGCGAACGGGATGACCCGCACGAGCCGCAGCGGCTCGCCGTCGGCAGCCGCCCGGACGGTCAGCGCGGTGCCCTGTCGACTGATGCGCACGGTGATCCGCCTTGACCGCCAGTGCGGGACAGGGGCGAGGGACCAGTCCGACATGCCGTCCGTGACGACGGCGCCGAGGTTCAGCTCCCCGTCTGCGAACTCGATGCCGGCTTTGACCCACCGCGTCTCGTCGACGCGGACGAAGAGCCCCGCCTGGTCGAACTGCGCCTCGAACGGGATGTCGAACTCGACCTCCATCGCGGCGTCGTCGGGCAGCGGAGCGAGGAGCGCGTGCTCGGTGTCGTGCACGAACCCGTAGGAGGTGAGCCGCCAGGCGTCGCTGCCCTCCTCGGCGGTGACCAGCAGCATCCCCTCACGTTCTTCCGTGGCTCGCGGAGGCGTGGTCCAGGTGCCCTCGGACCAGTCGATGGATGCCACGGCTCGGACGGGTTCGCTCATGCCGCCAGGCTAGCGGCCGTCGTCAGCCCAGGCGGATGCCGGCGGACTCGAGCGCACGCACCGCGGTGTCGAGCACGGCGGCGCTGTGGTCGAGGCGGCGATCGCGCTCGGCGAGGTCCGCCTCGGCGATCATGCGGACGAACGCCCGGAACTCGGCCGTCATTCGGTGCGGATCGTGGTCGAGGGCGATCCGCTCGTGGGTTCCGTCGCGCAGATGCAGCTCGACGACGGGGATCTCGTTCGGCGGGCCGTCGAACACCATCGCGCCCTCCGTTCCCTGGATCTTCGTCCGGGAGGGCCCGGGCGAGTCCTTGGCGCACACGCAGACCGCCGTGGCGTCGCCGTAGCCGAGGACGGCGACACCCGACGTGTCGACACCCCGCTCCATCCGCGGCGTGTACGACACCGTCTCGGGGGCGCCCAGCAGACCGACGACGAGATGCAGGGCGTACACGCCGAGGTCCATCAGGGCCCCGCCGCCCGCGGCCGGGTCGAACGCGGGCGGGACCTCGCCGGAGCGGAAGGCGTCGTAGCGGGACGAGTACTGCGAGTACTCGCACTGCACGAGCCGCAGCTCGCCGAGGCGGTCGACGTTGTCCCGCATCCACGCGACGTTCGCGAGGTACTGGTTGCTGATGGCCTCGACGAGGATCAGGCCTCGATCTTCCGCGAGGACGCGCAGCTCGGCGAGTTCGGCCGTGCGCAGCACGAACGGCTTCTCGCAGACGACGTGCTTTCCGGCGAGAAGGGCGCGGCGGGCGACATCCGCGTGCAGCACGTTCGGCACGGCGACCCACACGGTGTCGACGCGTGGGTCCGCGAGACAGGCGTCGAGATCGGTGTAGACGAACGGGATGCCGTGGGCCGCCGCCAGGGCGTCGGCCTTGTCACGGCTGGCCGCCCGTCCGACGATGGCCGGGATGGTGAGCCCGGGGACCTCGTGGGCGTGCGGGAGGAACTCGGCGACGATCTTGCCCGCGCCGACGACGGCGAGCTTCACCTCAGAGGGCCAGCCCGATCGCGAGCAGGATCACGCCGACGAGCGGAGCGGCGAGCTGGATGAGCGCCGCGCGCGCCTTCGAGCGGTCCGAGAGCAGCAGCACGAGCCCTGCCGCGACCATCGACCCGGCTCCGACGAACACGAGCGTCGCACCGATCGCCGTGGAGCCCGTGGCGACGAAGACGATGCCGAGGAAGACCGCGATCGCGAGGAAGAGGTTGTAGAAGCCCTGGTTGTAGGCGAAGGGCTTGGTGATCTCGACGGTCGCGTCGGTCGTCCCGAAAGTGCGCCGCGCGGCGGCCCCGGTCCACGCGATGGACTCGAGATAGAAGATGTAGACGTGGATGAGGGCGCCGAGCGCCGCGAACACCAAACCGGCGATGATCATGCCGCCATCATCCCAGACTGCGTGACGCGCGCCAGAGGGGATCGGCGGCGACCGGGTCGGTGAGGCCGACGGGCGCTCCGGTCTCGTCGCGCGTGAAGGCGAGGAGGACGGGGATGCCCGCCCGGTCGGTGACGATCCTCCCCGCGTAGGCGGGCGCCGGCAGGATCAGCCGTGCGTCATCGATCCGGATGCCGGTAGGCACGGCCGCGGCGGGCACCGCCCACACGCCGTCGGCCCCGTCGGAGCGCGTGGCGCAGAAGAGGAGGACGGGGGCGCCGTCGAGCTCAGCGAGCTGCAGCACCTCGAGGTGCGGGAACGCCGGCGCCGGATCGGTGAGCGGCGGCTGCACCGTCCAGGTGTCGAGGTCGGGCGACCACGCGTGTCCGACGACGCCGCCGGTCGCGGTGTCGGCATCCTTCCCCCGTGCGGTGATCAGCATGTGCCAGCCGTCGCCCGCGGGATCGCGGAACACCCACGGATCGCGCCACGCCTCGTCGGGCCACGAGGTGTCGCCGAGCCTCTCGTAGTACTCCCCCGCGGCGCGGAGGACGAACCCGTCGCGCTTGTCCCACGTGTGCAGGTCGACCGAGGTCGCCATGCCGATCGCCTCGACGTTGCGGGGGGACGATCCGTCGACGAAGGATGCCCCCGTGTAGAACATGCGCCACAGCCCGTCGTCGCCGTGGACGACGCATCCGGTCCAGGTCGCCGTCTCGTCGAACGCGCCGGCGATCCCCGGGCCGAGCACCTCGCCGTGATCGGCCCAGTCGGTTAGATCCGTTGAGGTCGCATGCCCTATCCGCGCATTCCGGTGGCGGAGGTCCGGGTCGCCGAGCGAGGTCGGCGCGCGCAGGTAGTAGAGGTGGAACGTCTCGCCGTCGTCAGCGACCCAGAAGTCCCACACCCAGTGCGCCTCGAGAGAGAACGCCACATCAGCCCTTCAGCGACCCCTGCATCAGAGCAGAGACGAAGTGCCGCTGGAAGATCAGGAAGATGATCAGCGTCGGGGTGAGGATGAGCAGCGACCCGGCGCACAGCAGCGGGATGTCCGTGCCGTATTGCCCCTGGAAGGCGCCGAGAGCGCCGGCCATCGTGCGCTTCTCGGGATCGTTCACGAGCACGATCGCGAGCAGGAACTGGTTCCAGGTCCACAGGAACAGCAGGATCGCCAGAGACGACAGCGCGGGAACCGACAGCGGGATGTGGATGCGCCAGAAGAGCTGCCACGTCGTCGCGCCGTCCATGCGAGCCGCCTCCGAGAGGTCGGCCGGCATCGTGATGAAATGCGCCCGCATCCACATCACGGCGAAGGGCATGAACAGCCCGATGAGCGGCAGGATGATCGCCCATCGGGTGTTCAGCAGGCCCATCTCACGGATCTGGAAGTACAGCGGCGTGATGATCCCCTCGAACGGCAGCGTCAGACCGAGGATGAACGCGACGAACACGATGCGACCGCCGGCGGGCCGCAGGTGGCCGAGCGCGAAGCCGGCGAGGGTCGCGAACAGCACGGCAGCCGGGACGACGGCGATCTCGATGAGGAAGCTCGATCCGAGCAGCGCCGCCATGTTGGCGGATTGGAACGCCGTGACGAAGTTGTCCCACCGCGGCTCGGGCGGCCATTCCAGACCACTGGGGTAGGTGCCCGGCGCGTGGAGCGCGGTCACGAACAGGCTGATGAACGGCATGATCGTGACGAGCATCAGGACGATCAGGAGGACGCGGCCGAGCCACTTCTCGCGTGCGCGGACGATCACGATTCTTTCCCTCGGAGGATGCGCTGCAGCGGCAGGACGATGAGGAGGACGAGGGCCATGAGGACGATGGCGAACGCCGACGCCGTTCCGACCTCGCGCTGGTAGAACGCGAGATAGAAGATCTGGAGGCCCGGGACGAGAGTGCTGTCGCCGGGGCCACCCTGCGTGGCGATGTAGATGATGTCGAAGCTCGCGAGCGCGGCGATGACGGTGACCGTGACGCACACCGCGACCTCCTGGCGGACGCCCGGGAGCGTGATGCTGAAGAACTCGCGGATGGGACCGGCGCCGTCGATGCGGGCGGCTTCGTAGAGCGCGAGATCGATCTTCGTCATGCCCGCCAGGATGAGGACGAGGCAGAGTCCGACCTGCACCCACGCGCCGATCACGCCGACGGCGGGAAGAGCGGTCGAGAAGTCGCCGAGCCACGCACGGGTCACCCCGCCGAGGCCGAACAGACCGAGCAGCTGGTTGACCAGGCCGTTGGTCGACAGCTGCCAGCTCCACATGATGCCGGCGGCAACGAGCGGGATGACCTGCGGCAGGAAGAGGACGGTCCGCGAGATGGCGGCCAGACGGCTCGCGGCGATCGCGCGGATCATGTTGGCGGCCACGAGGGCGATGCCGACGGGGATGATGCTGAAGTAGATGATCAGCTCGAACGCGTTGCCGATCGCACCCGTCAGCTTCGGGTTGCTGAAGACCTCGACGTAGTTGGCGAAGCCGACCCACGTCGCCGGGCCGATGCCGTTCCATTCGTAGAACGAGTACTGCGCCGACAGGGCGATCGGCCGCAGCACGAAGAAGATGTAGAAGCCCGCGGCGGGCAGCACCAGCAGGTACGCCGCGAGGCTCGCGCGGAACTTACGCCGGCGGCGGCGCTGAGCCGCCCCCGAGTCGAGCGCTGCTGCGCCGGTGGAGACCACCGGCGCAGCAGCGGGAGGAGCAGAGACCATCACTCAGTTCCCGATTTGGCTTTCGTAGTCGGACTGCACGGACGACAGCAGGCCCTCGGGGGTCTGCTCGCCGGCGACGAGCTTCTGCAGGTTGGGCGTCCAGCTCTGGGCGTAGATCGCGCCGGTCGCGTTGGCGATGAAGTCCATCGCACCGTTCGCCTCGGACAGCTGAGCACCGGCGGCGAGCGTCGCAGCCGTGGTCGAGCCCTCCTTGACGGGAGGCATGAACGCGTCCGCAGGGCCCATCGGGTGCGAGCCGCCGACCTCGACGCCGATCGTGCGGGCCTTCTCGTTCGTCGCGGTCCAGTTCAGGAAGAACGCGGCGCAGTCGGGGTGCTTCGCCGTGGCTGCGACACCGTAGGTCAGCGGAGCGGACATCGCACCGATCTGGCCGCCCTCTTCACGCGGGGGCATGAGGAAGAAGCCGGCCTCGCCGGGCATCTGGGTGTCGAGGTTGCCCGACTCCCAGTCGCCGTCGAACATGAAGAGCGAGTCTCCACCGATGAAGCGGCTCATCATCTGCGCGTAGTCGAGCGAGTTGATGTCGTCGGCGAAGAAGCCCTCGTCGATCCACTTCTTGAGGTGCTTTGCCGCCTCGAGGTTCTCGGGGGTGTCGATGGAGGCGCCGGGCTGCTGGAAGATCCAGTCGTTGATCTTGGCCGGGTCGCCATAGGACGCCATGAGCGCCTGCAGCGGGAAGGCCAGACCACCGGTCGCGCCGCCGTTGAACTGTGTGATCGGCGTGATGCCGGCATCCTTCGCCGCCTTCAAAGCGGCGTCGAACTCGTCGAGGGTCTTCGGAGCCTCGGTCATGCCGATCTTCTCGGCGAGGCTCTTGTTGTAGAAGACGCCGGTCATCGAGTAGTTGAGGCCGAGCGCGTAGAGCGGGCCGCTGCCGCGACGACCGTTCTCGTCGACCCGCAACTGCTGGAGCTGCGACTCGGGCCACGTCGTCCAGCCGAATGCTTCGGCGTAGGGGTCGAGGTCGAGGAGGAGCCCGTCGGTGGCGAGCTCGGACATCTGCGGCAGGCGCATGAGGTCCGGCGGCGAGTCCTGCAGGACGCGCGGTGCGTTCTGCGTGATGACGGCGAACTGGTCCTCACGGATGTCGAAGGTCACGTTCGGGTACTGCTTCGTGAACTCGTCGGTGAGGTCCTTCGGCAGCGGGAAGCCGGTCTCGAAGTAGCCGCTGAGGACGACGTCCTCGTCACCGCACGTGGGGCCGTTCGCCCCGAAGTCGGCGGTCGAGGATGCCTGCGGTGCCGCGGTCCCTCCGGGAGGGGCGCACGCGGTGACGGCCACGGCGAGCGAGGTGAGGACACCGGCGAGGATGAGCGGGCGGAGGGGGCGCTGTGTGAGTCGAGACATCACTGTCTCCTTTCAGAGAACCACGGTGTTCGGGAGGAAAAGCGTCGACGTGAGTCGGTGCTAAATCGCGTTAGCAAGGTCATGATGCGCCACCGATCCCCGACGTGTCAATGGGCAGGAGCCGTGTCGTGACCGAGACGTGTCCGCGCAATCCGCCGGCGGGATCCGCTTGCGGCCCCGCGCCGCGGCGCCTCCCCCACCGCCGTTAGGATCGCGGGAGACAGGAGGACTCCGTGACGAGGAATCGGGTGACACTCGCCGACGTCGCCCGCGCAGCGGGCGTGTCGCGCACGACCGCGTCACTCGTCCTGTCGGGCCGAGGCGATGAGATGCGGATCGCCGAGGCGTCGCAGGAACGCGTGCGCCTCGTGGCCGCCGAACTCGGCTACCGGCCGAACATGATCTCTGCGGGACTGCGCAGCGGCACGAGCCGGACGCTCGGGTTCATCTCGGACTCCGTCGCGACGTCGCAGCTGGCCGGCGACATGATCAAGGGCGCCCTCGAGGGTGCCCGTCGCCACGGGCACATGCTGTTCATCGGCGAGTACGAGGGCGACGACACCGAACGCGAACGCCTGATCGACGCGATGCTCGACCGTCAGGTCGACGGCGTCATCCTCGCCTCGATGTTCACCCGGGAGCGTCCGGTCCCCGCCGCCCTCGCCGGACGGAACGTCGTCCTGCTCAACACGTTGCCCGAGGGGCCGGCGAAGAACGCGCACGCGATACTCCCGGATGAGCTGGATGCCGGGCGTCGCGCCGCGCGGCTGCTGCTCGAGCGCGGACACCGGGACATCCACCTCATCGGAGCGGGGCCGACGCCGGCGGATGTGCCCCGCAGCACCATCGCCGGGCGGGAACGCCTCGAGGGGATCCTCGACGAACTGACGGGCGCGGGACTCTCCCCCGCCTCCGGCCGCAAGCTGAGCATCTGGCTGCCCGCCGACGGCTGGAAGGCGACCGCGGACCTCATCGCGTCCGGCGTGCGCTCTGGCGCCATCATCGCCTTCAACGACCGCATCGCATTCGGCGCGTACCAGGCCGTGTCCGAGGCGGGGTTGACCGTGCCCGGCGACTTCTCGATCGTCTCGTTCGACGACCACCAGCTCGCGAGCTGGGTGCACCCCGGCCTGACGACCTTCGCCATCCCGCACTTCGACCTCGGGCTGCGCGCTGTCGAGATGCTGCTCACCACGCCCGCGGAGTCCCCGGCGTCGGTCGAGCGTCTCCCGATGCCGCTCCGCAGCCGCGGCTCGGTGCGCGCGGTCACCGACGCGCACTGAACGCGAACCGGTGCGAGGCATCCGCTACTCTCTGAGCTAACGCGATTTAGCACGTGGCTCACCCGCCGCGTGGAGAGGATCAGCATGGAGCAACGGAGCCCCAGCGCACATGGCATCCCGCACCCCCCGTTCGATCCCGACGTCCGCCGGGCGCTCGAGGAGGGCGAGGACGTCGTCGTCGGTCTCGCCGCGAGCGAGATCACCGCGCTCCGCGCCGGAGCCGTCCCGCCGACGCGCGAGGCCTACACGCTCGGCGGACGCTTCGCGGACCGCGCGGCCCGGACGGTCGCCGCCGACGGCACCGAGGTGCGTCTGACCGTCCTCACCCCTCGCGACCAGCCGGGGCCCTTCCCCGTGGTGTTCCACATCCACGGCGGCGGGATGGTCGTCGGCGGTGCGCACGACGTCCTCCCCGACCTGGGACCGACGGCGCTCGACCTCGGCTGTGCGATCGTCTCGGTCGAGTACCGGCTCGCGCCCGAGAACCCTTACCCCGCCCCGCTCGACGACGTCTACGCCGGCTGGGAGTGGGTCGCGCGGGAGGGGTCCGCGTGGGGACTCGACCCCGCCCGCGTCATCGTCCACGGGGTGAGCGCAGGCGGCGGACTGGCTGCCGGTGCGGTGCTGCGCGCGCGCGACCACGGCGGCCCGGCCGCCCTCGGCCAGATGCTCGTGTATCCGATGCTCGACCACCGCAACGACTCGGCATCCGCTCGTCAGATGGAAGGTCTCGGCGCATGGGACCGCCGCGCCAACGCGACCGGCTGGGCGGCCTACCTCGGCGCCCTCGACGCCGACGCGGTGCCCGCCTACGCCTCCCCCGCCCTCGCCGCCGACCTGGGCGGCCTGCCCGCGACCTTCATCGAGGTCGGGTCGGCCGAGACCTTCCGCGACGAGGACGTCGACTACGCGCGCCGCATCTGGGCCGCCGGCGGTGACGCCGAACTCCACGTCTGGCCGGGCGGCGCCCACGCCTTCGACGCGCTCGCCCCCGACGCCGCGCTCTCCCGCGACGCGCGCGACGCGCGGGTGCGGTGGCTGCGGCGCGTGCTCGGGCGCTGACCCCCGGCATCCGGCGCATGCGAACGGCCCGCCACCGGTGGGTTCCACCGAGGACGGGCCGTTCGAGGAAAGCGGTCAGGCGCCGGGGACGAGGACCCGGTCGATCGTGTGGATGACGCCGTTCGACGCCTGGATGTTGATGGCGCGGAGGACGAGCTTGGGGTTCTTCAGCTCGGGCGTCTCGTCGCGCAGGATGATGCCGCGCGGCTCGATCGTGACGCCGTTCGCCATCTCGATCGAGCGCGAGAAGAGGACCTTGAGGGGCGAGAGCTTCTTGCCCGCGACCACGTGGTACAGCAGGATGTCGCTGATCTCGTCGGTCGTGAACGTCGAGGTGATCGCCGTGAGCGCCGCCTTCTCGGAGGTGGGCGCCGTTCCCGTCAGGTCGGTCACGAGACGCTCGAACGCACGGTCGTTCGGAGCGAACACGGTGAAGGTGGCGTTCGGGTCGTCGAGGGTCTTGTCGAGACCGGTCGCGACGAGCGCCTGGACGAGGATGTCGTAGTCCGATCCGTTCGCGTCCGGGGTGCCGCCGCCGGAGGCGGCGACCGCGACGTCGACGATGGTCCCCTTCGGCGCGGTCGCCTGATGGGCCGAGGCAGGGGATGCGGTCAGGGCGAGCGCGCCCGCGACCACCGTGGCGAGGGCGATTCCGAGCTTCTTGTTCATCATGTTGCTCCTTCGATGAGAAGAGTCACGCCCGGCGGACATGTCGGGCGCTACTAGGTGTTCCGCCGGACAGGTCGCCTCGGATGCAGCACGAGAGAATTTTTCAGCCGGCGCTCACCCGAACAGCGGCGCCACCGGGACGTCGAGGTTCGCGCCGCCCCGGTAGCGCGCCGCGATGTGGTTCTCGGGCAGGCGCGGTCCGCGCCCGAACAGACGCTCGCGCAGGGTCGGACCGCCCTCGAGGAGGCGACCGCGCTTGCGCAGCTCGGGCACGACGAGCTCGGCGAAATCGCGGGCGGTGTCGAAGGAGTGGTACTGCCGCAGATTGATGCCGTCGATGCCGTCCTCGTCGAGCCACCGTTCGATCTCATCGGCGACGACGGTGGGAGTCCCCGCAACGAAGAAGCGGCCCTCACGGCCCGTGGCGATCCCGTCGAGGAGTTCCCCGATCGTCGCGTCGGGGCCGGTCGGCGGCGCCGCATCCGCTGCGACTCCCGCCTGCGCGAGGGCGTCGCGGACGAGGGTCTCGCGGGGGAAGGCCGTCGGGTCGAAGGGGAACCCGGCGTGGGCGAGGATGCCGTCGACGCTCGTGTTCTCGCGGTACGTCCGCCACTTGTCGGCCGCTTCGTCCTCGGTGCGACCGACGACGACGCCCGCCTGCACGATGAAGCGGAGGTCGTCTGCGCCGCGCCCCTGGCGGGCGGCCGCCGCCCGCATCTGCTCGACGTTGCGGATGAAGTCCGCCGTCGAGCGCCCTCCCGTGAAGACGAGCTCCGCGTGGCGTCCGGCGAACTCGATGCCGGCGGGCGATCCGGTCGCCTGGTAGAGGACGGGCGTGCGCTGCGGCGAGGGCTGGCTCAGGTGGGGACCCGCGACGCGGAAGTTCTCCCCCACGTGATCGACGTAGCGGACCTTGGACGGGTCCGTGTAGGTCCGGGTCGCGGCATCCGCGATGACCGCATCGTCGTCCCACGAGCCCTCCCACAGCTTGTAGACGACGTCGAGGAACTCGTCGGCGATCGCGTAGCGGCGATCATGCGGGATCTCATCGGCCAGCCCGAAGTTCCGGGCCGCGTTCGGCAGGTACGAGGTGACGATGTTCCACCCCACCCGTCCCCGGGTGAGGTGATCGAGAGTCGACATGCGGCGGGCGAACGAGAACGGCGGCTCGTAGCTGGTCGAGAACGTGACGCCGAAGCCCAGGCGCTCGGTCACGGCCGCCATGGCGGGGATGACGAGCAGCGGATCGTTCGAGGGGATCTGCAGCCCCTCGCGGATCGCGGTCTCGGGGCCGCCCCGGAACACGTCGTACGCACCGACGACGTCAGCGAGGAAGACCCCGTCGAATCCGCCGTGCTCGAGGATCTGCGCGAGCTCGATCCAGTACGAGATGTCGTTGATCCGGTGCCGGTTGTTCCCCGGCAACGACCACAGCCCGTGGGTGATGTGACTGACCGTGTTCATCTCGAACAGGTTCAGGATGAGCTTCTTGCGCTCCGCCATGCGGGTCCTTTCTGGAGGTTTCGGGCGTCACTGCGGATCAGGCTTCGCCGGTGCTCCACCACCCGGGCACGGGGGTGTCGTTGAGCAGCAGGTCGCCGAGTGCGCGCGCCTTGAAGGCGAGGGGATTGTGGGATGCCAGGGTTCGGGCGTTACGCCAGTGTCGGTCCAGGGCGAGGTCGGTGTCGACCGCACTGGCCCCACCGACCTCGAAGAGCAGAGTGGCCGCCTCGAGCACGGCGGGGAGGACGACGAGCTGCGCGCGGGCCGTCGCCGCCTCGACGGGGGCGATCACGTCGCGCAGCGCATCACCCGAGACACCGGCGGACTGGGCGGCGACCGACGCGTCGAGTCCCGCGACCGCGGCCGTGAGCGCGGCATCCGCCGTGAACGACAGCGCCGACAGCCGACCGACGGTCTCCTGCACGAGTGGGTCCTCACGGGCCGTCGCGGCCGAGGCATGACTGTAGGTCCGCGTGCGCTTCTGCACGAACGCGACCGCGTCGTCGACGATCGCGCGCCCGATCCCCGCGGCGGCGGCCAGGAGGACCAGCTGGACGAACGCCCCGCCGTGCGACGGACCGCCGATGACGCGGCGGGCGACGGCATCCTCGTCGACGACGACCGAGCGGAAGACGGTCGTCCCGCTCCCGGTGAGACGCTGACCGAAGCCGCGCCAGTCGTCGACGACGTCGACCCCGGCCGCCGCCGTCGACACGAGTGCCGCGACGAGAGCCCCGTCGTCGTCCTGCGCGGCGACGGAGACGAGATCGGCGAACAGCGTCCCGGTGCTGTAGTACTTCGTGCCGTCGAGGCGGAGCCCGTCGGGCGACCCCGTCAACGTCGTCGACAGCGCGCCGACCTTCGCCGACGATCGCTCGTGGGTCGCGTTGCCGATGATGGCGCCGCCGGCCACCAGGGCGAGCCTGCGGGAGCGCTCCTCGGAATCGGGCGACAGGATCGTCCGATCGACGAAGGAGAAATGCGAACGGAGCAGCTGCGCGAGATTCGGATCACGACGGCCGAGCTCGGCGAGGAGGGCGAACAGCACCGATGGCGGCTCACCGCCGCCGCCGAACTCCTCGGGCACCGTCACCCGGGTGAACCCGGCGCGCCGGAGAAGAGCGACCTCGTCGTGCGGCAGTCTCCGCGCGAGTTCGCGGGCGACGGCATCCCGCCCCACCTCGTCGAAGACGGGGGCGAAGCGTTCCACCGCATCGGCGACCCGAGTCATGCGAGCGCGACCTCCGCAGGACGGGGCGCCTGCGCTCCCGGCGCCTGCCACGCCGGCAGCGTGCCGGTGAGAGCGACCTGACCGAGCGCACGCGTGCGCTGGATGACCGGATTGTGCGAGGCGATCGTGCGGACATTGCGCCAATGACGGTCGAGCGCTCGACCCGTGCCGACCGCCGATGCGCCGCCCACCTCGAACAAGCGCGTCGTCGCGTCGAGGACCAGACGAGGCACGAGCTCCTGGAGTCGGAAGACCTCGAACTGGATCTCGCGCATCTCCGTCGCGCTCGCTCCCCGATCGGATGCTGCGCCCAGGTCAGCGGCGACCGACAGCACCAGCCGACGCGTCGTCGCCGCGACGACGTCGAGCTCCCCCACCACGAGCTGCACGAGTGGGTCCTCGCGCGGAAGTGTCTCCCCCGCGAACCCGAAGGTGCGCCGCCGCGGGGTCACGAACTCGATGGTGTCGTCGAGGGCGCGCTGGGCGATGCCGGCGATGACGGCGAGGAGGGTGAGCTGGAGGATCGCCCCCAGGTGGTGTCCGCGCGCCTCAGCGCCTTCGGCGGGCGCCACGAGGATGCCGTCGTCCGCCACCGGCGCGCGATCGAACACCGTCGTCCCGCTTCCCGTGAGCAGCTGCCCGAACCCGTCCCAGTCGTCGGTCGACCGGACCCCCGGGTGGTGGGCCGACACCGTGACCGCGACCCGCTCGTCCCCGTCGAGGGCCGCGAGGTGGATCCAGTCCGCGTAGATGCTGCCGGTCGTGTAGTACTTCGTCCCCGACAGCAGCGGCTCGCCGCTCGTGCGGTCGATCCGCGTCTCGAGGTGCGCCGTGTCGTGCCGTTCGGACTGCGCGTTGCCCACGAAATCCCCCGCGAGGATCCGCTCGAACCACGGCTGCGCCAGCTCGATCGGCTGCAGCCGGAGCGACTCGACGAACGCGAGGTGACCGCGCCAGACGTGACCGAGGCTGGCATCCGCGGCGGACAGCCGGATGAGGCGGGCGAACTGCTCCTCCAGCGAGATCGGGGAACCCCCGGATGCCGCAGGCACCCGCCACGTGCCGAAGCCGATCTCGCGCAGCTCGGCGAGCTCCGCGGTCAGCAGGCGCCGCTCGCGCTCGCGCTGCGGCGCGTCGACTGCGACGCGGGCGAGGAGGTCCTCGAACCGCCCGGTCACCGGTGCATCACCTTCCGCGCCACGGCGTTGCCGAGGAACTGGGCGAGCTGGACGAGCACGATGAGGGCGAGGACGACGATGCCGACCGAGATCCAGTCGAAGCGCTGGTATCCGTAGTTCATGGCGAGCGACCCGAGTCCGCCGCCGCCGAGCACTCCCGCGACCGCCGTCGCGTCGACGAGCGCGACCAGGATGTAGGTCAGCCCCAGGGTGAGCGGGCCGAGGGCCTCGGGGACGACGATGGTGAAGAGCACCCGGGCGGGACTCGCGCCCATCGCAGCCCCCGCCTCGATCGACCCGGGGCTCACCGCGACGAGGTTCGATTCCGAGACGCGGGCGATGGCGACGCACGCGACGATGATGAGCGGGATCGTCTGCGGCAGGGGGCCGAGCCCGGTGCCGAAGAGGGACCTCGTGAGCGGGATGAGGGCGATCGCCACGATCAGGAACGGGATCGGACGGACCACGTTGATGACGAGGTTGAGCACCGCGAAGATCGCCCGGTTCTGCAGGAGGTTGCCGGGGCGGCTCGCGTAGAGCAGCAGCCCGAGCAGCACGCCGATGACGGCGGCTCCCGCGAAGGCGACGACCACCATGAGCCCGGTCTCGCCGACGGCGACCCAGAAGCGGGGGAAGAAGGCGTTCGGGTCGAAGTCACGCATGAACGGCCTCCTTCTCGATCACCCGGGCGTCCGGTTCCGGCAGCTCGGAGACGGTGGTCGTCTCGCGGAGACCCTCGATGGCGGCAGCCACGGCGGCATCCGTCCCGAGGAGCTCCACCGTCAAGCTGCCGAACAACCGCCCCTGCAGCTCGTCGACGCCCCCGAAGACGACGTTGACGTCGACGTCGTGCGCGCGGGCGACCTGCGAGAGGAACGGGTGGTTGGTGTCACGGTCCTCGACGTGCAGCTGGACGAGGCGTCCGCGATGGACGGCGCGGATCTTCGCGAGCGCCTCGGCGGACGGGATGTGGTGCAGCACCGACGACACGAATCGTCGGGTGGTCGGATGCCGCGGCGAGGAGAAGACGTCGTAGATGCTGCCGTGCTCGACGACCGCGCCGTCCTCCATGACCGCGACCTTGTGAGCGAGCTCGCGGACCACGTCGATCTCGTGGGTGACGAGCAGGATGGTGACGCCGTACTCCTCATTCACCCGCCGGAGGAGGGCCAGGACCTCACCCGTCGTCTGCGGGTCGAGTGCGCTCGTCGCCTCATCCGAGATGAGGACGTCGGGCCGGGTGGCCAGCGCGCGAGCGATGCCCACGCGTTGCTTCTGGCCGCCCGACAGCTGCGACGGGTACGCGAGCGCCTTGTCGGTGAGCCCGACGAACCGCAGCAGCTCCTCGACGCGGTCGAGGGTCTCGGCCTCGGACAGGCCCGCCAGCCGCAGCGGGTAGGCGATGTTCTTGTAGACGTTCCGCGACTCGAGCAGATTGAACTGCTGGAACACCATGCCGATGCGCTGCCGCGCGGCGTACAGGGCACGGCCCTGGAGGGCTGAGATCTCGCGACCGTCGACGACGACCCTTCCGCTCGTCGGCCGCTCGAGCGCATTGACCGTGCGCAGCAGGGTCGATTTGCCGGCGCCCGAGAAGCCGACGATCCCGAAGATCTCGCCCTTCTCGACCGTCAGGCTGACGTCGCGGAGGGCGTCGACCGTGCGTCCCTTCGACGTGAAGGATTTGGAGACGTTCTCGAAGGCGATGGCGGTGCTCATGGGTTCCTCATCTCAGCCGGGCGCGGTCGCGAGCGGCGGCCGTCAGTTCTTCGCGGCCTGCTTCTCGAGGTCGGCGAGCTTGGTCCGGAGCTGCTCGACCGGGACGTCGACGAGCACCACGGAGCCCTGGTTCTCCTTCTCGTTGGCCGCCGCGACGCGCTTGTCGGCGTAGACGTCCTTGAGGATCTTCCACGCGGGGTTGTCCTTGTTGTCCTCACGGGTGGCGATGACGTTGACGTACGGCAGGTTCTGCTCGGAGAGCGCCTTGTCGAGGAAGAGCGCATCGTCGGAGCCGATGTTCTGGCTCGGGTCGAAGTACGACGTGCCCACGACGACCGCAGCCAGGCTCGGGTCGGTGAACTGCTGAGCGATCGACGTCGCGGGGATCTCGGTGAACTGGAGCTTCTTCGGGTTCGCCGTGATGTCCTCGACGGCGGGGAAGTCGCCCTTGTCGGCCGAGAGGGTGATGAGGCCGGCGGCCTCGAGGATGTTGAGCGCGCGACCTCCGTTGGAGGGGTCGTCGGGGATGGCGATCTTCGCGCCGTCCCCGATGTCGTCGAGGGATTTCGCGGTCGCGGAGAAGATCCCCCACTGCGTGATGAGCGTCGAGAAGACGGGGGTGAGGTCTGAACCGTTCTCGGTGTTGAAGGCGCTGAGGTACAGGATGTGCTGGAAGGCGTTGGCGTCGACCGTGCCGGCGGCGAGCTCGGTGTTGGGCAGGACCCAGTCCTGGACGTTGACCCACTCGATGTTCAGGCCCTTCTCGGCGGCGACCTCCTTGACCGCATCTTGGAACGGGCTGTCCTCCGACACGGCGATCTTGACGCTGATCGGCTCAGCTGGGCTTGCACCGCCGGCCGCGGCGGCATCGGCGGGCCGGAGCGCCGGGAGCGCAAGGGCGACTCCGCCGACGATCGCGCCGACCGCGACGACGGCGATCGCGACCGCGATGCCGATCCGGGTGCGCTTCTTGTCTCCCGCGACGGCGGCGCGGAGGTCGCTCTGCGGGGTCTGGTTCTGGTCTGACATGGGATGGTCTCCTCGTGGTGCGCCGGGCGTGGATGTTCGCTGTGACTGCGACATTCCTAGCCCGCCGCGACCTCGAGGACGACTTGCGAGACGCTCCGTGACCGGTCGTTACCGTCCTTGACGTTCGCGCGCATCGCGGATCGACATCTGCCCGCAGATCGTGCTAATCGCGCGTGCGCGCACCATCGCTGCTACAGCGAGAGGTCGACCTCGAGCCGGTCGAGGAGGATCTCGAGGGCGGTGTCGAACTCCTCTTTGCTGTGGTCCTCGCTCAGCAGCGGTCGCAGGCGCCGCACCTCGGGGGCATCATCCAGGGAGGCGATCTGCGCCTCGCCGGTGGAAACCGGCCCGGTCTCACCCTGGCCGGCGAGCGTCCCCCCGACGTCGGCACCGCGCACGGCTGCCTCCAGCAGCAACTGACCGATGAGGAAGCTGCTGAACCCCCGGTACGCCCCGACGGCCTGCTCGTCCGTGAAGCCGTGCTGAAGCAGCACCCGGAGGAAGATGTCCACCGCCTCGATGCTCCGCAGCGGTGGCCTGAGCCAGGGCGCGGCGGGATGCCGGGTCGCGATCAGCGGGAATGCGCGGGGGTGCGCGACGGCGATGTCCCGCACCGCGTGAGCGACGTTCTGAAGGAAGGTCTGCCAGTGCCCCTCGGCCTCGCGCTCCATGACCACGACGAGCTCGGCCGTCAGTTCGTCGACGACGCCTTCGAGAAGATCCTCTTTGCCGTGCACATGACGGTAGAGCGACATCGCCTCGACGCCCAGTTCCGCCCCCAGAGCGCGCATCGACAGGCCCGCCGGACCCTTGAGGTCGACGAGGCTCAGCGCTGCATCGATGATGGCGGCGCGACTCAACCTCGCACCGGATGACCGCTCGGACTGATTGCTCATGGGAGCCTCCTTCCCGATCCTCTCTCTTCTCGCACTCGTTTGTCTGCTTACGCCGTAAGCTTGGTGAAATGGGACGCTTGGCCTTCGGCAGCGAGACGGTCACATTCGATGACCGTCTCCTCGGTCATCTCGAGGTCGTGATGGTGGCGAAGCTCCGACGCCGCGAGCCGTTCATCCTCACGTGGACCGTCGACCCCAGCCTGGGCAGCGGGCGAGTCTCGCGCTGGGTCGGGGTGTCGACGAGCTGGGACATCCGCTACCACTCGCGCGCCATCGGGCCGATCAACCCGGCCTGGATCGACGCGCTGATGTCGACGGCGAACTCGCCCGGCGGGCTGCGGGTCGTCCCCGAGCCCGATCAGGACGAAGCGGTCGCCGGCTGACACCGACGCCGCCTCCGATCAGCGACCTGCGCTGAGGTGGAGTCCGTCGAGGAGAAGATCGAGCCCTGCCCGGAACTGGTCACGATCGTCGTGACCGGCGAATTCGTCCACGATGTGGTGGATGAACGGGTACTCCTCGGGATCGAGGGCCCGCCACTGGTGGACGGCTCCGGCGAGGTACTCGTCGCGGCCCACGTCGCCGGACGCGACCTCCGGAGGGAGCTGCTGCCCCATGTCGGCGGCGGTGCCGATGACGAACCCCACAATCGCCGATGTCGCATGGAAGCAGTCCCGCGGCGAGAGCCCCAGGCGCATGATCTGCTCGCCCAGCTTCTCGTACAGCTGTAGCGAATGGACCTGTCGCGCCGTGTTGCGCATGGCATACGCCCCGAGCCAGGGGCGATCGACGATGACATCGAACATCGCGACGGCGATCGTCCTCACGTTCTCGATCGGATCGCCGCTCCCCTCGCGACCCACGTCTGATACGGCGGCCAGGACGCCCCCGAGCACGGAATCGGCGGCCAGGTCGAGGAGCTCTTCCCGTCCCGAGACGTACCAGTAGATGCTCGCGGGCCCGCCGCCGAGCCGGGTCGCCAGCGCCCGCGTCGTCAGCCCCTGCGATCCCGACTCGTCGAGGATCTCGATCGCGCCGGCGATGACGGCGTCGATGGAATGCGACGTTCGAGAGCGCCCGCGCGGAGCGCGGGCGCGTCGGCGGGGTGGTTGCGCCTGCTCGGTCATGACAGCCATCACATCACACGGGAAACCGAGTGTTGTGATCTATCGAACATCGTTCTATCGTATCGAACGGCGCTCGATAGTCGAACGCTGTTCGATAGGAAGAGCTCTCATGACGGTGACCACCACCTCCCCCCGCGTCTACACCTCGCTCAGAGCCGCGTGGGTTCCGCTCGCTGCGCTCTGTCTCGCCTTCTTCGTAGAGATGGTCGACAACACCCTGCTGTCCATCGCCCTCCCGACCATCGGCCGAGACCTCGGCGGGGACACGACGGGATTGCAGTGGATCACCGGGGCGTACTCGCTGACGTTCGGCGGGCTGCTGCTCACCGCCGGCTCCATCGCCGATCGCTTCGGCCGGCGGCGGGTCCTGCAGATCGGCCTCGCGACGTTCGGCGTGGTCAGCCTGGCCGTCCTCCTCGTGAACAGCATCGGCGGGCTCATCGCGGTCCGCGCCGCGCTCGGCGTCGCCGCCGCCGCGATGGCCCCGATCACGAACTCGCTCGTGTTCCGCCTCTTCGACGACGCCGCCCTGCGGATGCGGGCGATCACCCTCATGATGGTCGTCGGCATGTCGGGCTTCGTCGTGGGCCCCCTGCTCGGCGGCACCATCCTCACGCACCTGCCCTGGCAGTGGCTGTTGCTGATCAACGCTCCGATCGCCCTCCTCGCCGGAGTCGGAGTGCGCCTGGGCGTCCCCGCCGACGACCCGCGCGGACTGACGCGAGACCGCCTCGATCTGACCGGGGCGGCGTTGAGCGTGATGGCCGTCGGGCTCTCCTGCTACGCGCTGACGAGCGGAGTCCAGTTCGGATGGTTCGCTCCGGTCACACTGCTCGTCGGGATCGGCGCCGCGGCATCCATCGTTCTCTTCATCGTGAACGAGCGCCGATCCTCGGCCCCGATGATCGACCTCTCCCTCTTCTCCGTGGGCACGATCCGCGGTGCGGCGCTCGCGCAGATCGGCACCTCCGTGGCCATGGCGAGCGTGATGTTCGCGCTCATCCTGCACTTCCAGTACGCCTGGGGATGGAGCCCGATGGCCGCGGGGCTCGCCAATCTGCCCCTCATCCTGACCATGATCCTCGCCACCCCGCTCACCGAGGCGCTGATCCGCCGATTCGGACACCGCATCGCCTGCGTCATCGGTGCCGTGCTCCTCACGATCGGCCTCGGCGCGATGGCCTGGGCCGTCGGACGGGACTATCTCGCCATCGCGGTCGCGATGGTCGTCATGACGGCAGGCCTGCGTACCGTCATGACCATCTGCGCGGTCGCACTCATCGGGGCCGTGCCCGAGAATCGCACATCGATGGGTGCGGCCCTCAACGACACCGCCCAGGAGGTCGGCTCGAGCATCGGCACCGCGTTCGTCGGGACGATGATCGCGGTGCTCGTCGCCACGACACTCCCCTACGGCCCGTGGAACGCGGCGCTGACATCGACGTTCTTCCGGGGCGAACAGATCGCCTTCATCGCGGTCGCCATCGCCGTCGGTGCGATCTCCCTCATCGGGGCGCTCACCCTGAGCAGTGCGAGGACGACAGACGAGCACGAGCGCGTCGACGCCCCGTGAGACGGACGTGCAGAAACAGAAAAGCCCCGGTATACCGGGGCTTTTCACTGCGGAGACGGAGGGATTTGAACCCTCGGTCCCCGTAAGGGGACTCCACCTTAGCAGGGTGGTGCACTAGGCCTGACTATGCGACGTCTCCAGGCATCCGACCGCGAACGGCGCGAATGCACCCCGCAAGCATAACGGTTCCGCGGACCGGTACCGAACCGGCCGTCAGCGCTGAGCGACCGTGCAGGTCACTTCGTTCGCCGACTGCCCCGTGATCTCGCCGGGCAGCTCGACGGTGCCGTCGTCGGCGCCCGGGGTGGCCTCCCCGGTTGCACCCGGAGTCGGCGTGTCGGTCGCGCCGGGCGTGCCGGTTGCGCCCGGCGTGCCGCCGTCGCCCTCAGCCTCGCCGACGACCTCGACGCCGTTGCCGCCGCTGGCCGAACCGGTCACCCTGATGGGCTTGTTCTCGGACAGCGCCGTGAACAGCACGTCCGCGGCCGACGAGACCGGCAGGACGCGCGCGCCCCCGGGCGCGTACACCGTGGGGTACTGGACGAAGACGATGTCCTTGTACGGGACGTCGGCGACGGCCATGGCGATCTGCACCATGCGCTGCGGGTTGGTGAGCGATTCGCTCAGGACGAGCTGCTTCTCGTTCACCTGACGGATCGCGGTGTTCGCGAGGTTCAGGAGTGCCGGGTAGTTCGAGAGGACCGCACCCGACTGCAGCTTGCGGACCAGCGAGCTCATGAACTGCTGCTGATTGGAGATGCGACCGAGGTCCGATCCGTCGCCGATGCCGTGACGGATGCGGAGGAACTGCAGCGCCTGCGCGCCGACGAGAGTCTGCTCGCCCTTCTTGAGGTTCAGTCCCGTGTGCTTGTCCTTGATGTCGTCGCTGAGGCACACGTCGACGCCGCCGATGGCATCGGACATGTTGATGACACCCGTCCAGCGGATCGCCGCCGCGAACTGGATGTCGACGCCCGTCAGCTCCTCGACGGTGGCGACCGAGCATCCCAGCCCGCCGTAGCTGTAGGAGACGTTGATCATCTGCGCGCTCATCGCCGGGTACGAGCCGCCCTCGGGGTTCCGGCACGAGGGGATGGGCACGATCATGTCGCGGGGGAACGAGACGACGGTCACGCGGCGGGGCGCATCGCTGATGTGCACGAGCATCGTGACGTCGTTGCGCTCACCGCCGTCGTCGTGCTTGCAGCGCGGGAACAGTTTCAGATCCTGGCCCTCGCACGAGTCGGTGCCGACGACGAGCATGTTGACGCCGCCCTCGATCTCACCGATGTGCGGCGGCAGCTCCGAACCCTCGTCGCCGATCGAGACGCCGTTGTCGCTGAGGCTGCGTGCGGCGTCCCACACGTAGAACCCGCCGATCGCCGTCGTACTCACGAGGACGACGGCGACGACGGCAGCCAGGATCGTGAAGACCTGACGGAGCGGATGCGGGGAGGTCAGCTCACCGTGACGAGCCACGGGTTGGCGGCGGAACTTCGTCGCCTTCGCATCGTGCCTAGCGCTCACGGATCACCTTTCGGACAGTGCGGAGGGTGTGGGATTCGAACCCACGGGACATTGCTGCCCACCGGTTTTCAAGACCGGATCCTTCGGCCGCTCGGACAACCCTCCCGACCCCGCCGAACGGCAGCGGTCGAACAGGCCGAGTCTAGCCGACCCCAGAACCCGTCCATTCTCGCGGGAACGCCTGGGGGACGCCTGAACGGCCAGGTCAGAGGGCCTTCAGCACCGCCGTGACGCCGCCCTCGGTGACGGATGCCGTGAGCTCCGACGCCTCGGACAGCACCTCTTCGGGGCCTTGGCCCATCGCGATCGCGCGTCCGCCATGGGCCCGCGCCCACCGGAACATGCCGATGTCGTTGCGTCCGTCGCCGATGACGACGACGTTCTGCGGCTCGATGCCCAGCCAGCCGCGGACGAGCTCGAGCCCGGTCGCCTTGTCGACGCCCTGCGGGGCGATGTCGAGCCAGGCCGACCAGCCGACGGCATATGAGACCTTGTTGAGGCCGATGCGCGCGACCAACTCGACGAAGTCCTCATCGGTGTCCTGCTCCGAAACGACGACGACACGCGAGACGGGGTCGGCCGAGAGCTCCTCGAAGCTCACCCGGTCGGCGTTCGCGAGGTTCCAGTCATCCATGTGGTGCGTGAACAGGCGGCGACCGCTGGGAAGCTCGACCATGTAGCGCGCCGTCGGCAGGTGATCGCGCAGAAGCGTGAGCACCTCGGTGGCATCGAACTGCTCTGTGTGGAACCGGTCGTACACGGGTGAGTCGATGGGCCCCGTGCGCTTCAGGATCACCGCACCGTTGGAGCAGACGACGTACTCGGGCGTGATCGCCAGGCGCTCGATGATCCTGCCCGTGCTCTCCCACGATCTCCCCGTCGCGAGCATGACCTCGTGCCCGGCGCTCTGCGCATCGGCGATCGCGTCGACGACGCCGGGGCTGTAGGTCTCGTCCTCGAGCAGGATCGTGCCGTCGACGTCGAGGGCGATGAGCAACCGCTCGCGCGGGGGCTCGGCGGCATCCGTCGCGATCTCCTCGACGACCTCGGCCGCCTCGTCTGCAGACAGCGTCACGCGATCGGCTCCGCCACCTCGAGGCCGCCCAGGTACGGGCGGAGGACCTCGGGGATGACGACCGAGCCGTCTTCGCGCTGGTGCGTCTCGAGCAGCGCGACGATCCAGCGGGTCGTGGCGAGCGTGCCGTTCAGCGTCGCGACGGGAGCGGTGCGACCGCCCTCCGGACGGTGACGGATGTCGAGGCGACGGGCCTGATACGTCGTGCAGTTCGACGTCGACGTGAGCTCGCGGTACGCGCCCTGGGTCGGGACCCACGCCTCCACGTCGTACTTGCGGGCGGCGGACGAGCCCAGATCGCCGGCGGCGACGTCGATGACCCGGTACGAGAGGCCGAGGTCCTGCAGCATCCGCTCCTGCATCTCGACGAGGCGCAGGTGCTCCGCCTCGGCATCCTCGGGCGTCGTGTAGACGAACATCTCGAGCTTGTTGAACTGGTGCAGCCGGATGATGCCGCGGGTGTCCTTGCCGTACGACCCGGCCTCGCGCCGGTAGCAGGTCGACCAGCCCGCGTAGCGCTTCGCGCCGCGCTCGAGGTCGAGGATCTCGTCCATGTGGTACCCGGCGAGGGGCACCTCGCTCGTGCCGACGAGGTAGAGGTCGTCGTCGTCGAGTCGATAGACCTCGTCGGCGTGCTGACCGAGGAACCCGGTCCCGCGCATGACCTCGGCGCGGACCAGGGTCGGCGGGATGACCGGGATGAAGCCGGCGTCGAGGGCCCGCTGCATCCCGAGGTTCATGATCGCGAGCTCGAGGCGCGCGCCGACGCCGGTGAGGAAGGCGAAGCGCGCACCCGACACCTTGGCACCGCGCTCGGTGTCGATCGCGCCGAGCATCTCGCCGAGGGCGAGGTGGTCGCGCGGCTCGAAGTCGAAGGAGACCGGCTCGCCGTGCGTGCGGAGGGTGACGAAGTCGTCCTCACCACCGGCCGGGACGCCGTCGATGACGATGTTCTCGATGCGCGCGAGCGCGGCGGACGCGGCATCCTCTGCCACGGTCACGGCCTGCTGCGCGGCCTTCACCCGCTCGCTGAGGTCCTTAGCCTCGGCGACCAGTGCGGCCTTCTCGTCCTTCGGCGCCTTCGCGACACGCTTGCCGTGCGCGTTCTGCTCGGCGCGGAGCTCCTCGAAGGTGGTGATCGCCGTGCGGCGCTCCTTGTCGGCGGCGAGGGCGTCGTCGACGGTGTCAGGCGACTCGCCGCGGGCTTCCTGCGAGCGCTTCACGAGGTCAGGGGCGTCACGGAGGAGGGCGAGATCGATCACCCGACGAGTCTAGTCGCGGCCCCTGCGGGCCCAGCCCTGGTGCGGGGAACGCGCGAGCGCAAGGGGGCCCTGCCATACGGATGCGGGGCCCTATCCTGTACGCATGGCGACCGACCCCGGCACGACGCACCGCTCCGACGACGCGCACGATCCGGCGACCGCGGCCGAACCCGACGGCGTGATCCGCGAGCCCGACGACGTCGCACCCGACACGCAGGACGGCGACACCGGAGAGGCGCGTCGCGTCGACCGGAGCGGGTCGACCGAGCCGATGCCCGATGTCGACGGCCGCCCGAGCCCCAAGGCGGCACTGGTCTACAACCCGATCAAGGTCGACGGTGATCAGCTCCGTGATCAGGTGGCGCAGGCGGCGAAGGATGCCGGCTGGTCCGAGCCCCTCTTCTACGAGACCACGGTCGACGACCTCGGCGACGACGTCGCACGTCAGGCTCTGTCGGAAGGAGTCGACGCGGTCCTGGTCGCCGGAGGCGACGGCACCGTCCGCGCCGTCAGCGAGGCCATGACCGGCTCGAGCGTGCCCCTCACGATCGTCCCGAGCGGCACCGGCAACCTCCTCGCCCGCAACCTGCGACTCCCCCTCACCGACCCGTCGGCCATGATCGCCGCGACCTTCGACGGCGACACCCTCGCGATCGACGTGGGTCTCGCTCAGCTGCGGCGGCCCGAGGGCGAGACCACCGAGCACGCGTTCGTCGTGATGGGCGGCATGGGGCTCGACGCCGCCATGATCGCGAACACGAACAGCGACCTCAAGAAGAAGGTCGGCTGGGTGGCCTACGTCGACGGCGCGGCCCGCTCCATCGCGCAGGCCAAGCCGTTCCCCGTCGTCTACCAGGTGCCGGGTCACCGCATCCACCGCGCGGACGTGCAGAGCGTCCTGTTCGCCAACTGCGGCTCGCTTCAGGCGGGGCTCGAGCTCATCCCCGAGGCATCCATCACCGACGGCGAGCTCGACGTCGCCATCCTGCAGCCGCGAACGGCCCTGGGGTGGCTGCTGGTCTGGCGACGCCTCGCGTGGGACAACAGCGTGCTGCGGAAGTTCCGCGCCGGACGCAAGATCCTCGCCGTCCGGACGGCCGACAACTCCGTCCGGTATTCGCGTGGCAAGGGCATCGACCTCGCCGCCGAAGAAGCGCACCCCGTGCAGCTCGACGGCGACGAATTCGGCGAGGCGACGCGGATCGCGGTGCGCGTCGTGGCCGGCGGGCTCACCCTCGCCATCCCCCGCGGGCACTCGGTCGACGCCGTCTGAGCCGGCCCCCTGAGCGATCCGGCGCCGGATTGCAAGGGGCGGCATCGCCCGGCGCCGACGGCCAGGATGAAGGGATGCCGTCCCCTTCGATCGTCTGGTTCCGCGACGACCTCCGCCTCGCCGATCACCCGGCCCTCCGTGCCGCCCTCGACAGGGGCGAGCCGGTGATCGGGCTCTACGTGCTCGATGAGGAGAGCGACGGCATCCGTCCGCTCGGCGGCGCGGCACGCTGGTGGCTGCACCATTCGCTCGCCTCCCTCGCCGAGCGTCTCGCCGAGCGCGGCTCCCGCCTCATCCTCCGCCGCGGCCCGGCTCACCGGGTCGTCCGCGAGGCGGTGGAGGATGCCGGTGCGGGGGCGGTCTTCTGGAACCGCCGCTACGGCGGACCCGAGCGCGAGATCGACGCGGCGCTCAAGTCGGACCTGCGGGAGGGTGACGTGGAGGTCGCGTCGTTCGCGGCATCCCTCCTCTTCGAGCCGTGGACCATCACCACCGGAGCGGGGAAGCACTTCTCGGTCTACAGCCCGTTCTGGCGCGCGTGCCTCGCGCAGCCGGCGCCTCGCGCTCCGCTGCCGGAGCCGCGCGAGGTGCCGGGACCGTCGCGGTATCCCGCCTCGGACGACCTGGACGACTGGGACCTGTTGCCGACCGAGCCCGACTGGGCGCAGGGCCTTCGCGACACGTGGGAGCCGGGCGAACCCGCGGCGCAGGCGCGGCTGAGGGAGTTCCTCGACGAGGACCTGGGCCACTATGACGACGCGAGGGACCGTCCCTCGGCGGGAGCGACCTCGCTGCTGTCGCCGCGGCTGCGCTGGGGCGAGCTGAGCCCGCACACCGTGTGGCACGCCGCCGTCGAGACCCCGGGCGCCTCGGGCTTCCTCTCCGAGATCGGGTGGCGCGAGTTCGCCTGGCACACGCTGTACCACTTCCCCGATCTCGCGACGAAGAACCTGCGGCCGGAGTTCGACGCCTTCCCCTGGCCGCGTCTCAAGCCGACCGCCCTCCGTGCCTGGCAGAAGGGGCAGACGGGGTACGCGATGGTGGATGCCGGCATGCGGGAGCTCTGGGAGACCGGCTACATGCACAACCGCGTGCGGATGATCACGGCATCCTTCCTCATCAAGAACCTGATGATCGACTGGCGCCGCGGCGAGGAGTGGTTCTGGGACTGCCTCGTCGACGCCGACGGGGCGAGCAACACGTTCAACTGGCAGTGGGTCGCCGGCTCCGGCGCGGACGCCGCACCGTACTTCCGCGTCTTCAACCCCGAGCTGCAGGCCGACAAGTTCGACAAGAGCCGCGAGTACATCGGGCGGTGGGCGCCCGAGTACACGGATGCCGCCGGTCAGCCCCCGATGCCGATGGTCGATCTGAAGGCGACCCGGCAGAACGCGCTCGCCGCCTACGAGAAGGTCAAGCAGGCCTCGCGACAGGAGTGATCCCCCGTACACGCGACCGCGCCGCGGATCGGAGCCCGAAGGCCCGACCCGCGGCGCGGATGCGTGGTGTCAGTGAATGACGGGTGTCAGGGAGTGATCACTCGGAGACGGGGATGGACTGCGCCTTGAGGGCGTCGACCGTCTTGGTCTGCGCGGACTGCAGCGCCTCGAGCAGCGTGCCCTGACCGCTGGCGGCCTTCTGGAAGCCGTCGGAGACGTCGGCGTAGGTCTGCGTCATGGTCGGGCCCCACACGAAGTCGGGGTTGACCTCGGCGGCAGCCTCGGCGAAGACGTCGTAGATCTTCTGTCCGCCGTAGAACTCCACGCCCTCCTGCAGCGAGGGGAGCTTGAGTCCCTCGGTGGTGGCGGGATAGATGTTCGCCGACTTGTTGAGGGCCGAGAGGGCCTCATCCGACGTGTTCAGCCACAGCGCGAACTTCGCGGCCTCGTAGGGGTGCTTGCTGCCCTTGAAGACGGCGACCGAGGATCCACCCCAGTTACCGGCGGCCTTGTCGCCCGCGTTCCACTGCGGCGACGGAGCGACCGACCACTTGCCCGACGTGTCGGGAGCACCCGAAGAGATCGAGTTGGCACCCCAGACGGCGGAGTTCCAGCTCCAGACCTTGCCGGAGTTGTAGGCGTTGTTCCACTCCTCGGTCCACGCCGGGTAGGTGGAGACGAGGTCTTCCTTGATGAGGTCCTGCCAGTAGTCGGCGACCGTCTTGGACTCGTCGCCGGTCAGGTTGACCTTCCAGGCGTCGCCGTCGTTGGAGAACCAGTCGCCACCGGTCTGCCAGACGAGACCGGCGAACTGGTTGATGTCAGCGGTCGAGAAGTTGGTGATGTAGCCACCGGCCTTGCGGACCTCCTTGGCGGCTTCCTTGTACTCGGCCCACGTGGTGGGGACCTTGATGCCGTTCTTCTCGAACAGGTCCGAGCGGTAGAACAGCGCCATGGGGCCCGAGTCCTGCGGGATGCCGTAGACGCCGTCGGTGCCGAGGGTGACCTGGTTCCAGGTCCACGGGATGAACTTGTCCTTCGCGGCGACGACGTCCTTGCACGCGGACAGGTCCTCGAGACCGTCCTGCACACGGAAGCTCGACAGCGCGTCGTACTCGATCTGGCCGAGGTCGGGGGCGTTGCCCGCTTCGAGCTGGCTGAAGAAGCTCGAGTAGGTGCCGGAGTTGCCGTTGGGGCCCGTCTGGACCTTGACCTGGATGTCGGGGTTCTCCGCGTTCCAGATCTTGGCGACGTCCTCGATGCCGGGGATCCAGGACGTGAAGTCCAGGGTCACCTTGCCCTCGGAGGGAGCGCAGGCAGCCGGGTCCGCGGCATTGCCGCTGCCGCTGCCGCCGGTGCCGCCGGCGCAGCCGGCGAGAGTGAAGGCGGTGAGCAGTGCGACGCCGGCGACGACTGCCTTCTTGGTGTGACGCATGGGATTTCCAATCTGATCATTGATCGGGTGACAGGTACTGGTACTGCAGGGATGCCGCGGGGTCCGCCCGCGGCAGGAGCTCACTTCACGGAACCGTTGCCGAGTCCGTTGCGCCAGAAGCGCTGAAGCAAGAGGAAGGCGATGATGAGCGGCACGATCGACAGGAACGCGCCGACCAGGACGTAGGTGCGCAGCTCGGGGATCTGGTTGAGCTGCGTGTTCCACGTGTAGAGGCCGTAGGTGACCGGGAACAGGTCCTGGCTGCGGAGCATGATCAGCGGCAGGAAGAAGTTGTTCCAGATGGACACGAACTGGAAGAGGAAGATCGTCACGAGGGCCGGAGCCATGAGCCGCGACGACACGGTGAAGAACGTGCGGACCTCGCCCGAACCGTCGAGGCGGGCGGCTTCGATGAGCTCATCCGGCACCGACGACGACGCGTAGATGCGTGCGAGGTAGACGCCGAACGGGCTCACGATGCTCGGGAGCAGCACCGACCAGAACGTGTTCGTCAGGTTCACCTGGCTGAACAGCAGGAACAGGGGCAGGGCGAGCGCCGTCGCCGGGACGAGGACGCCGCCGAGGACGATGTTGAAGAACGCCTCACGGCCGCGGAAGCGGTACTTGCCGAGGGCGTATCCCGCCATCCCCGCGAACACGGTGGCCAGCAGCGCGCCGAGACCTGCGTAGGCGAGGCTGTTGAGCAGCCAGCGGAAGTAGATGCCGTTGTTGTACGAGACGAGGTCGCCGATATTGGCGAACAGGTTCCAGTCGGCGAACCACAGCGCGTTCGTCGTCAGCAGCTGGCCGCGGTCCTTCGTGGAGGCGATGAACAGCCACCAGATGGGCACGAGGAAGTACAGCGTGAAGACGCCCATGATGAGGAGCGCCGCCGTGCGCGACATGATCGACTCGCGCGGCCCTCGCGTAGAGGGCAGGTCGGTCGCCGTGGCGCCGCGGGTACGGGTGAGGAGGCTCATTGCTCGGCCTTCCGCTGGGTGAGCTTCAAGAACGCGAACGACAGGACGCAGGTGGCGAGAGCCAGCACGACCGAGAAGGCCGCCGCGAGGTACGGGTTCGGCACCGCGCTGGTCGCGTAGATCGTCATGTTCGGCGTGAACGAGGAGTTGACGGCCGTGCTGAACGAACGGAAGACCTGCGGCTCGGCGAGCAGCTGGAGCGTTCCGATGATCGAGAAGACCGCGGTGAGGATGATGGCCGGGGCGACCATGGGGATCTTGATCGACCAGGCGATGCGGATCTGTCCGGCACCGTCGAGGCGCGCGGCCTCGTAGACCTCGGCGGGGATCGCGAGGAGGGCCGAGTAGATGATGAGCATGTTGTAGCCGACGAACACCCAGGTCACGACGTTCGCGATCGACCAGAGGATCATCTCGGGCGAGAGGAAGTCGACGGCGTTCGTGAGGCCGGTGAACGGCGACAGGTTCGGCGAGTAGAGGAAGCCCCACATGATCGCCGCGATGACACCGGGGACGGCGTAGGGCGCGAAGAAGGCGAGACGGAAGAACCGCTTGCCCTTGAGGGCGGGCGAGTCCAGAAGCAGGGCGAACAGCAGGGCCAGGCCGAGCATGACCGGCACCTGCACGACGCCGAACAGCAGCACGCGTCCGACCGACTCCCAGAAGGGCGCGTTCTGGAAGACCTGGATGTACTGCGTCAGCCCGCCGAACACCTCGGTCGGCTCGCCGTAGAGCCCGTCACGCTGGACGACGAGCAGCGACTGCCAGATGGCGTAGCCGATCGGCACCAGGTAGAAGAGCAGGAAAAGGATGCCGAACGGTCCGGTGAAGACCGCGATCGCCCCCTTGTGCGGGGTCTTGGCCCGCGGGATCCGCTTCGCGCGCGGCGGCTTCGCCTGCGAACGCGTCACGAGGACTTCCGTGGCGGTCATGCGGCCGCCTCCTCTCTGATGATGCGCACCGCGCCGGCGGGCACGATGGCGCGACCGGCGACGGATGTGCCGGTCACGAGGTCCACACCGTCGGAGTCGACGTGGACGTCGGTCTCGCCGTGATTGATCACGAAGAGATAGGACGCGAGCTCGCCGCGTCGGCGGACGATCTCGAGATCGCGCGTACGGGGCTCGACGACGGCGGCAGGAGCGACTCCGGCCTCGTCGGCGAGGCGCGCGACGAGGTCACGGTAGTCGGCTTCGCTGGGAAGAGTCGCGAGGTACCAGGCCGCACCCTCGCCCGAGGCGTTGCGGGTGAGCGCCGGCATTCCGGCGGCGGGACCGTCGGTGAAGGATGCCTGGACCTCGGCGGTGGTGGTGCGGGACCGCTCGGACCACAGCCGCGCGGTCGACCCGTCACTCAGGGTCAGCGCCGCCTCCGGGGCGACGGGGGCGAACTCCTCGATGTGGAGGCCGATCGCCTCGCGGAGGGGTCCGGCGTAGCCGCCGGTGTAGACGCGGTCGTTCTCGTCGACGATCGCCGTCGAGAAGGTGATGAGTGCGGTGCCGCCGTCGGCGATCCACGAGGTGAGGACCGCGGCATCCGCTTCGGTCATGAGATGAAGGCCCGGAACGACGACGAAGCGGTAGTCCGACAGGTCGGCGCCCGGCGCCACCACGTCGACGGTGAGCCCGTTCGCGTGGAGGGCGCGGTGCGCCGCGTGGACCTGGTCGAGGTAGCCGAACGCCTGGCTCGGGCGGGTCTCGCTCTGGGTCGCCCACCAGGACTCCCACGAGAAGAGGAAGGCGACGTCGGAGACGACGCGGGAGCCGGCGACCTCGCCGAGGCGCTCGACGATGCCGCCGAGCTCGACGACCTCGCGCCAGACGGCGGAGTCGGTGCCGGCGTGGGGAAGCATCGCGGAGTGGAACTTCTCGCTGCCCTGCACCGAGGCACGCCACTGGAAGAAGCAGACCCCGTCGGCGCCGCGTGCGACGTGCGTGAGCGAGTTGCGGATCATCTCGCCCGGAGCCTTGGGCTTGTTGAGCGGCTGCCAGTTGACGGCGCCGGTCGAGTGCTCCATGAGGAGCCACGGCGACCCCTGCGCGAGACCGCGGGAGAGATCGGCGGCGAAGGCGAGCTCGGACCGGGGGTCGCCGAGGCGATGGTCGAGGTAGTGGTCGTTCGCGATGATGTCCATCTCGGCCGCCCACGACCAGTAGTCGAGGTTCTCGATGTGCGCGGTGACCATGAAGTTCGTCGTGATCGCGACATCGCTGTGCGCACGGATGGCGTCGGCTTCGGCGCGGTAGTGAGCCAGGAGGGCGTCGCTGCTGAAGCGGTGGTAGTCGAGGACCTGGCCGGGGTTGCGGCTGGAGAGCGTCGCCTTCGGGGTGAGGATCTCGTCCCACTCGTAGTAGGTCTGGCTCCAGAACGCGGTCCCCCACGCGCGGTTGACCTCGGCGACCGTGCCGTAGCGCGCCTGCAACCACTCGCGGAAGGCCGCGGCGCTCTCGTCGCAGTGGCAGAGCGCGTTGTGGCAGCCGAGCTCGTTCGACACGTGCCAGAGCGCGACGGCCGGGTGCGAGCCGTAGCGTGCTGCGACGGCGTCGACGAGGGCGAGGGCGGCCTCGCGGTAGACGGGCGAGCTCGGGCACCACGCCTGGCGTCCACCGGGGTACCGGCGCGTCCCGTCCTCGACGACGGGCAGGATCTCGGGGTGGGCGGTCGTCAGCCATGCGGGGGTGGAAGCGGTGCCGGTGCCGAGGTTGATCCGGATGCCGGCGGCGTGGAGGCGCCCGATGATGTCGTCGAGACGGGCGAAGTCGTGCTCGCCGGCGCGCGGCTCGATGTGCGCCCAGCCGAAGATGTTGATGGCGACCAAGTCGACACCGGCTTCGCGCATCAGCGCGATGTCCTCGTCCCAGACGTCCGGCGTCCACTGTTCGGGGTTGTAGTCACAACCGAACGCGATGCCGTCGTGCGCGAAGGGGCGGGCGGGGGCCGACATGTTCTCCTCAGATCCTGTGAACGTGCACAGGTCTGCGCGGTGTTCCTCCGCGTTGAGGCTCTGTGAACGTGTACAGAGTAGGCAGACGCGATTCGGATGTCAACACGACCCCGCAAAGCGCCTGGGTTCCCGGGAATCCCGGGGATCACGGGCATCCGTACCCTCGGCGGGCGGCGCGGCGGTGCGTGTGAGCCGTGTGTGCGTGCACATACGATGAACGCGTGAGCAGCGACCGCACGGATGTCATCGGCCGACGTCGGCGTGCGACCGTGAAGGACGTCGCCAACGAGGCGGGTGTCTCCCGAGGGACGGTCAGCCGGGTTCTCAACGGGCAGCCGTACGTCTCGGACGAAGCGCGCGAGGCCATCGAAGCCGCGATCGCGAAGGTCGGATTCGTCCCCAACCGGGCCGCGCGCAGCCTCGTCATGCAGAGCTCGCAGGCCATCGGACTGATCGTCCACGAGCCGCACTCGCTCTTCGTCGAAGACCCCAACATCGGCTCGATCCTGCTCGGCGCGAACGCGGCGCTGTCGGAGGCCGACTACCAGCTGTCGTTCATGATCGCCGACACCACCCGCGACATCGAGCGACTCGCGCGCTATCTGAGCGGCGGACTGATCGACGGCGTCATCATCGTCTCGGCGCGCGTCGGCGACCCGATCACACGGGCGATCGCCGACCTGGGCTTGCCAGCCGCATTCGTCGGCCACCCGCGCGACATCGGCGACGCGGCCTACGTGGCCATCGACAACCGGGGCGCGGCACGCGAGATCACGCGCCGACTGATGGACACCGGTCGCTCGCGGATCGGGATGATCGCGTCGGCCCTCGACCGCGACTCGGGTTCCGACCGCCTGGCGGGTTTCGTCGACGCCCTCGGCAGCCGCTTCGACCCGCAGCTCGTGGAGCCGGTGCCGCTGTACTCGTACTCGGACGGACAGGCGGGCATGCGTGCGCTGCTCGAACGTGCACCCGACATCGACGGCGTCTTCGCCTCGAGCGACGCCGTCGCCGCGGGCGCGATGGACGTCCTGCAGGCCGCCGGTCGCGTCATCCCCGACGACGTCGGCATCGTCGGGTTCGACGACAGCTCGTGGGCGTTGCGCTGCGATCCCCCGCTGTCCACCGTGCATCAGCCGGCTGACGAGCTCGGACGCGCCGCGGCGGAATCCGTCCTCCGTCAGCTCCGCGGCGAGGACCCCGGCAACGGCGGGCGTGTCCTCGACTGCCCCGTGGTCTGGCGCGACTCAGCCTGACCGGCGTGCACGTTTGCGCATGAGGCGCGCATCGCGTTGACATCGCCGACGTGACGGTGCGACTCTCTGTGTGCACGTTCACAGCATTCTCATCGGTGATTCCGTGAACGTGCACAGTCACAGCCGGGCAGAGACGCCCGGCATCCCACAAGGAAGTAGGAGTCCGTGCATTCTCACGTTCCGCGGCGGCGCCTGGCCGCCGTCACCGCAGTGGCCGCGGTCGCGGCATCCCTCTGCATCGCCGTTCCCGCTTCGGCGGCGACGCCGGTGGCGACCGCCGTCGCGGCAGCCAGCGACGCTCCCGCCTCCGCCGGTTCGACCGTCTCGCTCGACCTCGCCGGCACCTGGAAGTTCGCGAAGGGGGACGACCCGTCCTACGCGTCGCCGGAGTTCGACGACGCGGCCTGGCAGGACATCACCGTCCCCGGCGACGGCACGCCCTTCGACGACTACGACGGCTTCGCCTGGTACCGGCTCGACTTCACCCTCCCCGCGGACGCCTCGGGGACGAACCTCGTCGCCTCGCTCGGGTTCCTCGACGACGTCGACGAAGCCTTCCTCAACGGACAGCGCATCGGCGGCTCGGGCACGATGCCGCCGGCTGCCAGCAGCCAGTGGTTCGAGAAGCGTCTCTACCCCGTTCCGGCCGACGCACCGAACTTCGGCGGCGAGAACACCCTCGCGGTGCGCCTGTACGACATGAACGGCGGCGGCGGCTGGTACGAAGGACCCGTCGGGATCTACTCGAAGGATGCCGTCCGCGCGAACGTCTACGGCATCACCGGGCCCCGCGCCTCGGCCGCGCAGTCGGCCGCCGTGGCGGATGTCCTCGAGGCGCAGAAGACCGCTCTCGCGGCCGGCGATGTCGACGCGTACCTGAAGACGCTCGACAAGAGCTACTTCCACGACGGCCGGTCGAAGGACCGGCGCGCCCGCGAGCTGCGCGACTGGATGAAGGAGTCGGGCTCCCTCACCCTCACCGACAGCGAGGTCGAGGTCGTCACCGGCGAGGACGGCGCCCTCGTCGTCGACACCAACCGGACGATCACGGGCACGCGTGACGGCGAGCCGTACACCTTCCAGCCGGCATCCCAGCAGTTCCTCCACATCGACGGGACCACGCTCCGCGAGACCGGCAACGATTCCCGGTTCTTCCGCGAGACGGTGGATTCCGACCTCGAGGGTCAGCCGCGCGAGTTCGCGACCTACCTGCCCCCGTCCTACCTGAGCGAGCCGAACCGCGAATACCCGGTCGTCTACCTGCTGCACGGCATCAACGGCGGCAGCCGCGAGTGGGAGCCGCGCGACATCGACGACGTCCTCGACGGACTGTGGAAGCAGGGTCTCGCCGAATCGATCGTCATCATGCCCGACGGCGAATCGCTCTGGTACTCCGACCAGCCGAACGGCGGCACGCCGTGGCGCAGCATGTTCCTCACCGAGATGGTGCCCCTCGTCGACAAGGAGTACCGCACCCTCGAAGGTCGCGATTTCCGCGCCCTCACCGGCGTCTCGATGGGTGGCTTCGGCGCCTGGTCGCTCGGCCTCTCGAACCCGGGGATGTTCTCCTCCATCGCGTCGCACATCGGCTCGCTGAGCTACTCCGGCTCGGCTCTGCCCACGCCGCTGAAGCAGGCCGGCGACATGACCACGAAGCAGCTGAAGAAATTCGACTTCTACTTCGACGCGTGCGAGTTCGACGAGTACCGCTTCGACGACGCCGCGCGCTCGATGAACACGATCCTCACCGACAAGGGCGTGCCCCACACGTGGGCCGTCTACCCCGAGGGACGTCACAACGACGCCTGCTGGATGCCGCACCTGAAGGACTCGTTCGGCATGCACTCGACGCACTTCCGTGAGGCGGGCCTGCGCGAGGACTACGTGAAGCCCGAGATCAGCGCCCCGGCATCCACCACCGTCCGCTTCGGATCGACGTTCGACGCCCTCGCCGGCGTGACCGCGCGCGACGAGGTCGACGGCGACCTGACGGCTTCACTGAAGGTCCGCGGCACGGTCGACACGAAGAAGCTCGGCACGTACACCCTCCGCTACACGGTGGAGGATGCCGCCGGCAACCGCGCCCGCGTCGACCGAACCGTCACCGTGGCACCCGTCACCCTGACGGTCGGCACCCCGACCATCGGCGGCACCACGACCGTGGGCTCCACCCTCACCGCGAAGCCGGGCACGTGGACGAAGGGCACGGCCTTCTCGTACCAGTGGATGCGGGACGGTGCGCCGATCAGGGGCGCCGTCACCGCGACGCACCGCCTGACGGCATCCGACCTGCGGGCTCGCATCTCGGTGCGGGTCACGGGAACGCTGACCGGCTACACGACGGCCGCGAAGACGTCGGCCGCGACCGTCAAGGTCACCGCGGGCACTCTGCGGGCGGCGACCCCGACGATCACCGGCGCCGCGAAGGTCGGCGCGACGCTGACGGCGCGCGCCGGCACCTGGACCGAGGGGACGCGCCTGTCGTTCCAGTGGCTGAACGACGGCACGGTGATCCGCGGGGCGACCGCGGCGACCTACCGAGTGACCTCCGCCGACCGCGGCGACGCGATCTCGGTGCGGGTGACCGGCAGCCTCGGCGGATACGAATCGTCGAGCCGCACGTCGAAGGCGGTGCGGATCGCCCGCTGAGTCCACCGCGGCGCGGAATGCGCCGCCCCCGGCCGGGGTTGCAGTTCTCGATATGAGCACTGCGACCCCGGCCCTTTCCGTTCTCGACCTCGTCCCCGTCCGCACGGGACAGACCAGCAGCCAGGCGATCACCGCCTCGATCGCGCTGGCGCAGCGCGCCGACGACCTCGGCTATCAGCGCTACTGGTTCGCGGAGCACCACAACATGCCGGCCGTCGCGTCGACGACGCCGCCCGTACTCATCGCCGCGACCGCTGCCCGCACGCGCCGCATCCGGGTCGGGTCGGGCGGCGTCATGCTCCCCAACCACTCCCCCCTCGTCGTCGCCGAGCAGTTCGCGGCGCTCGAAGCCCTCGCACCGGGACGCATCGACCTCGGCATCGGACGGGCGCCCGGCTCCGACCCGGTGATCACGCAGCTGCTGCGCCAGTCGGGCACCACGAGCGACGTCGAGCGCTTCCCGAACCACGTCACCGACATCCGCTCGCTCGTCTCGTCCGAGGGTGCGACGCTGCGGTTCACCTCGGGCGGGACCTACGACGTGCACGCGACGCCCGCCTCGACGAGCGCGCCCGAGGTGTGGCTGCTCGGATCGAGCGACTACTCCGCGCAGCTGGCGGCCGGGATGGGCCTGCCGTACGTCTTCGCCAACCACTTCTCGGGCGACGGGCTCGAGCGCGCGCTCGACCTGTACCGCGGTCAGTTCCAGCCGTCCGAGACGCTGTCGGCGCCCCGGACCTTCGTTACGGCCAACGCCGTCGTCGCCGACACCGACGAGCAGGCCCGCGCCGCGGCCCTGCCGCAGGCCCGCATGATGGCGCGCCTGCGCGGCGGCAAGCCGCTCACGGCGCTCGAGACCGTCGAGCAGGCCGCTTCGGCCGAGGCATCCGACGGCCTGGCCGCACCCGTCTTCGACGCGATGATGTCGCGCTGGTTCGTCGGAACCGGCCAGGACGTGCGTGCGCGGCTCGCCGAGTTCGCCGCCCGCCACGGCGTCGACGAGGTCATGGTGTCGCCCGTCGCCGGTGCGACCGACGCCGAGCCGATGGACGCCGCGCCGTCCCGCATCCGGACCCTGGAGCTCCTCGCCGCTTGAGCCTCTCGCCGCGGGCGGGCGGGGTCAGGCCCCGGGCTCGCCCGAGACGAGGCCGCGCAGCCAGTCGCGAGCCTCGACGAACACCTCGTCGGAGTACCGCTCGGGGTAGCGGACGATGGCGCGGTCGGCGCGGGGGTACGAGCCGAGGTACAGCACGCGGGGTGAGAAGCGCCGGAGCCCGAGGAGGGCATCGGCCATGCGCTCGTCCTCGATGTGCCCGTCGGCGTCGATGACGAATCGATAGCGACCGAGCTCGTCCCCGATGGGGCGCGACGCGAGCAGCGACAGGTTGATCCCCCGCGTCGCGAACTGCTCGAGCAGCTCGAGCAGGGCACCCGGGTGGTCCTCCGGCAACTCGACGATGAGCGACGTCTTGTCGGCGCCGGTCGGTGCGGGCGGCGGCGCGGTGCGGCTCACGAGCACGAACCGCGTGACGGCGTGGGCGTTGTCGCCGATCTTGTCGGCAAGCAGCTCGAGGTCGTGGAGCTTCAGGATGCCGGGAGGGGCGATCGCGGCATCCGCGGTGATCGTGCCCTCGACGACGCCGACGGCCGCTGCGACGTTGCTGGCAGCCGGGATGTGCGAGTGCTCGGGAAGGGTCGCCGTCAGCCACGTAAGGCACTGCGCGTAGGCGACCGGGTGGGCGGCGATGACCGACACGTCCTCGAGCCGGACGCCAGGCTTCGCGACCAGCACGAACTCGACGGGGACGAGGTACTCCCCCACGATCCGCAGGCCCGGAACCGTCGCGAGGGCGTCCTGCGTCGTCGAGACGCCGCCGTCGACCGAGTTCTCGATGGCGATCATCGCGGCATCCGATCGCCCGTCGATGACATCGGCGAGTGCTTCGCCGACGTTGCGGACGGGACGCCAGTTCTGGTCGCGGGCTTCGGGGACCTGCGCGAGGGCGGCCTCGGTGAAGGTTCCGGCGGGGCCGAGGAAGCTGTACGTGCGACGGGTGGGGGCGGCCGGGGGCTCGGATGTCACGCGGACAGCCTAGTGGGCACCCCCATGGGCACGACCGCCCGCGGCTGACCCTGGCGACGACGGATGCCGCTGACCAGCACGCCCGCGACGAGCAGGGCTCCGCCCACCACCTCCCCGACGCTCGGCGCCTCGCTCAGAAGCAGCGCGGCCGCGGCCATCGCGACGACGGGGGCGAGCAGGATCCACGGCACGACGGCCGCCGACGGGTTGCGTCCGAGCAGTCCGTTGAACACCGCGTAGGCGAACAGGGTGCAGAGCCCTGCCGTGTAGAGGGTGGAGATCACGGCCTGCGGGCCGATGGCAGCGAGCCCGGCACCGATCGCGACGGGCCCGTCGATGACGAACGACAGGGCGAGCGCGGGGATCGGCACGACGAGCGACGACCAGACCGTCAGCGAGAGCGTGCCGCCGCGGCCGACACCGGTGACGACGCCGGCGCGTCGCGAGATGACATTGCCGACGGCCCACGACAGCGCAGCGGCGAGCGCGAGGCAGACGGCGAGGACGGGGGCGTCGCCGCCGCGGAAGAGAGCCACGATCGCGAGGCCGACGACGCCGAGACCCACGCCGACGACCTGCATGACGGAGGGGCGCTCACGCAGCGCGATCGCGGCGATCACGATCGTGAAGACGGCCTGCGCCTGCAGGAGGAGTGCAGCGAGCCCGGGGCTCAGCCCGAGGGCGAGCGACGTGTAGAGCAGGGCGAACTGGCCGAGGCTCATGAACAGGCCGATGCCGATGATGACGCGCCACCCGGTCCGGGGCCTCGGCACCACGAGGACGGCGAGCGCGACGACGGCGAACCGGATCGCGGCGAACAGCAGGGGCGGGATGCCGCTCATCCCCCAGTCGATGACGACGAAGTTGAGCCCCCACAGCGAGGCGACGAGGGCGGCGAGGAGCATGTCACGGCGGGTCACAGGACCAGTCGACCGCACGGCATCCATGAAGGACAAGCGATCATTCTGCGCCCAGAATCGGTAGCATCGCTTCATGATCGATCTGGAGGCCGTCGTCTCGCTGCGCGCCGTGGCGACCGAGGGCAGCGTCGCCGCCGCGGCCGCGGCGCTCGGCTTCACCCCGTCGGCGGTCTCGCAGCAGATCAAGCGCCTCGAACGCGACACCGGCGTTCCGCTGCTCGAGCGCGTCGGCCGCGGTGTCGTCCTCACCGAGTCCGCGACGCGTCTCGTCGTCTCGGCGACGCCGATCCTCGCCGACCTCGAGCGGGTGCGCGCCGACCTCCACGGCGCCGGTGAACCCGACCGGGTCGCCGGCGAGATCCGTATCGGGGCCTTCTCGACGGTCGTGCGTGGCGTCATGGTGCCTCTGCTGGCGGACCTCGGCCGGCGGCATCCCGACCTCCGCCTCCCCTTGCGCGAGAGCGAGCCCTGGGAGACGGTCGCCCTCGTCGCATCGGGCCAGCGGGACCTCGGCATCGTGCACCGCTGGGGGAATGTGGCTCTCGCGATCCCCGACCACCTCGTCGAGGTTCCACTGTTCACCGACGTCGCCGATGTGATCCTTCACCGCGACCACCCGCTCGCGGCCCGTGCCGAACTGCGGCCCGAGGAGATCGGCGGCGAACCGTGGGTCGCGACGTTCGAGTCGACCATCTGCCGTCAGTGGCTGCGCCGCCTGTTCGACGGCGTGGGTGGAGCGCCGAGGATCGTGCACGAGTCGATGGAGTTCGAGAACCACCTCGAGATCGCCCGCGCGGGCATCGCCGTCGCACTCGTCCCGCGACTGGGGCGCCCGCCGCTCGGGCCGGACCTCGTCGCGATCCCCACCGTCTCGCCCGAGTCGATCCGCGAGGTGTCGGCGATCCACCGGCGGACGATGGCGGACTCGCCGGCCCTCCGGACGGTGCTCGACGAACTGGCCGAGCACGCAGCGGGTATGACGACCGACTCGGGACGCCTGCCAGCCTGAGCAGCCGGTGCGGATCCGCGACACGCAGGCGCCGTCGCCGCGTTCCCTGGCAGACTGGGCGGATGAGCCGCGCAGGACAGCCCGCCGAATCCTCTGATCTCATCGATGTGGACGCGCTGATCAACGCGTACTACGACCTGAAGCCCGACCCCGCCGTCGCCGCCCAACGGGTCGCGTTCGGCACGAGCGGCCACCGCGGCTCCTCACTGTCGCGCAGCTTCAACGAGGTCCACATCCTCGCCACGACGCAGGCCATCGTCGACTACCGCGCCGCGCAGGGCATCTCGGGTCCTCTCTTCCTCGGTCGCGACACGCACGGACTCTCGCTGCCCGCGGAGCACACCGCGATCGAGGTCCTCGTCGCGAACGGCGTCGACGTGCGCGTCGACAGCCGTGACTCCTGGGTGCCGACGCCGGCCCTCAGCCACGCGATCCTCACCTACAACCGGGGACGGGACGAGGCGGATGCCGGTCGTGCCGACGGCATCGTCGTCACCCCCTCGCACAACCCGCCGCGCGACGGCGGGTTCAAGTACAACCCGCCGCACGGCGGCCCGGCCGACACCGACGCGACCGGCTGGATCGCCGACCGCGCGAACGAGCTCATCGAGGCGGGCCTCGAGGGCGTCAAGCGGGTCCGCCACGCGGACATCGACGACTCGACCCTCGGCGAGTACGACTTCCGCGAGGGCTACGTCGCCGACCTCGCCTCGATCATCGACGTCGAGGCGATCGCCCGCGCGGGCGTCCGGATCGGCGCCGACCCGCTCGGCGGCGCCTCGGTCGAGTACTGGGCCCTCATCGGCGAGCGCTACGGCCTCGACCTGACGGTCGTGAACCCCGAGGTCGACCCGACGTGGAAGTTCATGACGCTCGACTGGGACGAGAAGATCCGCATGGATCCGTCCTCGCCCTCGGCGATGGCCTCCCTCGTCGCCCGCCGCGACGAGTTCGACATCCTGACGGGGAACGACGCCGACGCCGACCGCCACGGCATCGTCACGCCCGACGCCGGCCTCATGAACCCGAACCACTTCCTCGCCGTCGCGATCGACTACCTGTACGCGCACCGCGAGGGATGGCCGCAGGATGCCGCGATCGGCAAGACCCTCGTCTCCTCGATGATCATCGACCGCGTCGCCGCGTCCCTCGGTCGGACCCTTCTCGAAGTCCCCGTCGGGTTCAAGTGGTTCGTCCCGGGGCTCCTCGACGGCTCCGTCGCCTTCGGCGGCGAGGAGTCGGCCGGCGCCTCGTTCCTCCGCAAGGACGGCACGGTCTGGACGACCGACAAGGACGGCATCCTGCTGTGCCTGCTCGCCGCCGAGATCCTCGCAGTCACGGGCAAGACCCCCTCGCAGCGCTACGCCGAGCTCGAGGCCGAGTTCGGGGCATCCGCTTATCAGCGCGTCGACGCCCCCGCCTCTCCCGAGCAGAAGGCTGCGCTGTCGAAGCTGTCGGGCGACGCCGTGTCGGCGAGCGAACTCGCCGGCGACCCGGTGACGGCGAAGCTGTCGCACGCCCCGGGCAACGGTGCCGCGATTGGCGGCCTCAAGGTGCAGACCGAGTTCGCCTGGTTCGCCGCGCGCCCCTCGGGCACCGAGGACGTGTACAAGCTCTACGCCGAGAGCCTGAAGGGCCCCGAGCACCTCGCGCAGGTGCAGGAGGAGGCTCGGAAGGTCGTCGCCGCAGCGCTGGGTTCGTGAGGCCCGCGGCGCTGGGTTCCTGACGTCCGGTCGGCCGGTCCCGCGCCAGTAGGCTCGGGATCATGAGTTGGCTCGTCACCGGAGGCGCCGGGTACATCGGCGCGCACATCGTCCGCGCTCTCGCCGAGGCGGGTCTCGACCCGGTCGTCCTCGACGACCTCTCGAGCGGGGACGCCTCGTTCGTCCCCCAGGGGGTGCCCTTCGTCGAGGGCACGATCCTCGACCGCGAGCTCGTCGCGAACACCCTGCGCGAGCACGGCGCCGAGGGTGTCATCCACGTCGCCGGCTTCAAGTACGCGGGCGTCTCGGTGCAGCGCCCCCTCCACACCTACGAGCAGAACGTCGAGGGCACTCGCGTCGTCCTCGCGGCGATGGCGGATGCCGGTGTCTCGAACATCGTGTTCTCCTCCAGCGCCGCGGTGTACGGCACCCCCGACGTGGCGCTCGTGACCGAGGATCTGCCCAAGCGTCCCGCCTCGCCCTACGGGGAGTCGAAGCTCATCGGCGAGTGGCTCCTCGCCGCGCAGGGCGTCGCCACGGCGGCATCCGATTCGCCCCTGCGCCACACGGCGCTGCGGTACTTCAACGTCGTCGGCTCGGGAGACCCGTCCGTGTACGACATGAGCCCGCACAACCTGTTCCCGATCGTGTTCGAGATGCTCCTCGAGGGGAAGACACCGCGCATCAACGGCGACGACTACGACACCCCCGACGGCACGAACGTCCGCGACTACGTCCACGTGTCGGACATCGCCGCAGCGCACGTCGTCGCCGCTCAGCGCCTGAGCGCCGGCGAGCCGGTCGAGCCGGCCTACAACCTGGGGTCGCAGAACGGTCTGTCGGTCCGCGAGATCATGGATGCCGTCGCCCGCGTCACCGGCATCGACTTCACACCCGAGATCGCCCCCCGCCGCGCCGGCGACCCCGACCGCATCGTCGCCACCGGCGAGCTCGCCGCCCGCGACCTGGACTGGCAGATGCGCTACACCCTCGACGAGATGGTGCAGAGCGGCTGGGAAGCCCGCCGCAACGCGGGCTGACCGCTCCCGGTCGCCCGCGTCAGCCCGATGCGCGGGCGATGAGCATGGTCGGGACGACGGTCCGCGTCGCGGGCGCGCCGTCCAGCGTCGCCGCCAGTGCGGCGACGGCGGCCTCGCCGAGGGCGTCGAAGTCCTGGCGGACGGTCGTGAGCGGGGGACGGTAGTCGGCGGCATCCGCGACGTCGTCGAACCCGATGACGGCGACGTCGTCGCGACCGGCTTCCGCGAGCGCGCGCAGCACGCCGAGCGCCATCTGGTCGTTCGCGGCGAACACGGCGTCCACGGCGGGATCCGCCGCGAGCGCCCGGCCCGCCGCGTGACCGGATGCCGCGCCCCAGTCCCCCCGCAGCGGTTCGGGCACGCGCGCACCGTCGTGCGCCGCGCGCCAGCCCCGCTCGCGTTCGTCCGCTGCGAAGGAGCCCGCGGGGCCGGCGACGTGCGCGATCGTGCGACGCCCGGCATCCCGCAACCGTCGGGTGGCCGCCTCGGCGCCTCCCGCGTGATCGGACTGGACCGTCGCGAACCCTCCGCCGGGCGAGTCGACCGCGACGAGGGCGAGGCCCTCGGGCCGCGTGACGCCCTCGGCGATCGCCGTCGCCTCGTTGAGCACGATCGCACCGTCGACGCCGAGGTCGTGCAGGCGGTCGAACGCGGCGGCGATGTCGGCGGGCCCGGTGAGGGTGACGAGGGTGACCGCGAGTTCGCGACGGGCGGCGGCGGATGCCACGGCCTCGAGCATCCGCGAGTTGCCGACGGTCGCGAGGGTCGCCACGATCACGCCGATCGTGCCCGAGCGCCCCGTGCGCAGAGTCCGGGCGGCGCGGTGCGGTCGGTAGCCGAGGTCCGACATCGCGGCCTCGACGCGGGTGCGGGTCTCGGGGTCGACGCGCGGGCTGCCGTTGACGACGCGTGAGACGGTCTGCCCCGAGACGCCGGCAGCCGCGGCCACGTCGGCCATTGAGACGCGTCGCTGCACGGCATCCCCTCCCGCCCCGGATCTCGCTCCCGCGAATGCGCGCTGAACTCCGGAGGCTCGCGTCATGTTGACGATAACATAGCCGGTCGGCTACCGTGTTGACGTGAACACACCGGAGAACGGCACGCCGACGCACGCCCCTGCCGAGACGAGTGACCTCGGCGCCGGCGTCGTCAAGCGCAGCACCCGCCTGGCCGACGGCCGCGAGCTGATCTACTTCGACGATCCCGGGACGACCCTCGGCGCCGACCGCGCCGTCGACACCCGCGACCTGGGTGGGCGGCCCGAGACCGCCACGATGCGGCAGGACATCCTCACCGGCGACTGGGTCTCGGTCGCCGCGAACCGGCAGAACCGCGCGTTCCTGCCGCCCGCCGAGCTCGACCCGCTCGCGCCGCAGACCGATACGAACCCTTCCGAGATCCCCTCGGTGTACGACGTCGCCGTCTTCGAGAACAAGTCGCCGTCGTTCGGCCCCGCCCTCGCCGAGGCCACGGACGACGTGCCGGCGGCGATCGACCCGCCGCGCGGCCTCGACGACCTCACGCACCTCGGCCTCGGCCGCACCCGCACGAGCGTCGGCCGCACCGAGGTCGTCTGCTTCTCGCCCGAGCGCACCGGCTCGTTCGGCACCCAGTCCGTGACACGTGCTCGCACCGTCATCGAGGCGTGGGCCGACCGCACCGCGGCCCTCTCGGCCCTCCCCGGCATCGAGCAGGTCTTCCCGTTCGAGAACCGCGGCGAGGCGATCGGCGTGACCCTGCAGCACCCGCACGGGCAGATCTACGCCTACCCGTACGTCACGCCCCGGACGACCCGCCTGCTCGACTCGATCGATCGGACCGCCCCCGATCTGTTCCAGCGCATCCTCGAGTTCGAGCAGGCCGGGCCCCGCGTCCTCCTCCGCGGCGAGCACTGGACCGCGTTCGTGCCGTTCGCCGCCCGCTGGCCGCTCGAGATCCACATGCTCCCGCACCGCCACGTCGCCGACTTCGCCGGCCTGACCGGCGAAGAGAAGGACGAACTCGCCCCGCTGTACCTGCGCCTGCTGCGCGGAGTCGACGCGCTCTACGAGTCCGAGACGCCGTACATCGCCGCCTGGCACCAGGCGCCCGTCCACGTCGGCCGTGACACCGTGCGCCTCAGCCTGCAGCTGACGAGCCCGCGTCGCGCCGCCGACAAGCTCAAGTTCCTCGCCGGATCCGAGGCCGCCATGGGCGCCTGGATCGGCGACGTCCCCCCGGAGGACGCCGCCGCGCGCCTCCGCACCGCCATCGAAGGAGTCACCCTGTGACCGCTGCCGACGAGGCCCAGGGCCTCTTCTCCACTCTCACCGGCGCCGAGCCGGTCGGCCTCTGGTCGGCCCCGGGTCGCGTCAACCTCATCGGCGAGCACACCGACTACAACGACGGCTTCGTCTTCCCGTTCGCGACCCCGCATCGCACGCACGTCGCGCTCGGCCGTCGCGCGGACGGCCGCATCCGCGTCGTGTCGACCTTCGACGAGACGCCGGTCGAGGTCGACCTCGCCGATCTCGACGCGCTCTTCCCCGCGCGCCGCGACGAGGTCGTCGAGTGGGCCCGCTATCCGCTCGGAGTCGCGTGGGCGCTGCTGCAGGCGACCGGGACGGATGCGGCATCCGTCACCGGTGTCGACCTCGCGTTCGCCTCGGACGTCCCCGTCGGCGCCGGCCTCTCGTCGTCCGCGGCCATCGAGGGCGCGACGGGTTCGGCCCTGAACGACGTGTGGGAGCTCGGCCTCGACCGCATCGCCCTCGCGCAGGCGGGACGCCGCGCCGAGAACGAGGCCGTCGGCGCCCCGACCGGGATCATGGACCAGATGGCGTCGATGCTCGGGGAGACGGATGCCGGAACCTTCCTCGACTGCCGGAGCCTCGACGCCCAGGTGGTCGAACTCGGCTTCGACGCCGCCGGACTCGAGCTCATGGTGATCGACACCCGCGTCGCCCACGCCCACTCGACGGGCGGCTACGGCGAGCGCCGCGCCGCGTGCGAGCGCGGCGCGGAGGCGATGAACGTGCCGGCGCTCCGCGACGTGCGGGTCGACCAGCTGCCCCGCGTCGAGGAGCTCGTCGACGAGAAGACCTACCGCCGCGTGCGCCACGTCGTCACCGAGAACCAGCGCGTGCTCGACACCGTCCGCACCCTGCGCGAGCAGGGACCGCGCGCGATCGGCGACCTGCTCTACGCCTCGCACGCCTCGATGCGCGACGACTTCGAGATCTCGGTGCCCGAGCTCGACCTCGCCGTCGAGACCGCGCGCGAGAACGGTGCCGTCGGCGCCCGCATGACCGGCGGTGGATTCGGCGGCTCGGCGATCGCCCTCATCGACCGTGATGCCGTGCCCGCGGTGCGCGAGGCGATGCTGGCGGCCTTCGCCGCCGCGGGCCACATCGAGCCGCACGTCTTCACGGTCCGGCCCTCCGAGGGCGCACGCCACGACGGCTGAACACCCCCGGGTCGTTACGGCTGGGTAAAGCCGGGCGATCCACCCGTGCGCAGGCGGCGGGCGGAGGGCAGGATGGGGGAATGCCCTTCCAGACCTCCCCCGCCGCCGGCGCGCCCCTCCTGCAGGTCCGCGACCTCGCCGTCGAGTTCCAGACCATCGACGGTTCCGTGCGGGCGGTCGAGGGCGTCGACCTCGACCTCGCCGCCGGTGAGACCGTCGCGATCGTCGGCGAGTCCGGCTCGGGCAAGTCGACGACGGCGATGGCCGTGATCGGGCTGCTCGCCGGCAACGGCCGCGTCGCGCAGGGCAGCATCCGTCTCGACGGCCAGGAGCTCGTCGGCGCTTCCGAGTCGACGATGCGCGGCGTCCGCGGCGCCCAGATCGGGCTCGTCCCGCAGGACCCGATGTCGAACCTCAACCCGACGTCGAGGATCGGCACGCAGGTCGCCGAGACGCTGCTCGCCCACGGTCTGGCCACCAAGAAGGACGTCGACCGCAAGGTCGTCGAGACCCTCGCCGCCGCGGGCCTCCCGAACGCCGAGGACCGCGCGAAGCAGTACCCGCACGAGTTCTCGGGCGGCATGCGCCAGCGCGCACTCATCGCGATCGGCCTCGCCTGCAACCCGCGCCTGCTCATCGCCGACGAGCCCACGAGCGCGCTCGATGTGACGGTCCAGAAGACGATCCTCGACCAACTCGGGCGTATGACCACCGAGCTCGGCACCTCGGTCCTCCTCATCACGCACGACCTGGGGCTCGCCGCAGAGCGCGCCGCGCGCGTCGTCGTCATGCACCGCGGACGCATCGTCGAGCAGGGTCCGGCACGACAGATCCTCGAGGACCCGCAGCATCCCTACACGCAGTCCCTCGTCCAGGCGGCGCCCTCGGTCGCCGTCGCGCGGTTGCGCCCCGAGGCCTTCAGCGCGCCGACTCCGGATGCCGCACCGAAGCCGGTCGACAACATCGTCGAGGTCGAGGGGCTCACCAAGCTCTACAACGTCCGCGGCCAGAAAGAGGACTTCGCCGCGGTCAAAGACGTGTCGTTCTCGATCCCGCGCGGCGAGACCGTCGCGATCGTCGGCGAATCGGGCTCGGGCAAGACGACGACCGCGCGGATGCTGCTGAAGGTCGTGGACCCCACGGAGGGTGTCATCCGCTACGACGGCACGGACGTGGCATCCCTCAAGGGACGTCAGCTGCGCGAGTTCCGCCAGAAGGTTCAGCCGATCTTCCAGGACCCGTACTCGTCACTGAACCCCATGTTCACGATCGAGCGCATCGTCCAGGAGCCGCTCGACTTCTACCACCGGGGGTCGGCGAAGGACCGTGCGGCCCGGGTGCGGAAGCTCCTCGATGACGTCGCCCTGCCCGAGTCGGCGCTGCGTCGGTACCCGTCGGAGCTCTCGGGCGGTCAGCGTCAGCGCGTCGCGATCGCGCGCGCCCTCGCGCTCTCGCCCGAGCTCATCGTCTGCGACGAGCCGGTGTCGGCGCTCGACGTGCTCGTGCAGGACCAGATCCTGACCCTGCTCCGCGACCTGCAGACCGAGTACGGCCTCAGCTACCTCTTCATCTCGCACGACCTCGCCGTCGTGCGGCTGATCAGCGACTACGTCTGCGTCATGAAGGACGGTGCGCTCGTCGAGGCCGCCTCGAGCGAGGAGATCTTCACCAACCCGCGCGACCCGTACACGCGCAACCTGCTCTCTTCGATCCCCGGCAACGAGCTCGACATCGCCGTCTGACCCGCGCGCCGGGGCCCGTCCACGTTCCGTATTCAGTCCCCGCACCATCGCGCGCCAGCCGCAGGCCCGGAATCGTGCAGTGGGCGCCCCGGTGGCTCGTCGTAGGGACTGAATACGGCACACCGTCCCACCCACCCCGCTCACGGAACGGCGGCGTTGCCCAACCAGCCCGCACCGTATCCCGCGACCAGCGCGACGACCACGACGACGAGCAGCACGATCACGACGAGGAGCACCCGCCGGCTCATGGTCAGCGCCCGCGGGTCCGCGGGTCCATGGCCTCGCGCAGCGCCTCGCCGAACAGCGTGAACCCGAGCGCGGTGATGGCGATGCAGATGCCGGGCAGGAACGCGAGCCACGGCGCGATGGCGAGTTCGGCCTGCGCGTAGGTGAGCATGCGTCCCCACTCCGCTGTCTCGGGGCGCCCGCCGCCGAGGCCGAGGAACGACAGCGCCGCCGCGTCGATGACGGCCGTCGCGAGCGACAGCGTGCCCTGAACGATGACCGGCCCGACCGCGTTCGGGAGGACGTGAGTCATGGTGATGCGTCCGCGGCCGAGGCCGAGGGTCTGCGCCGAGAGGACGTAATCGGCCGAGCGCTGCTGCAGCATCGAGGCGCGCAGCAGGCGCGCGAAGATCGGCACCTGCGCGACACCGATGGCGATCATGACCGAGTTCTGGTTCTGGCCGAGGATCGCGGCGATCGAGACCGCCAGCAGCAGGCTCGGCACCGACAGCAGGATGTCGACGAGGCGCATGATGACGTTGTCGACCCAGCCGCCGAACGTGCCGGCGACGAGGCCCAGCAGCATGCCGCCGATGAGGCCGTAGGCCGTCGACACGACGCCGATGAGGAGGGATGCCTGGGCTCCCCAGATGAGCTTCGACACCACGTCGCCGCCGAAGCGGTCGAGGCCGAGCGGGAACGCGGCGATCTCACCGGGCCCGGGGATGTACGTCGGGGTGATGTCCCGAGCACCGGGGAGGTCCGTCTCGGGGTACGGCGCGAGCACGGGAGCGAGGAGGGCGACCACGACGAACAGCAGAACGATCGCCAGGCCCACCCACGCGGTGGGGCTTCGTCGCAGGCGGCGGAAGACGTCGTGCCAGAAACCGCCGCGCGGGGCGCCGCCGGTGCCCGCGGTGAGCACGGCGACGGTGGAGTCATCAGCGGCGCTGCCGCCGGCTGCGGGGGGAAGGACGGTGCTCATGAGACCCTCACTCTCGGGTCGATCAGGCTGTACGAGACATCGACGAGCAGGTTGATGAGCGCGTAGACGATCGCGATGAAGATGATGAAGCCCTGCAGGACGGCGAAGTCGCGGTTGAAGATCGCGCCGGAGAGGAACGATCCGATCCCCGGGAACGCGAACACGGTCTCGGTGAGGATCGCGCCCGAGAGCAGCAGGCCCGCCTGCAGGCCGATCGTCGTGATGACGGGGAGCATGGCGTTCCGCAGGATGAACCGGTTGCGCAGCAGCGACCCCGGCACGCCCTTCGCTTTTCCGGTGCGGACGTAGTCGGCGTTCTGCACTTCGAGGACGGATGCCCGGGTGATGCGCACGATGATCGCGAGAGGGATCGTGCCGAGCGCGATGGCCGGCAGGATCAGGTGCAGGATCGCGTCCCACGCGGCGTCGAATTCGCCGGTGATCAGCCCGTCGAGCACGTAGAAGTTCGTGTAGTGGGTGGCTTCGATGCGGGGGTCCTGGCGGCCGTCGGACGGGAGCCAGCCGAGCTGGACCGCGAACACGTACTTGAGGATGAAGGCCAGGAAGAACACCGGGACGACGATCCCCAGAAGGCTGAAGACGACGGCGGTGCTGTCGGCGGCCTTGCCGTGACGCCGCGCGGCCCAGTAGCCGAGGGGCACACCGACGCCGACGGCGATGATGAGCGCCGCGACCGAGAGTTCGATCGTCGCCGGGAACCGGCGGAGGAACTCGTCGAGCACCGGCTGGCTGGTGCGCAGCGAGGTGCCGAAGTCGCCCGAGAGCAGTCGCCCGATCCAGGTGAAGTACTGCTCGATCAGAGGACGGTTGAAGCCGTAGAGCTCGTTGATCCGAGCGACGGCTTCGGGGGTGGCCTTCTCGCCCAGGAGTGCCTGGGCGGGACCGCCGGGAAGTGTTCGGACCCACCAGAAGAGCAGGATGCTCAGACCGAGGAGGGTGGGGATCAGCAGCAGGAGCCTTTTGCCGATGGTTCGCAGCACGGGTGTCGCTTTCGTGGAGGTCGGTGCGGGGCGGGAGGTCATCCCGCCCCGCACCGGTCAGACGGCCGGAGCCGCCTCGATCGGCTTACTTCGTGAGGACGATCTGGTTGAACACCTCGTCGTTCACGGGGCTCGCCGGGTAGCTCTCGACGCGCGGGTCGAAGGCCAGCGTGGGAGCCGGGTGGGCCAGCGGGACGCCGGGGATGAACTTCGCGACCTCTTCGTTGATCTCCGAGTAGAGCTTCGTCTGCTCGTCGAGGTCCGCGATGCCGCGGGCATCGGTGAGGTCCTTGAAGAGCTGGGGGTTGTCGAAGCCCCACTCCGCCGACTTCTGACCGAAGAAGACGCCCAGGAAGTTGTCGGTGTCGTTGTAGTCACCGGTCCAGCCGAGCAGGTGGATGCCGTGATCCGTGCCGCCCGTGATGAGGTCGAGGTACTCGCCCCACTCGTTCGACTTCGGCGTGGCCTCGACTCCGACGGCCTTCAGCTGCGACGACAGGACCGTGAAGATCTGCTCGGGGTCCGGCATGTAGGGACGCGAGACGTTGACCGGGTAGTTGAAGGTGAGCTTCAGCGGGTTGGCCTCGGTGTAGCCGGCTTCGGCGAGGAGCGCCTTGGCCTTCTCGGGGTCGTAGTCGTACGTCGTGACGTCGGCGTTCCAGCCGTTCACACTCGGCGGCATGAACTGCGTCGCCTTCTCGGTGCCCTCGGGGAGGACCTGCGAGATGAGCGCGTCCTTGTCGACGGCGTACGAGAGGGCCTCGCGGACCTTGGGGTCCTGCAGTTCCTTGACCGCCTGGTTGAAGGCGAGGTACAGGATCGTGAAGGGCGGGCGCGAGACCATCGTGAAGCCGGCGTCATCGAGCGCGCCGGTGTCGGCGGGACCGACGAGGTCGTAGCCGTCGATCGAGCCGGACTCGAGAGCCTGACGGCGTGCGGTCGGGTCGTCGATCGTGCGGAAGATGATCTTGTCGATCTGGCCCTTGTCGCCCCAGTAGTCGGCGTAGGAGCTCAGGGTGACCTGCTCGCCGCGCGACCACTCGTCGAACTTGTAGGGGCCGGTGCCGACCGGGTGTCCGGTGGCGTACTCGCTCAGGGTCGGAGCCTCGGCGGTACCGCCGACCTCGTCGGCCTTGAAGTCCGCGAGCGCCTTCGGCGACTGCATCCCGAACGCGGGAAGCGACAGCGCGGCGACGAACCCGGCGAAGGGCTTCTTGAGCTTCACGGTGACCGAGGAGTCACCATCGGGGGCGCACGAGTCGTACACGGCCGAGTCGGGGCTCGAGGCGTAGCCCTTGAAGAGCTTGTTGTAGTAGTAGCCGAGCGCCTCGCTGGCGGCCAGGCCCTCCCAGTTGTACCAGCGGTCGAAGTTGTAGCAGACGGCCTCGGCGTTGAACGGGGTGCCGTCCTGGAACGTGACGTCCTTCTTGAGCGCGAACGTGTAGCTCAGCGCGTCGTCCGACGTCTCCCACGACTCGGCGAGGAGCGGGGCGGGGTCGGCCGTGCCGGGCTTGGTGCCCACGAGGCCCTCGAAGATCTGGCGCGAGACGCGGAACGTCTCGCCGTCCTGGGCGAAGGCGGGGTCGAGGCTCGCGGGATCCGACGACGCCGCGAAGACGAACGTGCCGTCTACGTCCGCGGATCCTTCCGCGTTGTCGTCGCCGCCGCGCTGACTGGCGCACGCGCTGAGCGCGAGCGCACCGATGGCGAGCGTCGCGGCGGCCGCGAACACCCGCTTCCGGGAAATGGGGAGCATTGCTGTGCACCTTCCGATGGGGCTCGTCGGCGGCGCGCGAGGAGGCGGCGCTGCCGAAGGGATGCGGCTGACGCTACCGTCCACACTGCCGGTAAGCGGTTACAGCTGTATCTCGATCGTGTTTCTTCCTGCGGGCTACCGTAGTCGGATGGCCCGTTCCCGCGCCCCCCTCGACCCGCCTGTCGCCAGACTGTCCGACGGGAGGCAGGCGCGCATCATCCCCGGCCGGTTCGCGGGCGGCTGGGAGCTCGTCGTCGAGACCACCCCGCAGTCGCACGTCGATCTCAACGATCCGTCGCACCTCCACTTCGAGTACGTCGCCCGCATGGGCGCCGTGATCGACCAGATCGGGATGCCGGGGGAACCCCTCACCGCGGTGCACCTGGGCGCGGGCGCCATGACCCTCCCCCGCTACGTCGAGCACACCCGACCGGGGTCGCGGCAGCAGGTCATCGAACTCGAGCAGGCGCTCGTCGACCTCGTGCGCGAGCACCTGCCGCTGCCGCGCACGGGCCAGCTGCGCGTGCGGATCGGCGACGCGCGCGACGTCGCGGGACGCCTCCCCCCGGGCATCGTCGGCAAGGCGGACCTCGTCGTCTCGGACGTGTTCGCGGGGGCGCAGACGCCCGCCCACATCACGAGCGTCGAGTACTACCGGATCCTCGCCGGGCTGCTCGCGCCGACCGGCATCCTGCTCGTCAACATCGCCGACGGCAGCGGCCTCGCCTTCGCCCGCCGTCAGGTCGCGACCGTGCGCTCGGTCCTCGAGCACGTCGTGATCCTCGCCGAGGTGGGAACGCTCAAGAGTGGCCGGTTCGGGAACATCGTCATCGCGGCGTCGCCCTCCGAGCTGCCGATGGAGTGGCTGCCGCGTCTGATGGCGGCCGGTCCCCACCCCGCGAAGGTCGCCCACGGCGCCGAGCTCGAGGCGTTCGCGCGCGATGCGCGGATCATGACGGATGCCGATTCGACCCCGTCGCCGGCGCCCGCGGCATCCGTCTTCGATCGCTGAGCGCACGACGCGCGGCGCGCCCTCAGCCCATTCCGGGCCAGGCGCGGCGACACTGGAGACACACGTCGTGGGGTCGGAAGGAACAGCTGTGGGCTTCATCAAGGGATACGACCCGGAGACTCTCCGAGAGATCGTCGACCTCGACGAATGCCAGACCCGGCTCACCGAGCTCGGCGACCAGCGGAGTCTGGCCGCCATGCTCGAGAAGGTCTGGCTGCTGAAGGTGCTGGGCCGCCTCGACGAGGCGCTCGTCGTCTCGGAGGAGTCGGTGCGCCTCGCCCGGATGGCGGGCACCCGCAAGGACCTGCTGCGCGCCCGGATGCTGCACGCCACCGTCCAGCAGTTCCGCGGCGCATACGCCGCCGCGATCCACGAGCTGAATACGTGCGTCGAGGAGGCCGAGGGGCAGGGGTGGTCGGCGGTCGCCGCTTTCGGCTGCCAGCACCGCGGCAAGGTCCACTTCGACGCGCACGACGACGCCGCGGCGCGCGCCGACTTCAAGAAGGCGCTGTTCCTGCGGCAGGAGGCGGGTGCTCCCGAGGATCAGCTCGAGTCGACGCTGCTCGCCATCGACGCCGTCGACCGACGTCGCAACAGCACGACGGTCGCCGGCTGAGGCCATCGGCCCGAGTGTCGTACCTGCGTCCTATCGTGCTGGCATGAGCGACCTCATCGACGTGCGCCGCGAGGCGGAGTCACTGCTGCGGCAGCTGCTCGACGACTCGTGGAGCTTCGCGTACGACAACGCCAAACGCCGTGCCGGCGCGTGCGACTATCTGCGCAAGCGCATCACGCTCTCGCGCTATCTCGCCGCCCGGTACGACGCCGAGACCAACCGCCAGACGATCCTGCACGAGATCGCGCACGCGATCGCGGGCTCGGCCGCGGGGCACGGCGCGGAGTGGAAGCGCGTCGCGCGGTCGCTCGGCTACACGGGCGGCGTCACCCACCGCGGCGAGACGGCCACGGAGCTCGCGCCCTGGGTCGGCGTGTGTCCCGCCGGACACGTCGCGTACCGTCACCGCAAGGCGACACGGGCGACCTCGTGCGCGCGGTGCGCGCCGACGTTCGATGAGCGCCACCTGATCACCTGGCGACGGCGCGAGATCACCGCCGCGACCCGGCGCGAGGCCCTCACTCCGCGTTGATCGCCTCGTAGGCGCGCCACACGCCGTCGCGGAGGACGGGGACCGTCTCATCGGCGTCATGGACCGCGGCGGCGAGCACCTCGTCGCGACGACCGGCGTCGAGGAGCTCCTGTCCCGAGCCGCTCGCCGTGAGGAGGTGGCGGACCGCGGATCGCAGACCCCGGAACGCCTCGGATGCCGCTGCGGCCTCCGGCGAGGAGTGGTCGAGGCCGATCGCCTCGAGCGCCGCGAAGACCGCCCCGGCACCGAGCTGATCCTCGACGGAGAAGCGCAGGACCGCGGCATCCCCCGGCCCGTTCAGCTCGCCGGCGGCGATGATGCTCACGCTCGTGCGGGCCGCGCGGCGGTTCTGCTCGGCGAGCACCGCCTGCGCGACGGCGGTGGCATTGCGCAGGCTCCCGAGGAACACGACGGCGCCCGTCGCCGCGGCAGCCGAGGCGACGGCCGCGCCGTTGCGCGACACGGCGTGGGCGGCCTCGTCGTGGGCCACCGTCTCGCCGCCCGCAACCCGCGCCGACACCGTCGACGAGAACCTCAACACGTCGACGACGACGACGACGTCCGCGGGCGCGAGACGGGTCAGGCCGTCCCGCCCCCAGTCGAAGCGCAGCTGGTAGCGGGACTGATCGAACGGGCTCGCGGTCATCCCTCCAGCGTACGAGCGTCGACGATCGGCTTCAGCGAGATGACGAGACCGAGGACGTTCCGGGCCGTCCGCTGGAGTTCGCTGCGGGTGATCCCGCCTTCACGGGCGAGGGAGTCGAGGATCGTCGTGTCGGCCTGCGCTTGAGGCGCGGCATCCCGTTTCACACCGCCCGGCATGAGGACGTCGACCTGCGCACGGACGCGGTAGGCGTTGTCCTCGAGGGCGGGGAAGTCCGGGTCGACGGCATTCTCGATCCACCAGTCGGTGATGACGACCCCCTCGTAGCCCCACTCGTCCCGGAGGACGACGGTGGCGAGGTCGTGGTGGTAGTGCGCCCACACGCCGTTGATCTGGTTGTAGGACGTCATGATCGTGCGGGGAGCGGCCTCGCGGACGCAGATCTCGAACCCGCGCAGATAGATCTCGCGGAGCGCCCGCTCGGAGACGCGCGAGTCGTTGCGGGTGCGGTTGGTCTCCTGGTTGTTCGCGGCGAAGTGCTTGGGGCATGCCGACAGTCCCGTGCTCTGCACCCCGCGCACGACCGCCGCGGCGATCCGTCCGGTGACGACCGGGTCCTCGCTGAAGTACTCGAAGTTGCGGCCGCACAGCGGGTCGCGGTGGATGTTCATGCCCGGGCTCAGCAGGACGTCGGAGCCCTTCCGGATCATCTCCTGCCCGTGCAGTGCGGCAAGCTCCTCGATGAGGGCCGTGTTCCACGTCGACGCGAGCGCCGTTCCCGAGGGGAGCAGCGACGCGTACGCCGACAGACGGATGCCGCTCGGCCCGTCGGTCGTCGTGACGGGCGACACGCCCTTCGCGCGCAGCGACGCCGAGACCCCGCCGAGCACGCCCGCATTGCCGGGAGCACCCAGCGGGCTGTCCATCGTGACGTCCCCGCGGGCGAGGAGCGACAGCTCCTCGTCGGTGAGCTGGGCGACGAAGTCGTCGAGGGATGCCGCGCCGCGTGCGACGTCGGCGAGGTCGATGCCCCGGTCCCCGGTCGGCGCGAGCTCGGCCGGCAGCGATCCGAGCACCCGCTCGGCGCGCGCGACGGTGCGCGTGGGGACGGGCTCGCGCGAGGCGACGGCGGAACCGTCGTCGCCGCGACGCTGGACGAGCCGATCGAACGCGTGGGCGGGCGCGGCGACCTCGGTGGCGTGCCGCACGACCTGAGTCTCGGGCACCTCGAACGCGGCGACCTCCGCCGCACGGCGCACGTCGGTCCCGACGAAGACGGGATACGCACCGGCCTCCAGGACCCACGCGCTCCGGTGCCCTGTCGCCCCGCCGTCGTCGTACGACGCGAGGTCGTCGAGGTGCACGTCGAGGCGCACCGTCTCGCTCTCGCCGGGGGCGAGCAGACGCGTCTTGGCGAAGGCCGCGAGGTGACGTGCCGGCTTGCCGAGGGCACCGTCGGGCGCCCCGGTGTAGACCTGCACGACCTCCTTGCCGGCTCGGGCGCCGGTGTTGGTGACGACGACCTCGAGGCGGAGGGCCGCGGCATCCGTCGTCGCCTCGGTCGTCAGCTCGAACGTCGTGTAGGACAGCCCGTGCCCGAAGGGGAACAGCACCCGGTCGGGGGCGAAGGTCTCGAAGTACCGGTAGCCGACGAAGACGTCCTCGGCGTAGACGTTGACGTCGAGATGGCCGAAGTTGGGTGCGCTCGGATAGTCCTCGTAGCTCCGTGCGATCGTGTCGGTGAGCTTGCCGCTCGGCGCCTGCTCGCCCGCGAGCACACCGGCGACGGCTCGAGCGCCCTCCATGCCGCCCTGCCACGCGAACAGGACGGCGCCTATCCGGTCGCCGTAGTCGGCGACCCACGACAGGTCCATGACGTTGCCCGCGTCGACGACGACGACGGTCCGCGAGAAGTGCGCCGTGACGGTGTCGAGGAGCGTCCTCTCGTCGGCGGTGAGGTAGTAGCTGCCGGGCTCGAGGATGCTGTCGCGCGCTTCGCCGGCGGCGCGACCGATCGCGACGACGGCCGTGTCCGCCCGGGATGCCGCGGCTGCGACATCCGCCGCGTCGATCGCCATCTCGGGGAAGTGGTGCGGCCACTCGCCCCACGTGGCGGCGAAGGCGGGGCGATTCGCGGCGGACCACGTCGAGTACCGCGTCGCGAGCTCGTCGTCGACGCGGACACCGGCGTCGCGGAGACCGGCCAGCAGGTTCCAGATGTAGGGCACCTTCACGTCGCCACCCGAGCCGTAGCCGACGGCGAACCAGTCGATCTGAACACGGCCGAAGACGGCGACCGGGCGCTTCCCCAGCGGAAGCGTGCCATCGTTCGTCAGGAGGACGACGCCTTCGGCGGCGGCGACCCGGGCCTTCTCGGCGAGGGCCGGATCGAGTGTCGGATCGGTGTCGAGCAGCATCGAGGAGATCTGCGCGACCGACTCGACGGGGGCCAGGGTGTGCGAGCGGTCGCCGGATTCGATGGCGGGTTCGAGAGGCATAGCGGTCTTTCCGAGGGGTCGACGATGACGCCGAGAGAGTGGGAGCGCTCCCAACGTATCGAGTGCCGCGGAGGAATGCGAGAGTGGTCCGATGCGGATCCTCTTGAAGCTCGAACTCGACTGCACCGCGGATGCCGCCTGGCGAGCCCTTCACTCGCCTCGTGCGGTCACCGAGCTCTACGGCCCGCTGCTCGCGATGGCGCCGATGGCCGGCGAGCTCCCGACCTCGTTCGAGCCGGGGACCGACGTGCCGGTCGAGATCCGCGCCCTCGGGATCATCCCCGCCGGCCAGCAGCTCATCCACGCGAGCGACCGGTACACCGAGGACACGAACGGTCCGGTGCGGATCTTCCGCGACAGCGGCATCCCGCTGACCGGTGCACTCGCCGCCCTCGACGTCTGGGACCACCAGATGGCGGTGAGCCCGCTGCCGGGTGATCCCGCGCGGACGCTCTGGCGCGATCGCCTCACGATCGGCGGAGCCGCGGCCCTGCCGCTGTGGCCCGTCCTGTGGGCGGCGTGGCAGTACCGCGGCATGCGCCTGCGCTCACTCGCACCGACGTGGTCGTACGAGCCGCCCGCCGCCGAGGACCACTGACGACGGATACCGCCCCTTCGCCCTCCATCGAGGGCGTGAAGGGGCGGCAGGGCGTTACTCCGACAGGGCCTCGACGGGCGCCGATCGCGTGGCGATCCGCGTCGGTGCGACCGCCGCACCGAGGGTGAGCACCGCGGTCGCGACGATCACGATCACCACCGGGAGCAGCGGGATCGCGGGGGCGACGAACGTCGGCGACATCCACAGCGGCGGCATCGCAACGGAGCCGAGGAGGGACTGCGCCGCGACCCAGCCGTAAAGGACGCCGAGGGTCAGTCCGAACAGCAACGCGGTGACGGTGACGTGCGCTGCCTCGATGAGGACCATCCGACGGATCTGTGCGGCAGTGAGGCCGAGAGCGCGCAGGAGACCCAACTCCCGCTTCCGCTGGACGATGCCGATCGTGAGGAGGTTCACGAGGCCGACGGCGGCGATCACGGCGCTCACGGCGACGAGACACATCATGACCGTCGAGAAGCTGTCCATCATCTGATTGAATGCGGGGTCGGGCTCGCCGCCGCTCGATGCGGTCACAAGGGACTTGGCCGACTCGGCGGCCACCGCGAACATCACGACGAGCGCGACCCCCATGACCACGCCGATCGCCATGCGGCTCGAGCGCTCCGGGTAGCGGACCGCGTTCTCTGCGGCCAGGCGTGCGGTCACGGACTTTCCGAACAGCCGCCCGGTGGCTTTCAGGAGCGGCGGCATGATCGAGACCGCACTGATCGAGACGGCGGTGAAGGAGAAGAGACCGCCAAAGAACGCGACGAGCACGCCGGCGGGGCTCACGAGGCCGAGGAGGAGTCCACCGCCCAGCAGCACGGCACCGATCACACCGAGGACCACGGCGCCCGCCCGCCGGCCGCGCTTACCGGCGATCTCCTCGCGGGATCGCTCTACCGAGCCGCCGAGGGCCTCGAGCGGCGTGACCGCGAGAACCCGACGCGACCCCGACCATGCCGCGATCCAGGTCGTGAGCGCCACCGCGACCGCCGGCAGGAGGAGGGCGGCCTGGACCGGAGACCAGTCCGTGGCCACCCCGAGTGCGCGATCGAGCAGCGGCACCGCCGCGACCATGGCGAGCGTCGTCGCCACCAGCCCGAGGACCGCGCCGATCGCGCCGACGACGAGCCCCTGCGTCGCGACTTCGCTGCGCTGCGACCGCGCGGTCGCGCCGATCAGACGCATGAGAGCGATCATGCGGGTGCGCCCCGCGATGATCGTCGAGAACGTATTCGCGGTGACGATCGCGGCGACGTAGACCGCGACGGCGAGCAGGATGCCGCTCAGCAGCATCAGGACGATCGTCAAGGTGTCGGACGAGCCGTACATCGGGTTCGCGGCGAGCACCACGGAGAGGTACCCCGTCGCCGACAAAAGCGCGACACCGAAGGCCGTCGAGATGGCCGAGACGAGGATCGTCGCGCCCATGCCGCGCTCGCGCAGCCACGCGAACCGCGACGTCCGTGCGGGTTCGGGGACGATCGTGTGCACGGCGGACGGGGCGAGGGCGGTCACGCGGACACCTCGGTGCTGAGCATGTGAGCGGAGATCTGCTCGGCGGTCTGACGGGGCTTGTCGGCGACGATGCGCCCGTCGCCGAGGAACAGCACGCGGTCGGCGTACGACGCGGCCACGGGGTCGTGGGTGACCATGGCGATCGACTGACCGTGTTCGCGACTGGCGGCGGCGAGGAGGGACAGCACCTCGCGGCCCGACCGTGAGTCGAGGTTTCCCGTGGGCTCGTCGGCGAAGACGAGGTCGGGCGCCGTCGCGAGGGCGCGGGCGATCGCGACGCGCTGCTGCTGGCCGCCCGACAGTTGGTGCGGACGGTGGCGCAGGCGCGGCCCGAGGCCGAGGGTCGCGACGAGGCCGTCGATGCGCGTCCTCTCCTGGGACGTGGGACGCCGGCCGTCGAGGTCGAAGGGCAGCAGGATGTTGCCGATCGCGTCGAGGGTCGGGACGAGGTTGAACGACTGGAAGACGAAGCCGACCCGCCGGCGGCGGAGGATGGTCAGCTCGACGTCCGAGAGGCCGGTGATCTCGGTGTCGCCGATCCAGACCGAGCCGGAGGCCGGCGCATCGAGGCCGGCCATGATGTGCATGAGCGTCGACTTGCCCGAGCCCGACGGGCCCATGATGGCGGTGAACTCGCCACGACGGATGCCGACGGTGACGTCGTCGAGCGCGCGGACGGCGTTCTCGCCGCCGCCGTAGGTCTTCGTGAGGTTCTGGACGCGGGCGGCGAGGCCCATCTCGGTGGTCGTGATTTGCATGTCTCCGACGCTACGGAGTACCCCCGGGGCGCCGCGTCGGCCGCTCGTCGCGACCGTCTACATCGGAAGGATGACGGTGCGCGCGCCGATCAGGCGAGGCCGTGCTCGAAGGCGAAGACCACCAGCTGCACGCGGTCGCGGAGCGACAGCTTCGCGAGGATGCGCGAGACGTGGGTCTTCACGGTCGCCTCCGAGAGGAACTCCCGCGCGGCGATCTCGGCGTTCGAGAGCCCCCGGGCGGCGAGCGCGAAGATCTCGCGCTCGCGGTCGGTGAGCTCGCCGAACGTCGCCGGGACGGCGCGGACGGGTTCGTTCAGCTGGGCGAAGAGCTCCCGGGTCGCGGCCGCCGCGATGACCGACGATCCCGCGTGCACCGTGCGGATGGCGGCGAGCAGGAACTCGGGATCGGCGTCCTTCAGGAGGAACCCGCTCGCTCCGCGCTGGATGGCGCGGGCCGCGGCCTCGTCGAGGTCGAAGGTCGTCAGCATGACCACCTTCGGCGGATCGGCGTCGGCCAGCAGGGCCTCGGTCGCGGCGAGCCCGTCCATCACCGGCATCCGGATGTCCATGAGGACGACGTCGGGGCGCGTCTGGCGGACGACCTCGATCGCCTGCGCACCGTCGGAGGCCTCCCCCACGACCTCGAGGTCGGGTTGCGAGGCGACGACCATGCGGATGCCGGCGCGGAACAGGGACTGATCGTCGACGAGGACGACGCGGATAACGCTCACCGAGCGCTCCTCTCGAGGGGGTCGGGGTTCTCGGACGCGGCTCCGGTCGGCAGGGACGCCTCGACGGTGAAGACGCCGTCTGCGGCCGCGGCATCCAATCGACCGCCGATCAGCTGCGCGCGCTCGCGCATGCCGATCAGGCCGTGTCCGCCGGTGCGGCGTTCCGCTCCGTCGGGGACGGGAGCGACGTCGTTGCGGACGCGCAGGTCGACGCGGTCGGGGTGCCACGCCAGCGAGACGTCCACACCGGTGGGGGCGCCGTGGCGGAGGGCGTTCGTGAGCGCCTCCTGCAGGATGCGGTAGACCGACAGCTGCACGGATGCCGCGACCTCGCCGCGCGGCGCGGGGTCGACGTCCACGCTCAGCTCGACGCCTGCCGCTCGCACCTGGGCGTAGAGCTGCTCGAGGTCGGCGAGCGTCGGCTGCGGGCCCTCCGCCTGGGAGTGGCGGAGCTGTGTGAGGAGCAGGCGCACGTCCGAGAGGGCTGAGCGCGCCGTCGAGGAGATCGTGCCGAGCGCCGCGGCCTGGGCCTCGGGATCGGATGCCGCGGCGTACCGCGCGCCGTCCGACTGCGCGATGATGACCGCGAGCGAGTGGGCGACGATGTCGTGCATGTCGCGGGCGATGCGCGTGCGCTCCTGCTCGGCGACCGTCTGCTCCTCGGCGCGTGACTGCGCGGCACGGTTGGCGCGGGCGCGCATCGCAGTGCGGACGAGCGCACCGGCCGTCCACGAGAGCCCCAGTGCGAACAGTGCCGCGAGCAGGACGAAGATCAGCGTCGGGACGTCGGAGAGCGCACCGCTCCCGACGAACGCCCACCGGAAGAGGTAGATCGTGATGGTGCCGGAGCCGACGATGACCGAGGTGAAACCGAGCCAGAACACGAGCCGGGACCCGTAGGCCGCGGTGGCGAAGAGGACGGCGAAAATCGCGATGTCGGCGAACCCGGGACCGCGACCGAAGCCCATCTGCACGATGGCCCCGAGCCAGGCGACACCCAGGGCGAGGCCGGGCGAGTAGCGGCGGAGTCCGAGCGCGCCGGCCATGAGCAGCACGACCGGGATCGCCGACACCGGGCCGATGTCGTAGGACGAACTGGTCGATGTGTTCAGCTCATAGGGCAGGGACACCAGCGCGAACAGCACCGCGACGGCCGCGTCGACGGCGACCTGGTAGGGGCGGAGCGGGCGGAACACCCTTGAACGCTACGCGGTCGGGGTGGGACGGGGCATCCGTCTCGCGATGTATCCGGCCCTACCGGGCGGGCAGGTAGACCCGGAGACCGTCGCCGACGGCGCGCACCCGCAGACGGAAGCCGTCCTCCCCGACCTCTTCGAGCTCGCCGTCGTGCACCCAGATGTCAGGGGCGCTGCCGGCGCGGACCTCGATCTCGAAGTCCTCGTCGAGGATCCGTTCGATGTCGGATGCCGGGGGCATCACCCGGAGCGCACGGAGGACCGCGACGGTCTTCTCGCCGAACGCGAGCGAGGCGATGGCGCGGGCGCGCGTGCCGCGGGCGTGGTGCACGCGGACGTCGATGACCGGCTCGTCGAGCGTGGCGCGCTGCATCGTGGCGATGCGGTCGGGGTCGTTGGGGCCGACGCCGGCGAAAACCGACCAGACCGAGGCGCGTCTGCCGCCCCTCACGACGTCCACCGCGTGGGCGCCGTGCATCTCGCGCCAGGCGGCGACGGCACCGCCCCACCATTTGCCGAGGCTGGTGCGGCGTTCGCGCTCGGCCAGGAACTCGGGGTACGCCCCGAGTGAGACGGCGTTCAGCACCGTGACCGGTTCCCCGTCGTCCACCGAGGCCTCGGCGACGGCGACGGGTCGGACGTTCGCCGCGGCATACGCGTCGAGCCCGGCGTCGACGTCGGGGATGCCGACCGACCGCGCGAAGTGGTTGAAGGTGCCGTTCGGGAGGACGAGGAGGGTCAGGTCGTGGCGGCGCGCGAGGTGCGCCGCTCGAGAGACCGAACCGTCACCGCCGAGGATCGCCAGCACGCTCGGCGGGTTCTCGCCGACCATCGCGTCGGCCACGACGTCGTCGAGGGTCTCGCTCTCGCCGAGTTCGCGCACGGTCGCACCCGGCATCCGCCTGCGGACGTCGGGGACGCGGTCGGGACGGCCGAGCGAGGCGCCGGAGCGGCTGTTCGCGACGACGAGGACCTCGCCGCCGATGGGGGTGTCGGTCATGCCTCCCACGCTATGCAGGGCGGGGCGGGACCGCCTCCCCTTGACACATACCTCGGGCTGACACGCCCCTCGGGTGCGGCGCTCAGGCGGGCGAGATCGGGCGGTGCTCGAAGAAGGTCTGCAGGACGACGGTCGTGCGGGTGTTCACCGAGGCTGCGGCACGGATGTCGCGGATCAACCGCTCGAGGTCGCGCGGCGTCGCGACGCGCACGAACAGCATGTAGGCCGCGTCGCCCGCGATCGAGTGGCACGCCTCGATCTCGTCGAGGTGCGCGATGAGCTCGGGAGCGTTGTCGGGCTGAGCGGGATCGAGCGGCGTGATCTCGACGAAGGCGGCGAGCGGCTTGCCCGCGACCTCAGGGTCGATGACCGCGCGGTAGCCGGAGATCAGGCCGCGTGCCTCGAGCCGGCGGACGCGGGCCTGCGTCGCCGACACCGACAGCCCCGCGACGGCGGAGAGTTCCGCGAGCGTCGCGCGGGCGTTGCCCGACAGTGCGGCGATGATCGCGGAATCGGCGGGGTCTGTCTCGTCTGCGGGCACGCCTCGACGGTACCGCAGCGGTACCGCAGCCGCCTTGCACACGCGATCCTTACGGCCTTAGGCTGGAAACACAGGAATTCTTCCCGCCATGGCGCGAGGAAGCCGTGAGGAACCGATAGGAGGTCCACCATGAGCACCGTCACCACCGCGTCGACGATCATCGGAATGCCCGAGGTCGTCGAGGACGCCCGCCGGGCCGAGACCTCCGCCGCCTGGGCGATGCTGCGGGATGCCGCGACCGCCCTCCACGATCTGCAGATCACCGACGGGTCTGTGCCCGACGCCACCGACCACGATGCCGCCCGCGAGCACGTCGAGGCGATCACGGCCGGCATCCGCGCCCTCTCCCCCGCCTTCCCGCACGATGCCGCCTATCTCGAGGCGAGCGTCGCGGACTTCGACCGCTGGGTCTCGGAGGGCTTCGGCGTCCCGGACTTCCTCGATTCGCTCATGGCGTTCCAGCCGCAGGAGAACCGCATCGACGGCCTCCGACACCTCGTCGTGTTCCCGATGTACACGCAGAACGGCACCCGCGACCGCAAGGTCGAGGCCGTCCTCGTCGAGACGATCTGGCCGGAGTTCATCGCCGAACTCGAGCAGACCTACACGAACCGTCTGTTCGTCTCCTTCCGCCTGCTGGACTTCACGCCCGGGTACGACACGAACTCGGCTGTCCTCTTCCCCGAGACGGTCGCCATGCGCGAAGTCCCGACCTTCACGTGGGGCGCGATCTTCCAGGACCGCGAGGCCGCACGCTACCGGCGCGTCGTGCGCGCGGCATCCGAGATCACCCGTCTCGACCTGCCCGAGGCCGCCGCTCGCCTGCTCGACGACCAGCGTCTGGCCGAGAAGACGTTCGTCATGTGGGACCTCATCCACGACCGCACCCACATGCGCGGTGACCTGCCGTTCGACCCGTTCATGATCAAGCAGCGGATGCCGTTCTTCCTGTACTCGCTCGAAGAGCTCCGCTGCGACCTGACCGCCTTCCGCGAGTGCGTGGCGATCGAGAAGGACCTGTCGGCGAAGGCACAGCTGACGGATGCCGAGGGCGAGATGCTCGAGCACGCCGGCCTCGTGCAGTACGCCGTGCTGTTCGACCGCATCTTCCGCTTCGCGATCACCGGCACCCGGGTCCGCAACTACGACGGCCTGGGCGGGCAGCTGCTGTTCGCCTGGCTGCACCAGCGCGGCGTCCTGCACTGGACCGACACATCGCTCGCGTTCGAGTGGGACCGCGTCGCCGACGCCGTCATCGCCCTGAGCGACGCGATCGACCGGCTCTACTGGGAGTCGATCGACCGCCCCAAGGTCGCGCACTGGCTCGCCGCTTACGACCTGGTCCGTCAGACCGTCACGCCCCACCCCGCGTCGCAGTGGGCCCGCGGACTGTCCGACGAGATCCTCGCCGGCCCGCCGAAGGGGTACACCGACGCGGTCCTCGACGACGAGTTCCCGCTGTCGATGTTCTTCGAGGCGCTCGAGAAGAAGATGCGCCCCGTCATCGCCGGCGTCGCCGGCATCCGCGCCACCGACGCCTGACGTCGGAACGCCACTTCGGCGCCTGGGCTCTCTGGGGGGCTCGGGCGCCGAAGCCGTTTCCGGCGCCGTCAGTCGCCCGCGACGCCTCCCGCCGCTTCGCGCGACGACGACGGGATGCCGGGTGCCGGGGGCGCCGCATCCGCTTCGGCCGTCTCGGGCGCCTCGCGGTACTCGGCCGACAGCGTCCGGTACGACCGGGTGAGGAACGCGGCGAGCGAGGCGGCGACCATGATGAGTCCGCCGACGAGGAAGATGAGCGCGATGCCCCGCATCTCGCCCTCGCCGAGAAGCCAGGACCACGCCCGCTCACCCTCGTCGGTGCGGAAATACGGGATGATCCAGAACTCCGCGATCGGGGCGATCGCGAACGAGGTGATCGGACCGGTCGAGACCTCCAGCGCGGTCGCCGCGCCGAAGACGCGGCCCTGGCGCTCGAAGGGGACGACCTTCTGGATGACCGTCTGTTCGGCGGACTCGATCACGGGCACGAGAGTCATGTAGGCCCAGATGCCGACCGCGTAGAGCCACCACCATTCGCGCAGCGTGAAGACCGCACCGAGCAGACCCATCACCGCCACGGCGAGCAGGAGCGTCCGGATGGGGTTCTTGCCGAGCCCCTTCGCGGCGACGATGCCACCGCCGATGAGGAAGCCGGTCGCCGTGACCGCGAGGACGACACCCCAGATCTTCACGTCGAAGAGCTCGAGCCCGTAGGGATCCATCAGCGCCATGTAGAGGCCGCCGATGAGGTTGTTGAAGGTCGAGAAGAGGATCAGGGCGAAGAGTCCCGGGACGGCGCGGATCGCGGCCGCCGCGCCGCGGATATCGAGGATCTTCGACCCGGGATCGGGAGTCGGTGCGTCCTCGGGGATGCGCACGAACAGCAGGTGGATGAGTGGCACCGCGGTGAAGGCGATCGCGACGGCGAGTGTCCACCCCATGCCGACCAGTCCGATCGCGAGCCCCGAGAGGGCGCTCGTCACGATGAAGGCGATGCCCTGCACCGTCCCCACGAGGCCGTTGGCATTCGCGTGGCGCTCGGTCGGGACGAGCAGGGTCACCGTCGTCGACAGGGCGATGTTGCGCAGATTCTCGACGACGGCGCCGGCCAGGATGATGCCCGAGAACAGCCAGAACCACGGTCCGCGGAGGTCGAGGATCGCCGACTCGGGCTGCGACACGTAGATCGCGCCGGCCGCGAGGAACGCGACGAGGGTGAACACCCCCGAGAAGACCATGACGGCGTGCTTGCGGAAGCGGTCGACGAGCGTGCCGAAGACCATGCCGAAGATCGCCAGCAGCAGCATGTAGGCGCCGCCGATGATGCCCGTGGCGAGCACCGACTCGGTCTCGAGGTACACCCAGAAGGTGAGCGCGAACCACAGGAAGCTCGTCGTGACGTTCGCGACGGCCGTGTTCACCAGGACGTGCAGGAACGTGCGCATCCCGCCCGGAGGGACGGTGCGCGGCGACGGCGTCGCTTCACTCATGCGGTGAGGGTATCGCCGGGGTCGGACACGGGGAAGAGCACCTCCGCGCGACCTAGGCTTAAGAGGTGACGACGCTCCACGACCCGATGATCCGCTCCTTCGCCAGCGACAACTACTCGGGGGTCCACCCCGAGGTTCTCGCGGCCATCGCCGCCGCCAACGACGGCCATCAGATCGCCTACGGCGAGGACGTGTACACCGCGCGTCTGCAGGAGGTCTTCGCGCACCACTTCGGCGAGGGGTCGCAGGCGTTCCCCGTCTTCAACGGCACCGGCGCGAACGTGACGGGACTGCAGTCGATGCTCCCCCGCTGGGGCGCTGTGGTCGCGGCATCCACCGCCCACATCAACGTCGACGAGGGCGGCGCTCCCGAGAAGGTCGCCGGCATCAAGATCCTGAACGTCCCGACCGACGACGGCAAGCTGACCCCCGAGCTCGTCGACATGGAGGCCTGGGGCTGGGGCGATGAGCACCGTGCGCAGCCGCTCGTCGTCTCGATCACGCAGTCCACCGAGCTCGGCACCCTCTACACGCCCGACGAGATCCGCGCCCTCGCCGACCACGCCCACTCGCGCGGCATGCGTCTGCACCTCGACGGCGCACGACTGTCGAACGCCGCTGCGGCGCTCGACCTGCCGATCCGCGCCTTCACGAAGGATGCCGGTGTCGACCTCGTCAGCGCCGGCGGCACGAAGAACGGCGCGCTCGCGGCCGAAGCTATCGTCGTGCTCGACCCGGCGGCCTCCCAGGGCCTCCCCTACCTGCGCAAGCTCAACATGCAGCTCTCGTCGAAGATGCGCTTCGTCTCGGCCCAGCTGATCGCGCTGTACGAAGGCGACCTGTACCTGCGGAACGCCCGCCACGCCAATGCCATGGCGGCGCGACTGCGCGCGGCCGTCGAGGCGGGGCTGGCCGACGGATCGATCGACGGCGTGCGCTTCAGCCAGCCGACGCAGGCGAACGGCGTCTTCGCGATCCTTCCCGACGGCGTCGCCGAGAAGCTCCGTGAGTCGTTCCGCTTCTACGACTGGGATGCCTCGAAGAACGAGGTCCGCTGGATGTGCTCGTTCGACACGACGGAGTCCGACGTCGACGCCTTCGTCGCAGCGCTGTCGCGCCTGACCCGCGGCTGAGGTCGCGGGAAGCGCGGGTCAGCGGAGCGCGCCGACCGAGGCGAGGGCCTGCCGCACGAGCGTCGAGCGGCCGCCCTCCATCTCGGCCGCGAGCGCGTCGGACGAGGCCTCCTCGGGCGACATCCAGGTGACCTCGAGCGCGTCCTGACGCGGCTCGCACGTTCCGGTCACGGGCACGACGAACGCGAGCGAGACGGCGTGCTGCCGGTCGTCGTGGAAGGCGCTGACACCGGGGATCGGGAAGTACTCGGCCACGGTGAACGGCGCCGGCTGCGGCGGCAGCATCGGGAACGCCATCGGCCCCAGGTCGTTCTCGAGGTGGCGGAACAGCGCATCGCGCACGGTCTCGCCGTAGCGGACGCGGCCCGACACGATGGTGCGGGAGATCTCGCCCATCGGCGTCGCCCGCAGCAGGATGCCGACCTCGGTCACCGCGCCCATCCCGTCCAGACGCACCGGGACGGCCTCGACGTAGAGCATCGGCAGCCGGCGGCGTGCCTCGGCGAGCTCGACGTCGCTCAGCCACGCGGGGTTGCCCGCGGAACCCGGACGGCCCATCGACGACCCGAGCCCGCGGAGCGGATCGCTCCCGCTTCCCTCGTCGTCACGCTCGTTCGGGTCGGGGTCGGGAGTGCGGACGGCCATGCCTCCATGTATACCCGAGCGGATGCCGCGGCGCCCCGTGTCGGACGTGTCACCCGTGTCGGGGGCCTGGGGCAGGATGGACGCATGGTGGCCGCCTCCCCGCTCGATCCCGACGCCGTCCTGTGGTCCGCGCCTGCCGAGGAGCGCGGCGATCGGCCGCTGCTGGTGCTTCTGCACGGCTACGGGTCGAACGAGGCGGACCTCTTCGGCCTCACGCCGCACCTGCCCGCGGAGTTCGTGGTCGCCGCCGTGCGCGCGCCGCTCGCCCCCCGCTTCCCGATGCCCGGGTACTCATGGTTCACGATCGACGGCGTCGAGAGCCGCGACCACGACGAGGTCGTCGGCTCGACCCGTGCCGTCTGGGACTGGGTCGACGGTGTGCGGGGGGATGCGGCATCCGTCGGTCTTCTCGGCTTCTCGCAGGGCGGCGTCATCGCGCTGCAGATGATGCGGATGCGACCGCAGGGTGCGGCATTCGCCGTGAACCTCGCCGGCTACGCGTTCCCCGAACCCGCCGACGGAGATGCCGAGCTGGCCGAGGTGCGCCCGCCGGTGTTCTGGGGACGCGGCGCGCGCGACGAGGTCATCCCGCCGCGTTTCGTCGACCACACCGCGCAGTGGCTGCCGGGGCACGTCGACCTCAGCGGACGCGTCTACCCCGACCTCGCGCACAGCGTGTCAGCAGAGGAGCTCGGCGACGTGCGGGTGTTCCTCGAAAAGCAGCTGGCCGCACCGAAGAGCTGAGTCGGCCTCTGGCATCCGCTCACCGACGTGGCTACGATGATCGATGTCCTGTCCCGAGTGTGAGGAAGAGCCGTTGAAGGTTGTCGACGCGATCGCGCTGTGATCCCGCGCTGACCCGTCGACCCTCCCCGAGGACGATTCGACGGTCCGCCCGGTGATCGATTCACCGACCGGCGCGGACCGTCATCCTTCGACCGCAGCACATCGTGCTGCCCGGCCGCACCGAGCGCTGCGGACCGGCCCGTCGACGCAGACGTCCGCGCACCCCTCACAGGGAGGCGCCTCATGCCCACCACACTCACCTCCGCGGTCACCCTCGACCGCGTCACCTTCGCCTGGCCCGACGGCACCGCCCTGCTCAGCGAGGTCACCGGAGCCTTCGGCGGCGGCCGCACCGGCCTCGTCGGCCGGAACGGATCCGGCAAGTCCACGCTGCTGAAACTGATCGCCGGGACCCTCGCACCGGCATCCGGCTCGATCACCACAGCGGGGCGGGTCGACCTGCTGCCGCAACAGCTGACGCTCGACACCGGACGCCGCGTCGCGGACCTGCTCGGGATCGGCGAGGTCCTGGGCGCCGTGCGGGCGATCGAGCGCGGCGATGTCGACGAGCGCCACTTCGACACGGTCGGCGACGACTGGGACGTCGAGGCGCGGGCGACCGCTGCCCTCGCCGAGGTCGGGCTGCCGGAAGGCGCCCTCGACCGAGCGGTCGGCGAGCTCTCAGGCGGCGAGGCGGTCCTGGCGGCCCTCGTCGGCGTCCGGCTCCGCGGGGCCGAGATCGCCCTGCTCGACGAGCCGACGAACAACCTCGACCGCGACGCGCGAGCCCGCGTGCACGAGCTCGTTCGGACCTGGCGCGGCACGCTCATCGTGGTGAGCCACGACACGGCGCTGCTCGAGGAGCTCGACGACACCGCCGAGCTCTACGGCTCGGAGCTGTCGGTGTTCGGCGGACCGTACTCGGCCTGGAAGGCGTGGCTCGACACCGAGCAGTCCGCCGCAGCCCAGGCCGAGACGACGGCCCGGCAGGTACTGAAGCGGGAGAAGCGAGACAGGCAGCAGATCGAGTCGACGATTGCCACGCGCGATGCGCACGGCAAGAAGCTCGCCGCGCGGAAGGCGGCACCGAAGATCGTGCTAGGCACCATGAAACGCTCGGCGCAGGTGACGGCGGGCAAGCTCCGCGTCGAGGCGAACGAGAAGGTGGATGCCGCGCGTGCCGCGGTCGACACCGCCGGGCGCCGTGTGCGCGACGACGACACGGTCCGGATCGACCTGCCCGATCCGGATGTCGGCACGGGTCGCCGCATCGCGACGATCGGCGACGGCGAGCGCTCCTGGATCATCCAGGGACCGGAGCGGGTGGCGCTCATCGGACCGAACGGCGCGGGCAAGACGACGCTGCTCGAACGGCTCGTCGCGTCGGCCGGGGCGGCGCCTCACGTGCCGCGTGCAGGTTCAGCCGACGGCGGTGGGCCGAAACCGGGGTCGGATGCCGCATCCGCCCTGCACTCGGCACCGTCGGGCGCCCGCGCAGAGGCGCACACCGACCGGATCGGCTACCTGTCGCAGCGGGTGGACGGGCTCGAGGAGGATGCCGCGGTGCTGGCGAACATCCGCGCCGCGGCACCCGGGGTCGGTGACGTCGAGCTGAGGAACCGCCTCGCTCGGTTCCTCATCCGCGGCGATACGGTGCACCGGCCCGTCTCGGCGCTCTCGGGCGGCGAGCGGTTCCGGGTGGCTCTGGCTCGTCTGCTGCTCGCCGACCCGCCGCCGCACCTCCTGGTGCTCGACGAGCCGACGAACAACCTCGACCTCGACACGGTCGACCAGCTCGTCGAGGCTCTGTCGGCCTACCGGGGAGCGGTCCTCGTCGTCAGCCACGACGGCGCGTTCCTCAGCAGGGTCGGCGCCGACCTCACCCTGGAACTCCGGGAGGGTCGGATGACGGAGGTCTGACGACCGGGCCGGGGCGCAAGCCCCGGCCCGGTGTCGGTGGTCCGCGCGATGATGGAACCATGGCGGACGTCCTCGAGCGGTTCAGCCCTGCGACGCAGGACTGGTTCCGCAGCGCGTTCCACGCACCCACGGCTGCGCAGGCCGGCGCCTGGCAGGCGATCTCCGCCGGCAAGCACGCGCTCGTGGTCGCCCCGACCGGCTCGGGCAAGACGCTGTCGGCGTTCCTCTGGGCGCTCGACCGCATCTTCCGCGACCGTGTGGCCGAGAAGCCCGCGGCCGACGACGAGAAGCCCGGCCGCGGGAGGAAGAAGCGGGCGGATGCCGCGCCTCCCCGCACGCGCGTCCTCTACGTCTCGCCGCTCAAGGCGCTCGGCGTCGACGTCGAGCGCAACCTCCGCTCCCCGCTGGTGGGCATCGGGCAGTCGGCCCGTCGTCTCGGAATGCCCGCGCCCGATGTGACCGTGGGTGTCCGCTCCGGCGACACGCCTTCCGGGGACCGTCGGCGCCTGCTCGCCGACCCGCCGGACATCCTCATCACGACGCCCGAGTCGCTGTATCTGATGCTGACCTCGCAGGCAGCCGAGACGCTCCGCGGCATCCACACCGTCATCGTCGACGAGGTCCACGCCGTCGCGGCGACCAAGCGCGGCGCCCACCTGGCCGTAAGCCTCGAACGCCTCGACGCCCTGCTCGAGACCCCGGCGCAGCGCATCGGCCTCTCGGCGACGGTCCGCCCGATTGATGAGGTGGCCCGGTTCCTCGGCGGAGCGGCTCCGGTCGACATCGTGGCGCCCAAGGCGACGAAGGCGTTCGACCTGTCCGTCGTCGTGCCGATCGACGACCTCACGAACCCGCCGCCCCCTCCCGGTGCCCCCGAGGAGGAGGAGCCGGTCGCCGTCGATCCGGACGACGACGGGGATGGGGACGGGGGCAACTGGTACACGCCGCCGCAGTCGTCGGAGATGACCGGGTCGGTCTGGCCGCACGTCGAAGAGGCGATCGTCGACCGCATCCTCGCCCACCGGTCCACCATCGTCTTCTCGAACTCGCGTCGCCTCGCGGAGCGTCTGACGGGACGGCTCAACGAGATCTACGCCGAGAGGGTCGGCATCGACGTGCCGGATCCGACCGTGCCAGCCGCCATGATGGCGCAGGCGGGCGCGTCAGCCGGGGTCGAGGCGATCCTCGCGAAGGCGCACCACGGCTCGGTGTCGAAGGAGCAGCGCGCGCAGGTCGAGGACGAGCTGAAGTCCGGGGCGCTCCGCTGCGTCGTCGCGACGAGCAGCCTTGAGCTCGGCATCGACATGGGCGCCGTCGACCTCGTGATCCAGGTCGAGGCGCCGCCCTCGGCGGCATCCGGTCTGCAGCGCGTCGGTCGCGCCGGTCACCAGGTCGGCGAGGTCAGCCGCGCCGCACTCTTCCCCAAGCACCGCGGCGACGTGCTGCACACCGCCGTCGTGACCGAGCGGATGCTCGCGGGGCAGATCGAGGCGATCTCGGTACCGCAGAATCCGCTCGACATCCTCGCCCAGCACACGATCGCCGCCTCCGCCGTGGCCGTGCTCGATGTCGAGGGCTGGTTCGAGACCGTCAAACGCTCGGCCCCGTTCCGCTCCCTCCCCCGCTCGGCCTACGAAGCGACACTCGACCTGCTCGCCGGCCGCTACCCGTCCGATGCCTTCGCCGAACTGCGTCCCCGCGTCGTCTGGGATCGGGATGCCGGGACCATCACCGGCCGGCCGGGTGCGCAGCGCATCGCGGTCACCAGCGGCGGCACGATCCCCGACCGGGGACTGTTCGGCGTCTTCATCTCGGGTGAGGCGCGCAACGCCCGTGTCGGCGAGCTCGACGAGGAGATGGTCTACGAGTCCCGCGTGGGTGACGTGTTCACCCTCGGCACGACGAGTTGGCGCATCGTCGAGATCACCCACGACCGGGTGAACGTCCTCCCCGCCTACGGGCAACCCGGCAAGCTTCCGTTCTGGCACGGCGACGGTCTCGGTAGACCCGCGGAACTCGGCGAGGCCCTCGGCAAGTTCTCGCGCGAACTCTCGACGGCGAAGCCCGAGAAGGCGGTCGCGCGGCTGCGGGAATCCGGCCTCGACGACAACGCGATCGGCAACCTGCTCGCCTACATCGGCGAGCAGCGCGAGGCGACGGGCAGCCTTCCGACCGACAAGACCCTGACCGTCGAACGCTCCCGCGACGAGGTGGGCGACTGGCGCGTCATCCTGCATTCCCCGTACGGCATGCATGTGCACGCACCGTGGGCGCTGGCCGTCAACGCGCGGATCCGCGAGCGTCTCGGCGTCGAGGGTGCCGCGGTCGCGAGCGACGACGGGATCATCGCCCGCGTGCCCGACACGGATGCCGAGCCGCCCGGAGCCGAGCTGTTCGTCTTCGACGCGGACGAACTCGAACAACTCGTCACCTCGGAGGTCGGCGGGTCCGCACTGTTCGCCTCGCGGTTCCGCGAATGCGCGGCTCGGGCACTCCTGCTCCCCCGCCTCAACCCGAACAAGCGATCGCCCCTGTGGCAACAGCGCCAGCGTTCCGCGCAACTGCTCGAGGTCGCCAAGGAGCACCCGACCTTCCCGATCATCCTCGAGACCCTCCGCGAGGTCCTGCAGGACGTCTACGACCTCCCGGCCCTGCTGCGGATCGCACGGAGCATCGCGGACCGCCGCATCCGTCTCGTCGAGACAACGACGAGCTCTCCGTCGCCGTACGCGCGCGACCTGCTCTTCGGATATGTCGGCGCGTTCATGTACGAGGGCGACTCGCCCCTCGCCGAGCGCCGAGCGGCAGCGCTGTCGGTCGATCCTGCCCTGCTGAGCGAGCTGCTCGGCAAGATCGAGATGCGCGAGCTGCTCGACCCCGGCGTCATCGAACAGTACGAACGCGAACTCCAGCGACTCGACCCGACGAGGCGCGTGCGCGGCGTCGAGGGTGTCGCCGACCTCCTGCGGCTGCTCGGTCCGCTCTCGGTCGCCGAGGTGGCAGAACGCCTCGAGGGCGCGGCGACGGACCCGGACGCGCCCGCTCTGGCAGCGACCGAAGCCGATTCCGCGGCTCTGCTCGACGAACTCGTCGACACCCGCCGCGCCATCCGCGTCACGTTCGGCGGCGCCCCCCGCGTCGCCGGCATCGAGGATGCGGGCCGCCTGCGCGACGCCCTCGGCGCGGCGCTGCCCGTCGGCATCCCGACGGCCTTCCTCGAACCCGTCGCCGATCCGCTCGCCGACCTCGTCGCGCGGTACGCCCGCACGCACGGACCGTTCCGGACCTCCGACGTCGCGACGCGCCTCGGCGTGGGCGGCGCCGTCGCCCGTCAGACACTGCAGCGGCTCGAAGCGCAGGGCCGGCTCGCGAGCGGTTTCTTCCTGCCCGCGGACTCCGCACACCCGGACGACCTCGAGTGGTGCGACAGCGAGGTGCTGCGCCGCATCCGGATGCGTTCGCTCGCCGCGATCCGCGGCAGCGTCGAACCCGTCGAGCCCGAGGCGCTGGGGCGTTTCCTGCCCGTCTGGCAGCACCTGACGCGTCCGCTCGAAGGGGTCGACGGGGTGCTCGCCGTGGTCGAGCAGCTCGCCGGCGTCCCGCTCCCCGCAAGCGCGTGGGAATCGCTCATCCTGCCGTCGCGCGTGCGGAACTACTCCCCCGCCCTGCTCGACGAACTGACAGCGACCGGCGAGGTGCTCTGGTCGGGTCACGGTTCTCTGCCCGGGCGCGACGGCTGGATCGCACTGCACCCCGCGGATGCCGCGACGCTCACGCTGCAGATCCCCGAAGACGAGGTGACGCCGTTCGAGCAGTCGCTCCTCGACGCGCTCGGCGCCGGCGGCGCTTACTTCGCCGGTCAGCTGGTCGGCATGGTCGAGGCGCCGAACGAGCAGTCCGTCATCGACGCGCTCTGGAACCTGACCTGGTCGGGGCGCGTCACGAACGACACGTTCGCGCCCGTCCGAGGGCTCCTCGCCGGCGGATCGCAAGCGCACCGGGTGACGCGGCGGACACCCCGCACCCGCATGTTCCGCGGGACGCCGATCGCCGCCGCGGCGCGGCCCGCACCGCAGCGCCCGGCCATGGTCGGCGGCCGCTGGTCGCTGCTGCCCGTCCCCGATGACGATGCGACCCTGCGGGCGACCGCGACGGCGGGCATGCTCCTCGAGCGCTACGGCGTCGTCACCCGCGGCTCGGTCCAGGCCGAGGGGGTCCCGGGCGGCTTCGCGCAGGTGTACCGGATCCTGGCGGGATTCGAGGATGCCGGGCACTGCCGGCGCGGCTACTTCGTCGAGAAGCTGGGGGCCGCCCAGTTCGCGACCTCGGCGACCGTCGACCGGCTCCGCGAGTTCGCGTCGGTGCCCGAGCCCGCACCGCTCACCGCGCGGACGCTCGCCGCCACCGATCCCGCCAACCCCTACGGCGCGGCGCTGAACTGGCCGTCGATCGAGGGAGTGAACCACCGCCCCGGCCGCAAAGCCGGCGGACTGGTCGTGCTGGTCGACGGCACCCTCGTGCTCTACCTCGAGCGCGGCGGGCGCACCGCGCTCGCCTTCACCGACGACGAGGACGTCCTGGTCGCCGCCGCGCGCAGCCTCGTCGAGACCTCGCGCGCCCGTGGCCTCGACACCCTCACGATCGAGCAGGTGAGCGGTGCGTTCGTCTACACGACCGCCGCCGGCCGCGCCCTCCGCGACGCCGGTTTCGTCGAGTCGCCCAAGGGCCTCACCCTGCGGCGCGGCTCACGGGAGCCTCAGCGTGCCTGAGGGCGACACCGTCTTCCGAGCCGCGCGGAAGCTGCACGAGGCGCTCGCGGGCCACGAGGTCACGCGATTCGAGGTGCGTGTGCCGCGGAGCGCCACGGTCGACCTGCGCGGTGAGACGGTGCGCGAGGTCGTGCCGCGCGGCAAGCACCTGCTCATGCGCATCGGGGCGCAGACCCTGCACTCCCACCTCAAGATGGAGGGCCGCTGGCACGTCTACAGGCCGGGCCAGAAGTGGCGCGCCCCCGCCTTCCAGGCCCGCGCGATCGTCGGCACGAGACCCGCGGACGCCGTCGGCTTCGAGCTCGCGATGGTCGAGGTCCTGCCGACCGCCGAGGAGGACCGCGTGGTCGGGCATCTCGGGCCCGATCCGCTCTCCGCCGACTGGGACGCGGCGCAGGCGGTGGCGAACGTCGCAGCCGACGAGCGTGCGATCCACGTGGCGCTCCTCGATCAGCGGAACGTCGCCGGGTTCGGCAACGAGTACGCGAACGAGCTGCTGTTCGTGCGCGGCATCCGTCCCACCGCACTCGCGAAGGAGGTCGACGTCGCGGGTCTCATCGACACGGGTGTGCGGATGATCCGCGCGAACCGGGATCGACAGGGGCGCACGTTCACGGGCGACAACCGCCCGGGGAAGCAGACGTGGGTCTACGGACGCGGCGGCAAGCCGTGCCGACGCTGCGGCACGCTCATCGAGGGATCGGAGCTCGGGGCGCGTGCGACGAGCGAGCGGATCGTGTTCTGGTGCCCCGTCTGCCAGCCGTGACCGGCCGACCGGTCATTCGTCCGGCGTGAGTCCCTCGACGCGGTAACGGCGTTCGATCCCCGCCGTCGCGCGACCCCATTCGCTGTCCGCGGCGCGTCGCTGGTGCTCCCGGAACGTGGACGCATCGGTCCAGAGCTCCTCGACCGACCACGCACGACCGCCGCCGAGCGGTGTGATCTCGAACAGCAGGCAGCCGTCCTCGGCCCGCGTGCGCTCGATGTGCGCGTCGAGGTGGCGCCGCACGGCATCCGCTTCGTCCTTCGTCGCGCAGATCATCCTGCCCGACAGGCGTACTCCTCCGATGTCGACCATCAGTGACCGATGTACCGGCCGGGCCGGTGGTTCAGAGCGAGGACGAGGTTCAGCACGACGGCCCCCGCCGCGCTGAGCAGAACGAACTGCCAGGGGACGACCAGGAGGGCGAGCAGGATGACGAGGACATCGAAGACCATCATGGTCCACCCCACGCGGATTCCGGTCGCATCCTGGATCACGAGGGCGACGACGTTGATCCCACCGAGGCTCGCGCCGTGCCGGAAGACGATCAGCAGGCCGATCCCGGCGAGGAGGTTGCCGGCGATGGTCCCGAAGACCGGGTCGATCCTCTCGATGAGGAACAGGTGCTCGATGAGGACGGAGAATCCGGAGACCGCCCCGATGCACACCAGGGTGCGGAGGGCGAAGTTCCACCCGCGCTTCCAGACCGCCAGGACGCCGAAGGGCAGGTTGACGACGGCGAACAGTGCCGCGAACGGCCAGTCGAGCGCATAGTTCAGCAGCAGGGACAGGCCCGCGGTGCCGCCGGTGACGGCCATGCTCATGTGCAGCAGGAACAATCCCAGGGAAACGGTGAACGTTCCGGTCGCGAGTCCGACGATGTCGTCGAGCCAGGTGTGCGGAGCGGCCTTCTCCTCGAAGACGAGCGACGGGCCCGTCTCGGGGGCGGCGGGGTCGGCCATCTCTTCGTGCGCTGTCACCGAATCAGGTTACCCAGCCGCGGTCAACCCCGTGATTTCGGGTGCCATTCGGGAATGAAATGCCCTGTGGGACGTTGTATCCGTCAAGGAGGACCCGTGGGCAAGAACTACATCGACATCGAGAACGACCGAGGCGAGACGCTGCGCTACCGCAAGCACGCCAACGGACGTGGCTTGATCGCGAACGGAGCCAAGGTGCACCCGAGTGCGATCGTCGAAGCAGGAAGCTACGTCGAACCCGGGGCGCAGATCGCCGCAGGCGCCCGCATCGGACGCGGAGTGTGGATCGAACCGGAGGCCGTCATCGGCCCGAACGCAGAGATCGCACCCCACGCGCACATCGGACCCGGAGCAGCCATCGGTGCCGGCGCGAAGATCGGCGTCCGCTGCTTCGTCGGCGCCGGAGCGCGGGTCGCACCGGAGTCCCTCATCGGCGACGACGAGAGCATCCCCGAAGGCGAGCGCGTCGCGACCGACCGTCGCGGCCTCCGCTTGGCGGCCTGACCGCCCCCTCACACGTCTGCAAGGCCCGATCCCTCTCCAGGGGTCGGGCCTTCGTCTGTGGCTGGGGTTAGCCTCGGCGCATGACCACCCCGCGCCGCTCGACCCGCGCCGTCGTCGCGGGGTTCGTCGGTGCGCTCCTGCTGGCGGGGATCTGGGTCGCGGCATCCGCTCTGCGCGGGTCGACGGGTGAGGGGATGCCGGCGGGAGCCGACGTGATCACGGTGCAGCGCGTGGTCGACGGCGACACACTCGTGACTGCGGACGGTACTCGAGTCCGTCTGATCGGCATCGACGCTCCCGAGGCGCATCCCGAACCGGAATGCGGAGCGGATGCCGCGACCGCCCGGCTGCGCGAGCTCGCGCCCGAGGGCGCCCGCCTCCGGGCCGTCGCCGACCGGGAGGACCTCGACCGGTACGACCGCGAACTCCGCTACCTGTGGACCGCGGACGGGACGTTCGTCAACGAGGCGCTCGTGGCGGAGGGCCACGCTGCGACGCTCCGCATCGCACCGAACACCCGCTACGCGAAGCGGTTCGCCGCTGCCGAGTCCGCCGCTCGGGCCGAGGGCGCCGGACGATGGGGCACCTGCTGAGCCGCGGCATCCCCGTGGCATCCCGAAGCGTCCCGAGGCGCGCGGCTACGCTGGCAGGCATGGCGACACGCGGCGGACCCCAGCGCAAGGGCGGCCGTCCAACGCCGGGGAAAGGCCGCGCGGGGGGCGCCAAGCCGACTCCGAAGCCCACGGCGAAGCGGAAGCCGGCACCCACGCAGGCCGCGCCGGTACCCGCACCGCCGTCGGGCCCGTTCCGCCTCGGCGCGATCCCGGGGGCGACGCCGGGCAAGTGGATCGACATCTGGAAGACCCGGATGCCGCGCAACCCGCTCGAGCTCGTCCCTCTCGCGGTCGCGGATCAACGCGCGGCGTTCGCGCGGGGCGACGTGGATGCGGCGATCGTCCGGCTGCCGATCGACCGCGACGGTCTGAACGTCATCCCGCTCTACGAGGAGACGACGGTCGTGGTGTGCGCTGCCGACTCCGCTCTGACGGCGGCGGACGAGCTGACCGCGGAAGACCTTCTCGGCGAGGTCCGGATCGTGCCGGGCGACGACGTCCTGTCCTTCGATGTCGCGGGGACCTCGGAGCCGCGATTCGCGGCGCCGGCCACGACGGGCGAGGCGGTCGAGATCGTGGCCACCGGCGTCGGGATCGTCCTCGTGCCCATGTCGCTCGCCCGACTGCACCACCGCAAGGACGTGACGTTCCGGCCGCTCGCGGAGGCCCCGGCATCCGCCGTCGCACTCGCCTGGCCCGCCGAGGGGGCGACCGAGCTGGTCGACACGTTCGTGGGGATCGTCCGGGGGCGCACCTCGAACTCCTCGCGCTGACGCACGGCGTTCGGCCCCGGACCGGGCATTTAGACTCGAGGAATGGCTCCGCTCGTCTATCTGTGCGTTCGCCCGCAGGTGGATGCCGCGGACGGCGAGTACGCGTCGTTCCACCAGGCGATGAGCGTCGGCGAGTCCGGCCTCGAGCGCTGGAACCTCGTCGACGACGACCTGCCCGCCGACGCGTTCGAACGCTGGCGCGGCTTCGTGGTCGGCGGCAGCCCGTTCAACACGACGGATGCCGACGCCACCAAGTCCGCGGAGCAGGTGCGGATCGAGGCGGGGCTGCAGGCCGTGGCACAGGCTGCCGTGGCGGGGCGGACGACCGCGCTGTTCACGTGCTTCGGGATCGGTGTCGCCTCACGCGCCCTCGGCGGCGAGGTGACGCGGGAGTACCCGGAGGGGACGGGGCCCACCGGCATCCGTCTCACTGATGCGGGTCGGCAGGATCTCCTGTTCGGCGGGCTGGAGGCCGAGTTCACCGCCCTGACGGCGCACAAGGAGGCCATCGAGCGGCTGCCCGAGGGCGCCGTGCTCCTCGCGACGAACGACGAGTGCCCCGTGCAGGCGTTCCGGATCGGCGACCGGCTGTACGCGACGCAGTTCCACCCCGAGCCGACCGGCGTCGCGTTCACCGAGCGGATGACGATCTACCGCAACCACGGCTACTTCGACGCGGACGAGTACGACACCGTCGCCGCGGTCGTGCTCGCGGCCGATCTCGACGAGCCGCAGCGGCTGCTGCGCCGATTCGCCGAGATCTTCTGACCGCTCAGCTGCGCGCGAGCGAGAGTTCCCCGCGACGTCCGCGTGCCCAGAGCACGAGAGGGACGATCACGACGATCGCGGCGGCGATCCACGCCGTGATCGCGATCGGGGTGGACTGAGGTTCGGTCGCGAACCGGCCGATGCCGATCCACAGCAGTCCCCACGCCGAAGCGAGCGCCGGTGCGAGGCGTCCGCCGGTGCGGATCGCGCTCGCGGCGGCGATCAGGACGACCACGATGATGACGGCGATCCCCCACGCGGTGGCGGCGTCGCCCCACGACGTCGGCGCGACCTCAGCGGTCAGCCAGGCGGTCGTGTTCGCGACGGTGGCGAGCGTGACCCAGCCCAGGTGCAGTCCGACGGTGACGTCGGTGGAGAACGTCTCGGCGAACGTGCGCGGCGGATTGAGCACCAGGATGCGGATGGTCCAGCCCAGCGCGACGAGCAGGGCGACGATCGTCAGGACGGTGACGAGGAGCGTCGTGTACTGGGCGGCCAGCAGCCAGAGCCCGTTGAGGACGGCCGTGAGGGCGATCGGGTAGCCGACCTTGCGCTGGCGGTCACTGCCGCGCTGCGACGGGAGTGCCTGCCAGATCGTGTACGCGATCATGAACAGGTAGATGACGCTCCAGATCGAGAAGGCCTGGGCCGCGGGAGCGAGCACCGTGGAGGTCGCCGAGAGCGCGCCGTTCTGCAGGTCCTGAACCGGAGTCCCGCCGAGGACGCCGGCCCCGAACAGGGCGGCGATCAGCATGAACGTCACCGCCGAGATCACGACGATCTGGCGGGTGAGGTCCGACGAACGGGATGCGGTGGAGCTCATCATGCCGTCACGGTACGTCCCCGTGGCGCGCGGCGGCGACCTCTTGACAGGCTTCGAGCGGGGCTTGAGGGGGGTGAAGGTCGGGTGCGTCGGGTGTCGATTCGCGAGTGAGAGGTTCCTCATTTTGGATCTGTTCGCGGCGCCTGAGTTCCGCAGTTTTCAGGGTCCCGATGTCGGAGGCTGGTGCGATAGTTCAGGTATGACAGAAGCGATGGAAACCCCTGGTGGCGATGCGTATCTCGCCGCCATTGCGGGCATCGTTGCGGACGTCGAGGACGTGGAGCGGCGGATGGCCGCGGTGCAGATCGCGCAGCTCCGTACGCTCGCTGCTGCGGGCCGACTGGCGGAGGAACAGGGCGCGCCCCCGAACGCGAAAGTGACCCTGCACGACATGGTGCTGCGGTCGACCGCCGCAGAGATCGGCGGAGCGATGCGGACCACCGACCGCACCGTGCAGCGTCGGATCGGGGAGGCTCGGGTGACGATCGAAGGATTCCCGGCGGCCGTGGCCGCGTGGGAAGCCGGGCGGATCGTGCGCGGGCATGTGAAGGCGATCGTCGAGACCGGGCTGAACCTACCCGCAGAGATATGGGCTGAGTTCGAAGCCATTGCGATCGAGCGATGCGAAGGCGAGACCCCGAACCGAGTGCGGGGTGAGCTGGAGATCCTGGCGCACCGGATGCATCCGCGATCGTTCGCCGAGCGGCATGAGGAAGCTGCGGCGCGGCGGTGCGTCAGGTTGATCCCGGGCCGGGACGGGATGTCGGATTTGATCGCGACCCTGCCGACCGTGATTGCGGAGGGGATCCACGACCGGCTCACACAGCAGGCGCGGGCGATTGTCGACACCCGCGAGGAGCGCTCGGCGCCCTTAGATGTGATCGCGACCGACGGGAGATCGACCGATCAGGTCCGCGCCGACGTGCTCGCCGACCTGCTCTTCGCCGGCACGCCGTCGCTTGATGACACGCGCGACACGACCGCCGGGCCACTGGGCGCGATCCGCGCGCGCGTGCAGGTACTGATTCCCGCAGCGACTCTGATCGGTGCCGATGATGGACCGTGCGATCTGACCGGCCGCTCCCCCATTGACCCTGCGACCGCCCGCCTTCTCGCCGGTGCGACGCACACGTGGGAGCGCCTGTTCCACGACCCCACCACCGGAGTCACCGTCTCCACCGACTCGTACCGTGTCCCATCCGGGATGCGACGGTTCCTGCAAGCCCGCGACCAGCACTGCCGGTTCCCCGGCTGCCGCGTCGCCGCCATCCGGTGCGAAGTCGACCACACCCACGACCACACCCTCGGCGGCAAAACCGAACTCTCCAACCTCGCCCACCTATGCCAACGACACCATTCGATGAAGCAGTTCACCGCATGGCGGGTCCGACAACTGAGGGGTGGAGTCCTGGAATGGACCTCACCCCTCGGCAGGATCTACCGCGAAGACGCACCCACCCCGGCCGTCGCCTTCACCCCTGCCACCACACACCCCGGAGACCCGGCACCCTTCTGACCCGACACAGGCCTGAACCGGGGCCGATCCTGCGCGCGCTGCGCCACGCAGAACACCGCGCCACAGCCACAGCCGATGAGCGACCCCCGGCATCCCACTTCCCCTGTCGCGGACGGCGAGCGCGCACGGCGCGTCGCGACAGGGGAACGCGGACTACGCCCCGACGACGACCGCGGACTCCGGGGCCACGACAAGCCGCTCGCCGGCCGACGTCGGCTCGACGGACGCGATCCAGACGTCGCCGCCGGCGACCTCCCACGGCTCGGACGACAGGTTCACGAGAACCCGCGCCGCGCCGCGGTGCAGCACGTACCGGGGACCTGTCGAGGTGGTCTGCACCTCGGCATCCCGCCCACCGGGACCCGGGTGGGTCAGCTCGGGCCGCGAGCGCCGCAGATCGGCCAACTGCCGGTAGAGATCCAGCAGCCGCGCGTGATCGCCCTGCGACACCTCGGACCAGTCCAGCTTCGACCGCTCGAACGTCGCGGGGTCGTTGGGGTGCGGCACGATGCTCTCGTCCCAGCCCATCTTCACGAACTCCGCGATCCGGCCCTTCGCCGTCGCCTCGGCGAGTTCCGGCTCGGGGTGCGAGGTGAAGAACTGCCACGGCGTCGACGCACCCCACTCTTCGCCCATGAACAGCATCGGCGTCCCGGGCGCGGTCAGCGTCAGCACGGCGGCGACCGCGAGCCGATCGGCCGACAGCGTCGCCGTCAACCGGTCTCCCGCCGCGCGGTTGCCGATCTGATCGTGATCCTGCGCGTAGGTCACCAGTCGCCAGGATGCCGCGTCGTCGGGCACGGGCTTGCCGTGATCCCGCTCGCGGAACGACGAGTAGGTGCCGTTGTGGAAGAAGCCCTCCGTCCACACCTTCGGCAGCGCCTCGGGGTCGGCGAAGTCCTCGTAGTAGCCGACCGCCTCGCCGGTCAGTGCGACGTGCACGGCGTGATGCCAGTCATCCGACCACTGCGCCGTCAGGCCGTACCCGCCGGCCTCGCGCGGCAGGAACATCACCGGATCGTTCAGGTCGCTCTCGGCGATGAGCGTGAGCGGCCGCCCGACGTGCGCGCTCAGCGCGTCGGTCCGCTCCGCGATCTCCTGCAGGATGTGCACCGGCTGCTCCCCGGACTCGTGCAGCGCGTGCACGGCGTCCAGCCGCAGACCGTCGACGTGGAAGTCCCGCATCCACATCAGCGCGTTGTCGACGATGAACGACCGCACGGCCGCCTCGTCGAGGTTGAGGCTGTCGCCCCATGTATTCCGCGACCCGTCGCGCAGGTACGGACCGTACTCGGGCAGGTAGTTCCCGCTCGGCCCCAGGTGGTTGTAGACGACGTCCTGGATCACCGCGAGGCCCGCCGCGTGCGCGGCATCCACGAAGCGCTGATACGCAGCCGGACCGCCGTACGTCTCCTGCACGGCGTACCACAGCACGCCGTCGTAGCCCCAGTTGTGGGTGCCGTTGAAGGCATTCACGGGCAGCAGCTCGATGTGCGTCACGCCGATGTCGATCAGGTGGTCGAACCGGGCGATCGCGGCATCCAACGTCCCTTCGTGCGTGAACGTCCCGAGGTGCAGCTCGTAGATCAGCCCGCCAGCGAGCTGACGGCCGGTCCACGCCTCATCCGTCCACGGGAAGGATGCCGGGTCCACCCACGCCGACGCGTCGTGGACGCCTCGCGGCTGCCGCCGCGACCGCGGGTCGGGACGAAGGTCGTCGCCGTCACCGAGGACGAAGCCGTACTCGTCGCCGTCCGCCAGCGCGACGTCGGTGCGCCACCAGCCGTCACCGGCGGCGGTCAGCGCGACGTCGTCCGCATCGGGGCGGCGCAGCCGCACCCGCTCGACACGCGGAGCCCAGACCTCGATCACGATGCGTCCCCTTCGATGACGTCCGCCGGCGCGAGCAGCGCGACGGGGTAGGTGTCCAGCAGGTCGGCGAGCCGCAGACGACCGCCCTCGAACCGGCGCCCGGTCAGCACGTCGACCGTCGGGCCGACGTGCGTCAGCACCTCGGTGTCGCCCCAGCCGCCGCGAGCGGCGAGCCCGGCCGGCAACCGCGTCGCCACCGCCACGACGCCGCCGCGGTCGAAGGCGACCGCGTGGTCCGCGGCCTCCCCCGCGACCGTCATCGGCGTGTACCGCGTGAACAGCTCCGGATGGTCGCGCTTCAACCGCAAGGCGCGCGACACCACGAGCAGCTTCGCCGCGCCCGACGCGTCGACCGGCGGCATCCACCCCTCGTCGAGACGTGCGAGCAGGCGCCGGCGTTCCGCGAAGTCGACCTCGCGACGGTTGTCGGGGTCGACGAGCGAGTGGTCCCACAGCTCGGTGCCCTGGTAGACGTCCGGGACGCCCGGGCCGGCCAACTGCAGCAGCTTCAGCGAGAGCGAGTTCGACCGGCCGAGCGGCGTGATCTCGTCCACGAAACCCTCGACGATCGCCCGCGCATCGCCGAAGGCGGCATCGACGAGGTCGTGCATCTTCTCTTCGAAGGCCTCATCAGGGTCCGACCAGGTCGTGCTGTTCCCCGCTTCGCGCGACGCCTTCTCGGCGTACGCGTGCAGGCGCTCTCGCGATGCGGGCCACGCGCCGACGATCGCCTGCCACAGCAGGTTGTCGAACGGGCCGTCACCGGTCGAGGCGACCTGGCGCAGCTCGCCGAGGACCTCGGCCCACCGCTCCGGCAGCTCGGCCAGCACGGACAGGCGCGTCCGGACGTCCTCGCTGCGCTTCGTGTCGTGCGTCGACAGCGACGTCATCGCCGCCGGCCACGAAGCCTGACGACGAGCGGATGCCGCATGGAACCCGTCGACGTCGACCGCGAACTCGGTCGGGTCGCCGCCCACCTCGGTGAGCGTGCCGAGCCGGGTCCAGCGGTAGAACGTCGTGTCCTCGACGCCCTTCGCCATGACGGGACCGGTCGACTGCATGAACCGCCTCGTGAACTCGCTGTCGGGGCCGGCCGTCAGGCGCGCCGCGATCGTCTCGAACGCGTCGCCCAGCTCGGGACGGCGCGACGACGCCAGCGCGACCGCCTCATCGACCTCTTCGACACCGGCGGGAAGGTAGGCGCGGTACACCGGGAACGCCGCGAGCAGCTCGGCGAGCGCGTCGAGCCACTGCTCGTCGGACGCGCCGTTCCGCTCACCGGCGGGGACGAGCGCCGCGAGCCGGAGCACCTCGGCGTGCAAGCCGTCGGTCGCCCACGCGAGCTTGGCCTCGTGCATCATGTCGGCGTAGTCGGCTGCCGCACCGTCTCGCAGCTGCGTGTCGAGCAAGGTGAGGCCCTGCTCGCCGGACGGATCGACGAGCACGCGGTCGAGGACCGCCATCGCGTCGTATCCGGTCGTGCCCTCGGTCGCCCACCACGACGGCAGGTCCTCGCCGTGCTCGAGGATCTTCTCCACCAGCACGTACGCGCCATCCGTGGCATCCGCCAGCAGGTCGAGGTACCCGCCCGGGTCGGCGAGGCCGTCCGGGTGGTCGACCCGCAGACCGTCGGCGAGACCCTCGTCGATCCACCGCACGATCTCGACGTGGCTCGCGTCGAACACGGCCGGGTCCTCGACGCGGACGCCCGCGAGCGTCGTCACGGCGAAGAAGCGACGGTAGTTGAGTTCCGCGTCGCCGCGGCGCCAGAACAGCAGCTCGTAGTGCTGCGCCGCGAGGACGTCGCGGACGTCACCCTCGCCGGTGCCGTCCGCGAGCGGGAACTCGTGGTCGAAGTACCGGACGACGCCCGCCTCGGCATCGATCGTGATCTCGCCCGCCTCGACGGCGGCATCGAGCTCCGACCCGAGCACGGGCAGCCGCAGCCGTCCGCCGAGCGCCCAGTTCACGTCGAAGGCCGCCGCGTGGGGCGACGCCTGCCCCTGGCGCAGGACGTCCCACCACCACGGGTTCTGCCGCGGGTCCGAGACGCCCTGGTGGTTCGGCACGATGTCGATCAGGATGCCGAGGCCCGCCGCGCGCGCCGCGGCGGCGAACCGCGACAGCCCCTCGGGGCCGCCGCGCTCGGGGTCGACGACCGTCGGGTCCACGACGTCGTAGCCGTGGTCCGATCCGCTCGTCGCGGCCAGGATCGGCGACAGGTAGGCCCAGTCCACTCCCAGATCACGCAGGTAGTCGGTCAGCTCGGCTGCGGCATCCAGATCGAATCCGGCCCGGATCTGCAGCCGATAGGTGGACAGCGGAGCCTTCTGGTCGTCGGTCATGAGTGCGGAAGCTCGCTCTGCTGCGACTGCGCGGGGACGTCGATCGCCCCGGTCATCGCGGAAAGGGACGCGGCCACCGATGAATCGACTTCGACCGTCTCCTGCTCGTGGTCGCGCAGGACGACGAGCGCCCGACCTCCGACCGTGACCGTGCCGCCGGGGTCGACGATGGGGATCTCGTCCACGCCGCCGGCGGTGTCGACGATGACCTCCCAGCGCGGGCTGGCGGTCGCCGTGGGGATGGTGAAGTCGATCGCCTCGTCGCTCGCGTTGAAGAACACGAAGAAGTGGCGGTCGTGGATCTCCTCGCCGCGGCGGTCGCGCTCGCGGATGCCGTCACCGTTGAGGAAGACGCCCACGGCGCGGCCGAAGCCAGAATCCCAATCCTCGGGCTGCATCGCCGAACCGTCCGGACGGATCCACGCGATGTCGGGGAGCGGTGCTCCCTCCTCGCGCCGCACCGGACGCCCGTCGAAGAACCGCCGCCGCCGGAACGTCGGGTGGTCGCGGCGCAGTCGCGCGAGCACCGAGGTGAACTCGATGAGGGGCTGGTCGATCGCCGTCCAGTCGATCCAGGTGAGCTCGTTGTCCTGCGCGTAGCCGTTGTTGTTGCCGTGCTGCGAGCGACCGAGCTCGTCGCCATGGGAGATCATCGGCACGCCCTGGCTCAGCAGCATCGTCGCGAGGAAGTTGCGCTGCTGGCGCGCTCGCACCCGGAGGACGTCGGGATCATCCGTCGGTCCCTCGACGCCGTGGTTATACGAACGGTTGTGCGATTCGCCGTCGTTGTTGTCCTCACCGTTGGCCTCGTTGTGCTTCTCGTTGTACGAGACGAGGTCGCGCAGGGTGAACCCGTCGTGCGCGGTGACGAAGTTGATGGATGCCACCGGCCACCGCCCGTCCTGCTCGTAGAGGTCGGCGGACCCGGTGAGCCGCAGCGCGAACTCTCCGAGCGTGGAGGGCTCCCCGCGCCAGAAGTCGCGGACGGTGTCACGGTACTTGCCGTTCCACTCGGTCCACTGGGGCGGGAAGTTGCCGACCTGGTACCCGCCGGGGCCGATATCCCACGGCTCGGCGATCAGCTTCACCTGGCTGACGATCGGGTCCTGCTGCACGAGCTCGAAGAAGGCCGACAGGCGGTCGACGTCGTAGAACTCGCGGGCGAGGGTCGAAGCGAGGTCGAAGCGGAAGCCGTCGACGTGCATCTCGAGCACCCAGTAGCGCAGCGAGTCCATGATGAGCTGCAGCGTGTGCGGGTTGCCGACGTTGAGGCTGTTGCCCGTGCCGGTGTAGTCCGTGTAGTACCGCTTGTCGTCGTCCTCGAGCCGGTAGTAGGCGAGGTTGTCGATGCCGCGCATCGAGAGCGTCGGGCCCATGTGGTTGCCCTCGGCGGTGTGGTTGTACACGACGTCGAGGATGACCTCGATGCCCGCGGCGTGGAGCGCGCGCACCATCGCCTTGAACTCCTGCACCTGCTGGCCGACGCCGCCCGCAGCCGAGTAGGTGTTCTGCGGCGCGAAGAAGGCGATCGTGTTGTAACCCCAGTAGTTGGAGAGGTCCTTCTCCTGGAGCGTCGAGTCGTTCACGAACTGGTGCACCGGCATGAGCTCGAGCGCCGTGACGCCGATCTTCTTGAGGTGCTCGATGATCACCGGATGCGCGATGGCACTGTAGGTGCCGCGGATGTCCTCGGGGATGTCGGGGTGCGTCATCGTGAGGCCCTTCACATGGGCTTCGTAGATGACGCTCTCGGCGTACGGCGTCTTCGGCTGGCGGTCACCCTGCCAGTCGAAGTACGGGTTGACGACGACGCCCTTCATCATGGCCGCGGCGGAGTCGTCGTCGTTGGTCGAATCGGGGTCGCCGAACGTGTAGCTGAAGACGGACTGGTCCCATTCGACCTGACCGTCCACGGCCTTCGCGTACGGGTCGAGGAGAAGCTTGTTCGGGTTGAACCGCTGACCGTTCTCGGGGTCGTAGGGCCCGTGCACGCGGTAGCCGTAGCGCTGCCCCGGCTGCACCGACGGCAGGTAGGCGTGCCAGACGAACGCGTCGACGTCGATGAGTTCGACGCGCGTCTCCTCGCCGCTCTCGTCGAACAGGCAGAGCTCGACCTTCTCGGCGCACTCGCTGAACAGGGCGAAGTTCGTCCCATTACCGTCGAAGGTCGCTCCCAGAGGGTAAGCGGAACCGGGCCAAACCTGCATGCGGACTCCTGTGATAGGTGGAATGCCACAGTACCCAGGCAGTATTTCCGACCCCGGGCCCTTGACAGGTCAGCGCAGGGACAGCATGTCATCGAGATAGTCCGCGAGGGGTCTCGGCGGACCCGTGTGGCTCCACGCGATGTGCGGGACGCCGCCCTGCAGCGACAGGATGCCGGAGCCCTCGCCGCGGTCGACGGCGGCGGCATCCATCTCGGTCCACCCCAGGTGGAGTACCTCGCCCTCGGCGAACCCGCCCCGGAACGCGGCCGCGGCCCGCTCCGACCGCGCGCGCTGCGCCTCGGCGGTGTACCCGCGGATCGCGTCGTGCCGCGCGCGCAGCACCTCGCCGGTCGCGAAGACGCGGTCCTCGCCGATCAGGAGCGCCCCGATGTGCCAGGCATCCGTCACCGGGACGATCCGCGGGGCCCGTCCGATGCCCAGGATGCGGCGGTTCGCCGCCCACTCCCCCAGCCGCTCCCGCGGCGACCCTTCGAGGCGCTCGCGCGCCGCCTGCAGCAGACCGCCGGTCGTGTGCGCCGCCACCGTCAGACGAGGTGCGTCGGTGCGGAGGATCCGGCGCCGCGGATCTGCTGGTGGAGGCGCGTCATGCGGGCGTCCAGCTCGGCGGCGGCATCGGCGGCATCCTTCAACTGCCCCAGCAGGTGATCGGGCACCTGGCGTTCGTACTTGTAGTAGATCTTGTGCTCGAGGCTCGCCCAGAAGTCCATGGCGATCGTCCGGAACTGCACCTCGACGGGCACGTCCACGCGTCCCGTCGACAGGTAGACCGGCACCTCGAGGATCGCGTGCAGGCTCTTGTAGCCGTTTCCCTTCGGGGTCGCGATGTAGTCCTCGACCTCGCGGACGGTGATGTCGTCCTGCGCGGTCAGCAGGTCGAACAGGCGATACACGTCGCTCACGAAACTGCAGGTGATGCGGATGCCGGCGACGTCGGTGATGTGTGCGCGCACGGACTCGAAATCAGGGTCGATGCTGCGGCGCTGGATCTTCTCGACGATGCTGTCGGGCGACTTCACGCGGCTCGAGACGTGCTCGATCGGGTTGTAGTCGTGCATCTCGTGGAACTCCTCGCGGAGGATCGAGATCTTCGTCTCGATCTCCTGCAGGCCGAACCGGTACTCCATGAGGAAGCGCTGGAACTCATCGCGCATGCTCCGAAGAGAGGAGGCGGACACCGTGATCTGCTGCTCATCGAGCGGAGTGGACATGAGGCGACGCTATCGGGAACCACTCCGAGCGCGCTGGGAAGGATGCCTCAGTCCGCTCGGGGCGGCGCCGTGGTCGCCCGGGGGACGAGCGCCGTCGGCAGGCGCAGGTGCGTCGCTGCGGGGATGCCGCCGCCCATGAACTCCAGCAGCATCGTCACGGCCTCGGCGCCCAGGCGCTGCATCGGCTGGCGGACGGTCGACAGCGCGGGCACCGACTGCGAGGCATCCGGGACGTCGTCGAACCCGATCACCGAGAGGTCGTCGGGCACGGACAGGCCGTGCTCGTGCGCGACGCGGATGACGGTCAGCGCCGAGATGTCGTTGGCGGCGAACACCGCCGTGGGACGGTCGGCCCGGCGCAGCAGCCGGGTGGCCGCTTCGCGCGCGATGTCCTCCACGTAGCGCCCGACACCGACGAGGTCGCGGTCGAACGGGATGCGGGCGTCTTCGAGCGCCCGCCGGTAGCCGCCCTCGCGCAGCATTGAGGACCGGAGGTCGGGGCGACCCGCGACGAAGCCGATGCGGCGGTGTCCGAGCGAGATGAGGTAGGCGACGGCGTGACGGGCGCCGGCGAAGCTGTCGGACTCGACGGTGGGGAGGTCGGCCGGCCCCGTGTGCGGGTCGATCGCGACAACGGGGACCTCCGCCGTGACGTTCACGACCGTGGGGGTGACCATGATCACCCCGTCGACGAGCGTGCCGCTCAACCGGCTCAGCGAGCGCCGCTCCCAGCCTTCGCTCGACACGGCCCGCGATCCGCTGTAGGCGAGGAGATCCAGTCGCGAGTCGCGCAGAGCCGCGCCGACTCCTTTGAGCACCTCGGCGGAGAACGGCTCGAAGTCCGCGACGAGGACGCCGACGACACCGGTCTGCCGTGCGCGCATGCTGCTCGCGACGAGGCTCGATTCGTAGCCGAGCTGCTCGACGGCGGTGAGCACGCGCTGCACAGTCGCGGGGGCGACGCCGTACCGTCCGTTCACCGCCTTGGAGACCGTCGCGACCGAGACACCGGCCGCGGCGGCGACGTCGTGGATCGTGGCGCGGCTTCGCATGCGTCGAAGCGTAGCCCCATGGAAAACATTTTCGAAAACGTTTGACGTGGGCGGCAACAATTCCGACACTGGGGACCGAACCCCCGGCACGCACCGCCGGGACCACCCGCACCTCGAGGACCGAGAGTGCACTCAATGAGGAGATTGGTGATCACATGAGGACCAGAAGGATCATGGCGGGGCTCGCGGCGGTGGCCGCGGCGACCCTCGCTCTCAGCGCCTGTTCGGGCGACAACGGCGGCGGCAGCGGCGACGGCACCGTCGAGATGACGCTGTGGCAGAACTCGACCACCGGCCCCGGTCAGCAGTTCTGGAAGGACGCGATCGCGGCCTTCGAAAAGGAGAACACCGGCGTCACGATCAAGATGCAGTCCGTCCAGAACGAGGACATGGACGGCAAGCTGCAGACCGCTCTCAACGCGGGCGACCCGCCCGACATCTTCCTCCAGCGCGGCGGCGGCAAGATGACCGCGATGGTCAACGCCGGCCAGCTGATGGACCTGACCGACCGCATCTCGGACGACATCCGCGGCGAGATCTCCGAGGGCTCGTTCGCCGCCGAGACGTACCAGGACAAGGTCTGGGCGATGCCCCTCTCGGTCCTCCCCGGGGGCTTCTTCTACAGCCAGGACGCCTTCGACGAGGCGGGGATCTCCGAGACCCCCGCGACGATCGACGAGCTCAAGAGTTCCGTCGAGTCGCTGAAGGGCACCGGCATCGCACCCATCGCCCTCGGCGCGAAGGACGCCTGGCCCGCCGCCCACTGGTACTACTTCTTCGCCATCCGCGAGTGCAGCCCGAAGGTGATCGAGGAGACCGGCGACTCGAAGGACTTCAGCGACGAGTGCTGGACCCGCGCCGCCGAGGACCTCACCGACTTCGCCGCGATCAAGCCCTTCAACGAAGGCTTCCTCACCACGGCCGCCCAGCAGGGCGCTGGCAGCTCGGCCGGCCTCGTCGCGAACCGCAAGGCCGCGATGGAGCTCATGGGCGCGTGGGATCCGGGTGTGATCGCGTCGCTGACGCCGGACGAGAAGCCCCTCCCCGACCTGGCCTGGTTCCCCTTCCCCGAGATCTCGGGCGGCGACGGTGAGCCCGGGTCGATGATGGGTGGCGTCGACGGTTACTCGTGCTCCGCACAGGCCCCGAAGGAGTGCGCCGACTTCCTCAACTTCATCGCCGGCTCGGAGCAGCAGACGAAGTACTACGAGGCGTTCCAGTCGCCGCCGGTCAACTCGGTCGCGCAGAAGTCGGTGACCGAGCCCTACCTGCAGCAGATCCTCGAGGCGTACAACAGCGCCCCGTTCGTCTCGCAGTGGCTCGACACCGTCCTCGGTCAGAACGTCGGCAACGCGCTGAACGTCGCCGTCGTCGACATGCTCGCCGGTGGCAGCGACCCGCAGAAGTTCATCGCAGCCGTCAACGCCGCGGGCGCGCAGGGCTGACCATGACCGTTCGCGAGATGTCCGTCTCGGACGCCACCGGTCTCGCGGCGCACGCCGGGGGTGGCGACACGCCGCCCCCGGCTCGGCCGCGGTCCCGCCGCCGGCGGGGCCTCGGCTGGTCGGGGCGACTGGAGGTCCTCCTCCTCGCCGGACCCGCCGTGATCTTCTTCGTCGGGTTCGTCATCCTGCCGGTCCTGATGGCCGCCTATTACGGCTTCTTCCGCTGGTCGGGCTTCGGGCCCGCCACCGACTTCGTCGGGCTGAAGAACTACATCACGATCTTCAGCGACCCCAACTTCCAGAGCGCACTGCTGCACAACGCCTTCATCGTCGTCATGTCGCTGGTGCTGCAGGGACCCATCGCGATCCTCTTGGCGCTCCTGCTCAACCGCAAGATGCGGGGGCAGTCCGTCATCCGCATCCTCATCTTCGTGCCGTACGTCATCGCCGAGGTCGTCGTCGGCACCGGGTTCAGCCTGCTGCTGTCGACCAACGGCGCCGCCAACGGGATGCTGGACAAGCTCGGCCTGGGCGGCCTGACCCAGGACTGGCTGGCCGACCCGTCGATCGCGATCTGGACGCTCATGGCGATCCTCACGTGGAAGTACGTCGGCTTCGCCGTCATCCTCTTCCTCGCGGGACTCCAGGGCATCCCCGAAGAGCTGTACGAGGCGGCCGCCATCGACGGCGCGTCCTACTGGCAGATCCAGCGTCAGATCGCCCTGCCGCTGCTCGCACCGACCCTGCGCATCTGGGCGTTCCTGTCGATCATCGGCGCCCTGCAGCTGTTCGACCTCGTCTACATCATCTGGGGCCAGTACGTCTCGTCGGTCGCCGGCACCAACACGATGGCGATCTACATGGTCGTCACCGGCCGCAACGCCGGGAACTTCGGCTACGGCAATGCGGTCGCCGTCGTCATCTTCGTCATCTCGCTCATCGTCGCGCTGTTCTACCAGCGCTTCGTGCTCCGCCGTGACACGGCGGGCGCCATCACAGAGAGGGGCGTGCAGTGAGCGCCACCATGACCCTCGTCACGGCACCGCCGGCCGAGCCGCGCCTGCGCCGCGCGCCCAAGCCGAAGCTGCCGTGGGGTTCGCCCGTCGTCTACTTCGTCGCCCTCGCGGTCATCGCGCTCATGCTCGGCCCGGTGATCTACATCATCATCGGCGGGTTCCGCTCGAACTCCGCGATCACGGTCGACCCGGCCGGGTTCCCCGACCCGTGGAACATCGACAACTACGTCGGCGTCATCACGAGCGGCCAGTTCTGGGGCCAGGTCGGCAACTCGACCTTCGTGGCCCTCGCCACCACGATCGGCGCGGTCGCCCTCGGCATCGCCGCCAGCTACGTGATCGCCCGGTACAGCTTCAAGGGACGCGGGTTCCTCTACGCCCTGTTCGCCTCGGGCCTCATGTTCCCCATCACCGTCGCGATCACGCCGCTGTACATCGTGATCCGCTCGCTCGGGCTCATGAACACCCTGCCGGGCATCATCCTCCCGCAGATCGCGTTCGCCCTGCCGACGACGATCATCATCCTCGTCCCGTTCCTGCGGGCGATCCCCGACGAGATCCAGGAGGCCGCGTCGATCGACGGCTGCAGCCGCCTCGGGTTCTTCTGGCGCATGGTGCTGCCGCTCGCCGTGCCGGGTGTGATCACCGTCGGCATCCTCGCCTTCATCGGCAGCTGGAACGCGTACCTCCTGCCCCTGTTCATCCTCAACAACGAGTCGCAGTTCACCCTCCCGCTGGGCGTGCAGGCGTTCTCGTCGCAGTACTCCGTCGACACGGCGCGCGTGCTCGCGTTCACCTCGCTGTCGATGCTCCCCGCACTGCTGTTCTTCAGCCTGTTCGAGCGGCGCATCGTCGGCGGTCTCACCGGAGCCGTGAAGGGCTGACATGACCGTTCCCCACCCGCAGGCCTCGGCCCGCGTGCACGATCTGCTCGCGCAGATGACCCTCGAAGAGAAGGCCGCGCAGCTCGTCGGCTACTGGGTCGACCAGGGCGGCGAGGTCGTCGCTCCCCTGGCCGACGAGATGGTGACGACGACGAAGTACGCGGATGCCACGGCTCACGGCCTCGGCCATCTCACCCGTGTCTACGGCACGCGTCCCGTCGACCCGGTCGAGCGGGCGGCCTGGCTCTGGGAGGAGCAGCGGCGGCTGCGCGCCGACACCCGGCTCGGGATCCCCGCGATCGTCCACGAGGAGTGCCTGACCGGACTCGCCGCGTGGAAGGCGGCGACGTATCCGACGCCGCTCGCGTGGGGCGCGTCGTTCGATCCGGAACTGGTCGCCGAGATGGGCGCCGCGATCGGCGACTCGATGCGCGAACTGGGCATCCACCAGGGGCTCGCCCCCGTGCTCGACGTCATCCGCGACCCCCGCTGGGGACGCGTCGACGAGTGCATCGGCGAAGACCCGTACCTCGTCGGGACCGTGGGGACGGCCTATGTGCGAGGCGTCCAGTCGGCGGGGGTCGATGCCACCCTCAAGCACTTCGTCGGGTACTCCGCATCACAGGCGGCGCGCAACCACGCCCCCGTGCACGCCGGCCCCCGCGAGGTCGCCGACGTCCTGCTGCCGCCGTTCGAGATGGCGATCCGCGACGGCGGCGCGGCATCCGTCATGAACTCGTACGCCGAAATCGACGGCGAACCCGTCGGCGCCAGCTCGCACTACCTCGACGAGGTGCTGCGCGGCCGGCTCGGTTTCACCGGCCCGGTCGTCTCGGACTACTTCTCGGTCGCGTTCCTGCAGACCACCCACGGCGTCGCCGGCGACCTCGGCGAAGCGGCGGAGCTGGCGCTCCGTGCCGGCATCGACGTCGAACTGCCGACGGGCGACGCGTTCGCCGCTCCCCTGCTCGAGCGCATCCGCTCCGGGGTGATGGATGCCTCGCTGCTCGACGTGGCCGTCCTCCGCGTCCTCGCGCAGAAGGAGCGCCTCGGCCTGCTCGACGAGACGTTCGAGACTCCCCCGACCGACGTCGACCTCGACGGACCACGACACCGCGACCTCGCCCGTCGCCTCGCGGCCGAGTCGGTCGTGCTGCTGACCAACGACGGGACGCTGCCGGCGGCATCCGCTCGTCGCATCGCCCTCATCGGGCCGAACGCCGACTCGGCGGAGGCGCTCATGGGCTGCTACTCGTTCGTCAACCACGTGCTCGCGCACCACCCGGGGACGCCGCACGGGATCGACCTGCCGACCGTCCGCGACGCCTTCGTCGCCGAGTACCCGGACGCCGAGATCGCCTACGCCCACGGTTGCGGTGTGGAGGACGACGACGGCTCGGCTATCGGCGATGCCGTGGACGCGGCGGCGGCGGCCGAGCTCGCCGTCGTGGTCGTCGGAGACCGCGCCGGCCTCTTCGGACGCGGCACCGTCGGCGAGGGCAACGACGTCGACGATCTCGAACTGCCCGGCCTGCAGCGGCAGCTCGTCGAACGCGTCGTCGCGACGGGCACTCCCGTCGTCCTCGTGATCCTCTCGGGCCGTCCGTACGCGATCGGGTGGGCGCTCGACGGCGAACGCCGCGTCGCCGCCGCTTTGCAGTCGTTCTTCCCCGGCGAAGAGGGCGCGGACCCGATCGCCGGCATCGTCTCGGGACGACTCTCGCCCTCGGGCAGGCTCCCCGTGACCCTGCCGCGGTCGGCCGGCGCGCAGCCCTACAGCTACCTGCACCCGCGGCTCGGCGGACCGATCGACGTGACGAGCGCCGACCCGACCCCGGTGCGCCCGTTCGGGCACGGGCTGACCTACACGACGTTCGCCCACGAGCACCTGCAGGCGTCCGCGTCGGTCGCGGCGGGCGACACCCTCGAGGTCTCGGTCGTCGTCCGCAACACCGGCGAGCGCGCCGGTGCCGATGTCGTCCAGCTCTACGCGCACGACCCGGTCGCGAGCCTCACGCGCCCCGTCGCACAGCTGATGGCCTACCACCGGGTCGACCTCGGCCCGGGTGAGAGCGCGCGCGTCGTGTTCTCGCTGCCGACGGCGCGCTTCGCGTTCACGGGGCGCGACGGCCGCCGTGTCGTCGAGCCGGGACGGATCGACCTCTGGGTCGGCTCGTCGTGCGAGGACCGTGAGAGCGTCACCGCCATCGAGGTGACCGGCGAGCACGTCGTCACGCCCGACGACGCCCGGATCGTCCCGGTGCGCGTCGTGGCGGACGCCGAGCTCGTCAGTCCCGGACGGTGAGGGTCGTGCTCACGTCGAGGGCGTCGGCCGACGGTCCCGCCGCGAGGCGGTAGTCCCCCGATTGCACCCGCAGCGCCTCGCCGTCCCAGACGGCGAGGCGCTCGACCGTGAAGCGCACCTTTGCCGTCCGCGCCTCGCCCGGCTCGACCCGCACGCGGGTGTACCCGAGCAGCAGCCGGCGCGGCGCCGCGATCGGCAGCTCCGGGGCGACGGCGTAGAGCTGCACGAGCTCCTCCACCGCGCGCTCCGACCGGTTCGCGACCCGGACGCTCGCCGTGACGATCTGCTCGTCCTCCCGAGGGTCGAGGGCGGGATGCCGCCGGGTGGGCGCGGGCGCCGACACCGTTCCGGCATCCACCTCGACGGCCTCGTAGACGACGTCGCCGTAGCCGAGCCCGTGGCCGAACGCGAAAGCGTACGGGGCGGGCTGGTGCCGGTAGGTCGCCTGCTGACGCCGGGTGTCGTAGTCGAAGAGGTCGCCCGCCTGGTCCGGGTGCGCCGGCCACGACTGCGCGAGGCGCCCGACGGGCTCGCGGTCGCCGCTCAGGACGTCGAGCAGACCGTGGCCGAGCTCCTGCCCCGCGTGGCTCGACCAGACGACGGTCGCCGCGTCGGCGGCATCCGCGAGGACGTACGGGAAGCTCGAGACGATCGTCAGCACAGAGCGCGGGTTGGCGGAGCGCGCGGCCCGCCAGAGGTCCGTCGCCGCGGTCGGCAGCAGCAGGTGGAGACGGTCGGCGGTCTCGCGACCCGACAGGTGGGGGTCGTTGCCGACGGCGACGAGGACGACGTCGGCCGCCGCGGCCGCGCGCGCCACCTCGTCCAGACCGCGCGTCACCGTCTCGACCTCGAAGCGCGCGGCGTCGTCGAGGGTGACGCCCTCGGCCACGAGCAGACCCAGGTCGCGGACGACGCGCACCCACCGGCCCGAGCCGAGGTGCAGCAGCGACCACGAGCCGTCCTCGTGCACGTGCCGGCGGAAGCTCTCCTGCACGACCCAGCCGCCGACGCGCTCGGCATCGGCCCGCATCGGCCAGACGCCACCCGTCAGCAGGCGCCCGCTCGCATGGGAACGGAGGGTGAGGATGCCGTCGCCCCAGTCCGTGACGTCGAACAGGCTCGCGTCGGTCCGAGCGTCGAGGATCGCGTCGACGGTACCGTCCGCCGCTGCGGCGACGTAGCCGGACGGAGCACGGAGGACGACGGTGTCGGCGCCGGTCACGACCTCGACCGCGGCCGTCGGGTAGCGGTCGCGCACGCCCTGCGCGATGCCGACCGTGTAGGGCGGCGTACCGGAGTACCAGTCGGTGAGGACGACATCCGCCATCGGCCCGACGACGGAGACCGACGCGGGCTCGCCGAATGGCAGCACCCCGTCGTCGTTGCGCAGCAGGACGACCTGACGGGCGACCGCCTCGCGGGCGAGCTCGCGGGCGGCGGCGGTGCCGATCTCGTCCGCGCCGATCGCGGCGTACGGGTCGTCGTCGCCGTCGAACTCGCCGGTGCGGAGGCGCATCTCGAGGAGTCGGAGGACAGCGGCATCCACGTCCTCGTCCGTCAGCAGACCCTGCGCCAGGGCGCCGCGGACGGCCTCGAGGCTCGGCGTCGGGTCGGGGCCGTCGTCGGTGAACGAGTCCATGCCGCTGCGCACGAGAGCGGCGGCGGCGTTCACTTTGTCGGGCTGTGCGCGCTGGATCGAGACGAGGAAGCTCGGCGCCCCGGCATCCGACACGACCGCGATGGACTCGTCGCTCCAGCTGCGGGCCTCGGCCACCAATTCGGGCTGCGTGTGCGCGGGGACGCCGTTCACCCGGTTGTAGGCGAGCATCATGCTGCCGGCGACCTTCTGCTCGATCGCCGGACGGAACGCCGGCAGCTCCTCTTCGTGGAGTGTGCGCGGCGACATCTCGGACGACGTCGCGGACCGGTCGGTCTCGTTGCTGTAGGCGAGGAAGTGCTTGAGCGAGGGCACCGTCTTCCAGACCCGCGGGTGGTCGCCGCGGAGCCCGCGGCTGTAGGCCGCACCGAGCTGGCCCGTGTAGTGCGGGTCCTCGGAGTACCCCTCCTCGTTGCGCCCCCATGCCGGATGCCGGAGGGTGTTGACGACCGGCGCCCACACGTTGAGGTCGACGTCCGCCCCCGACGCGCGCTTGGCGCGGACCTCGGTCGCGACGAGGTCGCCCACGCGCCTCACCAGCTCGGGATCCCACGTCGCCGCGAGGCCGACGGGCTGCGGGAAGACCGTGGCCACACCCACCCACGCGAGCCCGTGAAGGGCCTCGCATCCGGTGTGGAACGGGCGGATGCCGAGGCGCTCCACCGCCGGCATGGCCTGGTGGAGCATCGCGACGCGCTCCTCCGGGGTCAGCCGCTCGAGCAGGTCGCGGGAGCGCTCGGCCAGCGGCACATCGATCCGGCGGAAGGCGTCGACCGTCATCCGGCGACCTCCACCTCGGCCTCGAGCGAGACCGCCCCGGCACCGACGACCGACGCCGTCCGGTCGCCGACCTGCAGGCTCCACGGCGCACGCGCGTCCGACGACTCGGCGGTGATCCGCCCGCCCTCGCGACGCACCCGGAACACCGTCGCGGCAGCCCCGTCGTGCCCCGGGACGACCGTCTCGCCGTCGTACCCGTCGGGCAGCTCGAAGCAGCGCAGCGTCACGCCGTCGGCCCAGTCGTAGTCCGGCCGATCCTCGCGCGCTCCCCACGGCAGCACCGTGCCCGGTCGCACCCGCAGCGGGACGGACTCGTAGCCGTGACGCTCGGTCTGCCACGTGCGGCCGTCCACCGCGTCACCGGTCAGGAGCGAGGTCCACCGTCCCTCGGGCAGGTAGTACTCGACGCTCCCGTCCTCGGTGAAGACGGGGGCGACCATGAGGGAGTCGCCCAGCATGTACTGGACGTCGGCGTCGTGCGTCGACCGGTCACCGGGGAACTCGAGCACGAGCGGGCGCATCATCGGGATGCCGGCGGTGTGCGCCTCCTCCGCGATCCGGGCGAGGTACGGCATGAGGCGCAGCTTCAGCGTCGTGAACCGGCGCGTCACCTCGACCGCCTCGTCGTCGAACGCCCACGGCACCCGCACCGAGCCCGAACCGTGCAGGCGGGAGTGCGAGGAGAGCAGTCCGAACGCGAGCCAGCGCTTGAAGACACCGGCATCCGGTGTTCCCTCGAAGCCGCCGATGTCGTGACTCCAGTATCCGAACCCGCTCATCGCGAGCGACAGGCCGCCGCGCAGGGTCTCGGCCATCGACAGGAGCGTCGAGTCGTTGTCGCCACCCCAGTGCACGGGGAACTGCTGGCCGCCCGCCGTCGCCGAGCGGGCGTACAGGACCGCCTCGCCGACGCCGCGCTCCTCCTCGAGCACCCGGAAGACGATCTCGTTGTAGAGCTGCGGGTAGTAGTTGTGCATCCGCTGCGGGTCGGACCCGTCGTGCCAGACGACGCCGTCGACCGGGATCCGCTCGCCGAAGTCGGTCTTGAAGCTGTCGGCGCCCTGCCGCACGAGACGGCGCAGGTGCTCGGCGTACCACTCGGCCGCCTCGGGGTTGGTGAAGTCCACGATCGCCATCCCGGCCTGCCACATGTCCCACTGCCAGACGTCGCCGCCCGTCGTTTTCAGCAGGAACCCGCGCTCCGCGGCCTCGGCGAAGATGGCGGAACGCTGCGCGATGTAGGGATTGATCCACAGCGAGACCCTGAGGCCGCGCTCGCGCAGCCTCGCGAGCTGGCCGTCGGGGTCGGGGAACATGCGCGGATCCCACGTGAAGTCGGTCCACTGGAACTCCCGCATCCAGAAGCAGTCGAAGTGGAACACCGACAGCGGCAGGTCGCGCGCGGCCATCCCGTCGACGAACTCGGTCACGCTGGCCTCGTCGTACGCGGCGGTGAAGGACGTCGTCAGCCACAGCCCGAACGACCACGCCGGCACGCGGGCAGGACGCCCCGTGAGCGCCGTGTAGCGCCGCAGCACGTCCTTGGGCTCGGGCCCGGCGATCACGTAGTAGTCGAGCGTCTCGCCCGGCACCGAGAACTGCACGCGCGAATTGATCTCGGACCCGACCTCGAACGACACCGCGTCGGGGCTGTCGACGAAGACGCCGTACCCGCGACTCGTCAGGTAGAACGGCACCGACTTGTACGCCTGCTCGCTCGACGTGCCGCCGTCCGCATTCCACGTGTCGATCGACTGGCCGTTCTTCGTGAAGGCGCCGAAGCGTTCGCCGAACCCGTAGACGCGCTCGCCCGGCTCGATCGAGAGCTGCTGGTGCACCCACGTGCCATCCGGGCCCGTCATGTGGCCGATCGAGCGAGGCAGCGAGGTCGTCAGCACGCGGTCGCCCTGCTCGAACGCGACGCGCCACGCCCCGTCGCGCGACACACGGACGCGGAGGTCACCGGCATCCAGCACGCCCTCGGCGTCGTCGACCGTCACGGTCGGCGTGTAGCCCTCCTCCCCCGTCACGGCGAAGTCGGGACCGCGGTGACGCCCGCCGGCGTGCCGCTGCACCCGCACCTTGATGACCCCGGGGGCCGGCGCCGAGAACGTCGTCGTGATCATCGGCCGGTTGAGCGTGTCGCCCCGGTGGCGGATTGCGGCGGTCGGCGCGAAGACGGTGAGGCTGCCGGCCTCGGCGTCGGCACGCATGTCGTCCACGGCGCTCGCATACAGTCCGGTCACTCCCGGCCTCATGAGCCAGTAGCCGTCGGTGAACTTCATGTCCTTCGCCTTTCTGTCACGACTCGCGCGTCCCCCCTCGGAACCGTCACGTGGTCGTCGATCTCGTCATTTGTCAGCAGGTCGGTCCAGGCTCCGGAGAGCGGGATCGTCACGTCGTCGTCGCCGCGGTTCAGCAGGAAGAGCGCGTCGCCGCGCCGCACGACCTCGACCTCCGCGGGCGGCACGTCGATGGCACCGGCGACGCCCGCGGCATCCAGCGCGTCACCGAGGACCGCGTCGAGCAGGTCGTCCGCGAGGACGGCGCCGACGTACCAGGCCGTCCCGTTCCGCGTCACGACCGGGCGCCCCGCGAGGTCGCCCGACGCGAACGTCGCCACGACCTCGGCGCCGTCGGTGCGGAGCTTCTCGCCGAGGGTGTGGGCGACGGATGCCGCCCACCGCCCGTCAGCCGACGCGACGGCGACGCCGTCGTCGGGGAGCCCGACCCATTCCTCGCCGCTGACCCCGAGCATGTCGCGGAGCAGCACGGGCGAGCGGCCCGTGAGGATGTGCCCGCGCTCGTCGGCGACGCCGCTGAACGGCCCGACCACGACCTGCGCACCGCGAGCGGCGGCGTCGGTCAGGCGCGCGGCGTCGTCCGGTCGCAGGACGTACCCGTGCGGCAGGAGCACGACGTCGTAGGCGCTGAGATCGGCGCCGAAGGGCACGACGTCGACGGGGATGCCGCGCCGCCACATCGGACGGTACCAGCGACGCATCTGCTCGAGACCATCGAAGCGGGCCGTCGGGCGCGCGGGTTCGTCCGACGCCCACCACGACGGCCAGTCGAAGAGCACCGCGGTGCGCGCGGCGACGCGGCCGCCCACGACGGGCCGGAGTCGCTGCAGCTCGCGCCCCTGGCGGCAGACGCCCTCGAAGACCTCGGTGTCCGCACCGGCGTGAGGCAGCATCGCGGAGTGGAAGCGTTCGGCGCCGGCCGTGGACTGCCGCCACTGGAAGAAGCAGATCCCGTCGGCGCCGCGCGCGACCGCCTGCAGCGTGTCGAGGCGCGCCCGCGCGGGCGTCTTCGGGAGGTTGTGCGGACGCCACTGGACGGCGCTGATCGCCTGCTCCATCAGCACCCACGGCCGGCCGTCGCCGAGTCCGCGCATGAGGTCCTGCACGAAGGCCATGTCGAGCGGGCTGTCGGGGTCGGCGGGGTCCGGGTACTGATCGTCGCTCACGACGTCGACGTCGTCCGCCCACGACCAGTAGTCCACGTGCGCGAAGGCGCCCATGAAATTCGTCGTGATGGGCTGGGTGGCGCCGGCGCCCCGGATGGTGTCGCGGAGCTCGCGGTAGCAGTCGCGCAGCTCGTCGGAGGTGAACCGGCGGAAGTCCAGCGACTGCGTCGGATTGATGAGGTACGGCGCGCGCCGGGGCGGCAGGATCTCGGCGACGTCCGAGTACCGCTGCGCCCAGAACGCGGTGCCCCACGCCCGGTTGATCTCGTCTATGGATCCGTACCGGCGCAGCAGCCACTCCCGGAAGGCGCGCGCCGCCTCGTCGCCGTGGTCGATCTGGCCGTACTCGTTGCCGACGTGCCACATCCGGACGGCGGGATGCCGCGCGTACCGCGCCGCGAGGTCCGCCGTGATCGCGCGCGCCGCCTCGCGGTAGACGCGCGAGGACGGTGAGAACTGGTTGCGCGATCCGGCGACGAGGCGCACGCCGTCGCGGTCGACCGGCAGGGTCTCGGGATGCCGGATCCCGAGCCACGGCGGCGGTGAGGCCACCGGGGTCGCGAGGTCGACGGCGATCCCGCCGTCGTGGAGCAGGTCGAGGACCTCGTCGAGCCACGCGAACTCGCGCGCCCCGGGGGTCGGCTCGAGCTCCGCCCAGCTGAAGACGCCGACGGTGACGAGGTTCACCCCCGCGCGCTGCATGAGGGCGATGTCCTCGCGCCAGACCTCGGGCGACCACTGCTCGGGGTTGTAGTCCCCACCGAAGAGGATGCCGCGCTCGGCCGACAGCGTCGCGAAGGCCGAGGAGGAGGCAGAGGTCATGACCGGACGGGCCTTTCAGCGAATGTGGACGACAGTGTCGAAGCGCTTCAACGATCTCAACCTATACTAGCGATCACGACCGTGTCCATCGGTCGGCAGGGCAGCGTTCGAGGCGTCAGACGAGCCGATACGCTCGATCCATCCGCGCGTCGAAGCCGATGCCGTCGGAGAAGGAGGGTCCATGACCACGATCGCCGACGTGGCCCAGGCCGCGGGAGTCTCGATCTCGACGGTCTCATACGTGATGAGCGGCAAACGCACCATCTCGCAGGAGACGCGGGAACGCGTCGAGCAGGCGATGGCCGACCTCTCCTACAGCCCGCAGGCGAGCGCGCGCTCCCTCGCCTCGCGGTCGACGAGCATTCTGGGGTTGCAAGCCCCCATCCGCGCCGGCGTCGACGTCCACGTCGTCATGCAGATCGTCGCGGGAGCCCTCAAAGAGGCGCGCCTGCACCACCACGACATCCTGCTGCTCACGAGCGACGACGCCGCCGGTGTCGAACGCGCGGCGCGGGCGGGGATGGTCGACGGGGTGCTGATCCTCGACGTCGAGACGAGCGACCCCCGCGTGGGCTCGCTCGCCGACCTCAGCATCCCGAGCGTCCTCATCGGCCTCCCCGACACGGCCGACCAGCTGATCTGCGTCGACTTCGACTTCGAAGCCGCCGGACGCCTCGCCGCCGAGCGTCTCGCCGAGCGCGGCCACCGCACCGTCACCCTCCTCGGCGCCCCGCCTCAGGTGCAGGCACGACACACCTCGTACTCGGACCGCCTCACCCGCGGGTTCCTCTCCCGCAGCCGTGAGGTGGGACTCACCGCGACCGTGCTCCCCTGCCCCGCGGGTCCCGGCGCGACCGAGGTCGTCGATGCGCTGCTCGCCGGGTCCCCCGAGACCACCGCGCTCTTCGTCCACAACGAGGCAGCCCTTCCCTTCATCGCCGCCCGCCTCTTGGCCTCGGCCTCCGCGGCGCCCATCGAGATCGTCGCCCTGAGCCCGGCCGAGCTCGCCCTCCATGTTCCGGGCGTGTCGGACGTCATCGACCTTCCCGCCGAAGAGCTCGGCGCGGCGGGTGCCCGCACGCTGCTCGCCGCGATCCGCGGTGAACGGTCGCCCGGGCCGGAACTCCTCGCCCCGCGCTTCGCCCACTCGCCGGCGGAACCCGCGACGGTCTGATCATGAAGATCGACCCCGAGAACCGCGCCGTCCAGGGCCTGTCGTCGTTCCTCGAGTTCGTCGCCCTCAACATCCTGTTCCTGCTCTGCTGCGCACCCCTCGTCACGATCGGCGCGGCCACGAGCGCCCTGCTGGAGGTGACCCGACGCTACGCCGACGAGGAGGGCGGCCGTCCGCTGCGCGACTTCCTGCCCGCGCTGGCGCGGAACTTCCTGCCCGCGACCGGGCTCAGCCTCATCCTGTTGACGGCGAGCGTCGCGCTCGCCTTCAGCGGCGTGTTCTGGCTGTCGGCACCCGAGCCGCTCCTCACGGGCCTCGCCGCCCTGGCGTTCGCCGGAGCGGCCTACGCCGTCGCCGCGTTCGTCCACGCGATGGGTCTCGTCGCCGCGTACCGCGCCCCCTTCCGCCAGACGCTCAAGAACGCCGTGCTCCTCCCGGCAGCGGAGCCGCTGCGGACCCTCGCGCTCCTCGTGATCCCCGTGACGGTCGTATGCCTCGTCATCGTCTTCCCTCCCACGATGTTCCTCGTGGCCACGATCGGATTCTCCGTCGGTGCCTACGGCTGCGCGTTCCTCTTCCGGAGCATCTACCGCCGCCGCTCCGGAACCGCCGCCTGAGTCGCAAGGGAAAGGCCCCGCCGGATCACCGACGGGGCCTTTTCTGCGTGCGGGGCGGTCAGCCGCCGAACTCCGCCGAGACCGCCTTGCGGGCGGCATCCTGCGATTCGGCGTTGGCCATGTCGACCTCGAGGACCTTGTCATAGCCGAGGCCCTTCGCGGTCTCCTGCATCGAGGACAGCAGCGAGTCGAACTGCGCATCGCTCTCGGCGAAGACCATCTGCCACGAGGTCTGGACGATCGTCGCCTTGACCTGGTTGCGGAGCGTCTCGATCTCGGACGAGTCGGTCGGCGCGGTGAAGCTGGCGCCGGCGCCGACCATGAGCTGGTCGTTGCCCTGCAGGTAGTCCATCGTCGTCGGAGCGCCCATCTTGGCCGTCCAGTCGTCGGTGAGCGAATTGCTCGTCTCGGCCTGGTAGCTCGGCCACATCTTGTAGCTGTACGGGAAGCCGGTGTTCGGGTCGGTGTCGATCGGCAGCACGGCGCTGATGTTCAGCTGCGATGCACCGTCGATGTAGCTGCCGCCACCCCACTCGGCCGGGACCTCGGCGTCACCCTCGAAGAAGATCTTGTGACCGAGTTCGGTGAGCGCGGGCTCCTTGTCGGCGTTGAGCTCCCACGTGAGCCCCTCGGGGCCGGCGGCACCCTGCGTCTGGCTGTTGTTGGCCAGAGCGCCCTCGGGCGAGAAGAGCCAGTCGACGAACGCCGCGATGCGCTCGGGGTCCTCGGCCTTCGAGCCGATCGCGAACACCTGCTTGCCGCCGTACGCCTCGGCGCCGTACGAGAAGATGTCCATGTCGTCCATCGGGGCCATCATGAAGCCGCGGCCCGCATCGACGTTCTTGTCGGTGTTGTAGGCGGCCTGTCCGAGCCACGGCCAGAACGAGAAGAGCACCTGGCCGTTCTGGTACTTGTTCCAGAGGGTGTCGTAGTTCTGCGTGGTCGAGTCGGGGTCGAGGATGCCGAGTTCGTTCGCCTCGTGGAAGAAACGCAGCGCGCGCACGTACTGCCCGTCCTCGTCGAGAATGCCCTGGAACTCGGACCCGTCGCCCTTGGCGAGGGCGAAGCCGACCTCGTCGAAGCCGTAGTAGGTGGTCGGCTGCTTGGCGTTGTTCAGCATGTTGCCGTCCCAGTCCTTGAACAGCGAGACCGCGTAGGTCTTCAGCCCGTTGGGAGCGGTGGGCTCGGCATCCTGCATCTTCTTCAGCACCGGGAGGAGGTCTTCGAGCGTGCTGATCTCGGGGTAGCCGGCCTGCTTGTAGAGGTCCCAGCGCAGGTAGGGACCGAACGTCGGGTCGAGACCCTCGGAGGGCTCGGTGGGCTTCAGCGAGGAGACCTGCGACGGGAAGGCGTACGTGCCGTCGGCGCCCTCGTTGATCTTGTCGACGGCGGCGTCGAACCGACCGACGTTCTTCATGGCCGGGTAGAAGCTCGCCGAGTCGAGGAGCAGACCGCCCTCGCGGAGCTCCTCGAGCCGCTGGCCCTTGTCGGTGATGATGAGGTCGCCGAGGTCGCCCGCCGTGACGCGGGTGTTGAAGAGGGTGTCGCCGCCGCCCGCGACGTTGGGGGCGATGATGTTCAGCTTCATGTTGAACTTCTTCTCGACGAGGTCGCCGAACCACCCCTCCTGCATCCCCATGTAGTTGGCGAGGCCGTCGAAGACGTCGATCGTGATGGGCTCGTCCCACGAGGTCGGGAACGCGGTGATCTCCTCGCGTTTCTCGGTGGGCGCGGGGCCGGTGCAGGCGCTCAGCAGCCCGACCGTCGCCAGAGCGGCGACGGCGCCGATGGCCTTGCGTGATAGCTTCATTGCTTTCCTCTCGGTGGTGTGACCGTGATGGTCGGGTTCAGCCCTTGACCGCGCCGAGCATGATGCCCTTGACGAAGAAGCGCTGGAACAGCGGGTAGACGAAGATGATGGGCAGGATGACGATGACCGAGATCGTCATCCGGATCGAGGTCGGCGTCTGACTCGTGGCCGCGTCGACGATCGAGCTGATGTTGCCGCCGTTCTGCATGGCCTGAGCCAGGCTGTTGGCCTGGTTGATGAACATGTAGAGCAGGTACTGCAGCGTGTAGAGGCTCTGGTCGGTGATGTAGATCAAGGTGTCCTGGAAGCTGTTCCACTGCGCCACGGCCGAGAAGATGGCCACGGTCGCGAGGATCGGCGTCATGTTCGGCAGGTACACCCGGAAGAAGACCTGCAGAATGTTCGCGCCGTCCATCTCGGCGGCTTCCTGCAGTTCGGTGGGCATCGCCTCGACGTAGGTCTTCACGAGGATGATGAAGAACGGCTGCACGACGAACGGCAGCACGTAGACCCAGAAGTTGTTGGTCAGCCCGAGGTTCCGGATGACGATGAACACCGGGATGAGGCCCGCGCTGAAGTACATCGTGATGATGACGAAGCGGTACCAGAACCGGCGTCCCCACATGCGACTCTGCGTGAACATGAAGCCGAGGAAGGCCGAGGCGAGCACCGCGGCGACCGTACCGAGGACGGTCCGGCCGACAGAGACGATCGCAGCCTGCGTGAGTCCGCCGAGCTGGAAGACCTGCTCGTAGTTGGAGAGGTGGATGCCGGTGGGCAGCCACCGGACCTGGCCGAGTGCGGCGAGGTCGTTCGAGCTGACCGAGTTGATGATCAGGTAGTAGAACGGGTAGGCGCAGACGAACGCGAGCGCCAGGAACACCGAGTAGTTGACGATCGCGAAGACGACGCGGCCGGAGAGATCGGCGTCGCGCCGGACGACGCGGCGGCGGGTGGGAGTCGTGGTGACCATGATCGGGGGCTCCTGACTCAGACGATGGATTCGCCGCGCACGCGCTTGGCGATGCCGTTGACGGTGAACAGGAGGATCACGGAGATGAGGCTCTTCAACATGCCGATCGCCGTCGCCATCGACAGGTTGTTGCCCGTCATGCCGATGTTGTAGACGTACAGGTCGAGGACCTGGATGTACTCCTTGTTGAAGGCGTTCTGGAAGACGAAGTACTGCTCCATGCCGTTGTTGAGCAGGTTCGCGATCGACAGCAGCAGCAGGACGAGGTAGGTCGGCATGAGCTGCGGCACCGTGATGTACCACATCTTCTGGAATCGCCCTGCGCCATCGATCTCCGCCGACTCGTACAGCGACTGATCGATTCCGGCGATCGCGGCGAGGTAGATGATCGCTCCCCAGCCGAGGCCCTTCCAGACCGACCAGAGGGTCATCGTCAGCCAGACGTTCTGGTCGGTGTCGAGGAACTTCACCGGCGTGGTGATCAATCCGGCATCCGACAGGACGCCGTTGACGAGTCCCGAGCTCGAGAAGAGCGAGAAGGCGATCATGTAGACGAGAACCCACGAGATGAAGTTGGGGAGGGTCGTCAGCGTCTGGACGGCGTTGCGGAACCAGGGGGCGCGGATCTCGTTAAGGAAGATCGCGAACGCGAGCGGCAGAACCGAGGTCGCGATGCCGAGGAAGCTGATCGCGAGCGTGTTGGCGAGCACCTGGCCGACCTGCGCGACCTGGGTCGGCGAGCTCACGAGCAGCTGGAACCACTGCAGCCCGACGAAGTCGCTGCCGGCGAGGCCGAGGGCGGGACGGTAGTCGAAGAGCGCGTAGATCCAGCCGTAGAGCGGGAAGTACGAGAAGAGGAAGACCAGCACCAGGAACGGGACGATGCACAGGAACATCCGGAACGAGCGACGGTTCTTCGACACCCGCCGCGCGGGGCGGGACGGCGTCTTCTCTTCGATCGTCGTGGCAGCGACCTCGGTGACGATCGCCTGCTGCGTCATCGGTCGCGCCGCTCTGGGCGCTCGGACATGTGCCGGGTCATCTCACTCCTTCGTGATCGAAGCGCTTCCGCGAATGGCCGTCGAACCGCTTCGATATGAAGATAACGCTCGACGGCGGACCCGTCAAACATCACGTTCCGGTCACGCGACGACGCCGCCCCGGCCGGAAGGCGGGGCGGCGTCGTCAGGGCGCAGCGCGGTGATCAGCCGGCGATGCGCGCCCAGTCCGCGGCAGCGGTGAGCGGGACGAGGGTCGGCCGCTCCACCGTCGTGCCGACCTCGAGCCGTCGCCCCTCTGCGGAGGAGCGGAGCAGACTCTCCATGACGTCGAGCACGTGCAGCGCGAGCGCTCCGCCGGCTCGACCCGCCCCGCCGGAGGCGATGGCGTCGATCAACCCGATGCCCCGACCGGAGCCCTCGTAGCCGGCCGACGCCGGGACCGACCGCCAGCCGTCCTCACCGAGCGCCGCGAGGCGGACCTCGCCGTCGAACATGTTCGGATCGGGCACCGACAGCGACCCCCGCTCTCCGTGCACCTCGATCGGCGGGGCGGCCGTCCGGACGGCGTCGAAGCTCGTGACGACGGTCGACACCGCCCCGCCCACGTGCTCGAGCAGCCCGCTCACGTGCGTGTCGACCTCGACCTCGATCCGCTCGCCGGCGTGCGGGCCCGTGGCGATCGTGCGCTCCGCACGAGCCCGGCGAGCGGCCCCGGTGACGGCGATGACCGGCCCCAGCAGGTGGACGAGGCTCGTCAGGTAGTACGGCCCCATGTCGAACAGTGGTCCCCCGCCGGGTGCGTAGTAGAAACCGGGAGCGGGATGCCACAGCTCGTGACCCGGCGACACCCACGTCGCGCTCGCCGCGACCGGCCGCCCGATCGCCCCGTCGTCGACGAGGCGGCGCGCGGTCTGGATGCCTGTGCCGAGCACCGTGTCGGGCGCCGCCGAGACGTGCACGCCGGCCGCGGCGGCGGCATCCATCACCGCACGTCCCTCGGCGACCGTCAGCGCCAGCGGCTTCTCGCCGTGGACCGACTTGCCGGCGGCGATCGCGGCGTGCGCGACCTCCGCGTGCGCGGCGGGGACGGTGAGGTTGAGGACCGTCTGCACCTCGGGGTCGGCCATCATCTCGTCGACCGTCAGCGCCCGCGCGCCCGGGATGCCCGCGGCGACCTCCGCCGTACGGTCCGGCCGCAGGTCGGCCACCGCGGCGATCCGGATCGCGGGACTCTGTGCGAAAAGGTCCAGGTACTGAGTCGAAATGACGCCGAGACCGACGATCCCTACGGCGTGCGGGCTGCCCACAGCAGTCCCCTTTCGACGATGGTGCGGACGTTCGGATCGGCGAGGGTCTCGGGCGTGTGGCCGGGCGTCGCGACAAAGACGCGACCCCTGCCCCATAGCCGGGTCCAGACGGCGGGACTGACGACCGGCCGGTGCCAGGGGTGGTACTCCTGCGTCGGATGCGTCGTCGTCGCGAGGACGTCGATCAGGTCGTCGTGGAGCACCCAGTACTGCTCGGTGTGCAGCGTGAAGTCGTCGATGCCGGCCGTGATCTCGTGGCCGCGGCCCAGCTCGGTGATCCCGACCGTGTAATCGAGGTAGTTGTCGCGCTCGTCGCCCGGGCGGTCGTCGGGGTGACGCCCGGGGTGGGTCGCGAACTGGCCTCCGACGAGCTGCAGGTAGTCGGAGCTGCTGCGATACGAATCCGCGATGCCGCCGTGCCAGCCGGCCAGCCCCGTCCCCGCCTCGACGGCCGCTCGCAGCCCCCGGAGCGCGTCGTCCGAGATGGACGACATCGTCACCGCCTGCACCACGAGGTCGACCCCCGCCATCCGCTCGGCGTCGGCGTAGACCTCGTTCGTCTCCTCGATCGCGACCTCGAAGCCGTTCTGCGCGAGGAACGGGACGAACATGTCCGTCGCGGCGATCGGGTGGTGGCCGTCCCACCCGCCGCGGACGATGAGCGCGCGACGGGTCACCGGGCCTCCTCCGCCCGCCGTGCGGCCACGGTGTCGTAGCGCTCGCGGACCTCCGGACGGGGGTCGGATGCCGCCTCCCGGTCCATCTCGACGGCCCACTCCGGCCACGCACCGGTCAGCGCCGCCGCCGCCTGCCGCGCGGCGCCCTGTGCGACGTACTCACCCGGCGCGGGGACCGCCACCGGGACGTCGAACACCTGCGCGGCGACCGCGGCGACCGCCGCGTTCCGCGCCGCACCGCCGACGAGCAGCACGCGCTCGGCGGTGACTCCGAGACCCCGGATCGCATCGAGACCAGTCGCGAGACCCGCGAGCATGCCCTCGATCGCAGCGCGGGCGAGGTTCTCCCGCGTCGTGTTGACCAGCGAGAGCCCGTCGATCGACGCGCGCGCGGTCGGCAGGTTGGGCGTGCGCTCCCCCTCGAACCACGGCACGAGCACGACGCCGCCGGCGCCGGGTTCGGCCGCCGCGGCGAGCTCGGTGAGACCCTCGTGGTCCACCCCCAGCAGACGCGCGGTCGCATCGAGCACCCGCGCGGCGTTGAGGGTCGCAACGAGCGGCAGGAACCGTCCCGTGGCGTCCGCGAAGCCCGCGGCCGTGCCGGTCGGATCGATCGTCCTGGTGTCGCTGACGGCGAAGACCGTGCCCGACGTGCCGATCGACACGACGACGTCGCCCGCCGTCGCGCCGACCCCGAGGGCGGCGCCCGCGTTGTCACCGGCGCCGGGGCCGACGCGACGTCCGCCCGGATCCGTCACCCACTCGAGGGGACCGAGCACCCGCGGCAGGATCGCATCGTGGCCGAGCGCCGCGGCCAGCAGTTCGCGGTCGTACTCACCCGACGCGGGGTCCCAGTAGCCGGTACCGGACGCGTCGGAGCGGTCCGTGACGAGCTCGTCGAGCCCCGGATCCCCCGGGCCGAAGCCGCGCAGGCGCCACGTCAGCCAGTCGTGCGGCAGCGCGACCGCGGCGACCCGGGCGGCGTTGTGGGGCTCCGCGTCGCGCAGCCATCGCAGCTTGGTGATCGTGAAGGACGCGACCGGCACGAGCCCCGTGCGCTGGGCGAGCTCGTCGGCGCCGAACTCGATCGTGAGATCGGATGCCGCCTGCCCCGAGCGCGTGTCGTTCCACAGCAGCGCGTCGCGCACCACCGCGCCGGAGGCGTCGAGCGCGACCATGCCGTGCTGCTGGCCCCCGATCGACCACGCCGCGACGTCGTCGAGGCCCCCGGCATCCGCGATCGCGCTCTGCAGCGCCGACCACCACGCCTCGGGATCGACGGAGGTGCCGTCGGGGTGCGACGCACGACCGGAGCGGACGATCGCTCCGGTCGTGACGTCGACGATGACGACCTTGCAGGATTGCGTCGACGAGTCGACGCCCATCACGAGGGTCACGTCAGCGCGCGCCCAGCAGGTGCTCGGTCGCCAGCTGCTGCAGGCGGACGAAGCCGGCGCCCTTGCCGCCGAGGTAGACGCTCGGGTCGAAGTCCTCGTAGGCCGAACGGTCGGCGAGGAAGTCGTCGTAGCTCTCCCCCGGGTTCAGCGTCGGGGTCGACAGGTCGTCGACCTTCGCGGCGGCGAGCGCCTCCTGAACCTCGGGGTCGGCACGGAACGCCTGCGCGCGCTCCTTGAGGAGCAAGTAGGTGCGCATGTTGGCGGCGGCCGACTCCCAGACGCCGGTCTCGTCCTCGGTGCGGCTCGGCTTGTAGTCGAAGTGACGCGGGCCGTCGTAGGCCGGGATGCCGCCGGGGCCGCCGTTCTCGAGCAGGTCGACGAGCGAGAACGCGTTGTGCAGGTCGCCGTGGCCGAACACGAGGTCCTGGTCGTACTTGATGCCGCGCTGGCCGTTGAGGTCGATGTGGAAGAGCTTGCCGTGGTACAGCGCCTGGGCGATGCCGGCGGTGAAGTTCAGGCCCGCCATCTGCTCGTGGCCGACCTCGGGGTTCACGCCGAACAGCTCGGAACGCTCGAGCGAGTCGATGAACGCGATCGCGTGACCGAGCGTGGGCAGCAGGATGTCGCCGCGCGGCTCGTTCGGCTTCGGCTCGATCGCGAACCGGATGTCGTAGCCCTTGTCGGTGACGTAGTCGCCGAGCAGGTTCACGGCCTCGCGATAGCGCTCGAGCGCCTGGCGGACGTCCTTGGCGGAGTCGTACTCCGCGCCCTCGCGGCCGCCCCACATGACGAAGGTCTTGGCGCCGAGCTCGGCACCGAGGTCGAGCTGACGGAACACCTTGCGGAGGGCGAACCGGCGCACGTCGCGGTCGTTCGCGGTGAAGCCGCCGTCTTTGAAGACGGGCGCGCTGAACAGGTTGGTCGTGACCATCGGGACGATCATGCCGGTCGAGTCGAGGGCGCCCTTGAGGCGGTCGATCTCACGCTGGCGCTCGGCGTCGCTCGATCCGAAGGCGAACAGGTCGTCGTCGTGGAAGGTGAGACCGTACGCGCCGAGCTCGGCGAGCTTCTCGACCGCGTGGACGACGTCGAGCGGGTGACGGGTCGGGCCGCCGAACGGGTCGGTGCCGTTGTAGCCGACGGTCCACAGGCCGAAGCTGAACTTGTCTGCGGGGGTGGGGGTGACCATGACGCTCCTTCGCGAGCCGGACAAAATGTTGTTGCCAGCAACGTATACCAGGCGCGCCGCCGCGACAAACCCCTTCCGGTGGCTATCGTGGGGTCCGTGACCGATCAGGGGCGAACCGTCGAATCCGTGCGGCGCGCGAACCTGGGCAGCATCCTCCGCATCGTGCACCGCGAGGGCCCGCAGTCGCGCGCCGCCCTCACCGAGTCGACCGGGCTCAACCGGTCGACCGTCGCCGATCTCGTCGGCTCGCTCGTGTCCTTCGGCCTCGTCGCCGAGCGCGCTCCCGACCCGTCGCGCCGGGTCGGCCGGCCCTCCCCCGTCGTCGCGGTGGACCCCGCCGTCGTCGCGATCGCCGTCAACCCCGAGGTCGATGCGCTCGAGATCGCCGCCGTCGGCCTCGACCGCGACATCCGCGCCGTCGTCGTCCTGCCGCAGGACCACCTCCTCACCCCGCAGGCGACCGCCGACCTCGTCGCGGAGCAGATCGCGACCTGGCGCCGCGGCGAGCTCGCGGGCTCCCGCATCCTGGGCGTCGGCCTCGCCGTCCCGGGGCTCGTCCGCATCGAGGACGGGCTCGTCCGCGACGCGCCCCACCTGGGCTGGGTCGACGTGCCCCTACGAGACCTCGTCGCGGCGGCCACCGGCATCCCGGTCGTCGTCGGCAACGATGCGACCCTCGGCACCATCGCCGAGCATCTGTTCGGCGCCGCGCGCGGCATCGACCATGCGTTCTACCTCAACGGCGGTGCGAGCGGCATCGGCGGCGGGATCATCGTGAACGGGATGCCGGTGGTCGGCGCCGGCGGCTACGCCGGCGAGATCGGACAGAACCGCCCCGGCATCGCGACCCTCGCCGACCGCCGCGCCCGCGACGGGGTGCTCGAGGACGAGGTCAGCCGCGCACGCCTCCTGTCGGTCGTGGGCCTCGGCCGCGGCGACGACCGCGACCTCGGCGAGGCCCTCGCGGCGCGGATCGACACCCCGTCGGTCGCGGGAGAGGTCGACCGGCAGCGCCGCATCCTCGCCACCGCGCTGGCGAACGCGGTCAACGTCCTGAACCCCTCGGCGATCGTGCTGGGCGGGTTCCTCGCGGTGCTCGCGGACCTCGACGTCGATGCGCTCCTGCACGCCGTCCGCGCTCAGGCGATGCCGGCCTGCGGCGAGGATCTGCAGATCCTGCCGGCCGCCCTGGCCGAGCACCGCCTGCTCATCGGCGCCGCCGAGGCGGTCTTCGAAGGCGTGCTGGCGAACCCGCAGGCCGTCTCCTGACCCGCCGGTTCTCGCCGCGCGTGACGAGCACAGGACGAGAGGCCGCGGAGGCGTCACCGCCCCACCCGGATCGGGCACTCGACCTGCACTCGGCACATCACCGGCCTGCCGGGCGGAGCCTGTTCGATATTCAGTCCCGAGTGGTGCTGCGGGCTCCGGACTCCCGGAACCACGGCGCGGGGTGGCCCGCAGCTTGCGTCTCGGACTGAATACGGAACGTCGTCCGGGTCTGATCTCCGGGGGCGGGCGCCGTCAGCCGCCGAGGCGCCAGGTGACGAACGGGATGCCGGTGACGCCGTCGCGCGTGCGGTCGGTCGCCCGCCAGCCGCGCGCGGCGTAGAAGGCCTTCGCCCGTGCGTTGCCGTCCCACACCTCGAGCTCGGCCGGGCGACCGCCGCGGATCTCCTCGAACCGGTCGTGGAGTGCCGACCCGACCCCGCGACCGAACAGCTCCGGCAGGACGTACAGGCTCACCAGTTCGAGGGTCTCCCCGAGCCGCACGTGCAGGAACCCCGTCAGCCCTTCGTCCTCGGCGACGACGGTGACCCGCCCGTCCTCAGCGACGAGTCGGCGCCACATCGGCTCGCGATCGCGCGCCGCGTCCGCCGGATCGAGGTGCTCGCCGTAGTACGCGGCGCGCGAGGCGACGTGGATCGCGGCGATCGCCGCGGCATCCTCGACGGTCGCCGCCCGAAGCATCGTCAGCGCGGGCCGGGCTTGACCGACAGGTCGGTGATGACGGCGTCGCGGGGCAGGTCGAGGGCGGTGAGGACGGCGGTGACGACGGATGCCGGCTGGATCCAGGCATCCGCGTCGTAGTCCTTGCCCTCCTGCGCGTGGACCTGCGCCTGCATGGGCGTGGCCGTCCGGCCGGGGTAGACGGTCGTGACGCGCACGCCGTGCTCCGCCTCTTCGCCGCGGAGCGCATCGGCGAGGGCCTTGAGCCCATGCTTCGACGCGGCGTACGCGGCCCACTGCGGGTGGGCGGTCAGTCCCGCACCGGAGTTGACGAACAGCACCTGCCCGCGCGCGGCGCGCACGCGCGGCAGCAGCAGCCGCGTGAGTTCGGCGGGCGCGACGAGGTTGACGGCGAGCTGGTCCTGCCACGACGACACCGTGAGGTCGGCGACGTGCCCGAGGTCGACGACGCCCGCCGCGTGCACGATCGCGTCGATCCCCTCGGGAAGATCGGATGCCGCGACCGCCGCCGCGAGCGATTCGGGCCGCGCGAGGTCGGCGACGATCGCGCCGGCGCCCGGGTACCGGGACTGCAGGTCGGCGGCCCGCGACGCGTCGCGCGCGACGAGGACGAGCCGGTCTCCGCGCTCGGTCAGACGCTCGGCCAGGAGCTGTCCGATGCCCGATCCGGCACCGGTGAGGACGATGGTGTGCGGCATCCCCTCATCCTGTCATCGCCGCCCGCGTCAGTCGTCGAGTAGCGCGCGACGGGCCATTCCGGCCAGGATGCCGCCCGCCCGCTCACCGCTCGGCGCGGCCGAGTGCGGGGTCGAGTTCAACAGTCCGAACGCGGCGAGCAGCCTGGTCTCGCGCTCGGCGTCGTCGAGGTCCGGCCGGAGCGCGGCGAACGGGCGATCCCACTCCTGGACATACTCGCGCTGCAGCCGCCGCACCCGCTGGTTGACGCCCACCGGCAGGTTCGCGAGCTCGCGATCCTGGACCCGGATGACGTCCGCGTCGCTCGTGGCGAAGTCGAGGTGGAAGGCGATGAGCGCCTCGAAGACCTCGCGCGCCTCACCCCCCGAGGCCGTCAGCGCGCGACCGCCCTCGAGCAGTCGTTCACTCGCATCGAGCAGCAGGTCGCACAGCAGCGCCTCCTTGCTCGCGAAGTGGCGGTAGAGGGCCGGCCCGCTCATACCGACGGCGTCGCCGAGGTCGCCGGTCGACACCGCCGCGAACCCCCGCTCGGCGAACAGCCGCGCGGCCGAGGTCATGAGCTCCGCGCGGCGGTTCGCCTTCTGCGTGGCCCGCCAGGTGGTCATCGCGACAGCGCCCGACGCGCCTGCCGCAGCACCGGCTCGTCGATCATCCGGCCGCGGAACCGGAACACCCCGGGCTGCCGCGTCGCCTCGTCGAGCACCGTCTCGGCCCACTCGAGCTCGTCGGGGGTCGCCGCGTAGGCACGCCGGATGACCTCGACCTGGGACGGATGGATGCAGGCGGTCGCCGCGAACCCCGAGGCCGCGGCATCCCGCGCCTCGTCCTCGAGCCCGGCGGTGTCGGCGATCTCGAGGTGGACCGCGTCGATGGCATCGATCCCGGCAGCGGCCGCTGCGATCAGCACGCGCGAACGGGCGTACCGCGCGACGTCGCGGTACGCGCCGTCACCCGTGCGGCTGGAGCGCCCGCCGATCCCCGCGACGAGGTCTTCGGCACCCCACATGAGCCCGTCGACGAGGGGATGCCGCGCGAGCGCGCCCGCGTTCTCGACCCCGCGCGGCGTCTCGCACAGGGCGATGACGCGGTACCCGTCGAGCGCGTCGACCTCGGCGGTCTCCTCGGCCTTCGCGAGCATCAGCCGCCGGAACGGAGTGCCGCGCAACGCGTCGAGGTCGTGCGCCAGCTCGGGGGTCGGGGAAGGGTTCACGCGCACGATCACGCGCGCGGCGTCGACGTCCGCCGCCACGAGCGCCTCACGGGCGCCGGCTTTATCGGCCGGCGCGACGGCGTCCTCGAGGTCGAGGATCACGGCATCGGCCGCGGCGAGCGCCTTCGCGTACCGCTCCGGCCGGTCGGCGGGACAGAACAGCAGCGCAGGACCGAGGCTCATGCGGGCGTCCCCGGCGACATCCGCATGAGGGTCGATCGACGCGCGGTCGCGACGACCTGGTCGTGCTGGTTGCGCATCGTGTGCACGAACTCGACGACGCCCTGGCCCGGCCGTGAGCGCGACTCCCGCTTCGAGGCGACGACGGTCTCGGCGTAGAGCGTGTCGCCGTGGCGGACGGGCGCCGGGAAGCTCACCTCCGAGAACCCGAGGTTCGCGACGATCGTCCCCTGCGTGAGCTGCGCGACCGACAGCCCGACGAGGGTCGAGAGGGTGAACATGCTGTTGACCAGCCGGTCGCCGAACTCGGTCTGCTCCGACCACGCGGCATCCAGGTGCAGCGACTGCGTGTTCATGGTGAGGGTCGTGAACAGCACGTTGTCGGCCTCGGTCACGGTGCGGCCGGGGCTGTGGACGTAGACGGCGCCCTCCTCGAGCTCGTCGAAGTACAGTCCGCGCTGCACGATGCGCCGCGGGGTCTCCTCGCTCATGCGTCCTCCTCCGGGGTCGGGGTCACGACGGCCAGGGTCTGCCCGCGGCCGACGCTGTCGCCGGTCGCGACGCGCAACGCCACGGTGCCCGCGACCTCCGCTCTCACCACATGTTCCATCTTCATCGCTTCGACGACCACCACCGCGTCGCCGGCGGCGACCTCTGCCCCGTCGGCGACCGAGGTCATCACGACCACCCCCGGCATGGGCGAGACGAGTTCGGGCACGGCCGACGCATCCGCGTCGCGGCGATGGTCGAGCCGCACGCGCCGCACCTCGTGCGCGCGTCCGCCCGCCGAGAGCCAGACGACGTCGCCGTCGACCGCCGCGACGAGCGAGACGCTCCGATCCCCGATGCGCACGACGACTCGGTCGCCGAGGGGACGGACGGATGCCGGGGCCGCCGCGCCGTCGACGATCACCCCGTCGCCGACCAGCTCCACGATCCGCTCCTCGCCGCCGGACGCGAGCCGGTACCGTCGCGGTGCGGGCGAGCCCAGGCGCCAGCCGTCCGCGCGCCGCCACGGATCGTCGGCGCGCGGGACCGCGGCATCCATCAGCAGCGCCGCCTCGGTGAGCACGTCGGCGGGATCGTCCGAGGCGAGGAGCCCGTCGAGCTCCCGCGCGATGAGCCCTGTGTCGAGGTCGCCGGCGGCGACGGCGGGCAGCTCGAGCAGCGCCCGGAGGAACGGCACGTTCGTCTCGAAGCCGAGCACGGCCGTGTCGCCCAGCGCCGCGGCGAGCCGGCGCCGCGCCTCGTCACGGGTGGCGCCCGTCGCGATGACCTTCGCGAGCATGGGGTCGTAGTCGACCGAGACGTCGAGTCCGTCGGCGAGGGCGCTGTCGACCCGGATGCCGGGGCCCGCCGGGTGTCGCACGGCCACCACGTGCCCGCCGGTCGGCAGGAAGCCGGCGGCCGGATCCTCTGCGTAGACGCGCGCCTCGATGCTGTGACCCGTGAGTGTCACGTCGACCTGCGCGAACCCGAGCGGCTCCCCCGCCGCGATCCGCAGCTGCGCGGCGACGAGATCGATGCCGGTGATTTGCTCGGTGACGGGGTGCTCGACCTGCAGGCGGGTGTTCATCTCCATGAAGAAGAACTCGTCGGGGCGGTCGGCGGCGACGATGAACTCGACCGTCCCCGCGCCCCGGTAGTCGACACTCCGCGCCGTCTCGCACGCCGCCTGCCCGATCCGGGCCCGAGTCGTCTCGTCGAGAAGCGGCGACGGCGCCTCCTCGATGACCTTCTGGTGTCGGCGCTGCAGCGAGCACTCCCGCTCCCCCAGGTGCACGACGGTGCCGTGCGCGTCGGCGAGGACCTGCACCTCGATGTGCCGTGGGGTGTCGACGTAGCGCTCGAGGAACAGCGTGTCGTCGCCGAAGCTCGCGCCCGCCTCGCGTCGCGCCGCGGCGAGCGCCGCGGGAAGGCCCCCGGCATCCGTCACGACGTGCATGCCCTTGCCGCCACCGCCCGCGGAAGGCTTGATCAGCAGCGGATAGCCCACCTCGGGAGCGGCCGCGATCAGCTCGTCGTCGGTCATGCCGGCGCGCGCCACGCCCGGCACGGTCGGCACGCCGCGGGCGTCGACGGCGTGCTTGGCGGCGATCTTGTCGCCCATCGTGCGGATGGCGTCGGCGCTCGGCCCGATGAAGACGATCCCCGCCTGCTCGCACGCCGCGGCGAACGCGGTGTTCTCGGAGAGGAACCCGTACCCGGGGTGGATCGCCTCCGCCCCCGTGGCGCGGGCCGCGGCGATCACCGCGTCGATGTCGAGGTAGCTCAGCGCGGCGGGCGCGGGACCGAGGCGCACGGACTCGTCGGCCAGTGCGACGTGGCGGGCGCCGGCATCCGCGTCGCTGTAGACGGCGACCGAGCGGATGCCGAGCTCCCGCAGCGTGCGGATGACACGGCACGCGATCTCGCCACGGTTCGCGATGAGGACTGTCGAGAACATGCGCATCACATCCGGAAGACGCCGTAGCCCGGCGCGTCGAAGGGGGCTCGGAGGCAGACGTCGAGGGCGAGACCGAGCGCGTCGCGGGTCTCGGCGGGGGCCAGGATGCCGTCGTCCCACAGGCGGGCCGTCGAGTAGTACGGGCTCCCCTGCTCCTCGTACTGCGCACGGATCGGCGCCTGGAACGCCGCCTCGTCCTCCGCCGACCACTCCTCGCCGCGCGCCTCGATCTGCTCGCGGCGGACGGTCGAGAGGACGGATGCCGCCTGCGGCCCGCCCATGACCGACACCCGCGCACCGGGCCAGAGCCACAGGAACCGCGGCGAGTAGGCGCGGCCGCACATCGAATAGGTGCCGGCGCCGAACGAGCCGCCGACGACGACGGTGAGCTTGGGCACCGACGCGCACGCGACGGCGTTCACCATCTTCGCGCCGTGCTTGGCGATGCCGGCCGACTCGTACTCGCGGCCGACCATGAACCCGGTGATGTTCTGCAGGAACACGAGCGGGATGCCGCGCTGGTCGCACAGCTCGATGAAGTGGGCGCCCTTCAGCGCCGACTCCCCGAAGAGGACACCGTTGTTCGCGAGGATGCCGACGCGGTGTCCGTGCAGGCGGGCGAAGCCGGTGACGAGGGTTTCGCCGTACTCGCGCTTGAACTCGTGCCACGTACCGCCGTCGATGAGGCGGTGGACGATCTCGCGGGCGTCGTACGGCGTGGTGAGTTCGACCGGCACGACGTCGACGAGGGTGGCCGGATCGGCGGCGGGAGGGACCACGGGCTCGGGCTGCTCGCGCAGCGGTGCCGGGGCGGGGAGCGTCGCGACGATGTCGCGGACGATCTGCAGCGCGTGCTCATCGTTCTCGGCGAGGTGGTCGGTGACGCCCGAGACCCTCGTGTGGAGGTCGCCGCCGCCGAGGTCCTCTGCCGAGACGATCTCTCCCGTCGCCGCCTTCACGAGGGGCGGACCGCCGAGGAAGATCGTGCCCTGGTTCCGGACGATGACCGTCTCGTCGCTCATCGCCGGCACGTAGGCGCCGCCGGCGGTGGACGACCCGAGGACCGCCGCGATCTGCGGGATGCCGTCCCGCGACATCCGCGCCTGGTTGTAGAAGATGCGCCCGAAGTGGTCGCGGTCGGGGAACACCTCGTCCTGCATGGGCAGGAACGCGCCGCCGGAGTCGACGAGGTAGACGCACGGCAGGCGGTTCTCGGCGGCGATCTCCTGTGCTCGCAGGTGCTTCTTGACGGTGATCGGGTAGTACGTGCCGCCCTTCACCGTCGCGTCGTTCGCCACGACCATGATGTGCCGGCCGTGGATCAGTCCGACGCCGGCGACGACGCCTCCGGAGGGGCATTCGTCGTCGTACAGGTCGACACCGGCGAGCGCACCGACCTCCAGGAAGGGGCTGCCGACGTCGAGCAGGGTGTCGATGCGGTCGCGGGCGAGCAGCTTGCCGCGGGCGGTGTGCCGCTCGCGCGCCCGCTCGGGGCCGCCGCGGGCGGCCTCAGCGCGACGCCGCTCGAGCTCGGCGACCAGGTCGGGATACGTCGTGGGGGCTGTCATCGTCGACGGCACCTCCGGGAGAGTGCTTCAGTTATCGATTGATAACTCAGTCGAACGATAACACCGCGGCCCCGGCACGGGAAGGCCCGGTCAGCTCTCCATCACCGCCCGGAGCGTCTCGAGGTCGGCCTCGATCGCCGCGGCATCCTCAGCGAACTCCGCATCCGTGACGCCGTCACGGCGGAACAGCGTGAAGACCACCTCGCTGCCGGCATCGTTGCGCAGCACCCGCAGCGGGTTGTGCACGACCGTGCCGTCCGGAAGACGGACGTCATGATCGAGCACGCCCGCCTCGACCGGCCCGACGAACGCGACCTCGATGTCCCCCAGGGGCGAGTCCGCGAGCCAGTGGCCGCCATCGTTCCGGATGCCGGAGCTCAGCCCCGCCGCCCACCGCGGCAGGTTCGCGGGGTCACCGGCGAACGCGATCACCTCGCGCGGTGGGCGCTCGATCGTGCGGGAGAGGTGATGGGCGGGCCAGGTCATGACCGGGACGCTACCCCGCCTCGGCGACACCCGCCTCGGAAGCGACGAGGATGGAGGGATGGCGACGTTCGACGATCCGGTCCTCGAGGCGATGGCGACGCGGCGGTCGCTCGCGAAAGTGGGGCCGGGTGCTCCGACCGACGACGAGCTGCGCGAGCTGCTCGCCGCAGTGACCCCTGTCGCGGACCACAAGGCCCTCCGCCCCTGGCGCCTGCTCGCGCTGCGCGGCGATGACCGCGCCCGCCTCGGCGACGCGCTCGACACCGCCGCCGGCACCACCCGTGAGCCCGGGGAGCGGAACACGAAGCCGTTCCGCGCCGACCTGCTGATCGCGGTCGTCGCGAGCCCGAAGGCGCACCCGGCCGTGCCCGTCTGGGAGCAGCACGCCACAGCCGCGGGCGCCGCGCACCTGCTCGAGCTCGCGCTCTGGCGGGCCGGATGGGGCGTCATGTGGCGAACAGGCCTCGCGGTCAACTCCCCCGAGGTGCGCGCGCTCCACGGTCTCGCCGACCACGAGCTGTTGATGGGCTGGCTCTACGTCGGGAGTGTCGACGCCGACCTCCGCGCCAGAATCGACGAAGCGCCGAGGAAGCGGCTCGATCCCGAACCGTTCCTCGGCGCTCTTCCCGCTGACGCGGGTCCCGTCTGAGCCTCAGCCCCGGCGGAACTCCGCCGTCATCGGGCAGTCGAACGGGTCGCGGGCGGCGAGGCCCACGCGGTTCAGGTAGTCGATGACGATCGCATACGACCGGCCGAGGCTCGTCTCCGTGTACGGAACCCCGAGGGTCGCGCAGTGCTCGCGCACGATCTCGCGAGCCTTCGACAGGTGCGGGCGGGGCATGTTCGGGAACAGGTGGTGCTCCACCTGGTAGTTCAGACCGCCCATGAGCCAGGTGGCCCACCAGCCGCCGCGGATGTTGCGGGAGGTGCGCACCTGCTTGCTGAAGAAGTCGAGCTTCGCGTCGGGGGCGATGACCGGCATCCCCTTGTGGTTCGGGGCGAACGACGCGCCCATGTACACGCCGAAGACGGCGAGCTGCACACCGACGAAGGCGAACGCCATGCCGAGGGGCAGGAGCAGGAACACCGGGACGAGGACGACGGCCAGACGCAGGACGATCATGCCGATCTCCAGCCAGCGCGCCTTCACGTCCTTCTCGGTGAAGAGGAACTTCAGGCCGAGGAAGTGCAGGTTGAGGCCCTCGAGGGTGAGGAGGGGGAAGAACAGCCAGCCCTGACGCTTCGTGATCGCGCGGCGCAGGCCGCGAGCCGATGCGGCATCCGTCTCGATGAACGAGAGCGTGTCGATCTCGATGTCGGGGTCCTTGCCGACGCGGTTCGGGTTCGCGTGGTGACGCGTGTGCTTGCCGGTCCACCAGGCGTAGCTGATGCCGACGACACCGGCCGCGAGGATGCGCGCGAGACGATCGTTGGCGGGACCGGAGCTCAGGATCTGCCGGTGCGCCGCCTCGTGGGCGAGGAAGGCCACCTGAGTGAAGATGATGCCGAGGGCCCCGGCGATGAGCAGCTGGAACCAGCTGTCACCGAGCAGGATGAATCCGGTCACTGCCCCGCCGAAGGCGAGCGTCAGCGCGATGCCGACCATGACGTAGAAGGCGTGGGTCCGGTGCAGCAACCCCGTTTCGCGGACGATGCGCGAGACGTCGGTGAACGCTTTCGCCATCGGGGGGAACTCCGCTGTTCCGGCGTATGTCTGGCGGACGGGACCGAGACGCGACTCGGTGGCGGTTGAAGCGATGAAAGCACCTGCTCGAGATCGGGTGTCCGCCGGGGCGGAGGGAGAAACGATCAGCGGATGCCGACCACGTGAGGGCCACGCTACGGGGAGGCGCATCGCCGTTGCGGCATGCATCGGCGATCCCCACGGGACTGCCAGGGGCTGCACAGGCTGGAGCGTCCCGCATCCCGCCGGACCGGAGGTGTCAGCCGACCCGCTGCTCAGCGATGGCCGACGAGGTGGACCGGCCGTTGACGTCGAGATAGAGCTGCCGCTCGGTGACCGACACGGTGAGTGTGCTGCGCCGCTCCAGAGCGGAAGCGGCATCGTCCACGAAGTCGCGATCGAAGCTGAAGACCGGGATGTCGGCCGCGCGGTGGATCGTCTTCCCCGCCCACGCCTGCGCCAGACGGTTCGGCTCGCGGTGGGTGTACACCGCGACCCGGTCGGCCGCCTTACTGGCCGAGTGCAGACGCGCGGCATCCGGAGCACCGACATCGATCCAGGCCGTCATCCGACCCGTCGCATCGCGGACCAGGACCGCCGGCTCGGCGGTCGCCGAGATGCCCTCGCTGAAGGCGATCCCCTCTTCGTACTCGAGGGCGTACGCGAGCACGCGGAGGAGGACGTTCGCCGCCGTCTCGGACGGATGCCGCGCGAGGCGCAGCGACAGTTCGTCGTAGACGCCGCGATCGACGTCGGCGAGGTGCACGGTGAACGTGTGCATCGTGGATCCGATGGCCATCCGTCGAGCCTAGGCGGGATGCCCTTCCCAGGTCGCACGGGTGATAATGGTCGCGTCCCATCCGGCGTTCCTCCAGGAGACTGCTCATGCCGTTCCACAGCAAGGAGATGCTCGAGCAGTGGCTCGGGGAGTTCGCCGCGCTGGGGTATCCCATCAGCGACCGGGTCAAGGTCATCCCGCAGGACGGGACCGACGGGCTCGACACGGGTCTCATCGCGCTCAACCTGCTCGACTCGATGACCCTCACCTACATCCAGCCCGAGCCTCTCGGGTCGATCCACTGGGGCATCACCTTCGAGGCGCGCGAGGTGGACCTCAAGCTGAACGCCAGTCGGACACTGGAGCTCTCGGGCGAGCTCGCGATGGTCTCGATGCTGTGCACCTTCCTGCAGACCAAGTCGCTGGCCGAGGTCGAGGCCGAAGCGGGATCCGTCGCCCCCGAGACTCTCGGGCTCTGATGGACGACGGCCTGAGCGCAGAGCTGCGCGCGCTGCAGGCCAGAGCGTACGGGCCGGGCGGCGGCCTGGACGACGATCCCCCCGCGCGACGCCGGCTCGCCGAGCTCGAGACGCGCGCCCGCGACGAGAGACATCGCCCGCCCGTGGTCGACGGAGTTCCAGAAGCACCCCGACAGCAGACACCTCGACCGTCGGCGCCTCCCGCACCGACCGTTCCGGCCGCCGTCGCCGCCGACCTCCGCGCCGCACGAGCAACTACCGGCACCGATGCGGGTCGGCGACGCCTGCTGGCGGGCCTCGCGTGGGCGGGATCCCTTGCGGCGGTCGCCACCCTCTCGGTCGGCATCACCGCGGCGGCGAGCTCCCCCACCCTGACCGCGGGGGCCACGAGCCCTGCCGGCGTCGAGGTCACCCACGTCACGTCGCTCCCCCTCGACGCGGAACGGGCCTGGCCCGAGGTCCTGAGCGCTCCACCCGAGGACGGCCGCATCTACCGCGCACTCGCGGGCATGACACCGATCGTCGCCCACTACGACACCGGCGACGGCGTCAAGGCGCGGTGCCTGCAGATCCTGCCGGACGAAGCCTGGAGCGCCTCCCCCGAGGACGGGTGGTCGGGAGCCTGGTACACGAGCTGCGCAGCAGAGCCCTTCGCGCCGGCATCGAGCCTGGTGGTGTCGAGCACCACGCCGGCCGCCCTGCGCGAGAAGTTCGCCATCGGCACCCGTCTGCAGTTCGTGCTGGCCGACGACGCCGTCGAGGTCTACTCGGCGGAGGCCCCCGCCGGAGAAGCCGCGGGCTGATCGACCGCGACCGGTGTCAGACGCGGCACCCAGCACCGCACCCGCTCCCGGTACCGCAGAAACTCATCTCCGAACCGCGCCTCGAGGTCGCGCTCCTCATGCGGGCGGATCGCCGCGTTCCACACGACGGAGCCGCAGGCGGCGTAGAGCACCACCAGCCACGACGAGAGCATCATCCCGACCGCGACGCCCTGTGCGATGCCCGCGACCGCCATCGGGTTGCGGACGAAACGGTAGGGGCCGCGGATCACGAGGCGCCGCGCCGTCGCGATCGGCAGCGGCGTGCCCTCACCCTGCGTCGACATCACAGCGCCGGACCACAACCCGACGGCACTCGCAACGGTGAAGAGGGCGACACCGGCGCCACGCGCCCCGGCAGGTACCGGCACGTGCAGCATCCATCTCGTCTCGATCCAGACGATGACCGCGGGAACAACCCCGAGCGCCAGGCCCCAGAACACGACGATCTGCAGGGCCGTCGCTCCGACGTGGCGACGCACCGTCGCTCCCGGCGACGCGGGGCGGATCCGGAAGGGGCCCACCATGAGCCGGTGCGTCGGAAGGGACCCGCGGACGATGACGGTGGCGGCGACAACGGATGCCGCGGCCGCCGCGGTCATGAGGACGGCACCCCATCCCGCCTCCGTCGTCACCACGGCGAAGAGAGCGAGGAAGACGGTGACGAGCAGCGTCCAGCCCATGGCGATGACGGCGGCGGCGCGGATCCCCGCCGCCGCGATCGCCGAGGCGATCACGAAGAAAGGGATATCGAGGCTCGCCATCACGAACGGATCGATGCTCCCGAGCGTCGCCTCACGGACGACCGGCACCGTGAAGACGGCGACCCACCACAGCGCGCCGGCAGCCGCCTGGATCGCGAAGTAGGCTCGCGCGAGGGCGGGTGTCAGGCGGCCTGGTACGTGAGGCAGTCGGCCGACTCCGCTCCGGGCCCCACGCGCACCGTCGCGGCGGTGCACTCGAGCGACGAGTTGAAGACGCACTCGGCGCGCTGGCAGGCGCCGACGTGACTGACGACCTTGTCGAGGCCGCCCTTCGTGCCGAGGGGGATGAACGTGGCGCACTCGGCGTCACCGGGCGTCCCGCCGATGGTCACCGCGGCGGCGTGGCAGTGCGAATGGTCGTTGTACGAGCAGCCGAGGGCATTGCACTCGGACACGCGGGGCAGGTCGTCGAGAGTGGTGCTCATGAGAGCCTCCTTCAGTGGTCGTGGCTCGAGAGTACGCGCTGACCCCCGCGGTTCGGACAGCCTAAGTTCCGCCTTTTCTCCCCGGTCAGGTGAGGAAAAATCGGTTAGGTGAGCCTGACCTACGCACGGCGCCGCAAGCCTTCCACTCGACGACCCCGATACCACACACTCCACTGTTTTCACATTCCGCCCCGCGCGGAGTGGGGGCGGTGGTAGATTTCGCACAACCTCGCCGTAGGCGGGAAACCCCGGGTCGGACCCGAATCTGGGCTCGGGTGCACGGGTGAGCGGTGTGACGCCGGAACATCGTCGACGGGTGTCTGCTCGTTCCGTCCAGGGGAAGGGGAACGCGATGGCACTGGCTGCGATGTCCGCCGGTCTTCCGCCTTCCCTTCTGCTGTGGCCGCAACTCGCCTTGACCCACGTCGAAGAGGAACTGAGCTCGGAGAACCGCCCCGCCCGTCTCGTGGTGGTCGGCCCCGCGGGTTCCGACAAGAGCCCCCTCCTCGACGAGATATCCCGACGGGTCTCGCACGTCGAGGACACCCTCTTCGTCGACGACGCGCACCTCCTGACCGATGACCAGATCCGTGTCCTCGACCGGCACCTCGACGACCCGGGCGCGGGACTCGTCGTCAGCTGCCGCCCGTGGCCGTGGACACCGGCGCTGACGGCACTGATCCGACGCATCGAGCAGTCCAGACCGGCTCTGGCTGTGGGGCAGGTCGACACCGAAGACGTCGTCCGCGCCGTCGAGCAGGCCGGCCGGTCGATCGACCCGGGGTGCATCGGAGCGATCGTCCGGATGGCGGCATCCGTGACCTGGCTCGTCAAGCAGGCACTCGCCGCGCACGGTGACGGCTACTGCCGCGACCCTTCGCACGAGCGCGTCATCCGCGCCGTCGGAGAGGTGATCGCGCTGCGCCTCGACACGCTCGAGCCACCCGTCGCCGCCGTCGTCCGCCGCGCGAGCCTCGGCGGCGACGAAGATCTGCCAGCAGCGACAGACGACGCAGTGGCGGCCGCGCTCGCCGTCGGACATGCCGAAGGACTCCTGCTTCGCGGAGGTCGCCCCGTGCCGATCGTCCGGACGACCGTCACCCGGACGACGCCTGTCGCCCAGTTGATCGACCTGCTCGACACGTCGTCGATCCCGTCGCTGGATGCCGAGGTGGCATCGTCGCTCGGCGGCCACGTCGACGCGCGTCTGGCCCGGGTCCTCCAGGCTCACGCGGACCAGGCCGCGACCTACGACTTCGCCCGAGCCACGGAACTCTACGACGCGGCGCTCGCCGCTGGGGCGGATCCGAACCGCATCGCGCTCAGGAAGGCGCGGATGGCGTGGGACCGAGGCGACATCGACGAGGCCGCCTCCCTCGTCGACGCCGTCGCCCTGTCGGCGGAGGGCGACGATCACAGCGAAGCGCTCCGCATCCTCGGCTCGGCGTGGAGTGCGCGCGGATTCCTTCGCGCGAGCGCCATGACCTACCGCGCCCAGCCCGGTCACGACTTCCTTCTCTACGCACACGGGGCCCTGGCTTCGTTCGGCATAGGCGACCCCGGTCCGCTGCTCGACGCGGTCGAACGACTGAACGCGGGTACCGGAGGCGTCCCGACGACGCTGAGGGTGGCGCACGCCAAGCTGATGCGGGGCCTGGCCGCGTCGCTCACCTGGCCGGCTGGCGGCGCGTTCGACGAACTCATCCGCGCGAGCGAGACCTACGGGGATTCCGGGGAGCGCGGCCCGGTGCCCGAGCTGCCAGCCGTGATCGCCGCGATCGGCGCCATCAACCTCGGCGAACTGCAGACCGCTGCGAACATCCTCGGCGATGCGCTCATGGACGACCACGGCGGCCCGTGGGCGCGCTCGCGGCTGCTGCTCTGGGCCGCGTGGGTCGCCGTGCACCGGCAGCATCCCGAGGAGTCGGCCGCCCGGTTGGCGGATGTGGATGCCTCGTTCCTCCCCTTGAGCAGTCGCGAGATCCTCGTCCGCGACGCCGTCATGCTCGCCCACGTGCGACGGTACGGTTCGCTCGACGAGCTGCGTGCCCTGTGGATGCGGGTGCGGGATGACGTCCGTCACGTAGAACCGGACCTCTTCCTCCTCCACCCCCTGCGCGAGTTCATCGAGACCGCTCCGGTGTTGGACGACTCCGAGCGGGTGGCACCCGCACTCGAGACGCTGACCGGGATCCTCCACGGCCTCGGGGACCCGCTGATGTGGTCGGTGCCCCTGACGTGGTCCTCTTTCCAGCGAGCGATGCTCGCGCGGGACCCGCACGGGCAAGCGCAGACGGTGCGGACGCTCTCCGCCGTCGCGCGCGGGTCGCGACTTGCGGGGGCCCTGTCGGCGGCAGCCACCGAGTGGTCGCGCAACCGGGTCGACGAGGGCGCCGCGGAACGCATCGAAGAGGTCGCGTCGCGCATGGCGGAGATGGGCCTCGGGTGGGAGGGCGCGCGCCTGGCCGTCACCCTGTCGGAGCGCTCGCGCGATCGCCGAACGGGGATCCGACTCGCTGCGTTCGCTCGGACGCTCCACCCGAGCGCGGCACCAGGGAGCGCGACCAACGACGTGGCTCTCGGCGACAGCGGCCTGCTGAGCGCGCGCGAGCGTGAGGTGGCGGGCCTCGTCCTTCGCGGCATGACCTACGCCGAGATCGGCGAGGCCATCTTCATCTCGCCGCGCACCGCCGAGCACCACATCGCACGCATCCGGCGCCGGATCGGCGCCACCTCGCGTACCGACCTGATCGCCAAACTCCAAGCGATCGTCGGCGCCGAGGACGGCGGCACGGACAACACCGAAGGCCGCTGACGAACGCCCGTGAAAGGGCGGACCCCCTCGGGCCAGTTCAGTGGGGACTGCGGCGGGAGGGGGTCCGCGAAGCCATCCGGGATGCCAGAGACGGACACGTTTGGGGACAATGCGCGTCAAGACCGCTTGGGGAACGGCCCGGCAACCGTAGGGGGATGGCGCTTCAATGCTAGAGGAAAGCGCTCTTCCCGAATAGACATTCGCGAGATCTTGAGGTGCGAGGCCTCACCTCAAGCGGCGGGACACCCGATATCCGACGAGGCGACGTCGACCCGCTTCAGCAACGGAGTGTGGAGGAGCTCGGGTGTCGCCGCGCCGGACGGGACGTCCGGTCCGGCGATGAATCGGAACGTCAGGACGTGCGATCCCCCCGGTGCGAGGTCGACCCGACGGGTGACGAGGACACGGCCGTCCTCCCTGGCATCGACGGATGCCGCGGCTGCGCCGTCGAGCGTCACCCCACCCGCGAACCATCCCGGCGGCGTGACGACCGTGACCGTCGGGGCGATGTCGCCTGCCGCGGCACCGTAGAACCCGCCCCCGGTGACGCTGACGGGCAACGTCTCGGCATCCCGTTTCGTCAGCGTGCTGCCGAGGGACACCTCCACCTCCACCTCGCGGAGACCGTCGGCGCGACACACCCCCGAGCGCGTCGCGAGTCCCACCGTCAGGTACGGGGTGAGCTTGCCGCCCGTCGCATCGTTGAAGTAGGCGGCGAAGGCGTTCGGGCCGGCGGCGTCCTGTCGCGCGAGCGGGCCGGCCAGCGCGGTTCGGGCGAGGACCTTCTGCTCGTCGGGGTGACGACTCCAGACCGAGATCCGCCCCTCCTCGACCGCTCCCGCGAGGCCGGGGATCATCGCGGCGGGACGGGCCCGTTCGGTGAGGGCCGTGAACACGGCGGCCGCGGCGTCCGAGAACAGACGTCCCTGGGCGTCCTGGTCGAGCGTCCGGTAGGGCTCGACGAGCAGTCTGTCGATGACGTTCTTCTGGTCGAGGACGCCGGCAGACGTCTCGACCGGACCGATGGCGCCGAGGATCGCGGAGAGGACGACGGGGTCCATCGAGACGACGACGTCCGGTGCCGTCTCGCCCGACTTCTGCCACCACGCCGACGCGAGCTGAGCCGTCACCCGGAAGTCCGCGGTCATCGACGTGTTCTGCACGTAGCGGCCGATCCCGTCACCCAGGGATCGCACCTCCGCGGCGGGCACCGCCGTCAGTGGGGATGCCGCCGGCGAGAACTGCGAGGAGTCGCGCTGCGCCCCGAGCGTGAGGATGCCGTCGTGGGCTCGGAGCTCGAGGAAGGTCCCCGTGATTCCGCCCCCGGTACGCAGTTCCGCGGTGTTCTGCAGGACGACCAGGATGCGCCGGTCGCCCTCGGCACCGAGGATCGTCGGCACCAGGTCGGCCGCCTGCGCCGCACCGTCCGTCAGCGGCTGGATGTCGTCGAGGGCGTCGACGACACGGCCGACACCGTTCGCCAGCTGCGGGAAGAGGGCGTTCCGGTCGATGTCGGCGAGATCCTCCGCGACATCGTCGCGCGCCGCCGCCGCGCGGGTGAGGGCCGGAGCTGCGTGTCGCAGGACGCGGACCGCTCCCGCGGCGTCGGCGCCCTCGAGGCCGCGTGCCGTGTCGAGGACGGCGGGAGCGACGTCGTCCGCCACATCGACGATCGCGGTCGCCGCGCGTCGCGCCGCGGAGAGGTTCGGTCCGATTCCGGGGAGCGCCTCCGCCGCGTACCAGACCGGGTCGTCCGGGATCTCGTGCGAGATACCGTCGACGAGCCGGTCGGCCGCGGCCTCCGCGCCGTCGATGTCACCCGAGCCGACGGCCTTCACCGCGATGGCGGCGTCATCCCCTGCAACATCAAGCGCCTCCTTGAGATCCCATGCCGAGCGACCGACGTGCACGGCCGCGGCAGCGGTCCCGATGAGGAGGAGGGCGCCGGCGACCAGGATCAGTCGACGGCGCCTTCTCACGACTCGACCCGGCGGCGACGACGCGCGACGAGGAGGACACCGGCGACCACGGCAGCGGCTCCGCCCACGGCCGCGGCGACGGGCCACTGTCCGCCCGTCTGCGCCAGCCCGCGGGAGACGCTTCCTGACGCGACGCCGACCGGCGTCGCACAGTCGTCGGAGTAGGCCGGGTAGGCGAGCGGAACATCGATACGCTCGCCCCCGACCCGCAGCTGAGCCGTCACGTCGCCCGTGGTCCACGCGGCGGCATCGTTGCGGGGCTCCCACTGGTCGCCGGAACGCACCCAGCCGGGTAGAGCCTCGACGGTGCCGTCGCCAGAGACCTCGACGCCGGGCCACAGGATGCTGCCGGAGCCTTCACCCGCGGCATCCACCGGCAGCGGGACGGCGATCTCCTGCCCGTCCCCCCGGATCACGAGTTCGGCGGTCGGCGTCGAGGTCGCAGCGGTCGAGAGGCTGCGCGCACTCGCCGTCGCCGTGACGCGCACGATCGAGTAGTCGATCGTGGGCGCCTCGTCGACGCACAGCGCCTGCACGACCGATCCGTCGAGCCCGCCGTCCGGCGGACTGCTCGGGACGTACGATCCGTCCGCGGCGAACGCCGGCGTCGAGCCGGCCCCTGCGATGACGGCGACCACGATCGTGGCACGCCAGATGTTCCCCCACATAACAGCCTCCCCAAAGGCATTCGAGCCCGCGCCTCAGGTGGGCGCGCTCGATGTACAGCCGTCACGTTATCTCCGATCCGGTCGACAGACCTCCCGTGTTTGCCTCCACGAACCCCTAATCAGATCCCCTAGTTGTCCCCCGTTTGGGGGACAACAGATTAGGTTTGTCCCCCTATTGGTGGACGGGCGACTCGGCTGTAGCGTTCCGATATCGCCGCCGTAGAGGCTTTGGGGAGTTGACACGGCACAAGGCGGCAGCAGAGGAAGTGGGGGCGAGCTTGGGGGCCGTAACCATGTCTGCCTGGGCTCTTCGTACGCCTTCGTTCGCGCAACGGACACGTACGAAGAGCCCTCATCCCACGCATCGTGAGGGGCGACGCGTGGTCGGTCGCTGAGCGACCAGGGGGAGAGAGCGCGGTGACCGAGGGGTTCGGCTCACCGCGCAGACGCCGACGGGGACCGGCGTCAATAACGGGGACAGCGGATCGGATCCGCATTGGGGGCACAGGTCTGGGACCTGGTCGATGTTGGGGGGACGGAACGTTCATGGGGACAGAACGGAATACGGGGGCGCGCCGACTGCGTCGCGCACTCGACGCAGGACAGCACTGCGCGACACGCGTGTCGGCGCGGCGCACGCGGCGGGCCGCCTGATGGCCGTGCGCGCGGTGACGTCGCCGATACGCACCCTTCGCCTGCGCGGCCCGCTCGCCGCCCCGCAGGTCGTTCCGCGGCCCTCGCCGATGGGGCCACCGACTGTCCGCATCGCGGGCACCGACGTCCACCTCACCGATGCGCAGGGCGCGTGCGACGTGATCGCCGACACCATCCATGACCGTCGGCTCTCGCCGCTCGCGGTCGTCCCGGCGACGCTCGGCCACCCGCACCACGAGGCGCCGGACGCCGGCGGCATCCGACATCTGACCCTGATCGAGGACGGACGCGTCGCCGCGCGGGCCAAGCGCGTGACCGGCGCGGAGTGGCCGCGGCTGGCCGGCGGTGATCTGATCGGTGACGTCCTGAACCGGGCGAGCGCCGAGCGGTGGCGCGTCGCAGTGGTGGGCGGGTCGGCGGACGAGCGCGAGACGCTCCACCGACGAGTGATGGCCGAATGGCCCGGCGTCGCACTCATCGGCCACTGGACGCCGACGCGGGAACAGGTCTCGTCACCGGACGCGTCCGCGGAGATCGCGGAACAGCTCCGGTACACCGACACGGATCTCGTGATCGTCTGCGTCGACAGGGCCACCCAGGAAGAGTGGATCGACACCTACGGGCAGGCCACGGGTGCGCGTGTGCTCCTGGCTGCCGACACCGTGATGGATTTTCTGACAGGTCGAGCCGCGCACGCCCCCCGGTGGGTCGGGCGAGCCGGACTCGAAAAGATGTGGCGGCTCATGCTCGAGCCGAAGCGATCAGCGACGCGGGACCTCATCGAGGGACCGCAGGCCTCTCTGGCCGACCGCCGATCCTCGGCTCACCACGATGCATGAACCGTCACCCGCACGCGGGCACGGCCGGACCTCCCCCCGTCCGTCCGTGCCCGCCTGATGGATCGATGACGATACGTCCGACTCGGGCGTGAGCCGGCACCCCGGTCGCGATCACGCGACGCCGGGGCTCGACTCCTCAGCGGAGGATGCCGCCGGTCAGCGACCGATCTCCGCCGCCGTCACGACCGCACGCTGAGCCTGGACCAGGGTCGCGATGATGCGGCCCTGCTCGGCATCCGTGAGCGCGTGATGGACGGGGAGGACGAGCGTGCCGTCGGTCAGCCGAGCCGTTCCGGGCAGGCCCTCCGGAGGAGTCAGCGATCGGTACGGCGCCTGACGGTGCGCGGCCCGGGTGCCGCGTCGAGCGGACACCCCCGCCTCACGGAGCGCCTCGATCACCCGGTCGCGGTCGAGCGGGTACTCTCCTCCGACCTCGACCCAGAGGTCATGCGCGTTGCCTTCGCCCCACGCAGGATCGGCGACGAGGCGAAGTCCGGCGACGCCCGCGAGCTCCCGCCGGTAACGGTCGGCGATCTCGCGCCGCCGGCGGAGGATCTCGGGCAGCCTGGCGAGCTGTACGAGGCCCACGGCGGCCTGCAGATCGGTCATCCGACAGTCCCAGCCCACCTCCGCATACTCCTCGGCCCGCGGCAGCAGCAGACCGTCGCCCCCGGACGCCGCGTCGGCGGCGTGTTCGCGGAGGCGCTTCGCCCGCGCGGCCCACCGGGCGTGCGTGGTCGTGAGCATGCCGCCCTCGCCGGTGGTGAGGATGGATCGGTCGCTGAACGACCACGCCGTGAGCTCTGCCGTCGCGCCGACCGGCTGCGCGCGGTACGTCGAGCCCGCCGCGCACGCGGCGTCCTCGATCACGACGATTCCGAAGGGATCCGTCACGGAGCGGATGTCGTCCAGGTCGACGGGTACGCCCGCATGGTCGACGACGACCACCGCCGTCGTCGTCGGGGTGAGCGCGCGGTCGACCGTGGCCCCCGTGACAGTGCCGGTGTACGGGTTGACATCGGCGAACACGGGGGTCGCTCCGACGTGCCGGACGGCGTTCACCGTGGCGATGAACGCCAGCGACGGGACGACCACGTCATCGCCGGGCCGCACGCCGGCCACGACCAGCGCCAGCTGCAGCGCGGCGCTCCCGCTCGAGACGGCCGCAGCGTAGGGCGCCCGCATGACGCGGGCGAACTCCTCCTCGAACCGGGCGACCACCCGTCCCTCCGCGATCCACCCTGCGGCGACGACGCGGGCCACCGCCTCGGCCTCTTGCGGGCCGAGGCAGGGGACCAGGACCTCGATCTGGGACTCAGCCACGGTCGGCCGCATCCCGCACCGGACTCATTCCCCGAGCCCGGTCGGCGAGAGGGATGCCGGGCGCCGGGGAGGTCGTCACGCGGCGACTCCGGCCGAGCGGCGCGCATGCCGCAGAGGCTGCGGGACGCCGTACGCTGCGAGGCTGCCGGCGGCCGCGTCGAGGATCGACAGCACCCGCAGCCCCGCCGCGCCGCTCGTGCGCGGCGTTCGCTTCTCGCGGATGGCGGCGGCGAACTCCGAGACCACCGTCCCGAGGGCCTCGCGCTCCTCGACGGCCTGTGCGCGGATGCCTCCGATGCGGAAGCTGGTCGCGGCGCGACGATCCTGCGCGGTGGCTCGAGAGATCGACGAGACATCGACACCCGGGTCGTAGACGCTGAGGCGCTGCTGCGGGTCGAGGTCGTCCCACACGAGGGTGTGGCGCGTTCCGCCGATCACCATGCGACGCGTGCGGGTGGGGCTCAGCCAGTTGACGTGGACGTGCGCCATCGCTCCCCCGTCGAGCGGCATCGTGAGATGGCCGATGCACGATTTGCCGGTGTTCATCGGGTCGGAGCCGTGCGCCGCCACCGATGTCGCCTGCAGGCCGTCCGGCAGGATGAAGTCCATGATCGACAGTTCGTGAGGCGCGAGGTCCCAGAACACGTCGACGTCGGGCTGCGTGAGGCCGAAGTTGATGCGGACGCTGTCGACGAACAGGATGTCGCCGAGCTCACCTCCGGCGATCAGCTCACGCATCTTCATCACCGCCGGCGTGTAGCACTGCGTGTGGTCGACCATGAGGACGAGACCTCGCTCGGATGCCCGGCGCACCATCTCGGTGCCCCGTTTCTGCGTGTCGGCCAGGGGCTTCTCGACCATGACGTGCTTGCCGGCGTCGAGAGCCGCCATGGCGATGGCATGGTGCGCGGCGGCCGGCGTCGCGATGGCGATCGCGTCGATGAGCGGGTCGGCGAGCACCGACTCGATCTCCGCCGTGACCGGCGCCCCTCCCACCGCATCAGCCACCCGGCGGGCGCGGTCGATGTCGACGTCGCAGATGGCCGCAAGGTTCCACTCCCGGCTCGCGCGCAGATTGCGCGCCAGCTGCGGCCCCCAGTACCCCGCGCCGATGACGGCGATGTTCAGTCTTCTGCTCACGTGTGTCCCCCCACATTTCCCCATGTCGTACACGCTCCCCAAGAGCGTCCCGCGGCGCGTCACGCCGCCGCCCGGACGGCGCCGTCGCCGGTGCCATCTCGATGTCGTGTCGCAGCGCGCCGTCGGGCACTCACTGCGGAGTCGTGCGCCGGCGCGCGCGTCGCATCAGGTCCGGCCGCCGACAGCTGCTTTTCGGAGCCGTCCGCCCATCGGATGGGAACGAGGGCGCGCGCGATAGCGCGGCCGATCGGCGCATCGATGCGCGCACGGCTCGTCGCCGATGCGACGACTGTCCCCACTGTCCCCATGCTCTTCCCCAGTCGCGCACACCCCGAGCGAGAGATGTGTGCGTTAGACCGGCGCCGGCGACGATCCCATTCGTCGCCGGTGTGCACGCCTCCCCAGGCGGGCACGACCGGTGTCCCCGTCGATATGAAACCAGACCCGGGCCGTGGGCACAACACGATCCGTCACACGGATGCCGAAGACCCCGTCGACACGCGACGCGGAAGGACCTCGGCGACTCAGCCCCACCCGCCGAGGTAGGCGGCGACGTCGGGCTCGCCGACCAGGAGCCGGACCCCGTCGACGCGCTCCGACGCGCGGGGGAACAGGTCATCCCGGCCCCACCTCTCCTCCCGGGCGGCGGCACGCGACGATCGGATGCGGAGGAGCACAGTGCCGTCGTCGGCGCGAACGGTGACGACGCCCAGCCCGTCTCGGGCGATGCTGTCGACGAGGTCGCCGAGAATCCGATCGACGCGCACGGGCCGGACGATCTCGACGTGCACACGCACGCGGTCCAGGCGCCCTCGGGCCTCGGCGAGGGCGGCGGCGTCCACCCACTCCGACCCCGGGACGGCCGCGAGGACCGAGTCGACGCTCACGAACGCGGCGCCCTCGGACGCTCCGGGCGGTGCCGTCACTGCGACGTCGACGCGGTCGGTCGGCCGACCGTGCGGCCGCGACCCGGGCACGGGGATGAGATCGGCGAGGAGGACGGCCTCGGCGTTACGGCGGGCGCGGTCGTGCTCGTCTCGGGCCCCGGCATCCGGGCCGTCGTGCCAGGCGACCGCCTGCGGGACATGGGCCAGGAGCGCACCCTTCAGCCAGGCCCGGTAGGTCCACTCCCAGTCCTCACCGCCGTAGGAGCGGAAGGATTCGTCGAAGCCGCCGGTCGCGTCGAAGATGATGCGGCTGCACGCGAGGACGGCGCCGATCGTGTGCCGATAGCTGCGGTCGTCCGCCTCGAGCAGGTTGCGCGAACGCCGATAGGCGTCGGTCAGCCACGCCGGTTCGGGCAGCTCGCGCCCAGCGACGACGGGACGGATGTCGGCGACGACGGCGGCACCGGTGAGATCGGCGTGGCGCCGCCTGCCGACGACGACCACGTCTGGGGCGAGCCCCGGCATCCGTGTCAGCTCCCGGATGAAACCGGGTTCGGGGACCGTGTCGGCGTCGAGGAAGACGAGGACGTCACCGGTCGCGTGGGATGCCCCCAGGTTCCGGGCGGCCGCAAGGCGGAAGCCCTCGTCGGCCTGGCGCACCAGCCGGACGCCCTCGGGCACCCGGGGCGGCTCGGTGGAGCCGTCGTCGGCGACGATCACCTCGAGACGGTCGCGGGGGTGGTCCTGGCCGCCGAGAGCGGCGAGGCAGCGTGCGAGCTGCTCGGGCTGCTCGTAGTGCGCCACGACGACCGAGACGGTGGGCGCGGCATCCGGTCGACGTCCGTCCAGAAGGTCCCAGCGGTTGCCGGGGAGGGCGATCCCCCGCGGCGTCACGCGCTCGCCCACCAGGCGAGGTAGGACGTCGCGACGTCGTCGAGCGTCGGGGCGAGCGACGTTCCCGCAGCCAGTCGGGTGGAGGCCGGATCGAGCCACGCGTCGGCGAGCCGCGGCGCGAGCGCATCGGCGGTGTAGCGCGCGATGGTCCCGGCACGCAGCTCGTCCATCTCGGCGGCGTAGCGGGAGTCGACGACGAGCGGGCGGCGACCGGCCTCGACCCAGTCGAGCATCGATCGGGACGCCGACACGTGTTCATGCGCGGCGAGGGGGATGCCGGGGGCGACCAGTTCGCGGCCGAACGCGGCGTCGTCCAGGAACCCGGTCACCTCGAATGCGACGCCGAGGCGGGCCGCTTCATTGCGGAGCCGGAGGACGTCGTCCTCGTGGCCGCGCGAGGGGGCCCCGATCGCGCGGACGGCGACCTCGCCCACGTCCTCCCCGCGGGACCTCAGCGTCTCGGCGGCGCGTGCGGCGGCGACCACCGCGGGTCGGTGCCCCTTGCCGGGGTAGACGAAGCCGGCGATGAGGACGCGGAGGTCGCGGTCGGCGCCGACCGACGAAACGCGCGCGACACCCGTGCGCGTACCCAGGGCGACGGCGTGGGCCGGAGCAGTGCCGGGAAGGAATTCCGCCATGAGCAGCTGCTCGTGGCGACTGTTGACGGCGACCCGCTCCGCGGCGGCGATCATGCGGGCGTATGCGGTGCGGCGACGCTCGAACATGGTGCCGTCGGAGGGCTGCGGCACGTCGTGCAGCGTCAGCGATAGGCGGCTGAGCCGCGCCCAGCGCTCGACGACCTCGGCGGCGTCCTCGGGCGTGGTGCCGAAGAGCCGATCCGTCGCGTGGAGGTGGACGGGTGCACCGGCATCCACCTCGGCGAGCACCCGATCGCCGGCCGCGACGTCTGCGACCTGCACCACCCTCGCACCGGCGTCGCGGGCGAGGACCGCGTCGGCGACATCCCGGCCGTAACGGGTGACGCCGTGCCCTTCGGGACCGAGGACGAGCAGGAGCGGAGGAGCAGAGATCACCTCGCATGGATATCCGGCGGTGAGCACGGGGTCAAGCCCCCTCGCCTGGGACGATTCGTTGCGTACGGTCGGGGCGTCAAGACGCACCCACACCCCTGGTCGGCGCGACGGCGTCAGAAGGAGATCTGTGGACACGACCATGCGCATCGGCACGACGACGGATGCGGAGTCTGCCGCCTCGATCACGATCGTGTCGATTCCGGCGGGGCATCCGTACGTGCAGCGTGCGACGGCCGATCCCCGGGTCACCGTGCTCGCCGATCCCGTCGCTCCGGGGACGGATCCTGCCGTCTGGTGGCCACCGGCGGCTCTCGACCCGGCGTGGATCGGCGCGTACGCGGACGAGGCGTCGCTCCTCCACATCCACTTCGGCACGGAGTCGTTCCCACCCGGGCACCTCACCGCATGCCTGGACGCCGCCCACGCCGTCGGCTGGCCGGTCGTCTTCACGCTCCACGACCTCGAGCACCCCCAGCTCGGCGACAGCTCCGCATATCTCGCTCAGCTCGACGAGCTGATGGTCGGCGCGGACGCCGTCACGACGCTGACGGTGGGCGCCGCCCGCACGGTGCGGGAGCGCTGGGGGCGTCGTGCCACCGTCATCCCGCACCCGTCGGTGCTCCCCCGGTCGGCCGCGATAGAACCGGCCGTCGGCTCGGGACGCGTCGTCGGCGTGCACCTGAAGGACTTGCGTCCGGGTGTGGACGGGCCGGGCACCGTCCGAGTCCTGGGCGCAGCGCTCCGGGCACTGCGCGATGCGGGCCACGACGTCCGCGGCGAGGTGCGCCTGCACCACCGGGTGCGCGACGCGGATGCCGCCGCCGAGGTCCGCGAGCTGTGCGCGGCATCCGATGCCCTCGACCTCGTCGAGCACGAGCGCCTCGCGGACGATGAGCTCTTCGCCGCGCTCGCGCGGCTCGACGCGTGCGTCCTGCCGTACCGGCACGGAACGCACTCGGGGTGGCTCGAGCTGTGCTGGGATCTGGGCGTCCCGGTCGCGGCCCCGCGGGTGGGGTTCTTCGCCGAGCAGCACGACGACGGTACGGTCGCCTCGTTCTCACGGACGGATCCGGCCGAGCTCGCCACCGCGCTCGGGACGCTGTGGAGTGCGCCCGCGTCGCGCCCCGCGAGTCCCGCGCGCGACGCGCTCGTCGAGCAGCGACGCGGAGTGCGGTCTGTGATGGATGCCGCGATCGCCGAGCATCACGCCGAGCTCTACCGGCGCCTGCTCGACGGCACGCACCCGCTCGAAGGCCGTACCGCGTGAGCGCCCGCCCGCTCCGCATCGTCGTGATCGCCCCGCTGCGGTTCCCGATCCGTCGCCCGCACGCCGGCGGCCTCGAATCCGCCGTCTGGGCCGAGGTCGACGCTCTCCGTCGTCGCGGCCACGAGGTGACCTTCATCGCGCCGGAGGGGTCGGACTTCCTGCCCGACGCGCGCGAGTTCCGCCTGCCGCCGGTGGTGTGGCCCGAGGGCGCTCGACCGACCGATACGACCTGGCCCTCGAGCTACCGCCGCGTGAGCCTGCCGGCCCTCGGCCTCGCCCTCGACGCGGTCGCGGCGCACCCGGAGCGCTACGACGTCGTCTCGAACCACTGCCTCGACCCCCTTCCGCTGCAACGGGCCGCGCAGCTCGGGATCCCGATGGTGACGACCCTCCACACGCCCGTCGACCTCGACGCCGTCGAGGCGCACGTCGCCGCGGCGGGCGACGGGTCGCAGTTCCTCTCGGTCAGCACGCACACGAAGGTGCAGTGGGACGCCGCCGGTGTCCCCTCGACGCTGTTGCCGAACGGCGTCGACCCCCGAGCGTGGGCGCTCGGACCCGGCGGGGACGATCTCGTCTGGTTCGGGCGGATTGTGCCCGAGAAGGCCCCGCACGTGGCCGTCGAGGTGGCCCGCCGTCTCGGGCGGCGCCTCGTGATCGCGGGCCGGATCGGCGACGAGGAGTACGCCCGCGATGTCGTGTTCCCCCGGCTGGGCGGCTGTATCGACTATGCGGGCGAGCTCGCCCCTGAGCCGCTGGCGGACCTCGTAGGCCGCAGCGGACTCGCCCTCGCGACGCCGGCGTGGGCCGAACCGTTCGGGCTCGTCGGCCCCGAGGCGCTCATGTGCGGGACGCCCGTCGTCGGGTTCGCCGTCGGCGGCGTGCCCGAGATCGCCGCGGCGACGATGGGCATGCAGCTGGTCGCCGCCGACGACGTCGACGCGATGACGGAACGCGCCGCGGCGATGCTCCCAAGCGGGAAGGATGCCGCGTTCCGCGCCGTAGTCCGCGAGACCGCCGAGCGCCGCTTCTCGCTCGACATCCGCATCGACGCGCTCGAGGCGAGCTTCGCGCGACTGCTCGAGACGGAGAGCGCCGCGTGATCCCCCGCCTCGGCTGGTACGTCCATCACCACGGACGCGGGCATGTCACGCGCCTGCTCGCGATCGCCCCCCACCTGGCGGCCGAGGTCGACTGCGTCAGCAGCCTCCCCGCTCCCCGCGCTCTGCCCTCCGGCTGGACCTGGACGGTGCTCGACCGCGACGACGACGGCGGCGAGCCGGTCGACCCGACCGTCGGCGGGATGTTGCACTGGGCTCCGATCGGGCACGTCGGCCACCGCGGCCGGCTCGCGACCATCGCGGCCGCCGCGGCGGAGCGCCGATGGGACTGCATGGTCGTGGACACCTCTGTGGAAGTGACGCTCCTCGCCCGCCTGCTCGGCCTTCGCACCGTCGTCGTGACGCAGCCGGGTCACCGCGTCGACCGGCCGCACATGCTCGGATTCGCGGCCGCCGACACCGTCCTCGCGCCGTGGGCCCGCGGCATCCTGTCGCCACCGCACCTCGAGGCGCTCGGCGAGAAGGTCGTGCACACCGGCGGGATCAGCCGCTTCGCCGCACGGGGGGCCGGCGGAACCCGCACCGACGAGGTCGTCCTGTTGGCCGGGTCGGGCGGGTCGGCCGTGGGACCGGCGGCGATCCGGGATGCCGAGAAGGCGACCGGCCGGCGGTGGCGGGTGCTCGGCGAGGGCGGCGCCTGGGCGGAGGACCCGTGGGAGGCCCTCGTCTCGGCGGCGGTCGTCGTCTCGTGGGCCGGTCAGAACGCGGTCGCCGACCTCGCTGCGGCACACGCGCCGGCGATCGTCGTTCCCCAGGAGCGACCGTTCGAGGAGCAGCGCGAGACCGGTCGGGCGCTGCGCCGCGCGGGCCTGGCACAGGTCGCCGACGAGTGGCCGACGATCGCGCAGTGGCCGGAGCTGATCGACCGGGCCTCGACGGCGCGCCCGGAGTGGGAGCGCTGGGAGGTCGCCGGCGCACCCCAGCGCGCCGCAGCCGCGATCAGCGACACGGTGCGAGGCCGGCGATGAGCGTCGCGGTGGTGAGCCTGTGCTCCGCGGGACGCGTCGACCACCTGCGCGCACAGCTGCGGGCGCTCGAAGGGGCGCCCGGCGCCCGCCGTGTCGTCGTCTGGATCGGCGACGACGCACCGCCCGAGCTCGACGCCGAGGTGATCGTCCGGGTGCCGCCCGGCCGGGACGGGCTGCGGCTGGCCGCTGGCCGGAACGCGGGGGCGCTCGCCGCCGGCGACGCCGACCTGCTCGTCTTCCTCGACGCGGACTGCATCCCCGGTCCCGACCTGCTGCGCCGATACCGGGATGCCGCCGCGCGCCACGCGGGCGCTGTGCTGTGCGGACCGGTGACCTACCTCGCCGAGGGGGTCGCGGCATCCGACCCCGCCGACCTCGTCGCCTTCACCTCTCCCCATGCGGCACGGCCGATGCCCGCGGACGACGCGGAACGCGCGGCGGTGCCCGAGGAGTACGCGCTGTTCTGGTCGCTCTCGTTCGCGCTGACGCCGGACACGTGGCGTCGGGTCGGCGGGTTCGACGAAGAGTACGAGGGATACGGGGGCGAGGACACCGACTTCGCGTTCCGGATGCGATCGCGCGGCATCCCGCTCGTCTGGACGGGCGGCGCGCACGCGTACCACCAGTACCACCCGACGACCTCGCCGCCGTGGCAGCACGTCGACGACATCCTCCGCAACGGCGCCCTGTTCCACCGCCGGTGGGGCGAGTGGCCGATGACCGGCTGGCTCGAGGCGTTCGAGCGGGGCGGGGCGGTGGTGAGGGATGCCGCCGGCTGGCGCCGCGCGGATGCCGGAGCCTCGGCCCCTAGGGCGACGGTCGACAGGTGATGGGGCTCAGGCTGAGTCAGCGGCGCGGCACGTAGGTCTCCGCCACCACGCCCGAATCGAAGGCGAGACGATCGACCAGCTCCAGGTCGAGGGGCTCCGCCACGCCCTCGAAGAGGCGCGGACCGTGACCGGCGATCCGAGGGTGGACGACGAAGGTGTATTCGTCGATGAGACCCCACCCGGCGAGGGTCGTCGCGAGCGTCGCACCCGCCGTGTACAGCCCCTTCCCGGGTATCGCTTTGAGACGCCCGACCTCGGTGCGCAGGTCGCCCGCCAGGAGCTCGGCGTTCCAGTCGACGGCCGGCAGCGTCGACGACACCACGTACTTCTTCGCTGCGTCGATGGTCCGGGCGAACGGTTGCATCCAGTCCGGTCTCCCCTCGGACGCGGGTGGCCGCCAGGCCTCCTCCATCATCCGGTAGACGACCCGACCCAGCACGAGGGCGTCGGCCCGCGCGATCTGCTGCGCGGCGTGCGCGTGGGTCTGGGCGTCGGGATTCCCGGCGCGGTGGTCGATGCAACCGTCCAGGGTCACGTTCGTCGAGAAGCGGAGGGGGCGCACGGCGCGAGACTACGCCCGGCCGACGGCCCTGCCTACGGGGTGCGCGTCATCGGCACGTGGGCGATCCGGTCCTCCACGAACGACGGGCCGCTCACCACGAAACCGAACCGGCCGTACCACTCGGCCAGGTGCTCCTGCGCGTCGAGGACGAAGGGGCGGGACGCATCCTGCGCGAGGGCGTGGTCGATCGCTCGCCGCATGAGGTCGGCACCGACGCCGCGTCCGCGGGCAGCTGCGCTCGTGACGACGCGGCCGATCCGCCACCGGCGCGCCTCGTCGAGCAGGCGCAGCGTTCCGAGGACCTCGCCGTTCTCCTCGGCCCAGGCGATCATCGCGCCGGGTTCGATGTCGCGGCCGTCGAGCTCGGGGTAGGCGGCCCCCTGCTCGACGACGAACACGCTCACCCGCAACCAGAGGATGCGGTAGAGGGTGGTCGCCGGGATCTCGGCGAGCGGGGACAGCTGGATGCCGACGGTCACCGCTCCACGCTACGCGAACGTCTCTCGCGGCGGCCTCAGTCGCAGTCGCTGCGCGCGCCGTCGGAGTACCAGATGCCGGAATCCTCGGGCGATGCGACGGTGCGCTCCACGCCGAGCGCCGAGACGGTCACCCGGGGCGGCCTCGGCATGAAACCGGAGCACTGTTCGTAGCCGGCGGCATCCTCAGCGTTCGCCTCGAGGATGACCGTGAAGGACTGCTGATCCCCGGCGGGCACGGGCATGCCCTCGATCGCGAAGACCGCCGCGTCGTCGGTGTCGGCGAGCCTCATCTGGCCGTTCGGATTCACCATCGTCGGCCGGATGAGGGAGACGAACTCCTCCTGCATCCCCGGGAGCGCGACGGCCCGGGCATCGACCTCGCTCCAGCCGTCGTTGACGACGAAGAACCGGACCCCGCAGGTCATCCCGGGCTCGACCCCCACGACGGGCGAGTAGAACGTCTCGTCCCCCGCGAAACCGCCGTCGCTCAGGAACTCGTCCGACGCCCCCGGCGGGTCGAGCGTCACCTCGGCACCCTCGCAGGCGACCGGACGGGCGTCGTAGACGATCCGCACCGCGCCGAGCGCCGTCCATGCGGCGATCTACCACCCGGCGACCACCACGGCGATCGCCCCGACCGCGATCGCGGCGATCAGCAGGGCCCGACGACGCGGTTCCCGTCGCTTCTTCTCCGGCACCGGCTCGAGTCGCTCCGCGACCATCGTCTCCCCCACGGCTCGATCATGGCAGTCGGCCGGCGCCGCCACCGTTAATGCCGTTCTCAGGATCGGTCAACGTCCGCCCGATGCCGCATCCGTATCCCTGAGGGATGCCGCACATCACCAGACCCCGCCGAGTCCGCACCGCCCTCCTCTCCGGCGGCCTCGCCCTCGCGCTCGCCGTCGGCGGCGCGACGGCGTGGGCCGCAGACCGCTTCCTCATCGAACACGTCGAGATCTCAGACGTCTCGGCCTACGAGGCCGAGAACTCGACCGCGACCCCGACCACCGGGTCAGCGTCCACCGCCGGGACCGTCGACGGCGACACCTACTCCGACGGCGAGACGAGCGTCACCGTCTCGCAGGTCGTGACCGGCTCGGGCGATGACACCCTGACGTACTACGTCGCCGACGTCGTCCTCGCGGATGCCACCCGCCTGCGGTCCGCCTTCGCGAAGGACCAGTTCGGCGAGAACATCACCGAGACCACGAGCGGCATCGCCGAGGACAACGACGCCGTGTTCGCGATCAACGGCGACTACTACGGGTTCCGCGACACGGGGATCGTCATCCGCAACGGCGTCGTCTACCGCGACTCCCCCGCCCGGACCGGGCTCGCCTTCTACGCCGACGGCACCGTCCGGGTGTACGACGAGACCACGACGAGCGCGGACGAGCTCCTGGCCGACGGCGTCTGGAACACCCTCAGTTTCGGTCCTGCGATCGTCGAGGACGGCGCGACCGTGGACGGCATCGAGGACGTCGAGGTCGACACCAACGTCGGCAACCACTCCATCCAGGGCGAACAGCCGCGCACCGCCGTCGGCGTCATCGACGACAACCACCTCGTCTTCGTCGTCGTCGACGGCCGCGCCGACGGATACAGCCGCGGCGCCACCCTGACCGAGCTCGCCGACATCATGACCGGACTGGGCGCCGAGACCGCATACAACCTCGACGGGGGCGGCTCGTCGACGATGTACTTCGACGGCGACGTCGTGAACCAGCCCTCCAACGGCGGCGAACGCGGCACCAGCGACATCCTCTACATCGGGGAGTGAGCCGGTGGTCGTCCTCATCCCCGCATACGAGCCCGGCGATGCCCTGCTCGACCTCCTCCGCGATCTCGCGTCCGCCGCACCCGGCACCCCGGTAATCCTCGTCGACGACGGCAGCGGGCCGGCGTACGACGCCGTCTTCGCCGAGGCGGCGTCCCTCGGCGCGACCGTGCTCGGCCACGTCCGCAACCGCGGCAAGGGAGCGGCCCTGCGCACGGGCCTGGGCCATGCCGCGCAGGCCTTCCCCGGCGACGCGGTCGTCACCGCCGACGCGGACGGCCAGCACACCGCGCGCGACATCGTCCGCGTCGGTCAGGCGACCGTCGCTGCCGAAGCCGGCGGCGACCCCGCGATGGTCCTCGGATGCCGCGAGGTCGATCGCCCCGGCAACCCCCTCCGCAGCCGGATCGGCAATTGGGCCGCGCGCGCCGCGTTCCGGGCGTCGGCCGGCTGGAGCCTCTCCGACACGCAGACGGGGCTGCGCGGCATCCCCGCCGTCATGCTCCCGTGGCTGCGCGCGCAGCGGGGAGACCGTTTCGAGTACGAGCAGAACATCCTCCTGCGCTGTCGTCGGGACGGCTGGCGGACCCTCGAGGTCCCTATCGAGACCGTCTATCTCGCCGGCAACGCGTCGAGTCACTTCCGCCCGATCATCGACACCCTGAGGGTCGGGATGCCGCTGGTGCTGTTCGCCGCATCGTCGTTGGCCTCGTTCGCCCTCGACGCCGTCCTCCTGCTGGTCTTCCACGCCGTGACCGGCGCACTCGTGCCCTCGATCATCGCGGCCCGCGTCGTGAGCGCGAGCGTGAACTTCGCCGTCAACCGGCGGGTGGTGTTCCGAGGCGAGGCGCGGGGACCGCTGCTGCGACAAGCCGGTCGTTATGCCGCGCTCGCAGCCGTGCTCCTCGCCACGAACGTCGCGTGGATGAGCGGCCTCACCGCGCTCGGGCTCGGACTCGTGCCCGCCAAGGTCGCGACCGAGGCCGCCCTGTTCGCCCTCGGCTACCTGATCCAGCGCCGCGTCGTCTTCTCCCGCACTCCGGCGCCCGCACCGCTCGAATCGGCGGTGAATGCGCCTCTTATGAACGGTGAAGGTGCGGCGACTCGGATGGAGATCGTCACCACACGTCCTCGGAGGAACCCATGACCATCCCCTCGATCCTGCTCATCGCGATCGACATCGCCGCCGCCCTCGTCCTCAGCCTCGGGCTCTACTACCGACGCCACCGGCGCCGCGACCTCGTGGTCGCGTTCCTGGGCGTCAACGTCGGCGTCATGGCCGTCGCGAGCGTGCTGGGGACGGCGGAAGTCGCGCTCGGCCTCGGCCTCGGACTGTTCGGCGTGCTGTCGATCATCCGGCTGCGGTCGTCCGAGATCTCGCAGCGCGAAGTGGCGTACTACTTCGCCGCGCTCGCGATGGGTCTCATGGCGGGGCTGCCGACCACCGACATCCGTCCCGTCACGGCGCTCATCGCCCTGATCCTCGCGGTCCTGTGGGCAGCCGACCACCCGCGCATCCTCTCGCGCAGCCGGCACCAGATCGTCCGCCTCGACCGCGCCGAGTCCGATGAGACCACCCTCCGGACGATGATCGCGGAGCGCGTCGGCGGCGAGGTCACCTCGCTCACCGTGCAGGAACTCGACTTCGTGAACGACACCACGCTCGTCGACGTGCGCTTCCGGGCGAGCGCCGACGTCCGCCTCACCGCGGGAGTCGCACGATGACCGCGGCAGCCGACGCGCTCACCCGTTTCGAGGCGGTCGAGCTCGACGAGATGGTCGCCGAGGCGGCCCTGCTCGCCCGGGTGGACCGCAAGTACGTGATCCCGCAGCCGGCCCTGGAGGACCTCCTCGCCCGCGTCGACGATCGCACCCGGATCCTCGAGATCGGCGGAGCGCGCCGCTTCGCCTACGAGTCGGTCTACTTCGACACCCCCGATCTGCTGAGCTTCCACATGGCGGCCCGTCCCCGGCGCCGGCGGTTCAAGCTGCGGACCCGCACCTACATCGACACGGACGCCGCGTTCCTCGAGATCAAGACACGCGGTGCGCGGGGGACAACCGTCAAGGAGCGGTCGGAGTACGACATCGCCCACCGAGCGGTCCTGACTCCCGACGCACAGGACGACGTCGCCGCGGCATTCGAGGCGATCGGCGTCGACACCCGTCGCGTGGACGAGCTCGGCGCCACCCTGACCACGCGGTACGCCCGTGCGACGCTCCTCGCCCCCGACGGGTCGTCCCGCGCCACGATCGACACCGATCTCCGGTGGGATCGCCCCGACGGAAGCGGATTCACGCTCCCCGGCCTCGCGATCCTCGAGACGAAGTCGCCCTCGTCGGCATCCGCGGTCGATCGCCTGCTGTGGCGCGCCGGACACCGTCCGGTCTCCGTCAGCAAGTACGCCACGGGGCTCGCCGCGCTCAGCCCCGACCTCCCCCGCAACCGCTGGGGTCGACTCCTCCGCGGCCCTTTCGCCGCCTCATCCCCCACCATCACCTTCCACACCGAGGAGCTGCCATGCGCCGCCGCCTGATCCTTCCCACCATTCCGCTCGCTCTCGCCGGCCTGTTGCTGACCGGATGCGCCGTCACCGGTCTGACGACGACGGGCAGCGACACCTCGTCGTCGAGCGGCGACGCGACCTCGACGGCGGCCCAGGTGACGGTCGACTCCGATCTCGACGCGACCGCTGTGCTCGCCGCGGACGACGAGGCGACCGTCGTCGCCGACGACGACTGGACGGCCGACGACGCGGTCGAGATCACTCTCTCGGGCTCGACCGCCGAGGCCTCCGGCGACGGCGTCGAGGTCTCGGGCAGCACGGTCACGATCGGCGCAGCCGGCGTGTACCGCCTGAGTGGAGACCTCGACGGGGCGGTCGTCGTCGCCGCCCCCGACGACGCGCAGGTCGTGCTCATCCTCGACGGTGTCGACATCGCGAACACCGCGGGGGCAGCGATCTCCGTCACGACCGCCGACGACGTCGTCATCTCCCTCGCCGACGGGTCACAGAACACGATGTCGGATGCCTCGTCGTACGACGACGCCGCTGCAGCCAACGCCGCGATCTACGCCGACGCGGACCTCACCCTCACCGGCTCGGGATCGCTCGACGTGACGGGGAACGGCAACGACGGCATCGCGAGCACAGACGACCTCGCGATCACGTCGGGGACGATCACGGTGGATGCCGCCGACGACGCGCTCCGCGGAAAGGACGCGCTCGTGATCTCGGGGGGCACGCTCGATCTCACGGCCGGCGGCGACGCGCTCAAGAGCGACGACGACGAGGACGCCACCCGCGGGTACGTCTGGATCTCGGACGGCACGGTCTCCGCGACCAGCGGCGACGACGGGATCTCGGCGGCGACCGATGCGGTCGTCACCGGCGGGACGGTCACGCTCCGCGCCCAGGGTCCGGCGGATGCCGGCTCCAAGGGGATCAGCGCCGGCGTCGTGGTCGCGATCGGCGGCGGGACCGTCGACGTCACCGCGACCGATGACGGGCTGCACTCCGACGGGTCGATCGGCATCACCGGCGGCACCGTGACCGTCGCCGCGGGGGAAGACGGCGCGCACGCCGCGAACACCCTGGACGTCGCCGCCGGCAGCCTCACGATCGCCGAATCCACCGAAGGACTCGAGGCCACCGACATCCTCATCCGTGGCGGCGAGACGGTGGTGACGTCATCCGACGACGGCCTCAACGGCAGCGGCGACGCGGGCTCGGGCTCGACGGCCGGCGGCGGGGGCGGCGGTATGTCCGACACGGGCGAGACGATCACGATCTCGGGCGGCACTCTGACGGTGGATGCCGGTGGTGACGGCATCGACTCGAACGGATCGGTCACCGTGACCGGGGGCGACATCGTCGTCTGGGGTCCGACCATGCAGGGCAACGGCGCGCTCGACAGCAACGGCGGCTTCTCTGTCAGCGGGGGCACCCTGCTCGCCGTGGGCAGTGCCGGCATGGCCGAGACGCCCGACGCCGACGCGGCGCAGGCGTGGATCGCCGCGACGATCAGCGGGTCTGCGGGAGATGAGATCGAGATCACAGATGCCGACGGCACCGTCATCGCCTCGGCGACGGCCGCGAAGCAGTTCGAGACGGTCGTGTTCTCGTCCTCCGAGGTCGCCGCCGCCGGCACCTACACCGTGACGGTGGCGGGAGAGTCGGTCGAGGTGACCGCCGGCGAAGCCATCGCCGGGGGCATGGGCGGCGGCGGCATGGGCGGACCCGGTGAGATGGGTCAGCCCGGCGACCGGAGCGGCGCCCCGTCCGACGGCGGCGAGAACTCCTGACGCCCTCGACCGTGCGGCGTCCCCGTGGACGCCGCACGGTCGCATTCCCTCTCCGAACCAGGAAAGCTGACACCATGAACCCTTCCCGTCCCGCGCCCCTCACCCGCGTAGACGGTTCCCCCGTCCGCGTGCTCGTCGTCGACGACGAAGCGAACCTGAGCGATCTGCTGCGGATGGCGCTGCAGAACGAGGGGTGGGACGCACGCACAGCGGCAAACGGGCAGGAAGCCTTGAACCTGGTGCGGGAGTTCGCCCCCGACCTCGTCGTGCTCGACATCATGATGCCGGGGATCGACGGTATGGAGGTCCTCCGGCGCCTCCGGAGTACAGGCAACGACGTTCCCGTGCTGTTCCTGACCGCGAAGGACGCCGTCGAGAATCGCATCGCCGGCATCAGCGCCGGCGGTGACGACTACCTCACCAAGCCGTTCAACCTCGAGGAGGTTGTCGTACGGCTGCGCGGGATGGCCCGTCGACACGTCGCGGCGGCCGCAGCGGCCGAGACGCGACTGCGCGTGGGCGATCTCACGCTGGATGAGGAGACGTACGAGGTCGTGCGGGGCGGCATCCCGATCAAGCTGACCGCGAAGGAGTTCGACCTGCTGCGCTACCTCATGCAGAACCAGCGCCGCGTGCTGTCCCGCTCGCAGATCCTCGACCAAGTGTGGAGCTACGACTTCGGCGGGACATCGAGCGTCGTCGAGATCTATATCTCGTACCTCCGCAAGAAGATCGACAGTCTCGGCGAACCCCTCATCCACACGGTGCGCGGCGTCGGCTACACGATCAAGTCCGCAGAATGACCGCCCGCCGTTGGACGCTGCGCCGGACGCTCGTCGTCGGCACCGGCGCCCTCGTCGCGATCGCCCTGCTCGTGACGGGCCTCGCGACGTCGCTGGCCCTCCGCACCTTCGTGTACGAGCGCCTCGATGCGCAGGTCGTCGAGTCGTTGCAGATGGCCCGTCTCGGCAACGGCATGCAGACCGCGCCGAATCCGGCGAACGGCGACCGGGGCGACGGTCCTGCGCCGCGGGTCGGTTCACTGTTCGTCCTGTTCGACGACGGCACGGTCGTCTCGAGCTACACCGGCGACGACGGAGAGGAACGGTCCCTCGACGCCAAGCAGCTCGCCGCGGTGACACAGGCGGATCTGTCGGCGCGGACGCCCGTCACCGTGGACGTCGGCGGCGGGCTCGGCGAGTTCCGCCTCGCCGCACGCGAGCAGAACGGTCAGAAAGTCATCGCCGGGATGTCCGTCGAAGAGGTGACGGCCACGACCTCGGCCCTCACGGTCATCCTCGTGAGCGTCGCCGGCACCGCCCTCGCCCTCGTCCTGCTGGGACTGTCGTTCTTCGTGCGGCGGTCGCTCCGCCCGCTCGAGCGCGTCGCCGTCGTCGCCGACCGCGTCGCCGCGCGCCCCCTCTCCACCGGGGAGGTGGAGATCCCCGAGCGGGTGGACGCCTCCGACACCGATCCCACGACCGAGGTCGGCCGCGTCGGACATTCGCTCAACGTCCTCCTCGCGCACATCGAGTCGGCGTTGTCATCCCGACAGCACAGCGAGGACCAGCTGCGGCGCTTCATCGCCGACGCGAGCCACGAGCTCCGCACGCCCCTCGCGTCCATCCGCGGCTACGCGCAGCTCTCCCTCGGTGAGAACGCCCCGATGACGCCCACGCAGGAGCGCGCCTTCGACCGGATCGCGTCGGAGTCCACGCGCATGGCCGACCTCGTCGAGGACCTGCTGCTCCTCGCGCGCCTCGACGCAGGCCAGCAGCTGCGGCGTGAGCCCGTCGACCTGACGATGCTCGCGATCGACGCCGTGAGCGACGCGCATGCGTCCGACCCCTCGCGCACGTGGCTGCTCGACCTGCAGGAGGACAACGCGGTCGACGTGCTCGGCGACGAGAACCGCCTGCGACAGGTGGTCGCCAACCTGATGCGGAATGCGCGCACCCACACGCCCGCGGCGACCACCGTCACCCTCACGCTCCGGCGAGAGGGCGACGTCGCCGTCATCGAGGTCGTCGACGACGGCCCCGGCATCGTCCCCGAGATCCGCGACCGACTCTTCGAACGTTTCGCCCGCGGTGATGTGTCACGCAACCGGGATGCCGGGAGCACCGGCCTCGGGCTCTCGATCGCGCAGGCGATCGTGGTCGCCCACGACGGTGCGATCGACGTTCGGAGCGAGCCCGGCCGCACCGCGTTCACCGTGCGCCTGCCCGCGAACTGAATCGCACGCCCCTACCGTCCGCACGAATCCCCGTCCACCCCTTCCGCGATCGAGTACCGGCACGTCACAGTGATCGTGTGCGATTCGACGACGACCTCGGCGCCTGGGTGGCGCGACAACGCTGGTACGCGGGCAAGAGCCACGACCCGCGGTTCCGCATCCTCGACTCGGAACCGGCGCCCGGTGGTGCCACGCGTTACCTGCTCATGGACGACGCCGGCGCCCTGCCGACGCTCTACAACGTCCCCCTCGCCGACGCGACCGACGCACAGGCCGAGGAGGTCGTCACCACGACCGAGGACGGACGTCCCCTGGTCGATGCGACGCGTCATCCCGGGTTTACGGTCGGCCTCCTGGCCGAGATGGGCGTCGACACGAGCCGTGTCACCGGGTCGCGCGTGCTGACCGGCGAGCAGTCGAACACCTCGATCGTCTACGACGTCGACGGGTCGCCGACGATCATCCTCAAGCTCTTCCGGACGCTCCACCACGGCGAGAACCCCGACGTGACCGTCCAGCGCGTCCTCAGCGACGCGGGGTCCCCGTACGTGCCGACGTTCTACGGCAGTGCGGATGCCGAGTGGCCCGACGTCGGCCGCGAGTCCGGCACCGCGCAGGGGACGCTCGGGTTCGCGCAGGAGTTCCTGCCCGGTGTCCGCGACGGCTGGGCGATCGCGCTCGATGCCGCCCGCGAAGGCCGCGACTTCACCGACGCGGCGCGCGACCTCGGGGTCGCGGTCGCCGGCGTGCACGGCGCCCTCGGCGACGCGCTCGAATCCGCCGATGCCACGCCCGACCAGGCCGAGGCCGTGGGGCGCGCGTGGCGCCGCCGACTGGCGATCGCCTCGGCGGAGGTCCCCGCCGTCGCCGATCGGCTCGCCGCGATCGACGCCGTGTATGCGCAAGCCCTCGAGCGCCCGTGGCCGCGGCTGCAGCGGATCCATGGCGACCTGCACCTCGGTCAGGTGCTCGCCGTGCCGAACGGCGGCTGGCGCATCGTCGACTTCGAGGGCGAGCCGCTCCGGCCGATGGCCGAGCGCGCGATCCCCGACCTGCCGCCGCGCGACGTGGCCGGCATGCTGCGCTCGTTCGACTACGCGGGCGCCGTGGGAGCGGGACCGGATGCCGCGGCCTGGGCGGCGGCATGCCGGGCGGCTTTCCTCGACGCCTACGCGACGGCTCCCGGTGCGATCGACCTGGATCCTGCCCTGCTGCGAGCCCTCGTCCTCGACAAGGCGGTCTACGAGTCGATCTACGAGGCGCGGAACCGTCCGGACTGGCTGCCGGTGCCGCTCGCCGGCATCGACGCCGCCCTCGCCTGACCGGCGAGCGCGGCGTCTGCGCGGTCAGTTCGAGGCGCCCCGACCCGTCGCCTGCTGCAGGCGGTCGATGTGCTCGGACGCCTCGGCCTTCGTGATGTTCGCGGGGATCTCCTCGCCGGCCTCGCGCGCGAGGGTGTCGAGGTAGCTGCGCTGCGCGCCCGTCATCGGCTCATCGCCGGTGACCCACTGCTCCGGGTCCTTCACCGCCGTGTCGCCGCTCGGGCCGCCCAGCATCTCGGGCGCATCGGTGTCGGGTGCGGAATCGTTCTCGGGGACGTTGCTCTGATCGGTCATGCCAGGACCGTACGCGCGGCACCCGACATCGCGCGGGGGCTTGCGTTCGCCCCGATCAGTCCTCCTCGGCCTGCGGCTGCAGGACGAGGAATCGCGCACCGTAGGCCGGCAGCGACACCGAGAAGCTCTGCAGGTCGTCGACGCGGCCGACGACCTCGCCCTGAGCGGCGTCGAAGACGTCGCTCTGCGGAGTGAGGTGCTCGGAGCGCACCGTGCCCTCGATCGGCTCGGCCGAGAAGTTCAGGACGGTGACCTGGAGCGGCGCGTCGACCTCCGGCATCCCCTCGTCGAGGCGGTGGACGAGCACGAGCATGCCCGCATGGGCGACCTCGGGGATGTCGACCGCCGACGCCGTCGCGATCCCGTACTCGCGGCGGAGGTCGAGGATCGCCGACAGCCTCGAGGCGAACGACTCGGGGTCGTCGAGCTGGGCGGGGAGCGGACCGTACAGGGCGCGGCCGCGCGGCATGCCCGAGATCGAGCGCGTGGCGGCGGGGTCGACGTCGAGCAGGTCGTGCGCGCCGCGCTCGATCCAGCGCGTGTCGCCGACGCGGATGAGGTCGGCCACCTCGTCACCGGGGAGCGTCAGCATGCCGACGAGGTCCCACCCCGAGAGGGCGAACACCCCCGGCTGCCAGGCGTTGTAGGCGCACAGCAGCAGGTGCGCGTCGCGGATCGTCGGGATCTCGGCGTCGGTGATGTCGTCGAGGGTCGGGATGCCGCGGGTCGCCGCGATGAGCGAGGTCGTCGTGCAGGCGATGCCGTTCTGCGTGAAGACGCGGTTGTAGTCACCGGCATCCACCAGCTTCTCGGTCAGCTCCGCGCGGACGACCTCGGCGAGCTCAGCACCCGTGATGGTGTCACCGCGGAAGCCGTACTCCTCGTCGGCGTGCCGGGTCGCCCAGTGGACGAGCTCGTAGGTGAGCTCGTCGTGGTTCTGCAGACCGTGCACGAGCTGTACCGGCGCGACCCCGAGCGCGAGGGACGACGTGAGCGCGAGACGCAGGAACTCGGTCTGTCCAGTGGCGAGGGCGTGGTGGTAGCCGGGGCGCCCGATGAAGTCGTACGACAGGTCGGCGCCGACGGCACCGGTGTCGCGGATGTCCTCCATCGTGAGGTTCAGCTCCTGGAACGTGAACCCACCGACCTTGCGCACCATCCCGGCGATGATGTGGTTGGCCGCGTGCGAGAGCGGATGCCCCTCCGACCACGCCGGCAGGCCCTCGGCGCTCTTCTCCACCCCGAGGAAGCCGTTCGCGTCGAGGCGCAGCGCGCTCGTGCCGAGCTCACCGAGCGAGTGCAGCGCGTCGCCGATGACGAGGCGCATGCCCGCGAACGTCGGGTCGAGCCAGTTGATCGAGGGCTGGCCCTGCTTGAAGTAGTGCAGGTACACCCAGCGGCGGGTCACGCCGTCGGGACCGATCGAGGGCGCCGTCGCGCTCCAGTTCGTCTCCTTCACGCCCGGCGTGTAGAAGATGACGCGCTGCAGGGCGCCGATGATGTAGCCGTGCTCAGCGAGGGTGTGCTCGGTCGCCGGGTCGAGGTTGACACTGTCGTAGCCCTCGGGGACGTCGGGCAGCAGGTGCCAGTCCTCGGGCGGGATCGCCACCATGTGGTAGATCCCGGGGTAGTCCTTGAAGCCCATCTCGGCGAGGCGGAAGTCCGCTCCCTTGCCGGTGTGGCCGGGCACGATGTCGTCGATGATGCTGCCGCCGTGCGAATCGGCGACGTCGCACAGGGCGCGGAACTCGTCCTCCGTGCCGAAGGTCGAATCGATCGCGGTGCTGATGCGGTCGAAGTGACCGTCGACGCTGGGGGTCTCGCCCCACCCTTCGATGCCGCCGGCCCGCTTGACGGGGCCGGTGTGGACGGCGGTGATGCCGATGCGCTCGAACACCGACCACAGCTCCTCGTCGCCGAGGGCTGAGAGGAACGACTGCCCCGGCCGCGTGATGAGCGAGATCGGGTACGCGGTGAACCACACGTCGCTGGTCGCGATGGCGCGACGCGCATCGGGACGCGCGTACGCGTTCCGCCACATCGTCGGCTGCCCCGACAGCTGACGGGCGAGCACGTCGGCATCCTTCAGCATCGACTGCCGCACCAGCCACTCGACGTACGACGGGTTCGTGCCGTTCGCGGTGCGCGGGTCGGTGCGGATGCGGCGCACGCTGCTGCCTCGCAGATTGTCGCGCGGGCGCAGACGCCGCGGACGTGCCGGGTAGCGCTGCTCGTCGTAGCTGATCTCGGGCATCTCGAGGTCCCCGTCCTCGGCTGCGGCGAGCGCAGCGAGGTCGATGGGTCCGGTGTAGAGATCTTCGGGTCGATCGTCGTCACGCGCCATGGAGTCCACGCTACGAACTCCGCACGCCCGGCAGGAAGGGGTGGTGCCCAGATTCTCAAAGCGTTATGGGATGCCGCATTGCCACGCCATCGGATGCGCGTCAACCCGCGGCCCCGGGATGGATTCACGTGCATAGGCTGGGGACATCCCTACGGCCACATCGCCGCACGGGCGCGTATCGAAAGGACCATCACCCATGACCACGACCGCCCACGCCGCCGTCCTCCACGACCAGGACGCTCCGTTCACCTTCGAGGACGTCACCCTCGACGACATCCGCCCGAGCGAGATGCTCGTCAAGGTCGCCGCGACCGGCCTCTGCCACACCGACCTCGCGGTCCAGCACGGCGACATCCCCGCTCCCTTCCCCTACGTCCTCGGCCACGAGGGCGCCGGGATCGTCGAGCAGGTCGGCGACGCCGTCACCGGTTACGCCGTCGGCGACAAGGTGGCCGTCTCCTTCGCCTCGTGCGGCCACTGCGCCAAGTGCGTGAGCGGCCAGGAGGCCTACTGCCGCAACTTCATGGCCCTCAACTTCGCCGGTGCGCGCGAGGACGGATCGTCGACGATCACCGCAGCCGACGGCTCGGCCGTCCACGGCTCGTTCTTCGGACAGTCGTCCTTCGCGAGCCACCTCATCGTCGAGGCTCGCAACGCCGTCAAGCTGCCCGAGGACGCCGACGTCGAGATCGCCGGCCCCCTCGGCTGCGGCGTCCAGACCGGTGCGGGCACGGTCCTGAACTCGCTCGACGTCCCCGCCGGCGCCTCGATCATCGTCAGCGGGACGGGTGCCGTGGGCCTCTCGGCCATCATGGGCGCGAAGGTCGCCGGCGCGACCACGATCATCGCGGTCGACATCCTGCCCGAGCGTCTCGCCTTCGCAGAGAAGCTCGGCGCGACCCACACGGTCAACAGCAAGGACGAGGACGCGGTCGCCCGCATCCACGAGATCACCGGCGGCATCGGCGCGGACTACGCCGTCGACACGACCGCGGTACCGGCCGTCGTCGAGATGCTCGCCGCCGCGACCGCCTTCGGCGCGAAGATCGCCCTCGTCGGCGTTCCGAAGCCGGGTGTCACGATCCCGCTCGGCTCGATCTCGGGCGCGGGCAAGAGCTACATCGGCGCCATCGAGGGCGACGCCGTGCCGCAGACCTTCATCCCCGAGATGCTCGCCCTCCACGCCGCGGGTCGCTTCCCGTTCGACGAGCTCATCACCAAATACGCGTTCGCCGACATCGAGCAGGCGATCGCCGACACGCAGTCCGGTAAGGCCGTCAAGGCGGTCCTCGTGATGCCCTGACACCCGTGTGCCTGCGTCGAGACGTCGCAGATGGTCGCTCTCCTCACTGAAAGGCGACCATCTGGGACGTCTCGACGTCGTTACGGGGATTACAAGCGGGGGTCGATCGGGTCGGACTCCAGGGCGAGGACGCCGAACACCGCCTCGTGCACGCGCCAGAGCGGCTCTCCGGCGGTGAAGCGGTGGAGCGACTCGATCCCCAGCGCGTACTCGCGGGCGGCGAGCGAGCGCTTGTGCCCGACGTTGCGGTCGCGCAGGCGCGAGAGATTCGCGGGGTCGGTGTAGTCGGGCCCGTAGATGATCCGCAGGTATTCACGGCCACGCACCTTGATGCCCGGCTGCACGAGACCCTTCTCGGTGCGCGTGAGGTTGGCGAACGGCTTCACGACCATGCCCTCCCCGCCCGCGCCGGTCAGCTCCTCCCACCACGCGACCGCCGCGGTGACGGATGCCTCGTCCCCGAGATCGATCCGTCGTCGCCGCGTCGACGCCACGAGGTCGGGCGCGGCTTCGACGAGCCGGTCGGCCACCCCGAGGTGCCACCCGTGGTCGCGTGTCTCGAACGTGGCATCCCCTGCGGCCAGCACCTGGAACGGCGCGACGCGCGCGGTGGACTCGTCACCGACGTACCGGCGGTAGGCCGCACGGAATCCGCGCGCACCCTCGCCGCGTGCCCGGTTCCTCGAGGCGAGGGCGCTGACATCGATCCCGGATGCCGCGGCCCGGGCGAGGACGGCACCGGCGGCATCCGTCGCGGTCTCCGCCGCCGCGGCCACCGAGGCGTAGAGGTCGCGGATGAGGTCACCGGCCTTCAGCGACCAGGGCAGGATCTCGGCGTCGAGGAGGATCCACGACGAGTCGAGCTCGTCCCAGAGGCCGGCGCGCTCGATCGCCGCATCGAGACGCGCGAGCATGTCAGCTTCGACGTCGGGCGAGAAGAACGGGCGACCGGTCCGGGTGTGGATCGCGCCGCGCCATCCCTCGGGCGCCGAGAACCGCGCGGGATCGCGCGCAACGAGCACGAGGGCGCGCGAGCCCATGTGCTTCTCCTCGGCGATGAGATCGGTGACGCCGTTCGCCCGGTACGTCGCGAAGGCCTCGTCGGGGTGCTCGAGGTAGCCGTCGCGTGCCGACGTGTTCGGCGGCGACATCGTCGGCGGCAGGTGGATGAGCCAGCGCGGATCGGTCGCCCACCGGCTGATCGTCTCGAGACCTCCGGCGGACTGCTCCTCCTGGATGCCGACGCGGCCGTGCAGGCTCGTCTGGACGATGAGCCTGCCCTGCACGTCGGCGAGGTCGAGCACACCGGGGGCGCGCACGGGGGCGGCGGGCGCGAGCGGACGGATCGGCTCGTACCAGACCTGCTTGGCCGGCACCGAGACGACCTCGCGCTCGGGGTAGCGCATCGCCGAGAGCGCCCCGCCGAAGACGCACCCGGTGTCGAGGCACGCGGTGTTGTTGACCCACTCCACCGTCGGCACCGGCGTGTGCCCGTAGAGGACGACGGCCTTACCGCGGTAATCCTGCGCCCAGGGGTGGCGCACGGGCAGCCCGTACTCGTCGGTCTCGCCGGTCGTCTCGCCGTACAGGGCGAACGCGCGCACCCGCCCGGACGCGCGCCCGTGGTACTGCTCCTTGAGGCCGGCGTGCGCGACGACGAGCCGCCCCTCGTCGAGGATCAGGTGCGACACGAGGCCGTAGCAGAACGCCTCCACCTGCTCACGGAACTCCGCGCTCTCGCCGGCCAGCTGGGCGAGCGTCTCCTCGAGACCGTGCGAGACGGTGACCTTCGCGCCGCGGAGCGCTCGGACGAGCTTGGCTTCGTGGTTTCCCGGCACGGCGAGCGCGCTCCCCGACGCGACCATCCCCATCGCAAGGCGCAGCACGCCGACGACGTCGGGCCCGCGGTCGACGAGGTCGCCGACGAAGACGACGCGACGCCGCTCGGGATGCCGCGCGTCGACCGCCCGGCCCTGCTCGTCGCGCACGAGCTCGTAGCCGAGGCGCCCGAGCAGCGTCTCGAGCTCGCTGCGGCATCCGTGCACGTCGCCGATGACGTCGAACGGGCCGCGCTCGTCCGTGCGGTCGGTGAGAAGGCGCGTGCGTTCGATGGTGGCGTCCGCGACCTCAGCGGGGGTGCGGAGCACGTGCACCTTGCGGAAGCCCTCGCGCCCGAGGTGGCGGAGCCCACGGCGCAGCTGGTCGTTCTGCCGCTTCACGACGCCCGCGGGGATGTGGCGATCGGTGCGTGCCGCGTTGCGTTCGACCGAGACCGCCTCGGGCACGTCGAAGACGATCGCGACCGGCAGCACGTCGTGCGCCTTCGCGAGTTCGACGAGCTTGCGCCTCGCCTCGGGCTGCACGCTCGTCGCATCGACGACGGTGAGCAGGCCCGCGTCGAGACGCTTGCCGGCGACGTACTGCAGCGCGTCGAAGGCGGCGGCGGTCACCGACTGGTCGGACTCGTCGTTGCCGACCAGTCCGCGGAAGGCGTCGCTCGAGAGCGTCTCGTAAGCGCCGAAGTGCTCCCGCGCGAACGTCGACTTGCCCGATCCGGATGCCCCGACAAGGACGACGAGCGACAGGGCGGGGATGTCGAGGACCGTCATGCCGCGACCTCCTTCCGGAACAGGGCGAGCTGCGTGGGGGCGCCGTGGTCGGCATCCGCCTCACCGACGGGACGGTACGAAACGGTGTAGCCGTGACGGGCGGCGACCCCCTCGGTCCAGTCGCGGAACTCGTCGCGCGTCCACTCGAAGCGGTGGTCGTCGTGACGGAACGCGCCCGCGGGCAGGTCTGGGTAGAGGACGTTGTAGTCCGCGTTGGGCGTCGTGACGACGACCGCGTCGGGTGCGGCCGAGGCGAAGACGGCGTCCTCGAGCGCGCCGAGCCGCGACGGGTCGACGTGTTCGACGACCTCCATGAGCACCATCGCGTCGAAACCGCGCAGCCGCTCGTCGCGGTAGACGACCGAGCCGTGGAGCAGCTCGATGCGCTCTCGCTCGGCATCGGATGCCTCGGCGAGCCGCAGCATCCGTGCGGCCTGGTCGAGTGAGCGGGCAGAGACGTCGACGCCGACGATCTTGGTGAAGGAGCGGTCCTTCGCGAGGCGGGCGAGGAGCGCTCCGGGGCCGCAGCCCATGTCGACGACGCGGTGCGCGCCGACGTCCGCGAGCGCGGCGAGGACAGCGTCGGCGCGGTGCTGGCGGAGCGGTGTCGGGCGGTCCTCGCCCTCGGCGGGATCGGCGAGCAGCGCGCGCTGGTGCACGAGGTAGCGCCGCGTGATGAGGTCGCGCTCAGGATGGCCTGCGAGCCATCCCTCGCCGGCGCGCTCGAGCTTGCCGATCTCGTCGTCGCCGACCCAGTAGTGCTTCGCGTCGTCGAGGACGGGCAGCAGGACGTAGAGCTGGCGAAGCGCCTCGGCCAGTCGGACCTCGCCGGTCAGGACGACCGAGCTGTACCGCGAGTCGCCCCACTCGGGGTGGTCGCCGTCGAGCGCGATGCGGGTCTGTTCGACGGACCATCCGCACGGCTCGAACAGCCGACGCACGAGGTCGTCGTCGCCGCGGGCGGAGACCACGGGGATCTCGATCCGCAGCGGCAGAGCGGATGCCGCCAGCTCGGGGTACGAGTCGCTGCGACCGGTCATCGCGGTGCGGAACACCGTCCCGAGCGCAACGGCGAGCATGCTCGAGGCGACGTACGGGCGGTCGTTGACGTAATGGCCGAGAGCCCCGGCATCCCCCCGGAACCGCTTGTTTCGCACGAGCGCGATCGGATCGACCTCGAGCATGACCGCTACCGTGGTGCGCTCGGGGGTCGCCTCGGGATAGAAGACGTGGATGTCGCCGACCGGGGCCGAGAAGGTCTGCACCTTGGCGGGGTGCTTGTGCACCAGGAAGCCGAGCGCGGTCGCATCCTGACCGTCCGTCGGCGCATAGGTCACCGTCGCGAGCATCGTCGCCTCCCCCGTCGTGGCATCCGACTCACTCTAGGGCGGCGTGCCGGGTCTCGACCCGACGCGATATGCGCTGACCGTGAGCGGATGGATGCCGTTCGCGTCGGCTCGCCCTGGTCCCGGCCGGGAGCACGCCGCTAGGGTCGGGGCTATGACCGCCGTCACCGCGTCCGAGGCCCGTCCCGTCGCACGCCGTCGCTACCGACCGACCCGGTGGACCGTGCTCGTCGCCGGCGTGGTGGTCGTCCCGCTCGCGCTGATGCTCGTCTTCAACAGCTGGGGCCCACTGACGGAGGAGTCCGCCGTGCGCATGGCCTTCGCCCAGGTCGCGGGCCAGACCGTCGCGATCCTCAGCGCGCTCGCCTTCGTCGTCCTGACGATCCGCCGCGGCGTCGATTGGGCCGCCACTGCGGGTGCCCTTCTCGTCGCGGCGCTCGTCATCTCCTGGTCGGCCGCCGCGATCGATCGCGCGGCAGGCGACCTGGTCGATCGGATCGCCACCGTCCAGAGCGTGTCGCTGCTGGAAGGCTGACGTCCGCCGAGAGAAACAGAAAACCCCCGCATCAGCAGGGGTTTTCATGGCGGTGACGGTGGGATTTGAACCCACGGTAGGGGGTTACCCTACACAACTTTTCGAGAGTTGCACCTTCGGCCGCTCGGACACGTCACCGTCGTCCAGCTTACGACACGAGAGCGGATGCCGCGAACCGAGCCTCATCCTGCATCGCCGAAGCGTCGCGGATGGTCGTTCTCCGCCCGGAACGGCGACCATCTGCGACGTCTCGACGCACCGGCGGACGGGTAGCGTCGCGGTGTCCGGATACAAGACGGGTGCCGCGGCCCGTTCGACGGCGACGGCGAACCTCCTCGCCGCAGCGCCGTGGCTCGCGGTCACCCCCGGCCAGCGCGCACTGATGGAAACCTCCGACGACGCGGTCGACGCCGTCGTCGCCGCGCTCATCGCCCGCGCACACGCGCTGGGCGCAACGCACCCCGTCCCGCCCGCCGCGCTCGACCGCGCCCGCCGGGAAGGATGGATCGCCCTCCCCTCCACTCCTCTCGACGGCCTCGACCCGACGCGACCTGTCGCTTCCCCGCCCGAATGACGACCATTCGCGTCGGCTCGAGCCCCCGCTGACCTCCTCCCCGGGCGTAACGTGAGCCTGTGAGCGCTCCGACGACATCCCCCCGGTTCGGGCTGATCGTCGCGATCGCAGCGCTCGCGTCGGCTGTCGCGTTCCTCGATGGCACGGTCGTGAACGTCGCACTACCCGCCATCCGGGACGAGCTGGGCGGCGGCCTGTCCACGCAGCAGTGGGCGGTGGATGCCTACCTCCTCACCCTGAGCTCCCTCATCCTCTTCGCGGGGTCGGTGAGCGACGCGTTCGGTCGCGTGCTCGTCCTCCGCATCGGCCTCATCGGCTTCGGGATCGCGTCGATCGGCGTCGGCCTCGCTCCCGACCCGGTCGTCCTCATCATCGCCCGCGCACTGCAGGGCGCGGCGGGTGCGTTCCTCGTACCGAGTTCGCTCGCCCTCATCACGTCGCTGTTGAACGGCCCGGCGCAGGCGCGCGCGATCGGCCAGTGGACGGCGTGGACGACGGGCGCGAACCTCGCGGGACCCCTCATCGGCGGCCTGTTCGTCGACCTGCTGTCGTGGCGCTTCGCCTTCCTCGTCAACATCCTCCCGATCGCGGTGACGTTCGTCCTCCTCACCCGCCTCGGCGACGTCGACCGTCGGCGCGACGACGCGCACATCGACCTCCTCAGTGCGGCCCTGTGCACACTGGGCCTCGGCGGCATCGTCTTCGCGCTCATCGAACAGCCGAACCTGGGGTGGGGGCATCCGGCGATCTGGATGCCGCTGACTGCCGGCATCCTGCTGTTCGCGGCGTTCCTGCTGCGTCAGCGCACCGTGCGCTCCCCCATCCTGCCGCTCGGGATCTTCCGCGTCCGGAACTTCTGGACCGGCAACCTGGCCACCTTCTTCATCTACGCGGCCCTCTCGCTCAACGGCTTCGTCGTCGGGGTCTACCTGCAGCAGGGCGCGGGCCTCAGCGCGACACTCGCCGGGCTCTCGAGCCTGCCGACGACGCTCGCCCTGATCGCGCTCAGCTCGGTCGTGGGCGGATGGGTGAACCGGTTCGGTCCGCGCCTGTTCATGACCGTCGGCCCTCTCGTGATGGCGGTGGGAGCGCTGATGCTCCTCGCCGTTCAGAAGGACTTCGATTATTGGACGCAGGTCCTGCCGGGCCTGATCGTCTTCGGCCTGGGGCTCGGCGTCACGGTGTCGCCGCTGACCTCGACGATCCTGGGCGCGATCGGCGGCGAGCGCTCCGGCATCGCCTCGGCGACGAACAACGCCGTCTCGCGCATCGCCGGACTCGTCGTCATCGCGCTGCTCGCCGTCATCATCGGCGGATCGCTCGATCTCGACGGCTTCCACCGTGCCGCGCTGATCACCGCGATCCTCATGGTGGCGGGCGCGCTCGTCTCGTTCCTCGGGATCCGCCGGCCCGCGGCGGCGGACGCGCAGCCCATCTGATTTGCACGGCTGGATCCGGGCCGCCGGCATCCGTCGACTGCCACACTGACGGTATGAGCGTCATCGAGAACTCGAAACTGACCGTCGTCGGCGCGGGCGCCGTCGGATCGAGCGTCGCCTACGCCGCGCTGATCCGCGGATCGGCCCGGCACGTCGCCCTCTACGACATCGCCGCCGAGAAAGTCGAGGCCGAGGTCCTCGACCTGGCCCACGGCGCGCAGTTCACCGGGTCGAGCGACATCTCCGGCGGGTCCGACGTCTCGGTCGCCGCGGGTTCCCACGTCGTCGTCATCACCGCCGGGGCGAAGCAGAACCCCGGGCAGACCCGCACCGAGCTCGCCGGGGTGAACGCCGGCATCCTGAAGCGGATGCTGCCCGAGCTGCTCGAGGTCGCCCCGAACGCCGTCTACGTCATCGTCACGAACCCGTGCGACGTGCTCACCGTCATCGGCCAGGAGGTCACGGCGCTGCCGCCCGAGCGGATCTTCGCGTCGGGCACCGTGCTCGACACGTCGCGCCTGCGGTGGAAGCTCGCGCAGCGCGCAGGGGTGTCGACCTCGAGCGTCCACGCGTACATCGTCGGCGAGCACGGCGACACCGAGTTCCCGCACTGGTCGCGCGCGACGATCGGCACCGTCCCGATCCTGGACTGGCAGCCACTGGACGGCCAGCCGCCCTTCACGGCCCTGGAGCTCGACCGCATCGCCGTCGATGTGCGGGATGCCGCCTACACGGTCATCCGCGGCAAGGGAGCGACGAACTACGCGATCGGGCTGTCGAGCGCACGCATCGTCGAGGCGATCCTCGGCGACCAGCACGCCGTCATGCCCGTGTCGACGGTGCTGAGCGACTTCCAGGGCGTCGACGGCGTCGCACTCTCGGTGCCCTCCGTCGTCAGCAGCGCGGGAGCCCGCCCGATCCTCGAGACCTCGTTCTCGGACGACGAGCTGGCGCTCTTCCACCGCTCCGCCGACGCCCTGAAGGCGGTTGCCGCCTCGCTGCGCTGACCCGACCGAGTCAGGCCGCGCGCGAGCGTCGCAGCGAACCAAGCTCGGGGAACGTCCACCCGAACGCGACGGCGACGACACGCACGACCACCGTGACCGCGATGCAGGCCAGTCCGGAGACGAGAATCGGCACCGCGAACGCGTTCAGCACCACGAGCACGGTCACCCCCGCTGCGGCGGCGACGGCGTACAGCGTGCTGACCTGCAGGAACGAGAACGGCAGGTTCAGTGCGACGTCGCGCAGCATCCCACCGCCGATCGCACCGATGACCCCGACCACGACGGCGCCGACGGGGCCGACATCGAGCGCCAGGGCCTTCGACGCCCCGATGGCGCCGAACATCCCCATGACGATCGCGTCGAGGACGGTCAGCGGCCACGTCAGCCGCGAGACGACGGCTCGCAGCCCCATCCCCACCAGGGCGCCTCCCGCCGCGACCAGCAGGTACCAGTTCTGCCAGATCACGACGGGAGGCTGATTCAGGACGACGTCGCGCAGCAGGCTTCCCCCGAGTGCGACGAGAAGACCGATGACGAGCACGCCCAACACATCGATGCGCTGGTGACGGTGCTCCGCCGCGACGAGGGCGCCCTGCAGCCCGCCCAGCCCGGCGGCGAGGAGCTCGACCCACAGGGGGACGGCGAACAGGGCGACACTCATCAGACTCCTCCTCGATTCGGCAGGCGCGGATCAGCGCACGGAGCCCGCGGCATCGGTGATCACTCGAGCGACCGTCTCGGCCTGCGAGATGAACAGTGCGTGGCTGCCGGGGACGTTCGTGATCTGCGCTCCAGCGCGCGAGGCCATGTGCTGGAGCATCGCCTGGTCGAACGCCTTGTCCTCCGTGGCGATGACGGCCCAGCTCGGCTTGTCGCGCCACGCCGCCGCCGTGACGGGCTCGGCGAAGACCGACATGTTGACGGGCACCTGGCTGTCGGCGAGGAAGGCGGCATCCGCTTCGGCGATGTCGGCGGCGAACCCGGCACCGAAGTGATCCCGGGCGAGGTAGCCGTAGCCGTCGTCCCGCACGTCGATGACGAACTCGGGGGTCGCGGCGAAGCCCTCGTACTGCTGACCGGAGGACTCCCCCGCATCGGGGATCAGCGCCGAGACGTACACGAGACCCGCCACGTTCGGGTGGATCCCCGCCTGCGTGATGACGGTGCCACCCCACGAGTGGCCGACGAGGATCGCTGGGCCGTCCTGCTGGTCGAGGACGCGCGTGGTCGCGGCGACGTCGGCCTCGAGCGAGGTGAGCGGGTTCTGCACGATCGACACCCGGAAGCCGCGGGCGGTGAGCAGATCGTAGACGCAGCGCCAGCCGGATCCGTCCGCGAAAGCGCCGTGGACGAGGACGACGTTGGTGATGTCTGCAGTGGTCATAGGTCTCTTCCTTCTCTGTCGGTGACCCCCAGTCGAGGTCTGGTTGATGTAACGCCAGCGATACGCAATATATTGCATATCCATTGGACGAACAAGAGCGGTGCCCACCGGCGATGTCGGATGCCGCGATTAGCCTGAGGACATGGCTTCACGACGACCCGCACCGATCGCGGCCTTCCGCTGCACCGAGTGCGGCTGGACGACCGCGAAGTGGGTCGGCCGCTGTGGCGAGTGCCAGCAGTGGGGCACCGTCGTCGAAGCCGCCACGCAGACGGGGATCACGGCATCCGTCACCCCGATCGCCCCGACACGGAGCGCGCGTCGCATCACCGAGATCGACACGCGTGAGACGCCGCGCCGCTCGAGCGGCGTCGGGGAGTTCGACCGCGTCCTGGGCGGCGGCATCGTCCCCGGCGCGGCGATCCTGCTCTCCGGCGAGCCGGGGGTCGGCAAATCAACCCTCCTGCTCGAGGTCGCCGCGCAGAGCGCGCGCGCCGGGCGGCGCGTCCTCTACGTCAGCGCCGAGGAATCCCTCGGCCAGGTGCGCCTGCGCGCCGAACGCACCGGCGCGCTGCACGACGAGCTCTACCTCGCCAGCGAGACCGACCTGGCCACGACGCTCGGGCACATCGACGACGTGCGACCCGACCTGCTGATCGTCGACTCGGTGCAGACCGTCTCGTCAGGGCTCATCGACGGGGCGGCCGGGCAGCCGAGTCAGGTGCGGGAGGTGGCATCCACCCTCATCCGCGTCGCGAAAGAGCGCGACCTGCCGGTCGTGATCGTCGGACACGTCACGAAGGACGGTCAGGTCGCGGGGCCGCGCATCCTCGAACACCTCGTCGACGTCGTCTGCCACTTCGAAGGCGACCGGCAGACGTCGCTGCGCTTCGTGCGGGCGCTCAAGAACCGTTTCGGCGCCACCGACGAAGTCGGCTGCTTCGACATGGCCGGCGACGGCATCGCCGAGGTCCCCGATCCCAGCGCGCTCTTCCTCAGCACGCGTCCCAGCGAGCCCGGCACGTGCGTGACCGTGGCCCTCGAGGGTCGTCGCGCGCTGCCCGTCGAGGTGCAGGCCCTGACTCTCCACACGTCGGCTCCGAACCCGCGCCGGATCGTGAGCGGTGTCGACGGTGCCCGTGTCGCGATGGTGCTCGCCGTGCTCGAGAAGCGCGCCGGCATCAAGCTGTCGGACCAGGACGTCTACGTCTCCACGGTCGGCGGGGTGCGTCTCACCGAACCGGCCGCGGACCTGGCCATCGCCCTCGCCATCGCGAGCGCTGCAGCCGAGCGACCGAACCCCGCGAAGCTCGCGGCGATCGGCGAACTGAGCCTGTCGGGCGAGATCCGCCGCGTCACCCAGCACGACCAGCGACGGTCCGAGGCCGCACGACTGGGGTACAAAGCGGTCATCGACGCGAGCGCCGGCACGCTCCGGGACGCCCTCAACCAGCGAGCACGGCACCACGCACCGATGCGGGACGACCGGCCCGACTTCTGAGGCGGGTCAGGCTTCTGAGGCGGGTCAGGCTTCTGAGGCGGGTCGGGCTTCTGAGCCAGGTCGGGTTTCCGAGGCGGATCAGGCGTCGAGCGCCGCGATCAGGTCGGCCGGCGACGCCTGCATCGCGTGCGGACCGGCGATGTCGAAGAACACGGTCGTGATCTCGTCACCGTATGTGCCGAGGAACGCCCGCAGCCACGCCGGAGACTGCAGCCCGACACCGGGCGGCAGTGATGCGGGCTTGTTCGCGGCATCGCTGAACAGGAGGAGCGCGACGTCGCCGGTGGCCGGATCGCGGTACGTCCAGACCTCACCCGAATCACGGGGGTCGTCGCGGGCGCCGGGGCGCAGCAGCGGCACGACCGTCGGTCCGTGCCGCAGAGCGAACGCGAGGGCAGCCATGTCCTGCGTCTGGAGCGCGTCGGCGAGTGCGGTGTTGCGGAACTCGAGCGGCTTCTTCTCGCGCTTCTTCCCGGCCATCCCCTCAGCCTAAGCGGGATGCCGCGCGTCGCCGATCCGCGCATCGTGGACACCGGCGAGCATAAAAAGAAGGGGGCCCTCTCGAACTCCCCATTGGGGACTGGAGAAGTCGAGAGGGCCCATCGCTCGCCGGCGACCCGGGGGATCCGACGTCCCGCCTGGGGGGGTAGCGGGACTCCGCTGCTGGGGACCAGTGGAGGAGAGCCGCCGTGAGCTGAACCCCAGGGTACGCACACTCGAGCATCGCGGGACAGCCCATCTCTCATGAGAAATTTCTCAGAAAACGCTGTGCCGGAGCCCCTGCTCAGCGGAGGGTGAACGAGGCCGGCTCGGCGGAGCCGATCCCCCCGATCGTCACGGCCAGGTTGTACCAGCCGGGCAGGGCCTTCTGTCGGTCGCCGTCGCAGGTGTCGACGGCCGATCGTGTGCGGTCCCAGACGATCGGAGCCGAGCTCTTCACGGTCTTGCCCGCGTCGAGCTGCACGATCTGATCACTCGGCTCGGTCTGGCAGTCCGTCGACCGCCACCAGGTATCGGTGCCGCTGGTGATCTCGAACGTCTGAGCGGCCGTTCCCACGTTGATGAGACAGGGCTGGTCCGTGTCGTTGACGAGCGTGATCGAGAGCTTCGGCAGCTCACCCGTGCCGTAGGACGTCTTGTCGGTGGTGGCGGTGACCGTCACATCGCCGGTCGTGCAGGCGGGCACGTCACTCGCACTCCCGCCGTCGTCGTCACCGGGCGCACCGGTGTCGCCATCCGCCGACGAGGTGACGCGCGGGCTCGGCGTACCCGACGGTGCGGGGGTGACACCCGTCGCCGCCGGCAGCGGCGCGTCGGACGACGCGGTCGGGCCGGCGGATGCCGCCCCTACGCCGGAGGGCCGCGATGCGGCATCCGTCATCGCCCGCCAGGGCTGACCCACGACGAGCGCGACGATGCCGCCGACGATGAGCACGGCGAGCAGCAGCACGGCGAGCCGACGTCGTCGGTACACGGCCGGCGACGGCCGACGACGAGGGGTCTGGCTGCTCACGCGTCCCAGGGTAAGCGCGGCCTCGGCGGTGGACCGTCCGGCGCGCCTACAACTGCTTGAGCATGCGGGTGTTGCCCAGGGTGTTGGGCTTCACGTGCGCGAGGTCGAGGAACTCGGCGACGCCCTCGTCGGCGCTGCGGAGCAGCTGCGAATAGACATCGGGGTCGACGACCTGTTCGCCGATCTCCGCGAACCCGCGGCGTGAGAAGAAGGGCACCTCGAAGGTGAGGCAGAACAGCCGGCTGAGACCGAGCGCCCGCGCGTTCTCCTCGAGCAGGTCGACGACGGCCCCGCCGACCCCGCGGTGCAGCCAGTCGTCGGCCACGATGAGCGTGCGGATCTCGCCGAGGTCCTCCCACATCACGTGGAGGGCGCCGCATCCCACGAGACGGTCGCCTGCCTCGGCGACGACGAACTCCTGGACGGTCTCGTAGAGGGTGACGCGCTCCTTGCCGAGCAGGATGCGCCGCTGAACCCACGGCTCGAGGAGCTCTTGGATGCGGGGGACGTCGGATGTCCGCGCGGGGCGGACGGTGAAGGTGGAGTCCGGTCCCGTCATGCGTCCCACTGTATTCGCGTGCGACCGGTCGCACGCGCGGATCGACCGGTCGCGTGCCCCTACGCTTGACCCAGGAAGGTGACCCCGTGAGTGTGCTCCGTGACTATGCCGCGGCCGTGTCGCAACCGACGCTGTCGCTCGCGTCGACAGCGCCACGCTACGACGAGGTCGTCGACGGCGACGGCGCACTGCGTCCCGCCTGGCAGGGGCTCGCCTCGCTCGCCCTGGGCCTCACCCGCGAAGAGCTCGAACGCGTCGACGGCGAGATCTCGCGGTTCCTCGCCGACGACGGCGTCTCGTACGCACGTGCGGGAGACGACCTGCGACCGTGGCAACTCGACCCGATGCCCTTCGTCCTGGATGCCGCGGGCTGGGCACGCCTCGACGTCGGCCTCGCGCAGCGCGCCGAGCTGCTGAACGCCCTCCTCGCCGACCTCTACGGGCCGCAGGTCGTGCTGCACGAGCGGATCGTGCCGGCCGCGGTCATCCTCGGTCACGCCGGGTTCCTCCGCGCGATGGCGCGCGCCGGCGACGAGAACCCGCCGCCCGACCTGCTGCTCTCGGCGACCGACCTCGGTCGCGACGCCGCCGGCGACTGGCACGTGCTCGCCGACCGCGTGCAGGCGCCGTCGGGCCTCGGGTACGCCGCCGAGAACCGGCGCGTGATCTCGCAGGTGCTGCCCGACCTGCTCGACGAGGGCACCCTGCACCGCATGGACCCCTACTTCGCCGCCCTCCGTGCCGCGCTGATCGCCGCGGCCCCCGAGGGGGCGAGCAGTCCCCGCATCGTCGTCCTCTCCCCCGGCCCGCTGTCCGAGACCGCGTTCGATCAGGCCTTCCTCGCCAACGCGCTCGGCTTCCCTCTCGTACAGGGCAGCGACCTCGTCGTCCGTGACGGCGCGGTGTGGATGAAGCCCGCCGGCTGGCCGCAGCGCGCCCCGCGCGAGCGCGTCGACGTCATCCTCCGACGGGTGGATGCCGAGTGGTGCGACCCGCTCGAACTCCGCTCGGGATCGCGGCTCGGCGTCGCGGGCCTCGCCGAAGCGGTGCGCCGCGGGCACGTGCGCGTCGTCAACGGACTCGGCGCCGGGGTACTCGAGAACCCCGCGCTCCTCCCCTACCTGCCCGCCGTCTGCGAACGGCTCCTCGGCGAGCAGCTGCGCCTGCCGTCCGTCCCCGCATGGTGGCTCGGCGACCCCGACGCCCGTGCCGACGCCCTCCCGCGCCTGACCGCCGGCGACCCGACGCTCGAACTGCGCCACATCGACGACCCCCGTCGCCGCCTCGACGCGGCCGACCCCGAGCTGCGCGCCCGCCTGGCGCGCGAGCCGCACCGGTTCGCCGCGGTCGAGCAGCTGGCCCTGTCGCAGGTCCCGGTGTGGGATGCCCGTGGCGCGGCATCCGCTCTGCCCGTCACCCTGCGGGGTTTCGCGATCCGCTTCGGGTCGACGTACCGTCCGCTCGTCGGCGGCCTGGCGACGGTGCGGACCGCACCCGAGTCGGCCCCCGTCACGAAGGACGTGTGGGTGTTGAAGTCGGACGAGGCGGAGGCCGACCAGGGGATCGTCGACGTGGCATCCCTGCCGACGACCAGAAGCGACCCGACCCTCGCGCCGCGCGCGCTGTCGGACCTGTTCTGGACGGGCCGCTACGCCGAGCGCGCCGAGGATCTCCTGCGTCTCGTGATCTCGACTCAGGCGGCGCTCGACCAGCCCGGCGCCCACCGGGCTGGCCAGGCGGGCGAGAGCGTGCGGGTGCTGCTCGCAGCGATACACACCCTCGCCGGCACGCGGGCGAGCGAACCCGAGGCGGAGTTCCGGTCGCTGCTGCTGGATGCCGCGCGTCCCGGATCGGCGGCGCACTCGATCGCGCGCCTCCGCGACGCCATGGAGGGGGTGCGCGATCAGCTCTCAGGCGACACCTGGCGCGTCTTCTCGAACATCGAGCGCGCGGTGCGCGCGCTCCGGACCGCGCCGCATCCGCACCGGACGGCGGAGTCCGCGGGACGGATGCTCGCCTCGATGCTGTCTCTCTACGGCGTGACGGCCAACATGATCCGCGACCCCGGCTGGCACATGATGGAGGCCGGTCGCTACCTGGAGCGCGGCCTGCAACTGACGACCCTGCTGTCGTCGGCGTTGTCGGCCAGTCGCAGTCCGCGAACCGACCGCGAAGTGCTCGAATCGCTGCTGCTGACGGCCGAGAGCGTCGTGACGCACCGCCGCCGCTACCGCGGTGCGATGCGAGCGGCCGATGTCGCCGAGCTGCTGCTGCTCGACCGCGGCAACCCTCGTTCGCTCGCGTTCTCGCTGCAGACCCTGCGCGGCCACCTGGCCGCCATGCCCGCCTCGACCGGCTCGTCGCGTGCGGAGCGTCTGCTTGACCAGCTCGAGACCGAGCTCGCCGAGATCGAGGTGCTCGAGATGACGGCGGTCGTCGGGGGACGCCGCGAGCGGCTCGTCGACGGGCTCGAGGGCGTCCGCGCTCAGCTGGAGCAGCTCTCGGACGCGATCGGCGACCTGCACTTCGAGGCCGGCCCGCCGGCGGTGTCGATGACCGAGCTGTCGCTCGTCGAGCTGATGGGTGCGCGCGCATGACCCGGTACCGCGTGTGGCATCGCACGGCGTACACCTACAGCGACGCCGTGCAGGACAGCATCGGCCAGTTCCACCTGCGCCCGCGCGACCTGCCGTGGCAGCGGATCGCCGGTTCCGAGGTGACGGTCGACCCCCTCCCGGGCGACATCTCCCCCCGCACCGACTGGTTCGGCAACTCGTCGACGTACTTCCACGTGACCGATCCGCACGAGGCGCTGACGATCGAGGCGTCGAGCGAAGTGACGGTCGCGGTGCCCGAGTACGACGCCGAGGCGCTCGCGCAGCCATGGGAGCTCGCGCGGCCGCTGCGGCATCCCGAACTCGACGGCGCCGTCGAGGCCACCGAGTATGCGCTCGAGTCCGCCCGGGTCGCGCACCACGAGGCAGCCCTCGCCTACGGGGCCGAGTCGCTGATACCGGGGAGGCCGATCGGTGAAGCCGCGACCGACCTGATGCAGCGGATCTTCCGCGACTTCGACTACGACAAGACCGCGACGACCGTGACGAGCACCGTGGGCGATGCGATGACGAAGCGGGCGGGCGTCTGCCAGGACTTCGCCCACGTCGCCCTCGCCTGCCTGCGCGGTCACGGCATCGCGGCGCGCTACGTCTCGGGGTACCTCGCGACGCAGCCGCCGCCCGGCAAAGAGCGCGTCTTCGGGGCGGATGCCTCGCACGCGTGGCTCGCGGTGTGGCTGCCCGGCACCGACCAGTGGCTCGCGATCGACCCGACGAACAATCAGTGGGCGAACGATCGGTACGTCACCGTCGCGTGGGGCCGCGACTACGGCGACGTCTCACCGGTGACGGGCATCATCTTCACCGAGGCGAAGACCTCGACCCTGCGCGTGCAGGTCGACGTCGCACCGCTCGACTAGCGCGCCGCGCGTTCGCCGATGCAATAGATCGGCCCCGACACCCCGCCCCCAGGCGAGGGGGTGCCGCGTGTCGCCCGCGATCTCGTGCATCCGCCATCGGGTCCCCGTCACCGCGGGCGACGCGCAGCCCCATGGCCGCGCGTTCGCCGATGCAATAGATCGGCCGCGACACCCCGCATCCCAGGCGAGGGGATGCCGCGTGTCGCCCGCGATCTATTGCATCCGTCACCGGGCGCACCAGGCACCCGCAGCCCCATCCGCCACCGGGCGCTCCGCGCGCACCGGGCACCGCCGACGCCGGGTTCAGTTGCGGGGGTCACCGAGCGGCAGCACGCGCGAGCCGAAGTCGAGGATCGTGTAGCGACCACAGCGGACGGGCGTCGCGTCGAACGTCGAGACACCGGCGAAGGGGACGGTCGCGGCATCCTGGATCAGGAACGTCACCGGTCCGCGACGTTCGGCGCGGTTGACGAGCCAGTCGTAGGGGCGCATCGTGTTGTCGACCTGCACCAGGCGCGACGGGTCGGTGAGGGCGAGTTTCGGCGCGCGCACGGTCCAGAACTGCCCCGCACCGGTGCGGCCGGATGCCTCGACCCAGCGGGTGACGCACGCGAGATCGGCGTCCGGGCGGCCCGCGGCGGCGACGGTCACAGGAACCGCGGCGACGGCGGCGATAGCGAGCACGCCGGCAAGACTCGCGCTCAGGGCGCGAGGGACCGACAGGACGGGTGGCGCCACCGCGAGCACCACCACCGGCAGGAACACCCACGGCTGCAGATAGCGATCGGCGTCGGTGCCGGCCACGACGACGAGGGCGGTCGCCGCGAGCGGCGCGACGACCGCGAGGACGCAGACGGCCGCGACGACGCCGTCACGCCGACGCCACGACCGCACCGCGACGACGACGCTCGCCGCGAACAGGGCGAGCACCACGGCGAGCCAGAGGAGTCCGTTCACGGAGACCACCGTGTCGCCGAGCACACCGGCGAGACGGGCGAGCGCGTCACCCGCCTGGTCGGGGCGCAGGTAGTTACCGCCGGCGGCGACGATGTTCGCGGCGAAGAACCCCCGCAGCAGGTACCCGACCGCCGCCGCGCCCGCGACCGCGAGCAGCGTCACGAAGGCGAGACGCGGCACGATCCTGCGACCGACAAGCAGGATGCCGACGGTCACCGCGACCGGTCCGACGCACCACACGACGAAGAGGGGATTCGTGAGGGTCGAGATCGCGACGACGCCCACCACGACGGGCACGACACGAACGGCCGGCGCGCCGTCCAGCAGCCGCCGGAACAGACCCACGGTGACAAGAGTGCCGACGACCGTCGCGGAGTAGTAGGTCGTCGTCGCCGTCAGCAGCGCGAGGTGGAACCCCGGCATCCCGTCGGGTCCTTCGAGGAGGACCAGCGCGACGAACGCTGCGAACGCCAGAACGCTCCCCGTCACGGGCCGCGAGCCCGGCCGGGAGCGCCCGGCGACCAGGCGGATCCCGCCGTACACGGCGAGGAGGTTGACCACGGCGTTGAGCGTGAGCGTCCCTGTCGTGCCGAGCCCCAGGAACGACAGCGCCGCGTAGACCGTGGTCTCGGGCAGGAAGAGCACGGGTGACAGCGCCCAGTCCTGCGAGTCCCCGCGCCGCAGCGAATCCGCCATGAGCGCGACGACGACCGAATCCCCATCGCGGTAGAGCAGCCACGAACTCGTCGAGGCGACGACGGCCACGGCGATGAGCGCGAGAGCCAGCGCCGCACCCCATCCGGCCGCCTCGGCGCCAGCCCGCTGCATCACCACACGCCGCTGCATCATCCCGGGCCGCATCATCACCGCTCAGCACACCAGATTCGCCGCGGCGGCACCAGTCGGACCGTGACGGATGCACGGCCGCCGGTGCAGGTGTGACCAGACGCGGCCCCGAACGCCACATCGCCCCCAGCGGCCGGACATCCGTCACCGTGCGGGCCGCGACCTCAGCCCAAGAACCCTCGCAGCAGCGCCTCCGACCCGGCGAGGTGCTCCAGCACGGCGGCCTCGGCCGCGTCCGCCCGCCCCGCCAGGATCGCCGCGACGATCCGCTCGTGCTGCGCGTCGGAATGCTCGATGTTGCGCGGCAGCAGCGGGAACGTGTCGAGCCAGGCGTTGATGCGCGCCCGGTTCTCGACGACCAGGGGCAGCAGCGACGGGATGCCGCTTGCCTCCGCGATGGCCAGGTGCAGCAGCGAGTCGAGCCGGCGGTACTCCCCCTCTGCGGCTCCGACGGTCGCGCGGTGATGCTGCTCGAGCGCGGAGCGGGCGGCATCCGTCAACGCTTGCGACGCAGCGGCGCGCGCGGCGCCCGCTTCGAGCACGCGGCGCAGGCCCAGGATGTCTTCGAGTTCGGCCGCGTCGACCGGGCCCGCGGGCACGGGGAGGGGATCGGCCACGAACGTGCCGCCGTACCGGCCGCGCCGCCGCTCGACGTACCCCGCGTCGGCGAGTTCACCGATCGCCTGCCGGACGGTGTCGCGGCTGACGCCGTACCGCTCGGCGAGGTCGCGCTCCGAGGGGAGCGACTCCCCCGGCGCGACCACGCCGAGCCGCACGGTCTGCACGAGCCGCGCGACGGTGTCTTCGAGCGCGTTGCCGCCGCGCACCGGCCGGTAGACGGTGCGGCCGAGATCGGGCGACGACGCGGCGCGGGTCACAGCGGCGTCACGTAGGCGTTGGTGATGCCGCCGTCGACGACGAACGCGTTCGCGGTGATGAACGAGGAGTCGTCCGAGGCGAGGAACGCGACGGCGGCCGCCATCTCCTCGGGTTCGGCGAAGCGGCCCATCGGCACGTGCACCAGGCGGCGCTGCGCACGCTCGGGGTCCTTCGCGAACAGCTCCTGCAGCAGGGGCGTGTTGACCGGTCCCGGGCAGAGCGCGTTGACGCGGATGCCCTGCCGGGCGAACTGCACGCCGAGCTCGCGGGTCATCGCGAGGACGCCGCCCTTCGACGCGGTGTACGAGATCTGCGACGTCGCCGAGCCCAGCAGCGCGACGAACGACGCCGTGTTGATGATCGAGCCCTTGCCCGCCGGCACCATGTGACGCAGCGCCGCGCGCGAGCAGAGGTAAACGCTCTTGAGGTTGACGTCCTGCACCTTGTCCCACGCGGGCAGCTCGGTCGTCTCGATCGAGTCGTCGTCTGCGGGCGAGATGCCGGCGTTGTTGAACGCGATGTCGACCGAGCCGAGGTCGGCGGCGACCCCGTCGAAGAGCGCGTCGACGGATGCCTGGTCTGCGACGTTGACCTGGCGGAAGACACCGCCCACCTCGTCGGCGGCCTTTTGGCCTGTCACGGGGTCGAGGTCGGCGATGACGACGCGGGCCCCCTCGGCGGCGAACCGGCGGGCGGTCGCGAGACCGATGCCGCTGGCACCGCCGGTGATGATGGCGACGCGGTCGCGCAGGCGCTGGGTGAGGTCCATTCGGGGAAGTCCTTCCGGGTCAGGAGGTGGCGTAGAAGACGTTCTTGGTCTGGGTGAAGTGCTCGGCCGCGTCGGGCCCGAGCTCGCGGCCGAGGCCCGAGGCCTTCATGCCGCCGAAGGGGGTCGAGTAGCGGACCGACGAGTGCGAGTTCACGGACAGCACTCCGCTCTGCACGCCTCGGGTCACGCGGATGCCGCGACCCAGGTCGCGCGTCCAGATCGAGCCCGCGAGCCCGTAGACGGTGTCGTTGGCGAGAGCGATCGCGTCGGACTCGTCGTCGAACGGCAGCACCGCGACGACGGGTCCGAAGACCTCCTCGGTCGCGATGCGATCGCCGCGGTCGGCGAGCACGACGGTCGGAGCGAACCAGAACCCGTCACCCTCGGGGGCGGCGCCGCGGAAGGCGACGTCGGCACCGTCGACGTACCCGGCGACGCGATCGCGCTGTGCGGCGGAGATGAGCGGGCCCATCTCGGTCGACTCGTCGTTCGGGTCACCGACGCGCCATGCGGCGACGGCGGGCTCGACGAGCTCGAGGAACCGGTCGAACACCGAGCGCTCGACGAGCAGGCGGCTGCGGGCGCAGCAGTCCTGCCCGGCGTTGTCGAAGACCGAGCCGGGGACGGCCGCGGCGGCCGCCTCGAGGTCGGCGTCGGCGAACACGATGTTGGCGCTCTTGCCGCCGAGCTCGAGCGTCACGGGCTTGAGCTGGCGCGCGCAGCCCGCGGCGACCTCGGTGCCGACGCGGGTCGAGCCGGTGAACACGACCTTGCGGACGTCGGGATGCGTCACGAACCGCTCCCCGACGACGGGACCGGCGCCGGGGACGACGGTGAAGACGCCGTCCGGCAGCCCCGCCTCGAGTGCCAAGTCGCCGAGGCGCATCGCGGTCAGCGGGGTCATCTCGGCGGGCTTCAGCACGACGGCGTTGCCGGCGGCGAGCGCGGGCGCGAAGCCCCACGCCGCGATCGTCATGGGGAAGTTCCACGGCACGATGATCCCGACGACCCCGTACGGCTCGTGGTAGGTCACGTCGAGCCCGCCGGCGACCGGGATCTGGCTTCCGATCAGGCGTTCCGGCGCACCGGCGTAGTAGTTGAGCACCTGCGCGACGTGCGAGGCCTCCCACCGGGCGGACGAGATCGGATGCCCCGCCTCGAGCACCTCGAGCTGGGCGAGCTCCTCGGCGTGGTCCTCGACGACGCGCGCGAAGTTCCGGATCGCATCGGCGCGGGCGACGGGGGCCAGCTCGGCCCACGCGCGCTGCGCGCGGACGGCGCGGGCGACCGCGGCATCCGTCTCCTCCACCGAGGCGAGCGCGACGTCGCGGACGGCGGCGCCGGTCGCGGGGTTGAGGACAGTGAAGGCGCTCATGCGTTGACTTCCCGGTGCGAGGCGGCGTAGGCGTCGGCGGCGGCGACCAGGCCGAGGAAGAGCCGCCGATCGGCGGAGTTCTCCTCGGGGTGCCACTGCACCGCGACGAGGTAGTCGTCGCCCGGTGTCTCGAACGCCTGCACGAGCCCGTCGTCGGTACGGGCGGTGACGACGAGCCCCTCGCCGAGGCGGTCGACGCCCTGGTGGTGGTAGCTGTGGACGCCGTAGGGACCGGCGCCGATGAGGCCCGCGAGTGTCGTGTCGGCATCCACCTCGACGGTGTTCTCGGCGAAGACCCCGCCGCCGATCTTGTAGCGCTCGGTCCCGAGGGCTTCGGGAAGGTGCTGATGCAGCGTGCCGCCGTAGGCGATGTTGATGAGTTGCAGTCCGCGGCAGATGCCGAAGACCGGGATGCCGCGCTCCCGCGCGCCGGCGAGCAGGGCGAGCTCCCACTCGTCGCGGTCGGCGCGGGCAGGGTCGGTGAGCGGATGCCGGGGCGCTCCGTACAGCTCGGGCTGCACGTCGAGTCCGCCGGTCAGGATGAGTCCGTCGAGTCCGTCGAGCACGACCGCCGCCGCGGCCTGGGCCGACGGCTGCGGCGGAAGCAGCACGGCGACGCCGCCCGAGGCGGTCACTGCGTCGAAGTACTGCTGCGGCAGGAAGCTCGCACGGACGTCCCACACCCCCTGCACCGCGCGCTCGAGGTAGGTGGTGAGTCCGATGACGGGGCGGCGACCGCCCGCGGGATCAGAGACGTTCGAAGCCACGGATGCGCTCCCAGTCGGTCACGGCGGCGTCGTAGGCGAGGACCTCGACTCGCGCCTGGTGCAGGTAGTGGGCCACGACCTCGTCGCCGAACGCGGCGCGGGCGATCTCGGAGGCCTCGAACAGGTCCGCCGCCTCCCGCAGCGTCGTCGGCAGGTGATCGACGTCGGAGTCGTAGGCGTTGCCGGTGAGCGGTGCGGGCAGCTCGAGCTCGTGCTCGATGCCGTGCAGACCGCCCGCGATGATCGCCGAGATGGCGAGGTAGGGGTTGACGTCGCCGCCCGGCACGCGGTTCTCGACTCGCAGCGACGGCCCCTTCCCGACGACCCGGAGCGCGCACGTGCGGTTGTCGACGCCCCACGCGATGCCCGTGGGGGCGAAGGAGCCCTTCGCGAAGCGCTTGTACGAGTTGATCGTCGGCGCGTAGAGCAGCGTGAACTCCTTCAGCGTCGCGAGGATGCCGGCGATCCAGTGCTCCATGAGCGGGCTGAACCCGTGCTCGCCGTCGCCCGCCATGACCGCTTCGCCGTCCTCGCCGCGGACCGACAGGTGGATGTGGCAGCTGTTGCCCTCGCGCTGATCGAACTTCGCCATGAAGGTCAGCGATTTGCCGTGGGCGTCGGCGATCTCCTTCGCCCCGTTCTTGTAGATCGTGTGCTGGTCGGCGGTCTCGAGCACCTCGGCGAAGCGGAACGCGATCTCCTGCTGCCCGTCGTGGCACTCGCCCTTCACGCCCTCGCAGTAGAGACCGGCACCCTCCATGCCACGGCGGATGTCGCGCAGCAGCGGCTCGAGACGGGTCGTGGCGAGCAGGTTGTAGTCGACGTTGTAGTCGGTGGATGCCTGCAGTCCGACGTAACGCTTGGCCCAGGCATCCCGGAACGAGTCGTCGAAGACGATGAACTCGAGTTCCGTACCCGAGTAGGCGACGAGACCGCGGTCGGCGAGCCGCTGACGCTGCGCGTTCAGGATGCCGCGGGGCGACTGGATGACCGCACCGCCGCGCACGTAGTCCAGATCCGCCATGACGAGCGCGGTCGCCGGCTGCCAGGGGATGCGGCGGAGCGTCGCCATGTCGGGGCGGAGCACGAGGTCGCCGTAGCCCTTGTCCCAGCCCGACATCTCGTAGCCGTCGATCGTGTTGACGTCGACGTCGACCGAGAGGAGGTAGTCGCAGACCTCGGCGCCGTGCCCGGCGACCTCGTCGAGCCAGAAGCGGCCCGCGACGCGCTTGCCGACGAGGCGTCCCTGCGCGTCGGGGAAGGCGACGATCACCGTGTCGATCTCGTCGGCAGCGATCGCATCGGCGAGTTCGCCCACCGTCAGGTTTCCGGGCATCCGTGGTCCTTCCGTCGTGCACTGTGCGGGATCGTCGTGGGGCTGTAACGAGAACGCTACATCCCAAAGGTAGACATGGCATACCAATAGACGCCACACTCTTCCGCAAGGCGTGAGCCAGCGCGCCGACCCGACGGCGCGCCTCGCGCCGACCCGCAGCCAGGAGGTCTCATGACGAATCCGAGCACCACTCCCCCCGCGACCGGCGGCGTGCGCTACGCCCGAGCCGAAGAGGGCTACTTCGAGAAACGCACCCTGAAGCGCTCCGCTGGAGTCTGGGGGCTCTGGGGCCTCGCCGTCGCCGCCGTCATCTCGGGCGACTTCTCGGGGTGGAACTTCGGCATCGACTTCGCCGGTTTCGGCGGCATGCTGATCGCCTTCGCCGTGCTCGTGCTCATGTACTACGGACTCACTTTCTCGATCGGCGAGATGGCCGCCGCGATGCCGCACACCGGCGGTGCCTACTCGTTCTCGCGTTCCGCGATGGGGCCGTGGGGAGGGCTCGCGACCGGTCTCGCGGAGACGATCGAGTACGTCGCGACCACTGCCGTCGTCGTCTACTTCTCCGGCTCGTACGCCGACAAGGCGCTGAACCTGCTCACCGGTGTGAGCCTGCCGCCGTGGTTGTGGTGGGTCATCCTCTACGCCCTCTTCATCGGGCTCAACGCCGCGGGCGCCGCGGTGTCGTTCGGCTTCGCGATCGTGGTCTCGATCATCTCGATCGGCATCATCGTCGTGTTCGGGGTGATGGCCGTCGCGTCCGGCGCGTTCAGCTGGGACTCCCTGTGGGACATGGCCCCCAACCCGGACGCGTTCGGCGCGTCCGTCTTCCTGCCCGAGGGAATCGGCGCGGTCCTGTTCGCGCTGCCCTTCGCCATGTGGTTCTTCCTGGGGATCGAAGAGCTTCCGCTGGCGGCTGAGGAATCGCACAACCCGGCCCGCGACATCCCTCGCGCCGGCCTCTGGGCGCGCGGCACCCTCATCGTGACGGGCCTCATCGTGCTCTTCATCAACACGGGCGTGCTCGGCGCGGAAGCGACCGGCCCGTCGACCGAGCCGTTGCTCGAAGGCTTCCAGGCGTTCCTGCCCGACCAGGCCGCCGCGATCCTGTCGCTACTCGCCCTCGTCGGCCTACTCGCGTCCCTGATGGGCATCATGTTCGCCTACGGACGCAACATGTACTCCCTCTCGCGGGCCGGGTACTACCCGCGCTGGCTGTCACTGACCGGCAAACGTCAGACCCCGTGGGTCGCGCTCACGTTCGGTGCCGCGCTCGGCTTCATCGCCCTCGTGATCCTGCAGGCCGCGGGCGGCGACACGAGCCCGGCCGGAGCGATCGTGCTGAACATCGCGGTGTGGGGCGCGGTGCTCGCGTACTTCCTGCAGATGGTGTCGTTCATCATCCTGCGGAAGAAGTTCCCGAACGCGGCGCGGCCCTACAAGAGCCCGTGGGGATTGTTCGGCGCCTACTCGGCCGCGATCATCGCCGCGATCGTGTTCGTCGGACTGCTGTTCAACGAGACGTTCCTCCTGGCGATCGTCGCGATCATCATCGTCTACGTCGTGATCTTCATCGGCTTCGCCGTCTACGGCCGCAAGCGCCTCATCCTCTCGCCCGAGGAGGAGTACGCGCTCTCGGGCGGCCTCCACGGCGACCCGCAGCGCGAGGGCTACGACGCCATGGAAAAGGACGTCTTCGGAGACACGCGCTCCTGACCGACCCGGACGGGCCGGGTGCTGCTGAGGGCGCACCCGGTCCGTTCGCACGTGCGGCCACGTTCGGATGCCTCGCGGCGCCGGCATCCCTCGCATCCGACGACAGCGGGTCAGAGCACGAGGCGGAGGCACACGAGCCGATCGCGCGACTCCCATGACGGCGCCTCGACGAAGCCCTGCCGCGCGTAGAGGGCGAGCGCGTCGGCACGCCAGTCCCAGACCGACAGGCGAAGTCCGGTCGCACCGACGGCACGCGCGCGGTCGGCGGCATCCGTCAGCAACGTCGACCCGGCGCCGGAGCGACGCCCCGCGGGCGCGACCCAGAGCCGCTTGATCTCGAGATCCGATCCCGACCGGTGCAGCACCGCCATCCCGATCGCGCTGCCGTCGCGCTCTGCGACGATCACCTCGGCGCCTGCGAAGGCTGCCGCAGGGTCGCGCACCTCGGCCGCGTAACGCTCGGGCAACGGGCCCCGCTCGGCGAGCCCCTGTTCGACCTTCTCGCCCTCGGTCTGCGCGTGATAGTCAGCCAGCATCGCAGCGACCAGGCCGAGATCGGCACCGTCGAGGACGGCCGGGCGAACGAGGAGAGGCACCCGACCATCCTCGCCTGTCAGCGGAGGCGACGAATCGCACGTGATATCTCGGCGTCGCGCCCGCCGGGGTTGAATGGACGGATGCGCTGGACGACCCGCCCCTCGACGCCCGCAGACGCGACGTGGATTGCTGAACTCCGCGCCGTCGTCATGCGCCCCGATCTCGAGCGTCTCGGCGTCTTCAGCCCCGAGCGGGTGCGGCAGCGGTTCCTCGACGCCTTCGATCCTGCCCTGACCCGGGTGATCGTCGTCGACGGGGCGGATGCCGGTTGCGTCGCCGTCCGCTCGGCCCCGGACGGTACGTGGATCGAGCACTTCTATCTGGACGAGCGTGTGCAGGGGCACGGTGTGGGGACGCAGGTCCTGCAGTCGGTCCTCGCCGAAGACCACCCGGGACCTTGGCGCATCAATGTCCTGCAGCAGAGCCCGGCCCGCCGCCTCTACGAGCGTCACGGCTTCGTCCTCGACAGCGAGGACGAGGTCGACGTCTTCCTGGTCCGCCGGGACTGAACGACGAAGGGGTCGGATGCCTCTCGGCATCCGACCCCTGTCGTTCGTGTCGCTTACGACCCGGCGATGATGTCCGGGCTCGCGGTGATCTCGCCCGCGGCGCCCACACCGACCGCTTCGCGGCCTTCCTGGCGGGTCGTCGCGAAGACGAAGGCGTTGTTCTGGACGTCTACCGCGACGTGGTCGCCGGCGTTCAGCTCGCCACGGAGGATGCGCTCGGAGAGCTGGTCCTCGACCTCGCGCTGCATGGCGCGGCGCAGGGGCCGGGCACCGAGGGTCGGGTCGAACCCGATCTCGATGAGGCGGTCCTTGGCGGCATCCGTCAGCTCCACCGTCATGTCACGGTCGAGCAGACGCTCGCTGAGGCGCTTCGTGAACAGCGTCACGATCTGGCGCAGCTCGGCCTTGTTGAGCTGCGGGAAGACGATGACGTCGTCGACGCGGTTGAGGAACTCGGGCTTGAAGTGACGCTTCAGCTCCTCGTCGACCTTGCCCTTCATCCGCTCGTAGGTCGTCTGCGAGTTGCCCTCGACCTGGAAGCCGACCGGACCACCGGCGATCGCCGACGAACCGAGGTTCGTCGTCATGATGATCACGGTGTTCTTGAAGTCGACCACGCGGCCCTGACCATCGGTCAGTCGACCCTCTTCGAGGATCTGCAGCAGCGAGTTGAAGATGTCCGGGTGGGCCTTCTCGATCTCGTCGAAGAGGACCACGGAGAACGGCTTGCGGCGCACCTTCTCGGTGAGCTGGCCGCCCTCTTCGAAGCCGACGAACCCGGGAGGGGCACCGAACAGTCGCGAGACCGTGTGCTTCTCGCCGAACTCCGACATGTCGAGGGAGATCAGCGCGCCCTCGTCGTCGAAGAGGAACTCGGCGAGCGCCTTGGCGAGCTCGGTCTTACCGACGCCCGTGGGGCCGGCGAAGATGAACGAGCCCGAGGGGCGGTTCGGGTCCTTGAGTCCGGCACGCTGGCGACGGATCGTGCGGGAGAGGGCCGCGATGGCCTCCTCCTGACCGATGACGCGCTGGTGCAGGGCCTTCTCCATGAAGACGAGACGGCTGGTCTCCTCTTCGGTGAGCTTGAAGACGGGGATGCCGGTGGCCTGCGCCAGCACCTCGGCGATCAGACCCTCGTCGACGACCGCGTGCGACGCGACGTCACCCGAGCGCCACTGCTTCTCGAGGCGCAGACGCTCGGCCAGGAGCGACTTCTCCTCGTCGCGCAGGGAGGCTGCCTTCTCGAAGTCCTGCTCCTCGCTGGCGGCTTCCTTGTCCTCGCGGACCTTGGCGATCTTCTCGTCGAATTCGCGCAGCTCCGGCGGGCTGGACAGGATCGACAGACGCAGGCGTGCGCCGGCCTCGTCGATCAGGTCGATGGCCTTGTCGGGCAGGAAGCGGTCCGAGACGTACCGGTCGGAGAGGTTCGCCGCGGCGACGATGGCGCCGTCGGTGATCTGCACCTTGTGGTGAGCCTCGTAGCGGTCGCGCAGGCCCTTCAGGATGTTGATCGCGTGGGGAAGGCTCGGCTCCGCCACCTGGATCGGCTGGAAACGGCGCTCCAACGCGGCATCCTTCTCGAAGTGCTTGCGGTACTCGTCGAGCGTCGTCGCACCGATCGTCTGCAGCTCACCGCGGGCGAGCAGCGGCTTCAGGATGCTGGCGGCGTCGATCGCGCCCTCGGCGGCACCCGCACCCACGAGGGTGTGGATCTCGTCGATGAAGACGATGATGTCGCCGCGCGTGCGGATCTCCTTGGTGACCTTCTTGAGGCGCTCCTCGAAGTCACCGCGGTAGCGGGAACCGGCGATCAGCGAACCGAGGTCGAGCGAGTAGACCTGCTTGTCCTTGAGCGTCTCGGGAACTTCGCCCTTGACGATCGCCTGAGCGAGGCCCTCGACGACGGCGGTCTTGCCGACACCGGGCTCACCGATGAGGACGGGGTTGTTCTTCGAGCGGCGCGACAGGATCTGCATCACGCGCTCGATCTCCTTCTCGCGCCCGATGACGGGGTCGAGCTTGTTGTCGCGCGCTGCCTGCGTAAGGTTGCGGCCGAACTGGTCGAGGACGGCGGAGCCGCCCTGCGCCGTGGCCTGGGCCTGCTCGCCGGCGCCGGAAGCGACGCCCGCGGGCTCCTTGCCCTGGTAGCCGCTGAGCAGCTGGATGACCTGCTGGCGCACCTTGTTCAGGTCGGCGCCGAGCTTGACGAGAACCTGCGCGGCGACGCCCTCACCCTCGCGGATGAGCCCGAGCAGGATGTGCTCGGTGCCGATGTAGTTGTGGCCCAGCTGCAGCGCTTCGCGCAGCGACAGCTCGAGCACCTTCTTGGCACGCGGCGTGAACGGGATGTGACCCGTAGGCTGCTGCTGCCCCTGCCCGATGATGTCCTGGACCTGCTCGCGCACGGCGTCGAGCGAGATGCCCAGGCTCTCGAGGGCCTTGGCGGCGACGCCTTCACCCTCGTGGATCAGGCCGAGGAGGATGTGCTCCGTGCCGATGTAGTTGTGGTTCAGCATCTTCGCCTCTTCTTGGGCGAGCACCACCACACGACGTGCACGGTCTGTGAATCTCTCGAACATCGTCTCCACCTCCACTCGACGCACTGGCGGCGTCTTACGTAGAGGCTAACGACGGCGGGATGCCGGTATGCCCGTGTTCGCCGTGGGCATACGGGATGCCGGGGCTTGCGGCCGCGGCATCCGTGGGCATAACGTTTGTCGATAACAACGAATGTCGTTATGGGGGCGGGAATGGTTTCTGGGACGGACATGCCGAGCGTGCTGTTGTGGGGCACCATCGGGCTCGCGATCGTCGCGGCGATCGTCGGGCTGATGGTGTGGGATGCGCGGCGCCGGAAGTCTCCGTCGGTCCTGCTCGACGTGATCGCTGCGATGGCCCGCGTGTGGGTGGCGATCGTGGCGCTCGGGATCGTCGTGACGATCATCCGCTGGGTGTCCGGCGGCCCTTACGACCTGGCTGAGATGCCTGTCACGCTCAGGTGGCCGACCGAGCTCCCGTGCCAGTCGCGCAGCGGCGGGATCACAGGTGAAGGCGCTGTGCTGCACTGCGCCGTCGCCGATTCGGCGAGCGCCACGGTCAGCGGCCTCGACGGCGGACTGCGTGCGCTGCTCGGCTTCGGGAGCGTCCTCTCTCTGCTCGTCGCGGCGGTCCCAGGAGTAGTGATCGCCGTCCTCGGCCAGCGCGCCCTGACACGAGCGCCGTTCGCCGCTCGCTCCGCGCGGTGGCTGCTCGTGAGCGCGATCGTCGTGCTCGTGGCCGGCACGCTCGGGTCTCTCCTCAACGACGTCGGCTCGTTCCTGGTTGCGCAATCCGTCCTGGCGGAGCCGATCGCCGACTCCCCGGTGACGGCGCCGTGGGCGTTCAGCCTGAACCCACCGGTATGGCCGCTCGGTGTGGCGCTGGGGCTCGGGGCGCTGAGCGTGATCTTCCAGCAGGGCGCGAGGTTGCAGCGCGAGACCGAAGGGTTGGTGTGACATGGGCGGATTCACCTGGACGATCGGCATGGCCGCGATGCTCGTCGTGATCCTGATCGCGGCGATGATCCTCGCGTTCGTGCTTGCTGCGGGTGAGCGTCGACGCGAACAGAAGGACCCGACGTCCTTGATGCGCGTCACTCAGATCGTGGCTGTCGTGTGGGCCGGAGTGTCGGCCGTCGGCGCACTCGTCACGCTCCTGTTCATCCTCCTCTCGCCGACAGTGTCGATCACCATGCCGATTCAAAGCTTCTGGCCAGAACTGCCCAGCCAGGTCCGTGCCGAGCCGACGGAGGCCACGCGCGTGAGCGGCGGCTTCGATTCCGTGACGCTCGACGTGGCGGGCCTGAACCCGGCCGCACGGATCACCTGGGCGATCAGTCAGGTCGCTGCCTGGCTGGTGCCCGCGTCGATCGCCGCTCTTGTCGCCGTTGCGTGCTCCCACCTCCTGTCTGGCCGCGGATTCGCTCCGGTGGTTGCGCGGATGGCGTCGGTGTCGGCCGTTTGCGTCACTGCTGGCGGCACTCTTGCGCAGGTGTTCGGAGACATCGCGGGAAGCGTGGCGTCGTCGCAGGTATTCGAGGTGACGGGCAGATCCTGGAAAGACATTCCCGGGATCGAAGACCCTTTCGCCGCCTGGGTTCCGCAGGCCAACCTCCTCATCACCTTCCCGTTCTGGCCCATCGCGGCAGGCCTCGGCCTCGCTGCTCTGGCTGCGTTCTTCCGCTACGGCTCCCGCCTCCAGCGGGACGTGACGGGGCTCGTCTGATGGCCGCCGGGACCCGGACCACGGGCGCGTTGGACCTCGTCGTCTACGGCGTCGCCGCCTCCCTCGCGGCGGTAGCCGTCGCTGTCTTCCGCATCACCGAGATCCTGAGCCCTGAGGGCCCTGCCATCACGGTCGGGGCGGATGCGGCATCCACTGCACTGGGACTCTCGGTGGGGACGACGGTGGATACCGTGAGCGTCCGGGCGCCCGATCTCGGCGTCGGCGGCCGTTCCTGGATGATCGCGGCGGTCCTGCTCGTCGCCGTCGCGAGCGTGGTCGTGGCCGCAGCGCTCATGCGCGTCGCTCTCGCCGTGCGCCGGGGACGCGTGTTCGCCGGGGGCGCCACCCGCGCGCTTGCGGTGATCGCCGGAACGCTGACGGCGGCCGTGTTCGCGTGGCCGATCGTCGACGGGATGGGGCGACAGCACGCGATGCAATCCCTCGGCATCCGGTTCGAGACGCTGTCGATGCTCGATCTGCTGCCCCTGCTGCCGATCCTGCTGGTCGCCGTCGCCGCGGCCGTGCTGGCGAGCGCCTTCGCGCAGGGCGAGCGACTGCAGCGCGACACCGAGGGGCTCGTGTGAGTCCGACCGAGGAGGACGAGCTCACCGGCATCCACTGTCGACTCGACGAACTGCTCGCCGAACGCGGGATGACGCTGACGCGCCTCTCCGAGATCGTCGGGGTCTCGGTTGTGAACCTGTCGATCCTCAAGAACGACCGCGCCCGCGCGATCCGGTACTCGACGCTGTCGGCGATCTGCCGTGCCCTTGACTGCGAGGTCGGCGAGCTGCTCGTGCGCGCGGACTGAGCCCGCCGCGCGTCGTGTGGCGTTGCGCGTTCGGTCGCGCCGAATGGCGACCTCCGCGTCCGTGTACCCGCCATACGGCGCGACTGAACGCACGCCCCGGGATTCACTCGCGCCATGTCGCGACCTCCGCACCCGTCTACCCGCCATACGGCGCGACTGAGCTCGGGCGAGCACACCCGCACCCGCATCTCGCATGCCCGGGCAACCCGCACATTCACTCGCGCCATATGGCGACCTCGAGGCTCGCGCACCCGCCATTCGGCGCGACTGAACACACGCCTCGCGATTCAGTCGCGCCGAACGGTGACCTTCGCGCCCGCGCACCCGCCATTCGGCGCGACCGAACGCCCGCGCCGCGCGACCGACCACGCACCGCCGCGCACCCAGCCGCACACCTCAGGCCAGAGCCCGCCCCAGTCGCGCGAGCAGGTCACGCGGGTCTCCGAACACGTCGCCCTTCGTCACCCGCAGCACCCGCCACCCGGCCTCGACCAGTCGGTCGTAGCGCGCGAGGTCGGCGGCCCACTGCGCCGGATCGGTCAGATGATGCTCGCCCTCGTACTCGAGCGCCACGCGCCGAGCCGGGTACGCGAGATCCACCTGCGCCAACCACATCCCCCGAGCGACGACGTCATGGTTCACGGCCGGAGGCGGGAAACCGGCGTCCACCACGATCAGGCGCAGCCACGTCTCGGGCCGCGACCTCGACCGCACCGAGACCCGCGGCAACGCCTCGCGCAGACGCGCGGCGCCGACACGACGGCCAGCCGCCACCGCCCGCTCGAGCTGCGTCCGCGTCGTGAGCGGCGGCGGATCGGCCGGGTGCATCGGCTCGCGCACAGCGGCATCCGCGGTCGCGACCAGATCGCGCACGTTCCCGAGCGCACCCCCGAGCATCGCCCAGGTCGTCGCGGGCGACGTCACCGGCACCCCGAACAGCGGATGCCGCACCACCCCCACCATCGACGGGTGCACCGCGTGTCCCACCACACCGGCCCCGGCTGGCGCGCGATGCGGCGCGCGCACGGAGACGTGCAGCGGCCCACCCGCGGAGGAGGGAAGCGGCATCCCCCACAATTCCGCGGCCGTCACGTGACTGAAGAAGACGTGCGGGCTCATCGCGCAGGCGTAGGCCGCGACCATCTGCGCAAGGTCGCCGTCGGGAACAGCCGTCGACCGTACGCCGTGGAACGGACGTGTCAGGTCCGCGGCCCGCAGTCGCGACCGGTTCACTCCCGCCGCGCGCGCCTGCGCGACCGAGAACGGCTCCCCGAGCCCGTCGGGGAGGGATCGCGCGCGCATCCCGTCACGGTCGCTGATGCGAAAGGCGAACGGATGCCGCGCCCCGCCCTGTGTGCGCAACGGCGGAAATTCGCCCGCCGGGGAGGAACCCCTACTGCAGCGCCGACGTCAGCCGGGCGAGGTTGTCGAGCACGACCGATCGCATAGGCCGCTTCTCCCATTCAGCGATCGTCAGCTCGCGCGACATGCCGCGGTACTGGTCCTCGACCGTGCGGAGCTGCTCGACGAACTCCGCCCCTCGGACGAGCATCGTCACCTCGAGGTTGAGGCCGAACGAGCGCATGTCCATGTTGCTCGACCCGACCACGGCGACCTCGTCGTCGATCGACATCGACTTGGAGTGCAGGATGTAAGGCCGCTTGTACATCCAGATCTTCACACCGGTCGCGAGCAGCTGCTCGTAGTAGCTGCGCTGCGCGTGGTAGACCATCGCCTGATCGCCCTCTTCGGACACGAACAGCTCGACCTCGACGCCGCGGTGGCAGGCGGTCTGGATCGCGAGGAGCAGTCCCTCGTCGGGCACAAAGTACGGGCTGACCATGACGATCTTCTTCTTCGCGCCGAAGATGAGGCTCAGGAACAGCTTCAGGTTGTTCTCGTATTCGAACCCCGGCCCGCTCGGGACGATCTGGCAGTCGAGGTCGCCGGTCCCGGCATCCATCAGGAAGTCGGATTCGACCGCGAACACCTCGCCGGTCTCGCCGTACCAATCCGAGACGAACACGGCCGAGAGGGATGCCACGACCGGCCCGTCGACGCGGACCATCAGGTCAACCCACTGCAGCCCGCGGCGCAGGTTCGTCTTCAGGTTGTAGCTGCGGTCGGTGACGTTCTGCGAACCGACGAACCCGACAGCGCCGTCGATCACGAGCAGCTTGCGGTGGTTGCGCAGGTCGGGCCGCTGGTACTTGCCCTTCAGCGGCTGCACCGGAAGCATCAGGTGCCACTCCGCGCCCATCCGCTCGAGGCGCGCAAGCGTCGCGTGATAGTTCGGCTTCCAGCGGTTCGCCCAGTGATCGAGCAGCACTCGGACCCTCACCCCGCGGGCGGCCGCGCGCTCGAGCGCGGCGAAGAAGCCGTCGGTGGCGCCGTCGGACTGCAGGATGTAGAACTCGACATGCACGTAGCGCTGGGCGCGGTCGATCTCGGACGCCATCGTGTCGAGGCTGCCCTGGTAGTCCGAGATGATCTGCGCCCCGTTGTCCCCGGCCATGGGAAGAGCGCCGAGCTTGCGGTTCAGGCCGACAAGCTGCGTGAACCACTCGGGGGCGTCGGGGCGGAGCGTGCCGAAGTCGAGACCCTCGCTCGCGGCACGGAAGGCGTCGTTGATCGACTCCTGCTCCTTGCGGCGCTTGCGCGGAAGACGCGGGTTGCCGATGAGGAGGAAGAGGAGGATGCCGAAGACCGGGATGAAGTAGATCGCCAGCAGCCAGGCCATCGCCGCGGTCGGGCGGCGGTTGCGCGGGATGATGAAGACCGCGATGGCGCGCACCGAGATGTCGAACAGGAGGACGAGGACGATCCACCACGTCCACGTCCAGTCGACGCTGATGCTGATCACGAGGCCCCCAGAGAGTGTGGGGTCAGCCTATCGTTTGGCGGATCGACCGGCGGTTTCGTCGCGGGGAGGAAGACCTCGCTTGCTCCGCTCCTCCGCCTCGACCTGCGCGTAGAGCTTTCGCTCGGTGCGGTCCATGCGAAGGATGCTGCGGATCACGAAGGCGAAGAGCCCGGCCACCACGATCGTGGGGATCAGTCCCCAGATGACCGCGCTCCAGACCTCATCCATGTCTCCATCGTAATGTGCCGGTGCGGCCGGACGGCGCGGAGCTCCCCTAACCGGGGGCATCCTCGGCGGATCGTCCACAGCCTCGCATCCTCGCGCCCGCGAGGGGTCCCGCCCGACGACCGTGGGGCCATGTCGACCATCGTCACCGCCGCGGATTCCGCGCACTTCCTCGCCCTCGTCCCCCGCCTGCTCGGGTTCACCCCCACCGAGAGCCTCGTCGTCGTCCCGATGACCCGCGGGCGCAGTCTCGGCGCCCTGCGCATCGACCTGCCACCCCGGGGCGCTCCGCTCGATCCCGTCGCGTCGACCGTCGTCGGCATGATCTGCCGGGTGTCGGATGCCGATGGTTTCACCGCGGTCGTCTACACGGCGGCATCCGCTCGTCGCCGACTCCCCCACGGCGACCTGGCCGAGGCGCTCGAACGGGCTGCGGCGACCTGCGGACTCGGGATCGTCGACGCGCTCACCGTCGCGAGCGACGGCTGGGGCTCGCACTATGACGAGCGGCTGCCCCGCGGCGGCCGCGCGCTCGCAGAACTCGAGCGTCACCTGCCCCGCCTGGATCACGACCAGCACGACGGCGCCGCATTGCCGACCGCGGACCCCGTCGTCATCGCGGACGTCGCCGCCGCCCTGCAGTCGCTCGAGTCGGCGCTGGCCGTGCTGTGCGGCATCCCGGCTCTGGCGGATGCCCCGACGCGCATCGATCCGGCGGCGCTCGAGGCTGGCTGCGCGCTCGACGACCTGCCCGCCCTGTTCGAGACCTGCCTGACGTGGGATGCCGCACACCTCGACCCGATGCGGACGGCCGTGCTCGCGTGGTGCCTCGCACGTCCGTCGCTCCGGGACGTCGGGATCGTGCAGTGGGCGACCGACCGGGCCGGAGGGGATGCCGCCCTCGACGCGCAACGCCGGTGGGAGGACGGCGAGGAGTACCCCGCCGACCTGGCGTCGGTCATGTGGGGCGAGAGCCAACGGCCCGACCCGACCCGGCTCGAGGCGGCGCTCGAGCTGGTGCGGCACGTGGCCGCCCGCACGCCCGAGGCCCACCGGGCGGGTCCGCTGGCGACTGCCGCATGGCTCGCCTGGGCGCTCGGACGCTCGACCCACGCCGATCGTCACGCCGCGGCGGCGCTGCGCCTCGAACGCGAGCACGGACTCGGCGAGATCGTGCGATCGTTCGTGGCGCACGCCCACCTGCCCGACTGGGCCTTCCGGCGATGACCGGGCCGCGGCATCCCACGGCCCGGTCGGATCGTCACCGCTCGACGATCGCGAAGCCGCCGGCGGGCAGGGTGAGGACGCCCGTGCGGTCCTTCTTGGCGCGCACTTCGCGCCCGCGGTCGTCGTAGACCGCGAGGTCGCCGGCGCCCACCCTGACCTTCTGCGGCGAGCGCGCCGCCGAGTGCACGAGTTCGGTGCGCGCACCGCCGTCGCCCTCGAGCACGAGGCGGGAGACGAACGGCCGGACGAGGATGCCGTCGAGCTGCACCTCGCCGCGCGTCGACACGACGCGCAGCTCGTCACGCGAACCGGGCAGGGCCTTCTGCAGCGTGTGCGGATGCATCGCACCCGGTGTCGCTGAGATCCCCTGCCGAGGACCGGTGAGCTGCAGGCTCCCCAGTCGGCCGCGGTCGCTCGTCCACGTCGACGACGTACGTTCGCCGACCTCCGACCAGACTATGGGCTCGATCCATCGATCCGTGCCCGCCGTACCGACGTCGAACACCGCGGTCTCACCGCGCGACAGCGTCAGCTTGTCGCCCGACCAGCTCGACTCGCCCGTCCACGACTCCGGCGTCGAGATCTCACCCGTCGTGCGGGCGGCATCCTCCGCCTCGACCCACGTGAGCCCCTCACGGTCGCCGACCTCGGTCAGCGAGAGGGCATGACGCCGGACGTCCGGGTGGGCGTCGAGCGCGAGCGCGGTGAGCAACCCGTGGATCGTGGACTCCGCACCACTGTTGCGGTTGACGGTGCCGTCCGGCTGCAGACCGTCGTAGGTGACGCCGGTCGCCGGGTCGTACATGCGCTGACCGGCGTGGTTTGCGCCGAAGAACCAGGCGGCCTGCATCGCCGCGAGGTCCTCGAACCCCTCCGACCCGGTCGCGTCGGCGACCCCCAGGAGCGACTGCACCCGCGAGTCGGCGCCATAGGCGATCTGCACCCGGTCGACCGGGCTCGGGTTCCAGCCGTTGTCGGGTCCACCCGCGGTGAGCAGGGTGGTCGCGAAACTCGTCGCGTCCGCGACGGCGGGACGAGCGAGCGCACGATCCTTCAGGACGACGGATGCCGCGGCCAGCGCCGCCGGCATCTGCGAGCCCCACGCGTGCCAGATCGCCGGAGACTCCGCCCACGGCAGCACGGCTCGGTACGGCCACTCCCGCGTCGACCCGTCCGACATCGCGGCGATGCCCTTCGCGAGCCGGCGGAGCGCCGTCGCCGAGGCCCGGTCGGGACTCGCGGCGACACGCGCCGCCAACCTGAGCACGGCCTCAGCCGAGGCATCCGCCCCGTTCGTGATGAGCCAGGCCGGCACGCGCTTGCCGTCCGAGACCGTCCAGGTGCCGTACCTGGACAGGACCTGGCGGTTCAGCGCGCCGAGAGAGAGGTCGAAGCGGTCGTCGAGGAAGGCGGCGAAGGCGGGGTCCTCGTCCTTGAACGCGGCGTAGCCCTCGCCGAGCGCCCACAGGGTGCGGGCGAGCCAGTAGCTCGGCCCGCTGTCGGACGGGTCGGGGAGCTCGACGGGCTCGGGAGAGGGATTGAAGGTGCCGTCGGGCTGCATCCAGAGGACGACGTTGCCGGCATCCGGACCATCGGTCCTCTGGAAGTACGCGACCGAGCGGAGCAGTTCATACGCGGTGTCGCGACTGTCGTCGTCGCCGGTGAGCTCCCAGTGGCGGATGTAGACCACGGCGGCACGGGTGATGTCGTCGGCGTTGTAGGCCCCCTGGCCCCAGTAGCCGGTCTCGGGGTCGAGGGGTCCGCCGCCGACCCGCTCGAACGTCCCACCGTCCCGGGCATCGGCATAGGTCCAGGGCATGACGAGCGCGGGCTCCTCGGCCTGTCGGTAGGTGCTGTGCCCGTCGACGTCGGCGGGCGGCGTCGCTTCGTCGAGCAGGAAGTCGAGGTGCGCGAGGTTCGTGACGGGAGGGTCGGCGGGCGCCGCGGCAGCGGCGGTGACGCCGAGCGGGACGGTCAGGGCGAGCGCAGCGAGCGCGGTGAGGCCGACGGTCCTCGCACGACGGTGTGCGGAGGTGTTCACGGGGGGATTCCTTTCGTTGCGGTGCCGAGTGCAGGTCCAGAGTCGGATCGGAGCGCTTCAGGGCGCCCGATGGCCGAGGGGACCTGCACTCGGCACGCGATCAGTCGGTGCGTTCGAGCAGGGCGACGCCGATCTTCGAGTCGGCCATGCCGTAGAACACGAACAGGCGACCGTCGACCTCTTCGATCGCGGTCGGGAAGACAACGTTCGGCACGATGCCGCTCCGCTCGTCGTCTGTCTCCGGTGCCAGCAGCGGCTCCGGAGTGCGGGCGACGACCGTCGAGGGGTCGTCGGCGTCGAGGATGAGCGCCCCGGCGGCGTAGTTGACCTTCTGCTGCTGCGCGAAGGCGCTCTCGAGCACGCCCGTCACACCGTGGTGCAGGACGAGCCAGCCTTCCGGGATGCGGCGCGGCGGCGGTCCCCCGCCGATCTTCAGCGCCTCGAACGGGAACTCCGGGCCGGCGACGAAGCGGTGCTGCTCCCACAGGGTCAGCGCCGCGAGGTCGTCGCGGACGTCGGCGAGGGGGATGTAGCTGATCCAGATCGACTGCCGTTCGTCCTCGACGCCCGCCGGGAGGCGGACGCCCTGGCCGGGCTTCGTTTCGCCGAGGTCCCACATGGGGCGGTGGAGGACGGCGAGCGCCTCCCGCCCGTCGGGCGCGGTGACCGGCTCGGGGAAGAACACCGTGTCCTTGTTGTGGAACAGGTTCAGGTCCATGTCGAGGTCGTCCTGGTACCGGAACAGCGCCGGCCCGAGTCGGCGCCACTCGCGCAGGTCGCTCGACACCGCGATCGCCGTGCGCGGGCCGAGGGGCCCGTAGGCGACGTAGGTCATGACGTGCAGCCCGAGCGTCTCGATCCAGGTGACCCGGGGGTCCTCGACGCCGGCGTTGCCGACCCCGCGCTCCCACCCTCGGTCGGGTTCGAGGACGACGCCCTCGCGTTCGACGCGGGTCGGCACCCCGTCCTCCACGACGACGCGGGCCAGGCCCACGCGCGACACGTTGCCGTCGGCCACGAGTCGCGGCAGCAGGTAGAGCTCCCCGTCGGGGCCGCGGCCGGAACCGGGGTTCAACACCCCCTCGACCTCGTTCGGATCGCCCGCGGCGGGGGTCATCACGACCCCCATGCGGGTGAGTCGGTAGGGCACGTGGGTCTCGGTGGTCATGGTCAACCTTTCACTCCGGATCCGAGGTCGTTGGACGTGAAGTAGCGCTGGAACACGAGGAACAGCACGACGGCGGGGCCGGCCAGCACCACGGCACCGGCCATCATCGCCCCGAACGGGTTCGCGGTGGATGCCGCGATGTTCGAGATGAAGTTCGCGAGAGACACCGCGAGCGGCTGCATCTCGGCATCCTTCGTGATGAGGAACGGCCACAGGAACTCGTTCCACGGCCCGATGAAGGTCAGCAGCACGACCGTCAGCAGCGCCGGTCGCACGAGGGGCAGCGCCACGCTCCACAGCAGACGGAACTCGTTCGAGCCGTCGATCCTCGCGGCGTCGAAGAGCTCCTTGGGCAGCTGCAGGAAGTACTGCCGGAAGATCACCACCGCCGTCGAGTTGATGAAGAACGGCAGGATCATGCCGAGGTAGCTGTCGGCCAGGCCGTAATCCCGGGCGATCATGACGTAGAGCGGGATCATCAACAGCTGGAACGGTACGACCTGCACCAGGAGGGCGAGGGCGAACGTCGCCCCGCGCCCCCGCCAGCGGAGGATCGCCAGGGCGTACCCGGCCAGGACGCCGAAGACGACCGTGCCGAGGATCACCCCGCCGGTGAAGATGCCCGAGTTGGCGAGCCCCTGCAGCAGGTCGATGCGCCCGTTGATGGCGGCGTAATTGTCGAGCGTCAGATTGGACGGGTTGGGAAACGCCCCCGCCGGCGTCGGATCGACGTTCGTCTGCAACGAGCCGACGATCATGTAGAAGAACGGGAACAGGAACGCGAGCGCACCGACCGACAGCGCCGTGTACATCGCGATCTTCGACCCGAGTGCGCGCTTCATCGCTCCTCACCTCCCACGAGCTTGCGCTGCAGGGCAGCGATGGCCAGGACGAACACGATCAGCACGACGCCGATCGCGGCGGCGACGTCGGGGTTCTGCTGCTCGATGCCGCGCTGGTACATGAGCAGCACGGGCGACGTCGAGGCTCCGTTGGGACCGCCGCCACCGGTCAGCAGATACGGCTCGGTGAAGAGGTTCGCCCCGGTGATCGTGGCGAGCAGGACGACGAGCAGCGTCGCCGGCCGAACGCTCGGCACCGTCACCGAGAAGAACTGCCGCATCTTCCCGCCGCCGTCCATCGACACCGATTCGTACAGCTCGCGCGGCACGTTCTGAAGGGCGGCGAGGTAGAGCAGGATGTAGAACCCGAGCCCCTTCCACGTCACGAAGATCGCGATGGTCGGCATCGCGAGCGCCGAGTTCACGAGCCACGACGGGTCGGGCGCGAGCGGCCCGAGCACGTTGTTGACGAGTCCGCCGCGGGCGAAGAGGAAGAGCCAGACCGCGACGACGGCGACGGATGCCGTGACGTACGGCACGTAGTAGCTCACCCGGAAGAAGGTCCGCGCCTTCGTGACGCGGTCGAGCGCCGTCGCCAGCAGGATCGACAGCACGACCGTCAGCGGCACGTTGATGATCAGGAAGATCCCGACGTTGCCGAACGACCGCCAGACCTCGGGGTCGCTGAGCGCCGTGACGTAGTTGTCGAAGCCGACGAACGGCCGGTCGACCACTGCCCCCGGGGCGGCGAAGAAGTAGTCCTGGAACGACATCCAGACGGCGAACACCACCGGGTAGGCGAAGACGACCAGGACGAAGACGATGTAGGGCGCCGAGAAGAGGAGCCCGTGCGGCTGCGCGCCGAGGAGGCGGTGGAGGATGCCGCGGCGAGGCGCGGCATCCTTCCCGTCCTTCCCGGGGGTGGCACCGCGGGTCGCGCCGGGATCGGACCCGGCGCGACCCGGGACGACGGCGGTCATCTCAGCCCGCCGCCAGCTTGTCGACCTCTGCCGCGGTGTCGGAGAGGAACTGATCGACCGGCGTCTCACCGAAGATGACCGACTTCGAGTAGCCGTCACGGAAGGCCTGCCAGATCTCCACCGATCCGACGACGTTGGGCACCTCGACGGTGCGCGCGGCCTGATCGCCGAACTGCTCGTAGGCGGGGTTGTCGGCGAAGTAGTCCGGATAGGTACCCGTCAGGTCCTGACGCAGCGGCATCTGGCCGGTGGCCTTCAGCCACTCGCCGTCCTGCTCCTCACTGGTGGCGAACTTGAGGACGTCCCAGGCCGTGCCCTTGCTCTTGCACGCGGTGAACATGCCGACGTTCTTCGCGTCGCTGAACGTCCAGGTGTCACCCGCCGAGGTGCCGTCCTTCGTCGGCACCGGCACGGCTCCCCACTCGATCGAGTCGCCGTACACGCTGATCGCCCACGGCCCCACGATCGCCATGGCGGCGTACCCGTCGGCGAACGCGTCGCCCTGGTACTGCTCGTTGCCGGCGAGCTTCTCCTCGTAGAGGGTCCGCCAGAAGTCGGCGACGGCCTTGCCGTTGTCGTCGTCGAACGTCGCCTTGCCGTCCTCGAGCAGCTGCGTCCCGCCGGTCTGCGCCGCGTAGAGCGGGTAGAAGTCGAACCAGGACTGGAAGAACTCGCTCGTGGGGGCGGGGTTGATCGCGTACTCGGACACGCCCTTCTCCTTGAGCGTCCGCGCGGTCTCGAGGAACTCGTCGTAGGTGGACAGCTTCGGGTTCTCGGGGTCGAGCCCGGCCTTCTCGAAGAGGGCCTTGTTGTAGAAGATCATCACCGGGTTCGACTTCCACGGCAGCTGGTAGAAATCGCCGTCGTCGGAGCGGTACTGGTCGGCGAGGTCGCCGCTGCGGGCCGTGATGTAGTCGTCGCCGTCCTCGAAGGTCGACAGGTCGACGAGGCCCCCCTGGCGCTGGAAGCCCGGCACCGCCGCGGGCGAGGTGTTGAAGACGAGGCACGGGGCGTTGCCCGCGGTGATCGCGGCCCCGATGACCTCTTCGCTCGAGGCGCCGGCGGGGATCTCCTGCGCTTTGACCTGCTCGTCGGGGTGGTCGGCGTTCCATGCCTCGACCATCTTCTTGCCCCAGCCGATCTCGGCTTCGTTGTTGGAGTACCAGATGGTGATGTCGCCTCGGCTCTCGAGGTCGCCGCCACCACCTCCGCCTCCGCCGCCGCACGCGGTGAGGGCCAGCACACCGGCTGCGCCGGCTGCCGTGATGAGGATGCGTCGTTGCATGTCCTGCTCCTTCGTTCGGTTACTCGTGCTCTCTTGCTGTCGTCGGTCGCGCGTCACGCGCCCGTGGAGGTGCCGTCGAACCCCGGACGGCGAGGGTGGGATCGGGGAGGTCGAGGTGAGTGGGCGCGTCACCGGCGATCGCGGCGAGCAGCGTGCGTGCGGCGGCCACGCCCCAGCCGCGGGCGTCGGTCGCGACGCTCGTGAGAGCGGGGTGCACCCAGCGGCCGATCTCGGTGTCGTCGAATCCGGTGATCGAGAGGTCGTCGGGCACGCTCAGCCCGCGCTGGTGGGCGATCCCCATGCCGGCGACCGCCATGCTGTCGTTCGCGTAGATGATGGCTGTCGGCGGGGTCCCCTCGTCGAGGAGGGATGCCGTGGCGCGCGCGCCGTCGGCGGCGCTGAAGTCGGTCTCCACGACGACGACGTCGAGGCCGGCGGCATCCGCGGCATCGAGGAAGGCGTCGCGGCGGCGTTGGGCGTGAAGCATGCCGGAGGGCCCTGCGACGTGCCCGACGCGGCGGTGGCCGAGGCCGGCGAGGTGCTCGACGGCGAGACGGATGCCGGCTCCGTCGTCCGTCGAGACCGAGGCGAACGGCGAGGCGACGTCGGGGACGCCGAGGGTGACGGCGGGGATCCCGACTTCGGCGAGGAGCGCGATGCGCGGGTCCGCGACGCGGATGTCGGTGAGGATGACGCCGTCCACGCGCCGGTCCGAGGCGAGCGCCCGGTAGGTGGCCTCCTCCTGACGGCCCGGGTTCGCGACGGCGAGGACGAGGGCCTGCCCGGTGACGGAGAACTCGTCTTCGAGCCCGGCGATGAACGAGGGGAAGAAGGGGTCGGCCGCAATGACGTCGGGGCTCCGCCCGATCACCAGTCCGCACGCGAAGGCGCGCCCGACGCTGAGCGACCGGGCGCTCAGGCTCGGCGTCCAGCCGAGTTCGGCGGCGGTGTCCATGATGCGCTGCCGCGTCTCGGCGGCGACGCCGGGACGACCGTTCAGTGCGAAGGAGACGAGGCCCTTGCTGACGCCCGCCGCGCGCGCGACATCCGCGATCGTGGGACGGGTCGCGGGGGGCATCGGTCACTCCTTCGTGGCGGACCTGATCCACTAAACCGGTTCAGACGACGAAAAAGCAAGACCTTGACACGCGCATCGGCGCGGGCGTAGACGCTGGTCAGCGCGTGGGCAGCTCCACGCGGACGCGCCATCGACCCTCGTCGGGGCCTGCGGCGAACGTGCCGCTCAGCACCTCGACGCGCTCTCGAAGCCGGGCGAGTCCGAATGCGGGACCGGGGCGCTGACCCGACACGGGGCGATGCGGATCGTTGATCACCGACAGCACGACGGTGTGCGGGGTCACGACGAGCGACAGATCGATCGTCATGGCCGGCGCGCCGTGCTTCACGATGTTCGTGACCGCCTCCCGCGCGGCGCGGGTGAGGGTCGTCTCGATGATGCCGGCGAGCGCCGCGTCACCGGTGACCTCCGTCCGCACCGTGTGCCCGAGGTCGCGGAGCTTCTGGGCGAGGGAGTCGACCTCTCGGCGGATGCCGGGGGCACCGGCATCCGTCACGCCGTCCGTCCCCGTCCTGCCGTGGATGAGCTGCAGCACGCGACGCGTGTCGGTCAGCGCCTGAGCGGATGCCGCGACGATCGCGCGCTGCGAGCTGGAGCGGATCTCGGGGTCGTCCGTGCGCTCCAGGACGCGGGCGTGCATGACGGTGATGGAGATCTCGTGCGCGATGACGTCGTGGAGCTCGTCGGCGATACGGGTGCGCTCCGCCAGCAGCGCCGCGTCGAGCTGCGCCTCGTGCGCGTCGACCTGCGAGGCGAGGACGACGTTCCGGCGGACGACGCGACGCAGGCCCCGTCCGACCGTCGCCGACAGGAGCCCGACGACGAAGACGGCCACGACTCCGCCGACGTCGAGACCCGGCGGAACCGTGGCGATCGCCGCCACCCAGGCGACGGCCGCGACACCGTACGCGGTCGAGAACACGGCGCTGCAGCAGTAGAAGACGACCCCGATGCTCATGGCGACCGCGGTCAGATACTCACCGCTCTGACCCGCGACGACGGCGACGAATCCGGCGAGCACGAGGACGATGGCTCCCCACGTGGGCCGCCAGGCCATCGCGATGATCGAGCCGTTGGTGAGCACGGAGGCGGCGATCGTCGGCCACGAGACCGACGGCCCCGATGTCAGCTGCGCCCACACGACGTCGACCGCCGCGAGCAGGGGCAGCAGAGCCAGGATGGCGCGGGCGACCTTCGGGGGGAGGACGTAGTCCCACAGCTCGCGCTGCACGGCACGGGCTGCTCCGCCCGCGCCGTGCATGCCGCGGGTCAGTTGCAGATGCGCAGCACCCGGCACAGGTGCGTCCACAGATTTGTCGGCTGACTCGCGAACGGGATCCATCGGAACATTCTTTCTCTCCCCATCTCGATTTCGTGCCGGAAGGAGCTCCCGGCACGCCCTGCGCCCATCCTGACGCGAGGAGTGCCGGGGGACGCTCCTGCTCAAGACGCAATCCCGTCACCGCAAGACGCAAAACCGGCACCTATGCTGATCGCATGGACCCCATCCGAGTTCTCATCGCCGACGATGAGGCTCTCGTCCGACGGGCTCTCCAGGTGTTCTTGAACGCAGAACCGGGGATGACGGTCGTAGGAGAGGCGAGCGACGGACCGAGCGCTGTCCGCCTGAGCCTCGAACTGAAGCCCGACGTGATCCTGATGGACATCCGGATGCCGGGAGGCGACGGCATCCGCGCGATCGAGCAGTTGTCGGTCGACCTGCCGTCCGCACGGACCATCGCGATCACGACCTACGGATCCGACGAGACGGTGGCCGGCGCCCTCCGGGTCGGCGCCGTCGGCTTCCTCGTGAAGGATTCCGAACCGGAGCACATCACGGCGGCCGTCCGCAGCGCGCACCACGGCGGCTTCGTCCTGTCGTCGGTCGCCGGCCGAGATCTCGTCCGGCGGATCGGCGCGCAGGCGGGTCAGCCCACCGTCACACTGAGCCCCGCGGAACAGGTCTCCCGTCGTGAGCTCGACGTCCTCGAGCTGCTCGCCAAGGGGATGTCGAACGCCGAGATCGGGCGGGACCTCTTCCTGTCCGAGGCGACGGTCAAGTCGCACCTGCGCCGGATCATGACGAAGTGGGGCGTGCGCGATCGGGTGCAGGTCCTCCTCTACGCCGCGACCACCGGCGTCATCCGACTCCCCTGAGCGGGGCGGCGTCCCTCAGCTGCGCGAACGGCTCCGGCGCGACACGATCGCGTAGGCCGTCGCCGCGGCGGCGATGCCGGCCACGGCGGTGATCCCCCAGCGCAGGATCACCTCGACGTCGGTGAAGACGGCCAGGCAGATGTTGACCGTCAGCGCGACGATGAAGAGTGCGGCGAATGCCGCGCCGTCCGCGGCGGTCCGCTTCTTGTCAGCCATGGGATTCCTTACGTCGCGGACGAACGGGCACCGTGTGTCTGCCGCGCGTCGATGTGGGTGGGAACGCCTCGGAGCCTAGCCGCGGCCTGCGCACCTCGATACGGCGCGAGAGCGCATTCCATCCGGGGGCGGCACCCCGGGTGGTCCCGTTGCGTCTAAAGGCGGATGCGGATTGCGTCCCCCGCACGAACGCTGGGGCCTTTCGGCTCAAGAGCGGCGGCCCGAGCCGTCGGTAGCGTCACTTCCGGCGCTGCGATCGCGGTCACGAACGCAGCGTCACTGACAAACACCAACGGATCGAGAGGAAACATCATGGGGGCAGTTCTGAGGTTCATCGCGTGGGTCATCGCGAACATCGGCCGCTGGGGCCGTGCCGTCGCCGGCCAGGTCGGACGTATCACCGCGTGGGCACGCAACAACTGGCGTCGCGTGCTCGAGTGGATCAACGCGGGCATCTCGTTCGCGACGATCGTCGACTACATCCTGCGGATCCTCGGCATCGGCTGAGATCTGTCCCGATGGGACGGCACACGTGCGTGCCGTCCCATCGGGACACCGCGACCACCTGAGAGAGAAGGAGAGGCGACCTATGCCGCAGACACCGGACACCGGCATCCGCGTGAGGGGCGTCTCCAAAACGTACGGCGTCAAGCGCGTCCTCGACGACGTCTCCTTCGACATCCCCGCGGGCACCGTCACGGGCCTGCTGGGTCCCAACGGCTCCGGCAAGTCGACCGCGATGCGCACGATGCTCGGGTTGACGATCGCCGACGCCGGATCGACCACGTTCGACGGCGTCCTCTTCCGCGATCTCGCGCAGCCGGGCCGTACCGTCGGAGCCCTTCTCGACCCGGGCGCCCACCACCCCGGGCGCAGTGTCGAGGACACCCTCGCGACGGCCGCCATCCTGACCGGCTCACCGCGCGAGCGGGTCGGCGAACTCATCGCCACGCTCGGCCTGGCCTCTGCCGCACGTCGCCGATTCGGCGCGCTCTCCCTCGGGATGAAGCAGCGGGTCGCCCTCGCCGTCGCGCTCGTCGGTCGGCCTCGACACCTCATCCTCGACGAGCCCATGAACGGTCTCGACATCGAGACGGGCGACTGGCTGCGATCGACTCTGGTCCATCACGCGCACACGACGGGCGGCTGCGTCCTCGTCTCGACGCATCTCCTGCAGGAACTCCAGACCTTCGCCGATCGCATCGTCGTCCTCAGCGAGGGCGCCATCCGCTACTCCGGCGAGGTCGGCGACCTCACCGCCGAAAAGAACGCGACGGCGATCGCTGCGGACACCGACCTGCTGCGACGCGCGCTCACGACCCGCGGCATCCCGTTCAGTGTGCGTCCCGAGGACGGGCGCTTCTCGGTGGGCATCGACCCCCGCTCCCTCAGCGAGATCTGCATCGCCGACCGCATCGTGCTCGACGAGCTCGCCGAGGACCGCGAGTCGATCAGCGACCTCTACCGTCGCCTGACGCGCGGCCAGTACCGAGTGGAAGGTGACGTCTTTGATCCTCGCTGACAGCACCCCGCAGACGGCCGGCCGCTTCGGCCGCAGCCTGCGGGCCGAACTGCGGAACGTCCGCACGACACGGGGGACGCGGTGGGCGCTGGGCCTCACCGCCGCGCTCTGGGTCGTCGTCGGCGCCGGTGTCGCCGCGATCGCGCTGCTCGTCGACGCGGAATCGGTGAGCATCTCCGGCGCGCTCCTCGGCATGGGAGCGGCCGTCACCGTGTTCGTCCCCATCCTGGCGATCTTCATCATGGCCGCCGACTGGCAGTCGCGAGACGTGCTGACGACGTTCGCCCTCGAACCGCGCCGGCACATCGTCTTCCTCGCCAAGGCACTGACGGCGCTCATCGTGTGCACCGTCCTCGTCGCCGTCGCCGCCGTCCTGGCCGTCGTGTTCACCGCCGGCCTCGCCCTCGCCGCCGGGGCGACCATCGTGTGGAACGCGGATGCCGAGAGCATCGCGGTCCTGCTCTGGAGCGCCGCCGTCGGCACCGTGTCGGGCATCGCGTACGGCGCGGCGACGCAGCGCGTCGCGATCGCCATCGTGTTCTCGCTCGTGCAGGGATTCGTGATCGACCCGCTGCTCATGCTCATCCCGCACGGCATCGGCTCGTGGTTCCGGCTGACCGCCATCACCGAGGCCGGCAGCGGCACGGGCGAGCTCGGCCCGGCTCTGACGGCCGGACTCCTGTGGCTGGTCGTCCCGCTCGCCATCGGATTCGCCCGCAATCAGCGGGCCGACGTGCAATGACCGGCGCCCCCTCTGGAAAGGGGTCTGGCTGGCGTCTCGGTCAAGACGCCAGCCAGGGGTGCTTCGAATCGGATCGAGATGAAGCGGGATCAGTTTACGCGAGCACCCCGTCCTCGGGATACCCGCCGGCGCACGGCACCCGCGGTGACTCGGTGCTGGCACCCCGCGCCCTGACCTACCTCAACGTCCGCGAGGGCGTGACGACGGTCCTCGTCACCACGGCACTCGCCGTCGCCATCGCCTTCCTCCCCGATCCAGGGTGGCGCACGGCGCTCTGGGTGATCGTCGGCATCCTCGCCGTCGTCTCCCTGCTGATCGAACTGCCCTGGCTCAATCGCAAGCAGGTCGAGAACACGAGCTACACCGCGACCGCCGACTACGTCTACATCACGCGCGGCTGGCTCTGGCGGCGGACCACCGTCATCGCGACGGCCCAGATCCTGAACGTCGAGGTCGTGCAGGGGCCGCTGCTGCGCGCGTTCGACGCCGTGAGCGTGAGATTCACGTGCATCTCCGAGGTCGAGGGCCTCGGCCCGCTCGAACCGCGCGCGGCGGAGCGCATCCGCACGACCGTGCTCCACGCGCAGGCGGAGCCGGCGCGGTGACCGTCCCCTCCGACGAGGTCCCCCGGCGTCTTCCGCTGCGCTACCTTCCGGCGTCGTACCTGGAGTCCTCTCCCAAACTCGTCGGCACTTTCATCGCCGGCGCCGTCTATCTCTTCGGACCGGCCGTGTGGCCGGGCGCCTGGGCGTGGCTGGCGCTCGGCCCCCTGATCGCCGTTCTCCTGTGCGAACCGATCTGGCGGTGGACCTTCACCCGGGTGGCGCTCACCCCGGAGCACCTGGTGGTGACGACCGGTGCGTTCACGCGACGCCAGCAGTCCCTCGCCTGGGCCGACATCGGAACGGTCGACAGCAGGCAGTCCTGGGCTTTCGCCCGGTGGGACCTGCGGGTCCTCACGCTGTCTCAGGCCGGCGACGAGCGGACCAAGGTCCACCTGTGGGCGGTCGACGAGGACCTCCATCGCGAGGTGACGGCGCGCGCCGGGCACGCGCTCGGGACGACTGAGGCGGAGGTGACCGCCGAGCAGCCTGCCGAGCAGGCGCGGCCGGCGCCCGGCATCCTGCTCTACCGGGTGCGGCTGACGCACCTGCTGCTCGCGAGCGTCGTCTACGGCCAGTTCGCCCTCATCGGCGGTGGCGCGGCGTTGGGGGTGTCCGAGACGCTGGGTATGTTCGGCGCCGACGCGGCGCTCACCCGGTGGCTCCCGCTCCCCCCGGTCGTCTGGGCGGTGGCGATCGCCGTCGGCATCGTCGCGCTCGGCCTCGTGCTGACGGTGGTGCGCTACGCCTCGTTCGAGGTGCGACGGATGCCGGGCGACCGGATCGTGATCTCCTACGGCCTGTTCTCCACCCACACCCGGAGCGTCTCGCGGGCGACGACGATCGGCGTCGTGCTGCAGCGCAACCTCGTCGAGACGCTGCTCGGACGCGTCCGACTGTCGCTTCTGACGACGGACTCGGCCGCGCAGCTCGGCACGAACCTCCTGCTCCCGTCGCTCCCCCGCCGGGTCGTGGAACGCCTGCTGCACGAGGCGTTCGACGAGGACCCGTCGACGCGCCTGCTCACCGGCGATCGGGGTGCCCGAGCCACCGGTACGGGTGTCGTTCTGCTCGCCGGGCTGATCGCTGCCGCCGTCCTCGCCGGCTGGGTCGCCGCGGGACTGGGGTGGCCGCCGCTGCTCGTCCTCGCGGCCGGTGCGATCGTCTTCGCGATCGCCTGGCCCGTCACGGTCGTCCTCTGTTCACGACTGCGGGTCGACGCAGGTTCCAACCGGGTCGTCCTCCTCGTCAGTCACGTCGTGCAACGGCAGACGGTGCTGTCCGCCGCGGCCGTGCACATCGTGGGCACGAGCCGGCTCGCGGGGCATCCGCTCGTCGCCGACGTGTGCTTCTACGCGGGGATGCCGCGCACCTTCCGGGCACTCCGGTTCCGCCCCGCGGAGGTCGACGCGCTGTCGGCTCGGATCGCCGAGACGGTTCCGCTGGCGAGGACGCATCGTCGTGCGCCCGCGCCCGCGCTCACTTGACGAGCGGGAAGAGGATCGTCTCGCGGATGCCGAGGCCGGTGATCGCCATCAGCAGGCGGTCGATGCCCATGCCCATGCCACCGGTGGGCGGCATGCCGTGCTCGAGCGCGCGCAGGAACTCCTCGTCGACACGCATCGCCTCGTCGTCGCCGCGCGCGGCGAGCTTCGCCTGCTCGACGAAACGCTCGCGCTGGATGACGGGGTCGACGAGCTCGGAGTAGCCGGTCGCGAGCTCGAAGCCGCGGACGTAGAGGTCCCACTTCTCGACGACACCGGGAATGGTGCGGTGCTCGCGCACGAGGGGCGAGGTGTCGAGCGGGAAGTCCATGACGAATGTTGGGCGCTCGAGGCCGCCCTTCACGAAGTGCTCCCACAGCTCCTCGACGAGCTTTCCGTGGGTGGCGATCTTCTCCGGCACCTCGACGCCCGACTCGGCCGCGAAGGTCTGGAGCTCCTCGAACGAGGTCTCGGGCGTGATGCGGCGACCGGCGGCATCCGACAGCGACTCGTACATCGAGATGCGGTCCCATTGGCCGCCGAGGTCGTACTCGGTGCCGTCGGCCCACGTGACGGTGGTGGAGCCGGCGACAGCGATCGCGGCGTTCTGGATGAGCTCCTGCGTCAGGTCGGCGATGCCGTTGTAGTCGCTGTAGGACTGGTAGGCCTCGAGCATCGCGAACTCGGGGCTGTGGGTGGAGTCGGCGCCCTCGTTGCGGAAGTTGCGGTTGATCTCGTAGACCCGGTCGATGCCGCCGACGACGGCGCGCTTGAGGAAGAGCTCCGGCGCGATGCGGAGGTACAGCTCGGTGTCGAACGCGTTGGAGTGCGTGATGAACGGGCGGGCCGCGGCGCCGCCGTGCTGCACCTGCAGCATCGGCGTCTCGACCTCGAGGAAGCCGTGCGCGTCGAACGTGCGCCGCAGCGACGCGTTCACCTTGGCGCGGGCGACGACGGTCTCGCGGGCGGTGTCGCGGACGATCAGGTCGAGGAAGCGCGACCGCACGCGGCTCTCCTCGCTCAGCTCGGAGTGCAGGTTCGGGAGCGGCAGCAGCGCCTTCGCGGCGATCGTCCAGTCGGTGACCATGATCGACAGCTCGCCGCGGCGACTGGAGATGACCTGACCGGTGACCGAGACGTGGTCGCCGAGGTCGACGAGCTCCTTCCACGCCTGCAGCGACTCGTCGCCCACCTCGGCGAGGGAGACCATCGCCTGGATGCGGCTTCCGTCGCCGGACTGGAGTGCTGCGAAGCAGAGCTTGCCGGTGTTGCGGCTGAACACGATCCGGCCGGCGACCGACGCGGTCTCGCCGGTCTCATCGCCCGCCTCGAGCGATGCGAACCGCTCGCGCAGTGCCGAGATCGTGTCGGTGACGGGCACGGTCACGGGGTAGGCGCCACCCGCGGCATCCGCTCGTTCGCTCAACAGCCGTTCCCGCTTCGCGAGACGGACCGCCTTCTGCTCGATGACGTCCTCTTCGGTCGTCTCGGCGGGCGTGGGCGCGGACGCGTCGGTCATGTTCGGGGGCTCCTCGGGGATTCGACCCTTCAGTCTATCGACGGGCTGCGGGCGGTTTCGGCGCGGGCGACGCGGGCGCGGGGTGTGTGCGCCGGGTGTGCGCCAGGTGTGCGCGGATGCAAGAGATCCGCCCCGACACGCCGCGGCACGGCATCCCACCCCGGGGTGTCGCGCACAATCCCTTGCATCCGCGAACACCTCGACCGCCAAGCCTCAGCGGCGCGGGGTCCAGCCGGGCGGGCGGGGGTCGCCGCCGGCAGCGCGCTCGGCGTCGAACGCGGCCGACCAGCCCTGTGCGGCGTCGACCGCATCGAAGCCGCCCCGCGCTACGCGGAACCCGACGTCGTCGTGCGTCATGCGGGGTCCGCCGCCGCGGCGGGTGTCGGCGCGGACGTTCCACGCGTCGTCAGCGAAACCGCCGCCGCGGAACACCCGGTAGTCGTCGTAGCGCTCGGTGTCGAGGAAGTCCCAGCACCATTCCCACACGTTGCCGAGGGTGTCGAACAGCCCGTTCAGGTTGGGGAGCTTGCCGCCGACCGGCTGCGGCGAGGTCACACCGTCACCCGCGGTCCACGCCACCTCGGGGAGCGGACCGTAGTGCGGGCCGGCCGACCCGGCGCGGCACGCGTACTCCCACTCGGCCTCCGTCGGCAGGCGGAAGCCGTCGCTGTCGACGTGCCACCGCACCTCTTCGCCGTCGACGGCATAGGCCGGATCGAGCCCCTCCCACTCCGACAGCGCGTTGCAGAACCGCACAGCGCGCAGCCAACTCACCTCGACGGCGGGACGGCGGGGGTCGGATGCCGCCACCCCGATCACCTCCGAGAGCTGCTCCTGCGTGACGGGGTAGACGCCGATCTCGAACGGCTCGAGAGCGACGGTCCACCGCCGACGACGACGCGCGTCGCGCAGTTCGACGATGCCCGCCGAGATGCGGGCGAGCTCCACGTCGCTCACGGAAGGGGCGGCCCGTCGCCGAGTGCGGGCGCGGCGTCACTCAGTGCGCGGTCGATCGTCGTGTGCACGAGCGCCGAGAGGTACCGCGAGGGGTCTTCGACCCCGGCGCCGCGCAGCAAGCCGGCCGCCTGTTGCACGATCGATGCCGAGAACGCGGTCGCCGTCGAGATCGCCTCGCCATATGCGGCGCGGTCGGCGTCGGCGACCACGACCGGTTCGCATCCCATCTCGACCGCGAGCGCCTGCGCGATCGGCATGACCGCGGCGGGCGCCGTCACGGCTGCATACGCGTCCTTGAGGGCGCGGAGATCGGTCGACGTGCCGGTGAAGGCGATCGCGGGATGGATGGCGACGGGGATGGCGCCTCGCGCCGCCGCGGGAGCGAGCACCTGTATGCCGTGCGCGGCATCCGTGTGCATAAGGATCTGCCCCACCTGCCACGCACCGAGTTCGGCGAGGCCCGCCACGAGCCCTGGCAGCTCATCGTGCGGCACGGCGAGGACCACGAGTTCGCTGCGCCGGACGACCTCTTCGGCGCTGACCCTCGGCACCTCGGGGAGGATCGCCTCGACGCGGTCGTCGTCCGAACCCGAGGTGATCCCGGTGAGCGCGTGCCCGGCCCCGGCGAGAGCGGCGGCGACGACGGGCCCGACCCGCCCGGCGCCGATCACGCCGACACCGAGGCGCCCCTCACGGTTCATCGCTCCCCCGTCGGCGGGGCGGGGGGCACCCACAAGGGCGGCACCGGCGCAGGGGGCGCGAGCGGCGGCGCGACCGAAGCCGCCTCCGGCCACTCCACCTCGACCGCGTTCCCGTCGGTCGGCTGAGCGCTCTCGGCGGATGCCGCGGCCACCGCGGCATCCGTGATCGCCCGCCACAGCTCGTAAGCGCGCGTGTGGTCGATCGACTCGATGGTGCCGTTCACGGGTCCCATGACCGTGTGTCCCGTGATGGCGGCCAGCCCGAGGCGACGCGCGAGCGGCCCCTGCGAGAGACGCACGGACTGCATGCGGGCCAGCGGCAGGATCGTGAGCTTCGGCCACAGCCGGCCGGTCCGCATCAGCACCGCCTGCGGCAGGACGAGGATGCCGTTGCGTCGCCACGTGAGCGGGTCGATCACCCGCGCCCGGGCAGGCGACGTGACGTACCCGTCACCCTCGCGGGGACCGCGGAGACCCGCGTCGAGCATCGCGGCGTCGACGGAGAGGGACGGCAGCAGCAGTCGCAGGACCCGCTCGACGTCGGCCTGCGTACCGATGGGCAGCACGTCGCCCATCTGGGCTGCCGATGCGTCGCTTGCCGAGCGGCCCGAGAGCTTGTTCACCCTGATCCGGTACCAGCCACCCCACCGCCACAGCAGCGGCTGCCGGATGTCGACGGCGTGCACGCGACCCGGGGGCAGCGTCTCGGTGACCGTCGTGAGCAGACCGAAGGTGACGCGCACCCCCGCCGACGACGGCGCGATCGAGTAGCGGACCGTCTTGATGAACTGCCGCACCGCGTACGCGCCGAAACCGATCGCCGCGGGGATGGACGCACCGAGAGCGGGGATGATCCAGATCGGTTGCAGCACGAGCCCGACGATCGCCGCCACCACGACCAGCACGAACCAGATGGTCGAGCCTGACAGCAACCCCGCGAGGATGAGGCGCGATATCGGCACGCGCACGATGGATTCGGGTTCGGCACCGTCGTCGTCGACACCGTCGATGATCTCGCTGATCCCGGCGGTCACGCGAGAGGTCAGCGGCCCGCCCGCGGATGCCGGGCGGTTCGCGGCATCCTTCGTCCGGTGTCCCGACGCGAGGCGCAGGATGTCGCCGCGGACCGTCTCGGCGTTGCGGGTCGACAGGTACTCGAGCTTGACGTTCGCGTCGAGGCCGGCGCCGACCACCTCGAGCTTGGCGAGTCCGACGAGGCGGGCGAGGGCGGGGCGCGTGAGGTTGACGCCCTGCACGCGGTCGAGCGGTGCGCGACGGTGCGTGCGGAACAGCACGCCGCTGCGCACCTCGACCTCGTCGCCCGTGATGCGGAAGGTATGGAAGCGCCAGGCGGTCCAGAAGAGGGCGATCAGGATGACGAGGCCGACCGCCACGGCGACGATGGCCTGCACCGCGATGCCGTTCTGCAAGACGAAGTCGACCGGGTCCTCCTCGCCGTAGCGGAAGTTCTCGGGCAGGAAGAACGAGATCAGTCGGTCGCGGAGGTTCGCGACCAGGATGCCGATGATCACGATGAGCGTCAGCCCGCCGCGCAGGAGCGGCGACAGCGGATGCATCCGGTGCCATTCGCCGTCGCTCATCTCGGAGCGGACCGCGGCGGGCGGCGGAGCGGACGCCTGCTCGAGCGGCGCGGGCTGGGGGTCGAGATCGCTCACAGACCGGTCCGCCGGGTCTCAGCCACCTCGATGAGCGTGTCGCGCAGCTGTTCGGCGTCGCGCTGCGGCAGGCCGGGGATCGTCACACCGGTGGATGCCGCCGCGGTGACGAGCTTCAACTGGGCGATGCCCAGCATCCGATCGAGCGGGCCGTGCGTGATGTCGACGAGCTGGAGGCGGCCGTACGGGACCGACACCATTCGCTGCCAGAGGATGCCGCGGCGGAAGACGAGGTCGTCCTCGCGCAGCTGGTAGCCGATCGATCGCGCCTGACGCGGCGTGACGACGAGCGTCACGAGGAAGATCGCGAAGAGGATGCCGCCGGGGATGAACGGCCACGTCGCTTCGAACATGAGCCAGAGCGTCAGCACCGCGGCCGCGATCAGCAGGAGCACGACGACGTAGCCGATGACCTGCCCGATCACGTACTTGCGCGACAGCTGGCGCCAGGCGCCATCCCCCAGCGGGAGCCGCGAGGCACCCCGCGGTTCGAGGATCTTCGTGAACGTCTCGTCAGTCGGAGTGGGAGAGCCCGTAGCCGGGTTCGTCGGGTCCGGGCTGGTCGTCATCATCGTCCTTCCGGATGGTGCACAGGTGTTCGGCGACGAGTGCACCGGCGACGAGGAGCAACCCGCCCCCCACCGCGGCGATCACCGCACCCGTTGAGCCTAACGAGGGCGACACGGGTCGTGTGAGCACGAAAGCGAGAAGCCCTCCGCCGAATCCGGCGACGAGCGCTCCGACGATGCTCGATGCCTTGGCCAGCATCGCGATGCGGAGCGCTCGGAAGGGGTCGACGGGTGCTGCGGTTCCGGCTGTCGCCCGGCGGACCGGGATGGCAGCGAGGACGACGGCGGCACCGAGCGCGACGAGCAGGATCGGTAACAGCGGCGACGGGGTGAAGGTCGGCTGCCCCATCCCCGTGAGCACCTGGTCGACGAAGAACCCCGCGATGCCGGCAACGACGGCGACCGCGACGAGGAGGAGCGGGTTCGTACGCCTCATCCCGCACCTCCGGGCAACGCGGCGCGCAGATCGGCGACCGTGCCCACGCCGGGGAGCACCGCGTCGGGGTCGATACTCAGCCACGGGTCGAGCACGAAGTCGCGTTCCGCGGCGCGGGGATGCGGCAGCACGAGAGCCGGGTCGTCGGAACGCACGTCGCCGTAGGTGATGAGGTCGAGGTCGAGGGTGCGGCTCCCCCACCGCTCGCGCCGCTCACGGCCGTGCCGGCCCTCGATCGCGTGCAGATAGCCGAGGAGCAGCGACGGGGCGAGACGCGTGTCGATGAGCGCGACCGTGTTCAGGTAGCGGGGGGCGTCGGCATCCGGCCCGCCGAGGGTGATCGCGACCGACTCGATCGGCTCGGCCGCGGCGACCAGCTCGGTCATCGGCAGGCGGCCGAGGTCGGCGATCGCCTCGGCGATGGTGTCGACGCGCTGACCCAGATTCGCGCCGAGGGCGACGACGGCGCGGTGGGCGGGGCCGTGCGCGCGCGGCTCCTTCTGCGGCATCCCCTCGGCCAGGCGGCGGCTCATCCGCGGGACCGCCTCACCGTGACGGCGACATCGCCGAACGGCACCGGGATCGGCGCGGCGGGTTTGTGCACGGTGACGGCGACCGCGTCGACGAGCGACCAGCCCGTGAGGACGGCGGTCGCGATGCGCTCGGCGACGGTCTCGATGAGGTCGACGGGGTCGCCCGCGAGGATCGCGGCGACGCGCTCGGCGACCTCCCCGTAGTGGACGGTGTCGGTGACGTCGTCGGTCGCCGCGGCGCGGGCCAACGACAGCGACAGGACCAGGTCGGCGACGAACTCCTGCCCGTCGCGGCGCTCGTGCTCGTAGACGCCGTGGAATCCGGTGGCACGGATGCCGGTGATCGCGATCTCGTCGGTCGTCATCCTTCACCCTCCCACGCGGTCCGCACGGCGAGGGCGAGACGCGTCGCGGCGACGTCGTGCACGCGCACCGCCCAGGCGCCGGCCTGCGCGGCGAGGACGCTCGTGACGGCCGTGGCGAGGTCGAGGTCCGACTCACCGCTGAGCTCGATACCCGCGGCGGATGCGGCGACCGCCAGCATCCGCTTACGGCTCGTGCCGATGAGCACGCGATGACCACCGCCGACGAGCTCGTCGAGGCCGCGGACGACGTGCCAGTTCTGCTCGGGCGTCTTGCCGAAGCCGAAGCCCGGGTCGACGATGATGCGGTGATCCGGGATGCCGGCCGCCCGAGCCGCGGCGACGCGCTCAGCGAGTTCGCCGACCACCTCCGCGACGATGTCGTCGTAGACGGCGGTGCCGTACATGTCGTCGGAGTGCCCGCGCCAGTGCTGCACGACGACGTCCGCGTCGGTGCGGGCGACGACGGCGAGCATGTCGGGGTCGGCGAGGCCGCCCGAGACGTCGTTGACGATCCGGGCACCGGCTGCGACCGCGGCAGCGGCGGTGCCCGCGTTCATCGTGTCGACGCTGATGACCGCCCCCTCGGCGGCGAGCGTCTCGATGACCGGCAGGATGCGCGCCTGCTCGTCGCCCTGCGCGACCCGCGTCGCGCCGGGCCGAGTGGACTCCCCGCCGATGTCGAGCAGGTCAGCCCCGTCGGCGAGGAGGGCGCGGCCGTGGGCGATCGCCGCCTCGTGCGTGGCGTACCGTCCGCCGTCGCTGAACGAGTCCGGCGTGACGTTCACGATGCCCATGACGAGGGTCATGTCCGACCGCCGGTCAGCAGGGCGATCGCCTCGGCGCGCGCCACGGGGTCGGTGAACACGCCGCGGGCGGCGATGGTGACAGTGGATGCCGCGGGCTGCCGTCCCCCGCGCATCGTCACGCACTCGTGCACCGCGTCGAGCACGACGAGCACACCGCGGGTGTCGATCGAGCCGGCGATCGTGTCGGCGACCTGCTCGCCCAGGCGCTCCTGCACCTGCGGGCGCGCCGCGAGGATGTCGATCACCTTCGGCAGAGCGCCGAGTCCCACGACCTGTTCGCCGGGAAGGTAGGCGACGTGCGCATGCCCGGCGAACGGCAGCAGGTGGTGCTCGCAGACGGAGCGGAACCGGATGTCACGGAGCATGACCGCACCGGAGGGGAGCGTGTCGGGCGCCGGACCGCGCGTGACCGAAATCGTATGCGCGAGCGGGGCTGCGGCATCCTCACCCACACCCGAGAAGAACTCCGCGTACGCGTCGGCAACGCGCTGCGGAGTCAGCTTCAGGCCGGGACGTTCCGGGTCTTCACCGATGGCGACGAGCAGTTCCCGCACCAGTTCGGAGACGCGCTCGCGGTCGACCGCCATGCGCGCCGCCTCAGGCCGTCGCGGGTCGAGCCTGCCCGGTCGCGTGGCGCGCCGACGAGGTCTCGGGGGCCGGCTGCTCGGCCTCGGTGTTCGCCGCGACCGGAGCCTCGGCGCGACGGGGCACCTCGACGGGCGGAAGCGTCGAGACGGGACGCTCGCTGCTCGAGAGCCACTGCGGCCGGGGCGGCAGGCGCTTGATGTCCTTGAAGATCTCGGCGAGCTCGAGGTGATCGAGCGTCTCCTTCTCAAGCAGCGCCAGGGCGAGCCGGTCGAGGACCTCGCGGTTCGCGTTCAGCACCTCGTACGCCTCGTTGTGCGCCTGCTCGATGAGTCCGCGCACCTGGGCGTCGACGCGCTCGGCGATGCGCTCGCTGAAGTCGCGGCCGTGACCCATGTCGCGTCCCATGAAGACCTCACCCGACGACGAGCCGAGCTTCACGGGCCCGACGTCGGTGGTCATGCCGTACTCGGTGACCATCTTGCGGGCGATGCCGGTCGCCTTCTCGATGTCGTTCGAGGCACCCGTGGTGGGGTCGTGGAAGACGATCTCCTCGGCGACGCGGCCGCCCATCGCGTACGTCAGCTGGTCCTGCAGCTCGTTGCGGGTGATGGAGTACTTGTCGTCGAGCGGCAGCACCATCGTGTACCCGAGCGCCTTGCCACGGGGAAGGATCGTGACCTTCGTGACGGGGTCGGTGTGGTTCATCGCTGCGGCGGCGAGGGCGTGGCCGCCCTCGTGGTACGCCGTGATCAGCTTCTCCTTGTCCTTCATGACGCGCGTGCGACGCTGCGGACCGGCGATGACGCGGTCGATCGCCTCGTCGAGCGCGCGCATGTCGATGAGCTGGGCGTTCGAGCGGGCGGTCAGGAGCGCGGCCTCGTTCAGGACGTTGGCCAGGTCGGCGCCGGTGAAGCCGGGCGTCTTGCGCGCGATGACGGCGAGGTCGACCGACGGCGAGAGCGGCTTGCCGCGGCCGTGCACCTCGAGGATGCGCTGGCGACCCTTCAGGTCGGGCGCGTCGACGCCGATCTGGCGGTCGAAGCGGCCCGGGCGGAGGAGCGCGGGGTCGAGGATGTCGGGGCGGTTCGTCGCCGCGATCACGAGCACCGAGACCTTCGGGTCGAAGCCGTCCATCTCGACGAGCATCTGGTTGAGCGTCTGCTCGCGCTCGTCGTGACCGCCGCCCATGCCGGCGCCGCGGTGGCGACCGACGGCGTCGATCTCGTCGATGAAGATGATGGCCGGAGCGTTCTCCTTGGCCTCCTTGAAGAGGTCGCGCACGCGGCTCGCGCCGACACCCACGAACATCTCGACGAAATCGGAACCCGAGATCGAGTAGAACGGGACGCCCGCCTCACCGGCGACGGCGCGCGCGAGCAGGGTCTTACCGGTTCCGGGAGGGCCGTACAGCAGCACGCCCTTCGGGATGCGGGCGCCGACGGCCTGGAACTTCGCCGGGTCCTTCAGGAAGTCCTTGATCTCCTGCATCTCCTCGATGGCCTCGTCGGAGCCGGCCACGTCGGCGAAGGTGACCGTCGGGGTCTCCTTGGTCACGAGCTTGGCGCGCGACTTGCCGAACTGCATGACCTTGCTGCCGCCGCCCTGGGCGCTCGAGAGCAGCCACCAGAAGAGCAGACCGAGGATGAGGATGGGCAGGAGGATCGAGATCAGGCTGCCGAACCAGCTGGTCTGCGGCACGACGTCGTTGTAACCGTCCTTGGGGGCGGCCGAGTCGACGGCCTGCACCACCGCGTCCGCACGTTCGGTGACGTAGTAGAACTGCACGTTCGTCGAACCCTCGAACGCCTTGTCCAGCGTGAGGTCGACGCGGTTGTCGCCGTCGGTGATCGTGGCCTGCGAGACCGTCGACCCGTCGAGGAGCTTCAAGCCCTCCTGCGTGGTGATGCTCTTGGCGCCGGTGAGGTTCGAGATCAGCGTCATGCCGATGATCAAGAGCACGCCGATGAGCACCACGTAGAGGAACGGGTTGCGGGAGAGCTTCTTGACGTTCATTGTGCGTTCAGGCTACCCCCGCGGCGCTATGCGGGGTCTGTGCGTTCGTTTTGGGCGTACCGCGCGAATTCAGGAGTACACGTGGGGCGCGAGGACCGCCACGTCGCGGAGATTGCGGTACTTCTCCGCGAAGTCCAATCCGTACCCCACGACGAACTCGACCGGGATGTCGAAACCGACGTAGCGGCAGTCGATCTCGACCTTCGCGGCCTCGGGTTTGCGGAGCAATGCGAGGACCTCGATCGAGGCCGCGCCGCGCGAGGCGAAGTTCTCGAGCAGCCAGCTCAGTGTCAGGCCGGAGTCGATGATGTCCTCGACGATCAGGACGTGCTTGCCCGAGATGTCGGTGTCGAGGTCCTTCCGGATCTGCACGACGCCGCTCGACTTCGTGCCGGCGCCGTAGGACGACACGGCCATCCAGTCCATCTCCATGGGGCGCTTCAGCGAACGGGCGAAGTCGGCCATCACCATGACCGCGCCCTTCAGCACACCGACGAGCAGCAGGTCCTTGCCCTCGTAGTCCGCCTCCACCCGACGGGCGAGCTCTTCGAGCTTCGCCTGGATCTCCTCCTCGGTGACGAGGACATCGGTGAGCTGGTCGGCGATCTCGGCTGCGCGCATTGCAGAAGTCTAAAGACCGGATCCGGCCCCCGTGAACTCGATCAGGGCGCCCGCGCGGCGGGCGCGGCATCCGGGTAGGTCGATCGGACCCTGCCCTGCCCACTCGGTGACCAGGCGCGCCACCTCGAGCGTCTGCGTGCGGGTGAGCGAGACGTGGAACTCGCTGGCGACCACGTGCCGGATGATGCGGTGACGGAGTGCGGGCGGGTTGGCGGCGAGCGCGGCGACCGAGACCGCGATGCCGGCCTCGGCGGGTTCGACGATGTCCTCGATCGTTTCGTCGATCATCTCGTCGAAGGCCTCGGCGTCCTCACGCAGCTGCGCCGCCGTGCGCACCAGCGCCTCGGCGATGCCGGGTCCGAGTTCGGCCTCGAGCATCGGCAGCACCGTCTCGCGGACGCGCACCCGCGCGTACTTCGGGTCGCGGTTGTGCGGGTCGTCCCACGGCTCGAGTCCCTGCGCCGCGCAGGCGTCCCGGGTGGTCCCGCGGCGCGCCTCGAGCAGGGGTCGCAGCAGAGGGATGCCGTCGAGATCGGATGCCGCCGCCATTCCCTGCAGGCTGCCCGCACCGGATCCGCGGGCCAAGCCCAGGAGCACCGTCTCGGCCTGGTCGTCCAGCGTGTGCCCGAGGAGCACAGCCGCAGCACGCACGTCGCGCGCGGCATCCCGCAGCACGCCGTATCGCGCATCGCGCGCCGCCGCTTCGGGTCCGCCCTCGGTGCCGACCTCCACCCGCACGATGAGCGGATCGAGGCCGAGCGTCGCGGCGGCACGCGCAGCGGCCGAGGCGACCTCGGCGGAGTCCGGCTGCAGACCGTGGTCGACGGTGACGGATGCCGCGCGCAGCCCGAGCTTCGGCGCCTCGAAGCCGACCGCCGCGGCGAGCGCGAGCGAATCGGCGCCGCCCGAGAGCCCGACGATGACGACAGACCCCTCCGGGAGGCCGGTCAGTGCGGAGCGGACGGCACGGCGGACCTCGGCGACGGCGGGATGCAGGGACGGCACCGCTCCACCGTACCGAGCGCTCCTCCACCACCGGGCGTGCCGAGTGCAGGAGAAATCGCACCCTGACGGGCCGGGACCGCCGTCCCCGAGCGTTTCACCCTGCGTTGGGCACACGCACCCGCGCAAGTAGGCTTGTGCCCGCATCCCACCGGACTTTCAAAGGAGCACAGGTATGGGCGCGTACGACGCCGTCATCGAGATCCCGCGCGGCAGCCGCGTGAAGTACGAGGTCGACCACGGCACGGGCCGCGTCTTCCTCGACCGCGTTCTGTTCACCCCCATGGGGTACCCCGCGAACTACGGCTTCTTCGAGAACACGCTCGGCGAGGACGGCGACCCGCTAGACGTGCTCGTCCTCCTCGACCGCGAGATCTACCCCGGCGTGCTCGCCAAGGTCCGTCCCGTCGCCGTCCTCAAGATGAGCGACGAGGCCGGCGGCGACGACAAGGTCGTCGCGGTCCTCGCGAAGGACCCACGCTGGTCGCACATCCAGGACGTCGACGACATCGACGAGTGGACCAAGGGAGAGATCGGCCACTTCTTCGAGCGCTACAAGGACCTCGAGCCCGGCAAGTGGGTCAAGGTCGACGAGTGGGCCGGTGCCGCTGAGGCCGAGCGTCTCGTGTCCGAGGCCTTCACGCGCTTCGACGAGCACGAGGGCGAGACCCGCACGCAGGGTGAAGGCGAAGCGCCCAACAGCCTCTGAGGCTCACAACGAGAAGGTCGGATGTCGCGCGGCATCCGACCTTCGTCGTTTCGGGACGCTGAGCGTCAGACGCTGATGCCGCGGGCGCGCAGGAAGGGTGCCGGGTCGACGCGGATGCCGCCGCGGTAGACCTCGAAGTGCAGGTGGCAGCCGGTGGAGGCGCCGGTGCTGCCGATGTAGGCGATCGTCTGGCCGGCACGGACGTAATCGCCGTATCCGACTGCGTAGCCGCCGTCGATGATGTGCGCGTAGCCGGTGATGGTGCCGTCGCTGTGGCGCACCTTGATGAAGTTTCCCCAGCCGCCGCTGTAGCCGGCGAAGACGACGGTGCCGGAGGCAGCCGCGTAGATGGGCGATCCGCACGAGCTGGCGAAGTCGATGCCGCGGTGGCCGCTGGCCGTGCAGCCGCTGGGCGTGCAGATGCTGCCGCGGACGCCGAACCAGGAGCTGATGTAGCCGTGGGCGGGGCGTACCCAGCCGGATGGCTGCACGACTCCACCGCTGCCGCCGCTACTGCTTCCGCCGCCGGAGGAACCGCCCGACGACGATCCGCCGCCGCTGGATCCGCCGCCGTTGTTGTTGTTCTTGGCCTCTTCTTCGCGGCGACGCTTCTCTTCCGCGAGACGACGCGCTTCCTCCTCGCGGGCTCGGCGAGCGGCCTCCTCGCGGGCCTTGCGGGCGGCTTCTTCACGGCGCTTGCGCTCGGCCTCGACGCCGGCTTTGTACGCGGTGACGGTTTTCGCGGTGGTGTCCTGCAGGGCCTGCAGCTGCGCCTCGAGCACTTCGCGGTGCTCGTTCTGCGCAGCCAGGGCAGCCTGTGCGGCCTGCGCGGCATCCTGCGCGGCCTGCATCTTCTGCTCGGCCTCGACCTTGCGCTTGTCGCGCTCGTCGCGGGCGACCTTGGCCTGATCAGCGAGGCTCTTCGCGCTGTCGCGCGCGCCGACGGCTTCGGCATAGACATCGCGGTTGGCATCGACGAGGCGATCCATCGTGCCGAGGCGGCCGAGGAGGTCGTCGGCGCTCGCGGACGAATCCGAGAAGAAGAGCTCGAGGGTGGCATCACCCTTGCCGGAGCGGTACTGCTCGGCGGCGAGCACACCGAGCTTGCCGGCGGCGGCCTTGGCGCGCTTCTCCTCGGCGTCGGCCTGCGCCTGACGCTGATCCGCAAGCGCTGCAGCGTCTTCGTACGCGATCAGGGCGTCCTGATATTCGGCGCCCAAGCGCTCGGCCTCGGCCTGCTTGACGGTGACGTCGTTCTCGAGAGACGAGATGAGGTTCTGGATGCGGGTAATCTCGGTGCCCTTGGACGCCTCGTTCTGACGCGCCTTCTGGACGTCATCCCAGCTGGGGTACGACGTCGCGGCGAACGCCGGCAGGGCGAAGCCGAGACCGGTGGATGCCGCGGCCACACCGAGGACGCCGAGGCCCAGCGCGTTCCGGCGGCTGATGCGCGACGAGAACGAGCGCGTCTCTTCGGCGGTGGGCGCGCAGCCGCAGTCGGCTCCGGTCGCTTCGGGCAGGTCGGTCACTGCACACACCCTTCCCTCGGCCAGATGGCGTGCTGATCCGCCCATCACAGTAGCAACACTGTTCACATTCGTCACAGGTCGAGACCGAGAGAGGCACCGCCATCCTGCCCGCGATTCCCCCATCGGAACGGTGGGCGCGCCCTCGATTCGCACATTCGCGAGGGATCGCATATGCTTGACCCTCGGTAAGCGTGATCCCCCCGGGGTCGCTCGGCCCCATCGTTTAGCGGCCTAGGACGCCGCCCTTTCACGGCGGTAGCACGGGTTCGAATCCCGTTGGGGTCACTCCCACAATTTAATAAGCATGGCCCTGTAGCGCAGTTGGTTAGCGTGCCGCCCTGTCACGGCGGAGGTCGCGGGTTCAAGTCCCGTCAGGGTCGCTCCGAGCGACAGGCCCTTGTCTTCAGCTTCTGTTGAATTCACGGGCCTTTCGTCTAGGACATGGCACTTCTGATGCCATGCGGCTCTGTAGCTCAGTTGGTAGAGCGCACGACTGAAAATCGTGAGGTCACGGGATCGACGCCCGTCGGAGCCACACGAACCGTCGTTACAACGGTTCTAGGAACCCTCGCGAAGCTTCTATTCGCGGGGGTTTCGCCTTTTCCGGCGCGGCCCGCGCCGAGTCCCGTCAGCCCGCATCGACCCGCTGGCTCTCCGCCGCCAGACGCGCCTCCTGGATGCCGTGCGCGACGGCCTTGCGGATCACCCAGTAGAGGACGTACGAGCCGGCGGCGAACACGGTGACGAAGAGCACGGCGCTCGTCAGGGGATCCATGCGACCAGTGTGGTCGCCACCGACTCGTCTGTCGACCGTCGCTACTCGCAGCCGACGCCGTCACCGTCCCGGTCGAGGTGCTTCGCGTAGCCGGGATCGCCCACGCGCACGGGAGCGGCCCCGGCTTCGCGGGCCGCCGTGCAGTTCTTGAAGTACACGTTCGCCGGCGGGGCGGGCTTCGACTCCTGCGTCGGCTGAGGCTTCGGCGCCGGCGCGGGCTTCGACTCATGCGTGGGCTGCGGATTCGGCGCCGGCGCGATGCTCGGGCGGGGCTTCGCCGCGGGCTCTTCCGCGATCGCCATGGCGTCCGCGGCGTAGTCCGACGTCCGCAGCTGCTCCGTCGGGCACCCCGTCAGGATGCGCTCCATCGCGTCGCGCTCCGCCTGCGTGACCCACAGCTCGTACGCGACCTTCACCGAGACCTGCCTCGCGACGTACGAGCAGCGGAACTCCGTGTTCTTCGGCAGCCACGTCGCGGCGTCGCTGTCGCTCTTCTGCGCGTTCGCGGCACCGTCGACGGCGAGAAGGTTGAGCGGGTCGTTCCCCAGGGTCTCGCGCTGGTGCGCGGTGAGTTGCTGCGCGCCCTTCTGCCAGGCATCCGACAAGGGAACGACGTGGTCGATCTGTACGAGCGACGAGGTGTCCTCGCCGCGCTCGAACGCGATGCGCTCGCCCGTGAACGGATCGTCGAGGATGCCGGAGGTCACGACGCATCGACCGTCCTTCTGCACGCCAGCGAGGTCGCGGGCGAGGACGTCGTCGCGCTGCCCGCATCCGTTGCGGTCGATGTCCTTCCAGCGCTGTCCGAACTCGTCGCGGTCGTAGCCCGTCTTAGGCGCGCGCCCCGTCACCTCGAGGGTCCCGAGAGCCGCCAGAGCCGTACCCGGCTCGGGCGTGACGGTGTCGGCCGGAGCCGGGGACTCCGGCTGATCTTCACCGACCGCGACCGCCTCGTCGGCCGCCGGGGATGCCGGCGCGAAGGCGACGGACGCCTCGTCCACGGTCGTGTCCGCCCGCGGCAGGACGAGGTTCGCCATCCCGGCTGACAGCAGCGCGACGACGACGGAGATGATCAGCGCACGTGCGGCGGTCGCCGGCGTCTTGAACCGCAGGAACGTCGGGTTCTTCTTGCCGAGCGAGACTCCTGCGGTGATCGCGACGGCGACGGCGAGGGTGCAGATGATCGGCGAGAGGACGATGATCGCGATCACCAAGACCAGGGCGAGAGCGATCCACCGGAACGCCTTGATTCGCGCCGCCTTCGTGGTCGCCGTGTTCGAGGCCGCACGGGGCGGGGTCGACGAGGGCATGGTGGTGCTCCTTCGAGCGAGGGAAGACCGCACGAAGGGCGCGCGAGTACTGAGCGAACTGGCCACCGATCCGTGGCAGCGGCAGAAGCCGGAGCGTCGTCGGGTGGGACGGTCGGGCATCGCCGGGACCGGGCTGCAGCAGCCCGTCGTACTCGACCGTATCCCGCCGTTCGGGCGCCCCCGCTGATCAGACAGTCAGCGTGTCGCCGTCCTCGGGGACGTGGACGGCCGCGGTGATCCCCTGCGCCTCTGCCGTCGCGCGCACATCGGCGCGGGTCACGGTGCAGTGGTCGAGCGCCTCCATGTGGACGGCGACGATGCGGGCGTCGGGGGCGAGGCCGTGCACCCGCACGACGTCCTCGGCGCCCATGAGGATCGGGTCCAGGCCGGGGAGCACGGCTTCGCCCGTGTTCAGGACGACGACGTCCGGCCGGTGGGCGGTGAGCGCCGCCTCGACGGCCGAGTGGTAGACGGTGTCGCCGGCGACGTAGAGGGTCGGCTCCGCGGAATGCGCGATGACCACCCCCATGACCTCTCCCAGTCGCGGGGCCGCGGCGAGCGTTGCGTCGGAGCCGTGCTGCCCGCCCGTGCGCGTGAAGGTCACGCCGCCCAGCGTCGTCTGCTCGTCGAGGACGATCACCTGAGTGAAGCCGGCATCACCGATCACCGCGGCGTCCTCGGCGTGCTGGACGAGAACGGGAACCTCACGCGGCAGGAGCGCGGCGGCCGCGGCATCCCAATGATCGGAATGCGTGTGCGTCACCACCACGATGTCTGGCGCCAGCAGATCCGCGAGCGGGACGACGAGGTCCACCAGCGGATTGCGGCGCTCACTGGCGAAGCCGGGCTGCGAGCCCCGTGCACCCAGCATGGGATCGACGAGGACGCGGATGCCGCCGACCTCGAGCAGCATGGTGGCGTTGCGGACCTGGGTGATCTTCACCCCGGGATCGTCTCACGTGGGCGGCCTCGATAGCCTCGCAGGATGACTCGCACGACCGCCGCGTACTCCCGCCGGGCGACGGAGTACGCGGACGCGCTGGGATCGGTGAGCGCGATGCACCACGCGGATCGCGACCTTATCGAGACGTGGGGAGCCGCGGCATCCGGTCGGCTCATCGACGCGGGCTGCGGGCCGGGGCACTGGACGCAGCACCTCGCCGAGCGGGGCGCCGAGATCCGCGGGATCGATCTCGTGCCGGAGTTCATCGACCACGCCCGCGCGGCCCACCCGGGCATCCGGTTCGACGTCGAGAGCATCGAGTCGATCGATGAGGCGGATGCCGCGCTCGGCGGCATCCTCGCCTGGTTCTCGACGATCCACCACGAGCCGTCGACGATCGCGGTTCCGCTCGCCGAGTTCGCGCGCGTGCTGCGTCCGGGTGGATCGCTGCTGCTTGGCTGTTTCGACGCGGACGAGACGGAGGCGTTCGACCACGCCGTCCTGCGCGCGTTCCGATGGAACGCAGACGACCTGCAGCGCATTCTCGAGAGTGCGGGCTTCGACGTCGTCGCCGTCCACCGCCGAGCCGAGCGCGGAGCGCGACCCGTCGCGGCGATCGTCGCCGAGCGCCGCCGCTGATTTCAGCGCGGCTCCGTCACGCGCACGAGCCCGCAGTTGAGGCACGACCACGCGACCGTGAACCGCTCGTCGTCGAGGATCTCGAACCGCAGCGGATCCCCGCAGGTGGGGCACATGACCCCCGGACGCTCGCTCACCATTCGAGCCTAAGGTCGCCGCGGCACCCGGTTACCCTGATCGCATGCCGCAGTTGCTCAGCGCCGAACGGCGGTCGCTCCTCCTCGAGATGCTCGCCGAGTCCGGCAGCGTCCGACTCGAGCCGGCCGCCGAGGCGCTCGGCGTCTCGGCGATGACCGTCCGGCGCGACCTCGACGACCTCGTCCGCGAAGGGCTCGCGCGGCGGGTCCGCGGCGGCGCGGTCGCCGCCATCGTCCCGCAGGACTTCACCGCCCGGATCGCCGCGCGCGGCGGCGCGAAGGCCGAGATCGCCCGCAAAGCGCACGACCTGCTCCCCCACGGCGGTGCCGCGGCGATGGATGCCTCCTCCACCGTCGGCGCACTCATCTCGACCCTCGACGACAGTGACGAACTGCTCGTCGTCACGAACTCGTACGACAACCTCCGCGCAGCCCAGGGGCGACCCGGCGTCGACGCGATCCTCCTCGGCGGCCGCCTCGAACCCCGCACCGGGAGCTTCGTCGGCGCGCAGGCGTGCGAGAGCGCGAGCCGGTTCCACTACGACCGCTTCTTCACGAGCGCCGCCGCCCTCGACCCGGCGTTCGGCACGAGCGAGACGACCCTCGAAGAAGCCGAGGTCAAGCGCGTCCTCTCGACACACGCCGACGAGACCGTCGTGCTCGCGGACTCGTCGAAACTCGAGCGACTCGCCGTCGCGCGCGCCCTCGCCTGGACCGACGTCGACCTGCTCGTGACCGAGCTCGACCCCGCCGACGAGCGGCTCTCCGCCTTTCGGGGGCTGGTCGACATCCGCTGAGCCTGTTAGATTGTGAAAGTTTTCACAAGATCTTTCACGCCTGAGCCTCGCAGGAGAGTCGATGTCCCCCACGCCCACGGCCGCCGCCGAACTCATCGCGCGCAGCAACCGCCTCGGATCCGACCCCAAGGTCACCAACTACGCGGGCGGAAACACCTCCGCCAAGGGCACCGACACCGACCCCGTCACCGGCGAGCCCGTCGAGCTCCTGTGGGTCAAGGGCTCCGGCGGCGACCTCGGCACCCTGAAGCCCGAAGGGCTCGCCGTCCTCCGCCTCGACCGCATGCGCGCCCTCGTCGACGTCTACCCCGGCGTCGAGCGCGAGGACGAGATGGTCGCCGCCTTCGATTACTGCCTTCACGGCAAGGGCGGGGCGGCTCCCTCGATCGACACCGCCATGCACGGACTGGTGGATGCCGCCCACGTCGACCACCTGCATCCCGACGCCGGCATCGCCATCGCCACGTCCGCCGACGGCGAGAAGCTCACCACCGAGATCTTCGGCGAGAAGGTCGCCTGGGTGCCGTGGCGCCGTCCCGGCTTCCAGCTCGGACTCGACATCGCGGCGATCAAGGCGGAGAACCCCGACGCGATCGGCTGCATCCTCGGCGGACACGGCATCACCGCCTGGGGCGACACGTCCGAGGAGACCGAGCGCAACAGCCTTTGGATCATCGAGACCGCCCAGGCGCACATCGACGCCCACGGTGCGGCGCAGCCCTTCGGCGGCATCCGCTCCGGCTTCGAGGCGCTGTCGGAGGAAGAGCGTCACGCGAAGGCCGCGGCGCTCGCCCCGACGATCCGCGGGCTCGCGTCGACGGACAAGCCGATGGTCGGCCACTACACCGACAGCGACGTCGTCCTCGACTTCCTCGCCTCCGAGAAGGCTCCCGCGCTCGCGGAACTCGGCACGAGCTGCCCCGACCACTTCCTGCGCACGAAGGTCAAGCCGCTCATCCTCGACCTGCCGGCATCCGCGTCCGTCGAGGACTCGATCGCGCGCCTTCGGGAACTGCACGCGGCCTATCGCGCCGACTACCAGGCCTATTACGACGCGCACGCAACGGCGGACTCCCCCGCGATCCGCGGCGCCGACCCGCTCATCGTCCTCGTCCCCGGCGTCGGCATGTTCAGCTACGGAGCGAACAAGCAGACCGCCCGCGTCGCCGGCGAGTTCTACGTCAACGCGATCAACGTCATGCGCGGCGCCGAGGCCCTCTCGACCTACTCCCCCATCTCGGACGCCGAGAAGTTCCGCATCGAGTACTGGGCACTCGAAGAGGCGAAGCTGCAGCGGATGCCGAAGCCCAAGACGCACCAGGGGCGCATCGCGTTCGTCACGGGCGCGGCCTCGGGCATCGGCAAGGCCATCGCCACGCGTCTCGCCGCCGAAGGCGCGTGCGTCGTCGTCGCCGACCTCGACCTCGAGAAGGCACAGGCCGCAGCCGCCGAGCTCGGCGGCACGGACGTCGCCATCGGCGTGGCCGCGAACGTGGCGGATGCCGCGGGTGTGCAGGCCGCGATCGATGCGACCGTCCTCGCCTTCGGCGGTGTCGACCTCGTCGTCAACAACGCGGGCCTGTCGCTGTCGAAGCCGCTGCTCGAGACCACCGAGAAGGACTGGGACCTGCAGCACGATGTCATGGCGAAGGGCTCGTTCCTCGTCGCGAAAGCCGCCGCGAAGGCGCTCATCGAGCAGAAGATGGGCGGCGACGTCATCTATATCTCGTCGAAGAACTCCGTCTTCGCCGGCCCGAACAACATCGCCTACTCGGCGACCAAGGCCGACCAGGCCCACCAGGTGCGACTGCTGGCCGTCGAGCTCGGCGAGCACGGCGTGCGCGTCAACGGCATCAACCCCGACGGCGTCGTCCGCGGCTCGGGCATCTTCGCCGCCGGCTGGGGCGCCAACCGCGCCGCCACGTACGGCGTCGAGGAGAAGGACCTCGGCCAGTTCTACGCGAACCGCACGATCCTCAAGCGCGAGGTCGTCCCCGAGAACGTCGCCGACGCCGTCTACGTGCTGACCGGACCGGAACTCTCACGCACGACCGGGCTCCACATCCCCGTCGACTCCGGCGTCGCCGCCGCGTTCCTGCGTTAATCCCGGCCCGCGTCGAATCACTCCAGAGGAGGATGGTTGCCATGGTGCAGCGTCAATTCCCGAAGCCGGTCGAGCTGCTCGAGCTCATGCAGTTCAAGAAGCCCGAGCTGAACGGCACGAAGCGACGGCTGGATGCCGCGTTCACGATCGCGGACCTCCGCACGATCGCGAAGCGACGCACCCCCAAGGCCGCCTTCGACTACACGGACGGGGCCGCGGAGGGCGAGACCTCGCTCGCCCGCGCGCGCCAGGCGTTCGAGGACGTCGAGTTCCACCCCGACGTCCTCCGGCCCGCCGAGAACGTCGACACGTCCGTCGAGATCCTCGGCGGACCGTCCGCGCTCCCCTTCGGCATCGCGCCGACCGGGTTCACCCGGCTCATGCAGACCGAGGGCGAGGTCGCGGGCGCGGGATCGGCGGGGGCCGCCGGCATCCCATTCACCCTGTCGACCCTCGGCACGACCTCGATCGAGGGCGTGAAGGCGGCGAACCCGCACGGACGCAACTGGTTCCAGCTCTACGTGATGCGCGAGCGCGAGATCTCCTACGGCCTCGCGAAGCGCGCGGCCGAGGCCGGGTTCGACACCCTGCAGTTCACCGTCGACACCCCCGTCGCCGGCGCACGCCTGCGCGACAAGCGCAACGGGTTCTCGATCCCGCCGCAGCTGACCCTCGGCACGATCGTCAATGCGATCCCGCGGCCGTGGTGGTGGATCGACTTCCTCACCACTCCGAAGCTCGAGTTCGCGTCGCTCTCAGCCACCGGCGGCACCGTCGGCGACCTGCTGAACGCGGCCATGGACCCGACGATCAGCTATGAGGACCTCGAGATCATCCGCGGCATCTGGCCCGGCAAGATCGTCATCAAGGGCGTGCAGAACGTCGCCGACGCGAAGCGCCTCATCGACCACGGCGTCGACGGCATCATCCTGTCGAACCACGGCGGGCGCCAGCTCGACCGCGCGCCGATCCCCTTCCACCTGCTGCCCACCGTGGTGCGCGAGGTCGGCAAGGACGCGACCATCATGGTCGACACCGGCATCATGAACGGCGCCGACATCGTCGCCGCGATGGCGCTCGGGGCGAAGTTCACCCTGATCGGCCGCGCCTATCTCTACGGCCTCATGGCCGGCGGGCGGGCGGGCGTCGACAAGACGATCGAGATCCTCCGCAGCGAGATCGAGCGCACCATGAAGCTGCTCGGCGTCGCCTCGATCGCCGAGCTCGAGCCGCGGCACGTCACGCAGCTCACGCGCCTCGCGCCGATGCCCCGTTCCGACGCCTGATCCGCCGCGCTACCCTGGCGCGGTGAGCGCAGCCGACGAGACCGGTCCCTTCTTCCACGGCACGAAAGCCGACCTCGACGTCGGCGATCTGCTCACGGCGGGGCGACGCTCGAACTACCGGCCGTCGATCGTGATGAACCACATCTACTTCACCGCGCAGCGCGACGGCGCCGGCCTCGCCGCCGAGCTCGCGGCGGGCGACGGTGAGCCGCGGGTCTACCGCGTCGAGCCGACCGGCCCGTTCGAGGACGACCCGAACGTGACCGACAAGAAGTTCCCCGGCAACCCCACGCGCTCGTATCGCAGCACCGATCCGCTCCGCGTCGTCGGCGAGGAGGCCGGCTGGCCGCGCCTCAGCCCCGAGGCGCTCGCGGACTGGAAGCGCCGCATCGCCGCGATCGAGGAGTCCGGCGGCGAGATCATCAACTGATGAGCGACGTCGTCCGCTTCTGCCGCAGTCGCAACGCCGGTCGCCGCTGCACGCGCCCGCTCGACCACCCCGGTCTGCACCGCCACCGCACGATCATGTGGACGGATGCCGCGGCCGACCCGTCCCGCTGCCCCGGGTCCAGCAAGCCGAGCTCCCCCGCCGCCGCGCTCGCGGACGGGTGGCCGCACGGCCGCGCCCTGTGCCCCGTCTGCCACCGCTTCGTCCCCCTCGTGGACGGCCTGCTCGAGGAGCACGTGAGCTCGGACGAGGACGAGACGGATGCCGAGGCATCGCGTCGTCGCGAATGGCTCAACACCCACGGGTGGTGACGGCCCTCGCTGTCCGACGCGCGTGCCATGCTGACGGGATGCGCATCGCCGTCACCGGTTCGTCCGGAAAACTCGGGTCCGTCGTCGTCCGCGAACTCGCCGCCGCCGGCCACGAGGTGATCGGCTTCGACCAGCACGGCACCCGCGGCCCCGGCTTCGTGCAGATCGACCTCACCGACCACGGACAGGTCGTCGACGCGCTGACGGGCGTCGGCGATCAGCACAACGGCATCGACGCCCTCGTCCACCTCGCCGCGATCCCGGCCCCTGGCATCCGGCCCGATGTCGCGACCTTCCACAACAACATCACGACCACGTTCAACGTGTTCTGGGCGGCGCTCCGCCTCGGGATCACGAAGATCGTCTACGCCTCGAGCGAGACGGTTCAGGGACTGCCGTTCGAGACACCGCCGCCCTACATCCCCGTCGACGAGGACTACCCGGCGCGTCCCGAATCGGTCTACTCGCTCGTGAAGCACCTCGAGGAGCAGATGGCGATCGAGCTCACACGCTGGTACCCCGAGGCATCCATCACCGCCCTCCGCTTCTCGAACGTCATGTGGCCCGAGGACTACGCGGAGTTCCCCTCGTTCGACGCCGACGCGCGGCAGCGCAAGTGGAATCTGTGGAGCTACATCGACGCCCGCGACGGATCGCAGGCCATCGAACGCGCGCTCGAGGTCGCCGGCCCCGGCTTCGACCACTTCCTCATCGCGGCGGCCGACACCGTCATGAGCCGCCCGAACGACGAACTGGTCGCCGAGGTGTTCCCCGGCGTCGAGCTCCGCGGCGACCTCGGTGTCAACGACTCGCTGTTCTCGACCGCGAAGGCGCAGCGGGTGCTCGGTTACCGGCCGCAGCACTCGTGGCGCGACTCCGTGGGCTGAGTGCTCAGCCGCCGAATTCGGCGAGGACGTACACCTCGCTGTGATTCACCGCGCAGATCTCGGCGATCGGATTCTGGGCGTCCCAGAACTCCTGCACCTCGGTCATCCCGCCGGGAATCGGCGAGCGCTCCGCGAGAACCGTGTGGATCGACCGCAGGTACGGAGCGAGAGTGGTCGTCGACGACGCGGCGAGCGTGTCCGCCGCATCCGCCGCGGCATCCACCCGGCGGTTCCATTCATCAGCGCCGAAGGCCGCGTAGAAGCCGTAGCCCTCGTCGGCGTTCGTGACCTGGCTGTAGACGCCCGAGAACAGCTCGCACTCCTCGGCGAGCGCGGCGTCCTGCGGGAACGGGGCCGATGAATACGAGACGGATGCCGCCCACTCGGCCTCCGGGGCCAGGCCGAGCGTGAGCTCCGGCGCCGACCGGGCTTCCCACGGCCAGGCGAGGACGCGATCGGGATCGCAGGATCCGGACTGCGGCGCCTGCCCGAGCATCATCGAATCGCCGAGCTCCGCCGTGAATCGCTCCGCGGGGTCGCACGTCAGCTGGACGAGCACCGACTGGGTGCCGGCCGGCACGTCGAGGGCGACGGGGCTGGGCCCGGTGCCCGAGAACGCCTGCGTCGCGATCACCGTCGGCGACGCCGGGGCCGCCTCGGCCGTCGGTGACGCCGGCGCGGGTGCGACCACCGGCGCCTCCACCGTCGGCCGGGCTTCTCCCGCGGGCTCCACCACCGTCGACACGCATCCTGCCGACAGCATCACCACCGCGGCCGCGATCACGGCCGCCTTCGCGCCTCGACGCGTGCGCGGCGCACCGGCATCCCCCCAGATCATCTGATCTGTCTATCAGACGGCCCGGGACCCCGTCAGCGGATCCCTGTCGTTCGCCGGGGACATCCTCAGTCCGGTGCGCCCGGTCCCGGCTAGGCTGAGACGTCCCCGTGCCCGCCGAGCATCGCGAGCCCCGCCATGGATCTGTCGATCATCGTCCCGACCTTCAACGAGGGTCCGAACATCGACGAGCTGTTGCGTCGCATCGGGGAGAGCCTCGAGGGGCGCGTGTTCGAGGTCGTCTTCGTCGACGACTCGACGGACGACACCCCCCAGGTCATCGCGGCCGCGGCGAAGGGCGCCCCGTTCCCCGTGCGCCTCATCCATCGGGAGAACGCCGATGCCGGCCTCGGCGGCGCGGTCGTCGCGGGATTCCAGGCGGCCACCTCGCGCTGGTGCCTCGTCATGGACGGCGACCTGCAGCATCCACCCGAAGACATCCCCCGACTGATCGAGCGGGCCGACCGAGGCGACGTCGACGTCGTCGTCGCTTCGCGCTATGCGTCCGGGGGCACGTCGAAAGGCCTCGCCGATGCGACCCGCACCGCCGTCTCGCGCGCCTCGACCGCGCTGACCAAGGCGATGTTCCCGCGGAAGCTCGCGAACTGCTCCGACCCGATGACCGGGTTCTTCCTGCTCGACACCCACGCCGTCGACGTCGGCGCGCTCCGCCCGCGAGGCTTCAAGATCCTGCTCGAAGTCCTCGCGCGACGTCAGCTGCGGGTCGACGAGGTCCCGTTCGACTTCGCCTCACGCCACGCCGGCACCTCGAAGGCGACCTTCACGCAGGGCGTCCGCTTCCTGACCCAGCTCGCCATGCTGCGCTTCGGTCGGATGTCGGCGTTCGCCCTCGTCGGCGGGTTCGGCGCCATCGCGAACCTCGTCATCATGTGGGGTCTGATCCGGCTGGGGATGGACTACGTGCCGGCGGCCATCGTCGCGAGCGTCATCACGATCATCACGAACTTCCTGCTGCTCGAGTACCTCGTCTTCGCCGACATGCGGTCCGAGTCGGGGCGGATGCTCACCCGGTTCCTCAAGTCGTTCTCCTTCAACGGCCTCGAAGCGATCATCCGCATCCCGGTCCTGTCGATCATCGTCGAGGCCACCCACATCCCCGCCGTGCTGGCCGCGGCTCTCACGCTCGTGGCCGCCTTCGTCCTGCGCTTCGTCTTCCACGCACTCGTCGTCTACGCACCGCGCCGGCCGGGACGTGCCGTCGCGGCCCAGGAATCCGAGCCCGCAGCAGCGGGCGGGCGTACCCTGGAGTGATGACCGACACGTCCACTCAGATCACGATGTTCGGCGCCGAATGGTGCCGCGACTGCCGCCGCACGAAGGCACAGCTCGACAGCCTCGGAGTCGATTACCGGTACGTCGACCTCGAGGCCGAGCCCGACGCCGCCGACATCGCCCGCGAGATCTCCGGACGCACCAACATCCCGGTCGTCGTGTACCCCGACGCCACGCATCACGTCGAGCCCAGCAACGACGACGTCGCGGCCAAGCTCCGCGAACTGTCGCTCATCTGAGTCCACCGGCACAGCGACGATGACGACGACGTCACCGGCCACGCCGCATGAGCACTCCCCCGAGGCCCGCACCGATCTCGACTCCGCCCTCACCCGGCTGCGCGCCGGTTCGAGCGAGTGGACCGCACTCACCGCTGCCGGGCGTCGTGATCTGCTCCGGCGCATCCGCTCCGCCGTCGCCGGCGCCGCCGATGATTGGGCGCGCATCGCCGCCGCGAGCAAAGGGCTCGAGCCGCGGCATCCGCTCGCCGGAGAAGAGTGGCTCGCCGGCCCGTACGCCGCCATCGTCGCGCTCGACGCGTACATCGGAACGCTCGACGCGCTCGCCCGCGGGCGCAGTCCGCTCGCCGGCGTCCGCACCGGCACCGCGCCCGGCAGTCGCACCGTCGTCCACACCTCGCCGCTGAACGCCGCCGACCGGATCCTCCTCTCGGGATACACGACCGAGGTCTGGTTGCAGCCGGGCGTCACCGCGCACGAGGCGAGGGATGCCTCGGGCCTCGCCTCGCGGCATCCGCTCCGCAGCGGCGGGGTCGGCCTGGTCCTGGGCGCGGGGAACGTGACCTCGATCCCCTTCCTCGACGTGCTGTACGAGCTGCTCGCCGAGGGGCGCGTCGCACTGCTGAAGGTGAACCCCACGCAGGATGCGCTCGTGCCGGTGTTCGAGCGGGCGTTCGCGCCCCTCATCGAGGCCGGGTTCGCCGCAGTCGTGAGCGGAGGCGGTGACGTCGGGGCCTACCTGACGCGGCATCCCGAGATCGACCACGTCCACATCACCGGGTCGGAGACGACCTTCCATGCCATCGTCGGCTCCGGCGACGATCGTCTGCGCGTGCCGATCACCGCCGAGCTCGGCGGCGTGTCGCCGATCATCGTCGTGCCGGGGCGCTGGACGAAGGCCGACCTGCGGTTCCAGGCCGAGCACGTCGCCACGATGCGGCTGCACAACAGCGGGCACAACTGCATCGCCGGTCAGGTCGTGCTCCTCAGCCGCGACTGGGATCAGCGCGAGGACTTCGAGCGCGAGCTGCGCCGCGCCTTCGCGCGGACGCCGAAGCGGCCCGTCTGGTATCCGAACGCGGCGGCGCGGCTCGAGCACGTGCGCGAGGTCTACCCCGATGCCGAGTGGTTCGCCGACGGCACGCGGGCGATCGCAGTGGGTGACGGTGAGATCGAGACGACCGAGTACTTCGCCCCGGTCCTCGGGATCGTCGACCTGCCCGGCACGGGGGCCGCGTTCGTCGATGCCGCCGTCGCGCACGCGAACGAACGACTCACCGGAACCCTCGGCGCGAACGTCCTCGTCGACCCCGTCACCCAGCACCGCCTCGGCTCCCCGTTCGAAGAGGCGATGGCTCGCCTGCGCTACGGCACGGTGGCCGTCAACGCGTGGACGGCGTTCGGGTTCCTCACCCCCACGGCGACGTGGGGCGCGTTTCCGGGCGGCACCGTCGACGACGCGCCGAGCGGCATCGGGATCGTTCATAACGCACTCCTGCTGGACGAGGTCGAGCGGAGCGTCGTCCGCGGACCGTTCCGTCCCTTCCCCCGCTCCCTCGGCCGCGGGCGCTTCTCGGTGCTGCCGAAACCGCCGTGGTTCGTGACCTCGCGCACGGGACGCGCGGTGTCGGAGGGCTTCGCCCGGTTCCGGATCGATGGCCGCATCGGCCCGCTCGTCGTGACTCTCGCCCGCGCCTTCGGCGCCTGAGCTCGGCGCCCGGCGGCGCAGCCGGGGATCGCAGGCGCGGGGGCTCTGACGACATGACGCGTCGGTTTACATCGAGTTAACGCCCCGCGCTCGCACGACCGTTCGTCGCACGCTACAGTTGCCATCGAGTGGATCGCGCGGCCGGGGGGTCGCGCGGAGGTTCTTGGGGGACCGCGAAGCTCATTGGGGAACTATGCATCCGCCTTGGGGGCGGGTGCAGTGATCGCACATTGCTTGGGGGCATGATGCGGACACCGTCCGATGTGTGTGGGGACGCACGATGAGCGCGGTCGAGGGCATCTCGCCCGGCCTGTCGCTGCCAGGGCTGAGCCCGCTGACGACCGTGCGCACGTGGGCCGGCGAAGCGCCGCGGGCATCCGCCGCGCTGGTCAGCCGTCAGCAGTGGGAGCGTCGCTTCCGCGTGCGGCTGCGAACCAGCGACACGGCGATCGTCGCGGTGGCCTGCGCGTTCGCGACCGTGCGCGTGACGGCGTCGGGCGCCGTCGCCCCGGTCCCGTACAGCGCGGTCGCGATCGCGCTCGCGACCGGCACGCTCTGGCTCGTCGCGCTGATGCTGTTCAACACCCGGTCGGCGAGCGTCATCGGCTCGGGCTCGGTCGAGTACGCCCGGGTCGCTCACGCGACCGGGCTCGCGTTCGGACTGCTCGCGATCATGTTCGTCGTCTTCGAATGGGGCGGGATCCGGGCGCAGCTGTTCACCGCTCTCCCCCTCGGGACACTCGCGCTCCTGCTCTCGCGATGGGCATGGCGGCGGTGGCTCGTCGCGCAGCGTGCCGAGGGCAGGTTCGCCTCGCGCACCGTCGTCGTCGGGTCGCGGGATGACGTCGAGTACGCGATCCGCACCCTCGGGCCCGCGGGCCAGCTCGGCTACCTCGTCGTCGGGGTCGCGCTCCTCGAGGGCACCGGCGAGCGCGTGAGCGTCGACGGTGTCGACTACCCGGTGATGCACGGCGAGGACGCCGTCCTCCGCGCGGCGGAGATCTACGGAAGCGACACGATCGTCGTCGCGAGCCAGCCGGCGGGCGATCCCACGTATGTGAAGCGCCTCTCCTGGTCGCTGGAGGGCACCGCTGCCGAGCTCGTCATCTCGAGCCGGCTCGCCGACGTGGCAGGACCGCGGATGTCGCTCCGGCCGGTCGAGGGGATGCCGCTCATCCACGTGAAGATCCCGGCCTTCGAGGGGGCTTCCTTCTACGTCAAGCGGGCGCTGGACGTCCTGGTGTCGGCCACCGCCCTCCTCGCCTTCGCACCGGTGGCGGCGGTCATCGCTCTGGCCATCAAGACGAACGACGGCGGCCCGGTCTTCTTCCGCCAGGCCCGCGTCGGCCGCGACGGTCACGAGTTCGCGATGCTGAAGTTCCGGACGATGCGGGTGGATGCCGAGTCCGAACTCGCCGCACTGCTCGCCCGCAACGAGGGCTCGGGCCCGCTCTTCAAACTGAAGCAGGACCCCCGGGTCACCCGCGTCGGCCAGATCCTCCGGAGGTTCTCGCTCGACGAGGTGCCGCAGTTCTGGAACGTCCTACGCGGCGACATGAGCGTCGTCGGGCCGCGCCCGCCGCTGCCCGCCGAGGTCACCGCCTACGACGGCACCGTCTTCCGCCGTCTCTACATCAAGCCCGGCATCACCGGACCGTGGCAGGTCGGCGGACGGAGCGACCTCTCCTGGGAGGAGAGCGTCCGCCTCGACCTCCGCTATGTCGAGAACTGGACCGTCATGACCGATCTCGTCCTGATGTGGCGAACCGCCAAAGTCATGGTCACACGTGAGGGAGCGTACTGATGGTCATCGAAATCCCGCGCCCGCTCGACACCGACGCCGACCGCGGTCGGCACCGGACGCAGACCCTCGAGACGCGGACGCTCCACATCGCGATGATCGGCACCCGGGGGGTGCCGGCCTGCTACGGCGGCTTCGAGACGGCGGTCGAGGAGATCGGTCGTCGCCTCGTCGAACGCGGCCACGACATCACGGTCTACTCGCGGGGCGCGGGGACCCGGACCTCGGAGTACCTCGGCATGAGGGTCGTCCGCCTTCCGGCCGTCCCCGTGAAGCAGCTCGAGACCCTCAGCCACACCGGGCTCTCCGCCGTGCACGCCGTGTTCGGCCGGCGGACGGATGCGGCCTTCGTGTTCAACGCCGCGAACTCGCCGTTCCTCCCGGTCCTGCGTGCCCGCGGCATCCCGACCGCCCTCCACATGGACGGTCTCGAATGGAAGCGCTCGAAGTGGGGCCGGCGCGGCAAGGCCTACTACCGCTGGGCGGAGGAGTTCGGCGTGCGGACGGCCGACGCCCTCATTGCGGACGCCCCCGGCATCGGCGAGTACTACGATCGCGAGTTCGGGGTCCCGACGGAGCTGATCCGCTACGGAGCGCCCATCCTGGACGATGCACCGACCGACGGCATCCGCGCCCTCGATCTCACCCCCGGCGGGTACCACCTGGTCGTCGCGCGGTTCGAGCCCGAGAACCATGTGCTCGAGATCGTGGCCGGCTATCGGGCCAGCTCTGCGACCACTCCGCTCGTCGTGGTCGGCTCGGCGCCGTACGCCGCCGAGTACACGCAGCGCATCCGCGCCACGGCCGGCGACGACCCCCGCATCCGCTTCCTGGGCGGCGTGTACGACCAGGACCTGCTCGACGCGCTGTACTTCCACGCGACAACGTACGTGCACGGGCACTCGGTCGGCGGGACGAACCCCTCGCTCCTGCGCGCCATGGGTGCGGGCACCGCCGTGCTCGCCTACGACGTCGGCTTCAACCACGAGACCCTCGACGAGTACGGCCTGTTCTTCGCGGATGCCGCCGAGCTGACGCGTCGCATCGATGCGCTCGACCGCGATCCGGCGCTCGTTGCGAGGCTCGCAGGCCCCGCGAAGAATCGAGCGGCCCTCGCTTTCCACTGGGATGACGTGACGAGCGCGTACGAAGACCTCGCCATGCGCCTCGCAGGGCGCGAGTCCATGCACCGACTCGGCCGTCGCGCGCGGCGGCGCGCGAGTGACGTCCTCTGACATCGACCTCGCGTCTCCCTGGTGCAGGACACCGCGGTGCGACGACCGGAAAGGACAATCCATGCGGATACTGCTCGCCTGGGCGGATGAGACCTCACCCAACCTGGGGGTACGGGCTCTCGGGCGCGGGTCGCAAGATCTGCTTCAGCGCATCTGGCCCGAGGCGGAGTTCACCTACATGAACTACGGTACGAAGCCCGACGCCGTCACCTGGTCGCCCCGGGGGCTGATCCGCGAATGGGTGACAGGCAGGCGGGGGATGCGCGACTGGCTCGGTGGATTCGATCTCTACTGGGATACCCGTTCCGGCGACAGCTTCTCGGACATCTACGGCCTGCCTCGACACACCACGATGTCGCTCATCCATGAGTTCGCGGCGCGCAGTCACGTGCCGACGATTCTCGCCCCGCAGACCATCGGCCCCTTCGGGTCGCGTCGCTCCCGGCTGCTGGCACGGAGGGATGTGCACCGCTCGAAACTGGTGCTCGCCCGCGACCCGATGAGCGCCCGAGCGTCGGCGTCGCTCGGGCGCCCCGTCGATCTGACGACCACGGATCTCGTATTCGGGATAGACCAGCCCGTCCCCGAGCCCGGGAACGACGTCCTCCTGAATGTGTCCGGGCTGCTCTGGCGGTCGCTTCACCACGGCGATCCTCATGTGTACCGGCGTCAGATCGAGGGCGTGATCGACGGGCTGCTGGATCGTGGACGATCGGTGACGCTCTTCCCGCACGTCCTCGATTCGGCCGACGTCGACAACGACGTTCCACTCGCCATCGAGTTGCACGATCGGTACGACGGACGTCTCGGTCTGGTGATCCCTCGCGACCTCGACCACGCACGAGCACTCATCGCCGGCGCACGCGTCGTCATCGGAGCGCGGATGCATGCGTGCTTGAACGCCCTGTCCACCGGCACACCGGCGATCGCCATGGCCTACTCGCGGAAGTTCGCTCCCCTCATGAGCGAGTTGCAGTGGCCTCACGTCGTGGATGCCGGCAGGTCGGAGGACGCCGTCGGCCGCATCCTCGCCGCCGTCGACGATCCAGAGCTGACCGCGCAGGCGCGCGGTGCGCAGGCGCGCGGCCAGCACATGCTCGCCGGCGCGGCGGAGCTCGTCGGATCGTCACGATGAGCTCCGCGCTGACGTTCGTCACCGTCGTGTTCGAGACGGAGACGCACCTCCTCGAGCTTCAAGCGCGCTCGATGTCGCTGCACCTCGACGCAGAGGAGGTCGATGAGATCCTCGTCCTCGACAACTGCGTTCTCGGCATGGGCGAATGGACGCGGCGAAGGCTTCTGCGCGCGTACGGCCGATTGCAGGGCCGCGTCCGCATCGTCCGGACGACCGCTGTCATCGACCCTCGCGCTGCGGGGGGATGGCGCAGCCAACAGGCCGCGAAGCTCGCCATCGCCTCGCAGGTGAAGACACCCCATTACGTGGTGCTCGATGCGAAGAACCACTTCACGCGGGCGACATCGGCTACCGAATTCGTCGGTCCGGACAGCCGGGCCCACGGTCATCCGCATTCCTACGAATCGCACCCGCTGCGAGCCTCCCTCGTGACGACGCTGCAGTACGTCCACGCCGAGCCGGACGTGATCGCCCGGGCAGTCAAGTCATTCCCGCCGACCGCGACGCCCTTCGTGTTCGACACCGCGGCGGTACGCGCGCTCATCCTCGATCTCGAAGAGCGGTCGGGTCTCCCCTTCGGCGAGGAGTTCGAACGTCACAAGCTGCTGGAGTTCTTCCTCTATGCGGCGTGGAACGAGACGCGAGGGCGGGGTCTCCGCAAACTGCGCGATGAGGTTCCCATCCCGTCGCCGACGGTGTGGCCGAAGGCCGCGTCGGAGGAGGGCGTCCGGTCGGCGATCGATGAGCACGCTCGCGACGGCGCCGCCGTTTTCGCCGTCCACCGACAAGCTCTCGCCAAGGCGGATGCCGCCGCGCTCGAACTCATCGCGATCCAGTGGGTGTCGTTCGGACTCTTCACCGACACCCCCGCCGCGCAGGCGTTCATCCGGCGTTTCCGCCGCCGATACCTGCCCTCACTCGTGTGGGTCCGCGGTGTCGAGCGCGCCCGCCGCTCGCTTCAGCTGTGGCGGGCGCGCTCGACATCGGAGGAGCGAGCCGATCCCGTTCAGGGGAACCGAGCGCCGAGCCGAACTTCACCGGACGCCAGACCGGAGACATCCGCAATCTGATCGGGCACGGGAACTGCGATGGTGCTCTGTCGTTCCGGGGAGATGGAACGGAGCGAGTAGTCGGCGTTCACCGGTGACGATGTCTGCTCGAGAAGGACCGACCGCTTCTCACGGCCCGTCGCCGCGACGAAGTCACTGAGCGTTCCGAAGTACCTCGACGATCCTGAGGCACCCTGGGCGTAGATCGCGAATGACCGCGGTGCGGACGGGGAGGTGCGGTGATACACATTGCCTTCGGCCCGCGTCACCATCTGCGCACCGGTGAGCACCCGCGAGAAGTCGTCGATGCAGACGAGACACGTTCCCTCCGGGTCAGCGGAGACGTTGTTGGCGATCACGATGTTCTTGCTCATCCACGGGATGGTCGGGTTCTTCGAGCGACGCGAGTCCTGGGTGACGGCGATGTTCCGTTCGTTGCCCACCGCGGTGTTGTTCCAGATCGACGCGGAACCCGCGTTCACGATGTAGATCCCGTTGATCCCGTTGTCGGCCACGACGTTGTCCGCGATGACAGCACGCTCGGAGAGCTCGAACACGAGACCGTTCCCCGTATTGCGGAGGCTGTCGTTGCCGGTGAAGACCACGCCGTTGTTCGACTCGTCGAACCACGGACCCTGTCCGTAGTTGTCCGCGAACACGCTGTCGGCCACCGTGACGCCAGAGGAGCTGTGGATCTTCAGCGCACCCGAGACGGGCGCCCTGTTGAAGCGCTCCCTGTTGTTCCCGGACGACAGCATTCCGCGGATCTCGAGCCCGTCGGCGTGGGCTGCGCCCGCGCCGAGGAGTCCGTTGCCGATGAGGGACACCTGCGAGAGGGTGGTGTCCTTGGCCCAGGTGTAGAGCCCGGTGGTCGAGTTGTCCCGGATCGTGACATTGGAGAGCGTGACGCCCTTGGCCGCGATGATGACGGTGCCCATGTCCGGAACGCTCGTGGCATACCTGCGCACGCCGATGCCCTGCACGACCGAACCTTCGGAACGGACGGAAAGAGCGCTGACGAGTGTGCTCGCTTCCACTCGCCTCCCATTCGGGTCCGACCCCACGACGAGCTGATCCGCCGCCGCGTCGACGAAGAAGCGCCCCGGTGCCACCTGAGACCGCGAGGACACCTGTGTGAGCTGCTGACCGTCGATCCACAGTTGATCGGGATGGGCTGCCATCGGATATGCGGGGTCGACGAATCTCCATCCCTCGGCCGGACCGTCCGACGCTCCTCGAACGAACGTCGGACTGGCATCCAGCTGCTGGGTCCATCCGGGACGGACCCACGCGTTGCCGGATGCGCGGAAGCCTGACACCGGCTCCGCGCCGTCCAGCCAGACTGCTTCGGAGCCGTAGGGCTGAAGTGTGACGCGCTTCTGGGGCGCGACGATGACGCTTTCGTGATAAACCCCGCCGCGAAGGGCGATGGTCCCCCCGTTGGGGACCTTCCGCAGGGCGGCAGTGATCGTCCGGACCGGCGCCGCGACCGTACCCGCTGCCGAGTCGTTACCACCGGGCGAAACGATGATCGCGTTCGACGGGACCTTGTAGGCGACCGAGCCCGGGGCGCTGGCCCCGGCAGCCGCCCGGGCACCGGTGACCACCTGTCCGACTCCGGGTGCGGGTCCAGGAGCGGGCGCGGGGCCCGGTGCAGGTGCCGGCCCGGGGGGCGGCGCTGAGACCCCGGGCGCCGCGATGGAGAGATCGTCGACTCCGACCGGAAGCAGCGCGGTCGACGACGAGGTGTACAGCGAGAACTCGGTCCCACCGGAGCCGGCGATGCGCTTCGCAGACGAGTCGGAGTACCTCAGCGTCCGCGCGGCGCTGTCCGCGGAGCCCGCGACGCGGGCGGAGGCGATGAGGGCGACCGTCGTCGACCCGGTCGCCTGGATCCGGACATCGACCGTTCCCCCCTGCCGGATCCTCTCCGGCAGACGCACCGACGCGAAAGTACCCACGGTGACACCGGTTCGTTTCTGGAGGCTCAGCTCCACGACGCCGCCGACCATGATGCGGGCACCCACGATGTACGCGCCGCCGGCGGTCGAGCGCACGCCGTGCGACAGATACAACCCGGTACCCGATGTCGGCAGGGTCGGAACCGCGAGCGAGAAGGTGGAGTCGACGTCTTGCATCGTGCCCGCAAGGGAGACCCGCGACGTGCGTCCGGGCTGCGGGCTCGACACCCAGCCGCGGCCGTCGCGGACGGATGCCACGGATCCCGGCGCCGTCGTCCAGGGACCACCCACCTCGGAGGTCCCCCATCCGGAGGCGACGGATCGTGCCATGCCGTCCTTGACGTACACCGCGGTCGCAGCGGAGGCGGACTCACCAGGGCCACCAGCGACCCCGATGCCGAGGAGGACAGCCAGGAGGAGGGCACCAGTTCTAGTGGGGTGGAAGCGTCGGAACATGAGGTCTCGATTCGAGCGGGGAGGTCGGGACGCCGGCAGGGAACGTCGGGTAGACCTGCTGGCGGAATCCCGCTGAAGGTATCAGGGCGTTCAGATCGGCTCCGTCCGCATGAGAGCTCCCTCATGCGGTCGCGGTGCTCGCCTGCGATGCGCGTCGGCACCGCAGCGCGTCGTCGTCTCGAGACCGTCGTTCGCTGTCGTGATGGCCTGCGCGCCGATAGAGTAGGAGGATTCTGGGGGAAGGGGAGCCATGGCGGAAACAACGCCCTGGTCCGGTCATTGGCTGCTGAACGCGCTGCGGAAGTTCTGGTGGGGAATCGCCGCCTGTGCGGTCGTCGGCGGCGCAGCGGCCTTCGGCGTGTCCGCGCTCGAAACCCCCCAGTACCAGTCGACATCCTCGCTCTACTTCGCCCTCAATCAGGGGGCCAGCGCGTCCGACCTGAACCAGGGTTCGACGTACACGCAGAATCAGATGCTGTCGATCGCTCAGTTGGCGACGACGTCGCGGGTCCTCGAACCGGTGATCCAAGACCTCGGGATCGACACGACCCCTCGGGATCTGGCTCGCTCCGTCGACGTGACGATCCCGCAGGACACCGTCATCCTGCGGATCACCTCCACGACGACGAACGCCGAACGGGCGGCGGCTCTCTCGAACGCGATCGCCGCCGAACTCGCCGAGGTCGTGCTGGAGATCTCACCGAAGGGCGCCGCAGGTGCCCCCACGATTGCTGCCGAGACCATCGACAAGGCTGTCGTGCCCACGTCGCAGTCGTCGCCGAACAAGCCGCGGGATGCACTGGTAGGACTGCTCATCGGCGGCATCCTGGGGATCGCCGTCGCCCTGATCATCAGCGCCGCCGACACCCGCGTCCGGAACGAGGAGATCCTGGCGCGCGTCAGCGGCACGCCCGTCCTCGGCGTCGTCACACGCGCCCCCCTCCTGTCGCACCGCGCCGCCGGAATCGCGCAGGAGCCCCTGGGCCGATCGGCAGAGGAGTTCCGCCGGCTGAGGTCTGCGCTGACATACGCGAATGTCGGCTCACGCGTCTCGACCCTGCTCGTGACGTCGAGCTCGCCGGGCGAGGGGAAGTCGACCGTCGCCGTCAACCTCGCGCTGACCCTCGCCGACCTCAATCACCGGGTCCTGCTTATCGACGCGGATCTCCGACGACCGCAGGTGCACGCGTTCTTCGGTATCGAGGATGCCGTCGGGCTGACGTCCGTGCTGTTGAAGATGCACGACTTCGACACCGCGAAATACCCCTTCCGGTCATCGACGCTCGACGTCCTGCCATCCGGCGGCACTCCGCCCAACCCTGCGGAGATCCTCGCCTCTCGAGCGCTGGCGGATCTTTTGGAGGAGTCGGCCAGTCGATACGACTTCGTCGTGGTGGATGCCCCTCCGGTCCTGAACGTGGCGGACGCGAGCCTTCTCGCCCCGTCCGTCGACGGCGTCCTGTTCGTGGCCGACGCGACCAAGACCAGCAGGCCGAACGCTGCGAAGGCGATCAAACTGCTCGAGGGCGCCGGAGCGCGCGTCCTCGGAAGCATCCTGAACCGCGCACGGCACGACAAGAAGTCGGGCGAGTACTACGGTCCGGTCAGCCCGGTTCGCGCCGCGAGCATCGAGAAGCCCGGGTCGGGGTCGGACGCGCCCGTCGGCTGATCGGCGTGATCAGGTAGCCAGGGGTTCGCGGTGACCCGCGAACAGGGACAGCTGGCCATGGAGGGCTCTGGACTGCGCCTGAACGACGCCGAGCACCCTGTGATGATCACGAGGGCGCCTGTTGTGCGCATCGGCGATGTCGAGATCGAGGTCCGTCGCGCCGCCGCGACGGCGCGGCCAGCGACGACGGGGAGACATCTCTTCGACCCGAACACTGCCGCGATGACGGTCGAGCGACTCGGCGAAGGCAGCGAGCACGTCATCGGCGTTCGCGTCCATCTGCGCCGGCGCTGAGAGGGGCTCGATGTGGGCGAGCGCGACCGCCTCACGAAGAGTGAAAGTACGAGACCGCATGGTCGGATCGAGGAGCGCAACCTCCGCGCGCTCCGCACGCGTAGCCGTGATCACCAGTCCGGCCTTCTGAAGGAGGTCGCGGTCGAGTTGCACGGCGCCTCGATCCGCTCGCCGCGGCCTTGCTCCCAACGGCGAAGCCGCGGCGAGCAGGAGCACCTCTTCGCAGGGGGGATGCCCCGCAGCGGCCGCCACTCCCGCGCTCGACGATCGCCACCGCTCCGGACCAACCGTCCTTTCTGCAGCTCGGAACTCATGCTCCATCAGCCTCGAGCGACAGACGTTCGCGTGGCAGATGAAGAGCACCTCGGCAGTCATCCGACCCTCCTCGAGAACCTGCGGTCGCATGGCGATCGATCGTGGGACACCCGGCTCATGCGGTCAGCCCCGTTCCGCCCGACGCGCGGAGCCCTGGACGGCGGCGCGGCTCGAGATCTCGCTGACCTCTCTGAAGTAGGTGTTGTTGTCCATGAGGTTCTCCGCGGTGTCCAGCCCGACGATCGCGCCGTCCGCGATCACCATGACCCGATCGCAGATGGCGAGCGTCGACAAACGATGCGCGACCAAGAACACCACGGAGTCGCCCGCCAGATCCCGCAGCGATTCCTGGACGGATTCCTCGGACTTGACGTCCAGCGCGCTCGTCGGTTCGTCGAGGATCATGACCGACGGACGGGCTGCGAGGGCGCGGGCGAGACAGATCCGCTGCTTCTGCCCACCGGAGACCAAGGACGCCCGTGCGCCGACGATGGTGTCGTACCCGTGCGGAAGTCGGAGGATGTCGTCGTGGAGGTGAGAGCGGCGTGCGGCATCCTCGACAGCCGCGTCGTCGATGTCGTCTCGGAAGAACCTGATGTTCTCGCGCACCGTCCCGTAGAAGAGCTGCGGCGACTGGGGAACGTACGTCACCATCCGACGCCAATCCTCGCGGTCGATATCTGATGCACTGACACCGTTGACCGAGTAGGTTCCCTCGGTGGGCTCGCGGAGCCGGAGCAGGAGCTGCACCAAGGTCGACTTGCCGGATCCCGAGGGACCCACGATGCCGATCGTCTCACCGCTCTTCACGGAGAAGGACACGTCGCGGAGGACATCGGCGCCACCCTCGTAGTGGAACCCGACGCCGCTCATGGTCAGGTCGCCGATGTGATCGGCGCCCTGACGACCCGGATCCTGCGGCTGGGACTCGTAGCGCTCGATCGCATCAGCCAGATGGTGCACGAAAGGCAGCTTTTCGTCGACGGAGGAGACCACCGTCTGCACTCGCTGTCCGTAGGTGACGGCGCGGACCAGGATCAGGACGACGGCTCCGAGTGTGGCGACGTTGCCGGCCCCGAGGAGCGCCACCACGCCGAGCGCGAGGACGAGGACCAGGAGCGCCACGCTCTGGTACAGCGACGGGACCGCCGCCGAGAGGAAGCGCACGCGCTGCGACGGCACCTGCACGGCCCGCAGTTGGGAGTAGAAACGTCCGCGGTAGGCGGCGCTCGCACCGAACACCTCTGTCTCTTCGGCGAGCGCGGCGGCTTCCTGCGTGGTCTTCGCGTACTCGATGTTCTCTGAGCTCAAAGTGGTCGCGCTTTTTCGCAGGGAGTTCGAAAGCGGACGGAGAGCGGCGAAGAGCACCAGCGACACGACGGTGATCACGGCCGCCGCCGCGGGGCTCATCACGACCGCAGACGCCAGCAGGCTCGCGAACATGAGCGCAGCGGAGATGATGCCGGCGATGAGGACGATGGTCTCGGACGTCGCGCGGACCTGATTCAGCATGACGGACTGGAACCCACCGTCTCGCTCGGACGCCTTCGACGGCCACGCAGCGCCGACGAACGCGTCGAAGAGGCGGGTCCGCAGGTCGACCATGGCCTGTCCACCCATGACGGCGGGGAGGTAGACGACCCACAGCTGCAGGATCCCGCGCAGCACCGCCAGGGCGACACCCAGTCCCAGCGCGACAGGGATCGTCAGGTCGAGGCCGATTCCTCCGAGTTCCATGCGAACGTCGCGACCGTCGGCGAGGGCGAGCGCGAGCGCCGCGATCAGCGTGAGGAGGACGGCCTCGAGGAGTCCGGCTACGACGGAGGCGATGGAGATCAGGACGATCTTGCCCCGGGACTTCGAGAAGAACGGCGCGATACGGCGCCACGCGGCCAGCGATTCCCTCGCGGTCGTCAGAGGAGACCTTCTGAATTTACTTTCCGGACGTCGCGACACTTCTTCTCCCCCTTGCGGACCCGCCGTTGATGGCGTCGTCCATGATCATGAATTGCTGACGCGGCGCTTCGACCGATGAGGCCACCCCCGCACTCGTCTTTGCGCGCCCGACGGTGACGCCGACGATGAACCAGAGCAGCATCCCGTATTGCGTGATGAACGCGACGGCGAACAGTCCTGGCACTTGCGCGACGATCGCCACGAGCCCGGGCGACAGCGCCTTGGATCGCACGGCGAGAACGATGGCGATGGCATAGACCGCGAAGAGGGCCGCCGTCGGCAGATAGCCGTATCGCAACAAGACCGCGATGAACGCATTGTCGATGGATGCCCGGAAGTTGCCCAGATAGACGTCGCCGACGACGAGATCCTCCCACCCGGAGGCACCGCCGATGAGTCGTACCTGGCCCAGCAGGACCGTCAGACCACCGCGATAATCCGCGCTTCCCCCCGCTTCACCGCCGGCGTCGGCGAAGACCGTGTCGAGGAACGGAACCAGGACCGCCGCTGCGACGACGACGAGCCCACCCACCAGCCATCGCGTGGATGCCCCGACACTGCGAAGAAAGACGAGCGAGAGGACGACCGTCAGGACGAAGGTGATGATGCCGATCCTGCTGAACGTCAGGACGACCGCGAAGCCGACGATCACGAGGCCCACCGCCTTCATCCACGCTTTCGCGCGCGATGCCAGCACGAACGCCGCTGACATGGCGAGGGCACCACCCAGCGCGATGGAGTGTCCGAAAGCGCCCTCCACGCGCAGGAATCCTGCGCGTGGCTGAAGCTGCGCCCACGTCTCCTTGAGCGGCTCGTACCCGGGAATGGCGACGAACAGATTCGTCCCGGTGGCGAACTCGACGATGGCCAGTGCAGCCACGCCCACCGCTGCCCCCGCCACCCACGCGGTGATGGTCGCCGAACCGACGCGCTCGCAGACGATTCGGCCCCAGAAGTACGGCAGGACCAGCTCCAGGGTCCCCGACACCAGATAGGTCAGCTCCACCTGCTTCGCGGCGAAGAGCATGACGACGAGCCCCAGGAAGAGGAGCATGAAGGCATCCGGCCCCGAGAGCCGGAAACGGCCGCTGTGAAGGGCGACGAAGGCGACCGTCAGGAGGGTGATCGCGGACATGAAGAACCCGACGTTCACCCCCACCCAGATGGGCAGAAGGAACACCGAGAGGATCCACACCACGAAGCTCAGGCGCGGCGCGCGGGCGAGGAACACAGCGGCGAGGCCCGCGACGACGCACGCCGTGAGCCCCGCAGCGATGACTATCGCACTCGGCACTCGTTCCCCCTCCCCGGTTCGGTCATGCCCGCCGGACGCGCTTCCGCGGTCCGGCGGGCATCAGTCTTCTCAATTGATCGGCGCGATGCGGAACTCGTCGAAGGACACGGTCATCGCGCTGGTCGAGGACGACGCGCGCGAGGCGCGCAGACCAGCCGGTGCCGCTGCCTGCAGCGCAGCGTCCGTGTCGGAAGCGACGAGTTGCCACGCGGCGGGCTCCGTCGCGCCCTTCTGCCACAGCTTCGCCCGGAGCTCGGTCGTGCCGGGCGCTCCCGAGGACTCCACCTTGAGAGAGAAGCTGTCCCCCGCCTTGTAGGTGAGACCCGTGGCCGTCGTGGTCTGGAGGACGGTCGAGCCGCGCTGGGCGACGAGCCAGACCTTGCCGTCCGATCGGAGCCACGCGCTCACCGCGTAGAAGTTGCTTCCAGATCGCCGCGGAACGATCCCGGCGTAGCCGGATCCGCTCGCGGACGACACGTCGACTGTGAAGTCAGCGGTCGCCGTGAAGTTGCGGACCGGCGTCTGGGCCAGCAACGCGGTGCGCGTGCTGCCCGCATTCAGAGCGAACCTGCCCACTCCATTGCCCACACTTGCCGCGCTCACCGCCCCATCGCTGATCGTCCAGGTGCCGCCGAGGTCGGACGCCCCCCACCCGTTCGCCGCAGTCCGTTCGAATGCGTCGCGTGCCAGCACGTCCGTGGGGGCAGGGGCGGTTACCGTCACGGTCTTCTTCGCCGAGTGAGTCGCGCCGTCATCGTCGGTGACGGTCAGGGTCACCTCGTAGGTACCGGCTGCCGAGAAGGAGTGCGAGGTCTTCGCGCCGACCCCGTTCTCGGACGAGTCACCCCACTTCCAGGAATACGCGGCGATCGAACCGTCCGCGTCCGAGGACCCGGAGCCATCGACCGACAGGGTGAGATCGGAGGCGGAGGAGGTGAAACTCGCCACCGGGTCCTGATTCGGCGCGGGCGCGGTGGTGGTCACCGATTTCGTGACGGTGTGAGAGGCGCCGTCGTCATCGACCACCGTCAGTGTGATCACATGGTCACCCGCCGACTCGTAGACGTGCGACGCCGTCTTGCCCGTCGACGACGGCGACCCATCCCCCCAGTTCCATGAGTACGACGCGATCGATCCGTCGGCATCCGATGACGCGGATGCGTCGACGGAGGCGGTCAGGCCCGCGACCGATGACGAGAAGGCGGCGACCGGTGCCTGGTTGGGTGCGGGCGCGACCTGAGTGTCGCGGACCGTCAGATTGTCGAACTTCACCGTTCCGGGTGCCGTCGCGGTTCCCGCCATTGCGTAGTGGAGGAGAGGTGCACCGGCCTCTTGCATGCCGGCGGTTGAGTCCGTCGTCTCGAGCTGCCACGCCGCAGGCTCGGTGGCGCCCTGCTTCCACACCTTGGCGCGGATGGCCGTCGGATTGGCCCCGGTGACATCCAGTCGAAGCGAGAAGCTGTCCCCTGCCCCCCAGGTGAGGCCGCTGACCTGCTTCGACGTGAGAACTGTGGTGCCGCGCTGTGCAACGAGCCACACCGCCCCCGTGTCCCGATGCCACACGCGCACGGTGTAGAAATTCGCCCCGATGCGGCGAGCGCCGAGCCCGACGTAGCCGGCTCCCGAGGACGGCGCGTTGACCAGTGTGTAATCGACGCGGCTCTCGGAGTCGCGCACCGTGGACGTCAGCGCCAGATTGCGCGTTTGACCCGCGGGCAGGGTCAGCTGCCCCCTGCCGTCTTGAACCGATGCGACCGATGCACTGCCGCTGAGGATCGACCAAGCGCCGCCGACATCGGAGGTTCCCCAGCCGGACGACGTGGTGCGACCGAAGGCATCCGCGGCCACGAACGCGGGCGCCGGTATCTTCGCCACCGAGACGGAACGCTCCGCGGTCGACGTGCCTCCGAGGCTGTCGGTCAACGTGAGGGTGATCGTGTAGTCACCGTCCTTGTCGTAGACGTGCGATGCGGTCGCGCCGTTCGAGTGAGCGGACCCATCCCCCCAGTTCCAGTCGTAGGTAAGGGTCGCATCGTCGGACGCCGCCGACGCCGAGGCGTCCGTCGCGACGGCGAGTTCGTCCGTTGTGGACGTGAACTTCGCCACCGGCGCTGCGTGCGTCACCGTGACGTCTTCCGCGCGCTGGGTCGAGCCGCCGCGTCCGTCGGTCACGGTGAGCGTCACCCGGTACGTGCCCGCGGCAGCGAAGCGGTGGGACACCGTAGCACCGGTGTCCGATGCGTCGTCCCCGAAGTTCCACTGGTAGGTGAGGGGATCGCCGTCCGGATCGGTCGCCGTCCCGGCGAAGGCGACGGTCAGCCCGGCTGCCTCGGCGGTGAGAGCGGCGTCCCTCGGCTGGCCGTTCGGCGGCTGCTGCCCGGACCCGATGCGGAAGTGATCCGTCACCTGCGCCGCGGTGAGCGCTGTCGGATAGACCGCCGCTTCATCCAGCGAACCCGTCCAGTAAGTCGCGCCTTCCCACCCGTTGTCGCCGCCGATTCGCCAGTAGCCGCTGTAGTTCTGCGCGGTCGTGATGTCATTCTGGGCGACCAGCTGACCATCCAAGTAGAGACGCATACCCGCGGCGGACTGGGAGGCGACCACGTGGTGCCAGGAACCGTCGTTGAACCCCGGAGCGCTCTCGATGATCCCTGCCCAGCCGTTCCAGACACCGAACTTGATCACTCCGTCGCCGTTCATGTAGACGTGCCGGTCGTAACTGCCGCTCTCCCCCGTGCGGTTGCTGCCGAAGCCGATCAGCTTCCCGCCGTCCCTGCTCGTCGTCTTGAACCAGGTCTCCATCGAGTAGGTCGACGGATTGAACACCTGCTTGTTGCCGGTGACGCCCGTCTGCCCGTTCGGGCTCAACTGGATCGACGTACCCGCCCCCGTCGCGAGGGCGCTGGGGGCGGCCTTCGTGACGCCGCCGAAGTACGTGCCGGGGTAGGTGTATCCCGCCCCGCTCGCGTCCGCTGCGGCGTCACCCGACGTCTCGTCGAGACGCCAGTAGACGGAGGGCTTCAGGGCGTAGACAGCTGCACCGTAGGCGTCTGTCGGAGCCGCCGCGGGTGCGGTACCGCGGCCGCTCGCCAGGTAGTGCCGGTTGACCGCGTCGACGCTCAGAGCCGACGGGTAGACGGCGACGTCTGAGATGGCGCCCGCCAGGTAGTTGCTGCTTCCACCGTTCGGCCAGCCGCCGGTGTTATCGCCGCCGACCTTCCAATAGCCGTTGTAGCCCTGGGCCGAAGTGACGTCTGTTCGTCCGCCGACGAGCGCGCCGTCGAGGTACAGAGTCATCCCGGAGGACGACAGCGTTCCGACGACATGGTGCCACGCACCGTCGTTGAATCCCGTTCCGCTTTCGAGCGTCTGCACACTGTTCGGGTAGACGCCGAACGTCACCCTGCCGTCGTTGCTCAGGTAGACGTGACGGTCGTAACTGCCCGAGGTCCCGCCCGCGTTGTCTCCGAAGCCGATGATCTTTCCGCCGGAAGTGCTGGTGGTCTTGAACCACGCCTCGACGGAGAAGGTGTTGGGCCCTGCCTCGGAGGTGACTGTCGAGGCGAACGACTGATCCGTGCCGGAGAACTCCGTCGTCGTGGTGCTCGCGGCTTGATTCTGCCCCGGTGCACCCCGGGTCGCGCCCTTCACGGTGAGGTCGTCACTGCCGGCCCAGTCGAAACCAGCCGACCCCGAGTCCTCTCCGAGGGGCCAATAGTGGGCAGCACTGTCCTCGATGACCGCGGTTGCGTACGCCGATGCGGATTCGGAGGCGATCGTCACACTGGCAGGAGAGCTCTGGACCGTGTTCCCGTTCGCGTCCTTCGCGACGACCGTGTACGCGTACGTCTGTCCCGCGGTGACGTCGGTGTCCTTCAGGACGATCCCCGGGCGCTGCCACCACGTGGATGCGACCGAAGTCGTCGCGACAGGGGTCGCGCGTCCGCTGCGGCGGAGTTCGTAGGTGAGGTTCAGATCATCTCTGTCCCAGTTGGCCAGGATCTGCACGCGGGCTTCGCCCGCGGCGATGGATCGTGCACTCGGGGTCCAGGCGGCCGTCGCGACGCGCGGTCCCTGCTTCGCACCGCTGGACGGCTTCGTGGAGAACCGCACGATGCCCTGGTAGCGACCGTTGTTCACGCTGCCGAACTCGCCCGCGACCGAGATGAAGTCCCCGGAACCCGTGATCGACAGGCCCGCCTGTCCGAGCCCCGACGTGTTTCCGACCGTGAAGTCGGGGTACCAGGCGTAGGCGGACGGCGAGGGTGTGCCCGCCCAGTTCTTGTAGATCGAGCTCTCGCTCGGCGTGCGGGGCAGCGTGCCTCGGGCGTCGGCCGTGTACGCCTCGAGGTAGCGGTACTGGCGAGTGGGCTGCTCGGGCCAGAGACCGACCGTGTCGCACTGGTGGGTGTGACTGGTCGAGTAGACGACCTTCCCCGTCGACCAGACACCGTAGTGATCGCCATGACAGTCGGCGAGCCAGCGGAGGTCACCCGCGCCGGCATTCACCGCGAACGTGCCTTCGATGTTGCCCGTGGCTACATCGGCGAAAGTCCATCCTGTTCCGTACACACCGCCCGCATCCGTGGCCAGCGTGAAGATGCCGCTCTTCCCGGCGTTCCCGCCCTCGGCCCACCCGTTCTTGATGATCGAGGTCACGGCCCAGGGCACGGTCTGACCGGTCGCCGGGTCGAGAGCCGCGATACCTCGCTGCTGCCCGCCGACACCGTTGACGGTGTAGAAGCGGCCGGCGATGATCACCTTCTGATTGCCGGGCTCCATCACCATCGCGTCGACCTGGAGGTCCGTCGAGGGCGTCCAGGAAAGGAGGGCACCGTTGGTCGTGCTGAACGCAGCGAGGTTGGCGCGTGCGACACCGTTGCCCTGTGTGAACCGGCCTCCGACGTACACCGTGTCACCCGTGGCGACGATGCCGTAGACCCCCGAGCCGCCCACCGACGGCGCGAAACCGGCGACGAGAGCTCCCGACGACGCGTCGAGGGCGGCGAAGTTGTACCGCGTCGCACCATTGACCTGGCTGAAGGAGCCGCCGATGTAGATCCTTCGGCCGTCGGGTGAGGCTGCGATCGACTTGATGACGCCGTTGACCTGCGGCGCGAACGGCTTCAGGTTCCCCGTCGTGATGTCGTAGGCGAGGATGTTCGTCCGCGGGGTGAGGCTCGTTCCCGGCGCGGCCAGAGCGGCGCGTGCGTTCTTGAACGAGCCGGCTGCGTAGACGGTGGTCCCGATGGTCGTCTGCGCCCAGACGTATCCGTCGTCGATCTGCACGGTCGGGAGGGCGTCCGCGGTGGCGACGTCAGTGTCGCGCTGCAGCAGGGGCGCCGGCGACGACGGGAGCGGATCGGCCGCCTGGGCGGCGGGCGCCACAGCCAGGACGCCGGTCCCGACGAGGACCGCGGCCGCGAGGATGCTGAGCACCCGCGCGCGCTTCGACGGCTTCCGAGTCGTTGCGAGGATCATCATCAGTCCGTCTTTCCCGAGAATTCGGCGACAGGCTGTCCCGCCGAGTAGTTGACGCTCACGACCACACTGCGATCCGCAGCCCGCTCCAGCATGAAGACGTAGGTGCCGGACGCTGACCGCCCGGGCTCGAGTTCGCCGGAGAGCGGCTTGTCAGGACCGGCCGTCGTGCCGACCCCGTATTCGCCGTCGGCGGCGGTGAGCGTGACGACCGCGGAATCGAGGTCGGCTGCTTCGCGCGAGTCGTTTCGCGCGGTCACGCGGACGATGACAGCCGATCCCGATACCTCGCCCGGGGTCTCCGCATCGACGGTCGTCGACGTCACCGAGTCGAGGTCGATGACGAGTCCTGTCGACAGCGCGATGGAGTCGTCGATCGCACCGTCTTCGACATCGGCCGCCGGTGCCTTCGTCGGCGCATCCGCATCCGCGGATGGTTCGGGAGCGGGCGCATCGGTGTCGATCGGCGTCGGCTGTGCGGTCGCCTCGCCCTCGACCGCGACCGGTTCGGCAGCCGTCACCGCGCTGCAGCCGCTCAAAAGCACCAGACCCGCGAGCGCGAGCACTGATCCGAGCCTCGATCGGCGCACGATACGCCGAGCATCATTAGTCCCCAAGAGAATCCCCGACCCCCAAGTCGTTTCTCGTTCCCCAACGAGAGACCCCGCCCCCAGCAGGATCGAGCACAACCTACGTCCAACGGCCCGCCAGCGCAAGTGCGGTGTGTCCGCAGAGCGGGCCGAGCCTCATAGGATGACCCCTAGGGGGCGACTATGCGGGTGATGTTCGACGCATTCTGGTGGGGACGCGGACCCGGTGCGAACCGGACGGTCCAGAGGGAGTTCATCGATGCCTGGGCAGCGGTGTTCCCGGATGACGAGATCGTCCTGGCGCTGCGCCGAGACGCTGACCCCTCGGATGTCCCGCCGGGCTCAGAGATCGTGCGAACGACTCTCTGGCCCCATGCAGCGGCGAACCGATGGCAACTTCCTCGCCTCGCGAGGGCCGCTCGCGTCGACCTGAGCATCGTCCACAATTACGCGCCGCGTACCGGGCGCTCGATCGTCTTCGTACACGACGCGATGTTCCACGACAACCCGGAATGGTTCTCTCGTCGGGAACGTCTGTACTTCGCGCCGATGCTCCGATGGGCGAAGCAGGCGACCGTGGTCACCACCTCCAGCGAGACCGAGGCGGAGCGGATCGCCCGCCTGGCGCCGACGCTCTCCCCCCTCGCCGTCGGGCTCGGCGTCCCCACCGCTTTGACGCAGGCACACCGTCGACGACCCGATGCCGTCCCTGCCGGCACGGCGTTCGCCGTCACCGTCGGCCGCCTGAACGTGCGGAAGAACCTCGCTGCCATCATCGACGGAGCACGTCTCGCCTCGTCCATCACGCCGCACAGTCCGTTGTACATCGTCGGCGGGTCCGCTCACTCCGGTGTGAGCGCGGAGCTCCCGGAGGCCCTGCGCGCCGCCGTCGACGAGCGACGCGTGGTGTTCCTGGGCTCGTTGCCGGATGAGGAGGTCGCCTGGCTCTACTCCGAGGCATCCCTCGTCATCAGCCTCAGCCTCGACGAGGGGTTCGGTCTCCCCGCCGTGGAAGCCGCCTGGTTCGGTGCGCCGTTGCTCGCCAGCGACATCCCGGTCTTCCGCGAGACCGTCGGCTCGTACGCCCACTTCGTCACACCGACGGCGCCTCCCGGAGAGGTCGCCGAGGCCATCGACGGGGCATGGAGACGACGACCGGATGCCGCGGCCCGTGACGATGCGGCGAACCGCCACACCTGGTCTTCCGCCGTGCAGCGGCTGCGGGCGGCGGCTCAGCGACTCTGACGTCGGCTGCGCGCGTCGACCACAGCGCGCCGGCCGTCTCGCATCCCGCGCGCAAGCGCGCGCCATGGTGCGATCGACCGCAACTGCGCACGACCGCCCTGGAGGACGATCTGCCACGACACCCGCGGCGTCGCGCGCCACCAGCGCTCGACCATCTCACCGTCGCCGTGCTTCACGGCGTAGAGGAGTCGGTTCCGGATGTTGTGGTAGTAGTACGTCTCGGACTTGGCGCGGCCACGGACCGCATCGGGGTGCGTCTGCCCCTCGTCGTGGACCGCCGTGACGGCGAGCGTCCGCAGGGAGCCGCCGAGGTCGAGCACCCGGCGGGAGAGGTCGACATCCTCCCAGTAGAGGAAGTAGTCCTCGTCGAACCCGCCGAGGAGTTCCCACAGTCTCCCCGAGACGGCGAAGCACGCGCCCGTGGACCATTCGTGACGCGGTCTCCCGGCCCGCTCGGCTCTGCGGGAGACGCCGGCGATCGATCCATCGTCGAGATACAGATCACTGCCGCGGAACCACACCGACCCCGTGCCGTCGACGATGGTCGGTGTCACGAGAGCGAGGGGATCCTCGAATGCCGCGGCGGCCAGTGTCGCAAGGCTCTCGGAATCGATCGAGGCATCCGGATTCAGCCCGACGATGACCTCCGCGCCGCGCTGCACCGCGACGGTCGCGCCCGCATTGGTCCCCCCACCGAAGCCCGCGTTCTCCGAGAGCAGCACGGGGATCCACCCATGGCGCGCGCATGCCTCCTCGACTCGTTCGCGTTCCTGAGTGGAACTGAAGCAGTCGACGACGATGACGAACCCGTCGCCGGGGGCGACGACCCGCAGCGCGTTGGCTTCGAGGATGCCGACGGCACCGTAGTTCACGATCACCACCGCTGTCCGCGGCGTCACGCCGTCGCTCCGTCCAGCGCCCGGATCTCGCGATGCCACTTGACCGCGGCGGCCGCCAAGAAGACCGCGTTCGCGATCATGAGCAACGTGTACACGGCAAGGAAGACATCCGGAGCGCCCCACAGCGCGAACACGACGCACAGCAGCCCGAAGTCGGTGGGGAGCAGGATCGTGGACCGCAGTGCGGTACCGCCGCCCCTCGCGTGGGTCGAGTCGACGCCTTTCTTGCCCTTGAGCAGATCGTTCAGCAGCATGCCGAAGAACGTCACGACGGCGATCACGCAGTACGCGAGCGGAACGACGAGCCAGAGCGTGTCGCGAGCATCGGTGTGCCACCACAGCGCGACCAGTACGCACAGATGCAGGGATGCCGTCTTGAAAGCGTCGACGAAGTGGTCGAGCCACTCGCCCGCGAGACTCCCTCCTCCGCGCAGCCGGGCGAGCTGACCGTCCGCCGAATCCCACGCGTAGCCGAGCACGAGCAGCAGCGCCACGATGAAGCCGGTCCACAATTCGGCCGGCCCGACCACCAGGATGACGAGGGCGGCGAGCGTGTGCGCGGCACTGATGGCGGTCGCACCGTCGGGCGTGAACCCCCATCGATAGGCGGCAGCGGCCAGGACCCGGCCGATCCGCCTGTTGACGTAGACCGAGTACGCAGGCGCCCCCCGAGCATGGCCCTTCTGCGCCGCGGCCAACCGTCCGTACGCGTCCCCGAATGTACGCATATGCTCCGTCCCCCAGACTGGATGCAATGTCCCCGGGACTGAGCATAGGGGATCCGCCGACCTGCCAGACTGTCCGCTATGTCGACCGGTGAGCGCCTGCGGGTGATGCAGTCCTTCGGTGCGCCACGGCCCACCTCCAATCCGTACGTCCACATGCTCGACGCCGCGCTCACCGCGGATCCGGGGGTGGAGCACCTGCGCTTCGACCGCCGGGCCGCCCTGGTGGGCCGGTACGACGCACTGCACTTCCACTGGCCGGAGACGCTTTTCGGCGGGGCCACGCCCGTGAAGAGGTTCGTGCGCCGCCTGTTCGGCACTGCTCTGGTCGTCCGCCTCCGCCTCACTCGGGTCGCCGTGGTCCGGACCGTGCACAACGTCGAGCTCCCCGACGTCGACTCCCGGTGGGAGCGGTTGCTCCTGCGGTGGATCGACCGTCGCGCCGACTTCCACATCCGTCTCAACGACTCGACCCCGGAGCGGAGCGGCATCCCGTCGGCAGTGATCCCGCACGGTCATTACCGCGACTGGTTCGCCTCCGTCGACCCGGTGCCGCCCGTCCCACGGTCGCTCGGATTCGTGGGACTCGTGCGACGCTACAAAGGCGTCGAGTCGCTCATCGCCTGCTTTCGCGAGACGTCGCCACGTCTGCCCGACTGGGCCCTGCGCATCGCCGGCAACCCTTCCACGGGCGAGCTCGCCGACGAGATCTGCGGGCTCGCGTCGGGCGACGAGCGCATCTCGCTGGATCTCCGATACCTCTCGGAGGAGGACTTCGCCCGGGCGGTCATGTCCGCGACGGGGGTGGTGCTGCCCTACCGGTTCATGCACAACTCCGGCACCGCCCTGGCCGCGCTCTCGCTCGCGCGTCCCGTGCTGGTCCCCCGGAACGAGGTCAACGAGGCGCTGGCCGAGGAAGTCGGCGACGGCTGGGTGTCGATGTTCGACGGCGACCTCACCGCGGCCGACCTCGAGCGGTTCGCGAGCGCCGTGACCGAGCGTCCCGAGGCGGACCCGCAACTCGACGATCGCGGATGGTCGCTCGTCGGCATCCGTCACCGCGAGGCTTACGAGCGAGCGATCCGAAACCGGCGAGCCGTCGCATGAGCAGAACCGACCCCCGCGTGCTGATCGCCGTCCCGTCGTACCGCCGCCCCGATCGACTCGCGAGGCTGCTCGCGGCCCTGACGGAGCAGCGCGACGACGTCAGCCCCACGCTGGTCGAGGTCGTCGTGATCGACAACGACCCGGAGGGCAGCGCCGCCGAGCCTGCCACGGCGGCACAGGCCCTCTACCGGCTGGAGCCACGACCCGGGCTCGCGGCGGTCCGAAACCGGGCGTTGGACGAGGCGATCGCTCACGACGTGGATGCCGTCGTCTTCATCGACGACGACGAGGTGCCCGCCTCGGGCTGGCTCCGAGCCCTCCTCGCCCCCTGGTCGTCCGGCACGGCGGAGCTCGTGTCGGGACGCGTCGAGTCGGAGTTCGACGTCACCCCCGACCCATGGATCGTGGCCGGCGGATTCTTCCGGCGAGTCGGATTCTCTGCGGGCGAGCGGATGCCCGCGGCCCCGACGAACAACCTGCTGATCGACGTCGGGACCCTCCGCACGACCGGCATCCGATTCGACGAGGAGTTCGGTCGCACCGGGGGTGAGGACATCCACTTCACCTCCGCGCTCGCGCGCCGTGGCGCGCGGATCGTCGCGGCACCCGACGCACTCGTGACCGATCACGTCCCCACCGAACGCGCGACGCCGTCATGGGTGCTCCGGCGCGCCTTCCGGGTGGGGACGACGACCGCCCGCGGCGACATCCACCTCACCGACGGGAGAAGCAGACGGAGCGTCCGCCGAGCCCGCTGGCTGATCGTCGGCCTCGCCCGCTCCGCGGCGGGGGCCGGGCGCTGGCTCATCGGGGTCGTGACACGCTCGACGACGCATCGGGCGCGAGGCGCGAGGCTCGTCGCCCGCGGCGCCGGCATGGCTGCCGGCGGAGTGGGGTTCCGCTACCTCGAGTACCGTCCCCGCACCGGATCGTGACGACCGCGCCCGTCGTGGTGTAGTGTCCTCCGCATCGGGCTTTGGGGGCTCGGTTCGAGTTGGGGCTCGATTTAGCTGGCTGGGGAGCTTGCTATGACTGTGCGTATCGGTTACGCCGCGGGGGCGTTCGATCTGTTCCACGTGGGACATCTGAACATCCTTCGCCACGCGAGGGACAACTGCGACATGCTCGTCGCCGGTGTGGTCAGCGACGAGATGCTGCACGAGGTGAAGGGCGTCGACCCGTTCATCCCGACGGCTGAGCGAGCCGACATCGTGCGCGGCATCCGCTTCGTGGATCACGTCCACATCGAGCGCGTGCCCGACAAGCTGGCCGTGTGGCGCGAGGTCGGTTTCACGCACTTCTTCAAAGGCGACGACTGGCGCGGCACCGAGAAGGGCAACCGTCTCGAACGGGAGTTCGCCGAGGTCGGGGTCGAGGTCGTCTACTTCCCGTACACGGCGCACACCTCGAGCACCCAGCTGCGTCGTGCGCTCGAGGTCGCCTCGGCCGAGACGCTGTACGACCGCGAGCTGCGTTCCGAGTCGGCGTGACCACGGCGCGCGACGACAGCGCGCGATCCGAGGGTCCCGACGAAGTCATCGAACTGTTCGTCGGCCAGGTCCTCGCCCTCTACCCCCTGCGGGTGTTGGGCGGACCGACCAGCGGACTCGACCCTCCGCCGCTGCGCCGCATCTTCCCCCGCTCCCGTGACCCGAGAGCCTCCTCCCGCGCCGAGCAGGACTGGGCGCGGGCTCGAGCGCGGACCTATGTCGTCCTCGCCGATGCGCCCGGCCACGGCATCCTGACCGTCGGCGACTACCGGGTGGAGGTCGTCATCCTCCCCCTCGACGCCTCGACCCCGCCGCAGGCGACCGTCTTCCGCGTCGCCTCCATCACCGGCCGCATGGTCACCGTCACCGGCGCCGTCATCGATCCGCTGATGGATGCCGCCGGCTGAGCCCCGGACTTTTCGAGACCTGTCCCGCCCACCGTCGTGCGGGACAGACGGCGAGAGCCGCACCCCTGTGGACGGGGTGCGGCTCTCGACCTGGATGCTGCGGGTCAGCGACCGCTGCGGCGGCCGGCACCGTTCTGCCGGACGACCGACCCGACGGTGAGCGCACCGCCACCGCTGGCGCGACGACCGGTGCGACGAGCGCCGCCGGCCGGGGCGGCCTTGGGCGCGCCGTGCGACGCGGTCTGGCCGGAGCTGGCGGTGCGAGCGGGCTGGCCGTCACGGCGCGGCGCGTCGGCGGAGCGGCGCGCCGCATCGGCGGCACGACCCTGGCCACGGCCACGGCCACCCTCGCCGCGTCCGCCGCCCTGGCCGGAGCGACCGCGGTCGCCCTGGCCCTCGCGGGCGGCGCGCTTGCGCTGCGCGTTCGCGCCCTGGCTCTGACCGCCGCCGCGGGTCTGCGGCTGCTCGGGTGCCGGGGTGACGTGCGCGGCGACCTCGCCGACGAGCTCGACGACCGAGGCGGATGCCGCGGTCACGGTCTCGGGCGTGACGGAGATCGCGGCCTTGCGCAGCAGCGACTCGACGTCGCGACGCTGCTCGGGCAGGACGATCGTGACGACGGCGCCCTCGGCGCCGGCGCGGGCGGTGCGGCCCGAACGGTGCAGGTACGCCTTGTGCTCCATGGGCGGGTCGACGTGGACGACGAGCTCGACGTTGTCGACGTGCACACCGCGGGCGGCGACGTCGGTCGCGACGAGCACACGGGCGGTGCCGGCGGAGAAGGCTGCGAGGTTGCGGTCGCGCTGCGGCTGCGACAGGTTGCCGTGCAGGTCGACCGACGGGATGCCCTGCGACGTCAGCTGCTTGGCGAGCTTCTTCGCGGCGTGCTTGGTGCGAAGGAACAGGATGCGACGGCCGGTGCCCGAGGCGAGGAAGCGCACGAGCTCCTTCTTCTCGTCGGAGCCGGGCACGTGGAACACGTGGTGGGTCATGGCGGTGACGGGCGAGTGCGCCTCGTCGACCGAGTGGAGCACCTCGTTCTGCAGGAAGCGGTTGACCAGCTTGTCCACGCCGTTGTCGAGCGTGGCGCTGAACAGCAGGCGCTGCGAACCCTGCGGGGTCGCGTTCAGGATGCGGGTGACCCCGGGCAGGAAGCCGAGATCGGCCATGTGGTCGGCCTCGTCGATGACGGTGATCTCGACGGCGTCGAGGCTCACGAGCTTCTGCTGCATGAGGTCCTCGAGGCGGCCCGGGCAGGCCACGACGATGTCGGCGCCGGCGCGGATGGCCTCGACCTGACGGTTCTGGTTCACACCGCCGAAGACGGTGGCGGTCTTCATACCGTAGGCGGCTGCCAGCGGAGCGAGCACGCGGTCGATCTGCGTCGCGAGCTCGCGGGTCGGGGCGAGCACGAGGCCGAGGATGCGGCCGCGGCGGCGGGTGCCGCCGGCGAGCTCCTGCCCGAGGCGGGCGACCATGGGGATCGAGAAGGCGAGGGTCTTGCCCGAGCCGGTGCGACCGCGGCCGAGCACGTCGCGACCGGCGAGCGTGTCGGGGAGCGTGTCGATCTGGATCGGGAACGCGGTGGTCTTGCCGTCGGCAGCCAGCGCGGCGACGAGGGGAGCGGGCACGCCGAGCGTGCCGAACGTGGGTTCAGTCATGAGAGAACTAACTCGGGCGTGATCGCCCGGATCGGTGTCCCGAGTGCGAGTGCGCAGACGGGTTCGCCGTGAGAAGGAGTCGCCAGCGACGATCGATGGATCGGCAGCGGATGATGCGTTCTACGACGCGAGGGGCACCAGGAAAGGCGCCGCAACCCCTTCAGCCTATCAGGTGGCTCCCGGACCGGCCTCTCAGAGCTGCTGGCCCGAGACGGAGAAGGTGTCGCAGGCGCCGGATCCGCCCGTGTATCCGGCCATGAACCAGCGCTGGCGCTGCTCGCTCGACCCGTGCGTCCAGCTCTCGGGGTTCACACGTCCGGACTGCTGCTGGATGTGATCATCGCCGACGGCGGATGCCGCGGACAGGGCATCGTCGATCTGGGCCTGCGTCGGCTTCTGCAGGAAGGACTGACCGGAGGCATCCTTCTGATTCGGCGCCTCAGCCGCCCACGCCCCGGCGAAGCAGTCGGCCTGCAGCTCGGTGCGGACCGCGTTGCTGTCCTCGCCGGTCCCGTCGCGCGGGTGGTCCTCGAAGATCCCGGTGAGGTGCTGCACGTGGTGGCCGTACTCGTGCGCGAGCACGTACAGCTGTGCGAACTCGCCTCCCTCGGCGCCGAGCTGGTTCCGGAGGATCGACCAGAACGTCGGATCGATGTAGACGGTCTCGTCGGTGGGGCAGTAGAACGGACCGGTCTGATTGGATGCCGTGCCGCAGGGCGATGACGTCTGCTGCTCCACGAGCACGAGATCGGGTGCGCGGTACCCCTCGACTTCGTTCTGCCAGTACGAGTTGATGACCTCCTCGCCGGCGTCGAGCCGGCACGCGTCGTCGTTGTTCGCGTCGGCGCCTGTCCTGCAGTTCTGCAGCGCTTCGCCCTCGGAGCCGGTGCCCCCGCCGGGCGACCCGCCCAGGAGCCCGCTGAAGTCCTGACCGGTGAAGAGGCTGATCAGCAGGACGGCGATGCCGATGACGCCGACTCCGGCCCCGCCGGCGACGACGGCGCCGCGGCCCCCGCGGCGAGTCGCGCTCTTGCCCCGCACGTCGGCATTCGGGTTGAAGGTCATGCCCGGGACCGTACTCCGCCCCGGACGTCACGGCACACGGGTTGCATTCGTGCCGCGAACCGTGTTCGGGACGGTCGCGCGTCGGCCAGAATGGGGCGATCGGTCACAATGGACTTCGACGGGGCTGACCGCATCGTCGCTCGCGGAGGAGATCACAGTGGACGCACACGCGGACGAACCGGCACCCGGGGACTACGCGGAATCGCGCCTCATCGCGATCCCCGACGATCCGACGACGGATGCCCCCGGCTTCGCCGCCCTGCACCCCAGCCCGGAGTGGTGGCTGGCGCTCCCCGCCGGCTCACGACTCGTGGGGCTCGTCGTCTCGCGGCCCGACATGCCGAGCGTCGTCGCCCAGCGTGACGCGCTCGCGCAGTTCGGCGTGCCGATCGAGGGGTTCCGGCATCCCGCCCCCGACATCGGCGAGACCTGGGAGGAACGTCTCACGCGCCTGTTCGGGCGCCTCGGCGCCGGCGACGTGCTCGTCGTCACCGACGTGAAGGCCCTCGGCCGCGACGCGCACGAGGAGACCCGCACGGTCGCGGAGCTCCGCCGCCGGTCGGTCATCGTGAAGGTGCTCGACCGGGGCTGATCCCCGCCGTCAGGATGTCGCGCAGATGCGCAGCGGGTCGCTCGTCGCGCCGTTCTCGCGGCGCACGCTGACGTCGATGCAGATCTGGGTCTCGTCCCCGAGAGGAACGGACACGCGCGCCTTGGGGGCGTTCGCGGGGGTGGCTTCAGCGCCGTCGAGGCGCACCTGCTGCCACAGGTAGGTGTCGCCGTCCTGCGGGTCGGGGTTGACCCACCGGAAGACCGCCTTGCCGTTCTGGATGCGGCTCGACCCGTCGGTCGGCGCCGCGATGAACTCCGCGTCGGGTTCCTGGGGTTTCGGAGTCGGGGCCGAGGATTGCGCGGGCTTCGCCTCCGTCGCGGGCGGCGCGAGCAGCGATGCGACGACGACCGCGCCGACCACCACGACGACGACAACGGCAGCGGCGATGAGCCCGACCCACAGTCCCCGACGCGACCGAGCCGGCGCGGCCGTCCGACCGACGGTCTCACCGGCCGACGCCGGCGGCGCGGTCGGTGATGTCGCCGGAGGGGTCTCGCCGGCAGCGATCCGCTGCGACCCCCGGACGATCGTGCCGTCATCCGGCTCGGACACCGCAGTGGCGGGGGCCGACGGCGGGATCGCGGTCGGCGGTCGCAGGACGGTCGAGTCGACGCCCGTCGCGGAGGCCGTGGCACCGGGGGCCCACCCCGAGGTGTCGCGGTGCTGCGTGGCATCCGTCCCGGTCGCGAGACCCGCCGCGAGGGCGGTCCGCTCCCACGTGGGTCCTGCCGCCGGGGAGGTGTGCGGGTCGATGCTGACGATGCCGCGGACGCGGGTGAGCTCGCCCTCCTCCTCCTGCTCCTCGAGGGGAGGGGCGTCGTCGAGGATGTCGATCGGGGTGACCGAGTGGGCCAGCTCGATCTGCACCTTCTGCAGCGCACGGGCGAACGCGACGGCGGACTCGAAACGGTCGGCCGGGCGCTTGGACATCGCCCGTTCGAGCACCTGGAAGAGCGACGCGGGGACGTCGGCCCGCTCGAGGCGGGCGAGTGGCTCGGATTCGATCCGGCGGATCAGGTCCGCGCCGCCATTGCGGCCACCGGGCACCTCGAACGGCGACCGTCCCGCGAGCAGGTTGTAGACCGACGCCCCCAGTGCCCACACGTCCGAGCGCACGGTGAAGTCCGGCGCGTCCGCGAAGGACTCGGGCGGCGACCACGGGATCGACATCCCCGCAGACGGATCCATGCCGTCCGCCGTCGTCGCGATGCCGAAGTCGGTGAGGGCGGGCCGGTTGTACTCGGTGACGAGGATGTTCGCCGGCTTGATGTCGCGGTGCAGGATGCCGGCACGATGAGCGGTCTCGACCGCCGCCGCGACCTGGATACCGACGCGCAGCGCCTCGGCCACCGAGATGGGGGCCGAGCGGGCGCGGACCTGCAGGTTCGGCTTGGAGCAGTACTCCATGACGAGATACGACCTGCCGTCGCCGGCGACACCGGCCTGGTAGATCGTGACGATCGCGGGATGCGTCGAGAGCATCGCCATGACATTCGCCTCGGCCTGGAACTGCTCGGCCGCGCCGCTCGTCATCTTGTCGGCGAGGAGCACTTTGACGGCGACGCGACGCCTGGGCAACGCCTGCTCGTACAGGTAGACGTCGGCGAATCCGCCGGAGCCGAGCACCTGGACGTAGGAGAAGCCGGGAAGCTCCGGTGGCGCGGCGGGGGCTCGCTTCGAGCTCACGGAAGGTCCTCGAAGGTCAGGGTGACGCCGTCGCCGAGGTCGAGCACGTCGCCGTCGATCACCATGGTGGGCTCGTTCGGGTGCAGCCGCACCGGGTCGTGGCCGCCCCGGAGCAGGACGGTGCCGTTCGTGCTCGCGAGGTCGACGGCGAGCACGTGCTCACCCTCCGCGCGGATCTCGACATGGTTGCGCGAGATGTCGTGCTGTGGGCCGTCCACGGCGACGAGGGTCGGCAGCTCGTTCTCGGCCGGTCGCGTCGAGCGCGGTCGGCGGCCGATGATGACTGTGCGCTCGAGTTCGACGACGCGGCCGTCGGCGAGGCGGACGCGGCCCCGCGACGGGCTCCGCGGCGGCACGTCCTCGATCGAATCGAAGGATGCCGACCGCATCGCGCGCGCTTCGGCGACGGATACGGTCGCACCGTCGTGGTCGCCCAGCGCCGACGCATCCGCAACCGGTGGTACGGGCGGCGCGGGGTGCGGCGGCACGAACGGGGGCAGGGCGGGGACGGGCGCGGTGCCCTGCGGCGCCACCCGGGAACTCACGATCGTCGCCCCGAGGACGGCGTCCTCATCCGGCCCGGAGATCGTCTCGCCGGGGTCCGGCGGCCGCGGCGCATCGTGCGGCACGGGGACCGAGACGGGCGAGCCGCCGAGCGTGTGGATCGGTGGAACCCCCGTGACCAGCCCCGGCGTCTCGGTCTCCGGCTCCGATTCCGGTTCAGGTTCCTTCGCCAGGGTGCGCGGCGAGGCGACGGTCTCGCCCAGATCGTCAGGTGCCACGGTGGATGCCTCCGGCTCGGGCTCTCGCTCGGGCTCGGGCTCCGGTGCGGGCTCGGGTTCGGGCTCGGGCTCGGGCTCGGCGACAGGCTCCGGCTCGGGCTCGGCGACTGGTTCCGGCTCCGGCTCGGCGAGGGGCTCCCCCGCCGTCACGGGCGCTGCGACAGGCGCGGCGGTCTCGTGCTCTGCGACGTCGAAGATGATCTCGGCGACGGGGACGACGCCCGACTCGATCGGCAACAGGTCGGCATCCGCGGCTGTCCCGAGGTCGACGCTCACGCGGATGACGCCCGGCAGGAACCTCTCGGTCCACGTCGCGACGCCGGCACCCGAGACCGCATCGACGCCGTCGGCGGTCTCGACGACGAGGGTCACCGGACCGCGGACTGCGACGCGCACCCCGTCGCCCTCCGCGACGGCGAGACCGAACGGCGGGATCGCCGCGAGCGACGTGCCGAACGCCCCTGTGAGGGATTCGAGGACGGCGCCGATCCCGCCGTTCTCGAGCCGGCGCCACACACCCTCGACGGCGTGCGGGGTGACAGCCGGGGGCAGCACGGCGAGCGCCGAGCCGGTCACGGCGGCACGCCAGGCTTCCGGGGCGCCGTCGGGCCGATATCGCACTGCGCGCATCAGGCGTCTCCTCCTGCCGCTGCTCGCGGCCGTGTGTCCTCTTCGGCGTACGACGCGCCCCCCGCGGGAGCCGTGTCGTACGCATCATCATCCTGCCCCGCCACGCGGACGGCATCGACCACCACGGCCGTGATGTTGTCGCGACCGCCGTGGAGCATCGCCTCGTGCACGAGGCGGGTCGCGGCATCCTGCGGGTCGACGACCTCTCGGAGGATGCCGCTGATGCGGTCCTCGGGAACCTCGCCCGACAGGCCGTCAGAGCAGATCAGCATGCGATCGCCCGGCTCGGCCGCGATGAGCCAGAAGTCCGCCTCGCCGCCGCTGCCCGCGCCGATCGCCCGGGTGATCTCGTTGCGGCGCGAATCCCGTCCGGCGGCTTCGCCGGTCAGCTCGCCCGCGTCGATGAGCTCCTGCACGACGGAGTGGTCGACGCTGATCTGCTCGAGCTCACCGTCCGCGAAGCGGTAGGTGCGAGAGTCGCCCACGTTGACGGTGAGCCAGTATCCATGGCCGCCGACTTCGGTGACCGCGACGCCGGTGAGGGTGGTGCCGGCGGCCCGCCCCTCGTGACCGATGCGGTGCACGGCGGCGCGGGCACGCGCGAGCGCCGCCCGCATCTCGTCGATCCCGACGGAGTCCTGACCGACGAGGGCGCGGAACTCCGCCACGACGGCGGAGCTCGCCGCGGCGCCCGCATCGTGGCCGCCCATGCCGTCGGCGACGAGGAAGAGCGGATACTCCGCCAGGTGGGAGTCCTCGTTCACGCGTCGACGGAGGCCCGGGTGCGTCGCCGCCCCGACTTGCACGTCCATCGCGATCATCGCGCGGACTCCACCGTCAGTCGTCGATCGCCGAGTTCGAGGACGTCGCCCGACCAGATGCGCGCCGGTTCACCCGGGACGAGCCGCTGCGGCTGACCGGCGCGGACGATCACGACGCCGTTGAGCGAGTGACGGTCGACGACCCACGAGCCCCGCTCGTCGGCGCCGACCTCGAAGTGCGTCTTCGACAGCGACAGGGTCTCGTCGCGGACGGGTGTGCTGCGACGCCCCGCCTGCTGGCCGGGCCCCCGACCGAACAGCGTCGGCTCGTAGATCGTGTGCCGCGTCCCGTCATCCCAGCGCAGGATCGCGATCACGGGCGGCGAGACCCGTTCGGCCGATGCGGGCCGGCCGTCGCGGTGCGGCACCCCGGGGACGGTCGAGATCACGTCGACCGGCAGCGTCCGCGGGATCGGCCGGTTCGCCGGAACGGATGCCGGAGCCCACGACGGCGCAGGAAGGGGGTCGCCGTGGCCGGTGGCCGCCGCCGAGACGACGGGCCGGGGAGCGGGCGCCGTCGCGGCCGCCGCGGTCTGCGGGATGAGGACGGGCGCGGGTTCGACCGATGTCGCGGGCGCGGGCTCGACAGGCTCGGGCTCGACCGGCGCGGCGGGCGTCACCGCCGGGACGTCGGCCGGGTGGACGATGACGGCCCCCACAGCCAGGTCGTGCCATCCCCGCCGCCACCGAGACGAGTCGAACAGGGGTGAGAAGAGACCGACGACGACACTGCAGGTGAGCGTCCACACGAGGTTGCGCCCGAGTGCGCGGCCGAAGCCGAGCCGCCCGTCGCCCTCGTCGGCGCGCTCGAGCCGCAGCCCCATGACGCGCATGCCGATCGAGCCCCGACCGCCCTGCAGGGCGGTGTGGACGAGGAACCAGCCGAGCGAGGCGCCCGCCACGGCGGGGAGCAGGACCAGGATCCCCACGACGCCGGCCGACAGGACGGACGCGGCCAGGACGCCCCCCGCGACCGCGGCGACGACCGCCGCTCCGATGACGGAGTCGATGACGACGGCGCCGACGCGGTGAGGCATCGTCGCGGGGGCACCCACGGTCATCGCCGGCGCACCGATCGACCCGCCCGACTGCGTCGGAGCGATCGCAGGCTCAGCCGGGCCCGAAGACGCTGCCAGAACGTGGCACCGCCGGCCATGCCCGCGACGATCTCGTCGACCTCGCGCCAGAAGGCGTCGACGTCCTCAGGGGTCGGGTCACCGGGGCCGTACACCTCGGCGTCGGCCTGCAGCGCGAGTGTCGCGACGCGAGAACCGTCGAACGCGTCGCCGACGACCGTTGCGCTCTCGGCGCGGGTCGATCCGGGAGGCACGGCCACGCGGTAGTCGACCGCACGGTCGACCAGCTCGTCCCAGCCACCTGACACGCGGTCGGCGGTGCGCTCCGCGCGCAGTCGCCGGGTGCGACGAGCCGCCTTGAGCCCCCCGATCACCAGGAACGGCGACATCAGCAGCAGGATGCCGCCGAGTCCCACGCCCGTCCAGAGGAGCACGGGTCCGAGCCAGTCCGGGCCGGGCTCCTCGTCCTCATCCTGATCGCGCTCCTCGGCGAGTGCCGGCGGCTGATCGGCCGGTTCCTGCGCAGGCGGCGGCGGCTGCAGCACCTGCGGCTTCGGGTTGGCGCGCGGCTTCGTGTTCTGCTGGCTCGGCTCGTTGTCCTCGTCGGGAGTCGGGTCGAAGGGGATCCACCCCTTGCCCTCGAAGGCGATCTCGACCCAGGCGTGCATGTTCTCGCCCGTCGCGGTGAAGACACCCCCGGCATCCTTCTCACCCTCATCGGGATGCCAGCCCATGACGACACGGGCAGGCATGCCGAGCTGGGTGGCCATGAGCGCCATCGTGACGGCGTACTGCTCGTCGTCGCCCACCATCTGGTCGTTGTTCACGAGCATCGAGATGCGTGCCGAGCCGTGACCGGACGGCGAGTACACGTCATCGGCGAGACCGTGGCTGAAGTATCCGTCGGTCTTCAGGTAGCTCTCGAGCGCGCGCGCCTGGTCGATGGGCGTCTCGGCGTCCTCCGTCGCATCCGAGGCGATCTCGCTGAGCGCCTGCGGGATGCCGGTCTGCTTGGGCATCTTCAGCGGAGCGAAGGGCGTCTCGGCGAGCTGCTCGTCCTTGATCACGGGCGGGATGATCGTGTCGATCGTGTACGCGTCACCGGACTGGACGCCCGAGGTGACCACCGCGGTGCCGGTCGCATCGTTGAAGTGGGCGCCGCGACGGAGATCGGTCGCCCGGTCTCCCTGGAACTCGATGTCGCGGGCCGATCCGACGGAGGGGAGCCACACGCCGGACAGCTCCTCGATGTCGACGCGCACCTTGGTCTCGGTGCCGGTCGCCTCGGGCGACATGTTCGACCGGATCGAGGTGAAGGCGCTCGAGGATCCGGCGCCGTCCTCGGCGACGTTGTAGACGACGCCGTCGTAGGCGTCCATCGTCGCGAGGCGCACGCGGCCGTCCTTCGGCAGCCCGCTGACGGTGAACAGCTGGTCGGTCTTGAAGTCGCGGACGTACTTCCGCCAGGACTGCAGCGGGCTCGCGTAGTCGTGGATGTCGAAGGGCGGGACGACGAAGTCGCGCAGGATGTACCGCTGGGTGGGCGGGCTGGCGGTCGCCGCGACCGCAGCCCCTGCACCCGTCGCGAGGGCCAGGACGATCCCGCCCGACACCAGACGGCGCAGCCGAGCGGCGCGCGAGGCGTCGGCTCCGGGGGTCGCGGCCTCGACGGCCGTGCGCTCCGGGCTCCACATGGTGCGCAGCGCGAGCCACCCGACGGCGACGGCGACGAAGAGGGCGCCCTGCACGATCGGCGCCACGGTCTGCGCCGTGCCGAGGAGGATCTCACCGGCGATGTAGACGGATGCCGGGATCAGCGCCCACGCCGCGCGACGCAGGCGCAGCGCGAGGGACGCCGTGAGCACCGTCGCGACGAGGGTCATCAGGAACGGGACGATCAGGTGGCCGTCGCCCGGGTCGACCGGCGGCACCGTCGTGAGGAGGTCCTTCCACGAGGTGACGGCGCCGAGCGCCAGCTGGCGCCACGTCTCAAGGGTCGGCACGACCCCGAGGAAGGTCGTGTACGGCAGGGCCAGGGCACCGCCGAGCAGGAAGTAGAGCGCGATCGTCGCCCCGGCCAGGGACAGGATGCCCCAGCGCCACCGGGCGCCCACCCATGCGAGCGCCAGGCCGAACACGAGCGCGCCGATCGTCGCGACGAGGTAGGCCGGGCCGTCGAAGGTCGCGGCGAACCCGACGATCCCGACGCCGAGCAGCAGCACGACGGCGGCGATGTCCGCGACGAGGCGCCGCCAGGTCGCGCCCGACAGCAGAAGGAAGGCGAGCCGATTCACGAGAGGACCTTGCGGAGGGCGTTGGGGAGCTGATCGAGGTGGCCGAGGGCGACGACATCAGCGTCGCCCACGCGGCGGAGGACCGGCGATTCGAGGCGACTGTCGGCGATGATCGCGAGGGTCCGCACGCCGAAGGGCACGCGCGAGCAGGCGAGGCGCAACTGTCCGGCGTCGACCGTCGACCCGCAGAGCAGGACCGCGACGGCGGCATCCGGGGAGTGCGCGGCCAGGATGCCGGCGAGCGCGACGATCCCGCCGTCGCGCGGCTTCGTGCTCTCGAGCGCGGAGAGCGAGTCGAGGTACCGGCGTCCGGTCTCGGCGCGGATCTTGCCGGCCGACGTGCGCACGTCCAGGGTGCGCGAGTCGCGGAGGGCGCGCAGGCCCACGGAGCCGGCGACGGAGATCGCGGTCTCGAACTCCTCGGGGTCGCGGTACTCGCCGGGGTGCGTCGACAGCGCCACGACGAAGTGCGAGCGACGGGTCTGCTCGTACTCGCGCACCATGAGCGTGCCGGTGCGCGCCGTGGACTTCCAGTGCACGTGGCGCAGATCGTCGCCGGGCTGGTACTCGCGCAGCGCGTGGAACGAGACGTCGTCACGGGCGAGGTGCTGATCGGGCAGGCCCTCGAGGTCGCGCATCTGCCCGAGCGAGAGCCCCTCGAGCGGCAGCGTCCGCGGGTGTACGAAAAGGTCGACGGCCTGACGGCGGTCGTGCGTGCGTTCGAACAGGCCCAGCGGGTCGCCGCGGAGGACGCTCACCGGACCGACGGCGAGCACGCCGCGGTGGGTCGTCGGGATGGCGAAGAGCTCCTCGTGCTCCTCCCCCGCCTGAAGCCGCGGCACCTGGAAGACGCCGCGACCGGAACCGACCGGCAGGACGATCTCGGAGGGCAGCAGCGAGCGGGACGTGAGGTTCGCGAGCTTCAGCGCACCGACGGCCCGCTCGCCCACCACGACGCGCGTGCGGGTGAGGTCGAGGTCGACCTCGTACGCGGTCCGCCCGAAGAGGAAGACGATGCATAGGAGCGCCAGCACCGTCGCCACGATCGCCGCAACGAACGCCTCCTGCCAGCCGAGCGAGAACGCCGTGATCCAGAGGATGATCGCGGCGGCGATGACGACCCAGCCGGTGAGCTGGATCACCTCGGCGATGATCCGCGCGCGGGAACCCGCGCGGCGCGCCCACACCCCGGCATCCTCTCGCAGCTTCTCCCACCGCGTCGCTTCGCGGGGCGCGAGCAGCGCCGCGTCCTCCGCGGCGTCCGGTGCGGTGCCCGCGGGCGCGCCGGAGGGGCCGGGCGCGTCCGGCGCCTCGGCGACCGTCTCCGGCGTCATCGTCATTCGGCGGACGCCCTCGCGAGAGGCGCCTCGACCTGGCCGAGGGCGCGCTCGATGACCGACTCGGACGTCGTCCCCGAGAACTCGGCCTCGGGGTCGAGGACGAGACGGTGGGTCCAGACAGGTGCCGCCAGCGCCTTCACGTCGTCGGGGATGACGTAGTGACGACCCTGGGATGCCGCGACCACACGCGCGATCCGCATCATCGAGATCGCGCCACGCACCGAGACGCCGAGCTTCGTGGCATCGGATTCGCGGGTCGACTCGACGAGCTGCGCGGCGTAGCGCGCGACTGCCGGGTCGACGTGCACGGTGGCGGCCAGGTCGGCCATGTCGGCGACGGCCTTCGTCGTGATGACGGGGCTCAGCTTGCCCGACGGGTTGCGGTCGACGTCGCCGGCGAGGATCCGCTCGGCGACGGCGAGCGACGGGTAGCCGATCGAGGTCTTGATCATGAAGCGGTCGAGCTGCGCCTCGGGGAGCTTGTACGTTCCCGCTTGCTCGATGGGGTTCTGCGTCGCGATGACGAGGAACGGTCGACCCACCTCGTGCGGCACGCCGTCGACCGTCACGCGGGACTCCTCCATGACCTCGAGGAGCGCCGACTGCGTCTTCGGCGAGGCGCGGTTGATCTCGTCGGCGAGGACGATCGAGGCGAACACGGGACCCTTGTGGAACTCGAACTTGTGGTTCTGCTGGTCGTAGATCGTGACGCCCGTCACGTCCGAGGGCAGCAGGTCCGGCGTGAACTGGATGCGGGTCGACGACCCCTGCACGCTCGCCGCGAGCGCCTTCGCGAGGCTCGTCTTGCCCGTGCCCGGCGCATCCTCGAGGAGGACGTGGCCTTCGGCGAGCATCGCCGCCAGCACGAGGCCCACGACCTCGCGCTTGCCCATCAGCGCCTGGTCGACGTTGTCGACGAGTCGCGTGAACGTGTCGCGGAACCAGGCCGCCTGTTCAGGGGTCATGCTCATTCGTTCAGTCCTTGCTCTCGAAATCGTTGGTCACGTCATCCACGCGGCCAGGGTTGCTTCTCGGTGTCGACGGCCCCACCCCAGCCCTGTAGGTCGACCCAGACGTCGTACCCGTCGGCACCGAGCCAGCACTCGATCTGCTTCGAACCGTTAGAGGGGATGTCGTATGCGTAGAAGTTGTCGCTGACATTGCCGCCGCTGTACTTGCAGGCCACGGTGTACCGTCCCCCGTCGAAGTTCTCCGTGTTGACGACGAACTTGTAGCATCCGTTCACGCAGCCCGAGACATAATCGCCGCGCGTGACCCAGACGCGAGGCTTCGGCGGCGGCGGCGCGTCCTGAGTCGTAGCCGACGCCGTCGCGCTCGTGTCCCGACTCCCATCGGACCGGGCGACGACATTGATCTCGACCTTCTTGCTGTACCCGGGGTTGTACGAGCGCGACCCGTCGCCGGTCACCTGGAACGTCTCGTTGACTGCACCGCTGATGTTGACCGTGGCGGAGACGGGACGCCCATTCGCAGTCGGCAGGGACCAACTCACGTTGACGTTGGTAGCCCCGGCAGAGGCTGATGCTCCCGGGTTGCCGATCTGCCCGTACGGCGCGACCTGGTTGGATGCAGCCGACGCGGGTCCCTCGTAGGTCGTGCCGTCCGCGGTGGCCACAGCCCGAATCTGAACGGTGTATGTGCCGTTGTTGTTGACCACACCGTTGCCGATCGTGCCGGACGTTCCTGAACCGCCGCCCGCGACCCAATCGGCACGCCACCCGCCGCCGTTCACGTTGTACTGGTATTGGATCTCGTTCGCGGTGGCACCGTTCGACGCGGCCGGCTGCCATTGGACTGTGACCTGGTTGTCGCCCTCGCCCGCGGTGACACCAGACGGAGCACCCGGCGGCGTGAAGGCACGGCGCGGAGCCGACTGCGGGCTCATCTTGCCCCACCCAGCCTTGTTCTTCGCCCGGACGCTGTAGGTGTAGTTCGTCTCGGAAGTGTCGACGACGACCGCCTGGCTGGTCTGGCCGGCCGCGACGGAGATCTTCTGGATGACGCTGCCGCCGCGGATGACGCTCAGCTCGTAGCCCGCGATGGCGTCGCCGTTGTTGGCCGGTGCGTTCCACGAGACACGCATCTGCGCCCGGTTGCCGACCGGCTCGAGGCGGGCCACCGTTGGAGCGCCCGCTGCTGCGGGCGGCGCGGCCGGGATCTCTCCCGCGGACCACTGTGAGAAGTCCGACGGCTCGGGTGCGCGGTTATGCGCGCGAACCCGGACCTGGTATTCGGTACCGTTCTGCAGACCGTCCCACTTCAGCTTGTTCCCGGTCACGCCTGTCTTCTGTGCGACGCCCGAAGGCGGCGCGGGCGAGATCTCAAGCGTGTAGCTCTCGACCGGCGATCCCTCGGTGGCCGGCGTCTTCCACGTGACGTCGAGACTGCGGTCGCCGAACGCGAGCGCGGGAGGCGCAGGCTGGTCTGGACGGACGTCGGGACGCGCGGTCTCGGACGGAACCGACGGCTCGGACTCGCCGACGCTGTTGGTCGCTGTCACGACGAAGTTGTACTCGACGTTGTTCGTGAGCCCGTCGAGAGTGCACGTCGTGGACGGGCATTCCCTTGCGTACCCACCCGCTGTCGACGTGACCGTGTACCCCGAGATCCGACGGCCGTTGTCCACCGGCGGGGTCCAGCTGAGAACCACCGTCCGGCTTCGGACAGTCGTAACGGTGGGCTTGCCGGGTGCGTCCGGTCGCCCCTGGACGGTTATGCGGATGCGGCCGTCAACGCGTCGATCGGCATCGCCCGTCGCATCCTGCACGGTGTAGCGCACGACGACGTTGCCGACGAACTCCTTCGCCGTGGTCACGTTTACGTTGGGGCCAGACACGTTCACGCTCGTGACGTCACCCGTTTCGATCTGGGTCTTCACGATTTCGAGCGCTTTTTCCGGGAACGGATTGACGTCGTTGCGGAGCACGTTGACCGAGACGGTCTCACCCTGGTCTGCCTGTCGCACGACGTCGTCGTTGACCGAGGGGAGCTCGCGGGTAGACGCAGTGACCGTGACCTGAATGTTGGCCTCGACGGGCTCGGTCTCGCCGTCGGTGACGCGAACGGTCAGAGAGAACCGGGTCCCCTTCTTGACATCCGATTGCGCCGAGACCTGCAGCGTCTGCCCGTCGATCGATGCATTCACGCCCGAAGGTGCATCGGATGCGAGGGAGAACTTCAGTTTTTCCATGTCGCCCGGGTCGGGGTCCGACGTCAATTCCCGCAGACCGAGAGTCGTGGCATCTTCGCCGGGGGCGACAGAGATCGACGCGCCCGTCATCGTGGGCGGCTCGTTGTCGGGAGGCAACACCGTAATGGGGATGGTCAACGTCGCCTTGCGGCCGGTGTCATCATCGGGCCCGGAGCCGTCGGTGACCTCGAAGGTCAGTGCATCAGAGCCGAAGTAGCGCTCCGCAGAGGTGTAGGTGAGCGTCGACTCGTCCTTGACGAGGCTCGCCCCGTTGCTGTGTGCCGCCGAGACCTTCTCGGTCTCGGTGATCACGACGTTGCCGCTACCCGAAGCGCGTACGTACTTCGACAGGGGCAGGTCGATCGACTCGCCGCTCTTGACAGTCACGCCCTCGGTCGAGAGAAGGGTGGGCGGAAGATCAACGAGCGCCGGAACGTGGAAGAATGCTGCAGCGACCTGGTCGTCCTCGTCCTTGACGAGATACGTGATGAGCTGACGCTGATCGGTCACGGTCAAGCTGACGCGACCGCCTGATCCGACACGCGCATTTTCTCCGCCCTTGCCAAGCGACACCTCAAGGGCAGACCTTGTGCCGTCGGGGTCATCGTCGTTGGCGAGGACATCGACCGTCACGGTGCCGTCTTCCTTCACCTGGTCGGGGAGGACGCGATCGTCTCGCGCTATCGGACGGGCGAGAGGGACATCGGGGTCGACCGTGATCTGCACGGACGTCGTCGCGCGGAGCCCGCGCTCGTCGGCGATCGTGTAGACGACACTCGTCTGCATCGGGTTCTCAGGCGCGGTGATGAGCAACTGCTGTCCTGAGACCTTCGCGCTGAGCCCCGCGACGTCGGGGACCTCCACCGCGTTCTTGGCGAACGTGAACTTGTCACCGTCGGGGTCGGAGTCGTTCTTCAGCACGTCGACGGCGACCGTGCGCCCAGGCCGCATCGTGATCGTGTCGCGCACTGCGTACGGAGCCTGGTTGGTCGTCGGGGCCGGGGCGATGCCGATCTGAACGGATGCTGTCGCCTCCTTGCCGAGAGCGTCGCGTACCCGGTACTGGAACCGATCGACACCGACCGCATCTTCGAAAGCGGTGTAAGTGAAGGAGCCAGCCTCGATCGCAGACACCCGGCCCTTCTTCGGCGAGGATGCGAGACCCACGAGCTCGACGGAATCGCCGTCCGCGTCGATCCCGTTCAGGTCGACGGGAACCGTGACCGCCGACCCGCTGAGCGTGCGGACCGTCACGTCGCGCGGTCGCGGCGCGGCGTTCGACTTGTCGTCGCGGGGCAGGATCCGGATCGTGACGTAACCGGCGTCGCGTTGGCCGCTGGAGTCCTCGACCTCATACGTCGCGTTGACCGTCTTCGGCTCCGGCCCGGCGCGGAAGCGCAGCGTGTCCTCGGAGACGAAGAGGTCGCCGTCCGCATCGTCGACGAGCGGCGGCACGAGTTCGGGCGAGATCTGGATCTCGTCGTTGTTCGGGCTGTAGTCGTTGTCCATCACCGGAATGGTCACGACGTCGCCGGTACGTACGACGACCTCGTCGTCGACGGCGATGGGGGGACGGAGCTTCTCGGGCGCCGGCACCGGGATGACGATGATCTCGCCCTCGGCCGACTGCGATCCGTTCGAGATCGTGTACGTCAAGCGGACCTGCTTGTCGAGCGACGCCTGGTCGCTGACGCGGACGGTCTCATGCCCGAGCACGGCCGCGGCCACACCCGCGTCCTCATCGACGGCCACGGACTGAACGACCAGAACGCCGCCCGCCGGGTCGGTGTCGTTGCCCAGCACATTGACGAGCACGTCGCCGCCGGCCGGCAGGAGCGCGACGTCGCGGACGGCGATCGGTGCGACGTCGACATCCTCTTCGGGCAGGACGTCGATGCGCACGATGCCGGGGGCGGAGTTCGCGCCGGCCGACGCCAGGTAGGTCGCGTAGTAAGTCCCCGTCTTCGACGACTGGAACGTGAAGGACTTGTCGGGGTAGTCGCGGGTGACGGTGCCGCCCTCGACGTCGTCGACGCGGGTGAGGCGGAGCTGCTCGTTGCCGGTGCTCGTGTCGTTCGTCAGCGGCCGAACGGTGGCCGGCCGGTCAGGGCGCGTCACGACGTGGTCTGCGTTCGTGACCGGGAGGGTAGTTCCGAGGGGGCGGATGTCGTACCGTGCGATGCCTTGGGCGGATTCGCTGCCGTCGGATACCGCGATGGGCACGTCCTTGCGCCCCTGCGTGCCGCCGATCGCGCGGTAGGTGATCTGGCCGTCAGAGGTGAACTCGGCCTCGTCGCCGCCGTCGGGGGTGACAGATTGCAGGAAGATGTCGTCCCCGTCGGGGTCTACCCAATCAGTCAGCACGTTGTACGAGACCACGCCCCCCGTCTCCACGGTGATCGCGGTCTTGCGCTTCTGGACCGGCGGGGAGTTCTCGCTCAACGGCCGGACGGTGAGCGCGACGCGCGCCGAGTCCTTGCCGCCGCGACCGTCGGAGACCTCATAGGTGAACGAGGTGGTTCCGCTCGCGTCATCGGGCATGGCGATCTGCAGGGCGGTGCCGTCGTAGATCGGCGTCACCTTCCCGACCGACGGGGGCGTGACCACCTTCGCAACGAGGACGTCGCCGTCGGCGTCGAGGTCGTTCTCGAGGACCGGGAGGACCGTTGTGCGACCCGGACGGACGCCGTAGCGGTCGTTCTCGGCGACGGGAGCCGTGTTCTGCTCGGTGCGCTCGGGGAGGGTCGACTGGATGGTCTCCTCCGTCGTCTCCTCCTCTTCCTCGCCCTCGCCCTCGGGAGGCGTGATGTCCTCCCAGTTGTCGACCTGCTGCAGTGCGTCGCTCGCCATCCACGCCGATCCGCCGAAGATGTCGTTCAGGACGACGACGTCCCGGTTCACGCGGAACCGGAGCTGGCTGGACTTCTTGACGCCCTTGATGGTCTTCTGCACGTCGTCGCCGTCGCCCGTGCAGTCGCGCACGAAGGCGCCGGTGCCCGACCAGGCACCGTACGCGCAGCCCGCGACGTACACCGGCTGGGCCGGAGCACCGCCGCCGCTGCCGGCATCCTTCGTCACGAGGTCGCCGCCGCCCAGGGGAACGCGGACGAGCTGCGACGGCGTCGCGAGCGTCACGGTGTCGGTCGCGTTGGAGGGCTGCTGGAGAACCGCGTCGCCCGGCACTTCGGCCTGCAGGCCGTCGGTCGAGTAGAGCATCGAGGTGGTCTGGTCGAGGACCACGCTGACTCCGCCGACGGAGGTGATCGAGAGCTCGTCGTCCTTGTCGATGCCCTCCAGCTCGCGCTCGGCGGTCTGCACGTAGGTGCCCTCGGCGTTGGGGCCGTAGGCGAAGATCTTGCCGGACTTCGCCGAGACGGCGTAGACGACGCCGGCGGTGCTGACGGTCACCGCGGCGCCGCGACCGAGCTTCGCGATCGGATCGCCGGCTTCCTTGCCGACCGCGGCGATCGAGGTGAAGGGGGCGGCACGCAGGGCGCCGTCCTCGTCGATCGTCGCGACGGTGGGGCCGCCGAGCACCACGTTCGCGCCCGAGGGGATGTCGGCGCTGTCCGAGAGCACGACCCGTGACGGGTCGATCGCGGTGGCGGTGTTCTCTGCTTCGTCCGTGACGAGGACCCGGTTGCCGGCCTGCTGGATGTCGTAGTCCGCCGACAGCGTGCGAAGACCCCCGTCGAGCACGCGCGACTCGTTGTTGAAGTGTCCGACGAGCAAGCTCGTCTGCTTGGTGAGCCAGACACCGCCGTCGTTGAGCTCGACCTCGGTCGTCGGCTCACCGTCGTAGGTCAGGGCGAGGACGCTGACAGCGACAACCGCGGCCGTCACCGCACCGATCGAGGCGAACGTCTTGGGCCGAGAACGCAGCCAGGTGAACGACTTCATGAGTGTTCTGACTTCCCCCGAGGCAGTCATGCATGCAGAACCGTGGCGGCCGGTGAGAAGACCGACTGCCACGGCGTGTGGACGCCATAAAGACTAAGCGAGAGACGAATATCGGGCGAGCGCGTGACGTGGGGAGTTCTCCCCATCTATGCTCGTGGGTTCGGCCGTGCCGAGGCGGTTCAGACCGCGCCGACGTACCGTGCGAGGTGCTCTCCCGTCAGCGTCGACCGCTCCTTCACCAGTGCCGCCGGCGTCCCTTCGAACACGACCCGTCCGCCGTCCCGTCCCGCGCCCGGACCGAGGTCGATGAGGTGGTCGGCGTGCGCCATGACCGCCTGATGGTGCTCGATGACGATGACGGAGTTGCCGGCATCCACCAATCGGTCGAGAAGCGACAGCAGGTTGTCGACGTCGGCGAGGTGCAGACCCGTGGTCGGCTCGTCGAGGACATACACCGCCCCCTTCTTCGCCATGGCGATCGCGAGCTTCAGCCGCTGGCGCTCGCCTCCGGAGAGGGTGTTGAGCGCCTGACCGAGCGTGATGTAGCCGAGGCCGACGTCGACCATCCGGGCGAGCGTCGTCTTGGCCGACCCCGTCGTGAAGCCGTGGGCCTCCTCGGCCGACATCGCGAGGACCTCGGCGATGTTCTTGCCGTCGAGGGTGTACTCCAGGACGGCGTCGCTGAACCCGGAGCCGTCGCACACCTCGCAGCGCGTCTCGACGCTCTGGGTGTAGCCGAGGTTCGTGATGATCACGCCGAGCCCCTTGCACGCGGGGCAGGCGCCCTCGGAGTTCGCGCTGAACAGCGAGGCCTTCACGCCGTTGGCCTTGGCGAACGCGGTCCGGATCGCGTCGAGCACGCCGGTGTACGTCGCGGGGCTCGACCGGCGCGAACCCTTGATGGGCGATTGGTCGACGACGACGACGTCATCGAACGCGGGGACGTTCCCGTGGATGAGGGACGACTTGCCCGAGCCGGCGACACCCGTGACGACGGTCAGCACGCCGAGCGGGATGTCGACGTCGACGCCCGTGAGGTTGTGCTGGGTCGCACCGCAGATCGGCAGCGAGCCGGTCGCGGTGCGCGTGCTCGATTTCAGCGCCGCGCGGTGGTCGAGGTGCCGGCCCGTGAGCGTGTCCGAGGCGCGGAGACCCGCGACATCCCCCTTGTACATGATCTGCCCGCCGCGCGAGCCCGCCTGCGGTCCCAGGTCGACGACGTGGTCGGCGATCGCGATGACCTCGGGCTTGTGCTCGACGACGAGCACGGTGTTGCCCTTGTCGCGCAGCAGCAGGAGCAGGGCGTTCATCCGCTGGATGTCGTGCGGGTGAAGGCCCGCGGTGGGCTCGTCGAAGACATAGGTCACGTCGGTCAGCGCGGAACCGAGATGACGGATCATCTTCGTGCGCTGCGCCTCGCCGCCCGACAGCGTCCCCGACGAGCGGTCGAGCGACAGGTAGCCGAGGCCGATGTCGATGAACGAGGCGATGACCCGTTTGAGCGACGACAGCAGCGGACCGACCCGTCGGGTCGACGCTGTCGAGCCAGGCCGACAGATCGGTGATCTGCATCGCGGAGACCTCGGCGATGTGGACCCCACCGATCTTCGACGAGCGGGCGCCGGCGTTGAGACGGCTGCCGCCGCACTCCGGGCACGGCAGGAACTTGACCGCCCGATCGACGAACGCACGGACGTGCGGCTGCAGAGCCTCGCGATCCTTCTGCAGGAACGACTTCGTGATCTTCGGAACGAGACCCTCGTAGGTCATGTTCATGTTCTGGAGCTTCACCTTGGTGGGCTCCTTGTAGAGGAAGTCCGCGCGCTCCTGTGGCGAATACGACGCGATCGGTTTGGCGGCATCCAGGAACCCGGACTCGGTGAAGATGCGCACCATCCAGCCGTCCACGTTGTAGCCGGGCACGGTGATCGCGCCTTCCGACAGGGACTTCGAGCTGTCGAAGAGTTCGTCGAGGTCGACGTCGCTCACCTCGCCGAGCCCCTCGCAGCGCGGGCACATGCCACCGGTGACGGTGTCGGATCCCGGCGCGGAGGGGATGTTGAACGAGAAGGCCTGCGGCGATCCGATGTGCGGCTCGCCGAGGCGGCTGAAGAGCAGGCGGAGCATGGCGTAGGCGTCGGTCACGGTGCCGACCGTCGACCGCGCGTTGGCCCCCATGCGCTCCTGGTCGACGATGATCGCGGGACTGATGTTCTCGAGTCCGTCGACGTCGGGGCGGCTCAGCTGCGCCATGAACTGCTGCACGAAGGTCGGGTACGTCTCGTTGATGAGGCGCTGGGACTCGACGGCGATCGTGCCGAACACGAGCGAGGACTTGCCCGAGCCGCTCACCCCGGTGAACACCGTCAGGCGTCGCTTGGGGATCTCGACGTCGACGTCCTTGAGGTTGTTCTCACGCGCCCCGACGACGCGGATGACGTCGTGCGCGTCCGCGACGTGACGATCGGATGCCACGGCTCACGCCTCCGGCGCGGACCACGGCATCGGCCGCTCGGCCCGCGTCGAATCCGACGGCACCTCGGGGAGCTCCTCCCCGCCGGCGCGGATGCACAGCCAGCGGAGCTGACCGGGGCTCTCGGGGTGGGCGCGCCACGTGCGCCACACGCCCTGGCCGACCCGGACGACGGAGCCTGGACCGACCTCGACGAGGTCGTCGTCGAGTCCCATCTGACCCCGACCCTGGAGGAAGACGTAGAGCTCCTCGACCTCGGAGTGGGTGTGCCAGTAGCCGGCCTGCTCCCCCGGTTCGAGGGCGTTGGCGGTCAACCCGATGTACTGCATCGCCAGCTCGTGATCGACGACGCGTCGACCGTCACGCGAGCGCGCCGGCGCGAAGCCGCCGAAGTGGTCGCGCCACTGGTCGAGCCCGCCGATCTCGGTGATCTCGTACCCCGTCATGTCTGCCTCCCGGTCGCCGTCTCCACATGATCCCGGGAGCAGACCTCACGGGGCAAGACTCGGCGCGCCGGACTCGAACCTCGCGGCCGCGGCGATCGAGTCGAAAAGGTTCAGCATCGCGTCGTGCAGGTGGCCGAGCGGCGCCGCGAAGCTCGCGAGCACGACGCGCTTGGAGCCGGGGACGGCGAACCAGTAATCGACCTCGAGCCGCTGCACTGGCGTCTCGACGGGCGGCGCCTCGACGGGCGCGCCGTCGACCGTCTCGTCGACCCGCCGGTGGATCCGCAGCGCTCCCCCGTCGGGCGCCGGTACGCGAACGGCGGTGTCGATCCCCGCCACCTCCAGCGTCTGGAGGCTGCGATGAAGGGTGTCGAGCACGGCGGCCGACGCGGTGCCGATCGCGGGGGTCATGGACATCGCCGAGGGCGCGTGCACCGTAAGCGTCGCGGGCAACCGCACCCCCGGCGCGACCTCGAGGCAGAGGAAGACGCCCTGCGCATCCGACGCCCGGGCCGACCCGACCACAGTCCGGAGCTGATCGCGCAGCCGCCGACGGGCCGCGGCGGCATCGTCCGCGACTCCCACGACGTCGCGGACCGCGGCATCCACTCGGTCGAAGGATGCTTCTTCGTCTCGCGGATCGATCGCGAGCCAGGTCCCCGGCAGAGCGAAGGCCAGCCGTGCCATCACGCTCACTCCGTGCCGGCGAGCGCCCGCAGTTCGTCCGGCGAGACGAGCAGCTGACGCTTGCCGGCATCGGTCACACCGAGGGTGGTCGCGATCTCGGGCGCGAGGCCGATGACGTCGCGGTTCGCCTCACCGCGGGCCGTGTAGTCGCCTCGCTGGCCGTCGATGAACGTCAGCGCCACGGCATCCGCGTCGGCGACGGCATCATCGGCCGCCAGGACGGGGGCGGCGGCGCGCACGGCGTCGACGACTCCGGCATCCGAGGGGTCGTCGAGGAACAGCATCACCTGCACGCGGGTTACCCACGGTGCGTTCGGATGCGTCGTCCACACGAACGCACCGTTGACTCCCCCGACCGACGCGAGCTCGCTTTCGAGTCCCGCGGTGTCGGGGTCCGCGGATGCGGCGCATCCGGAGAGGCCGAGCGCTCCGGCGCAGAGCGTGATCGCCGCGACGGTGAACACGGTCAGGGGGCGGCGCTGACGGGGCATGCGAACCTCACGATCCTCGGGTGTACTCGGCGACGGTGAACACGGTCAGGGGGCGGCGCTGACGGGGCATGCGAACCTCACGATCCTCGGGTGTACTCGGCGACGTAGACCTCTTCGCTGCCCGAGTCTCCCGCACCCGCGAAGAAGATGTCGTCCCCGGGCCGTGGTTCGGGCAGATACCGCTCGGCGGCATCGCCGTACATCGTGGCATCGTGCATCGGCCAGCTGAGAGGCCGGTACGTCTGCCAGTCCTGGTCCAGCCGGACGTAGTCCTCGATGCCGAGCCCGAAGAACTCGAGCGTGTGCACCGGATCGATGCCGTTGTTGAACTGCGTCACACGGACGTCGGGAGGCATGTCGCTGTAGTGCTTGTCGATCGCCGAGCCTGCCGTCACGACGGACTCGACACGGTCCGACACCCGCGGATCCGTCGCCATCTCGCCCGCCATCATCCCGCCCAGCGACCACCCGGCGAACATGATCGGGGCGTCGCTCTGGAAGACACCGGCATCCGTCATCGCCTGCCAGGCCGCCTGCTCGTACTGCGTCTGCAGCTCGGGGAACATCGACAGCATCACGTCGGTGCGGAGGTCGTTGAGCGCTCCGTCGGTGTTGGAGGGCGACCACTGCTGTGTGCTCGGCAGCTGGACACGCCAGGCGACGATCTCGCCGGATCCGTCACGCACCGCGACGACCCGGATTTCGGTGTACTCCTCGCCGCCGGCACCGTCCTGCGCGGCCAGTTCGCCGAACAGGTCGCGGTAGTCGCGGGCTTCGAGGTCGTCGGACACCTCGAAGCGGTCCGTGCGCTGCACGACCGGTGACGCCATGAGCTCGCGGATCGCCATCGATATGAGGGATGCCGAGACGAGAGCGATGAGCAGGAGCAGGCCCGCGCCGCCCAGCGTCAGGTAGACGAAGCCGAGCACCAGCACGCCGACGAGGATCATCACCGTGACGACCGCGGCCGAGACGAGAGCGCTGACCAGCTCCGCCAGCTCGAAGACGATCGCCGCGAGCACCCCTTCGGCCCAGTCCCGGACGATGGCGAACACCTCGCCGACGCCCTCCCAGAACTGGTTCCAGTTGTCGCCGAACGAGTCGGCGCCCTCTTCGATCGCCGTGGATATCTGTTCGCCGGCGCGGTCGGCGGCGTCCCACAGTCGCCGCCGCGCCGAGTTGAGGGCCTGTCGTGCATCCTCGGCGCCCCCCATCGCGGTGCTGAGAGCCGAGCGCGCCTCCCCCAGGCGGTCCTCGATGGTGCTCGTCGACTCGCCCTTCGCGATGGCGAGCGTGAGCGCGTTCTCGAGGTCGTGGATCTCCGCCTCCTGCAGCGGGATCTGACTGAGGTGCGCGTCACCCTCCTCGATGGCCGCGCGCGCCACGCGCTGGATGTCCCCCAACTCCACCGCGTAGGTCACGAGCGCAGTCGATGTCCCCTGATATCGATCCTGCGCGCGTTGCAGTCCGGCGGCAGCCTCGCTCGAGGCAGTGCCCGCGGCATCCGTCGACAGACTGTGCTGCTGCTGCACGAGGTTTCGGAGCGCGAGTGCCGCCGAGGCGATCGCCTCGGCGGTCCGGCCCAGGTCCCGAGCCCGACCCTCGAGGTCGTCAGGACGGCCGTCGAAGAGGTCCTCGAACTCCACCGACAACGCGCTCACGGCTGGCGTCCCCCCTCTGCGTCGAGCTCCGTGAAGGAGTCGACGATCGCCGTGAGCAGATCGCGGACGGTGACGAGCTGGTCTTCGAGCTTTCCGCGGTTGTAGTCCCAGTTCGCCGCGAAGTCTCGGACCTTGCCCGCCAGCCGTGCCTCGCCGGTGAGGTCGGCGAGGTCCCCGCTCACCGCATCCGCCGACGAGAAGGTGTCGTATGCGGCGATCGCGCGGTCCCTGGCTGCGGCCAACTCCGCCAGGTCCAACTGCACGTCGCTCATCGTCACCCCCGATCGGCATCGACGCTACCGATTCGACGCGGAGTCGCCCATGGGGACTCCTCCCCACTTCTGCAACGTCGTCAGTCTGCGGCGCGGTGGCATCCGACGACGTGGTCGTCGACCATGCCCGAGGACTGCATGAGCGCGTACATCGTCGTGGAGCCGACGAATCGGAATCCCCTCTTGCGGAGGGCCTGGGACATCGCGTCGGACTCCGTCGTCGTTGCGGGGACCTCGGCGAATGAGGACGGCCGGCGATGGGATGCCGGGGCGAACGACCACATGAACGCGTCGAGCTCGCCGGGGGCCATCTCGGTGACGAGCCGCGCGTTGCCGATGGTGGCGAGGATCTTCGCCCGATTGCGGATGATGCCCGCGTCACCCATGAGCCGCTCGACGTCGGACTCGTCGAAGGCGGCCACGGTCGCGGGCTCGAAGCCGGCGAACACCTCGCGGAAGCGCGGGCGCTTGCGGAGGATCGTGATCCACGAGAGCCCCGCCTGGAACCCTTCGAGGCTCATCTTCTCGAAGAGAGCGCGATCGCCGCGCAGCGGGCGGCCCCACTCCTCGTCGTGGTATCTCCGATACTCGGCGTCGTCCCCGACCCAGCCGCAACGAAGGAGGCCGTCGGGCCCGAGTCGCATGTCCACGCGCTCAGGCTACCGACGGCCTCCGACGCTCACTTCTTCTTCTTGAGCGACTTCTCCGGGATAGGCGCCTCGCCGCGCGCCGCGAGGTCCGCGTAGTGCGCGCGGGCCTCGTCCTGACGCTGACGCTCGACGCCCGACGCGATGGGAGCCCGCACGTGCTCCGGGGCGAAGCCGAACGCATCGACGAGGTCCTGCGCGTGGGGCCGGAGCCGCGCGCACAGCCGATCGATGTACTTCGACACCGCCGCACCGCGCTGGGTCGACAGGCGCCCGTTGATCAGGTGCCACGCGAGGTGCTTCTCGATGAGGTGCAGACCGAAGAGGTCGCGCAGCCACGTGAGCACCTGGCGCGTGCTCTCGTTCTCGGTGCCCTTCACGGCATCCGAGAACGCCTCCCACTGCAGCAGTTCGCCGTGCGCCCGCGCCGCTTCGATGAGCTCGGCCTGGTGCTGGTTGAACAGCGCGGCAGCTTTGTCGGAGGGCAGCTTGGATGCCGGGCGCAGCGCACCCGCGATGTCGGCGACCATCTGCTCGACGCGTCCGGCGAGCAGCTCGTGCTGCTGTTCGGCGCGCAGACCGAGCTCGACCGAGCGGGCGGTCGACCCGAAGTCGGCGACAGTCTGACCGAGCCTCCGCAGGCCCGCACCGTGGAAGATGTTGCCCGCCGTCTGGCCGACCGCGAACTTGGCGAGGGTGGCGGCATCCGCCCCCTTGAACTGCTTCGCGAAGTCGGCGAGCAGACGCTTGCCGACGAGCTGCAGGAGGACGTTGTTGTCGCCCTCGAAGGTCACGTAGACGTCGAGGTCCGAGCGGAGTCCGACGAGGCGGTTCTCGGCCATGAAGCCCGACCCGCCGCAGGCCTCGCGGGCCTCCTGGATCGTGTTCAGGGCGTTCCACGTGCTGAGGGGCTTGAGAGCGGCGGCGAGGGTCTCGAGGTTCTCCCGCTCGGCCGGGGTGTCGACTCTGCCGCTGAAGACGCCGTCGAAGGTGCGGAGCAGCTCGTCGTGCGCGAAGTATTGCGCGTAGTTCTGGGCGAGAAGGGGCAGGAGGCGCCGCTGGTGCTTGCCGTAGTCGAGCAGCACGACCTCGTCGGTGCCCGCGCCCGAGTCGAACTGGCGGCGCTGGTTGGCGTACGTCAGCGCGATGTGCAGGGCGAGCGAGGACGCGATCGTGGCCGAGCCGTCGAGCGAGACACGGCCCTGCACGAGGGCGCCGAGCATCGTGAAGAAGCGGCGTCCGGTGCTCTCGATCGGGCTCGAGTAGGTGCCGTCGGGAGCGACGTCGCCGTAGCGGTTGAGCAGGTTCGTCCGGGGAACACGCACGTGATCGAAGGCGAGGCGGCCGTTGTCGATGCCGTTCAGCCCGCCCTTGACGCCGTCGTCCTCGCTCTGCACGCCGGGGAGCAGCTCGCCGTCGGTCGTGCGGATCGGGACGAAGAAGCAGTGCACGCCGTGGTTCACGCCCTTCGTGATGAGCTGAGCGAACACGGTCGCGGCCTGGCCGTAGACGGCGGCGTTGCCGAGGTAGTCCTTCCACGCCGCGCGGAACGGGGTGTGGATGACGAACTCTTCGGTCTCGGGGTCGTACGTGGCCGTCGTGCCGATCGCCGCGACATCCGACCCGTGGCCGATCTCGGTCATGGCGAAGGCGCCGGGGAGCTTGGCGTCGCGGATGTCGGGGATCCACCTGTCGTGGTGCTCCTTGGTGCCCAGCTGCAGGACGGCCGAGCCGAACAGGCCCCACTGCACACCCGCCTTGATCTGCATGCTCGGGTCGGCGACGACGAGCTCCTCGAAGCCGGCGAGGTTGGCACCGTTGTCCTCGTCGCCGCCGTACTCCTTCGGGAGCGCACGCGTGGACCCGCTGTTCTTCGCCAGCAACCTGACCTGACCCATGACGCGCTCGCGATGCTCGGCGACGCTCTGGCCGTCGACGCGCCAGTAGGCGGGGTCCTTGAGGAGCTCGCGGACGGTCAGGCGGGTCTCGCCCCAGGTGCCACGGAGCATCGCGCCCACGGCGTCGATGTCGATGCGGGGCTCGTGCGCCTCGTCGGCGCTGTGCGGCGCGGTCGGAGCGCCTCCGGCGGGGGTGCGCTTGTCGGCGGCGGGAGTGGAGGAGCGGACGACGGTGTCGGTCATCACTGGCCTTTCTGAGGACGCCCGGTCGGGGCGACGGGACAGGGAAGTTCGACATTCACGGTAGGAGTCCTCCAACTGTTCACCAACTGGGTTGTGGGAGAAAGACAAGCGCGACCGCCGACGTGGTCCGTGCGCCTTGTGCTGCGCCTACACCCGGGGCATTCCGGGCCGTTCAGACGGGCGGATGACGTGCGGTGTGTGCACGTTCACGGATGCCGCCTGCCAGGATTGAGCAATGCCCGTTCTTCCCTCCGACGCGAACGTCGTCCACCTCCGTTCCGGCGGCACCAGCGTCGTCGTCGACCTGCAGCCCGACACCGCCCCGGCCATCGCCCACTGGGGCGCGGATCTCGGCGATGCGCCGCACGAGACGCTCGTCTCGCTCGCGACCGCCTCGCGTCTGCAGCGGGTCTCGGGCGGGCTCGACCGCACGGTGCGCCTCGGCGTGGTCGGAACCGCGGCATCCGGCTGGGCGGGAACGCCGACCCTGGAGGGTCACCGCGACGGCGAGGACGTCGGCGCCCTCTTCGCGCTGACCGACCTGAGGGCGACCGAGGACACCCTCGAGCTGCACTTCACGGACAGCGAGATGCAGCTGTCGGCCCGGTACGAGCTGCGGGTCACGGCATCCGGTCTCGTGCGGGCCCGGACGACGGTCCGCAACGACGGTGCGGGTGTCTACACGGTGCAGGCCCTGCACACGACGCTGCCGCTGCCGTGGGACGCGACCGAGATCCTCGACACGACGGGGCGCCACCTGCGGGAGCGCTCGGCGCAACGCCATGAGCTCACGTTCGGCACGCACGTGAGGGAGTCGCGTCGCGGCCGTCCGGGGGCGGACTTCACCCTGCTGTTGGCCGCCGGGACGCCCGGGTTCGGGTTCGAGCGCGGCACCGTGCACGGCGCGCACCTCGCCTGGAGCGGCAACTCCCGGATCTTCGCGGAGCGGATGCCGACGGGCGAGTCCTTCCTCGCGGCGGGCGAGCTCTACCTGCCCGGCGAGATCCGTCTCGCGCAGGGCGAGGAGATCTCCTCGCCCGAACTGCTCGGCTCCTGGGGAAACGGCCTCGACGAGCTCGCGGTGCGATTCCACGAAGAGTGGCGAGCACGCCCTCAGCACCCGACCCGCCCCCGGCCGATCACCCTCAACACGTGGGAGGCGGTCTACTTCGACCACCGCCTGCCCAAGCTCATCGCCCTCGCCGATGCGGCGGCCGAGATCGGCGTGGAGCGCTACGTCCTCGACGACGGCTGGTTCCGTCACCGCCGCGACGACACCGCGGGCCTCGGCGACTGGTACGTCGACGACACCGTCTGGCCCGACGGCCTGCATCCCATCGCCGACCACGTCGTCGCGAAGGGGATGGAGTTCGGCCTCTGGTTCGAGCCCGAGATGGTCAACCCCGACAGCGACCTCGCCCGTTCGCACCCCGACTGGATCCTCCGCGGGCGCACCGACCTACCGCCGTCCGCGCGTCAGCAGCAGGTGCTGAACCTCGCGCACCCCGAGGCGTACGCGTACATCCGCCAGGTCATCTCCGACATTCTCGCCGCGTACCCGATCTCGTACGTCAAGTGGGACCACAACCGCGACCTCGTCGACGCCGCCGCCGGCCCCGGCGGTGCGGCCCGCGTCCATGCGCAGACCCTCGCCGTCTACCGCCTGATCGACGAACTCAAGGCCGCCCACCCCGGCCTCGAGATCGAGAGCTGCGCCTCGGGCGGCGCGCGCGTCGACCTCGGCATCCTCGACCGCACCGACCGCATCTGGACGAGCGACTGCCTCGACCCCGTCGAGCGCCTCGAGAACCAGCGCTACACCGCGCTCGTCGTCCCGCCAGAGATGATGGGCATGCACCTCACCACCCCGCACGTGCACTCCACCGGCCGCACCGTATCGCTCAGCCTCAGCGGCGCCGTGGCTCTGTTCGGCCACTTCGGCATCGAATGGGACGTCACGACCCTGTCCGAGACGGATGCCGCGACCGTCGGCGCGTGGGTCGCCCTGGCCAAGCGGGTGCGCCCCCTCGTCGCCACGGGCCGCCTGGTGAACGCGGACGTCGCCGACCCCGGACTCGACGTCCGCGGGGTCGTCGCGGAGGACGCGGCATCCGCCTTCTTCACGATCACACAGACGCAGACGCTCATCTCGTCGCCGGCGGGCCGCGTGCGACTGCCGGGACTCGACGCGGATCGCGTCTACCGGGTGCAGCTCGTCACCCCCGGCGGGATCGTCGAGACCCCCGCGCAGTCGCCGCTCGAGTGGGCGCACGGCGACACCGTGCTGACCGGTCGTCAGCTCGCCGTCGTCGGCCTGCGTCCGCCCGTGCAGAATCCTCAGCAGTCGGTCGTCGTCGAGGTCACCGCGGTCTGAGACCCGTCAGATCCGTTCGAGCTGGTCGAGGAACTCGTCGGCCATCTCGACCTGACGGCGCAGCTTCTCGCGCCGGGCCGCGGCCTCGGCGCGGACGCCGTCGAGACGGGCACGGATCTGCGGGTCGTCGGCGTCGCCCGCCATCGCGTCGACGACCTCGAGGAGTTCCCGCATCTCGTCGAGGGTGAAGCCGAGCGGCTTCATGCGACGGATGAGCAGGATGCGGGCGACGTCGCCCTCCGTGTAGAGACGGAAGCCGCCGTCGGTCCGCGCGGACGGGGTGACCAGGCCGATCTCGTCGTAGTGGCGGAGGGTGCGGAACGAGAGCTCGGTCCGCTCGGCGACCTCGCCGATGCGCATTGTGTCGTCGGTCATCCGGTTCCCTCCGAGTGGACAGCAAACCTCACGTTACGTTAGGTTTGGTCGTGCGCGATCTTCGCGCCCTCCATTCTCCCGCGCCGCCATCGGCCTGCGCACACCCCTCCCTCCCCGACGGAGTCATCATGACCACCACCACTCCCGTGCGCCCGCGCATCGAACCGACGGTGCTGCAGGCCCTCCGCAGCCCGCGCCTGCTGACCCGAGAGGTCCTCGCCGGACTCGTCGTCGCGCTCGCCCTCATCCCCGAGGCGATCGCGTTCTCGATCATCGCGGGCGTCGACCCCCGGGTCGGGCTCTTCTCGTCGTTCATCATGGCCGTCGCGATCGCGTTCCTCGGCGGTCGCCCCGCGATGATCACCGCGGCGACCGGCGCCGTCGCGCTCGTCATCGCGCCCGTCGTCCGCGAGTACGGGATGGACTACTTCATCGCGACCGTCGTCCTCGGCGGCGTCATCCAGATCGTCCTCGGGCTCGTGGGCGTCGCGAAGCTCATGCGCTTCATCCCCCGCAGCGTCATGGTCGGCTTCGTCAACGCGCTCGCGATCCTGATCTTCCTCGCCCAGCTGCCGCAGCTGTTCGGCGACGGCATCCCCTGGCTCGTCTGGCCGCTGCTCGCCGTCGGCCTGGCCATCCTCTACGCGATGCCGCGGCTCACCAAAGCCGTGCCCGCTCCCCTGGTCGCGATCGTGCTGCTGACCGCGGCCGTCGTCGTCTTCGCGTGGAACGTCCCGACCGTCGGCGACCAGGGCGAGCTCCCCGAGAGCCTGCCGTCCCTGTTCATCCCGAACGTGCCGCTCACGCTCGAGACGCTGCAGATCATCGGCCCGTTCGCGCTCGCGATGGCCGTCGTCGGACTGCTCGAGTCGCTCATGACCGCCAAGCTCGTCGACGACATCACCGACACGCACTCCTCGAAGACCCGCGAATCGCTGGGTCAGGGCGCCGCGAACATCCTGTCGGGCGCCTTCGGCGGCATGGGCGGCTGCGCGATGATCGGTCAGACGATGATCAACGTGAAGGCCTCAGCGGCTCGCACGCGCATCTCGACGTTCCTCGCCGGCCTGTTCCTGCTCATCCTCGTGCTCGCACTCGGCGACGTCGTGGCGATCATCCCGATGGCCGCCCTCGTCGCGGTCATGATCATGGTCTGCATCGGCACGTTCGACTGGCACAGCATCCGCCCCGCGACGCTCCGCCGGATGCCCAAGAGCGAGACCGCCGTCATGCTCATCACGGTCGTCGCGACCGTCTGGACCCACAACCTCGCGATCGGCGTCGTCCTCGGCGTGATCGCAGCGATGATCATGTTCGCCCGTCGGGTCGCGCACTTCGTGACCGTCACGCGAACGGTGGATGCCGCGGCATCCACCGCGCACTACGCGGTCGACGGCGAGCTGTTCTTCGCTTCGAGCAACGATCTGACGACGCAGTTCTCGTACCCGGACGACCCGGCGAACGTCGTGATCGACATGTCCCGCTCGCACGTGTGGGACGCCTCGACCGTCGCCGCTCTCGACGCCATCGTGAACAAGTACGAGCGGATGGGAACGGCGGTGACGATCGTCGGGTTGAACGACACGGCATCCGCCTTCCACGGCCGGCTGACCGGCAAGCTCGGCTCCGGCGAGTGAGGCACCGGGGTTGACCCCTGTGCGGCATACCTGAAGGATGCCGGGGGCGCCCCGCTTCGGAGCGTCACGACGAAGGGGTCCCATGGCAGAGCCGACACGATTCGCGATCATCGGCACGGGGTGGCGTTCGGAGTTCTTCCTTCGCATCGCCGCGGCGACACCCGAACGGCTGCAGGCGGTGGGCGTGCTCGCCCGGTCCGATGCCTCGGCTGCCCGAGTCGCCGGGTGGGACGTGCCGGTGCATCGATCGCTCGACGACCTGCTCGCGGCGCGACCAGACTTCGTGATCGCGTCCGTGAGCTGGCCGGCGATGCCGGGGGTCGTCACCGAACTCGTGGAGCGTGGAGTGCGCGTGCTCGCCGAGACGCCGCCGGCGCCCGATGCCGACGGCCTGCGGAAGCTGTGGCACGACGTCGGGGCGAGCCGGCTCGTGCAGGTGGCGGAGCAGTACATGCTCATGCCGGGGCACGCCGCCCGCCTCGAGTTGGTGCGCTCGGGGGCGCTCGGAACCATCGGCGGGGTGCAGGTCTCGTCGACGCATCTGTACCACGCGACCTCGATGATCCGGACGTTCCTGGATGCCGGCATGGCCGAGGCGACGGTGTCGGCCCGGACGTTCACCGCACCACTCGTCGATCCACTGACGCCGGCCGGATGGTCGGACGACGTCTCGCCGAAGGATCGGACGACGACGATTGCGACACTCGACTTCGGCGATGGTCGGATGGGCCTGTACGACTTCGTCGACAACCAGTGGTGGAACCCGATCCTGTCGCGGCGCATCGTCCTCCGCGGCTCGCACGGCGAACTCACCGACGACACCGTGCGCCGGTTCGAGGGCACCGAGGTGATCACCTCGCCGATCACCTACCGCCGGACGGGTGTCGACCTGAACCTCGAAGGCAACGACGTCGTGTCCGCCGCCTTCGAGGGGCGGATCGTCTACCGCAACCCGTGGGTCGGAACACGCCTGTCGGAGGACGACATCGCCGTCGCGTCGTTGCTCGAGCTCACCAGGCAATGGGCCTGCGGCGACGGCGCGGAGCCCTATCCGCTGGCCGACGCCTGCCAGGATCACCTGCTGGGTCTCGCGATCGGCGAGTCGGCGCGGACGGGCGCCGATGTGCGGGTCGCCCCTGACGTGTGGAGCTGATGGGGTTCAGGCCTTGTCGTGCAGGGTGATCCGGTAGCCGTCCGGGTCGGCGAACGTGAACGTCCGGCCGAACGGACCGTCGATGGGCACTGCGACGATCTCGTGGCCGTCTGCGGCGAGCGCGTCATGGACGTCCTGAACGTCGGTCGCGCGCAGCCAGATCGCAGCTCCCATTCCGGGGTGGGCGGCCGAGGCGAGGTCGGTGCCGGGCACGATGTCGCGGAGCGCGAAGGCGATCGGCGCGGTGTCGAACACGACGGCGTGCGGAGGGCCGGCGGGCGAGCGGACGAGGCCGAGATAGTGCTCGTAGAACCGCTGCGAGGCGTCGAGGTCGCTGACCTGCAGGGAGATGAAGTCGGGTCCGATGGCGGGCATGAGGCATCCTTTCGTATGTCAGTTATCTGACACGGATGAGTGTATGTCAGAATACTGACATGGTCCAGTCCGACGAGATCGATCTGCCGACGTCGCTCGGCTATCTCCTGAAGGAAGCGGCGACCGCGCTGCGGGTCGCAATGGAGGATGCTCTCCGCCCGCTCGAGCTGACCGTGACCGCGTACTCGTGCCTCGAGATCCTCGCGCAGCGTCCCGGGTCGTCGAACTCGGATCTCGCTCGGGGCGCCTTCGTGACACGGCAGAGCATGAACGTCCTCCTGCAGACGCTGGAGCGCGAGGGTCTTGTGACGAGGCCGACAACGGCGGTGGAGGGTCGTGTGCTGCCGGTCACGCTGACCGACGCCGGGCAGCGGCGTCGGGAGCACGCGAGTGCCGTGGTCAAAGCCGTGGAGGATCGGATGCTGGCCGAGCTGTCTGAGCACGAGCGCGCTCAGGCGTTCGACGTGCTCTCCCGCATGACGCGGGCGCTGCGGGAGGGCTGATCCGGCTCGGCTCAGACTCGCTCAGGCTTCGGCGATGACGGCGACGACGGCCTCGCCGTACGCCTCGCGCTTCTTCGCACCGATGCCGGTGATGCCGTCGAGGTCGGCGACCGACGTCGGACGGTGCTCGGCGAGGGCGCGCAGGGTCGCATCGCCGAAGACGATGTACGCGGGAACGCCCTGCTTTTTCGCCTGCTCGGCACGCCACGCGCGGAGCGCCTCGAAGAGGTCGCGGTCACCCTCGGGCAGCGCGTCGGCGGCCGACTGCTTCTTCGCGCGAGTCGATCCGCCGCCGGTGCGGCCGAGGACGTCGCGGCGCAGCGGCACCGGCTCCGCGCCGCGGAGCACCGACGCGCCGGCCTCGCCGACCGTCAGGACACCGTACTCACCCTGTGCGACCAGGATGCCGCGGGCCAGGAGCTGCCTCACGACCGAGCGCCAGTCCTGTTCGGACAGGTCGCTCCCGATCCCATAGGTCGAGAGCTTGTCGTGCCCCTGCTGGCGGATGCGCTCGGTCGAGGCGCCGCGGACGATGTCGATGAGGTGCCCGGCGCCGAACGCCTGATTCCGCTCCCGCTGAAGTCGCACGATCGTCGAGAGGAGCTTCTGAGCGGCGATGAGGCCGTCCCAGGTGTCGGGTTTGGTGAGGCAGGTGTCGCAGTTGCCACAGGCATCCGACGACTGTCCGAAGTAGTTCAGGAGGTTCTGGCGTCGGCACGAGACCGTCTCGCAGAGGCCGAGCATCGCGTCGAGGTGCTGACCCATGCGCATCTTGTAGGTGCGGTCACCGGGCGACTGGTCGATGAGGCGGCGCTGCTGCACGACGTCGCCGAGGCCGTAGGCCATCCAGGCGACCGCGGGCTCGCCGTCGCGGCCGGCGCGACCGGTCTCCTGGTAGTAGCCCTCGACGGACTTGGGCAGGTCGATGTGGGCGACGAAGCGGACGTCGGGCTTGTCGATACCCATGCCGAACGCGATCGTGGCGACCATGACGACGCCGTCTTCGCGGAGGAAGCGCGACTGATGCCGGGCGCGGATCGAGGCATCCAACCCGGCGTGATAGGCCAGGGCGTCGAGACCCTGCGTCCGCAGATACTCCGCCGTCTGCTCGACGGACTTGCGGCTCAGCGCGTACACGATGCCGGCGGAGCCTTCGGGCTGCGAGCGGACGAACTGCACGAGCTGGCGACGCAAGTCGACCTTGGGCTCGATGCGGTACTGGATGTTCGGCCGGTCGAAGCTCGCGACAAAGTGGCGCGCATCGGGCAGGTGCAGACGCTCGGTGAGCTCGGTGTGCGTGGCGCGCGTCGCGGTCGCGGTGAGTGCCATGCGCGGAACGCCGGGGAACCGTTCGGCGAGGTCGCCGAGCGCGAGGTAGTCGGGGCGGAAGTCGTGACCCCACTGCGACACGCAGTGCGCCTCGTCGATCGCGATGACACTGAGCTGGGCGCGCTGCAGGAGCGCGGTCGTCGCGGGGACGGACAGCCGCTCGGGGGCGACGTAGATGAGGTCGAGTTCACCGTCGAGGAGCGCCTGCTCGACACCGGCACGCTCGGCCGGGCTCTGCGTGGAGTTCAGGAAGGCGGCGCGGACGCCGTTGGCGATGAGCGCGTCGACCTGGTCGTGCATGAGCGCGATGAGGGGGCTGACGACGAGGCCCGTGCCGGGACGGACGAGCGCAGGCACCTGGTACGTGATCGACTTGCCGCCACCGGTGGGCATGAGGACGACCGCGTCGCCGCCCGCGATGACGTGCGAGACGATGTCACCCTGATCGCCGCGGAACGCCGTGTAGCCGAAGACCTCGGTGAGCACCTTGACCGGGTCGTCGCCGACGTGGTCGCGCCGTTCGAGACGCAGGACGGATGCCGGGGGTGCGGAGGTGCGCTGCTGCGGGGCCGCGGGGCGGGTGGGCTGGGCGCGGGTGGGTTCGGAGCGCGTGGCGCGGGCGACGGACGCGGCGTAGTCGTCGTACCGCGGGTCGGGCGGCGGCGGCGAGTCGAAGTCGTCCGGCGGCGGAACGTCGTCGGGATCCCACACGAGATCGGCGTAGGGGTCGTTCTGCCATCCGCCGTCATTCACCCGGTCAACCCTAGCCGCGGCATCCGACACGGTCTGCGGATGTGGAGAGCGTCCACGAGGTTGCGAGGATGGGGAGGAGGGGCGGTCATGGAACTGATCAGGTGCACGGCGGCGGATGCCGGTGAGGTCGAGGCGTTCCTGCGTGAGGTCGACCTGACCGTGACAGGGCTGGACGCGCCCACGGTGCGTCTCTGGGTCGAGCGCGATGAGGCGGGTCGCATCGTCGCGAGCACGGGCTACGAGCTGAGCGGCGACGGACGGCACGCGCTGATCCGGAGCGTGGCCGTCGCGGCCTCGTCGCGCACGCGCGGCCGAGGCACCGAAATGGCCGGTTTCGCGCTCGAACACGCCGCTGCGGAGGGCGCGACGACGGCGTGGCTGTTCAGCCGCCGGTCGGGTGCGTTCTGGCAGTCGCTGGGCTTTGCGGCGGCGGACCGTTCGGAGCTCGCTCGGGTCCTGGCGGAGACCCATCAGGTGCGGACGTTCACCGAGACCGGGCAGTTGGTTCGTGAGGTCGCGTGGACGCGGGGGCTGGGGTAGGGGAAGAGGGGCGGATGCCGGGGGCGCCACGTGCCAGAACCGATGTCGGAACCCCCTTCTAGTCTGGGACTATGTCCAGTCCTTCCCCGTATGTCGATGAGGTCCCCGAGGGGATCCCGACGACCCTGGACTGGGTTGTGTTGAGCGCGGACATGGCGACGATCCATGCGGCGCAGCGGTATGCGTGCATCGTCGAGTTGTGGGATGACGCGATCCGCGCGGTGACCCGGGATGAGGGTGCGTCGGTGCTGGTGGAACGGTCGGTGCGCCTCGAAGTCGCGTCGGCGTTGCGGATCAGCGAGCACGCCGCGGGACGTCTCATGGGGGTCGGGCGGGCGTTGGTGAAGCGGTACCCGGCGGTGTGGGAGGCGATGAGCCACGCGGATATCACCGACACGCACGCGACGATCATCGTCGACGGCCTCGATGAGCTCGAGATCGTCCGCGACGAGCTGGTGTCCGAAGTGCTCGCACTCGCGGAGGAGATGCCGACCGGGCCGTTCCGCCGCGCAGTGCGATGCATCGTCGACCGGGAGCGTGAAGCGACGATCGCGAAACGTCACGCGGATGCCGTCGCCCACCGGCGCGTGCGCGTCGAACCCGGCGTGGACGGGATGGCGTGGCTGACCGCGCACCTCCCCGCCGTCGAAGCGCACGCGATCCACGGGCGGCTGACCGCCATCGCGAAGACCCTCGACGACGAACGTTCACTCGACCAGAAGCGCGCAGACGTGTTCGGCGACCTGCTCATCGACGGGGAGACCGCGTCTCTTCCCAACACCGTGCGCGGGATCCGCCCGACCGTCACGGTCACGGTGCCCGCTCTCACACTCCTGAACGGTGACGGCCCTGCCGCGCACGTCGACGGCGTCGGCCCGATCCCGCTCGACCGTGCCCGGGAGTTGTGCGGGGCGGCATCCGGGTGGATGCGGGTCCTCACCCACCCTGAGACCGGCGTGGTTCTCTCCGTCGGACGAGAGCACTACCGGCCTCCGGCCGACCTCCGCCGGCTCGTCGCGTGGCGCGCTGCCCGGTGCATGGCCCCCGGCTGCGGGATCCCGGCGGATCGGTGCGACATCGACCACACCGTCGACTGGCATCACGGCGGACACACCGACGCCACCAACCTCGCGCCCCTCTGCCGCGGGCATCACACCCTCAAACACCACACCGACTGGCAGGTCACAGCCAAACCCGGCGGCGCACTCGAATGGACCTCACCCGCCGGCCGGATCTACCTCGTAAAGCCCGAACGACGCATCCCGCAGTTCACCACCGACCCACCACCGTTCTAGGGCCGAGCGAGGCTGTTCATCCGTGCGACGAGCGCGGTGACCTCGGCGATCCCGATCACGTCGACGAGAGGTTCGTTGAACCATGACTCCCAGATGCCGTCGACGTCGTCCTGCGAGACGCGTCCCTGCTGCGCCAGGATCTCGGCGATGTCGCGCGCCTCACGCGCGTACTCGTCCACCGGCACACCCGCCGGCGATCCCGGCTGCAGCCCGTACGGGTCCGCCTCATTCAGTGCCGACAGCACAGCCTCCACCCCGAGCATCACCGCACCATCCGGGCTTCGACGATGCCGGGCGTCCCCGGGTCGGACTGCTCCGCACCGTCGAACGCGAAGCCGTTGCGCCGGTAGAACGCGATCGCACGCGGATTCTCCCGCGCCACCCACAACGACGCGGGCCCGTCGGCCAGCACCGCCTCGAACAACGCCTGACCCGGACCCGTCCCGTGATGCGCCGCCAGGACGTAGAGCATGTACAGCTGACGGCCACCGGCATCCGACTCACCGGACATCGCGAACCCGATCAGCTCGTCGTCCTCCTCGGCGATACGGACGACATGCGCCGGCCGCCGGTCGGAGAGAATCTGCGTCCACATCCGCAGCCGACGCTCCGCCACCTCGTCGGTGAAATAGCTCGCGGGGAGGAGATGCCCATACGTCTCACGCCAGGCGGCCACGTGCAGGGCTGCGACCGCCGCGGCATCCGTCAGCTGCGGTTCGCGGACCACCACGCTCACGCTCCGGCCCATTTCTCGGCCAGCGCGCCGATCACGTTCACGTTCCGGTTCGTCGCCACGCCCAGCAGCTTCGCCGCGCCCAGCGGGTCGACCGCCCCGTCCTGATACCCGGGCTGCAGCAGCGCATGCGCCGCGCGCCCCCGCACCACCATCCGGCCGCGCTCATCGGCCCGCGCCTCGATGTCGGCGGTCTGCGACGCCGCAGGCTCGTCCTTCAGCAGATACACGTAGTGGCGGGCGAGCCCCGGATTCGCCTCGGCCAGCTCACGGGTCTGCCGAGCGACCTCGCGGAACTCCGCAGCGGAGTAGACGATCGTCGGCACCTCGAATCCCCGGTCGGCGGCGAACGCCTGCTCCAGCGTCTGCTCGATCCGTTCGCGCGACCGCATCCGCGAATCGAAGCGCACGTTCCCCGTGTTGATGTGCGTCTCGACACCCTCGAACCCCGCCGCCTCGACGACACGGCGGATGTCCTCCTTCGGGAACACCCGCTTCGCACCGAGGTTGATCGCCCGCAAGAAGGCCAGATACGTCGTCACCCGCCCAGTCTGCCCGGACCGGCCGACAGCCCGCGAGGGAGCAGGATGAAGACATGAACGAGCTCACGCGCTGGCTTCGCGACCAACCGTCCCTCATCGGAACCCCGCCGCCCCTCGATCTGTCCGACCTCCCGGCCGACCCTCACGACCTCTTCGACCGCTGGATCCGCGCCTCCGCCGACGCCGGCATCCCCGAAGTGCGTGCCGCCACCCTCGCGACGGCGGATGCCGCTGGCCGCCCGGACGCGCGGACCCTCATCCTCAAGGGCGTCAGCGCCGACGGGTGGGAGTTCGCCGGCCCGCGCTCATCCGCGAAGGGGCGCCAGCTCGCCGAGAATCCCGCCGCCGCGTTGACCTTCTGGTGGCAACCGGTCATGCGCGCGGTGCGCGTGCGCGGAACCGTGCACGAAGCCGCACCAGCCGAGAGCGCGGCCGACATCGCCGGCAGCCCCGCCGGCGCACTCCTCGGACCCGGCGAATGGGCGCTCTGGCGTCTCGTCCCCGAGCGCATCGAGTTCTGGCAGGGCTCGCCCGACCGCCGCCACGTCCGCATCGTCTTCACGCGCGACGGCGACGACTGGACCCGCGAGGTCTAGAGCCTCACAACCTCGGTCACCCGGACGACCGCAGCGCCCTCCTCGACGGATGCCTCAAGGTCCACCTCTGCGCGGATCCGCCAGTCGTGGTCGCCCGCCGGGTCGTCGACGATCTGCTCGACGCGCCATATGCCGTTCGCGGCATCCGACTCGTCGAAGACACACAGGCCGGGACTGCGCGCGGCGCCGCCCGTCAAGATCTCGTCGTGGTCGTCGAAGTAACGGTCGAGGACCTCGGGCCAACCGGCATCCGGATCCAATTCGACCAGCGCGTCGTCGTTCTGCAGCGCGGCGAGCTGCACACGCCGGAACATCTCGTTGCGCACCAGCACGACGAACGCGCGCCGGTTCGCGATGATCGACGGCGGCGCGGGCGGAACGACCGGCGCCTCGGGGTCGGCGGCCGGGTTAATGAGCGCGTTCCACTCGTCGACGAGACTCGAGTCGACCTGACGCACCAACTCACCGAGCCACTCGATGAGATCGAGCAACTCGTCGGTGCGCGCCTCGGCGGGCACCGTCTGCCGGATCGCCCGGTACGCGTCGGACAGGTACCGCAGCACCAGGCCCTCGCTCCGCCCCAGTTGGTAGAACGACACGAACTCGCCGAACGACATCGCCCGCTCGAACATGTCGCGGACGACCGACTTCGGCGACAGCTCGAAGTCCCGCACCCACGGCTGACTCGACGCGAACGTCTCGTACGCCTGCGCCAGCAACTCCGCGAGCGGCTTCGGCCACGTCACCGACTCGAGCAGCTCCATGCGCTCGTCGTACTCGATGCCGTCGCGCTTCATCGCGCCGACCGCCTCGCCGCGCGCCTTGTACTCCTGCTGCGACAGGATCGCGCGCGGATCGTCGAGCGTCGACTCGATCACGCTCACCACGTCGAGCGCGTAGTGACCCGTCCCCGTCTCGCTGTCGTCCGGGGACAGCAGGTCGATCGCGGCGAGCGCGAACGGCGACAGCGGCTGGTTGAGCGCGAAGTTCGGCTGCAGGTCGACGGTGAGACGGATGCCGTCGGCATCAGCCACCACGATGTCCGCCGCCGTGAGGGTGCGGAACAGCGCGATCGCCCGGCGGGCCAGCTCGTACTGCCGGGCGCGCGGTTCGTGGTTGTCGAAGACGAGGGAGCGGACGTTCGCGAACACGTCGCCGCCACGTCCGATGACGTTGATCAGCATCGCCGAGGTCAGCTTCAGCTGCGGCGACAGCGGTTCGGGCTCCGCCGCGACCAGACGCTCGAACGAGCCCTCGCCCCAGTTCACGACGCCGGTCGGCGCCTTCTTGCGGACGATCTTCTTGCGCTTGGCGGCATCGTCCCCGGCCTTCGCGAGAGCGACGGCGTTCTCGATCTCCCACTCCGGGGCCAGCACGACGACGCTGCCGTGCGTGTCGTACCCCGCCCGCCCTGCGCGTCCGGCGATCTGGTGGAACTCACGCGCCGAGAGCTGGCGCATCTTCGTCCCGTCGTACTTCGACAGCGCCGTGATCAGCACGGTGCGGATGGGCACGTTGATGCCGACGCCGAGCGTGTCGGTGCCGCAGATCACGCGGAGGAGCCCGCGCTGCGCGAGCGTCTCGACGAGCCGCCGGTACCGCGGCAGCATCCCGGCGTGGTGCACGCCGATGCCGGCGCGCACCAGCCGCGACAGCGTCTTGCCGAATCCGGTCGTGAACCGGAACCCGCCGATGGCGTCGGCGATCTCGTCGCGCTGCTCGCGGGTCGTGAGCTTCACGCTCGACAGCGCCTGCGCCCGCTCGAGCGCCGCGGCCTGCGAGAAGTGGACGATGTAAACCGGCGTCTCGCGGTTCTCGAGCAGCCCCTCCACCACCTCGTGCACGGGCCGCCGGGCGTAGGAGTAGTCCAGCGGCACCGGGCGCTCGACACCCGCGATGTGCGCGACCGCTCGCCCGGTGCGGCGTTCGAGGTCGGTCTTGATGACCGTGACGTCGCCGAGGGTGGCCGACATCAGCAGGAACTGCGCCTTCGGGAGGAGCAGCAGCGGCACCTGCCATGCCCACCCGCGGTCGGGGTCGCCGTAGTAGTGGAACTCGTCCATCACGACCTGGTCGATCTCCGCGTCGGGACCCAGCCGCAGTGCGACGTTCGCCAGGATCTCGGCGGTGCAGCAGATGATCGGCGCGTCGGGGTTCACCGACGAATCGCCCGTGACCATGCCCACGGCATCCGGTCCGAAGATGTCGACGAGAGCGAAGAACTTCTCGCTGACGAGGGCTTTGATGGGAGCCGTGTAGTACGTGCGGCCGCCGCGGGCGAGGGATGCCGCGTGTGCCGCGACGGCGACGAGCGACTTGCCCGTGCCGGTCGGCGTCGCGAGGATCACGTGCGATCCGGACGCGAGCTCGAGGACCGCTTCATCCTGCGCCGGATACAGGTCGATGCCACGCTCGATCGTCCATTCGAGGAAGCCCTCGTAGACGGCGTCGGGGGTCGACCCCGCCGGAATGCGGTCCCGGAGCGTCGAGGTCATCCCACGAGTCTGCCCCACCGGCGGCGGGACGGCGTGCCCAGTGCAGGTCCGATCGACCCCGGACGCCCTCGAACGGCTCCGCAGGGGCGTCTCGCCCTGCACTCGGCACAGGCCCGAGTGCGTCAGGGCATGTCGGCCTTCGCCGCAAGCACGCGAGCGGCGGCGGCGTCGACCTGTGCGGCGAACTGCGGGTCGGCCTTCGCCTTCGCAAGCACCGCGTCGTACATCGCGGGGAACACCGACGGCTTCGCCGAGACGAGCACCACGTCGACGCCGGCCGAGATCGCCTTCACGGCGCGGTCAGCGGGCGACCAGGCCGACACGGCCACCGCGCCCGAGAGGTCGTCCGAGAACACCACACCGTCGAAGCCGACCTCGCTCCGGAGGAGCCCCACGACCTTCGGCGAGAACACCGCCAGGGTGGATCCGTCGATCCGGTCGTAGATCGCCGACGAGACCATCACCGCCGACGGACCCGCCGCAGTGAGCGGCCGGTAGAGGTCGACGTCCGGACCGTCCGGCGTCACCGCCCTGTCGACGACGTCAGCCGTGGTGTCGGTGTTCGCGGACACGTGGCCGAGGCCCGGGAAGTGCTTGAACGTGGGGAGGATGCCGGCATCCCGCATCCCGTCCGCGAAGGCGCCCACCTTGTCGGCGACGGTCGACGCGTCGTAGCCGTACTGGCGGCCGTACCCGCCGATCGGCGGGTTGTCGAAACGGGTCGCCTCGCTCGTGACGATGTCGGCGACGGGGGCGAGATCGAGGTTGACTCCCGCGTCGGCGAGCTCGCGCCCCCATGCCTCGGCCTTCGCCTGCAGCTGATCGGACGGCAGGTCGGCCTGGCGTATGCCGTAGGGCATCGCATCGAACCCCGGCCCGCGCAGCACCTGGACCTCGCCGCCCTCCTGGTCGGTCGCGACCCAGAGCGGAGCCCCCTCGGGATGGTCGAGTGCCGTGAACCGTGCGACCACCTCCGCCGTACCGGAGACCCCCGCATGCGATCGCCCGCTCAGGAAGATGCCGCCGGCGTGCCGGTCGCGGACGGCGGCCAGCGCCGTTGGCGACGCCGTGGTCGCGGGGGTCCCGACCATGAAGAGCTGGCCGACCCGCTGCTCGAGCGAGAGTGCGTCGATCGCGTCCGGCGTCCGGGACGGCGATGGGACCGCCGAGGGCGACGTGGCGGGAGAGGGCGCCGATGGTGACGCCCCGGAGGAGGGTGCGACGGACGGCGACGAGGACCCCGTGGGAGAGGCGGCACACCCTGCAAGGATCGACGCGGCCATCACCGTGGCGAGTACGGACCATCTCCACGACCGAGGCACACAGACATTCTGCGCCTGCACCGGCCGTCGTGCGCCGGGCTCGCTGTTCCGTATTCAGTCTCGGCGGATGCTCATAAGGCCGCGCCGCACCGCATTTCCAGGCACCCACCCGTCACCGGTCGGCCTCGAGACTGAATACCGAACGCGTGGCAGCGGGGCTACCGAACGCGTGGCAGCGGGGCTACCGAACGCGTGGAGAGGCGCACCGGATCGCCCGACACGCGCCCTCGCCTACACGCGCGCCTCAGCCGCGCCCGGGCGTGTGCAGTCTCGCGAGGTAGGCGGCGGCTCGCACGGGTGCGCCGGCGCGGTCGGTGAGCGAGACGACGACGGTGACGACGGTGGCCAGCGGGATGGTCCACGCGGCGGGCTGCGCAAGCAGCGGAGCGGCGACGCCGACTCCGCCGACCGCCGCGTGCACGACGAACGCGAGGCCGCACGCGACCGCGCCGGTCATCATTCCCGCCACCGCGCCGCGCGCCGTCAGCCGCGACCACCAGATCGACAGCAGCAGGACGGGTGACAGAGCGGATGCCGCGAACACGAAGACGACGCCGACCGAGGCCACGAGTCCTGCCGGCTGGGTCAGCAGGGCGATGGCGAGTGGCACGAGGGCGACGAGGACGGCCGACAGCCGGAACGAGCGGACCGATCCCGAGAACACGTCCTGGCTGATGACGCCGGCGAGCGAGACGGTGAGCCCCGCCGACGTCGCGAGGAACGCGGCGAACGCACCGGCGACGACGAGCGCGGTGAGGAGCTCCCCCGCGAGACCGGGGAACACCCGCGCGGGCAGGACGAGCGCGACGGTGTCGGCGATGCCCGGCTGGGCGAGATCGGGGGCGACGACCCGTGCGAGCAGCCCGATCACGCTCGACACGGCATAGAAGGCGCTGACCATCACGATGACGAGCACCGTGGTCCGCCGCGCCGACCCGCCCGTGGGGCTCGTGTAGAACCGCACGAGCACGTGAGGAAGGCCCATCGTGCCGAGGAGCAGTGCGAGCAGCAGCGATCCCGCGGCGTAGGCGTCGAGCCCCGAGGGCCCGGCCTCGGCGGGGAAGACTACGAGCGGGTCGATGTCGCGCGCACCCCCGCCGACCGCGAACACGATGAGCACGGCGGGCACGAGCAGCGCCGTGAGTTTGAGCCAGTACTGGAACGCCTGCACGTAGGTGATCGCCCGCATGCCGCCGGCCGCGGCGGCCGCGGCGACCAGGACCGCGACGAGCACTGCACCGACCCACGGCGGGACGTCGGCCACGACCTCCAGCGTGATGCCGGCGCCGTGGAGCTGCGGCACGATGTACAGCCAGCCGATGAGCAGGCACGCGGCGCTCGTCACTCTCCGGGCCGCCCGGGACTCGAGCCGCGCCTCGATGAAGTCGGGGATCGTGTACGCGCCGCTCCGACGCAGCGGCGCCGCGACGAACAGCAGCACGAGCAGGTAGCCGGCGGCGTACCCGATGGGGAACCAGAACCCCTCGGCACCGCTCAGCAGGACGAGTCCCGACAGCCCGAGGAAGGTCCCGGCCGAGAGGTACTCCCCGCTGATCGCGGAGGCGTTCCAGACGGGCCTGACGGTGCGGGATGCCACGAAGAAGTCACTCGTGGTCCGCGAGATCCGCAGGCCGTACGCGCCGATGAGAACGGTCGCGCCGACGACGGCCGCGACCGCGACGAGGTCGAGCAGCGCGTTCACGCCTCCTCGTCCCGGAGCGCCCGCCAGCGCCGCTCGTTGCGGTTGGCGCCGCGGACGTAGAGGATCGCGAACCCGGCGATCACGGGGTAGAACCCGAACGCGTGCAGCAGCCACGACAGCGGAACGCCGAGCAGCGCGATCTCGTCGAGTTCGGGAACGAGCGCCAGCACCGCGAGCAGGGCGGCGGCGACGGTCACGAACCCGAGGACGGTCCCCACGGCCAGCCGCAGCTGCGAGCGGCGGAGCGCTCTCGCGTACGCGGCCTCGGCGTCGTCGACGGGCGTGCCCGGCAGTGCGATGCCGCGGGTCGGTGCCCCCGGACGCCCCGCCCCGGCGGTGACGCGCACACGCTGAGCGCTCACGACCCGCTCCGGCCGACGAGGGCGTCACGGACGGCCGGGAGCAGGCGCCGGCTCACCGGCAGCGCGGTCTCGCCGACCCAGACGGTCGGTTCCGCTCCCGCGAGTCGGACCTCGGTGACGGATGCCGCGCGCACGAGGAACGAGCGATGGATCCGGACGAAACCGGCATCCGCCCACCGCGACTCGAGTTCCGAGATCGGGATGCGGACGAGGTGCCCGGAGTCGCCGTCGGTGTGCAGGCGGGTGTAGTCGCCCTCGGCGCGCACCCAGCGGACGTCGCGGCGGTGCACGAACCGCACGGCGGAGCCGACGGTGACGGGCAGCACCTCGTCGGACTCGGTGGGACGGTCGTTCTGCGCGATGCGGTCGACGGCGCGGCGCAGCCGTTCGAGGCGCACGGGCTTCAGCAGGTAGTCGAGCGCGCGCAGCTCGAACGCGTCGACGGCGTGCGCGTCGTCCGCGGTCACGAAGACGACGGCCGGCGGGGACGCCAGCGCGCTCAGCGCGGTCGCGAGGTCCAGACCCGAGAGCCCGGGCATGTGGATGTCGAGGAAAGCCGCCGCGACCGGCCTCTCGGTGAGCAGGCGCAGCGCCTCGGCTCCCGACGACGCCGTGAGCACCTCTCCGATGCGGTCGTCGCCGCGCAGCAGGAAGGCGAGCTCGTCGAGCGCGGGCTTCTCGTCGTCGGCGACCAGGACGTCGATCACGACGCTCACTCCTCGCCTCGCGTCAGGTGGTGCGGCTGCGATTTCGGGATCCGCATGCGCACGAGGGTACCGGCGCCCGTGTTCGTCTCGACGACGAGTCCGCCCTCGGCTCCGTAGAGCTGCCGGAGCCGGGTGTCGACGTTCCGCAGGCCCACGTTCGCCGCATCGCCGGCACGCGTCAGGAGCGCGTGCAGCTCGTCCGGGTCCATGCCCGCGCCGTCGTCCTCGACCGTGATCTCGGTGTGGGTCGCGGCATCCTCCGAGGCGATGAGGATCGTCCCCCCGCCCTCCCCCGGCTCGAGCCCGTGTCGGACGGCGTTCTCGACGAGCGGCTGCACCGACAGGAACGGGATGACGGTGGACAGCGTCTCGGGCGAGATCCGCAGCGTCACGGTGAGGCGGTCGCCGAAGCGCGCCCGCTCGAGTTCGAGATAGGAGTGGATGCTGCGGAGCTCTTCCGCCAGCGTCGTGAACTCCCCCTGGCGCCGGAACGAATACCGCGTGAAGTCGGCGAACTCCAGCACCAGCTCGCGTGCGCGAGGCGGATCGGTCGTGATGAACGAAGCGATCGCGGTGAGCGCGTTGTAGATGAAGTGCGGCGAGATCTGCTGCCGGAGCGCACGCAGGTCGGCTTCGGCGAGTGCAGCGCGCGAGGCATCCAACTCCCCGAGCGTCGCCTGCGCGGCGCACCACTCGGCGACCTCCCCCGCCGCGCGGACGAGCGCGGCCCGCACGGGGGCGGCGAAGGCGACCAGCACGCCCGCGACGGCGCCGTCCACACGGATCGGCGCGCCGACGGCTTCGAGCCCGTCCCCGCCCTCGGCGCGCGGGAAGACGCGGCGCTTGCCGGTCTCGGCGACCTGCGCCGCGATGCGGTGGGCCGCGGCATCCAGCCCCTCGGTCTGTCCGTCGCGGGCGACGACGACGTCGCCGACCACGAGCATGACGGCGGGGCTGCCGAGCACGGCCCGCAGGTGCCGCGCGGCGCGCGCGACGTCGGGGGTCGCAAGCCCGCCGCGCAGGTAGGGCGCCGCGAGGCTCGCCTGGTGGAGGGCACGGTAGGTGGCCTCCTCGGCCTCGCTGCCGAGCCCTCCCGCGCCCCGGGCGTAGCGGCGGGCGAGGAGCAGCAGGGCGGACAGCACGATGCCGCCGACCACGCCGAGCAGAGCGGCGAGGACGACGGCATCGGTCATGCGACGAGCCTAGATCGCGGGCGTCAGCAGCAGCGGGCGCCCGGGTTGCGGTCCTGGTCGTCCATCTTCTGACGCCAGAACTGCCGCTCGGTCATGGGCTCCTCATCCGGGTGCACCCGGCGGTGGTGCGCGACGTACGTCGCGTACGCCGTGTCGCCCATGAGGGTCGTCACGTACCAGCGGATGCCGCGACCCGCCCGCAGCACGAGGTCGAGCATCGCCCGCATCGGCGAGACCGCGGCATCCGTCCGTGTACTCATGTCAGTGCCGGTTCGCGGTGCGCTCGTCGGCGAGGATCGGCTCCCACTGCTTCTCGAGCTCGCGCTCGGCAGCCGTGCCGATGAACCCGGCGGGAGCGAAGCGGCGCGAGGGCACCGCCTCGTCCTCGTGGTTCTCGCCGCCGCCGCGGCGGATCGCGGCGATCGTGACGCACACGGCGGCGATGATCACGATGATCGCGAGGGTCACGAACACGATCGACAGGGTGCCCTGCACGAAGGTGTTGCGGATGACGGCCTCCATGACCGCCGGCTCGCCGAGCGTCGTGTCGCCCTGAGCGAGCGCGTCGCGGTAGCGGAAGTGGTTCGACCAGTATCCGATCGCCGGGTTCGGCGAGAAGATCTTGTACGCCGACGCGGTGATCGTCACGACCGCCGCGAACGCGAGCGGCAGGGCGACGATCCACAGCCACCGGACGTACGACGGGCCGCGCTTCGCGATGATCGCGAGGACCACGGCGAGCGCGATCGCGGCGAGCAGCTGGTTGGCGATGCCGAACAGCGGGAAGAACGTGTTGATGCCGCCGAGCGGGTCGGTCACACCGAGGATGAGGATCGCTCCCCAGCCGGCGACCATGATCGCCGTTGTGATCCACACGCCCGGACGCCACGAGACATCGCGGAACTTGGGGACCCAGTGGCCGATCGAGTCCTGCAGCATGAAGCGCGCGACGCGCGTACCGGCATCCACTGCCGTCAGGATGAACAACGCCTCGAACATGATCGCGAAGTGGTACCAGAACGCCATCATCGCCTGGCCGCCGAGGGCCTGCTGCATGATGTGCGCGAGACCGAGCGCGAGGGTCGGCGCACCACCGGTGCGCGAGACGATCGACTCCTCGCCGACCGCCGCCGCGGTGCTCGTCAGCATGTCGGGGGTGAGGTTCACTCCGGTGATGCCGAGCGAGTTCACGAACGCGGCCGCGCCCTCCACGGTGCCCATCGTCGAGGCGGCCGAGGCGTTCATCGCGTAGTAGATGCCCTGGTCGATCGAGATCGCGGCGACGAGGGCCATGATCGCGACGAAGGACTCCATGATCATGCCGCCGTAGCCGATGAAGCGCGTCTGCCGCTCCTTCTCGACGAGCTTGGGGGTCGTGCCCGACGCGATGAGCGCGTGGAAGCCCGAGAGCGCACCGCACGCGATGGTCACGAACAGGAACGGGAACAGGGGACCTGCGAACACCGGCCCGGTTCCTGCGATCGCGAAGTCGGTGACGGCGGGGACGGTGATCTCGGGACGGACGAGGACGATCGCGCCCGCGAGCATCACGATGACGCCGATCTTCATGAACGTCGACAGGTAGTCGCGCGGGGCGAGAAGCAGCCAGACGGGGAGGACCGCGGCGATGAAGCCGTAGATGATGATGCCCCAGGCGATGACACTGCGGTCGAGGTGCAGGAACTCCTGACCCCACGCGGTCTCGGCGACCCAGCCGCCGGCGACGATCGCCGCGATCAGCAGGACGAAGCCGATGATCGAGACCTCGGTGACCTTGCCGGGGCGGAGGTACCGCAGGTAGAGGCCCATGAACAGGGCGATCGGGATCGTCATCGACACCGAGAAGACGCCCCACGGGCTCTCGCCGAGCGCGTTGACGACGACGAGGGCGAGGATCGCGACGATGATCAGCATGATCAGCAGCGACGCGACGATCGCGGCGGTGCCGCCGATGCGGCCGAGCTCCTGGCGGGCCATCTGACCGATCGTCCGGCCACCGCGGCGCATCGAGAAGAACAGGACGGTGTAGTCCTGCACGGCGCCGGCGAGCACGACGCCGACGATGATCCAGATGGTGCCGGGGAGGAAGCCCATCTGCGCCGCGAGCACGGGACCGACGAGCGGGCCGGCACCGGCGATAGCGGCGAAGTGGTGGCCGTAGAGGACGCGACGGTCGGTGGGGACGTAGTCCTTGCCATCCTGCTTCACCTCTGCCGGGGTGGCCCGACGGTCGTCGGGGCGCAGCAGATGCTTCTCGATGACCTTCGAATAGAAGCGGTAGCCGATCAGGTAGGTCGCGACGGCGGCGAACACGAACCAGATCGCGTTGACGGTCTCACCGCGGACGATCGCGAGCATCGTCCAGCCGAGACCACCGGCGAGGGCGATGAGCGCCCAGACGACGATCTTCAGCGGCGTCCAGCGGCCGTCCTTGGTCTTCTGCTCCTCGGTGAGGGCGACGGGGGGAAGGGAGGGATCGGGTTCGAGCGTGGCGGCCTTGCCACGGCGCGACGGTGCAGACATGGGCGACTCCTTCGGGCGCGTCTTTGCGTACACGTCAGGGTAGGAAGACGGATGCCGCTCCCCCGGGCGCGGTCGATGGGCGCTGCGACGAGCGGCACGGTCGGCGCGACGAGCGGTCGGACCTCGCGCTGTCCAGTCCTGGCGGGAAGGCAGTCACGCCGCTTACGGTTGATCCCACACGACAGAGGGGGTCCCTGTGGCACACGACGCCGCACCGACGGTCACGCGCAACGATGAGAAGAACCGCTACGAGATCCACGTCGACGGGGCGGTGGCGGGTTACACGCTCTTCACGACCGACGACGCGGGCCGCACCGTGATGCCCCACACCAAGATCGACCCGGCCTACAAGGGTCAGGGTCTCGGCTCGACCCTCGTCGCCGACGCCCTGTCGGACCTCGCCGACCGGCACGCGACGGTCGTCCCCGAGTGCCCGTTCGTCGCGGGCTACCTCTCGGAGCACGACGTCCCCGGCCTCACGGTCGCCTCCCCCGACGCGGAGTGAGGGATGACCCGCCTCGACGCCGACCCGACCGAGACCGTAGACGCCCCGGCATCCTGTGACGGCCCGCGCGCACTGCTGCTGACCGCGCGCGAAGTCCCCCTCGGCGGCGTCCGCGGCATGCAGGTGCACCGCGCCCTGCCGCAGCGCGAGCTGCCGATGGTCGGCGCCTGGTGCTTCCTCGATCGGTTCGGCCCTCAGGTGACGACGATGCGCGTCGAACCCCACCCGCACATCGGGCTGCAGACCGTCACGTGGCCCTTCGCGGGCGAGACCCGCCACCGCGACACGATCGGCTCCGACGTCGTCATCAAGCGCGGGCAGCTGAACATCATGACCAGCGGGGCGGGCATCGCCCACTCCGAGTACTCGATGGGCGACGAGCCCACCGTCACCGACGCCCTCCAGCTCTGGGTCGCGCTCCCCGAGTCGCGCCGCCACGGCGGGCCCGATTTCGAGAGACACACCGACCTGCCCGTCGTGGACCTGGGCGACGGCGCAGCGGCGGTCGTCGTGGTCGGCGAGCTCGCCGGCATCCACTCTCCCGCCACGATGTACACGCCGATCGTCGGCGCGGAGGTGTTCATCCCCGCGGGGACCCGGGTGCGGATTCCACTGAACCCCGCGTGGGAGCACGCCCTCGTCGGGGTCGACGGGGCTCCTCTCGTCCACGCCGGAGACGAGGAGTCCGTGACGCTCGGCGACCACGACCTGCTCTACCTGGGCCTCGCACGAGAGGTCATCGAGATCGAGGCACCGACCGACGTCACGGTCTTCGTGCTCGGCGGCGAACCGTTCGAGAGCGACATCGTCATGTGGTGGAACTTCGTCGGGCGCAGCCACGAGGAGATCGTCGCCGCACGTGACGAGTGGGAGGCGGACTCGCCGCGTTTCGGACACGTCGTCACGCACGGCGACGAGCGGATCCCGGCGCCCCCGCTGCCCACGGTGCGCCTCACGAAACGTCGCCGGCGTCTCTGAGCGGTTTTCCACGGCCCGCGCACGGCCCGGCGGTTCACCCTGCGCGGATAGCCTTGAAACCGTGGCCCGGACCCCCCTGCTGTCCACGCGCGTGCTGCTCGTATGCGCGGCGCTCGGGGTGGCCACCGGCCTCCTGGGCGGCGTGGCGGGCGCGATCACCCCTCTCGTGCTCATCGGCGCCCCGTGGGCGTACGGCCTCGTGCTCGGATCGCACGTGCTGCCGGGGATCATCGCCCAGCAGGTGTTCCGCCTGCCGCTCGTCGCCCTCACGACCCACGTGCTCGCCGCCCTCGTCGCCAGCGCCGTCAACCCGGCATGGATTTGGCGCTTCGTCGGCACCGCCCTCCTGTTCGGCGCGATCCAGGAGGGCGTCGCCGCCCTCACCCGCTACCGTTCGTGGGGCGCGTGGCGCTTCTTCACCGCGGCCCTCGTGATCGGCGTCCTCGTCGCCGCCGTCGTCTTCGCGGCCGCCGACCTCGGCAAGCTCGCCGTGTGGGCCCAGATCGCCTACCTGGTCATCGCCCTCGCCGGCCCGATCCTCTGGACGGCCGCGGGACTCGCCCTCGGCGAGCGCCTGCGCCGGGCGGGCGTCGCCCGCGGAGTCAGGACCGGCTGACGTGCCCGACGACCCGGCGCCGCTGCTGCATCTGCGCGGCGTCGCGATCACGCACGAGGGAGCGGATGCCGCGGCACCGGCATCCGTCTCGTTCGACGTTCGCCCCGGTGAGGTCGTCCTGCTGCTGGGTCCGAGCGGATCGGGGAAGTCGACCCTCGCGCTCGCGTCCAACGGGCTGATCCCGCAGGCCGTGCCGGCGCGGCTCGAAGGGACCGTCACGGTGCGCGGCCTGTCGACCCGCGAGACACCGGTGGCGACCCTCGCTCGCCACGTCGGCATGGTGTTCCAGGACCCCGACGCGCAGCTCGTGACGGGGAGCGTCTTCGACGAGGTCGCCTTCGGTCCCGAGAACCTGCAGATGCCGGTGGCCGAGGTGCTCGCCCGCACCGAGCAGGCACTCCGCCGGGTCGGGCTGTGGGACAGGCGCGCGGAGAACCCCGACCGCCTATCGGGCGGAGGCAAGCAGCGGCTCGCGATCGCGTGCGCGCTGGCGATGAGGTCCGAGCTGCTCGTCCTCGACGAACCGACCGCGAACCTCGACCCGGCCGGCATCGAGGATGTGTACGCGGCCCTCCGCGACGTCGCCGCCGACGGCCGGTCGGTTCTGCTCGTGGAGCACGACCTCGACGCCGCCGCCGAGCTCACCGACCGGGTCGTCGTGCTCGACGCGGACGGGCGCACGATCGCCGACGGCGGCGTGGACGAGGTGCTGCGGGACCGCGCCGATGAGCTCGACGCCCTCGGCGTGTGGCTGCCCGTCTCGACGATGGCCGCCCTCGCCCTTCGCCGAGCGGGCTGGGACCTGCCGCGGCTGCCCCTGACCCCGCCCGAGCTGCACGAGGCGCTCGAATCGGCCGACGCTCCGGTGCCCCGCGCAGGTGATTCGCTGCTCGGGCGGGTCGAAGAGCGCCCGGAGCCCCGTCCCGACCTGCACTCGGCACACCCGGCGGTCGAGGTGAGCGGCCTGACGCTGCGGCGCGGGCGGCGGACGGTGCTGCACGACGTCGACCTGACGATCGGGGCAGGCGAGTTCGTCGCCGTCGTCGGTGCGAACGGGGCCGGCAAGACGACCCTCGTGCAGGCGATCGCGGGCGTGCTCGCACCGCCCCATGGCACCGTGCGGGTCGACGGCGCCGACCCCGCGACCACCGCGCTCCGCGACCTGTCGCGCCGGATCGGTTTCGTCTTCCAGAACCCCGAGCACCAGTTCATCGCCCACACCGTCTTCGACGAGCTCGCCCACGGCCTGCGCGGCCGCGGCCTCGAAGACGCCGAGATCCGCACCCGCACGACGCGGATGCTCGCGCGGTTCGGCCTCGAGGCCAAGGCCGACGTGCACCCGTTCCTGCTCTCCGGCGGCCAGAAGCGGCGCCTCTCCGTCGGCACGGCGCTCATCGCCGGCGCGCCCGTGCTCGCTCTCGACGAGCCGACGTTCGGGCAGGACCGCGCGCGCGCCGACGAGCTGCTGCAGCTGCTCCGCGACCTCAACGAGGCGGGCACGACGGTCATCGTCGTGACGCACGACATGCAGCTGGTCGCCGAGTACGCCGAGCGCACCGTCGTCGTGCACGACGGTCGGATCAGGGCGGATGCCGCGACCCGCGACGTCTTCGCCGACGAGGCCCTGCTCCGCGAGGCGGGGCTGCGGCGCCCCGCGCTGCAACGGGCGCTGCGGGGCGTCACCCGGCATCCGCAGCTCGCAGGGATCACGGCGCTCCGCGACCTCGCCGGAGGACGCGGATGACGGTCGACCCCTCCGCGGCCGGATCGCCGGGCTTCCTCGCCCATCTCTCGCCGCTCGCGAAGCTGGCTGCGCCGCTTCCGGCGATGATCGTGCTCGTGGTCGCGCGTGACCTCGTCACGCCGCTCACGTTCCTCGCGCTGGCCTATCTGCTGCTCCTCGTCGGCAGACGGATGTCGTGGCGCGTCGCCGCCCTGTTGTTCGTCGGCCTCCCGATCGGTGCGGCGATCATGGGTCTCGCGCTCGGACTGTGGGTCGATGCCGCGCTCGTCGACGACACCCCGGCGGTGCTGCGGGTCGGCGCGTGGACCCTGCACGCCGGCGCGGTCGAGGTGGGTCTCGCGACGGGCGCACGGCTCGCCGCGATCCTCGCCCTGGGGCTCATCGCCGGCCTCACGACGACGGGGCCGGACCTCGTCCGCGCATCCGTGCAGCAGCTGCGCGTGCCGTACCGCATCGGCTACGCGGCGCTCGCGGCGATCCGCTTCGTGCCGCGGTTCGCCTACGAGCTCGAACTGATCCGCCAGGCGCATCGGGTGCGGGGCGCGCACGGCGGACGCGGCCCGTTCGCCGCCGTCGCCCGTGGCGCCGGCTACGTGGTGCCGCTGCTGGCCGGAGCGATCCGGCACGCGGAGCGCGTGGCCCTGGCGATGGACGCCCGCGCCTTCGGCGCCCACCCCGACCGCACCGAGCGGTACCTGCTGCCCTGGCGGCGCCGCGACACCGTCTTCGTGCTGGCGTTCTGGGCGGTGTCGGCGGCGACGCTCGCGGCGCTGTTCCCCTGGGGTCTCTGAGCGCACCGGGCCTCCTGAAATCGGGTCTCGTGCCGCGAGGAACCCGGTGCTACTGTGAGGCAACTTTCCCGCAGGGCCCGACGCTCCCGATGCCGCAGGCCGCACCCGATCGCGGGAGCGGCTCGCGTTTCTGAGGAGGCCCGCGTGACCACGACACCCGTTCACCTGACCCGGCCGGACGGCAAGGGGCTCGCCGCCGGCACGCTCGGCCTCTGGGGCTCGACCGTCATCGGCCTGGCCTCGACCGCGCCGGTCTATTCGCTCGTCGCGACGCTCGGCTACGTCGTCCTCGCCGTCGGCGGGCAGGCGCCGATCGCGTTCGTGATCGCGTTCATCCCGATGCTGCTCATCGCCTTCGCCTACCGCGAGCTCAACAACGCCGTCCCCGACTGCGGGACGGCGTTCACGTGGGCGACCAAGGCGTTCGGGCCGTGGGTCGGCTGGATGGGCGGATGGGGCGTCGCGATCGCCGGCATGATCGTGCTCGCGAACCTCGCTCAGGTCGGCTCGGTGTACTTCTGGGCGCTCCTCGGGCAGGAGTTCGAGGAGCAGAACGACTGGCGCATCATCGTCGTGGCCGTCGCCTTCATCGCGGCGATGACCTGGATCTCGTGGCGGGGGGTCGAGATCGGCGAGCGCATCCAGAACGTGCTGCTCGGCATCCAGTACCTCGCCCTCATCGTCTTCGTCATCGCCGCCCTGACGCAGTTCTTCGCTGGCGACGCACCGGCGGCGACGCCGTTCAGCTGGGAGTGGCTGAACCCGTTCGCCTTCGGCGACTGGGGCGGGTTCGTCGAGGCGATCCTGCTCGCGATCTTCATCTACTGGGGCTGGGACACGTGCCTCGCCCTCAACGAGGAGACGAAGGACCCCAAGCGCATCCCGGGACTGGCGGCCCTGCTCACCTGCGTGCTCCTGCTCGTCACCTACGTCTCAGTCACGATCGCCGCGATGATGTACGCGGGCATCGGCGAAGAGGGCGGCGGGCTCGGCAATCCCGAGAACGCGGACGACTTCTTCCTCGGCATCCGCGACGGACTGCTCGGTCCGTGGGGGTGGCTTCTGGTGGTGGCGGTGCTCATCTCGGCCGTGTCGTCGACGCAGACCACGATCCTCCCGACCGCCCGCGGCACCCTCGCGATGGGCGTCTACCGGGCGCTGCCCGCGAAGTTCAAGGACGTCCACCCCGACTACCGGACCCCGTCGTTCTCGACGCTCGTCATGGGCGTCGTCGCGATCGTCTACTACGTCGTGATGACGACGATCAGCGACGCGATCCTGCAGGACACGATCCTCTCCCTCGGCCTCGCGATCGCCTTCTACTACGCCATCACGGGGTACGCGTGCGTCTGGTACTTCCGGGCCGACCTCTTCCGCTCCGCGCGCGACTTCTTCTTCAAGGGGCTGTTCCCGCTCATCGGCGCGCTCATGCTGACGTACGCGTTCATCCAGTCGGCGATCGACATGCTGGCCCCCGACTACAGCTACTACGGCACTCTGCTCGGGGTCGGCTCGACGTTCGTGGTCGGCATCGGGGCGCTCGCGCTGGGCGCGGTCCTCATGGTCGTCTGGTTCTTCTTCCCTCGGGCCAAGCGCTTCTTCCGCGGCGAGAGCCTCAACCGCGACACCCCCGTCCTCGTCCCCGACGACACCAGCTCGCTCCCCCGTTCGATCGACGGCGGCATCTGACCGCCCGAAAGGAACCCTCCGCATGCGCATCCTCATCATCGGCGCGGGCGGTGTCGGCAGTGCCGCCGCCCGCATCCTCCGCCGACGCGATTTCTTCGAGACCGTCGTCATCGCCGACTACGACCCGGCCCGCCCGCAGGCGCTCGTGGACGAGCTCGGCGACGAGCGGTTCGCCGCGGCGCAGGTGGATGCCTCGAACGCCGAGTCCGTGGCATCCCTCCTCCGCGAGCACTCCGCCACCCACGTGCTGAACGCCGTCGACCCGCGGTTCGTCATGCCGATCTTCGACGGCGCGTTCGCGGCCGGGGCGACGTACCTCGACATGGCCATGAGCCTGTCGCAGCGGCATCCGGATCGCCCGTATGAGGAGGTGGGCGTCAAGCTCGGCGACGCGCAGTTCGCGAAGGAGCAGGAGTGGCAGGATGCCGGGCGCCTGGCGCTCGTCGGGATCGGCGTCGAGCCGGGCCTGTCGGACGTGTTCGCCCGCTACGCGGAGGACGAGCTGTTCGACGAGATCGACGAGCTGGGCGTGCGCGACGGCGCGAACCTCGTCGTCGCGGGGTACGACTTCGCGCCCTCGTTCTCGATCTGGACGACGATCGAGGAGTGCCTGAACCCGCCCGTGATCTACGAGGAGGGCAAGGGCTGGTACGTCACCGAGCCCTTCAGCGAGCCGGAGGTGTTCGACTTCCCCGACGGGATCGGACCGGTCGAGTGCGTCAACGTCGAGCACGAAGAGGTGCTCCTCATGCCGCGGTGGACGAAGGCCAAGCGCGTGACATTCAAGTACGGCCTCGGCGACGAGTTCATCGAGGTGCTGCGGGTGCTCAACAAGCTCGGCCTCGACAAGACCGACCCGCTGACCGTGAAGGGGGTGCAGGTCTCACCGCGCGACGTCGTGGCGGCGGCCCTCCCCGACCCGGCCACCATCGGCGACAAGATGAGCGGTAAGACGTGCGCCGGCGTGTGGGTGACGGGAACCGGCAAGGACGGGCAGCCGCGCTCGACGTACCTGTACCACGTGGCCGACAACGAGCAGACGATGCGCGAGGACAACTCGCAGGCCGTCGTCTGGCAGACGGCGATCAACCCCGTCATCGCGCTCGAGCTGCTCGCCCGCGGCACCTGGTCGGGGACGGGCGTGCTCGGTCCCGAGGCGTTCGACGCGAAGCCGTTTCTCGAGCTGCTCGCCGCACCGAAGCCCGAGGGCTACGGCTCGCCGTGGGGCATGCGGGAGCAGCCGCATCCCGTACGGTCCGAGGCCTGAGGAGGGGCGAGGTCCCGATCGGGCCGGGAAACGGGCGCGCATTCCCGGCCCGAACGGGACTTCGACAGCGGCTCAGCGCCGGTAGGTCGTGAGCGCGCGGTCGCGCGAGACCTGCGCGGTGAGCCCCTCGGCCTCGAACAGGCCGACCGTCCGCCGCGACAGGGGTGGCAGGGCGGGGGTGCGGGTGAGTCCCACGAGCAGAGTGCGGTGCGTCGTGGCGGTCCGCACCTCGAGGCGCGCGTACTCGCCGCGCTCGCGCCAGCGGAGCAGATCGATGTCGCGGTAGGCGAACCGCTCCTCGCGCCCGGCGTTCGCGATGCGCACGTCAGAGGCACCGAACGTGATCGTGTATGTCGCCGACCGGCGCTGGACGACGGCCCACAGAGCGAGGTAGGCGAGCCCCGCGAAGGGAAGCGCGACCAGGATGACGAGGGAGCGGGGCCCGAGCCGCGGGAGGACGTCCGAGAGGCCGATCAGCACGGCGATGACGGGGACGGCGGCGGCGATGATCGCGAGGACGATCCCCGCAGCGAGGCCACGCATCGACATCGACACCGCGCGGACCTCCACGGCGGCGCCTCCCGCCGGCGCAGCACGCCAATCGAGAGTCGACGGCGGCGATGGTCGCCGCCCGACCCGGATGCGGCCGAGGACGCGTCCGAAGAGGGCGATCCAGATCCACGCGGATGCCGGGGCGAGAGCGATCCCGCCGGCGACGACGACCGCGCGCAGCACCGGGGTGCCCTGCGGGCCGCCCCACGAGCCGACGGTGGCGAGCACGGCTCCCGCCGCGATCGCGACGACGACGTGGACGATCAGGCCCGCCGCACCGAGACGCTCGACCGCGCCGACGAAAGCGGCACCGAGCGCCCATCCGCCGACGACGGCCAGCAGGATCGACCAGATGTCCAGGTCGGACGTCACGAGGACGACCGCCACGGCGAGGGCGAACAGGGCGAGTCCCGCCCCGAGGGCCACGACGGGGAACGCCCACGAGCGGCGATCGTCGGCGGCATCCCTCACGAGGGTCGATCGTACGGGGCAGCGACGGCGAGGTCCCGATCCGGCCGGGAAACGCGTGCGCTCACCCGGCCCGATCGGGACCTCATCACGACGTCAGGTCAGGTCGACGGCGACCGACACACCCTCGGTCGCCGAGCGCTGCGCCGCGTCTGCCAAAAGCAGCGCGGCGCGGCCGTCGTCGAACGTCGGGCTCGCGGACTCCTCGCCGCGCACCAGCTTGAGGAACTCCGCCAGCTCGGCCCGGTACGAGGGGGTGTAGCGGGTGACCATGGATGCCTCGAACGGCGCACCGGCGGCGACACCGTTCGCGTTCGACAGGCTCACGAGGCTCGTGCCCTGATTGGCGACGGTGAGGTCGCCGTCGCTGCCGTACGCCTCGATGCGCTGGTCGTACCCGGTCGTGCTGTGGCGCGAGTTGATGATCGTGACGAGCGCACCCGAGGCGGACTTGAGGATGGCGGTGGTCGTGTCGAAGTCGCCGTGCTCGCGGGCGCCGTCGTCGAAGGTCGTCGTGCCGAAGGCGGTGACCTGCACGATGTCGGGCAGGAAGTAGCGCGCCATGTCGAAGTCGTGGATCGTCATGTCGCGGAAGATGCCGCCCGACACGGCGACGTACGACGCCGGCGGCGCCGAGGGGTCGCGGCTGATGATCGTCAGCTGCTCGAGGCGGCCGATCTCGCCCGCAGCGACGCGCGAACGCGCCGTGTGGAAGCCGGGGTCGAACCGACGGTTGAACCCGAGCGCGACGGGCACCCCGGCTGCGGCGACGACGGGGCGGAGTGCCTCGACGCGGGCGATGTCGAGGTCGATCGGCTTCTCGCAGAGGACCGGGATGCCGGCCTCCACCGCGGCGCGGATGAGGTCGACGTGCGTCGGGGTCGGCGAGGCGACGAGCACCGCGTCGACCTCGCCCGAGGCGAACACCTCGGCGGGATCGGTCGTGGTCTTGCCGCCGTACTGGGCGGCGAGCCGCTCGGCCCCGTCGATGAACGGGTCGGCGATCCACGCGAGCTCGGCGTCGGGTGAGGCGGCGATGCTCGCGGCGTGCACCTGACCGATGCGTCCGGAGCCGAAGAGTCCGAAGCGGACGGGGGTGGCGGTCATGTCGTTCCTGTTCGTCGAGAGAGGGATTCGGTGTCAGACCCAGGCGCGCAGGGCGTCGCGGTTGGTGACCTGATCGGCGGAGCGGGCGGTGACGAAGGCGTCGAGGGCGACGTCGGGTCCGTTGAGCACGTCCTGCTCGACGACGACCCAGCCCTCGTACCCGCGGGCGTCGAGGGCGGTCATGACGGCGGCGAGGTCGATGTCGCCCTGGCCGAAGGCGACGAACGAGCCGCCCGACCAGACCTCCGGCATCCCCCCGCCTGCGGCGAGGACCCGTCGGAGCGCGGCGAGGTCGACGTCCTTGAGGTGCAGGTGGTTGATGCGGTCGCCCCAGCGCTCGACGGCGGCGAGCGGATCGCCGCCCGCGATGAAGAGGTGTCCGGTGTCGAGGGTGAGGTCGACGTCGGTGTCGGCGACGAACCGGTCGATCTCGTCGGGCGACTCGACGAAGGTCCCCGCGTGGTGGTGGAACGTCGGCTCGAAGCCGGCGCCCCGGACGATGCGCGCGGCGCGGGCGACGTTGTCGGTGAGGCGGCCCCAGGCATCCGTGTCGAGCCGGTCGACCTCGGCGCCGCGACCCGGGGCACCGCGGCGGAGCGACGACCCGTCGTCGGCGAGCGTCGGAAGCGGCAGGGGGCCGGCGCCGGCCTCGGCACCCGCCGAGAACTGGCGGAGCGCCGCGCGCAGGTCGGGCAGGGCGGCGGCGAAGGCGTCGTCGTCCGAGAACGGCAGCTGGACCCAACCGCCGGCGAGCCCGAGGCCGAACCGCTCGAGGCGGCCCCGGAGGGCGGCGTCCTCACCGAGGAACCCGAGGGGGCCCAGGTCGATGCCGGCGTAGTCCGCCTCGGCGAGCGCCGCCATCATCGCGTCGGGCGAGATCGTCTCGGCGCCCTCCGGGGTGAGCTCGAAGACACCGAAGCTGACCGGAGCGCCGGCGACGACCGCCTTCATCGCTGACCTCCGCCGAGGAGGGGGCGCTGCGCGGCGCGTTCGCCGACGTAGGCCTCGCGGGCCTGCTGCGTGGACTCGATGGTCGACACTTCCGGGACGGGCACGTCCCACCACCCGGCGTTGTCGGGAGCGTAGACGAGCGGATCGCTGTTGATGTGGATGAACGTCGACCGATCGGATGCCTTCGCGGCGGCGACGGCATCGGTCAGGTTCGCCGCGGCATCCGGTCCTTCGGCGATCTCGACGACGTCGAGGCCGTAGCTGCGGGCGTTCATGGCGAGGTCGACGGGGAGGACGTCGCCACCCTGGAAGTTCTTCGCGGCGGGGTCGTAGGTGCGGTACTGCGTGCCGAAGCGCTGCGACCCGACCGTCTCGGAGAGGTGACCGATCGAGGCGAAGCCGTGGTTCTGGATGAGGACCACGATGATCTTGATGCCTTCGGCGACCGCCGTGACGAGCTCGCTGTTGAGCATCAGGTACGACCCGTCGCCCACCATGACGACGACGTCGCGGTCATCCCCCGCGGCGACGAGCCCGCGCTTCGCGCCGAGCCCGCCGGCGATCTCGTAGCCCATGCACGAGAACGCGTATTCGACGTGGTAGCCGAGCGGGTCCCGCACGCGCCACAGCTTGTGGAGGTCGCCGGGGAGCGATCCGGCCGCCTGCACGATGACGTCGCGGGGGTCGGTCACGGCGTGCACGGCGTGGATGATCTCGGGCTGACCGGGACGGTCGGCACCCGACGGCGCGAACGCGCGGTCGACGATCTCGTCCCACTCCGCCTTCTGTCGGGCGATCCGCTCGGCGTGGTCGGCCGTGACGCGGAAGCCCTCGAGGTCCCGCGTCAGCGCGACCAGTGCTTCGCGGGCGTCGGCGACGACGGGCAGCTCCGAGCCGTGCTTGTAGGCGTCGAAGGCGGCGACGTTGATGTTGACGAAGACGACGTCCGGGTTCTGGAAGGCCGTCCGCGATGCGGTGGTGAAGTCGCTGTAGCGGGTGCCGATCCCGATGACGACGTCGGCCTCGGCCGCCAGGCGGTTGGCCGCGAGCGAGCCCGTCGCGCCGACGCCGCCGAGGTACTGCGGGTGGTCCCACGCGAGGGATCCGCCGCCGGCCTGGGTCGTCCCGACGGGGATGCCGGTGGCCTCGACGAACGCGCGGAGCTGCTCCTCCGCCTCGGAGTAGATGACCCCACCGCCGGCCACGATGAACGGGGTCTTCGCCGAGCGGATCGCGGCGACCGCGCGCTCGAGAGGTCCGCGCTCGGGGAGCGGACGGCGGATGTGCCACTCGCGGTCCTGCAGGAACTCGATGGGCACGTCGAGCGCCTCGGCCTGCACGTCCTCGGGGAGGGCGATCGTGACGGCGCCGGTCTCGGCGGGGTCGGTCAGCACCCGCATCGCGGCGAGCGCGATCGAGTAGAGCTGCTCGGGCCGCTGCACGCGGTCGAAGAACTTCGAGAGCGGGCGGAACGCGTCGTTGACCGTGAGCCCGATGTCCCAGGGCTGCTCGAGCTGCTGCAGGACGGGGTCGGCGACGCGGGTCGCGAACGTGTCGCTCGGCAGGAGCAGCGCGGGAAGGCGGTTGGTCGTCGCGAGGGCGGCTCCCGTGAGCATGTTGGCCGCGCCCGGACCGACGGATGCCGCGGCGGCATACGTGCCGCGGCGGCGGTGCATCCGCGCGTAGCCGACGGCCTGGTGCACCATCGCCTGCTCGTTGCGGGCCTGGTGATACGGCATGAGGTCGGGATCGTGGACGTTCAGCTGAGTGAGCGCCTGGCCGATGCCGGCGACGTTGCCGTGACCGAAGATGCCGAAGACCCCGGGGATCGTGCGCTCGCGCACGTCGCCGTCGACCGTCCACTGGTGGGCCAGGAACTCGATGAGCGCCTGGCTGACCGTCATCCGCTTCGTCTCTGCCATCAGGATCGGCCTTCCTCGGTCGGGTACGGGAGCCGCGGATCGACGTCCTGCTCCGTCCAGGTGTCGCGGACCCACGCGTGCGCGGGGTCGTCGCTGATGAGCCACGCCCGGCCGGGGTCGGGCCCGGCCATGACGTTCAGGTAGTACAGGTCGTAGCCCGGCGCGGCGACGGCGGGGCCGTGGTAGCCGTAGGGCACGAGGGCGATGTCGCCCGTCCGCACCATCGCGGCGATGTCGATTTCGCCCGCGGGCGAGGAGTAGGTGCTGAACATCCCGAAGGCACTGTCCTCGGCGGCCGCCGACCCCGCGACCGGCGCCGACTCGAAGTAGTAGATCTCCTCGAGGCGCGACTCGTGCCCCGGGACGTGCTCGTCGTGCTTGTGCGGCGGGTACGACGACCAGTTGTCGGCGGGGGTGATCACTTCGCAGACGATGAGGCGGTCGGCATCCAGCGCCTGCGGCGTCCCGAAGTTGTGCACCTGTCGGCTCGACGATCCCGCGCCGCGCAGCTCGACGGGGGTCTCCGCCGCGGCGATGTGGCGCCACGGATGGCGGACGGATGCCGGGGCCTCCGCGACGGCCACACGGCCGCGGCCTGTGAGCGTCGCCGTCCGTCCGACCGGGAGGTAGACCACGTCGGTCGGGCCGGCGAAGACCGACCGACGACCCTGCAGCGTCGTCCGTGCGCTGTCGTCGCCGTCTGCATGGTCGACCTCGAACGAGCCCGCGAGCGGCACGATGATGCGCTCGACGTCGGTCTCGGCCAGCTCGACGGCATCGCCGTCCGCGAGGTCGGCGACACGGATGCCGGTGTGCTGCCAGCCGGGGGTGCCCCGGCCGACGACGCTCTCCCAGCCGTCTGCGGCGAGGTCGCCGCGGCGGTGGAACCAGGTGTTCTCGATGCTCATCTTCGCGCTCTCGGGATGCCGCCGCCGGGCGGCGTGCGATCAGGTGTTCTGGGGGAAGCCGAGGTTGATGCCGCCGTGCTCGCCGAGGGCACGCGTGGCGGGGTCGAGCCACCGGCTGGTGATCGCCTTCTCACGGGTGAAGAAGTCGAACCCGTGGACACCGTACGCTTTCGCGTCGCCGAACAGCGACTTCTTCCAGCCACCGAACGAGTGGTACGCGACGGGGACGGGGATCGGCACGTTGATGCCGATCATGCCCACCTGCACCTCGTGCTGGAACCGGCGCGCGGCGCCGCCGTCGTTGGTGAAGATCGCGGTGCCGTTGCCGAACTCGCCCGAGTTGATGAGCGCGAGGCCCTCGTCGTAGCTCTCGACGCGGACGACCGAGAGGACGGGTCCGAAGATTTCCTCGGTATAGGCGCGGGAGGTCGTCGGGACGTGGTCGAGGAGGGTGGGTCCGAAGAAGAACCCGTCCTCGTGGCCGTCGACCGTGAACCCGCGACCGTCGACCACGACCGTCGCGCCGTCGGCCTCGGCGATGTCGACGTAGGAGGACACCTTGTCGCGGTGGACGTCGGTGATGAGCGGTCCCATGTCGGGCTCGACGCCGTCCTGGCCCGCGCCGTTGCCGATGCGGAGCTTCGCGATGCGCTCGGTCACCTTGGCGATCAGCTCGTCGGCGACCGGCTCGACAGCGAGGACGACGCTGATCGCCATGCACCGCTCGCCCGCCGCGCCGAAGCCCGCGTTGACCGCCTGGTCGGCGACGAGGTCGAGGTCGGCGTCGGGGAGCACGAGCATGTGGTTCTTCGCGCCGCCGAGGGCCTGCACGCGCTTGCCGTTCCGCGATGCGGTCTCGTAGATGTACTGCGCGATCGGAGTCGAGCCGACGAACGAGATCGACTGCACGACGGGGCTGTGCAGCAGCCCGTCGACGGCGAGCTTGTCGCCCTGCAGCACCGTGAAGACGCCGGCCGGCAAGCCCGCCTCCGCCCACAGCTCGGCGAGCCAGAGCGCGGCCGACGGGTCCTTCTCGCTGGGCTTGAGGACGACCGCGTTGCCGGCTGCGATCGCGATCGGGGCGAACCAGAGCGGCACCATGACGGGGAAGTTGAAGGGCGAGATGACACCGACGACGCCGAGGGGCTGCTTGATCGAGAAGACGTCGACGCCGGTCGACGCGTTCTCGGAGTACGCACCCTTGATGAGGTGCGGGAACCCGGTTGCGAGCTCGACGACCTCCTGGCCGCGGAGGATCTCGCCCATGGCGTCCGAGACGACCTTGCCGTGCTCGCTCGTGATGAGCTCGGCCAGCTCGCCCTTGCGTGCGTTCAGCAGCTCGCGGAACGCGAAGAGCACGCCCTGACGCTTCGCGATCGAGAACGCGGACCACACGCGGAAGCCCTCTTCGGCCGCGGCGATCGCCTCGTCGATCTCGGCCTGGTCGGCCAGGGCGACCTCTGCCTGCACCGCGCCCGTCGCCGGGTTGTACACCGGAGCCGTCCGCCCGCTCGTCGAGGCACGGTGCGCGCCGCCGATCCAGTGGCCGATGACGCGGGTCTGGGTGGAGAGGGTGCTCATGAGTGTTCCTTCGTGACGAGGGAGGAGTGGACGAGACCGGCCGCGATGTCGACCGCAGCCGCGGTGTCGCCGTCGGGCGGGTAGAGGAGGGTCCGGCCGACGGTGAGTCCGCGGACACCGGGAAGCGCGAGGGCATCCTGCCATGAGGCGAAGGTGGTGTCGGGGTCCTCCCCCGAGTCCCCGCCGAGGAGCAGCGTCGGGAGGGTCGTTGCCGCCATGACCCGCTCCATGTCGGGCACGACGGGCAGCTTCATCCACGTGTACGCGCTCGACCCGCCGAGGCCCGACGCGATCGCGACCGACAGGACCACGGCATCCGTCGACAGGTCGTTGACGATGCGGCCGTCTCGCCACGAGCTCATGAACGGCTCGAGCATGATCGGGATGCCGGCGCCCGCCGCCGCGGTCACGGCGTGCGCCGTCGCCTCGAGGGTCGCGGCCGTCGCCGGGTCCTCGAGGTTGATGCGCATGAGCACCTTCGCGAAGTCGAGGTTCGCGGAGATCATCGAGGGCACGTCGTAGGCGCCGTAGCGGTCGTCCATCTCGAAGGAGGATCCCCGCAGGCCGCCGCGGTTCATCGAGCCGACGACGATCTTGCCGTCGAGCAGGCCCAGGGCGGCGAGGTCGTCGATCACATCGGGGGTGCCGAGGACACCGTCGACCCCGGGGCGGCTGAGCGCGATGGCAAGGCGCTCGATCAGCTCGTAGCGGTCGGCCATGGCCGCGGCATCCGACCCCACGGCCAGTGCACCGCGGGCGGGGTGATCCGCAGCGACGATGAAGAGGCGGCCGTCGCCGGTGTCGAGGTGGCGCCGGGTGCGGGTCGCGACAGCGTGCCGGATCGCCTCGGGGTCGAAAGCGCGCAACTCGCGCAGACGCGCGAAGGCGGCCTCGCTGATGACTCGGTCGCTCATGTCGCGCTCCCCGCGCTCAGGATCGCCTCGACCTCGTCGGTCGTCGGCATCGCCGTCGAACATTCCAGGCGCGACGCCACGATGGCGCCGGCCGCATTCGCGAAGCGGAGGATCCGCTCCAGGTCCCAGCCGAGCAGCAGGCCGTGACAGAGGGCACCGCCGAACGCGTCTCCGGCGCCGAGCCCGTTGACCACGTCGACGGGATGCGGCGGCGCGACGACGGTCTCGGTGCGGGTCTTCGCGAAGACGCCCTCGGGTCCCTGCTTCACGATCGCCAGCTCGACGCCGCGCTCGAGCAGGGCGTCGGCCGCCCGCATCGGGTCGGTCTCGCCGACGGCGACCTCGCACTCCTCGCGGTTGCCCACGGCGACCGTCACGTGTTCGAGGGCGGCGGACACCTGCGCGCTCGCCTCGGCGGGATCGGGCCAGAACATGGGCCGGTAGTCGAGGTCGAGAACGGTGTGGCGCGCGCGGCCGCGGCGACGCAGGGCGTCGAAGTGAGTGGACCGGCTCGGCTCCTGGCTGAGGCCGGTGACCGTGAGCCAGAAGATGGATGCCTCCGCCAGCACGTCGTCCGGCAGCTGGTCGGGCGTCACCTCGAGGTCGGGCGCCTTCGGTTCGCGGTAGAAGTACAGCGGGAAGTCGTCGGGCGGGAAGATCTCGCAGACGGTGAGCGGCGTCTTGTAGGTGCCGTCGACGGCGACGAGCGTCGGGTCGACCGAGAGGCGGTCCAGTTCGGCGCGGAGGTAGCGGCCGAACGGGTCGTCGCCGACGCGCGAGACGAGCGAGACGTCGTGCCCGTAGCGGGCGGCTGCGACGGCGACGTTGGCCGCGCTTCCGCCGAGGAACTTGCCGAACGACGAGACCTCTTCGAGGCCGACACCGATCTGCAGCGGGTAGATGTCGACGCCGAGACGGCCGAGCGACAGGACCTCGGGGGCGGTGGCGCGAGAGGTCATCCGACGGTCGTGTCTCGAGGCGCGAACATGTCCTAACAATAACACATAGACAAATCCGGAGGCCAGGACCGATGTGCCGTTAGCCTGTCACGTGATGTTGTCGGTACAAACGCCGACGACACCCGTCATCCATCAGAAGGAGTGTGAGGGCTGTGGTCGATGCCGACACCTACTGGCCCGCGGAACTCTTCACCGACCTCGACCGCACCGGTCCCGTGCCGCTGTATTTCCAGGTGTCCAGCCGGCTCGAGGCCGCCATCCACTCCGGGGCGATCCCGGCCGGCGGACGCCTCGAGAACGAGATCGCGATCGGCCAGCGCCTCGGCCTCTCCCGCCCCACCATCCGCCGCGCGATCCAGGAGCTCGTCGACAAGGGACTCCTCGTGCGACGCCGGGGCATCGGCACGCAGGTCGTCCAAGGGCAGGTGACGCGAGCGGTCGAGCTGACGAGCCTCTACGAGGACCTCAAGAACTCCTCGCACGTCCCCGCGACCCGCGTCCTCGGGCACGAGGTCATCCCGGCCACCGACGTCGTCGCCCACAGCCTCGGCCTGACGCCCGGCGATGACGTCCTCTTCGTCCGTCGGCAGCGGAGCACCGACGGAGTGCCCGTCGCCGTGCTCGAGAACTACCTGCCGCCGGAGTTCGCCGACATCACCCGCGAGCAGCTCGAGGAGCACGGCCTCTACGAGATCCTTCGCGCGCGTGGCATCACCATCCGCGTCGCCAAGCAGAAGATCGGCGCACGCAGCGCGCGCGGCGACGAGGGCGAACTCCTCGACATCGACACCGCGGGTCCCGTTCTCACGATGGAGCGCGTCGCGTTCGACGACTCGGGCCGCGCCTTCGAGTACGGCCACCACTGCTACCGCCCCGACCTCTACAGCTTCGAGACGACGCTCGTCGCCAAGTAAGAAGCCGCGCGCGATCGAGGTCCCGATCGGGCCGGGAAACAGCGCATCGTTTCCGGCCCGATCGGGACCTCGGTAGACGTCAGTCAGCGAGGCGTTCGAAGGAGGCCGTCAGATCCGCGGCATCCGAGGCGATGACGTCGGCGTCGACGAGGTCGCCGGCACCGGCCACGAGCGCGTCCGACCACGTCTGGAGGATCTCCTCCGCGGCCCCTGATCCGTAGAAGAGGTCGCGCAGTCTCTCCAGCTCGCTCTCGTACAGCGCGTGGAAGTCCTCGTCGGCGAGGAAGCGCGTGGCCAGGATGTTGGAGCCGCCGCGACCCCCGCCTCCGCCCATCTCCGGCCCGGCGACACCACCGGTATCGTCCGGCCGGGCGGGTCGGTCCGCCCCGGCATCACCCTCGGGCGCTCCCGCGTCGCCGCGGTCGGGCATCGCCATCCCGTCACCGCGGGCACCGCCTGCCCCGGCATCCCCTGGCGAAGCGCCGAAGGCGAGATTGAGGTCCCAGTTGACGACGGTCATCAGGTCGGTGTCCGCATCGTAGGCGAGGTAGGAGTTGTTGCCCGGCCCGTCGATGTCGTCGAAGTTGTCGCCGAGGTCCTGGAACGCGAGGTAGGTGGCGAACTCCGTCACATCGAGGTGCTCCGACAGCTCGGCGCTGAACGTGTCGTCGTCGGAATCGTTGATGAACTCCAGGAACGAGATGAGCGGACTGAGATCGTCTTCGCCCGCCTCCTGATCGAAGACGTCCGTGTAGGACTCCGCGTCGTCGCCGCGGTAGGAGTAATCCCCGCCCGACTCGGCCTTGTAGAGCGCGGTCGCGCCGAGGGTGGACTCGTTCCAGCTTTCGCCCGGGTTCTCGACGACGAGGCGTAGCGACGTGGACCCCCCGATCGTGAACCGCGTGGCCGCGGCCTGCTCGCTGGCGAGCCCCGCCCGGTCGAGGAGATCGAGTGCGACGGCTTCGTTGAGCGATGTCTCGGAGCTGTTGCCTCGGACGACGAACTCGGTGATGCCCTCGTGGTTCTGGTCGTCGACGAACTTGTCGAGCCGGATGACCCACGGGATGCCGCTGGGGTCGTCATCGCTCGTGACGCTCTTCAGCGACGAATTGCCTTTCAGCTTCAGCCCCGCGCGCTCGTAGACCTGGCCATCGATCGTGACGGTGACCTCGATCCACTCCTTGTCACCCGTGCTCCCGTACGTCTTCAGAAGCTGGGCGAGCGCATCCTCATCCACGTCGACCGAGATCGCATGCACCGTCGAGGAGTCCCAGAAGCTGGCCGTCGAGGTCGCGGCGCCTGCGGCATCCGTCCCCTCTCGCCCCTCCTCGACGGCCGGCGCGACGCATCCCGCCAGAACGAGGGCACCGACCGAGACGAGGGCGAGCGAGAGAGTGAGGCGGAGGTGTCGAATGCGCATGCGTCGATGACACCCCGCCTCCCTTAATCGCGCCTAAGACGCGACTAAAGGCAGCCTTCGGGACTCAGCGCTTGCCGGCGATACGGCGCGAGACGATGTCGCGCATGATCTCGTTCGTGCCGCCGTAGATGCGGTGCACGCGGGCATCGAGGAACGCGCGCGCGATCGGGTACTCCATGATGTAGCCGTAGCCGCCGTGCAGCTGGACGCAGGCGTCGAGCACCTCCCACTCACGCTCGGTGGCCCAGAACTTGACCTGGGCGGCATCCTCCGCCGAGAGCTTGTTATCGCCGTAGAGGGCGATCGCGCGGTCGATGTAGGCCCACATGACGTCGACCGTCGTGACGAGGTCGGCCATCGCGAAGCGCGTGTTCTGGAAGTCGATGATCCGCTGACCGAAGGCCTCGCGGTCCTTCGTGTACGCGATGGTCCATTCGACACCGGCCTGCGCGGCGGCCGCGCCGGCGACGCCGATCGACAGGCGCTCGAGCGGCAGGTTCATCATCAGCTGGATGAAGCCCTTGCCCTCCTCGCCGCCGATGAGGTTCTCATCGGGCACGAAGACGTCGGTGAAGCTGAGCTCGGCGGTGTCGTGACCCTGGAAGCCCATCTTGTGCAGCTTCTTGCCGTGGTCGAACCCGGCCATGTCGGCCTCGAGCAGCAGGAGCGAGAAGGCGTCGGGGCGGTTGCCCTCGCCCGTCTTGACGAAGACGACGAAGATGTCGGACGTCGTCCCCGACGAGATGAACGTCTTCGCGCCGTTGACGATGTACCCGCCGTCGGTCTTCTTCGCAGTGGTCGAGATGCCGCGCAGGTCCGAGCCCGCGCCGGGCTCGGTCATCGCGAGCGCGCCGAGGATCTCGCCGGTCGCCATGCGCGGCAGCCACTTCTGCTTCTGCTCCTGCGTGCCCATGTGCACGAGGTACGGCACAGCGAGGTCGTCCTGGATGCCGAAGGCGCCGGCGAGCGAACCCGCTCCGGCGCGGATGATCTCCTCGTTGACGACGGTGCGGAAGCGGTAGTCCTGCAGCATGCCCGCGCCGCCGAACTCCTCGGGGACGCTCAGGCCGATGACGCCGGCCTCGCCCGCCGCGAGCATCGTGGCGCGGTCGATCTCGCCCGCGGCATCCCACTGTTCGCGCTTCTCGTTCGTGACGTACCGCTTGACGAACTCCTTGACGACGTCGCGGAACGCCTCATGATCCTCGTCGTAGATGTTCCGCTCCATGCGCGGACCCCCTTCGTGTCAGTGCTCTCACACTCGCGCGACGCTGCGCTCGTGGCGGCGTCGCCAGCCTCCACTGTACGCGCGTCGTGGGATCGGATGCCAGGGTGGGCGCGACTCAGTTCCGCGGCTCAGCCGACCGTTCCGGTCCGCAGATATCGGGCATCGTCGTGAAACGAAGAGGAGAGTGGGTGCCGGAGGGAGACACCGTGATCACCGCACTCACCCGCACGGTCGAGCACATCGAGGCGCATCTCGGCGACGAGCTGGATGTCGGCGCAGTGGCCAGGACGCACGGCACGACGGAGTACCACCTCCGCCGGATGTTCTCGTCGCTGGCGGGGATGCCGCTGTCGGAGTACGTCCGGCGGCGACGGATGACCGCGGCGGCAGGCGACGTGGTCGGGGGCGAAGACCTGCTGACGATCGCGGTGCGCTACGGCTACGGCTCGACCGAGGCGTTCGCCCGGGCGTTCCGGGCGGTGCACGGCATCGCCCCTTCCGTCGCACGGCGTGACGGAGGCCCCCTCCGCACACAACCCCGGCTCAGGTTCCGCCTGACCGTAGAAGGGAGCATCCCCATGGACACCCGCATCGTCGAACGACCGGCCTTCCGCCTGATCGGGCGAGCGGCACGCGTGCCGCTCATGCATCGCGGGGTGAACCCCGCCATCCAGGCGCACATCGCCGCGCTCCCCGCGACCGAGCACGCGCGACTGAAGGGGCTGAGCGACACCGACCCGGCCGGCCTGCTGCAGGTCAGCGCCGACGTCGACCCCGACTACACCGAGGGCAGCAAGCTGACCTATCTGCACGGGGTCGCTCGCGCCGAGGGCAGCACGGTTCCCGCGGACCTCGATGTCGTCGACGTACCCGCCGGGACGTGGGCGGTGTTCCGCACGAGCGGCGCCTACCCGCAGGCGCTGCAGTCGACGTGGGCGGCGACGGCGACCGACTGGTTCCCGGCGAACCCGTGGCGACTGCGACCGGGGCCGTCGATCGTCGCCGTCCTCGATCGCGCCGACGACTTCTCGTCCGCGACGTGCGAGCTCTGGCTGCCCGTCGACCAGGAACCTCAGCCGTAGTCGGGCGCGGGCTCGAGGCCGAAGAAGTCCTCGAGGGTGTGGAACCCGCCGTCCGCATACGCGGCGGCCAATTCGCGGCCGATGAAGCGCAGGTGCCACGGTTCGGCGGAGTATCCGGTGGTCGGCGTGTGGCCCTCTTCGTAGCGGACGATGAAGCCGTAGCGCCAGGCGTTCTCGACGATCCAGTCGGACTGCGGGGTCCCGCCGAAGCCGTCGTGGTCTCCGCATCCGGAGTCACAGGCGACGACGTCGACCGCGAGTCCCGTCTGATGCTCGCTGTGCCCCGGGCGAGCGCTACGGAGGTCTGCGGCGGCCTTGCCGCGGTTGGCGACGTGGCGGTTGTACGTCTCGACCTGGTTGTCATAAGGGCGGAAGCCGCTGCTCACACCGATCTTGCCGGCTCCGGCGGCGCCGAGGTCCGCGGACAGCTCGTCGAGAGCGGCGGCGGTCTGGTCGAGCAGCCACCCGCCCGCGACGATCCGAAGGCCCTGCGGTCGCGCCTGCGGCGTGGGCCAGTGGTCGATCGGGCTCAGCGGATGCCTCTTGTTCGCGACCACCCAGAGGCGCCCCGCCTCGTGCAGGTCGATGCAGGGCGCCTCCCCCTCGGCGACGGCTGCCCGGAAGGGTTCGGCGCCGCCGAATGCCGCGATGACGTCCCGATCCGAGCCGCTGTCGAGTGCGGTGACGACGGCATCCGTCTCGCAGATCGGCGGGGTCTGGTCAGGCTGGTCAGCCCCGGGCGTGGAAGCCGCAGGCAGGGAAGCCTCGGCCGCGGGTGGCGACGCGGCGGGATCGGATGCCGGATCGGCGACGGCGTCCTCCGGCGCGAACGCACGAGACAGGACCATCACGAGCGCGACCGTCACGGCCGCAGCGAGGGTCAGGAGCACGAGAGCGCGCCGCTGGCGTCGCCTGCGGAGCACCCGTCGCCGGGCGGCGCTCCTCGTCTCTGACACGTGACCAGTCTCGCAGTGACCTGTGGGCATCCCCGGTGTTCGATCATCTCGCGTGTGTCGTTGACAGTCTTTCGTATATGTGTTCGACTGTGGAGATGCGGTGGCAGGGGCAGGGCATCTCGACGATCGACGACGCGGCACTGCCCGGCCTCGAGTCGATGGGTGGGCTCGTCCGCTCGGTCACGACACCCGAGTTCGCGGGGATGACCTTCCACGAAGTCGTCGCCAAGTCCGCGCTGAACCACGTTCCGAGCGGATCGGCGATGCCGTTCTCCTGGACCGTGAACCCCTATCGAGGTTGCTCGCACGCCTGCACGTACTGCTTCGCTCGCAACACCCACACATACCTCGACCTCGACGCGGGCGCGGACTTCGATTCGGAGATCGTCGTCAAGGTGAATGTCGCTGAGGTCCTCGCCCGCGAGCTCGCCAGGCCGTCGTGGCGACACGAGCCCGTCGCCCTCGGCACGAATACCGATCCCTACCAACGCGCCGAAGGGCGCTACACGCTGATGCCCGGCATCATCGACGCGCTGACGGCCAGCGGCACGCCGTTCTCGATCCTCACGAAGGGCACGCTGCTGCGTCGCGACCTGCCGCAGCTGACGGATGCCGCGACCCACGTCCCGATCCACATCGCCATGTCGATCGCGATCCCCCACGAGCCGCTGCGACAGCTCCTCGAAGCGGGAGCCCCGTCGTTCCAGGCGCGGCTCGACACGGTGAAGGCTGCGACGGATGCCGGTTTCTCGGTGACCGTCTTCCTCATGCCGATCGTGCCGCACCTCACCGACGGGGTCGATGTCCTCGATGATGCGATCGCGCGGATCGCCGCATCCGGAGCCCGTCGTGTCGTGTTCGGCGCACTGCACCTGCGACCCGGTGCGAAGGAGTGGTTCTGGGCATGGCTCGAGCGGGAATGCCCCGACCTCGTGCCCGCCTACCGCGGCCTGTACCCGGGGGCCTCGGTGTCTGCGCCGAAGGGGTACCGCTCCTGGCTGTCGGCGCGGGTCCGGCCGCTGCTGCGGCGCCACGGCCTGCACGGTCGGCTCGAGGAGGAGGACGTCCCACCGCGGGGAGCGGGTCCGGTGCGGACCACGGGGCCGGCGATGAAGACCGCGACCCGGGAACAGGCATCCGCGATGCTGTTCTGACTCAGTCGTCCGGGATCAGGCGCTTGCCGAGGACCGAGGTCGCGTCGCGGGCGTAGCCGAGCGTGTCGTAGAAGTCGGTGACGGCGTCGTTGCCCTCACGGACCATGAGCATCACCTTCGGACAGCCGAGTGCCTCGAGTCGACGCTCGGCTTCGGCGACCAGCATCCGTCCGATGCCCTCACCGCGGCGCGCCGGATCGGTTGCGAGGTAGTACAGCCACCCGCGGTGTCCGTCGTAGCCGGCCACGACCGATCCGACGACACGAACGCCGTCGGACGCGACCAGCAAGAGGTCGGGCCAGACGGCGCGGGCACGCGCGATGTCGCGGTGCGGGTCGTTCCAAGGACGCGTCAGGCCGACCGCGTGCCACAGCGACACGACCGGCTCGACGTCGGGATCACCGAGGGGGCGGATGACGATCGGCATCCGCCCACCCTAGTGAGCGATCTCAGGCGTCGACGTTCGCGGCCTGACGACCCGTGATCTCTTCGAGCACGTCGTCGCCGGCGCGCGCCTCGTCGAACGGCGCGTCGATCTCGGCGCGCTCGAGCATTTCGGTCATGCGCCGACGACGCTGACGCGTGATGAGGGTGACGACCGTGCCCGCGCGGCCCGCGCGACCGGTGCGGCCGGAGCGGTGGGTGTACGTCTTGTACTCGTCGGGCGCGTCGGCCTGGACGACCAGGTCGATGTCGTCGACGTGGATGCCGCGGGCTGCGACATCGGTCGCGACGAGCACGTTCACCTTGCCGTCGGTCAGGCGCTGCAGGTTGCGGGTGCGCTTGGCCTGGTTCAGGTCACCGTGGAGGGCGACGGCGGCGATCCCGGCATCCTCGAACTGCTCGACGAGCATCTCGGAGTAGGCGCGCGTGCGGGTGAAGACGAGCGTCTTGCCGTCGCGGTCGACCAGCGAGGTCAGGATCTCGGCCTTGTCGCGGTGGTCGATCACGAGTACGCGGTGGTCGATCGTGCTGGTCTCCTGCGTCTCGCCGGCGACCTCGTAGACGGCCGGGTTCACGAGGAACTCGTCGACGAGCGCGGCGACCTCTCGGTCGAGCGTGGCGGAGAAGAGCAACTTCTGCGCGTCGTCCTGCACGAGACGCAGGATGCGCTGCATCGGCTCGAGGAAGCCCAGCTCGCTCATGTGGTCCGCCTCGTCGAGGACGACGATGCCGACCTCCGACAGGTCGAGCTTGCCCTGCTTCTCGAGGTCCTCGATGCGGCCGGGAGTGCCGATGACGATGTCGACGCCCTTCTTGAGCGCGCCGACCTGACGGCCCTGCGGCACGCCGCCGTAGACCTGCGTCGTGAACAGTCCCACGCTCTGCGCGAGCTCCTGCACGGTGCGGTCGATCTGCAGCGCGAGCTCGCGCGTCGGCGCGAGGATCAGGGCCTGCGGCGAACGGCCCCAGGCGCGGCGCTTGCCGGCCTGACCGCGCAGCACGCGCTCGACGAGCGGAGCGCCGAAGGCGATCGTCTTGCCCGAGCCGGTGCGGCCACGGGCGAGCACGTCACGGCCGTCGAGGATCGGGCGGACCGTGGCCGCCTGGATCGGGAACGGGCTCGTGGCGCCGAGGCCCTCGAGGGTCCGGACGATGTTCTGGCCGAGGCCGAGGTCGCTGAACGAAGCCTGCTCGACGGATGCGGCATCCACCGCTTCGGCCTGGAGACGCTCGTGCACGACGTCGACGTGGTCCTGGTGCGCCTTCGACTTCTCGGCGGCTTGCCAATCCGACCGGTTCGCTCGCTCGTCGCGGCGGGGCCGCTCGTCGCGGCGGGGACGGTCGTCGCGCTGCGGGCGGTCGTTGCGGTCGAAACGCGGACGCTCGGTCCGGTCATCACGACGGGGACGGTCATCGAACGACCGAGCCGGACGCTCGTTCCGGTCGAAACGCGGACGCTCCGTCCGGTCATCCCGACGGGGACGGTCATCGCGCTGCGGGCGCTCATTGCGGTCGAAACGCGGACGCTCGGTCCGGTCATCCCGACGCGGACGGTCGTCGAAGCTGCGCGCCGGACGCTCGCTGCGGTCGAAACGGGGGCGCTCGGTGCGGTCATCACGACGGGGACGGTCATCGAACGAACGAGCCGGACGCTCGTTCCGATCGAAACGGGGACGCTCAGCGCCACCGGAACGATCGAAACGCGGACGCTCGGTCCGGTCATCCCGACGCGGACGGTCGTCGAAGCTGCGCGCCGGACGATCGCTGCGGTCGAAACGGGGGCGCTCGGTGCGGTCGTCGCGACGCGGACGGTCATCGAACGAACGAGCCGGACGCTCGTTCCGATCGAAACGCGGACGCTCAGCACCACCGGAACGATCGAAACGGGGACGCTCGGCGCGGTCGAAACGCGGGCGCTCGCCCTCGGCGTCGCGACGGGGACGGTCGTCGAAACCGCGGTCGCCGCGGCTGTTCGAGCGGATGCCGCGGGCTTCGGCCCGGCCGGCGCGGTCCTGCTCGGTCCAGCGGCCCTTCGCGGGTGCCGACTCCTCGGCGGCGCGGAAGCCGCGGTGCTTGGGGCTCTTGCTGCCGGTGGTTCCGGCGGAGGCCTGACCCGGGCGACGCTTCGCGTCCTGGTAGGAGGTCTTCTTGCCGTAGCGGGGTTCGAAGTTCTGCGCGCGGCCGCCGGCCGGCTTCTTGTTCTTGGGCATGCGTGTGCTTTCTGAGTTCTCGCACGAAACAGCGCCGTGCGCCACGCACGGTGATACCCGGACTTCCGTCGGCCGGGGGCCATTCCAGTTACTGGTTCCGAAACCGCGGATCGGGTTTCGAGATCGGCCCCGAGGACTACACAGGATGCCCGCGCACAGCGCGGTGTCCTCCGCCGACTGCTCCACGATACCCGCCCCACCTGAGAAGCCGCCGCGCGGATACGCTGGCCGCATGGCCGCCGACCCCACCGGAACCCGCTTCAGCCTCCACGCCGCCGACGTCTCCGCGGAGATCACCGAGGTCGGCGCCGCGCTCCGTGCGCTGCGCGTCGGCGATGTCGATCTCGTGCCCGACTACCCCGACGACGTGCCGACACCCGCGGCATCCGGCATCGTCCTCGTGCCGTGGCCGAACCGCATCCGCGACGGCCGTTGGGAGGACGACGGCGAGCTCCGCCAGCTCGCGATCACCGAGCCGAAGTTCAGCAACGCGTCGCACGGGCTGCTGCGGTTCGCGTCGTACCGGGCCGAACAGCAGACGGATGCCGCCCTCACCCTGCGAGCCGACGTGTTCCCGCAGACGGGGTACCCGTACCACCTCGAGAACCGGGTGACCTACGCGCTCGAGGGGCGCGGCCTGCGCGTCACGCACGCGGTCACGAACGTCGGGGACGGCGATGCGCCCGTCGCCGTCGGGACCCACCCCTACTTCCGCATCTCGGACGTCGACACTGCCGACCTGTCGCTGCAGCTCGAGGCGCGGACGTGGTTCCGTCTCGACGAGCAGAACATCCCGGTCGCCGAGGAGCCCGTCGATGACGACCATGACCTGAGCTCACCGCGCCGCATCGGCGACCTGTCGCTCGACGTCGCGTTCGCCGGGCTCCCCCGGCGGGGCGGCCGCATCGAGGCTCATCTCGTCGCGCCCGATTCGCGGCGTCTGACGGTGTGGGCCGGCGCGGGCTTCGAGTACGTGCAGGTGTTCACGACCGACCGGTTCCCCGGCCACGACGTGGCCGTCGCGATCGAACCGATGACGGCGCCCGCCGACGCGTTCAACTCGGGCCGGAGCCTCCGCCAACTCGCGCCCGGCGAGACGTGGACGCTCGAGTGGGGTGTCGACCTCACCGAGGCCGACTGACCCTCACTCCTCGCGCCGCGACTCTTCCGCGCCCGGCTCCTGAACTACAGGTTCCTCGAAGGCAGCCGGTTCGTCCATCGGGATCTCGACGTCCGGCGACTCCTCGATGACGAGCGCCGTGTCGACGGCCGCCGCACCGGTGACGGCAGTGGATGCCGCGTCCCGTCGCGCGCGACGCGTGAGCGGCGCCGGGGTGCCCGCCGACGCGCCGTCGACCGCCGGGACAACGTCGCCGCGCTTCGCGGCGCGACGCTCCTTGGCGCCTTCGACGAGGTTGTAGAGCGCCGGCAGCACCAGCAGAGTCAGCACCGTGGACGACACGAGGCCGCCGATCACGACGATCGCGAGCGGCTGCGAGATGAAGCCGCCGTGCCCGGTGATGCCGAGCGCCATCGGCGTGAGCGCGAAGATCGTCGCGAGGGCCGTCATGAGGATGGGCCGCAGACGGCGAGCGCCACCGGCGAGCACCGCCTCCGGCGTCGACAGTCCCTTCTCGCGGTACTGGTTGACGAGGTCGATGAGGACGATCGCGTTCGTCACGACGATGCCGACGAGCATCAGCACGCCGATGAGCGAGGCCACCCCGAGCGGCACGCCCGAGGCGATCTGCAGCAGAATCGCGCCGGTCGCCGCGAACGGAACTGACACGAGCAGCAGGATCGGCTGGCGCAGCGACTTGAAGGTCGCGACCATCACGATGTAGACGATCAGGATGGCGGCGAGGATCGCGAGCCCCAGCTGCGCGAAGGCATCCTGCTGCTGCGTGACGACACCGCCGACCTCCGCGTCCGCTCCCTGGGGGAGGTCCGCATCGGCGAGCGCCGCGGTCACGGTCGTGTTGGCGGCGTTGAGGTCGTCGCTCGACGGCGTGACCGTGACCGTCGCCGTCCGCTGACCGCGCTCGCTCGTGATCGAGGACGGGCCTTCGGACTGCGTCACGGTCGCGACCTCGTCGAGCCGGATCGGACCCGACGCGCTGGCGATCTCGAGCGCCCGCAGTTGCGCGATGGTCTTCGGGATCTCGGACGCCTGCAGGTAGACGGTGAGGGTCGAGTCGTCGATCTCGACGGTGCCGATCTGACGGGGCTGCATCGTGTTCGAGACGAGACCGCCGACGGCGACCTCGGAGAGCCCGAGTTCCGCGGCCTTGTCGCGGTCGACGGCGACCGAGACGAAGGGGAGGGATGCCGACAGGTTCGAGTCGACCTGGTCGACGCCGTCGGCGCCCTTCAGCTGGGCGACCACCTTGTCGGTCGCGTCGCGGAGGACCCCGGCGTCGGGCGCCGTGATGTCGACCTCGATGTCGCTGGAGCCGAAGCCGCCCTGTGCAGCGGCGACGGTGACGTCACCGGCATCCTTCAGGTCGGCGACGGCCTTCTGCACGTCGGCCCGGATCTGCTCCTGATCGGCGTCGGGGTCGGTGGTGATCGAGTAGGTGATGCCCGTGCCACCGCCCGAGAAGGCGTCGCGGAGCGCGGAACCCGAGGAGCCGATGGAGGTCTGGACGGTGTCGACGCCGTCGACGTCGAGGAGCACCGCTTCGACGCGCTTCGCGGCGGCGTCCTGACTGCTGAGGCTCGCCGTCGCGCCGATGTTCTGGGTCACGGTGAACGTGTTCTGGCCCGAATCGCCCAGGAAGTTGACCTTCATGAGCGGCACGGCGAGGATCGTGCCGCCGAGCACGAGGACGGCGAGCAGCAGGGTGACGACGGAGTGGCGGAGCGTCCAGCGCAGCACGGGCAGGTACGACTTCTGCAGCCGGCTCGGCGGGGCGGTCGGGTCCTCGGGGTCGATGGCCCGGCCCGTGGCATCCAGAACCGGCTTGCCCGGCCGCAGGAACCAGTACGCGAGCACCGGGACGATCGTGAGCGCGACGAACAGCGAGGCGAGCATCGCGATGGTGACGGTCAGCGCGAACGGACGGAAGAGCTCGCCCGTGAGGTCGCCGACGAACGCGATGGGGAGGAAGACGGCGACGGTGGTGAGGGTGGATGCCGTGATCGCCGCCGCGACCTCGCGCACCGCCAGGCGGATCGAGGCCAGCTTGTCGGCGTCGCCGACGTAGTGCCGCTTGATGTTCTCGATGACGACGATGGAGTCGTCGACGACGCGGCCGATCGCGATCGTGAGCGCGCCGAGCGTCAGGATGTTGAGCGAGTAGCCGAAGGCCTGGATGCCGATGAACGTGATGAGCACGCTCGTCGGGATCGAGATGGCGGTGACGAGGGTCGACCGCACCGACAGCAGGAAGATCAGGATGACGACGACCGCGAACGCGAGGCCGAGCAGGCCCTCCTGAGCGAGGGCCTCGATCGACTGCTCGATGTAGGGGGCCTGGTCGAACACGACCGTCACGGTCGCGCCGTTGCCGAGATCGTCCTTGATCTTCGTGAGCGAATCGCGGACGAGGTGCGAGACGTCGACGGTGTTGGCGGCCGGCAGCTTCGTGATCGACACGGTGAGGGCGGGCTTGCCGTCGACGCGCGAGATCGAGGTGACCGGGTCGGTGTCGAGCACGACCGTGGCGACGTCGCCGACCGTGAGTGCGCCGGCGGCGATCTGGTCGGCGTTGGTCGGGACGAGCGGGAGGGCGGCGATGCCGTCGACGGAGTCGAGCTTCGTGCCCGTCTGCACCGTGAGGGTCTGGTCGCCCTCCGAAACCGTGCCGCCGGGGAAGAGCGTGCCGTTCTGGTCGAGCGCGTCGGTGATCGCCGTCTGGGTGTACCCGGCGGCCGCGAGCTTCTCCTGGTCGGGCGTGATCGTGACGCGGGACGTCCGGCCACCGACGATCTGGGCGGCCGCGACCCCGTCGAGGTCCTCGACGTCGGGGATGACCGCGTTCTCCAGGCGGTCCTGGACGGCGGCCTCGTCGTCGTACCCCGTCACGGCGAGCGAGATGACCGGGAGGTCGTCGGTCGAGAAGGCGAGGACGTTGGTGTCGAGGCCGTCCGGCAGCGAATCGATCCGGTTGATCGCCTGCAGGATCTTCTGCTCGGCCGTCGCGAGGTCGGTGCCGTACGCGAAGGATGCCTGGACGATCGACGCGTTCGTCGTGCTCGTCGACGATGTGGACTCGAGGTCGGGGACCGCCTGGATCGCCTGCTCGATGGGCGTCGACACGTCGTTGTTGACGACGTCGGGTGAGGCACCCGGGTAGGTCGTCAGGATCGACAGCTGCGGCAGCTGGATCGGCGGGATCAGCTCCTGCTTGAGGCTCGTGAGAGCGAGGCCTCCGAAGATCGCGGCGACGATCGTGATGAGGGCGATGAGCGCACGGTTCTTGAGGCTCAGGACGGCGAGGTGAGACAACGAAGGCCCATTTCCACAGTGCAGGGGGCGGTGCGGGGATGCGCGCAAGTATCCCACGCGCCGCAGGGCCCGAGGCTGGGAGGGCGTGTCAGGACAGGATGAGCGTCCGGATGGCGGATTCGGGCGACACCGAGGTGTCGAGGAGGATGCCGCGACGGTACCGGTCGAACACGCGCGGGTCGATGTACGAGCTGCGGGCGACCGACGGGGTGTTGCCGAGCGCCTCGGCGGTCACCTTCACCGCGAGCACCTCGGCGCGCGCGAGTTCACTCTTCTTCGTCGTGGGGCCGATCCGCGCGAGGGCGTCGGCCGCGGTGATCGTCCCGCGGAGCGTCCGGAAGTCCTTCGCCGTGAAGGTTCCGCCGGTCATGGATCGGACGTAGAGATTGACGTCGCGAGGGCTGAGAGCGACGCGCCGTCGCCCGCGCAGATGGGCGAGCAGCGGCGAGGCGGGCCGTCCGCCCACGAGCAGTTCGACGGCCGCTGCGAGGTCGACATCGTCGACCTCCATCTCCTGTCGCTGACCGCTCTTGCCGGGGAAGCGGAGGGCGACCACAGTTCCGTCGACGACGGCGTCCCGGCGCAGGAGGGTCGTGAGTCCCCGGCTGCCGTGCTTCACGAGGTAGCGCTCGGCGCCCACGCGCGGCGCGGCGAGGTCGAGAAGCCGGAACGCGGCGGCGAGCACACGCTCCTGATCGATGTCCTCCCGGCGGAGCGATGTCGTCACCCGGCCGCGCGCTCGCGGCAGAGCCTCGGCGAGCTGCAGCGCGCGCGCGTATTTGCCCTTGTCCCGACCCGCGGTCCACTGCGGGTGGTAGCGGTACTGCACCCGCCCCGCCTCGTCGACGCCGGTCGCCTGCACGTGGCCGTTCGCGTCGGCGCAGATCCACACGTCCTGCCAGGCCGGCGGCAGCACGAGGGCGCGGACGCGTTCGGCCTCCTCCTTCGGGAGGGGATTGCCGTCGGCATCCAGGTATCGGAACCCGGTGCCCGAACGCAGTCGGCGGTAGCCGAGGTCGACACCGGGACGCACCCGCTTCAGGCGAGGCACGTCAGTGCGATCGGAGCATGTCGATGAGGTCGGCCTTGCGCGCCCGGGAATACCCGCTGAGGCCGAGCTCCTTCGCTCGTCCACGAAGGTCGGCCACCGTCCAGTCCTCGTAGTCGCCGGCTGCGCCGCCGCGCTTCCCGACCGCCTTCCGGCCGTCGCGGGCCGCCGCGTTGGAGATGCGGGCGGCCTTCTCCTTCGAGGCACCGTCGGCGCGGAGCTCCTCGTAGAGCTCGGGGTCTTTCAGGCTGTTCGAGCCGCGTCCTGCCGGCATGGTGCATCCGCCTCACGTGTCGATCGCGGGTAAGGATCGCCCGCGTGCGGCCACGTTATGTCACCGCAGGGCCAACCTGTCAAGGGCCTGTGATCACCTGAAAGAACGCTGATAACAATGTCTAGACGCACACCCGCGTCACCCCCGCCCCGGCGGACAACGGAGACAAACAGAGGGAGCCTCCAATGAACCTCGCACTCATCATCATCATCGTGATCGCCATCGTTTTGGCGATCGTGGGTGGCATCACGGAAGGCCTCCAGTTCCTGCTGTGGGTCGCCATCATCGTTGGTGTCATCGCTCTGATCGCATTCTTGCTGCGAGTACTCCGCAAGAACGCCTGATCGTCTGACGCACTCCCCCAGGTGCGTCAGCGGCGCTCTCCCCCAGGAGCGCTTCGAGGCCCCCTCCCGACCACGGTAGAGGGGGCCTCGTCACGTCCGGCATCCGATCACGCGCCGACGTGATGGCGGAGCGCCTCCCTGACGAAGGTCGCACCGGCGGCTCCGCCGTAGTTCTTCGCGAAACGATCGTCCGCCACGTACATGTCGGCGAGCCCGAGGACGTAGCCGCGGACGTCTCCACCCTCGGATGCGGGTGTCCCCGGAATCGTGCGGAGCCACGCGACGTGCCTCCCCGCAAGCTCCTGCGCCTCGTCGGAATCGGGACGGATGCCGCGCTCCGCCGCGCGTGCCCATTCCTGGCCGAGCTGCGCCGTGTCGTCCTGCCACTGCTTCTTCTCGGCGGACGGCATCCCGCGCCACCAGGCGTCTGATCGTGCGTACGCGTCCGCGCCCCAGCGGTCGGTGACCTCCTGTCGGTGGGCGGTGTGATCGAAGCCGTCGAACATGGTCTCGGCCATGGGTTCCTCTCCTCTTCTTCTCGCGTCGAGGGTCGACGCGACGGCAGCGATCTGCCGCTCGATGCGATCCCGCTCGGATTCGAGCAGGTCGAGGTGGGCGCTCAGCGCCTGCTCCTCGGGGACGTCGTCGGCGAGCATCTCGGCGATGCGCGGCAGGCCGAGACCCCACTCGCGCAGCAGCAGGATGCGTTGCAGTCGACGCAGGGCGGCAGCGTCGTAGAACCGGTAGCCGCCCGGGCCGACCCGCGTCGCCGGCAGCAGACCGACGTGGTCGTAGTGACGGAGCGTTCGGCTCGTCGTCCCGGCGAGCCGGGCGAGCTGCTGGATCGACCATTCGCGCGTCATGGAGATCACGTTAAGAGTTGACGCTGCGTCAAGGTCAAGTGCGCACGTCGCCGACCATCTCGACACTCGAGATATATCGTGTTATCGTCCTTCCAACGCGATATATCTTGATTCGCGCTCATCCGCAGGAGACAACATGACTCTCGAGAAGTGGCTGGTCCAGCCCGGGGAGACCCGCATCATCGACCTCGACGGCATCCGTCGACTCAAAGTGGGACTCGTCGGCGGTCAGATCGACGTCGTCGCCCATGACGAACCGGGCGTCCGCATCGAGGTGCACTCGGTCACGCAGAAGGAACTGCGCATCGAGGCTCAGGACGGCGCGATCGAGATCGACCACGCGCAGCTGCGCTGGGACAACTTCCTCACGTCCTTCCGCAACTTCGGCAGCGGCGGCCCCCAGGCCGAGATCAGCATCGCGGTCCCCCGGGACATCGCCCTCACCCTCGGTGTCGTGAGCGCAAGCGCGCTCGTCGCAGGACTCGCCTCCGACGCGAAGCTGAACACCGTCTCGGGCGACATCATCGTCGACGGTCTCACCGGCGACGTGACGGCGAACTCCGTCTCGGGGGACGTGCAGATGCGCGGTCTCACCGGGACGCTCAACGCCAATGCCGTCTCGGGCGCCGTCACCGCGGTCGGCACGATCCGCACCGCCTTCGCCGACACGGTCAGCGGAGCCGTCCTGATCGACTCCAGCGGCCCCACCCAGAACGTGTCGTTCAACACCGTGAGCGGAGCCGCGACTCTGCGCCTCGACGAGGCCGTGGCCGCGAAGTACACACTCCGCACCGTCAGCGGGAAGCTCCACGTCGACGGCATCGACCGCTCGCAGAGCGGGATCGGCTCGAACTACACCGGAACCGTCGGCGAGCTCAGCGGCTCGTTCGCCGAGGTGCGCGCCAACACGGTGTCGGGCGACGTCACCGTCATCCGTCGGGTCGCCGCCGCGATCTCCGACGACGCGCCCGTCGCCGAGGAGTACTGACATGCCCGCCGTCTTCTCGCACGGTGATCTGCGCCTCTACCTGCTGAGCCTGCTCGACGAGGCGCCTCGACACGGCTACGACCTCATGCAGGCGCTGTCGGACCGCACCGGTGGCACCTACACACCGAGCGCCGGCACCGTCTACCCGCGCCTCTCGAAGCTCGAAGAGGAGGGGCTCGTCACGAAGACGGTGGACGGCCGCAAGACCGTCTACGAGATCACGGATGCCGGTCGCGCCGAAGTCTCGGCCCGTTCGGGTGATCTCGCCGGAATCGAAGCGGGTCTCGCCGACAGCGTGCGCCTCATCGCCGATGAGGTGCGTGCCGGTGTCCGCGAGGCCATGCGCAGCCTGCAGGCCGATCTCGCCGCGGCATCCCAGCCCTCGTCCTCCCCGACGCAACCCGCGGCGGCGGACCCGCGCTCGGCCGCCCGTGAACAGGTGCGCCGCGCCGACGAGCTGCTGGCGGAGTTCCGTGCCGAGCTGCGCGCCGACCTCCGCAGTCACGTCGCGCGGGGCGGCGACCTCGCGGCATCCGTCATCGACGACCTCAAGGTCGCTCTCGACGACGCGGCCGAGGCCGTCCGTCGGGCGACGCGGGGCTGATCAGGCCCCGGGCCAGAGCTCCTCGGGCCAGGACTGCCGGTCGCGCCACGGGTCCTCGTCGTCTTTCACCGGTTCGCCGGTGGGGACGACGAGGACCGGTCGGGGCTGACGGTGAGCCAGCCGTGCAGCGACCGATCCGGTGAAGAACTCGCGGATCGAGTCGCCGATCCCGCGCTTGCGGGTGCCCACGACGATCAGTCGCGCCTCGGTGCGGTCGGCGAGATCCTTCATCGCCAACGCCGGGTCCCCGGCGAGCATCTCGAGCTGCCACGCGACGTCGACGCCCTCGAGCGCACGGGCCGCCTCGTCGCGGAGCTGGGACTCGAGCGCCTCGCCGGGGATCGCGTCCAAGTTGATGGGCGCGGTGTGGACGTACCCGTCGGGGTCCTCGTAGGAGACGAATCGGGTGACATCGACGTGGACGACGAGCAACGACGCCCCGTGCAGCCGGGCGTAGTGGGCGGCCTCGCGCAGCACCCGGGACGGTTGCCGCGGCACGATCCCCACGATGACGGGCCGATGAGGGCGACGGGCGGTCGGCTGCGATGTGGCATCGGACATGGCAGATCACCTTCCTGCTCGCCGCCCGCGAGGGCGGTGGGAACGCTCCGTGGTACCCTGAATGCTACTCTTCCCGGCCTCTGCCGGACTGTGACTGCGTCGGGCTGCCGGACCAAGCCCGCACTCGTGAAATGAGGGGGTTACGCATGGGGCGTGGCCGTCAAAAGGCGAAGAACACCAAGATCGCCCGTGAGCTGAAGTACGACACCTACAGCTTGAACATCAACGCGCTCGAGCGGGAGCTCGGCGCGCCTGGTGACGAGCAGTACGAGGACAAGTGGGCCGATCAGTACGCCGATGAGGATGACGAGGACGACGAGTCCGAGTCCTCCTCCCCGTCGCTCGAGAAGGCCTGACCTCCCCGGTCGTACTCACCACGATCCGTGGCGCTGTTCCCACTCCTGTTCGACCGTCTTCCGTCGCGCGATCACGACGCCGGCCGGGAGTGCGAGCAGCGAGATCACGATGAGGATGACGAGGGGCGCCGTCCATGACCCGCTTGCGTCGTGCAGCAGCCCGATGCTCAGCGGGATGAACATCGTCACGCCGTAGCCGAGGCTCTGCGCGAATGCGCTGAGCGCGACGGTCGCATCGTGCGTGCGCGTGCGAAGACCCACCGAGGTCAGCACCAGCGGGAACAGCAGCGGCAGCGTGCCCAGCAGCGACACCCACAACCAGGGGGCGGATGCCGGGGCCACCAGCAGCCCGCCCGCGCCGAGCACCCCGCACGCCAACGCGATGACGAACAGCGGCAGCACGATGTCGCGGCGTGCGACGAGCGCCGGCACGACGAGCGACGCCGGCAGACCGATCAGTGCGAACAGCGACAGCAGGACGCCGGCGACCTGCGGGGTGACCCCCGCCGTGTCGACGAGGATCTTGGGCAGCCACGCGAAGGACGTGTAGGCGACAGCGCTCGATGCGAAGAACGTGGTGGCGAGCGCCCACGCGGTGGGGAGACGCCACATCCTCCCGAAGACACGGGTGCTGACCGGCGCGAGGTCGATGTCGGCGGCCGCCGCGAGCCGCCGGGCCTGCAGTGCCAGCACGATCCACGGCGCCAGGCCGGCGAGGGCGAAGACTGCCCAGAGCCCGAGCGAGAAGCGCCAGCCCGCGGCATCCGCGATGGGCACCGCGATCAGCGGGGGCAGGAAGGTCGAGAGAGCCATGGTCGTCGTGTAGACGGTCGTGAGCAGGCCGATGCGGTCGGCGAAGTACTTCTTCACGAGCGCGGGCACGAGGACGTTGCCGACACCGACGCCGGCGAAGATCAGGGCCGACCCGAGGAGCAGCCCGGACGCGTCGATCGCTGCGGCCCGGGCGACGAGCCCGAGTCCGACGACCCCGAGCGCGACGAGGGTCGTGCGCTCCAAGCCGAAACGGCGTTCAAACCCCGAGGCGAGTAGACCGAACACCGCGAAGCAGAGCGGCGGCACGGTGCCGATGAGACCGAGGACGGCGGCGGGAAGGTCGAAGTCCTCGCCGATCGCATCGAACAGGGGCGACAGCGACGCGACCGCCGACCGTAGCGAGAACGCGAGCAGGACGATGCCGACGAGGGCGAGGATCCGACCCCGTCGCACGGCGATGAGATCGGAGGACGTCACCGATTCAGCCTAGGCGGCTCAGGACTCCTGCGTGCCCTCGACCCAGGCGAGGTACTCGTCACTCACGGTTCCCGTGACGTACCGGCCGTCGAAGCAGCTCATGTCGAGGTCTTCGACGTCGGGCGCGCCCTCGAGGATCGCCGCCTTGAGGTCGTCGATCTCCTGGTAGACGAGGTAGTCGCAGCCGAGTTCCTCGGCGATCTCGGGGATCGTCCGGTTGTAGGCGACGAGTTCGTGACGCGACGGCATGTTGATGCCGTAGACGTGGGGGAAGCGGATGGGCGGCGCGGCGGAGGCGAACGTCACCGACTTCGCCCCGGCATCCCGAGCCATCTGGATGATCTCCTTCGAGGTCGTGCCGCGCACGATCGAATCGTCGATGAGGAGGACGTTCTTGCCCTTGAACTCGGTGGACATCGCATTGAGCTTCTGGCGCACGCTCTTCTTGCGGATCGCCTGCCCCGGCATGATGAACGTCCGGCCGATGTAGCGGTTCTTGTAGAAGCCCTCGCGGTACTCGATGCCGAGCTTGCGCGCGACCTGCATCGCGGCGGGACGAGACGAGTCGGGGATCGGCATGACGACGTCGATCGACCCCTCGGGGGTGTACTTCGCGATCGTGTCGGCGAGGCGCTCGCCCATGCGCAGGCGCGCCTCGTAGACGGAGATGCCGTTCATGACCGAGTCGGGACGCGCGAGGTAGACGTATTCGAACGAGCACGGCACGAGCTGAGGGCTCGGCGCGACCTGCTGCGTGAACAGGTTGCCTTCGAGGTCGATGAACACGGCCTCGCCCGGCTCGACGTCGCGGACGACCTCGAAGCCGGCGTTCTCGAGGACGAGCGATTCGGAGGCGACCGTCCACTCGTACCGGCCGTTCTCGGCCTTGCGGGTGCCGAGGATCAGAGGGCGGATGCCGAAGGGATCACGGAAGGACAGCAGCCCGTAGCCGGCGATCAGGGCGATCGCGGCGTACGAGCCCTCGACGCGCTGGTGGACGCGCGTAACGGCCTCGAAGATCTGCTCGTGGTCGAGCTCGAGGCCCGAGATGACCTGCTGCAGCTCGTTCGCGAGGACGTTCACGAGCAGCTCGGTATCGGAGCTCGTGTTGAGGTGACGACGGTCGGTGCGGAAGAGCTCCTCGGTGAGCTCGCGCGTGTTCGTCAGGTTGCCGTTGTGGACGAGGACGATGCCGTACGGGGCGTTGACGTAGAACGGCTGCGCCTCCTCCTCGTTCGAGGCGGTGCCCTTCGTCGCGTAGCGGACGTGGCCGAGGCCGATCGTGCCGAGCAGCGAGCGCATGTCGCGGGTGCGGAACGCCTCGCGGACCATGCCGCGGTTCTTCGCGATGTGGAAGATGCCGCTGGCCTCGGCGGTCGCGATGCCGGTCGAATCCTGCCCGCGGTGCTGTAGCAGCAGCAGGGCGTCGTAGACCTCTTGGTTGGCGGGTCCCTGAGCGACGACGCCGACGATTCCGCACATAGGTGTAGCTCAGTCCGTTTCTGCGTAGGAGCCGACCAGGCGCACTGCGCCACCGTCGACGCCCTTCGCGCCCTGCTCGTAGTCGCCGGCCGGCAGTGCCGCATCCGACACCGTCCCGACCTGCCAGGTGTGGATGCCCTCCGCAGAGAGGGTGGATGCCGCGGCGTCGGCGGTCTCGGCGGAGACGACTGCGAGGAAGCCGACGCCGAGGTTCCAGGTGCCCTCGGTCTGCTCGAGCGTCAGCCCGCCGATGTCGGCGAGGACGCGGAACACGGGTGACGGCGACCAGGTGGAGCGGTCGATGTCGACCCAGGTGCCGACCGGCAGCACGCGCGCGAGGTTGGCGGCGATGCCGCCGCCGGTCACGTGGCTGAGCGAGTGCATCGCCCCCGGGTGCGCGTCGATCGCGCGCAGCAGCGGCGACGTGTAGAGGCGCGTCGGCTCGAGGAGCTCCTCGCCCCACGTCCGGCCGAAGTCGGCGGCGTTGTCGCCGTAGCCGATGCCGGCGTTCGCGATGATGTGGCGGATGAGCGAGTAGCCGTTCGAGTGCGGGCCGCTCGAGGCGAGGGCCAGCACGACGTCGCCCGAACGCACGCGGTCGGCACCGAGGACGGCGTCCGCTTCGACGACACCCGTCGCCGCGCCCGCGACGTCGTAGTCGTTGATGCCGAGGAGTCCGGGGTGCTCGGCGGTCTCGCCGCCCACCAGCGCGGTGCCGGTCGCCGTGCAGCCGTCGGCGATGCCGCGGACGATGTCGGCGATCCGCTCGGGGAAGACCTTGCCCGTCGCGATGTAGTCCGTCATGAAGAGGGGCTTCGCCCCGACCACGACGATGTCGTCGACGACCATGCCGACGAGGTCCTGGCCGATCGTGTCGTGCTTGTCGATCGCCTGCGCGATGGCGACCTTCGTGCCGACGCCGTCGGTCGAGGTCGCAAGCAGCGGCTTGGCGCAGCCGAGCAGAGCGGATGCGTCGAAGAGTCCGGCGAAGCCGCCCACACCCCCGAGGACCTCAGGGCCCTGGGTTCGACGGACGGCCGATTTCATCAACTCGACGGCGAGGTCTCCCGCCGCGGTGTCGACGCCGGCAGCGGAATAGGGATTGGTGGGGGTGGCGGCCACCCGCACAGCCTACCGGTCACCGGACAGGGTGATCCGCCATCGTCGCCACGGGACGCCGGCCACAGGGGAGCCATAGGATGTCGCCATGAGCGGGGCTGAACGGCCCGAGTGGGTCGTACGGGAGGATGCGAGCGCGACGGTGCTCGTCGCGCTGTACGTGCGCCAGGCGCTCGGCATCCGTGCTCCCGAGGAGCTGCCGCACCTGCGGGGCGCTCCCGCCGCGCAGCCCGTCGACGACGATGACGCGGCGGTGCTGCAGCGGCAATGGCTCGCGTACTGGGCGATGTCGGTCGAGCCGCAGGCGCATCCCTCCCCCGTCCCGCTCGATCTGGTCGGCGGGTTCGAGACGCTCGCCGTGCTGCCGGTCGAGGGGTTCGACGAGCTGCGGGCGGCCATGGCTCCGCTGGCGGAGGACGCCGTCGCCTACGCGAACTGGGCGAGCGAGCGCTACGCCGCGCAGGCCCGGTCGGGGTCGGCCAGCAGCTACCGCGCCTATGCGAGCGCGATCGCCGAGCACGAGCGACGCGTCGGTCGGCGCGCGCACTCGTTCGAGCTCAACGTGCAGGTGCTCCCACTGACGCAGCGGGGCGTGTGGTGGATCGGTTCCCTCACGATCGCGGTCACCGACGGCCTGCGCGGCGACGTCGCGGCCTTCGACCCGGCGATCCAGCCGATCATCGCCGAACTCGCCTGATCAGTCGGACTCTTCGACGCGTTCCCGCTCGATGCGCACCGTCCGGTGTCGACGCGCAAGGACGCGGTCGAAAATCAGCGCGATGACGCCGCCGAGCGCGACTCCGGCGGGCACGCAGCCGAGCAGGAGGAAGCCGAACACCTGACTCTGCGAGTAGGTCGCGCCCGTGCTCTCGCTGATCTGACCGTCACCGTAGGCGAAGGTCAGGATGAGGGCGACGAGGATGCCGAGGGCAGCGCCGACGCCGAAGAAGGCGGCGAACTTGGGACTCCGACGCAGCTCAGCGGACTCGACGTGCGATTCGGAATGCTCGGCCATGCTCCCATTGTCCACCCGCGCCTCAGGGAAGCGGGTCGACGATCGGCTCGGGCTGCGCCGAGCGGGCGCTGTTGCGCTTTCGCCGCTGCACCGACCCGACGGCCAGCAGGGCGGCGAGAAGGGCCGCGATCCCCACCACGACTACCGGGACCAGGATGCCGGTGCCCCCGGCATCCGCTTCGTCACCGGCCGGCGCCGCGGCGGGCTCGGCGGTCGTGCAGGTCGCGACGACGGTCAGGTCGAACGTGCCGGCGGCTCCCGACCAGAGGACATCGCGGCCCTCGGCGGTCAGCTCGGTCGCCGCGCCCACGCCGTCGAGGTTGACGGTGTCGCCCGACTCCGAGACCGCGGCGGCCCGCAGATCGACCGTCGCCAGCGGAGCCTGCGGCATCTGGTCGGCGCCCTCGGGTTGCACGTCGAAGAGGAGGGATCCCTTGCCGCCGTCGATGACGAGGGTCGGCGCAGAGAGTGTCGTCTTCACGCCGGCTGCACTCGTGTACGCGAGCGTGCCGTCGAAGCTGGCACTGCCCGACGGAGCCACCGGCTCCAACACGCCCGTGCCCTTGTCGAAGGTGAGGGTCCCGTCAGCGGCGGCGAGCGACCCGCTCGCCTGCACCTCGGTGGCACCGGCAGCCCACACCGCCGTCGCCTGCGAGACGGTGCACGTACGGGGCGCGGCCTGGGCGGGGAGCGCGGTGACGGGGAGGAGAGCGGCCGCCAGTGCGATCACGAGGATCGCCGATCGCGCGTCCACCCCGAGGTGTCGTGCCTGCATGCGGTTCCTCTCCGCAGGCGATCGTACCGGCGGGCGGGTGCGGAGAGGTCAGGGACGGAGCGGCAGGAGCCCGTCGAGGTTGGCGCGCACGCCCGACGCGCGGACGGAGCCGGCCGTGACGGCGTCGGCCCAGGCGGTCTGGCCGGTGGCGAGCGCGATCCAGGTCGCGGCATCCGTCTCGATCACGTTCGGAGGGGTACCGCGCGTGTGGCGCGGCCCCTCGACCACCTGCACGGCGCCGAACGGAGGAACGCGCACTTCGACCGAGTTGCCGGGCGCCTTCTCGACGAGCAGCTGCAGCAGATAGCGGACGGCGGTGGCGAGGTCGGTGCGCGCCGCCCCGCCGGCGGCGACGGCGGCGAGCGCGTCGCGCCCGTCTCCGGTGGTGATGGTGCGGGCCATAGATGTCACCGTAACGCGCGGGCGGCGCTCGGTAGTCTGGCGGGGTGAAGATCCTGGTCCTCGGCTCGGGCGCGCGCGAGCACGCCATCATCCTCGCTCTGGTCGCCGAAGGCGCCGGGCACGAGATCTTCGCGGCCCCCGGCAACGCCGGCATCGCCGCCGACGCGACTCTCGTCGGGAACCTCGACCAGAACGACCCCGCCGCCGTCACCGCCTTCGCCAACGAGGAGCACATCGACCTCGTCGTGATCGGCCCCGAAGCGCCCCTCGTCGCGGGCGTCGCCGATGCACTGCGCGAGCGCGGCATCCCCGTCTTCGGACCTGGCAAGGCTGCCGCGCAGATGGAGGGGTCGAAGGCGTTCGCGAAGCGGATCATGGATGCCGCCGGTGTCCCGACCGGACGCGCGGCGCGCGCGCAGACCCGCGACGAGGTCGCCGCCGCGATCGACGAATACGGCGCCCCCTACGTCGTGAAGGCCGACGGACTCGCTGCCGGCAAGGGCGTCATCGTCACGTCCGACCGGGAGGCGGCCCTCGCCCATGCCGACACGTACCTGCCGAGCGGCCCCGTGCTCGTCGAGGAGTTCCTCGCCGGTCCCGAGGTTTCGCTCTTCTTCCTGAGCGACGGTGACACCGTCCGCGCGCTCAGTCCCGCGCAGGACTTCAAGCGCGCGCTCGACGGCGATGAGGGCCCCAACACGGGCGGCATGGGTGCGTACTCGCCCCTCCCCTGGCTGACCGACCGCTTCGGCAGCGAAGAGGCGTTCGTCGCGCAGGTCACCGCCGAGGTCGCCGAACCCGTCATCCGTCAGCTGGATGCCGAGGGCACCCCGTTCATCGGACTGCTCTACGCCGGGCTCATCCTGACCGACGCCGGCGTGAAGGTCATCGAGTTCAACGCGCGCTTCGGCGACCCCGAGACCCAGGTCGTCCTCCCCCGGCTGACGACCCCGCTGTCGCGGCTGCTGCTCGCCGCCGCGAGCGGCACGCTCGAGTCGGAGCCCGCTCCCGAGTTCTCAGCCGAGGCAGCCGTCACCGTCGTGCTGGCCAGCGAGGGATACCCCGAGCAGCCGATCACGGGTCGCCCCCTCACGGGAACGGATGCCGCGGCATCCGTCGACGGCGTCCACCTCGCCCACGCGGCGACGAAGAGCGCCGACGGCGGACTCGTCGCGACCGGCGGCCGCGTGCTGAACGTCGTGGCCCTCGGCACGGACCTCGCCGACGCGCGCGGCCGGGCGTACGCCGCCCTCGAGCAGATCTCGCTCGAGGGGGCGCACTATCGCCGCGACATCGCGCTCAGCGCCTCGAACTAGGCGAACCTCAGCGCTTAGCGAGGTGCGCCGGGCGGCGCAGGAACAGCACCAGCACGACGCCCACCGCGATGACGGCGGCCGGCAGCAGCATGGCCTGACCCATGGCGGTCGAGAATCCCTCGGCGACGGCGGGCGGCATCCCGCCACCGCCTCCGAAGTCGCCGCCGGCGGCGTCTCCGGCACCGGGCAGGTTCGCCTCGAGGCGCGCCTGCATGACGGCGGCGATCGCGGCGGAGCCGATGACCGAACCGATCGTGCGCGTCGTGTTGTAGATGCCCGAACCGGCGCCCGCCTGCTTCGGCGGGAGGTTGCGGGTCGCGGTCGTCGCCAGCGGACCCCACATGCCGGCGTTCGCGACGCCGATGACGGCCGAGGGGATGAGCAGCAGCAGGACGGGCGCCTCGGTGTTCATGAGGAGCACGTACCCGATGAGCCCGATCACCATGAGCGACAGGCCGGGAACGAGCAGCACGCGCGGGTCGACGCGATCGAGGATGCGACCCGCGAAGGGTGCGAGCACACCCGACAGCACCGCCATCGGGATGAGCAGCAGCGCCGACTCGGTCGGGGTGAGACCGCGCGCGAGCTGCGTGAAGAACGCCATCGGCAGCGCCATGCTCGTGACGGTGAAACCGACGGCGGCGATCGCGAGGTTCGAGATCGCGAAGTTCCGGTCGCGGAACAGTTCGAGCGGCACGAGGGGTTCGCTCTTGGTGCGCGCCTGCGTCCACACGAAGACCGCGAGCACGGCGACGCCGGCGACGATCATGACCCAGACCCATGCGGCCCACTCGTAGTGCTGACCCTCCTGCAGCCCGAAGACGATGAGGAACAGGGCGACCGCGCTCAGGACCACGCCGAGGACGTCGAAGCGGTGCGGATGCGTCTCGAGCTGCGGGACGAGCCGCACGGCGAGGACGAAGGCGATGATGCCGACCGGGATGTTGACGAAGAAGATCCATTCCCAGCCGAAGCCGTCGACGAGCAGCCCGCCCGCGAGCGGTCCGACGAGGGTGGCGACACCGGCGGTCGCACCCCAGAGGCCCATGGCCGCTCCGCGCCGCTCGGCGGGGAAGGTGCGGGTGATGACGGCCATCGTCTGCGGCGTCATGAGCGCGGCGCCGAGGCCCTGCGCGGCGCGCGCGAGGATCAGCATCTCGAGCGAACCCGACAGGCCGCAGGCGAGCGAGGCGAGCGTGAAGATCGCGAGCCCGATGAGGTAGATGTTCTTCGGCCCGAACCGATCTCCGAGCCGCCCGGTGACCAGCAGCGGCACGGCGTACGTCAGGAGGTAGGCGGATGTGACCCACACGACGTTGTCGAGGTTGCTCGTCGACGGGTCGAGGGCCGCCTTGATGGCGGGGTTCGCGACCGAGACGATCGTGGTGTCGACGAGGATCATGAAGAACCCGAGGACGAGCGCCCAGAGGGCGGGCCACGGATTCGATGGGGCGGGGGGTGCGCCCGGCGTGCGGACGGTGGTCGTGCTCTCGCTCATGTGCGTGCGGATTCTCTCTGTGCCAGATAGCGGTCGGTGACGGGGATGTCGACGACACCCCAGACGGTGTCGGGACGACGGATGAACTCGACCGCTTCGTCGAGCCAGGCGATGTCGGCGGCGAGCAGGGCGGCCTGCCGGTGGACTTCGATGAGGAACTGGGGATGGGACCCGTGCGCGATCGCGGTCTCGCGGGCACTCCGGTGCGCATTCAGGGATGCCGCGAGTCCCTCCCGCCGCGCGTCGAGCAGCGCGATCACCTCGTCCCGGCCGAGGTTGTGCGCCTCGGTGAGCGCGATCCGGAACCGCTCGGGGTCGTCGATCGAGACCAGCTCGCGACGGATCCAGACGAGGAGCGCGGTGTCACCGGCATCCGTCAACGTGTACGTCGTGCGTTCGGGCCGGTTGCCGGCGCGGTCGCTGCCGACCTCGGCGATATGACCCTGCCGCTCGAGGCGGGCGACCGTGTGGTAGATCGTGCCGTGGGTCAGGGCGATCATGCGATCGGCTCGGCGCTCGCGCAGCAGGCGCACCATCTCGTAGGTGTGCATGTCGTCCTCGTGCAGCAGCGCGAGGAGCATGATCGCGGTGGGGGTGAGCCGCGAGACGGCATCCGTCATGGGCCTCCCTCCGAGCGATTAGTCCATGTGGACTATACGCCTGTTCGAGATGAAGCCGCAGTCGTCAGTCGGCCGCGCGGAGGATCGCCCACGCCCGATCCACGCCGTCGGTGATCGCCGTGATCTGGATGCCGACCATGCGGTCGACGGTGATTCCCGTCAGACGCCCCGGGGCACCGCACCCCTGCGTGACCGTGATGGGCCCCTTGATCGTCACGGGCGGCTCGTCCTCGCCGGCCGCGGGACTCAACGAGAGGGTGATGGTCGCGTCACGCGGGATGCAGTCGAATTCCAGGGTGTACTCCTGGTCGCGCACCGCGCTGGCCGACACGTTCAGGGAGGTCACGGGCTCGACGCCGACCGCGTCACCGGTGAAGACGAGTCGGCTCGCCTCGAGCGGATCCTCGACAGGGATGTCGTACGGCGGGTCCGCCGGCTCCTCGGACTCCGGCGATGCAGACGGGGACGGAGTCGAGGACGGCGACGGCGCGGACGACACCGGCATGGACGGACTCGGCGAGGGCGCCGCGTCTTCCACCCCCGTCGTGGAGATGCAGCCGCTCAGACCGAGCGACAGCGTGAGAGCGGTCAAGGCGAGGAGCGGGCGGCGCATGACGACAGGGTACGCACGGGCGCGCGCCGCCCGCGATAATGGCCGGGTGACGGATGCCGCGACTGCCCTGCCCGGATGGACCCACGTGTACTCGGGCAAGGTCCGGGACCTCTACCGCCCCGCCGACGGCACGGACGGACGGATGCTGGTGGTCGCCAGTGACCGCGTCAGCGCGTTCGACCAGGTGCTCGACCCCGGCATCCCGGGCAAAGGCGAGCTCCTCACGCGCTTGAGCCTGTGGTGGTTCGCGCAGCTCGCGGGTGCCGACGGCGGCCGGCCGATCCCGAATCACCTGATCGAGGGCGTCGAGCCGCCCGCCGAGGTCGCCGGCCGCGCCATGGTGGTCCGCGAACTCGACATGCAGCCGATCGAGTGCGTCGTCCGCGGGTACCTCACCGGGTCGGGGTGGGCCGAGTATCAGGCCGACGGCACCGTCTGCGGCATCCCGCTCCCGTCGGGCCTGCACAACGGGGATCGCCTGCCCGAGCCGATCTACACCCCCGCGTACAAGGCACCGCTGGGCGAGCACGACGAGAACATCTCGTTCGAGCGCAGCGTCGAGCTCGTCGGCGAGACCCGCGCGGCCGCGCTGCGCGACGCGTCGCTCGAGGTCTACCGCCGCGCCGCCGCCCTCGCCGAGGCGAAGGGACTGATCCTCGCCGACACGAAGTTCGAGTTCGGCTACGACACCGACGGCGTCCTCACCCTCGCCGACGAGGTCCTCACGAGCGACTCGTCGCGGTACTGGGATGCCGAGACCTGGCGCACCGGCTCGACGCCGGCCGAACGCATGGCGAGCTTCGACAAGCAGATCGTCCGCGACTGGCTCGCGGCGAACTGGAACAAAGAGGGAACGCCTCCTGCCGTGCCGGCCGACGTCGTCGAGCAGACCGCGGCCAAGTATCGCGAACTCCTGGAACGCCTCACGTCCTGACAGCGTCGCTCCCGCACGTACAGCCTGCTCCCAGGTAGCCTGACCCCAGGCATCCCCCACCATCTGAGGAGCACGCGCATGCCCATCTGGACCCTTCACGGCGACGGACGCCGCGTCGCCCCCGGAGCCGTCGTCACCCCGAGCGAGCGTCTCGGCTGGGGCAGCACGATCGCGATCGGCGCACAGCACGTCGTGGCCATGTTCGGCGCGACGTTCCTGGTGCCGCTGCTGACCGGGTTCCCCGTCAGCACGACGCTGCTGTTCTCGGGACTCGGCACGCTCCTGTTCCTGCTCCTCACGCGCAACAAACTGCCCAGCTACCTCGGCTCGTCGTTCGCGTTCATCGCGCCGATCACCGCCTTCGGCCCGGGCCAGGGCAAGCCGCTCGACAGCCCGGAGCAGATCGGCCAGGCGCTCGTCGGCGTGTTCGTCGCCGGCATCCTGCTCGCCGGCATCGGCTTCCTCGTGCAGGCGACGGGAACGCGGTGGCTCGAGAAGCTCATGCCCCCCGTCGTGTCGGGCGCGATCGTCGCCCTCATCGGTCTCAACCTCGCGCCGGCCGCGTGGAACAACTTCAAGACCGACGCCGTGCTCGCGACCATCACCCTGGTCGCGTGCATCCTGTTCGCGGTGCTGTTCCGCGGCATCCTCGGACGCGTCTCGATCTTCCTCGGCGTCGTCGTCGGCTACATCGCCGCGCTCATCATGGGCAAAGTCGACTTCTCGGGCGTCACCACGCTGATCGACCAGGGGCAGTGGATCGGCCTTCCGACCTTCCACCTGCCCTCCTTCGGCGATCCGGTCGCGTGGGGCCTCCTGCCGATGTTCCTGCCCGTCGTCCTCGTCCTCGTGGCCGAGAACGTCGGCCACGTGCGCGGCGTCGCGACCATGACCGGCGACCCCACGGTCAACAAGCGGACCGGCCGCGCCCTTCTCGCCGACGGCCTTGCGACGACCCTCGCCGGCGCGTTCGGCGGCTCGGGCACGACCACCTACGGCGAGAACATCGGCGTCATGGCCGCGACCCGCATCTACTCGACGGCGGCGTACTGGGTGGCCGGCATCATCGCCGTGCTGCTGTCGTTCTCGCCCGTCGTCGGTGCTGTGCTCTTCACGATCCCGAGCGGCGTGATCGGCGGCGTCACGACGGCGCTCTACGGCCTCATCGGCGTCATCGGCATCAAGATCTGGGTCGACAACCAGGTCGACTTCTCGCGCCCGGTCAACCAGTACACGGTCGCGGTCGCCTTCGTCATCGCGATCGCGAACTTCACGATGGACCTCGGTCAGCTGCAGTTCGGCGGTATCGTCCTCGGTACCGTGGCAGCGCTCGTGATCTATCACGCCGGCAATGCGATCGCCCGGGCCCGCAAGACCGGAGCGGATGACGGCGGTCCCATCGTCCCGATCGGACAGCTCGGCGGCGACCCGGACTGACGGGAACAACGTCGGGCGCGGCCGCGTTGCATATTCACATGAATACGTCCGCGCTCGACCGGCTCGCCCCCACCACCTCGATGGGCGCGGTCACCTTGCTCGTCGGCGACCTCGACGGGATGACGCGGTACTACCGTGACGTCGTCACGCTCGCGGTGCTCGACGCGGCGGGCGACACCGTCACGCTGGGCCGCGCCGGGCGCCCGATCGTCGTCCTCCGCCACGAGCCGGCGCTCCGCCACGCACCCGCCGGCGCCGCGGGCCTGTTCCACACCGCGATCCTCTTCGAGTCGCAGACGGCGCTGGCCGCCGCGCTGTTCTCGCTCGCGCAGCACGCTCCGCAGTCGTTCACCGGCAGCGCCGACCACCTCGTGAGCCAGGCGTTCTACGCCACCGACCCCGAGGGCAACGGCATCGAGCTCTACTGGGACCGCGAACGCACCGCCTGGTCGTGGACCCACGGCCAGGTCGAGATGGACACCCTCTACCTCGACCCCAACGCGTTCCTCCGTGAACATCTGACGGATGCCGCGGCCCAGGGCGCGAGCGCCGATGATGCGGCATCCGTCGGTCACGTCCACCTCTCGGTCGGTGACGTGCGGACCGCGCGAGAGTTCTACGTCGACGCGCTCGGTTTCGACGTGACGGCCGAGCTCGGCGGCTCAGCGCTCTTCGTGAGCGCGGGCGGCTACCACCACCACATGGCGATGAACGTCTGGAACTCCCGCGGCGCCGGGCCGAGGATGCCCGCCCTCGGCCTCGGCCGGGTCGACCTGGCCCTGCCCGATCAGGACAGCCTCGGTGAGCTCCGCGAGCGCTTGAGCCACCACGGCGTGCAGATCGCCGACGACGGACGCACGGTGTCGTTCACCGACCCGTGGCGCAACGTCCTCCACGCCGCCGTCCGGTAAACCGACGCACCAGCCCGCGCGCGCGGCGCAGGAACCCTCAGGCGGACTCGCGCACCACGAGCTGCGTCTCGAGCAGCGTCTCGCGCGGCGGGAGACCGCCCGCCAACAAGGTCAGCAGCACGTCCGCCATGACCTCGCCCTGCTGGAGCGACGGCTGCCGCACCGTCGTCAGGGTCGGTGAGACCGACGTGGCGACCGGCGAATCGTCGTACCCGACGATCGCGACGTCCTCGGGAACGCGGAGTCCCGCACGAGCGAGCTCGACGAGGATCCCCCGCGCCATGAGATCGCTCGCCGCGAAGAGGCCGTCGAACGCCGCACCGGAGTCGAGGATCCGCCGGACGGCCGCAGCCCCCGCCGCGGCGGTGAAGTCGCCGTCCTCGACCGCGACGGGCGCGAGGCCCGCGGCATCCAGCGCTTCGAGGAAGCCCGTCAGACGGTCGATGCCGCCGGGCATCGTCGTGGGGCCGGTGATCGTCGCGAGGCGGGTGCGGCCTTGGTCGAGCAGGTGCTGCGTCGCGAGCCGGCCACCCTCGACGTTGTCGACGTCGACGTAGTAGTCCCGCTCCCGCTCCCGCACAGGACGGCCGCCGTAGACGACGGGCACGGCCGCGGCGATCCGGTCGATGAAGGCGTCGCTCGTGTGGTGCGAGACGATGATCGCGCCGTCGACGGCGCCGCTGCGGAGGTACTCCGTCGCCTTGTCGTTCGGATCATCGCTCGCGATGATCAGGTTGAGGACGTAGTCCGACTTCGAGACGCGCTTGTTGATGCCGGTCACGATGGCCGCGAAGAACGGGTCCCCGAAGAACCGGGTCGTGTCCTCGGGGACGACGAGGGCGATCGCCATCGTCGCGCGGCTCGCCAGCGACCGCGCCGCGCGGTTGGGCACGTAGTTGAGCTCGTCGATCGCACGGCGGACGGCCTCGAGCGCGGCGGGGCTGACGGCCGTCGACCCGTTGACGACGCGCGAGACGGTGGACCGGGAGACCCCCGCTGCCGCGGCGACTTCTTCGATCGTCACCGGAGAGTGAAGGGTATCGGGCACGGCCACCTCGGAGAGTGCTGTCATTCGATCGCTCGGGCAGCGATGACCCGACGATACTCCAGAGCACTGTCCTTGAACGTCCGCTCCTGCGTGGCGTAGTCGACCCGGATCAGCCCGAACCTCTTGTCGTACCCCCACGCCCACTCGAAGTTGTCCATGAGCGACCAGTAGAAGTAGCCGCGCACGTCGACGCCGGCATCGGCGGCGTCGAGGATCGCCGCGAGGTGGCCGCGCAGGAACTCGACGCGGTCCGCGTCGTGCACCCGGACCTCGCCGCCCTCGACGACCCTCTCGTCGTCGTAGGCCGCGCCGTTCTCGGTCACGAACAGGGCGGTACCGGCATCCTTCGCGTACTCGTCCCAGACCCGCTCGAGCAGCACCGTGAGCCCTGCGGGCTGCACCTCCCAGTGCATCGCCGTGCGAGGCAGTCCGCGCTCGTACCAGTGGATGCCGTCGCCCGCCGGCCACGGCGAACCCACCACGCGGTCGGTCGGCGCATCGCCGGGCAGCGGCGGGTCGGCCGGGGCCGTGCCGCCGACGAACTCGCCGTGGTAGTAGTTGACGCCCAGCACGTCGAGCGGCTTCGAGATCGTCTCGAGGTCGCCGTGATGGACGGATGCCTCGAACCGCGCGACGGCCTCGGGGTCGACGGCGCGGATGTTCTCGACGATGTCGGCCGGGTAGCTCCCCCGGAAGATCGGGTCGAGGAACCAGCGGTTGAACTGGCCGTCGATGCGGCGTGCGGCGTCGACGTCCTCGGCCTTCGCCGGATCGGCCGCCTCGGCGACCGTGAGGTTCAGCGTGATGCCGAGGTTCAGCGCGGGGTCGCGGCGGCGCAGCTCCTCGACCACGAGACCGTGTCCGCGCAGCAGGTGGTGGGATGCCAGCATCCCGTCACCGATGCTGAACCGGCCGGGGGCGTGGATCCCGCCCGTGTAACTGAGGAACGACGAGCACCACGGCTCGTTCAGGGTCGTCCAATCGGTGACGCGATCCCCGAGGGCGTCGTGCACCGTCAGCGCGTACTCGGCGAACCGCTCGCTCGTCTCGCGCGCCGTCCACCCGCCCTGCTCCTCGAGAGCCTGCGGCAGATCCCAGTGGTAGAGAGTGAGCCAGGGACGGATGCCCGCGCCCATGAGCTCGTCGACGAGACGCTCGTAGAAGTCGATGCCCTTCGGGTTGACCGGGCCGCCGTCGGGACGCACGCGCGACCATGACGTCGAGAACCGATACGTGTCGAGGCCGAGCTCCTTCATGAGGGCGACGTCGCCCCGGTAGCGGTGGTAGTGATCGCAGGCGACGTCGCCGTTGTCGGCGCCGATGACCGCGCCCGGGACACGGCTGAACGCGTCCCAGATCGACGCGGTACGACCGTCTTCGAAGGCGGCTCCTTCGATCTGGTACGCGGCGGTCGCCGCTCCGAAGAGGAAGTCGGTCGGGAAGGGACGCGGGATTCGAGCGGGCACGGGGGCAGAGTACTCCTGCGAAAGCACGTTCACGGGATGACCCTCAGCCCTTGACCGCGCCGGCCATGATGCCGCTGACGAGCTGCTTGCCGGCGAAGACGAACAGCAGGATCAGCGGCACGGTGGCCAGCAGGACACCGGCGAGGACGATCGAGTAGTCGACGAAGTAGTTCGCCTGCAGGAGCGACAGCGCGACCGGGAGGGTCGGGCTCTGCCGGTCGAGCACGATGAACGGCCAGAAGAACTGGTTCCACGCACCGACGAAGGTGAAGAGGAAGAGCATGGCCGCAGCGGGCCGCGCCGCGGTGACACCGACCGTCCAGAAGGTGCGGATCTGACTCGCGCCGTCGACACGGGCCGCCTCGATGAGCTCATCGGGCACCGTCTGGCCGATGTACTGGGTCATCCAGAACACGCCGAAGGCGCTTGTGAGGGCCGGGATGATGATCGCGCCGATGGTGCCGGTCCAGCCGAGGTCGGCGAACAGGATGTACAACGGCACGACGCCCAGCTGCATCGGAACGGCCATGGTGGCCACGACGAAGGCGAGCAGGAACTTGCTGCCGCGGAAGCGCAGCTTCGCGAACGCCCAGCCTGCGAGCGTCGAGAAGACGACGACGGATGCCGCGATCAGCGTCGAGCTGAAGACCGAGTTCCACAGGGCCAGCCAGAAGTTGACGGCCGGGTCGTTCATGACCGAGAGGGCATTCGTCACGAAGTTCGCGCCGGGGATCCACGACATGTTCGGGTCGTTGATCGTGAACTGGTCGCCCGAGCCGATGAGGAACGACCAGTAGTAGGGGAAGATCGCCGACACGGCGACGACGCCGAGCCCGACGTAGACCCAGAAGCCGGCACGGACGCCGCGGATGCGGGTGGTGCGCTCCCCGCGCCGACGGCGGGCGGCGTTCGGGATGTTCTCTTCGACGATGGCCAGGGGCGGCTCGCTGACGGTGGTCATCGTGCGGTGTCCTTCCGTGCGCGGCGGGGCGTTCTCACGCCACGGCCGCCCTCGTCGCGGACGAGGCGGCGGGTGATGAGGAGGTTCGCGAGACCGATCACCACGATGATGATGAAGAGGATCCACGCAAGTGCGGCGGCGCGGCCGAAATTGAACTCGCCCCAGCCGATGTTGTAGAGGTACAGCGTGATCGTCAGCCACTGCTGGGCGGGTCCGCCCTCGCCGGTGTTGTCGAACATGCGCGGCTCGTCGAAGATCTGCAGACCGCCGATCGTCGAGGTGATGATCACGAAGATGAGGGTCGGGCGGAGCGAGGGCAGCGTGATGCTGACGAACTGGCGGAACGCGCCGGCGCCGTCGACCGTGGCCGCCTCGTAGTACTCGCGCGGCACCGCCTGCATGGCCGCCAGGAGGATGAGGGCGTTGTAGCCGGTCCAGCGGAAGTTGACCATGGTGGCGATCGCGACGTGGCTCCAGAACGGGTCCTTGTGCCAGGCGATCGGGTCGAGCCCGATGGTGCTCAGCGCGTTGTTCACGAGGCCGTGGACGTCGCCGAACATGTTGCTGAAGATCAGGGCGACGGCGACGGGGGCCATGACGAACGGGAGCAGCACGCTCATCCGCCAGAACGTCTTGGCGCGGATGTTGCGGTCGAGCATCGCGGCGATGAACACCGCGAGCAGCAGCTGGGGGACGGTCGAGAGCAGGAAGATGCTGAAGGTGTTGCGGAGGGCGACCCAGAACTTCGGGTCGTTCAAGATCCAGGCGTACTGATCGAACCCGACGAAGGTGCCGGAGTTGCGGATCAGGTCCCACTCCTGGAACGAGATCACGGCGGTGAACCCGATCGGGAACAGGCCCACGATCGCGAACAGGATGAAGAACGGCGAGATGTAGAGGTAGGGCGAGACCTTCACGTCCCACCGGCTCAGCCGCTGGCGGAACGAGAGCACACGGATCGGACGACCCCCGGCGGCCGGGCGGTCCTCCACGGGGGTCTGTGGTCGGATGTCGGTGGTGGTCACGTGGCGTCTCCGTCGTGGTCGAGCGGTGGGGGGATGCCGGCCGCCGCAAGCGCGGCCGGCATCCCGGTCAGGGACGGATCAGAAGGCCTCGACCTCGGCGACCCAGGTCTTCCACGCGGCATCCTCGGACTCCGACTTGTCGAAGACGCGGTTCACGGCGTTCTGCAGCGCGTCGTGGTACTTGAAGTAATTCGCGCTCTTGAACGGGAGGACCGTGACGGCCTCGGCGCGGTCGGCACCGATCTCGCCGGTCTTCGCACCGTTGTAGTAGTCGTTCACGTACCCCTGCAGGTCTGCGTTCTCGTACGCGTCGACCTGGCTCGGGAAGGCTCCGACGTTCACGAACGCCTCGACCTGCTGCTCCGGTGCGGACAGCCACGCGGCGAGCTTCTGCGCTTCCTCGACGTGCTTTCCGTTGGCCGGGATGGTCAGGTACGAACCGCCCCAGTTGCCGCCGCCGTTCGGGAACGTGTTGGCGATCTTCCAGTTCTTCTGGTCGGGTGCGTAGCCCGAGATGATGCCCTGCATCCAGCCGGGGCACAGCACGGTCGCGAAGTCGTCGCCCTGGAAGGACGCGATCCAGTCGTCGCCCCACTGAGCGGAGTACGCGGAGTTGGGGACGGCGCGCTCGATGACGCTCTTGTACGCGTCGGCGATCTCGGGGTTCGAGGTGGCGATGACGGAGCCGTCGGGCTTGTCGTAGGTGTACTCGATCTGGTTGACGATGCCCTGCAGGACCGAGTTCGCCGAGTCGATCATCGACTTGCCCGATGCTTCGCGGTACTTGTCGGCGACGTCGAAGTAGTTGTTCCAGTCGCCGTCGAACAGCGCCTCGACCTCGGCCGGCTCGGACGGGAGGCCGGCTGCCTCGAAGAGGTCGGAGCGGTAGCAGATCGCCTGCGGACCGATGTCGGTTCCGTAGCCGATGAGGTTGCCCTCGGGGTCCGTCGCCGCCTTCTCCTTCCAGTCGAGCCAACGACCCTTGAGGTCGTCGGGGACGGGAGCGAGCAGGTCGGAGTACTGCATGGCCTCGCTGAGCCAGTCGACCTCGACGGCCTCGATGTCGGCGAGCCCGCCCTTGCCGAGCTTCTGGAAGAAGTTCTTACGGGCGTCGCCGGACTCGGCCGCCTTGTTGTGGACGATCGTGACGCCCGGGTTGGCGTCCTCGTACTTCTGGAGGAACTCGTCGGTGTAGCCGAAGTTGTTGAAGGTCGCGATGGTCAGCGTGACCTTCTCGCCTTCGGCTCCGGTGCCGCCCTGGTCGCCGCCGCCGGCGCAGCCGGCGAGGACGAGAGCGGAAGTGGTGGCGACGCCGGCGATCAGACCGACGCGGCGCAGGGCGCGTGCGTTCACAGAACACTCCTTTGTGGTGTGGCGAGAGCGAGGTGCAGGGTCATCCCCATGGGAGCGCTCTCATCGAGTGGGTCTGACGCTATGGGATCGCTCCCACGACTGTCAAGGAAGCGCTCCCACCATCGCCATCACGGTTTGGTCACAGCACACGACGCACGCGGACGGTGCGCTGCGTCCGCGGGCTCTAGACTGGTCGCGCACCCCTGCCCGCGACATCCCGGAGCTTTCTGATGCCCACCATCGTCGTCGACGTCATGCCCAAGGCCGAGCTTCTGGACCCGCAGGGGAAGGCCGTCTCCGGGGCGCTGCAGCGACTCGGCCACGCCGGATTCGGCGACGTCCGCATCGGCAAGCGGTTCGAGCTCACCGTCGAGACGGCCGACGAGCAGACCCTCGCCGCGGTCCGCACGATCGCCGAGGAGATCCTCTCGAACTCCGTGATCGAGGACGTCGTGGGCATCGAGGTCGTCGAGTGACCGTCCGCGTCGGGGTCATCACCTTCCCCGGCTCGCTGGACGACGGCGACGCGCGTCGCGCCGTCCGCCTCGCCGGCGCCGAGCCCGTCGCCCTCTGGCACGGCTCGCACGACCTCGAGGGCGTCGACGCCCTCGTCCTGCCCGGCGGCTTCAGCTACGGCGACTACCTGCGCGCCGGGGCGATCGCAGCGCTCGCGCCGATCATGTCCGAGGTGAAGGATGCCGCGGCCAAGGGCATGCCGATCCTCGGCATCTGCAACGGCTTCCAGATGCTCGTCGAGGCCCACCTCCTGCCGGGCGGCCTGATCCGCAACGCGCACCAGCAGTTCATCCGCCGCGACCAGCGCCTGGTGGTCGAGAACGCCGATACCGCCTGGACGAACGAATTCCGCCGCGGCCAGGAGATCGTCATCCCGCTCAAGAACGCCGACGGCGGCTACATCGCCTCCGACGAGACGCTCGCCCGCATCCAGGGCGAGAACCTCGTCGCGTTCCGGTATGCGGGAGTCAACCCGAACGGGTCGATGGACGACATCGCGGGGCTCACGAACGAACGCGGCAACGTCGTCGGACTCATGCCGCACCCGGAGCACGCGATCGAGCCGGGCTTCGGCCCCGACACCGCCGCGGCGATGCGCTCCGGCGTGGACGGACTGCGCTTCTTCACCGCGGCCGTCTCGGCCGTGGTGCACTCCGCCGTCTGAGCCGCCTCAGCCGCCGAGCCTGCGGGCGAGGTGCGGGCCCGTGCGGCTGTCGGGCGCTGCCGCGACCGCTTCGGGGGTCCCCTGCGCGACGATGCGACCCCCGGCATCCCCGCCCGACGGACCGAGGTCGATGACCCAGTCGGCCGCCGCGACGACGTCCATCTCGTGCTCGACCACGACGACGGTGTCGCCCGAATCGACGAGGGCGTGCAACTGCGCGAGCAGCAGCCGGACGTCGGAGGGATGCAGACCGGTCGTCGGCTCGTCGAGCAGGTAGAGCGTGTGGCCGCGCCGCGCGCGCTGCAGCTCCGTCGCGAGCTTGATCCGCTGCGCCTCGCCGCCCGAGAGCTCGGTCGCCGGCTGCCCGAGACGCAGGTAGCCGAGGCCGACGTCCTGCAGGGTCCGAAGGCTTCGGGATGCCGCGGGCACCGCCGCGAGGAACGGTGCCGCCTCGTCGACCGTCATCCCGAGCACGTCGGCGATGTTCTTGCCGTCGTACGTCACCTCGAGGGTCTCGGGGTTGTAGCGCGCGCCGTGGCACGTCGGGCACCGGCCGTAGCTACCGGGCAAAAAGAGGAGCTCGACCGAGACGTACCCCTCGCCGAGGCACGTCTCGCAGCGGCCGCCCGCGACGTTGAACGAGAACCGGCCGGGCGCGTAACCGCGTTCGCGGGCGAGGTCGGTCGCGGCGAAAACTATGCGGACGGCATCGAAAAGACCTGTGTACGTCGCAAGATTCGACCGCGGGGTGCGACCGATCGGCTTCTGGTCGACCCGCACGAGGCGGTCGACGCCGTCCAGCCCGGTGACCGAGCCGACGCGCAGGGTGTCGGTCGACGATGACGGGAGCGTCGCCTCGGCGATGCGCTCGGACGGGTCGTCGGCGTCGAGCGCCGCGTCGTCGGCATCCGTCTCAGCGACGTCGCCGCGCACGTGCCGCTCGACCACCTGGCGGAGCACCCGACTCACCAGAGTCGACTTGCCCGAACCCGAGACACCGGTCACGGCGGTGAACACGCCGAGGGGGACCTCCACGTCGAGGCCGTCGAGGTTGTGCAGCGAGACGCCCTGGAGCGAGAGGATGCCGGTGGCCTCCCTGCGCTCGCGGTGGACAGCTGCGCTCTCGTCGGGGAACAGGAACGGGCGCGTCGCCGAGTCGGCGACGGCGGCCAGGCCCGCGACCTCGCCGGAGTAGAGGACGGCGCCGCCGGCCTCACCCGCGCCGGGACCGACGTCGACGATCCAGTCGGCCCGACGGACGACGTCCATGTTGTGCTCGACGACGAAGACCGAGTTGCCCGAGGCGCGGAGCTGCTCGAGCACATCGAGGAGCGGAGCCGCGTCGGCGGGGTGGAGCCCCGCCGACGGCTCGTCGAGGACGTAGACGACGCCGAACAGTCCCGACCTGAGCTGGGTCGCCAGGCGCAGCCGCTGCATCTCGCCGGGCGAGAGGGTCGTCGTGACCCGGCCGAGTCCGAGGTAGCCGAGACCCAGGTCGAGGAGCACCTCGATGCGGGCGACGAGGTCGGTCGTGATGGCCACGGCGACGTCGGTGCGCTCACCGGATGCGGTGGTCGGAAGGGCGGGTGCGGCATCCCGGATCCGCGTCGTCGGACGCAGGACCTCGGCGAGTTCGCGGATCGGCAGGGCGTTCAGCTCGGCGATCGAGTGCCCCGCGAACGTGACGGCGAGCGCCTCGCGGCGCAGGCCCGTGCCGCCGCAGAGCGGGCAGACGCCGGTGCGGACGAAGCCGAGCACGCGGCTGCGCATCGACGCGCTCTGCGAGTCGGCGAGGGTGTGGAAGACGAACTTCTTCGCGCTCCAGAACGTGCCGTTGTAGGGCTTCGCGACGCGGTCGCGCTGCGGCGTGATCTGCACGACGGGCTGCTCGTCGGTGAACAGGAGCCAGTCGCGGTCGGCCTGGTCGAGCTCGCGCCACGGGCGATCGACGTCGTAGCCGAGGGCGATCGTGATGTCGCGGAGGTTCTTGGCCTGCCACGCCCCCGGCCAGGCGGCGATCGCGCCGTCGCGGATGCTCAGCGACGGGTCGGGCACGAGGGTGTCCTCGGTCACGGTATGCGCGACGCCGACACCGTGGCACTCGGGGCAGGCGCCGGCGGCCGTGTTCGGCGAGAATGCGTCGGAGTCGAGGCGCGTCGTGAAACCGGCAGGGAAGGTGCCCGCGCGGGAGAACAGCATGCGCAGCGAGTTCGACAGGGTCGTGACGGTCCCCACGCTGGAGCGCGAACTCGGCGCGCCCCGCCGCTGCTGCAGCGCGACGGCCGGCGGGAGCCCCGTGATCGACTCGACGTGCGGGTCGTGACCCTGCTGGATCAGCCGCCGCGCGTACGGCGCGACCGACTCGAGGTACCGGCGCTGCGCCTCGGTGAAGATGGTGCCAAACGCGAGCGACGACTTGCCCGAGCCCGAGACGCCCGTGAAGGCGACGATCGCGTCGCGGGGGACGTCGACGTCGACGTGTCGCAGGTTGTTCTCGTTCGCCCCGCGCACGCGGACGAAGGCATCGGCGTCGCCGCGGGGGTTTTCAGGCATCGAACCAGCCTAGGTGTCCTGACCGCGACGCGGGCCGAGGCCCCGGGCCGGGCGATAGCCTCGAACGCATGGCTTCGATCAGCGTCAGCGTCCCCACCGCCCGCCTCGCCGAGGACCTCTCCGACATCGAGGGGGCCGATGTGTTCGTCTGGAAGATGGATGCCCCCTCCCCCCGCCCGCGCATCGACGTCGTCGTCCCGCCGTACATGTCGAAGGGCAGCCCGCTCCCCCTGTTGGAGGGCGTCGAGGTCGGCCTCGTCCAGGGTCAGGCGATCGGCTACGAGGGCATCGAGGACCGGCTGCCCGCCGGCTCGGTCTTCGCGAACGCGGCGACCGTGCACGAGGCGGCCACCGCCGAGCTCGCCGTCGCTCTCACGCTGACGGCGCAGCGCGGCATCGACCGGTTCGTCCGCGCCCAGGCGACGGGCGACTGGACCCCCTTCCAGGCCACCGGACTCGCCGACCGGCGCGTCATGTTGCTCGGCTACGGCGGCGTCGGCAAGGCGATCGCCGCGCGCCTCGCCCCCTTCGAGGTCGAACTGGTGCCGGTCGCCTCGAGCGCGCGCGACGAGGACGGCATCCGTGTGCACAGCGTCGACGAGCTGCCCGAGCTGCTTCCACGCGTCGACATCGTCGTCGCCTCGCTCCCCGGCGGCGACCGGACGCGGCACATCATCGACGACGCGTTCCTCGCCGCCCTGCCCGACGGCGCCCTCGTCGTGAACGTGGGACGCGGGTCGCTGATCGACACGGACGCCCTCGTCGCCCACGTCCGCAGCCGCGGCATCCGTGCGGCCCTCGACGTCACCGACCCCGAGCCGCTGCCGGCGGATCACCCGCTCTGGACGCTCGACGGCGTCGTCATCGCGCCGCACGTCGGGGGCGCGACCGACGCGATGCACCCGCGGATCGTACGGTTGCTGCGTCGGCAGATCGGGCACCTGCTCGCGGGCGAGGAGCCCGAGAACGTCGTGATCCGGACCTGATCAGACGGTGAAACCGTGATCAGACGGTGAACACGCTGTGCACGGGACCGCAGACGGAGCGGCCCTCGAGCGCGGTGAGCTCCATCAGCACGGACGTACCGGCGAGGCTGTAGCCGAGCTGCTCGAGCAGCTGCTGGCCGGCGCGGAGCGTGCCGCCGGTGGCGAGGACGTCGTCGACGAGCAGGACGCGGGCGCCCGAGGAGAGGTCGTCCGTCATCTCGATCGTCGCGCTGCCGTACTCGAGGTCGTAGCTCACCGAACCGGCGGGGCGCGGCAGCTTGCCCGCCTTGCGGATCGGGGCGAGACCCGTGCCCGAGGCGATCGCGATCGCGCCCGCCAGCAGGAAGCCGCGCGCCTCGACGCCGGCGACCACGTCGAACGAGCCGACGAACGGCTCGGCCATGGCCATCGCGATGGTGCGCAGCGCCGCCGGGTCGGCCAGCAGCGGCGAGATGTCGCGGAAGAGGATGCCGGGTTCGGGGAAGTCGGGGATCGTCGCGATGAGCGATTCGGCTCGGGCGAGTGCGTCGGGATTCACTGGGTCGAGAGTACTCGCCCTGCCTGATGCACCGTGCGCAAGCGCTTGCGCTAGGCTGGCGCGCATGACTTCGACCCCCTCCCCGACCGCCACGTCGACGCTGGCACCGATCGGCGAGAGCCGCCCCGGCGCCGAGTGGTGGCGCACCGCCGTCATCTACCAGATCTACCCCCGCTCCTTCGCGGATGCCTCGGGCGACGGCATCGGCGACCTGCCCGGCATCACGTCGCACCTCGACGACCTCGCCTCGCTCGGCGTCGACGCCGTGTGGCTGAGCCCCTTCTTCACCTCGCCGCAGAAGGATGCCGGCTACGACGTCGCCGACTACCGCGACGTCGACCCGCTCTTCGGCACCCTCGGCGACTTCGACGACATGCTCGAGGCGGCGCACACCCGCGGCATCCGGGTCATCATCGATCTCGTCCCGAACCACTCCTCCGACAAGCACGTCTGGTTCCAGCAGGCCCTCGCCGCCGCCCCCGGGAGCCCGGAGCGCGCCCGCTACATGTTCCGCGACGGCCAGGGCGAGAACGGCGAACTGCCGCCCAACAACTGGGAGTCCGTCTTCGGCGGTCCGGCCTGGACTCGCATCCCCGACGGCCAGTGGTACCTGCACCTGTTCGACAGCTCGCAGCCCGACTTCGACTGGAACAATCCCGAGGTGCGTGCCGCGTTCGAGAAGACGCTCCGCTTCTGGCTCGACCGCGGCGTCGACGGCTTCCGCGTCGACGTGGCGCACGGCCTCATCAAGGCCGACGGCCTGCCCGACTACACCCCGCCGGCCGAGGCCGACTCGATGGGCGGCGCCGAGCCGGTGCCCTACTGGGGCCAGGAGGGCGTCCACCAGGTGTGGCGCGAGTGGCACCGCGTGCTCGACGAGTACGAGGGCGACCGTGCGCTCTGCGCCGAGGCGTGGCTCCCGACCGTCGACGAGACCGCCAAGTGGGTCCGCTCCGACGAGATGCACCAGGCCTTCAACTTCCCCTATGCGATGAGCGAATGGGATGCCGCTCAGCTGCGCGAGATCATCAGCGAGTCCCTGCGGGCCTTCCCCGCCGTCGGGGCCCCGGCGACCTGGGTGCTCTCGAACCACGACGTCATCCGCCACGCGACCCGACTCGCGATGCCCGGCCACCCGCAGGGCCACGGCGTCGGGCCGAACACGCCCGGCAAGCCCGACCCGGCCGCAGGCCTGCGCCGCGCCCGCGCGGCGACGGCGCTCATGCTCGCCCTTCCCGGCTCGTCGTACCTGTACCAGGGCGAGGAGCTGGGCCTTCCCGAGGCGATGGAGCTGCCCGACGACGTCCGCGAGGACCCGACCTGGTTCCGCACGAACGGCGAGCGCTACGGGCGTGACGGATGCCGCGTCCCGTTGCCCTGGACCGCCGATCAGGGCGCGTTCGGCTTCAGCCCGACCGGCGAGAGCTGGCTGCCCCAGCCCGCCGAGTGGACGGCCCTGGCCCGCGACGTGCAGGAGGACCAGCCGGATTCGACGCTGTGGCTGTACCGCACGCTCCTCGCGACCCGTCGCGCCCACGAGCTGGGTGCGGGATCGCTCGAGTGGCTGGACGGGTACGGCGACGACGTCATCGCGTTCCGCAACGGCGACGTCACCGTCGTCGCCAACGTCGGCACGACCCCGGTCGCGCTCCCCAAGGGCACGCTGCTGGTCGAGAGCGACGCGTTCGAGGGTCGCGAGCTGCCGGCCGACACCACGGTGTGGATCGCCGCGGACTGACGTGACCGGCATCGACGACGTCGCCCGCGCCGCAGGCGTGTCGGCGGCGACCGTCTCCCGTGCGCTGAGCGGGCGCGGGCGCATCTCGGATGCGACCCGCGCCCGCGTGCGTGCGGCCGCGGCCGACCTCGGCTACGTGGTGTCGGCCGCGGCATCCGCTCTCGCGACGGGCCGCGCCTCGAACGTCGGTGTCGTCGTGCCGCTGCTCGACCGGTGGTTCTTCGCCAACGTCCTCGACGGCATCGCGAGTCGCCTGGCGCCCGAGGGCTACGACATGACGCTGTACAGCATGAGCGACGACCGCGCGCAGCGCGACGGCGTGCTCGACACGTCGCTGCGCCGCGGCCGGGTCGACGGGCTCATCGTCCTGTCCGTCACCCTCGCCGATGACGAGGTCGACCGGATGCTGGCGCTCGAGCTGCCCGTGGTCGGTCTCAGCGCGACGACCTCGCGGTTCCCCGCCCTGCGTGTCGACGAGCTCGCCGTCGCCCGCGCCGCGACCGAGCACCTGCTGGGCCTCGGCCACCGGCGCATCGCCCACATCGGTGCGGGGTACGCGGGCGATCCGGGACTCGACATCCCGTCGCTGCGTCGTCACGGGTTCGCCTCGGCGATGGCGGATGCCGGCATCCCCGACGCCCCCTTCGCCGCCGCGGACTTCACGATCGAGGGCGGCCATCGCGCAGCGCTCGCCCTGCTGGAGCGCGACGATCCGCCGACGGCGATCTTCGCGGCATCCGACGAGATCGCCTTCGGCGCCCTCTTCGCCGCGCGCGACCGCGGCCTCGACGTGCCGGGGGACCTGTCGGTCGTCGGCGTCGACGGGCATGAGATGGGCGACTTCTTCGGTCTGACGACGGTCGCGCAGTTCCCGCACGAGCAGGGTGAGCGCGCAGCGGATGCCGTCCTCGCGGCCATCGACGGCCGCGAGGAGATCGGCGATCTGGCCTTCCGGCTGGTCGAGCGCACCTCGACGAGCGCTCCCCGTGGAGGACTCGCTGAGGTAGCAGGCCTTCCCTCGCCGTAGGCTCGAAGTCATGCCCCTCGATCTCGAAGCGATCTACACCGATCTGCACCGGCACCCGGAACTCTCGTTCCAGGAGACCCGCACGGCCGGCGTCATCACGCGCGAGCTCGCAGCGCTCGGCCTCGACTACGAGGAGGGCGTCGGCCGCACCGGCGTCGTCACCGTGATCCGCAGCGGCGACGGCCCCGTCGTCTGGCTGCGCGCCGACATGGACGGCCTCCCCGTCCCCGAGCAGACCGGGCTCCCCTACGCGAGCACGGCCCGAGGCGTCGACCCCGCCGGGCAGGACGTCCCGGTCATGCACGCGTGCGGCCACGACATGCACGTGACGGCGATGCTGGGCGCGCTCGAGAAGCTGCAGGCGACCCGCGGCGAGTGGTCCGGCACGGTCGTCGCCGTCTTCCAGCCCGCCGAGGAGTACGGCGCCGGCGCGCAGGCGATGATCGCCGACGGCGTGCTCGACCGGTACCCGAAGCCCGACATCGTGCTCGGACAGCACCTCACCCCGTTGCCCGCCGGCACGATCGGTGTGCGCCCGGGCACGCAGATGGCGGCATCCGACGGCATCACGGTCACCCTCCACGGCCGCGGCGGACACGGCTCGCGCCCGCATTCGACGATCGACCCGATCGTCATGGCGGCGGCGACCGTCATGCGCCTGCAGACCGTCGTCTCGCGCGAAGTCGACCCCCGCGAGATGGCCGTCGTCACCGTCGGCTCGATTCACGCCGGCCTGAAGAACAACATCATCCCGGCCGAAGCGACCCTCGAGTTGAGCCTGCGCTACCCGGACGACGCGGCGCGGGCCGACATCCTCGCCCGCGTCGAGCGCGTCGTCCGCGCCGAGGCCGCGGCATCCGGCGCCGAGCAGGAGCCGACGATCACGACCCTCCACACCCTGCCGCCGACCATCAACGACGCGGACGCGACCGCCCGACTGACGGCGGCGATGGACCGCGCATTCGGCGAGGGGACGGTCGTCGACCCCGGCATGTTCACCGGCAGCGAGGACGTCTCGTGGTTCGCCCGCGAGGCCGGCGCCCCGCTCGTCTACTGGTTCTGGGGCGGTGTCGACCCGCAGCAGTACGCGGATGCCGCCGCTGCCGGCACGATCTCGCGCGACATCCCGACGAACCACTCCCCGTTCTTCGCCCCCGTTCTCCACCCGACCATCGAGCGCGGCGTCGACGCCCTGACCGTCGCCGCGCGGGAGTTCCTCACATGAGCAACGACGACTGGCTGCCCTTCGCCCCCCTCGACCCGCAGGAGCACCGCGAGCCCGAGCGCCGCGAGAACCCCAACCGGGTCCCGATGATCCTCGGCGCCGTCGCCGGCGTCCTGCTCGTCGCCGTCATCGTCGTCGTCAGCGTGTACCTCGTGCGCGCGACCGAGCCGACCACGGCGGCGCCCGCTCCGGCGCAGAGCTCGCAGTCCGCACCGCAGCCGGCACCCTCGACACCGCAGGACCCGCAGCCGTCGGAGACGCCCGCGCCGGAGCCTCCCGCCGCGGCATCCACCATCGCCCTGAACGGCTCGGGCTTCACGGTGAAGACCGCGGACGGCACGTTCACCCACACGTGGGCGGACGACTCCGGCCCGGCGATCGCCGCGTTGACCAAGGCCTTCGGCACGGCGCCCAAGGAGGACTTCGTCAACGGCGACGCAGAGAACTGGGCCTACGACATCTACGCGTGGCCCGGCTTCCGCTTGTACGACGTGTTCCTCGGCGACGGCGGCCGCTCGCGCAGCGAGGTCCCCGCACCGACGTGGGTCACCGTGACCTCGGGGCTGCCGCAGTCCGTCCAGGTGACGAACGAGTTCGGCGTCGCCGTGGGCGACACCCTCGACCAGGCGCGGAGCAAGGGCCCGTTCGACGAGTTCGCGCTCACCAACGGCCACGTGCGCCTCACCTTCGGCGAGGGCCGCGGCACGTTCTACAGCAACGGAAAGCGCGAGTTCAGCGCCTTCGTCGAATCGGATGACGCGACGCAGAAGGTCGCGTCGATCACCTACACGTTCCGCGCCCGCGGTCAGTGAGCGACCGGCTCGCTCGCACGCGCGTCGACGAGCTGACGGCCGCTGACAACGCCCGGTAGGCCGCGCCCTGCAGGCGTCGCGAACAGCAGCACGAGCCACGTCACGACGAACGCGACGACGAGGATGCCGCCGACGGCCCCGAGCTCGCCGAGCAGGAGGTAGCCGCCGATCCCGCCCGCGAAGCGGAGCAGGCGGCCCACCGGCTCGGGGAACCGCCCGCCGTCGTAGCTCAGCTCGACGCACAGATCGCCGACCGTGCGTCCCGTCGCGAGGGTCACGCCGAGCCAGACCACGATCGGCACCCATCCCGACGCGACGTCGGCGATGACCCCGTCCGACACGAGGTCCTCACGTCGGAGCGCGAACTGCAGGAACAACTGCACGACCGTGCCCGCGGCCCCGGCCAGGATGGCCGTACCCACCAGGTCGCAGACGGCGCCGAGGAGGCGACGTCCGCGCGTGACGGGGCGGGGAGCCCCGGCATCCGCTGCCTTCTCGACGCCGCGGAGCCGCGCCGGGACGATGAGCCCGAGCACCGACCCGATGAGGGCTCCGAGCGTGTTGGTCAGCAGGTCGCCGACGTCGAAGAGGCGGTAGCCGCACGGGAAGATCCCCCAGACGCCGGTCAGCTGGGTCGTCTCGATGAACAGCGACAGCACGAGCCCCGCCAGCACCCCGAGGACGATGCCGCGGCGCCCCACGACCCGGATGAGGAAGCCGAGGGGGACGAAGAGGAGGACGTTGAAGACGACCTGCAGCAGTCGGACGTCGGTGAGGGGCGACCCGTCGGCGAACGCCCCCACGACGTCGTCGACGGTCGGCGCGAGCGACAGGACGGCACCCGCGCACCGGTAATCGTCCGAGGCGGGGATCGGGAGGAGGGTGTAACTCCAGATCGCCAGGAAGTAGACGAGGGATGCCGCCCAGAACCCCAAACGGCCGACGCTGAGGCGGCCCCGGCGACGGTAGCTGAGGGCGACGACGGGCACGAGGAGGACCAGCCCCGCCACCGCGCCGAAGAGGATCGCGACGACCGCGGGGAAGACCTGTCCACTCATGGCGCGAGTCTAGGGAACACGGCGCGACCCGCCCGCGTTGCGGCGGGTTCGCGGGAGGCGTAATGTCGCCCGCCGTGACCACTGACAGCCGCGATCCGAACGCGGCCTCCTCCCCCGCCGTCAAACGGATGCTGATCGGTGAGCCGCTCGACTCCGAGAAGCTCGACGCGCAGCTGCTGCCGAAGAAGCGCGCGCTGCCGATCTTCGCCTCCGACGCGCTCTCGTCGGTGGCCTACGCACCGCAGGAACTGCTGATGATCCTGCTCATCGGCGGCACCGCGTTCATGGCCTTCGCGCCCCCGGTGGCTGCGGCCGTCGTCGTGCTCCTCATCGTCGTCGTGCTCAGCTACCGGCAGCTCATCAAGGCCTATCCGTCGGGCGGTGGCGACTACGAGGTCGCCCGCACCAACCTCGGCGAGAAGGCGGGTGTGGTCGTCGGGTCGGCGCTCCTCGTCGACTACGTCCTGACCGTCGCCGTCTCGGTGTCGTCGGGTGTCGACAACATCATCTCCGCGCTCCCCGTCCTCGACCCGTGGCGCGTCGAGCTCGCGGTGGGCTTCGTCATCCTGCTGGTCATTGTGAACCTGCGCGGCGTCCGCGAAGCCTCGCAGGCGTTCGCGATCCCGACGTACGTCTTCATCGGCTCGGTCGCCGTCATGATCGGCACCGGACTGTTCCGCTGGCTGATGGGTGACGCGCCGGTCGCGTCGAGCGCGGCGTACACGGTCGAGCCCGAGAGCCTGTCGCAGGTCGCCTTCGTCCTGCTGCTGCTGCGCGCCTTCTCGAGCGGATGCTCCGCCCTCACCGGTGTCGAGGCCGTGAGCAACGGCGTGCCCGCCTTCCGCGCCCCGAAGGTCAAGAACGCGCAGACGACCCTGGTGCTCATGGGCGGGATCGCGATCGTGCTCTTCGCCGGACTCACGACGCTCGCCCTGGTCGCGAACGTCCACTACGCCGAGAACCCGTGCTCGCTCATCGGGTTCGACTGCGCGTCGGGCCCCCAGCCGAGCCTCATGGCGCAGGTCGCGGCGGCGACGTTCGGCGGCGATTCGATCTTCTTCTTCATCATCCAGGCGGCGACGGCGTGCGTCCTGCTGCTCGCCGCCAACACGGCGTTCAACGGGTTCCCCCTCCTCGGCTCGGTCCTCGCCCGCGACAGCTACGCGCCGAAGGCGCTGAACTCGCGCGGCGACCGTCTCGTCTTCTCGAACGGGATGCTGATCCTCGGCGGCGCGGCCATCGCGATCCTCGTGGTCTTCCAGGCCAACCTGACGACCCTCATCCAGCTCTACATCATCGGTGTGTTCGTGTCGTTCTCCCTGGGCCAGATCGGCATGGTCCGCCACTGGCGGCGTGAACTGAAGCTGCTGAAGGGGAACACCCCCGAGCGGCGCGCGGCGTACTCGGGCCTCGTCATCAACACCGTCGGCGCGGCGTTCACCGTCGCGGTCCTCGCGATCGTGACGGTGACGAAGTTCACCCACGGAGCTTGGCTCGTCTTCCTCGCCATGCCCGTCCTCGCGTTCCTCATGATCGGCGTCAACCGGTACTACCGCGACGTCGAGCACGAGATCGAGATGGACGACACGGTCAAGTACGGCTCGTCGGGCGACCTCGCGATCATCCTGGTCGGCAAACTGCAGAAGCCCGTCGCGAAGGCGATCGACTACGCCCTCGCCGCCAAGCACGAGAAGACGCTCGCCGTCCACGTCGCGGTCACCTCCGACGACATCGCCGAGCTGAAGGCCGATTGGGAGTATCACCGGATGCCGGTGCCCCTCGTCGTCGTCGACTCGCCCTACCGTCACTACGCGTCTCCGCTGATCGGGTTCATCGAGAAGTACCGCGAGAAGCACGGGCCGTCGGTCGTCACCGTCTACCTGCCGCAGTACATCGTGGGCCATTGGTGGGAGACGCCGCTGCACAATCGTCGTGCGCGGCGCATCGCGCAGCAGCTGATGATGGTCCACGGCGTGACCGTGACCCTCGTGCCGTGGCTGCTCGACTCGTCCGAGATCGTCTACGGCCGGCGCTCGCGCCCGCTCCCCGGCGACGACCGCGGCGGCCGGATCGACCAGCGTCATTACGGTTTGGTGGAGCATTCCGACAACTGATGGAGTTATGACGGTCGCCCTGCGACGATGACGGCATGGCCGAGTCCCGCCGCCCCCGCAACCTCATCCCGTTGCTGACCTTGGCGGGCGCGCTCGCGATCGCCGCCGTCGTCGCGATCGTCCTCCTGATGAATCGGATGCCGGCACCCGCTGCCGCCCCTGCGCCCGGGTCACCGACGCCCGAGGCATCCACTCCGTCCGTCGCGCCCAGCCCGACGCCGACCGAGGCGGAGGAACCGACGGCGAGCGACGTCGCGCTGGGTGAGGACGGCTTCACGATCGTCGCCGACGACGGGTCGGAGCTCTTCGCCTACGGCTGGCGCGACGATGCCGCCGGCGCGGTGTCCGCGCTCACCGACGCGTTCGGTTCGGAGCCGTCGGAGTCGGTCTACGAAGGCGACGGCACGCACTTCCCCGACTACACGTCGTACACGTGGGACGGCTTCACCTACTTCGACATGATCCCGACCGAGGGCGGGAAGTCCCGGGACGAGTACTCCATCCCGTCGTACGTGACGATGACGGGCCAGGCCGTGGACGGCGTCACCGTGACGCCCGAGTTCGACCTGGCGATCGGCCTGACCGCCGACGAGGTCCGCGCCCTCGGACCGGACAAGGAGCTCGCGATGCCGGACGGCGAGCCGCGCTTCTTCTTCGCCATCGACCGCGCCGACGGGGCGGGGGAGAACGGAGAGCTCGACGGGTACTCACCCTGGGTCGACACCGACCCCGCGGACGAAACGGTCGTGTCGATCTCCTACCGTCCGTACTACGACTTCTGACCGACCCGGCCGGCCGACCCGGTGACCCGCCACCGGCGTAGCCTAGAGGGGTGACTTCTCCCGCCCTGTCCGAGCCCGCCACGCTCGACGCCACCCGGTTGCGCGAGGACTTCCCGATCCTCCAGCAGGAGGTCAACGGGCATCCGTTCGTGTACCTCGACTCCGCTGCGACGAGCCAGAAGCCGCGTCAGGTGCTGCAGGCCGAATACGACTTCCTCACCCGCAGCAATGCCGCCGTCCACCGCGGTGCGCACACGCTCGCCGCCGAGGCGACCGACCTGTTCGAGGATGCCCGGGCCACCGTCGCGCGCTTCGTCGGCGCCCGCGAGGAGCATCTCGCCTGGACGAGCGGTGCGACGCAGGGGCTCAACCTCGTGGCCTACTCGATCGGCAACGCGACGCTCGGGCGGGGGGCACCGGCATCCGCTCGGTTCGCGCTGCAGCCCGGTGACGAGATCGTCGCGACGGAGGCCGAGCACCACGCGAACCTCATCCCGTGGCAGGAGCTCGCCGCGCGCACCGGCGCCGTGCTGCGACACATCCCCGTCCAGGACGACGGCCGGCTCGACCTGGATGCCGCCGCGCAGATCATCGGCGAGCGCACGCGGATCGTCGCGTTCTCGCACGTGTCGAACGTGCTCGGGATCGTGAACCCGGTCGCCGAGATCGTCGCCCTCGCGCAGGAGGTCGGAGCGCTGACGGTGCTCGACGCCTGTCAGTCGGCGCCGCACATGCGGCTCGACCTGCCCGCCATGGGCGTCGATCTCGCCGTGTTCAGCGGGCACAAGATGCTCGGCCCGTACGGCGTCGGCGGCCTGTACGGCCGCAGCGACGTGCTCGAGGCGCTGCCGCCGTTCCTCACCGGCGGGTCGATGATCACGACCGTGACGCTCGACGAGGCCGGCTACCTGCCGCCGCCGCAGCGGTTCGAGGCGGGCACGCAGCCGATCGGTCCCGCGATCGGCCTCGCGGCCGCCGTGTCGTACCTGGAGGATGCCGGCATCACCGCCGTCCACGCGCACGAGGCCCGGCTCGCGGCCCGGATGCGCGAAGGGCTCGTCGACATCCCCGGCATCCGTCTGCTCGGAGACGCCGAGGGCGCCGAGCGCGTGGGCCTCTGGAGCTTCGTCGTCGACGGCGTGCACGCGCACGACGCCGGCCAGTTCCTCGATGCGCAGGGCATCGCCGTCCGCGTCGGACACCACTGCGCCGCTCCCCTGCACCGACGGTTCGGCGTGACGGCATCCGTCCGCGCCTCGGCCGCCCTGTACAACACCGACGCCGATGTCGATGCCCTGATCGATGCCGTCGGCGGCATCCGGTCCTACTTCGGAGTGAACGAATGAACGGTCTCGACTCGCTGTACCAGGAGCTCATCCTGGACCACTCGAAGCACCCCCACGGGCAGGGCCTGACTCCGGAAGAGGGCCGCACGGCGAGCTCGCACCAGCACAACCCGATGTGCGGCGACGACATCACCCTGCGGGTGCGCGTCGACGAGGCCGGTGAGCGCATCGTCGACCTGTCGTGGGAGGGCTCGGGCTGCTCGATCTCGCAGGCGTCCGCGTCGATGCTCGCCGCGCTGATCGAGGAGGACGGCGGCGACGCCGGCCTGCCGCGCGAGGACGCCGTGAAGCTCATCGACGGGTTCCGCGAAGCGCTGCGCTCGCGCGGCACGATCCCGCTCGACGAGGAGACCTTCGCCGACGCCGCAGCGTTGTCGGGGGTGTCGAAGTTCTCGGCCCGCGTCAAGTGCGCGATGCTCGCGTGGGTCGCACTCGAGGACGCCCTCGCCCGGGCCTGAGCCGGCGGACGAGGGCGTCGTCTCGGAGGCGCGTCACGCCGCCTGCAGCACCTCGCGCTCGAGTCGAGCGTAGGACGCTTCCATGCCGTCGGCCATGCCGGTGGCGAGGATCATGTCGCGGGTCTCTTTGTCGGGGTACTCGATGAGGAGCGTCAGCAGCGTCGCGCCGTCCTCCTCGTAGAACTGCAGGTCGTTCGTCGTCGACGGACCCTCCATGCCGATCATCTTCTCGGTGCTGACCGAACGGCGCGGCTCGTCGAGGAGCAGGGTCTCGCCCTCGAAGCCGAAGCGTGTCTCGGGTTGACCGTCCTGTTCCCACACCGTCCGATAGTGCTGGCCGACGACGCACTCGACCATCGACCACCCGTCGGGCCCCAGCATCCACTTCTTCATCAGGTCGGGATCGTTGTGAGCGCGCCACACGAGCTCGCGCGGACCGTCGACGAGGCGGGTGATGCGGACGTGGACGTCGTCGAGCAGCTCGACGTTCGTCCCCCTGCCCTGGAACCAGTCGCGCAGGTCGTGGAGCACGGTGTCGAGCTGGCTCATCGCCAGGCGCGACCCCTCGACGGCGCCCATCGCGACGACCTGCTCGAGCGCCTCGACCGAGGTGAAGTACGTGATGTTCGAGAGCCGCGAACCGGTCGCGGTCTCGTCGAACGAGAAGCGCATCCGCATGGACGGGAACTCGGCGAGCGGCTCGCCGTTCTCGTCGGCGAACGCGTCGAGGACCTCGAAGCCGCGGCCCTCGTCGATCGCGAGAAACTCCCACGTGCCGCGGGAGGTCTCGCCCGTCGGGCTCGTCATCGCGTAGTGCGCGTGACCGCCGACCGTGAAGTCGAAGGCGGTGAAGGTGGCCGGCCACCCGGGAGGGCCCCAGAACCGCTCGAGCTGTCGCGGCTGCGTGAACGCACGCCACAGCCGGTCGACGGGGGCGTCGACGTCGGCCGTGAGCGTCATGGTGAGGTTCTCGGTGTCGGTGGTGATGTCGGTGACGGGCATGTCTCACTCCTTCGTGGATCGGTCAGTTCTCGGGCTCGGCCAGCAGTGCGTCGAGTCGGTCGACGCGGGAGCGCCAGAGGTCTTCGTAGCGGCCGAGCAGCGCACGGGCGCGGGCGATCATGTCGGGGTCCGCTCGGACGAGACGCTCGCGGCCCTCGGCGCGCTTGACGACCAGTTCCGCCGCCTCCAGCACGGCGACGTGCTTCTGGACGGCTGCGAACGACATGTCGTAGTCCGCGGCGAGCGCGGAGACGGACTGCTCGCGTTCGAGCGTGCGACGCAGGATGTCGCGCCGCGTCGCCGTCGCCAGGGCGTGGAAGACGCGGTCGATCTGTTCATCGCTGAGCTCCGTTTGTGCAACCATTTGGTTGTACGTTAGGGCAACGGATGCCGGGCGTCAAGAGGTCCCGGCGTCGGCGGGTCGATCAGGCCAGGGAGAGGAAGAGCTTCTCCAACTCGTCGGGGTCCAGGTCGGCGGATCCGTCGGGGTCGGTCAGGCACTCGCGCAACGCCGTCGAGATGACAAGGAACCCGGCTCGATCGAGCGCTTTGGACACGGCGGCGAGCTGCTGGACGACGTCGCGACACGAGGCATCCCCCTCGACCGCGGTGATCACTGCGGCGAGCTGGCCCTGCGCGCGCTTGAGGCGATTGACCACCTTGCGCTTCGCCTCGGCATCGTGCGTGACCGGATCGCCGACCTGTGCAGCCTCATCCATGTCGGCATCCTCTCGTTCTCGTCGAAGTGCCACTCACTATACCCCCCTGGGTATTACTTTGGAGGCTTCGGGCCGATGGTGCACGAAGAGGTGGCCGTGTTCGTCGACCTCAGCCGCGGCATCCACGTCTCGCAGGGCCGCCGTACGCACGCGAATGTCGCGCCGGCGCGGACGGTCGAATGTGAGCAGCTGGTGCGGATATCTCGCTCGCATCGCTTTCCGCACCAGGCTGTCTTCGCGCGGAGCGAGGGTCAGCTGTGGAAGGGACTGCAAGCCGAGGCATCCGTTCTCGCGCTGGTGCGCCGCGGACCCGTCGTCCTCGAACCGGACCTCTGTGGGCACCTCAACCCGGACTACCGGCGCGCACGCTCCGCCGCCTGTCGTGGATGAGGGCGGCACTCCTGCGGATGCCCGGGGTTCGGGCTCGTGGACGTGCGGCGCGGCGTCCCCTGCGCGGCGTGCGGTGAGCCGACCGCTCAGATCAGCGCGGACGTCCACGGGTGCGCTGCGTGCGACGAGCGCGAGCTGCGGACCCGGGCGGTCTCGGCCGCAGACCCCGCGACGTGCGCGGCGTGCAACCCGTGAGGGTCAGGCGTCGCCCGTGATGCCCCATCGGTCGGTCGGAAACTGCCCGGTGTGGAGGTCCTCGATGGCGTCCAGCACTTCGCTGCGATCGAGCACGTACTCGCGGGGGTAGTCGATCGCCTGGTCTCCGACGGTCAGATCGATCGTGTCGTCATCGTCCTCGTCGTCGTCCTCCGTCGCCGTGGCGGCCGGCGAGATCGCGTTGACGATGCGCGTTCCCGACGGGTTCTGCGCAGTGAGGACGTACCTGTCGGGCCCACCGCCGATCATGACCTCCCACTCGCCGATGCGGTGCGTGATGAGGGTGTTCGCGATGCCGTCGAGGTCGTCGAGCCCCCATGGGTCAGTCTCGTCCGTCACCCCGCCATTATGAGACGTCAGCCGATCCGCCGCCATCGTGCACTTCGGGGCCCGGGGCGTCTCGCAGATGAGGCGTTTCTCATCTGTCGGCCTGTTCGCGACGTGTGATTCCGGCGGTTTTCGGGGTCTGGATGTCGGAGGTTGGTGCAAGAGTGCAGGTATGACGGATGCGGCGGAAACCCCCGGTGGCGAGTCGTATCTCGCCGCCATCTCGGGGATCGTTGCGGACGTCGAGGACGTTGCCCGTGAGGTCGCTCGCGTGCAGATCCGCGAGTTGCGTGTGCTCGCCGCCGCGGGACGGCTAGCCGAGGAACAGGGCGCCCACCCGAACGCGAAGGTGACGCTGCACGACATGGTGCTGCGGTCGATCTCGGCCGAAGTCGCTGGAGCGATGCGCACAACCGATCGGACGGTGCAACGCCGGATCGGCGAAGCCCGGGTGACGATCGAGGGGTTCCCGGCGGCGGTGGCGGCGTGGGAGTCCGGCCGGATCGTGCAGGGGCACGTGAAGGCGATCGTCGACGCTGGGGTGAACCTGCCGGCTGAGTTGTGGGCGGAGTTCGAAGCGATCGCGATCGAGCGGTGCGAAGGCCAGACACCGAACCGAGTTCGGGGTGAGCTAGAGATCCTCGCGCACCGGATGCACCCGCGTTCGTTTGCCGAACGACACGAGGAAGCTGCCGCGGGCCGGTGCGTGCGGTTGATCCCCGGGCGGGATGGGATGTCGGATCTGATCGCCACCCTCCCCACCGTGATTGCGGAAGGGATCCACGACCGGCTCACCCAGCAAGCGCGGGCGATCATCGATACCCGGGAGGAGCGTGCAACCGGCTCGGACGTCGTCGCCACCGATGCGCGCACCACCGATCAGGTCCGCGCGGATGTGCTCGCCGACCTTCTCCTCGCGGGGACACCAGCGCTTGATGACACTCGTGACACGAGCGCCGGGCCGCTAGGCGCGATCCGCGCGCGGGTTCAGGTGCTCGTGCCGGCCGCCACACTCGCCGGTGCCGACGACGGGCCGTGCGATCTTGCCGGTGGTTCCCCCATCGATCCAGCAACAGCCCGCACGCTCGCCGGCGCGACCGGGGTCTGGGAGCGCCTGTTCCACGACCCGACCACCGGAGTCACCGTGTCGACGGATTCGTACCGTGTCCCGGCCGGGATGCGACGGTTCCTGCAAGCCCGGGATCAGCATTGCCGGTTCCCCGGCTGCCGGGTCGCCGCCATCCGGTGCGAAGTCGACCACACCCACGACCACGCCCTCGGCGGCAAGACAGAACTGTCCAACCTCGCGCATCTATGCCAACGGCATCATTCGATGAAGCAGTTCACCGCCTGGCGGGTCCGACAACTATCGGGTGGTGTCCTCGAATGGACCTCACCCCTCGGCAGGATCTACCGCGAAGACGCACCCACCCCGGCCGTCGCCTTCACCCCTGCCGCAGCTTCACCCGGAGACCCCGCTCCGTTCTGAACCGCTCCGCCGCGCCTCAGCCGAGCGACGCGCACGCGACGCACATCGTCGCCTGCGGCCGAACCTCCAGCCGGGCCTCGGGGATCGGGCGGCCGCACCTTTCGCACACCCCGTAGGTGCCGGCATCCACTCGCGAGAGCGCCGTCGCGACCTGCGCCAACTCGTCCCGCGTCGACGCCCTCAGCGCATCGACCCGCTGCCACTCCCCCGACAGCGTCGAGCCCTCGGGGTCGTGCTCGTCGTCGGCCGTCGCATCCGATCGATCGACCCGCAGCGCCGCATCGTCGGCATCGAGCCGGGCCAACTGCGCCTGCAGCTCCCGCTCGCGCGCACGCAACCGCTCGATCGGATCCATCCGGTCAGCGTAGGCCTACCCACCGACCCGGCGACCGTCAAGACCGTCGCGGCACCGGCATCCGCCCTCCAGAGTGGGGTGCAACGGAAGGGAGCCCTCATGGCTGACAACGACGGCACCGAGCACAACGACCCCGAAGAGATGCCCGACACGGAGGAACTCGAGGAGCCCAGCGTCGCGAAGGAGCCCGGCGAGGAGCCGAAGGCGCCGCAGCCCCAGGGCGAGGAGCCCAGCCACCACGCCGTCGGCATCGGCGTCATCGACTCCGACCCGGACGACTCTCAGGACGACTGACGGCCGTCGTCGGCGGCGCTGCCCGTCACGCTCACGCCCTCGTCACCGATGAAGCACTGCACCATGCGGTCCTTATCGATGCCGTCCCACCCGCTCTCGGTCGGCGTGTAGAAGGAGTACTCGAGTAGGGAGTCCTCCCAGGGTTGTCCGACGAAGTCTTCGAACGCCGGTAGGCAGCCCTCATCGGCCGCTGTCGCTGTCCCGTCCTCACCGGGATAGTCACCGGCGGGAAGCATGAACACGTGGTAGACCTCGTAGGTGTGCGGGTCGCCGCACGGGATCGCCTGCACGACGTACACCGAATCCTCTGTGGCCCGAGGATGCACGGCGTCCGATTCGTCGAAGCAATCCCCCGCGACGAGATCGAACACGTCGAGTTCACCGCCGACCGTGATCACGCCGGAGGCGTCACGGTAGACCGCGCCCGACAGCTGGTAGAGCGCGGCTTCCGAGCAGCCGGACATCAAGGGCGCCGCAACGACCAACCCCACGGCTGCGAGCGCACCCGAGCGCCACCGACGTGTCGACATGAATCCCCCAGGAGTATGCGTCGAACTGACGGCGTCAGCGTATCGGAGCGCGGCCCTCGCAGACACGACGGGATGCCGGTGCCCCGCCGATAGGATGAGGGCGTCCCCCGGCATCCCGAGTCTTGGAGCCCAGCCGCGTGAGCACCCCAGTCACCCCCTCCGTCGCAGACACCGTCGAAAACGCCATCGCCACGCCGGAGCGGGAGCAGCCCTACGGCGCCCTCGGCCTGAAGCCCGATGAGTACGACAAGATCCGCGAGATCCTCGGCCGGCGCCCCACCTCGGGCGAGCTGGCGATGTACTCCGTCATGTGGAGCGAGCACTGCTCCTACAAGTCCTCGAAGATCTACCTCCGCCGCTTCGGCGACAAGGTCTCGGACGAGATGAAGGAACGGCTCATGGTCGGCATGGGCCAGAACGCCGGCGTCGTCGACGTGGGCGAGGGCTGGGCCGTCACCTTCAAGGTCGAGTCCCACAACCACCCGAGCTACATCGAGCCGTTCCAGGGCGCCGCGACCGGCGTCGGCGGCATCGTCCGCGACATCATCTCGATGGGTGCACGCCCCGTCGCGGTCATGGACCAGCTGCGCTTCGGCGACATCGACGACCCCGACACCGCCCGCGTCGTGCACGGCGTCGTCAGCGGCATCAGCTTCTACGCGAACTGCCTCGGCCTGCCGAACATCGGCGGCGAGACCGTCTTCGACAAGGTCTACCAGGGCAACCCGCTCGTCAACGCGCTCGCGGTCGGCGTCCTCCGGCACGAGGACATCAAGCTCGCCAACGCCACCGGCGCCGGCAACAAGGTCGTCCTGTTCGGCGCCCGCACCGGCGGCGACGGCATCGGCGGCGCCTCGATCCTGGCGTCCGACACCTTCGCCGACGGCGGCCCCACCAAGCGTCCCGCCGTGCAGGTCGGCGACCCGTTCGCCGAGAAGGTGCTCATCGAGTGCTGCCTCGAGCTCTACCAGGGCGAGCTCGTCGAGGCCATCCAGGACCTCGGTGCCGCCGGAATCTCGTGCGCGACGAGCGAGCTGGCCGCCAACGGCGGCTCGGGCATGAAGGTCGACCTCGAGAAGGTGCTGCTGCGCGACCCGTCGCTCACGCCCGAAGAGATCCTCATGAGCGAGAGCCAGGAGCGCATGATGGCGATCGTCGCTCCCGAGAAGCTCGACGCGTTCCTCGCCGTCGTCCAGAAGTGGGATGTCGAGACGAGCGTCCTCGGCGAGGTCACCGGAGACGGCCGCCTGCAGATCTTCTGGCACGGCGAGCAGATCGTCGACGTCGACCCCTCGACCGTCGCGGTCGACGGCCCCGTCTACGAGCGTCCCGTCGCCTACCCGACCTGGATCGACGCGCTCCGCGAGGACTCCGCCGCGTCCCTCGAGCGGAGCGACGACCCCGATGTGCTGCGCAAGCAGTTCCTGAAGCTCCTCGGCAGCCCGAACCTCGCCGACACGTCGTGGGTCACCAACCAGTACGACTACTACGTCATGGGCAACACGGCCCTCAGCTTCCCCGACGACGCCGGCATGATCCGCGTCGACGAGGAGTCGGGTCTCGGCTTCGCGATCGCAACCGACTGCAACGGCCGTTACTGCCAGCTCGACCCGTACGCGGGTGCGCAGCTCGCCCTGGCCGAGGCGTACCGCAACGTCGCCGTCACGGGCGCCGAGCCCACCGCCGTCACCGACTGCCTCAACTTCGGCAGCCCCGAGAACCCCGAGGTCATGTGGCAGTTCGGGCAGACCGTCGACGGTCTCGCCGACGCCTGCTTCGAACTCGGCGTCCCCGTCACGGGCGGCAACGTCAGCTTCTACAACCAGACCGGCGACCAGCCCATCTTCCCGACCCCCGTCGTGGGCGTGCTCGGCATCATGGACGACGTCTCGCGCCGCATCCCCAGCGGCTGGCAGGATGCCGGCGAGAACATCTACCTGCTCGGCACGACGTCCACCGAGCTCGACGGCTCGGCCTGGGCCGACACGATCCACGACCACCTCGGCGGTCGCCCGCCGAAGGTCGACCTCGCCGGCGAGAAGACCCTCGCGGGCCTGCTGCAGGCCGCGCGCGACGAGATGCTCGTCTCGAGCGCGCACGACCTGTCGGCCGGCGGCCTCGGTCAGGCTCTCGCCGAGGCGACGACCCGGTTCGGCGTCGGCGCCCGCGTGTGGCTCCGCGAGATCATGGAGCGCGACGGTGTGGATGCCGCGACCGCCCTGTTCAGCGAGTCGACCGGCCGCGTCATCGTGTCGGTGCCGCGCGAGGAGGACGTGAAGTTCCGGGGCCTCTGCGAGGGCCGCGGCTACCCCGTGCTCCGCATCGGCGTGACCGACGACGCCGCCGAGGGCGAGCAGGCGGCCCTCGAGATCCAGGGTGTCTTCACCGTCCCCGTCGCCGAGCTCCGTCAGGTCTCGAAGGCGACGCTTCCCGCCGCCTTCGGAGCCATCGTCGACGAGGCCACCGCGTGAGCGACGACCCGGAATACGCCGACTTCGTCGGGCGCAAGCGCGCCCGCACGAAGGTGGTCGCGTGGACCGTCATCGTCGCGATGGTGCTCGTGGGCGGCGGCGCGACCGTCCTCACCCTCCTGTTCGGCTGACCCGGACCATGGACGCCACCGCGCCTGCCCTGCCGGGTCGCGCGGTGCTGCAGCAGCGCTGGAGCGGCGCCTGCTTCCTGCACTGGCGGGTCGATCCGGCACGGGTCGAACCCCACCTGCCGCCCGGAACCGAACCCGACCTCTTCGACGGGTCGGCGTGGGTCGGGCTGATTCCGTTCGTCCTCAGTGAGTTCCGCTTCCTGCCGCTGCGCCCGGTCCCCTTCGTCGGCCGGTTCGTCGAGATCAACGTCCGCACCTACGCGAAGGATGCCGACGGCCGCCGCGGCGTCGTCTTCCAGACCCTCGAGGCCGAGCACCTCCTGCCGGTCCTCGGCGCGCGTGCCGTCTTCGGCCTGCCGTACCGCTGGGCGAAGGCCGCGATGCGAACGGACGGCGACGCGCTCGAGTACGCCTCGCGGCGGCATCCGGGGTTCGGCGACCGGACGCGCACCCGCATCCGCGTCGTCCCGGGGACCGAGGTCGTCGACGACGATCTGAGCCGCTTCCTCACGGCACGCTGGGGCTTCCACGAGCGACACCTCGGCCGCACGATCTGGGCCGCGAACGAGCACGAGCCGTGGCCGCTGGTGCGCGCCGAGGTCGAGCGTCTCGACGACGGCCTGCTCGCGGATGCCGGTTTCCCGGGCCTCGCCGACCGCGCGCCCGATTCCGTGCTCGCGATGCCCGCCCGGCATCCCGGCGTCATCACCCGCTTCTCGAGCGCACGCCGCGTGCGCTGACGGGCGTCAGGCGGGGAGCGCGTCCCGCAGCCGGGTGAGGGTCGCCCGCCAGTCGTCGATCTCGTCGGACTCATCCCAGAGTTCGGCGAGCTCGGAGTCGCCGCCGACCTTGTCGAGGGCGGCGCGCGCCAGTGCCACGACGGATGCCGGCGGCGCGCCGACCCGCGCGAGGAAGCCCTCGACCGACTCGGCGTCCTCCTCCTCCGAGAGCGGAAGACCGGAACCGTGTGCGACCACGGCGGCCGCCGCGACGGCGATGGCGTCGCGGTCCGTGTCCTCTTCATCACCCGCCGCGTAGCCCTGCAGGACGTCGGTGACGAAAGCCCACGAGTCCGCTTCGTCGAGTTCCCACGCCCAGTCCGCTGCGGTGTCGTTGCCGAACGGTTCCTCGCTCCATGTGCCCATGCGGCAGAGCGTAGCGAGCCCGAGCGACATCCCGACGTCCGATCCCTGGGAACGCGACCATCCGTCGCGGCTAGCATGGCGGCATGCAGCTCTGGATCGTGGGGGTCGGAGCCGCGCTGGCGGAGTTCTGGTGGGTCGCACCCGCCGCCGCAGGTGCCGGCGCGGTCGGGTTCGTCGGCGTCCGCCGCGGCCGGACCACCCGCGCCCGCCGCCTCGGGCTCACGGCGGCCCAGCATGAGCTGCAGCAGGCCCGATCCGACGCGGTCAGCGCGCGCGCCGCAGCGCGCGTCGCGCAGGCGGAACTCACCCGCGCCGAGGCCGAACGCGCCGTCGGCCGCGCCCACCCCGACGACGTCCGCACCGCGCGGCGCGCACTCGAGACGGCGCAGCGCGCCAAAGCCGCGGCGACCGCGACCATCCGCGTCGCTCGCGCCCGCGTCGGCGCGGAGCGCGCCGCCGTCCCCGCCCGCGGCACCGACCCGAAGCACCTCCCCCTCGCGCGTCTCATGGCCGCGCACGACGCGATCGCCGCACGCTGGATGGAGTACGAGACGGATGCCGCCCGCCGCCTCGCTTTCCCCGCGCTCAGCGACGTGCGCGTCCCCGCCACGGCCGAGTTCCTGCGCCTCGAGGGCATCGCCCGCGAGCACCGCCCGGCATCCGCCACCGCCACCCTGACGCCCGAGCAGTTCTCGACCTACCGGGCTGCCGTCGACGACACCGGGCGCGCGTTCGCCGCTGCGGAGCAGGAGGCCTGGCGCCTCGCCGGACACCGACCCGACGACGCCCCCGCGGACCACTCGACCGCTGCACGCTGGACGATCGTCGCGACCGAGGCGATCGCCCGCTCGGTGGACGGGATCTCGCGCGCCGCGGAGGGCGCGGCATCCGCTCTGGACGCCTACCGCTCACGGCGGGACGGTCGCGACCGCGACCAGCACCGCCCGTAAGGTGTAGCGAGTGACCGATTTCTGGCAATTCGCGGGCCACTACTGGTGGCTCGTGTTCCCGCTGTTCGGGCTCGCCTCCGCGGCGAGCGGATCGTTCGCCGCGTCGTCGAAGCGCCGACACAAGCAGCGCCTCGAGATCATGAAGGCGAAGGCCGAACTCACGGCGGCGCGTGCGGCGGCCAAGCGCGGCATCGGGTCGGCCTCCGCCGCCGAGATCGACGCCCCCTCGCAGTCCGTCGCGGACCAGGCCGACGACCTGCGCGCCGTCCACGACGAGGTCACGCACCGCTGGCTCGACTACGAGCTCGACGTCGCCAAGCTCATCGCGTTCCCGTCGATGAGCAACGGGCGCGACCCCCTCACCGCCGGGTTCCTCCGCGCCAAGAAGATCGCCGACCGCGCCCGCCCCGCCGACGGCTCGAAGCCCACGGCCGAGCAGGTCGCCGAGTACCGCCGGGCCGTCACCGACTTCGAGGTCGCCTTCGACCTCGCCGAGCGCGAAGCGCGTCGCACCCGTGACTCGGGACTGACGGACGCCGAGCGCAAACGGCTCGCGACGGCATCCCGCATGCTCGCCGTCGCCACCGACGACGCCGCGACGCCGGCGGAACGCCACCTCGCCTACCAGCGCGTCCGCGAGGAGATCGACGGGCTCATCGCCCTCTCGGACGAGGCGGTCGAGGTGCTCGAGAAGAAGGTGGCCCAGCCGCTGACCGAGCGCCCGAACGACAACGGGGACCCGGCCGAAGCCGGATCCCCGTGACCTCACGGACCGATCAGTCGGTGACGATCGTGTCGTAGGCGTCGGGGTTCTTCGTCAGCCACTCGTCGATGGCGTCGGCGTACTTGCCTTCGCCGTACTTGTTGACGACGGTGTCCTCGAGGCTCGCGTACTCCTCGTCGTCCAGCTTGATGCCGGCGATGAGCTTCGCCGCCTCGGGGTTCTCCTCCTTGAAGCCGTCGGTCGCGAGGAAGTGCAGGGCCTCAGCCTCGCCCATCGCTCCCTTCGGGTCCTCGAGGTCCTTCAGGTTGTACTTGTCGTTGGCCCAGAACGGACGCCACGACGTCACGACGATGTCGCGCTGCGCGGCCTCGGCGCTGTCGAGCTCGGTGAGCATCGCCGCCGTCGACGACGTGACGAGCTGGTAGGTGTCCTCCAGCCCGTACTCGGGCAGCATCGACTCCTGCGTCTGCTTCGTCAGACCAGCCCCGGGCTCGATGCCGTAGATCTTGCCGCCGAAGCGGCTCGCGTTCGCCTTCAGCTCGTCGATCGAGTCGATGTCGACGTAGTCGGGCACCGCGATGGTCAGCTTCGCGCCCTCGTAGTACGCACCGAGGTCCTCGATCTGGTCCTTGTACTGGTCCATGTAGGACTTGTGGGTCAGCTCGGGCCAGGCCGAGGGGTAGATGTCGACGTCGCCCTGCGCGAGACCGGCGTAGAGCGGTCCCGCCTCGGTGAGCTCCTGCATCTTGACCGTGTAGCCGACCTTCTCGAGCTGGTCCTGGAGCAGGTACGCGGTGCTGAGGCCGTCGGTCCACGACGGCAGGTAGCCGAGCGTGATGGTACCGAGGTCGCCCTCGCCGCCCCCGTTGGATCCGCCGCCGTTCTCGACGTCGTTGCCGGTCGCGCAGCCGGCGAGGGCGAGGGATGCCGCAGCGCCGATCGCGAGGATGCCGGTCAGGTGTCGCTTGTTCATGTGTGCCTTCCGTATGTGATTGCTGGTTCCGTATCGAGCAGGTCAGGTGGGTCAGACGCCCACGGGCTCCGGGGCGGGAGTCGGGGTCGAGACGCGAGCGTCCTTCGGCGCGCGACGACGCGCGATCGCACCGAGCAGCGAGCCGCGCTGCGTCTTCAGAGCGCCGAGGGCTCCCGTCAGGCGGTCGAGGTAGACGGCGAGGATGACGACGCTGAGCCCGGCCTCGACGCCCTTGGCGATGTCGACGGTCGACATGGCCTGGACGATCTCCTTGCCGAGGCCGTCGGCGCCGGCGATACCGGCGATGACCGCCATCGACAGGGCCAGCATGATCAGCTGGTTGACGCCGGCCATGATGCTCGGCATCGCGAGCGGCAGCTGCACGCCGCGGAGGATCTGGCCCGGGGTGGCGCCGAACGCGTGGCCGGCCTCGACCGTCTCGCTGTCGACGCCGCGGACGCCGAGCTCGGTCAGACGCACGCCCGGGGGCAGCGCGAAGATGACGGTCGCGACGACACCGGGCACGACGCCGATGCTGAAGAACACGATGGCGGGGATCAGGTAGACGAAAGCCGGCATGCTCTGCATGAGGTCGAGCACGGGGCGGAGGATCGCACTGAACGTGTCGTTGCGGGCCGCGGCGATGCCGAGGGGCACGGCGATGACGACGGCGATGATCGCCGCGACCAGGACGAGCGCGAGCGTCTGCATCGAGGTCACCCACTGACCGACCCCGAGGATGAGGACGAAGCCGACGACCGTGCCGATCGCGAAGCGCCACGAACGGAGCACCCAGGCGAGCGCCGCGAAGATCACGATCACGGTGACGATGGGCAACGACAGGAGACCGTTCGCGAGCGCGTCGACGAACCAGCCGACGACGGCCGAGACACCGGACAGCAGCCAGCCGAGCGTGTCGCGGATCCACGCCACGCCTGCTTCGGCCCACTCACCGATAGGGATGCGGAAACCACCCATCAGCGCACCTCCTCCTTCTCGGTGGCCGGTCCGTCGACCGCGCCGCCGGCCAGTGCCTCATCGATCACGGAGCCGGGCACCGGGTCGAGGATCACGGGGATCTCCGTCGTCTCGGTCGTCGACGGGCCGAGCGCGGTGAGCAGCGTGATGCGCGGGATGACGCCGACGAGGCGACCCTCGGCATCCGTCACCGCGAGCGGCAGCGGCGACTCGGCAGCGGGGACGAAGAGGTCCATGAGGACGTCGTCCTGGCCGACGGCCTGCGGCACCGGCCGGAGCGCGGAGGCCAGCGAGCTCTCGCCGCGGCGGACCAGCTTGAGCGCGTCGCGGTCGCTCACCATGCCGATGAGCTTGCGGCTGCGGTCCGTCACGTAGACGGCGGCCATGCGGGCGTCGCGCATGGTGCGCAGGGCGCGGCGGGGGCCGGCGGCATCCGTCACCGAGACCGACCCGGGACGCTCCATGACGTTCGCGGCGGTGAGGACGCGAGCGCGGTCGACGTCCTGCACGAACTGCTCGACGTAGTCGTTGGCGGGGTCGGTGAGGATGTCCTCCGGCGTGCCGATCTGCACGATGCGGCCGTCGCGCATGACCGCGATCCGGTCGCCGAGGAACATCGCCTCGTTGAGGTCGTGCGTGATGAAGATGATCGTCTTCTGCAGCTTGTGCTGCAGCTCGAGCAGCTGCTCCTGCATCTCGCGACGGATGAGCGGGTCGAGCGCGCTGAACGCCTCGTCCATGAGCAGGATGTCGGTGTCGGCGGCGAGCGCACGGGCGATGCCGACGCGCTGCTGCATACCTCCCGACAGGGCCGACGGCAGCTTGTCGCCCCAGCCGTCGAGGCCGACGAGCCCGAGGATCTCCTCGGCCTTCGCGAGCCGCTCCGCCTTGCCGACGCCCTGCAGTTCGAGCGGGTAGGCGACGTTCGCCGCCACCGTGCGGTGCGGCAGCAGCGCGAAGTGCTGGAACACCATGGCGATGCGCTCACGACGGATGCCGCGGAGCTTCGCGGCCGGGATGCCGGTGATCGGCTCGCCGTGCACGAGCACCTCTCCGCCGGTCGCGTCGTGCAGCCCGTTGAGCATGCGGATGATGGTGGACTTCCCCGAGCCCGACAGGCCCATGATCACGAAGATCTCGCCCCGCTCGACGCGGAAGCTCGCGTCGATGACGGCGGCGGTCCCGGCATCGCGGACCTGGTCTCGGGGTTCCCCGGCCTTCAGGCGCTTGACCGCCTGGCCGGGATTGCGTCCGAAGACTTTGAACAGATTCTTCGCTTCGACAGCGGCAGTTGTCACGTGCTTCCCTCGGCGGGCGCGCACGCGTCCGCATCGGTAGCGCCCGGGTGGCGATCACCGGCATCCGCACGAGCGAAACCTCACTCGAGTGCAGAGCTTCGGCGACGAACATCGGGTCCATCGCCCAGACCGCCGACCATACGTCCGCTCGTCACCACGCCCTGAGGCGCCGGCTCGAACGGCCGCGGACTGGTCGTCGAGGGCACGAGGCCCACGTTCGACGGTAACGAAGTCGGTTGACGTGGATCAAATCGAGCCACCCCCTTGACCTCCTCCCGAAGCGCGGATATCACGCGCGCGCACCCGCCGCGAGAGCAACCCGTCCACGCCCGCGGGGGTGCAGAGTGGAGGGAGTCCACCCGGAATGAGGAGCACCACGCATGAGCGATTTCGCCCGACGCATCGACGCCACGACGATCGACCACCTGAGGTCGACGGGCGCCACGAAGTGGTCGGCCGACGACGGGTCACTGGGTGCCTTCGTCGCCGAGATGGACTTCGGGATCGATCCCGCGATCACGGCGGCTCTCCACCGCGCGGTCGACGCCGGGTCCTTCGGGTACATGCCCCGGGGGATCAGCGCCGATCTGTCCGAGGCGACCGCAGAGTTCTTGGCGAGGCGATACGGCTGGCAGGTCGCGGCATCCGACGTCCAGCCGGTTCCCGACGTGATCATGGGACTCGAGCTGGCCATGGAGCACTGCTCCGCGCCGGGCTCGAAGATCATCGTGCCCACGCCGTCGTACATGCCGTTCCTCTTCGTGCCCCCGATGCGCGGACGCGACGTCATCGAGGTGCCGCTCGCCGTCCGCGACGGGCGGTACGAGTTCGATCTCGATGCCCTGCAGCGCGCCTTCGACGACGGCGGGAACCTCCTGCTGCTCTGCAACCCCTACAACCCCGTCGGCCGCGTGTTCTCGCGGGACGAGCTGATCGCGATCTCGGAGGTTGTGGAACGCAACGGCGGGCGCGTCTTCTCCGACGAGATCTGGGCGCCCCTCGTCTACAGCGGATCGACCCACGTGCCCTACGCCACGGTCTCGCCCGCCGCCGCCCAGCACACGATCACCGCGATGAGCGCGTCCAAAGCGTGGAACCTGCCCGGGCTCAAGTGCGCCCAGCTCGTCCTCACGAGCGACACGGACCGCGCGACCTGGGAACGGCTCGGCCCCTTCGCCGGCCACGGCACGAGCAACCTGGGCGCGATCGCGAACGCGACGGCTTACCGCGAAGGCGACCCCTGGCTCGCCGACCTCGTGCCCTACCTCCAGCACAACCGCGACACCCTGCTCGACCTTGTCGCCGAGGAGATCCCCGACGCATGGATGCCGAAGCCCGAGGGGACGTACGTCGGGTGGATCGACCTCCGCGCGGTCGGGCTCGGCGATCACCCCGCCGAGTTCCTCACCCGCGAAGCCGGCGTGACGCTGACCGAGGGGTCGATGTGCGGCGTCGCCGGCACGGGTTTCACCCGGCTGATCTTCGCGACGCCGCGACCGATCCTGGAACAGATCGTGCGCCGGGTCGGCGCCGCCGTCCGGGGCTGATCCGAAGCTGACCTCACTGACGACGAATCCCGCGGCATCCCTCAGGGGTCGCGGGATTCGTCGTATCCGGCTGTTGACACCGTTGGGGTTCGGTGGTTACCTACTCATGTAACTAACCAACGAACGAGAACGCGGAGTCGGAATGGTCGACGAAGGACGCCCGCTCTTCCTGCAGATCGCCGAGAGCGTCGAGGACTCGATCATCGACGGCAGCCTGTCCGAGCAGGAGCAGGCTCCGTCGACGAATGAGCTGGCGGCCTTCCACCGCATCAATCCGGCCACCGCGGCGAAGGGAATCGCGATGCTCACCGACAAAGGCGTCCTCGTGAAGCGCCGCGGCATCGGCATGTTCGTCGCCGACGGCGCTCGCGAGCTGCTCCTCACCGAACGGCGATCGGCCTTCGCCGACCGCTATCTCGATCCTCTGATCGCCGAGGCACACAAGCTCGGCCTCGGACCCGACGACCTCGCGCGCCTGCTGACCGAGCGCGCCACGACCACGAAAGGAACGTCACGATGACCGCCGTCATCGACGTGAAGAACCTCACCAAGCGTTACCGCGACACCACCGCCGTGGACGACATCTCGTTCACGATCGAGCGCGACGCCATCTACGGCCTCCTCGGCCGCAACGGCGCCGGCAAGACGACCGTGATGTCGATCCTCACGGCGCAGAACTTCGCCACCGCGGGCGATGTCCGCGTCTTCGGCGAGGCTCCCTACGAGAACGCCGCCGTCCTCAGCCGGATGTGCTTCGTCCGAGAGAGCCAGAAGTACCCCGACGACGCGACGCCGACGCACGCCTTCCGCATCGCCCGGCTGTTCTACCCGAATTGGGACCAGGGGGTCGCCGACCGGCTGATCCGCGAGTTCCGCCTGCCGATGAAGACGCGCATCAAGAAGCTCTCGCGCGGCCAGCTCTCGGCCGTCGGCGTCATCATCGGCATCGCCGCCCGCGCCGAGGTCACCTTCTTCGACGAGCCGTACCTGGGGTTGGATGCCGTCGCCCGCCAGATCTTCTACGACCGCCTCCTCGAGGACTACGCCGAGCACCCGCGCACGATCATCCTCTCCAGCCACTTGATCGACGAGGTCGCCAACCTCCTCGAGAAGGTCCTCGTCATCGACGCCGGCCGCATCATCATGGACGAGGACACCGAGTCCATCCGGGGACGCGCGTCGACGATCGTCGGCGAGACCTCCGTGGTCGAGGAGTTCGTCGCGGGTCGCGAGGTCATCCACCGCGAGAGCCTCGGACGCACCACGAGCGCCACCCTCCTCGGCGCGCTGAGCGCCGAGGACCGCACCGAGCTCTCGCTGGCGGGCCTCGACATCCTGCCGGTCTCGCTGCAGCAGCTCATCGTGCGGCAGACGCAGAACGCCGTCCACACCGACGAAGGAGCACTCCGATGAACCGCACCCTCAACGTCGTGCGCATGCAGCTCGTCAACCGCGCCACCTTCATCTGGGTGCCGCTGATCGTGCTGGGCGGCACGCTCGCCATCAGTCTCCTCATCTTCGGCATGCTCTCGACGAGCGCCATCGACACCACGACGATGTTCGGCGGCGGAGCGCAGGCTCCGCTGTGGTACTTCCTGGCCGTCGGCGTCCAGGCGCTGACCCTGAGCTTCCCGTTCTCGCAGGCCATGAGCGTGACGCGGCGCGAGTTCTACCTCGGCACGCTCCTGACCGCCTCGCTGACGTCCGTCGGTCTCGCGGTGATCTTCGTCATCGGCGGACTCATCGAGCAGGCCACGCGCGGGTGGGGCATGAACGCCTACATGTTCCGCCTCACCTGGATCTGGTCGCAGGGGCCGCTCGTGGCGGGACTGTTCTTCGCCGTCGTCGCGATGCTGTTCTTCGTCGTCGGCTTCTTCTTCGCGACCGTCTACAAGCGCTGGGGCAACCTCATCCTCACCGTCCTGCTGATCGGACTCGGGCTGATCCTCGTCGGCGGCCTCTGGGTCGTCGGACGGATGGATGCCTGGGGACCGGTGTTCGCCTGGTTCGGCTCGCTGACCCCGATCGCTCTGACGGGTGCACTCGTCCTCGTCATCGCCGCGCTGTCGGCCGTCTCGTACGGGACGCTCCGACGAGCCATCGCCTGAGGACGACACCCTCCGACGGCCGCGGCCGGGGATCGCCTGGCGCGGTCCCCGGCCGCGATACGATTCGATCCACTCGACAGGGCGGTGGGGAGCACGATGGCACGTCTGACACCGGGTACGCAGAATGACAGGGATGCCGCCGTCGCCGCCGCATCCGCTGCCTCAGGCCGACCCGATCCGGAGTTCGAGGCTCGCCTCGACGACGTGTTCCCCGTCCTGCACGGCCTGTTCCTGCAGCTCTACGGCGAGCGCGAGGACGGCCAGGAGGCCCTCGCCGACGTCATCGCCGCCGCCGCCGCGAGCTGGCGCGACCGCCCCGCCGATCTCAAGGCCCTCGACCGGCGACGCCTCGCCGACCCGGACTGGTTCCTGTCGGAGAAGATGCTCGGCGGCGTCTGCTACGTCGACCGCTACGCGGGGTCCCTCCGCGGCATCCGGGATCGCATCCCGTACTTCCAGGAGCTGGGTCTCACCTACCTGCACCTGATGCCGCTGTTCGACTCCCCCGAGGGCAACAACGACGGCGGCTACGCGGTGTCGAGCTACCGCGCGGTCGACGACCGCCTCGGCACGATGGCAGACCTCGCCGCCCTGTCGGCGGAGCTGCGCGAGGCGGGGATCTCGCTCGTCGTGGACTTCATCTTCAACCACACGAGCAACGAGCACGAGTGGGCGCAGAAGGCGATCGCCGGCGTCCCCGGGTACGAGGACTTCTACCTGATCTTCCCCGACCGCACGATGCCCGATCTCTACGAGCAGACGGTCCGCGAGATCTTCCCCGACGACCACCCCGGCGCGTTCGTGCAGCTGCCCGACGGCCGCTGGATCTGGGCGACGTTTTACCACTTCCAGTGGGACCTCAACTATGCGAACCCGGCGGTCTTCCGCGCCATGGCGGGCGAGATGCTGTTCCTCGCGAACCAGGGCGTCGAGGTGCTCCGCATGGACGCCGTCGCGTTCATCTGGAAGCGGCTCGGCACCACCTGCGAATCGCTTCCCGAGGCGCACCTGCTGCTGCAGGCGTTCAACCAGGTCCTCGCCCTCGGTGCCCCGTCGGTGCTCTTCAAATCCGAGGCCATCGTGCACCCGGACGAGGTCATCACCTACATCTCGCCCGACGAGTGCCAGCTCTCCTACAACCCGTTGCAGATGGCGCTCGGCTGGGAGGCGCTGGCGACCCGCGACGGACGCCTCCTGCAGAAGGCGCTCGACGAACGCCACGCCCTGCCCGCGGGCACCGCGTGGGTGAACTACGTCCGCAGCCACGACGACATCGGCTGGACCTTCGCCGATGAGGATGCCGCGACCCTCGGCATCGACGGTTACTCGCACCGCCGGTTCCTCAACGACTTCTACGTGGGGCGCTTCGAGGGCACGTTCTCGCGCGGCGTGCCGTTCCAGGAGAACCCGAAGACGGGCGACGCCCGCGTCGCGGGGACCACGGCGTCCCTCGCCGGCGTTGAGGCGGGCGACCCGGGCGGCGAGGACCGCGTCATCCTGGCGCATGCGCTCGCGCTGTCGACCGGCGGCATCCCTCTGCTCTATCTCGGTGACGAGCTCGGGCAGCTCAACGATCACTCGTACCTCGACGACCCCGCGCACGTCGGCGACAGCCGCTGGGTGCACCGTCCGGCAGCGGATGCCGCGGCGTTCGCCGCGCGGCACGACACCGCCACGGTCGCGGGGCGCATCCACGCCCGGCTCGCCGCGCTCATCGCGGCCCGCCGGCGGACGCCCGAGTTCGCGGGCAATCCACTGACGCCGTTCCACACGCTGCATCCGTCGGTGGTCGGGTTCCAACGCGTCGGCGCCGGCGTCGTGCTCGTGCTCGCGAACGTGGGGGACGACGCGGTGACGGTCGGCCGAGAGACGCTCTCGGGGTTCGAGGCGACAGCGATCGACGTCGTCACGGATGCCGCCGTGGATCTGACCGACGGCCTCGAGCTCGCGCCGCACGGCGTCCGCTGGCTGCGGGTACAGCGTCAGCGGATGCAATAGATTCCGCGCGGCGCGCCGCGGCATCCCTCGCCTGATCGGCGTGTCGCCGCCGAACTGTTGCATCCGCTGACGGGTCGCGTCGAGGACCCGTCCGTCAGCGCTCTTCGGCGGCCTCGGTGTGGTGTCGGATGACCTCCGCGACGACGAAGTTGAACCACTTCTCGGCGAACTCGGGATCGAGGTCCGCCTCTTCGGCGAGGCGTCGCAGGCGCGCGGTCTGCTGCTCCTCGCGGGAGGGGTCGGATGGCGGCATCCCGTGCTCCGCCTTGAGGACGCCGACCTGCTTCGTGCAGCGGAATCGCTCGGCGAGCATGAACACGAGGGCGGCGTCGATGTTGTCGATGCTGGATCGCAGGGTCTGCAGCTGGACGTTCGGGTCGGTCATGATTCCTCCGGCGACGAGAGTACCGCGGTCGATGATGAGACTCAGCCGTGCAGGAAGTCCTTGCGCGCCGGCTCGTGCACGGGCTCGAGCCAGAGCTTCACGACGACCCCGACGGCGGACGGCGGTGTCTCGGGCAGCGTGACGCGGAGGGCGTCGGCATCCTGGGTCCATTCGGCCGAGCCCGCGCCGAGCACCGTGAGCTCCGCGATGCGGCGTCCGAGCAGACCGCTCGAGCGTCCCCACGAGCGGATCGACGCGACGCCGTCCTCGGGCCAGCGGAGCACCGTCGCGTAGACGTAGTCGCCGGTGACGTCCGTGCGGGTCGTGAAGCGGACGTCCTCGGACGTGTACGGCGCGAACGCGTCGTCGATCATCGACCCCGCGACGACCTCGGTGGGTCCCTCGCCGGGGATGAGCCAGGGCCGGGTCCCGAAGATCGCCTCGCCGTTGACGGTGAGCCAGTCGCCGATCCCCTCGAGCATCTCACGCTCGGCCGGGGCGATCGTGCCGTCGGCCTTCGGCCCGATGTTCAGCAGCAGGTTGCCGTTCTTCGCGACGACGTCGACGAGTTCGCCGATCAGGTCGTCGACGCTCTTGTAGTCGTGGTCCTCGATCCAGCCCCACGACGTCTTGCCGACCGAGCTGTCGTTCTGCCACACGTCGGGACGGATGCCGGGCATCGCCCCGCGTTCGATGTCGTAGACCGCGCTCCCCTCGGCGAACGCCGTCCACTTGTAGTTGATGACGACGCCGCGGCCCCACTCGGCCGCACGGTTGTAGTAGTACGCCGCGAGCACGCGGATGTAGGGCTCGAAGGCGGGCTGCTCGAGCCACCAGTCGAACCACAGCACCTGCGGCCGGTATTTGTCGATGATCTCGACGGTGCGCAGCAGCCAATCCTCGAGGAAGAGCTCGTTCGGCGCGGTCTCCTCGCGCTGGGCGGGGCCGTACAGGTCGAAGAAGCGCGCATCGCGGACGTCGGAGTCGAACCGCATCCCGCCGTTCTGGAAGAACCAGTGCTCGGCACGGTGCGAGGAGGCCCCGCGCACCATCCACGCGTCGTCGACGGCCGTCATGAGGTCGCCGAACACGTCGCGTCGAGGCCCCATCTTGGCCGCGCTCCACCGCGACCGGTCGGTGTCGTACATCGCGAACCCGTCGTGGTGCTCGGCGACGGGCACGACGAACTGGGCACCCGCGCGGCGGAACACCTCGGCCCACTCGGCCGGGTCGAAGCGGTCCATCGTGAACGAGGGGATGAAGTCCTTATACCCGAACTGATCGTGCGACCCGTAGGTGACGCGGTGGTGCTCGAACGCGCGATCGGCTTCGAGGTACATCGTGCGCGAGTACCACTCGCCCTGGGCGGGGACCGACGGGATGCCCCAGTGGATGAAGATCCCGAACTTCGCATCGCGGTACCAGAGCGGCGGTTCGTACGCCCGCAGCGATTCCCACGTCGCGTCGTACGGGCCGTCGTCTATGACGTCCTGCACCGCGGCGATCGCCGCCGAACTGTCGCGGACGTCGACCCGAGGGGGGAGGGATGCCGGGTCGAGGGGCTCGAGAGGGGAGTCGGCCATGCCCCCGATCCTGGACCCCGCGCGACCGAATTGCAACGTTGGAAAAGCGTCGGTCAGAGATCCACCCGTCGGCCGAACCGGCGTTCGCCGCGGGGCCGGGGCGAGCAGGTCGCCACCGATCGCAGTCGGACGATCTCGTGCGGCTGCAAGCCGGCGGCCTCGCCGAAGTCCTCGAGCGAGGTGAATCCGCCGTTCTTGCCGCGCGTCCGCACGGCGCGGCGTGCCTTGGTGCGGGTGAGGCCCGGCAGCTCGGCCAGTTCGTCCGCCGTCGCGTTCTGCACGTCGACGGGTTCGGCCGGCTCCGCCGTCTGCAGCAGGTCGGCGGACGACGCGCCGACGGAGGCGGCCAGGCGCGTCGCCTCGGTCGAGCGCGTCGGAGCCGCGGAGCGGGTCGAGGCCGCAGATCGGGCCGAGCCGGAGGATGCCGCGGTCGTGGGGCGCTTCGTGGACCGCTGGGTGGATCGCCGTCCGCGCGAGCCGTGGGTCGACGTCCGCGCCGCTCCCCGCGACGTGCGGGCCTCCCACCGCGACCGCAGCCACCCGGGGTTCAGGATGAGTGCGAAGACGATGCCCCCGAGGTGGGCGACCGCGTTGACCATGCTGGTCAGCCCGCCCCAGAGCTCGGTGATCACGGAGATGTACAACAGCCCGCTCACGGCGGTCGCCACGAACGCGGCACGTCGACGAGAGACCAGCCCCACGATGAGGAAGCCGATCCACGCCGAGCCCGGCCCGAAGAAGACGAGGAGGAGCCACGAACTGACGCCGAGCAGCCAGCCCCAACTCGGCACCGCGCTGTCTCGGGCGGGAGTGCTCACGCGTAGTCCCGCACGTTCAGCACCATCGTGACGGTGTCATCCTCGTCGCGCGTCTCGGAGACGAGCTCGAACCCCGCCTGATCGGCGCGGGAGCGGATGCGCTCGGCGACCGCACGCTGCACGTGACGCGCGTAGGCGGCATCCACTCGCGTCATGAGGGCGGTCGCCTCGGCCTCGGTCACCTCGTGGCCGTCGAGCCGCGACAGGTGGGCGCCCCAGACCCCGTCGTCGGTCCGCGACATGACGATCTCGACGCCGTCGATCGTCGCCGTCAGCACCCCGTCGACGAGCACGGCATCCGCCCCGCCCAGGTCGGCGAGCGCGGCCGCGAGCAGGTCGGGGTCCTTCATCCGGGTCTGCACGGCGATCGGGACGGCCTCCGACTCGCCGCGGGGGCCGGACGTCGCCCGCGAGTTCAGGGCGATCGCGCCAAGGGCGCCCGTACCGCCGACGGCCGCGGCGGCGGCGAGGGCGGCGGGGAGGAGGATCAGCGAGATGCTCATCGGGAGGTTCCCTTTCTGATGGATGCCACGCGGTCACCGCGCACGCCCAGATCGTCCAGCAGGTCGGCGAGCGCGGCATCCGTCGCCCACCCGTTGACGGCGACGGCGCCGTCGGCGGAGATGCGCACTTCGAGGGCGTCCCGGCCGCCGTCGCGCGCGATGCGGTCGACCTCCGCGGCGTACCGGGGCGTGAGGGCGCGGATCGACTGGTTCTGCGACCCAATCCACGGCCGACGCGTGTCGGGGAGGTCGGCGAGGTACGGTCCGTCGCACAGCAGGTCGGTCGCGGCGAGCAGGCGCGCGACGCCGTCGCGCTCCGCGGCCCAGGCCTGCAGACGGTCCAGCGTGTACCCCGAGAACGCCATGACGCCGAGTCCCGCATCGCGGAACGCCTCGGCGACCGTGGCGAGCGCGTCGGCCTGATCGAACGGCTCGCCGCCGAGGAGTGTCACACCCTCGGCGCCGGCGGCCCGTGCGTCCTCGACCCACCGCGACGCGAGATCGGCGGGGTCATCGAGCAGCGCCCCCCGTTCGGCCCACATGTGCGGGTTGAAGCATCCGGGGCAGCGGACCGAACACCCCTGCACCCACACCGCCGCCCGCAGCCCCGGGCCCTCGGCCGCGGTGGCCGGCACGAAACGCGACCACTGCAGCGCTGCACCGCCCCGCGGGGGCGGCGTCGTCCCGAGGAGGCTGCCCTCCCCGCCGACGCCGAGCGACTGGGTGACGATCACCGGTCCCGTTCCTCCTGCACGAGGGAATCGGATGCCGCCGACGCGACGCGCGTGTAGTCCTCGGTGAACTGCGACGACGTCGCCTCCGCATCGAGCAGCGCCTCGAGCTGCTCGATGTAATCGAGGCACTCGGCCCCCGTCATCCCGAAGGTCTCGGCCGCGACCGACCCGTCGGAGCGCAACTGCACCACGAGCTTCTTCATGTCCGACTCCCGTTCCTGCGTGTCTCGACCGGTCAGTAGTCCACGGTACGACCGCCGCGACGCGACGACAGGGCCCCGTGGGTCTCCGTGCCGTTCGCGGTGACGTCGTGGGCGTCGAGGTCTTCGGTCCCGGTCGCACCGACGGCGCGCTGGGCGGCCCAGGCGCGGATGCGCTGGACCTCCTCGGCCTGCGTGACCGCGAGAGGGATCATCGTCTCGACGACACGGGTGACGACATCGGTGGTGATCGTCTTCCGGCCGCTGAAGCCCTCGTACAGGGCGGCGACCACGGCCTGCTCGATCTCGGCGCCCGAGTGGTTCTCGGTCGCGGCGACGAGGGCGGCGACGGCCGCCTCATCCTTCGCGATCGCGTCGAGCCCGTTGGCCGGGGTGGCGTGCGCGGCGAGCTGCAGCGACCAGATGACCTCGCGCTCGACGGTCGTGGGCAGGTCGACGAAGAAGATCTCATCGAAGCGCCCCTTGCGCATGAACTCGGGCGGTAGGGCGTCGATGTTGTTCGCGGTCGCGACGACGAAGACGGGGTGCTTCTTCTCCTGCATCCAGGTCAGGAACGTGCCGAACACGCGCGCCGTCGTGCCCGAATCTCCCTGCCCCGTGGTGTTCGAGAAGCCCTTCTCGATCTCGTCGACCCACAGGATGCAGGGGGCCACCGCCTCGGCGGTCGCGATGGCCGTCCGCAGGTTCTGCTCGCTCGAGCCGACGAGGCCCGAGAAGATCCGGCCGATGTCGAGCCGCAGCAGCGGCAGCCCCCACGAGGCCGCCGTCGCCTTCGCGGTCATCGACTTGCCGCAGCCGGGGACGCCCGTGATCAGCACGCCCTTCGGCGAGGGCAGCCCGTACTCGTGTGCGCTCGGCAGCCACGACCCGTTGCGACGCTCGAGCCAGCGCTTCAGGTTGTTGAGGCCGCCGACATCGTCGAGGTCGAGGTCGCCCGTGACGAACTCGAGCACGCCGGACTTGCGCACCACCTGGCGCTTCTCGTGCAGTACGACGCGGATGTCGTCGCCCGTCAGCTTGCCGTCGTTCACCATCGCCTGCGCGAAGGCGTTCTCGGCTTCGGCCATCGTGAGGCCGAGCGCGGCCTGGACGAGCGATTCCCGCGCTGCGTCGTCGGCGTCGACACGGATGTCACCCGCGTTGTTCTCGATCATCGTGTCGAGGAGATCGCGGATCTCCGCGGCGGTCGGCAACGGGAAGTCGAACAGGTGGGTCAGCTCGTCGAGCTCGGGCGGGATCACCCGCACCGGCGCCGTGACGACGAGCGTCCGCGACACGTCGCCGTGGCGGAACTCGAGTGCGGTCTCGCGCACCGTCCGCACGATCGCAGGGTCGCCCTGCCGGTGCTCGCCGCCGAAGTAGGCGTGCAGGTCGCAGAAGATGAAGACGCTCGGGTCGGTCACCCCCGCCGCGTGCTGCAACGCCCGCGCGGGGTTCGTCGTGTTCGAGACGCTCTTGCCGTCGGGGTCGATGAGCCCGAGCGCCGACGTCCACGTCCAGACGCGGCGACGGTTGCGCTGGGCGTGCGCGGCATCCGTGATCGCGGCCACCGCCCGGACCTCCTCGGCCGTCTCGAGGTACAGCAGGGGCAGGCGGGCCTTGAAGGCCGCATCCAGCGTGGCGTCGAAGGTCACGTCGGTTCCTTTTCGTGTGGTGGTCATGGTGAGTCGGATGCCGGTTCGTCGAAGCGGATCGTCCACTTCCCCGATCCCTCGTCGGAGTCGACGCGGAGGACGACCCGGTCGCTCGGCGGCCAGGACGATCTCGTGTCGACGGCGTCAAACCCCTGCACGACGTCGAGGGCGGCCTCGCCGGGGTAGACGGCCTCGACGCCGAAGAAACCGTCGCCCGCGTAGACGAACCGCGCGCTGAGGGCCTCGCCGTCGTAGACGAGGAGGGCAGATCCCTCGCCCGACACCGTCGCGCCGTCCACGGGCGTGGGAGTCTCGCGGGTGACCGTCGCACGCCAGTCCGTCAGCCGAGGGGCGAACCAGAGACGGCTCGCGTGGTCGCCGGCCACGAACGTGAGCGACCGCGACCCGCTCACGAGGCCGATGTAGGCCGGACGATCGTCGGCGGTACTCGCGTCGGCGTCGATCTGCTGATGGATGCTGAGGTAGTCCTGCTGACCCTCGGTGAGCGGGCCGATGACCCAGACGTCGTCCCCCGCGGGGATGTCCAGATAGCGGGTGCCCGCGGCCCCGATCAGCGTGTCGCCGTCGCGACCGACCTCCTGCGCGGCGGGGTCCGCCCACGGGCGGTACTCGTACTCGTTCGGATCGTCGAGCAGCAACTCCCCCGTGGCGGGGTTGATGCCCACGAACGGCACGACGATGAACGCCAGGACGACCGCGACGACCGACCCCGCGAGGAACGTGATCGTCGAGAAGCGCCGGATCCGGGCATCCGCGGTCGTCATGGCGTCCCCTCCGGGGTCGGGGTCGGCGTGGATCCGGCGTCGGTCGGGAACTCGATCCGCCAGGCCGTGTCGTGCCAGGACTCGATGTAGAAGAGGACGAGCGGCGCGTCGCGCCAGGCGATCGACCGGTCGAACGGCGAATCCTCGGTGAGCGGTCGTTCGCTGCCGTGGGCGGTCACGGCCTGGATCGAGAGGTTGTCACCGCCGCGTGCGCTCACGCGCGCCGTCGTCGCGCCGCCGTCGTGGGTGAACATGAGGGTCTGCGAACTCGAGAGGACGTCGTCGGCCCGCAGTCCCCGGTCGAAGCGCAGCGACGCCTCCCACGGCTCGTCGCCGGAGCCGTCGATCCACAGTTCGACGTCGGGCTGCTCGACGAGGATGACGATCTGACCGTCCCACAGCGTCGAGAAACGGGGCGGCTCACCACCCTCGCCCTCCGTGACGATGCGGCCGTCGGCACCCGTGACCCAGACGGCGCTGACGCGGGTGTCTTCCGCGGGGGTGAGGACGATCGGGGTGTCGACGTCGAGACCCGTAAGCCGGATGACGGCGCCGTCCGGGCCGCGGTACGTGTCGACGTCGCTCTCGTCCGCGACGACGGGATCGGGGTTCGTCCAGGGCGAGAGGGCGTAGCCGCCGCCACCCCCGCCGGCCCCGATCCGATCGAGCTCGAAATCGCCGGCATCCGCGTACGCGAGACCGATGATGGCGGCGACCACGAGGCCGAGGGTCGAGACGAGCACGGTGAAGCCGTCGAGGTTCGGGCCCACGGACCTGCCCGCCCTCGTCCGTCCGCCCGCGCTCATGAACCCCTCCGAGCCGACACGTTACCGGGCCGCCGGATCACGCCGGAAAGGCTAGGAGGGCCGTCGGTGCCGGTGCTATTGTCCGGTGCCGCACGCGGCCCGGGACACCCGTCCGCTCGTCGATCGCGAGCGAGACGATCTCGTCGGCACGCTGACCCGCGACCAGCACGGTGTCACGGGCGACGACGTGGTGGCGGGGCCAGACTGTGCCGCACTCGGCGAGCGCGACGGGCTGCAGCATCTCGCCGCCGCCGCGCACCCGGACGGTCGCGATGGTGTCGCTCCCGCGCAGCCCCGCATAGAGGAACACGCCGTCCCGCGACATCGCGAGCTCGGCCCCGGCATCCCCCGGGTAGGCGCCGAGCTGCGCGCCGCCGACGAGCCGCCAGGATCCGGATGCGTCGGGGGCCAGGGCGAAGACCTCGCCGGAGTGCTCGGTCACGACGTAGAGGTGCCCGCTCGGGTGCGGGCGCAGGTGCCGAGGCCCCGTCCCTGCCGGCAGGTCGAGGCGCTGTATCTCGCGGCCGCCGCGCCAGAAGCGCACGAGGTCGAGGCCGGTGTCGGTCGTCGCGACCAGTCCGCCGGGGAGGGATGCCGCCTGGTGCGCGTGCGAGGGTCGCGCCGACGAGTCGGGTGCAGCGTCGGGCTCGGGCTCGGTCTCGTCGGCGTAGGGCACGACGTTCGCGTACTCCGCGCCGACGGCTGCACGCAGGGCCCGAGCCGCCGCGGCGAGATCGGATGCCGGGTCGCCCGCGGCGGCATCCGTCCACCGTCGCGCGGCGCCGGGTCGCCCGTCGGCCGCCAGCGCAACCCGGACGACACCGCCGTCGCCGTAGCAGGAGACGATCAGCGCGTCCTCGAGCGCGAGGACGTGGCAGGGACTCTCGCCGACGGCGACCTCGGCACCGAGCGGAGCGTAGGCGGTGTCACCCGTGCGCCGGTAGGCGCGCACGGTGCCCCGGCCCTCGAGCGCCGCGTACACGACGTCGAGGGACGGATGCCGCGCGATCCACGACGGCGAGTCCGCCGCGACGACGTCAGGGCCCACCCCGAGCGGACCGCTCGCGAGCGGGGAGTCGGGGCCACCGGCATCCAGCAGTCCGATGCCCGTCGCCGACCCGCCCATGTCGGCGGAGTACCCGCCGAGCAGGAACCGCACGGGTCAGTCGAGCAGGTCGTGGCGCACGATGACCGCGTCGCGCGCGGCGCCGACGCCGATCACCGAGATGCGCGTGCCGCTCATCTTCTCGAGCGCGAGCACGTAGTCCTGCGCGGTCTGCGGCAGGTCCTCGAAGGTGCGGGCCGTCGAGATGTCCTCGTCCCAGCCGGGGAAGTTCTCGAGGATCGGCGTCGCGTGGTGGAAGTCGGTCTGGTTGACCGGCACCTCGTCGAACCGCTCGCCGTCGACGTCGTAGGCGACGCAGACGGGGATCTCCTTCAGCCCGGTGAGGATGTCGAGCTTGGTGAGCACGAGGTCGGTGATGCCGTTGATCCGCGTCGCGTACCGCGTGATCGGGGCGTCGTACCAGCCGACGCGGCGCGGACGGCCGGTCGTCGTGCCGAACTCGAAGCCGCGTGAGCGCAGGAAGTCGCCGTTCTCGTCGAAGAGCTCGGTCGGGAAGGGACCGGAGCCGACACGGGTCGTGTACGCCTTCACGATGCCGACGATGCGGTCGAGGCGGTTCGGACCGACACCCGAGCCGGTCGAGGCGCCGCCGGCCGTGGCGGACGACGACGTGACGAACGGGTACGTGCCGTGATCGATGTCGAGCATCGTGGCCTGGCCGCCCTCGAAGACGACGACGTCACCGGCATCCAGCGCCTTGCTGAGCATCAGCCCGGTGTCGGCGACCATCGGGCGCAGGCGCTCGGCGTACGAGAGCAGATCCTCGACGACCTCGTCGACCGTGATGGCGCGACGGTTGAAGACCTTCACCAGCAGGTGGTTCTTCTGATCGAGCGCGCCTTCGACCTTCTGGCGCAGGATGTTCTCGTCGAAGAGGTCCTGCACGCGGATGCCGGTGCGGTTGATCTTGTCGGCGTAGGTCGGGCCGATGCCGCGACCGGTCGTGCCGATCATCTTCTTGCCGAGGAATCGCTCGGTCACCTTGTCGAGGGTGCGGTGGTACTGCGTGATGATGTGCGCACTCGCGCTGACCTTGAGCCGCGAGACGTCGAGGCCGCGGGCCTGCAGGGCGCCGAGCTCGGCGAAGAGCACCTCGAGGTCGATGACGACGCCGTTGCCGATGACGGCGTTGACGCCGGGCGACAGGATGCCGCTGGGCAGCAGGTGCAGGGCGTACTTCTCGTCGCCGATCACCACGGTGTGGCCGGCGTTGTTGCCGCCGTTGAACTTGACGACCCAGTCGGTGCGCTCACCCAGGAGGTCGGTGGCTTTGCCCTTGCCCTCGTCTCCCCATTGAACTCCGACGATCACGATGCCTGGCATGGGCTCTCCCCCGTTTATCGGACGGTTACACCCCATCCTATCGGGCCGGGTGTCGGGAGCCGACGGAGGGTGGCGGATACTCTGTCTGTCAGAGTATGGTCGCCCCATGACGCAGGAGATGCGGGAACCGACGTTCCTCATGCTGACGGCTCTGGCCGACGGCCCCAAGCACGGCTACGCGCTGATCGAAGAGGTCGACCGCGTCTCCCGCGGCCACGTCCGCCTGAAGGTCGCGACCCTCTACGCGGCCCTCGACCGCCTCGAGAAGGAGGGCACGATCCGCATCGCCCGAGAGGAGCGGGTGCAGGGGCGCGTCCGCCGGTACGTGGAACTCACCCCCGACGGGGTCGATCTGCTCGCCGAGGAGGTCGCCCGACGCGAGGTGACCGTGGCCGAAGCCCGACGCCGCCTCGCGCTGCGCCCGGCGTTCGGAGGCGCCCTGTGACCACGATCGATGACACCCCCTGGCGCCGCGCGCTCCGCGCGTACCCCTCCTCGTGGCGCGAACGGCACGGCGAGGCCATGCTCGGCACGCTGCTCGACGAAGCCGAGGCGCAGGGACGAGACGAACCCTCCCGCGGCGAGCGCATCGCGCTGATGCGGAGCGGCCTCGCCGTTCGCATCCTGGGGTGGATACCGCACCCCGCCCGCGAAGCCCTCGCCACGGCATCCGCGGCCACCGGGTTCGCCCTCGCCGTGATGTTCGCCGTGTTCAGCGGGTTCGGCGAACGCGTGGATTGGCGCCTCCCCGCCGAGGGACAGAACCTCGACCTGCAGGCGAGCCCGGGACTCGTGCCCGCCGGGCTGTGGGTGATCGCGTTCGTCCTGATCCTGGGCGGCGCCGCGCGGGCGGCGCGCATCGCCCTCGCGGCCACGGCCGTGGCCGGCGTCGGGGCGTTCGTCTACGCCCAGCTCGACCCGCTCGCCGGTCCCCGCGCGATCACGACGGTGACGATGACGGTCTTCGCCCTCCTCGCCCTCCTCGCCCCGGTGCGCGCCCGTCTCGCGGCGGCTGCGACGGCGGCGGTGACGACCGGCATCCTCGTCTTCTTCCCCCTCTTCTTCGAGGTCCCGCCCGGCAGCCCGTCGGACGCGATCTGGCTGCGGGTCCTGACGGAGGAGTTCACCGGCTTCCTGGCAGGTGCCGTCTGGGTGCTCGCGCTCCTGGCGGCGATCGTGCGTGCTCGCGCCGTCGCCCGCTGCATCGGCGCCGCCGCGACGGTGTGGACGATCGTGTGGCTGATCCGGCTGACGATGTGGGACGTCGTCACCGGGATGCTGGGCCTCGCCGCTGTCCTCGCCGTCGTCGCGATCGGGGCCGGGATCTTCCGCGCGGGAGCCCGATGGGGACGCGGAACGCACCCGCGGGAAGGCGCCGCCTGAGGCGGCGCGGCGCGCGCTAGGGTTCGGTCATGCGTACCCGAACGTGGCCGACGGTGTGGTCGGCACTGAGGCTCGTCGCGGCGGCCACCATCACGGTCGCCGTCGTGGCCCAATTCATCACGACCGTCCGCACCGCGATCTCGCAGGACCGCGACGTCGCGACGACGATCGCCAACTTCTTCAGCTTCTTCACGATCCTGTCGAACATCGTCGGGGCCCTCGCCCTGTTGGCCGCTGTCGTCTGGTTCTGGATGCGGCCGCACCACGAGCAGCGCGAGCCGGCGGGGGTCGCGCTCGGACTCGCCGCCGCGACGAGCTACCTGTTCATCACGGGCGTCGTCTACAACCTGCTGCTGCGCGGCTATCCCACGTCGGATGATCACGTCGCCTGGGCGAACGAGATCGTGCACGTCGTCGCGCCGCTGTTCCTGCTGCTCGACCTGTTCCTCGCCCCCACCCGTCGGGCCCTTCCATGGCGCGCGGTGATCGTGATCCTCGCCGTCCCGATCGCCTGGATCGGGTACACGCTCGTGCGCGGACCCCTTGTGGTCGACCCGACCGACGGGGTGGCGTTCTGGTACCCCTATCCCTTCCTCGACCCGAACGGGATCAACGGGTGGGGCGGGGTCGGCGCGTACGTCGTCGGGATCGCGACCGCGTTCGTCGTCGTCGGTTCGCTCGTCGTCTGGGTCGGGCGCCTGCGCACCCGCGCGGCTCGTGTCCCCGCCCCGGTCTGAGCCGACGCTCAGCGGCGGGACGACTCCCGCACGATCAGGTGGGTCGGGAGCGGAGTGTCCTCGGTGAGGCCGTCGGGCTCTTCGACGGCGAGGAGCACCTTCTGCATCATCAGCTCGCCGAGGGCGCGGAAATCCTGCCGCACCGTCGTCAGCGGCGGCGAGAGGTAGGCCGCCTCGGGCACGTCGTCGAAGCCCACGACGGCGACGTCCTCCGGCACCTGCAGCCCTCGCGCGCGAAGGGCGGAGAGCAGGCCGATCGCCATGTGGTCGTTGCCCGCGAAGACCGCATCCCCTCGGGCGACGTCGAGGGTCCGGCCGATCTCGGCACCGCTGGCCGCCGTCCAGTCGCCGTGCGGCGGCTCCGCGACCGTGAGCTGACGCGCCGCAAGCTCGTCGCGCCAGCCTCGGATGCGTTCGATCGCGTCGGGATTGCGGGGCGGGCCCGCGATGTGGAGGATGCGACGGTGCCCCAGCTCCGCGAGGTGCCGGACGGCCGCCCGCGCCCCCCGGTACTGGTCGATGGACACGAGCTGCGGGTGACGCCGCTGGGTCGCCGCCGCGGCGACCATCGGCACACCGAGGTCGAGCCCGCGCACGACCTCGAGGACGCCCAGGTCCGTCACGACCAGGACGATCGCGTCGACGCGCTGGCGGAGCAGTCCCTCGACGACCGAGCGGATGCTGGCGGCATCCGTGTCGGGCGCGGTCACCGAGTCGACGGAGTACCGCTCCACGCGGGCGGCGACGTTGAAGTGCATGGCGATGGACGTCGGCCCGAAGTCCGCCGTGCCGGGGGTGACGAGGCCGATCGTCCGCGTGCGCTTGGTGACGAGCGCGCGGGCGGCCGGCGACGGGCTGTAGCGCAGTTGCGCCATCGCCTGCTCGACCCGGGCCCGCGTCGCGGGCCGCACGTTCGGCAGGTCGTTGAGGACCCGCGACACCGTCTGGTGCGAGACCCCCGCCAGGCGCGCGACGTCGAAGATGTTCGCGGACTTCGCGCCGCGCTCGTCGCTCACGACTCGTCCTCGGGGCGGGCGACGAGCGCGAGCAGCGAGTCCACGGTCAACGAGTCGGCCGGGATCGTGTCGACGAGGCGGCCCGCGCGCATGACGGCGATGCGGTTCGAGACGCGCAGCACCTCTTCGAGCTCGGCCGAGATGAACAGCACCGACAGTCCGTTGTCGGCGAGGTCGGCGACGAGCCGCTGGATCTCGACCTTCGCTCCGACGTCGATGCCGCGGGTCGGCTCGTCGAGCACCAGGACGCGCGGTGACAGGGCGAGCAGCCGAGCGAGCAGCACCTTCTGCTGGTTGCCGCCCGACAGCGTGCCGGCCGGCCGGTCGGGGTCGGCGGGGCGGATGTCGAGAGCCTCGATCCAGCTCATCGCGAGCTCCCGGCGGCGCGCGTTGCCGAGCCGGTGCAGGATGCCGCGATCGGCCTGCAGCGCGAGGGTGATGTTGTCCTGCACGCTGAGCTCGCCGATGATCCCCTCGGTCCGGCGGTTCTCGGACGAGTAGACGATGCCCTGACCGATCGCCCGGCGCGGGGTCGGCAGGTGGGCGGGAGCACCACGGACCTCGAGGACACCGGCATCCGGTCGGTCCACGCCCGTGAGGGCACGCGCCAGTTCGCTGCGGCCCGACCCGAGCAGCCCCGCGAGCCCGACGACCTCGCCCTCGCCGATCGACACGGTCGCGTCGGTGAGCCCGGTACCCGAGGCGAGTCCCCGTCCGGCGAGCGCGACGGGGACGGATGCCGCGGCATCCTCCCTCTGGTGGACGTCCATCTCGTCGGCACCGCGGCCCAGCATCTTCTCGACGAGGTCGATGCGCAGGAGCTCGGCGGGGACGTACTCGCCGATGAGGCGCCCGCCGCGGAGGACCGTGATGCGGTCGCAGATCTCGTAGACCTGGTCGAGGAAGTGCGAGACGAACAGCACCGCGACCCCGCGCGCGGTCAGCTCGCGGATGACGCGGAAGAGCTCGGCGACCTCATCGAGGTCGAGGCTCGAGGTCGGTTCGTCGAGCACGACGACACGCGCGTCGACCGAGATCGCGCGGGCGATCGCGACGAGCTGCTGCACGGCGAGCGAATGACCTGACAGGCGCGTCCGCGGGTCGATGTCGAGTCCGAGGCCCTCGAGGATCGCCCCCGCTCGGCGATGGGTCTCACGCCAGTCGATCGCTCCGAAGCGTCGACTCTCGCGCCCCAGCAGCACGTTCTCGCCGACCGACAGGTTCGGGAGCAGATCGATCTCCTGGTAGACCGCGCTGATCCCGGCCGCGAGGGCATCGGCGGGCGAGGCGAAGTGCACCGGCTCTCCGCCGACGCGGATCGTCCCGGCATCCGGGCGGAGCGCCCCCGTGATCGCCTTGATGAGCGTCGACTTGCCCGCCCCGTTCTCGCCCATGAGCGAGTGGACCTCGCCCGGCAGCAGCCGGAAGTCGACGGCGTCGAGCACCGTCTCGGCGCCGAAGCGAACGGTCGCGCCGGTCACTTCCACGACCGGCGCGACCGCTGCTTCGCGCGCATCCATACGGACCATCATGCCCGCGGTGAGCCTCCCCCGAGGTTCACGCCTGACATCACCGTGACGTTCGCGCCGTCCGCGCGACCAGCAGGCGCTGCACGACCACGAAGACGAGCAGCAGCGCGCCGATCGTGATGCGCGTCCAGGACTGGTCGACGCCGAGGAACGAGATCGCCGTCTTGATGGTGCCGTAGACGAACACGCCGATCATCGAGCCGAGCACGAACCCGCTGCCGCCCGTGAGCAGCGTGCCGCCGATCACCACCGCGGCGATGGTGTCGAGCTCGGTCCCGATGCCGTTCAGCGGGTAGGACGCCCCGGTGTACGCCGTGAAGACGACACCCGCGAGCCCCGCGCACACCCCGCTGATGACGTATGCCAGCAGCTTCGTCCGCACGACCGGGAGGCCCATGAGGCGCGCCGACTGCTCGTTGCCGCCGATCGCGTAGATCGTGCGCCCGAACCTCGTGAACTGCAGGATCAGGATGCCGACGACCACCACGACGAGCGCGAGGATGCCCGTCGGGGTGAGGTAGAAGCTGCCGGGGCCGCCCTGCATGCGGGTCGACTGGAGCCACAGGATCGCGGGCTCCTCGACGCGGATCGACGAGAGGCTCACCATGAACGCGAGCCCCCGCGCCGCGAACATCGCCGCGAGCGAGGCGATGAACGGCTGCACCCCGAAGTACTGCACGAGCACCCCGACGAACAGTCCCATCAGCGCACCGAGGACGAGCATGACCGGGATGACGATCGCGACCGGTGTGCCCTGGCTCAGCATGCTCGCCCCCAGCATCCCGGTGAACGCCATGACCGCGCCGACCGACAGGTCGATGCCGCCGGTGAGGATGACGAAGGTCATGCCGACCGCGAGGATCAGCAGGTACGCGTTGTCGAGCAGGAGCGCCGACAGCACACGCGGCGTGACGAAGTTGCCGAAGTAGGCCTGCGCCCCGATGAGCATCGCGACGAGGATGACGACGGCGGCGAACACGGGCACCCACGAGGCGTGCCGGCTGCGGAAGCGCTGGATCGTGTCGGCGAACCCGCCGGTGCGACCGAGGTCTGCGGTGACGGCGCTCACGAGGCCACCTCCACGGTGCGACGGCCGCCGCCTCGGACGGCATCGACCCCCTTCGCGACCAGCGACCGCGTTCGCGGGGACTGGACGAGCACGACGATGACGACGACGATCGCGAGGAACAGCGGGCTGACCGCCGGCGGGACGCCGAGGAAGGTGATCGTCGACTTCAGCGTCTGGATCGTGAAGACGCCGACGACGGTGCCCGCGATCGTGAACTTGCCGCCCATGAGGCTCGTCCCGCCGAGGACGACGGCGAGGATCGCGTCGAGCTCGATGTAGAGGCCGGCCGCGTTGGCGTCGGCCGCCATGATGTTCGACGAATAGAGGATGCCGGCGAATCCGGCGAGCAGGCCGCTCGCCGCGTAGGCGCCCCAGATGATGCCGCGCGACCGCACGCCCGCGAGTCGGCTGGCCTCGGGGTTGATGCCGACGGCCTCGGTGAGGACGCCGAGCGCGGTGCGACGCTGCAGCACTGCGACGATGACGATCGCGACGACCGAGACGTAGAAGGCGAACGGCAGGCCCACCAGGTAGCCCTGCGCCATGAAGCGGTACGGCGCGCTCGTGATGGTCGTGATGAAGCCGCCCGTGATGAGGAGGGCGACACCGCGACCGGCGAGCATGAGCACGAGGGTCGCGATGATCGGCTGGACGCCGACGACCGCGACGAGGAAGCCGTTCCACGCCCCCAGCAACAGCGCCACGAAGACGGCGAGCGCGATCGCGATGAGCACGGTCGACAGGTCCCCCGGCGACGAGGAGTTCGAGATGACGGTCAGGGCCACCGCCCCCGAGACCGCCATGATGGCGCCCACCGAGAGGTCGATGCCGCGCGTCGCGATCACGAGCGTCATGCCGAGCGCGACGAGCATGAGCGGTGCGCTGTTGCGCAGGATGTCGAGCAGCGGGCCGTACAGCTGACCGTTCTGCACCGTGATCGAGATGAAGGACGGCCGCGCGATCGTGTTGACGATGACGAGCACGAGCAGTGCCGCGATCGGCCAGACGAGGCGGTGCGCCAGGAAGCGCTTGAGGGTCGGGGTCATGCCGCTGTCTCCGGGTTGAGGCGAGACGACGTCGTCTCGCCGGACTCTTGCGCGATGAGGGCGACCAGATCGTCGACCGTCACGTCGGTGGCGTCCAGTTCGCCGATCTTAGAACGGTCGCGCAGCACCACGATGCGCTGGGCGATGCGGACCACCTCCTCGAGCTCCGAGGAGATGAAGACGACCGACAGCCCCTCCGCCGAGAGCTCGGCGACCTTGCGCTGGATGTCGGCCTTCGCGCCGACGTCGATGCCGCGCGTCGGCTCGTCGAGGATGATCAGCTGCGGCGCGGTGGCGAGCCACCGGGCGAGCAGCACCTTCTGCTGGTTGCCGCCCGAGAGGTTGCGCACGAGCGCGTTCGGGTCGGCGGGGCGGACGCCGAGCGCCGAGATGTACTCGGCGACGATGGCGTCCCGCTCGGTGCGGCCGATGGGACGCATGGCGCCCCGCTTGGCCTGGATGCCGAGCACGATGTTCTCGGCCACGGTGAGGTCGGCGATGATCCCCTCGGCGCGACGGTCCTCGCTCGAGAAGGCGATGCGCTTGTCGATCGCGTTCCGCGGGTTCGTGATGCGCGCGGCATCCCCCCGCACTTCGTGCGTACCGGCGTCGGCGCGGTCGGCGCCGTAGACGAGGCGGACGAGTTCGCTGCGGCCGGAGCCCAGCAGACCCGCGATGCCGACGACCTCGCCCTCGTACACCTCCATGTCGACGGGTTCGATGACGTTCTTGCGGCCGAGGCCCGCCACCCGCAGGACCGGTGTCGCGGTGCGGTCGATCTCGCGCTCGGACGCGCGCGAGAGAGCCTCGAGTTCGTCGAGCTGGCGGCCGATCATCTTGGCGATGAGTTCGCCGCGCGGCAGCTCGGCCGGCAGGTACTCCCCCACCAGCTGCCCGTTGCGGAGGACCGTGAGGCGGTCGGAGATCTCGTAGACCTGGTCGAGGAAGTGCGTGACGAAGAGGATGGCGACGCCGCGGTCACGGAGACCCCGGACGACGGTGAAGAGCTGCTCGACCTCGCTGCGGTCGAGGCTCGAGGTCGGCTCGTCGAGGACGAGCACGCGGGCGTCGGCGACCGTCGCGCGGCTGATGGCGACGAGCTGCTGCACCGCGATGGAGTGCGACGACAGGGCCGAGCGCGGGTCGATGTCGAGCCCGAGGGCCGCGAGGTAGCGCGTCGCCTCGCGGTGGGTCGCGCGCCAGTCGATGAAGCCGGCCCGCCGCACCTCGCGGCCCAGCATGACGTTCTCACCGACCGACAGGTTCGTGCAGAGGTTGACCTCCTGGTAGACCGTGGAGATCCCGGATGCCTCTGCGTCGGCGGTCGAGCGGAAGACGCGCTGCTCGCCGGCGACCTCGATCGTCCCGCCGTTGATGGCGTAGACGCCCGTGAGCGCTTTGATGAGCGTCGATTTGCCGGCGCCGTTCTCGCCCATGAGGGTGTGGACCTCGCCGGCGCGGAGCGTCAGATCGACCCGGTCCAGCGCGAGGACCCCGGGGAACCGGATGGTGACGTCCCGCATCCGCACGACCTCGTCGTGCTGCGGGGCGGTGGCCGGCGAGGCCGGCGTGGCTGCGACATCGACCATGAGGCGCGCCTTTCCGTGATGACCGCCGGGGACCGGAATCCGGTCCCCGGCGGTGGTTCGGTGATCGTTGAGGATCGTGAGGGTGGCGATCGATCAGTAGGGGCGGGAGTCGAGGACCTCGGCGGCCTGCTCCTGCGTGAACGACTGGTCTTCGACGATCGTGCGCTTCTCGACCGACTTGCCGTCGACGACGGACTTGACGAGGTCGGCGGCCTTCTCTCCCAGGAGGGGGTTGCACTCGACGATGAAGTTGAACTCGCCGTTCGCCAGGGCGGTCATGCCGTCCTTCACCGCGTCGATGGTGACGATCTGGATGTCCTTGCCGGGGGTCAGACCTGCCGCCTTGATGGCGTCGAGAGCACCCAGGCCCATGTCGTCGTTGTGCGCGAAGAGGACGTTGATGTCCTTGCCGTACTTCTGGAGGTAGCCCTCCATGACCTTCTTGCCGCCGTCACGGGTGAAGTCACCCGTCTGCGAGTCGAGCACCTTCACGTCCGTGCCCTTGATGGCCTCGTCGAAGCCGGTGGCACGGTCGAGCGCGGCGGACGAACCCGTCGTGCCCTCGAGGACGACCAGGTTCGCGCCCTTGCCGTCGAAGTTCTCCTTGACCCACTCGCCCGCGGTGCGACCCTCCTGCTCGAAGTCGAGACCGACCCACGAGGCGTAGAGGTCGTCACTCGCCGAGACCGTGCGGTCTTCGAGGATCACCGGGATGCCGGCATCCTTCGCTTCCTTCAGGACGTCGTCCCAGCCGTCGACCGTGATGGGCGCGATGACGATGGCGTCGACGCCCTGGTTGATGAAGTTGCGGACGGCGGAGATCTGCGCCTCCTGCTTGTTGTCCGCCGCGTTGAACGTCAGCTTGAACCCGTTCTCCTCCGAGAACGCCTTCTTCATCGACTCGGTGTTGGCTGCGCGCCATCCGGACTCGGAACCGGTCTGTGCGAACCCGACCGTGATCAGGTCGCCGCCACCCCCGTTGCCCCCTGCGCCGGGTGCGCCGTTGCCCGCGCATCCGGTGACGACGAGTGCCAGTGCCCCCAGCATGGCCGCTGCTGCGAAAGCAGTCTTCTTCATCCCAAAACCTCCTTGTTCGGGTCCGGCTGACCGCCGGTGTTCCGGGCCGCCGTGGCCTCCGGTTGCTCGAATGTTAGCCTTCACATTTCTCGCGGCGCTAGATTGTGAGCGATAACATTTGCGTAACGCGGGTGCCGCCACCGAAGGACATCCACGTCCCCCTCCGTCGCCCGCCTCCATGGATGTGAGCACTCACATCCGCCATCGAGCGAACGGCGGAGATCCCGGCCGCCGCGCCGGGCCCCGGCATCCGCCCCACGGCGCGTCGGGCGGATCTCCGCCACACGGTCCCCCGCGTAACCGCGCCGATCGCGGCACGGCCCCCTCGATAGGATGGGGACCATGTCGAAGGTCCTTCAGTCCCTGCCCGTCGGCGAGCGCGTCGGCATCGCCTTCTCGGGGGGTCTCGACACCTCGGTCGCCGTCGCCTGGATGCGCGACAAGGGCGCCGTCCCCTTCACCTACACCGGCGACCTCGGTCAGTACGACGAGGACGACATCGCGTCGATCCCCGGCCGCGCCCTGCAGTACGGCGCCGAGGGCTCCCGCCTCATCGACTGCAAGCCGATGATGGTCGAGGAGGGCCTCGTCGCCCTCTCGTGCGGCGCCTTCCACATCCGCTCGGGCGGACGCACCTACTTCAACACCACCCCCATCGGCCGTGCCGTCACCGGCACGATGCTCGTCCGGGCCATGAAGGAGGACGGCGTCGACATCTGGGGCGACGGCTCCACCTACAAGGGCAACGACATCGAGCGGTTCTACCGCTACGGGCTGCTCGCCAACCCCGCCCTGCGCATCTACAAGCCGTGGCTGGATGCCGACTTCGTCACCGAGCTGGGCGGCCGCACCGAGATGAGCGAGTGGCTCGTCGCACACGGCTTCCCGTACCGCGACTCGGTCGAGAAGGCGTACTCCACCGATGCGAACATCTGGGGCGCGACCCACGAGGCCAAGACCCTCGAGCACCTCGACGTGTCGCTCGAGATCGTCGAACCCATCATGGGCGTGCGCTTCTGGGACCCGGCCGTCGAGATCGAGACCGAGGACGTCTCGGTCACCTTCGAAGCCGGTCGCCCCGTCGCGATCAACGGTGTCGAGTACTCGGATGCCGTGGCCCTGGTCATGGCCGCGAACGAGATCGGCGGTCGCCACGGCCTCGGCATGAGCGACCAGATCGAGAACCGCATCATCGAGGCGAAGTCCCGCGGCATCTACGAGGCGCCGGGCATGGCGCTGCTGTTCATCGCGTACGAGCGCCTGGTCAACGGCATCCTCAACGAGGACACCCTCGCGACCTACCACGAGCAGGGTCGGCGCCTGGGGCGCCTCATGTACGAGGGCCGCTGGCTCGAGCCGCAGTCGTTCATGCTGCGCGAGTCGATCCAGCGCTGGGTCGGCTCCGCCATCAGCGGCACGGTGACGCTGCGCCTGCGCCGCGGCGAGGACTACACGATCCTGAACACCGAGAGCCGCAACCTCTCGTACTCCCCCGAGAAGCTCTCGATGGAGCGCGTCGGCGACGCCGCCTTCGGTCCGACCGACCGCATCGGGCAGCTCACGATGCGCAACCTCGACATCGCCGACTCCCGCGCGCGCCTCGAGCACTTCGTGTCGCTCGGCATGATCGGCGGCGCGACCGCCGAGCTCGTCGGCGAGCTGGAGCAGGGCGGCGCTGCGGCCATCACGGGGAACACCGGTGAGGTCGACGAGCTGGCGGGTGCCATCGACGAGTCGGGCGACTCGGCATCCTTCGACTTCGGCGCCGACTGAGAGGTCGCTGAATTAAGTTGCACACGACTGTGCAACTTCGTACGATCGTGGGGTGACCACGACCGCATCGCCGCGTCGTCCGCGAAAGGATGCCGCGTCGAACCGCGCCGACATCCTCGCAGCGGCGGCGGCCACCATCGCCCGCGACCCCCACGCCCCGATCGACGCCATCGCGCGCGCCGCAGGGCTCAGCCGACGCGCGCTCTACGGGCACTTCGACGACCGTGACGCGCTTCTGCGCGCCATGATCCTCGGCGGCGCGGAGCGGTTCAACGCCCTCGCCGACGGCGTCGACGACAGCGGTCCCGCCCCTCTCGCCCTCGCCCGCCTCGCCCTGGCGCTCTGGGACGGCGCAGCCGACGTGCAGTTCGCCGCGACCGTCGCCCTCGACGATTCGCACATCGAGGAGACCGCCGCGGTGCTGACCCCCGTCCGCCGCCGGGTGCTCGCGATCGTCACGCGGGGGCGCGACGAAGGCACGATCCGCACCGACATGCCCGCGGCAACGGTCGCCCGGCTCGTCGAGGAGGCGGCCCGCACCGTCATCACCCGGCTCGACACCGGTCGCCCCGAAGCCGCCTCGGTCGCGGTGCGGACGATCCTCGGGGTCGCCGGTCTCGGTTGGCGCGAAGCCGACGAGGTGCTGGAAGGAGCCCGCGCATGAAGATCGTGCTCGACGACGTCTCGAAGGGACGCAACGGCGGCGTCCTGCCGGCGACCCGGCTCGCCTTCGCCTCCGGTCGCGTCACCCTCACCACCGCCGAGACCGAGCAGCGCCCCTCCGTGCTCGGTCTCATCGCGAGCGGCCGCATGCGCCCCGCCACCGGTACCGTCACGATCGACGGCCGCCGCAGCCCTCGCAGGATGCGGAAGGTCGTGGCACTTGTCGACGCCCCCGACGTCAACGACCCGGCTCCCGACATCGCCGTCGTCGGCGTGGTGGAGGAAGAGCTGATGTTCGCCGGGCGCCGTGCCGATCCGCTCTCGGCGCGCCGGTGGCTCGACGACCACGGCTGGCGGACGCTCGCCCGCACCCCGATCGGACAGCTAGAGGCGGACGACCGCATCCGGATGCTGCTCGAACTCGCCGCCCTGCGCCGCGGGATCGAGGCGCTCGTCCTCGTCTCGCCCGACCGTCACGGCGGCGACCCGCGGCACTGGCAGCGCATCGCCGAGGACTTCGCCGCGCGCGGCTTCGCGGTCCTGGTCATCGCCGGCACCGCCGCGGCGACCGCGCTCGACGCAGAACCGCCGGCCCCACGCGGCCGCGTCGGCAGGCCGCGCATCCGGCCCACATCGTCGCTGCGCCGCCGGCGACGCCTGCTCACTCGCACGTCTACCGAAGGCATCCTCTCGTGAAGATCCCCGCTCTGTTCGCGGCCGAGCTACGCCGCCTCACCTCGACCCGCATGCGGGTCATCGCACTGATCGCGCTCATCCTCGTGCCCGTCCTCTACGGCGGCCTGTACCTGTGGGCGAACCAGGACCCGTACGGAAACCTGTCGGAGGTGCCGGTCGCCCTCGTCGTGCAGGACGACGGCGCCTCGCTCAACGGCGCCGACCGCAACCTCGGCGACGAGGTCGCCGACTCGTTGATCGAGGACGGCAGCTTCGACTGGCATGAGGTGGATGCCGCCGGTGCCCACCGGGGCCTCGACGACGGTACGTTCGACTTCGCCGTCACGCTCCCCGCCGACTTCACCTCCGCCGTCGCCTCCATCTCGTCGAAGGACCCGCGTCAGGCGGAGATCGACCTGACGACGAACGACGCCAACAACTACCTCGCCTCGACCATCGGGTCGCAGGCGGTCCAGCGGATCCGGACCACCGTCACGGAGAAGGTGGTCCGCGAAGCCGGCCTGACCATGCTCGACGCCCTGAACACCGTCCGCGTCAAGCTCATCGACGCCGCCGACGGCGCCGGAAAGCTCACCGACGGGCTCGGAAGCGCCGGCGACGGCGCCGACACCCTCGCCGACGGCGCCGGGACCCTCGCCGCCGGGACGTCGAAGCTCCGCACGGGCGCCGCGTCGCTCGCGTCGGGCGTCGACACGCTCTCGAGCGGCCTCTCCTCGCTCACGTCGGGCGCCGAGCAGGTCTCCGGAGGCACGGCGAAGCTGCGCAGTGTCGCCGACCGCGTGGGATCGGCCGCCGACCGCGTCTCGTCCGCCGTGCCGACCGTGCGCAAGGACCTCACGGCCGCCCTGAAGAAGCGCGGGCTCGACGACGCGCAGATCGCGGACGTCCTCGAGGTCGTCGATCCGATCGGCACGCGGGTGGGTGAACTCGACTCCCGCGTCCAGCAGGCCGTCGCCCAGATCGACGCGCTCGACAACGGCGCCGCCCAGGTCGCCCGAGGAAGCGCGAAGCTCGCCGCCGGTGCCGCCACCGCGGCGACCGGAGCGCACACGCTCGCCGACGGCGTCGCGAGCGCCGACAGCGGTGCCCACAAGCTCGACGACGGGGCGCACACCCTGGCGACCGGCATCCACAAGCTCGACGACGGCGCCGCCACGCTGCGTGACGCCCTCCGCGCGGGTGCCGAGAAGCTCCCCGACGACAGCGCCGACACCCGCAAGGCGCAGGCCGCGACGCTCTCCGACCCGGTCGGGATCGCCGAGGACTCCCTCACCCAGGCGCAGAATTACGGCGCCGGTCTCGCGCCCTTCTTCGCCGCCCTCGCCGGCTGGATCGGCATCTACGCGCTCTTCCTCATCGTGAAGCCGATCTCGAAGCGGGCCGTCACGGCGCTCCGCTCCCCCATCCGCGTCACCCTCGCCGGCTGGCTGACGCCGGCCGCCCTCGGCGCGGTGCAGATGGTGTCGCTGTTCGGCGTGCTCTCGATCGCCCTGGGGTTCTCTTTCACGCATCCGCTGCCGACCCTCGGCATCCTGCTGCTCGCCTCGGCGACGTTCGCGGCGATCATCCTGGCGCTCAACGTCTGGCTGGGATCGGTGGGCCAGTTCGTCGGACTCGTCCTCATGGTGCTGCAGCTCGTCACGGCCGGCGGCACGTTCCCGTGGCAGACGCTGCCGGCACCGCTCGCGGCGCTCCACCACGTGCTGCCGATGGGGTTCGTCGTCGACGCGATGCGGCAGGTGATGTACGGCGGTGTCGCCGGCAGGGCATGGACGGATGCCGCGGTCCTCGCGACGTGGCTGGTCGGCGCGCTGCTGGTCGCCATGGCCGGCGTGACCCGGATGACGTTCCGGCGCACCATGCGCGACCTGCAGCCGAGCCTCATCGGCTGAGGGTCAGCCGCCCGCTCCCGGCGGGGTCTCCTTCGCGTCGGCGAGTTCGTCGACGTGCAGGTTCCGGCGGTCGATCGTGCCGTTGCGGTACGCCTGCCGGCCGACCATGTGCGCCGACAGCGGTGCGGTCGCGAACTGGATGAGCAGCACCGGGACGAGGAAGGCGACGACCGGCCAGGACTGCAGCTCGAGCCCGACGGCGATCGCGATGAGCAACAGGCCGAGCACCTGCGGCTTGGTCGCGGCGTGCAGACGGGTCGGGACGTCGCGGAACCGCAGCAGACCGATCGCGGCAGTGAGGCAGAGGAGGGCCCCGGCGAGGATCAGCAGCAGCGACACAACGTGGAGGATCTCGGTCATCGGTCGACCTCCGAGTCGCGACGAGCGACGAAGCGGGCGATCGAGACCGACCCGAAGACGCCGACCGCGGCGACGATGAGGAGCACCGGCAGCGTGCGGGTGTGGTGGTTGATCGCCATCTCGGCCCCGAGGGCGCAGATGAGCAGCGTCAGCAGGACGTCCGAGGCGACGGCGCGGTCGAGGATCGACGGGCCGACGATGATGCGCCAGACCGTGAGCAGCGCGGCCACGCCGAAGACGGCGCTGATCACGACGATGAGGACGGCGGTCACGAGCGCTCTCCCTTCACGGAGGTCCGGACGTCCGCCTGGGATGCGCGGATGGCGCCGAGCTGGGCCCGCGACCCGACGGCCCGAACGAGCCGGGCCTCCCACCGCTGCACCAGGCGACGCTGCGCCTCGACCTCGGCATCCGTCGACGCTCCGAGGACGTGCAGGTACAGGATCCGGCGGTCGCGGTCGGTCTCGAGGACGAGCGAGCCCGGGATGAGGGATGCCGTGACCCCGACGTGCGCCATGATCAGGTCGTCGTCGGTCACGAGCGGGACGGCGACGACGGAGACGCCGGGCTGACTGCGCGGCGAGACGACCTGCCACGCGACGACGAGGGAGCCCTTCACGACCGCGCCCAGGAACTGGAGCAGGAAGACGAGCAGCCACCACGGGTTGAGGCGTCCCGACAGTTCGACGGGGGGCAGACGGAAGACGCTCGTGACGAAGACGGCCACGACGACGCCGGTGAGGAAGGCGAGCACCGTGAACTGCCCCCACAGCAGCATCCAGAGGGCGATGAGCCACAGGAAGAACGGCAGCTGCCGCCAGATGCCGGTCAGCGCACTCCGTCGGATGTCAGTTCCCACCGTTCACCTCGTCCTGCAGCTGCGTGAGGCTCACGGGGTTCAGCAGCGATGCTCCCATGCTCGCGCACAGGTGGTAGAGAGGCCCGGCGAAGACGGTGAGGGCGATCGTGACCGCGACCATGCCCGTCGTGGAGGCCGTCATGATCTTCGGGATGACGCGACGCTCGGTCTGCACACCGGCGGCGGGAGCGTCGTCGAGGTACGAGATCCGGTCGATGACGCCGGACTCCTCGTTCGCGTCCTCCTCCTCGCGCCAGAACGACAGGTTCCACGCGCGCATGAGGGCGTACAGGGTGAGGAGGGACGTCACGATCCCCGCGACGATCAGGGCGTACATGATCGGCGTGCCCACCGCGGCGGCCGCGTCGAACAGCGCGTATTTGCCGATGAAGCCCGAGAAGGGCGGCAGGCCGCCGAGGTTGATCGCCGGGATGAAGTAGAGCACCGCCAACAAGGGCGCGGCCCGCATGAGGCCCTTCACCTTGAGGATCGAGGTCGATCCCGCGCGCCGCTCGACGAGCCCCACCGCGAGGAAGAGCGTCGTCTGCACGACGATGTGGTGGACCATGTAGTAGACCGTCGCGCCGAGCGATTCGGGCGTCGCAATCGCGAGCCCGAAGACCATGTATCCGATGTGGCTCACGAGCGTGAACGACAGGATGCGCTTGAGTTCGGCCTGGGCGACGGCGCCGAGGATGCCGACGATCATGGTGGCGAGCGCGACGATCAGCAGCAGCTGATTCACGTCGTTGTCCCGGAAGATCTGCGTCTCGGTGCGGATCATCGCGTAGACGCCGACCTTGGTCAGCAATCCCGCGAACACCGCGGTCACGGGAGCCGGCGCGGTCGGGTACGAGTCGGGCAGCCAGAACGACAGCGGGAAGACAGCGGCCTTGATGCTGAAGGCCAGCAGCAGCATCAGGTGCAGGACGAGCTGCACCTCATCGGGGAGCTCCCCCATCCGGTCGGCCAGCTGCGCCATGTTTACCGTGCCGAGGGCGCCGTAGATTGCCGCGATCGCGGCGAGGAACAGGATCGACGAGACCAGCGAGACGACGATGTAGACGACGCCGGTGCGGATGCGGGACTCCGTCGACCCCAGCGTGATCAGCACGTACGAGGCGACGAGCAGGATCTCGAAGCCGACGTAGAGGTTGAAGAGATCACCGGCGATGAACGCGTTGAAGATGCCCGCGGCGAGGATCAGGTACGACGGGTGGAAGATCGAGACCGGCGTCTCCTCGTCGCCGTCGGCGGCACCCTGTCCGACGGAGAAGAGCAGCACCGCGAGGAGCACGATGCTCGAGACGAGCACGAGCAGGGCGGCCAGTCGGTCGACGTAGAGGACGATGCCGAACGGGATCGGCCACCCGCCGACCGAGACGGCCAGCGGCATCCCGCTCACGTCGACGTAGTAGAGCAGCACGGCGGCGATGGCGGCGGCCACGGTGAGGGTCACGATCGAGACGCCCACCTGCACGCGCCGACGGCGACCGAAGATCAGCGCGATGCCCGCGCCGAGCAGCGGCAGGGTGACGAGGAGGGGGACGAGCGCGCTCACCGGTGGCCTCCCGGCTTGTCGAGGCCCGCGTCGTCGCGAAGTTCGGCGATGTCCTGCGCATGGAGGATCAGGATGGGGGAGGTCTCCGTCCCGATGAAGTCGGTCGTGGCGTCGTCATCCTCTTCGGTGATCTCGTCGTCCATCGTCTCCTCGTCGCGGGCGCCGCGCTCGCGCACCTCGCGGTCGGCCTCGTCATCGGCGACCGTGTCGGCCTGCCCGAGCTGCCACGACCGGTAGATCAGGGCGAGCAGGAAGGACGAGATCGCGAACGTGATGACGATGGCCGTCAGTGAGAGGGCCTGCGGAAGCGGATCGCTGAAGGTCTCGCCCTCGCTGGCGCTGCCGAAGAAGGGGGCGACGCCCGGCGCGCCCATGACGATCAGGAGGAAGAGATTGGCCGCGTTGCCCAGCAGCAGGAAGCCGATGAGGACGCGCGTGAGGCTGCGCTCGAGCATCGCGTAGACCCCGGCGGCGAACAGCGCACCCATGATGATGACGAGGACGAGCGAGACGGTCATGCGCTCACCCGATCCCGCTGCGCCTGCGTCTGGCGGTCGACCTCGGCGCCCAGCGAGCGCAGCACATCGAGCACGAGACCGATGACGACCAGGTACACGCCGACGTCGAAGATCGTCGACGTGACGAACTCGACGTGACCGATGACCGGGATGTTCGCCTCCCAGAACGTACTCGTGAGGGGTGCGGCGCCGAAGAAGAGCGGCACGATCGCGCACGACAGCGCGAGGACCATGCCCGCTCCCAGCAGCCGACCGGCATCCGTCGGCGCGGCCGCACCCAGCTCCCACCGCCCTCCCGCGACGTAGCGCATGACGAGGGCCATACCGGCGACCAGACCGCCGGCGAATCCTCCGCCGGGCAGGTTGTGCCCGGCGAAGAGCAGATAGACCGACACGACGATGATCGAGTGGAAGAGGACGCGGACGATCACCTCGAGCAGCAGCGACCGATTCTCGGGCTTCACCTTGAGCCCGCCCACGAGCCACGCCTGCCGGGTCGAACCCGGTGCGGTCGAGCGGGGGCGAGGACCGTCGGCCGTCTCGACGAGCGGGCGACGGCTGCGACCCGTGCTCGACGGGAGCGACGGCAGGACCCGGCTGTCGGAGCGGTTGGTGACGAACACGAGGGATGCCACGCCCGTCGCCGCGAGGATGAGCACCGACAGCTCGCCCATCGTGTCCCACCCGCGGAGGTCCACGAGGGTCACGTTGACGACGTTCTTGCCGTGCCCGATCTCGTAGGCGAGGTCGGGGAACGGGCCCGAGACCGGGTCGGCGACGCGTGCTCCCGTCGCGATGAGGGCGACCGCCGCCATCGTGACGCCGACGCCGATGCCGATGACGGCGCGGACGACCGGGAGCACCGAGGCGTTGTGGTCTCCCAGGCGAGCCGGGATGCGGCGGAGGACGAGCGCGAACGCGATGAGCGTCACCGTCTCGACGAGGATCTGCGTGAGCGCGAGGTCCGGTGCGCCGCTCGTCGCGAACAGCAGCACCATGCCGAGACCGGTCACCGAGACGAGCACCACGCCCGTGTACCGCTTGCGCGCCCGGATCGCCACGATGCCCGCCAGGATCATGACGGGAGCGGCGAGCAGCTGCGCCGGGCTCTGCCAGGCGTCGACCGCGATGCGCCATTCGGTCGTCGCCGCCAGCGCGGTGGCCTCGGCAGCGATGAAGACGACGAAGATCGTGCCGACGTAGAAGGGCAGCGATCCGCGCTGGGTCAGCGACGTCGTCCAGACCGAGAGCTTCGCGATACCGCGCAGCGCCAGGTTGTAGATGTCGTTCGCGGTGAACGGCAGCATGCGCGCCGAGAGCGGACGCCGCTGCGTCGCCCAGAAGAAGACTGCACCCAGCGCGATCGACCCCAGCGACAGGAAGAGCGCCGGTTCCCACCCATGCCAGAGGGCGAGGTGGTATGCCGTGCCGGCGTCGTCGAGCGGGATGCCGTCGGCATAACCGGCGAGGGCCGAATCGAGCACGGGCGCCGCAAGGCCGGCGACCATCGTCAGACCGCTGAGGACGACCGGGGCCACGAGGAAGCCGATGGGCGGGTCGGGCCACTCGGTGCGCTCGCGCGGCGAGCCCGAGGCATCCTTCTTCGTCCAGAAGGCGCCCCATACGAAACGGATGCCGTACGCCGCCGTGAGCGCCGACCCGCCGAGGATGCCGATCAGCGGGATGAGGGCCGCGGGAGACGCGCCACCCTCGAGGAAGGACGTGAGAGCCGCCTCCTTCGCGACGAAGCCGACCGTCGGGGCGACGCCGGCCATCGACGCGATCGCGATGATCGAGAACGTGGCGAGGGTCGGGGCCTGCCGCCCCACCCCCGACAACTCCGTGATGTCTCGGGTGCTGAGCTGCCGGTCGATCACGCCGACGATGAGGAACAGCGCGGACTTGAAGAGGGCGTGGCCCACGAGCAGAGCGAGGCCGGCGAGCGCGCTGTTGCGTTCGCCGTAGCCGAGGACGACCGTCAGCATGCCGAGCTGGCTGACGGTGCCGAAGGCGAGGATGCGCTTGAGGTCGGATTCGCGGAGAGCCTGGAAGCCACCGAGCACCATCGTGAAGACCCCGAGGCCGATGACGATCGGGCGCCAGGGGTCGGTGTCGGCGAACGCGGGCGCGAACCGGGCGATGAGATAGATGCCGGCCTTCACCATGGCCGCCGCGTGCAGGTAGGCGCTGACCGGTGTCGGCGCGGCCATGGCGCCGGGCAGCCAGAAGTGGAACGGGAAGATGGCCGATTTGCTGAGGGCGCCCACCAGGAGCATGACGATCGCTGCATCCAGCGCGACCGCTTCGCCGCCCTGGAAGACGGGTCCGGTCTCGATCATCGTGGTGATGCTGGTCGTGCCGTAGAGGACGACGAGCATGACGACGCCGATCAGCATGACGAGTCCGCCGAGGGTCGTCACGAGCAGCGCTTGCAGGGCGGCGCGCCGGCTCGCGCCGCGGCGGTGATAGAAGCCGATGAGCAGGTACGAGAGGACGCTCGTGACCTCCCACAGCATGATGAGCACGACGATGTCGTCGGTGAGCACGAGTCCGTACATCGCGCCGGCGAAGGCCAGGAGGACCGCGGAGAACGTCGCGAGGCCCTCGCGCTTGCCGGCGAAGTACCAGCGGCAGTAGATCATCACGAGCGCACCGACGCCGGTGACGATGAGCGCCATGACCCACGAGAGAACGTCCATCCGCATCGAGAGCTGGACGTCGAGATCGGGGATCCAGACGTATGTCTCGAACGGGATATCACCCGAGAGGACCTGCGGCGCCTGCATCGCCGTGTGGAGGAACGCCGCGATCGGCACGAGAGCGGCGACGAGGAAGGTGCGCGATCCCAACCGGGCGACGAGCGTCGGCAGAACCAGGGGGACGAGCGCGAACGCCGCGAGGAGGATCAGCAACCTGGCCTCCTCTGCGCAATCGGGGGTCGAGGATTTCAGTCTACCGGCTGAGGCAAAGGCGGCGCCCGGTTGCCTCTCAGGTCAGACCGTTAACGGACCGGTTGTGTTCCCCCGGCGGAATGTGCACGTCAGGGTGACGGATGCCGGATCCCGCCCGTCGAGCATCGCCACAACCGCCTCGCCCGCAGCGCGACCCTTCGCGAGGGAATCCTGCTCGAGGGTCGTGAGGGCGTACGGCGCGAGACCGTCGACCGTGATGCCGTCGAAACCGGTCACGCTGAGGTCCTCGGGCACACGCAGGCCGGCCTCTTCGGCTGCGCGGATGACTCCGGCTGCGAGCAGGTCGCTCTGCGCCATGATGGCGGTCGGTCGATCACCGGCGAGCAGGACCCGGCCCGCGGCGAGGCCCTCGTCGATCGAGCTCTCACTGACCGCGTACGCCGGCGCGTCGGGAAAGACCTCTCGCGCGCCGCGCAGGCGGTCGCGGGTGACCTCGACGGTGATCGGGGCGGAATCGTCGATGAAGCCACGAGCCCGCGCGGCGTCGGTGGACAGCGTCACGAGCGCGACGTCGTCGTGGCCCAAGGAGCGCACGTGCTCGGCCGCGGCGCGCTGCGCGTCCACGTTGTCGAGTAGGACGCGGGGGACGTCGGATCCGGCATCCCCCTCGATCACGACGACCGGGATGCCCCGGCGACGGAGCACGTCGACCGAGGACTGCAGGATCTCGTTGCAGCCGAGCAGGATCGCCGCGTCGAGCGGGGCGGTCGTGAGCGTAGGGCCGGACTCGGCGGGCCCCTCGTCGGTGAGGAGCAGGATGCCGGCGCCGATCGGACCGAGCGCGTCGGTGAGGCCGTCCATCATGGCGGTCGTCACGGGGTCGCGGAACGCGACGCCGAGACGTTCGCGGAACAGCACCGCGACGACGCCGGCCCGGCCGGTGCGCAGGGAGGCGGCGCGAGGATCGGGGCCCGTGTAACCGAGCGCGTCCGCGGCCTGCATCACCTTCGCGCGGGTCGTGTCCGAGACGGCGACCTTGCCGCTGAAGACGACGGATGCCGTCGAGGCCGACACTCCGGCTTCGCGCGCGACATCCGAGATCGTCGCTCGGCGGCTGCTCATGTTTTCGATCGTAGCCGCCGGAATCCGTTTGTCGAATCGATTCGGAGATCCCGCTAGAGTGACCGTCATGACCCTCGAGCTCACCTCTGCACGCCTGTGGACCTGGCGTCTCGCCGTGTTCGCGATCTTCACCGCGAGCGGTCTGAGCATCGCCACGTGGGCGTCACGGGTTCCGTCCATCAAGGCGGCGCTCGACATCGACAACGCCACGATCGGGCTCCTGCTGCTCGGCATGGGAGCGGCCTCGATCATCGGCCTCTCGGTCTCCTCGATGATCGCGGCACGCATCGGTACCCGACGCGGCATGCTCGCGGTCATGCTCGTCCTGTCGGTAGGGCTCTTCCTCATCGGCGTCGGCACCGACGTCATCCCGTCGCTCCCCCTCGTCCTCATCGGGCTCGCCCTGTTCGGTTTCGGCAACGGCACCCTCGACGTCCTCATGAACGTCGACGGTGCCGCGATCGAGGTCGAGGTGAAGAAGACGATCCTGCCGCTGTTCCATGCGTTCTTCAGCCTCGGCACCGTGATCGGTGCCGGCATCGGCGCCTTGGCCGCGAGTGCGCGGCTCGCGGTGTTCCCCCACACCGCCGTGATCGCGATCTCGATCGTGGTCCTCGCATTCGTCGCCTTCCGCTACGTGCCGCACCGGGAGTTCGGTTCGCCTGAGGACGCACCCACGGGGTGGCGCAACCGACTCGCGACCGCACTGTCGGCGTGGCGCGAGCCGCGCACCTACGTCCTCGGTGTCGTCATGCTCGGCATGGCGTTCGCCGAAGGCGGCGCGAACGACTGGCTGGCCCTCGGTGTGAGCGAGGATCACGAGGGCGGTTTCGCGCTCGGCGCGGCAGCCCTGACCGTGTTCTCGATCGCCATGACGGTCGTGCGCGTCTTCGGCGGCCCGCTCGTCGACCGCTTCGGCCGGGTCGCGACGCTTCGCGTCCTCGCCGTGACGGCGGTGGCCGGCATCCTGCTGTTCATCCTGGCGCCGAACCTGCCGCTCGTCTTCGTCGGCGCGGCCCTGTGGGGCATCGGCGCCTCGCTCGGCTTCCCGCTCGGGATGTCGGCGGCGGCCGACGATCCGGCCCGCGCGGCGGCACGAGTGAGCGCGGCGGCGACGATCGGCTACGTCGCGTTCCTGTGCGGGCCGCCGGTCCTCGGCCTGATCAGCACGCACATCGGTCTGCTGAACACGCTGTTCATCATTGCGGCGCTGGTGGCCGCGTCAGGGTTCGCCTCCGGTGCGGCGAAGCCGCTGCCGGGCACGCGCGGCACCAGCCACTGACGGGGATCAGAAGAGGCGGGGCGCGCCTGACTCGATGCCCTTCATCTCGTCGTAGTCCAGGGTGACGCAGCGGATGCCGCGATCGGTCGCCAGGACCTTCGCCTGCGGCTTGATCTCCTGCGCAGCGAACACCCCTGTGACAGGGGCGAGGTGCGGGTCGCGCCCGAGAAGTTCGAGGTAGCGCGTCAGCTGCTCGACACCGTCGATGTCGCCGCGGCGCTTGACCTCGACCGCGATCGTGCCGCCTTCGGGGTTGCGCAGCAGGAGGTCGACCGGACCGATCGCCGTGGGGAACTCGCGTCGCACGAGCGTCAGGTTCTCGCCGATCACGCCGACCTGCTCGGCGAGCAGCCGCTGCAGATCGGCCTCGACCCCGTCCTTCACGAGACCGGGATCGACGCCGAGTTCGTGCGACGAGTCGTGGAGCACCTCGTAGATGCGGATGGTGAGCTCGTCGCCGGTCTTGGCGTGGGTGACGCGCCACTTCTCGACGACGTCGACGTCGTCCTCGCCGGGCTCGATCACCGTCAGGGTGCACGGCGGGCTCATCCAGTTCAGCGGTTGGTGCTGGATGTCGCGGTGGAACGCGACCGTACCGTCCGCCTTCACCATGATGAGACGGGTGGCGGGGGGCAGATGCGTGTTCAGGCGACCGGTGTAGTCGACGGAGCAGCGGGCGATGACGAGACGCACGGCGACGAGCCTACCCGCGGCATCCGTCCCCGTAGGCTGGACGCATGACGACGAGCTCCCCCTGGTCCTGCATCCTCTGGGACGTGGACGGCACGATCGTCGACGCGTCCGTCGGCATCCTGAGCCGCCTCGATCGCTGCCTCACCCACTTCGGGTACGCGGCGCCGACGCGCGCGGAACTGGTCCACTGGATCGGTCCGCCGATGTACGACTCGTTCCAGAAGAACGTCGGGATGACGCCGGAACAGGCCACCGAGGCGGTCGCCTACTACCGGGCTCTCGGCAAGGCCGACGGCTACACCGCGAACGTGGAGCTCTACCCGGGAGTCGGGGAGCTGATCGCGGATGTCGCGGCAGCCGGCATCGCGCAGGCGACCGCGAGCTCGAAGCCCGAGGTGCAGGTAGTCGCGCTCATGGAGCACTTCGGTCTGTCAGAGCACATGCAGGCCATGGCCGGTGCGACTCCGGACGAGATGACACTCGCCACGAAGGCGGACATCGTCGCCGAGGCACTGCGCCGCCTGAAGGCGGCGGGGGCGGACACGAGCCGCCCGGTCCTCATCGGAGACCGCCATCACGACGTCGACGGGGCCGCCGCGAACGGCGTCCCCGTCATTTTCGTACGGTGGGGCTTTAGTTGGCCCCACGAGAGTGAAGGGGCGCAGGCGGCGGTCGACACGATGGCCGAACTCCGCCGCCTGCTCCTCACTGCTGAGGTGTAAAACCTCAGACGGGGCGAATGTTCTCCGCCTGCAGGCCCTTGGGGCCCTGGGCGATGTCGAACTCGACTCGCTGGTTCTCTTCCAGCGAGCGGTAGCCCGAAGATTCGATGGCTGAGTAGTGGGCGAAGACGTCGGCGCCGCCTTCATCGGGGGCGATGAACCCGAAGCCCTTTTCCGAGTTGAACCACTTGACGGTACCGCTGACGCTCATGAACTGCCTTACTGATTGTTGCCGGCGACACGTCCGCCGGTCCTTCCCCAACCTAGCCCCCGCAACCTGTACAGTCACCCCCTCCGTAGGAAGGTGACACAAACGTTGCCCGCCGGACACCGATCGGTGACCAATATGACAAGCCCGCGACATGTCGTAATACCCCCCGGGGTATAGTCAGAGGTATGCGCACCATCATCATCGGTGGCGTCGCCGCCGGCATGTCCGCGGCGACCCGACTCCGCCGGCTCGACGAACACCGCGAGATCGTGGTATTCGAGCGCGGCTCCTACGTCTCTTTCGCGAACTGCGGACTCCCCTATTACGTGGGCGGAGTGATCGAGGATCGCTCCTCGCTGCTGCTGCAGACACCGGCATCCCTCGCCGCGCGCTCCGCGCTGCAGGTCCACGTCCGCCACGAGGTCGTCGCGATCGATGTGGCCGCGCGGACCGTCACCGTTCGCGACCTCGACGCCGGCGACGAGCGGATCGAACCGTTCGACGACCTCGTCCTCGCGATGGGTGCGACGGCAGTCGATCGCCTTCCCGGTGACGGGATGCCGGTGGTCACCCTGCGCAGCGTCGAAGACGTCGACGCGATCACCGACGCCCTCGCCGATGTCGCGTCGCCTCGAGCGGTCGTCGCGGGGGCCGGGTTCATCGGCATCGAGGCGGTCGAGAACCTCGTCGCCCGCGGCGCGCACGTGACGCTCGTCCAGCGAGGACGGCAGGTGCTCAGCCCTCTCGACCCCGAGATGGTGTCGCCCGTCCATCGCGCACTCGCCGACGCCGGCGTCGACCTCCGCACCGGTGTCACGGTATCGAGCGTCGACACGGAGGCCGTCACGCTCTCCGACGGCACCCGGGTGCCCGCCGATCTGGTCGTCGACGCTCGCGGCGTCCGTCCCGACGTGCGAATCGCCGAGGCCGCCGGAATCGCGCTCGGGGCGACGGGCGGCATCGCCGTCGACGACCGACATCGCACGAGCGTCCCCGGGGTGTGGGCCGTCGGCGACGCGGTCGAGAAGACCGATCACCTCGACGGGCAGGCGACCCTCGTCACGATGGCGGGTCTCGCGAACCGCCACGGGCGCGCCGCAGCCGACGACATCGCCGGCGCACCCACCCCGGCCGTGACTCCCGCCCTCGGCACGACCATCGTCGGGGTGCTCGGTCTCACCGTCGGGCTCGTCGGCTGGAGCGAACGCCGACTCGTCGCGGCAGGCCGGCCGCATCGGGTCGTTCACACGCATCCCTTCTCTCACGCGACCTACTACCCCGGCGCGGAGCAGATGGCGATGAAGCTCCTCATCGACCCCGAGACCGACCTCCTCCTCGGCGCTCAGATCATCGGGCGGGCCGGCGTCGACAAGCGGCTCGACGTCCTGGCCGTCGCGATGACGACCGGGCTCACGGCATCCGCTCTGACCCAACTCGAACTCGCCTACGCACCGCAGTACGGGTCGGCGAAGGACGCGATCAACATGGCCGGGTACGTCGCCGAGAACCTGGCGACGGGCGCCGATCGCACGATCCAGTGGCACGAGGTGGATGCCGCCCGCGCGGCCGGCGCCGTCGTGGTCGACGTCCGCACGGCCGGCGAGCACGATGCCGGCTCGATCCCCGGCTCGATCCTGCTCCCGCTCGACGAGCTCCGCGAGCGGCACGGCGAGCTCCCCGCTGCGCCGCTCATCGTCCACTGCAGGGTGGGCCAGCGAGGTCACACGGCCAGCCGCCTCCTGCAGCAGCTCGGTCACGACGTCCGCAACCTCGACGGCGGATGGCTCACCTGGACCGATGGCGTCGAGGCGGGGCTTCCGCAGGGCGGGTCCGCCCAATAGCGTGACCGGATGACCGGACTCACTCCGTATCTCCACTTCCCCGGCGTCGCGCGCGATGCGCTCACCTTCTATCAGGAGGTCTTCGGCGGCGGCCTGGTGCTGCACACCTTCGGAGACTTCGGACGGGAGGACGGGCCGAGCGACTTCATCGCGCACGGGATGCTGAGCGGGCGCGTCGAGCTGTTCGCCGCCGACGGTGGGCCGGGCGATCCACCGCTGGAACTGCGCGGCGTCATGTTCTCTCTCCTGGGCACCGCCGAGCCCGCCGAGCTCGAGACCTGGTTCGCGACGCTCGCCGACGGCGGCAGCGTCATCGATCCGCTGCAGCTGCGCGCGTGGGGCGACCATGACGGCACCGTGACCGACCGCTTCGGGGTCACCTGGCTCATCGGTTATCAGGGCTGACCGGGCTATCAGGGCGGACCGGGCCCCGGGCGCGTGAGTATGCTCGGCCGCGTGAGCGTACTAGGGATCGGCGGGCTCTTCTTCCGCAGTCGTCATCCGCAGGCACGGGCGGAGTGGTATCGCCGACACCTCGGCATCGATGCCGGCGCCGAAGGCCAGGGAGCCGTCTGGCAGCAGGATGCCGGGATGACGGTCTTCGCGCCGTTCTCCGCCGACAGCGACTACTTCGGGGCGGACCAGCCGTTCATGCTGAACCTTCGGGTGAGCGAGCTCGACGCCCTCGTCGCGCGTCTGGAGGGCGCCGGGGTCCCGGTCCAAACCCGCCCGGAGTGGGAGACGGAGTACGGCCGGTTCGTCCGGATCGTCGACCCGGAAGGACTCGAGATCGAACTGTGGGAGGCGCCCGAAGACGGTTCCGGCTAACTTCAGCGGGCTGCCCGACGGCTCCGGACGAACGCCGAGACGACGGCGACGGCTGTTCCCGCAACGATGCCGATGAGCGTCTCCCCCAGTCGGTCGCTCAGCAGCACGCCGACGGTGGTCGGTGCCGCGAGCTGGACCATCAACAGCGCGAGCGGCGTGATGAAGATCATCGCGATCGCGTAGTTGCGACCCACGAACAGTTCGGCAGTCGCCTGCAGACCGACGGCGATCAGGATGACCCCGAGGGGAGGCACGCCCAGGGCGAGGATGGCTGCTGCCACCAGAACTCCGAGCGCGGTCCCGATGAGCCGCTGCAGTCCGCGGATGATGCGCGCCTTCACGTGCGGACCGCTCACCGCCGCGACCGCGCCGACCATCGCCCAGTACCAGTGGGAATCCAGGAGCAGAAGCCCCGCGATCCCGCCGAGGAGCGTCGCCACCGCCACCGTGACGGCCATCTCCGTGGCCACAGCGCCGACGGCGATGCGGTTCTTCGTTCGCGCCAGGCGCGGAAGCCCTCGGGCCGAGACTGCCTCGTACACGAGCGTGATGAGGATCGAGAAGACCACGGCCGCGAGACCCACAGCGAGGACGTCGATCAGCCGTGTGGCATCGGCGGGAACGGATGCCGTCGCCCCCGCGGCGAACACGATGAACAGCGCTCCCGGCGGATGCCACTGGGCCGAGTACGCGAGCAGGGTGACGACCGAGGCGACCGCCGACACGACGACGATCGCCCACGGCGCCGCCAGCTGGGCGACCGACGTGGCCGTGCCGATGAGCATGGCGGTGACCAGGACCGCGCCCGCGGCCGCCTGCATCCTGACGCGATCGCCGATCGGATCGGTGCGCCCGTAGAGCGAGGCGAAGGCTCCGAAACTCGCGTAGATGCTGAGATCGAGCCGGCCCATCGCCCAGAGGACGAGCAGGGGGACGCCGACGCTGATCGCGGCACGGATCGCCACCGTGTGATCGCGGTCGTAGGGCGCGACACGGATGACCCCGGTCCAGATCCGGCCACGCGATGCACTCACCTCAAGAGCCTACGCGCGCGGAAACAACGAAGCCGGTCGGTGGTGAGGTTCTCACCACCGACCGGCTTCGTGTCGCACTGTCTGTGCGCGAGGGGGGAGTTGAACCCCCACGCCCTTTCGGGCACTGGCACCTGAAGCCAGCGCGTCTGCCTATTCCGCCACTCGCGCGAACCCGTGTCGCCACGGGATCAACTTTCCGAGGATATCATGGCGCGAGCCCGCCGGAGAAACAGCCGCAGCCTTGTTCCCCAGACCCTGCCAGGGTCGACAACTAGCATGTGAGCACCGGTCCAGACTGCCTGAGGAGCCCCGTGGGACTACTTGACAGCTTCGAGAAGGGAATCGAGCGCGCCGTGAACGGTGCGTTCGCCAAGACCTTCCGCAGCGGTGTGCAGCCTGTCGAGATCGCCTCGGCACTGCGGGCCGAGCTCGACGCGAAGGCCGCCGTCGTCTCGCGAGACCGCATCCTCGTTCCCAACACGCTGGTCGTCCGGCTCGCGCCGGCGGACCACGAACGCATGGGGACGCTGGGCCGTGCCCTGCACGACGAGCTGCTGCAGCTCGTCGAAGCCCACGCGAAGAGCCAGCAGTACAGTTTCGCCGGGCCCGTGTCGCTGCGGATCAACCCCGACGAGTCGCTCAGCACCGGGACGGTCCGCGTCGATTCCGCCTCCGCGAGCGTCGACGACGTCTCGTGGCACGGTGTCGTCGAGATCGACGGCACCCAGCACCCCCTCACGGCCAGCCGCACGGTCATCGGCCGGGGGACGAATGCCGACATCACGATCTCCGACGCCGGCACCAGCCGCCGGCACGTCGAGATCCTCTGGGACGGCCGCCGCGCGATGGTCCGTGATCTCGGCTCCACCAACGGCACGCAGCTCAACGGTGTCAAAGTCTCGGAGGCGGCACTCGAGCCGGACTCCGTCGTCACCATCGGGCGCACGCGCATCACCTTCCGCGTCGTTGCGCAGGCCTCCCGCATCCCCCCGCGGCCGCAGGATCCCGCGACCCGCATGTTCGACATCGGAGGCCAGGCATGAGTGAACTGACGCTCCTTCTGCTGCAGATCGGGTTCCTCATCCTGCTGTGGTTCTTCGTCTTCGCGGTGGTCTACTCGCTGCGCGCCGATCTGTTCGGTGTCAAGGTCCGCAAGATGCCCGAGCCCGTCGCCGCTGCGCCCGGCCCCGTGGCGACAGCGCCGGCCAACGCCGAGACGTCGATCGTCTCGCCGATCACCAATCGCCCGGCCGCCCCGAGCGGGCCGCAGAAGGCCACCCGCAGCACCGTCTCCCGCATCGTCATCACGAGCGGTCCGAAGGCCGGGCTCGAACTCCCCCTCGGCGACGAGCCCCTGACGATCGGCCGATCGAGCGAATCGGGTCTCGTCATCCGCGACGACTACACCTCGAGCCACCACGCGCGCCTCGTCCTCTGGGGCGAGCAGTGGATGGTGCAGGACCTCGATTCCACCAACGGCACCTGGCACGACGGCGAGCGCGTCGCCTCTCCCGTCCCCGTGATCGTCGGAGCGCCCATCAAGGTCGGCGCAACGACGTTCGAGCTGCGGAAGTAACGGCCCGCACCGATGGTCTTCGAGGGTTCGAGCGCCGCGATCTCCCATACCGGGAAGGTCCGGTCCAACAATCAGGACTCGGGCTTCTCCGGCTCGAACCTGTTCGTCGTCGCCGACGGCATGGGCGGCCACGCCGGTGGCGACATCGCCTCGAGCATCGCCGTCCACCACCTCGAAGGCCTCGACCACGGCTTCCCGACTCCGGCCGAGGCCGAGCGCGAACTCCGCGAGTCGATCGTGGATGCGGCGCACGTCCTCGTCGACACGGTCGCCGAGCGTCCCGAGCTGGCCGGTATGGGAACGACGGTCAGCGCCGTCCTCATGGTCGACGAGTACGCCGTCATCGCCCACATCGGCGACTCGCGCGTCTACCTCTTCCGCGACGGCGTGCTCACTCAGATCACGACGGACCACACCTTCGTGCAGCGTCTCGTCGACTCGGGACGCATCACGCCCGAAGAAGCGCGGTACCACCCGCGGCGCTCCGTCCTCATGCGCGTCCTCGGCGACATGGGCACCGACCCCGAGGTCGACGCCTTCATCATGCAGACCCAGCCCGGCGACCGCTGGCTGATCTGCTCCGACGGTCTCTGCGGCGTCGTCGACGATGCGCAGACCGCCAAGGTCCTCCGGCAGGACCTCGCCCCCGGCCGCACCGCCGACATGCTCTTGAAGCTGGCGTTGGATGCCGGTGCCCCCGACAACGTCACGATCGTCCTCGTGGACGTGGGCGGGCGGCATCCGATGTACAGCGGGACCGCGACGATCGTCGGTTCCGCCGCGACGCCGAAGGGCATCGAGATCCCCGTCGCGCGACCGGCGCGTACCGGCTGGTTCCAGACCGGGCGCCAGGCGGCCAACGAGCCGAGCCACTTCGAGCCGGCGGCGGAGTACCTCGAGGAACTCATCGAGGAGGACCGCCGTCGTGCCCGGCGCCGTCGCGTCTGGTGGTTCGTCGGCTTCCTCGCGATCATCGCGGTCATCGCCGCAGGTGTGTTCGCGGGCTACGCCTGGACGCAGACGCGGTACTTCATCGGCGCCGACGACGACAGCGTCGTGATCTACCGCGGCATCCAGCAGGACATCGGCCCGATCTCGCTGTCGACACCCTACGAGGACACGAACATCCTCCTCGCCGACCTGGACGCCCTCGAGCGGCAGTCGGTCGAGCAGACCATCTCCGCACGATCCCTCGCCGACGCGCAGGCGATCGTCGACAACCTCCGCCAGGGGACCCCATGACAGCCTCGGTAGAGACCGACACCACGGTCATCAAGGCACTGCGCAAACTGCGGATGCCGGCCACCCAGCGCAACCGCGAGCTGGGGCTGCTCCTGTTCGCCATCGTCGTGACGACCGTCGCGGTCATCCTCGTCCAGCTGGGCACCCGCGACCAGATCGACCCGACGTTCCTCTCGTACTGCGGCGGCCTGGCCGGACTCGCCTTCGCTATGCACATCGTCACGCGGATCTGCGCGCGCGACGCCGACCCGTTCGTCCTGCCGATCGCGACGCTGCTGACCGGTCTCGGGATCGCGATGATCTACCGCCTCGACATCGCCGAGGACCGTGCGGGCTGGGGATCGCTCGGTTTCCGTCAGCTCGTGTGGGCGGCAATCGCCATCGCCGGCGCGATCCTCATCGTCATCTTCCTCCGCAACTACCGCGTCCTCTTCCGCTACACCTACGTGTTCGGCCTCAGCGGCATCCTGCTGCTCCTGCTTCCCTTCGTGCCGGGGCTCGGCATCAAGGCCGGCGCGGACGTCTGGGTGTCGATCGGCGGCGTCTTCTCGTTCCAGCCCGGTGAACTCGCGAAGATCTGCCTCGCCGTCTTCTTCGCGGGATACCTCGTGCGCACCCGCGAGGCGCTCAGCTCCGTCGGCACGAAGTTCCTCGGCATCACGTGGCCGAAGGCTCGCCAGCTCGGCCCCCTGTTGATCATCTGGGGGGTCTCGCTCGGGATCATCGTTCTGCAGCGCGACCTGGGCACCGGCATCCTGATCTTCGGAATGTTCATCGCGATGCTCTACGTCGCGACGGGAAAGGCCAGCTGGGCGATCCTCGGGGTCCTCCTCGCGGCGGGCGGCGCGATCGTCGCATCGCGGATCCTGCCCTACGTCGGGTCCCGCTTCTCGAACTGGCTCGACGCGTTCAACCCCGACTACATCAACGGCAGCAGCTACCAGCTCGTGTCGGGCATCTTCGGTCTCGCGCACGGCGGACTGATCGGCACCGGATGGGGCCTCGGCCGCCCCGACCTGACACCGCTCGCGCACAACGACTACATCCTGCCGAGCCTCGGTGAAGAGCTCGGCCTCGTCGGTGTGTTCGCGATCCTCGCGCTCTACATGGTGTTCGTGAGCCGCGGCATCCGCATCGGCATCGCCGGTCAGGACGACTTCGGCAAGCTCCTCGCGACCGGGCTCTCGTTCACGCTCGCCCTGCAGGTGTTCATCATGGTCGGCGGTGTCACACGCGTCATCCCGCTCACGGGTCTGACCATGCCGTTCCTCGCGGCGGGCGGTTCGTCGCTCATCGCGAACTTCCTCATCATCGCGATCCTCCTCCGGATCTCGGATGCGGTTCGCTCCAGGCCCCGGGTGGTGATCGGATGACCAAGCAACTCCGCCGACTGAGCGTCGTCGTGCTCTTCATGTTCCTCAGCCTGTTCGCGGCGACGAGTGTCATCCAGGTGGCCCTGGCCGGTCAGCTCAACGAGAACCGGGAGAACCGCCGCACCCTGTACGACTCGTACGAGGTGCAGCGCGGCACGGTCTACGCGGGCAGCACGGCGATCGCCTCGTCGAAGCCGAGCGACGACGTCTACAGCTGGATCCGGACGTACCCGGATGCCGAGATGTGGGCGCCCGTGACGGGGTTCATCAACCCCGTCCTCCGCTCGTCGACGGGCATGGAGTACGCCATGAACGCGGCCCTCGCCGGAACGGGAAGCCAGCAGTTCCTGACCCGTCTCGACCAGATCGTCAGCGGTCAGCCGGCGCGCGGATCGAACGTCCTCCTCTCGCTCGACCCGAAGGTTCAGAAGGTCGCCTACGACGCGCTCGACGGTCTCGAGGGCGCGGTCGTCGCGATGGAGCCCGACACCGGTCGCATCCTCGCGATGGCCACGAGCCCCAGCTACGACACGAACCTGCTCGCCTCGCACAACAGCTCGTCCGTGAACGCGGCGGATCAGAAGCTGCAGGCCGACCCGCTGCGTCCCCTCACCAACCGGGTGACGCGCGAGACCGAGCCCCCCGGGTCGACGTTCAAGCTCGTGGTCGCCTCGGCGGCGCTCGCGTCGGGCAAGTACACGCCGGACTCGACGTTCGACAACCCCGCCACCTTCACGCTCCCCGGAACGACGAACGTCCTGCACAACTTCGATCGCGGCACGTGCGGTCCGGGCGAGAAGACGACGCTCGAGACAGCTCTGCGGCTCAGCTGCAACATCCCCATGGCCGAGCTCGCGCTTGAGCTCGGCACTGACGCGATCCGGGAGCAGGCGCAGAAGTTCGGGTTCAACTCGGCCTTCGAGATCCCGCTCGACGTGACCGCGTCCAGCTACCGTGAGGGCTTCGATGAGCCGCAGACCGCGCTGAGCGGCATCGGCCAGACGGATGTCCGCGCGACGCCGCTGCAGATGGCCATGGTCGCCGCGGGGATCGCGAACGACGGCGTCGTCATGAACCCGCGCATGGTCGACCGCGTCGTCGCGTCGGACCTGACGGTTCAGGACGAGCCCGCCGACACCGAGTTCGGCCGGGCCGTGTCGCCCGAGGTGGCCCAGACGATGACGCAGCTGATGATCGGCAATGTCAAAAACGGCGCCGCGTCGGGTGCGAGAATAGACGGAGTCGACGTCGCCGGGAAGACCGGAACGGCGGAGCACGATCCGGGGGACCCGTACACGCTGTGGTTCACCGGTTTCGCCCCCGCGGAGGACCCCAAGGTGGTCGTCACGGTGATGGTGGAGAACGGTGGTGGGCTCGGCCAGAACGGAACGAGCAACGGGATCGCGGCCCCGATCGCGAAGAAAGTGATTGAGGCGGTGCTGAGCGAATGAGACCGACGCAGGGTGTGAGCTTCGGCGGACGGTACGAACTGGCTTCGCGGATCGCGATCGGCGGCATGGGCGAGGTCTGGGAGGCCACCGACCACGTCATCGGGCGTACCGTCGCCATCAAGATCCTCAAAGACGAGTACATGGGCGACCCCGGGTTCCTCGAGCGTTTCCGCGCCGAGGCCCGCCACGCCGCGCTCGTCAACCACGAGGGCATCGCCAGCGTGTTCGATTACGGCGAGGAGAACGGCTCCGCGTTCCTCGTGATGGAACTCGTCCCCGGCGAAGCCCTGTCGACGATCCTCGAGCGCGAGGGCGCGCTGTCGACCGACAAGACGCTCGACATCGTCGCGCAGACCGCCTCGGCGCTCCAGGCCGCCCACGCCGCAGGCCTCGTCCACCGCGACATCAAGCCCGGCAACCTGCTCATCACTCCCGACGGTCGCGTGAAGATCACCGACTTCGGCATCGCGCGCATCGCCGATCAGGTGCCCCTCACCGCGACCGGTCAGGTCATGGGCACGGTCCAGTACCTCTCGCCCGAGCAGGCGTCGGGTCACGCGGCATCCCCCTCGACCGACATCTACTCGCTCGGCATCGTCGCGTACGAGCTGCTGGCCGGCCGACGCCCATTCACGGGCGAATCGCAGGTCGCGATCGCGATGGCGCAGATCAACGACACCCCGCCGCCGCTTCCCGACACGATCTCGGAGCCCGTGCAGCGCTTCGTGATGAGCATGATCGCGAAGAAGCCCGACGAGCGTCCGGCGTCGACCTCGGCCGTCGCCCGCGCTGCAGGTGCACTCCGCCGCGGCGATGTCGCCGGCGCGGCCGCAATCGTTCCGGCGATCGCCGGCGCCGTGTCACCGGATGCCTTCACGCAGCTCCTGACGTCCAACAACGGCACCGACGCGACGACCCGCCTGCTCCCCTCTGCGGGCGCGGCCGGAGCAGCCGCCGGCGCGGCCGCCGGCGTCGGCGCAGCGGCCGGCGTCGGGACCGGGACAGCCGCCCTCGCTACCGAGCAGCCCGCTCGCCAGCAGCCCGCCAAGAAGAAGCGCAGCCCGTGGACCTGGCCCCTCGTGGCCCTCATCGTCCTGCTGTCCGTCGTGCTGATCGGTGCCCTCGTCACCCTCTTCCAGCCGACCGGCGAGACGGGCCCGACCACGCCGCCGCCCAGCAGCCCGGCCGCGGTGTCCAGCCCGCCGCCGTCCTCGGCGCCGCCGTCGACGCCCGCGGCGCCGACCTCGGCAGATCCCGAGTCCTTCGACATCGAGGGCAAGTCGTGCGAGGACGCAAGGCAGATCCTCAACGACAACGGCTTCGCCAACGTCGTCTGCGAACGCGGCGACCAGGCGAACACCGACGACCAGGTCGGCAAGGTCTACAGCATCGACCCCACGGGGAACGTGCAGTTCGACCGTGAGATCACCCTGCTCTACTACGACAAGACGACCCAGATGCAGACGCCCGCCGCGCCGAGCATCCAGGGCGGCAACGACGACGGCACCGTCACGGCCGGGTCGACCGTGCGGATCATGTGGGACAGCTACACCTGCCCCGCCGGTGCACCGCAGGCCACGAGCTACACGATGACCCTCTCGGGCGGCGTCTTCCAGAAGAACGGCGAGTCGACCGCGAGCTTCGAGATCGGCGACCGTCCGCAGGAGGTCGTCGTCGGCACGAACAGTCAGGCCCTTTCGGTCACGTACAACGTCACCTGCAACGGCGAGGGCACCGAGCGGGTCTCGGGAGAGTCGTCGGAGGCTGCGGCATCCATCGTCCCCGCTCAGGAGGAGACCCCTCCCGCTGACGGTGGCGACGGCGGCGGCAACGGCAGCGACGGCTGATCACGACCGCATTCAGCAGGCTTTCGAACACGGTCGGATAGGCTGTCCGGGTTCCATTCCGGGGAGTGAAGTGTCCGTTAAGTCACGCGTGCTGTCGGGCCGCTACCGAGTCGATGACCTCATCGGCCGGGGTGGCATGGCTTCCGTGTACCGCGGACAGGACCTGACCCTCGGTCGTCCGGTCGCCATCAAGATCCTCGAGGCCGACCTGGCCGCAGACAGCGCCTTCCGCACGCGGTTCCGGCTCGAGGCGCAGTCGGCGTCGCGCATGTCGCATCCCGCGATCGTCCGTGTCTACGACGCCGGCGAGGAGACGAGGACGGATGCCGCGGGCCAGCCGCATCCCGAGCCGTACATCGTCATGGAGCTCGTCACCGGGCACCTGCTGAAGGACATCATCAGCGACGGCCCGGTTCCGCTCGAGGACGCGCTGCGGTACACCGACGGCATCCTCGAGGCGCTCGAGTACTCGCATCGCGCCGGCGTCGTCCACCGCGACATCAAACCCGGCAACGTCATGGTGACGGATGCCGGTCAGGTGAAGGTCATGGACTTCGGCATCGCGCGCGCGGTGTCGGACTCGTCGTCGACGGTCGCCGAGACCACGGCGATCATCGGGACCGCGTCGTACTTCTCGCCCGAGATGGCCAAGGGCGACCCGGTCGACGCCCGTGCAGACATCTACTCGGCGGGGATCGTCCTGTACGAGCTGCTCACCGGGCAGCCGCCGTTCCGCGGCGAGAACCCGATCGCCGTCGCGTACCAGCACGTCTCCGAGGCTCCCGTTCCGCCGTCCGAGCTGGTCGACACCGTCCCGCGCTCGCTCGACGCCCTGGTGCTCCGCGCGCTCGCGAAGGATCCGTTCCAGCGTCCGCAGACGGCCGTCGCCTTCCGCGACGCCCTTGCGGCCGCGACCGGACGCAAGGCTCCGAGCAAGCGCCGCGTCGAATCGCTCAGCAACGAGCTCTACGGCCCCGATCCGAAGCAGGCCGCCGAGACGGCGCGGTCGCTGCGTCAGCTCACCAGCGACGACACGATGCGCCGCACCCAGTCGGGACCGCCCGTCGCGTGGGTGTGGGCGGGCATCGCGATGCTCGCGGTGCTGCTGGTCTCCGTCTTCATCTGGGTGAACACGCTCCGACCTGACGAGGGCACGGTGACACCCAACGCCCTGACGGTGCCCGACGTCGTCACCATGACCTGGGACCGAGCGGAACAGGTGATCGACAAGGCCAAACTCGTTCCGCAGCAGATCGACGAGACGAGCGCCGACGTGCCCGAAGGCGCCGTCGTCCGCACCGATCCCGTTGCAGGGACCACGGTCGCACCCGGCGAGCAGGTGACGGTCTACGTGTCGCAGGGCGTCGAGAAGGCAGCCGTCCCCGCGCTCGCGAATCTCACCGTCTCGGAGGTCACCTCCTCGCTCGAGCAGGCCGGCCTGAAGCTCGGCTCGATCACCCGGCGCAACGATCCGCGGCTGGCGGCCGACGTCGTGATCAGCGGGTCGGTGAACGGCGCTGCGGTGACCGACGGGCAGGAGATCCCAAAGGGGAGCGCGGTCGACCTGGTCGTCGCCACCGGCACGGTCACCGTCGAGGACTTCGCGCTCAACTACACGGTCGACAAGGCCGTCGAGATCCTCGAGTCCGACCAGTACAACCTCGATCCGGTCGTGCAGGAGGATCCGTCGTGCCCCGCGACCGATCCGCGGATGGTGAAGGTGCAGTCCGCGATCGGCGAGGTGCCGGTCGGGTCCGAGATCACGCTCACGACCTGCAGCGGCTGACCCCTCAGGCTCAGCCGACCGCCCGATGCGGGCTCAAGCTCGCACCCCGACGCGCGGCATCCGGCAGTCCGACGCCCTCCAGCCAGGTACCGAGCAGCTGGTAACCGCCTTCGGTGAGGACGCTCTCGGGGTGGAACTGCACCCCCTCGACCGGCAGCGACCGATGGGCCAGGCCCATGACGGTGCCGGAGTCGGTCCACGCCGTGACCCGCAGGTCGACGGGCAGCGACGCGCGCGCCACGGCGAGCGAGTGGTACCGAGTGGCGGTGAACGGCCGCGGCAGACCCGAGAAGACACCGGAACCGTCGTGGTGCACGAGCGACGTCCGCCCGTGCATCAGATCGGCCGCATGCGAGACGACCCCTCCGAAGGCGACCGCGATCGCCTGATGTCCCAGGCACACCCCGAGGAGCGGGGTGGCCGTGCTCGCGCACCGCTCCACGATGGCGATCGACGCTCCCGCACCCTCGGGGGTACCGGGACCGGGAGAGATGAGCACAGCGTCGGCTGCACCGACGCAGTCGACGGCATCGGCGGCATCCGACTCGACCATGTCGACCTCGGCACCGAGCTCTAGGAGGTAGCCGATCAGGGTGTGGACGAAACTGTCGTGGTTGTCGACGACCAGTACCCGGATGCCGCCGCTCACCCGCCGCCGCCGACGGTGGACTCCTCGCTGGGCCACACCGTCTGGAACACCCAGGGGAAGACGTAGAAGTAGAGCAGATACAAGATGATGGCCGCGAGGACCAGCAGGATCAGCACCCGTACCCACCACGGACCCGGGAGCACGCGCCACAATGCCGCGTACATCAGGCACCTACCCCGGCGGTCAGCGCGGCGGGCGGACCGGCGGCCGCGGGAGTGAACTCGTCGAAGACGGCGTAGGCGATGATGCGCTCCAGGGAGTTCAGCTTCGGCGCGCAGCTCGTGAGCGTCAGGTAACGACCGTTCGCGGCGACGCCTTCTTTGTTGGGGACAGGCAGGAGCACCTGGATCTGGGTGTCCTGCACGTATTCGAGGGACCGGAAGCGGTACGTGTACCAGCCGGCCTTGGTCTGGATGACGATGGCGTCGCCGATGACGAGCCGGTCGATCGGATCGAACGGCGCACCCGAGGTCCAGCGGTGCGCGGCGTAGACCGTGTTGCCCTCCGCCCCGGGCATGGCGGTGTCGGGGTAATGCCCGATCTCACCGCGGTCGAGGATGTCGGGGCGCGAGATGCCGGAGGCGATCTTGAACTGCCAGTCCTTGCCGAAGCGCGGCACCTTCATGATGCCGAACACCTCGGCGTGCTTCTGATCTCCCAGGATCGGGATCGCCGCCGGGTCGTCCGGCGCCGGCGTCGAGGGGGCCGAGGCGTCGGGGGTCGGGTCACCCTCGGCGGCCCACTGATCAGCCAGCGCCTGCGCGGCCGCATGCTGTTCGCCCTGCACGATCGCGTCACCGATCCAGGTGTGCCACGTGACGTAGAGGAGGGTCACGACACCGAGCGTCAGCAGGATCTCACCGACGACGCTCAGGACGGTGGCACGTGGACGAGGACGGTTCCGACGAGTGCGTCGGGTCTGGTGCTCCGTGGGCGAGGAGGCGGTCACGATCGGAGTTTAGCCAGCGCAGGCTGAAACAGGGCTGGCAGGTAGACTTCTCGCCATGGCACGTGGAGACAAGGACGAGGACCGACTGGTCCAGCCCGAGGGCGACGCCGCCCCCAACCCGGTCTGGTTCAAGCCGATCATGATCGGGCTGATGCTCATCGGCCTCGTCTGGATCATCGTCTTCTACCTGAGCGGCCAGGCCTTCCCGATCCCCGACATCGGTCCGTGGAACCTCGCGATCGGTTTCGGCATCGCCTTCGTCGGCTTCTTGATGACGACGCGCTGGCGCTGAGCCGCGGCATCCCACCGACAGGAATTACACCGGTGTGATTCATCCCCAGCCTGGGGATGAATCTGTGGATAACTCAGAGGTACAGCAGAGCCGGCACCGTTGCGGTCAGCGCGACGAGACCCACACCGACAGCGACGAGCAGTGCTGCCTGCAACGGCTGACGCTTCTGCGCGCGCGTCCTCGAGAAGATGAACCCGATGAGCAGGCCCACCAGGCCGCCCCCGATGTGCGACTGCCAGGAAACACCGGAGCCCACGAACGAGAAGACCAGGTTGATCCCGAGCAGGATCGCGATCGGCAGGATGTTCACGCCGAGGTTGCGACCGATGATCAGCATCGCGGTGAGAAGCCCCCACACGGCACCCGAGGCGCCGACGACGACGGTACCCGGCGCGATGAGTGCGACCAGGGCAGAACCACCGATCGCACTGAGTGCGTAGAGCGCGACGAAGCGCGCCTTGCCGAGCAGCGGCTCGAGACTCCGGCCGAGCGCCCACAGCGCCAACATGTTGAGCGCGACGTGGAAGGGGAGCGGGGTCGAATGGACGAAGGCGACCGTGAGCATCCGCCACGGCTCGAACGGCAGACCCGTGCCGGGCACCGCGTACGCCGGCACGAACGCGAGCGCGCTCGTGACCGCACCACCCACGACGGGGATGAGCTGCACGAGGTACATCGCGAGCGTGAAGATCACGATCGCGTAGGTGACGACGGGGCGGTCGCTGCGCATCTTGCGCGCGAACCGCCCCGGCATCCGCTTCACCTCAGCCGACCGCGCCCCCTTCTGCTGCTCCGCCAGGCACTCCGGGCAGATGACGCCGACGGGAAGCGGCGTCTGGCACTCGGGGCAGATGGTGCGCAGGCACCGCTGGCAGAGCACGAAGCTCTGACGATCCGGATGCCGGTAGCAGAAGTTGTCCGGATTGGTCCGGGGGTCGGCTGAGGTCACGAAGGGATCAGGCCTCGGTGATGTCGATCGACGAGATCACGACGGGCTCGACCGGGCGGTCCTGCGCTCCGGTCGGAACGGCGGCGATGGCGTCGACCACGGCGCGCGAGGCGTCGTCGGCGACCTCACCGAAGATCGTGTGCTTGCCGTTGAGCCACGGAGTCGGGTCGGTCGTGATGAAGAACTGCGAGCCGTTGGTGCCCTCGGCCTTGCCGGTGATGGCGTTGCGGCGGAGGCCCGCGTTCGCCATGGCGAGGAGGTAGGGCGTGCCGAAGGTCAGCTCGGGGCTGATCTCGTCGTCGAAGTTGTATCCGGGTCCGCCGACGCCCTGACCGAGCGGGTCGCCGCCCTGGATCATGAAACCGGGGATGATGCGGTGGAAGATCACATCGGTGTACAGGGGGCCCTCGCCGGGCTTACCCGTGGCGGGGTGCGTCCAGGCCTGGGATCCGTCGGCCAGACCGATGAAGTTCTTGACGGTGCGCGGCGCCTGATCGCCGAACAGGTTGACGACGATGTCGCCGTGGTTGGTGTGCAGTGTTGCGACAGCGGAGTGAATCGGCATACTCATCATCCTCTCACTTGCAACCCCCCGCGCCGCCTGAATGCGTCTGGCAGTATGGACCCACTACGTCCCCGGATGAACCCCGAAAAGGGAGGGCCCCGTGAGCCTCAACCGCAAGACCAAGAAGGAACTCCGCAAGCTGCAGAAGCAGGCTGCGAACCTGTGGGAGTCACAGCAGGTGCTCGTCGGTCAGGCCGGTGACGTCGCCCGCGAGGCGGGTCGCCAGCTCGGCAAGTACAACCACGACCACGTCGTGCCTGCCGCCAAGGACTCCTACGAGCGCTACGCCGCACCGTACGTCGACCGTGGCGTCGAGACCGGCCGCAAGGTGCTGAACGGCGCGATCGTTCCCGCCGCCGGCGCGGTCGTCGGCACCGCGATGTCGGTGTGGGATGTCGCCAACGACCAGCGCCACCGCCTCTCCAAGGGCAAGGGCCTGGGAGGGTTCGACGCCGACTCGTTCCGCAAGAACGCTGCCAAGGCCGGCAAGAAGGCCACCAAGAAGCTGTCGGTCCCGGAGAAGAAGGGCCTCGGCGCCGGTGGCGTCCTCGCCATCATCTTCGGTGTCGCCGCCACGGCCGGTGTCCTCTACGCCGCGTGGCAGACGCTTCGTGCTGACGACGAGCTGTGGGTGGCGGACGACCCGCTGCGCGCACCGGATGCCTGAATCCACGCCCGTACCGTCGGAGCGCGTCGCTGAAGCGGCGCGCTCCCGGTCTTTGTCGGTGGAGTTCGTGGCTCGTCCGGCGGCGGGGAGCCTCGACGAGGCCGCGGAGCTTCTCGGACTCGCGGCATCCGACATCGTCAAGACCCTCGTTGTGAAACGCAGCGACGACACGTACCTGTTCGCCCTCATCCCGGGGGACCGCGCGATCTCCTGGCCGAAGCTGCGCGCCGTCGTCGGGGTGAACAAGCTGAGACTCCCCGAACCCGAGCTGGCGCTTGCCGCGACGGGATTCGAGCGCGGGACCATCACGCCGGTCGGCAGCACGACCGCCTGGCCGGTCTACGCCGATGCGAGCATCGTCGGCAAACGGATCGCGATGGGCGCCGGGGCGCACGGGTTCAGTCTCTTCGTCGACGCGGATGACCTCATCCGCTCTTATGACGCCGTCGTCGACGACATCTCGCAGCCGATGAGCGAGCGACGGGTCTGACCCCTCTTTAGGGGGCGCGGGGTGCCCGGCGCCAGCCTTTGTCGTCAGCGGGGGCGTGCACCAGCATGAAGTCATGACTTCCGCCGTCTCGCGCAGCCTGTTGCCCGCCCTCGCCGTGATCGTGACCGCGCTCACCCTGGTCGGTTGTTCCGGGGCTCCGACGGCGACGGGTCCGGCCGCCGGCACGACGGCGTCACCGTCGGCATCGCCGTCGTCCACTCCCACACCGACGGTGTCGGCAGAAGACGCCGCCTTCACGGCCGAGGTGACGGCGAAGCTGCCCGAGGCCGACATGGAGACGCTCATCCCGATGGTGCACCAGCTCTGCGAGGACCTGTACGACGACGACAAGGGCTACATCTTGGGGTACGGGGTCTTCAACGACAAGATCCGGAAGCAGTACGGCGAGGACGCGGTCGACATCATCGTGACGCCCGCCGTCGAGACGTATTGTCCGGGAGACGAGCCCAAGCTCGTCGAGGCCTTCAAGCAGTACACGGCCAAGGAGTTCCCCGACGTCGACATCACCAAGGCCCTCGCGATCTCGCGGGAGTTGTGCGCAGACCTCGAGACCCTGCCGATGAAGGATGCGATCGACAACTTCATCGTCACGGCCGGCACATTCCTCGACAGCGAGAGCGCGTCCGGGATGGTCGGGATGGGGCCGGTCACGTTCTGCCCCGAGCGCGTGGACGACGTGCTCGCCTACATCAAGACGATTCAGTGACCCGGCCGGGTCGCGGTCAGGCGCCCAGGCCCGCCATCCGCATCGCCGTGTCGACGAGCCCGACCCGTGTGAGGGAGGGGACGTCGCTGAGGGGGAACCATGCGGCCTCGTCCGTCGAGCCATCCTCTTCATTCCGGAGCGTGCCACCGACGACGTGCGCGCGGTAGACGATCCGCAGCGCCTGGATCGGTCCGCTGCCGTGGAATCGGTCCTTCTCGGCGATCACCTGCGAGTCCGTCCCCAGGATCCCGTCGAGTTCCACGTGGAACCCCGTCTCCTCCAGGACCTCCCGCACCGCGGCATCCATCGGATCCTCACCGGGATCCAATCCGCCGCCCGGCATCGTCCACGCGGGACGCGTGGGGCTGTTCCAATGGGCGAGAAGGATGCGGTCTCCGTCGGTGATGACGGCGTAGGCAGCTACGCGGATGTCCACGCGTTCACCCTAGTGGGAGCGGATGCCGGTGTGCGCGCGACTGCCTGGAGCGCGGGCTCCCCAGCCACGCGCCCCAGGCGAATGTCGCGAACATGATCCGCGTCCCCCGCGGGAGCCTGTGCTCATCGAAGGATCCGAGATTCGGGTCATCGGTTCTTTCGGCGACACGATCATCGTCGCCGCCTCGGCGCAACGAAGGCGCAAGGCCACCGCAAGAAAGCCGCAAGATCCGGCAACGAAACGATCACAGAACGACAGAACGCCGGCATCCGATGCGGATTCCGGCGTTCGTACTGTGGAGCCTAGGAGATTCGAACTCCTGACATCCTGCTTGCAAAGCAGGCGCTCTACCAACTGAGCTAAGGCCCCCGGTGCGGTGACGGTGGGGCTACCAGGACTTGAACCTGGGACCTCTTCATTATCAGTGAAGCGCTCTAACCGCCTGAGCTATAGCCCCGTCGTTGCCGGCTCACGCCTGCAACCTCCAAGACTTTACCCGACGATGGGCCTGTTTGACGAATCCGAGCGACGGGTGGGCCGCGGCATCCGCTCGTTCTGATTCACTGGGCTCATGAGCACGACGTTCCACACCGAACCGCAGGGCGCTGGCCTCGGGCAGCGCCTGAACTGGTTGCGCGCCGGAGTACTCGGCGCGAACGACGGGATCGTCTCCGTCGCGGCCGTCGCCGTCGGCGTCGCCGGTGCCACGACCGACCTCGGTCCCATCATCACGGCCTCCTCGGCGGCGCTCGTCGGTGGGGCGATCTCGATGGCACTCGGCGAGTACGTCTCGGTGAGCAGCCAGCGCGACACCGAGCGCGCCCTCATCGAGAAGGAGAAGCGCGAGCTGGCCGAGATGCCCGAGCAGGAATTGGCAGAACTCGCGGAGCTGTACCGCGAGAAGGGACTGTCAGAGGAGACGGCGCTGAAGGTGGCCGAAGAGCTCACCGCGCACGACGCGCTGGGCGCTCACCTCGACATCGAGCTCGGCATCGACCCGGATGACCTCACGAGCCCGTGGCAGGCCGCCCTGTCGTCGGCGATCGCGTTCACGCTGGGCGCCCTGCTGCCGTTCCTCGCGATCGTCCTCCCGCCGGCGGAATGGCGCGTCCCTACGACGTTCGTCGCCGTGCTCATCGCGCTCGCGTTGACCGGGACGATCTCGGCCCGCCTCGGCGGCGCCGGCAAGCGTCGCGCCGTCACCCGCCTCGTCGTCGGCGGGGCGCTCGCCCTCGCCGTCACGTGGGCGCTGGGTCTGCTGCTGGGCACCTCCGTCGCGTGACGGGATGCCGCGGCATCCGACTCAGTTCGAGGTGAAGCCGACCAGCAAGCCGCCGGTGACCTTGACCATGAGGTTGTAGATCCCGGCCATGACCGCGCCCAGCACCGTCACGACGATGAGGTTGAGGATCGCCACGACGGCAGCGAACGCCATCACCTGCGGAAGGTTGATCACCGACGACAGGGTGAAGGAGTTCTCACCGTTGACGGCACCGAGGAGCTGGTCGACCTGGCCGATCAAGTTGGTCGAGCTGATCACGAGGTAGATCAGCAGCGTCGAGACCACCGTGACGATCGCGAGGGCGACCGCAGCGAGGAACGACAGCTTCACGGCCGACCAGAAGTCGACGTAGACGAGACGGAGGCGGACCTGCTTGGCGGTCGTCCGGCTCGAGGACTTCTTGGCGAGTTTGTCGGCAACAGAGCTCATGCGTCACTCTCTTCGGTGGTCTCAGGAGCCGAGGCGGCTGCGGGATCGGCCGGGGCTTCCGCGTCGGCCACGGCTTCGGCCAGTCCACGCTCGCCGTTGCGGGCGATCGCGAGGATCCGGTCGTCGTCGTCGGGCCGGGCGAAGACCACGCCCATCGTGTCGCGGCCCTTGGCGGGCACCTCAGCAACGGCCGAGCGTACCACCTTGCCGCTGGCAAGAACCACGAGGACCTCGTCGTCCGCGCTGACGATCAGCCCGCCGGCGAGCTCGCCGCGATCGTCGTGCAGCTTGGCGACCTTGATGCCGAGGCCACCACGGCCCTGCACGCGGTACTGATCGACCGCCGTGCGCTTGGCGTACCCGCCCTGGGTGACGACGAAGACGAAGCCCTCATCACGGACGACGGATGCCGACAGCAGGCTGTCGCCGTCGCGGAAGGACATGCCCTTCACACCCTCCGTCGAGCGACCCATGGGACGCAGGGACTCGTCGCTCGCCGTGAAGCGCAGCGACATGCCGAGCCGCGAGACGAGCAGCAGGTCGTCGGTCGAGTCGACGAGCATCGCGCTGACGAGCTCGTCGCCGTTCTCCTCGTCCTGACCGCGCAGACGGATCGCGATGATGCCGCCCTGACGGTTGGTGTCGTACTCGGTGAGGGCCGTCTTCTTGATCTTGCCGTCGCGTGTGGCGAGCACGAGGTACTCGGCGGCGGCGTAGTCGCGGATGTCGAGGATCTGCGCGACGTCCTCACCCGGCTGGAGCGCCAGGAGGTTGGCGACGTGCTGACCCTTCGCGTCGCGCCCGCCCTCGGGGAGCTCGTAGCCCTTCGCGCGATAGACGCGACCCTTGGTCGTGAAGAACAGCAGCCAGTGGTGCGTTGTCGACACGAAGAAGTGCTCGACGATGTCGTCGGCGCGCAGCTGCGCACCCTTCACTCCCTTGCCGCCGCGGTGCTGCGAGCGGTAGTTGTCGCTGCGTGTGCGCTTGACGTACCCGTTGCGCGTGACGGTGACGACGATCTCCTCTTCGGGGATCAGGTCCTCCATCGACATGTCGCCGTCGTATCCGTGCAGGATGTGCGTGCGGCGCTCGTCGCCGAACTTCGCGACGATCTCGCCGAGCTCGTCGCCGATGATCGCGCTCTGGCGGTCGCGCGAGGCGAGGATGTCGTTGAGGTCGGCGATCTTGAGCTCGAGCTCGGTCGCCTCGTCGACGATCTTCTGGCGCTCGAGGGCCGCCAGTCGGCGCAGCTGCATCGTGAGGATCGCATCGGCCTGCGCGTCGTCGACATCGAGGAGCGACTTCAGTCCCTCGCGCGCCTCGTCGACCGTGGGGGAGCGGCGGATGAGGGCGATGACCTCGTCGAGCGCATCGAGCGCCTTGAGGTAGCCGCGCAGGATGTGCATGCGCTTCTCGGCCTCGCGCAACCGGTAGCGGGTGCGACGGACGATGACCTCGAACTGGTGCGTCAGCCAGTAGCTGATGAAACCGTCGATCGGCAGCGTGCGGGGCACGCCGTCGACGATCGCGAGCATGTTCGCGCCGAAGTTCTCCTGCAGCTGCGTGTGCTTGTACAGGTTGTTGAGGACGACCTTCGCGACGGCATCCCGCTTCAACACGATGACGAGCCGCTGACCCGTGCGGTCGCTCGTCTCGTCGCGGATGTCGGCGATGCCGCTGAGCTTGCCCTCGCGCACGAGTGCGGTGATCTTCGCCGCGACGTTGTCGGGGTTGACCTGGTACGGGAGCTCCGTGATCACCAGGCACGTGCGGTTCTGGATCTCTTCGACGTTCACGACGGCGCGCATCGTGATCGATCCGCGGCCGGTGCGGTACGCCTCGCGGATGCCCTTGGTGCCGAGGATCTGCGCACCGGTGGGGAAGTCGGGCCCGGGGATGCGCTCGATGAGCGCATCGAGGAGCTCTTCGCGAGAGGCATCCGGATTCTGCAGCGCCCACATCACGCCGTCGGCCACCTCGCGGAGGTTGTGCGGCGGGATGTTCGTGGCCATGCCGACCGCGATGCCGACCGAGCCGTTGACCAGCAGGTTCGGGAAGCGCGAGGGGAGGACGACCGGCTCGCGCGTGCGGCCGTCGTAGTTGTCCTCGAAGTCGACGGTGTCCTCGTCGATGTCGCGCACCATCTCGAGCGCGAGCTGAGCCATCTTCGTCTCGGTGTACCGCGGGGCGGCGGCACCCATGTTGCCGGGGGAGCCGAAGTTGCCCTGACCGTCGGCGAGCGGGTAGCGCAGCGACCACGGCTGAACGAGGCGGACGAGGGCGTCGTAGATCGCGCTGTCACCGTGCGGGTGGTACTGACCCATGACCTCGCCGACGACGCGAGCGCACTTCGAGTAGCTCTTGTCGGGACGGTAGCCGCCGTCGTACATGCCGTAGATGACACGGCGGTGGACGGGCTTGAGGCCGTCCTCGACGCGCGGCAGCGCACGCCCCACGATCACGCTCATCGCGTAGTCGAGGTAGCTCCGCTGCATCTCGACCTGGAGGTCGACCTGGTCGATGTTGCCATGCTGGTAGCCGGCAGTCGGGTCGGGACGCTCTTCGTCAGCCATGTTCTCTCAGTCTTCGTTCGTCGTCGTCGGAGTGCAGGGGCGGATGCGGCGGACTCAGATGTCCAGGAACCGCACGTCCTTGGCGTTGCGCTGGATGAATCCGCGCCTCGCCTCGACGTCCTCGCCCATCAGCACGGAGAAGATCTCGTCGGCCGCCGCGGCGTCGTCGATGGTGACCTGACGCAGCGTGCGCGTCTCGGGGTCCATCGTCGTCTCCCACAGCTCCTTGGCGTTCATCTCGCCGAGACCCTTGTAGCGCTGCACGCCGTTGTCCTTCGGGATGCGGCGGCCCGCCGCCAGCCCGTCGCGCATCAGCGCGTCGCGCTCGGCGTCGCTGTACACGTACTCGTGAGGAGCGTTCGACCACTTCAAGCGGTACAGCGGCGGCTGCGCCAGGTAGACGTAGCCTGCCTCGACCAGTCCGCGCATGTAGCGGAAAAGCAGCGTCAGGAGCAGCGTCGTGATGTGCTGGCCGTCGACGTCGGCATCCGCCATCAGGACGACCTTGTGGTACCGGGCCTTCGCGATGTCGAAGTCCGGACCGATGCCGGCGCCGAACGCCTGGATCATCGCCTGGATCTCGGCGTTGCCCAACGCGCGATCGAGGCGCGCCTTCTCGACGTTGAGGATCTTGCCGCGCAGCGACAGGATCGCCTGCCGCTCCGGGTCGCGACCCGAGACCGCCGAGCCGCCGGCCGAGTCACCCTCCACGAGGAAGATCTCGCTGATGGACGGGTCCTTGCTCGTGCAGTCCTTGAGCTTCTCGGGCATGGATGCCGACTCGAAGACGCTCTTGCGACGCGCGGTCTCGCGCGCCTTGCGGGCGGCCATGCGCGCCGTGGCGGCTTCGATCGCCTTCGTGATGATGAGCTTGGCCTGCTGCGGGTTGCGGTCGAGCCAGTCCATGAGCTGGTCGCCGACGACCTTCTGCACGAAAGCCTTCGCCTCGGTGTTGCCGAGCTTGGTCTTCGTCTGGCCCTCGAACTGCGGCTCGGCGAGCTTCACGGAGATGACCGCGGTGAGTCCTTCGCGGATGTCCTCACCGGCGAGGTTCTCGTCCTTCTCCTTGAGAAGGCCCTTCTCCTTCGCGTAGCGGTTGATGTACATCGTCATCGCGGCGCGGAAACCCTCTTCGTGGGTACCGCCCTCGTGCGTGTTGATCGTGTTCGCGAAGGTGAAGACGTTCTCGGTGTATCCCGCGGTCCACTGCATCGCGAGCTCGAGCGAGATGTGGCGGACGGTGTCCTCGGACTCGATCTCGATGATCTCGTCATTGATCACCTCGGCCTTGCGGACCTTGTTGAGGTACTCGACGTAATCGACGAGGCCGCGCTCGTACAGGAAGTCGTCGTGGCGCTGGGCCGTCTCGGACCCGCCCTCGGGCAGGTCGACGACGTCGAGGGCCTCGGGACGCTCGTCCGTGAGGGTGATGCGGAGGCCCTTGTTGAGGAACGCGGTCTGCTGGAAGCGCGTGCGCAGGGTGTTGTAGTCGAAGTCCGTCGCCTCGAAGATCGACCCGTCCGGCCAGAACGTGATGGTCGTGCCGGTCTTGTCGCTCTCCTCGCCCTTCGCCAACGGCGCCTCGGGCTTGCCGCCGCCTGAGAAGGTCTGACGCCACACGTGACCCTGGCGCGCGATCTCGACCTCGAACCGCGTCGACAGGGCGTTCACGACAGAGGAGCCGACGCCGTGGAGACCACCGGAGACCGCGTATCCGCCGCCACCGAACTTTCCGCCGGCGTGGAGGACGGTGAGCACGACCTCGACGGTCGACTTGCTCGGGTCGGACGAGTGCGGGTCGACGGGGATGCCGCGACCGTTGTCGACGACGCGGAGCCCGCCGTCTTCGAGGATCGTCACGTGGATCGTGTCGCAGTAGCCCGCGAGGGCTTCATCGACCGAGTTGTCGACGATTTCGTACACGAGGTGGTGGAGGCCGCGCTCACCGGTCGATCCGATGTACATGCCGGGCCGCTTGCGAACCGCTTCGAGACCCTCGAGCACCTGGATCTCGGAGGCGCCGTATTCGGCGGGAATCCGGGGTTCGGCGGGAGTTTCGGGTTCTTCGGGAACGGTGTCGGGGGTTTCTGACGTCATCGGTTTCGTGCGCTCCACATCCATCGTTCAGGCCTTCTCCCCAGTCTATCGGAAAGGGGGCGCGATGAGCGGCTGAACGGCGCTGTGAGCGCGTGAAAGCTTCCCGGATGGTGCGGGACGTGCCTCACCCGTAGGTATCGCGAGGGCCCCGCCCTGGAACGGCTCTGGGGCCCCATTTCCATGAGGGGACGTCCGGCCCCACGAAACGCACCGATTCGACGCCGGCCTCGGGGAATCGTCGGATGAGCTCCGTGACGATGGTCGACCGCATGAGGTGCAGGTTCTTCGCCCACGCCGTCGAATCGCACTGCACGGTGAGGACGCCGTCGCTGAGCGCGACGGGATCCGCGTGACGGGCGGTCTCCTCGCCGGCGACCTGGGCCCACTGGAGGACGAGGTCCTCCTTCGCGAGCTGCGCATCCCACCCGGACTGACGGGTCAGGTCCGCGAGCAGATCGCCGACCCCCTTCGGATCGCGTCCCGACGTGAACGGCTGGTTCTCGTCGTCGTCGTTCCGGCGGCGCTTGCGGCGCTTCTTGGCGGCCGACGGCTCGAGTCCGCGCAGGCGCATGTACGTCGCGACCGTCTCCGGGATGCCGGCGGGATCAGACATCGGCATCCGTCACGATCGTGCCCGCTTCGACTCGGACGGTCCGCACTCGGAGCGCTTCGGGGACGTCGCCTTCGACGGCGGCCGTCACGATGACCTGCTCGAAATCCGCCACCACGCCGGCCAGTCGCGCGCGTCGATCCGCGTCGAGTTCGGCGAAGACGTCGTCGAGGATGACGATCGGGTCGCCGAGCCGCAACTGGTCGCGCAGGAGCTGCGCGGACGACAACCGCAACGACAGTGCGGTCGACCACGATTCGCCGTGCGACGCGTAGCCCTTCACCGGCAGACCGCGCAGCCGAAGCAGGAGATCGTCACGGTGCGGCCCGACGAGCGTCACTCCACGCTCGAGCTCCTGCGAGCGCTTGGCGGTGAGTCCTGCGCGGAAGGATGCCGCGATCGCCTCGGCGCCGACGGCGGAACCGGCTTGTCCGACAGCGGATGCGTCGTCCTCGGGATCCGCGCCCTCGACGGTGAGCACCCACTCGAGCTTCGGGTCGTGATCCGCACCGGCGATCGCCTCGTAGGCGTCCCGCATGGGCTGCGCCAGATCCTCCGCCAGTCGCAGCCGAGCGAGGATGATCTCGGTGCCGAGCGAGATCAGTTTGTCGTCCCATACGTCGAGCGTCGTGAGCTGCTCGGCCTTGAGCCCACGGGCCCGCGCGGATTTCAGGAGCGCGGTTCGCTGCTTCAGCACTCGGTCGTAGTCGCCGAGCACGCCGCTCATGCGGGGCGAGCGTTGCACGAGCAACTGATCGGCGAACCTGCGGCGGGCCGACGGGTCACCTCGAACGATCTGCAGGTCCTCGGGCGCGAAGAGGACGACCTGCGCATAGCGCGGGAGTTCGGAGGTACGCACGGACGAGCCGTTGACACGCGCCTTGTTCGATCCGGAGCGGTTCAGCTGCGCTTCGAGCTGAATGCGCCGGTCGCCGTAGCCGAGACGCGCGCGGACGAAGGCGGCATCCGCTCCGTACCGGACCATCGGTGCATCCTGCGAGACGCGGTGCGAGCCGAGGGTGGCGAAATAACCGATCGCCTCGGCCAGGTTGGTCTTACCCTGACCGTTCCGACCGACGAAGACGTTGGGGCCGGCGACGAGGCTCACTTCGGCCGACGCATAATTGCGGAAGTCGACGAGACTCAGATGCTCCACGATCATCAGATCACCCTCCTTCGAGGCACCGACACGCCTCGAGGTGGACGGACGACGGGGTCAGCGCAGCAGCAGGTTCGGCTGCAGCAGGTACTTGAACGTCTCGGGGGTGCCCGAGGTCTGCGGCGTGATGAGAACCGGGCTGAGCTTGTTCGCGTTCTCGCTCGAGGTGAACGTCACACGCGTGAACTCGCTCTTCACCGCGCCGAGGGCCTCGAGCAGGTACTGCGGGTTCAGACCCAGCGTGACCTCGTCACCGGCGAGCGTCGCATCGACCGATTCGGTCGCGCGTGCCTGCTCGGTGCCGGCGGCATCCATCGACACACCCTCGTCGGAGAACGTGAAACGCAGCGGCGCGGAACGGTCGAGCACGAGCGAGACGCGACGGACGGCCTCGGCGAGGTCGGCGGTGTTGACGACGGCGTAGTGCTCGGTCTGCGCGGGGAAAAGCCGCCGGACCGGGGGAAAGTTGCCCTTGATCAGGAGAGACGTGACGGTCTTGTTGCCCGCCGTGAAGGCGATGATCTCGCGGTCGCCCGACCCCGAGAACGACACCTGGATGTCGCCGGAGTGGGCGAAGGTCTTGCCGACCTCGGTCAGCGTGCGAGCCGGCACGAGTGCGGTGGTCGCCTCTTCGCGGGCGACGGCTCCACTGTCGAAGTTGATCTCGCGGAGCGCGACACGGTAGCGGTCGGTCGCGACGAGGCTCAGCTCGTTGCCCGTCACCTCGAGCTGGACGCCGGTGAGCACGGGGGTGACGTCGTCACGGGATGCTGCGAAGGCGACCTGCGCGATCGCGGTCGAGAAGTCGTCGCCCGGGACGAGTCCGGATTCTCCCGACACCTCCGGGATCGCCGGGTATTCGGCCACCGGCATCGCCGACAGCGTGAAGCGCGCGGATCCGCAGGTCAGGACGATCTCACCGTCGGCATCCTGCGTGATCTGGATCGGGGCGTTGGGAAGACGGCTGGCGATCTCGGAGAGCAGGCGGCCGTGGACGAGGATCGTGCCCGGCTCGTCGACGGTGGCGTCGATACGGGTACGGGCGGATGCCTCGTAATCGAATGCGGCCAGCGAGAGGCCTTCGTCACTCGCCTCGATGAGGACGCCAGCCAGGATCGGCTGAGGGTTCCGCTGCGGGAGCAGTTTCACGACGAACGACACGGCTTCGCTGAATACATCGCGGTTGACGTGGAACTTCACTGATGCTCCCTTGACGGCGAGATGGGCCCTCTCATGCTAGTGCCCACGAGGAGCGGGTCCGGAAGCACAGGCGACGAGCCGTCGGCCGCCGACCGCTACCCGTGGGTGTGATCGGATCTGGCTCTCATTAAATAGTTCTCTGTCTTCTTGTTAACAGTTGTGGAAACTGTGGATAAGTCGGTGGATCCCAGTCGTCGAGCCGGAACCACATCCGTGTAACTTGTGCAGAGACTGCGGAAACACGCGGGAGAACGTTGCGGCCGTCGATGCTCGGTTCAGACCGTCATCCACAGGTTGTCGCCGTTCGTTCACATTCGAGGGCCGCCACCGCACAGTTATCCACAGGCTTTCCACACTGTGGGAAACCGCATTGTGAGGGTCTGCCCGGAGGCGTGTCAAGTACGCCGGAACACTCGGGCGTGTGCGAGCTTCAGCGTGGGTGTGTGCGAGCTTCAGCGCGCCGAACGGCCGAGTTGCGACGTGATCTCGGACACCTGGTTGTAGATCGAGCGTCGCTCCTTCATGAGCTCGCTGATCTTCTTGTAGGCGTACATCACGGTCGTGTGGTCCCGGTTGCCGAAGAGCTGACCGATCTTCGGCAACGACAGGCTCGTGCGCTCACGGCACAGGTACATGGCGATCTGGCGGGCGGTTGCGACCGACTGCGAGCGGCTCGAGCCGTAGAGGTCGTCCACCGTGAGGCGGAAGTACTGCGCTGTGGCGGAGATGATGTCGGTCGGCGAGATGACGTTCGCGTCATCCTGGTCGACGATGTCGCGGAGGACGGTCTGCGCGAGGGAGATGTCGAGGTTCGACCGGTTGAGACTCGCGAACGCCGAGACGCGGATGAGGGCGCCCTCGAGCTCGCGGATGTTGCTCGACACCTTCGTCGCGATGTACTCGAGCACTTCGTCGGGGACCTGCAGGCGTTCGGACTGCGCCTTCTTCCGGAGGATCGCGATACGGGTCTCGAGGTCGGGAGCCTGCACGTCGGTGATGAGGCCCCACTCGAAGCGGCTCCGCATCCGGTCCTCGAACCCGGTGAGGTGTCGCGGCGGCACATCGCTCGTGATCACCACCTGCTTGTCGTGGTCGTGCAGCTGGTTGAAGGTGTGGAAGAACGCCTCCTGCGTCTCGGCGCGACCCTGCAGGAACTGGATGTCGTCGATCAGGAGGATGTCGACATCCCGGTAGCGGGCCTGGAACGCGGAGGCGCGGTTGTTCACGATCGAGTTGATGAAGTCGTTCGTGAACTCCTCGCTCGAGACGTACCGGACCTTGATGCCCGTGTAGAGGTTGATGGCGTAATCGCCGATCGCGTGCAGCAGGTGGGTCTTCCCGAGCCCCGAGTCTCCGTAGATGAAGAGCGGGTTGTAGGCCTTCGCGGGCGCCTCGGCGACCGCGACGGCGGCGGCGTGGGCGAAGCGGTTGGACTGCCCGATGACGAAGCTGTCGAACGTGTACTTCGGGTTCAGTCGGGTGTCGTTGCGGGATGCCGGGGCCGCCTGCTCCGCGTAGTCGTCCGCTCCGGGTCGCGTCGGCGCCGAAGGTGTCGGCGCGAGCGCCGACTGGACGGGGACCGGGGCGGTGAGGTGCGCGTCACCCAGTTCGGGATTGACCACGACACGGAATGTGCTCGCCGCCGGCTCGGCATCCACCTGGGCGAGGGCCTCCATGATCGGCCCGCGCAGACGCTTGTTGAACTGACCCGCGGTCAGATCGTTCGGCACATCGAGGTAGAGGGTGCCGCTCATCACGCCCTGCGCGACGGCGAGGTTCACGAACCCGTGCAGCTGCGGTGTCACGCGGTCGTCCTGGGCCAGCACGTCGAGCACAGCGCTCCAGACGGGGACATCTGGAAGTTCGTGCTCGGACATGACCCTCCCGGGGTGTGGACAATGGTGTGTACGGGTCTGTGCACAACCTGTGGATAAGTGTCCGGATCACGCTAGTCATCAGGGCTCCGCAAGGCAAAACCCACTGTAGAACCGGCCCGCGTGTCGTCGCCAGGCCGCTTCCGGCATCGGTGGATAATGGCCGGTCGGCGTCCCGGTTTGGGATCTCAGAAATCTCGACGTATCCTAGGTCGGTTGACTTGCGCCTTTTCGGCGTGGGTCCCCCATGTACCTGTGTCCCCGGTCTCGAGCGTTCGGGTGACCCCGCCTTCCCGGAGTGATCTTCATGAGCAAGCGCACGTTCCAGCCCAACAACCGCCGCCGCGCCAAGAAGCACGGCTTCCGCGCCCGCATGCACACGCGCGCCGGCCGCGCCATCCTCTCGGCTCGTCGCGCCAAGGGGCGCACCGAGCTCTCGGCCTGACGCCACACGGTGCTGGCGCGCGGGAATCGCATCACCCGCGGGGCGGACTACCGTTCCGTCGTCCGCGGAGGTTCTCGCTGTGCGGCAGCGCACACCGTGACCCATGTGGTCAGCACGTCTGAGCAGCGCCCCCCACGCTTCGGCTTCATCGTGAGCAAGCGCGTGGGGGGCGCTGTCGTGCGCAATACCGTCCGGCGCCGCCTGAAAGCGATCTGCGCTGAGGCTCTCGCCGACGTGCGACCGGGTGCCGACGTGGTGATCCGCGTGCTGCCGTCAGCGGCATCCGCCGACTATTCGGATCTCCGAACCGAAGTGGTCCGGTGCCTCGAGCGGAAGGCCGCCGCGTGAGCTCCGCACCACTCCCCTCGTACACACGAGGAGAAGCGGTGATGGATGCCGCGGCACTGCCGGCATCCGTTCTGCTTCTCCCCCGCAACGCCGTCATCGGTTTTTTGCACGGATACCGGGCCACCATCTCCCAGGTGTACGGCGACGTGTGCAAGTACTATCCGTCGTGTTCGGCCTACGCGCTCGGCGCGGTGCAACAGCACGGTGTGATTAAGGGCTCGGCTCTCGCAGCCTCCCGCCTCGCACGATGCCACCCGTGGGCAGCGGGCGGCATCGACGACGTTCCCGCCCACACGCACTTCCGGCACGACCTGACTTCGCACGGCTTCGTCGTGCCCCGCAGAAAGGACTGATCCTTGGTGGATCTCTTCGCCGCCGCGGCGACCCTGCCTCCGCTCCCGAACCCGACGACCCCGAAACCGGGCGGACTGGACTTCTTCAGCACCATCCTCTGGCCGTTCAAGTTCGTCGTCGAGGCGATCCTCGTCTTCTGGCACTGGGTCTTCACGTCGATCGGGCTGCAGCCGGATGCCGGTCTGACCTGGGTTTTGTCCATCGTCGGCCTCGTCATCGTGGTGCGTGCCGCGCTGATCCCGCTCTTCGTTCGGCAGATCAAGAGCCAGCGGAAGATGATGGAACTCGCGCCCGAGATGCGCAAGATCCAGGAGCGCTACCGGGGTAAGCGCGACCAGCTCTCTCGCGAGGCCATGAGTCGCGAGACCATGGCGATGTACAAGAAGCACGGCACGTCACCGTTGTCGAGCTGTCTTCCCCTGCTCGTGCAGATGCCCATCCTCCTCGGCATGTTCTACACGCTCAGTGAGGTCAAGCGACACGCGGAGTGGGGCGTCGGCGGCACCGGGCTGCTCAACCCCGTCCTGACGCGCGAGTTCTACAACGCCGAACTCTTCGGTGTGGCACCGCTGCACGTCAACATGATCGATGCCATCAACACGAATCAGACCGCGACGGTCGTGATCCTCGTGATCCTCGTCATCCTGATGATCCTGTCGCAGTTCTTCACGCAGCTGCAGATCATCTCGAAGAACCTCTCCCCCGAGGCCAAGACCGGCCAGGCGTACCAGATGCAGCGCATCATGCTCTACGTCCTCCCCCTCGCCTTCATCTTCTCGGGTGTCTTCTTCCCCCTCGGCGTGGTCATGTACTGGTTCACGTCGAACATCTGGACCATGGTCCAGCAGTTCATCGTCATCCGTAACCTTCCGACGCCGGGCTCGGAGGCCGCCAAGGCCCGCGAGGAGCGCCTGGCCAAGAAGGGGAAGGCGCTCGACGCCACCGGCAAGGTCATCCCGATGGCCAAGTACGAGGCCGAGCAGCAGCGACTGCTCGAAGAGGCGGAGCGCGCGAAGGCGGCAGCCCCCAAGCGGCAGCAGCCCGTGAGCAAGAACCGTGCGAAGAAGCAGGCTCAGAAGGGCAAGCAGGACGGCACGTCCTGACGGAAGCGAAGGATCACGATGATGACGACCACTGAACAGAACCCCAGCGCGCGTCCTGAGCCCACCGTCGACGAGCTCGAGCAGGAAGGCGACATCGCGGCGGACTTCGTCGAGGGGATCCTCGACATCGCCGACATCGATGGCGACCTGACTCTCGACGTTCGCGCCGGCCGTGCCTACGTGTCGGTCGAGAACGAGCAGGCCGACGCACTGTCGCTGCTCGCCGACCCCGACACGGTCCAGGCTCTGCAGGAGCTCACCCGCATCGCCGTGCAGACGAAGACCGGACGCTTCTCGCGACTGATCCTCGACGTCGGCGGTTCGCGTGATGCACGTCGCGGTCAGCTGCAGAAGCTCGTCGAACGAGCGGTCGAGCGTCTCGATGACGGTGCGTCGCAGGCATCCCTTCCGCCCATGTCCAGCTATGAGCGCAAGCTGATCCACGATATCGCCGCCGAGCACGGTCTGGTGTCGGAGTCGTACGGCGAGGGTGCAGACCGTCACACGGTTCTCCGTCGTGGCTGACGTTTCACGTGAAACACCCGAGATCGAGCCGGCAGGCGCGGCATCCGTCTTCGGTGAACGCCTCGACCTGGCACGGCGGTTCACCGACGCGCTGATCGCGCAGGGTGAAGAGCGTGGGCTCATCGGCCCGCTCGAACTCCCCCGCATCTGGACGCGCCACATTCTGAACAGTGCGGTCGCCGCACCCCTGTTCACGGCCGGCGCTCGAGTCGGTGACATCGGATCGGGTGCGGGACTGCCCGGCCTCGTGCTCGCGATCGCACGGCCGGATGTGCGCTGGGTGCTCATCGAGCCGATGGAACGTCGTATCGCGTGGCTGACAGAGCAGACGAACGATCTGCACCTCGACAACGTCGAGATCGTTCGTGGCCGCGGCGAGGATTGGGCGGAAGGTCCGGTTCTGGATGCCGTCACTGCACGCGCGGTCAGCGCGTTCCGCACGCTCATCCCGATCACTGCACCGTTGGTCCGTGATGGCGGCGAGCTCATCCTTCTGAAGGGTGCGAATGCTGCGAATGAGATCACGGCGGCCGAGAAAGTGATCCGGAAGTTCCGGCTCTCCCACGTCCGGATCGAGCCGGTCGGCGATGGGGTTGTCGATGAGCCCACCCGCGTCATCCGCGCCACCGTGCGCTGACACGACGTTTCACGTGGAACATCACGGCCCGGCGCGGTGACTGGATTCCGTTTCACGTGAAACACACTCGGATCGAACCGGCTCGTTTCACGTGAAACATCATGACCGTCCGCGGTCGGGGGAGGCCTCGACTACAGTGGGATGGTCCTCGACACGACAGGAGTAACAGGTGCCGGATTCGGAGAACAAGACCTCTCCCGCACCCTTCTCTTTCGACGACAGTCCGATCGCGCGTGAACTCGCAGATCTCACGTCGCGTCGGAAAGCGCTGGCAGACGTGCACGTCGAGTTCGACGACACGACCCGCGTCCTGACGGTGTCGAACCAGAAGGGTGGCGTGGGAAAGACCACGACCACCGTCAACCTCGCTGCGGGGCTGGCTTCAGTCGGCGCCCGTGTGCTCGTGATCGACCTGGATCCGCAGGGGAACGCCTCGACGGCACTCGGCATCCCGCACAGCGCCGACGTTGCGAGTATCTACGACGTCCTCATCGATGAGGAGCCGCTCGCCGACGTCATCCAGACGAGTCCGGAATCGCCCAACCTCCTCTGCGCGCCCTCCACGATCAACCTCGCGGGCGCCGAGATCGAGTTGGTGTCCAAGGTGGCACGCGAACACCGTCTGCGGACGGCTCTGGACACGTACCTGCGCGACAACCACGTGGATTTCGTCTTCATCGACTGCCCGCCGTCGCTCGGACTCCTCACGATCAACGCCTTCACGGCTGCGACGGAGGTCCTCATCCCGATCCAGTGCGAGTATTACGCGCTCGAAGGACTGAGCCAGCTGCTCGGCAGTGTGACGATGATCCAGAAGCACCTGAACACGTCACTGCACCTGTCGACGATCCTGCTGACGATGTACGACGGTCGCACCCGCCTGGCACAGCAGGTGGCGGATGAAGTGCGCACACATTTCCCCGAGACGGTGCTCACCACGGTCATCCCGCGTTCGGTCCGCATCTCCGAGGCGCCGAGCTTCGGTCAGACAGTCATCGCCTATGACGGCCAGTCCGTCGGTGCGGTCGCGTATCGCGAGGCCGCCGTCGAGATCGTTCGGCGCGGTCACCAGCAGAAATCAGACGAAGGAGCCCACTGATGGCTAAGAGAACCGGATTGGGCCGCGGCATCGGTGCCCTCATCCCCACCCAGGACTCCTCAGAAGCGCGACCCGTGGACGTGTTCTTCCCGGGCGCATCCCTGTCGGATGCCGCGGCGACGAAGACTGAGTCGGGGACGGATGCCGCCGCCGCATCGCCGGCCGATGACCTGGTGGCGGTCCCCGGTACGCGCCTCATCGAGGTCGATCCGAACGCCATCGTCCCGAACCCGCGTCAGCCGCGTACCAACTTCGATGCGGATGATCTCGCGGAGCTGGTCCACAGTGTTCGCGAGTTCGGTGTGCTCCAGCCCGTGGTCGTTCGCCGCAACGACGACGGTGAGTTCGAGCTCATCATGGGCGAGCGGCGCACGCGCGCTGCTCGCGAGGCAGGACTGACCGCGATTCCGGCTGTCCTGCGCGAGACGGAGGATGAGAACCTCCTTCGTGACGCGCTGTTGGAGAACCTCCACCGGTCCCAGCTGAATCCTCTGGAAGAGGCATCCGCGTATCAGCAGCTGCTCGAGGACTTCGGGATCACCCAGGAGGAGCTCGCGACGCGCATCGGACGATCGCGTCCGCAGATCAGCAACACGATCCGTCTGCTGAAGCTGCCGGTCCCGGTGCAGCAGCGTGTGGCCGCCGGTGTTCTCAGCGCGGGACATGCCCGCGCCATCCTGTCGGTCGAGGACACCGACACCATGGCCCGGCTCGCCGACAAGATCGTCAACGAGGATCTGTCGGTTCGCGCCGCCGAGGCGGCGGCTAAGACGATCGGCAACCGGGTGCGGCCGCTCCCGAAGGCGGGAACGCGTCGCGCGCACCTCGACGACGTGGCAGAGCGGCTGGGGGACCGACTCAACACCAAGGTGAAGATCTCGCTGTCTGCGCGAAAAGGGCAGATCAGCATTGATTTCGCCACCATCCAGGACCTGAACCGAATCCTCGGCGAACTGGGTGAAACGGAGTTCGGCGGAGCCTGATCCGCAGCTCAGCGGCCCTCCTTCCCAGGGGTCGAGCGTAGGCTGGATGAGTGAGTGACAGCCCGAACCTCCCTCGTCGCGCCAGCCTCGAGGTGTTGCGTGCCGAGGCCGCGGACGAGCTCTCTGTGCTCGTCGAAGAGCGTCTTCGCGACGGTGAGGATCCCTGGGCCTTCATGGAGGACCTCCCCACGGTCGACGAGTTGGTCGTCCTGACACTTCGGGCGGAGAACATCGCCTCCGACGGCGGTCAGCGGCCGACGCAGGCGCGCAATTACCGGGTTCTGCGCCAGATCGCGCTGGATTACCCTGCGCTGAGCCCGGCTGTGTGGCGACTACTCGGCAGCGAGCCACACCGCACCTGGGATCTGTCCGTCCGCGCGTCCTGACCGTTCCACGTGAAACATCGCCGTTCACCGGCGATACGTAGGCTTGGGCCGTGCCACGCGACATCCGGATCGCCTCTCTCGATATCCGAGCCTCCGATGACATCACGGTCGACGTCGTTGCCGATTCACTCGCCCGTCGCGGTGTGCTCGGCGTGGTGGGTGTGGTGGAGGGGCGGACGGCCGCCCGGGCGGCGGTGAACGACGCCGGCGACGTCCTCGTCTCGATCGAGGGGCGACAGCCGACGGTGGAATCCGCCCCAGGAGTCGTCGAATCGCTCGCGGGCGAGTGGTCGGCGGACGTCACGCTCGAATCAGACGTGTGTTTCGTGGCGGCATCCGCTCGACCGGAGCCGACGCGCGACGCGGAGATGCCGCCGCGGCGGCGTGTGTACGTGATCGGCGGTGGCGTGACGGGGGACCCGGCGCGACGGCCTGATTTCGCCGCGCAACTCGAGGCCTCTGTCAGCGTCATCGCGATCGATGGGCGGTGGGTTCTGCAGGCACACGGGGAACCGCAGGACTACTGGCCGAGTGCGCAGCGTCCGGTCGTCGCCGTCACCGCTGTCGGCGATTCGCTGACGGTGGAGGTCTGGAGCCGCGACGCGATGCGCGGTGCGGTCGGGTCGCACGACGCTCAGATGCTCGGCATCCCGAATCTCACGTTCAGCTGGCAGGCGCGATGGCGACCGGTGTCCGATGCACGCGGCCAGATCGCGGACATCGAACGGATGCTGGGGCGCGGCCGGCAGTCGTCGTCGAGCGCCCTCGGACGACCGGTCGACCGGGATGCCGCGCTCGCAGAACTCGGAGTGGAGCGGAACGAGATCGAGGAGACGCTCACGCGGGACAACGACGACGTACTGATCGACGCCGTTGTCGGAGCGTTCCGGCTGCCCACCGAGGTGGGCCGGATCGTTCGGGGGACCGTCGACATCGACGCTCTGCCCGGTGCCGAGCACGTCGAGCGAACTCCGGCCGGCCGGATGGTGTGGCGGCAGTTGCACCCGGCCCGCCGGGGCTCGGTCTGGGCGCGATGGCGTCGGCGTTTCTCGCGTTGACCGGGTGAAACGACGAAGGACCCGGCGACCGGAGTCGCGCGGGTCCTTCGTGAAGCGGTGTCTCAGCCGATGTAGTCGGCGAGGTCCTGCTGAAGGGCGAACTTCGGCTTCGCACCGATGATCGTCTTCTCGACCTCACCCTTGTTGAAGACCTTCATCGCCGGGATCGACGTGATCTGGTACTGCATGGCGAGCTGCGGGTTCTCGTCGACGTTGAGCTTCAGAACCGTGATCTTCTCGGGGTTCTCGGTCTGGATCTCGTCGAGGATGGGCCCGACCATGCGACAGGGTCCGCACCACTCGGCCCAGAAGTCCACCAGAACGGGGCCTTCGGCGTCGATGACGTCCTGCTGCCAGGTGCTCTCGCTCGTTGCCTTGGCGGTCATATGTCTGTCTCCTTAGGGGTCGACACGATCGTGTCAGGTGGGAAAACGCGGCGGATGCCGGAATTGTTCCGCGGTCAGGCCGGGGTCGGCAGGCCGTCGATGATCGAGGCGTCCTCGGCCGGCGCCCCGGCGTCACCGCGGGCGGCGAGGTAGTGCTCGAGGTCGAGGGCGGCGACCGTGCCGCTGCCGGCGGCGGTGACCGCCTGGCGGTAGGTCGGGTCGATGACGTCGCCCGCGGCGAAGACACCGGCGACCGACGTCTTCGAGGTGCGGCCGTCGACCCAGACCGTGCCGTGCTCGGTGATGTCGAGGACGTTGTGCACGAGGTGGGTGCGGGGGTCGTAGCCGATGGCGACGAACACGCCGTCGAGGGCCAGGTCGCGCTCGGAGCCGTCGACGGTGTCACGGAGGCGCACGCCGGTCACGGCATCCTCACCCAGCACGTCGATGACCTCGCTGTTCCAGACGAACTCGATCTTCTCGTTCGCCTTCGCGCGGTCCTGCATGATCTTCGAGGCGCGGAGCTCGCCGCGACGGTGGATCACGTAGACCTTCGAGGCGAACTTGGTGAGGAACGTCGCTTCTTCCATCGCGGAGTCGCCGCCGCCGACGACGGCGATGACCTTCTCGCGGAAGAAGAAGCCGTCGCACGTCGCGCAGTACGAGACGCCGCGGCCCGACAGACGGGTCTCGCCCTCGATGCCGATCTTGCGGGGAGCGGAGCCGGTGGCGAAGACGATCGCCTCAGCCTCGTGGGTCTCGCCGCGTCCGAGGGTGACGCTCTTGATGTCGCCGGAGACGTCGAGCGAGACGACGTCGTCGTAGACGACCTCGGCGCCGAACTTCTCGGCCTGCTCCTGCATCTTGGCCATGAGGTCCGGGCCCATGACGCCCTCGGGGAACCCGGGGAAGTTCTCGACCTCGGTGGTGTTCATCAGCTCACCGCCGGCCTCGACCGAACTCGCCACCACGAGGGGCGACAGGTTCGCGCGGGCTGCGTAGATGGCCGCGGTGTACCCCGCGGGGCCCGAGCCGATGATGATGACCTTGCGCACGATGAATCCCTTCTCCATCGGGGCGAAATTCCTCGCCCCGACACGTCCAACCAATGCTAGTCGCGTGGCATTCCACGTCGCCTGGGGACGCGGGCCCGTGTCAGCGGCCGGGCAGGAAGCGTCGGAGCGCGCGGCCCGCCGTGGCGAGCTCGGGAGTGCGGAACGCCGCGAGGATGGCGGCGTACACGACGAGGGTGGTGCCGCCGATGAGTGCGGCGCCGAGGAAGCCGAGGAAGCGGTCGGAGACGGTCCAGCCGTGCACGCCGCCGAAGAGAAGGAAGACGCCCCACCCGGCCGCCGCGGCGGGGACCGCCGCGAGCAGGAAGCGCAGGATGCCGCGGAACGCACCGCCGAGCCCGAGCGGGCCGATCTTGCGTCGCAGAAGTGACACGGCGAGAGCGAACTGCACGATGTTGGCGACGGACTGCCCGAGGGCGATGGCAACGGCGAGCCAGGTGAGCGGGAGGATGCCGGCACTCAGCAGGGCGGAGGCGGTCACGGCCGTAGCGATGACCATCGCGGCCTGCACCAGGGTGTAGAAGAACGGCGTGCGCGTGTCCTTCAGAGCGTAGAACGTGCGTTGGATGCCGAACTGGAACGACAAGGGCAGGAGAGCGACGAGATAGGCGCCGAGCACGAAGGCGAAGGCGATCGCCTTCTCGGGCGTAGGGGTGAACAGACGCGAGAGCGGCACGGCGGCGACGGACATGGCGGCGAGGATGCCGACCATGAAGATGCCGACCGTGCGGGTGAGGGAGGACAGGTCGGCGGTGACGGCATCCGTCCGTCCCTCTGCCACGTGCTCGCTGAGCTTCGTGTAGTAAGGCGTGCCCAGCGACAAAACGATCACGGAGAACGGGAGCATGAACAGCAGCCAGGCGTTCTGCAGGGTCGCTCCGGCGGCTGCGGGGCCCGACGCGGCGCCCACGATGTTGACCTGGAACGCCCCGGCGACCTGGCCGACGACGACCATGAGGAAGGTCCAGCCGGCCAGTCGGCCGATCTGGCGGAGACCGATGCCCCGCCACCGGAAGTCAGGCCGCACGTGGAGGCCTGCGCGTCGCCAGAACAGGAAGAGGATGCCGGCCTGCACGACGATGCCGAGGGTCGCGGTGCCACCCATCAACGCGATCATCCCCGCGGTCCAGCCCGTGGCGGCTTCGTACGTGCCGAAGAGCGCGATGAAGACACCGAAGCCGGCGATGGAGATCACGTTGTTCACGATCGGAGACCACGCGAACGGGCCGAAGACGCGGTTCGCATTGAGGATCTCGCCGACGAGCGCGTACAAGCCGTAGAAGAGCAGTTGCGGGAGGCACCAGTACGCGAGGGCGAGAGTCAGGGTCTTCGCCTCTTCCGTGAACTCGCCCGCGTAGATCTCGACCAGCAGGGGGGCGGCGATCACGGCGACCGCCGTGACGACCAGCAGGGCGAGCACGCCCAGCGTCAGGAGTTTCGACACGAAGGCGTCGCCCCGGTCGTCGTGGGTCTTCACCGCCTTGACGATCTGCGGGACGATCACCCCGGCGAGCAGCCCGGAGGAGATGAGCGCGAAGACGGAGTTCGGCAGCTGGTTCGCGATGGCGAAGGAGTCGGCCGCCTTCGCTCCGACGGTGCCTAGCGCGATGGTCAGGACGATGTTGCGGATGAGGCCGGCGATCCGGGACGCCATGGTCCCGGCGGCGACGGTGGCGCTCGCGCGGCCGAGGCCGGCCATCAGGCGTCCACCGGCATCCGTCGGCGTCGTCGGATGGTGCGGACGACACCGAAGACGAGGAGGACGCTGACGAGGGCGCTGAGGATGATGACGGAGACCGCCTCCCATTCGGCACGCACCGAGACGCGGATCGTTTCACCGGGACCGATGTCGACACCGGCGCGGGTGCGCAGCTGGAGCTGCACCGAGGACTCGCCGCTGCCGACGAGGGCCGAGACGGGGATCGCGACGCGACTGGTCTGCTGGGCGCCGATCTCCACCTCGGTGCGGGATTCGATCACCAGGCGGGCGTCTCCCGGCGAGGCGAGCAGGTCGAGACGGGCCGGCCACGGCAGATCGTTGCGCACCGTGAAGACGAGCGGTGCGGACGAGCCCGCGAGCGTGATGGGACCGCCGGGGACGAGGGCGACGCCGTCGGTCCAGGTCGCGATGCGTTCGCGCTGCATCTGGATCGCGGCATCCCACCCCTCACGATCACCGAGCCACGCGTTGCCGAGCAGCTGCAGCTCTGTCGCCCGTTCGGAAGAAGCGAGGAGTGAGGGATCCTCGAGGACGCCGGCGATGCGCGAGAGGCCGGTCTGCGCGTCGCGGAACTCGGTGATCACCGCGACGCGGTCGGCGTCGGGGGCGACGGAGGTCAGGGCGACGGCCGTCGGATCGGTGGCGAGCAGAGCGCCGAGGTCGGTGGTGGACCATGAGGGGAGCGCCGTCGCCGCGCGGATCGCGTCGCGGAGCGCCGCTTCGGAGCGGCCCGTCGCGCGATCCACGGTGACCAGGAGCGGGCCGGTGGGCGCCGTCAGTGCGGCGCGCGCTGTGTATTCCGCGAGGATGTCGGCACGTTCGGCGGCGTCTGCCGTGGTCGACGCCTGTGCGAGGAGCGACGAGAGCCCCTCGTCGTAGACGAGTAGATCGGCGCCTCCGGCGGTGGCGTGGGCCGCGGCATCCGATCCGACCACCGAGCTCGGCAGCAGCGTGACGGGGGTGTCGTCGGTGCCGGTCAGGGCGCCCAGGGCGGCGGCGGTCTCGGCGCCGGCCGTTCCGGTCGCGGGCCAGAACACGGAACCGCGGTCGGCTCCGACGTCGAAGAGCTCGTCGAGAGTGGGCACCACGGGTGCGCCGGGAGTCGGGCTGGGGGCGGGCGTCGCTCCGCCGGCGCCGGTGTCGGCCTCGAAGTTCGCCGCGTCGAGGTACGCCGCGAACGAGGTCAACCGCGCCGGGGCCGTCGCTCCCGCGCCGACCTGCGCGGCGAGGTCGGCATCGCCGTACTGCAATGCGAAACGGTCGTTCGGAAGGGCCATCAACTCATCGAGCCACGTCACGGCATCGGCGGGCGCGGCCTTGCCGAGCGCGCGGATCGACGCGGTGATGGCGGGGTCGACGGCGAGGATCGCGTCGGTTCCGGAGACGGCGTCGAGCTGCTGCCGCAGATCGCCGTCCTCCGCCGTCAGTTCGCGAAGGGCATCGGCGCCGAGCGCGCCGGTCGCCTGCGGCCCGGCCGTGATCGGGACGAGGACACCCGCGCGACGCGCCGGCTCGCCCGTCCGCGGCACGACGACGACCGTCTGCGCGCGGAGGGTCTCGTCGCCGGTGCGGTAGACGACACGAGCCGGGTAGACACCGGGGGCGAGGTCCTGGACCGCGGGCTCGTCGGGGTCGACGGTGACCGACACCGAGGTCGACTGCTGTCCGGCGACGGCCGGCACGTCGGTCTCGCCGACCGCGTCGAACGGCACCGCCGCCGCGCCGCGTTCGAGCCAGGAGTCGAGGGTGTCGCTCGTGGTCAGCGCGCGCGTGCCGATCTCGAAGGTCGCCTGGCCGGCCGCGAGGGCGTCCGTGCCGGCGTTGTCGGCGGAGAGGGTGAGTGTGAGGGGGGCGGATGCCGAGAGCACACCGTCGTTCGCCGGCGCCAGGACTGCGGTCGCCGTCTCGTCGTCCCCGGCACCGTCCACCGCGGCGAAGGCGGCCGGGGCGGGAGCAGCGAGGGCGATGGCCGCGCTCGCCGCTGTCGCCGCACGCAGCCAGCGCGGTCGGCGCGGCGGACGTCGGCCCGGAACAGGCGAGATGAAGGTCATGAAGAGGTCGATTCCCGTGCGATCCATGACCGCACCATCGGGAGCGATTCTAGGGTCACTGCCCTGCAGAGCCCCTGATTGCGTGCGAGGGCCGGTTGAATGGGTGGGTGAGCGACTCCCGGCATCCCGACCCGTCTTCGATCGTCGCGCTCCGCGCGGACCTCGCCGCGGCGGGCTACACGGCCGACGCGGTGCGGGCGGCGTGGGGGGCGATCGCCGACGACGCGATCGGCCGCGGGCTGCTCGCTCCCGCCCGCCGGGGCCTCGCGGACCGCGCCGACGCGCTCGCGGTGCTGTGCCGACTCCTCTTCCTCGGTGACCCGGCGTCCGTCACCGACGTCGACGCCGCCCTGCCCACGGCCGGGGCGGCGGGCCTCGAGCGGCTGGGTCTCGTGCGGCTCGGCGCCGACACGGTCACCCCGACCGCGCTGCTGCGCCCGCAGGGGTACGCGGATGCCGGGGGTTCCGGTCAGTGGTGGATCGTGAGCGACCTCGACGAGGCGGCGCTCGGCGGCGCCCTGCCGACGGGACACGTGCTGGGGGTCGGCGGCGCGTCGCTCACGCTCGCGGGACTGCAGCTCGACACCCCCGCGCAGCGCGTGCTCGATCTGGGGACGGGATGCGGCATCCAGGCCCTGCGTGCTCGGCGGAGCGCACCGCGCGTCGTCGCCACGGACGTCTCGGAGCGCGCGCTGCGGTTCACCCTGCTCAATGCAGCCCTCAACGACGTCGACGGGGTCGAGGTGCGCCACGGCAGCCTGTTCGAACCGGTCGCCGGCGAGGAGTTCGACCGCGTCGTCTCGAACCCGCCGTTCGTCATCACCCCGCGCGTCGCCGGGGTGCCCGAGTACGAGTACCGCGATGCCGGTTTCGCGGGCGACGACCTCGTCGCCGCGTTCGTCTCGGGCGTGGGCGACGTCCTCGCCCCCGGCGGCACGGCGCAGCTGCTCGGCAACTGGGAGTACAGGGAGGATGCCGACGGTCTCGAGCGCGTGCGGGCGTGGGTCGCGGCATCCACTCACCCGCTCGACGCGTGGATCGTGGAACGCGAACGCCTCGACCCGCTCGCGTACGCGGAGCTGTGGGTGCGAGACGGCGGCACGACCCCCGGCAGCCCCGAGTACGCGCGCCTGATCGACGCGTGGCTCGCCGACTTCGCGGAACGCGGCGTGAGCTCGGTCGGGTTCGGGTACCTGCTGCTGCGGCGTACGCCGATCGGGATGCCGTCCCTCGCCCGCTACGAGCGGGTCACCCAGCCGGTGGGCGGGGCTCTCGGGACGCACCTCGGCGAGGCGCTCGCCGCGTGGGACCGGCTCGGACTGCTCGACGACGACGCGCTCGCCGACACGACCGTCATCGTGGGCCCGGACGTCACCGAGGCCCGTCACCACCGCCCGGGCGCGGAGGAGCCGTCGGTCATCGAGCTGCACCAGGGCGGCGGGTTCGGGCGCGTGCTGAACGTCGACCCGGCGCTCGCGGCCCTCGTGGGGGCATCCGACGGCGACCTGCCGCTGGGCGTGCTGATCGACGCGATCGCCGACCTGCTCGAGGTGGATGCCGGGGCTCTCCGCGCCGACCTCCTGCCGCGCGTGCGCGAGCTCGTGTTCACCGGGTTCCTGCGCCTGGTCTGACCGGCCGGCGCGCGGGGCGGTGCACACCCACCGGAGCCCCCGGCGACGCTCGGTAGGCTCGTAGGCATGCTGAACATGGCCGAGGGTCTCGCGCGCCTGGGCGCGCTCGCCGAGGCTCCCGTGTCGGCCGCGCTCGCCCGTGCGTTCGCGGATGCCGGGTACGAGCTCGCGATCGTCGGCGGACCCGTCCGCGACGCGCTGCTCGGCCGCAGGGTGAACGACCTCGACTACACGACGAACGCGCGCCCCGACGACATCCTGCGCATCGTGAAACCCCTCTCGACGGCGACGTGGGACATCGGTCGCGCGTTCGGCACGATCGGTGCGAAGGTCCGCGGCGAGCAGGTCGAGATCACGACGTACCGGGCCGACAGCTACGACGGCACGACCCGCAAGCCCACCGTCGAGTTCGGCGACACGCTCGAGCAAGACTTGGTCAGGCGTGATTTCACGGTCAACGCGATGGCGCTGCGGATCCCCGGTCCCTCCCTCGTCGACCCGACCGGCGGCGTCGAGGACCTCGTCGGTGAGTCGCTCCGCACCCCGACCGACCCCGACGTCAGCTTCGGCGACGACCCGCTCCGGATGCTGCGCGCGGCGCGCTTCGCGAGCCAGCTCGGCATGGACGTGCACCCGGCCACCCTCGAGGCCATGACCCGCCTGGCACCGAGCCTGTCGATCGTGAGCCCCGAGCGTGTGCAGGGCGAGCTGGTGAAGCTTCTCGCAACCGACGCGCCGGACCGCGGCATCCGTCTGCTCGTCGATACCGGCCTCATGGAACTGTTCCTGCCCGAGGTCCCCGCGTTGCGGCTCGAGGTCGACGAGCACCACCACCACAAGGACGTCTACGAGCACTCGCTCACGGTGCTCGCGCAGGCGATCGACCTCGAGAAGCAGCGGCACCCGGGCGCGGCGCCTGACGTGACGCTGCGCCTCGCGGCGCTCCTGCACGACATCGGCAAGCCGGCGACGCGCAAGCTGGAGCCGGGCGGCGCCGTCAGCTTCCATCACCACGACGTCAAGGGCGCCCGCATGGCCCGCAAGCGCCTGCAGGCCCTCAAGTTCGACGGCGCGACGACGGATGCCGTGTGTCAGCTCATCGAGCAGCACCTGCGCTTCTTCGGGTACGCCGAGGGCGCCTGGACCGATTCGGCCGTCCGACGCTACGTCCGCGACGCGGGTGAGCAGCTCGAACGGCTCCACATCCTCACGCGGGCAGACGTGACCACGCGGAACAAGCGCAAGGCGGGTCGCCTGCGCTCGGCCTATGACGACATCGAGACGCGGATCGCGCAGCTCGCCGAGCAGGAGCAGCTCGAGGCGATGCGCCCGGCGCTCGACGGCAACCGGATCCAGGAGGTTCTCGGCATCCGCCCCGGTCGCGAGGTGGGCGAGGCGTACCGGTTCCTCCTCGACATCCGCCTCGATGAGGGCGTCGTCGAGCCGGAGGTCGCCGAGCAGCGCCTGCGCGACTGGTGGGCCGCGCGAGCCTGACTCAGTCGGCGTCGTCGGGCTCGAACACGGTCTCGATCGACGTCTCGAACAGACGCGCGATGCGGAACGCGAGCGGCAGGCTCGGGTCGAATCGGCCGCGTTCGATCGAGATGATCGTCTGACGCGAGACGCCGAGCTCGTCCGCGAGGCGTTGCTGCGACCAGCCCCGGTCCTGTCGCAGCGCAGGCAGTGTGTTCCGCACCCTCAGCCCCGGCGCCGCGCGACGAGGTAGCGGACGGTGAAGCTGCCCATCGCGACGAGAAGGACGCCGATGAGGGCGATGAGCACGTCGATCCGGATGCCGGTGATGGCGAGGAACGCCGTGCCGAGCCCGACGACGAGGAGGATGTCCGAGAAGGCACCCTGCGCGGCCTTGTCGTACCAGGCGCCTTCGACCGACTCCTCGGGCCGGTCGATCGCGCCGCGCAGCGTGTTGCGATCGACCAGGAACACCCAGACCAGGCCGACGAGCGCGGGGAGGGTGACGACTGTGAAGCCGATGCCCACGACGACGGGCGGGGTGGGGGCATCCCACATCGCGGCGGCGATGATGCCGACCAGGACGGCGAGGACGAGGCCGGCCGGGATCGCGATCGCCATCGCGGGAGTGCCGCCGCCGCCGCGGAGGCGCCCCCAGCGGGTGCGGTCGATGTTCGGCGCGGTCCCGTCCGTGTTCGTCATGATGCTCTCCCAGGTGTCAAGGTCGCTTTACTGTAAAGCAACATTGACACGGCCGGGGTGAGCGGCGCAAGGGTCGTGTCAGAGGCGCCGGGCCGCCGTCAGGTCGATGACGAACAGAGCCGCGCCCTGGATGACGATCGCCAGGCCGTGTCCGCGGGCATCGGCCGCGCCCAGGCGACCGCCGAACGAAGGGGTCCGCGCGGCGAGGTGCGCGCCGGTCGCGACGTAGCCCACGTCGAGCGCCGCGTTCACGAGCAGGATGCGGCGCAGCATCCGCTTCTTCGGGACGGTCTGCTGCCGGCGGGTGAACGCCGCGAGACCAGCGTCGATGGCCCCCCACATCAGTGTCTGCACGCCGAACGCGCGGGTCCGGGGGACCAGCGTGAGCGCGCCGCCGACGAGGACGGATGCCGTGCCCCACCGGGTGAGGCGACGGACGACGGTGCCGGTGACGCTCTTCGCGGATGCCATGCGTCCATGATGCGGGAGCGGCGGCTCCGTGAGGCCGTTCGCCCGTCACGATCTGCACCGCCGCGCGGCGAGTCGTGACGGGCGACACCCGACTCAGGCGGCGCGGGATGCCGCGAGGGCGCGACCGGCGTCGACCGCGGCCTGCTCCGCGCCGGCCTTGAGCTCGGCCGCGGCGTCGGTGAAGGCATCGAGCGCGGGGTTGACGCCCACCAGTGTGAAGGGGCGGTGGACGACGGTGAGCTCGAGACCCCAGACGTCCTCGAACACGCGGCGGAGCCACCCGGTCGAGTGGTCCCAGCCCTCGCGCGGGCTGCCGGGCGCGTAGTTGCCGCCGAGGACGGTCACGAGGGTCGCCGGCTTGCTGCGCAGCGCCGTCCCCTGCGGGTCGATTCGGGGATCCGTGTAGGCGAGGTCGAACCAGGTCTTCACGTGCTGCGAGACGCCGTAGTTGTAGAGGGGCACGGTGAACAGCAGCGCATCGGCGTCGATCAGCTCGTCGGCGAGACGCGTGCGGAGCGCGATCGCCTCACCCTGTCCGTCGGTCAGCTCCTCGACCGGCGTGAAGCCGGCGGTCACCGAGTCCCGCCAGGCGGTCGCGACGATCGGGTCGGCGGCGACATCGCGCCGCACGACGGTGGAGGACGGGTGGGCGGCGAGCCACTCCGCCTCGACGAGGTCGCCGAGCTCGCGGCTGGCGGACGTGGCGGGCAGGATGCTGGCATCGAGACGGAACAGGGTCATGTGCTTCTCCGATCAGAGTGACTATGGAAAACATAGCGGCTTCGTGAACGCTAGCACGCCTACGATGTATCCATGGCCGATGATCACGACGCGCGACAGTGCGACGCCGCGGTCTCGCACGCGTTCTCGATCCTCGGCAAACGCTGGAACGGCATGATCCTCGACGTCCTCGGTGAGGGCGAGCTCTCGTTCTCGGGAGTGCGCCGTGCCGTCTCGGGCATCAGCGACGCCGTCCTGTCGGACCGACTCACCGAGCTCTCCGACGCCGGCCTGATCGCGCGCCAGGTCGAACCGGGCCCGCCGGTCGCGGTCACGTACGCGCTGACCGAGGCGGGGTGCCGCCTGGCACCGATCCTGACCCAGCTCGGCGAATGGGCAGACGGCAACCTCCTCCGTCGCTGAGCCTGTCGCCGCGCGGCAGCCCGACCTAGACTGGCCGGCATCGCTCCTTCGACGATGATCGGAGCCCCATGAGCTCGCCGTGGTCCGCCCGGACCGAGGTCGCACCCGCCACCTCGCGCCTGCTGATCGAACGCGCTCACGAAGAGCTCCTCGCGGGGAACACCGGGGATCCGCGTCTCGCCGACGTCCGTCCGCTGGTCCGCGAGTCGTGGCGTCGCTCGCTCGCCTCGGATGCCGCCGCCGAAGGCCTGCCGCGGCTCGACATGACCGCCGACGAACTCGAGGCGTACCGACGCGCGCACCCCCTGGCGGGTGTCATGGAGATGGTGCGCTCGCTGCTGCTCCCCGGCTCCGCAGAGGACTCCGGCGTCGTCGTCGCGGTCGGGGATGCCTCGGGCCGCCTCCTCTGGGTCGAGGGCGACCGCGGCATCCGCACGCTCACCGGCGACATGGGTTTCGTCGCGGGTGCAGATTGGGCCGAGGCATCCGTCGGCACCTCCGCGCCGGGAACGGCCCTCGCCCTCGACCGCGCCGTGCAGATCCGACAGGCGGAGCACTTCAACCGGTACGTGCAGCCGTGGTCGTGCACCGCTGCGCCTGTCCACGACCCCGAGACGCAGCGTCTGCTCGGCGTCATCGACGTCACCGGCGGGTCGGAGGCCGTGACCCCTCAGGCGCAGCTGCTCGTCGACGCCACGGCCCGCGCCATCGAGAGCGAACTGCTCGTCGGACGCCTGCGCTCCCGGGCGGCGACGCCCAGGCGCCGGGCGACGCGCCCCGCGACGCGCCCCCACGCGACCCTGCGGGTGCTCGGGCGCGACCGTGCCCTGCTCGAGACAGCGGGGGATGCCGCGGCATCCGTCGTCGAGCTCAGTGCCCGGCACGCCGAGATCCTGCTCATGCTCGCGACCCACCGGGAGGGGCTGTCGGCCGACGCCCTGGCGGAGCTCGTCTACGGCGAGCCGGCCGTCGATACCCTGCGACCCGAGATGGTGCGGCTGCGGAAGGTGCTCGAGAAGCGCGCGCCTCACCTCGTGCCGCTGTCGCGCCCCTACCGGCTGCCCTCCGAGCTCGAGACCGACGTGCAGCACGTCGTGTCGCTCCTCGGGCGCGGTGCGCACCGGGTCGCGCTCGCCGCCTACCCCGGCGCCGTCCTGCCCGAGTCCGTCGCCCCCGGAGTGGACGCGCTCCGCGAATCCGTCCGCGCGACCCTGCGCGAGACGCTCCTCACCGAGGCGGGCGTGGACGTCCTCCTCGCCTACGCCGACACGGCCGAGGGATCCGAGGATGCCGAGGTGCTGCGCCTCTGCCTCGGGATGCTGCCGGCCCGGTCGCCGCGCCGCGCTGGCCTCGTCGCCCGCATCGAGGCGCTGGGCTGACGAAGCTCCGCGGGGCTGGCGCGCTTGCGGGTGTCCGCGGATGCAAGGGATCCGACGCGACACGCCGGGATCGGATGCCGGGGCGGGGCGTGTCGCGCGAGATCTATTGCATCCGCGCGGTCGCCCCGCCCGTCCGCATCCGCGCACGCCGCCGCCCGCGCAACCCGATGCAACCTCGGGCGGCGTAGCGTGCGGGCAATCCGATCCGCGGCGAGGACGCCGCATCCATGTCCGTCGAAGGAGACAGCATGACCATCGTCGAAGAGGGCGTCTCGAGCGCCTACGCCGCACCCGGCCAGCGGGGCTCGGTCGCCGAGTACCGTGCGCGCTACGGCCACTACATCGGGGGCGAGTTCGTCGAGCCCGTGAAGGGCCAGTACTTCGAGAACATCACCCCCGTCACCGGCAAGCCGTTCTGCGAGGTCGGCCGCGGCACCGTCGAGGACATCGACCGCGCCGTGGACGTCGCCTGGCAGGCGTTCGCGTCGTGGCGGAAGACGACGCCCGCCGAGCGCGCCGTCATCCTCAACAAGATCGCCGACCGCATCGAGCAGAACCTCGAGAAGATCGCCGTCGCCGAGACGTGGGAGAACGGCAAGCCCGTCCGCGAGACGCTGGCCGCCGACATCCCGCTCGCCGCCGACCACTTCCGCTACTTCGCGGGCGTTCTGCGGGCCCAGGAGGGCACGCTCAGCCAACTCGACGAGGACACGGTGGCCTATCACTTCCACGAGCCGCTGGGAGTGGTGGGGCAGATCATCCCCTGGAACTTCCCGATCCTCATGGCCACGTGGAAGCTCGCCCCCGCCCTCGCGGCGGGCAACTGCGTCGTGCTGAAGCCGGCCGAGCAGACCCCGGCATCCATCCTGTTCCTGTTCGAGATCATCGGCGATCTGCTGCCCGCGGGCGTCGTGAACATCGTCAACGGGTTCGGCATCGAAGCGGGCGCCCCGCTCGCCTCGCACAAGCGCATCCGCAAGATCGCCTTCACCGGTGAGACGACGACGGGCCGCCTCATCATGCAGTACGCCTCGCAGAACCTCATCCCCGTCACCCTCGAGCTCGGTGGCAAGAGCCCGAACCTGTTCTTCGAGGACGTCGCCAGCCGCACCGACGACGCGTACTACGACAAGGCGCTCGAGGGCTTCACGATGTTCGCCCTCAACCAGGGCGAGGTCTGCACGTGTCCGTCTCGGTCGCTCATCCAGCGCTCGATCTACGACTCGTTCCTCTCGGACGGTCTCGAGCGCGTCGGCAAGGTCGTGCAGGGCAATCCCCTCGACCCGGCCACGATGATCGGGGCCCAGGCATCCAACGATCAGCTCGAGAAGATCCTCAGCTACATCGACATCGGCAAGCAGGGCGGCGCGAAGCTGCTCACCGGCGGCGAGCGGGTCGACCTCGGCGGCGAGCTCAGCGGCGGGTACTACGTCGCGCCGACCGTGTTCGAGGGCACGAACGACATGCGCATCTTCCAGGAGGAGATCTTCGGCCCGGTGCTCTCGGTGACGAGCTTCGACGACTTCGACGACGCCATCTCGATCGCCAACGACACCCTGTACGGCCTCGGTGCGGGCGTCTGGAGCCGCTCCGGCGCCACCGCCTACCGTGCGGGACGGGCGATCGAGGCGGGTCGCGTCTGGACGAACACGTACCACCAGTACCCCGCGCACGCCGCGTTCGGCGGGTACAAGCAGTCCGGCATCGGTCGCGAGAACCACCTCAAGATGCTCGACCACTACCAGCAGACGAAGAACCTGCTCGTGTCCTACGCCGAGGGCGCGATGGGCTTCTTCTGAGCCGACACCCCATGACCGACACCACCTACAGCAGAGTCGCCGTCTCGGACGAGGCGGCGGCTCTGCTGCGCACCCTCACCGCGCAGCACGGACCCCTGATGTTCCATCAGTCCGGCGGATGCTGCGACGGCAGCAGTCCCATGTGCTTCCCGATCGGGATGTTCCTCACCGGACCGGGAGACGTGAAGCTCGGCGACATCGACGCGGGCATCGACGATCCGATCGAGGTCTACATGTCGGCATCCCAGTTCGAGTACTGGAAGTACACGCATCTCACGATCGATGTCGTGCCCGGGCGCGGCGCGGGGTTCAGCGTCGAAGGACCGACCGGGATGCGGTTCCTCATCCGGTCCCGGATGCTGACCGCCGACGAGCTCGTCGCCTTCGGGCTCGCCTGACGCACGGCGCCCCCCGTCCGAGGGACGAGGGGCGCCGTGCGAACAGGGGACTCAGCCGTTGCAGGCTTCGCCGATCTTGCCTGCGGCGTCGGTGAACGCCGTGACGCCCGTGTTGATGTCGCCGGCGGCGGACTGCAGCGCAGCCTGGTCCTTGGCGTCGACCGCGTCGCTGATCTCGGCGAAGGTCTTCTCGAAGCTGCCCCAGGCCGTGGCGTACGCGTCGAACGCCTCGGAGACCTCGGGGTTGGTGATCTTGCCCGAGACGTCGTCGATCTTCCCGCCGATCTCGGAGAGGGTGTCGCGGACGGCGCTCGTGTCGCCGGACTGGATCGCGCTGTTGACCTCGCCGCTCGCGGCGTTGATCTCGCTCGACAGGTCGGTCATGTCGGACTGCAGGATGGAGCAGGCCTCGGCCGTGGTCTGGTCGCCGGTAGGCGCCTCGGCGTCAGCGGACGGGGACTGGGCGGCGGGAGCGGAGCTGACCGGCGCGGGGTTGGTGGTGGTGCCCGATTCGGCCGAGCCGCACCCGGTCAGGGCGAACAGTGCCAGCGTTGCGACGGCGAAGCCGGCGGAGATGGTGTGCGTACGTGACATGTGGGTCTCCTTGGTCTGCGGTGTGCGAGGACACGCACCATGACGACGCGCCCCCCGACGATCGACAACGGTAGCCGAGGAGTCCGAGCAGCTCGAACCGTGGACCGAGGGGTACTGCTGTGCTGCGACGCGAACGAGGTCAGCGCCCGTTCACCCGGGAGCAACCTCCCGGTCACGACCACTTGTTTGTATCGCGACGTGTCCTCTCCGATCGTGACCGTCATCCTTCCGGCGAAAGACGCGGGTCCCTACATCGGCACGACCGTCACGACTCTCGGACGCCAGTTCCAGGACCCCGGCCGGCTACGGCTGGTGGTCATCGACGACGGCTCGACGGACGACACCCGTGTGCAGGTCCAGCACTTCGCCCGCGACATGCCCCACGTGGAGATCATCTCCAACCCGCAGCCCGTCGGACTCGCCGCCGCCCGCAACCAGGGACTCGAGCGCGTGGACACCGAGTTCTTCTGCTTCGTCGACGGCGACGACTGGATGCATCCCGAGCGCCTCGAGAGTCTCATCGCCTCGATGCGCCGGCTGGAATGCGACTTCGTACGCACCGACCACGTGACCGACACGGACGGCCGCCGCCGGTTGATGAGGGCGCCGCACGCGTGGCGCGGACGGGCGGTGTCGCCGCGCGAGGCGATCCTGCCCGCGGACGAGACCACCATGGTCGACTACCCCTATGCCTGGGCGGGAATGTTCCATCGCCGCATCCTGGATCAGGGTCTCGCCCACTTCGAGCCCGGACTGTTCACGGCGGAGGACCGACCGTGGATCTGGCGGCTCCATCTGCGGGCGGCGTCGTTCGCCGTCGTCGACGCACCCGCCATCCTGTACCGCCGCGGCGTCACGACCTCGCTGACCCAGGTCCTCGACCGCCGCCAACTCGACTTCCTCCCTGCCTTCGCCGAGGCGATCCGTGTCGTCGAAGACGACCACGACGCCGACAGGTTCCTGCCGAAGATCGCCACCACGACGATGTCGGTCTGCGCGTACCACCTGTTCCGCGCGCGGGCGATGTCGACCGCCGACCGCACGGCGCTGCGCAGCGGCATCCGCGATCTCCTCCGCGCCATCCCCGCGGACCAGATCGACCCCGCCCTGTCGCGCCTGTCGGATCGGCGACGCCGCATCCTTGCGCGCCTCGTGCGCGAGGTCCGCAGCGCATGACCCAGATCTTCGTCCTCAACTCGGCATACGGTCTCATGACGGCGGTGGCCGCGATGGATGCCGGTGCCCTCCCCGCCTCGTCGTCGGGTCGCATCCTGGTCGCCGTCAACGCCGCGATCATTCCCGAGGCCGGCGACGGCATCGTCGACGCCCCGCATCTGGCGGCGTTGCGGTCCCGCTTCGACCGCGTGATCGACCTCAACGAACTGCTCGCGCCGGAGCGGCCGCCGCACTGGCGGGTCACCGTCGGTGAGGCGCCCGTGCTCGAGCGGCTGCTCCGACAGGCCTGGGGGATCGGCGACCACGCGGTCGAGCTGTTCCTGCAGAGCCCTCAGGTCGCGCCGTCGCGCGTGTTCATCGACGTCTTCATGGGCGCGCCCGTGTCGATCGTCGGCGACGGTCTGATGACCTATTCGCCCATCCGCAACCGGTGGCCGCACACGGTCGCCGGTCGTGTGGTCGGCGTCGTCTACGCCGACACCGTCCCCGGGGTCGAGCCGCTGCTGTTCGCCGGCACCGACCGGTTGCCCGTCCCGGCGACGGCTCTCCGCGCCGTCGTCGACGAGGTGGCCGCCGCGACCGACGATCTCGCCATCGACGCGCTCGGCGATCTCGATCGGCCCGCGCTCGTCCTGGGCCAATACCTCTCGGCGCTGAAGCTCATCACCGCCGACGAGGAACTGCAGATGCAGTGCGACATGATCGACCGCGCGCTCGAGTGGACGCCCGGCGCGATCGTGTTCAAGCCGCATCCGTCCGCCGCACCCGCGCTGATCGACGACCTCGCCGCGCACGCGGAGAGTCGCGGCGTGCGGTTCACCGTGTTCCGCGGCGGCACCCCCGCCGAGGTCCTGGCGCTGCGGGCCCCGTTCGTCGGCGCGGTCGCGGGATTCTCGACCGCCCTCCCGACACTGCAGGCGCTGACCGGACTCCCCATCGCCGCCGTCGGCACCGAGCTGCTGCTGCAGCGGCTCACGCCCTATGAGAACGGCAACCGCATCCCGGTCACGATCATCGACGCGCTCACCCGTGCCGATTCGCCGTACCGGGGGGAGCGGATGCAGCACCTCGTCGACGCGGTCGGCTTCGCGATGCAGCCGGTGATCGCCGCGCACCTGCGCGCTCGCGCAGAGGAGTTCCTCACCGGGGCGCCCGCCGACGAGCGGCACCGCTACTTCGCCCGCACCCGGCTGAGCTCGCTCGGCCTGCCGGGCGGTGCCCGGCCCGGACTGTTCGCCCGCGCCCTCGGGGCGCAGAGTGGCGCGAGTCGGATCACCGAGATCCAGCTCGCCCTCCGCGGCGCTCGCCGCCGCGGCAAGCGGGCCTGGAAGGCCCTTCGAGGAGGATGACCGTGGCAGGCACCGTCGAGACGATCGCGATCATCCCTGCCCGAGGTGGGTCGAAAGGGGTGCCGGGCAAGAACGTGGCGCGCGTGGGCGGGGTGCCGCTCGTCGTCCGTGCCGTGCGAGCGGCGCACGCGTCCGGAGCCGTCGACCTCGTCGTGGTCTCCACCGACGACGAGGCGATCGCGGCCGCCGCACGCGCCGCCGGCGCCCGTGTCATCGCCCGCCCGGCCGACATCTCGGGCGACACGGCGAGCTCCGAGAGTGCACTCCTGCACGCCCTCGACATCCTCGCCGATGACGGCATCGCGCCGCGGGTGACGGCGTTCCTGCAGGCGACGAGCCCCTTCATCCCGGCCGACGCCCTGGGCACCGGCATCGCAGCGGTACGCAGCGGCAGCGCCGACAGCGCCTTCTCGGCACGGGAGAGCTACGAGTTCGTCTGGCGGCGGGATGCCGACGGTGCCGCATCCGCTCTCGGTCACGACGCGGCGCACCGTCCCCGCCGGCAGGAGCGGGAACCGCACTACGTCGAGACCGGCGCGTTCTACGTCTTCACGACCGACGGTTTCCGTCGCGCGCGGCACCGTTTCTTCGGCCGCACCGAGATCGTCGAAGTGCCCGAGGCGACGTCGATCGAGATCGACGACCCCGCCCAGCTGCGGACCGCCCAGGCGCTCGCCCACCTCGTGGCGCCCGCCGAGCCGATCGCCGCGACGGTGGTCGTGACGGACTTCGACGGTGTCCACACCGACGACTCCGCATGGGTGGATGCCGCCGGCACCGAGCACGTGAGGGTGAGCCGCTCCGACGGCATGGGCGTCGCGCTGTTGCGCCGTGCGGGGGTGCCGATCCTGATCCTCTCGACGGAGCAGAACGCCGTGGTGCGGGCGCGGGCCGAGAAGCTGCAGGTCGAGGTCGTCCACGGCGTGGCGGACAAGGCATCCGTGCTGCGGCAGTGGGCGGCTGACCGCGGGGTCGACCTCTCCGACACGGCGTATCTCGGAAACGACGTGAACGACCTCGCCGCCATGGCGCTCGTCGGCTGGCCGGTCGCCGTCGCCGATGCGCAGCCCGAGGTCGTGGCGGCCGCACGCATCGTCCTGACGCGCCGCGGTGGCGACGGTGCGGTGCGCGAACTCGCCGACCGCATCCTCGCCGCGCGCTGACCGCACGCATCCGACAGCCAGTCGTCCGGTCCTCGCCATCGGGGGTTCATCCGTCATTCACGGTCGGAACCCACCCTGAGAGGAGTAACGACGAAAGGACTCGCCATGACGGTGACCATCGGAAACCACGTGCTCGGCGGCGGACACCCCGTGTACGTCATCGCCGAGATCGGCCTCAACCACAACGGCGACGTCGAGCTCGCCAAGCGGCTGATCGACGTCGCGGCCGACGCCGGCGCGGACGCCGTCAAGTTCCAGAAGCGCACGCCCGAGATCGCCACCCCGGCGCACATGCGCGACACCCTGCGCGAGACGCCGTGGGGCACCATGACCTACCTCGAGTACCGCTACCGCGTCGAGTTCGACCGCGACCAGTACGTCGAGATCGGCGACCACGCCACGATGCGCGGGCTGGACTGGTTCGCGTCGCCGTGGGACGTGCCGAGCGTCGACTTCCTCGAGGACCTCGGCGTCGTCGCCCACAAGGTCGCCTCCGCAAGCCTCACCGACATCGAGCTCCTCGAGGCCCTCCGCGCCACGGGCAAGCCGGTCATCCTGTCGACCGGGATGTCGACCATCGATCAGATCGACCGTGCGCTCGAGGTGCTCGGCACCGACCGCACCGTGCTGATGCACGCCACGTCGACCTACCCGATGGAGCCCGAAGAGGCGAACATCAAGATGATCGCCTCGCTCCGCGACCGGTACGCCGGCATCCCCGTCGGCTACTCCGGTCACGAGCGGGGCCTGCAGATCTCCCTCGCCGCCGTCGCTCTCGGCGCCGTCGCAGTGGAGCGTCACATCACCCTCGACCGCACGATGTGGGGCTCGGACCATGCGGCATCGCTCGAGCCGACCGGCCTCGAGCACCTGGTCCGCGACATCCGTGTCATCGAGACGGCTCTCGGAGATGGCGTCAAGCGCATCTACGACGGCGAGCTGGCTCCGATGGCGAAGCTGCGCCGCGTCCCGGCCTGATCATGCGCGGTGACCGTCCGGGACGCCTGCGCGTCGTCGCGATCGCCGACGCCGACTCCTTCGTGAAGTGGTCGGCGGCGCTCATCGACTCCGCGCCGTCCGCCGATCCGCACCTGCTGCTCGTGCAGACCCCGCTCGTGGTGAGCGTGACGCAGGAGCATGCGGCGTTGGCGGGCACCGGCATCCGTCCCGAGGCGGTCACCCGCGTGGCCTACGACGACATCGCCGCCTGGCTGGCGAAGGACCGCCCCGACGTCGTCGTCATCGGCGGCCGCGGTCCGTTCGTGCGCCTCGTGATGCGTCAGATCGACCGGGTCACGCCGCGCCCGGTGGTCGTCTCGGGTCTTCCCGGGATGTCGATCCCGGCCCAGCGGGGTGCGGCGCTCTACCGCCGGCACTGCGACCTGATGGTCGTGCACTCGAAGCGCGAGCTGCGCGCGTTCAGGCAGCTGGCGGATCGGCTCGGGCTCACGATGCGCTTCGGTCTGGCCACCCTGCCGTTCGCCCGCCCCGCCCACGAGGCCATGGGCGGTACGGACCTCGTCTTCGCCGCGCAGGCGATCGTGCCGCGCGAGCCCGAGGAACGGCGCCAGCTCGCCGAGATCCTCCGCGCCGCAGCTCTGGCCGACCCGACGCGGCGCGTGGTCCTCAAGCTGCGCAGTCGGCCCGACCTCGGCGAGGCCGAGACGCACTTCGAGCGCACCGAGCTGACCGATCTCCTGCGCGATCGGCCCGACAACCTCGTCTTCTCGCACGAGCCGATGTCTCGGGCGCTCGAGACCGCGGAAGGGCTCGTCACGGTCAGTTCCACGGCCGCGATCGAGGCGATGGCGATGGGCCTGCCCGTCATCGCGCTCACGACGTTCGGGGTCTCGAAGAGCCACCTCAACACCGTCTTCAGTCGGAGCGGCGTGCAGGGGGGCGCCGACGATGTGATCGCTCGGCGGTTCCGGCATCCCCACACCGCATGGCTGGCCGACAACTACTTCCACGACGCGACCGAATCGACGTGGTGGTCGGACGTCGAACGGCTCGTCGACATGCGCCGCCGGGGTGCGCTCGAGCCGCGCGTCGTGCCGATCGCCCGTGGCGGGCGCCTTCACGAGGCGTGGCAGCGCAAGGCCGTCCTCGGCGCGGAAGATCACTCGGTCCTCGGAGCCGTCGCGCTCGCCGTCGGCGCCCCCCTCGTCTGGGGCATCCTGACGGCCCGCAAGGTGCTCGGCCGCCGCGGCGCCGAGTCGTGGTCCGACGCGGGCAGCGACATCACGGTGACGCCCGCGCGCTATCAGGACCCCATCGTGCGCCCGCGCCGATCCGTCCTGGCGACCGCCGTCATCGACTGAAGATCGCCCCGAACACCCCGCTCTGCAGCGCGAACCAGACGATCACGATCGCTCCGCCGATCAGGATGGTCGCCCACGGCACGGCCGTCTTCAGTCGGCGACCGCTCGGGGCGACGCCCGGCGGCGGGCGGAGCGCCTCGACCGGCGGCGCGAACGGGAGGGCGCCCGCCACCCCGTCGGGCGATGTTCCGCTCGCGGCGCCGCCGACGACACCGGATGCCGCTGCGCCGGCGGCGGGCATCGCCAACCGGTCGTCCCGCCACCGCTCCCACTGCGCGAGCTTGTCCATCAGTGCACCGACGACGGAGAACAGCCAACCCCACGTCCGCGGATCGAGGGTGGAGAAGTCGCGCTTGCCGTACAGGAACAGCCAGTCGTCGACGATCTCGACATCGAGCTGCGCGGCGTTGTCGATGAACCTCGCCATGATGTCGGGCGTGAAGAGGTAGAGCGCGTCCTGCTCGTAGCCCTCCGGGCAGTAGAGCGAGAAGTATTTGTCGAAGTCGCCCTCGAGGCTGAGCCGCTGGTGCTTGTCGAACGTCTGCGGCAGGTTCGTGCCCAGGAAGGTGTTGTTGCCCTCGGCATCCAGCACGATGTGGGGCAGCGGGGTGCCGAGACGTATCGCGACGTAGCCCCAGCGGTGGGTGGTGCGGTTCTTGCCCGACCCGGTCGTGTACCGGTAGTTCCCGAACTCGACCAGGCGGGGCTGCTCGCCGCGGAGGATGTCCGTCGCCGTGCGCGAACTGCCGAGCGAGAAGATCATCCCCGGGAGCGGCGGGTTGGATGCCTGCGGGTACCAGGTCATGCCGTTCGCCCGGGCGAAGTGGTCGAGTCGGTACCAGCGCACACTGCCGTTGCGGTACGCCTTCACGATGAGGGCGGTCAGGCCGACCGCGATGAGGCCGACCACGAGGATGATCGCGATCGACCCGGCACCCTCGGGCGGTGAGCCCTCGAAGAACGGGGCGAACACGAGTCGGAAGATGAGGTTGACGACGACGAGGCCGAAGACCCCGACGACGGCGACGATGAGGCATCCCGCTGCCCAGCCGGCGGTCTTCGGCGCGCGCCCCGTCGACAGGAGCTGCCTGCGGTACGCCCGCGCCGTGGCCCCGTCGACGGGGTCGGTCAAAGGTCGCGCGTCGAAGGCGGGGGTGCTCATGCGGCCACGGTACCGAAAGCGCCACCCCGCGAGAGATCCTGCTCGCGGGGTGGCGTCGGGTGCACGTTCTGTGCCAGCGGCCGGGTGTCAGCCGGCGTGGGCCGCGCGCACGTCGACGACCCACGTCACGCCGAAGCGGTCGGTGAGCATGCCGAAGCCGGCGCTCCACGGCGACGCGGCGAGCGGCTCGATGACCGTCGCGCCGTCGGCGAGGGATTCCCAGCGCGCGGCGACCTCGTCAAGGGTGTCGCCCTGCAGCGAGACGAAGAAGGCGCGGTCGGTGATCGTGGCACCGTTCTCGCGGCGGGTCGAACCGGCCACGGCCTCGGCGCCCCGCGTCTCGCCCGGGACGTCGTACGCCATGAGGCGGAAGCCGTCCGCTGCGACGAGGATGCCGAACACGACCTTCTCGGCGCCGGGCGCCTCGGCGGGCATGCCGACCTGCGCGTACGTCGTCACCGAGACGGTGCCGTCGAACACGCGGCCGTAGAACTCGAGCGCGGCGCGGGCGTCGCCGTGGAAGTTGAGGTGCGTGGTGGTGGAGAGGGTCATGGTGGTCCTTCGGTCGGTGGCTGTCTGCCGGGATCCACTCTTCGCCGCGTAGAGGACCGTTTCTGTCCGCTTCTCGAGCAGGATGGAGGAATGTCGTCGCCGTCGCACCGGATGCTGGATCTGCTGTCCGTCCTGCAGTCGCGCCGCGACTGGGGAGGTCAGGAACTCGCCGACCGGCTCGGGGTGACCGTCCGCACGGTCCGTCGGGACGTCGACCGGCTGCGGGAGCTCGGTTACGCGATCACGGCGGCGAAGGGCCCGTACGGCGGGTACCGACTGAGCCCGGGCGACGAACTGCCACCCCTTCTCTTCGACGACGAGCAGGCCGTGGCCATCGCCGTCGCGTTGCAGTCGGCATCCGGAGTCGACATCACGGATGCCGCGGCCCGAGCCCTCGCGACGCTGCGGCAGGTCATGCCGTCGCACCTGCGCCACCGCATCGACGGGATCCGGTTCGAGGCGGGGCCGCCGGCCGAGCAGGTCGCGACCGCCGCGCTCGAAGCGGTGAGCGTCGCCGCACGCGAGCGCCGGACGCTCCGCTTCGACTACGGCGACGACGCCGATCGACCCGCCCGGCACGCGGAACCGCACGCCGTCGTCGCTCGGGACGGACGCTGGTACGTCGTGGCGTGGGACCGGGATGCCGCGGACTGGCGCATCCTCCGGCTCGACCGGCTGCGACCCCGCCAGGGCGGCGGGGTCTCGTTCGAGCCGCGCGAGATCCCGACGGGGGATGCGCAGACGTATCTCGCGGCCAGGTTCAAGGGATCCGAGACGGCGGACCGGTGGCCCGTGACGGGAGAGATCGCCCTGTCGCTGCCGGCTCGGCGGATCGCGCCGTGGCTCGGCGACGCCGAGCTCGCGGAGCGCCCGGACGGCACGTGCGTCGTGAGGGTCGGGTCGTGGTCGTGGGCGGGGGTGCTCGCCTGGGCACTGCGGTTCGATGTGCCGTTCGAGGTCGTCGGCCCACCGGAGTTGGCCGCCGCGGCGGCGGAGGCGGGGAGCCGGATGGCGGCGTCCGTGGCCGGGCCGGTCATCCGCTAGACTGTTGTGGTTGTCCGTCTGCGCTCATGCGCGGAATCAGCGGACACGTGCATCAACCCTCCTGATGCCGGGAAATGCTCGGCATCCGTTCTAGTCCGAAGGAGGTGGGTTAGTGACGCACATCCACCAGTACGAACTCATGGTCATCCTCGACCCCGAGATCGACGAGCGCCAGGTCGCTCCCAAGCTCGACGGTTTCCTCAAGGTCATCACCGCAGACGGTGGCACCATTGACAACGTCGACGTCTGGGGCAAGCGCCGTCTCGCCTACGAGATCCAGAAGAAGAACGAGGGCATCTACGCCGTCGTCAACTTCACCGGTACGAGCGACGCGACGAAGGAGCTCGACCGTCAGCTCAAGCTGAACGAGCAGATCATGCGTACCAAGGTCCTCCGCGCCGAGGAGGCGATCGCTCAGGTCGCCGCCGAGAAGGAGCGCGCTGAGGCCAAGGCCGCCCGCAAGGCTGCGAAGGCCTAAGGCTCATGGCCGGCGAGACCATCATCACGGTCGTGGGAAACCTCACGGCGGACCCCGAGCTGCGCTACACGCAGAACGGCCTGCCCGTCGCGAACTTCACGATCGCATCGACGCCGCGCAGCTTCGACCGTCAAGCCAACGAGTGGAAGGACGGCGAAGCGCTGTTCATGCGCGCGTCGGTCTGGCGCGAGTTCGCTGAGCACGTCGCAGGCTCGCTCACCAAGGGCATGCGGGTCGTCGCGACCGGCCGCCTGAAGCAGCGCTCCTACCAGGACCGCGAAGGCAACAACCGCACGGCGATCGAGCTGGAGGTCGACGAGATCGGCCCCTCGCTCCGCTACGCGACCGCACAGGTCACCCGCGCCGCGTCCAGCGGTGGCAATGGTGGCGGCGGTGGCGGCAGCTTCGGCGGCGGTCAGCAGCAGTCGCGTCCGCAGGTGCAGGCAGACGAGCCCTGGGCCACGCCCGGGTCTTCGGCCCCTGACGCCTGGAGCGCGCCCGGGACGAGCTACGGCGACGACACCCCGTTCTGATTCGAATTCCGGATGCCGCGGGCTGCGGCATCCACCTCTCTTAAGGAAGACACATGGCTGGAAAGGCAACCGGCGATCGCCGCAAGCCGCGGAAGGGCGCGAAGAACGCCGCTCCCGCGAAGGCGATCCGCGTCGGCGTCATCGACTACAAGGATGTCGCGACGCTTCGCAAGTTCATCTCGGAGCGTGGAAAGATCCGCGCCCGTCGTATCACCGGAGTCTCGGTGCAGGAGCAGCGTCTGATCGCCAAGGCGATCAAGAACGCCCGTGAAATGGCGCTCCTGCCCTACGCCGGCGCTGGCCGGTAAGGAGTACCGACATGGCAAAGCTGATTCTCACGAACGAGGTCGCCGGGCTCGGTAGCGCAGGCGACGTCATCGAGGTCAAGAACGGGTACGCCCGTAACTACCTCATCCCCCAGGGCTTCGCTGTGGCCTGGACCCGCGGTGGCGAGAAGCAGGTGGCGTCTATCCGCGCCGCTCGCGAGTCCCGCGCGATCCACGACCACGAAGAGGCTGTGGCGCTCAAGAACACGCTCGAGTCGAACACGGTCAAGCTGGCCGTCAAGGCCGGCGCAGAAGGCCGTCTGTTCGGTTCGGTGAAGACCGCCGACGTGGCCGACGCCGTCAAGGCCGCCGGTTTCGGCGACCTCGACAAGCGCAAGATCCACATCACCTCGCCGATCAAGGCCGTGGGCGAGCACGAGGCGACCATTCGCCTGCGTGACGACCTCACCGCCGTGATCACCCTGCAGGTGGTCGCCGCCAAGTAATCCTGGCGCGCGGTTCGGATGCCGCGGTTCCCTCCCTTCGGGGCGGGGGCCGCGGCATCCGGCGTTTGGGGGCGTGTGTGCGGGTGTTCGCGGGTGTTCGCGGGTGTTCGCGTGTTTGCGGGTGTTCGCGGATGCAAGGGTTTCGGGGCGACACGCCGGGCTGAGGGGCCCGGGGTCGGGGTGTCGCTCGCGATCTATTGCATCGGCGCACGGGTGGGACGGATGCCGCGGGTCGAGGCTCGCGGCATCCGCCCCCTCGGGGGAGATCAGACGGTACGTCGCCGCAGAGTGAGCAGCGCTCCGGCGGCGAGCAGAGCCAGGGCGAGCGCGGGGAGCCACGTCACCGCGACTCCGCCGGTCTGTGCCAGCGTCCCGACCGGGGTGCTCGCGCTGGCCTGGGGCGCCATCGGAGCGGCGCCGGCGCCGGGGATCTGGTCGTCCGTGCCCATGCCCGGAGTGTCACCGGAGACCGTGCCCGGGTTCGCCGGGTTGGTAGGGTCCGTGCCGGGGGTTGCCGGGTCGACCGGGTCGGTCGGGTCCACGGGGTCCACGGGGTCGGTCGGGTCCACCGGGTCGACCGGGTCGGTCGGGTCCACCGGGTCGACCGGGTCGGTCGGGTCCACGGGGTCGACCGGGTCGGTCGGGTCCACCGGGTCGACCGGGTCGACCGGGTCGGTGCCAGGGTCAGTCACCGTGCTGTCGCCGATGATGGAGACCGCGGTGTCGCCGATGGTGACGGGGATGTCGATCGGCAGCAGGATCTGCGTACCGCTGCCGACCCCGTTTTCGCCCGAGGTGACCGGGGCGCCGGGCGTTGTGCCCGTGCCAGGCGTGCCGGCCGTGCCGCCGCCGACGGTGGTGCTGTCGCCGATGACGGAGACGGCGGTGTCGTCGACGGTCACCGGAAGGGTGATCGGGGCGACCACCTGGGTGCCTGAGCCGATGCCGTCGGTTCCGTCGGTGGACGGCGTTCCGGTGGTGCCGGTGGGTGCGGCCGGGGTGGCTGCGTCGGTGCTTTCGGTGGTGCTGTCGCCGATGACGGAGACGGCGGTGTCGTCGATGGT
>NZ_KB911459.1:200466-1404243 GCF_000383475.1 Microbacterium sp. 11MF | reverse complement strand
GTCCCTCGTACCCGCGTCGTGACGGCGACCGCCCGTCGTACCCGAAGCGCGATGGCGAGCGTCGACCGTACGAGAAGCGCGACGGTGATCGCCCCACCTACCCGCGTCGAGAGGGAGATCGTCCTTCCTACCCGAAGCGTGACGGAGAGCGTCGACCGTACGAGAAGCGCGATGGCGACCGTCCGGCGTACCCGCGCCGCGACGGAGATCGTCCTTCCTACCCGCGCCGCGAGGGTGACCGGCCCAGCTACCCGAAGCGTGACGGGGAGCGTCGTCCGTACGAGAAGCGCGATGGCGACCGCCCCTCGTACCCGCGTCGCGATGGCGACCGTCCTAGCTACCCCCAGCGCGACGGGGACCGTCGGTCTTCGCGGCCGCCACAGGATTCGGACCGTCGGAACGTGCCGGCGGGTCCGGTCGTTCCGGATGAGGTCACGGCCCGCGACCTGAACGGCGCGGCCCGGAACGAGCTGAAAACTCTCAGTAAGGACAACGCCGAGCAGGTCGCACGGCACCTGGCCATGGCTGCCCGTCTCATCGACGAGGACCCGGCTCTCGCGCACGAGCACGCGCTGGCGGCATCCCGTAGCGCTGGTCGGATCGCTGTGGTCCGCGAGACCGTCGCGATCACTGCCTACGCCGTCGGCGACTTCGCACTGGCCCTGCGCGAACTGCGGACGTTCCGCCGGATCTCCGGTCGTGACGACCAGATCGCGCTCATGGTCGACAGCGAGCGTGGCGTCGGTCGACCCGACCGTGCGCTCGAGGTCGGACGCGCCGTCGACCGGGCGTCGCTCCCGACCGACGTCCGCGTCGAGCTCGCAATCGCGATGTCCGGTGCACGGCTCGACCTGGGCCAGCCCGACCGTGCCCTGCAGGAGCTCGACATCCCCGAACTCGATCCCGACACCGCCTTCCCGTGGAGCCCCGGGCTGTTCGCTGCGCGAGCCGCCGTCCTCGAAGAACTCGGTCAGGTCGAGGAGGCCGCACAGTGGCAGCGTCGTGCAGACATCGCCGCTGCGGCGCTCGGAGAGATCGACGCGGACTCCGAGACCATCGAGGTCGACGAGATCGATGAAATCGAGCTCGAGGACGAACCCGGGGAAGAATCCGAGGACGAACCCGGGGAAGAGGTCGACGACACCGAGGATGGCGACGCCGGGGGAGACCCGGCATCCGTTCAGGAGGAGGACGAGGAGGACCGCGCCTGATGGGTCTCTTCTCGCGTTCCCGATCGACACCGCTCGACGGCGTCGACCTGGTGCTCGCCGACCTCGACGGCGTCGTCTACGCGGGTGACGGTGGCATTCCTCATGCCGTCGAGAGCCTGAATACAGCGCGGCGCGAACGTCCGCTCGCGTACATCACGAACAACGCGTCGCGACGTGACAGCGTTGTGGCCTCCCATCTCACCGAGCTCGGGCTCGAGACCCAGCCTCACGAGGTGGTCACCAGCCCGCAGGCCGCCGTGCGGCTGTTGCGGGACAGGGTTCCCACCGGATCGACGATCCTCGTCGTGGGTGGAGACGGACTGGTCTTCGAACTGGAGAAGGCGGGCTACACCGTCACACGCAGCGCCGACGACCGTCCCGCAGCCGTGCTGCAGGGTTTCTCTCCCGACGTCGGCTGGGCGCAGCTCGCTGAAGCGGCCTATGCCCTGGCCCAGCCCGAAGATGAGGGCGGCATCCCTTGGATCGCCACCAACACCGACTGGACGATCCCGCAGTCTCGTGGCATCGCGCCCGGCAACGGCACCCTGGTCTCCGCCGTGCACACCGCGGTCGGGCGGCTCGCCACCGTGGCCGGCAAGCCGGAGCGCCCGATCTTCGACGAAGCGGTCGCACGCTTCGGGGCGCGGCATCCGCTCTTCATCGGCGACCGACTCGACACCGACATCGCCGGCGCGCAGGCTGCGGGGATCGAGTCGGTGCTGGTGCTCACCGGCATCGACCGGCCCAAGCACGTCCTCGCCGCTCCGAACTCCTCGAGGCCGACATACATCGTCGGCGACCTGCGGGAGCTCCACGAGCCGTACCCCGAGACGATCGTGAAGGGCGACGTGACGACCGTCGGCTCCGCCTCGGTTCGGATCGACGGGCCCGACGTGCACATCGTCACCGAAGGCGATCGTCCGATCGATCTCGTGCGCGCAGGTGCCGCGGCGATCTGGGGCACCGGACGCGCGATCTACGGCTTCCGGGTGCCCGAGCGGCTCTACGCGGACCCGTTCCACCGACGCTGACGGCCGCTCCGCCGCGTTCACGTCCGCCGTCGTCCGCGCCGCGTAGGGTGGGTGACATGTCGATGGATGCTGCTGACGGCGACGCGCGCCGCGAGGACCTGCTCTCGACGCTCGATGTGATCGAGGACCAGCCGTTGGGCGAACGGGCGGCTGCGTACGCACTGCTGCACGACGAGCTCGCGAAGCGTCTCGAATCGGGTCCCCGCGACCCGAACGCATGACCAGCCGGCTCGACGCGGCCGTGGCCGCCCGTGGCCTGGCGCGCAGCCGCACCCACGCCGCGCAGCTCATCGATGCGGGACTGGTGACCGTCGACGGCGAGCCCGTTGTGAAGGCCTCGGTCAAGGTCGGCGACGAGCAGCGCATCGAGGTCGCGGCATCCGACCACTACGTGAGCCGTGCCGCACACAAGCTCCTCGCCGCCCTCGATGCGTTCGGGGTCGACCCACGCGGACGCGTCGCGCTCGACATGGGCGCGTCGACCGGGGGGTTCACGCAGGTGCTCGTCGAACGCGGCGCCGCACGGGTGCTCGCCGTCGACGTGGGGCACGGGCAGCTGGCGGCGGAGATCGCGGCCCTCCCGGAAGTAGCCGTCGTCGAAGGGTTCAACGTGCGGCACATGACGCGCGCCTCCCTCGCCGAGGCGAGCGGCGTCGCCGACGTGCCGACGCTCGTGACGGGCGATCTCTCGTTCATCTCGCTCACGCACGTCCTCCCCGCGGCGGCGTCGGTCTGCGCCCCGGCATCCGATCTGGTCCTGCTCGTGAAACCGCAGTTCGAAGTGGGCCGCACCGGGGTCCGCGAAGGACTGGTGACGGATGCCGGGCGTCGAGCCGACGCCGTCGCCACCGTCCTGTGGTCGGCGTGGGATGCCGGGCTCGGCACCCACGGCGTCATCGCCTCGCCGATCGCGGGAACGCACGGCAACCGCGAATTCCTCATCCATCTCCGACCCGGGACGAGCGACGACGCGAATCCGACACAATGGTTGGACACCGTGAACCGACTGGCGGGAGCCGCATGACCGACGCGACGCGCAACATCCTCGTCGTGGCGCACGCGCTCCGCGAGAACACGGTCGCAGGAGCCCGTCGGGTCGTCGAAGCGGTGCACGCGGCCGGCCTCCAGCCCGTCGTGCCGGGCGACGACCCCGAGCTCGCCGCGGCCCTCGGGGACCTCGACACCGTGGTCCTCGGCGAGGGCGGCATCGACGTCACCGACATCGAGGTCGCGATCGTCCTCGGTGGCGACGGCACGATCCTGCGCGCCGCCGAGCTGGTGCGGGCGGCATCCGTCCCCCTTCTCGGCGTCAACATGGGACACGTGGGCTTCCTCGCCGAACTCGAGGCGGACGGCGTCGACGAAGCGATCCGCCGGGCGCTCGCGCGGGACTACGAGATCCACGAGCGGATGACGCTGTCGGTCGAGGTCCGAGACGCCGACGGCGACGTCGTCTACTCGACCTGGGCCCTGAACGAAGCAACGGTCGAGAAGGCGTCGCGGGAGCGGATGCTCGAGGTCATGATCGAGATCGACGATCGCCCCTTATCGGCCTTCGGGTGCGACGGCGTCGTGGTCGCCACTCCCACGGGCTCGACGGCTTACAACTTCTCGGCCGGCGGCCCCGTCGTGTGGCCCTCCGTGCAGGCGCTCTGCCTCGTCCCGCTGTCGGCGCACGCGCTGTTCGCCCGACCGGTCGTCCTCGGTCCCGAGACCTCCGTGTCGATCGACGTCCTCCAGCGGAATCAGGGCAGGGGGGTGCTCTGGTGCGACGGACGCCGTTCGCACGACCTTCCGCCCGGTGCCCGCGTGGTCGTGCGGCGATCGGGACGCCCGGTCCGCCTCGCACGACTGCACCGCTCGGCCTTCACCGACCGACTGGTGCGCAAGTTCCAGCTCCCCATCGCGGGCTGGCGCGGCGGTGCGGAGGCCTCGCTGTGATCGAGCAGATCCGGCTTAGGGATCTCGGCGTGATCGCGGGGGCGACCTTGCCGATCGGGCCGGGGTTCACCGCGGTGACGGGTGAGACCGGTGCCGGCAAGACGATGGTCGTGACGGGGCTCGGGCTCCTTCTCGGCCAGCGTGCCGACTCGGGCGCGGTGCGGGCCGGTGCGGATCAGGCCGCGGTCGACGGAGTGTGGATCGTCCCCGAGGACGGCCCGGTGGTCGAGCGCGTGCGGGATGCCGGTGGCGACGTCGAACCCATCGGAGACGGACGCGCGGAACTCTACCTGGGGCGGACACTGTCGAGCGAGGGACGCAGCCGCGCCACGGTGGGCGGCAGGACGGCTCCCGCCGGAGTGCTCGCCGACCTCGCCGACCAGTTGGTCGTCGTCCACGGGCAGTCCGATCAGCTGCGGCTCACGTCGGCCGCGGCCCAGCGCGAGGCGCTCGATCGCTTCGGCGGCGCGACGGTCGCCGACGCGCTCGACCGGTACCGCCGGGTGTGGGATGCCTGGCGCACCGCAGCCGCGGAACTCGAGACCCTGACGACCGAGCAGACGTCCCGCGCCCGTGAGGCAGCGGAGCTCCGGGCCGCGATCGCGGACATCGAGGCGGTCGACCCGCAGCCGGGGGAGGACCTCGAGCTCACGCAGCGCGCAGATCGCCTGGCGAACGCCGAGGAACTGCGGATGGCGGCGGCGGCGGCGCACACGGCACTGTCGAACGAGGACGACTTGCCCGACGTCCAGGCTCTCCTCGCCGCGGCGCGGCGCGCTCTCGAACGCGCCGCCGGTTCGGACGAGGCGCTGCGCGGCCACGCCGCGGCGATCGAGGAACTCGGGTACCGGGTGGCCGACATCGCCGGCGAGCTGAGCGGATACCTCGCCGACCTCGACGAGGGCGGCCCCCATGAACTCGCCGCCGTCGAGGAGCGTCGCGCGGCCCTGGGCGCACTCATCCGCGCGCATGGATCGCTCGACGAGGCGATCGCGCTCCTCGCGACCGGGTCCGCCCGTCTCGCCGAGCTCGATGACGACGGCGACCGCATCGAGCGACTCACCCTCGAACGCGATCGCCTCCGAGACGACCTCGACTCGCGCGCCGCCGAGCTCACGGACGCGCGGCGGGCGGCGGCATCCCGACTCGGCGACGCCGTCACCGAGGAACTCCGTCATCTGGCGCTGCCGGACGCGCGGCTGACGGTCGCCGTCGACCCGGGGGCCGAGGCGGCGCACGGCCGCGACGTCGTGACGATCCAACTCGCGCCGCACCCGGGCGCCTCGCCTCGACCGGTCGCCCGCGGAGCGTCCGGTGGTGAGCTCAGTCGCGTCATGCTCGCGATCGAAGTGGTGATCGCGGCGACCGACCCTGTTCCGACGTTCGTCTTCGACGAAGTGGATGCCGGTATCGGCGGCGCCGCCGCAATCGAGGTCGGCCGGCGACTCGCCAAGCTCGCCGAGACGAGTCAGGTGATCGCGGTCACGCACCTCGCACAGGTGGCGGCGTTCGCCGGCAATCACCTGTCGGTCGTGAAGTCCAACGACGGGTCGGTCACCGCCTCCAGCGTGCGCCGACTGGAAGGCGATGAACGCGCCGCCGAGATGGCGCGCCTGCTGTCGGGCATGGCCGACTCGGATGCCGCGCTGGACCACGCGCGCGAGCTGCTGGCCCTCGGACGCGCGCGCTGAGACCGGGCACCCGAGAGGGCTGATAGAGTGAAAGCCCGTGACGGACTCTTCGGGCGCGGGACGCAAAAACAACGACATCACCAAGCACATCTTCGTGACGGGTGGTGTCGTTTCGTCTCTCGGCAAGGGTCTGACCGCCGCCAGCCTCGGTAACCTCCTCACCGCGCGCGGCCTGCGTGTCGTGATGCAGAAGCTCGACCCGTACCTGAACGTCGACCCGGGCACGATGAACCCGTTCCAGCACGGCGAGGTCTTCGTGACCGACGACGGCGCCGAGACCGACCTCGACATCGGCCACTACGAGCGCTTCCTCGACATCGAGCTGAGCCAGGCGGCGAACGTCACGACGGGTCAGATCTACTCCGAGGTCATCGCCAAGGAGCGCCGCGGCGAGTACCTGGGCGACACGGTCCAGGTGATCCCGCACATCTCCGATGAGATCAAGCGGCGCATGCGCCTGCAGGCGAGCGAAGAGCCCCGCCCCGACGTGATCATCACCGAGGTCGGCGGCACGGTCGGCGACATCGAGTCGCAGCCGTTCATCGAGTCGGCGCGCCAGATCCGCCATGAGCTCGGCCGCGACAACGTCTTCTTCGTGCACGTCTCGCTGGTCCCGTTCATGGGCGCCTCGGGCGAGCAGAAGACCAAGCCCACGCAGCACTCCGTCGCGATGCTCCGCTCCATCGGCATCCAGCCCGACGCCCTCGTCCTGCGGAGCGACCGCCCCGTCACCGAGTCCAACAAGCGCAAGATCGCGCTCATGTGCGACGTCGACGAGGACGCGGTCATCAACACCGTCGACCTGCCGAGCATCTACGACATCCCCTCGACGCTCAGCGACCAGGGTCTCGACGCGTACATCGTGCGCCGCCTGGGCCTGGACGCCAAGGCGGGCGACATCGACTGGACCCGCTGGAACAAGGTCCTCAACGCCGTCCACAACCCCAAGCACGAGGTCACGGTCGGCCTCGTCGGCAAGTACATCGACCTGCCCGACGCGTACCTCTCGGTCACCGAGGCCCTGAAGGCGGGCGGATTCGCGCAGGAGACGAAGGTCCAGATCGTGTGGATCCCCTCCGACCTGTGCGAGACGCCCGAGGGTGCGGCGAAGGCCCTGTCGGCGGTCGACGGCATCGTCATCCCGGGTGGCTTCGGCATCCGCGGCATCGAGGGCAAGCTGGGCGCGCTGAAGTTCGCCCGCGAGCAGGGACTGCCCACCCTCGGCATCTGCCTCGGTCTGCAGTGCATGGTCATCGAGTACGCCCGCCACGTCGCGGGCATCGAGGACGCGTCCTCGAGCGAGTTCGACCCCGAGACGCCGCACCCGGTCATCGCGACCATGGCGGAGCAGGTCGACATCCTTGACCGCGGCGACATGGGCGGCACGATGCGCCTGGGCCTGTACGAGGCTGCGCTGGCCGAGGGGTCCCTCGCCGCGGAGCTGTACGGCTCGGACCGCGCCACCGAGCGTCACCGGCACCGCTACGAGGTCAACAACACGTACCGTCAGCAGATCGCCGATGCGGGCCTCTGGTTCTCGGGGCTGAACCCCGACCTCGATCTCGTCGAGTACGTCGAGCTGCCCCGCGACGTGCACCCGTACTACATCGCGACGCAGGCGCACCCCGAGCTGCGCTCGCGACCCACCGAGGCGAACCCGCTCTTCCGCGGTCTCATCGCCGCGGCGCTCGAGCGGCACCGCTCGAGCGAGCTGTTCGACGTCGAGAACGAGGACTGAGCCGTGACGGATGCCGCGCCGCTGCAGGACGACGCCGTCACCGTCGAGGTGACCGAGACCCAGACAGTCTTCGAGGGGCGGGTCTGGAACCTGCGCCGCGACGCGTTCACCTACGGCGAGGGCTCGATCGTGCGGGAGTACGTCGACCACTCCGGCGCCGTCGCCGTCCTGGCGCTCGACGAGGAGGGACGCGTGCTCCTCATCCGGCAGTACCGTCACCCGGTGGGGTTCCGCGAATGGGAGATCCCTGCCGGCCTGCTGGACGTGCCGGGGGAGGACCCCCTCGAGGCGGCGAAGCGCGAGCTCGCCGAGGAGGCCGACCTGACCGCAGAACGGTGGGACGTGCTGTCGGACTTCTTCACGAGCCCCGGCGGCAGCGACGAGGCCATCCGCATCTACCTGGCACGCGGGCTCGCGGCGACGCCTGAAGCGTTCGCCCGCACCGACGAGGAAGCCGACATCGAGGTGCGCTGGGTCGCGCTCGACGACGTCGTGGACGCCGTCCTGGCGCGGAAGCTCCAGAACCCGTCTCTCGTGATCGCGGCCCTGGCCGCCGCTGCCGGCCGTTCCCGTGAGTGGACGACGCTCGGCGCCGCCGACGCGCCGTGGCCCGGACGCTCGCGTCCCGTGGGCGCGGACCGACCGCAGGGCTGAGGCGCCGTGAGGCTCGCTCGCGCCGTCGACGCGTTCCTCCGGCACATCACCATCGAGCGCGGACTCTCGGCGCACACCGTCGCGGCGTACCGTCGCGACCTCTCCGGCTACCTCGACTGGCTCGACGAGCACGGAGTCGACGACACCGACGCCGTGACGGGGGACCTCGTGACGAGGTTCGCCGCGGAGCGCGCGGCATCCGATCCACCACCCGCCTCGACGTCGCTGGCCCGGCTGCAGTCGGCCATCCGCAGCTTCCACCGCTTCCTCGCGCGGGAGGGAATCGTGACGGAGGATCCGACCACGAAGCTCCGGCCTCCCAAGGCGCCGATGCGTCTGCCGAAGGCGCTGCCCGTCGAGGACGTGCTCCGGCTGTTGGATGCGGCCGGTCCCGCGCCCGAGGACGCCGGGCCGGGCGAGCTGGTGGGCTTGCGCGATCGCGCGCTGCTGGAGCTCCTCTACGCGACCGGGGCCCGTGTCTCGGAGATCATCGATCTGGATGTCGACGACCTCATGCACGGTGAGGTCCTGCGCGTGCGGGGCAAGGGCTCGAAGGAGCGGATCGTCCCGGTCGGCTCGTACGCCCGGGTCTCGGTCGACGCCTACCTCACGCGCGTGAGGCCGGAGCTGTCGCGCCGCGGACGCGCGACACCGCGAGCGTTCCTGGGCGCGCGGGGAGCTCCGCTGTCGCGCCAGAGCGCATGGCTCGTGATCCAGCAGGCCGCGGAGCGGGCGGGGATCACCGCGCACGTCTCTCCGCACACGCTCCGGCACTCGTTCGCGACGCACCTGTTGCAGGGCGGCGCCGACGTCCGCGTCGTGCAGGAGCTCCTCGGCCACGCCTCGGTCGCCACGACCCAGATCTACACGCACGTCACCGTGGACGCGCTCCGCGACGTCTATCTCACCTCGCACCCGCGCGCGAGATGAGCTCCGGCTCCCCACCCTGCGGGGAGTCGCTCCACGGCGCGTCGCGACGGGATGACTAGACTCGGGTGAGCACGGCGAAGGCGGGAGATCAGTGGCGAGCAAGCGGAGTACGGCGGACGTCGATTCGACGGTGGCGACCGACACCCCGATGGGGCCGACGGGTCGCCCCTACCACGGCTTCCCGACCCCGCCGAAGCTCGACGGCCACGGTCCCGCGCGCATCATCTCGCTGTGCAATCAGAAGGGCGGCGTCGGCAAGACGACGACCACCATCAACCTGGCCGCGGGCCTGGCCTCGTACGGCCGCCGCGTGCTCGCGGTCGACTTCGACCCGCAGGGCGCCCTGTCCGCCGGTCTCGGCGTGCAGACGCACGAGACGGCGACGATCTACGACCTCCTCCTCGACCCGAAGCGCGACCCCCACGAGGTCATCGTCTCGACGTCGGTCGAGGGCCTCGACATCCTGCCCGCGAACATCGACCTGTCGGCAGCAGAGGTCCACCTCGTCAACGAGGTGGCCCGCGAGACGATCCTGGCCCGGGTGCTCCGCAAGGTGGCCGGCGACTACGACGTCATCCTCATCGACTGCCAGCCCTCGCTCGGCCTGCTCACCGTCAATGCGCTTACGGCGAGTCACGGTGTGCTGATCCCGCTCGAGTGCGAGTTCTTCGCGCTGCGCGGTGTGGCGCTCCTGATCGAGACGATCGACAAGGTGCGCGACCGCCTGAACCCGGCGATCGAACTCGACGGTGTGCTCGCGACGATGTACGACCCGCGCACGCTGCACTCGCGCGAGGTCCTCGAGCGCGTCGTGGACGCCTTCGGTGATGACGTGCTCGAGACGGTCATCGGCCGCACGGTGAAGTTCCCCGACGCCTCGGTCGCGGGCGTGCCGATCACCAAGTTCGCTCCCGAGCACTCCGCCGCCCAGGCGTACCTGCGCCTCGCGCGGGAGCTGGTCTCCCGTGGCGCCGTCGCCTGAGGACGTCGCCGACGCCGACGCTGCGCCGCCGCGGGCGGACACCCCAGAGGCCGAGACGGGATCCGGCGATCGCTTCCGCGTGTCTCTCGGGAACTTCGACGGACCGTTCGACCTGCTCCTGACCCTCATCTCCAAGCACGAGCTCGACATCACCGAGGTCTCGCTCAGCAAGGTCACCGACGAGTTCATCTCGTACCTGAAGGGGCTCGACGACGACGCCGATCTCGACCAGGCATCCGAGTTCCTGGTGGTCGCGGCGACGCTGCTCGACATGAAGGTCGCGGGGCTGCTGCCGCAGGGCGAGTTGGTGGATGCCGAATCCGTCGCCCTGCTCGAGGCCCGCGACCTGCTCTTCGCCCGTCTGCTGCAGTACCGCGCCTTCAAGGAGGTGTCCGCGTGGTTCGCGCGGTGCCTGGAGCGGGAGGGCAAACGTCACATGCGCGCCGTCCGGCTCGACGAGAAGCACCGCCGGGCCGTACCCGAGCTCGTCTGGACGCTGTCTTCCGACGACTTCGCGGCGATCGCCCTGCTCGCGTTCGCGCCGAAGGAGATCCCGCACGTCGGGCTGGACCATCTGCACGCGCCGCTCGTCTCGATCCGGGAGCAGGCCGCGATCGTCGTGACGCTGCTGCGGGATGCCGGTCAGCTCAACTTCCGCGAGCTCGTCGCCGGTGTCACGCAGACCGGTGTCGTCGTGGCCCGATTCATCGCCGTCCTCGAGCTCTACCGTCATGCCGCGCTGTCGTTCGAGCAGCTCGAGCCGCTCGGCGAATTGACGCTGCGCTGGACCGCCGACCGGTGGTCCGAAGAGAACCTCGCCACACTGGGAGCCGACTATGACCGATGACGCCACCGAGATCGAGGCGCCACCGCGTTCGCAGGACGCCGGGGACATCGCACGCCGCCTCGAGGCGATCCTCATGATCATCGACGAGCCGCAGAGCCTCGTCTCGCTCGCCGCCGCTGTCGGGGCGCCCGTCGCCGCCGTCCGCCGCGCGGTCGAGGAGCTCGTCGCCGACTACGACGGGGAGCGTTCCGGGCCGCGGCGCGGGTTCGAGCTGCGCGAGGTCGGCGGCGGGTGGCGTTTCTACGTCCGCGACGAGCACGACGACCTGGTGGCCGAATTCGTGAACGGCCAGGCGCCGTCGCGACTGTCGCAGGCCGCGCTCGAGACGCTGGCCGTCATCGCCTACAAGCAGCCGGTGTCGCGCAGTCAGGTCGCCTCGATCCGCGCCGTCAACGTCGACTCCGTCGTCCGGACGCTCCTGGCCCGCGGCCTCATCACCGAGGCCTTCACCGACCCCGAGACCGGGGCCATCAACTACCGCACCACCGACGCGCTGCTCGGCCATCTGGGGATCAACTCCCTCGACGAGCTGCCCCCCATCTCCCCGCTGCTGGACGACGGCTCCGCGGGATTCGAAGGAGAGACCATCCGATGAACGAGCAGTCCGACGAGAACCGGGTCCGCCTGCAGAAGATCCTCGCGAATGCGGGCGTCGCCTCGCGACGCGTCTGCGAGCAGTACATCGTCGGGGGCCGCGTGCGGGTGAATGGCGTCGTCGTCACCGAGCTCGGATCGCGGATCGACCCCGAGACCGATCAGGTCGACGTCGACGGCACCGCGATCCAGCTCGACACGAGCAAGCGGTACGTCATCCTCAACAAGCCCACCGGCGTCGTGTCGTCGATGAAGGACGACCAGGGGCGCCCCGACCTGCGGCTCTTCACGAAGGACTGGCCCGAGCGTCTCTACAACGTCGGCCGACTGGATGCCGAGACGAGTGGCCTCCTCGTCCTCACCAACGACGGCGAGCTCGCCCACGTCCTCGCGCACCCGTCGTTCGGCGTCACGAAGGTCTACATCGCGAAGGTGTCGGGCCGTGTGCTGCCGCAGACCATCGCGCAGCTCACCCGGGGTGTCGAGCTCGAGGACGGCCCGATCGCCGCCGACAAGGCGCGGCTGCTCGACGCGAGCGGTGACACGAGCCTCGTCGAGCTGACGCTGCACTCGGGGCGCAACCGCATCGTCCGCCGGATGATGGCGGCGGTCGGGCACCCCGTCGAGGACCTGGTCCGCCGCCAGTTCGGGCCCCTTCACCTGGGCACGCTCCCAGCGGGTCGGGCACGCGAGTTGACTACAGTGGAACGTGGTGCGCTGTTGACTCTCGCGCGCCAGGCGGAGACCCCGCCCGGGGATCCCACTCAGGAGCAGTTGTGACCGACGCCATCGACGCGCGCGCCCGCGCCGTCCGCACGAGCGGGCTCGTCCGCATCGTCGGCGCCGGCCTGCTCGGTTCGAGCATCGGTCATGCCCTCCGCGCGCTCGGCGTCGACGTCGTCCTCGCGGACGCGTCACCTGCTCAGCTTCGACTCGCCGTCGACTACGGAGCGGGCCGCGCCGCCCGTGACGACGATCGCCCGGACCTCGTCGTCGTCGCCGTTCCGCCGGACGTCACGGCCGACGTCATCGAGCGCGAACTCGGCGCCCACCCCGACGCCGTCGTCACGGACGTCGCGAGCGTCAAGCTCGAACCGTTGCTCGCGCTGCGCGAGCGGGGCGTCGACCTCTCCCGCTACATCGGGTCCCACCCGATGGCCGGTCGCGAACGCGGCGGAGCCATCTCGGCGCGGGCCGACATCTTCTTCGGCCGCCCGTGGGTCATCTGCCGCGACGAGGAGACCTCGGCGCGCGACCTCGCCGTCGTGGAAGGCCTCGCCCTCGACCTCGGCGCCAGCCTCGTCGAGATGACCCCCGAGGAGCACGACCGCTCCGTGGCTCTCATCTCGCACGTGCCGCAGCTCGTGGCATCCCTCCTCGCCGGACGCTTCGTCGGGGCGGAGGACGCGTCGCTGCGTCTCGCGGGCCAGGGCGTCCGCGACACGACCCGTATCGCGGCATCCGCCCCCGAACTGTGGGTGCAGATCCTCGGTGCCAACGCGCAGCCGGTTGTCGACGTCCTCGACGCCCTCGCCGCCGATCTGACCACCGTCGCCGGCGCGCTCCGCGATCCCGACGCTCCCGGTTCGCGTCGCGCGATGGCCGATACGATCCGCCGCGGCAACGAGGGCGTCGAACGCCTGCCCGGCAAGCACGGTCAGAACCGCCGATTCGAGACGGTGGTCGTCATGGTCGACGACACCCCCGGTCAACTGGGCCGGCTGTTCGGCGACCTCGGCGACCTCGGCGTCAACGTCGAGGATTTCCGTCTCGAGCACTCGCCGGGAGCCCAATTCGGTCTCGGCGAGATCAGTGTCGTCCCGTCCGCCGTCTCCGTCGCCACCGACGGTCTCGCGGCACGCGGGTGGAAGATTGCGAGCCTCAATGACTGACCCCATCACCATCGCCATCGACGGCCCCGCGGGCAGCGGCAAGTCGAGCGTGTCGAAGGAGGCCGCCCGACGGCTCGGCTTCGGCTACCTCGACACCGGTGCCGCCTACCGGGCGTTGGCCTGGCACGTGCTCCAGCACGGCGCGGACACGTCCGACGCGGCTGCGGTCGTCGACGCCGCCGGCGACTTCGACTACGCCATCTCGCTCGACCCCGACGAGTACTGGGTGCGGGTCGGGGACGCCTCGGTCACCGAAGCGATCCGCGAGCCGCGGGTCAGCTCCGCCGTGAGCGGTGTGGCCCGCGTGCCGGTGATCCGCGAGCAGGTGAACGTGCTGTTCCGTCGTCTCGTGGCCGACTCCGGTCGCCCCGGCGTCATCGTCGAGGGCCGCGACATCACGACCGTCGTCGCCCCCGACGCCCCCGTGCGGATCCTCCTGACCGCAGCCCCCGAGGTGCGCGCCGCGCGGCGCAGCGCCGAATTGACCACAGAGGATGCCGCGGCTGTGGCCGCCGCGCTGCACAAGCGTGACGCATCCGACTCCCAGGTCGTCGACTTCCTCACCGCCGCCCCCGGCGTGACGGTCGTCGACTCGACCGACCTGGACTTCGCACAGACCGTCGACGCCGTCCTGGACGTCGTGCGGTCGGGAACGGAAGGCTCACGATGAGCGCCGAAGACGACTACGAATACGACGGCGGGCCCGACCAGCTCGAAGAGAAGCTCGCCAACCTCGACGAGGACCTCGCCGAGCAGCGCGCCGCCGCCCTGCGCGCCTCGCTCGCCGACTACGAGCTCGACGAGGAGGACGACGACCTGCTCGCCGGCTTCACCGCGGGTGGCGAGGTCGTCGAGATGCTCCCGGCCCTGCCGGTCGTCGCGATCGTCGGACGGCCGAATGTCGGCAAGTCAGCCCTCGTCAACCGCATCCTCGGCCGCCGCGAGGCCGTCGTCGAGGACACCCCCGGTGTCACGCGAGACCGCGTGAGCTACAAGGCCGAGTGGATGGACCGCCGCTTCACCCTCGTCGACACCGGCGGCTGGGAGCACGACGCGAAGGGCATCGACCGCTCGGTCGCAGCCCAGGCCGAGATCGCGATCGAGCTGTGCGACGTCGTCATGTTCGTCGTCGACGCGATGGTCGGCGCGACTGCGACCGACGAGCAGGTGGTCCGCATGCTCCGCAAGACCGACAAGCCGGTCTTCCTCGTCGCCAACAAGATCGACGACGCCCGTCAGGAGCCCGAAGCCGCAGCGCTCTGGAACCTGGGTCTCGGCGAGCCGCACCCTGTCTCGGCCATCCACGGCCGCGGCGTCGCCGACCTGCTCGACGAGATCATGAAGGTGCTGCCTGAGGTCTCGGCCGTCGCCAAGAACGAGCTCGGGGGGCCTCGCCGCGTCGCGATCCTCGGTCGCCCGAACGTCGGCAAGTCGTCGCTGCTGAACAAGGCCGCGGGCGAGGAGCGCGTCGTCGTCAACGACCTCGCCGGCACCACCCGCGACCCCGTGGACGAGGTCGTCGAGCTCGGCGGCAAGCTGTGGCGTCTGGTCGACACCGCCGGCATCCGTCGTCGCGTGCACCTGCAGCAGGGTGCCGACTTCTACGCGTCGCTGCGCACCAGTGCGGCCCTCGAGAAGGCCGAGGTCGCCGTCGTCGTCCTGGATGTGACCGAGTCGATCAGCGTGCAGGATCTGAACATCATCGACCTGGTCCTCGAGTCCGGCCGTGCGCTCGTCCTCGCCTTCAACAAGTGGGATCGCCTGAACGACGAGGACATGGACAACGCCGATCGCCGCCGCTACCTCGAGCGCGAGATCGAGCAGGACCTCGCGCACGTCACGTGGGCGCCGCGCGTGAACCTGTCGGCACGCACCGGCCGTCACCTCGACAAGCTCGTCCCGGCTCTCGAGACCGCGCTCGAGTCGTGGGACCAGCGCATCCCGACCGGCAAGTTCAACGCGTTCCTCGCCGAACTCATCGCCGAGCACCCGCACCCGCTCCGCGGCGGCAAGCAGCCCCGCATCCTGTTCGGCACGCAGGCGTCGACGCGTCCGCCGACATTCGTGCTGTTCACGACCGGGTTCCTCGACCCGGGCTACCGCCGGTTCATCCAGCGGCGCCTGCGCGAGATCTTCGGCTTCGAGGGCACGCCGATCGTCACGAACATGCGCGTGCGCGAGCGTCGCCAGCGCTGACGCCCGTCCACCGTCGCTTCGAGAGGAGATGACGGTTCGCGAGGAGGCATCCGGGTCATCCGGTCCTCGCGAACCGTCATCTCCTTCGTTGTCTGCTGCACGCTGGGGATCTGTTCCGGGACATGACGTATGCCGCGCCTCGCCGCCGAGCGCGTGAGAGGCTGATCGCATGAGGATCGAGGAACCGTCGAGCGGGCCGCCGCGCCCCTCCGGTCCTCGCGATCCGGGCGATGCCTGGGTGGTGACCGATGCCGGCGACCGGTACTGGGGCCGATTCGGTGCCGCCGGCTTGCTGGCGCACGACCCCGCGCGCGGGGTCCTGCTGCAGCACCGCGTCTCGTGGAGTCACCACGGCGGCACGTGGGGGATCCCGGGAGGTGCGCGGCACGAAGGCGAGAGCGCAACGGATGCCGCGATCCGCGAATCGCAGGAGGAAGCGGGCGTCCCCGCCGCAGCTCTCCGACCGCGGTTCACGAGCGTGCTCGATCTCGAGGTCTGGACGTACACGACCCTCGTCGCCGATGTCGTCGACCCGTTCGAGCCGGTGATCGCCGACCCCGAGAGCTACGCCCTCGAGTGGGTACCGCTCGACGAGGTCGATGCGCTGCCCCTGCACCCCGGCTTCGCGGACTCCTGGGAGCCGTTGCGCGCGCTGCTCGCCGTCCGCCCCACCGTGCTCGTCGATGCCGCGAACGTCGTCGGATCGGTTCCCGACGGGTGGTGGCGCGACCGCGCCGGTGCCGCCTCGAGGCTGCTCGAGCGGCTTCAGGGTCTGTCGCTCCTGGGCGTGGCGGCTTCCGAGCTGTCGCTTCCCGGTGACACGTGGTACCCCCACGTCGTCGCTGTACTCGAGGGCGAGGCGCGCGACGCCGCGGACCCGGCGGACGCCGTCGAGGTGGTGCGAGCGGATGCCGCGGGTGACGACACGCTCGTCGCCGAGGCGCGACGGCGCGTCGGCGACGGAGAGCGGGTCCTGCTCGTGACCAGCGACCGCGCGCTCGGCGAGCGGGCGGTCGCGGTGGGCGCGGAGGTCCGTGGGCCGTCGTGGCTCCGGGATCGGGTGTGAAGCGACGGCTTCTCGGCGTCGCCGTCGCTCTGGCGGCGGTGATCTGCGGACTCGCCGTGCATCTCGGAGCGGCGGACACTGCGGCATCCGACATCGCCGGTGATGCGCTCTACGTCGTCGCGGTGTGGGGCGGGCTCGTGGCGCTGTTCCCTCGGGCGTCGTCGTGGCTGATCGGCGCGATCGTGGTCGCCTGGTCGGTCGGCGTCGAACTGTTCCAGCTCACGGGGCTGCCGGTCGCGTGGGCGGGGGAGTGGCCGCCCATCGTCCTCGTGTTCGGGACCGTCTTCGACGCCCGCGACCTGCTGGTCTATGCGGTGACGGGTTTGGTGCTCGCCGTGACGGATGCCGCCGTCCGCATCGCGGTCGGGCGTCGCCGTGCGGCGGTGTCAGCGGCCGCGTAGCCGTTCGATGTCGCGGCGTTCGCGCTTGGTGGGCCGCCCGGCGCCGCGGTCGCGGACGGCGACCAGGGCGACCGGTTCGCGCTCGGGCGTGCGATCCTCGGCGGCGACGGCGGCCAGCGGAGCGCCGACACGCTTGGTGAGCGTCTGGCGCACGACGAGGATGCGGTCGAATCCGGCGATCCGCACCCGCAGCTCGTCTCCCGGCTTGATCTGCTGGGCGGCTTTCGCCTTGTCGCCGTTGACCCGGACGTGCCCCGCGCGGCATGCGGTGGTCGCAGCCGATCGGGTCTTGTAGACGCGGACGGCCCACAGCCAGGAGTCGACACGCACGGCATCCGCCATGTGATCCTCCTCCCGTCCGGTGGGTCCATCGTAGGACGGGTCAGGATGCCGCGAGTCGCCGTTCGACGCGGGTGAACATGGCGTCGTCGAAAGCGACGATGCGCGCCTCGGTCACGGTCGAGGGGGTCTCGGCGAGCGTCGTGACGGCGGCGTCTACCGCGTCGTCGAGCGGCCAGCCGTAGATGCCGGCACTGATCAGGGGGAACGCGACGGTCGTGGCGCCGAGCTCGTCGGCGACCTCGAGCGCGCGTCGGTAGCACGAGGTGAGAAGGCTGCGGTCGCGTTCGCCCGCCGTGTGGTTCGGTCCGACGACGTGGATGACCCAGCGCGCGGCGAGGTTCCCCGCGGTCGTCCACCCGGCATCCCCGGTCGCGAGGCCGTGCGGGAAGCGGGCGATGCAGTCGCCGAGGATCTCGGGTCCGCCGGCGCGGTGGATGGCCCCGTCGACGCCCCCGCCGCCGCGCATGGCGCGGTTGGCGGCGTTGACGACCGCGTCGACCTTCTGACGGGTGATGTCGCCGCGGACGACGGTGACGCGGCTCATGACAGATCCTTCGCGACGATAGGGCGGGCCGCGCCGGGGCGCGCGGTCTCCGTGAAGCCGGCGGCGAGGAAGCTCGAGAGCGTGCCGTGGTAGAGGTCGTTCGTCGAGAACCGCTTCACGTCGGTGTCGAGCGGGTACCCCTCGACGATGCGTGCGCCGTTCCCGCGCGCGTGGTCGACGGCGGCGTCCAAGAGGCGGCTCGCGATGCCCTGGGATCGGTGCTCTTTACGGACGACGAAGCAGGTGATCGCCCAGACTGTCGGGTCGTCCATCGGCTCCGGTGACGTCTGGATGTTGCGGGTACGCGCGAGGCGGGGTTGATCGGGGCGGGGGGAGACCTTGACCCAGCCGGCGGCGTTGCCGTCGACGTACGCGATCAGCGCTGACGGGACCGGAGCCGAGAGGTCCTGACGCAGTCGCTCACGCCGTTCGTCGACGCTGGTCGCCTCGAAGTCCTTCGGCGCGAGCATCCACCACTGGCACCAGCAGTCGGCGCCGTCGCCACCACCGGTCAGCGCGCGTTCCGCGTCGGTGAAGCGATCGGCACGGGCCGGTTCGATCGAGATCTGGCTCATGCGGGCAGGTTAGTGGCGGCATCGGACACGCGGAACCCCGTGGCGGTTCGCGGGCGGCCTCCGGACCGGTTAGGATAGTGGAGTTGTCCGCGAGGGCAACGGACCGGGATGTGGCGCAGCTTGGTAGCGCACTTGACTGGGGGTCAAGTGCGGTAGCGGCGGATTCAGCTCGAAAAGTGAACAACGGGATGTGGCGCAGCTTGGTAGCGCACCTGACTGGGGGTCAGGGGGTCGCAGGTTCAAATCCTGTCATCCCGACAGAAAAGCCCCGATGAGAAGCCATTCTCATCGGGGCTTCGTCGTTCGTGCCGGAGGGTTTACGCGGACCGTGTACCGCTTACGCGCCTGCCGTCGCGATGCTCTCGAAGTGCCCTGTTGCGAAGCGCCGGGACACTGCCGGGACACGGATGCCGTGATCGCTCCTGTGGAGCCAGTCATCGAGCACGTGGCGGACGCGTAGGCCCTGGGTTCGGGCCGGGACCATGTTGCCGTACTTGGGTGCCGAGAAGGGCGTTCGCCTGCTCGGCGGCAGTCAGGATGAGCCGCCCGAACCCTAGGACCCAGTGACCTTCGAGCAGGTCCGCGCGAAGTGTTCTCAGTCTTGTGGATCTGCTCTGAGATACTCAGATGTGATCAAGAAGCCGCCATTCAATTTTGGCAAGCTAGCCGCCGGTACCGCTATCCGCGCGATCACCGAGCCTTCGGAGCTCTTCGACGCGTTGCCGAACAAGGCGCCCGGGTATGGCTACCTCAGGGCGGTCCAGGGGGCGGTCCTGGACGCATGGTCGCCGCGCCGTGATGAGAAGGACCTGGTCATCAAGACCAACACTGGCGGAGGGAAGACCATTGTGGGTCTGCTCATGCTGCAGACCTCATTGCATGAGGGCGTTGGGCCGGCGCTGTACATAGCGCCGGACCCCCACCTCGCGGAACGAGTCATCGCCGAGGCCAAGGCCTTGGGTATCGAGGTTGCTGACGACCCCGAGCACCACAGGTTCACCAGTGGTGACGCGATCTGCGTAACGACGATGAAGACACTCATCAACGGCAAGACCCGATTCGGAATCGAAGGTTCGGCGACGCGGCAGCCGATTCCCGTAGGCGCTGTCATCATCGACGACGCACACGCAGGAATTGCGCTCGCAGAGGAGTCGTCTCGACTTGTCATCCCTTCTGGACACAAGGCGTTTGACCCGTTCCTCGACCTGTTCGAGGACGACCTTAAAGAGCAGGGACTAAACGCTTACATGGACATCCGCGAGGGGGACCGTAGTGCGGTGCTTCGCGTGCCCTTCTGGGCATGGGTTGAACGCCAGGAGCAGGTGCTCACGCTGCTTCGTCCCTTTCGGGCGTCGAAGGACTTCGAGTGGGCCTGGCCCATCATGTCCGATCTCATGGCTATCTGCGAGGTGACCGTCTCGGCAGAGGCGATTGAGATCAACCCACCCTGTCCGCCGATTGAGAAGTTTCCGTCGTTCGCCGAGGCCAAGCGGCGTATCTATATGACTGCGACGCTCGCCGACGACAGTCTCCTCGTGACGCACTTCGATGCGGACCCCGACAGCGTCGCGAGCTCCATCGTCCCGGAGACCGCGGCTGATCTCGGCGACCGTCTCGTCCTCGCACCCCAAGAACTGAACTCCACCATCTCGGTGAGCGAAATCCGAGAGCTCGCCGCCTCCGTCTCGGCGGACCACAACGTCGTTGTGCTCGTACCCAGCTGGCGTATCGCGAAGCAGTGGGAGCCGTTGGCTGCACACGTCGTCAGCAAGGCCGACGAGATCAGCGATGTGGTCAAAGGTCTTAACGGCGGTCATGTCGGACTCGTCGTCATCGTGAGCAAGTACGACGGCATCGACCTCCCCGACGAGGCCTGCCGACTTCTGGTCATCGACAGCTTGCCGTTCGCGTACACCGCGGCCGAACGGCGTGAAGCCGTCGCGCTGCGGGACAGCGAAGCAATGGTCGCCCGACAGTTGCAACGACTCGAGCAGGGCATCGGGCGCGGAGTCCGAAGCCGAGACGACCGCTGCGCGGTCATCCTCATCGGATCCCGACTCACCCAGCTCGTCGCTCGCGCAGATACCGCAAGCAAGCTCTCGCCGGCAACTCGCGCGCAGATGCAACTTTCGAGGGACGTCGCATCAGACCTCGACGGTGCGTCCGCCGAGGACATCGAGGGAGTCATCCGGCAAGTCATCGACGGAGACGCCGACTTCCGCACCGCATCCCGCGAAGCTCTGCTGGGCGTAAAGTACGAGCCCGGTGTCGTCTCCGACTCAGCCCGAGAGCTCAGGGCGGCGTATAACGCGGCACGAGTCGGTCGGTTCGAAGACGCGGCCTCCCACGCGGGGAGCGCTGTCGACTCGGCGATCGCAGAGGGCGACACAAGACTCGCGGGGTGGCTGGGCGAAACTCACGCCAGCTATCTGGAGCGCGTCGATAAGGTGGCTGCGCAGCAGACGCTTGACCAGGCTTCAAGGAACAATCCCGCGGTACTCGCACCACTCGGTGGCATCGCCTATGTGCACCTCGGGCAAGCGTCCAACCAGGCGCAGGAGGCGCGGAACCTCCTGACTGACACCTACGCGACGGGTGACGAGCTTGTTGTCGGCATCGGCGCCCTCATCACCGACCTCGCGTGGGACCCGCTACGCACCGACCAGGCGGAGGACGCTCTCGCCTCCCTCGGACGCCACCTCGGATTTCTCGCGCAGCAACCCGAACGTGACTTCAAGATCGGAAGCGACGTCATGTGGTCTCTCGGTGACCACCAGTACGTGGTCATCGAAGCGAAGACCGGGGCGGAGTCAACGGCCATCTGGAAGAAGGACATCAACCAGCTCGCTGGCTCCGTCAACTGGTGTGAAGGGGAGTACGGGGTGGACGCGCAGATTACTCCGCTCATGGTCCACCCGAGTCACCTCGTCCAACGTAGTGGAACGCCGCCGCAAGGCTGCCGATCGATCAACCGTGCTGACATGAAGGCGCTGAAGAAGGCGCTAAAGCAGTTCGCTCGCGCTCTTGCCAACGACAACGCATTTCAGGACGTCACCGCCGTCGAGGCCCAAATCGTCGCGCTCGGTCTCACCCGCGACACATTCTTCAGCACCTTCACCCGCCAGACAAAGCGAGAGCCACGCAGCTAGCTCGAGGGCAGCCCGAGCTTGTCGAAGAACGCACGGTTGCGTTCGGTCGCGGAGTTTATGAGACGGTCAAACGACATCACCTCGATATAGGCCTTCGCTGGCTCGTTGAAGCCGAAATAGCCCATGCCATCAGGCGTACGGCGCAAGTTTGCATAATTGCACCGGTTGACCATGGACGGCGTGAGATCGGCCACGATATAGCAGAACGCAGGCGACTCCTGCGATGCGGGGATGGGTCGCCCGGACGCGGTGAGGACGCCACCGCTCCTCACCTTCGCGACGTAGTCGAGGCACTGGGCAATGGGGTCCCTGTCCTCGGAGGCATCGTTGCGCATCGGCCGCTTGATCTCCACGACCACGATGGACGGCAACGGGAGCGTCTCGCCTTCGGACGCGAGCAGCGGACCGTCAACGAGTCGCGTCGCGATGATGTCGGGCTCCCGGGTGGAGTCCGAGGCCGTAATCGGCATGCTCTTCAAGGTCTTGTCAGAGGCCAAGTAGTCGTGGAACGCGAGCCGTTCGTCGAGGATCCAGAGGTTCGACGCGTCCGGGCCGATCTCGTTGGAGTCAGTGCGCATCGGAATGAGCAACGAGTGGACGGCGTCCTCGCGGCTGTAGCCGCCAGCGTCATTCGAACGGATGAGCTTGGTGAGGATATCGAGAATCACCCTCCGACGCGAGACATACGCGGCGAGGTCGGATTGGTTGATCTCCTTGATGGTCTCGAGATAGCTGTCGAGGCGCTCCTTGTAGTCCTTGAGCGGGGCAGCCCCTGCTTCGGCGAACACGGCCTGGCCCTCGACCATCGCATCGGCTTCGAGCTTCTGCAGGTTGCGGTGGAGCAGCAGCTCGAGCTCAGAGTCCTTCATCGCGGGGTCGACGGTGACCCCGAGATTGGTGAGCCGGGCCAGAACGGGGCGGTAGCGGGGTGCCCGGTTGCTCACGAACTCATTGACGCGGTTGCGGCCCTCCTCGCGTGCCGCGTTCAGTGGCTCCTCGAGTAGACGCTCGACTTCGTCGAGGACCGCGGCACGAACATCATCGAGGGTGAGGTCGTCGCCGAGCGCGGCTCCGGGCAGTCGCTCCTCGATGTCGAACGCGGTCCGGTCGGCGCGCACGTTCGTGTCGAGGAAGTCGGAGGAGAGGTAACAGACGTAGGTGAACTCCGCCGACGTCGAGTCACGCAGTCGGCCGTATAGGCCGGCGAGCTTGCCCGAGAGGTTCTCCTCGATGACGACGCGACTTGCAGCGCACCAATAGAGCCTGGGAGTGGTGTTCCGCGTCATCGACTTGAGGCAAAGGTTCACCATGTCGAACTTCTGCCCCTTAGCTGTGATGGTTGTCGGCGGCAGCTCGGAGTACACGAAGTCCTCCATGAGTTTGTTCAGGGAGATGACTTCTTCGTCGACGACCGTGACCTCGGGTGCTCCGCCCGGCCGCAAGAAGTACCAGATGCAGTGCTCGAAGATCTCACGGGCTATGGCATCTGCCGTCTTCGGCGCGCTCTTCTGGTACTGGCTCTTGAAGCCGTCGAGCAGGACTACGGCGCCTGTCTCCGTGAGAGAGGCGCTGTCCGCTCCGTGCTCGACCTCGCGCTCTACGGAGAACTTGAAGCTGCGCTTCTGCAGCTGGTGGTTGCCGTCGAGGTACGCGCTGTCGATGGCTACGCGGTCGAAGGCCTTGAGCCAGAGAAGACGGCCGACGCCGCGTGACCCGAGGTCTGCCTTGAAATCGCTGTCTAGGGTCTCGAACGAGCTCATGTTCTCCGGGGTGAACCCGACGCCGTTGTCTTCTACGGAGAACCCGATGATGGGCGGGAGCGCTACGCGTCCCGTGCCAGCCGGCCCATAGTCGAACTCCTGCTGTCCGTCGCGCAGGATTCGGATGCGCAGATTCCCGCTGCCGATGTCGTCGTCACCGAAGCGCTCGTCGATGGACTGGAGGCTATTGATGACGGCTTCCTGCAGAGGGAGCAGCGGGTGGCTTTTCGGGAGGCTGGTGTTGCGAACTCGGCCTGCCAAGGAGGTAGTGAGTGCCATGGTCCTCCTCGCTGGTGACGTCATTGCAACTTTATCGCCGCCCACGGACAGGGCCGGCAGCCGCGCGATTGCGACGTGTCGTGGACCACGGCCGGGGACACCGACGTCCCTTTCGCGGGCCGTGGCATGCATCAACGGTGCGGTGAGGGCCGAGTCGCGCCAGAGGTCCGCGAGGGCGCCTGTCGCTGTTCTTGGGCCTCGAGGAATGCGTTGGCCTGCTTGGCGGCGGAGGCGAGGTGCCGGGTGTCGGGGTGAAGGTAGCCGCGGGTGGTCTCGATGGATTTGTGCCCGAGGATGCGTTGCAGCACGTGCAGCGGGATGCCCGCGTCGGCCATCCAGGTCGCTCCGGTGTGGCGGAGCCCGTGCCGGGTGAGTGAGGGCAGGCCCAAGCCGGTGACGAGGTCGTCCCATTTGGTCGCGTCGCGCACGCTCGCTGTGGTCAGGACGCCGCCGCGGGGGCCGCGCAGCAGGCGTTCATCTGGCTCGCGATCCTCTGTGAGGCGTTCCAGGACCGGCTTGAGTGCGTTGAGGATGGGCACCGGGCGCGCGGCTCGTCCTTTCGCCTGCTTGGTGACCAGTCCGCCGGAGCCGGGGTAGGTTTGCCGCTCGATGGTGACGATGTTCGTGTCCCAGTTGACGTCGCCGACGCGGAGGCCGGCGATCTCCGACCCGCGGGAGGCGAGCAGCGCGCTGAGCATGACGAAGTCCGAGTAGCTCTGGTGCACGCGGCCGCACGCCCGGGCGAGCCGGTTGAGTGTTGCGAGATCCGGGAGCGCGTGCGCGCGGGGCGAGGCTTGTTCGACGGGGACGATCAGCGCCGATTTGCCGAGGCTTCGTCGGGAGCGGTTGCGGGCGGGGTTGCTGGCGAGCACGTCGTCGCGCACGGCTTCGTCGAGGACTCGCACGAGCGGGGCGATGGTGTTCTTGATCGTGGAGGGGGAGTGCGTCTTTTCCCAGTCGTCGATGGTGCGGTCGATCATGCCTGCGGTGATCTGGGAGAGCGGCACGTGCCCGAGCGCGGGGATGACGCGCAGCCGCAGCCCGACCTTGTATCCGTCGGCCGTCGAGGTCGGGTCTAGGCCGCGTGTCCAGCGGTCGCCGATCGTGGCGAGGTAGTCGGCGAGGGTGATGCGCCGGTCGATGCCGATCTCTGAGGAGCGCCGCAGGTCGTTGAAGAAGGCGTCGGCGGCTTCTTCGTTCGGCACGACGAGTGCTCGAACGACACGTCGCTTCGTCTGCGGGTCGATCCACCGTGCGCGGGCGCGGATGCCGGAGGCCCGGTACTCGAGGTCCGTGGTGACTTTCACCCCGAATGGCGGGACCGGCGGCGGTGCATTCTCAGCGCTGCTCATCGACGAGGAGCGATGAGAGCCACGCATCGACGGCATGAAGCTCCGAGCGCGAGCAGAGGGGCATCTGCGCCGCTATGCGATGAGCGCAGTCTTCTTCAGCACTTTCACCCGCCTGACGAAGCGAGAGCCACACTGCTAGCTCCAGGGGGCGACGAGCGCCTGGGCCTGCAACTTGTTTTTGGTTACGGATGTCCGCAGAGGATACACGCCTTCGGCGCGGCACGACGCCAGACGCGCTCAATCTCGATAACATCGCAGTGAGCGACGACGATGTGTCGGCCCGCCAAAGAGGATGGAGAGCTATCGCGTGGTAGTGCGCTACATGGGAACCAAGCGTCACATGGCGGATCACGTCCGTGACACAATTGGTGACCTCACGCACGCGGGAAGGGTAGTCGACCTTTTCTCGGGCATGGGCAGTGTTGCAGAGAGCCTTCAGAACACCGCCTCAGTAGTGACGAATGACGCGCTAAGCTTCACGGCCGCCTTATCGAGGGCCCGGTTCACAGCGCTCCAACGCTCGGCAGAGGCCCCCTCAACTCTCGTTCGCTTGCGTCCGGCGTACGACGCTCGACTTCGAGAATTGACGCAGAAGTACTCCACGCAGCTTGCCTCCGAACACCGTGCGCTGACAGGCACGCGTCTAGATCTCGTCGAGTACATGCAGCGCGCCGCGCACGTGGGGAACTCGGCTGCGCATAGACGGGCCGCCCGCGCAGCCGCAGTAGCTAGCACGAGCGAGCACTACGAACTCGCCAGTCTGTACTTCTCCGCCGGCTATCTCAGCCTGCAGCAAGCGATCGAGGTTGACTCGATCCGATCCGCGATAGACGGGGACACCCAACTCAATGACCGCGACTGGCTTCTGGGTGCATGGATCACCGCCACATCCGTTCTGGTGAATGCTCCCGGCCACACCGCTCAGTTCCTGCGGCCGAACTCTGCATCCGCGCACGCCCGTATCGTGCGCACATGGGGGAGATCGGTGTGGGACGAGTTCATCATCGCTCTGGATTCAGTCGCACTGGTGGGCACCGAGAAGTGGCGTTCGAACAACTCCGTGTTCGTGGGTGACGCTCTCGATTTGATCAGTACAGGCCAACTTCGCGACGTGGGAACCATCTACGCAGACCCCCCGTACACGAAGGACCAGTACAGCCGCTATTACCACGTCTACGAAACCCTGTACCGGTACGACTATCCCGACTCGAGCGGAGCCGGTCGCAACAGGTCGGACCGGTTCACTACTGGGTTCTCATTGAAGAGCGCGGTCGTCGCCTCATTTCACGATCTCTGTCGCAACGTGGCCCGCATGCGTGTGCCTCTGGTCGTCAGCTACCCGTCGTCCGGCCTGCTCACCGAGCTCGATCTGACAGTCGCGGACGTAGCGTCTCAGTACTTCAACGACGTGGAGACACTGTCGTTCGAAGCAAATCACTCCACCATGGGCGGGTCGACAGGTACGTCGAAGAAGACAGCAACGGAGAACCTATATGTCTGCACCATCTGAGGAAGCGTCGCCGCAACCCGAAGAAACGTCGGACTCTGGGGCGCACAACGCGACTGCCGAGCTTCGCGAGCTCAACGTCTCAGACGTTGTGCCGAACGACGCCAATCCGCGCCTCGATTTCCCTCAAGATGAACTCGACCGATTGACCGGATCCATTGATCTGGAGGGTGTGCTTGTCCCGATCGTGGTGTATCCGCGCGGCGACAAGTTCGTCCTGGTGGACGGTGAGCGACGGTACCGCTGCGCTCGTGACCTCGGACACTCCAAGATCCCGGCACTCATCACGACGGAACGTAGCGAACGTGAAGTTTTGCAGCAGATGTTCAATATCCACCTCATCCGGGAGCCGTGGCGCGACATTCCCACTGCGAAGGCATTGCAACGCCTCGCGCAGGAAATTGAGGAGAGCGAGGGTCGCGAGCCCAACGACGCCGAGTTGCGCGACCTCACCGGTCTGTCGATGGAACGAGTTCGGCAGCTGCGCTACGTCGTCACCTTGCCCGACGAGTGGCAGGACTACATCCGCGAGGAGACGATCCCGCTCAACTTCTTCTGGGAGCTCAAGAAGAACGTCATCGACGCGCTACGCAAGAACCGCCCCGTCATCCTCGACGAGTTCGGCGAGGATCGCGTCAGCGCAGCGTTCGTGCAAAAGCGCCTTGATCAGGTCATCACTGACACGGTCAGCCTCCGCAAGGTGTCGCCGATTATCAAGTTCGCCGCCCAGGATGCCGCGGAGAACGGCACGGGTGAATCCACGATCGACAGCTCGATCCGCGATCTCATCGAGAAGCCGGACGCCACCATCGAGGACGCCTTCGAAGACACTGTCCAGATGATGGTTGAGGTGGACAAGCTCGGTCGTCGCACGTCGTCGATGATCGCTGTCTTCAGCCGGTTACTTACGCAGACGGCCGATACGCCCGACAACGACGAAGTGAAGCGCCTTGGGCACCAGCTCATCACTCAACTCGAAGCGCTGCTCAATGCCGATGAGCGATCAGCCTGAGCTCGAAGGGGCCATCGTTGACGAGATCGTCGATGACCCGAGTGCCGGACGTTTCATCAGTTCGGAGGACATAGCGGATCTCACCGATCAGATCTGCGCGTCGGCCGGGGGAGCGGGTTGGGAACGCGATGTCGAACTGAACCTCGAGACGAAGAGGTGGCGTCCCTCCGCCGTTTCGGCGGACCGGCAGCGTCTGCTCTATGTGTACCTTCAGGACGAGCTTCCCCGATTCGTGCGCGACCGCCTTCAGCTGGCCGCCTCAAGGGACATCGGCATCACAATGGCTCTTCCGATAGCTTCTCTGTTCAAGCCTGAGGTCATCGCGCTTCTTGTGGACCTCGATGCAGATGTCTTGATCGTTGACGACTACGTGACGGCTCGTCGCCTGGTCTCTCGTCCCGTACTCATCGCCCTCGCTGAGGTAGAAGTCCCCGTTCCCCCTGAGTCTCGGCAGGTGATCTGCCGCAGCGTGTGGTCACGAATTGAGGACGGGACCTCGCAGGAGAAAGGCCGCCGTCTCGAAGCGCTACTGGCCTTCTTGTTCTCACAGGTTCGCGATCTGAAAGTCATCGAGCGCAACTATCGTACGGAGACAGAGGAGATCGACCTCGTTCTTCAGGTCGATAACTTCAGTCCGCGCGTTTGGCAGCGCCCGGGGATTCCGTTCATTCTGGTCGAAGCCAAGAACAGGGTGGACAAGGCATCGCAGCAAGTCATGTCTGTCCTCCTCACGAAGTTGCAAACGAAACGTGGGACTTCACGGATAGCATTCCTCGTGTCTCTGGCGGGCTTCACAGAGGACGCGAAGTTGCAGGAGCTGAGATTCTCTACCCAGGACATCTGCGTCGTGATGGTCGGTCGCGAGGAACTCGCTTCGCTGATCGAAGCCGAGGACCTCGACGACGCGCTTGAGTCGCTCGTCAGGCGCGCGTTGCTTCGGTGATCGCGCACGAGAGCCCCCTCCCGCTGGGGGAGTGAGCCCCGCTCTCCTGGCAGATCGACACCACGTGCGGACTCGACGTAGCGTAAGTGGATGCCTGACTATGCGTTCTTCGACACGACCGCGTTCACGGGCGCCCGAGACCTGGAAACCACGAGCTGGCGGAAGATCACGGCAGCGATCAAAGAAGGCGTTCTCCAAGCCGCGACCAGCCAAGTCACCGTGCTGGAATCAGGTCGGCAAGCGAGCGAGACGATCGAGGCGAAAGCTAAGCAAGTATCAGAGGCGAGGACTGTACTTGCCACATTCGGGATCGACTTCCTCCCGCCGGAGATCCCGACGCCCCACCAAGTCCAGCGCCTCCTACCGGACTGGCTCGACGCAAACGGCGTCGCGATCCTTCCCATGCCTGACGCGCCTCACGCGGAAGTAGTAGCCCGTGATGTAAACGTGCGGGCGCCATTCGCCCGATCCGGAAAGGGCTATCGAGACACGCTCATCTGGCTGACTTTGCTGGCCTGGATACGAGATCTACCTGAACTCGTCGCGAACGTCTTTTTCGTCACAGCCAACAGCCAAGACTTCTGTTCACCCAAGGGCGACCTCAAGCGAGAACTGCTCGCAGAGTTGCCACCGGGCGTGCACGTTGAGATCCTGCAGCGGCCTCAAGATCTGGCGTCACGCGTCGAGCTCGGAACGGCGCCAAGCGTCGCGACCATCGTGACCGAGCACGCGCTCAAATTCATCGAAACGGCCCTACTTCACGAAATACTCGATGGCGATCTCACCTCCTGGGATACCGCCGTTGAGGAGGTGACTGTAAGCGAGGTATCCGCCGACGACGGAGATGCTCAGCTCGTCGACACCTTCGTCGGCGATACGCAACTTTGGACGGTGGACATTCCTGCCGAACTTGGCGTGAACGGGTACGTCTATAAGGCGGATCTCCCGGGCCTCGATGACACCCTCACCGTGAGCGACGCTGACTGGAACAGCCACTACGCGGAGGTCGCCGGGCGCATCTCGTGCACGGTCAAGGTGCTCGTGCGCCTAGAGGCGGATCTGGAGACATCGGAGTCAGAAATCCAAGAGCTAGTCGTGTAGCGCCGACACTCAGAAATTTGCTTTAGCCCAACTGCGCGGCCCGCGATAGTTGCAGGACACTAATGCTCGTTGAGTCTGTCCAAGAAGTCAGGTCGACAGCTCCCACGATTGGGCGCCGTCGAAACGCACAATGATTGTCTTTCGCCCATGTAGAGGAGCTCCTCTTGAACGATGATGCACACTCCGAGCAGAGCGGGATTCAGATGCGATTCCCAAGGCCCATTTACCTCGTCGTCTGTCCGGTAAGCGGCGCTGCGGATGACGTCTACGAACCCATATCCCACCAGTTCATGCTTGGGGTGGACGATCCGGCAACCAGTTTCGATTCTGAACTCGTGCCGATTCTGCCGGCGGTCTGGTACGCGCTCCATCTTCCGGCGACCCGCATTGATGCAGTCGATGTTCCTGTCATGACCGGCATCCGGGAACAACTTCTGGAGAAGCGCCGGCATCTGATCCTTCCGGTACCCGCATTTACGCTCCAGCACCCGCTCATGCTGGCTGTGCTCACCCAGCACGGTGAACCCATGCTGATCATCAGTGATGATGACCATTTTGACGCCGCAGCGTCAGCATCCCGAGACGGCAGGTTCGTGCTCCCTCCGGTTCGGGTGCGAGATCTGAACGACACCTTGCTCCGACGACACTGGCAGATGATTAGCGATCACTGGGACGCGGACTTCCTGGAGGGAGTCGAACTTGATGTGCTGCCTCCAGACTGGTCTCCGACGATCGCCTCGAATGGTTCAGCCGTGCCGCTACGTCGCCTCCTGAAAGCAATTGGACGGGGCGACGCCACCGTCCGTAACCGCGATCAGGAGCCGTACGACGGAGCCATAGACCTGCTGCAATGGCGCGCATATCTCGACGCCTTTTCCGCCATGGAGGAACAAGGTCTCACCATGGCTGAAGCCGAGCGGGTGGCAGACGCCGAACTGATCGAAGCGGGACGCCGACTGAAGGTGCCGATGACGCTGGGACTGCCCGGGGTTGCTCCACGCTATCGGCGTCTCGTCAGGCACCTCGCACAAGGGGCAAATTCACCAACCCGGGGCGAACGACGCGCGGTCCAACCGACGCGGACGCTGCCTCGCACTGAACAGAGCGACCCGCCGGAAGTACTCCGTCTTATGGTCTCCCACAACGCGGCAGGCGACAACTCGGTCGGAATTGTCTCCGCTGACCTCGTCCCCGACGCCGCGTTCGTGGCCTTGGCTGACCTCGAACGCTACTGGGTGGACAGCACGCGGTCGCGCACCGGGATCAAGCCAGACACAGAGGCACGATTACGAGCCAGGCTCGACGAGACCATGCGGCCTTTCTGGACAGACAGGATGATCTCCGTCGTTCGCACGGCCTCTCAAATCGACGCGTTCACCAACTTCCCAATCGGTCTTCTGCGACTACCCGGTCACACGGCACCGCTCGCCGCACTGCTCCCGATTGCCTACCGTCCGATCAATCCCCTCACCCGTGCATTTCAGCTCGAGTTCGCCCCAGACCACGGCATTGATTTCAGCGGTGGGATGCGGGTGCTGGTCGTCGAGTGCATTCCTGAAACAGACCCGGTTGGCGTCGTCTCCCGAAGGGCGTGGGCGTTCGCAGCTCGAGAGCTCACCGATCCGACTCGCGCCGTGTTCGTCGACATCGTCGATGCGTCCGACAAGGCAGAAGTCGCGGACGCTCTGGCAAGTCACCGGCCGGACCTCGTGATCCTCAGCGCGCACGGCGTGTACGACGCCGACGCCAACATGGCTGGGCTTGCCATCGGCGACGAGGTGAGTATGGGAGACGACCTCGGACCGATGCCCCCGGTTGTGATCCTCAGCGCATGCCACTCCGGACCACGTGGAGCGGGTCCGGTCGCTGTAGCCGACCTGCTCCTCCGAGCCGGAGCACGCGCCGTCCTCAGCACCCTTGTCCCCGTCGGCGTGCACCACAACTCCACGTTCATGACACGTCTGCTCGTCTACATGAGTGAGTCGATCGGCGGTGCTGAGGCACACACAACCCTCATGGATCTGTGGCACCGTGTCCAAACCAACTCCGTTGTCATGGACATCCTCTATGGGAACCCGAAACTTCTGGAGTGGGGCCATTCGGACGTCAACGGCACCTCTCCGATCGTGGAGTTCATGAGCGGCCGATCCTCTGGAAGGCTGCGTCCCTGGCACCTTTATCAGGATGCGGAAGCAGTCCTTCTCGACATCGCTGAGGAGAGAGGGGAGAAGAGCGCCGTCGAGGGATGGCTTCGAGCCCCCGGATACGTCCCTGAATCGATGATGTACACGATCGTCGGCGACCCATCCGCGATTCGCTTCCGAGCGTCTCGGCTCACGTCAATGCAACAGCAACACACCGAGGCCGAGCAATGACCTCATCGCACAGTTCCGTGTCTGACGTCGCTCATTGGTGTAGCCGGCACAGGAGCAGGGTTGATTCCCCTCGCAGTCTCTTCGGTGGGTGGAGGGTATCGATCCGAGCGCCGTACCTGAACATCGCGAATCGGATGTGCGTCGTTCTTGAATGGACACCAAGGACGTGGAGGGTGTCGGACCCCTGCCGAACGTGACACACCCATCACTTGCGAGGCCCTAGATGTCGGGGAATCGCGGATCTGCGCGACGTCAACGTAAACCCGACAAGGACCCTCGGTGTGCGGCCCTGCGACCATCAAGCGCCGGGACCTAATGCATGCAAACCATGCAACGCATGACGTGAGGTCGGGCCTTCTGCGGAGCAGAACGACCCGGGAAATTGAGGAATCAGCCTGAACCGTCTACCTGGGGGTCAAGGGGTCGCAGGTTCAAATCCTGTCATCCCGACGGTTCGGGAAAGGCCGGAATCCATGAGGATTCCGGCCTTCTGCTTTCTCGCCGCTGCCCGTCGGAACGCAGTACCCTGGGGGAGGTCCCACGTCGGGAACCCCAGACATCCGCTTCTTCGAGTTGCATTGAGGTCGACATGGGCGGGAAGCCAGCTGATCACGTCGCTGCCCCCGACGTCCTCGCGCGCACGGTGGATGCGCTCTCGACGGCGACCGGCTTGTTGGAGGTGACCTCCGTCGTCGCTCATGCCGTGCGTGAACTGACGGGTGCCGACGGCGCGACCTTCGTCCTCCGTGAGGACGACCAGTGCTTCTACGTCGACGAGGATGCCATCGGACGCCTGTGGAAGGGTAGTCGCTTCCCGTTGACCGCCTGCGTGAGCGGGTGGTCGATGCTGCACCGCGAAACGGTCATCATCCCCGACATCTACGACGACGAGCGCGTGCCGATCGACGCCTACCGGCCGACGTTCGTGGCGAGCATGTGCATGGCACCGGTGCGCTCGTCCGATCCGATCGGCGCGATCGGGGCGTACTGGGCGGAGCGGCACGTGCCCGACCCCGAGCACGTGCGGCAGCTCGAGGTGCTCGCCAACACCGCGGCGGTCACCCTGGAGAACCTCGAGCTCCGCGGGGCGATCAGCCGGCGCAGTGCGGAGCGCGATCAGATGGCCGCACGGGCGGACGAACTCGACGCGACCATGCACTCGCTCGTGCACGACCTGCGCGGCCCCCTGGGGGCGATGATGGGCTTCGCCGAACTCATCGCAGACGATGCGACCGATCAGACCAGCGCCACTTATGCGCACGCGGTGGTGCGAGCGGGCGAGCGGATGTCGGCGCAGATCGAACGGATGCTGTCGATCTACCGCATCACCGCGGCGCCGCCCGCGCCTGAACGACTCGACCTCAGCGAGATAGCGCGGGGGATCGCGGACGAGCTCCTCGCGCAGAACCGCGGTCGCGACCTCGACATCCGGGTCGAGGAGGCCATCGTCGTGAGTGCGGATCCCGCGCTCGCGCACCTCGCGCTGGAGAACCTCCTCGGCAATGCGGTCAAATACACCGGCAAGAAGGCGTCGGCGCACATCGTCTTGCGACAGGTCGACGCCGGTCCCGAACGGGTCGTGTTGGAGCTGACGGACGACGGCGACGGTTTCGACCCGTCCGACGCGTCCCGGATCTTCGAACCGCTCACGCGACTGCACTCCGCGGAGGAGTTCCCGGGCACGGGTCTCGGGCTCGCGTCCGTCGCCCGCATCGTCGAACTCCACGGCGGCGGCATCTACGCGGATGGGCGGAAGGGTGAGGGCGCGACCTTCACATTCTCGTTGCCTGCTGCCGGCCCTGCCGTCGCCTGATCCCCCCAGGTTCTCACCGCGAGTCGCGTCACGGGCGATGAAGGCTAGCCCACCGACGGTGTCGGCGTGAGAGTGCCAGACGGATACGAGGCTGACGCGAGACACATTCCCAGTCTCGTACCCTTCACAGGGCGAATATCCCCAGATCAATAGGCGTTTCGAGGAAGGCGGCGTAGGTTGGCATTGGCCCATTTCGGGCCGTGCTCCCCTCCATCTGCGGGGAAGAAATGGCGGTTCCCATGGGAACCCAGACCTCTCGTCATCCTCACCCCTCGCGCCGCACGCGGAATCGGGTGATCGCACTCTCGGCCGCGGCCGTCGTCACGGTAGCCGGCCTGTCTTTCGCTGCCGGCGTTCCTCGCGCGTACGCCGCGACATCCATCGGACTCGGCACCGCCGACTCGTACCTCGTCCTGGGTGGGTCGACCGTGACCAACACCGCGACCCCCACCGTCGTCAACGGCGACCTCGGTGTCGCCCCGGGTTCAGCCATCACGGGCTTCCCCCCGGGCCTTGTCATCGGAGGCGAGACCCACGCGGCCGACGCACAAGCACGGCAGGCGAAGATCGACCTCAAGACGGCATACAACAACGCCGCAGGGCAAGCATCCGATGCGACTCTGCCGACCGAACTCGGAGGTCGCGAGCTGACCGAGGGCGTGTACAGCTTCTCCTCGACTGCAGGCCTGACCGGCACGGTCACCCTCCGAGGCGGTCCTGACGCCGTCTGGATCTTCCAAGTCCCCGAAACCCTGATCACGGGCTCGGGCGCGAGAGTCGCCTTGACCGGTGGTGCGCAGGCGTGCAACGTCTTCTGGCAGGTCGGCAGCTCCGCGACCCTCGGCACGGGCACCGACTTCGTCGGCACCGTCATGGCCCTCACCTCCATCACCGTCGATTTCGGGACGACGGTGGAAGGGCGCGCGCTGGCTCGCACGGGCGCGGTCACGCTGAACAACAACGTCTTCACCGCACCGGGCTGCGACACCGACGGGCCGGTCACCCCCACCCCGACTCCGACGCCGACGGCCACCCCGACTCCGACACCGACACCGACTCCGACTCCGACACCGGCTCCGTCACCGTCACCGTCAGCATCTCCGAGCCCCACCCCGACCCCGACCCCGACCGCTGGGCCGACCCCGACCCAGCCCGGAACGCCCGGAAGTCCGGGAACCCCGTCGCAGCCCGGCACCCCTGGATCGCCGACCCAGCCCGGAACACCGGGAACGCCGGGAACTCCGCAAGGACCCGGGACGCCCGGCGACGGCACCGGATCCGGAACGACGGGTGATCGCCCTGCGGTCGACGAGTCCGCGAACCGAGGGTCGGGAAGCCTGGCCGAGACCGGGGCGACCGGCTATCCCTGGCTGCTTCTTCCGGCTTCCGGTGTCCTGCTCGCCGGTGGCGCGTTGGCCATCGTCCTCGCAGCGAGACGCCGCGCCGCACGCCGCTGATCCGGCGGCATCCGTCAGCATGAATTCGGGCTCGCGCACCTTCGGGTGTGCGGGCCCGAATCTGTGCCCGTGCAGGGGCGTCCGACCCTCCGATCTCCGACGCGGGCGTGGCGCGACGATGATGCAGGCGCTCGGACCGAAAACGGAATGCCCTCGCTCCAGCCGATTGACACGATTCATTCTTTCGGATGGATGCCTTGCGCAAGCTCTGTCAGCCGTGCCAGGATCGGTCGCATTGAGCCGGAATGCGCTTTCCAATGATGGTGGTGCGTGGGCTCACGACATGACGTAAGCCCCCATGTCTCGAGGTTGTCGGATCGTCCAGCGCCCCTCCGGTGCGGGTCGTCCGGCGCGCCTTCTCGCCGACGACGTCCAGGAGGACCCATGCCCATCCGCCGTCCCCGCTCCGCGCTCGCTCTCGCGTCCGCGGCCGCACTCACCGCGTCGCTCATCGCTGCGGCGCCCGCGGCCGCTGCAGACACGCCCGCGCCGCTCCCCGACGGCGACGTCGTCGCGTTCGACTTCGGGCCTGGCGCCGTCGCCTCCGGCGCGCTCGGCGTGACGTCCGCGACGGCGTTCGACTCAGAGTGGGGGTACGGCTTCTCCACGGCGCCCACATCCGCAGACCCTGATGTCGATCGCGGCGGCGACGACGCCGTGCGGTCCGACTTCGTCGCGGCGCAGGGCGGCACCTTCGAGGTCGACCTCGCGCCGGGTGACTACTCGGTGTCGCTCGTCGCCGGCGATGCGGAGGGCGCAACGGACATCGCGATCACGGCTGAATCGATGGCCAAGGTGCAGCCGACCGCGAAGGCGGCAGGGGAGTACCTCGAGATGGCGTTCCCCATCGCCCTCGTCGACGGGCGCCTGACTATGCAGATCGCGGGCGGAGCGGCATCCCTCAACGCGCTCACGATCACGCGGCTGCCCGAGCGCACCGCCGGCGCCGTGCCCACCACCTATCTGACGGGCGATTCGACCGTCCAGACCTACGACGCGACGGCGTACGCGCCGCAGGCGGGGTGGGGCCAGATGCTCGAGCGCTTCCTCTCCGACGACGTCGCGGTCAAGAACCACGCGATCGGCGGGCGCTCGTCCAAGAACTTCCTCACGCAGGGCCGCCTCGACGAGGTGCTGCGCGCGATCCGCCCCGGCGACTACCTGTTCGCGCAGTTCGGCCACAACGACGCGACGCAGGGAGTGGACGACCGCTACGCCTCGCCGGCCGACTACAAGGAGTACCTCCGCACGTACGTCGAGGGCGCGCGCCAGCGCGGTGCGACCCCGGTCCTCGTGACGCCCGTCTCCCGCCGGAACTTCGACCCCGAGACCGGGCTCTTCCGCGTGAGCTTCCCCGAGTACGTCGAGAAGATGACCGAGCTCGCCGCGGAGGAGGACGTGTCGCTGGTCGACCTCTCGGCATCCAGCCGCGCCTACCTCGACGAGATCGGCCCCGAAGCGGCCAAGGCCGTCTTCCTGCACGTCGACCCGGGAGTGTTCCCCAACCGGCCCGCCGGAACGGTCGACGACACGCACTTCCAGGAGTACGGCGCCATCCAGATGGCTCGCCTGGTGGCCCAGGGCATCAGCACCCTCGACATCCCCCTCGCCGACGAGATCACCGACACGGAGCCCCCGGCCGATGCGCCAGCCGCCCCGCAGAAGCTCGTCGCCGGCGCCATCAGCAACGCCGGGGCCACCCTGAAGTGGGACGCCGTGCCGACCGCGGACATCTACAAGGTGTTCCGTCAGGCGGCCGGTGAGGACACCTGGACTCTGGTCGGCACCGTGACCCAGCCCACGACGATCGTGCAGGGTCTCAGCGAAGGTGCGACTGTCCGCTACCGCGTCGTCGCGGTCAACGGTCGCGGCGAATCCGAACCGTCGGCGCCGGTGGAGTTCACCACCAAGCAGGCCGCCTACCGGTTCGACTTCCAGCTCGCCGGCAACCCGCTCGCCGCCGGGTACACCGAGATCACGCCGAACCTCGGGTACACGAGAGACCGCGGGTACGGCTTCACGAACACGCTGCCCGCCAACGCGGGGCGTGACCGCGGCGCCTCCGAGGGGTCGAACGACCTGATCCGCGACTTCGTCCTCCCGGGCGACAGCTCGACCTTCGCGCTCGACGTCCCGAACGGCACCTACTCGGTCAAGACGTTCTCGGGCGACTGGATCGGGTCGACCCGCACGAGCTTCCGCGTCGAGGGGAAGGAAGCGGGAACGGGCAACGCCGGCCGAGGCTCGGTCGCGGCCGTCCTCCGCGGACCCTTCCTCGTCACCGACGGTCAGCTGAACATCGAGGCCTACGGCGCCGCTGCCGGCACGCGTCTGAACGGACTCGAGATCACGCCCATCCTCCTCGGCCCGACGGGGCTGAAGGTGACGGGCGTCGAGGCGGACCCCGCCGCTCCCGAGATCGACCTGGCATGGGATGCCGAATCCGGCCTCACCTGGAACATCTACCGATCGTCCGCCTTCGACACCGCCCCGGCGCTCGTGGGCAGCAGCACCGAGCCGGCGTACACCGACCGGACGGCGCGCGTCGGACTGGACTACAGCTACCACGTGACCGCCGTGGACCGGACGGGCCTCGAATCCGTGCCGTCGGCCAAGGTCGAGACGAGCCTGATCGACCCTGACGTCGACGCCCCCGGCAAGCCCACGGGCATCGACGCCGTCCGCATCGACCCGCGCGAGGTCGAGCTCGCCTGGGCGGCCGCCGATGACAGCCTCTACTTCCTCGTATTCCGCTCAGAGGTCGAGGGCGAGCGTGGCACCCTCGTCGGCACGACTGACGTCCCGCGCTTCATCGACGACGACGGTGTGCTGACCACGGTGCCGTACTTCTACACGGTCGTCCCGGTCGGCGTGGGCGGTGCCGGTGCGGCATCCGACCCGTACGAGACGGCGGCGCCGACGGTGCTGCAGCGCCAGGCGGAGTACCTCGATCGTGGCGTCGCCGCGGTCCGGACCGATGACGGCGTGCTCGTGTCGTGGCGACTGCTGGGCACCGACCCGGCCGACGCGGGTTTCCACGTGTACCGTGACGGTCGGCGCATCGCCACGGCGCCGATCACCGCGTCGACCAACCTGCTCGACCCCGATGGGACGGATGCTTCGGAGTACTTCGTCACCCGGTTGAGCGGGTCGGGCGACGAGACCGTCGAGACGACCGAGTCCGATCCGGTGCGTGTGCAGACCGCGGCGTACCGAACGGTTGCGCTCCAGAAGCCGGCGGACGCCTACACGAAGGACGGTCAGCCCTACTCCTACTCGGCCAACGACACCACCGTCGGCGACGTCGACGGTGACGGACAGTACGAGCTCATCGTGAAGTGGTACCCGTCCAACGCGAAGGACAACTCGCAGGGCGGCTACACCGGCAACGTCTACGTCGATGCCTACCGGCTCGACGGCGAGCGCCTCTGGCGGATCGACCTGGGCGTGAACGTCCGAGCGGGCGCCCACTACACGGATCTCATGGTCTACGACTTCGACGGCGACGGCCGTGCCGAGCTGATCACGCGGACCGCGGACGGCACGGTCGACGGCGCCGGGCGCGTCATCGGCGATGCCAGCGCGGACCACCGCAACAGTTCGGGGTACGTCCTGCAGGGCCCGGAGTTCCTGACGGTCTTCAACGGCCTGACGGGCGCGGCGGTCGACACGATCGACTACATCCCGCAGCGCGGCGACGTCGGATCGTGGGGCGACACCTACGGCAACCGGGTCGACCGGTTCCTCGCGTCCGTCGCGTACCTCGACGGCGAGCACCCGAGCGCGATCTTCAGCCGCGGGTACTACACGCGTGCCGTCGTCGCAGCCGTCGACTTCGACGGCGAGAAGCTGACGACGCGGTGGGTCGCCGATTCGGACGAGGACGGTGCCGAAGCCCTGTACGGGCAGGGTAACCACTCCATGTCGGTCGCCGACGTCGACGGTGACGCGAAGGACGAGATCATTTTCGGCTCGGCCACGATCGACGACGACGGGGAGCTCCTCTATTCGACGGGGCTCGGCCACGGCGACGCGCTGCACGTCAGCGATTTCGACCCGTCGCGACCGGGCCTCGAGGCCTTCGCCGCCCACGAGAACATGGCGGCATCGGGCAACCGCGGCGCGACGTACCGCGACGCGAAGACCGGAGAGGTGCTCTGGAGCATTCCCGCCACCGTCGACACGGGCCGTGCCGCCATGGGCGACATCGACCCGCGGCATCCCGGCGCCGAAGGCTGGGCCGTCGGCGGCGACGCCGCGTGGAACTCCCGGACCGGGACTCTCGTCGCCGCCGACGGCGAGGTCATCGGGGACCGCATCCCGGCGGCGAACTTCCTCGCATGGTTCGACGGCGACCCGCTGCGCGAGATCGTCGACCACGACTGGGATGCCACGACATCGCAGGGCACGCCCGTCGTCGCGAAGTGGGACTGGGCGGCCGGGGAGCAGAAGACGATCCTCTCGGATGCCGGGGCCCGGTCGAACAACGGCACGAAGGGTACGCCCAACCTCCAGGCCGACCTGTTCGGCGACTGGCGCGAAGAGATCGTGTGGCGCTCGGCGGACTCGTCGGAGCTGCGCATCTACTCGACCTCCGACGAGACCGACATCCGCATCCCGACGCTTATGCACGACATGCAGTACCGGGTCGCGGTCGCCTGGCAGAACACCGGCTACAACCAGCCGCCGCACCCGAGCTTCTTCATCGGCGACGGCATGGAACCGGCTCCGATGCCGCGCATCGCCGTGACGGGTGGTCCCTCGGGCGGTGCCGACGAGACCGCTCCGGTGATCTCGGGTCTCCCGAAGAACGGTGCGCTCCTGCCTGACAGCGGCGAGCTCGCGCTCGGGGTGTCAGCGGCAGACCCCGAGTCCGGCGTGCGGAACCTCGACGTCGCCCTCGACGGGGAGCCGATCGCGGCCGACGCCGTCATCGATCTGTCGGACAAGGCCGGGGACCACGTGCTGACGGTCCGGGCCGTCAACCACGACGGCCTCGTCGCGACGACGGAGTCCCGGTTCTCGGTATACGCCGACGAAGGGGCGACCGCCCGGCCCGGCCGGGGTGCGCTCACGAGCGACAGCGGGTGGGGTGACGGCCTGCGCGACGGATCGTTCACGGTCACCATGAACCTGTGGTGGGGCGTCAACGGCTCCGTGTTCCGGCTGTACGAGAACGGCGAACTCCTCGACACCCGCCTTCTGACCCCGCAATCGCCGCGGGCGCAGCAGGTCGCGGTGCCGATCGCCGGCCGCTCGAACGGCACGTACGTCTACACGGGCGAGCTGATCAATGCGGCCGGTGTCACCGAGACGACGTCGATCACCGTCACCGTGACGGATGCCGCTCCCGGAACGCCCGTGCTCTCGCACGACAACCACGATCGGGACGGCGCCTACACGGTCACGTCGAACCTGTGGTGGGGGACCAACGCGACCTCGTACGCGCTGTACGAGAACGGGAGGGTCATCGACGAGCAGCAGCTCGCCGCCGCGTCGCCGAATGCGCAGCGCACCCGCACCGCGGTCACGGGCCGTGCCCCGGGCACGTACGAGTACGTCGTCGAGTACCGCAACGAGGCGGGCGCGACCCGCTCGACTCCGCTGACGGTCGTCGTCCGCTGAGACGGATGCCGCGGGTCGCCCTCGCAGAAGGTGCGACCCGCGGCATCCCTTCGCCACTGTCAGGCGGTGGCGTGCGGACTCAGAGCTCCGCGACGCGGATGAGTACCTTGCCGACCGTCGCCGCTTCGACCGCGTCGTGCGCGGCCGCGGTCTCCGCCAGCGGGAACCAGGTCAGCGGGAGCCCGGCGTCCTCGCCGACCGGCAGCGCACCGTCTTCGAGTGCGCGCGTGATGTCGGCGACCGCCGCATCCAGAGCCGGTTCTCCGACCGTGTAGAGCAGGACGCCCTGCACACGGATGTTCTTCGCGAAGGTGGGCCGGATCGGCATGCTGAACGTGTCGCCGTTGTCGTCGGCGTAGAACGCGATGACCGCGTGTCCCGCCGCGACCTCCGCGTCGACGGCGGCGTTCGTGGCGAGCGACACCTCGACGATCTGGTCGACGCCGTCGGGCGCTATCTCGCGGATGTTCTCGACGAGGTCGCCCTGCGTGTAGTCGATGACGTGATGCGCACCGGCCGCCCGTGCGAGGTCCGCCTTGGCGTCGGAGCTGACGGTCGTGATGACCGTCGCACCGGCCCAGCGGGCCAGCTGGATCGCGGCATGACCGACGGCTCCGGCGCCTCCCGCGACGAGCACGGTGCGTCCGGCGAGCGCTCCAGGGGCCAGGCGAGCGGGCCCGTCCTCGTGGACGGTGAGGGCGCGGTGCGCTGTCACGGCGGGAACGCCGAGGCTCGCAGCGGTCGCGAAGTCGATGCCCTCGGGGAGTCGGATGGCGCGGGATGCCGGCACCACCGTGTACTCCTGCGCGGTGCCCGTGGGGCGCTGGTGCTGCGCGAGGTGCACCCACACGCGGTCGCCGACGGCGAGTCCCTCCACATCGTCGCCGAGCGCGTCGACGATTCCGCTGCCGTCCTGGTTCGGGACGGTCTCGGCGAAAGTCGCGCGCGCCGTGCCGCCGGCGCGGGACTTCCAATCGGTCGGGTTCACGCCCGACACGGCGATGCGCACGCGCACCTCGCCGGCGCCGGGGTCGGCGATTTCTGGCTCGACGAGGGACAGGACGTCGGAGGCGCCCGGGGTGCGGTAGACGATGGCCTTCATGTGGAGCATGAACCGACCGTAGCGCGCGAGCATTCCGAGACCGGGGGATTGCCAGGCGCACTGTGGGAGGCTCGATGCAGCGGCATGAGTTTCATGCCGCGTGCAGGAAGGGGGCCTCGTGCCCACCTGGCTCGAACATCTCTGTCACGCTCTCGTCGGCCGGACGCGATCGCACGACGATCTCCCGGACCTCCGTGACCTCCCGACGTCGCGTGTGGACGTCGAACGGACCTACTACCTCGTCGACGACCCCGAACGCCGCACCCGGGACGATCGGCTGTACGTGCTGCGGATGGGGCGCGGGCGCACCCGTCGCGCCGCGGACATCTCCGTCCACTCGAACGGACGCGTCGTCGGCTACCTGCCGGCGGCAGCCTCGGCCGCGCTCGCCGCCCCGTTGGCGGGTCTGGGCGGCGCGGCGATCGTCAACGGGGCCGGTCCCCGTCCCGGGACCACTCGTCTGCGCGTCGATCTCCCCAGCGCGGACGCGATGCGGTCGCTCCGCGCGACGACGGAGCTCGCCGCGGCCTGACGCGCGTCACTGGGCGACGACGTCGCCCGATCCGTCGGCGTTCACCCGGAACGAGACGCTCTTGTATTCGGTCCGGAGCGAGATGAACATCTCGGGGTTCTCGACGGACGCTCCGAAGGTCTCGCTGTCGATGTCGCTGTCGGTGCCCCGCGAGACGACGGCGCTCGCGTCGCCGACGGGGATGCCCGACTCCGCCGACGCCTTCTCCATCAGCGCCCACACGGTCGAGAGGGCGATGTCCTTCCAGGAGAACTGCTCCGCCGCGAGGTCGGGCTGTGACGGCGCCGGGCCCTCGTGATCGACGACACCGCCCCGGTACATCCACACATCGGTCTCGGTCCTGCCCGGGGTGAGGGGTGCCTCGACCCGGATGAAATCAGACGTGACGAGGACGGTGCTGACCCGGTCGTGCCCGATCTCGTCCTCGAGGGCCCGCACCGCGACGGCCAGTTCGTCGGGCCGCCGCAGGTCCACGCCGATGCGCCCCTCCTGCGCCGCCTGCGCGGTCATCACGACGGCGCGGCCGTATGGAGCGACGACGGCGGCCGCCACGGCGAGCGCGATGACGACGAAGAGGATGCCGCGGAGCACCCTCCCGCGCGGACCGATGCCGAGGAGCGGGCCGCGCCGCGCGCCGTTCACCACGCGCTGCGCCTTCGGCCAGGCGATCGTCGGGACCGACCCCGGCGGTGGGACCACGAGACCGTCGATCTCCTGCGGCGAGACCTGGCCGTCGACGAAGCCGAACTCGGGGCCGCCCTCGATCAGGATCGCGACCGGCCGGGTCGTGTCAGGCCTGAGGGCTCCGAGCTCGATCAGCGGGACGACACTGCGGAGGGTGGTGGCGTAGGCGGCGCCCCGGCGCGGCTGCACCGTGACGTCGATCTCGCACACGGGCTGGTCGTTGATCTGCGTTCCCGTCTGACGGACGGCGTCGATGCGTGCCACGCCCAGGCGATCCTCGGCCCGCGCGCGGGTCAGATCCTCCTGAGAGACCGATGTCGAGGCGAGTCCCGACGCACCCAGCCGGAGGAAGACGACGCTGAGGATGCCGATGGGCAGCGCGACCGCGAGGACCCAGATGCCGGCTCCGGGAGGACCGACCACCGCGGCGACGGCACCGCCGACGAGAGCGCCCACAGCTGCGGAGAAGATCAGGCGAAGCACGATCCGGGAGCCTATCGGCAGGTGACGAACTGCCCGAAATCGGCCGCATCGACGGGGATGCTCTGACAGGCTTTCGGTGTGATCGAGACACTCCTGGGCCTCGTGGTCGCGCTCCTCGTCGTCGCCCTCACCACGGTCGTCGGCCGGTGGGCGGGGATCGCGGCGCCGATCCTCATGGTGGCCGTCGGGGTCGGGGGGAGCTTCCTGCCGGTGTTCGACGACTTCGTCCTCGACCCGGAGTGGATCCTCCTCGGCATCCTGCCGCCCTTGCTCTACTCGGCGGCGGTGTCGATGCCGGCGATGCACTTCCGCCGCGAGTTCGGCGCGATCGCCGGGCTGTCGGTCTTCCTCGTCATCGGGACCGCGCTCGCCCTCGGACTGTTCTTCATGATCGTGCTCCCCGACCTCGGTTTCGCGTGGGGCGTCGCGCTCGGCGCGATCGTCAGCCCGACCGACGCGGTCGCGACGTCGATCATCAAACGCACCCCGGTCTCCAAACGCGTCGTCGCGATCCTCGAGGGCGAGAGCCTGCTCAACGACGCCACGGCGCTCGTGCTGCTGCGGACGGCCATCGCGGCGGCCGCGGCATCCTTCTCGTTCTGGGGAGCGGTGGGAACGTTCGCCTACGCCGTCGTCGTCGCCGTACTCATCGGCGCGTTCGTCGGCTGGCTGAACCTGACCGTCCGTCGCCGCGCGACGGATCCGACCGTCAACACCGTCCTGTCGTTCACCGTCCCGTTCCTCGCCGCCATCCCCGCCGAGCTCCTCGGGGCGTCGGGGCTCGTCGCCGCCGTCGTCGCGGGCATCATCACGGGTGTCGGGGGTCCGCGCGTGTTCTCGGCGCGCAATCGGCTCTCGGACGCGCAGAACTGGCGCACGATCGAGCTCGTCCTCGAAGGCCTCGTGTTCCTGTTCATGGGACTGCAGCTCACGACGATCATCTCGGACGTGCAAGCCGTGCACGCCGGCGTGGCACCCGCTCTCCTCATCGCGGTGGGGGCGTGGCTGCTCACCGTCGTCGTCCGCGCGGCTTACGTCGCACCGCTCCTGGCGCTCCTGTCCGCGAGCGCGCGTCGCGTGCGCCGGCTGCAGCCACGACTCGAGACCATCGCCCAGCGGCTCGAGAGCGAAGAGGGCGAGAAGAAGCTCGTCGACGCCTTCGCGCGCCGGGGCAGAACGGTCTCGCGTGACACGGTCCGCCGCTTCGGCCCGCGCGTGACCCGTGGGCTCGCGGACATCCGCTACTTCCAGGAGGCTCCCCTCGGATGGCGGGAGGGCGCGCTCGTGGTGTGGGCGGGTATGCGGGGCGCGATCACTCTCGCCGCCGCGCAGACGCTGCCCGAGGACACACCGCAGCGCTCGGTCCTCATCCTCGTGGCCTTCGGGGTGGCCGTCCTCTCCCTCGTCGGGCAGGGCTCCACCGTCGCCCCCATGGTCACCGCCCTGACCGCCGCAGATTCCGAGGAGGAGACCCGTCAGCGCGAACGGGAGGAGCGCCGGCACATCCTCGACCTCCTCCGCGACAGCGCAGCGACCGTTCCGGCCGCCGAGCGGCCGGCGGACGCGGACCGCTCCCGGATCTTCGAGATCGAGAGCGCCCGACGACTCGAGGTGCTGGCGGTGCAACGGCGGGTGCTCCTCGATGCGCGCGACAGCGGGACCTTCGACGCCGACGTCCTCGCGCACGAGCTCGCCGTCATCGACGCGTCGCAGATCGCGATCGAACTCCGCTCCGATCGGGGGTGACCCGGGTCAGCGGCCGAGCGCGCGGGCGATGTCGTCGACATCCCGCAGGTCGTTGAAGATGTGCAGGGCGACCCGGGCGTTGCCGGCGCGGCGGGATGCCACGATCCCCGCCGCCCGCAGGCGGTCGACGTCGTCCCCGTCCACATCCGGCCAGGTGACGATGGGCGTCGCGCGATCGGGGGTCGGCAGGTCGAGACGCTCCCGGAGCGCGGCCGCCAGCCCCGTCACCTCATCGCGCAATGCGTCGGCGTCGGCGTCGGCGAACAGGGCGAGCGCGGGCTCCGCGCCGACGAACGCCTGCCACGCCGGTGACACGTCGAACCGTCGAGCGGATGCCGCCAGTGCCGCATCCGGGCCGTAGCACGAGGCCCACGGGTCCGATCCGGCGTACCAGCCCGCCTGGCGGGGTGCGATCGAGGCGGCGAAGTCCTCGTCGAGCGTGAGGAAGGCCACGCCGCGAGGGGCGCACAACCACTTGTAGGCGTGGCAGACGAGAGCATCGAACGAGCCGGCGGCCACCGGCATCCATCCGACGGCCTGCGTCGCGTCGCAGAGCGTCCGGATACCGTGGTCCCGAGCCGCTGCGACGATGGCGTCGGCGTCGGCCACGGCTCCCGTCGCGGACTGGACGATCGAGAAAGCGACCAGCGCGTCGCCGTCCCGGAGCGACTCGGCGAGCGCCGTCAGAGGGACGGTGCGCACGGTGATGCCGCGACCGGCGTGGACGAAGGGCAGGACGAGCGAGGAGAACTCGCCGTCGGGGCAGACGACGACCGCTCCGTCGGGCAGGGCTGCCGCGATGAGGCTGACCATCGCCGAGGTCTGCGCGCCGAGTGCGACGGCCCCGGGATCGACGCCCACCAGACGAGCGAAGGCGGCACGGCACCGTTCGGCGACCGCGGCGTAGCGGATCGGGTCGGGCAGGACGTCGAGGTCGGCGCGGACGGCGTCCCGCGTCGCGAGGGAGGGGATGCCGGAGGTGCACGCCGCAACGTAGCCGCGGGCGTCGGGGAAGGACGCCCGGACGGCAGCGGGGGAGAGGGCCATGCATCCATGGTCCCGGCCACCGGAGGATTGCACCACGGCAGGTATTGCATCGTGGACATGACGTCGCGTTATATGTCTTCGTGCCCACCTCTCTTCCCGACCTCTCCGTCGCCGAACTCCGGATCGTGAAAGCCATCGGAGACGCAGGGTCGGTGACCGCGGCCGCCGTCGCTCTCGGCTACAGCCAACCCGCCGTCAGCCAGCAGATCCGCCGCCTCGAATCCCGCCTCGGCATGCCCGTGGTGGAGCGGGTCGGCAGACGGATGCGGTTGACCGAGGCCGGGCGCATCCTCGCCCGGCACGCCGCCTCGATCACCACCGCCCTGGGCGCGGTGGCGGGGGAGCTCGCCGACCTCAGCGGTGGACGGAGCGGGACGGTGCGCCTGGTCGGCTTCCCCTCCGCATCCCCGACCGTCCTTCCCCGCCTCATGCGGCGCCTCGCCGAGACCGATCCCGGTGTCTCCCTGACCTACGTCGAGGCCGAGCCCCCCGAAGCGGTCGCCGCCGTCCGCGCCGATCGTGCGGACATCGCCCTCACCTTCAGCCACCCCGGCGACGGTACGGATGCCCACGGCGACAGCATCCGCGGGCTCGACGCTCGTCGCATCGGCGCAGAGGACCTGCTGCTGATCCTCCCCGAAGGGCATCGGCAGGCCTCCGACGACGTCGTCGAGCTCGAAGCGCTCGCGGGCGACGACTGGATCGCCGGCTGTCCGCGCTGCCGCAGCCATCTGCTCGACTCGTGCGCGCGGGCGGGGTTCCTTCCCCGCATCCGGTTCGAGACGGACAACGTCGCGGCCGTCGAGCAGCTCGTCGCGCAGCAGGTCGGCGTCGCGACCCTTCCGCGGTTGGCGGTGGCCTCCTTCCCGCTCGTGGCCGGCGTCCGCACGCGCCCTCTCGCCTCGGGCGACCGGCGGGAGCTCCACGCGGTGTCGGCGCGCGGCGCCGCACGGGTCCCCGCGGTCGCCACGGTGCTCGGCCACCTCGAAGCCGCTGTCGCCGAGATGACATCGGCTCCCCGCGCCGCCTCGCGGGCGAAGTAGGGTGAGCCCCATGCATCAGCGTCCCCTCGCCGCCACCGGTCGTTCCGTCTCCGCCATCGGCCTCGGTACCTGGCAATTGGGGGCGGACTGGGGCGATGTGTCCGAGGCCGACGCCCTCGGCGTGCTCGCGACGTCCGTCGAGGCCGGGGTCACCCTCTTCGATACCGCAGACGTCTACGGCGACGGGCGGAGTGAGACGATGATCGGGCGCTTCCTGGCGGAGCATCCCGGCCACGGCGTGACGGTCGCGACCAAGATGGGGCGCCGACTGCCGCAGGAGCCCGGCAACTACACGGCCGAGAACTTCCGCGCCTGGACCGATCGGTCGCGCCGGAACCTCCGCGTCGACACCCTCGATCTCGTTCAGCTGCACTGTCCGCCGTCTGCGGTCATCGACGCCGATGAGACGTACGACGCCCTCGATGCGCTCGTCGCCGACGGGGCGATCGCCGCCTACGGCGTCTCGGTGGAGACCTGCGCGCAGGCGCTCTCGGCCATCTCGCGACCCGGCGTGACGAACGTGCAGATCATCTTCAACCCGTTCCGCCTCAAGCCGCTCGACGAGGTCCTGCCCGCCGCCGCCGCCGCGGGCGTCGCCGTGTTCGCTCGGGTCCCTCTCGCGTCCGGCCTCCTCAGCGGCCGGTACACGACGTCCACGTCCTTCGCCGGCGACGACCACCGGTCGTACAACCGCAACGGCGAGGCGTTCGACCGGGGCGAGACGTTCTCGGGGGTCGATTACGAGACCGGTCTCGTCGCGGCCGAAGAACTCGGCGCGGCCCTGCCCGACGGTGTCTCGCTGCCCGCGGCATCCCTCGCCTGGATCTCATCGCAGACCGGTGTCACCTCCGTGATCCCCGGAGCACGGACGACCGCTCAGGCGACATCCAACGCCGCGGCGGGACTCATCGACCCCGCAGTCCTCGACACCTTCGCCGCGGCGGTCGTCGACGTCTACGACCGCCGTCTCCGGGCGGACATCCACCCGCAGTGGTGACACCGGGGGTGGGGATGCCGCCCGCCGCCGCCCCGCTGCACTCGCTACCGTGAGCGCATGATCGTCGATGTCGCTGGGGTCCTGTTCCGCTGGGAATCGCGGAGGGACGACTGGTACTTCGTGCCGTTGCCCGAAGAGGTGAGCGCCGACATCCGCGAGGTCCCGCGTCCCGGGCGCGGTTTCGGTTCCGTGCCGGTGAGGGCCACGGTCGGCGCGACGAGCTGGCGGACGTCGATCTTCCCGGACGCCGGCCGCGGGGTCTACGTCCTTCCGCTCAAGCGGTCGGTGCGTGAGCGCGAGGGGATCTCCGACGGCGACACCGTCCGCGTCCGGCTCGACGTTCTCGACGGCTGAGAGCGCGTCCGCCGTGTTCGCAGGCACCACGGATCCACTCGCTGTCACCCTGATCACCCTCGCGTACCTCTGGGTGGCCGTGGCATCCGTCGCACTCACCGTCATCGACGTCAGGACGCACCGGCTCCCCAATGCGTGGGTTGTCCCGGGTTATCCCATCGTCGGCGGCCTGATGCTCCTCGCGTGCCTCGCCGGAGCGCCGTGGGCGTCACTCCTGCGCGCGGCGATCGGCGGCGCGGCACTGTTCGTGTTCTACCTCCTCCTGCGCGCGGCCGGCGGCGGCATGGGCGGTGGGGACGTCAAGCTCGCCGGGGTGCTCGGCATCGCGCTGGGATGGGTGGGCTGGTCCGCGCTCGCCGTCGGCGCCGTCGCGGGCTTCGTCTTCGGCGGGCTCTACGGCATGCTCCTGCTCGCGACGCGCCGCGCCGGCCGACGCACCGCCGTCGCCTTCGGCCCGTGGATGCTGCTGGGCGCGTGGGCGGGCATCGTGTGGGGCGCGTCGCTCGTCGACCGCCTCGGTCTGTGACGCGTCGCCGCTGGCAGATCCTTGCCCCGTACGCAAGGGGAGGTCGGCCAGCGCGGGTGCCTCGGTAGCGTGAGGGGATGGCCGATAGTACGAAGACCCCGCTGATCCCGCGCCTCATCGCGCGGGCACTGTCCCTGCGGATCGTCCGTGCCTACCTGCGGTACAGCGAGCGGCGGGGGCCGATGCTCGCCGACAGCGTGACCTACCGCACCCTCTTCAGCGTGTTCGCGGGAGTCCTCCTGGGGTTCTCGGTCGCCGCGCTCTGGCTGTCGGGCAACCCGCAGGCGTGGCAGGGACTCCTCGACGCGGTCGACCGCGTGATCCCGGGACTCGTCGGCGAGGGCGGCCTCATCGACACCGAGAACCTTAGCCAGCCGGTCGCCTTCTCTCTCGCTGGCGTGCTGTCCCTCATCGGTCTGATCATGGCCGCGATCGGGGCCATCGGATCGCTCCGCACGGCCCTGCGGATCGTCGCGGACAAGGTGCACGACGACACGCTCTTCATCATCGTCCTCGCGCGGAACCTGCTCCTCGCCATCGTCATCGGCGTCGGACTGGCGGCTGCGGCGGTGGCGACGGTGCTCGGCACGGCGGGAGTCGGCCTCGTGGCCGGCTTCGTCGGCGTCTCGCCCGAGAACCCGCTCACGGTCGGCGTGAGCGCCACGGTCGGCATCCTCGTCACGTTCCTCCTCGACACCGCCGTCGTCGCCCTGCTGTTCCGCACCCTCTCGGGTGTCCGCGCTCCGGCACGGGCACTGTGGACCGGGGCGCTCATCGGCGGCGTCGGACTCACCGTGCTGCAGCAGCTGTCGAGCCTCTTCGTCGGCGGTGCCGGGTCCAACCCGCTGCTCGCATCGTTCGCGTCGCTGATCGCCCTGCTCCTGTGGATCAACCTCTCGTGCCAGGTGATCCTCATCGCCTCGTCCTACATCGTGGCGGCCACGCTCGAGAGCGAGGATCGCGTCCGCCGCGTCCACGGCGCGAGGACCCTGATCGAGCGACGGGTGCAGACCGCGGAAGACCAGGTGAAGGCGGCGGCCGACGAACTCCACGCCGCTCGCGCGGCGCTCGCCGAGGAACGCGCCGACTGAGCGGCATCCGTCACATCCTGATCACCGCCGTGTGAACTCTGACGCATCCGCTCGGCGCTGCCGGGCGAGGGTGTGTACCGTCGAACCGTGAAGAACCCGCGCCTTCAACCGACTCACCCGATCGCCCTTGCGCCCGTGCAGGCACCCGAGCCCACCGTCGACGGCTTCGTGACCCAGTTCCTCCGGAACCTCAACAACGGGCGCGGCGTCGCGCTGTCGACGTCGACGGCCAACGATCGGTACTTCGCGCTCGCCGCGACGGTGCGCGACTACCTCATGGCACGGTGGCTCGAGGATGTCCGGCGTCAGCGCACGATCCAGTCGAAGGGTGTCGCGTACCTCTCGGCCGAGTACCTGCTCGGTCGGCAGCTCGACAACAACCTGCTCGCCACTGGCCTCACCGACATCGCCGACGAGGCGCTCGTGGCGTGCGGCCTCGACCTCGACGACGTCCGCGCGATGGAGGTCGAGCCGGGTCTCGGCAACGGCGGACTGGGACGGCTCGCGGCGTGCTTCATCGACTCTCTGGCGACCCTCGGTGTCCCGAGCGTCGGGTACGGCATCCGATACGAGTACGGCATCTTCCGGCAGACCTTCGTCGACGGGCAGCAGGTCGAGCAGGCCGACTCCTGGCTCGCGCTCGGCTCGCCCTGGGAGTTCCCGCACCCCGAGGCGGCGCGGACCGTCTCCTTCGGCGGCCACACCGAGACCTACGACGACGGGGGAGTGACGCGGACGCGCTGGGTCCCCGCGTGGAACGTCCTCGCCGTGCCTTACAACTACATGGTCCCCGGCTACCACAACGGCCGCGTCAACACGCTCCGGCTCTGGAGTGCGCAGGCGACGCAGGGCTTCGACCTCCGCGTCTTCAACGCCGGCGACTACCAGGAGGCGGTGCGGGCGCAGACCTACGCCGAGAACATCTCCAAGGTGCTCTACCCCGAGGACTCCACGCCGCAGGGCAAGGAACTGCGTCTGCAGCAGCAGTACTTCTTCGTCGCGGCATCCATCAGCGACTTCGTCAATCTCATCCTGCCGACGGATTTCGACCTCGCGAATCTTCCCGACCGGGTCATCTTCCAGCTCAACGACACGCATCCCGTCATCGGTGTCCCCGAGCTCATGCGCGTGCTCGTCGACGAGAAGGGGCTCGAGTGGGATGCCGCGTGGCAGATCACCCAGCAGTGCTTCGCCTACACGTGCCACACCCTGCTGCCCGAGGCGCTCGAGGTGTGGCCGGCTGACCTGCTCGGTCGCCTGCTTCCGCGGCATCTGGAGATCATCTACCGGATCAACGACGAGTTCCTCGAGGCGGTCCGCGAGCGGTTCGGTGACGATTCGGAGCGGATCCGCCGCATGTCGATCGTCTCGCCCGACGGGGCGATCCGGATGGCCTACCTCGCCACCGTCGCCGGGTCGAAGGTCAACGGCGTCGCGGAGCTGCACTCCCAGCTGCTCCGCGAGAAGGTCCTGCCGGACTTCGACGAGTTCTACCCCGACAAGTTCACGAACGTCACGAACGGGGTGACGCCGCGTCGGTTCGTCAAGCTCGCCAACCCGGGATTGTCGCGTCTGATCACCGACACGATCGGCGCGGGGTGGCTCACCGACCTGGATCGGTTGCGCGAGCTCGAGGAGTACGCCGACGATGCCGAGTTCCGTTCCGCCTTCCGCGCGGTGAAGGCGGCGAACAAGCGGGTGCTCGCCCGCACGCTCGCCGAGCGCGACGGGCTCACGGTCGCCGACGACCACCTGCTCGACGTGATGGTGAAGAGGCTCCACGAGTACAAGCGTCAGACGCTCAAGCTCCTCCACATCATCACGGAGTACGACGCCATCGTCTCGGGCCGCGTGACGCCCGACCAGGTGACTCCGCGGACCTTCGTGTTCGGCGCGAAGGCGGCGCCCGGCTACGCGATGGCCAAGCGCATCATCCACCTCATCAACGCTGTGGGATCCGTCGTCAACGACGACCCGCGCGCCGAGGGTCGACTGAAGGTGCTGTTCCCGCCGAACTACAACGTGACCCTCGCGGAGCGCATAGTCCCGGCCGCCGACCTGTCCGAGCAGATCTCGCTCGCAGGCAAAGAGGCCTCCGGCACCGGCAACATGAAGTTCGCCCTCAACGGTGCCCTCACGATCGGCACGGACGACGGTGCGAACGTCGAGATCCGCGAGCTCGTCGGCGACGACAACTTCTTCCTCTTCGGCATGGCCGAGCCCGAGGTCGCCGACCTGCAGGCGCGGGGCTACCACCCCATCGACTTCGTCCGCGCCGACGAGAACCTGTCGCGCGCTCTCGAGCTGATCTCCTCCGGTGCGTTCTCCGGCGGGGACGCCTCGGTGTTCGAGCCGGTCGTGTCTAACCTGACGCACCACGATCCCTTCATGGCGCTCGCGGACTACACCGACTACATCGCCGCGCAGAAGCGCGTCGACGCCCTGTACGCCGACCAGGATGCGTGGACCCGCGCCGCGATCCTCAACGTCGCACGGTGCGGCTTCTTCTCGTCGGATCGGTCGATGCGCGATTACATCGACCGCATCTGGCACACCCCGCCGATCCTCTGAGTCGCCGGGATATCACCGCCTCGGCCCGCTGACAAGGCATCGGGTCGAGCTGCATCCGCCCGATTAGAGTCGGTAGCGGAGGTTCATCATGGCTATTGCACGACTTCACGGCGGTCCGCTCGACGGACAGGTCATCCCGCTCGAAGAGGACACGGATCGGCTGATCCTGCCCTACAGCGAGACGCAGATCACGTACGAGCGCTCGGGCGCCGACGAGAACACGGGAGAAGACGACGGACCCACGTCCGCCGACTTCCATTTCATCGCCGCTCAAGACGACATCGACCCGTCCGCGGACGAGCGCGACGACCGTTCGACCCTTGACGACTGAGCCGGAGCACTCGCTCGAGATCGAGCGGACCTACGACGTCGACGCCGGGACGCCGCTGCCCGATTGGGCACGGCTTCCCGGCGTCGCCGTCGTCGGCGCGCCCGAGCCCCGCGAACTCGACGCGCACTATCTCGACACGGTGGACGGAGCGCTCGGCCGCGCGCGCGTCGCCCTGCGTCGCCGGAGCGGCGGCCCCGACGAGGGGTGGCACATCAAGCGCGTGACCCCCGAGGGTAAGGCCGAGTCGCGCTGGCCGCTCGACGACGGCGACCCGGAGCACATCGTCGTCCCGGCAGAGATCGAGAGCGTCCTCGCCGAGATCGCAGCGCCCCCGTTCGCGCCCCTCGCTCGCATCCGGAACTCGCGCACCGCTTACGCCCTCCTCGACGCCGGGGGAGGCCTCCTCGCCGAATTCGTCGACGACCGCGTCACCGCGACGGATGTCCGCCGGGGCGTCGAGACGGCCTGGCGCGAGTGGGAACTCGAGCTCGGGCCTGCGGCGCCCGCGGATGCCGCCGCCCGCGACGCGCTCTTCGATGCGGCCGACGAGCTGGTCCGTGCCGCCGGCGGAGACGTGTCGGCGTCGGGCTCCAAGCTCGAACGCGCACTCGGTCTCTGAGCCGCCGCACCCGTTAACGCACTGACGCCGCCCCCGGCTTCGTTCGGGGCGGCGTCAGTCGTGATCGTCAGGTTACTGAAGACCCCATCGATCCGATAGGTCTTCCCGCTGCGATCAGAGGTTGATCATGTGGCCCGCGAGGCCGTGGAACGCCTCCTGCAGGCCCTCCGAGAGGGTCGGGTGCGTGTGCACGTTGCGCGCGGCCTCGAGGGCGGTGAGGTCCCACTTCTGGGCGAGCGTGAGCTCGGGGAGGAGCTCGGACACGTCCGGACCGATGAGGTGGCCGCCGAGCAGCTCGAGGTGCTCGGCATCCGCGATCAGCTTCACGAAGCCGACCGGCTCTCCCAGGCCGTTGGCCTTGCCGTTGGCCGAGAAGGGGAATTTCGCGACCTTGATGTCGTAGCCGGCGTCGCGGGCCTGCTGCTCGGTGAGCCCGAACGAGGCGACCTGCGGCGAGCAGAAGGTGGCGCGGGGCATGTTGCGGTAGTCGCCCAGCGTCTGGGTCTCGGCCTTGCCGATCGTCTCGGCGGCGACGACGCCCTGCGCCTCGGCCACGTGCGCGAGCTGCAGCTTGGCGGTGACGTCGCCGATGGCGTAGACGCCGTCGACGTTCGTGCGCATGTAGTCGTCGATCTCGATCGCACCGCGCTCGGTGAGCTTCACGCCGGTCTTGTCGAGACCGAAGCCCTCGACACGCGGAGCGAAGCCGATGGACATGAGCACCTTGTCGGCTTCGATCTGACCCTTCGCGCCGTCGGCGTTCGCCGAGTACGACACGGTGACCTTGTCTCCGGAGTCGACGACGGACTCGACCTTGGTCGAGGTGAGGATGTCGATGCCGTACTTCTTGTACTGGCGCTGGATCTCCTTCGAGATCTCGACGTCTTCATTGGGCAGCGCGCGATCGAGGAACTCGATGATCGTCACCTTCACGCCGTAGTTGCTCATGAAGAACGCGAACTCCATGCCGATGGCGCCGGCGCCCACGATGACGATCGAGTTCGGCAGCTCACGGGTGAGGATCTGCTCCTCGTAGGTGACGACGTTCTCACTCAGGGTGACGCCGGGTAGGAGGCGCACGGTCGAGCCGGTCGAGATGATGACGTTGTCGGCGGTGACGGTCTCGGTGGAGCCGTCGGACTTCGCGACCTCGATGGTCTTCGCGTCGAGGAACGTGCCGCGACCGTCGTACTCGGTCACCTTGTTCTTCTTCATCAGGAAGTGGATGCCCTTGACGTGGGTGTCGGCGACCTTGCGGCTGCGGTCCCACGCGACGCCGAAGTCGAAGCTCACGTCACCGCTGATGCCGAACAGGTCGGCCTTGTGGGTGAAGGTGTGCGCGAGGTCGGCGTTCTTCAGAAGAGCCTTCGAAGGGATGCAGCCCACGTTGAGGCAGACACCGCCCCAGTACTTCTCTTCGATGATGGCGGTGGACAGTCCGAGCTGTGCTGAGCGGACGGCCGCGACATAGCCGCCGGGGCCGGCACCGAGGATGACGACGTCGTAGTGAGGCATGCGACAAGCCTAGCCCGCTGCGGGTGCCGTCACTCCTTCGCGGCGCCCCGTCGTCCGCGCACGATCGCGACGGCGAGGACGACTCCGACTGCCGCGAAGATGATCGGGTCGCACGGCGGGGGAGGTACGCGATCTGCTCCTTGTGAGAAGGGGACGATGTGCGTCAGGCTACCCAGGCGGGGAGCGGCTCGTCGTGCCCGACGACATCCAGGACAACGCCCCTCCGCGCGCCCCGATCCGGGGTGCCCGGCAACCGGGAGCGTGACCGATCGGTTACTGTGGAAGAAGGAGGACATCGTGGACGACAATCAGCGACCGGGCGGCGACATCCATCGTGGTGCCGAGACCTCGGCGCACCCGCGTCTCGTGGACTCGACGCAGACGTTCGGGCACGACTCGGACCTTTCCTTCGTGCCCTTCGGCGCGGAGTTGACGGCGGCGGAGGTCGAGGCGATCAACGCCCTTCCGGCGCGTGCCGCGCTCCTGATCGTGCGTTCGGGCCCGACTGCGGGTGCCCGCTACCTGCTCGACACCGACGTCACGACCGTGGGTCGTCACCCCGAGGCCGACATCTTCTTCGACGACGTGACGGTGTCGCGTCGTCACGCCGAGATCACCCGCACGGGTGCGACGTTCGAGCTCATCGACCAGCGGTCGCTGAACGGCACCTACGTCAACGGTGAGCGCGTCGATCGCGCAACCCTGACGGACGGCGCGGAGGTCCGTGTGGGCAAGTTCCGTCTCAACTTCTTCGTGGCTCCTGCCGAGCGGGCGATCAGCGCGTGAGCCCGGCCGCCGCGACCCGGGGACGAGCAGCGTCCTCGGGCTCCTTGAGCATCGGTCAGGTCCTCGCTCGGTTGAGTCCCGAATTCCCCGCGCTCACGGCGAGCAAGCTCCGCTTCCTCGAAGTCCAGGGCATCGTGACTCCCGTGCGCACCGACTCGGGGTACCGGAAGTTCTCCCCGGCTGACGTCGAGCGGCTGCGGACGGCTCTCACGATGCAGCGTGACTTCGGCATCCCGCTCGCCCGCATCCGCGAGTACCTCGAAGAACACGGCGACGACGTCGCTCCCGCTCCTCCCGCCTCCATCGTTCAGACGTCGCGACGCTACCGTCGCGACGAGCTCCTCAGCACGGCCGGCGCCTCCACGACACTGCTCAACGAAGCAGTCTCCGCGGGGATCATCGCTCCAGCCGACACCTTCGACGAGCGGGCACTGGGAGTCCTGCGGTCGCTTGTCGCGCTGAACGCTCACGGCATCCAGCCTCGCCACATCCGCACCATCCGTCAGAGCGCCGAGCGCGAGGTCTCGTTGATCGAGAGCGCCATCGCCCCGCTGCTGCGCCGGACGGATGCCGGTTCCCGCGCGCAGGCCAGTGAGGTGGCGCCCGAGCTGGCACGGCGTCTCGAAGAGATCCGGCAGGTGTTCGTCAGCGCCGCGCTCGAGCGCTTGACGCCGTGAGTCCCTTCCGCGACACGCCGAGGCCCGGGAGTCGGATGTCATTGCCCGAGGCCCCTCCCTCCTCTAGCGTTGAAGAACCGATCACCTGCAGGAGGCCTCGATGACTGCGCACGACGCGCTGGGCGAGCAGAAGTTCTCGACAGAGCTCCTGTTCACCGACGGCCTCCCCGAGATGGACGACGAAGTCGGTTACCGCGGTGCCCAAGCGGCTCGCGCAGCCGGTATCACCTACCGCCAGCTGGACTACTGGGCGCGCACCGAACTGGTGGAGCCCACGGTCCGTGGGGCGAGCGGGTCGGGATCGCAGCGACTGTACGGCTTCCGCGACATCCTCGTCCTGAAGCTCGTGAAGCGTCTTCTCGACACCGGTATCTCGCTGCAGCAGATCCGCATCGCCGTCGACCAGCTGCGCGCTGCCGGCATCCGCGACCTCGCCGGGACCACGCTCATGAGCGACGGAGCCTCTGTGTATCTGTGCACCTCGAACGACGAGGTCATCGATCTGGTCAGTCGGGGCCAGGGCGTCTTCGGCATCGCCGTCGGAAAGGTGCTCCGCGAGGTCGAGACCACGCTGGTCGACTTCGACGCTCAGCAGCCCGAGCAGATGGACGAGCTCGCGGCTCGTCGCTCAGCCCGCTCGGCCTGACACTTCGGCGACGCCGGCGCACGACGCGCGTCGCCCGTTGTCGTGCGCCCGGAGGTCAGGCGGGGGAGACGGCTCCGGAGACGGGGATCCTGCCGGTGCGGACGATCCGGTCGAGCAGCGAGTCGAAGTCCGCGGCGAGCTCCTGTGCGGAGTCGCCCGGCCAGATGTGCAGGGGCTTCGCCGCGCCCTGAGCCTGCTGCAGCGAGGTGCGCTCGGGCAGCTGAGGGGTGAGGACGAGCGGACCGAACATGTCGCGGAGTTCCTTGATGCGGAACTGGTGCTCGATCGACTGCGGGCGCACACGGTTGACGACGATCCCGAGGGGCTGCAGGCGCGGCGAGAGGCCGCGACGGATCTCCTCGATGGCGCGGAGCGCGCGGTCGGCGGCGGCGACCGAGAAGAGACCCGGTTCGGTCACGACGACGACGCGATCGGATGCCGCCCACGCCGTGCGGGTGAGGGCGTTCAGCGACGGCGCGCAGTCGATGAGGACCAGGTCGTAGTCCGCCTCGATGGTCGCGAGCGCTTCTTCGAGCTTCCAGACGTCGCGGACGCTCGGGTGCGGTCCGTCGAAGTTGATGGCGGAGGGGCTGCCGATCATGACGTCGATCGTCCCGGGGTGGACCTTCGCCCAGCCGCTCGAGGTGATCGCCTGTCGGACGACCTTCTCCTTGGGATTCGCGAGGACGTCGGCGACGTTGAGACGCCCCGCCACCTGGATGTCCATCCCCGTCGACACGTCGGACTGCGGGTCCAGGTCGACGACAAGGGTCCGCACCCCGCGCGCGAACGCCGCGGAGGCGAGGCCCAGGGTCACGGTCGTCTTGCCGACGCCACCTTTGAGGGAGCTGACGGAGAGTACGTGCACAAGCGACCACGTTACCGTCCCCTAGGCTGTGAGGGTACTCAGCCCGTACCTCGGCGGCCCCGACGCAGCGGCCCCGCACCCTGTAGAGGGGAAGAGCATGTTTCGGAAGATTCTGGTCGCAAACCGCGGAGAGATCGCGATCCGCGCATTCCGCGCGGCGTATGAGCTGGGGGCCCGCACGGTGGCGGTCTTCCCGTACGAGGATCGGTACTCGCTTCATCGGCTGAAAGCGGATGAGGCCTACCAGATCGGCGAGGTGGGGCATCCGGTCCGCGCGTACCTCGACGTCGACGAGATCATCCGCGTCGCCCTCGAGAGCGGCGCGGACGCGATCTACCCCGGTTACGGGTTCCTGTCGGAGAATCCCGAGCTGTCCGCGAAGGCCGCGGCCAACGGCATCGCGTTCATCGGCCCGTCCTCGACCGTTCTCGAGATGGCCGGAAACAAGGTCACGGCGAAGCAGCACGCCATCGCGGCAGGTGTGCCCGTCCTCCGCTCGACCGAGGCATCCGACGACATCGATCACCTGGTCGCGCAGGCGGGCGACATCGGCTTCCCCATCTTCGTGAAGGCCGTCGCCGGCGGCGGCGGGCGAGGGATGCGTCGCGTCGAGCACCCGGATGCGCTCCCGCCCGCCCTGTCCGAGGCGATGCGTGAGGCGGGCAGCGCGTTCGGCGACGCCCGCGTCTTCCTCGAGCAGGCCGTCCAGCGACCCCGTCACGTCGAGGTGCAGATCCTCGCCGACAAGGCCGGCACCACCGTCCACCTCTTCGAGCGCGACTGCTCGGTGCAGCGTCGCCACCAGAAGGTCGTCGAGATCGCGCCGGCGCCCAACCTCGACGACGAGATCCGCCGGAGCCTGCACGCGTACGCCGTCGCTTTCGCCGAATCGATCGCATATGAGAACGCCGGCACCGTCGAGTTCCTCCTCGAGACGGCGGGCCCGCGCACCGGCGAGGTCGTCTTCATCGAGATGAACCCTCGCATCCAGGTGGAGCACACCGTGACGGAGGAGGTCACGGATGTCGATCTGGTTCAATCTCAGATGCGCATCGCATCGGGGGAGACGCTGGCCGACCTGGGTCTCCGTCAGGAGCAGATCCAGCTGCGCGGAGCCGCGCTGCAGTGCCGCATCACGACCGAGGATCCCGCGCACGGCTTCCGCCCCGACACCGGCAAGATCACGACCTATCGCTCGCCGGGGGGTGCCGGCATCCGTCTCGACGGAGGTACGACCGCGGCCGGGTCGCAGATCAGCCCGCACTTCGATTCGATGCTCTCGAAGCTGACCTGCCGTGGTCGCGACTTCGAGGCGGCCGTCATCCGGTCCCGGCGCGCCCTGGCGGAGTTCCGCATCCGCGGCGTCTCGACCAACATCCCCTTCCTGCAGCGTGTCCTCGACGACCCCGCCTTCGTCGCGGGCGACCTCAGCACGGCCTTCATCGACGAGCGTCCTGAGCTCGTCCTCGGCCGCGAGTCGAAGGACCGGGGATCCAAGATCGTCTCGTGGCTGGCCGATGTCACGGTGAACCGGCCGAACGGCGACAGCCCGGTCCACACCGATCCCGCCGCGAAGCTCCCCGCGGTCGATCTGAACGCGGAACCGGCGCCGGGATCGCGTCAGCGTCTGCTCGAGCTGGGGCCGAAGCGGTTCGCCGAGGCGCTCCGCGCGCAGCCCGGCCTCGCCGTCACAGAGACGACGTTCCGCGACGCACACCAGTCGCTCCTGGCGACCCGGGTGCGGACGAAGGACCTCGTCCGCGTGGCGCCGCACGTCGCCCGGCTGACGCCGCAACTGCTGTCGGTGGAGGCATGGGGCGGCGCGACGTACGACGTGGCACTCCGCTTCCTCGGCGAGGACCCGTGGGAGCGGCTCGACGCGTTGCGTACCGCGCTCCCGAACGTCGCGATCCAGATGCTCCTACGCGGTCGCAACACGGTGGGGTACACGCCGTACCCGACGAGCGTGACCGACGCGTTCGTGGCCGAAGCCGCCGCATCCGGGGTCGACATCTTCCGCATCTTCGACGCGCTGAACGACGTCAGTCAGATGCGCCCCGCGATCGAGGCCGTGCTGGCGACGGGGACGGCGGTCGCGGAGACGGCCGTCTGCTACACGGGAAACCTGCTCGACCCGGCGGAGGACCTCTACACGCTCGACTACTACCTCCGTCTCGCCGAGCAGATGGTCGAGGCCGGGGCCCACATCCTCGCGATCAAGGACATGGCGGGGCTCCTCCGTCCCGCTGCCGCGACGAAGCTCGTGACGGCGCTCCGCGAACGCTTCGACCTCCCGGTCCATGTCCACACGCACGACACCGCCGGCGGACAGCTGGCGACGCTCCTGGCCGCCAGCGCGGCGGGGGCGGATGCCGTCGACGCCGCCGCCGCGCCGATGTCGGGCACGACGAGTCAGCCCTCCCTCTCGGCGCTCGTCGCCGCGATGGCCGACACCGAGCGCGACACGGGCCTCGACCTGCAGGCGGTCGCGGACCTGGAGCCGTACTGGGAGGCGGTGCGCAATCTGTACGCACCGTTCGAGTCCGGGCTGCCCGGCCCCACCGGACGCGTCTACCACCACGAGATCCCCGGCGGGCAGCTGTCGAACCTTCGTCAGCAGGCCATCGCGCTGGGGCTGGCGGAGGACTTCGAGCTGATCGAGGACATGTACGCCGCGGCGGATCGCATGCTCGGCCGCATCCCCAAGGTGACGCCGTCGTCGAAGGTCGTGGGCGACCTCGCGCTGCACCTGACGGCGGTGAAGGCCGACCCCGCGGACTTCGAGGCGAACCCCGAGAAATACGACGTCCCCGATTCGGTGGTCGCGTTCATGGCGGGCGAACTCGGTGACCTGCCGGGCGGGTGGCCGGAGCCGTTCCGTTCGAAGGTTCTCGCCGGTCGATCGAGGAGGGTCGGCGTGACGGAGATCTCGGCAGAGAACGCGGCGGCGTTGAACGCCGACTCGGCGACCCGACGTCAGACGCTCAACCGGCTGTTGTTCCCTGCGCCGACGAAGGCCTACCACGAGGTGCGGGAGACCTTCGGCGACCTCAGCGTCCTCGACACGATCGACTACCTCTACGGCATGCGGCCCGGCCAGGAGCACGTCGTCGAGATCGAGCGCGGCGTTCAGCTCTACGTGGGGCTCGAGGCGATCGGCGAGGTCGACGACAAGGGGATGCGGACGGTGATGGCGACCCTCAATGGTCAGCTCCGTCCGGTCACCGTGCGCGATCGCGCCGTCTCGGTCGAGGCCCGGCAGGCCGAGAAGGCCGACACGTCGAAGCCCGGCCAGGTGGCAGCACCCTTCTCGGGCGTCGTCACCGTCAAGGCCGAGGAGGGGACGAAGGTCCGGGCGGGTGAGCCCGTGGCATCCATCGAGGCCATGAAGATGGAGGCGGCGATCGCCGCCCCCGTCGACGGCGTCGTGGAGCGGATCGTCATCGCGACGACGGCGCAGGTCGAGGCCGGCGACCTTTTGCTCGTGGTCCGTCCCGCGGACTAACCTGGTGCGTCGGGCTTTTCGAGCCCCGAGAACCACCAGGAGTGACCCCCGTGATGCGCGAGCACGACAACGAAACGTCGGACGACGTCGACAACGGTGTGCTCGAGCGCACCGACAACCTCGAGACCACCGGCATCGGCATCGTCGAGGGGGCGACGGCGCAGATCGATCTCGCGCTGCCGCCGCTCTCCGACGATGACGACGACTACGTCGACGACGAGGATGTCGCGACCACGACGATGTCCACCGATCAGGGCGACCTCACGGCTCAGGAGACGACACCCGAGGAGCCGGCCCCGGTCGAAGAACCCGCCGCCGACGGATCGCCCGCCGAGGTGACCGAAGACGTGGTCGACGCCGAGGTGGTGCCCCCCACGACGACCGCCGTGTCGACGCAGACGGGCACCACCCGCCGCGCGGCTCACCACGCAGTCGCGACGGACAAGCACGCCCTCGAACGCGTGCGCGGTGCCCGCATCGACGAGGAGCCGCTGCAGTCGCGCCGCCTCGACCAGCTCGGTGCCGATCGCGAGAGTCCGGACCTCCTCACCGCCGACCGGCTCATCGACCGCGCGCGCGTCGCTCCGTCCGAGCCCGAGGGCCTGTGGCAGCGATTGGTCTACACCGCCACGGGCCGCCGGGTCGTCCTGGCGGACAATCCTCGCGTCCGCGCGCGGAAGGAACTCGGCCGTCGTATCGCGGCTCCCCTCGTCGGCGGTGCGAAGTTCGTGCCCGTCCTGTCCCGGAAGGGCGGTGTGGGCAAGACCAGCGTCACCACCCTCCTCGGCATGGCCCTCGCAGACGCCCGCGAGGACCGGGTGATCGCGATCGACGCCAACCCTGATCGCGGCACGCTCGCCGAACGGATCGAGCGTTCCAGCGGCAAGACGGTGCGCGACCTGGTGCGCTCGCGTGCCGAGGTGCACGGCTTCAACGACCTGTCCGCCCTCGTGGCCCGCGACGAGACCCGCCTCGACATCCTCGCGTCCGACGCCGACCCGCACCTCTCCGAAGCGTTCAGCGATCGGGACTATCACGATGTGGCGGCCATCGCGGCTCACTACTACTCCATCGTCCTGACCGACAGCGGGACCGGCATCGTTCACTCCGTGATGGATGCCACGCTCGAGTTGGCGGACCAGCTTCTCATCGTCGCGGGGCGGAGCGTCGACGAGGCGAAGCTCGCCTCCGAGACGCTGTCGTGGCTCGAGTCCAACGGCTACGCCGACCTCGCCCGCGATGCCGTCGTCGTGCTGAACACCTCGCGTCCCGGCGCGAGCCTCATCCGACCCAGCGAGCTGGAAGCCCACTTCCGGTCGCGGGTGCGCGCGGTCGTGACGATCCCGTACGACTCGCACATCGCCACGGGGGGACCGATCACCTTCCGCGACCTCGACCCCGCCACGCGACTCGCTGCGCGGGAGCTTGCTGCGGTCGTCGTCGAAGGGCTCCGTGCGGCGGGGACGGTCCGCTGATGGCCGTCCGTCCCATCCGCATCTTCGGCGACCCCGTGCTCCGAGGAACATGTGCACCGATCGACGACATCGACGACGGTGTCCGGAGTCTGGTCACCGATCTCGTCGATTCGGTCGCCGAGCCGGGCCGCGCCGGCGTGGCGGCGCCGCAGATCGGAGTCGCGCTCCGGGCCTTCAGCTACAACGTCGACGGAGTGATCGGGTACGTCCTCAACCCCGTGCTCGAGGTGTCCGGTGATCCGGAGCCGACGGGGGAGGGATGCCTCTCCGTTCCGGGCCTCTGGCACGACGCCCTCCGGCACCCGTGGGCGCGTGTGACGGGGCTCGGCCTCGACGGCGCAGAGATCGTCATCGAGGGCGAGGGCCTGCTCGCCCAGGCGCTGCAGCATGAATGCGATCACCTCGACGGCATCCTCTACTTGGATCGTCTGCCGAAGGATGTCCGCCGGCAGGCGATGCGCGAGGTGCGGGAGTCGGACTGGTTCTGACCCGCCGATGACGAAAGGCCCCGGATCTCCGGGGCCTTTCGTCGTGGTGCTCAGTTGCCGAGCGAGATGTTCGTCGTCGACACGTTGGCCTGATAGAGCTCGTCGATGTCGGCGGCGAAGTCCGAGAGGATGACGTTGCGCTTGATGCTCATCTTCGGCGTGAGGTGGCCGGATGCCTCGGTCCACTCGGTGTCGAGGATCACGAACTTGCGGATCGACTCCGCTCGGGAAACCGACGAGTTGGCGCGGTCGACGGCGGTCTGGACCTCGGCGAGGACCTTCGGGTGCGTGATCACCTGCGACATCGGCATGTCGGCCGCCAGCCCGTTGTTGCCCATCCACGTCGGAAGCATCTCGCGGTCCAGGGTGACCAGGGCGCCGATGAACGGCTTCTGGTCGCCGACGACGACGACCTGACCGACGATCGGGTTGGCGCGGATCGGGTCTTCCAGGACGGCGGGGGCGACGTTCTTGCCGCCGGCGGTAACGATGATCTCCTTCTTGCGACCGGTGATCGTCAGATAGCCTTCCGAGTCGAAGGACCCGATGTCGCCGGTGCGGAACCACCCGTCGTCGAATGCGGCCGCGGTGGCCTCGGGGTTCCGCCAGTACTCCTTGAAGACGTTGACGCCGCGCACCTCAATCTCGCCGTCGTCGGCGAGGCGGACGCCGACGCCCGGGAGGGCGGGTCCGACCGTGCCGATCTTGGACTTCGTCGCGAGGTTCACGGTCGCGGGCGCCGTGGTCTCGGTCAGGCCGTACCCCTCGAGGATCTGCACGCCGAGGCTGTGGAAGAAGTGCCCGAGGCGCGAGCCGAGCGGGGCGGACCCCGAGACGGCGTGGGCGACCCGGCCCCCCATCGCGGTGCGCAGCTTGCTGTACACGAGACGGTCGAAGAGGGCGAATTTCACCTTCATCGCGAGCGGGATCTTCTCCCCGTCCTGCAGTCGACGCGAGTGCTCGACGGCGACGGCGGCCGCCGCTCGGAAGATCTTGCCCTTCCCGCCTGCCTCCGCCTTCTGCTCGGCCGAGTTGTAGACCTTCTCGAACACCCGCGGCACGGCGAGCAGGTAGGTCGGCTTGAACGACCCCAGACCCGCGAGGAGCTTCGTCGTGTCGGGCTCGTGCCCCGTCTTCACGCCGCCGTGGATGTTGAGGATCGAGATGAAACGCGCGAAGACGTGCGCGAGGGGGAGGAAGAGGAGGGTCGCGGCGCCCGGCTGCTGCACGACCTCGCTGAGCGCGACGGCGGAGTTCCGCGACAGCTCGACGAAGTTCTTGTGGGTGAGGACGCACCCCTTGGGGCGGCCCGTCGAGCCGGACGTGTAGATGAGCGTGGCGATGTCGTCCGCATCTGCGAGCGAGCGACGGCGTTCGATCTCGTCGTCGGTGACGTCGGTGCCGCGCGAGCGCAGCACGTCGAGGTCACCCGCCTGCATCGTCCACACCTCCCGCAGGAGCGGGACGTCCGAACGGATCTCGGCGACGCGCTCCGCATGCACGGTGCTCTCGACGATCATGGCGACGGCGCCTGAGTCGCTGAGGATCCACTCGATCTGCGACGGCGAGCTGGTCTCGTACACGGGCACCATGACGGCGCCGGTGAAGAAGAGCGCGAAGTCGACGAGGGTCCAGTCGTAGGTCGTTCGCGCCAGGAAGGCGACCTTGTCGCCGGGCTGGATGCCGCTGGCCGCGAGGCCCTTGGCCAGCGCCAGGACTTCGCGGTGGAACTCCGCCGCGGTGATGTCGCGCCAGCCGCCTCCGTCGGGGACGGCGAACAGGGCGAGCGACGGAGTCGCCTTCACCCGCTCGACGAGGATGTCCGAGGTGTTCGCGGTCGGATCCGCGGCGACGACGGCGGGGACGTCGAATTGTACGGCGCTCATGGGCGGCAACTCCTTTGGTACCGGGTGGCGTCAGGTGCGACCGAGTCTAGGGCATGGTGATCCTCGGTCCCGTGGCGACTGTCCGGATTCGCCCGCCCCATTAGACTCACGGATGCCGTGCGACCGCGCACGCGCGGAGGGGAGTGGCGTGCTCAACGTCGGCATCGACATCGGTGGGACCAAGATCGCCGGCGGCGTCGTCGATCCGGACGGGACGATCGTCGATCGGCGCCGCGTGCCCACGCCGACGGACCCCGATGCCCTTGCGGACGCGGTCGCGGCCATGGTCGACGAGCTGGTCGCCGATCGCGTCGTCCACGCCGTCGGTGTGGCGGCCGCGGGCTTCATCGATGCCAGCCGCTCGGTCATCCTGCACGCTCCCAACATCGATTGGGCGGACGAACCGCTCCGCGACGAGCTCGAGCGGCGCATCGGCCGCCCCGTCACACTCGAGAACGACGCGAACGCCGCGGGGTGGGGCGAGTTCCGCTTCGGTGCGGGGCGAGACGTCAGCGACATGGTGATGATCACCCTCGGCACGGGTGTCGGCGGAGCCGCGATCATCGACGGCGAACTCCTGGTCGGCGGCAACGGCATCGGGGCCGAGCTCGGCCACATCCGCTTCGAACGGGGCGGGCGCGCGTGCGGATGCGGTCAGAACGGATGCCTCGAGCAGTACGCCTCGGGACGGGCGCTGCAGCGGGAGGCCGCGGACATCGCGGCATCCGGCGCACTCGGAGCCGGTCTCGCCGCCGCCCGGACGGCCGAGGGTATCGTCCCCGCCGCGGCGATGGAGGCCCTCATCGCCGCGGGTGACGAGGGCGCGCTCGAGGCGGTCCACCGGGTCGCGACCGCACTGGGTGAGGCGTGCGGTGGGTTCCAGGCGGTTCTGGACCCCGCGCTCTTCGTCATCGGCGGCGGCGTCGCCGACCTCGGCGAACGTCTCCTGCATCCCGTGCGCGAAGCGTATGCGACGGCGCTTCCCGGCTACGGCGAGCGGCCCATCGCCTCGTTCTCGATCGCCACCCTGGGCAACGACGCCGGTCTCATCGGTGTCGCCGACCTCGCGGGCGGCCGGGTCTGACATGATCTACTGGGTCCTGAAATACCTGATCATCGGGCCGATCGTGAAGGCGATCTTCCGTCCGTGGATCGTGGGACGCAGCAACATCCCGGCATCCGGCGCGGCGATCATCGCCAGCAACCACCTGTCCGTCAGCGACTCGATCTTCCTGCCGCTGATGATCGACCGGCCCATGTCCTTCCTCGCCAAGAGCGACTACTTCACGGGCAAGGGCCTCAAAGGGTGGGCGACCCGCGTCTTCATGCAGGGGACGGGCCAGATCCCGATCGACCGCACCGGCGGCAAGGCCTCGGAGGCATCCCTCAACACCGGACTCCAGGTGCTCGGACGAGGCGACATCCTGGGGATCTATCCCGAGGGGACCCGGAGCCCCGACGGCAAGCTGTACCGGGGCCGGACCGGTCTGGCGCGCATGGCGCTCACGGCGCGCGTCCCCGTCATCCCCGTGGTCATGATCGGCACCGACGACGTCATGCCGATCGGACGTTCCATCCCGCGTGTCGGGCGCGTCGGCATGGTGATCGGCGAACCGCTCGACTTCAGCCGGTTCTACGGCATGGAGTCCGACCGCTTCGTGCTGCGATCGGTGACCGACGAGATCATGGTCGCGCTCCAGCGGATGGGGGAGCAGGAGTACGAGGACGTCTACGCGTCCACGGTCAAGGACCGCCGCCCCGCCGCAGCCTGAGGCGCCGATCGAGCCGGCGTCACACGACCGACGGCCCCCTCCCTCGTCGGTAGAATGTGCGGATGCCCACTCCTCTCGACCACTGGCGCTCGCTCCCGATCAAGCAGCAGCCGCTGTGGCCCGACGCGGATGCGGTCGCTGCCGTCTCCGCCGAGATCGCGACCCTCCCGCCGCTCGTCTTCGCCGGTGAGGTCGACAACCTCCGCGCGCGTCTGGCCAAGGCGGCATCCGGTCAGGCGTTCCTGCTTCAGGGCGGCGACTGCGCCGAGACGTTCGCCGGTGCGACGGCTCAGCAGATCCGCGACCGCATCAAGACGGTCCTGCAGATGGCGGTCGTGCTGACCTATGGCGCATCGATGCCCGTCGTGAAGATGGGTCGCATGGCCGGCCAGTTCGCCAAGCCTCGGTCGAGCGACACCGAGACCCGCGGCGACGTCACGCTCCCGGCCTACCGCGGCGACATCGTCAACGGCTACGACTTCACCGAGGCGTCGCGGACGGCGGACCCCCAGCGACTGCTGAAGGGGTACCACACAGCGGCATCCACCCTGAACCTCATCCGGGCCTTCACGCAGGGCGGCTTCGCCGACCTTCGCGAGGTGCACAGTTGGAACCAGGGCTTCGCGAAGAACCCGGCCAACCAGCGCTACGAGCGCCTCGCGGGTGAGATCGACCGCGCCATCAAGTTCATGGAGGCCGCAGGAGCGAACTTCGATGAGCTGCGCGGCGTCGAGTTCTACACGGGCCACGAGGGCCTGCTCATGGACTACGAGCACCCGATGACCCGCATCGACTCGCGGACGGGCACGCCGTACAACACGTCCGCCCACTTCCTCTGGGTGGGGGAGCGCACGCGCGAGCTCGACGGCGCGCACGTCGACTACTTCTCGAAGATCCGCAACCCCATCGGGGTCAAGCTGGGTCCGACGACGACGCCCGAGACCGCGTTGGCGCTCATCGACAAGCTGGACCCTGAGCGCGAGCCCGGCCGTCTCACGTTCATCACGCGCATGGGAGCGGGCAAGATCCGCGACGCCCTGCCCCCGCTCCTGCAGGCCGTCAAGGATTCCGGTGCCACCCCGCTCTGGGTCACCGACCCGATGCACGGCAACGGGATCACGACGCCGACCGGCTACAAGACGCGTCGCTTCGACGACGTCGTCGACGAGGTGCGCGGCTTCTTCGAGGCGCACCGGTCCGTCGGCACCTTCCCGGGCGGCATCCACGTCGAGCTCACGGGCGACGACGTGACGGAGTGCCTGGGTGGCTCGGAGATGATCGACGAGGCGACGCTGGCGACGCGGTACGAGTCGCTCTGCGACCCGCGTCTGAACCACATGCAGTCTCTCGAGCTGGCGTTCCTCGTCGCCGAGGAGCTCGGCAACCGCTGATCCACGACGAAGGCCCGACGGTTCTCACCGTCGGGCCTTCGTCGTCTCCGGATGCCGACGGTCCGGCGTCAGCCGAACGGCTGGAACTGCGGCGTCAGACTGATCGTCGTGCCCGGACGCTGCAGGCTTCCGCCGTCGGGCGTCATGGACCTCACGCGGTAGACGTCCCAGTATCGACCGCCCAGCGGGATCTCGGCATCCTCGATGTTCGGGTTGACCTTGAACCCGGCTGCCTGCAGGCGGTCGACGGCGGTCCGCACCGTCTCGCCGACCACATTGGGCACCTCGACCGGCTGGGGACCGTTTGAGACGACGATGGTCAGGGTCTCGCCCTGCTGCCACGAGCCCCCGCCGGGACGGTCCTCGACCCGGATGACGAGGTCGTCGGCGACGCTGCTGCTGTACTCCCGGTCCTCCTCGACCCTCATGCCGGCTTTCTCGAGGATGTCCGTGGCCTCGTCGCCGGTCTTGCCGGTGACGTCGGGGAGGGGGCCGAGCGACACGCGCAGCTCCGCGGTCGAGCCCTGCGGAACCGAGCAGCCGTCGGTGCACTCCACCGGCTCGGCCGATCCGGCTTGGGTCACGTACACGCGCACGATCCGGTCGGCGGCGAAGCTCGTGAAGTACTTCTTGGTGGTCGAGACCTGGATGCTGTTGTCCTTCAGCAGCGTCTCGACCTCGGCGCTCGTCCGATCCTGGAGCTTCGGGAGATCAGCCGTCGCCGGCCCGGCGGAGATCTCCACCGTGACCGTGGTGTCGCGGTCGAGGAAGGTCCCGGTGCCGGGCTTCGTTCCGATCGCCTCGCCCGCGGGAACCTCCAGGCTGTGCACGTCGCTCCGACGCGCGACGAGGGCGCTGTCGGCGAGCAGGCTCTGCGCGCTGTCGAAGCTCATGCCCTCGACGGCCGGGACCGCGACGAGCGAGCCCGGACCCGACCCGAACCACCAGCCCAGTCCGCCTGCCGCGGCGGCGAGCACCAGCACCACGGCGAGGAGCCAGCCCCCCTTGACGGAGTTGCGGTGCGATCGACGGCGGAGCCGGGTCGCGTTGTCGATCTCGGTGGTGACGCTGGGGGCCGTGAAGGTGCCCGGCATGACACGCGTGACCTCGTCCGAGTCGAGCGAATCATCGACGACGACGGTGGCTCCCGCGGGCGTGGAGCGGACGACCTGCGGGAACACGCCGAGGTCCTTCTCGATCTCACGGAGACGCTCGAGCATCTCCCGCGCGTCCGTGGGGCGATCCTCCGGTGAGCGCTCGGTCGCCCAGAGGACGAGTTCGTCGAGCTGCTCCGGCACACCGGCGTTCTTCACGCTCGGGCGTGGCACCGAATGCGTCGCGTGCTGGTAGGCGATCTGCATCGGCTGCTCGCCCTTGTAGGGCTGTTCGCCGGAGAGCATCTCGTAGAGCATGATCCCGAGGGCGTAGATGTCGCTTCGGGCGTCGGCCGTCCCCCGCGTGACGAGCTCGGGCGCGAGGTAGGCGATCGTGCCGAGGAGCATCTGGCCGGTCGCCGTGTTCGCGCTCGTCGCGCGCGCCAGGCCGAAGTCTCCGATCTTGATGCGACCGTCCTCGGCCAGCAGGACGTTCTCGGGCTTCACATCGCGGTGGACGATGCCCGCGCGGTGCGCGGCCGAGAGCCCCGAGAGGATCGCATCCATGATGGTGATCGTCTGGGGGAGCGTCAGCCGCTTCTGCTCGCGCAGCAGTTCTCGCAGAGTGATCCCGGGCAGGTACTCCATGACGAGATAGGCCATCTCGCCGTCCTGGCCCTGGTCGAAGACGTTGACGACGTGCGGGTCGGCGAGTCGTGCGGCCGATCGGGCCTCTTGGATGAACCTGTTCTGGAAGACGGTGTCGTCCGACAGGTGGCCGTGCATGACCTTGAGCGCGACCCGCCGCTCGAGGCGCAGGTCGGTGGCGACGTAGACCGTCGCCATCCCGCCGCGCGCGATGCGCCCGCGGACCCGGTACCGGCCGTCGACCAGGCGGCCGATCAGCGGGTCGGTCTGCGGGTTGGCGTTCACGTCAGAAGTCTACGGAGCCGACCCTGCGAGCCCGGGTAACGGCGCACCCTCGCTCGGGTGCCGGTCCGGACTCACCCATACAGTTCGAGCCAGCGGTACGCCTCGGCCTTCCACGGACCGTACCGCTCGGGGTAGGCCGAGATCTGCACCGCCTGCGCGGCGTCCCCGAACGCCATGTCCTCCCAGCCGTCGATGTCCAGCAGGCCGCGCGTGCGGTCGCCGTTCGGGTCAGACGGACCGCCGAAGAACGCGGCGGCGGATCGGCGGGGGTCGCGGATCTGCGTCTGCGTTCCCCAGCCGGCGCTCGGACGCTGCTGGAACAGTCCCAGCGAGTCCCGGTCTCCGCCGTCGAGGTTGCGGATCCACGACTCGACCATCGCGGTGGCGAGGGCGATCGCGATGCCGTCCCGGGAGACGCCGCGTTCCCGCCCGACGGAGATGATCGTCTTGATGTTCGCGATCTGCTCGCCGTCGAGGGCGGCGCGTGCCTTCCCGGCGGCCGCGGGTGCCGGCTTCGCGGTCGGGATGCGGAGCTTCTGCCCCGGGTAGATGATGGACCCCTCGTCCAGGCCGTTGGCCGCGAGGAGCCGCGCGAGGCTGACACCGCTCCGCGTCGCGATCGCCCACATCGTCTCCCCGGCCGACACCTCGTGCACGGGTCCGGCGGCCGGCGCAGCGACCACAGCGGCGCGCGGCGCGGCGAGGGCGCGGACGATCAGCTTCTGCCCGGGGTGGATGGTCGTCGAGCCCCCCAGACCGTTCGCGCGGGACAGCGTCGACACACTGACGTCGTGACGAGCCGCGATGGACCAGAGCGTGTCGCCGCGACGCACGGTGTAGGTGGATGCCGCGGCAGGAGCCTTCGCTGGCGGCGCGGCATTCGTCCGGGCGGCCTTGGGGCCGAGCCGCAGCACGTCGCCGGGATGGATCACCGAACGCCAGCTGAGCCCGTTCCACGTGAGCACGTCGGCGGTCCGGACTCCGTGCGCTGCGGCGATGGCGCTGACGGTGTCGCCTCGCGCGACGACGTGCGTCTTGACGGATCGCGCAGCTGCCGCGGTCCCGACGACGTCGACCTTCGCGGTCGCGGATGTCGGGCTTGCGTAGGCCCGAGCCGTCAGCGGTTCCGGAGCGGAGACCCGCCGCTCGTCGGCAGACGCAGCATCGAGGGGGAGGAGAGACAGTGAGAGGGCGATGGACCCGATCACCGCCGGGGCGCTTCTCTGAATCAGAGCAGCGGGAAGTACGTCGTTCCGGCGCACAGACATTCCTTCGTTCGGTCCCAGATCGGTGGATCCCCCCGCTGAAACCGTGACACGCCGATGTGACTGGTGTCAATCCATGAGACGGATGTGACTGGTGTTATGAGCGAGTACGGGGTGGGAATGCGATAGTGGAGGGGTGAGTTCTGAGTCGCCCGTGTCCACTGACTGGCTGAGCCTTCCCGAATTGGTCGAGCTGACGGGAGAGCCGCTCGGGCGCGTCCGTCGCATGCTCGACGAGCACCAGCTCGTCGCGTCCCGCCGCTTCGGGGCGCCGCGCGTCCCGTCCGTCTTCCTCGTCGACGGCGCGCCCCTCTCGTCGCTCCGCGGCACGATCATCGTGCTGCAGGACGCCGGTTTCTCGGACGACGAGGCGATCGACTGGCTGCTCGCCCCCGAGGAGTCCATCGGCTTCCCGCCGATCGAGGCACTCCGTCAGGGCCGTAAGAGCGAGGTCCGGCGCGTCGCGCAGTCGCTCGCCTGACGAGCGGATGCCGCGGCTCAGGCCGCGCGCACCGTCGCCGCCCGTGCGAGGTCGCGCAGTTCGCTGACCGCGCCGTTGCCGAGGCGTGCGCCGCGGAGGGCGCGATCGGCCTCGGCCGCCCACGCGGAGATCCGTTCCTCGACGAGGGCGAGCGCTCCGGTGTCGATGATGGTCTGCTGCAGATGGCCGACCTGTTCGGGTGACAGCTCGCGATCGCCGATGAGCTCGTCGAACACCCGGAGAGCGCCCGGCGCGAGCGAGGCCCGCGCGTACGCGATGAGGAGCGTCCGCTTCCCCTCGCGGAGGTCGTCGCCGACCGGCTTGCCCGTCACCGCGCTGTCCCCGAACACGCCGAGGACGTCGTCGCGCAGTTGGAAGGCGAGCCCGATGGGATGCCCGAAGTCGCCGAGCGCGCGGTACTGCTCGGCATCCGCTCCAGCGAGCGTGGCGCCGAGCTGCAGCGGATGCTGGACGCTGTACCGCGCCGACTTCAACGAGGCGACCCGGAGCGCGCGATCGGCGTGGGTCTCGACGGGGGCGGTGACGTACGCCGATTCCTCGGCGACGTCGAGGAACTGTCCGATCGTCACTTCGCGGCGCATGCGGGCGAACTCGCCGCGGGCGCGGTGGGCCCGGTCGGGATCGGCTTCGACCAGACCCTCCTCGAGCAGGTCGTCGCTCCACGCCACGAGCAGATCGCCCAGGAGGATCGCGGCCGACCGCCCGAACTCCTCGCCGTCGCCGGCCCACGCCTCCGATCGGTGCGCCGCCTCCCACGCGCGGTGCGACGCGGGTCGCCCGCGGCGGGTGTCGGAGCGGTCGATGACGTCGTCGTGGACGAGGGCGGCCGCGTGGAAGATCTCGAGGGCAGCGGATGCCGCGGTCACGACCTCGGGGATGTCGGGCGTGCCGCTCGTCCCGGCCGTCGCGACGGCCCGCCAGCCGGCGAGGCAGAACTTGGCGCGGAACCCTTTGCCGCCGGTGGCGGCGGACGCGCCGGACTCCACGAAGGCGCTGGCCTCTGCGCCGAAGTCGGCGGCGGCGTCGCGCTGTGCCTGCAGGAACCTCTCGACTCGCTGGGAAACGACGACGATCGGGTCGGGGAAGTGTGGCACGGGCCTAGCCTAGTGATCGCGCGCACGCGTACACTTGACTGACCGACCCGAGGGGGATGCATGCCACTGTCAGAGCAGGAGCAGCGTCTGCTGGACGAGATGGAACGCCATCTCATGCGCAACGATGCCGACGTAGTCAGCGCGGACCGGGGCACGGGTCCTCTCAGCTACCGGAACATCGTCTACGGCTCCGTTCTCGTGCTCCTCGGCATCGCCGGTCTGGTCGTCGGAGTCGCCACCTCGCTCATCGTGGTCGGCGTCCTGGCTTTCGTCGTCATGGTCGTCGGCGTGGTCCTGGCCTTCACCCCCGCGAAGGGCGCCGCGGCGTCGCGCGCCGCCACGGGGACGCGGAAGCCGCGTGCCGCGCGCGCCCCCGCTTCCGCGTCGTTCATGGATCGGATGAACGATCGATGGGATCGCCGGAACGACGACCGATGAGCATCAGCCACCGATGAGCTGAGGCGCTCCACCTCCCTCCACTTCAGAAGCACCGACCTCCGGGTCGGTGCTTTTTTTGTGTTCGCGTGACGGATGCCGGGGAGCCACTCGGCCCCGTCGTGGCGGATTTCCTGGCGCTGCGGCGGAAAGCAGTCGCAGAGTGGAGGGAAGTGGAGTAAAGTGGTGTCATCCTGGAGCGGGCCGGACGAAGGGGGTGACCGAGCGATGTTGTTGGGCACCCACACCCCCAAGCTGGATGACAAAGGTCGGGTCATCCTTCCGGCGAAGTTCCGCGACGACCTCGGCCCCGGCGTCGTGATCACCCGTGGCCAGGAGCGGTGCCTCTACGTGTTCAGCTCGGTCGAGTTCGAGCGCGTCTACGAGCGCATCCGTGAAGCTCCGCTGACGAACAAGCAGGCGCGCGACTTCCAGCGCATGTTCCTCTCGGGCGCGAGCGCCGAGAAGCCCGACTCGCAGAACCGCATCACCATCCCGCCCCACCTCCGCACCTACGCGGGGCTCGAGCGGGAACTGATCGTGACGGGTGTCGGCGCGCACGCCGAGATCTGGAACTCGGACGCGTGGAACGCCTACGCCGACAGCAACGAAGACACGTACTCGGACATGGAGCAGGAGGTGATCCCAGGACTCTTCTGATCCTCGACTGCGACTCCCAGCCGCACGCCCTGACGCACTTCCCCGGCGCCAGGTCGGAGCGGATGGGGATCGGGGTCGAGGACCTCTCGGAAACCGAAGGCACCATGGCACACGACGACATCCACACCCCCGTCCTGCTCGACCGCTGCGTCGAGCTGCTCGCTCCCGCCCTCCAGCGCGACGGCGCCGTCGTCGTCGACGCGACCCTCGGCATGGGCGGACACTCCGAGGCGCTCCTCGAACGCTTCCCCGCCGTTCACCTCATCGGTCTGGACCGCGACACGGACGCTCTCCGCATCGCGGGGGAGAGGCTCGCCCGCTTCGGCGACCGCATCACCCTCGTGCACACCGTCTACGACGGCATCGCCGACGCGGTTCGCGGTGCCGGTTTCTCGCATGCGGACGGCATCCTCTTCGACCTCGGCGTCTCCTCACTGCAGCTGGACGAGGCAGACCGCGGATTCGCGTACTCGAAGGACGCACCGCTCGACATGCGGATGGACCAGACTGCCGGCACGACGGCGGCGGACATCGTCGCGACCTACGGCGAGGGCGACCTGCGACGGATCTTCGAACGCTACGGCGACGAGAAGCTCGCCGGTCGCTACGCCAGGGCGATCATCGCCGCTCGGCAGGAGGCTCCGATCGAGCGCTCCGCGCACCTCGTCGACATCCTCATCGCGGCCACCCCGATGGCCGTCCAGCGCGAGCGCAGCGGTCACCCCGCCAAGCGCGTCTTCCAGGCGCTGCGCATCGAGGTCAACGGCGAGCTGGCGGTGCTCGAGCGCGCCCTGCCGGCGGCCCTCGGCATCCTGCCCGTCTCAGGTCGGATCGTCGTCATGTCGTACCAGTCCCTCGAAGACCGACTCGTCAAGCGCGTGTTCGCCGAGTCGACCCGCTCCACCGCTCCTGCCGGGCTGCCCATCGAGCCTCCCGAGCATGCCCCCCGTTTCCGGCTCCTCACCAAGGGTGCAGAGCTGGCGTCCGACGAAGAGAAGATCCGCAACCCGCGTGCCACCCCGGTGCGGCTGCGTGCGGCCGAGAGAGTGAGGGAGGCGTCATGAGCGCTTCTGCCCTGGCCACCACCGCCATCGACACCGCGCCCGATGAGATCCTCCTCGGGTCGGCGGCGCCGTCCCTCCGACCGGTCGGTCGGGCGGGCGTCGGCATCGCTCCTCAGCCTCGCCGTCGTCCCCGTCGGGCGTTCGGCGTGATCGCCGTCGTCGGTGCTCTCGCGATCGCCGGCGTGCAGATGGGGCTCTCGATCGTGACGACCCAGGGCGCGTTCGAGGTCAAGGACCTCACCTCACAGCAGCGCGACGCCAACTACCAGAAGCAGATCCTCGAGGACGAGGTGGCCGGACTCAGTTCGCCGCAGTACCTCGCCGCCAACGCGTCCGCGCTCGGCCTCGTCGCCGGCGGGGAGCCGAGCTACATCCGCCTGAGCGACGGTAGGACCCTGGGCCCGACGAAGGGCGCGTCGGACACCTCGTCGGTCCAGGCGCTGTCCCGCGCCGCCGTCTCGAACGCCCTCGTCGCAGGGGTCCCGCTCGTCACCGATCCGGAGGCGAGCCTCGACTCCGGCGCATCCCTCGACAAGGAGCTGCTGGCCAATACGCCGACACCCCCGTCGATCACCGACGGACTGCCGACCCCCGCCACACACTGAGAACATGACGACCCGAGCAACCCGAAGCCCGCGCCGTCGCACCGTCGTCGCCCTCGCCGTCGTCCTCGTCGTCCTCGTCGCGTTCGTCGTCCGCCTGGTGGACATCCAGATCGTCAACGCCAGCCAGCACGTTGCGGACGCGTTCAGCAAGGGGATGCAGAAGACCTCCGAGCTGGAAGGTGCGCGCGGCTCGATCGTCGACACGAACGGTAAGCCGCTCGCGACGAGCATGCTGCGTTACAACGTGGCGATCGACCCGATGCTCGCAGCCAAGGGCATGTCGCTCCGCGACGAGAACGGTGCCGTCGTCAAGAACGATGCCGGCGAACCCGAGACCGTCACCTGGCCCGAGATCGCGGCCCGGATCGCCGACGTCACGGGTCAGGACGTCGACGACGTGCGGGCGATCGTCGACGACGCCTACGCGAAAGACCCCAAGAACCGGTATCAGGTGATCAAGCGGCTCGTCTCGACGGCGGAGTTCCGCAAGCTCGCAGATCTGCAGATCCCCTTCCTCTCCTTCGAGCCCGTCGCCTCCCGGTCCTACCCGGACGGTGCGGTCGGCGGGAACATCATCGGCTTCGTCGGCTCGGACGGACAGCCCCTCGAGGGCGTGGAGAAGCTCCAGGACTCGTGCCTCGAACCCACGAGCGGCAGCATCAAGTACCAGCTGGGCGCCAACGGGGTCACCATCCCCGGCACAGCGGTCGAGAAGCCCGCGGTCGACGGCGGCACCCTGAAGCTGACGATCGACTCCGATCTGCAGTGGTACATGCAGCAGCTCATCGCCGAGGAGACCCAGCGGTACCAGGCCAACTGGGGCGGCATCCTCGTGATGGAGGTCGCCACGGGCAAGATCCGTGCGCTGGCCGAGACCGACACCGTGGACCCCAACGATCCCGGTGCCAGCGACTCCGCCGACCGCGGTTCGCGCCTCCTCCGGTTCTCGTTCGAGCCGGGCTCGACCTTCAAGCCCGTGACCGCGGCGACCGCGATCGAACAGGCCGGCGTGACCCCGGAGACGACGGTCACCGTCCCCGACCGGATGGTCTTCGACAACGGCGCCGTCGTCAACGACTCCGAGAACCACGCCACCCAGAACCTCACCCTCAACGGTGGCCTGGTCACCTCGTCCAACGTCGCCATGTCGCAGTTCGGCGCGATGGTCGACCCGCAGACCCGGTACGACTACCTGAAGAAGTTCGGTGCCGGTCAGCAGGACGGTCTGGGCTGGTCCGGTGAACCCGAACGCATCCTCAACCCCGCCGACACGTGGGACAACCAGACGAAGTACGCGACCACCTTCGGCCAGGCGTTCACTGTCACGGCCGTCCAGGTCGCCAACGCCTACCAGACCTTCGCCAACGGCGGTGTCCGGATGCCGGCATCCCTCGTCGAGTCGTGCACGAAGCCGGACGGCCACGTCGTGACGCCGAAGCTGGCGAAGCCCGAACGGGTCATCAAGGAGGAGACGGCGAAGGAGGTGTCTCTCATGCTCGAGAATGTGTTCGCGCAGGGAACGCTGGCCGACGACGTCGCCCTCCCCGGCTACCGGATGGGCGGCAAGACCGGCACCGCCCAGATCTCCGACGGCCACGGCGGCTACAAGAAGAACCTCTACTTCACGTCTCTCGTCGGCTTCGCCCCGGCGGAGGATCCGAAGTATGTTGTCCTGACGGTCTTCGACGAGCCCAAGAAGCAGCGCATGTCGTCGGCCAACCGCTCGGTGTTCAAGAAGGCGATGGCGCAGGTGCTCACGCACTACCGCGTCATGCCGTCGGGCTCGGAGACCCCCCTCCTGCCCGTCACAGGCTGAACCCGAGCGCACGAGGAGAACACCCCAGCATGATCCGCATGACGCTCGCCGAGGTGACGCACGCCGTCGGCGGCACACTGCACGTCCACGGCACCGACACTCCCGAGACGGTCGTCTCAGGCACCGTCGACACCGACTCGCGCGAGATGGGGCCGGGCTCCGTCTTCGTCGCCAAGCCGGGTGACGTCACTGACGGCCACCTGTTCGTCGACGCAGCCGTCGCCTCCGGTGCGACCCTCGCCATCGTCGAATGTCCCGTGACGGCCGCCGTCTCGCAGATCGTCGTCGGCGACGCCGTGGCCGCCCTCGGCTCCTTGGCGCGCGAGGTGGTGGCGCGCGTGCGCGCCGGGGGAGACCTGCGCGTCGTGGGCATCACAGGCTCCAACGGCAAGACGACGACGAAGAACCTCCTCGCCCGCATCCTCGAGGACGAAGGTCCCACCGTCGCGCCCCGCGCGTCGTTCAACAACGAGGTGGGCGCCCCCGTCACGATGCTCCGCGTCACCGACGACACCCGCTTCCTCGTGAGCGAGCTGGGCGCCTCCCGTCCGGGTCGCATCGCCGAACTCGCCGGACTCATCACCCCCGACATCGGCGCCGTCCTGATGGTGGGCCTCGCGCACGCAGGCGGGTTCGGCGGTGTCGAAGCCACGCAGAAGGCGAAGACCGAACTGGTCCAGGCCTTGCGACCCGGCGGCACCGCCGTCCTCAACGCCGATGACGCCCGCGTCGCCGCGATGGCGACGGCGGCCGACGAGCGCGGCGCCGCAGTTCGCTGGTTCGGCCGCGGGCCCGCCGCCGACGTCCGCGCCGAGGACGTCGAGGTCACGGCATCCGGGACCACTGCCACCGTCCACGTCGACGGCCGCAGCATCCCGCTCCACCTGCGCGTCCTCGGCGAGCACCATGTGATGAACGCGCTGGCCGCCATCACGGTCGCCCAGCTGCTCGGAGTCGACCCCGCCGACGCGATCGCCCGCATCGGGACGGTCGAGATCGCGGAGCGTTGGCGGATGCAGCCGCTCGGCACGGACAGCGTCCGCATCATCAACGACGCCTACAACGCGAGCCCCGACTCGATGGCCGCGGCGCTGCGGACGGTCGCACAGATCACCGCGCCCGGCCAGCGGAAGGTCGCGGTGCTGGGGGCCATGTCCGAGCTCGGCGAGCAGGCGGGCGAGGAGCACGATCGCATCGGGCTCCAGGCCGTGCGCCTGCGCTACGAGCGCATCGTCGTGATCGGCACCGCCGCGCGACGCCTTTTCCTGGCAGCGATCAGCGAAGGCTCGTGGGACGGCGAAGCCGTCTTCTTCGAGACCGCCGACGACGCCTACGACTACCTGACGGCCGAGCTGCGCGACGGTGATCGCGTGCTGGTGAAGTCTTCCAACTCCGCCGGGCTCAGGTTCCTCGGCGACCGTCTGGGAGAATTCTTCTCGTGAGATCCCTGCTGGCCGCCGCGACGATCTCGTTGGCCTTCACCCTGTTCCTGACCCCGCTGTTCATCCGGCTCTTCCGGAAGATCGGCTGGGGTCAGGTCATCCGCACCCCCGAGGACGCCCACAACCCGAGCCACCACACGAAGCGCGGGACGCCGACGATGGGCGGCATCGTCTTCATCCTGGGCACGATCGTCGGTTTCTTCGTCGGCAGCTACACCGGCGGCACCGAGCCCACGATCTCGGGCCTGCTCGTCCTCTGGATGATGGTCGGCCTCGGCATCATCGGCTTCATCGACGACTACATGAAGGTCCGTTCGCAGCGGAGCCTCGGTCTGTCGGGGTGGCGGAAGATCGTCGGTCAGATCGCCGTCGCCGTGCCGTTCGCCATCATGGCGCTCAACTTCAAGAACCAGTACGGCGAGACGCCCGGATCCGCGTACATCTCGTTCTTCCGCGACATCCCGACGCTCTCGTTCATGGCTCTCGGCGCGGTGGCGGGCTGGATCCTCTACCTCCTGTGGATCTCGTTCATGTCGGTCGCCTGGTCGAATGCGACGAACCTCACGGACGGGCTCGACGGCCTGGCGACGGGTGCCGGCATCTTCACGGTGTCCGCCTACAGCCTCGTGACGTTCTGGCAGCTGCAGCAGCGCTGCCATTCGGCCGCCCTCGTGACGGAATACACCGCAGCCTGTTACGACACGCGCGATCCCATGGGGCTCACGATCGTCGCCGCCTCGTTCGTCGGCGCCCTCGTCGGCTTCCTCTGGTGGAACGCTCCGAAGGCGAAGATGTTCATGGGTGATGTCGGGTCGATGGCGATCGGCGGCGTCATCGTCGCGATGGCCGTCCTCAGCCGCACCGAGATCCTCTCCATCATCCTCGCCGGCGTCTTCATCATCGCCCCCGCATCGGTCATCCTGCAGCGGTACTACTTCAAGGCGACCGGCGGCAAGCGTCTCTTCCTCATGAGCCCGTTCCACCACCATCTCGAGATGCGTGGCTGGCCCGAGATCACGATCGTCGTACGGATGTGGGTCATCGCCGGCATCCTGGCGATCTTCGGCGTCGCCCTGTTCTACGCGGGCTGGCTGGCTGCACTGTGACCGCGGATCTCGCCCGCCTCACCAGTTGGCACGCCGACTGGTCGGGCCTGCGCGTCGCCGTCCTCGGCCTGTCGATGACGGGCTTCTCGGTCGCCGACACCCTGGCGGAGCTGGGATCGGACGTCCTCGTGGTCACGGAGGACGCCGGCGAGGAGTACTCCCGTCTCCTCCCGGTGATCGGCGCACGGCTGTGGGAGGGTCCCCTCGACTCCGTCCCCGACGAACTCGTCGCTCACCGTCCCGATGTCGTCATCGCCTCGCCGGGATTCCCGCCGCACCACCCTGTGGTGGCGTGGGCGCAGAACGCGGGCGTCGCCGTCTGGGGCGACATCGAGCTCGCCTGGCGCGTCCGCGACAAGGTCCTGCGGCCCGACGGAACCCCCGCAGACTGGGTGCTCATCACGGGCACGAACGGCAAGACCACGACAACCCAGCTCACCGCCACGATGCTCGTGGCCGGCGGCCTCCGCGCTGCGCCCTGCGGCAACATCGGGGTCCCCGTCCTCGACGCGGTGCGTGACCCGGCCGGGTTCGACGTCCTCGTGGTCGAGGTGTCGAGCCATCAGCTCTGGTACCTCGGTCTGCAGGACGGCGACGGTCGGGTGTCCCCGCACGCGAGCGTCTGTCTGAACCTGGCAGCCGACCACCTCGAGTGGCACGGCTCCTTCGACGCCTATCGGGATGCGAAGGCCGTCGTCTACCAGCGCACCCGCGTGGCTTGCGTCTACAACAAGAGCGACGTCGCGACGCGCGAGATGGTCGAGGATGCGGAGGTCGTCGAGGGATGCCGCGCCATCGGCTTCGATCTCGGCGTCCCGGGGCCGAGCGACCTCGGCGTCGTCGACGGCATCCTCGTCGACCGGGCGTTCCTCGAGGAGCGTCGCACGAACGCCCTCGAGCTCACGACGGTCGACGAGCTGGCGGAGGCGGGGCTCGCCGCACCGCACGTCGTCGCGAACATCCTGGCCGCCGCAGCCATCGCCCGCTCGTTCGACGTCCCGCCGGCCGCCATCCGCGACGCCCTCCGCGGCTTCCGCCTCGATCCGCACCGGATCGAGGTCGTGGCGGTCGCGGGCGGTGTCACGTGGATCGACGACTCGAAGGCCACGAACCCGCACGCGGCGGCATCCTCGCTCCAGGCGTACCCCGGTGCCGTCTGGATCATCGGCGGTCTGCTGAAGGGCGTCGACATCGACGATCTGGTCGCCTCTCGCGGCCCCTCGGTGAAAGCCGCGATCGTCATCGGAGTCGAACGGTCCGAGATCGTCGCGGCTTTCGGGCGACACGCCCCGACGGTGCCGCTGTTCGAGGTCGACCACGCTCAGACTGAGGACGTCATGACCGAGGTCGTCGCCCGTGCGGCGGACGTCGCGCACGACGGAGACGTGGTCCTCCTCGCTCCGGCAGCGGCATCCTTCGACCAGTTCGCCTCGTACTCGGATCGCGGCCGGCGCTTCGCCGCCGCGGTGAACGCACGGATCGGAAAGGACGCCGGTGACAACCACGACCGACCGTCCGGCCCCGTCGGATCCGGCTGACCGCGGCTCGTCCGCCTTCACGGCGCGCGTCGCCCTCGGCAAGGTCTTCGCACCGGTCCCGAGCGAGTTCCTGCTCATCGCCTCGACGGCGCTGATCCTGACGATCTTCGGACTCGTGATGGTGCTGTCGGCGACCATGGCGACAGGGGCCGAGGGCGGGCCGTTCCAGACGGTGCTCCGACAGGCGATGTTCGCGGTCCTCGGCGTCCCGCTCATGTTCGTGTTCAGCCGGCTGCCGGTGCTGTTCTGGAAGCGGATCTCCTGGATCGCCCTGGGCGTCGCGCAGGCTTTCCAGCTGCTGGTGTTCACGGGCCTCGGCTACGACTTCGACGGCAACCGCAACTGGATCTCGATCGCCGGGGTCCAGGCGCAGCCGTCCGAGTTCCTGAAGCTCGCCTTCGCCCTCTGGCTCGGCTACGTCCTCTACCGGAAGCACACGCTTCTCGGCCTCTGGCGCCACGTCTTCATCCCGGTCGTTCCGGTCTCGATCATGGTGATCGGCTCGGTCCTGGCCGGCAAGGACCTCGGTACGGCCATGATCCTCGTGCTGATCCTGCTCGGCGCGCTCTTCTTCTCGGGCGTCAAGCTCCGGGTGTTCGTCATCCCCGTGGTCGCCGCCGTCGTGATCGTCGGATTCCTGGCGCTGACGAGCGCCAACCGCATGGCGCGCATCACGAGCTTCCTCAACCCGAACTGCCTCGACGACTACTACAACGGCTGCTATCAACCGCTCCACGGCATCTGGGGGCTCGCCAGCGGCGGCGTCTTCGGCCTCGGCCTCGGGAACTCGCGTGAGAAGTACGCGTGGTTGCCCGCGGCATCCCACGACTACATCTTCGCGATCGTCGGTGAGGAACTCGGTCTCATCGGCTGCATCGTCGTACTCGCCCTGTTCACCCTGTTCGCCGTCGGCGCGTTCCACGTCATCCGCAAGACGAACGACCCGTTCATCCGCATCGCCGCGGGCGGGATCACCGTGTGGGTCGTCGGACAGGCCCTCATCAACATCGGCGTCGTGCTCCGGGTGTTCCCGGTGCTCGGCGTCCCGCTGCCGTTCATGTCGCAGGGCGGCACGTCGCTCGTGTCCGTGCTCATGGCCTGCGGCGCACTGCTGGCGTTCGCGCGCACGCTGCCGGCGGCCCCGCCGGTGGCGCCGGCACCCCGCCGGTAGGCTCGATCCGGTGACCACGTACCTTCTGGCCGGCGGCGGGACCGCGGGCCACGTCAATCCGCTACTCGCCGTCGCCGACGCTCTGACCGCGCGCGAGCCCGGCGCGACCGTCCTCGTCCTCGGGACGCGCGAGGGACTCGAGGCGCGGCTGGTGCCGCAGCGCGGTTACGAGCTGCTCTTCGTCGACAAGGTGCCGTTCCCGCGTCGACCGGATGCCGCGGCCCTCCGCTTCCCGGCGCGTTTCGCGCGCGCGGTGCGCCAGGTCCGATCGCACATCCGCGAGCGCGGGGTGGACGTGGTCGTCGGCTTCGGCGGGTACGCCTCGGCCCCCGCCTACGTCGCCGCGGGGCGCGCCGGCGTTCCCGTCGTCGTGCACGAGGCCAACGCCAAGCCGGGGCTCGCCAACGTGCTGGGCGCGCGGCGAGCCGCGGCATCCGGGGTCGCCTTCGAGGGGACGCCCCTGCGGGGAGCGGAAGTCGTCGGGATGCCGCTGCGGCCCGAAATCGTGCATCTCGACCGAGCCGCCCTGCGGGATGAGGCGGCAACCGCGTTCGGACTCGACGCGGACCGGCCGGTCCTCCTCGTCTTCGGCGGGTCGCTGGGCGCCGTCCGCATCAACCGTGCCCTCGCCGATTCCTGGCAGGACGTCGTCGCCGCGGGATGGCAGATCCTCCACGCGGCGGGGGAGCGCAACGACATCGCCGACCCGGACGATCCGGCCTACCGCGTCGTCCCGTACATCGACCGGATGGACCTCGCCTTCGCCCTGGCAGATGCGATCGTGTCGCGATCCGGAGCGGCGACCGTGAGCGAGATCAGCGCCCTCGGCATCCCGGCCGTCTACGTCCCGTACGCGGTCGGTAACGGCGAACAGGCCCTCAACGCCGCGTCCGCCGTCGCGGCCGGGGCGGCCGTCCTCGTCCCCGACGCCGAGCTGAGCGGGGATCGCATCCGTTCGTCGGTGGTGCCGCTCCTCACGGATGCCGCAGCGCTCGACCGGATGCGCGCGGCCGCGACCGCGGTCGGAACGCGCACGGGCACCGAGAACGTCGTCGCGCTCATCGATCGCGCCCTGGCCCGCTGACGCGGCGCCGGCTCCAGCGCGCCGCAGCATCCTCCCGGCGGGCCCGACCTAGACTTGACGGGCCATGATTCGCCCCGATCTCTCGCTCCCCATCCCCACGGACATCACCGCCGCGCACTTCATCGGGATCGGCGGTTCCGGGATGTCGGGACTCGCCGGGATGTTCCTCGACCGCGGCATCCGCGTGTCGGGGTCCGACCGTTCCGACAGCGACGCGATGCGCGCTCTCGCGTCCCGCGGCGCCGTCGTCCACGTCGGTCACGACGCGGCGAACCTGCCCGACGACGTCGACGCGGTGGTCTTCACGGGCGCGATCTGGCCCGAGAACCCCGAGTACCTCCGGGCCAAGGAGCGCGGCGTCGCCGTCATCCACCGTTCGCAGGCGCTCCACTGGCTCGTCGGCGGCCGCCGGCTGGTGAGCGTCGCCGGGGCGCACGGCAAGACGACGTCGACGGGCATGATCGTGACGGCGCTCCGGGCGATCGGAGCCGATCCGACCTTCGTGAACGGCGGCGTCATCTCCTCGATCGGCGTCTCGAGCGGCACCGGGTCCGACGATCTCTTCGTCATCGAGGCGGATGAATCCGACGGATCCTTCCTGCTCTACGACACGGCCGTCGCGCTCATCACGAACGTCGACCCCGACCACCTCGACCACTGGGGGTCGCGCGAGGCGTTCTACGAGGGTTTCGTCCGGTTCGCGGATGCCGCCTCCCAGGCCGTCGTCATCTCCTCCGACGACCCCGGTGCCCGCGAGGTCGCGGCCTCGCTCTCGCACCCGAACGTCGTGTCGTTCGGAACGTCTGCCGACGCCGACGTCCGTGTGACCGACATCGTCACCGAGGGGCCGGTGTCCTTCACCGTCCATCACGGGGGACAGGCGGCATCCGGTGCCCTCGCTGTTCCCGGTGCGCACAACGCCATCAACGCCGCCGGCGCCGTCGCCGTCCTGCTCACGCTGGGGTACGACCTCGGATCGGCGCTCCGTGCGGTCGAGGAGTTCGGCGGCACGGTCCGGCGGTTCGAGCTCCACGGCATCCGCGCGGGCGTGTCGGTCTACGACGACTACGCGCACCACCCGACCGAGGTCGACGCCGCATTGTCCGCGGCTCGCACGGTCGTCGGCGAGGGGCGCATCATCGCGCTCCACCAGCCCCACACCTACTCCCGCACGCAGGCGATGTACCGCGAGTTCGCCGAGGTACTCGAATCCCGCGCCGACCACACGGTCGTCCTCGACGTCTACGGCGCGCGCGAGGACCCCGTGCCGGGCGTCACCGGCGAACTGGTGAGCGGCGCGTTCGCCGATCAGGATCGGGTGCACTTCGTCACCGACTGGCAGCAGGCGGCCGAGTACACCGCATCCGTCGCCCAGCCGGGGGATTACGTCATCACCCTCGGATGCGGCGACGTGTACCGCATCATCCCGCAGGTGCTCGACGCCCTCGGGCAAGGGCAGGACTGACGATGCGGCGGCCGTCCCCGCTCCCGTCGACGCCGCCGGCAGGTCAGCGACGCGAGGCGCTCCCGGAGCGGCCGCGGCGGCGTGAGGCCATCCCTGAGCCGCCCGCGGTCGAGGCTCCCGCCGCCGAGCCGACGCCATCCGAGCCCGCTGTCGCCGAACCGCCCGTCGCGACGGGGCGTCTGGCTCCCGTCGTCCCGTTCGACGCCTCCCCGACCCCCGCCGACGACGCGCAGGCAGAAGCGGATGCCGAGACGGAGCGTCCGCTCGGCGTCCGCGACGTCTGGGCTGCGGCTCGGGCTCGCCGCCGCGCGTTGCGCCGCGAGGTCCGGCGCTTCACGGTGCGCCAGCGCCGCCGACGGTACGCCTGGCTCGGAGCGCTCGCTGCCGTCGTCCTGGTCGGGCTCGGCGCTGTCGCGACGGCCTACAGTCCGCTTTTCGCGGTGTCGAAGATCACGGTGCTGGGCACGGATCGCCTGGCCCCCGCCGCCGTCGAGCAGGCGCTCTCGGGGGAGATGGGGACTCCGCTCGCCCTCGTCGACTCGAGCGCCGTGAAGGCGGCGCTCGTCGCGTTCCCTCTCGTGGAGAGTTACTCCATCGAGGCGAGGCCGCCCCAGGAACTCGTCGTCCGCATCGTCGAGCGGACGCCTGTCGGTGTCGTGAAGACGAAAGCGGGTGCCTCTCTCGTCGACGCGGCCGGAGTCGTGCTGGGCACCACGAAGGACGCACCCGAGGGGTATCCCGTCATCGATGCCGCGGGCGGCGCCGGGTCGCGCACCTTCCGTGCCGTCGGAGCCGTCTACCGGTCCCTGCCGGCGGATCTGAAGGCCGCGGTCACGGCGATGTCGGCGACCACTCCGGATGACGTCACACTCACGATCGACGGCGCGGACGTCGTCTGGGGGAGCGTCGAGGATGCCGTCGAGAAGGCGCGCGTGCTGAAGGCGGCGATGGCGGCTCGGCCGCCTTCGAAGGTCGAGGAGTACGACATCTCCTCGCCCGATGCGGTCGTCATCCGCTGACTCGAGAATCCGATCCGACGACACGCCGCCACGGTGCGGGCGGCCGCCCCGTCGCCGCATACCTTCGGAATCAGGAATTGCATACTCGGCAATTCTTTAAACCTCTGGTTGAGGTTGAAGGTTTGCACTCGAGGTTCAGGACGATACGGAGGCCGGCGTGAGCCAGAACCAGAACTACCTTGCTGTGATCAAGGTCGTTGGCGTGGGTGGTGGCGGTGTCAACGCCGTCAACCGAATGATCGAGCTCGGCCTTCGCGGCGTCGAGTTCATCGCCGTCAACACGGACGCACAGGCGCTGCTCATGAGCGACGCCGACATCAAGCTCGACGTGGGACGTGAGCTCACCCGCGGTCTCGGCGCCGGCGCCGACCCCGAGGTGGGCCGTCGCGCCGCAGAGGATCACGCCGAGGAGATCGAAGAGGCCCTCGCCGGCGCCGACATGGTCTTCGTGACCGCGGGCGAGGGTGGTGGCACCGGTACCGGTGGCGCACCCGTCGTCGCACGGATCGCGAAGTCGATCGGCGCCCTCACGATCGGTGTCGTCACGAAGCCCTTCTCGTTCGAGGGTCGTCGCCGTCAGACCCAGGCCGAGTCCGGCGTCTCGAAGCTGAAGGAAGAGGTCGACACCCTCATCGTCGTCCCGAACGACCGCCTCCTCGAGATCAGCGACCGCGGCATCTCGATGATCGAGGCGTTCGCCACGGCCGACCAGGTGCTCCTCGCCGGTGTGCAGGGCATCACCGACCTGATCACCACCCCGGGTCTCATCAACCTCGACTTCGCCGACGTCAAGTCGGTCATGCAGGGCGCGGGCTCCGCGCTCATGGGCATCGGCTCGGCGCGCGGCGCCGACCGTGCGATCAAGGCCGCCGAGCTCGCGGTCGAATCCCCTCTCCTCGAGGCGTCGATCGAGGGCGCCCACGGTGTGCTCCTCTCGATCCAGGGCGGCTCGAACCTCGGCATCTTCGAGATCAACGACGCAGCCCAGTTGGTGAAGGAGGCCGCGCACCCCGAGGCCAACATCATCTTCGGTACGGTCATCGACGACACCCTCGGCGACGAGGTGCGGGTGACCGTCATCGCCGCCGGCTTCGACGGTGGCGAGCCCCAGGTGAAGGTCGAGCCGATCACGGCCAGCCGCCCGGCATCCGCCCCGGTCCTGCCGCCGCTGCCGGCCGACACGGTGGCTCGCGACCTCGCAGCCGCCGAGAACGCCGGTTCGCGTGAGTCGGTGTCGGTCTCCGCGCCGTCCTCGTCGAGTGACTACGACTCGGCGTTCGGCGACGACGACCTCGACATCCCCGACTTCCTGAAGTAACCGGATCGTGGATCTGCGTTCGCGGCTCGCCGACATCGACGCGCGCATCTCGGATGCCGCTCGGTCGGCGGGCCGCGATCCATCGGGGATCACCCGGATCGTCGTCACGAAGTTTCACCCCGTCGAGCTCGTCCAAGAGCTCGCCGGGCTCGGCGTGACCGACGTCGGGGAGAACCGTCAGCAGGAGCTCAGCGCGAAGCGCGAGACCTACGACGGCGTGCCGCTCCGCTGGCACTTCATCGGGCAGGCGCAGACCAACAAGGCGAAGGCCGTCCGGAGGGATGCCGACGCCGTGCACTCGCTTGATCGGGCCCGCCTCGCCGACGCGCTGCACGCGGCACGCCCCGACGACGACGGCGACAGGCTCGACGTGCTCATCCAGGTCAATCTGACCGAGGATCCCGGACGAGGGGGAGTCGCGCCCTCGGGCGTCACGGAACTCGCCGAGCACATCGCCGCGACGTGTCCGTCGCTGCGCCTCCGCGGCATCATGGCCGTCGCGCCGCTGGACGAAGAGCCGGCTCCGGCCTTCGCGCGGCTGGCCACCTATGCCGACCGCATCCGCACCGTGGTGCCGGATGCCGACTGGATTTCCGCCGGCATGACCGGCGATTTCGCCGAGGCGATCGCAGCGGGTGCGACACACCTGCGGATCGGTTCGGCAATCACGGGCCCGAGGCCCGTGCACGGATAGCCTCGTCACAGACGAGCAATACGGAGGATGCGATGTCGAACCCGCTCAAGAAGACCATGGTGTACCTGGGCCTCGCCGACGAGGAAGAGGTCTACGAGGAGCCGGCTCCCCGCCGCGAGAGTCGGGAGAAGCAGGTCGAGAACAAGACGGCGCCGGTGACGCCCATCCACCGCCCCGCGGTCGTCCGTCAGCCCGCTCCGGCGACGGTGAGCGAGATCGTCACGGTCCACCCCAAGCAGTACCGCGACGCGCAGGCGATCGCCGAGAACTTCCGCGACGGCATCCCGATCATCATCAACCTCTCGCAGATGAGCGACGCCGACGCGCGACGCCTCATCGACTTCGCGAGCGGTCTTTCGCTGGGTCTGTACGGACGTATCGAGCGCGTGACGAGCAAGGTCTTCCTGCTGTCGCCCGAGAACGTCGCAGTGTCCGGCGAAGGCGCGATCGCTCAGGGCGACGCGGACTCCGCCCCCTTCACGCACTGACGCCGTGTCGGTCATCGGCCTCATCGCCGGGATCCTCAACGCGCTCCTGCTCATCTACGTGCTGTTCCTCCTGGCACGTCTGGTTCTGGAGTACATCCCGATGTTCAATCGGGAGTGGCGTCCGCGCGGTGGTTGGCTCGTCGTTGCGGAAGTCGTGTTCACCGTGACGGACCCGCCCATCAAATTCTTCCGCCGCTTCATCCCCCCGCTGCGCATCGGTCCGATCGCACTGGATCTCGCGTTCCCCCTCACGATGCTCTGCTGCTTCGTGCTGCTGTCCATCACGCAGGTCCTGAGCCGCGTCTGACCGACCTGTCGTCGCACCCGTGACAGCCGCGGACTATGCTGTCGGGGTACGGCTCGCGCCTCGCGGGTCTTCGTTGACCGGCCCGCTTCCTGAGCCCCGAAAGAGGAAAGACACATGCCTTTGACTCCCGAAGACGTCGTCACCAAGCAGTTCCAGCATGTTCGCTTCAAAGAGGGTTTCGACCCCGATGAGGTCGACGACTTCCTCGACGAGATCGTCGTCGAGTGGCGCAAGACGATCGCTGAGAACGAAGAACTGAAGGCGAAGCTCGCCGCGTTCGAGTCCGGTGAGACGTCCGCCCCGCAGACCGAGTCCGCACCGCAGGCCGAGGCCGCACCGCAGACCGAACTCCTCGAAGAGGTTCCCGCTGCCGAGCCCGCCGCGGAGGCTCCCGCCTCGTCCGGCTCCGCTCCCGTCGCCGCGTCGGCCGGCATCATCGAGCTGGCCCAGCGCCTGCACGACGAGCACGTCGCCGAGGGCAAGGCGCAGAAGGAGAAGCTCATCTCCGAGGCGCAGGCCGAAGCCGACGCCATCCTCAACGACGCACGCTCGAAGGCGCGCGACGAGATCACCCGCCTCGAGAGCGAGCGCGGCACCCTCGAGAGCCGTATCAGCGAGCTTCGTCAGTTCGAGCGCGACTACCGCGTTCAGCTGCGCGGGTTCATCGAAGAGAAGCTGCGCGACCTCGACGTCGCCGGCACCTCGGGTTCGACGCCCATCTCCGCGTCCTGACCACTCGCACGTTGTCGAGCCGAACGTCCGCGAAGCGGACGACACTGCGCGCCGCAGCGGCCGGCACCACCATCGCGATCCTCGCGGTGCTGGTGCTGGCCGCTGATCAGTTCACCAAGTACCTCGCCCTCCAGAACCTGCCCGAGCGGCAGGCCGTGCCGATCCTCGGGGACTTCCTCCAGCTCTATCTGACGTTCAACCCCGGTGCGGCGTTCTCCCTGGGGGAGGGCGTGACCTGGGTGTTCACCCTCGTCCTCGCCGCCGCGGCCCTGACGATCGTCGCTCTCGCGGCGACCCGTGTGCGCTCCCGCGCCTGGGCCATCGTGCTCGGCCTTCTCCTCGGCGGCATCCTCGGGAACCTCACCGATCGGCTGCTGCGTGCGCCGGGTTTCCTCGTCGGGCACGTCGTGGACTTCATCCACACCCCCTGGCTGTGGCTGTGGTTCCCGTCGGCCATCTACAACATCGCCGACATGTTCATCGTCACGATGATGATCGCGGTCGCCGTCCTGGTGCTGCTCGGCCGTCGCTTCGACGGCACCCGTGAGAAGGATGCCGCGACCGCGGACGCCGCCAGCGACGCGGACGTCCCGGCACCCGCGGACCCTCATGCCCAGCCGTAGTCTCCCCGTCCCCGACGGGCTCGACGGCACGCGGGTGGATGCCGCCCTCGCCAAGCTCCTCGGATTCTCTCGGACCTTCGCGGCCGAGGTCGCCGAGGGTGGCGGTGTCCAGCAGGACATGCGCCCCGTCGGCAAGTCCGACAAGCTCGTCGCCGGCGCCTGGCTGCAGGTCGACTGGGAGGACAAGCGCGGACCCGAGATCGTCCCGATCGCGGTCCCCGACCTCGGCATCGTCCACGACGACGACGAGATCGTCGTCGTCGACAAGCCCGCCGGTGTCGCTGCCCACCCGTCGCTCGGCTGGGAGGGTCCGACGGTCGTCGGCGCCCTCGCCGCATCCGGTTTCCGCATCGCCACCTCCGGGGCTTCCGAGCGCCAGGGCGTGGTCCATCGGCTGGACGTGGGGACGAGCGGCTTGATGGTGGTGGCGAAGACCGAGCGCGCCTACACGGCGCTCAAGCGCGCCTTCAAAGAGCGGGAGGTCGACAAGATCTACCACACGGTGGTGCAGGGGCATCCCGACCCCCTCGTCGGCACGATCGACGCTCCGATCGGCCGGCATCCGAACCACTCGTGGAAGTTCGCGGTCGTCCCCGACGGCAAGGACTCGGTGACCCACTACGAGACGCTCGAGGCGTTCCCGCGGGCCTCGCTGCTCGAGGTGCATCTCGAGACCGGCCGCACGCACCAGATCCGCGTGCACATGGCCGCGCACCGGCATCCCTGCGTCGGCGATCCGCTCTACGGCGGCGACCCGACTCTGGCCCAGCGCCTGGGACTCACCCGTCAGTGGCTCCACGCCCACGAGCTCTCGTTCGCCCACCCGGCGACGGGGGACTGGGCGACCTTCCGCTCGGATTACCCGGCCGACCTGGCCGGGGCGCTGGAGATCCTCCGCGACCAGTGAGGGCTCTCCGAGCGAAGGCCCCGCGAGTGATGAGGGCTCAGCGGCCGCCGGTGAACGACGCCGGGTCGTCCTCCGCGATCGCGAGCGCGATCTTGCGCACGTGGGTCTGATCGACCTCGACGAGTTCGCCGAGCCCGTACCAGCCGACCTCGGTCAGCTCGCCGTCGGCGGGATGCGGATCGCCCGAGACCCAGTCGCACCGGAAGACGAGATCGAGGTAGTCGACCTCGTCGCCGTTCGCGTAGACGATGCGGGGGATCTGCTGCACAGCCGCCAGCCGCGTCGCCCGGACGACCACTCCCGCCTCTTCGAGGCATTCGCGGACGGCGGTGTCGGCGGGCTCCTCGCCGGGCTCGACGATCCCCGAGACCGCCTGCCATTCGCCGTTGTCGGCGCGTTTGCCGAGCAGGACCTTCTCGTCGCGGAAGACGATCGCGGTCACCCCGACGAGGGGGAGCGGAGCGGTGCCGATCTTCTCGCGCAGCGCGAGGACGAACTCGGGGGTGGTCATGTGGACCAGCCTAGGCGCCGTGTCAGAACCGGAACGTAGACTCGATGGGTGGCATCCGACTCCTTCGTTCACCTGCACGTCCACAGCGAATACTCGATGCTCGACGGGGCCGCGAAGATCGGCGCGATGACGCAGGCGGCGGCCGATTACGGGATGCCGGCCATCGCCGTCACCGACCATGGCAACACGTTCGCGGCCTTCGAGTTCTACCGAGCCGCCCAGGCCGCCGGCGTCAAGCCGATCGTCGGCCTCGAGGCCTACGTCACCCCCGGCACGCACCGCAGCGACAAGTCGCGCGTGGCGTGGGGATCGCCCGACCAGAAGAGCGACGACGTCTCCGGTTCGGGCGCCTACACCCACATGACGATGTGGAGCCAGAGCACGGAGGGCATGCACAACCTCTTCCGACTCAGCTCGTTGTCGAGCATCGAGGGCTACTACTTCAAGCCCCGCATGGACCGCGAGCTCCTACAGACCTACGGCAAGGGCCTCATCGCGACGACCGGGTGCCCCTCCGGCGAGGTGCAGACCCGCCTGCGGCTCGGCCAGTACGAGGCCGCCCGCGCGGCCGCGGCCGAGTTCCAGGACATCTTCGGCAAGGAGAACTACTTCGCCGAGATCATGGACCACGGCCTCTCGATCGAGCGCCGGGTGATGACCGACCTCATCCGACTGTCGAAGGATCTCGACATCCCGCTCGTCGCGACGAACGACTCGCACTACACGCACCAGCACGAGGCCGACGCGCACGAGGCGCTGCTGTGCGTCCAGTCCGGCTCGACCCTCGACGACCCGAACCGCTTCAAATTCGACGGCGACGGCTACTACATCAAGACGGCGCAGGAGATGCGTCAGCTCTTCCGTGACCACCCCGAGGCGTGCGACAACACCCTGCTGATCGCCGAGCGGTGCGAGGTGGAGTTCAACACCTCCGCCAACTACATGCCGCGCTTCCCCGTGCCCGACGGCGAGACCGAGGACAGCTGGCTCATCAAGGAGGTCGAAGCGGGCCTGCACTACCGCTACCCGGGCGGCATCCCCGATCGCGTCCGCAAGCAGGCCGAGTACGAGACCGGGATCATCCTCCAGATGGGGTTCCCGGGGTACTTCCTCGTCGTCGCCGACTTCATCAACTGGGCCAAGGACAACGGCATCCGCGTCGGTCCCGGCCGCGGTTCCGGCGCCGGTTCGATGGTCGCGTACGCGATGCGCATCACCGACCTCGACCCGCTCGAGCACGGCCTCATCTTCGAGCGCTTCCTGAACCCCGACCGCGTCTCGATGCCCGACTTCGACGTCGACTTCGACGACCGGCGCCGCGGCGAGGTCATCGACTACGTGACCGAGAAGTACGGGTCCGAGCGCGTCGCGCAGATCGTCACCTACGGCACGATCAAATCGAAGCAGGCGTTGAAGGATGCCGGTCGTGTCCTCGGCTTCCCGTTCTCGATGGGCGAGCGCCTCACGAAGGCCATGCCGCCGCCCGTCATGGGCAAGGACATGGAGCTCGGCGGCATGTTCGACGCCAAGCACCCGCGCTACAAGGAAGCCAGCGAGTTCCGCTCCCTCGTCGACACCGACCCCGACGCCAAGACGGTCTTCGACCGCGCGCTCGGACTCGAGGGCCTGAAGCGTCAGTGGGGCGTGCACGCGGCCGGCGTCATCATGTCGAGCGAACCGCTGATCGACATCATCCCGATCATGCGCCGCGAGCAGGACGGCCAGATCGTCACGCAGTTCGACTACCCGTCGTGCGAGACGCTCGGGCTCATCAAGATGGACTTCCTGGGGCTGCGAAACCTCACGATCATCTCGGACGCGCTCGACAACATCCGGACGAACCGAGGCGAGGAGCTCGACCTCGAACACCTCGAACTCGAGGACCGTGCCGCGTACGACCTCCTGAGCCGTGGTGACACGCTGGGCGTGTTCCAGCTCGACGGCGGGCCGATGCGGTCGCTCCTGCGCCTCATGAAGCCCGACAACTTCGAGGACATCTCGGCCGTCATCGCGCTGTACCGACCCGGGCCCATGGGTGCGAACTCGCACACCAACTACGCGCTCCGCAAGAACGGCGTCCAGCCGATCACCCCGATCCACCCCGAGCTCGAAGAACCGCTGCGGGACATCCTCGACACGACCTACGGCCTGATCATCTATCAGGAGCAGGTCATGGCCATCGCGCAGAAGGTGGCCGGGTTCTCCCTCGGTCAGGCCGACATCCTCCGCCGGGCGATGGGCAAGAAGAAGAAGTCCGAGCTCGACAAGCAGTACGAGGGCTTCTCGGGCGGTATGAAGGAGCGCGGCTTCGGCGAAGCGGCGATCAAGTCCCTGTGGGACATCCTCCTGCCGTTCTCGGACTACGCGTTCAACAAAGCCCACTCCGCCGCGTACGGCCTCGTCTCCTACTGGACGGCCTACCTGAAGGCGCACTATCCCGCCGAGTACATGGCCGCCCTCCTCACGAGCGTCGGCGACTCGAAGGACAAGATGGCGGTCTACCTCAACGAGTGCCGCCGCATGGGCATCCGGGTGCTGCCGCCCGACGTGGGGGAGTCCATCCGGTTCTTCGCCGCCGTCGGCGAGGACATCCGTTTCGGCCTCGGCGCCGTCCGCAACGTCGGCACGAACGTCGTCGACGGGATCGTGTCGGCCCGCTCGGACGGTCCGTACGCGAGCTTCCACGACTTCCTCGGCAAGGTCCCGGTCCACGTCGCCAACAAGCGCACCGTCGAATCGCTCATCAAGGCCGGCGCCTTCGACTCGCTCGGATCGACCCGGCGTGCCCTCATGGAGATCCACGAGGATGCGGTCGAACAGGCCGTCCTCGACAAGCGCCGCGAAGCGAACGGCGAGGTCGGCTTCGACTTCGACAGCCTGTGGGGCGACGACGAGCCGCAGCAGGTCGCGCGCGTGCCGGAGCGGCCCGAATGGACGAAGAAGGACAAGCTCGCCTTCGAGCGCGAGATGCTCGGTCTCTACGTCTCGGATCACCCGCTCGCGGGTCTCGAGATCCCGCTCGCCAAGCACGCGTCGACCTCGATCCACGACCTGCTGGTGTCGGAGGACATCTCCGACGGCGACACGGTGACCATCGCCGGGCTCGTCACGAGCGTCCAGCACCGCGTCGCCAAGCAGAGCGGCAACCCGTACGGCATGATCACCGTCGAGGATTTCGACGGTGAGGTGACCGTCATGTTCATGGGCAAGACGTACACGGAGTTCCAGTCGATGCTCGTGGCGGACTCGATCCTCGTCGTTCGAGGTCGCGTCTCGCAGCGCGACGACGGCCGCAACCTCCACGGTCAATCGGCGTTCGTCCCCGATCTCGGATCGGTGGATGCCGCGGGCCCGCTCGTCCTGCTGCTGCCCGAACACCGCGCGACCGAGACGACGATCGGACAGCTCGCCGCCGTCCTCGACCGCCATCCCGGCGACACCGAGGTGACCCTCAAGTTGCATCGCGGCGGTGTCGCGAAGGTGTTCGAGGTCCCGGCCCAGGTAGGGGTGACGGTCGACCTCTACGGCGAGTTGAAGGGCTTGCTCGGGCCGCAGTGCCTGGGCTGATTCGCTGAGACGACGCGGGTAGGATCGCAGGCGGCGCTGATCAGCGCTGTTCGGAAGGAGCATCGTGACCGACCAGAAGACGAACCCCGAATCGCCGGACGACGCCGGGAGCCCCGTCGAAGACCTCGACGTCACGGTGGTCCGCGCGCCCGAGGCCGCGCCGCACGAGACGTCCACTCTCGACATGGAGACCCAGGCCTACGACTTCTCCACGGATGCCGCGGATGCCCCCGGTTCCCCCGCGGAGGCCGTGCCCGCATCGGTCGATCACGACGCCGCCGATACGGTCGCTGACGTCGAGCCGCAGGTCGCGCCCGTCGAGCCGCAGCCGTCTCCGGACGAGCCGGCGACGGTCGAAGCCTCTGAAGGCCACATCCCGCCGCAGTACGGCATCGGCCCGTTCTCGCTCCGCGAGATCTCGTTGCTCGGTGTGTGGGTGCTCGCCTTCCTGTTCTCGTTCTTCCCCCTCTACGCCGACAACCAGTACACGAGCCTCCTCGGCGGAACGAGCGTCTGGACCTCGGGAATCGACTGGGTCCTCGCCATCGGCGCGCCCACGGTCGCGGTGTTCCTGATCACGCTCCGCCGGTTCTCGCCCGACGGCATCCGTCGGGTCGGATCCCTGGGGATCGACCAGTTCGCCTCCGTCGCCTTCGCCGTTTCGGCGGTCGTGTGGTTGAGCTGGTTGTGGACGAACATCGCGCGCGGCGTCGCGGTCGGCGTGTGGCTCAGCAGCTGGGTCGTCTGGGTCGAGGTGCTTCTGATGGCTGCGGGCGTCGTGCTGACCGTCCTCGCTCCGTTCATCCCGCCGTTCCACGAGGACTTCCTGCACCGTGCCGAGACCTTGTCGCACCGCGTCGCCCGTCGCGCGCGCCCGGTCGTGGCGCGGCCGATCTCGGACGCGCGGTACACGATGGCGGCGCCGTCGGTCGATCCCGACCCGGCCCCGTACGGAGACCCCATCGACGACGACGAGCCGGCTCCGGCTGCGGCTTCCGCCCAGCAGGCGTTCTGGGCGTTGGCTCCTGTCGAGCGCGACGTCGTCGACGAGAGCGGCGCGCCGGTCTTCCGCATCGGCCCGACGGCCTGGGCGCTCGTGATCGAGGACCGTGGCGATTCCTTCGTGGTCCGCCACGAGGACGGCCGCATCGGTTACCTCACGGACGTCTCCGGCGTCACCCGAGGCTGACCCGCCGTTACCCTGGAGGGATGCTCCGCACGATCGACCTCCGGGGTCGCGCCGTCACACCGGCCGACCTGCTCGCCGCCGTTCCCCGAGCCACCGCAGCGCGGGATGAGGCATTGGCCACGGCTGCCGCCGTCGTCGCAGATGTGGCGGAGAGGGGCGAGGTCTCGCTCCGCGAGCAGGCGGCACGGTTCGACGGCGTCAGCGATCACGCCATCCGCGTTCCCGCCGCGCACCTCGACGAGGCGCTCGCCTCCCTCGATCCATCCATCCGGGGCGCGCTCGAGAACGCGATCTCACGGGTCCGCCTCGCGTCGGCCGCTCAGGTGCCCTCGCCGGTGGTGACCGATATCGGTCCGGGCGCGCGGGTGGAGCAGTACTGGCGTCCCGTGCGCCGTGCGGGTGTCTATGTCCCCGGTGGCAAGGCGGTGTACCCGTCGAGCGTCGTCATGAACGTCGTCCCGGCGCAGGTGGCGGGCGTCGCCGAGGTGGCGCTGGCCTCGCCCCCGCAGCGCGACCACGGCGGACGGGTGCACCCCGTCATCCTGGCTGCGGCCAAGCTCCTCGGCATCACCGAGGTCTATGCCATGGGTGGCGCGGGCGCCGTCGCGGCGTACGCGCACGGAGTGGCCGAGCTGGACCTCGCACCCGTCGATGTCATCTCGGGTCCCGGCAACAACTTCGTCGCGCTCGCCAAGCGGGTCGTCGCGGGCATGGTCGGCACGGACTCCGAGGCAGGCGCCACCGAGATCCTCATCGTCGCCGACGACTCCGCCGACGCGCGTCTCGTCGCCGCCGACCTCGTCAGCCAGGCCGAGCACGACGAGCAAGCCGCAGCGGTCCTCGTCACGGATGCGGCCGGCCTCGCCGAAGCCGTCGTCGAAGAGGTCGAGCGCCGCGCAGCGGCGACTCACCACGCCGAGCGGGTCGCCCAAGCCCTCGCCGGCGTGCAGTCCGCCGTGGTCCTCGTCGACGACCTCGCGACGGCGACCGCCTTCAGCAACGCGTACGCGCCCGAGCACCTCGAGCTGCACCTGCGCGATCCTCGTCCGGAGGACTTCGTCAACGCGGGTGCCGTCTTCGTCGGCTCGTGGACCCCCGTGAGCCTCGGAGACTACCTCGCGGGCAGCAATCACGTGCTCCCCACGGGCGGTCAGGCCAGGTACGCCTCCGGGCTGTCGGCATCCACCTTCCTGCGTCCTCAGCAGGTCATCACGTACGACCGCGACGCACTGCGGGCCGTCCACGACGACATCGTGACCCTCGCGACGGCCGAGGTGCTCCCCGCCCACGGCGAGGCCGTCACGGCGCGCTTCGACGCGTAGGCTGGATGCCGCCATGCACTGCCCGTTCTGTCGTCACTCCGACTCCCGCGTCATCGACTCCCGCACGAGCGACGACGGACTCAGCATCCGTCGTCGTCGCCAGTGCCCCGAGTGCGGGGGCCGGTTCTCGACGATCGAGACCGCGAGCCTGAACGTGATCAAGCGCTCCGGCGTGATCGAGTCGTTCAGCCGCGAGAAGGTCATGTCCGGCGTCCGCAAGGCGTGCCAGGGTCGACCGGTCACCGAAGCGGATCTCGCCATGCTCGCTCAGGCCGTCGAGGAGGCGGTGCGTCAGACGGGCGTCTCGCAGATCGATACGAACGAGATCGGGCTCGCGATCCTCGGCCCCCTGCGCGAACTCGACGAGATCGCGTACCTCCGGTTCGCGAGTGTGTACCAGGCGTTCGAGACGCTCGATGACTTCGACGCCGCGATCGCTCTGCTCCGCGCAGACCAGGCACAGCGCGTTCCGCGACAGGACGCCTGAGCGCTCACCTCTAGGCTGGGAGCCGATGTACCGACTCCTCTTCGACCTCGTCCTCCGTCGCCTCGATCCCGAGACCGCCCACCATCTCGGGATGGCCGTCATCCGCGTCGCCGCCGTGCCGCCCTTCTCGGCTGTGGCCCGGGCGCTGACCCGTCCGGCCCCGGAGCTTCGGACCGAGGCGCTCGGTCTCGTCTTCGACTCGCCGTTCGGGATCGCCGCCGGCTTCGACAAGAACGCCATCGGCGCCCTCGGCTTGCATGCCCTCGGGTTCGGTCACATCGAGGTCGGTACCGTGACGGCGATCCCGCAGGATGGCAATCCCCGCCCGCGCCTGTTCCGCCTGCCGGCGGACCGCGCCCTCATCAACCGGATGGGGTTCAACAACGAGGGCGCTGCCGTCGTCGCGCAGCGGCTCGCTCGTATGCGCCGTCGCCGACGGCGACCGGTCCTGGGTGCCAACATCGGCAAGTCCCGCGTCGTCGACGTCGCGGATGCGACAGCGGACTACGTCGCCAGCACCCGCCTGGTCGCCCCGGTCGCGGACTACCTCGTCGTCAACGTGTCGTCGCCGAACACGCCCGGGCTCCGCGGCCTGCAGGCGGTCGAGACGCTGCGGCCACTGCTGACGGCGGTGAAGGATGCCGCAGGAGACACGCCCCTGCTCGTCAAGATCGCTCCCGACCTCTCCGACGACGAGATCGACGGGATCTCGAGGATGGCGGTGGACGCCGGCCTCGCCGGGATCGTCGCGACCAACACGACGATCGCTCGTTCCGGGCTGACGACGGATGCTGCCCGCGTCGACGCGATGGGGGCGGGCGGCCTCTCCGGCGCACCGTTGCGCGAGCGTTCGCTCGAGGTTCTCCGTCGCGTCCGAGCCGCGGTCCCGGCCGAGTTCTGCGTCATCGCCGCCGGGGGAGTGGAGACGGCCGACGACGTCCGCGAGCGTCTCGCAGCCGGTGCCGACCTCGTTCAGGGGTACAGCGCGTTCGTGTACCGCGGACCCCTGTGGGCAAGGCAGCTGAACCGGGGCCTCGCGCGCTGACAGGCGGCATCCCATCTGAACGACGAAGGGCCCGCACGATCGTGTGCGGGCCCTTCGTCGTCGGAGATCAGTGCGGGTATTCGCCGCGCTTGACCTGCGGCTTGGGGAGGCGCATGAAGCGCATCTGGACGGAGCGCATCGCGGCGTACCAGCCGAGACCCTTCTCGCGGCGGTCACCCCATTTCGCGGCGGCGAGCTTCTTCACCTTGCGAGAGAGGATGGCCATGTCCGCGACGACGAAAAGCAGATAAGCCCAGAGCCCTACGTACGCGTAGAACACGATCGCGGTGTTCGGAACGAGCGCGAAGAGGATCACGATCACCAACAGCGGCATGATGAGCTCGCCGAAGTGCCAGCCGGCGTCCGTGTAATCCCGGGCGAACCGGCGCTGGGGACCGCGGTCGCGGGGCGTCAGGTATCGCTCGTCGCCGTTGGCCATGCCGACGCGGGCCTTCTCGCGCTGGGCAGCGAGCTCAGCCTTCGCGCGGGCGCGGGCCTCCTTGGTGTTGGCGACGAGGGGCCGCTTCCGTGCCGCTTCCTGCTCGGCGCGCGTCGGCGTCGGGCGGTTCTTCCCCGCGCCCGTGGGGGCGTCGGGGGCGGTGTCGGCAGGGGGAGGTGTCTGTGCCACGGGGCGCTTCCTCGGAATCGGCGGAAAAGGCGTGCCACATAAGATTACCCGCATGACTTCCGACACCTCTCGGTCCGCCGCGGTGCGGGAGGCGGCCCTCACCCAGGTCCCCGCCGCCCTCGCCGATCTCGGCTCCCTCGTCCGCATCCCGTCCGTCGCCTTCCCGGGGTTCGACCGCGCCGAGGTGCAGCGAAGCGCCGACGCGGTGAAGGCCCTCGTCGACGACCTCGGCATCTTCGAACGCGTCGAGGTCAAGACGGCCGTCATCCCCGAAACGGGGGAGGAGGGGATGCCCGCCGTCCTCGCCACCCGTGCACCCCGCAACGGCCGGCCGACGATCCTGCTGTACGCGCACCACGACGTTCAGCCCGTCGGCGACGAGTCCCTGTGGGAGTCCCCGCCCTTCGAGCCGACGCTCCGCGACGGCCGGATCTACGGGCGTGGCGCAGCCGATGACAAAGCGGGCATCATGGCCCACATCGGCGCTCTCCGGGCGATGAAGGAGGCGCTCGGCGACGACTTCGACCTCGGCGTGAACCTCTTCTTCGAGGGTGAGGAGGAGGCGGGTTCCGCATCGTTCGCGCCGTTCCTGAGCGACAACGCCGATGCCCTTCGCGCTGATGTCATCGTCGTCGCAGACTCGGGGAACTGGGACTCCGAGACCCCCGCTCTGACGGTCTCGCTCCGCGGCAACGCACGGTTCACCCTCGACATCGAGACGCTCGATCACGCATCCCACTCCGGGATGTTCGGCGGAGCGGTGCCCGACGCCATGATGGCAGCCGTCACGCTGCTGGCCACGCTGTGGGATGAGGACGGCGCAGTGGCCGTCGACGGTCTCGCGATCCGGGATGCCGCGACCCCGCCCTACACCGAGGAGACCCTCCGCAGTGAGGCGGGGCTTCCCGACGGTGTGTCGCCGATCGGACGCGACGCGATCCTGAGCCGCATCTGGAACAAGCCCTCGATCACGATCACCGGCATCGACGCTCCGAGTGTCCGCAACGCGTCGAACACGCTGTCGCCGAAGGTGACGGTCGTCATCAGCACGCGCGTCGCGCCCGGCCAGCCCGCCGCCGAGGCCTTCGCCGCCGTCGAGGCGCACCTGCACGCCCACGCGCCGTTCGGTGCACGCCTCACGTTCCGCGACGTCGACTTCGGCAACCCGTTCCTCGTCGACACGTCCGGCCCTGCCGTCGAGAAGGCGCGTTCCGCCCTCGAGAGCGGCTACGGACGCACGCCCGTCGACATCGGCGTGGGCGGATCGATTCCCTTCATCGCCGACCTCGTACGCGAGTTCCCGGGCGCGGAGATCCTCGTGACCGGGGTGGAGGATCCTCATGCGCGGGCTCACAGCCCGAACGAATCCCTGCACGTGGACACGTTCCGACACGCGCTGGTGTCCGAGGCGCTCCTGCTCGAGTCCCTCGACGCATCCGAGTGAACCCGCCTGCCGATACTCGCGCCGCCGGGCCAGAGCCCGAGAGGCGACGTAGAATCGTGTCAGCACGCCGCCCCCGTTCCTCAAGAGCACTGGCGGCCCGACCATGGGGAGAGTCATGACCGACATCGCCACGCAGTCCACCGAGACCGTTCCCGCCCACGGCGTCGCCCTCACCGAGGCCGCGGCCGACAAGGTGAAGAGCCTGCTGTCGCAGGAGAACCGTGATGACCTCCGGCTCCGCGTCGCCGTTCAGCCCGGCGGATGCTCGGGTCTGATCTACCAGCTCTACTTCGACGAGCGTTACCTCGACGGAGACAAGACCGTCGACTTCGACGGTGTCGAGGTGATCGTCGACGACATGTCGGTGCCTTACCTCGACGGCGCGAAGATCGATTTCAAGGACACGATCTCGGAGCAGGGCTTCACGATCGACAACCCGAATGCTGCGGGCAGCTGCGCCTGCGGCGACAGCTTCCACTGATCCATCCCCGGGCACCTCAACCGGTTCCGGCATCCTGAGCGGATGGCCGGAATCCCGTAAGAGGTTGCCCTAGACTGGCATGAGTCTGACCTTCATGTCCCCGAAAGGTGCACCGTGCGCGTCAACCGCCGACTCCGTTGGGTAGCCCTCCCGCTCACGATCGCCTCCGCGGTCGCGCTTGCGGGATGCAGCCCCACGACAGCGAACGGCTTCCTCCCCGGCTTCGATGAGGGGGGCGGGCAGGCGACGAACCACACGTCGATGATCGCCGGCCTCTGGACCACGTCGTGGATCGTCGTCCTCGCCGTCGGTGTGATCACCTGGGCCCTCATGGGCTGGGCTGCGATCGCGTACCGGCGTCGCAAGGGGCAGTCGGGCCTGCCGGTCCAGCTCCGCTACAACATGCCGATCGAGATGTTCTTCACGATCGCCCCCGTCATCCTCGTGCTCGGCTTCTTCGCCTTCACGGCGCGCGACCAGGCGATCCTCGAGACCCAGTACGAGAAGCCGGATGTCTGCATCACGGCCATCGGCAAGCAGTGGGCGTGGGACTTCCAGTACAACGGCGACAACTGCGACGACCCCCAGGACCCGGTGTGGACCATCGGTGTGCAGGCGCAGACCGACGCACAGGGCAACATCACCAACGAGGTCCCCGAGCTCGTTCTGCCCGTCAACAAGGAAGTGACGCTGCAGCTCGAGTCGCGCGACGTCATCCATTCGTTCTGGATCGTGGACTTCCTCTACAAGAAGGACATGTATCCCGGTCGTGAGAACTACTGGTCCTTCACGCCCACCAAGGAAGGCACGTTCGTCGGCAAGTGCGCCGAGCTCTGCGGCCAGTACCACTCGATGATGCTCTTCAACGTGAAGGTCGTCTCGGATTCGGAGTACCAGAGCTACATCGCGTCGCTCAAGGCCAAGGGGCAGACCGGCGACATCGACGACGCACTGGATCGGCAACAAAACGCGCCCGGGACCGGCGCGCCCGCCGCTGAGGGAGAGCACAACAACTGATGGCCACCATCGCACCCCCCGCACCCACGCTTCCCCCTCGCCAGGCCGCGCTGCTCACCAGCTCGCGTGTCGAGCACAAGGGCAACATCGTCGTGAAGTGGATCACGTCCACGGACCACAAGACCATCGGGTACATGTACCTGATCGCCTCCGTGCTGTTCTTCATGCTCGGTGGCGTCATGGCCTTGATCATCCGTGCCGAGCTGTTCGAGCCCGGCATGCAGGTCGTGCCGACCAAGGAGCAGTACAACCAGCTGTTCACGATGCACGGCACGATCATGCTGCTGATGTTCGCGACGCCGCTGTTCGCGGGCTTCGCCAACGCACTCCTCCCGCTGCAGATCGGTGCTCCGGACGTCGCTTTCCCGCGTCTGAACGCCTTCGCGTTCTGGCTGTTCACCTTCGGCTCCACCATCGCCGTCGCAGGCTTCCTCACCCCTCAGGGTGCGGCCGCGTTCGGATGGTTCGCCTACCAGCCTTTGGCGAGTGAAAGCTTCAGTCCCGGCGCCGGTGGCGACCTCTGGATGCTGGGTCTCGGCATGAGTGGTTTCGGCACGATCCTCGGTGGTGTGAACTTCATCACGACGATCATGACCATGCGCGCTCCGGGTATGACGATGTGGCGCATGCCGATCTTCAGCTGGAACACCCTGGTCACCAGCATCCTGATCCTGATGGCCTTCCCGGTCCTCGCAGCGGCGATCTTCGCCGCTGCGGCCGACCGCATCCTCGGTGCCCACATCTACGACCCGGCCAACGGTGGCGTCCTGCTCTGGCAGCACCTCTTCTGGTTCTTCGGTCACCCCGAGGTGTACATCATCGCGCTGCCGTTCTTCGGCATCGTGTCCGAGATCTTCCCGGTGTTCAGCCGCAAGCCGATCTTCGGATACAAGACGCTGGTCTACGCCACGATCGCCATCGCGGCTCTGTCCGTCTCTGTGTGGGCGCACCACATGTACGTGACCGGCGCGGTGCTGCTGCCGTTCTTCGCTCTCATGACGATGCTCATCGCCGTTCCGACGGGTGTGAAGATCTTCAACTGGATCGGCACGATGTGGCGAGGGTCGATCACCTTCGAGACGCCGATGGTCTTCGCGCTCGGATTCCTCGTGTCGTTCGTGTTCGGTGGTCTGACGGGCATCATCCTGTCGTCGCCGCCGCTCGACTTCCACGTCTCCGACTCGTACTTCGTCGTGGCCCACTTCCACTACGTCGTCTTCGGTACCGTCGTCTTCGCGATGTTCGCCGGCTTCTACTTCTGGTGGCCCAAGTGGACCGGAAAGATGCTGAACGAGCGTCTCGGCCTCGTGCACTTCTGGCTGCTGTTCATCGGCTTCCACATGACGTTCCTCATCCAGCACTGGCTGGGTGCGGACGGCATGCCCCGCCGGTACGCGGACTACGCGAGCCAGGACGGCTGGACGTGGCAGAACCAGGTGTCGACCGTCGGCTCGATGATCCTTGCGGCATCGATGGTTCCATTCCTGCTCAACGTCTGGATCACGGCCCGCAAGGCGCCGCGTGTGACCGTCAACGACCCGTGGGGCTACGGCGGGTCGCTCGAGTGGGCGACCAGCTGCCCGCCGCCGCGCCACAACTTCACGTCGATCCCGCGCATCCGCAGCGAGCGGCCCGCCTTCGACCTGAACCACCCCGAGGCCGGGATCCCGGTGGGTGTCGGTCCTGCGAAGGATGCACCCGACGCGCCCGTGGTCGATCTGACGAATGGTGAGGTCAAGTAAGTGAAGACCAACGTCAACCTGTGGTGGGTGCTCTCCGCCTTCTTCGCCCTCGTCGCTGTGGTCTACGTGGGCTGGAACATCCTGGCCCACCCGCAGCTGCCGGTTTTCAACCGCATCGAATGGGTTGGTTCTGTCGGCCTCGTCTTCGTGACGATGATGGCCGCCATGATCGCCTTCTACTCGAGCCGCGTCGAGAAGGCCCAGGGCGGAACCCTCCCCGAGGACTCCCTGACGGCCGACATCGATGACGGCGACCCCGAGATGGGCGAGTTCTCGCCCTGGTCGTGGTGGCCGCTGGTGCTCGCCGGCTCCGCGGCGATCGCCTTCATCGGCCTTGCCGTCGGCGAGTTCATGATCCCGATCGGTGTCGGCATCTTCGTCGTCGCCATCGTCGGCTGGGTCTACGAGTACTACCGGGGCTACTTCGCCCGCTGAGCCGCGCATACACAACGCCGTCCGCCACACCACCGTGGCGGACGGCGTTTTTCGTGGCATCTGAGGGCGCCGAACCCGGGCGCGCCGGCAGGCCGAGTCGCACAGCCATAGCGACGAGCTCGAGAGGCCAGCAACGCTGATCCCCCCCCGCTGTGCTGGTCGCGTGTCGGTCATCGATGATGCTCTTGGATCCCACCGCTTCGGAAGATGCAGCGGGTGACCGCGAGCAGGATGCCCCGCTGCGCTCCGGGGCCGCGGACACAGCTCCCCCTGCATCCCCACGTGCCTATCCTCATCCGAACCAGGGCCAGGCTCAGGTGGGGCACATGACGCCGACGCGCACACCCTGGCGCCCCGGGCGAGGCCACCGTGGGCACTGATCGCCATAGCTTTCGGACGCGGGCCCACGCGCCGGTCTCAGGCGGGTGTCACCGCGGCGGGCGTACAGGCATCACCAGGGGGTCGAAACGTCGGGGGAGCGGCCCTTCTAGGCCCTCGACGGGCAGCCCCTCTCGCGCCCAGTACTCGAACCCGCCGATCATCTCCCGCACCGCGTAGCCGAGTCGTGCGAACTCCACAGCACCGCGGGCTCCGCCGTTGCATCCCGGGCTCCAGCAGTAGACGACCACCGGGATGTGCTGCGCGATCTCGCTTGCGGCGCGCGACGCGATCTGACCGTGGGGGATGTGGATCGCACCCGAGGCGTGACCCTGATCCCAGGCATCGGTGTCGCGCACATCGACGAGCACGAAAGCATCGCCCGCGCGCTGCGAAGCATAGACGTCGCTCGGATCGGTCTCGACGAGGAGTTTCGTCTCGAAGTAGGAGAGGACGGATGCTGGGGATGGGATCATGTGACCGACGCTACGGGCACACGAAAGCGGCGGGGTCCGACCATTCGGTCAGACCCCGCCGCTTTTCTGCCAGACGAGCTCAATCGTTCGAGTGGTCGTCCTTCTTGGCGGGTGCGTCGTCCACCACGATGATGTTCGACGGGCGGTTGGCCGTCTCAGGGTTGTGGCCGTCGTCGATCGGGCGGAGCGGTGCGTCCGGAGCTCCGGCGCGCTCGTGGGCGCCACGGATCTCCTCCTGCTCCTCGTGCTCGATGTGCTCGAGCTCGTGGTGCTGGTGGGCGATCGCGGCATCCACCTCAGCCTGCGTGACGGGGGAGAGGCGATCCTCGAAGAACCAACGCGACAGCGATGCGCGGACGTTCTGGTGCCACGCGATGCGACCGTTGTCGTTGGGCCGGACCACGAGGGGCTCGTGGATCTCGAAGTCGATGAGCTTGACGCGCTCGTAAGCGTCGACAGGCTGGTGGACCTCGATGTACTCGCCACCGGGGAGGCGCACGATGCGACCGGATTCGTAGCCGTGCAACGCGATCTCGCGGTCCTTCTTCTGTAGAGCGATCGCGATGCGCTTCGTCACGAAGTACCCGACGATCGGCCCGATGAACAGGAGCGCCTGGAGCGAGTGGATCACTCCCTCCATCGTGAGATGGAAGTGCGTCGCGATGATGTCCGAGGAAGCGGCGGCCCAGAGCACGGCGTAGAAGATCACGCCGGCCACACCGATCGCGGTGCGCGTCGGTGCGTGACGGGGACGCTGGGCGATGTGGTGCTCGCGCTTGTCGCCGGTGACCCACGCCTCGATGAACGGGTAGATCGCGACGAGGACGATGAACAGGCCGAGGACGGCGACCGGCAGCAGGATGCCGAAGGACCAGGTGCGGTCGAACAGGACGACGTCCAGGTTGGACGGGGCCAGGCGGAGCGCACCATCGGCGAACCCGATGTACCAGTCCGGCTGGGTTCCCGCAGACACGGGCGACGGGTCGTAAGGACCGTAGTTCCAGATCGGGTTGATGGTGAACATCGAGGCGATCAGCACGAGCACACCGAACGTGATGAACAGGAAGCCGCCCATCTTCGACATGTAGATCGGCACCATCGGGTAGCCCACGACGTTGTCGTTCGTGCGGCCGGGGCCGGCGAACTGCGTGTGCTTGTTGATGATCATCAGCATCAGGTGCGCCGCGATGAGCGCGATGAGGATGAGCGGAAGCAACAGGATGTGCAGCGTGTACAGACGGTTCACGATCGCCGTACCCGGGAACTCGCCTCCGAAGAGGAGATACGAGGTCCACGTGCCGATCAGGGGGAGGCCCTTGATCATTCCGTCGATGATGCGGAGACCGTTGCCCGAGAGCAGGTCGTCGGGGAGCGAGTACCCGGTGAATCCGAGCGCCATCGCCAGGATGAACAGCACGAAGCCGATCACCCAGTTCAGCTCGCGCGGCTTGCGGAACGCACCCGTGAAGAAGACACGCAGCATGTGCACGCCGATGGCGGCGATGAACAGCAGGGCTGCCCAGTGGTGCAGCTGTCGGACGAGCAGGCCACCGCGGAGGTCGAACGAGATGTTCAGCGTGGACTCGAGGGCCGCCGACATCTCGATGCCGCGCAAGGGTGCGTACGCGCCGTTGTAGTGCGTGGGAGCCATCGACGCTTCGAAGAAGAACGTCAGGAACGACCCCGACAGGAAGACAACGACGAAGCTCCAGAGCGCGATCTCGCCGAGCATGAACGACCAGTGGTCGGGGAAGATCTTGCGCCCGATCTCCTTGACGAGGCCCGAGATGCTCGTTCGCTCGTCGAGGTAGTTCGCGGTGGCGCCGATGAAGCGGCCGCCGAGGGGCTTGTCAGCCGGTCGGACCACCGTGGTGGCCGGAGCGGATTCAGTCGCGGTGCTCAATGACGCTCCCAGAAGCTTGGCCCGACGGGCTCTTCGAAGTCGCTCTTAGCGATCAGGTAACCGTCTGCGTCCACCGTGATGGGCAGCTGGGGGAGCGGTCGGGCGGCCGGGCCGAAGATGACCTCGGCGCCGCGGGACACGTCGAACTGCGACTGGTGGCACGGGCAGAGAAGGTGGTGGGTCTGCTGCTCGTAGAGTGCCACGGGGCATCCGACGTGGGTGCAGACCTTCGAGTACGCCACGATCCCGTCGTAGGACCAGTCGAGGCGGTTGTACTCGGCGGGCAGCTGCTCGGGGAGCAGCCGCATGAGCAGGACGATCGCCTTGGCCTTCTCTTCGAGGTAGCCGTCGAGGTGGTCGACATCCTTGAGCGATTCGGGCATCACGTGGACGGCGGAGCCGAGGGCGATGTCCGCAGCGCGGATGGGGAGGCCGGAGGGGTCGTGCGCGAGGCGCTCACCCTCCTTCCACATGGTGTGCTTAAGAAGCGCGACCGGGTCGCCGGCGAGCGGCTTCTCCTCGGAGGAGTGCGGAGCGAGCCCACGGAAGAGCGTCACGCCGGGGACGATGGACGCGACGACAGCGGCGATGAGTCCGCCGCGGATCGCCGTTCGGCGTCCGAACCCGGACTCCTCGTTCGCCTCACGGAAGACGTCGACCGCTGCTTCGCGGGTCGACTCCTTGCCGCGGGTCGAGTGACGAGCTTCGATGTGCTCCTTGTCGGGCATGATCGCCTTCGACCAGTGGATCGCAGCGATGCCGATGGTCAACAGAGCGAACCCGATGCCGAGACCGATGAAGAGGTTGTTGCTCCGGATTTCACCGAAGTCGCCGCTCTCGATCGGGAACAGCATGTACGCGGCCACGGCCCAAAGGCTGGCGGCGAGAGAGATGTAGAACAGCGTGTAGACGGTACGGACCGCACGGTTCATCGCCGCCGGGTCCTTATCGGTCATCCGCTCACGGTGGGGCGGCAGACCGGGGTTCTGCACGGGGTCGGCGACCGCGACGACGAGCCCCGATGAAGGCTGAGGAGCCTTCTCGAGCGCCTGCGGCTCTTCCTCGTGTGACATTGTGCTCCTCGCCTTGAAATTCTTTACGTCAGTGGTGGGTCAGTTGGACTTCGCGGTGATCCACACCGAGATGCCGATGAGAGTGCCGATGCCGAAGATCCAGATGAAGAGACCCTCGGACACGGGACCCAGCGACCCGAGCGTGAACCCGCCTACGGGCTCGCTCTTCTGCAGGTACATGAGGGACGAGATGATGTCGCGCTTCTCGTCCGGCGTGATGGTCATGTTGTTGAAGACCGGCATGTTCTGCGGCCCGGTCACCATCGCGGCGTAGATGTGCAGCGGGCTGGTCTTGGTGAGCGCGGGGGCGTACTTGCCCTCGGTCAGCGCGCCACCAGCCGCGGCGACGTTGTGGCACATCGCGCAGTTGATGCGGAAGAGCTCGGCGCCCTCCGTCAGGTTGCCACCGCCGTCGAGGATCTTCTCGTCGGGGTAGGTCGGTCCGGGGGCGACGGACTGCACCCAGGCCGCCATCGCCTTGATCTGGTCCTCGGTGAACTGCGGCGCCTTCTGGGGAGCCTGCGGTCCCTGAGCCTGGAGCGGCATGCGGCCCGTCGAGACCTGGAACTCGACCGACAGCTCGCCGACTCCGTACAGGGAGGGGCCGTCAGCGGTGCCCTCGAGGTCGAGACCGTGGCACGTCGCGCAGTTCGCCTGGAACAGCTTCTTGCCGTCTTCGACGGTGAGCGCGGATGCCGTGTCGGTGGACGTGGTCGACGCCATGGCAGCGGATGCGCCGGCGTAGATGCCACCCGTGAGCAGCAGGCCGACGCCGATGAGAGCGGCTGCCGCCCACTTGCTGCGACGGCCCGTGTGCCGACGCGGGGTCTTGGATGCCATTGAGGAACTCAGCTCCGCTCTGTATTACCGGATGAAGTAGATGACGGCGAACAGGATGATCCACACGACGTCGACGAAGTGCCAGTAGTAGGACACGACGATCGCGGAGGTCATCTCCTTTCGACCGAAGTTCTTGACCGCGAATGCGCGCCCGATGATGAGCAGGAAGGCGATGAGGCCACCCGTCACGTGAAGAGCGTGGAAACCGGTCGTGATGTAGAAGGCCGACGCGTAGGAATCCTCGCTGATCGGCAGGCCCTCGGCGACCAGGGTGGCGTACTCCCACACCTGGCCCGAGACGAAGACGGCGCCCATGATGAACGTCAGGTAGAACCACTCGACCATTCCCCACTGGCGGAAGTTCCAGAAGGATCCGCGACGGTAGGGCTGGAAGCGCTCGGCGGCGAACACACCGGCCTGAGCGGTGAACGACGACAGCACGAGGATGAGCGTGTTCACCGCGGCGAACGGCACGTTCAGCAGCTCGGTGCGACTTGCCCACAGCTCCGGCGAGGTGTTGCGGATCGTGAAGTAGATGGCGAAGAGGCCGGCGAAGAACATGACCTCGCTGCCCAGCCACACGATCGTGCCGACAGCCACGGGGTCCGGTCGTTTCACCGAACGCAGTGCCTGGTTGTATGTCGCGGGAGTGGTCGTCACGCTCCCCATTATGGCCGATGTTGGGGGAGGGTTTCGCATTCCTGAAGGTACTTGTCTCTTTCCGCCGGGTCGGCGCCGTCGATGGGCCCGCCGGGAGTCGCCTGCCAGAGTGCTGAGTAGGATCGGGGGTCATGGCGGACATGTACTCCTGGCCCGAGATTCTCTCCACGGTGCTGGACGGCGAGAACCTCAGCGTGTCCGAATCGACTTGGGCGATGCGCCAGGTGATGAACGGTGACGCGACCTCTGCGCAGCTCGCCGGGTTCCTCGTCGCGCTGCGGGCCAAGGGCGAGACCGTCGATGAGATCGTGGGATTCCGCGACGCCATCCTCGAGGCTGCGGTGCCGCTCCCCGTGCCGGCAGACGTGCTCGACATCGTCGGCACGGGAGGCGATCGTTACGGGACCGTGAACGTCTCGACGACCGCCTCGGTCGTCGTGGCGGCCACCGGCATCCCGGTCGTGAAGCACGGCAACCGCGCGTCGAGTTCGAAGTCAGGGTCATCGGACGTGCTCGCTGCACTAGGTGTCGATCTGACGCAGACTCCGGAGCGTGTTGCGGAGGTCCTCGACGAGGTCGGGATCACCTTCGCTTTCGCCTCCGCCTTCCACCCTGGCTTCCGGCACGCCGGACCGACGCGGGCGGAACTCGGCATCCCGACCGTCTTCAACTTCCTCGGGCCGCTGTGCAATCCGGCGCGCGCCGAAGCCAACGCCGTCGGGGTCGCTCACCTCGACCGGGTGCCGCTCATCACCGGTGTGTTCCAGACGCGCGGTGCGACGGCGCTCGTGTTCCGTGGCGACGACGGGATGGACGAACTCACCACGACAGGCCACAGCCGCGTCTGGGAGGTCAGCCGGGGAGACGTGCGCGAGCACGACCTCGATCCTCGCGACCTCGGCATTCCACGGGCGGAGATCGCTGACCTGCTCGGCGGCGATGCCGAGCACAACGCGGCGATCGTGCGTCGCGTGCTCGACGGCGAATCCGGTCCGGTCCGCGACATCGTCCTGTTGAACGCCGCCGCCGGCATCGTGTCGTATCGGCTGTTCCAAGATGCCGCCGAGCTCCAGCGTCCGTTCGTCGAGCGACTCGCGAACGCCTATGCCGAAGCGGCAGCCGCCGTCGACGCGGGCGCCGCGCGGGCCAAGCTCGATGCGTGGGTCGCCGCGTCCGGACGCTGAGCGCGCACCGTGGACCCGATCGAAGCCCTCACGGAGATCGCGGAGCTCCTCGAGCGCGATCGCGCGTCCCGGTACAAGTCGAAGGCCTTCCGAGCAGCCGCAGACTCCCTCGCGGGTCTGAGCCCTGCTGAGCGGGCTGACGTCTCCCGCCTGCGCGCCCGGAAAGGCATCGGCGCCTCCACCTTCGCCGTGATCTCGGAGGCGCTTTCCGGGCGCGTGCCGACCTACCTTGCGGACCTGCGGGAACGAGTCGCGCCTACCGAGGTGTCGGCATTGCGTCCGCTCCTGCGGGGCGATCTGCACGCCCACTCGGAGTGGTCCGACGGGTTGACATCGATCGAATCGATGGTCGACGCCGCGCGTTCGCTCGGCCATGACTACCTCGCTCTGACCGACCATTCGCCGAGGCTCAGGGTGGCGCGCGGACTGTCTGCGGAGCGGCTCCGCGAGCAGCTCGCACTCATCCCTGATTTCTGCGACGAGACGTTCACCCTGCTGAGCGGGATCGAGGTCGACATCCTCGACGACGGCTCCCTCGACCAGGAGCACGATCTCCTCGAATCCCTCGACATCGTCGTCGCGTCCGCGCATTCCGCCCTGCGGATGGAGCAGGCGCCGATGACGCGCCGCCTGGTGGCTGCGGCATCCGATCCCCGCGTCGACGTGCTGGGCCATGTCACCGGCCGCCTCGTGTCGGGGGCGCGGGGGACCCGTCCGCCGTCGGTGTTCGATGCGAGAGCCGTCTTCGAAGCGTGCGCCGAACACGGCACCGCGCTCGAGATCAACTCCCGCCCGGAGCGGGAGGATCCGCCGGACGATCTGCTCGCCCTCGCGATCCAGATCGGATGCCTCTTCTCGATCGACTCGGACGCGCACGCCCCGGGGCAGCTGTCGTTGCTGGACCATGGCGCGGCGCGCGCGGAGCGCGCCGGTGTGCCCGCTGACCGCGTCATCACCACGTGGCCGCTCGCGCGACTCCGTGAGTGGGCGTCGACGACCTAGGGTCAGGCCCGGGCGGTGAGCGCTGCGCGGGCGCGCGTCGCCGAGGATCCGAGTGACCAGGTGCCCGCCAACTGCGCCACCGCCTCCTCGTCCGGCGCGGTGATGCGGGCATCCACGGGCGGTAGATCGAGCGTCCGCACGACCTCGACCACGCGCGGCGCGACGTCGAGGTAGTCGGAGGCAGCGAGGATCTTCGCCCTGACGCCCGCGCTCATCCCTTCGCCGGCCTCGGCAGCGCTCCGGATGCCGGTGAGATCGCCGTGCGCGGCCAGCAGCGTCGCCGCAGTCTTCTCGCCGATGCCGGCGACACCCGGGAGTCCGTCGGACGCGTCGCCTCGCATCGCGGCGAAGTCGGCGTACTGCGATGGGAGGACGCCGTATTTCGTGACGACGACGGCGTCGGTGAGTACTTCGAGCTTGCTCATCCCGCGGCCCGTGTAGATGACGCGGACGCCACGGTCGTCGTCGACGAGCTGGAACAGGTCGCGGTCGCCGGTCACCACGTCGACGGGGATGGTGTTCGTCGACGCGAGCGTCCCGATGACGTCATCGGCCTCGTGGTCCGGAGCGCCGATGATCGGGATGCCGAGTGTGCCGAGCGCTTCACGGATCACCGGGACCTGGCTCTCGAGAGGGTCGGGGATCTCCTCGACGTCGGGGGCCGACGCGACCGCCTCGGCGACGCGGTGCGTCTTGTAGGACGGGATGAGATCGACGCGCCACTGCGGCCGCCAATCGTCGTCCCAGCAGGCGACGAGGTGGGTCGGCTCATACGTGTCGACGAGCTTCGCGATCATGTCGAGGAAGCCGCGGACGGCGTTCACAGGACGACCGTCTGCCGCCTTCACCGTGTCGGGCACGCCGTAGAACGCGCGGAAGTAGAGGCTGGCGGAGTCGAGCAGCATGAGGCGGTCGGTCACGCGCTCATCCTCGCACTCAGCAGCCGGGACCGCTCGGGTCCTCGTCGCAGGTGCGTTCCACGAGTGCCGTGTCCACCTCGACGACGCGGATGACGGTGGTCGGCGTGTTGAGCTCCAGGAGTCCGGCGATCGGGAACCAGCCGCCGCCGGCATCCGCTTCCGCCGCGTAGCGGATCGTCACGCTCGCCTCGTACTCCCCGGCTGCGCCGTAGCTGTGGCTGGTGTCCGTCGCGGTGAACTGTGGGACGTCGAGATCGTCCCACGACGTTCCCGGTGAGGTCGTCTCGCGCGTGCTCCCGTCGCCGTAGTCGAAGGCGTACGAGACGGGCGTGAAGCGGACGGTCACGGGGACGTCGAAGATCCGGCCGGTGACGGTGTGCTCGGCGGCGTCGACGACGAAGTTCGTGGGCATCCCGACCACCCCCACACCGTCCGGTTCGCCGATGACCCGCGGCGGCTGGGGCGCGAACTGCGCGACGTCCTCGATCGTCGCGGTGGTCGGGTCGGGCGCCGCCGGCGCGGGAGCCGGGTCGGCGGGCTGCTGGTCGGCCTGTTCGGTTCCCGGTAGCGGTGCTCCGCCCGGGGCCACGACCGCGTCCGCGCACGCCTGGTCGAATGCGCACTGCGCGAGCCACTCGTCGCGGGTTCGTGCGCCGGGGTAGTAGGCGTCGGGGTCCGGGGGCGGGGGAGGGACGTTCACCGAGCCGCCGCCGCCGCCTCCGCCGCGGTTCGAGCCGCGATCTGGGACAGAGGGCGCTGAGGCGTATTCACGCGTCGCGCCAATCGAGACGGAGGAGCCGTTGTCTTGCACTTGGCAATCTGTCCACGTGTTGGAGCCGAAGCAACCGCCATTAGCCGCACTGGCCGGGGCCGCTAGCGACAGAGTGAAAAGGACCGTAAGTCCGACAGCGGCCCATCGCAGTCGGTCTAACAACGGCTGTCCTCCACGGCTTGACTCTTCGAAACCTTGGCCGCTGTGAGGGATGTGGGGTCGAATTCAACCTTCACGTCTAGTGCGAACACATTTGGTCGGGTCGGAGCCACTTGTGAGCTGCCGGAAGCGTCAGTCACGTCGACGGCCGACACGTCCTGGCAAACGATTAGTTCGCCGAGCGCGTTGCCCGCATAGATCTGGGGGAGGGTCGTCTTGCCCGACACAGTCCATCCATCGGCGTGCATTTGGGTGAGCGTCTTTTTCTCGCTCGCTAGGGCGTCGCCGCGAAGGTACGCGTACACCGGCTCGAACGTCGCCGGGTCTGACAGGTCCACCTCGTTGAGCGCGTCGATGTACGCCCGGTACGTCTTCTCGGCGGCGGCGAACGCCTCTTCCTTCGATGCGAACCCTGTCGGCGTGGGGGAGGGCTTCGGAGCGGCAGCCGGTGCGCAGGCCGCGAGGGCGGTGACGAGCGCGACCGTGGCGAGCAGCGCTGCGGAACGTCGAGCGATCATGCGGTCCACGGTAATGAAAGCGGGACGCCGGGCGAACGATTCTCCACAGCGCGTAGGCTCGCTGACGTCATTCGCGGATATGGGGAGGGACCATGTCGTTCGGGGCTGCGGCATCCGCTCGTCGGGGACGTCGGGTCGCGCTCGACGCACCATGTCCTTGCGGTCGGCGCCCGTTCGGGTCGTGCTGCGGACCCGTTCTCGACGGTCACGCCGCCGGGACGCCCGAAGACCTGATGCGTTCGAGGTTCACCGCCTTCGCGCTCGGCGATGCGCGCCACCTGATCGACACGTGGTTCCCCGGGACCAGGCCCGACGGCCTCTCGCTCGATGACGCGGTCACCTGGATGCGGCTCGACATCCTCAGCGCGAACACGTCGGAGGACGGTCGCTCCGGGAGGGTGCGCTTCCGCGCCCATTGGGTCGACGGTGACGCAGGCGATCCGCATGTCATGGAGGAGGACAGCCGCTTCGTGCGGCGCTCGGGCGTCTGGTATTACGTCAGCGCTGTCTGATACCCTGGAGCGTCGCACGCGTGGCACCTGTGCCGCGCCCGCGCAGCATCGCAACACCAACCACCTTGCCCCGATCGGCTTCCGCGCGTCCTCGTGCGGATGAGCTCCGGGGCCCGAATACAACACCATCCAAGGACAACCCCCTACATGACTAACGCAACGACCGCCCCGGCCACCAAGCAGGTCGCCATCAACGACATCGGATCTGCTGAGGACTTCCTGGCCGCGGTCGAGAAGACCCTGAAGTTCTTCAACGACGGAGACCTCATCGAAGGCACCGTCGTCAAGATCGACCGCGACGAGGTCCTCCTCGACGTCGGCTACAAGACCGAGGGCGTCATCCCCTCGCGCGAGCTGTCGATCAAGCACGACGTCGACCCCAACGAGGTCGTCAACGTCGGCGACCAGGTCGAGGCCCTCGTCCTCCAGAAGGAGGACAAGGAAGGCCGCCTGATCCTCTCCAAGAAGCGCGCACAGTACGAGCGTGCCTGGGGAGACGTCGAGAAGATCAAGGAGAACGACGGCGTCGTCACCGGTTCGGTCATCGAGGTCGTCAAGGGTGGTCTCATCGTCGACATCGGCCTCCGCGGCTTCCTCCCCGCGTCGCTCATCGAGCTCCGCCGTGTCCGCGACCTCACGCCGTACCTCGGCCAGGAGATCGAGGCCAAGATTCTCGAGCTCGACAAGAACCGCAACAACGTCGTCCTGTCGCGCCGCGCCCTGCTCGAGCAGACGCAGTCCGAGTCGCGCTCGAACTTCCTCAACAACCTCCACAAGGGTCAGGTCCGCAAGGGCACCGTCTCGTCGATCGTCAACTTCGGTGCGTTCGTCGACCTCGGTGGCGTCGACGGTCTCGTCCACGTCTCGGAGCTCTCGTGGAAGCACATCGAGCACGCATCCGAGGTCGTCGAGGTCGGTCAGGAAGTCACCGTCGAGATCCTCGAGGTCGACCTGGACCGCGAGCGCGTCTCGCTGTCGCTGAAGGCGACGCAGGAGGACCCGTGGCAGGTCTTCGCCCGTACCCACGCGATCGGTCAGGTCGCTCCGGGCAAGGTCACCAAGCTCGTCCCGTTCGGTGCGTTCGTCCGCGTCGCCGACGGCATCGAGGGCCTCGTGCACATCTCCGAGCTCTCCGGCAAGCACGTCGAGCTCGCCGAGCAGGTCGTCTCCGTCGGTGAAGAGGTCTTCGTCAAGATCATCGACATCGACCTCGAGCGTCGCCGCATCTCGCTCTCGCTCAAGCAGGCGAACGAGTCGGTCGACCCCAACGGCACCGAGTTCGACCCGGCGCTGTACGGCATGGTCACCGAGTACGACGAGAACGGCGAGTACAAGTACCCCGAGGGCTTCGACCCCGAGACCAACCAGTGGAAGGAAGGCTTCGACGAGGCCCGCCTCGCCTGGGAGGCCGAGTACGCCGCTGCTCAGGGTCGCTGGGAAGCCCACAAGGCTGCCGTCGCCAAGGCCCTCGAGGCCGAGGCCGCTGCTCCCGCCGACTCGGGTTCGTCGTCCTTCTCGTCCGAGGTCTCGAACGGTGCAGGTACCCTCGCCGACGACGAGGCGCTGGCTGCTCTCCGCGAGAAGCTGTCCGGTCGCTGATCGACACCATCTGAATCGAGGGGTCGGAGCCATGTGCTCCGGCCCCTCGGTCGTTCCCCGGACGGATGCCGCGCCGCCGATGGGCCGGTAACGTGCAGGTGTGGCGCAAGAGAACGAAGGATCGACCGCAGATCGATCACCGTCCGACAGGGCGGGCACGCGGATGCGCCGATTCTTCGATGCGCCGTCCCGTCAGCTCCCGCTGACCGAGCTCCGCGATCGAGTCGCGGCGAACAACCAGTTGCTCCTCACGGTGATCGTCGCCGCGATCTTCCTGTCCGGCATCCCCGGCGGATGGCTGCCCGACGCACCCCAGTTCGCTCCCGGTGCGGTGCTCGTCATCGTCGCGGCCATCGCCAGTCTCGCCGTCCCCTGGTCGCGACTGCACCCTTCGTGGGTCGCCGTCATCCCACTGTGCGACATCGTCGCGATCGGGCTCATGCGGACCTCGGATGTCCCGGGTATCGGTCTCCTCTGGGCCTTCCCCACGATGTGGCTGTCGTCGATGGGGCGGTTGTGGTTCGTCGTCGCATGCGTCGGATCCATCGGGTCGTACTGGGTCGCACTCCTCTTCGTTCCGGACTTCGAGCTCACCTGGGCCGTCATCGTCCTCCCGGCCGTCGTCATCGCGATCGGTGCGTCGACCTACAACGCCACTCGACGCTTCCTTGCACAGCGCGCGCTGCTCGACCGGCAGGCGGAACGCCTGACAGCCGCGCTCCGGCATGCCAGCCGCCAAGAACAGCTGCTGACCGAGGTGCTCGACACCGTCGACTTCGGCGTGCTCCGGATCGGGGCGGACGGCGAGATCACCTTCGTGAACGATGCCCTCGGACGGTTCCAGCGACGCATCCCGGGGTTCGGCAGACCCGATGGCACCGAGACTATCTTCGCGGCGGACGGCGAGACACCGCTCTCCTCCGAGGATCGGCCGCTGGCCCGCATCGTCCGGGGCGAGACGTTCGATGACGTCGTCGTCTGGTACGCCGTGTCCGACTCGCGTCGCGCGGCCCTCAGTCTCACCGCGCGACGGATGCGGGATGCCGACGGCAACCCTGCGGGCGTCGTCCTCGTCGCGCGCGACGTGACCGATGAGCGGACTGCTCTGAAGGCGCGCGACAGTCTCGTCGCGTCGGTGTCGCACGAGCTGCGCACACCGCTGACCTCGATCATCGGCTACCTCGAACTGGTGCTCGACACCGAGGACCTGCCCGAGAACGTGCACCGACAGGTCGATGTCGCCTATCGCAACAGCGAGAGGCTCCTCGGCATCGTCTCGGGGATCCTCGCCGCGTCGACCGCCTCGAGGATGTCGGCCGAGGTGACGATATCCCCCGTCCTCCACGACCTCGGCGCGGTCGTGCGGGCGGCGGCATCCGACCTCGCCCCGATCGCCCGCGAGCGAGCCATCCGCATCGATGTGGACGAGGTCGGCGACACCCCGGCGTTCATCGACCCCGCGCGCGTGCGTCAGGTCGTCGACAACCTCATCAGCAACGCGATCAAGTTCAACCGTGACGGCGGCTCGATCACGCTGAACAGTGCGACGGACGGCGATGTCTCCTGGTTCCTCGTGCGCGACACGGGGATCGGGCTCTCGCCGGAGGATCAGGACAGGCTGTTCGAGCGGTTCTTCCGAGCCGAGTCCGGGGTCGCCGGGACGGGTCTGGGGCTCGCGATCAGCCGCGAGATCGCCCGCGCGCACGGCGGCGACATCACCGTCACCTCGGCGAAGGGAGTTGGCACGACGTTCATGGTCAGGCTCCCCGCGCATGCGACCAGCACGCCCGTTGCCGCTTCGGAGGGGGCCGCATGAAGCTCGACCTCTTCTCGGTGACCGTCATGACGGCTCTGGTCGCGTTCGTGGCGACGGGCATCTTCGTCATCGAGACCCTGCGACGGCGCGACGCGGGCGCGGGCCGGCTGTGGGCAGTCGCGTACCTGTGCGGCACGGCGACCGCCTTCGCGTACATCTCCTGGGCTGCCGGCATCGGGGGCGAGATCGCCATCGCGATCGGGAACTCCGCATTCGTCCTCACTCCGGCGTTCATGTGGCTCGGCAATCGACGCTTCAACGACCGCCCCATCACGTGGCCGTCGGTGGTCGTCGGCGTCCTCGCGGTGACGACGTTCCTGGCGGCCGTCATCCGCGTTCCGGTCGATGGAGCATGGGGCGGGTGGACCGTCATGGCCGCCCACATCGTGCTGTTCTTCCTCGCGGGTGGCTGGGAGGCGCTGCGAAGGCCCATGGGACGCATCGGCAATGCGAAGCTGCTCACAGGTGTCCTCTTCGCCGCAGCCGCGTACTACGCCGCCCGGCTCCTCTGCTTCGTCATCGACGGGCCGGAGGGCGTGTTCTTCCAGACCTGGTTCGGTTCCATCTCGGCGAACATCGCGACGGTCGTCCTGACCATGGTCGCGGTCGTCGTCACCTCGACCCTGCGCGCGACCAAGAGTGCGACGCAGCGTTACGAATGGCTCAGCGAGAACGGCGTGGCCTCCGACGGCATCCTGCTCGGCCGGACCTACCGCGACGCGCTTCGCGACATGGCGGAGCGAGCCGGGTGGCGTCAGGAACTCGTCAGCGTGATCGTCGTCCATGTCGACGGACTCGACGAGATGGCGGCCGCCTTCGGATCCGATGCCGCCGACGAGCTCGCCGCCCAATGGCGCCGGTCCGTGCGTCGACACGCGCCGGCCTCGGCGTTCGTGGGCGAGGACGGCGATTCCACACTGGCGGTCTGCGGTGTCGCCAGTACCGCGGCCGATGCGCGTCGTCAGGGCGCGGTGATCTACCGCGGCTGCATCGACGACCTCGCCGGCAATCCGACCGGACTCCTGCCCGTCGTCGGTGTCGGCATCGGACTGACCGAGACCGTCGGCTATGACACGGACGTGCTGATGGAGTCGGCGCGCGGCGCCGCGGTGCGCGCGTCGCGGAGCCTCGAGGCATCCGTCCTCTTCGGCGGACTGGATCAGGCGCGCTCTCACCTGACGTAGGCGGTCCGTGGCATCCTCGAGGGGTGCCACTCATCGCGTTGACCGGCGGAATCGCATCGGGGAAGTCCACCATCGCTCGCCGGCTGGCCGAGCGCGGGGCGGTCGTCGTCGACGCGGATGCGATCGTCCGGGACGTTCAACAGCCCGGCTCTCCGGTCCTCGACGCGATCGCGGCGGAGTTCGGGCCGGACGTGCTGACAGCGGCGGGCGAGCTCGACCGTGCAGGCCTCGCCTCTCGGGTCTTCGGTGATCCGGATGCCGTGGCTCGACTCAACGCGATCGTGCACCCCGCCGTGCGCGAGGAGTCGGCACGGCGCTTCCGCGCTGCGGTCGACGCCGACCCGCGAGCCGTCGTGGTCTACGACGTGCCGCTCCTGCTCGAGGCTCGCGCGGAGGACCCCTGGGAGCTGATCGTCGTCGCCCACGCACCCGCCGCGCTCCGCCGGGAACGGCTGATCTCCCTTCGTGGGATGACAGAGGCGGAGGCGGACGCGAGGCTGGCGGCGCAAGTCGACGACGCGCGGCGTCTGGCGATCGCGGACGTCGTCATCGACACGGCGGGCTCGATCGACGAGACGCTCGCGCAGACCGATGACCTCTGGGCCCGCCTCACGGCCTGACCCGCCCACGCCGACGGCGAACGCCGGAGCCGGTGTCGGGACCCCGGCCTACGCTGGATCCATGCAGACCACGCGATCCGTCCGGCCGTTCGAGGTCATCAGCGAGTACGTCCCGAGCGGCGACCAGCCGCAGGCGATCGCCGACCTCGCCGCGCGCATCAACGCGGGCGAGACCGACGTCGTCCTGCTCGGAGCCACCGGTACCGGAAAGTCCGCCACCACAGCGTGGCTCATCGAGCAGGTGCAGCGGCCGACCCTCGTGATGGCGCACAACAAGACGCTGGCGGCGCAGCTCGCGAACGAGTTCCGCGACCTCCTGCCGAACAACGCCGTCGAGTACTTCGTCAGCTACTACGACTACTACCAGCCCGAGGCCTACGTCCCGCAGACGGACACTTTTATCGAGAAGGACTCCTCCATCAACGCCGAGGTCGAGCGCCTGCGCCACTCGACGACGAACTCGCTGCTGAGTCGGCGCGACGTGGTCGTGGTGTCCACCGTCTCGTGCATCTACGGCCTCGGCGCCCCTGAGGAGTACCTCCGCGCGATGGTCGCGCTGCAGGTGGGGGAGCGGTATGACCGCGATGCCCTCATCCGCAAGTTCATCGCGATGCAGTACAACCGCAACGACGTCGATTTCTCCCGCGGCAACTTCCGCGTGCGCGGCGACACCATCGAGATCATCCCGGTGTACGAGGAGTTCGCCGTGCGGATCGAGCTGTTCGGCGACGAGATCGAAGCCCTGTACATGCTGCATCCGCTCACCGGCGATGTCGTGCAGAAGCTCGACAGCGTGCCGATCTTCCCCGCATCCCACTACGTCGCCGGCACCGACACCGTGCAACGGGCGATCGGCACGATCGAGCACGAACTCGAGGAGCGGCTCAAGGAGTTCGAATCGCAGGGCAAGCTGCTCGAGGCGCAGCGTCTGCGCATGCGCACGACGTTCGACCTCGAGATGCTGCAGCAGCTCGGCTTCTGCTCCGGCATCGAGAACTACTCGCGGCACATCGACGGCCGGATGCCGGGGGAGGCTCCGCACACGCTTCTCGACTTCTTCCCGGACGATTTCCTGCTGGTGATCGACGAATCCCACGTCACCGTGCCGCAGATCGGTGCCATGTATGAGGGGGACGCCTCCCGCAAGCGCACCCTCGTCGACCACGGCTTCCGGCTGCCGAGCGCGATGGACAACCGTCCGCTGCGCTTCGACGAGTTCAAGCAGCGCATCGGGCAGACGGTTTACCTCTCCGCGACTCCGGGGAAGTACGAGATGGGCATCGCCGACGGCGTGGTCGAGCAGATCATCCGACCGACGGGTCTCATCGACCCCGAGATCATCGTCAAGCCGTCCAAGGGGCAGATCGACGACCTGCTCGAGGAGATCCGCATCCGCGTCGAGAAGGACGAGCGCATCCTCGTGACGACGCTCACGAAGAAGATGGCCGAGGAGCTCACCGACTTCCTCGGGGAGCACGGCGTGCGCGTGCGTTATCTCCACTCCGATGTCGACACGCTCCGCCGCGTCGAGCTGCTGACCGAGCTGCGTCAGGGTGTCTACGACGTGCTGGTCGGCATCAACCTCCTGCGTGAAGGTCTCGACCTTCCGGAGGTGTCACTCGTGGCGATCCTGGATGCCGACAAGGAGGGCTTCCTCCGGTCCGGCACGTCCCTCATTCAGACGATCGGTCGTGCGGCGCGAAACGTGTCGGGTGAGGTGCACATGTACGCCGACAAGATCACCGATTCGATGGCCGCCGCCATCGACGAGACCGAACGTCGCCGCGAGAAGCAGATCGCCTACAACCTCGAGCACGGCATCGATCCGCAGCCGCTGCGCAAGAAGATCGCCGACATCACCGACGCCCTCGCGCGAGAGGCGAGTGACACGCGCGACATGATGGACAGCCGCGGCAGGAGCAAGACGAAGTCGGGCAAGGGCAAGAGCCCGACCCCGCAGCTGCGGCGCGAAGGCATCGCCGCCGAGGGGGCGAACCAGCTCGAGGCGACCATCGAGGACCTCACCCGCCAGATGCTCGCGGCGGCGGACGAGCTCAAGTTCGAACTCGCCGGCCGGCTTCGCGACGAGGTCCAAGACCTCAAGAAGGAGCTGCGGGCGATGGAGCGGGCCGGTCACGCCTGACCGGCTCCCACGCCGATCAGGGGCAGTGCATGAGGGGGCGCTCGCCGGAGCGGTCGAACGTGTGCTGCGACATCGGCTGCCCGCACAGGGGGCAGGCGCGCTCCGTGCGGACCGGCTCCGGCTCGCTCTCGTACGGACCCACCGACGCGGGACCGGCGTAACGGATGAGGCGGCTGTTCCACCACGAGTAGAACCCGCCGGCGGCCCGAATCCGCTGACGCAGCGGCGGCCGTGATTCCCGTTCCTCGTTCATAATGATTAGTGTACTAACTATTAGGGGAGTGAGGACCATGATGGACGAAGACGTGCTGAAGCTGGAGAGCCAGCTCTGCTTCGCGATCGTGACGGCGGCGCGGAACGTCGTGTCGATCTACCGGCCGGTTCTCGAACCGCTCGGCCTCACCCATCCGCAGTACCTCGTGATGCTCGCACTGTGGGAGAAGGCGCCCCAGTCGCTGGGGGAGTTGGCCTCGACCCTCGCCGTCGAGCCGGCGAGTCTCTCCCCGACGATCAAGCGCCTCGAATCGCAGGGGCGTGTCGCCCGTCGACGCCGCACGAGCGATGAGCGCGTCCTCGACATCGAGCTGACCGAGGACGGACGTGCGCTGCGCGAACGCGCCCTCGACGTGCCCCGACAGATCATGGAGCGGGTCGGGCTCGGCATCGACGACGTGGCGCGTCTCCGTGACGGCCTGCAGCCCTTCGCCGGAGGGCGGGCGACGGTAGCGGACTGATCGCCCGGAGCGAAGACCGGAGCCCGTGTCGGTGGCCCAACCTAGGATTGACCGGTGCCCATCGTCCCCGTTCCCCACGCCTCCAAACTCAGTGTCCGCGGCGCTCGCGTCCACAATCTGAAGAACGTCGACCTCGAGATCCCGCGCGACTCGCTCGTCGTGTTCACCGGCCTGTCCGGGTCGGGCAAGTCGAGCCTCGCCTTCGACACGATCTTCGCCGAGGGTCAGCGCCGGTACATCGAGTCGCTCAGCTCCTACGCGCGGCAGTTCCTGGGTCAGGTGGACCGTCCGGACGTCGACTTCATCGAAGGACTCAGCCCTGCCGTCTCGATCGACCAGAAGTCGACCAACCGGAACCCTCGGTCGACGGTGGGCACGATCACCGAGATCAACGACTACATGCGACTGCTGTGGGCGCGGGTCGGCGTGCCCCACTGCCCCGAGTGCGGTGAGCGCATCCAGCGCCAGACGGTCCAGCAGATCGCCGATCAGCTCATGGAGCTGCCCGAGCGGACGAGGTACCAGATCGTCGCTCCCGTCGTCTCGCAGAAGAAGGGCGAATTCGTCGACCTCTTCAAGGAGCTGTCGGCGAAGGGCTACGCCCGCGCGATCGTCGACGGCGAGGCCGTGCAGCTGGCCGAGCCCCCGACGCTGAAGAAGAGCTACAAGCACGACATCGCCGTCGTCGTCGACCGCCTCGTGGCGAGCCCCGACATCCTGACCCGTGTCACCGACTCGGTGGAGACGGCGCTCGGCCTGGCCGGCGGCATCCTGCAGGTCAATTTCGTCGACGAAGAGGGTGACGACGCCTGGCAGAGCTACAGCGAGAAGCTGGCCTGTCCGAACGGCCACCCGCTCCAGCTGACCGAGATCGAGCCTCGGACGTTCTCGTTCAACGCACCGTTCGGTGCCTGCCCGGCGTGCTCCGGGCTGGGCACGCGTATGTCCGTCGACACCGAGCTGCTCCTCGGCGACGAAGAGCTCTCCATCGCCGAGGGAGTCATCGTCCCGTGGACGACGCAGGGCAAGGGCCTGTTCCAGTACTACGAGCGTCTGCTCGTCGGGCTCGCCGACGACCTCGGCTTCTCCCTCGACACCCCGTGGAAGGACCTGCCCGCCGACATCCAGGACGCGGTCCTCTCGGGCGAGAACTACAAGGTCACGGTCAAGTGGAAGAACCGCTACGGACGTGAGATGCGGTACGCGTCCGGGTTCGAGGGCGTGATCCCCTACATCGAGCGTCAGTTCACTCAGGCCGAGACCGACACGCAGCGACAGCGGTGGTCCGAGTTCCTGCGCGAAGTGCCGTGCCCCGTCTGCAACGGCGACCGTCTCAAGCCCGAGGTCCTCTCGGTCCTCGTCCACGGACACTCGATCGCGGATGCCTCGCGCCTGAGCCTCGGCGAGGCGCAGGCCTTCTTCGCCGACATGGCCCTCACCGATCGCGAGGCGACGATCGCGGCCGCGGTGCTCCGCGAGATCCGCGCCCGTCTCGACTTCCTCATCCAGGTGGGACTGAACTACCTGAGCCTCAGTCGCGCCGCCGGTTCGCTCTCGGGTGGTGAGGCGCAGCGCATCCGTCTGGCGACGCAGATCGGCTCCGGCCTGACAGGGGTGCTCTACGTCCTCGACGAGCCCTCGATCGGACTCCACCAGCGCGACAACCGTCGACTCATCGAGACGCTCGTGCGACTCAAGAGTCTCGGGAACACGCTCGTCGTCGTCGAGCACGACGAAGAGACCATCCACGCGGCCGACTGGATCGTCGACATCGGCCCGCGCGCGGGTGTCGAAGGCGGCAACGTGGTCCACTCCGGTCCCGTCGACCAGCTTCTGACCGACGAGGAGTCCATCACGGGCGCCTACCTCAGCGGACGCCGCGCGATCGCCATGCCGAAGAAGCGTCGGAAGATCGACAAGGGCCGGCAGCTGCGTGTCGTCGGTGCGCGCGCGAACAACCTCCAGAACGTCACGGTGGACTTCCCGCTGGGCGTCCTGACCGCCGTCACGGGGGTGAGCGGGTCGGGCAAGTCGTCTCTCGTGAACGGCATCCTCTACGAAGTCCTCGCGACCAAGCTCAACGGGGCGCGTCGCGTCGCCGGCAAGCACACCCGCGTGACCGGCCTCGAGCACCTCGACAAGGTGGTCCATGTCGATCAGGCACCCATCGGACGGACGCCCCGCTCGAACCCGGCCACGTACACCGGCGTCTTCGACCGGATCAGGTCGCTGTTCGCCGAGACGACCGAGGCCAAGACGCGCGGCTACCAGCCGGGGCGCTTCAGCTTCAACGTCAAGGGTGGACGCTGCGAGGCGTGCTCGGGCGACGGCACGATCAAGATCGAGATGAACTTCCTGCCCGACGTCTACGTCGACTGCGAGGTGTGCCACGGCCAGCGCTACAACCGCGACACCCTGACGGTCCACTACAAGGGCAAGAACATCGCCGAGGTCCTCAACATGCCGATCTCCGAGGCGGCCGAGTTCTTCGAACCGATCCAGGCGATCCACCGGTACCTCAAGACGCTCGTCGACGTCGGCCTGGGCTACGTCCGGCTCGGGCAGTCCGCGACGACGCTCTCGGGCGGCGAGGCTCAGCGTGTCAAGCTCGCCACCGAACTCCAGCGTCGATCGAACGGCAGGACGATCTACGTGCTCGACGAGCCGACCACGGGTCTCCACTTCGAGGACGTCCAGCGCCTGCTCGAAGTCCTGAACAGCCTCGTCGACAAGGGCAACTCGGTCCTCGTCATCGAGCACAACCTCGACGTCATCAAGTCGTCGGACTGGGTCATCGACCTCGGCCCCGAGGGCGGGTCCGGCGGCGGCACGATCGTCGCGACGGGCACGCCGGAGCAGGTCGCGGCGGTTCCCGAGAGCCACACGGGTCAGTTCCTCGCCGAGCTCTTGGATGTGGCGCCCGCGCGCAAGGCGGGCTGAGGTGGCGTCCGTCCTGCCGTACAAGCCGAAGCCGGGGGAGATCCCCACCGACCCCGGCGTCTATCGGTTCCTCGACGCGGATGGCCGGATCCTGTACGTCGGCAAGGCGAAGAACCTGCGGGCGCGGCTGTCGAACTACTTCGCCCCGCTGCACACGCTGCACGAGCGCACGCGGCGCATGGTCACGACGGCCGCGAAGGTCGAGTGGACGGTCGTGGCGACCGACATCGATTCACTGCAACTCGAGTACACGTGGATCCAGGAGTACTCGCCGCCGTTCAACGTCCGGTACAAGGACGACAAGTCCTACCCGTACATGGCGGTGACTCTCGGCGACGAGGCGCCGCGGGTGATCGTGACACGGAACCGCCGCATCCGTGGTGCGAAGTACTTCGGCCCGTACCCCAAGGTGTGGGCGGTCCACGACACGATCGATCAGCTGATCAAGGTGTTCCCGATCCGCACGTGCAGTGACTCGTCGTACAAGAAGGCGATGGCGACGGGGCGGCCGTGCTTCCCCGGCCAGATCGGCCGATGCGGCGGCCCGTGCTCGATGAAGGTCACCATCGAGGAGCATCGCGCGATCGTCGACGACTTCATCGCCTTCATGTCGGGCAGCGACAAGCGCTACACGAAGCGGATGGAAGCGCGCATGCGCGAAGCGGCGGCCGCGATGGACTACGAGACCGCGGCCTCGTACCGCGACAAGCTGCAGGCCCTCGACGCCGTCCTCAACCGCAGCGCGCTCGTCCTCAGTGAGGACACGGATGCCGATCTCTTCGGTGTCGCCGAGGACGAGCTGTCCGCGGCGGTGCAGCACTTCATCGTCCGCGGCGGGCGGGTGCGCGGCGTGCGCGCGACGACGATCGACAAGGAGCTCGACATCTCCGGCCCGGAGCTGGTCGACCAGATCCTCCAGCGCGCGTACGGAGCCGCCGGGGCCGAGGACATTCCGCGTCAGGTGCTCGTCCCGACTCTGCCCGACGACACCGCGGAGCTCGAGGAGTGGCTGCAGTCCCGGCGCGGCAAGAAGGTCGCCGTCCAGATCGCGCAGCGCGGCCAGAAGGCGGACCTTATGCGCACGGCGACCCTCAACGCGCAGCAGGCGCTCATGCTCCACAAGACCCGCAGGACGAGCGATTACACGTCCCGCACCAAGGCGCTCACCGATCTGCAGGAGGCGCTGGGGATGTCCGAGGCGCCGCTGCGGATCGAGTGCTTCGACGTCTCGCACCTCGGGGGGACGGGTGTGGTCGCCTCGATGGTGGTGTTCGAGGACGGCCTGCCCCGCAAGGATCAGTACCGTTCCTTCTCGGTCAGCGAGACCACCGACGACACCGACTCGATGTACCAGGTGCTCATGCGGCGTCTGGCCCACATCGACCGCGATGAGGCCGAGCAGGGGGCCATCGACCCGATGGCTGACGGTGAGGTGGACACCACGCGCAAGCGGCCCCGCTTCGCCTACCGTCCTCAGCTGCTCCTCGTCGACGGCGGCCAGCCGCAGGTGGCGGCCGCCGCTCGGGCCCTGCGCGACGCAGGTCACGAAGAGATCGCGCTCTGCGGGATCGCGAAGCGCCTCGAGGAGGTCTGGTTGCCGGACGACGACTTCCCGGTCATCCTCCCGCGGTCCTCCGAGGCCCTGTACCTGCTGCAACGCCTGCGCGACGAGGCTCACCGCTTCGCGATCACGCATCAGCGCAAGAAGCGCGGGCGTGACATCACCACGGTCCTGGCCGAGGTCCCGGGCCTGGGGGAGGCGCGTATCAAGGCGCTGCTCCGGCACTTCGGATCGGTCAGCAAGTTGAAGCAGGCGACCCCGGAGGAGATCCAGGAGCTTCCCGGTATCGGTCCGCGCCTGGCCTCCAGCATCCACTCGCATCTGGCCGTCGGGTCGGTCACTGCCGGATCCGGTGGTTAGGCTGGGATCACACGCGTGGAAGGCGGGACGGGCATGAACGGCCAGACGGCGGGCGAGGTCCTGATCGTCACCGGCATGTCCGGAGCAGGACGCACCACAGCGGCGAACGCCCTCGAGGACCTCGACTGGTACGTCGTGGACAACCTCCCGCCGCAGATGCTGTCCCACCTGCTCGATCTCACCGCTCTCGCGGCGGATGCCCTGCCCAAGGTCGCAGCGGTCGTGGACGTTCGCGGTCGCCAGCTGTTCGGCGAGCTGCCGTCGGTGACCCGATCGCTCCGCGACGGACGCCAGCTGCGCGTTCTGTTCCTGGATGCCTCCGACGACGTCCTCGTCCGCCGGTTCGAGGCGGTGCGACGGCCGCACCCGCTCCAGGGCGAGGGGACGATCCTCGACGGCATCCGGCGGGAGCGCGAACGCGTCGCCGCCATCCGCGAAGCGGCGGATGTCATCGTCGACACGAGCGGGCTGAACATCCACCAGCTGGCGAATCGGATCGTCGATCTCTTCAGCGCCGACGGGGATGCCCGTCACACGGTCACGGTCATGAGCTTCGGCTTCAAGTACGGGCTCCCGCCCGACGTCGACCTCGTGGCGGACATGCGCTTCCTGCCCAACCCGTACTGGGAGCCCTCGCTGCGGGCCCTGACGGGCGAGGACGACGACGTGCGGGACTTCGTCCTCGGCCAGGACGGTGCGAGGGAGTTCATCGACGCCTATGCCGCCGCCCTCCACCCGGTCCTGCAGGGCTATCAGCGGGAGAACAAGCGCCACTCCGTCATCGCCATCGGATGCACCGGAGGCAAGCACCGCTCGGTCGTCACGTCGATCGAGCTCGCCGAACGATTGGCCGTGGAGCAGGGTGTCGCGGTGAGGGTCACGCACCGTGACCTGGGTCGCGAGTGAGCAGTGCGCGAGTAAGCTGATCCTTTGTCCCCGATCGCCCCCACCGAAGGATCCCCGTGCCGCTGACTGCTGACGTGAAGACGGAACTCACCTCGGTGCGAGACCCGCGGCCCACCGCACGCGTCGCAGAACTCACCACGATCCTGCGCTTCTCCGGCGGCCTCCACTCGATCGCCGGCCGCGTCGCCGTCGAGGCCGAGGTCGAGACGGACGTGCTCGCCCGCCGGGTGGCCCGCGACCTCGTCGAGATCTACGGCGTCCGCCCTGAACTCGCCCACGTGCAGTCGTCGGGCGGGCGCTCAGCCAACCTCGTCGCCGTCCGCGTCATCGAGGGCGGCGAGACCCTTGCGCGGCAGACCGGACTGCTCGACAACCGACGACGCCCGGTCCGCGGTCTCCCCAACAAGCTCACCACCGGCGCCCGTCCCGATCTGGCCGCCGTGTGGCGCGGGGCGTTCCTCGCAGCGGGCAGCCTCTCGGACCCCGGGCGGTCCGCCGCCCTCGAAGTCGCCTGCCCCTCGGGGGAGGCAGCCATGGCGCTCGTGGGCGCCGCTCACCGCCTCGGGATCGCCGCGAAGGCCCGCGAGGTGCGCGGCGTGCCCCGTGTCGTCGTCCGCGACGGCGAGGCGATCCGCGCCACCCTGCTCATGATGGGCGCGCAGAAGACCGCCGCCGCGTGGGAGGAGATGCGCCAGCGCAGGGAGGTGCGTGCCGGCGTGAACCGCCTCGTCAACTTCGACGACGCGAACCTCCGTCGCTCCGCGCAGGCAGCCGTCGCCGCCTGCGCCCGCGTCGAGCGCGCGCTCGAGATCCTCGGCGACACCGTGCCGGACCACCTGAAGCAGGCCGGAGACCTGCGCCTCGCGCATCGGGACGCGAGTCTCGACGAGCTCGGCCACCACGCCGATCCGCCGATGACGAAGGATGCCGTGGCGGGCCGCATCCGGCGCCTCCTCGCCATGGCCGACAAAAAGGCCGCGCAGGACGGCATCCCGGACACCGAGTCCGCCGTTCCGGCCGGCCTCGAAGACTGACGGGATACATCCCCTCTTCCCGGGAAGCAACCGGGTGCCCGGTGAGTTGGCCCTCAATAGGATGAATCCGACCGGCTGCGCCGTGTGCGCAGCACCGACAGAAGGAAGAGGACATGGCGAAGTACACCCTGCCTGAGCTCCCGTACGACTACTCCGCTCTCGAGCCGAGCATCAGTGGCAAGATCATGGAGCTTCACCACTCGAAGCACCACCAGGCCTACGTGACGGGCGCGAACACCGCCCTCGAACAGCTCGCCGAGGCGCGCGAGACCGGAAACCTCGCGAACGTCAACAAGCTCGAGAAGGACCTCGCGTTCAACCTCGGCGGACACGTCAACCACTCGATCTTCTGGACCAACCTCGCCCCTGCGTCGCAGGGCGGCGGCGGCGAGCCCGAGGGCGAGCTCCGTTCGGCGATCGACGAGTTCTTCGGCGGTTTCGACAAGTTCCAGGCGCATTTCACGGCGGCAGCCACCGGCATCCAGGGATCGGGCTGGGCCGTGCTCAGCTGGGATCCGATCGGTGAGCAGCTCATCATCCAGCAGCTCTTCGACCAGCAGTCGAACACGGCGCAGGGCACCGTCCCGATCTTCCAGCTCGACATGTGGGAGCACGCCTTCTACCTCGACTACCTCAACGTCAAGGCGGACTACGTCAAGGCGGCGTGGAACATCGCGAACTGGCAGAACGTCGCACAGCGTCTCGACGCCGCGCGTGAGAAGACGGCGGGCCTGCTCTAGTAGTAGGGTCGTTCACAGGTGAGGATGCCGGGCTCCTCCCGGCAACGGGGGCTGAGCCCCGGCATCCTCTCTCATTTCCAGCACATCGCGGGTCGACCCCGTTCATGGGGCGTGCGCGAAGAAAAACGGGAGACAACGTGTCTGTCAAGATCGGCATCAACGGCTTCGGCCGTATCGGACGCAACTTCCTTCGCGCGGCGCTCGCGCAGGGAGCTGACCTGGAGATCGTGGCGGTGAACGACCTCACCGACAACAAGAGCCTCGCTCACCTCCTCAAGTACGACTCCGTCGGCGGTCGCCTCGACGCCGAGGTCTCGTACACCGAGGACTCGATCACGGTCAACGGCAAGACCATCAAGGTCTTCGAAGAGCGCGACCCCGCCAACCTCCCCTGGGGCGACCTGGGCGTCGACATCGTCATCGAGTCGACCGGTCGTTTCACCAAGGCCGCAGACGCCAAGAAGCACATCGCCGGCGGCGCCAAGAAGGTCATCATCTCGGCTCCCGGCACCGACGTCGACGGCACGTTCGTCATGGGCGTCAACGACGGCACGTACGACTCCGAGACGATGCACGTCATCTCGAACGCGTCCTGCACCACGAACTGCCTCGCGCCCATCGCCAAGGTCTTCAACGACAACTTCGGCATCGAGCGCGGCTTCATGATGACGGCCCACGCCTACACCGCCGACCAGAACCTCCAGGACGGCCCCCACGGCGACCTGCACCGCGCCCGCGCCGCGGCGATCAACATCGTCCCCGCCGCGACCGGTGCCGCGAAGGCCATCGGCCTCGTTCTGCCCGAGCTGAACGGCAAGCTCAGCGGCTCGTCGTACCGCGTGCCCGTACCCACCGGCTCGATCGTCGACCTCACGGTCGTCACCCCGACCGAGGGCCTGACTGCCGAGGTCATCAACGCCGCGTTCGAGAAGGCCGCTGCCGAGGGCGACCTCGTCGGGTACATGAAGTACAACACCGACGCGATCGTCTCCAGCGACATCCAGCTCGACCCGCACTCGTCGGTGTTCGACGCCGGCCAGACCAACGTGTCGGGCAACCTGGTCAAGATTTCGTCCTGGTACGACAACGAGTGGGGCTACTCGAACCGCCTCGTCGACCTCACCGAGCTCGTCGCCAGCAAGCTCTGACGATGGCTCTGCGCACCCTCGATTCGCTGGGTTCGCTCGCAGGCAAGCGCGTCATCGTCCGTGTCGACTTCAACGTCCCCCTGAAGGACGGCGTCATCACGGACGATGGCCGCGTGCGTGCGGCCATCCCCACGCTCCGCGCGTTGGTCGAGCAGGGGGCGCGCGTCATCGCGGTCTCCCACCTCGGCCGCCCCGACGGCGCACCGGACGCGACGTACAGCCTCGCTCCGGTCGCGTCGCGTCTGTCCGAGCTGCTCGGCCAGGAGGTCGCGTTCGCGACCGACACCGTCGGCGACTCGGCTCGTGATGTCGTCGCCGCCCTCGCGGACGGTCAGGTCGCCGTCCTCGAGAACCTCCGCTTCAACGCGGGGGAGACGGCTAAGGATGACTCGGCCCGCCGCGCCTTCGCCGAGCAGCTCGCCGCCCACGGCGACGCGCTCGTCTCGGACGGGTTCGGTGTCGTGCACCGCAAGCAGGCGTCGGTCTACGACCTCGCCGAGCTCCTGCCGTCCGCTGCCGGCCTTCTGATCGAGAAGGAGGTCGACGTCCTCGACCGCCTCACCGAACGCCCTGAGCGTCCCTACGCGGTCGTTCTGGGCGGTTCCAAGGTCAGCGACAAGCTGGGCGTCATCGAGCACCTCCTGCCGCGCGTGGACAAGATCCTCGTCGGCGGCGGCATGCTCTTCACCTTCCTCGCGGCCCAGGGCCACAAGGTCGGCAAGAGCCTCCTCGAGGTCGACCAGCTCGACACCGTCCGCGGCTACATGGAGACGGCGCGCGAGCGCGGCGTCGAGCTGATCCTGCCGGTCGACGCCGTGATGGCGTCGGGCTTCGCGGCGGACGCGGACCACGTCGTGGCATCCGCCGACGCCCTCGAGGACACCGACTTCGGTGCCGACGGCATGGGACTGGACATCGGCCCGAAGACGGCGGAGCAGTTCGCCGAGGCGATCCGCGGCGCGAAGACGGTCTTCTGGAACGGTCCGATGGGCGTGTTCGAGATGGAGGCCTTCGCCGCCGGGACGAAGACGGTCGCACAGGCGCTCACCGAGGTCGACGGTCTGTCGGTCGTCGGCGGCGGGGATTCGGCCGCTGCCGTCCGGCAGCTCGGCTTCGCCGACGACGATTTCGGCCACATCTCCACCGGTGGTGGAGCCAGCCTCGAGTTCCTCGAGGGTAAGAAGCTGCCCGGATTGGAGATCCTCGGATGGGAAGCGTGACCCGTAAGCCGCTCATCGCCGGCAACTGGAAGATGAACCTCGACCACCTGCAGGCGGTCGCGTTCGTCCAGAAGCTGCATTGGACGCTGAAGGATGCGGCGCACGAGACCGACTCGGTCGAGGTGGCGGTCTTCCCGCCGTTCACCGACATCCGCACCGTGCAGACGCTCATGGACGCCGACAAGATCCCGTTCGCCCTCGGCGCGCAGGACGTGTCGGCGAAGGACTCTGGGGCGTACACGGGCGAGGTCTCGGGCGCGTTCCTGAAGAAGCTCGACGTGCACTACGTGATCATCGGTCACTCGGAGCGTCGCGAGTACCACGCGGAGTCCGACGAGATCGTCGCCGGCAAGGTGCAGGCGGCGCTCCGGCACGGTCTCGTGCCCGTGATCTGCGTCGGTGAGACGCTCGAGCAGCGCGAGGAGTCCGGCCCCACGGCCGTGTCCGTCGCGCAGCTGCGCGCCGCCCTTGAGGGTGTCGCGTCGGACGCGGACATCGTTGTGGCGTACGAGCCCGTCTGGGCGATCGGCACCGGCCAGGTCGCATCGCCCGAGCAGGCTCAGGAAGTCTGCGCGGCGCTGCGATCGGTGGTCGCGGATGCCCTGGGGGATGCCGCAGCCGAGCGCACCCGCATCCTTTACGGCGGATCGGTCAAGTCGGGCAACATCGCCAGCTTCATGCGTGAGCCCGACGTCGACGGAGCCCTCGTCGGCGGTGCGAGCCTGCTGGCGGACGAGTTCGCCGCGATCATCCGATACCAGAAGCACGTCGGCGTATGACCTCGAGCGGTGCGGCGCCTCACGGCGTCGCACCGCTCAGCCGGTATACTCGTGCGAACGCCGAGTCATTCGGCGACCCGAAAGGCTTTCAACGACTGTGGACATCCTCCAGCTTGTGCTGCAGGTGCTGCTGGGACTCACCAGCCTCCTGCTCACGCTCCTGATCCTCCTGCACAAGGGCCGCGGCGGCGGCCTCTCCGACATGTTCGGCGGCGGTATGAGCTCGGCGATGGGCTCTTCGGGCCTCGCTGAGCGCAACCTCAACCGCTTCACGGTCGTTCTGGCGCTCGTGTGGTTCGTCTCCATCGTGGCCCTCGGCCTGATCACGAAGTTCCAGAGCATCTGATGGCGACCGGGGGGAACGCGATTCGGGGCACCCGCGTGGGTGCCGGCCCGATGGGGGAGCAGGACCACGGTCACCACGCTGACCGTGTGGCGGTCTCGTACTGGGACGCTCTCGGAAACGAGACGGTGCGCTATTTCGCAGCCGGGATCGCCGAGGACGAGATCCCCGAGACGATCGACTCGCCGCACTCCGGTCTTCCGGCAGGTCGTGACAAGGCCAATCCGCCGGCGCTGGCCAAGACCGAGCCGTACAAGACGCACCTCGCGTACGTGAAGGAGCGGCGCTCCGACGAAGAAGCGGAGTCGATCCTCGGCGACGCTCTGCAGCAGCTGCGCGAGCGGCGCGGTCAGGACTGAGCGGCGCTCGACGCACCACGACAGACCCCGGGTTCGTTCAGAACTCGGGGTCTATCAGTTCCTCCGGGACGTTCTTCGCGGCAGCCTCATCCACGAAGAACACGGTCTGCTTCCGCCCCTTCGCGCCGGCCGCCGGGACCGAGTGGTAGCTCGCGCCGGCGAGGGCCAGCCCCAGCGCCGACGCCTTGTCCGTACCGGGCAGGACGAGCCACACCCGCCGGGACGAGTTGATGACCGGTCGCGTCAGGGTGATCCGGTCGGACGGTGGCACGGGAGAGTCCCGCACGGCGAGGACCGAGTGGTCGGTGTCGCCGATCTCGCTCCGGTCGGGGAACAGCGAGGCGATGTGCCCGTCCGGTCCCACCCCCAGGAAGGCGATGGTGAATCGGGGCCAAGCCTGCCCGGCCGCACCGTACTCCGCGAGCTCAGCGGCGTAATCGGTCGCGGCCTCGTCATGGCTCCGACCCGCATCCGCTGACGAGATCGGGTGGATGTTCTGCTCGGGCACGTTGATGTGCGACAGGAACGCGTGACGGGCCGCCACCTCGTTGCGGGCAGGATCGTCGGCCGCGACGAAGCGCTCGTCACCCCACCAGAAGTGAACCTTCGACCAGTCCACATCGTGACGGGCTGAGCTTTCGCCGGCTGCCTGAAGGACGGACGTACCCGCCGTACCGCCGGTCAGCAGGACGTGCGTGGTCCTCCCCTCGTTTGCGCGCGACGAGATCCGTTGGAAGAAGCGCTTCGCGACACCTTCGGCCAGGGTCCGGGCATCCGGACTGACGACGACGCGCTTCTCCGCGCGGAACTCCGACATGCGACTCCTACCTCGTGGGAGGGTCGAGGAGCTCCCACCCTTCGGTGATGACTCGACCATACAAGAGGTCGGGATCGAGGCGGCGCAGCTCCTCCGCGAGGCACTCCCGCAGCGACCGGCGCGGCAGGACGATGTCGTGCGTGGGCTGACCGGGCTGGGTGAGCGTCGCATCCGTCGCGCTGGTGCGCTCCAGGACGATGTCGCCCGACTTGCGGGAGAGCGTGACCGATCGGATGCCGTGCGTCCACTCCTCCTCGTCGGTGTAGTGCCACTCGACGGCGACGTCCAGCTTGAGGCGCAGCCATGCGGCGAGGAGCCCCGTGGACGGCGAACTCCCCGCGCCCACAACCGTGACAGCGGAGACCTGCTCGAACGGCGGCTGGTCCAGGACAGCGGCGAGCTGTTCCCGCCAGTGCGTCAGGCGGGTCCATGCGAGATCCGTGTCGCCGGGGGCGTACGCGGAGCCGAGCTGCGCGAGACGGTCCGGTGCGAACGGCTCGGTCGAGGCATCCGTGATGCGTCGCTGAGCCATGTGGCCGATCGGCGACTGAGCCGGGTCGGCGGGCGGGTCGTCGGGCCACCAGGCCACGACCGGCGCGTCGGGGAGGAGGAGGCCGTTGACGAGGCTCTCCTGGTTGTCGGCGGCCTCGCCGCGTGCCCGGAGGACGACGACCTCGCTCGCACCGGCGTCGCCGCCGACGCGGATCTGCGCGTCGAGGCCGGTCGGAGCGTCCGGCTCGACGACGAGGACGATGACGCGCATCGGGTGCTCACGCGATGCCGCGTTGGCGGCGTCGATGGCTTCCTCGTCGAACCCTCCGGTCGAGACGATCACGAGGGTCAGGACGCGTCCGAGGGCGACGGCGCCGCCCTCTTCGCGGACGCTGACGAGCTTCTTCGCGATCGTGGACACCGTGGTGTCGGGCAGATCGACGATCATGGACGCCTCCAGACGCGGCCGTCACGGGCCAAGAGTTCATCGGCGGACGGGGGACCCCAGGAACCGGGGGAGTACTGCTCGAGCGGCTCGTCCTGCTCGGCCCAGAAGCGTTCGACCGGGTCGAGGATGCGCCACGAGAGCTCCACCTCTTCGTGCCGGGGGAACAGGGGAGGATCGCCCAGGAGGACGTCGAGGATGAGTCGTTCGTAGGCCTCGGGGCTCGACTCGGTGAACGCGTGGCCGTAGCCGAAGTCCATCGTGACGTCGCGCACCTCGTTGCCGGCGCCGGGGACCTTCGACCCGAAGCGGAGCGTCACGCCCTCGTCGGGCTGGATGCGGATGACGAGCGCGTTCTGGCCGAGCTGCAGTGCCTGCGAGCGCAGGAACAGAAGCGGGGGCGTGTGCTTGAACACGACGGCGATCTCCGTGACGCGGCGTCCGAGCCGCTTTCCGGTGCGCAGGTAGAACGGGACGCCGTTCCACCGGCGCGTCGCGATCTCGAGCTTGATGGCGGCGTACGTCTCCGTCTTCGACTGCGGATCCATGCCGTCCTCGTCGAGGAACCCGGTGACGTGCTCGCCGCCCTGCCATCCGCCGGCGTACTGACCGCGCGCGGTGGCGGTCGCGAGATCCTCGGGCAGCGTGACCGCCGCGAGGACCTTCTCCTTCTCGGCGCGCAGGTGCTCTGCGTCGAGGGAGATGGGCTCCTCCATCGCGGTGAGAGCGAGGAGCTGGAGGAGGTGGTTCTGGATGACGTCGCGTGCCGCGCCGATGCCGTCGTAGTACCCGGCTCGACCGCCCACGCCGATGTCCTCGGCCATGGTGATCTGGACGTGGTCCACGTAGTTCGCGTTCCACAGCGGCTCGTACAGCTCGTTGGCGAACCGGAGCGCCAGGATGTTCTGGACCGTCTCCTTGCCGAGGTAGTGGTCGATGCGGAAGATCGCGTCGGCCGGGAAGGCGACTTCGAGAGCCTCGTTCAGCTCGCGGGCCGTCTGCAGGTCGCTGCCGAACGGCTTCTCGATCACGACGCGGCGCCACGTGTGTCCGCCGGCGGACTCATCGACCAGTCCGGAGTCGCGCAGCTGCCGTGCCACGACCGGGAAGTCCTTGGGCGGGATCGACAGGTAGTAGGCGTGATTGCCCATGGTGCCGCGCTCGGTGTCGAGCTTCTCGACCGTCTCTCGGAGACGAGCGAAGGATGCCGGGTCGTCGAACTCGCCCTGGACGAAACGGATCCCCTGGAGGAGCTGGTTCCAGGTCTCCTCACGGAAGGGGGTGCGGGCATGCTGTCGCACCGCCTCGTACACGACTTTCGCGAAGTCCTGGTCCTCCCAGTCGCGACGCGCGAACCCGACGAGGGCGAACCCGGGGGGCAGAAGTCCGCGGTTGGCGAGGTCGTACACGGCAGGCATGAGCTTCTTGCGCGACAGATCGCCCGTCACGCCGAAGATCACGAGCGCGCTCGGCCCCGCGATGCGGTTGAGGCGACGGTCGTCGGGATCGCGGAGGGGGTTGATCCCCCGCGAGATCTCAGCAACCATCGGTCAGTTCGCGCCGTCGAGGGCCTGGCGCACCGTGCCCTGCAGATCGTGCCACGAGACGATGAACTTATCGACGCCCTCATCCTCGAGCACCTGGGTGACGTCGACGAGGTCGACCCCGGCCTCCGCCAGCTGGTCGAAGACGCGGTGAGCGTCCTCGTAGGCGCCGGTGACGGTGTCCCCGGTGACCTTCGCGTGGTCGAACGTGGCCTCGAGCGTCTTCTCGGGCATCGTGTTCACGGTGCCCGGCGCGACGAGCTCGGTCACGTAGAGGGTGTCGGGAAGGGCAGGGTCCTTGACGCCGGTCGAGGCCCAGAGGGGACGCTGCACCGTCGCGCCCGCGGCGATCAGCTCGGCGGCATCCGACTGAGCGAATCGCTTCTCGAACAGCTCGTACGCCAGGCGCGCGTTGGCGACGCCCGCCTTGCCCTTCAGCGCTGCGGCTTCGCTCGTGTCGATCGCCTCGAGGCGCTTGTCGACCTCGGTGTCCACGCGCGAAACGAAGAACGAGGCAACCGAGTGGATCGTCGCGATGTCGTGACCGTTCTCCTTCGCCCGGCGCACACCCTCGAGGTACGCGTCGATGACCGCCGCGTAGCGCTCGAGGCTGAAGATGAGGGTCACGTTCACCGAGATGCCTTCGGCGAGGACGGCGCTGATGGCCGGAAGGCCCGCGAGGGTCGCGGGGATCTTGATCAGCGTGTTCGGGCGGTCGACCTTCGCCCACAGTTCCTTCGCCTGGGCGACGGTCGCGTCGGTGTCGTGTGCGAGGTCGGGGGAGACCTCGATCGACACGCGTCCGTCGACGCCGTCCGTGCGGTCGAACACGGGACGGAAGATGTCGGCCGCGTCACGCACGTCGGTGGTCGTGATCTCGAAGATCGCCGTGTCGACATCCGCGCCCTGGGCCGCAAGAGCCTGCAACGGAGCGTCGTACGAGTCGTCGTCCTTGTTGCCGATGGCGGCCTGGAAGATCGACGGGTTGGTGGTGACGCCGACGACGTCGCGCGTCTCGATCAGCTGGGCGAGGTTGCCGGTGTCGATCCGCGATCGCGAGAGGTCGTCGAGCCAGATGCTGACGCCGGCGGCGGACAGGTCCTCGGTGGGGGTGCTCATGCGTTCTCCTTGACGGTTGCGCGGGCCGCTTCGACGACCGCATCGGCGGTGACGCCGAACTTCTCGAACAGGGTCTTGTAATCGGCGGAGGCGCCGAAGTGGTCGATGCCGACGGTGCGTCCGCTGTCGCCGACGACCGCGCGCCACAGGCCCGTGGCTCCCGCCTCGACCGAGACGCGCGCCGTGACCGCGGCGGGCAGGACCGACTCGCGGTAATCCGCATCCTGTTCGGCGAACCATTCGAGACTGGGTGCGGACACGACGCGTGCGCCGATGCCCTCGGCGGCGAGCGTCTCGCGTGCCGCCACAGCCAGCTGGACCTCGGAGCCGGTGGCGATGAGGATCACGTCGGGCTCTCCCTCGGGAGCGTCGAGGAGCGTGTACGCACCCTTAGCGACACCGTCCGTCGTGGCGTAGCCGTTCTCTCCGCGCGGGAACACGGCGATGTTCTGGCGGGTGAGAGCGATACCCGTCGGGCCGTCCTGGCGGCGCAGGATCTCGAGCCAGGCCGCGGCCGTCTCGTTCGCATCCGCGGGACGGACGACCGTGAAGTTCGGGATGAGCCGCAGCGTCGCGAGCTGCTCGATCGGCTGGTGCGTCGGGCCGTCCTCGCCGAGGGCGACGGAGTCGTGGGTCCACACGAACACCGAGGGGATGTTCATGAGGGCGGCCAGTCGCACCGCCGGGCGCATGTAGTCGCTGAAGATCAGGAACGTCCCGCCGAACGGACGGGTCGGACCGTGCAGCTTGATGCCGTTGATGATCGCGCCCATGGCGTGTTCGCGGATGCCGAAGTGCAGCACGCGTCCATAGGGGTCGCCCGACCACTCGTGCGTGGACCACTCGGCCGGGATGAAGCTCTTCGCGTCCTTGATCGTCGTCAGGTTCGACTCGGCGAGGTCGGCCGAACCGCCCCAGAGCTCGGGGAGCTCGGCGGCGAGGGCGTTGAGCACGACGCCCGAGGCGGCACGGGTCGAGACGTCCTTGCCGGCCTCGAAGGAGGGGAGGGCGTCGGCGATTCCGTCGGGAAGGGCTGCCGCCTCGAGGCGGTCGAGCAGCGCCTTCCGCTCGGGGTTCGCGGCGGCCCAGGCGTCGAAGGACTCCTGCCAGGCGGCGCGGTCGGCCGCTGCGCGCTGGGCGAGCGAACGGGTGTGGGTGAGGACCTCGTCCGCGACGGCGAAGTTCGCTTCGGGGTCGAAGCCGAGGACCTTCTTCGTGGCAGCGAGTTCGTCGGCGCCGAGGGCGGAGCCGTGGATCTTGCCCGAATTCTGCTTGCCGGGCGAGGGCCAGCCGATGATCGTCTTGAGGACGATGAGGGAGGGCTTGGACGTCTCGGCCTTGGCGGCCTCGATTGCGGCGTGGAGGGCAGCGACATCCTCGACGTACTCGCCGGTCTTCTTCCAGTCGACCGTCTGCACCTGCCAGCCGTAGGCCTCGTACCGGGCCTGCACGTCCTCGGTGAAGGCGACGTTGGTGTCGTCCTCGATCGAGATCTGGTTCGAGTCGTAGATCGCGATCAGGTTGCCGAGCTGCTGGTGGCCCGCGAGCGAACCGGCCTCGGAGGTGACACCCTCCTGGAGGTCGCCGTCACCGGCGATGACGAAGATGTGGTGGTCGAACGGCGAGGTGCCGGCTTCGGCCTCGGGGTCGAAGAGACCGCGCTCGTACCGGGCGGCGTAGGCGAAGCCGACGGCCGAGGCGAGCCCCTGGCCGAGCGGACCCGTCGTGATCTCCACACCCTTCGTGTGGCCGTACTCGGGGTGGCCGGGGGTCAGCGAGCCCCAGGTGCGGAGCGCCTTCAGGTCATCGAGCTCGAGACCGAAGCCGCCCAGGTAGAGCTGCACGTACTGCGTCAGCGACGAGTGACCGGCGGACAGAATGAACCTGTCGCGACCGAGCCAGTGGGTGTCGGCGGGATCGTGGCGCAGCACACGCTGATAGAGCAGGTACGCCGCGGGCGCGAGGCTCATCGCGGTCCCCGGGTGGCCGTTGCCGACCTTCTCGACGGCATCCGCCGCCAGCACCCGCGCGGTGTCCACCGCGCGTCGATCGATCTCGTCCCAAACCAGCTCTGACACCTGGAAGCCTTTCGTCGGTGAGTCGGCGCGGACGACTGCTGATCATGAAAGAAGAGGGACGTCCCGCGTCGGGATTTTCAGCATATCGACCCGAGGCACCCGCCGAGGCCGGGGCGGCGCTCTGTGACGTGCGCTGTCAGCGAAGCGTCCGATCCGGTCGAGAAGTACCGCCCGCGGAGGATGCCGTAGACTCGGGGGACGATCTACACGGCAGGGGCGATGGCACTCACGGACACCGGCGCGCGCGTATCCGCGCCCGCTCGACAGTCGTTCGGCCGAACCCTCCGCGCGTACGTTCAGCTGACGAAGCCGCGGGTTCTCGAACTGCTGCTCGTCACGACGATCCCGGTCATGTTCCTGGCCGCGAACGGTCTCCCTGATCTCTGGCTGATCCTCGCGACGGTTCTGGGCGGCGCCATGAGCGCGGGCTCGGCGGCATCCTTCAACATGTACCTCGATCGCGACATCGATGCGCACATGAAGCGCACCGAGAACCGACCGCTCGTCACGGGTGAGGTCTCGCCCCGCGGCGCGCTCGTCTTCTCGTGGACGCTCGCCATCGTGTCCACGGTGTGGCTGTGGGTGTTCACGAACTGGGTCGCCGCAGCGCTCAGCGCCGCAGCCATCTTCTTCTACGTCGTGATCTACACGATCCTTCTCAAGCGCCGCACCGAGCAGAACATCGTGTGGGGCGGGATCGCCGGGTGCTTCCCGGTCATCATCGGGTGGTCGGCCGTCACGGGTTCTCTCACGTGGACGCCCTTCATCCTGTTCCTGCTCGTGTTCCTCTGGACGCCGCCGCACTACTGGCCGCTGTCCATGAAGTACAAGGGCGACTACGCGGAGGTCGACGTGCCGATGCTCGGCGCGACCCGCGACGGTGCACAGGTCGGCCTGCAGGTCATCCTCTACGCGTGGGCGACCATCGCGAGTTCACTCCTGCTGATCCCGGTCGCCGGCATGGGCATCGTCTACACCGTGTCCGCGCTCGTGTTCGGCGGCTGGTTCATCTACGAGTCCCACGTCCTGTACGCACGTGCTGTGCGCGGCGACAAGATCCAGCCGATGCGCGTGTTCCACGCCTCCATCACGTACTTGACGCTGCTGTTCGTCGCCATCGCGATCGACCCGCTGCTGCCGTTCTGACCGCAGCGGGCCGATCACTCGGTCAGCGTGCCGCGCCGTCGAGGACGGGCTCGGTCGTGTCGTGGTCTTCCGGCTGGTCGACGGGCTCGATGGCGTCGTCCGCCTCGGGTGCGGTCTGCGCCTGAGGGGTGACGGCGAAGGCGCGCAGGGCGCCCAGCGTGAAGGCCAACAGGAGGCCGATCGCGCCGACGCCGATCAGGATCGCGCCCAGGACGGCCCAGATCTGCCCGACATAGACCTCCACGCCGGTCGCGGTACCGGCGGTCAGCGCGGTCTCCATCGTCCCGAGCTTGTCGATCAGGACGACGGCGCCGGCGGCGCTGGATGCGAGGGAGCCTGCCACGAGCAGCCAGAACGGGATGCTACGGGTCAGGCGGGGGCGGGTGTTCATCGAATCTCCTCCGGGTCGAAGCCGTCCGGATTCGAACGGCCCGGGCCACTGTGGTCGATGGACCCTGCGGGAGGTGATGCGGAACCTATGAACTTTCAGTGAGAGGTGGCGACGTCTTCGGCCGGTACGGGCGCCTTGAGGCGCAGGATGACCACGGTCATGGTGGCCGCCGTCAGTGCAGCGAGCACCATGTGGACGCCGACCGCGATCTCGGGGAGACCGTTGCGCGCCTGGTAGAGACCCACCGCGATCTGGACCGCTTCGGCGAGCAGGAGGACGGAGATCCACGTGCGGGGCCGCAGGCGCTTCGCCCAGGCGACGCCGACCAGCACGAGTGTCAGTGCGAGAAGCGTGTATCCCGGCCAGGCGTGGACGTGCTCGAGGATCTCGGCGTTGAAGCCGTTCCGGCCGGCCGCCGCGTCGCCCGAGTGGGGGCCGGCGCCGGTGGTGAGGACTCCGAAAGCGATCGTCACCGCGAGGACGGCGGTCGTGGCGTGCGCGAGCCCGGCGTACCACGTCGGTACCACGCGGAGGCGGGGGGCGGCCGGCTCCTTCATGCGCACGAGGAATGCGGCGCAGACGCAGACGAGGACCAGCGACACGACGTAGTGGAAGCCGACGATGAACGGGTTCAGGCCCGTCAGGACCGTGATGCCGCCGACGATGGCCTGCGCGACGACGCCGCCGAGGACGATGAGCGCCATGACGAACAGGTCCCGGCGGGCACGCCGCATCCGCCACACGAGAATGACGACGATCAGCGCGAGGATGCCGACGAGCCCCGTCAGCGTCCGGTTGCCGAACTCGATGACGCCGTGGATGCCCATCTCGGGAGTCGCCACGAGCGATTCCGGCGTGCAGGTGGGCCACGTAGGGCAGCCGAGGCCGGAGCCGGTGAGCCGGACGGCGCCGCCGGTGCCGATGATGAGCGTCTCGGCGATGAACGAGAGCCAGGCCACGAAGGGCAGCAGACGCGGCATCCGCGTGACGGGCGGGGCGGTCGGTGTCGACGCGGTGATGAGCATGGGGTCGCCTCCGGGCGAGGGCCGGCACGCCGCGGGGGACGGCCGTGCCTGTAGAATGAAGCAGTCGGCGAGCGCGATCCCCATCGCAGCCCGCACAACGATTCTAGGCGCGGTATCGCGTCGTCAGAGCGGCCAGCAGCGGCATCCCCCTCGTGCACTCCTCTCACGGGAGGGAATGCCGGAACGGATGACACCGTTGCCGCCCGTGAGGAGGAAATTCATGTCGGATGTGCTCATCGACCGTCCCGAACTCGAAGGCCTGGGGGTGTACGAGTTCGGCTGGCACGACGCGGATGCCGCCGGTGCCATCGCCCAGCGAGGTATCAACGAGGATGTGGTCCGCGGGATCTCCTCCCTCAAGAGCGAACCCGAATGGATGCTGAAGACCCGCCTCAAGGGGTACCAGCTCTTCGGTCGCAAGCCCATGCCGACGTGGGGCGCCGACCTCTCGGGCATCGACTTCGACAACATCAAGTACTTCGTGCGCTCGACCGAGAAGCAGGCGCAGACGTGGGAGGACCTCCCCGAGGAGATCCGCAACACGTACGAGAAGCTCGGCATCCCCGAGGCGGAGCGTCAGCGCCTCGTCGCCGGCGTCGCCGCTCAGTACGAGTCCGAGGTCGTCTACCACCAGATCCGCGAGGACCTGGAGCAGCAGGGTGTCATCTTCATGGACACCGACACGGCACTGCGCGAGCACCCCGAGTTCTTCGAGGAGTACTTCGGCACGGTCATCCCCGCGGGCGACAACAAGTTCGCCGCGCTGAACACCGCTGTGTGGTCGGGTGGCTCGTTCGTCTACGTCCCCAAGGGCGTGCACGTCGAGATCCCGCTCCAGGCCTACTTCCGCATCAACACCGAGAACATGGGCCAGTTCGAGCGGACGCTGATCATCGCCGACGAGGACAGCTACGTCCACTACATCGAGGGTTGCACCGCTCCCATCTACAAGAGCGACTCGCTGCACTCGGCCGTCGTCGAGATCATCGTGAAGAAGAACGCCCGCGTTCGGTACACGACGATCCAGAACTGGTCGAACAACGTCTACAACCTCGTCACCAAGCGCGCCGTCGCCCATGAGGGCGCGACCATGGAATGGGTCGACGGCAACATCGGCTCTAAGGTGACGATGAAGTACCCGTCGATCTACCTGATGGGCGAGCACGCCAAGGGCGAGACCCTGTCCGTCGCTTTCGCCGGTCCCGGCCAGCACCAGGACGCCGGCGCGAAGATGATCCACATGGCGCCGTACACCCAGTCGTCGATCGTCTCGAAGTCGATCGCGCGCGGCGGCGGCCGCGCCGGCTACCGCGGTGAGGTGCGGGTGGACGCCAACGCGCACCACTCGGCCAACACGGTCCGCTGCGACGCGCTGCTGGTCGACACGATCTCGCGCTCCGACACGTACCCGGCGATCGACATCCGCGTCGACGACGTCCAGCTCGGCCACGAGGCGACCGTCTCGAAGGTCAGCGAGGAGCAGCTGTTCTACCTCATGAGCCGCGGCATGCCCGAGGACGAGGCGATGGCGATGATCGTGCGCGGCTTCATCGAGCCGATCGCCCGCGAACTGCCCATGGAGTACGCCCTCGAGCTGAACAAGCTCATCGAGATGGGCATGGAAGGATCCGTCGGCTGATGACGACAGCGACTCAGGCCCCCGCATCCGATGCGAAGGGCCACATCGACCCTGCGGCGAAAGTGACCGACCGGAACGTTCCCGTGCAGACCCGCTCGGAGCGTCCGTGGTCGTTCGACCCGGCCGACTTCGGCGCGCCGACCGGCCGCGAGGTCAACTGGAAGCACACGCCGCTCGACCGCGTCGCCGCGCTGCTGGCCGACGAGCCCGCTCCGCACGACGTCATCGGCGTCGAGGTGACCGGACCGGATGCCGTCGAGCACCGTCGTCTGCAGAAGGACGAGGCGCCCCGTGGCGAGGTCTTCCGCCCCGAGGATGTCGTCAGCGCGATCGCCTGGGCTCAGGAGCCCGAGGCGCCGCTCATCCGGATCCCGGCGAACACCGAGATCGACGAGCCCGTCGTCGTGACCCTCACCGGTCGCGGTGGCGTCGCTCATGCGCACGTCGTCATCGAGGCGCAGGCGAATTCGCGCGGTACCGTCGTGTTGCGCCACGAGGGAACCGCCGCTCAGGCGCAGAACGTCGAGATCATCGTCCGCGACGGCGCTGCCCTCACGGTCGTGTCGGTCCAGCGATGGGACGACGACGCCGTGCACCTCGCGGCGCACCAGGCCCGTGTGGACCGCGATGCGACCCTCACCCACATCGTCGTCAGCCTCGGCGGCGGCCTCGTGCGGGTGAACCCGTCGGTAGAGCTCGCCGGTTCCGGCGCGCAGGGACGCCTGTACGGCCTCTCGTTCGCCGACGCGGGCCAGCATCTCGAGAGCCAGGTCTACCTCCACCACAAGGGCGACCACACGAACGGCGACGTCCTGTACAAGAGTGCGCTGCAGGGTGCCTCGGCGCGGACCGTCTGGATCGGCGACGTCCTCATCGGACCGGATGCCGTCGGCACCGACTCCTACGAAGCGAACCGCAACCTCGTCCTCACCGACGGAGCGCGCGCCGACTCCATCCCGAACCTCGAGATCGAGACCGGCGACATCGTCGGTGCCGGGCACGCGAGCGCGACGGGCCGGTTCGACGACGAGCAACTCTTCTACCTGCAGGCCCGCGGGATCGACGAGGAGCAGGCACGACGTCTGGTCGTCCTCGGCTTCCTCGCCGAGATCGTCCAGAAGATCGGCATCCCGTCCCTCGAGGACGAGTTCATCGCCGCCATCGAGGCGGAGCTCGTCGGGGAGGGCACGCGATGACCGCCGAGAAGGTGCTCCAGCTGAGCGAGCTCGAGCAGGACACCGCTGTGCGCGTCGAGGTGGGCGGCGTCGCCATCTCCGTGGTGCTCGACGGTCAGGGCGAGGTCCACGCGATCGGCGACACCTGCACGCACGGTGACATCTCGCTGGCGGACGGCTTCGTCGAGGGCGAGACGCTCGAATGCTGGGCGCACGGGTCCGCGTTCTCGCTCCGCACCGGCCGCCCCCTGAATCTCCCGGCCTACGAGCCGGTGCCCGTCTACGAGGTCACGATCGACGGGGACGACATCCTCATCGATCCCGCCGTGACCAAAGCCGTGAACTGAAGAAAGAAGCTGACATGTCTGTCCTCGAGATCCGCGACCTCCATGTGACCGTCGAGACGGAAGCCGGCGAGACCCCGATCCTCAACGGCGTCACCCTCACCGTCCGCACGGGCGAGACCCACGCCATCATGGGCCCGAACGGCTCCGGCAAGTCGACGCTCGCGTACACGATCGCCGGCCACCCCAAGTACACCGTCACGGGTGGCACCATCACCCTCGACGGCGACGACGTCCTCGCGATGTCGGTCGACGAGCGTGCGCGCGCCGGTCTCTTCCTGGCGATGCAGTACCCGGTCGAGATCCCCGGTGTGACGGTCACGAACTTCCTGCGTACCGCCAAGACCGCCATCGACGGCGAAGCGCCGTCGATCCGCTCGTGGACGAAGGACGTGAAGGGCGCCATGCAGAACCTGCGCATGGACCCGAAGTTCGCCGCCCGCAACGTCAATGAGGGCTTCTCCGGCGGCGAGAAGAAGCGCCACGAGATCCTGCAGCTCGAGCTCCTGAAGCCCAAGCTCGCCATCCTCGACGAGACGGACTCCGGCCTCGACGTCGACGCGCTCAAGATCGTCTCCGAGGGCGTCAACCGCGCCAAGGAGGAGAGCGACATGGGCGTCCTGCTCATCACCCACTACACCCGCATCCTCCGCTACATCCAGCCCGACTTCGTCCACGTCCTCGTGAACGGTCGCGTCGCTGAGGAAGGCGGCCCGGAGCTCGCAGCGCGGCTGGAGGACGAGGGTTACGACCGTTTCCTCGCCCCGGTCGGCGGCGAGCAGGCCTAGGATCGTCGCATGACCGAGACGCTCGCACCCGAGAAGTACGACGAGGTCACCGAGGCGCTCAAGGACGTCATGGACCCCGAGTTGGGGGTCAATATCGTCGACCTCGGCTTGATCTACGACCTGGGATGGGACGACGAGAACGACGCACTCGTCATCCACATGACCCTGACGTCGGCCGGCTGCCCCCTGACGGACGTCCTCGAGGAACAGACCGGCCAGGCGCTCGACGGCGTCGTGGACCGATTCCGGATCAACTGGGTCTGGATGCCGCCGTGGGGACCGGAGAAGATCACCGATGACGGTCGCGACATGATGCGCGCGCTCGGATTCTCGATCTGACCCGAAGACCGCGGCCACCCGGCCGATGGAAGAAGCGGTGCGACTGTGTCGCACCGCTTCTTCAGTTCTCCGACCGTCCGAGTCGCCAGTAGCCCATGAAGGCGACGGCACGGCGGTCGACGCCGACCTCGCTCACCAGGTGACGACGCAGTGCCTTGATGGCTGAGGCCTCGCCGGCCAGCCACGCGTACAGCGGCGCGCTCTTCAGGGCGGCTCCACCCTTCGCCGTGCGAGGGACCTCCCACAGGATGTCGTGATCGACGTCGATCTCCTCGACCTCCGCACCGATACCGCGGGGTGCGAGACGGTGGGCGACTTCGCTGACGGCGGCGATGAGGTGATCGTGTCGGTGGTCCTCGCCCGCCCGGGCCGCGGTGATGAGCTCGAATCCCGGATGAGTGGGCAGATACGCGATGTCATCGGCATGCGGCACCTCGAGGACGACGACGCCGCGAGCGTCGGCGGGGAGCTGCTCCAGAATGCGGGCGATCGCGGGCGCCGCGGTCTCGTCTCCCGCGAGGAGGATGTTCTCCGTCTTGGCGGGCGGGACGAAGTCGATGCCGTAATTGACGCCCGTGTGGGAGGTCGTCGGCGCGAGGATCAGCACCTCGTCGCCCGCCTTCGCCTCGGCGATCCAGGCCGAAGCGGGGCCCATGACGTCGTGCGCCACCATGTCGATGTCGACCTCGTTGGCCTCGTTCCGCACGGCGCGAGTCGTGTACGTCCGCATCACGGGACGGGCGTCGTCGGGCAGTGCGCGCCACTGGTCGTACCAGTCCTCACCGGTGGGCATCGAGTCGATCGGCGCGGACGGAGTGGGGAAGAGGATCTTCACCCGCTGGTCGAACCCCGGGTCGCCGTAGGCGGAGAGCGCGGTGTCCTTGAAGGTGAAGCGGCGGAAACTGGGGGTCACGTCTGCGACGGACGCCACCGGTGCACGGAAGAAGGCCATGGTGTTGAGGGACATCGGTCACTCCGGGTATCAGCTGACGGCGCCGTCGAGGCGCGCGGGGACGTGGTGTCGACCGATGGGAAGAACCAGCGGCCGACCGGTGAGCGGGTCGGGGATGACGCGGCTGTCGAGACCGAAGACCTCGTGGACCGTCTCCGCAGTCAGGACCTGCTCAGGAGCGCCGGAAGCATAGATCCGTCCGGCGGACATCGCGACCAGGTGGTCGGCGTAGCGTGCGGCCAGGTTGAGATCGTGGAGCACCATGACGATGGTGGTTCCGCGCGACCGGTTGAGGTCGGTCAGCAGGTCGAGCACGTCGATCTGATGGCTCACGTCGAGGAACGTCGTCGGCTCGTCGAGCAGGAGGACATCCGTCTGCTGGGCGAGGGCCATCGCGATCCAGACGCGCTGGCGCTGGCCGCCGGAGAGCTCATCGACGGGACGGTCCGCGATCGCGACGATGTCGGTCGCTTCGAGGGCTTCTGCCACGGCCTTGTCGTCTGCCGGCGTCCAGCGTGCGAGCGGCCCGTGGTGGGGAGTACGTCCGCGACTGACGAGGTCGGAGACGGCGATCCCCTCGGGAGCGATCGGCGACTGCGGCAGCAATCCGAGATCGCGGGCGACCTGCTTGGTCGGCATCCGGTGGATGTCCTTGCCGTCGAGGAGGACCTGACCTGCTCTGGGGGGGAGGAGGCGCGCCATCGCCTTGAGCAGTGTCGACTTGCCGCAGGCGTTCGCACCGACGATCGCTGTGACTTTGCCTGCGGAAACGGTGAGATCCAGCGTGTCGACGATCGTCCGGTCACCGTAGGCGAGCGAGATCCCCTCCGCGGTGAGGGTGCGGTGGGCGGTCATAGGGTGCCTCCCGAGCGGCTGCTGCGGATGAGAAGGAAGATGAGGTACGGCGCGCCGAGCACGCCGGTGACCACGCCGACGGGCAGTCGGAGACCGAGGAGATACTGTCCGACGAAGTCCGCGACGAGCACCAGGAGAGCGCCGAACAAGCCGGCGACGAGGACGGGGGATCCGACGGGTCCCAGCATCCGTGCCGCGATGGGGCCCGCCAGGAAGGCGACGAACGAGATGGGTCCTGCGGCCGCGGTCGCGAACGCCAGCAGGGTCACGGCGGCGATGATGAGCATGACGCGCCGACGCTCGACGGGGACTCCGAGCGCTGCGGCGGTGTCGTCGCCGAGTCGCATCAGCTCGAGGTCGCGCGAGAGCCAGAGGATGACGGGGACTCCGATCACCACGGCGACGGCGAGAGGGACGGCCTCGTTCCAGGATGCGCCGTTGAGGTTGCCCGTGATCCAGCGCATCGCGGCCTGGAGGTCCCACTCCGCGGCCCGCGACAGGACGTACGCCACGACGCTGTTGAAGATCGCGGCGACGCCGATCCCGATGAGGATGAACCTCGCGCCCGCCCCGCCGTCCTTGAACGCCAGGAGGTAGATGGACAGGGCGGTGACCAGAGCACCCACCGTGGCGAGGATCGCGACCGGGGTCTGGTCGAGCGAGAGGAACACGATTCCGACGACGGCCGCGGCGCTGGCCCCCGCGTTGATTCCGATGATGTCGGGGCTGGCGAGCGGGTTGCGGAGCATGGTCTGGAACACCGCACCGCCGATGCCGAAGCACGCCCCCGCGAGCAGACCGACCGTCGAACGGGGCAGTCGGAGCTCGCCGACCGTGAAAGAGGCGCCGGGAACGAGCTGCCCGGTGATGACGCCCCAGACCTCGGCGGGGGAGTAGAAGCTCTGACCCACCATCAGCGACACCAGGTAGGTGGCCGCGACGGCGATCACGAGAATGCTCGTGACCAGCACACGTCGACGCGCTCTGCGTGCTCGGCCACGCGTGACGAGGTCGAGCGTCGACTGCTGAACGGATGCCGCGGTCACAGTGCACGCATCTTCTGTCGACGCACGATGGCGATGAAGAACGGGGCGCCGATGAGCGCGGTGACCACACCGACCTCGACTTCCTGCGGCGGGGCGATCACACGACCGACGACATCCGCGATGGTGAGGAGGCCGCCACCGACGAGCGCCGAGATGGGCAGGAGCCACCGGTGGTCGGGACCGACGATAAGCCGGCAGACGTGCGGGACGATGAGGCCGACGAACCCGATGGGGCCGGCGACGGCGGTCGCCGCACCGCAGAGGATGACGGCTCCGAGCGCGGCCAGGAGTCGCGCTGTCTGCACCCGCTCGCCGAGGCCCGCGGCGAGGTCGTCGCCGAGTGCCAGGGAGTTGAGGCCCCCGGCGGAAGCGAAGCAGATCGCTGCGCCGACGATGAGGAACGGGAGGACGAGGAGGATCTTGTCGGGGGATGCTCCGCCGACTCCGCCGATCTGCCAGAAACGGAAGACGCTCATGACGTCGATGCGGGGGAGCAGGATCGCGCTGATCAGCGAGGTGAAGGCGACCGCGGTCGCGGCGCCCGCCAGCGCGAGTTTCAGCGGGCTGGCGCCGCCCCGGCCGAGCGAACCCACCGTGTAGACGAACACGGCGGCGACGGCAGCGCCGAGCATGGCGAGCCAGATGTAACCGAAGGCATCCGTGATCCCGAAGAAGGCGAGCCCGACGACGACGGCGAGAGAGGCGCCGCCGTTGATCCCGAGGATCTGCGGGTCCGCGAGGGGGTTTCGCGTCACACCCTGCATGACGGTCCCTGCCACGGCGAGCGCCGCCCCGATGAGCAGGGCGAGGATCGTCCGCGGCACGCGCTTCGCGACGGCGGCGGCGGATGCCGTGTCGACGTCCCCGGACAACCCTGCCCAGATGTCGTTGATGCCCACGGATCTCGCCCCCAGCGTCACGGACAGGACTGCAGCCACAGCCACGAAGGCGATGAGTGCGACCAGCCAGATCACACGCCGACGCCGCGGTCGCCGTCGCAGGGACGGGACCGCGGTGGCGGCGGGAGCGAGAGTCGTGGACATGTCGATGGATCGGAAGGGCTCAGGAAGCCTTCTTCGCCGCCTCCCCGAGCATCTTGACGAACTCGGCGGTGTGGGGGTCGGTGATCGAGAGCGGGGTCGGGTTGGCTGCGGCCGCGAGCGGATCGTTCACCGACGGCAGGACGACGACGGCACCGTTCTTCACGGCGGGGATGCGGGACAGCAGCGGGTCCGCCTGCATGGCGGCCAGCGTCGAGTCGTCCCCGTACGTCACGAGCACCTGCAGGTCACTGAACCGCTCGATGTCCTCCGTGCTGTTGACGATCCAGAACTCCTTCGAGGTCTTCGACTGCTCCTCGACGGTCTTCGGAGGCACGGTGCCGAGATCCTTCAGGAACTTCGCGCGGGGGTCTTCGAGCGTGTAGAAGCCGATCTGGCTGAGGTTGCTCGGGTCGAAAGAGCTGAACATCGCCTTCTTGCCGGCGATCTCCGGGTACTTCGCCACCTCGTCGTCGAGGGTCTTCGTCAGCGTCGACACGAGGTCCTCCGCCTGCGTCTTCAGCCCCAGCGCGGTGCCGTTGGTGATCGTCATGTCCTGCCACGTGGTGCCCCACGCGACCTCCGGGTAGGCGACGACGGGCGCGATCTTGCTGAGCTTGTCGTAGTCCGCCTGGGTCAGCCCCGAGTACGCGGCGAGGATGACATCGGGTCGGGAGTCGGCGACTCCTTCGAAGTCGATGCCCTGCGCCTCGTCGAACAGCGTGGGCGTCTTGGCACCGAGCTCCGTGAGCTTGTCCTCCACCCAGGGCAGGACACCGTCGCCGTCGTCATCGCCCCACGTCACCTTGGGCATTCCCACCGGAACGACGCCCAGGGCGAGGGCTGCTTCCTGGTTGCCCCACGCCACCGTGGCGACGCGCTCGGGCTTCTTCGCGATGGTGGTCTTACCGAACGCGTTCTCGATGGTGACGGGGAATGCGTCGCCGGCAGCTGCAGACGATGAGCCACCACCCGCGGCCGGCGCGGCGTTGGTCGCGCACCCGGTCAGAACGAGGACGGATGCTGCGGCGAGGGCGAGGGCAGTGCGGATGCGAGGCACGGAGGTCTCCTGAGGGGAATGATTAGGGTCGCCTAACCTTACCCCGAGCCGGACGGCTCCGGAAACCAGAGGTCACCTGTCAGAGGCGACTCTCGGCGTCGTCCGCCGACCGAACGCTCGCACCGCTTGCCGGGCCGTGAGGGTGGGCAGGTACGCGCGGGCCAGTGCCAGTCCGATGGCGGGAAGTGCGAGCGAGTCCGCGTACACCAGGTGCAGTCGGCGGAACTCCGGCCGGAACTTCGTCTTGAACCGGAGGAGCGATCGGAAACCGTAGACAGGTTCCAGCGATCGGCTGAGAACCGCCAGGATGGCGCGCAAGGAGGCCGACTGGCCGTCCGGATCCACATCCACCGCGAGGGGAGCTCCCGACAGGCTGACGAAGTCGAGTCCGTCGTCGCCGGCCCGGAGGATCGTCCGCGCGATGAGGAACTCCATGACGCCGTTCATGCTGTCCGGTGCCCGGCGCATGAAATCGAGCGTCCACCCGCGCACCCGCCCGTCGCTGAAGCTGGGCAGCCAGCTCGTCACGGCGTGGACGCGTCCCTCAGCGTCGACGGCGACCATGAGCATGACGGCGTCGTCCAGCAGTTCGTCGATGCCGCCGAGCGTGAACCCCATCTCGGGGAGGTCCCGTTCAGCGACCCACATCTCTGAGATATCCCGGACCTGCGCGGCCTGGCGCGGTGCCAGATCGCCGAAGCGCACCCACGACGCAGACAGTCCCTCTTTCTCCGCACGATTGATGGCGGTACGGATGTCCTTCATCTTTCCGCCCTGCAACGACCAGCCCGCGGGATGGATGACCGTCTCCTCCGCGACGGCGATCGAGTTGTACCCCCGCTCGCTCAGCCCTGCGCGGAGCTCGTCCGTGACCGAATAGAAGGCGACCGTCCACCCGTGGTGGGCGCAGTGCCGTGCGAAGGCTTCCGCGACGGCGGCGCCCTCGCCCGCCGGAGCGATCGGGTCGCCGGTGGTGATGGCCACGTCGTTGATCACGCGGTACGCGACTGCGCCGCCGCCGGGTGCGAACCAGTACTCGTTCCCGTCCCACGTCGTCATCCACGACAGGGTGCTCGGCGAGCCCGCTCGCAGCAGCGTCGTGATGCGGGCGAGAGCAGGACCTCGAGCCGTGTCGAGCGGGGACCCGCTCTGCATCCCGCGGTGCGCGATGACGATGAGGACGATCCAGAAGAGCGGACCGACCCACTGCGACGCGGCGATCGCCACAGGACCGGTCGCGACCATGTCCACCGGCTCGAAGGCCAGGAAACCGACCGGGATGAAGTGCTCCGGAAGATCGAGGATGAGGGCGCTCACCGACGCAGTCGGGGAGAACTGATCGCGGACGATCCACGCGACGACGAGGTAGGCGGTAGCGGTTCCGACGAACGCGAGCAATGCCAGCCCGACGAACTTCACGGCCACGCGTCCGGCGTCCCTCGTGGGGAAGAGCGGCCGAGCGACCATCAGCATGATCGCGATGCCCGCCGGAACCAGGGTGGCGACCAGATCGAAGGCGCCGAACTGCTCGGCGGCCGTCGACTGGAACCGCGTGTACTGGCCGGACGCGACGAGAGGGAGGAATCCGTAGTAGACCGCCGCGATGACGGCCATCAGGATGTTGAGGCCGATCGCGAGGTAGAGCCCGACGCGGCGGCCGCGATGGATGCCGCGCGCGGCGAGCAGTAGGGCGACCAACGGAAGCAGGGTGACGAGCACAGCACCCGGTCCGTCCAGGCGGGTCAGCGCGACGGCATCCAGGCACTGACGGGTGACATCGCCCGTCTCGCAGCGCGCCGCCACGAACGTGGGATCGCGGAGCGGGTCGCGGAACAGCGAGCCCAGCGGGTTCAGGACGCCGATGCTGTGCGGCGCGAGGATCGATACCAGCGGACCGAGCGCCGTCACGGCGACGACCGCCGAGAGGAGCGTGCGCGCCTCGCGGCGGGTCGCGCGGGGCCGTTTGATCTCGGGGCGACGGTGAGTCAGCAGGAGACCGGCGAGGACGCCGGCGACGCCGGCGCCCAGCCGGTACTGGTCGGCCGGCGCGCCCGCGTACAGGACCAGCACCGACAGGACGGCGAACCCGATGATCCGCACCCGTCGGCGCAGGAGAGGACGGGCGAAGGCGCTCGCCGCCATCATGGTGCCGGCCACCGCGATCGTCGGGTCGAACACGTGATGCCCGCGGGTCGCCTGCGCGCCGTACAGGTTGGATGCGAGCCCGAGCGCCTGCGCGGACAGGCCAAGGGCTATCCCGAGCACCGTGACCGCGGCGAACACCGCGAGAGTGCGGACATGGCCCATCCGGCGTTCGCTCCACCCGATCCCGACGATCACCGCGAGAAGGGTGAGGAACAGGCCGCCGGGCTTCGGGACGAAGAAGACGGCGGTGAACACCGAGAGCCAGTCGTGGTTGAGAAGGACGGTGTCGAACCCGGTCGACGCGATCGCATCGAGCGTGCGGCGGAAGTCGCCGGCCGGCCGTGTGAAGCGGTAGACGCTGGCGAGGGTGACGACCGCGGCGATCGCCCAGGTGACGGGGACGGATCGGGCCAGGCGTGCTGCGCTGCGACCCGCGGTGCGGCACCGGTCGGTGAACCCGGATGCCGCGGGCTCCGCCGTCGTCATCGGTCGAGTCCCTGGTGATCGAATCCCCAGTGGTCGGCGATAAGGACCAGACCGCGCGAGAGGATCGCGCTCCAGGCGTGGGAGTCGTGCGCCGTGTCCGGCACTTCGATGTAGTGGGTCTCCATGCCCGCGGCCCGCGCGTCCGAGACCAGGGTCCGGATGCCCGGGCGGAAGCGGTTGTCCTGTGCGCCGACGCCGAAGACGGCGATCGTGTCGGCGTAGGGAGCGTGCGCAGCCATGATGGCCGATGGGGCGGCGGCCGCGAACGCGCCGGCGTCTCCGCCGAAGCCCTCCGCGATGGTCTTCTCGTCGGGTCCGAGGGACGGATGCAGCTGGCCGGAGGCGTCGAGGATCGCGTCGAAGAGCTCGGGGTGCTCCGCGCCGAGCTGGCTCGCGCACGTCCCGCCCTGCGAGAGACCGCCCACGCCCCACGAGCCGGCGGCGAGCGTGACCGGCAGGTGCGCGCGGATCCAGCGGGGCACGTCCACCGTCAGATAGGTCGCCGAGTTGCCGGCGCGCGCGGAGTCGATGCACAGGGGATTGGTGCCCGGCGAGCCGAGCTGGTCCGGCGACACGACGATCGGCGCCAGCCCGCGATGGGCAGCCGAGTAGGCATCGAGATGGTCGCGGAGGTGATCGGTGAGGAGAGGGTCGGAGGGGGAGCCGGGCTGACCCGACATCACGATGAGGACAGGCAGGCGCGGGGGATGCCGCACCAGTGCCGCGGGGGGCAGGTAGACCACCGCCGGGCGGGCGACGAACCCGGACACCGTGGCGGGGATCTCGACGGAGGCGAGCCGGCCGCGCTCCGGCATCCCTTCCGGCTCCTGCCAGGACGCGATCGACGGTGCGTCCTCGCCGGCGGTGGCCAGGGGAGGCAACCCCTCGTCGATCGAGGTGATACCGAGGGCGCTGCCGATCGTCGGATACTGGCCGAAGTCGATGTTCACACCCATCGCAGCCGTCCCCACGAACAGAGCCGCGGCGGCGGCGCTCGAGATCGCCCGCGGCCAGGTCGGGCGCCAGAGCGATGCGAGGGCGACGCCGAGGGCGCCGGAGCACGCGATGACCCACCCGCGGACGACCGGCGTCAGGTCTGCGTCGAAGAGATCGAGGCGATCGGACAGCAGCCACGTGAGACCCCACCCGATCATCCCGCCGAGAAGCGTCGAGATGGTTGCCGTCGCGAGCCAGGGCCGCCGCCGCCAGCGGGCCGAGGGCCTTCGTGCCACCAACGTGACGAAGGAGGCAGCCGCCAGGAGGTAGACGAGGACCACGACGGGACCGTCGGTGATGTCGACGTCCAGCAGAACGTTCATGGAGCTCCTTACCCGCCCAGTCTGGTTCGCACGTCCGCCCAACCCGTAACGGACCGGGCACATCGCGGGGAGTTCATAGCTGCGCCATAGGAGCGGAGTCCCGAGAGGACGAGCGTCGGGGGAGGGTGGCGGTCGTATACTGGGGGTTTGGCCACTCGGCCGCTTTCCCCCGAAGAACGGATGTCCGCTGTGCTCGCCGTGCACGATCTCGAGATCCGCGTCGGTGCACGCACGCTCATGTCGGACGTGTCGTTCCGCGTGTCGCCCGGCGACAAGATCGGTCTCGTCGGTCGCAACGGTGCAGGGAAGACGACGCTGACCAAGGTGCTCGCGGGTGACCTCATGCCGGCCGACGGCAGAGTGGACCGCACCGGTGAACTCGGCTACCTGCCGCAGGATCCGCGCACCGGGGACCCCGAGATGCTCGCCCGCACCCGCATCCTCGACGCCCGAGGGCTGGGTTCCCTCGTGATCGGTATGCGCGAGGCCGCCGAAGGCATGGCGTCGACGGATGCCGCTGTCGCCGACCGCGCCATGCGGAAGTACGGTTCGCTCACCGAGCGGTTCGAAGCCCTCGGCGGATACGCGGCGGAGGCCGAGGCGGCGTCGATCGCGCACAACCTCTCGCTCCCGGACCGCATCCTCGACCAGCCCCTCAAGACGCTATCCGGCGGTCAGCGGCGCCGCATCGAACTCGCCCGCATCCTGTTCTCCGACGCGCAGACGATGATCCTCGACGAGCCGACGAACCACCTCGATGCCGACAGTGTCGTGTGGCTCCGCGAGTTCCTCAAGGGGTACAAGGGCGGGCTGATCGTGATCAGCCACGACATCGAACTCGTGGGCGAGACGGTCAACCGCGTGTTCTACCTCGACGCGATGCGCCAGGTCATCGACGTCTACAACATGAACTGGAAGAACTACCTTCGTCAGCGCGCCGCTGATGAGGAACGGCGTCGCAAAGAGCGCGCCAACGCCGAGAAGAAGGCCACTGCTCTCCAGCAGCAGGCCGCCCGGTTCGGCGCCAAGGCGAGCAAGGCCGCGGCCGCCCACCAGATGGTCGCCCGCGCCGAGAAGCTCCTGGCCGGCCTCGACGACGTCCGTCAGGACGACCGCGTCGCCAAGCTGCGGTTCCCCAAGCCCGCACCGTGCGGCAAGACGCCGCTCATGGCCAAGAACCTGTCGAAGTCGTACGGCTCGCTGGAGATCTTCGCCGGGGTCGACCTCGCGATCGACCGCGGGTCCCGCGTCGTCGTGCTGGGGCTGAACGGTGCCGGCAAGACGACCCTCCTGAGAATCCTCGCGGGCGTCGACAAGGCGGACACCGGCATCATCGAACCCGGCCACGGCCTGAAGATCGGGTACTACGCGCAGGAGCACGAGAACCTCGACGTCGGGCGGTCGGTCCTCGAGAACATGATGTCGGCCGCGCCGGACATCACCGCGACCGAGGCTCGCAAGGTACTCGGATCGTTCCTGTTCACCGGCGACGACGTCCTCAAGCCCGCGGGCGTCCTCTCCGGCGGCGAGAAGACGCGACTGTCGCTGGCGACGCTCGTCGTCTCTTCGGCCAACATGCTGCTGCTCGACGAGCCCACGAACAACCTCGATCCGGCATCCCGTGAGGAGATCCTCGGGGCGCTCGCGCACTACGAGGGTGCGGTCGTGCTCGTCTCGCACGACGAGGGCGCCGTCGAGGCGCTGAACCCCGAGCGCGTGCTCATCCTGCCCGACGGGGTCGAGGACATCTGGGGCCGCGACTACATCGACCTCATCACCCTGGCCTGACGCCTACCGACGGGCCCGACGCGGGTCAGCGGGCGTCGAGGAGTTCGTCCTCGGCTTCCATGTCGCGGTCGCGACGTCGCTGCGTCGGTCGGCGCGGCGGGGCATCCGGTCCGGCCTCCTCGTCCTCGCGTCGGTGACGGATCTCGGTGCGGATGATGTACCCGATGAAGGCGAACCCCATCACGGCGAACAGGATCCACTGGATCGCATAGGACAGGTACGGTCCCGGATCGGCCGACGGGTCCTCGAGCGGGTTCGGGCGGTCCGCAGGGGCGGGCGACTCGGTCGTCATGAGCACGTAGGCCGAGTCGAGGAGGGCGGAGGACTGTCCGGTCTCGGTACCGATCAGCTGCAGATCGATCGTGGGGACTTGTCCCTCGGGAGCGGAACGTCCCTCGCGAGCGGGACGTTCGCCCGGTTGCAGGCGGCCGACGACCGTCACCTCACCCGTCGGCGGCGCCGGGATGCTGTCGGGCTCAGGCTGGTCGTCGCCGGGCGGCACCCAGCCGCGGTCGACCACGACGACGCGTCCCGAATCGGTGCGGAACGGCACCAGGACCTCGAAGGCGCTCGTCCCGCCGTGCGGGCGGTTGCGGGCGAGGAGGGTCTGATCGGTGAGGTATTGGCCGGTCATCTCGACGGGTCGCCACTCGTCGTCCGGGGCGAGCGAACTCCCGTCGGGGATCAGTTCTCCCACGGGGACCGGTTCGCGCGAATAGTTCTGCGCCACGAGCCTGAGCTCGGCGTCGCGCTCGGCGTTCCGGGAGAACTGCCAGTTGGACAGGAAGGCGCAGGCGACGGCGAACACGATCGCCATCGCCAGGTATCCGCTCCAGCGGAGCGCGGTCTCGCGGTTCACGACGTCGGGGAGGGGGTCAGTGAGGCCACTTCGACGGGGAAGTTCCGTGACGCGAGGTAGTCGCGCAGGAACTCCACGTGGTCGGGACAGGCGACCCAGATCTTGCGGCGATCAGGGGAGTGGATGCGGGGATTGCGCCAGATGACCTGCCACTCGGCGTCCGCCCGGCATCCCGCGCGCGAGCACTGCGCGGACGTCATCGGTCCTCCCGAGGCGGGCTCTCCTGGATGCGGATCACGCCGTCCGTCGGTTCTTCCGGGGGAGCGGGCCGGGTAGGCGTCGCGTCGATCTCGCGAGAGGGGCGTTCGGCGACGATGACCTCCTCGCCCGTCCCGACGTTCGCCACGACGACAGCCAGGTACGGAAGGACAGCGGCGCCGGCGGCGAAGATCCAGGTCTGCCAGCCGTAGGGCGTGACGGTGACCATCAGGATGAAGCACGCCACGCGGACCGTCATCATGATGACGTAGCGACGGGTGCGGGAGCGGGCATCGACCTCGGGCGCCGTGGCGAGCGATGTCGCAGAGGGCGTGTGGTCGTGCTTGGTGCGGCGGGACGTGGGAGGGCTCCTCAGGAATACTGGCCGACGCTGGATGCCGTCGCAGCGAGCCCGATCACGACGACCAGCCAGATCACGAGCAGCAGCAGCCAGAAGCCGGCGCCGATCCAGCCCAGGATGGTGCCCCACAGCGCCATGCCGCGCCCGTTCTCACCGGACGTCTTGAGCTGCTTGAGTGCCATGTGGCCGGTGATGATGCCGGGGATCGAGGCGAGGAACGGGATGATCGTCAGGCCGACGATCGATGCCACGAGCGAGATGATCGCCAGCACGTTCGTCGGACGGGCCGGCGCGACCGCGTAGCCGTAACCCGGCTGCCCGTACGCGGGCTGGCCATAAGGCTGTCCCTGGTACTGCTGACCCTGGTACTGCGGCTGACCGTAGGCCGGGGCGGCCGTGGGCTGCGGGTGGCCGTAGGGGGGCGCCTGCGGATATGCGGGCGGTGCGTACGGCGGCGCCGCGGGCGAGGAGGCGTCCGGTGCGGGCGGGGTCGGCGGCACGTCCGGGTGCTGCGGCGAGGTGTTCGTGGCGTCGGTCACGGCCGTCTCCTTCAGGCGAGTTGCCCCCAGCCTACCGCTCGGCCGCGCCGCTAGGCTGGTGCGGTTCACCCGGTCTGGAGCAAGGAGAAGCATGACCCGCGAGCGCGTCGTCCTGGTCACTGGAGGCAACCGCGGCATCGGCCGCGCGATCGCCGAGCGGTTCGTCGCGGAGGGGTTCGCCGTCGCGGTCACCGCGCGTTCCGGAGAGGGGCCCGAAGGCACACTGACGGTCCGTGCGGACGTCACCGACGCCGCCTCGCTGGATGCCGCCTACACCGAGGTCGAGCAGAAGCTGGGGCCCGTCGAGGTGGTCGTCGCGAATGCCGGCATCACGAAGGACACCCTGCTGCTCCGCATGACCGAGGACGACTTCGACTCGGTCGTCTCGACCAACCTGGGCGGCGCCTTCCGCGTCGTCAAGCGTGCCGCGAAGGGCATGCTGCGGGCCAAGTGGGGTCGCGTCATCCTCATCTCCTCGGTCGTCGGCCTCTACGGCTCCGCTGGGCAGATCAACTACTCGTCTTCGAAGAGCGCCCTCGTCGGCTTCGCCCGTTCGCTCACCCGCGAGCTGGGTTCGCGGGGCATCACCGCGAACGTCGTCGCCCCCGGGTTCATCGAGACGGACATGACGGCGGCGCTCCCCGACGAGACGCAGGCCGACTACAAGAAGAGCATCCCGGCGGGCCGATTCGGTGCCGCCGACGAGGTCGCTGCGGCCGTCGTGTGGCTGGCGTCGGACGACGCGGCGTACATCTCCGGCGCCGTCATCCCCGTCGACGGTGGTCTCGGCATGGGGCACTGACCCGCGTCAGCGCACCGCGTCGACGATCCGCCGCGACAGTTCGGCCGGCGCCGAGAACTGCGGCCAGTGTCCGGTGCCGAGCCGGACGATCTCGGCGTCCTCGATCGCGGCGAACTCCGCGGCGAAGTCGCCCCACGCCGTGACGACCCGACGGAACGTCTCATCGTCCATGGATCCCATGAGCATCGTCACCGGCACGCGGTGACGCTCGGTGCCCTCCATCACGACGGGGTCGGTCGGCACGCGTCGGGGGACGGATGCCGCCATCGGCGCCGTGCGGGCGCGTGTCTGCTCGTCGAGGTCCGCGGTGTCCTCGGCGTCGAAGAAGTCCCACCCCGGAAAGGGGATCACCCCGTCCACGACGGGGAACTCCGAGATCTCGGCTCCGGGTGGGGGAGGCGTCGTGTCGACCAGGACGACCCGCCGGATGCGGTCGGCGCGCTGCTCGGCGGCGGCCCACGCGACGTTGCCGCCTCCGCTGTGGCCCACGAGGACCAAGGGTCCGTCGATGCTGTCGACCTCGGCGACGACCGCGTCGACCCAGTCGGCGAGGCCGATGTCGGACTTGGGGGCGCCCACGCCCGGGAGGGTCAGCGGATGCGGCGTGTGCCCCGCGTCGCGGAGGGCGGGGACGACGTCGTCCCAGGAGGAGGCTGTCAGCCAGAGGCCGGGGATCAGGATGATGTCCATGTCGGCAGGGTAAGCCGCGCCCCCGACATCCCGCACGGGGTCAGGGGAGCAGGGGGATGAGTTCCGCCAGATCGACCCGCCCGGCGACGAGGTCGGCGCGCAGGCGTACGGCGGGTTTCGCGTTGAAGGCGATGCCGAGGCCGGCGGCATCCATCATCATGAGGTCGTTCGCCCCGTCACCCACCGCGATCGTCGCGGACGGGTGCACACCGTAGGCGCCCGCCCATTCGCGCAGCGCCGAGGCCTTCGCCGCGGCGTCGACGATGTCGCCGTCGACGGAGCCGGTGAGGATGCCGTCGCCCACCGCGAGGCGGTTCGCCCGCCACACGTCGACACCGAGGTCAGGAGCGACCGTGTCGAGGATCTCGTGGAAACCGCCCGAGACGACCGCGGCGACGCCGCCGCGCTCATGGATCGCCGCGATCAGCTCGCGGACGCCCGGGGTGGGCTCGATACGGGAGAGCACTCGCTGGAACGACGCGATCGGGACGCCCGCGAGTTCGCCCACGCGCGAGCGCAGGCTCGTCGCGAAGTCGACCTCGCCCCGCATCGCCGCTTCGGTCGCCGCGGCGACCTCGGCGCCGCGGCCGGCTTCATCGGCGATGAGCTCGATGACCTCGTTGCGGATGATCGTGGAGTCGGCGTCGAACACGACGAGGAACCGGGCGTCAGGCACCCGACCACGCTATCGGCTCCGACGCCGTCGCGACGTCCGTCAGGACGGGATGCGGATGTTCTTGCCGACGACGGTGAGTCCGCTGTCGGTGACGGTGAACCCGCGGGAGAGGTCGAGCTCCCGGTCCACGCCCACCGTCGCACCCGGCTCGAGGACGACGTTCTTGTCGAGGATCGCGCGGTGCACGCGGGCGCCGGCGCCGACACTCACGTGGTCGAAGAGGACCGAGTCGGTGATGGTCGATCCGCCGCCCGACAGGGTCCAGGGACCGAGGACGCTCCGCTCGAGGTGTGTTCCCGAAAGGACGCATCCGAGCGACACGATCGAGTCGATCGCGTTCCCGATGCGGCCCACCCCGTCGCGGACGAACTTCGCGGGCGGGGAGTTGACCGACTGCGAGCGGATGGGCCAATCCATGTTGTAGAGGTTGAAGATCGGCAGCGCGGAGATCAGATCCATGTGCGCGTCGAAGAAGGAATCGATCGTGCCCACGTCGCGCCAGTAGTCGCGGTCGCGGTCGGTGGACCCCGGCACGTCGTTGCGCTTGAAGTCGTAGACCGCCGCCTCGCCGCGCGAGACGAAGTAGGGGATGATGTCGCCGCCCATGTCGTGGTTGGACGTGGGCAGTTCGCCGTCCGCTTCGACGGCCTCGATGAGGGCGTCGGTGTCGAAGATGTAGTTGCCCATCGACGCGAGCACCTCGCCCGGGTTGTCGGGGAGGCCCGCGGGATTCTGGGGCTTCTCGAGGAAGTCTCGGATCGTGATGCCGTCTGCGGGATCGACGTCGATGACGCCGAACTGGTTCGCGAGGCCGATCGGCTGGCGGATGCCGGCGACCGAAGCGCGGGCTCCCGACGCGATGTGCGCGTCGATCATCTGCTGGAAGTCCATGCGGTAGACGTGGTCGGCGCCGATGACCGCGACGATGTCGGGCTTCTCGTCGTGGATGAGGTTCAGCGACTGCAGGATGGCGTCGGCGGAGCCGGAGAACCACCGCTTCCCCAAACGCTGTTGTGCGGGTACGGACGTGACATACGACCCCAGCAGCGCCGACATGCGCCACGTCTGGGAGACGTGGCGGTCGAGGCTGTGCGACTTGTACTGCGTCAGGACGACGATCTGACGGAGCTCCGAGTTGATGAGGTTGGAGATCGCGAAGTCGATGAGACGGTACTGCCCGCCGAAGGGGACGGCGGGTTTCGCGCGATCCTGGGTGAGCGGCATGAGGCGCTTGCCCTCGCCACCGGCGAGGACGATACCGAGGACCTTGGGTGATGCTGGCATGTGCTCACACTAAGGCGATTTGCAACGGGCAAGCGAGGACTTTGGCGCGTGTTCCGCGTGGCCTAGAGTTCGGTCCATGCGCGTCGACATCGTCACGAAGGAGTACCCGCCGGAGATCTACGGCGGTGCGGGGGTCCACGTCACCGAACTCGTCTCGGCGCTGCGATCGCGTATGGAGGTCCAGGTCCGCGCGTTCGGCGCTCCGCGCGACGAGCCGGACACCACCTCGTACGCGGTCCCCGAGGGACTCATCGAGGCCAACGCCGCGGTGCAGACGCTCGGCACCGATCTCGAGATCGTCGGCGACGTCGCCGGCGCCGACGTCGTGCACAGTCACACCTGGTACGCCAACTTCGCCGGATTCCTGGCCTCGAAGCTGCACGGTATCCCTCACATCGTCACCGCCCACTCGCTCGAGCCCCTGCGTCCGTGGAAGGCCGAGCAGCTCGGCGGCGGGTACGCCGTCTCGAGCTTCGTGGAGCGCACCGCCTACGAGAACGCCGCCGCCGTGGTCGCCGTGAGCGACGGGATGCGGCGCGACATCCTGCGGAGCTACCCCGCCCTCGACCCGGCCAAGGTGCGGGTCATCTACAACGGGATCGACGTCGAGGCCTGGCAGCCCCGCGAGGATCCGGAGCTCCTGTCGCGCTGGGATATCGACCCGTCGCGGCCGTCGGTCGTCTTCGTCGGCCGCATCACACGTCAGAAGGGCCTGCCGTACTTCCTGCGGGCGGCGGAGCTCCTGCCGCCCGAGGTGCAGCTCGTCCTCTGCGCCGGCGCTCCCGACACCCCGGAGATCATGGCGGAGGTCCAGGGTCTGGTCCGGAAGCTCCAGGAGACGCGCGACGGTGTCGTGTGGATCGAGGAGTTCCTGCCGCGGCCGGATCTCTGCGCCATTCTGACCTCGGCCACCACGTTCGTCTGCCCGTCGATCTACGAGCCCCTCGGCATCGTCAACCTCGAGGCGATGGCGTGCGGCGCCGCAGTCGTCGGGACGGCGACCGGCGGCATCCCGGAGGTCGTCATCGACGGCGTGACGGGGCGCCTCGTCCCGATCGACCAGGTCGAGGACGGCACGGGAACACCGGTCGACCCCGAGCGTTTCGTCGCCGACCTGGCCGCGACGCTGACCGAGGTCGTGTCCGACCCCGAGAAGGCCCGCGCCTACGGCCGGGCCGGTCGCGAGCGGGCGGCATCCGACTTCAGCTGGGAAGCGATCGCGGATGCCACGGCGGACCTATACCGAGAGGTCACCGCGACCGGCCGGTAGCCTGCCGGCCGGGGCTCAGCCGGTCGATAGGCTGGGAGCATGCCTCAGTTGCTCGAACTCGCCGACGTCGTCGTCCGCCGCAATGCCCGCAACATCGTCGACGGGATCGACTGGACCGTCGACGCGGATCAGCGGTGGGTCGTCCTCGGCCCCAACGGTGCCGGCAAGACCACGGTGCTCCAGCTCGCCGCGACCCTCGCCCACCCGAGTTCGGGCACGGTCACCGTCCTCGACGAGGTCCTCGGGCGCACTGACGTGTTCGACCTCCGCCCCCGGATCGGGTTCGCCTCGTCGGCCATGGCCAAGCGGGTGCCGCAGGACGAGACGGTCCTCGACGTCGTCCTGACCGCTGCCTACGCCGTGGTCGGACGCTGGCGCGAGGACTACGAGGCGATCGACGAGCGTCGTGCGCGACGGGTCCTCGGGGAGTGGGGTCTCGCCGACCTGGCCGACCGCACCTTCGGCACCCTCTCGGACGGGGAGCAGAAGCGCGTCCAGATCGCGCGCGCCGTCATGACCGACCCAGAGCTCCTCCTGCTCGACGAGCCCACAGCGAGCCTCGACCTCGGCGCCCGCGAAGAGCTCCTGAGCCTGCTGAGCGGGTATGCGAAGGAGGAGTCGACGCCCGCGATGATCATGGTCACGCACCACGTCGAGGAGATCCCCGTCGGCTTCACGCACGTCCTCCTGCTGCGCGACGGCGCCGCGGTCGCCCAGGGACCGATCGCGGAGACCCTGACGGCGGAGAACCTGACGGCGACCTTCGGGATGCCGATCACGCTGACGTCGGAGGACGGCCGGTTCGCCGCGCGCGCGGCATCCTGATAGAATCTTGCGTTGGCGCGTTCGCGCTGCAGACTTTCACCCGCTCCTGGCAAAATCCAGGGCACTTCGTGAGGAACCCAATGAAGACTGACATCCACCCCGAGTACCGCGCCGTCGTTTTCCGCGACCTCGGCTCCGGCGAGACCTTCCTGACCCGTTCGACGGTCTCGAGCGACAAGACGATCGAGCTGGACGGCGAGACCTACCCGGTCATCGACGTCGAGATCTCGTCCGCTTCGCACCCGTTCTACACGGGCAAGCAGCGCATCATGGACTCGGCCGGTCGCGTCGAGAAGTTCAACCAGCGCTTCAAGAACTTCGGCAGCAAGTAAGCAGCCGTCCTCGAAGGCCCCGCTCCGGCGGGGCCTTCGTCGTTTCCGGATGCGGCCCGGTCAGCGGATCGGCCAGCTGCCGTCCACGTCGGCGTCGAGTCGGCCGATGCGGACGAAGTACTCGGTGAGGCTCTCGGCCTGCGCACGCGCCCAGGCCACCTGCTGCGTGTGGAGGTCGTGAGCCGAGACATCGAGGTCGAAGCGCGCGGCGATCGCCTGCGCGACGCGGCCCGCGGCGATCGCATCGGCCGCGGCGTCGTGCGCCCCTTCGAGGGCGACGGAGTAGTGCGCGGCGACGACCTCGAGCGTGCGCTTGCCGCGGCGGTACCGGTCGTAGGTCTTGTCGACGACGAGCGGGTCGATGACCGGCGACGGTGACTCGATCGGCGCGACACCGTGACGGATGCCCTCGTATTTGAGCAGCGAGAAGTCGAAGGGCGCGTTGTAGGCGACGACCGGGATGCCGGCGGCGAACAGGTCGCGCAGCGTGGCGGTCACCTCGGCGACGACCTCCGCGGCAGGGCGGCCCTCGGTGCGGGCCCGCTCGGTCGTGATGCCGTGGACCGCCGTCGCCCCTGCGGGGATCTCGACCCCGGGGTCTGCGAGCCAGGTGCGCGCGTCGATCACGGCGCCGGAAGCGTCGAGCACGCCGACGTGGGCGCTGACGATCCGGTCGGAGCGGACGTCGATACCGGTCGTCTCGAGGTCGAAGACGCCCAGCGGGCCCGCACACGGACCCGGCGAGACCGATTCGGTGGGGACCTCGGCGACCACGACGGACTCGACCGTGGCGGGCTCGGGGCGGGCGATCGCGGAGGCGACCTCAGCAGGAGCGGCCTCGTCCCACGTGTCGTCATCCCACAGCGGAAGTTCGTGCCAAGCGCCCATGCTCCGACGCTACGGTCGACCGCGGACATCGGGTCGGACGACGCGCCGCCGGGCAGGAGGCGGATCGCCCCCTCGTAGACTCAACGGGTGACTGCCGTGAATCCGTACGCCGAGCGCCTCGCGGCCGTCCCCGTCGAGCGACACGAGGTGACCGTCGCGGGTACTCCGACGGCGTACTGGGTCTACGGACCGGCGGATGCCGAGACCACGATCCTCGCGGTCCACGGCTTCCGCGGCGACCACCACGGTCTCGAACCGATCGTGGCGCAGCTCGACGGCATCCGCGTGATCTCGCCGGACCTCCCCGGCTTCGGTGAGACCCCGGCGTTCGCGGGCCGGCATGATCTCGACGCCTACGCGTCGTGGCTGACCGCCTTCGCCGACGAGGTCGCACCCGGGGCGGTCGTCCTCGGGCACTCCTTCGGCTCGATCGTCTCGTCGGCGGCCGTTGCACGCGGGCTCGCGACGCCGCGACTGATCCTCGTGAACCCCATCGGGGCGCCCGCGCTCGAGGGGCCCCGCGGCATCCTCACGCGCCTCGCGATCTTCTACTACTGGGCCGGCGCGCGGCTGCCCCGGCCGCTCGGCGACGCGCTGCTGCGCAACCGTGTCATCGTGCGGGTGACGAGCGTCGCGATGGCCAAGACGCGGGACCGTGGCCTCCGCGCCTTCATCCACGACCAGCACGACACCTACTTCTCGCGGTTCGCCGACCGCGACACCCTGCACGAGGCGTTCGTCACCTCGGTGTCGCACGACGTGCGCGAAGCCGCCGGGCGCATCGACGTCCCGACGCTCCTCATCGCGGCCGAGAACGACGACATCACGCCGCTGTCGGCCCAGTTCGAGCTGCAGCAGATGTTCCGGGATGCCGACCTCGTCGTCATCCCCCAGGTGGGGCACCTGATCCACTACGAGACGCCGCGGGCCGCGGCATCCGCCATCACGCGCTTTCTTCGGCCTTACGCCGACGGTACGCGTTGACGTTCATGCGGTTGCCGCAGTTGCCGGTGTCGCAGTAGCGCTTCGAGCCGTTCTTCGAGTAATCGATGTAGACGGCCTCGCAGTCGTCGGCTGAGCAGACGCGCACGCGGTCGAACTCGTCGGAACGGATGACGTCGACGAAGGCCATGGCCACCTCGACGGTGATGCGGGTGGCGAGCGGTGCGGCGTCGTCGGTGGCGTGGATGTGCCAGTCGTAGCCGTCGTGGATGACGAGCTGGGGGAGCGCCCGGCCGTCACGGAGCATGGCATTGACGATCGGCACCGCGGCGACGCGGTCGCCGGTCCAGAGCTGACGCAGTTGCGACCGAGCGGAGCGGAGTTGGTCCAGCTCGACATCGTCGCGGCGGATCGCTCCCGTGTACGGATACTCCTGCAGGAACTCGGTCATGTCGTCGAGGTTCGCGAGTCTGTCCACCCCCTCGCCGTCGATCTCGGGGAGGGAGTTCACGAGCGCGGTCGCCGCGCGCAACGCATTTTCCGTGTCATGGATGAACATGGTGTTGACTCCTGACGCGTGCCATCGCTAATGTCACCAGTGTAATGACACTTAGGTCATGACGAATCGATCTCGCCCCTGAGGACAGCAGATGACTCGCACGATGTCCGTCCGGTCTTCCGCGCTTCCGGCGCGCGGCACGGTGCCGCCGAGCGGGCTGGTCCTGGCCGTCGTCAGCGCGCTGACGTTCTCGGTCAGCGGTCCCATCGCCAAGCCGCTGCTCGAGGGCGGGTGGTCGCTCGCGGCCGTGCTCGCCATCCGGATGGGGGTGGCCGGCCTCGTGCTCTCGCCCGCGCTCATCCGGACGCTCGTCCGACGGCGCGACTTCCTCCGCGTGCACTGGCTCTCGCTCGTCGCCTTCGGGCTGATCCCCGTGGTCGGCTGCCAGATCTTCTACTTCTCCGCCCTGCAGCGGATGCCGGTGGGCATCGCCCTGCTGATCCAGTACCTCGCGCCCGTCATGCTCGTCCTCTTCGTGTGGGCGCGGACCCGCCGTGCTCCCTCGCGCGTCGTGATCGTGGGTTCCGTCGTCGCGATGACCGGCCTCGTCCTCGTGGTGGACATCGCCGGCGCGCGTTTCGACCTGCTGGGCACCGTGTTCGCGCTCCTCGCAGCGGTGTGCGCCTGCGTCTACTTCGTGATGAGCGAGCGGACCGGCGACGATCTGCCGCCGCTGTCGCTCGCCGCGGGCGGGCTGCTCATCGGCACGGTGACGATCCTGCTGCTCGCGGCCGTCGGCATCCTGCCCCTCTCGGCGTCGGCCGCTGCCGTGGACGTGCTGGGGGCGACCGTCTCGCCGCTCGTCCCGCTCGTGCTCGTGGGACTGTGCACCGCGACCGGGTACGCGCTCGGCATCATGGCCGTTCCCCGTATCGGGTCGCGGTTGGCGTCGTTCGTCGGGCTCTCGGAGGTGCTGTTCGCGCTGAGCTTCGCTTGGCTGCTGCTGGGGGAGGCGCCGGCAGGCGTGCAGTTCGCGGGCGGTGCGCTCATCCTCGCGGGCGTGATCCTCGTCCGCCTCGAGGAGCGCGCGCCCGCGGATGTCAGTTCCCCCGCCGAGCCGCTGCCAGGAGAGGTCGCACCCGGTATCCGATGACCTCGCCCATCGCGAGCGACGTCTCGGTGCGTTCGACGCCGTCGATCGCGAGGATGCGAGCGTCGATGTCGAAGAGGTGCTGCGTGTCACGCGCTGCGACGCGGACCAGGAGGTCGACCGGTCCGCTCATGCCGTGGCACTGCACGACCTCGGGAATCTCCTGCAACTCCGCCGTGATGCGCGGCAGATCCGCCTGACGCACCTGCACGTGAAGGATCGCGTCGATCGCGTATCCGAGCGCGGCGGGGGACATGGCCCGTTCGTAGGAGAGGAAGACACCGGAGCGTTCGAGCTTCGCCATGCGCGCCTGAACGGTGTTCCGCGAGAGCCCCAAGCGCTCCGCGAGCGCGACCACAGTGGCCCGGTGATCTTCGGCGAGGGCGTTCAACAGCTCGAGATCCACGTGGTCGAGGGCGCTCATAGTGCCACACCATAGCAGGGGCCACGTCGGCTGCTTACGCATCCTGCTCAATGTTCCGCTCGATGCTTGAGCGAGGTGCGATGTCGGCTTAGTGTCGCATCATCCGGCGACGAAGCCGGTGTTCTGCGCCGGTCGCCCGTCCACAAGACGCGCGTCCGCGATCAGAGAGGGACGATGATGACCGACACTCTGACCCCCGCCGCCGCACTGGCGAGCGATACCGAGGATGTGGCCCGCCTGCTCGACCACGAGGGGTGCCGCGTGCGCGACGAGCGGCTGGACCCGTGGGCCGCCGACGTCGATGCCCCCATGCTCCGCCAGGTGTACCGCGACATGTTCCTCTCACGCCGGCTCGACGCCGAGGGCGTCGCCCTTCAGAGGCAAGGGCATCTGGGCCTGTGGGCGCCGGCGCAGGGTCAGGAGGCCGTCCAGGTCGGTACCGCGTGGGCGTGCCACGACGACGACTTCCTCTTCCCGAGCTACCGCGAGATCGGCATCGAGGTCGTCCGCGGCGTGCAGCCGAAGGACTTCGTGATGGTCTGGCACGGTGCGCAGCACGCGAGCTGGAACCCGTTCGACGTGCACGTCGCGAACCCGCAGATCATCATCGGGGCGCAGAGCCTGCACGCCGTCGGCTACGCCATGGGCATCCAGCGCGACGGCGGCGACCAGGTCGCGGTGGCCTACTTCGGGGACGGGGCGACGAGTCAGGGCGATGTCAACGAGGCGATGATCTTCGCGGCCTCGTACGGCGTCCCCGTCGTCTTCGTCTGCTCCAACAACCAGTGGGCGATCTCCGAGCCCGTGCAGTTGCAGTCGCGGACGCCGATCTCCCACCGCGCGCCGGGCTTCGGCATCCCGAGCCTGCGTGTCGACGGCAACGACGTCCTCGCCTGCATCGCCGCGATGCGCTGGGCCGCCGACCACGCCCGCAGCGGCCGCGGTCCCGCCTACCTCGAGGCCGTCACCTACCGCGTCGGCCCCCACACGACCTCGGACGATCCGACCCGCTACCGCGACGCCGACGAGGTAGCGCACTGGAAGGCCCGCGATCCGCTGGCCCGCGTCGAGTCGTACCTGCGCTCGCTCGGTGCGTTCGACGACGCCTTCGCCCAGACGTTGACCGCGGATGCCGACCGTTTCACCGCGGCGATGCGCAGCGCCGTCGTGGGTGCCGGGGCTCCCGAGCCCCTGCGGGTGTTCGACCAGGTGTACGCCGAACCGCACAGCGGGCTCGACGAGCAGCGCGCCCGCTTCGCCGTATACCTCGACGGCTTCTCGGGCGGAGCCGCACGATGACCGAGATGACGATGGGCAAAGCCCTCACCGCCGCCATGCGCCGCGCGCTCGCCGACGACGACAAGACCCTCGTCATGGGGGAGGACATCGGCCGCCTCGGAGGTGTGTTCCGCATCACGGACGGTCTGCAGTCCGAATTCGGTCCGCGCCGGGTCGTCGACACCCCGCTCGCCGAGTCGGGGATCGTCGGGACCGCCGTCGGGCTCGCATTCCGCGGGTTCCGCCCGATCGTGGAGATCCAGTTCGACGGCTTCGTCTACCCCGCCTTCGACCAGATCGTCAGTCAGGTCGCGAAGCTCCACTACCGGACGCAGGGCCGCGTGAAGATGCCGATCACGATCCGCATCCCGTGGGCGGGCGGTGTCGGCGCGGCCGAGCATCACTCCGAGTCGCCCGAGGCGTACTTCGTTCACACGGCCGGCCTCCGCGTCGTCGCGGTGTCGAACCCGCAGGACGCGTACACGATGCTCCGTCAGGCGATCGCGAGCGACGACCCCGTCGTGTTCTTCGAACCGAAGCGGCTATACCACGCCAAGGGCGAGGTCGACCTCGACGCCGACATCGCCGACGCCGCCCCGATGGGCCTCGCGCGGGTGGTCCGCGAAGGCACGGACGTCACCGTCGTGACCTATGGCGCCCAGGTGACGACGGCGCTGGATGCCGCGCTCGCCGCCGAGGACGAGGGGATCTCCCTCGAGGTCATCGACCTCCGTTCGCTGTCGCCCGTGGACTACGGCACGGTCGCGGCATCCGTCCGCCGGACCGGGCGGGTCGTGGTCACGCACGAGGCGGCCCGTGAGGCGGGCGTCGGCGCGGAGGTGATCGCGAGCATCACCGAGAAGTGCTTCCACTACCTCGAAGCGCCGCCGCTGCGGGTGACGGGCCATGACATCCCCTATCCGCCGGCGAAGCTCGAGCAGCATCACCTGCCCGACCTCGACCGCATCCTGGATGCCGTCGACCGGGTGCTGGGCCGCCCCTCGGGCGTTCCGGAGGTGACCGCGTGATCACCGAGTTCCGTCTTCCCGACCTCGGCGAGGGACTGCGCGAAGCAGAGATCGTGCAGTGGCACGTCGCCCCCGGCGACGAGGTCGCTCTCAATCAGACGATCGCCGAGGTCGAGACCGCCAAGGCGGTCGTCGAGTTGCCGTCGCCGTTCGCCGGCACGGTCTCCGCCATCCACCACGCCGAGGGGGATGTCGTCCCGGTCGGCGAGGTGCTGATCGCGTTCGACATCGCCGGGGCAGTCGATGCACCTGAGCCGAAGCGCGAGCCGAACCTCGTCGGCTACGGGGCCGCGCCGCGTAGCGACGCGCGTCCGCAGCGGCGGGCGCGGGCAGGGGCCGGCGGAGAGGCCGTCGACCTGGCCGTCCGCGAAGCGGCCCCGCACGACGCGATCGAGACCGCCCCTGCCGAGCGCGAGCCGCGCGAGCGTCCCCGGTCCACCCCGCCGGTGCGCAAACTCGCCCGTGACCTCGGGGTCGATCTCGATCTCGTGGCGGCGCAGGGAGTCGACGGCATCATCACGCGCGAGGACGTGGAGTCCTATGCGGCACGGAACCCCGCGGAGTCTGCGGCGGTGGCCCCGGCACCCGCCGCCCCTGTCGCGCCGATGGCGACCTCGCCCGTGGATGAGCGGATCCCGATCCGCGGCGTCCGCAAGCACACCGCCGACGCGATGGTGCGCTCCGCGTTCACGGCCCCGCACGCGGCGACGTTCCTGACGGTCGACGTGACGGCATCCGTCGATTTCGTGGCGGGACTGCGCGCCGACCGGCGCTACGCCGACGCCCGCATCGGGATCATGGCCGTCGCCGCGAAGGCCGTATGCCTGGCCCTTCGCCGGACCCCCGAGCTCAACGCGACCTGGGACGACGCGGCGGGTGAGATCGTCCGCTTCGGGCGGGTGAACCTCGGCATCGCTGCGGCGACGGACCGCGGGCTCGTCGTGCCGTCGGTGAAGGACGCCGGTGCCCTGTCGCTCGTGGACCTCGCCCAGTCGATCCGCGCCCTCGCCGACACGGCGCGGGCGGGCAAGACGACGCCGGCCGATCTCGCCGGCGGGACCTTCTCGATCACGAATTACGGGGTGTTCGGTGTGGATGCCGGGACCCCCATCCTCGTGCCGGGGGAGGCCGGCATCCTCGGCCTCGGTGCTGTGCAGCGCCGGCCGTGGGAGCACGAGGGAGGCGTCGCGCTGCGCGATGTCATGACACTGAGTCTGTCGTTCGACCACCGGCTGGTGGACGGGGCCGAAGCGGCCCGGTTCCTCACCGACGTGGCCGACGTGTTGCGTGAGCCGGGAAGGGCGATGGTGTTCGCATGAGTCTGCCGATGACGGGATACGACCTCACGGAGGAGCAGGTCGAGCTGGCCGGGCTCGTCCGCTCGTTCGCCGACGAGGTGGTCGCGCCGGTCTCGTACGAGGCCGACCGCACCAAGACCCTGCCGATGGACGTCGTCGCGCAGATGGGCGACATGGGGCTGTTCGGACTGCCGTTCCCCGACGAGGTCGGCGGCCAGGGCGGCGACTACGTCACGCTCGGGCTCGCGATCGAGGCGCTCGCGCGTGTGGATCAGTCGATCGCCATCACGCTTGAAGCGGGGGTGAGCCTGGGCGCCATGCCGATCTTCCGCTTCGGAACCGACGTGCAGCGCGAGGAATACCTGCCCGACCTGCTGGCCGGACGTGCGCTCGCCGGCTTCGGGCTGACGGAACCGGAGGCGGGATCGGATGCCGGGGCGACCCGCACGACCGCACGCCTCGACGCGGGCGACTGGGTGATCGATGGCGCGAAGCAGTTCATCACCAACTCGGGCACCTCCATCACCCGCTTCGTGACGGTCACCGCGGTCACGAGCGAGCCGGGCGCGGAGACGCGCGAGATCTCGACGATCATCGTCCCGCACGGCACGCCGGGGTTCACCGTCGGGCCCGCGTACGACAAGGTCGGCTGGCACGCGAGCGACACGCATCCGCTCGTCTTCACGGGCGCGCGGGTGCCGGAGGAGAATCTGCTCGGCCAGCGCGGGCGCGGGTTCGCGAACTTCCTCCACATCCTCGACGAGGGCCGCATCGCGATCGCGGCGCTCGCCACGGGGGCGGCGGAGGGATGCCTCGAGGCGGCCGTCGACTACGCGAAGAGCCGTGTCGTGTTCGGCGAGACGCTGGGAACGCGCCAGAGCATCCAGTTCATGCTCGCGCGCATGCAGCAGCGCGTCCACGTGTCGCGTCTCGCCTGGCTGCACGCGGCACGCCTGCGCGACGCGGGGCGCCCGTTCAAGACCGAGGCGGCCATCGCGAAGCTCACCTCGAGCGATGCGGCGATGGACAACGCTCGCGACGCGACGCAGATCTTCGGCGGCAACGGGTTCATCAACGAGTACCCCGTCGCGCGGCACTTCCGTGACTCGAAGATCCTGGAGGTGGGGGAGGGGACGACCGAGGTGCAGCTGCTCCTCATCGCCCGATCGCTCGGCCTCGCCTGAGCCCGGCGAACGTGTCAGACGGGTAGTGCTGACGAGGTCAGGAGCGACAGCCAGTCGTCCTCCACCCGGAAGGTGTGCGCGGAGCCGTTGGCGAGCTTGTGGCCCGGCTCGGGGTACTCGCCCGAGGTCGCGTGGGAGATCACGGTGCGAATGAGCGCGCCGTGGGCCACCGCGATGACGTGCGGCTCGTCGGGTGCGACCAGCGCGCGGGCATCGGCGACCGCTTCCTCGATCCCGCGCAGTGCTCGGGTCGTGACCTCCGGCCAGGGCTCGGCGCCCGGGACCTCCGCGGTCGCCCAGGGCCCCCAGCGGTCGAAGAACTCGGTGTCGGTGAGTCCTTCGGCATCCCCGTAGCCGCGCTCCTGAAGTGCGGGGTATGTACGCGGTTCGGACAGGTCGAGGATGCCGGCGATGATGCGCGCGGTCTCGTTTGCCCGGGACAGGTCGCTCGAGACGATGACGGTGGGCGTCGACCGGTCGAGTGCATCCGCGAGGGCGACCCCCGCGGCGCGGGCCTGCTCCCGGCCGGTGTCGTTCAGGGGGATGTCGGTCGACCCCTGAATCCGGCGGGCGCGGTTCCAGTCGGTCTCGCCGTGGCGCACGAGGGTGAGAAGGGTCACCGGACGAGCCTACGACGAGGCGGCAGCCTCACCGGCCGGCGAGCTCACGCCCGAGGACCGTGAGCACCTCGGAGGTCCCGGCGTCGATCTTGACGGTTGCGCGCGTGTCGCCGCGCGTCTCGCCGCGGTTGACGATCACGATGGGCAGCCGCCGGCGGCGGGCGCGGTCGAGGAGCCGGATGCCGGAGTTCACGACCAGGGAGGATCCGGCGATCAGCAGCGCCGTACTCGAGCGGACGAGCTGCTCGGCTTCGCGGAACTTCTCGAGCGGGATGTACTCGCCGAAGAACACGACCTCGGGCTTCAGCATCCCGCCGCAGACGGAGCAGTCGGGGACGACGAAGCCGTCGCTCGCAGCGGGCAGGACGTCGCCGTCGGGACCGAGCTCGACGTTCTCGGGCACCGTGATCCAGGGGTTGTCGCGCTCGATCCGCACGGCCAGGTCGCGGCGGTCGAAGACCTGGCCGCAGTGCAGGCACGACACGCGCCGCATCGTGCCGTGGAGTTCGACCACGCGCCGGCTGCCGGCGCGCACGTGCAGGCCGTCGACGTTCTGCGTGATGACGCCCGACGCGATGCCGGCGTGCTCGAGCGCCGCCAGGGCCCGGTGTCCCTCGTTGGGGGCTGCGGCGGCGAACGTCCGCCACCCGAGGTGGCTGCCGACCCAGTAGCGCCGCCGCGACGAGTCGTCGGCGAGGAACTGCTGAGCAGTCATGGGGGTCCGGACAGGAGCGCCCTTGCCGCGGTAGTCCGGGATGCCCGAATCCGTCGAGACACCGGCGCCCGTGAGAACGGCGACGCGGTGCCCGGCGAGCGCGTCGGCCGCGCGTTCCACGGCAGCCGTCGTCTCGGCATCCAGGTCCAGCACGCTCATGGCCCTCCTCAGGGGATCGAGCCTACGCCGTCGTCGTTTCGCGGAGGTCACCACGGCCCGTGACAGCCCGCCCATGACAGCCCGCCCATGACAGCATGGGGCCATGACGACGATCCGCATCGACAATCCGTCGGATCCGCGTCTGTCGGACTACCGGGGACTCACCGACACGGCGCTGCGCCGGATCGCCGAGCCCGAGGGCGGCCTCTACATCGCCGAATCGGCGAAGGTGATCTCCCGCGCGGTGGGTGCCGGGCATCGACCCAGGTCCGTGCTCGTGCAGGAGAAATGGATCGACGACGTCGCGGTTCTCGCCGGTGACGCGCCCGTCTACGTCGTCCCCGACACCGTCGCGGAACAGGTGACCGGGTTCGCGGTCCACAGAGGAGCGCTCGCCGCCATGCATAGGCCGGTGCAGCCCGATCCCGCGCAGCTCCTCGAGCACTCCCGGACGGTCGTCGTCCTCGAGGACATCGTCGACCACACCAACGTCGGGGCCGCCTTCCGGGCCGCCGCCGCGCTGGGCGCCGACGCCGTCCTCGTCTCGCCCCGGTGCGGAGACCCGCTCTACCGTCGTAGCGTCCGGGTCAGCATGGGTACGGTCTTCCAGGTGCCGTGGGCGCGCCTTCCCGAGTGGGATGCCACCGCGCCCCTGTTCGCGGCCGCGGGAATGCACCTGGCGGCGATGGCGCTGGCGGACGACGCCGTGTCGCTCGACGAGTTCGCCGCAGTCCGGCCCGAGAAGCTCGCGATCCTCATGGGGTCCGAGGGGGAGGGTCTGTCCGCCTCAGCGCTCGCGATGGCCGATTCGATCGTCACCATCCCGATGGGGGGCGGTGTCGATTCGCTCAACGTCGCGTCGGCGGCTGCGGTCGCGCTGTGGGCACTGCGCTGAGCTCAGTCGCCGGAGTGCGTCGACGAGAACGGCAGCGCGTCGGGGCGCTTGGCCGTGACGTTGTCTCCCGAAGACTGGTGGCGCAGGCGTCGCAGCACCCACGGGACGAAGTGCGCCCGCGCCCACACGAGATCGTTCGCCCGGGCCGCCCGCCACGTGGTCGGTGGCAGGGCCTCGGGCGACATCGGCTGCAGGTCGTTCGGCACGTTGAGCGCGCGGAGCACCATGCGTGCGACCTCGTGATGTCCGAGGGAGTTGTAGTGCAGGCGGTCGTCGTCGAAGAAGCGCATGTCCTGCACCTCTTTCAAGGCCCACTGGTCGGCCACGATGCAGTCGTAGCGGTCGGCGATCGCCCGGATGTTCTCGTTGTAGATCGCGACGCGACCGCGGATGCCGCGGAAGACCGGCGTGAACTCGGTGTCGATCGCGGTGAAGACCAGCAGTGTCGCGCCCTGCGATGAGAGGCGGGCGACGGCATCCTCGAACAGCTCCGCGACGGCATCCGGATCGCCCTGCGGACGGATCACGTCGTTGCCGCCGGCGGAGAGGGTGATGAGGTCGGGCTTCAGCGCGAGGGCGGGCTCGATCTGAGCGTCGACGATCTGGCGGATGAGCTTGCCGCGGATAGCGAGGTTCGCGTAGGCGAAGTCGTCGACCTGCGAGGCCAGCACGGCTGCGACGCGGTCGGCCCAACCGCGGTGCTCACCCGGGCGATCGGGGTAGGGGTCGCCGATGCCTTCGGTGAAGGAGTCTCCGATCGAGACCATGCGCCGCCAGGGGTGGGCGGTCGCGTTCGGTATGTACGGCGACCGGTTCTCATCCGGGGCCTGGTCGTTCTCGCGCATGGCACCTCCGCATCGAGGCTACCCGCCGGATGCCGCCGGTCCCGATCGACGACCGGTGTCCCTGGGCGCGATTAGGGTGGATCGACGTGACGAGCGAGATGACGAGCGAAGAGGGGGCGGCCTCGGACGAGCCCCACTTCGGGAGTTTCGCCGCCGAGCACCTCTCTCCCGCCTTCCCGCAGCGCGCGCCGTGGGGCACAGCGCAAAACCTCCGTGCCTGGCAGGCCGAGGCCCTCGAGCGTTACTTCGAGATGGACGGACCCGACGGGATCGGCGGGGGCCCGCGCGACTTCCTCGCCGCCGCGACCCCCGGCGCCGGCAAGACGACCTTCGCCCTCCGCCTCGCGAGCGAGCTGTTGCGGCGGCGGATCATCGACCGAATCATCGTCGTCGCCCCGACCGAGCACCTGAAGACCCAGTGGGCGGATGCCGCGGCCCGTGTCTCCATCCGCCTCGACCCGCGGTTCAGCAACAAGCACTTCTCGCCGGCGCGGCACTACCACGGGGTCGCCGTCACCTACGCGCAGGTCGCGGTGAAGGCATCCGTCCACGAGCGACTCGTCCTCGACTCCCGCGCCCTGGTGATCCTCGACGAAGTCCACCACGGCGGCGACGCGCTCAGCTGGGGCGACGCGCTCCGCGAGGCGTACGGCCGCGCGACGCGCCGCCTCCTGCTGTCGGGCACCCCGTTCCGCAGCGACACCGCGCCCATCCCGTTCGTCGAGTACCACCCGAACGACAAGGGCATCCGCCTGTCGCGGACGGACTACAACTACGGCTACGGCCGGGCGCTCGCCGACGGCGTCGTGCGTCCCGTGCTCTTCCACGTCTACGCCGGGCAGATGAAGTGGCGGACGAAGGCGGGCGACGAATACGAAGCCCACCTCGGCCAGGACAACACGAAGGACATCAACTCCCAGGCGTGGCGGACAGCGCTCAACCCCGAGGGGGAGTGGATCTCGGCGGTCCTGCGTTCGGCCGACCGCCGTCTCACCGAGGTTCGCCAGGACGTGCCGGATGCCGGGGGCCTGGTCATCGCGACGGATCAGACGGCCGCGCGCGCCTACGCCGCGATCCTCCGCGACATCACGGGGGAGCCGACCACGGTCGTCCTCTCGGACGACAAGGCCGCGTCGGGGCGCATCGAGACCTTCGGGCAGTCGACGACGCGGTGGATGGTCGCGGTCCGCATGGTGTCAGAGGGCGTCGACGTGCCGCGGCTCGCGGTCGGCGTCTACGCGACCAGTGCGTCGACACCGCTCTTCTTCGCGCAGGCCATCGGGCGCTTCGTCCGCGCGCGACGTCGCGGCGAAGCGGCATCCGTGTTCCTCCCCAACGTCCCCCAGCTGCTCGCCCTCGCGAACGAGATGGAGCGTGAGCGCGACCATGCGCTCGATCGCGAGGAGAGCGACGACGACGGCCTCGAGGACTCGCTGCTCGAAGAGGCGGAGCGCGAGGACAAGGCATCCGACTCGCTCGTCGAGGAGGGCAGCTACCAGGCGCTCGGATCGACGGCGCATTTCGATCGGGTGCTCTACGACGGCAAGGAGTTCGGTCAGCTGGCTGTTCCGGGGACGCTCGAGGAGGAGGAGTTCCTCGGGATCCCCGGGCTCCTCGAGCCCGAGCACGTGCACGAGCTGCTGATGCAGCGGCAGTCGCGGCAGACCCGTCACCGCCACGCGCGGGAGGCGCAGGAGAAGACGACGGCCGACGCGACCGGCGAGCCGGAGAACACGCTGCCCCCGGCCCTCCATCGCACGCTCCGCGAACAGCGGCAGCTGCTCAACAGTCTCGTCGGGCTGTACGCCCGGCAGAGCGGCGAACCGCACGGCGCCGTGCATGCCGAGCTCCGACGGATCTGCGGCGGCCCCGAGGTTGCCCGCGCGACGGTCGCACAGCTGCAGGCGCGCATCGAGGTCCTGCGCAAGCGCGTCCACTCCTGACCCCTTCGGATCCCCGAAATGCTGGCAGTTCCGGCTTTCGGGCGGTTCCCGCGCTTCGTCGTGGCTACCGTGAAAGGGACATGAGCACGATGAACGCGACGCCCCTGCCCGACGCCACCCCCCGAGATCGCCGGCGGTGGGCCGCCTACCTCTCGGACGAACGTGCCGAAGCGCGCGTGTACCGCGAGCTCGCCGCCCGGAAGTCGGGGGAGGAGCGCGAGATCCTCGACGCGCTCGCCGACGCGGAGGGGCGCCACGAAGCCCACTGGTTGGGCCTCCTCGGCGGGGAGCCCGCGCGGCTCCCGCGGGCGTCCATCCGGACGCGACTGCTGGCGACGATGGCCCGCCGGTTCGGGTCGATCTTCGTCCTGGCGCTCGCCCAGAACGCCGAGAACCGCTCGCCGTACGACGACGACCCCCATGCCACCCCGGCGATGCGTGCGGACGAGAAGATCCACGGCGAAGTCGTCCGTGGCCTCGCCGCGCGGGGCCGCATGCGGCTGTCGGGCACCTTCCGCGCCGCCGTCTTCGGCGCCAATGACGGTCTGGTCTCCAACCTCGCTCTCGTGATGGGCATCGGGGCCACGGGCGTCGCGCCGCAGTTCGTCCTCTTCAGCGGCATCGCGGGTCTGCTGGCCGGCGCGCTGTCGATGGCCGCGGGGGAGTTCGTCTCGGTCCGGTCACAGCGGGAGCTCATCGAGGCGACGCATCCGAACAACGACACCGACCACGTCCTCCCCGATCTCGACCTCGACGCGAACGAACTCGCTCTCGTCTACCGGACGCGAGGACTCGACGAGGAAGAGGCGTTGGATCGGGCGCGACAGGTCGTCGCCACGGCACAGGCGAGCGACCGTGCCGTCCCCTACCGCCGCGCCGCCGAGCCGCCTGCCGACCTCGAGTCCGTCGGCTCCGCCTTCGGGGCAGCGGCCTCCAGCTTCGCGTTCTTCGCCTCGGGCGCGGTCATTCCGGTCCTGCCGTGGATCTTCGGGCTCTCCGGCCTCGCGGCCGTAACCCTGGCACTCGCCCTGGTGGGCCTGGCGCTGCTCCTGACCGGGGCGACGGTCGGTCTGCTCTCGGGTGCACCGCCCCTTCGTCGGGGACTGCGTCAGCTGGCGATCGGTTTCGGTGCGGCGGCGATCACGTACCTGCTGGGTCTCCTGTTCGGCGTGTCCGCCGCGTAGGCGGCCGGAAAGTCGGGCCGATTATCCGCACTGCCGAGAACGTGCTAATGTCGATCCTCGGTTGCGAAACCGAAATCCCGGAGGAAACAAAGGGAAAAAACTCTGCGCGGGTGGCGGAATAGGTAGACGCGCTAGCTTGAGGTGCTAGTGCCCGAATAGGGCGTGGGGGTTCAAGTCCCCCCTCGCGCACAGAGGAAGAAATGGGTCCCGAAAGGGGCCCATTTCTCGTTTCGGATCGGTGCGGTGTCGCTGACGAGGCACCTCTCCCCTGTGAGGGGGAGAGGCGTCATCCCCGTGGGGGAGGCGTTCTCGAGCGCCGTGCCCTGGACTGTGGACATGGACCGCGATCCCGCCCTGCCCGCTCTCACGACCATCGACCGCGAACGTGCGTCGGTGGTGTCGGTGAGGCGGCTGACGAAGCGGTACGGACGGCGCACGGCGCTCGACGACGTCGACCTCGAGATCTCCCGAGGAACGGTCGTCGGCATACTCGGGCCCAATGGTGCCGGCAAGTCGACTCTGCTGGAGACCGTCGCCGGCTTGCGGGCATCGACATCGGGGGAGGTCTCCGTCCTCGGCGTGGATCCTCGACGGGAGCGACGTCAGACCACCCGGCGGGTGTCGGTGCAACCGCAGTCAGCCAGCGTGTTCGGATACCTGTCCGTCCGAGAGACGGTCAGGTTGTACGCCTCGTTCCACTCGTCCCATCGGGACGTTGCGCAGGTGATCGCCGACCTGGGCCTCTCGGAGCAGGTCGATGTCCGCGCACGCGACCTCTCGGGCGGTCAGCTGCGACGCCTGCTGCTCGCGGTCGCCATCATCGGCATTCCCGAGATCGTCATCCTCGATGAGCCGTCCGCCGGGCTCGATCCCGAGGCGAGGAAGCACCTGCTGGAGCTCATCCGATCGCTTGCCCGGGACGGCACCACCATCATCTTCTCCACGCACGACATGGCCGAGGCCGCCCAGATCTGCGATCGAGTCGTCATCGTCGTCGCCGGACGGATCCGGGCAGATGGGCCGCCCGCAGAACTCATCGACGGCGGGAGATCGACGCTGACCTTCGACGTCGTGAGCGAGGAAGCTCTGAGTCGCACACGATCGGTGCTCCCTGCCGACACCGTGACGTGGTCCCAGGATGCTCGAGGATTCCACGTCAGCCACGCGACAGCCGACCCGGATGGGGCGTTGGAGTTGTTGACGCGGGATCGTCAGATTCGCGGCCGGTCCTATCGCGTCGTGAGTCCCACGCTGGAAGATCTCTACCTGTCGATCGTCCGGGATGCCCGTGAGATCGACGAAGGGCGCGACGGCGATGCCTGACACCGCGAGATACGAGCCGCGCTCTGCGTTCGTGGAGCTGGCGACGGCGAGCGCCAAGGACCTCTACCGGGACCGAAAAGGCGCGTTCTCGATCCTGTTCACCTTCTTCTTCTTCTTCCTGCTGATCATCGGGCTCAACTTCGTGGTCAACGTCGGCGGCCGAGCGGATCCGGTGGTCGTGATCGACAGCGCCGTGCCGCAGAGTGCTCCGATCGCCCGCGAACTGGAGTCGGCCGGCATCATGATGGCCGAAGAGGAGGAAGCCTCGGCCAACGTCACGATCGCCGCGGCGCGCAACGGTGTCGCCATCGTCCTGGACGCCGAGGCGGACCCGCAATGGCTGGCGGTGGCGGCGGCCGTGGAGCGCACCGGGACTGCCTACTCGGTGACGGACACCGACGGTGAGGTGTGGATCGACCTGCTCCGGGCGAACCTCGCTGCGTTGTCGTGCATCGGGCTGCTGGCCATCACCTTCATCGGAACGTCCGTTCCGCTCACGAGGATGCGCGAGAACGGCACCCTCCGTCTCCTCGGAACCACGCCCGCCACCAAGTTCACCTTCATCGCCGCCCTCACCCCCTCGCGCCTGATCTTCGCGCTGTTCGTCATCGTGACGATCCACGCGACCTCGATGATCCTGGGATACTCGCAGCTCTGGCAGCTCTTCCGCCTCCTGTTCACGATGCTGCTCGGCGTCGCCATGTTCTTCGCGCTCGCCTATCTGCTCGCGTCTCGGACGCGGCGCGCGGAGACGGTGAACAATCTCGCCGCCGTGCTGCCGGTGATGGCGATCTTCGCTTCGGGGTCCGTTCTGCCCTCCCACCTCATACCCGAGCCGGTGACGTGGGTGCTCAACTGTCTGCCCACCACCTGGTACATGCGCGCCGCCGCAGCCGACCTCGCGGGTGACACGACCAGCGCAGGGCTCCTGTTCCTCTACTGGGGGCTGATGCTCGTGACGACGCTCGCCGCCGGCATCCTGGCGGCTCGGCTGTTCGTCTGGGACGACCGCGAACGGTGAGCATGACGCGGCGCGCGGTGCGCCGCGGGTAGCGTGGGGCGCATGTCCGCTCCCGACGATCTGCCCGAGGTCGCGCGCGTCGCCCGCGATCTGATCCGCTTCGACACGACGAACTACGGCGAAGGACGCGCGAACGGCGAGCGCGAGGCCGCCGAGTACGTCGGCGCGTACCTCGAGTCGTTGGGGCTGGTCCCCGAGTACTACGAGCCGATCCCGCGGCGCACGAATGTCGTCGCACGGGTGCCGGGACGCGATCCCGACAAGCCTGCGCTCGTCCTGCACGGACACCTCGACGTCGTTCCCGCCGTCGCGGCCGACTGGAGCGTCGATCCCTTCGAGGGTGTCGTGAAGGACGGGATGCTGTGGGGCCGCGGCGCCGTCGACATGAAGGACATGGACGCCATGATCCTCACCTCGGTCGCCGAGCTGCTCAGGGCGGGGGAGAGGCCCGAGCGGGACCTCATCCTCGCTTTCTTCGCCGATGAGGAGAACGGCGGCGTCGAAGGCTCCCAGCTGGTCGTCCGCGACCGCGCCGAATGGTTCGCCGGCGCGACCGAGGCGATCAGCGAGGTCGGCGGCTACTCGATCGCCGTGGGTGACGAGCGCGCCTACCTGCTGCAGGTCGGCGAGAAGGCGCTCATCTGGATCCGGCTCCACGCCACGGGGCAGGCCGGGCACGGCAGTCGCCACCACCCCGACAACGCGGTGACCCGGCTCGCCGAGGCGGTCGCCGCACTCGGGCGCACCGGGTGGCCGATCGAACTGACCTCGACGACGCGTCAGCTCGTCGGATCGCTCGCCGACCTCTCGGGGACCCTGGCCGACGATCCCGACGCCGTCGCCGACACGGCGGGCGCGGCATCCGCCTTCCTGCGCTCGACCTTCCGGACGACCACCAACCCGACCGGTCTGACCGCCGGGTACAAGCACAACGTGATCCCGGATGCCGCGACCGCCGCGATCGACATCCGCACCCTGCCGGGGCACGAGGACGAGGTCCTCGCGCAGGTGCAGCGGATCGTCGGCGACGACATCCGCATCGAGGTCGTCCACCGCGACATCGGACTCGAGGTGCCGTTCGCCGGAGACCTCGTCGACGCGATGGTCGGCGCGCTGGGGCGCCATGATCCCGGAATCCCGGTCATCCCGTACCTTATGGGGGGAGGGACCGACAACAAGGCCCTCGCCGAGCTCGGCATCGCCGGGTTCGGGTTCGCGCCGCTGCGACTGCCCGCCGACCTCGACTTCACCGGGATGTTCCACGGTGTCGACGAACGCGTCCCGATCGACGCCCTCGTCTTCGGGCAGCGTGTGCTCACCGATCTGATCCGCACGTACTGAAAGGCCCCCATGTCGATACTCGACGCCATCATCCTGGGTATCGTCCAGGGCCTGACAGAGTTCCTCCCGATCTCCTCGAGCGCGCATCTGCGCATCGTGGGGGAGTTCCTCCCCAACGCGCAGGACCCTGGTGCGACGTTCACCGCCATCACGCAGATCGGCACCGAGCTCGCGGTCCTGGTCTACTTCTGGAACCGCATCGTGCGGATCGTCGCCGCATGGGCGAAGTCGCTCACCGGGCGTGTGCCGCGCAACGATCCCGACGCCCGTATGGGATGGATCGTCATCATCGGCACGATCCCGATCGGCGTGCTCGGCTTCCTCTTCCAGGACGTCATCCGCGACACCTTCCGGAACCTCTGGCTCGTGGCGACCGTCCTGATCGTCTTCGGCATCATCCTCGGCATCGCCGACGCGCTCGGAAAGCGCGTCCGCACCGAGAAGGACCTCACGATCGGGCACGGGCTCACTCTCGGCGTCGCGCAGTCGTTGGCCCTCGTCCCCGGCGTCTCGCGCTCCGGGGCCACCACGACGGCCGCGCTCGCCATGGGGTACACGCGTCCCGCCGCCGCCGAGGTCGCGTTCCTGCTCGCCGTCCCCGCCGTCTTCGGCAGCGGGCTGTACGAGCTCCTGCAGGCGATCCGCGAGCCCGGTCAGTCGCCGTTCACCCTCGGCGAGACCGCGATCGCAACGGTGGTCTCGTTCGGCGTCGGCCTCGTGGTCATCGCCTACCTGATGCGCTACCTCAAGCGCGGCAGCTTCCTGCCGTTCGTGCTCTACCGGGTCGTCCTCGGCGTCGTGCTGCTCATCCTGCTCGCCTTCGGCGTCCTGCAGGCCTACTGAGCGGGGCCGGTCACCGGCGCGGGTCGTCCTTCGGCCCGCGCGGGCCGTCGCCCCGCCGGCGGAGGTAGCGCTCGAATTCCTGCGCGATCGCGTCGCCGGATGCCTCGGGGGAGTCCCAGGCGTCGCGCGCGGTCTCGAGTTGGCGGATGTACTCCGTCATCTCCTCGTCGTCCGCGGCGGCGGCATCGACCGACGCCTCCCACGCGAGGGCCTCCGCGGGCAGCGCGCCGCGGGCGATCGTGGCGCCCGTGATCTCCTCGAGTTTGTCGAGGAGCGCCAGCGTCGCCTTGGGGGACGGGGTGTGCCCGGCGACGTAGTGGGGGATGCTCGCCCAGAGCCCGGCCGTCGGGATGCCGGCCGCCTCGCCGGCGGCGGCGAGAGCCGAAAGGATGCCGACGGGGCCTTCGTAGGTCGATCGCTCCAGCCCGAGCGACGAGCGGAGCTCCTCGTTCTCGGAACCGGCGAACACGGAGATCGGCCGGGTGTGGGGGACGTCGCTCATCATGGAACCGAGAGCGACGATGCCGGTGATGTCCTCGCGGAGGGCCGCGTCGATGAACTCGGCGGAGAACGCCTGCCACGCGCGGGCGGGCTCCGTGCCGGTGAGGAGCCACAGGTCGGGACCGTCCTCGCGGGGTGTCGCCGGACGCCAGAGCGTCGCGTCGGGCCAGACCAGGCGACGGGCGCCGTCGGCATCCACCTGCATCTGCGGCCGCGTGTACTGGTAGTCGAAGTACAGCTCCGGGTCGACGCCGAACACCTTCTCGAACGTGCCGGAGGTCCGCAGCTGCGAGGCCGCAGCGGTGGCCGCCTCTCCGGCGTCGTTCCAGCCGTCGACGGCGATCACGAGCACCCGCTGTCCCAGTCCCTGCACGGACGTCCTCTCTGTCGGTACCCCCACGATACGCCGCTGCCCCCGAGGCGGGCGGATGCGCTCGCGTAGCATTGACCGGTGATCTCCCCCCTTCCCGCCGCGGTCCTCTGGGACATGGACGGCACCCTCGTCGACACCGAGCCGTACTGGATGGCTGCCGAGACCCCGCTCGTCGAACGCTTCGGCGGCACCTGGACCCATGACGACGGACTGGGGATGGTGGGACTCGGGCTCGAGGACGCGGCCCGCATCCTCCAGGGCGCCGGCGTGCGCATGGAGGTCGACGAGATCGTCGCCCACCTCACCGAGGAGGTCATGCGCCAGCTCCGCGAGGAGGGTGTCCCCTTCCGGCCGGGCGCCCGCGAACTGCTGCGCGACCTGCGGGACGCCGGCATCCCGACCGCTCTCGTCACGATGTCGATGAGCCGGATGGCGCGGGTCATCACCGACCTCATCGACTTCGACGCGTTCGACGTCGTCATCGGCGGCGACGACGTCGCCCGCCCCAAGCCTCACCCGGACCCGTACCTGCAGGCGTGCGAGGCGCTCGGCGTGGACCCTGCCGACACCGTCGCGTTCGAGGACTCGATCACCGGGACGCGCTCGGCGATAGCCGCGGGCACGGCGACCGTCGGCATCCCGCACATGGTCCCGCTCGACGAGGTCGGTGCCCACGTCCTGTGGCCGACCCTCGAGGGACGAACGGTGGCGGATGTCGCCGACCTCCTCGCACAGGTGCGTCAGGGGGTCCGCGCATGAGCGCCGACCTGCGGCCGAGTGGCCCGTTCCGCCTCGGTGACCGTGTGCAGCTGACGGGGCCCAAGGGACGTCTCCACACCGTCACCCTCCGCGAGGGCGGCGAGCTGCACACCCACCACGGCGTGCTCCGGCACGAGGCGATCATCGGGCAGCCCGACGGCTCTGTCGTCGCCAACAGCGGGAGCCACGAATACCTCGCGCTCCGCCCGCTGCTGCGCGACTTCGTGATGTCGATGCCCCGCGGCGCCGCCATCGTGTACCCGAAGGATGCCGCGCAGATCCTCGCCTCCGCCGACATCTTCCCGGGCGCCACCGTCGTCGAGGCCGGCGTCGGGTCGGGCGCCCTCTCGATGTGGCTCCTCCGGGCGATCGGTCCGTCCGGGCGGCTCCTGTCGTTCGAGCGGCGAGAGGAGTTCTCGGAGGTCGCCGAGGCGAACGTCGAGACGTTCTTCGGCCACTACCCCGAGTCGTGGCGGGTCGTCGTGGGCGATCTCGCCGAGCAGCTCCCGCAGGTGACCGAGCCCGGCAGCGTCGACCGCGTCGTCCTCGACATGCTCGCGCCGTGGGAGTGCATCGACGTCGTCGCCGACGCACTCACGCCCGGCGGCGTGGTCCTCTGCTACATCGCGACCGCGACGCAGCTGAGCCGCGTCGCGGAGTACATCCGCCACTCGGGATTGTTCACCGAGCCCGAGGCGACCGAGACGATGGTGCGCGGGTGGCACGTCGAGGGGCTCGCGGTCCGACCCGATCACCGGATGGTCGCTCACACCGGGTTCCTGCTCACGGCACGGCGCCTCGCCCCCGGAGCGATGCCGCCCGACGTCCGCAAGCGCGCCCTCAAGAAGCCGTCGTACGCGGATGAGGATGTCGAGGCGTGGACGCCGGGCGCCGTGGGGGATCGTGAGATCACCGACAAGAACCTCCGCAAGCGCGTGCGCGATGCGCAGCGCGCGGCGGGCGGTGCCCGTCAGGCCGCCGAGGATCGCTCCGGCGAGACCGTAGACTGAACGAATGCGTCAGATCCCCGCTGCCGTGGCCGTACTCGGCCTGACTGCCCTGGCCCTCGTCGGGTGCGCCCCGTCCGGACCCTCCGACAGCGGTTGCGAGCGTGTCACCGCGCCCGCATCGTCGCTCGATCTCGTCGATGTGACGGGTGCCGAAGGCTTGCCGACGGCGTCGACGACCGATCCGGTCTACGTGTCGAAGACCGCGTACACCGACCTCGCCACGGGCAAGGGCACTCCGATCACGTCGGGGACGCAGGATCTGCAGATCGGGATCACGGTGCTGAACGGTCAGACCGGTCAGACGCTCGTGTCGGCGCCGACCAAGCTGGTCGCGCTGAACGTCCTCGAGCAGTCGTTCCCCACGATCGGCAAGGCGCTCGACTGCGCGCGGCCCGGTGCCCGCATCGTCGCGGCGATGCCCGCGAAGGACATCAACCCGACGTTCGTGCAGCAGGCCGGGCTGTCCGAGAGCGCGTCGGCCGTCCTGGTCATCGACGTGAACACCGTCCTCCTGCCGGCGGCCAACGGGGTCCCGCAGTACGTCGACGGTGCCAACGTGCCGACCGTGGTCCTCGCGCCCGACGGCACGCCGGGGATCATCGTCCCCGACGCCGCGCCGCCGAAGGGTCTGGTCATCAAGACCCTCAAGAAGGGCGACGGTGAGAAGATCACCGCCGACTCCCGCGCCCGGCTGCAGTACACGGGTGTCGCCTGGAACACCGGAGAGGTGTTCGATTCGACGTGGCAGAACGGCGAAGCCGTGACGTTCGCGAAGGACCAGTTCTCCGAGGGCTTCGCGCGGGCAATCGAGGGTCAGACGGTCGGCTCGCAGGTGCTCGTGGTCGTTCCGTCCGACATGGCGAAGGTCCAAGGTCAGTCGGCGCAGAACGAGCCGCCGACGGGGACTCTCGTCTACGTGATCGACATCCTCGGGATCGACCCGACGACCGATTCCCCGACCGCGACACAGTGAGCTCCCGCGGGGCCGAGCACCGGTCCCGCGCCTAGGATTGCGATGTGTCCACCGAAGCGATCCGCAGCGCGCCCGAGGAACGACTCGTCAACCTCGTGGTCGCATTGCTCGCGACCGAGCAGGGGCTGACGAAGGACACGATCCTCTCGTCCGTGTCCGGATATCGCGAGCAGGGTGCGGCCGGGGCGTCCAAAGACGCACTCGAGAAGATGTTCGAACGAGACAAGGACAGTCTGCGTTCCCTGGGAGTGCCGATCGAGACGATCGGCGACTACGCCGATCCCGACGATCTGCGTGAGGCGCGCTACCGAGTCCCCACCTCGGAGTACTCGCTCCCCGTCGACATCGACTTCACCCCGGCCGAGATCGCGGTCCTGAACCTGGCGAGCGGTGTGTGGGGCGAGAGCTCGATGTCGGCATCCGCCCGCAGCGGACTCCGGAAGATCCAGGCGCTGGGGATCGAGGTCGACGCGCCCATCATCGGCTACGCGCCGCGCATCAGCTTGCGCGAGCCGTCCTTCGCGCCGCTGCAGCGGGCGATCGAGCAGGGTCGCGTCGTCGAGTTCGACTACATCAAGGGCGGGTCGGATGCCGCGCACCGCCGCCGCGTGCAGCCGTGGGCCCTCGTCGAGTACGACGGTCGCTGGCACGTGTACGGCTTCGACCTCCTGCAGGACGCCGAGCGCACGTTCCTCCTGTCCCGCATCCCTTCGGACGTCGTCGTGACGCGGGCGTCCTTCGATCTGTCCCTGCGAGAGGGAGCGGGCGAGAAGGCGATCGCCGGCCTGGATGCGGTCGCCGCCCGCCAGCAGGCGCGGCTGCAGGTCGAGCCCGGCACCGAGGCGCTCCTCCGCCTCCACCGTCGTGCGCTGTCCGAAGATGAGACGGGATGCCTCGTGCCCTACGTCGACGCCCAGGTCTTCGCGGACGAGCTCGCCTCGTACGGCCCCGAGGTCCGTGTGATCGATCCGCCGTACCTCGCCGAGCTCGTCGCGTCGCGGCTGCGTCGCGCACGGGATCTCCATGCCGAGGTCGGGGCATGAGCGCCCAGCCGCTGGTGGCGACCGATAGGGCGTCCCTCATCCTGCAGCTCGTCCCGTACCTCATCTCCAAGGGCGAGGTCACCGTGGCGGACGCGGCCCGGGACTTCGACGTCGAGGCGGATGAGATGCGGTCGATGGTCGAGAAGCTGACGGTCATCGGGCTCCCCGGCGACGGCGGTTTCTGGCAGATGGCGAATGACCTCTTCGACATCGACTGGGACCTCCTCGACGAGCAGGACACCATCTCGATCACCAATGCCGTCGCGCTGGAGCGGACGCCGAGACTGACCGCGCGCGAAGCGGCCGCACTGCTCGCCGGTCTCCAACTCGCCGCCAGCCTTCCGGGCGTGGGCGACAGCGGGGTCGTCCAGGGTCTGCTCGCCAAACTCGCCGCCGGCGCATCGAGCGCTCCCGCCGAGGTGATCGTCGCGACGCCCGTCGTCGACGACGTGCGGACGACGGTGGCGGACGCCGTGCAGCGAGGCGTCGCGGTGTCCTTCTCTTACCGGGCTCCCGACGCGCCCGCGACGACGCGCACCGTCGACCCCGTCAAAGTCCACATCGCTGATGGCCAGTGGTACCTCCAGGGGTGGTGCCATCTGCGGCAGGCGATCCGTACCTTCCATCTCGACCGCGTGTCGGACGTCGTCCTCACCGACATCCCGAGCACGCACGGTGCCGATCCTCTGCCGGGGCTGTTCGAGCCGCGCGAGACCGACGTGGTGGTCGAGCTGCGCTGCCGCAAGGACGTCGTCCCTCTGCTCGGCGAGTTCGCGGCGCGCGCCGTGGTCCGGGGCAAGGGCGAGTTCCGCTCGGTGAGCCTCCGCGTCGGCGATGAACGCAGCCTCAAGCGGCTGGCGGCGCGGCTCGGCGGCGATGTCGAGATCGTCTCGCCCCCCGATGCGCGAGAAGCTGCTCGCACCTGGGCGGATGCCGGGCTCGCGCAGTACGCCTGAGGGTCTCTGTTCACCTGGGGCGGTTAGACTGAGGTCACATCTACCCCGAGGAGCTTTCATGGGCTTGCAAGGATGGCACCTTCTCGTCGTCTTGGCGGTGATCCTGCTTCTGTTCGGAGCGGCGAAGCTGCCTGCCCTCGCGAAGAGCGTCGGCCAGTCCGCCCGCGTGTTCAAGGGTGAGATGAAGGCGATGAAGGAAGAGGACGGTCCGGCCGAGACGCCGGCGCACCAGCAGCCGCAGGCTCCGACGTCGGTGACGGGCCTGACGCCTCCGCCCGCGCAGGGCCCATCGCAGGGCCCCACCTCCTCCTGACGCGGTGACGACCACCGACCGGGACGCCGCCGCCACCGACGACGCCCCTCTCCGGGACAAGCGGATGTCGCTCGGCGACCATCTCCGCGAGTTCCGCAAGCGGCTCATCATCGCCGCCGTGGCACTGGTCGTCGGGATGATCGTGTCCTTCGCGCTCGGCGACGCGATCATCTGGGCGATCACGGAGCCGATCCGCGTGGTGGCGGAGCAACGCGGTCAGGAGAACGCCGTCACCCTCATGTTCGCGACGGTGACCTCCGCCTTCGATCTTCGCGTCCGGATCGCGTTCGCCGTCGGCCTCTTGATCTCGGCACCGGTCTGGTTGTGGCAGATCTGGGCGTTCCTCATGCCGGGTCTGACCCGTAAAGAGGTCCGCTACACGGTCGGGTTCGTCGCGGCGGCCGTACCGCTCTTCTTCGCCGGAGCGTTCACGGGGTGGCTCATCCTCCCTCATCTCGTCGAGCTCATGGCGGGCTTCACACCCGACGGGGCGTCGAACTTCTACGACGCCAAGTACTACTACGACTTCGTCTTCAAGCTCCTGATCGTCGTCGGCGTCTCCTACGTGACGCCCGTGTTCCTGGTGGCGCTCAACCTGGCGGGGGTCATGACGGGGCGCGAGATCATGAAGGGCTGGCGGGTGGCGATCGTGATCGCGACCGTGTTCGCCGGTGCCGCCACCCCCTCGGCCGACGTCGTCAGCATGCTCATCCTGGCCGCGATCCTCACGGTCCTCTTCTTCGCCGCGGCCGGCCTGTCGATGCTGTTCGACCGCCGCAAGCGCAAGCGCGAGGCGGAACTCCTCGGCCCGATCGCATGACGGACTTCGCGGCGCGATACGCACGTGCGCAGTCCGGCCGTCGGCATCCGATCTCGGCGTCGTTCGCCGAGATGCAGCGGTTCGACCTCGACCCGTTCCAGGTCGAGGGATGCCAGGCCCTCGAAGACGGTCGCAGCGTCCTCGTCGCGGCGCCGACCGGTGCCGGCAAGACGATCGTCGGCGAATTCGCGATCCATCTCGCGATGCGGGAGCCGGGGGACAAGGCGTTCTACACGACGCCCATGAAGGCCCTGTCGAATCAGAAGTTCCGCGAGCTGCAGGAGGTCTACGGCGAGGACCAGGTCGGTCTGCTCACCGGCGACACGAACATCAACGGGAACGCGCGGGTCGTCGTTATGACGACCGAGGTGCTCCGGAACATGCTGTACGCGGATTCGCCTGCGCTCCGGGGCCTCCGCTACGTCGTCATGGACGAGGTCCACTATCTCGCCGACCGCTTCCGCGGGCCGGTCTGGGAGGAGGTCATCCTCCACCTGCCGCCGGCCGTCCGGCTCGTCTCGCTGTCGGCGACCGTCTCGAACGCGGAGGAGTTCGGCGACTGGCTCGACACCGTGCGGGGCGACACCGCCGTCATCGTCTCCGAGACCCGCCCCGTCCCGCTCGAGCAGCATGTGCTGGTCCGCGGTGACCTGTTGCCGCTGTTCGATGATCGTGCCGGTGTGGCCACCGCGCAGGTGAACCAGGAACTCACCCGCATCCGTTCGCCGAAGGCCGCGACCTACGAGAACAACCGCCGGGCGATCGAGTACCGGTCCCGCGGCGACCAGGAACGCCGACGCCCGCACCGCGGTGGCAAGCGTCCCGTGCGGCCGTCGACGGCGGCGCGCATCGAGCGGATGGACCGCCCGCACGTCGTGGAGCTCCTCGGCCGGTCGAACCTCCTGCCCGCCATCTTCTTCATCTTCAGTCGCGTCGGCTGCGATGCCGCCGTCCAGCAGGTCCGGCGGTCGGGAGTGCGGCTGACCGACACGGCCGAGCGCGATGAGATCCGGGCGATCATCGACGATCGCCTTCGTCCGCTGCAGGACGAGGACCTCGCCGTCCTCGGCTACTGGGAGTGGCGCGAGAACCTGGAGCGCGGCGTCGCCGCGCACCACGCGGGCATGCTGCCGGCCTTCAAGGAGGTCGTCGAAGAGCTCTTCCGTCGCAAGCTCGTCAAGGTGGTCTTCGCGACCGAGACCCTCGCGCTCGGCATCAACATGCCGGCGCGGACGGTCGTCCTCGAGAAGCTCGAGAAGTTCAACGGCGAGGCGCGGGTCGCCATCACGTCCGGCGAGTACACGCAGCTGACCGGCCGTGCCGGCCGGCGCGGCATCGACGTCGAGGGCCATGCTGTCGTGCAGTGGACCGAGTCCCTCGATCCGCAGGCCGTCGCCGCTCTCGCGTCTCGACGCACCTATCCGTTGAACTCGAGCTTCCGCCCGACCTACAACATGGCCGTCAACCTGATCGACCAGTTCGGTCGCGAGCGTGCCCGCGAGATCCTCGAGTCCTCGTTCGCCCAGTTCCAGGCGGACCGCGCCGTCGTCGGCCTCGCCCGCCAGGTGAAGGATGCCGAGGCATCCCTTGCCGGCTACGAGAAGTCCATGACGTGCGACCGGGGCGACTTCGCCGAGTACTCCGGCATCCGTCGCGACCTCAGCGACGCCGAGAAGCTCAACCGTGCCGACCGCACCGCGCCCGCCCGCATCCGGCAGCAGCGGCAGAACGAGATCCAGTCCCTGCGACATCGGATGCAGCGGCATCCCTGCCATTCCTGCCCGGACCGCGAGAACCACGCGCGCTGGGCGGAGCGGTACTGGAAGCTGCGGCGCCGGACGGACCGGACGCGACGCGACATCGAGACCCGCACCGGCACCGTCGCGCGGATCTTCGACCGCATCATCGATGTCCTCGCCGAGCTGAACTACGTCGCCTTCGAGGACGGCGCGGCCGCGCTGACCGCCGCCGGACGCACGATGCGACGCATCTACGGCGAACGCGACCTCCTGGTCGCCGAGTCGCTGCGTCGCGGACTCTGGAAGAACCTGGATGCCGCAGGCTTGGCTGCCCTCGCGTCGTGCCTCGTGTACGAGCCGCGTCGGGATGAGGCGGGGGAGTACCGCCTGCCGCGAGGTCCTTTCCGCGATGCGCTGACGAAGACGCAGGAGCTCTGGAGCCGCCTCGACGACCTCGAGCAGGAGCATCACCTGCCGGGAACCGAACCGCTCGCCACGGGCCTGGCGCAGGCCATGAACTCGTGGGCGCGCGGTGGCTCGTTGGATCTGGTCCTCTCCGAGGCCGACCTCGCCGCAGGCGACTTCGTGCGCTGGACGAAGCAGACGATCGATCTGCTCGACCAGCTCTCGATCGTCGCGGACGCGGACGTCGCCGTGACCGCGCGGAAGGCGCTGGACGCCGTCCGGCGGGGGATCGTCGCCTACAGCTCGGTGTGAGCCGGGCGAGGGTGTGTGGAGGGGATGACGGGAATCGAACCCGCGTAATCAGTTTGGAAGACTGAGGCTCTACCATTGAGCTACATCCCCGTCGACGCTGAGGACAGCGCCTCGACGAGTGTAGCGGACATGGTCGGCTAGACTTACCAACGGCCGTTTTTCGGCGCTCGCCAGCGTGCGCGCCCGGGGCGTAGCTCAGCTTGGTAGAGCGCCCGCTTTGGGAGCGGGAGGCCGCAGGTTCAAATCCTGTCGCCCCGACAACGGCCCCACGAACCCAGATCACCGAACGGACGCGCGTGTGCGCGGCCGGACAAGGAGAACGACAGGCATGGTCACCAGCACCGTCGAGCAGCTCAGCCCCACCCGGGTGAAGCTCCACATCACGGTCACCCCCGAGGAGCTCAAGCCGAGCATCTCGCACGCGTACGAGCACATCGCGCAGGACGTGCAGATCCCCGGTTTCCGCAAGGGCAAGGTCCCGGCACCGATCATCGACCAGCGCGTCGGTCGCGAGGCCGTCCTCGAGCACGCGGTCAGCGAAGGCCTCGACGTCTTCTACCGCGAGGCCGTGACGGCGAACGACGTCCGCATCGTCGGTCGTCCCGCCGCCGAGATCGTGGAGTGGCCGAGCACGAAGGACTTCTCCGGCGACCTCAAGGTCGAGGTCGAGGTGGACGTCCGCCCCGAGTTCGAGCTTCCCGCCTACGACGACATCACCATCGAGGTCGACGCCGTCGAGACCGATGAGGCTGCGGTGGATGCCGAGCTCGACAAGCTCCGCAGCCGCTTCGGCACGCTCGTGACCGTCGACCGTCCCGCCAAGGCCGGCGACTTCGTCGAGCTCGACCTCGTCGCCACGATCGAGGGCAACGAGATCGACCGCGCCGAGGGCGTCTCCTACGAGGTGGGCTCGGGCGAGCTCCTCGAGGGCATCGACGACGCCATCGAGTCGCTCACCGCCGGCGAGGACACCACGTTCCGTTCGAAGCTCGTCGGCGGCGACCACGCCGGTGAAGAGGCCGAGGTCGCCGTGTCCGTCAAGGCCGTCAAGGAGCGCGAGCTCCCCGAGGCCGACGACGACTTCGCTCAGGTCGCCTCCGAGTTCGACACGATCGGCGAACTCCGCGAGAGCCTCGTCGAGCGCGTCTCGGAGCAGGCCGTCTTCACGCAGGGCTCCGCCGCGCGCGACAAGCTCATCGAGGTCCTCATCGAGAAGGCGGACATTCCCGTTCCCGCCAAGCTCGTCGAGGACGAGGTGCACACCCACCTCGAGGGTGAGGGTCGCCTCGAGGACGACGTCCACCGCGCAGAGGTCACCGAAGCGAGCGAGAAGCAGTTCCGCACGCAGATGATCCTCGACAAGATCGCTGAGAAGCACGAGGTGCAGGTCTCCCAGGAGGAGCTCACCCAGTACCTCATCCAGTCGTCGGCGCAGTACGGCATGTCGCCGCAGGACTTCGTCAACGCCCTGCAGGAGGGCAACCAGATCCCGATGATGGTCGGTGAAGTCGCCCGCAACAAGGCCCTCGCCGTCGCGCTCGGCAAGGTGACCGTCGTCGACACCAACGGCAAGAAGGTCGACCTGACCGGCTTCGCCGCCGAGGACGACGAGGCTGCAGACGAGGCCACCGAGGCCGCGGACGAGAAGCCCGCCGCCAAGAAGGCCCCCGCGAAGAAGGCTCCGGCCAAGAAGCCCGCCGCGAAGAAGGCGGACGACGCCGACGACGCCGCGGACGAGAAGCCCGCCGCCAAGAAGGCGCCGGCTCGCAAGCCCGCCGCCAAGAAGGCCGACGCGGATGCGGCCGAGGAGCCCGCGAAGAAGGCTCCCGCCAAGCGCGCCACGAAGAAGGCCGCCGACAGCGAGTGACCCTCATCGACGGGCGGTGGGTGCCTTCGGGCCCCGCCGCCCGTCGTCGTTTCCGGGCATCGTCCACGTCGCCGGAGGCGGTGGATGCCGCCGGTGGTATGCCCACGGCGAACACGGGCGAGACGCTCGGAACGCGCCACTAGATTCGAAGCACGAACACGAATCCAGGAGAGCATCCATGGCTGAACCCCTTATGGCGACCAGTGTCTTCGACCGGCTGCTGAAGGACCGAATCATCTGGCTCGGTTCCGAGGTGCGCGACGAGAACGCGAACGAGATCTGCGCCAAGATCCTGCTGCTCGCGGCCGAGGATTCCGAGAAGGACATCTACCTCTACATCAACTCGCCGGGTGGCTCGATCACCGCGGGTATGGCGATCTACGACACGATGCAGTTCGTGCCCAACGACATCGTCACCGTCGGCATCGGCATGGCCGCCTCGATGGGCCAGCTCCTGCTGACCAGCGGCACGAAGGGCAAGCGCTACATCACCCCCAACGCCCGCGTCCTGCTGCACCAGCCGCACGGCGGCTTCGGCGGCACGTCCAGCGACATCCAGACGCAGGCGCAGCTCATCGTGTCGATGAAGAACCGTCTCGCGGAGATCACCTCCGCCCAGACCGGCAAGTCGGTCGAGCAGATCAACGCCGACGGTGACCGCGACCGCTGGTTCACCGCCGACGAAGCGCTCGAGTACGGCTTCGTCGACCACATCCGCGAACACGCTGCCGACGTCACCGGCGGCGGCGGGACCGAGAACTGAGCGTCGGAGGACAACGCATGAACACCCCCATCTTCGGTCGCGCGCAGAGCGACATGATGCCCTCGAGCCGGTACATCCTGCCGCAGTTCGAGGAGCGCACCGCCTACGGCTACAAGCGCCAGGACCCGTACAACAAGCTGTTCGAAGACCGCGTGATCTTCCTCGGCGTACAGGTCGACGACGCATCCGCCGACGACGTGATGGCGCAGCTGCTGGTCCTCGAGTCGATGGACCCCGACCGCGACATCATCATGTACATCAACTCGCCCGGTGGTTCGTTCACCGCGATGACGGCGATCTACGACACCATGCAGTACATCTCGCCCCAGGTGTCGACGGTCGTCCTCGGCCAGGCGGCGTCGGCGGCATCCGTCCTGCTCGCGGCCGGTGCGCCCGGCAAGCGGCTCGCCCTGCCGAACGCCCGCATCCTGATGCACCAGCCCGCCGTCGGCGAGTCCGGTCACGGTCAGGCGTCCGACATCGAGATCCAGGCGGCGGAGATCCTCCGCATGCGGACCTGGCTCGAAGAGACGATGGCTCACCACACGAACCGCTCCGTCGAGCAGGTCAACAAGGACATCGATCGCGACAAGATCCTCTCCGCGCAGGAAGCGCTGGAGTACGGGATCGTCGACCAGGTGCTCACGTCCCGCAAGCGCACGCCCGCGGCCATCACGGCCTGAGGTCTGTCAGACGATGCCCCGCCGACCCGTCGGCGGGGCATCGTCGTCCACACCCGTGTCGCAATCCGCCCGGTGTCCGGATCTGCGGTTAGGCTCGACTGCACCGGCCTGAATCCTGAGGGGGAACACCATGGCACGCATCGGTGAGAGCGCCGACCTGTTCAAGTGTTCCTTCTGCGGCAAGAGCCAGAAGCAGGTCCAGCAGCTGATCGCCGGTCCCGGCGTGTACATCTGCGACGAGTGCGTCGAACTCTGCAACGAGATCATCGAAGAGCGGATGGCGGAGTCCGGTGACGGCGAGGTCAAGGACTTCGACCTCCCGAAGCCGCGCGAGATCTTCAGCTTCCTCGAGGAGTACGTCGTCGGGCAGGACCCCGCCAAGCGGGCACTCGCGGTCGCCGTCTACAACCACTACAAGCGTGTCCGCGCTCGCAGCACGATCCAGTCCGCAGAGCAGCGGGCAGACGAGATCGAGATCGCCAAGAGCAACATCCTGCTGCTGGGTCCGACCGGTTGCGGCAAGACGTATCTCGCGCAGACCCTCGCGAAGCGTCTGAACGTCCCCTTCGCGGTCGCGGATGCCACGGCTCTCACCGAGGCCGGCTACGTCGGCGAGGACGTCGAGAACATCCTGCTCAAGCTCCTGCAGGCCTCTGACTTCGACGTGAAGCGCGCTGAGACCGGCATCATCTACATCGACGAGGTCGACAAGATCGCCCGCAAGGCCGAGAATCCCTCGATCACCCGCGACGTGTCGGGCGAGGGCGTGCAGCAGGCGCTCCTGAAGATCCTCGAGGGCACCGTCGCCTCCGTGCCGCCGCAGGGCGGCCGCAAGCACCCGCATCAGGAGTTCATCCAGATCGATACGACGAACGTCTTGTTCATCGTCGCCGGCGCCTTCGCAGGCCTCGAGGACATCATCTCCTCGCGTGTGGGCAAGCACGGTGTCGGCTTCGGTGCTCCGCTGCAGGACAAGGAGCAGGAGCTCGACGTCTTCCGCGACGTGCTCCCCGAGGACCTCCACAAGTTCGGTCTGATCCCCGAGTTCATCGGCCGTCTGCCGGTCGTGACGACGGTGTCGCCACTGGACCAGAGCGCGCTCATCGAGATCCTGACCGGACCCAAGAACGCCTTCGTGAAGCAGTACCAGCGCATGTTCGAGCTCGACGGCGTCGAGCTCGAGTTCGAGGAGGAGGCGCTCCGCGCGATCGCCGACCTCGCCGTCGCGCGCAAGACCGGCGCTCGCGGACTCCGGGCCATCCTCGAAGACGTGCTCGGTCCGATCATGTTCGAGATCCCCTCGGCGGAGGACGTCGATAAGGTGATCGTCACGCGGGCGGCCGTCGAAGAGGGGGCACCGCCCACGCTCGTCCTGCGGCAGAAGCGCAAGAGCGCCTGACCACCGGCATCCGATATCGAAAAGGGCGCCGCCTCCGGAGGGAGGCGGCGCCCTTTTCGTCCGGGCTCAGCCGGTGAGACCGCGCCGCTGGAGCAGGGGCTCGATCCGCGCATCGCGTCCGCGGAAGTCGCGGTAGGCCTCGAGCGGGTCCTTCGACCCGCCGACGCCCAGCAGCCTGGTGCGGAATCGATCGCCGTTCTCGCGCGTCAGGCCGCCGTTCTCGCGGAACCACTCCACCGTGTCGGCGTCGAGGACCTCGCTCCAGATGTAGGAGTAATAGCCCGCGCTGTAGCCGCCCGAGAAGATGTGAGCGAAGTAGGTCGACGAGTACCGGGTCGGGACGGCAGGGTTGTCGAGACCGATGTCGGCAAGCGCCGTGGCCTCGAACGCGTCGACGTCGATGGCGACGGCGGTGTCCTCGCCATCCAGACTGTGCCAGGCCTGATCGATCCAGGAAGCGGCCAGGTACTCGCTCGTCGCGAAGCCCTGATTGAACGCCTCAGACTCGCGGAGCTTCCGGACGACGTCGGCGGGAAGCGGCTCGTCGGTGTCGACGTGGCGTGCGTAGGACGCGACCACCTCGGGCCAGAAGATCCACATCTCGTTGACCTGGCTGGGGAACTCCACGAAGTCGCGGAACACCGAGGTGCCGGCGAAGTGCGGATACGTGACGGTGGCGAAGAGTCCGTGCAGCGCATGGCCGAACTCGTGGAACAGCGTCGTCACCTCGTCGAGGGTCAGGAGCGTGGGGCTGCCGGGAGCGGGCTGGGGCACATTGAGATTGTTGATGACGATCGGCGCCGTGCCGCGCAGTGCGGACTGCGACACGATCGAGTTCATCCACGCCCCGCCGCGCTTGGAATCGCGCGTGTACAGATCGAGGACGTACAGGCCGAGGTGGGAGCCGTCCTCGTTGCGGACCTCGAAGACACGTGCCTCGGGGTGATACGCGGGAAGGTCGGCACGCTCGGTGAACGTGATGCCGTAGAGATCCGTCGCAGCGCGGAACACGCCGTCGACGAGGACGCGTTCGGCTTCGAACCAGGGTCGCAGGGCCGTCCGATCGAGGTCGTACCGTGCGGCTCGCACGCGCTCCGTGTAGAAGGCCCAGTCGTGCGCGGCGAGGGGGAACCCGTCACCTTCGCTGTCGATGATCTCCTGCAGGGCTGCCTGCTCCCGGCGCGCGTTCTCTGCGGCGGGGACCGCGAGTCGGCGCAGGAGCTCGTGCACCGCTTCGGGGGAGCCGGCGGTCTCGTCGGCGGTGACGTAGGCCGCGTGCGAGTCGTATCCGAGGACCCGAGCACGCTCGGAGCGCAGCCGCACGATCTCGGTGAGCACCTCGCGGTTGTCGTTGGCGTTGCCTCGGCGCCCCCGGGATCGGGATGCCGCCATGAGGCGTTCGCGGCTCGCCCGGGAGGTGAGCGACGAGAGGTACGGGTGCCCCGTGAAGAGGGTGAGCGTGACGACGTACTTGCCCTCGAGGCCCCGCTCGGTGGCATTGCGTGCCGCCGCCGACAGTTCGCCCTCGGTGAGTCCGTCGAGCTCGGCGGCCTCGTCGAAGACCACGGCGAGGTCGTTGGTGTCGGCGAGGAGGTTCTTCTCGAACGTCGTGGTGAGCATGGACAGCTGCTGGTTCAGCTCCGTCAGGACCGTCTTGTCCGCCTCGTCGAGGCCCGCGCCGGCGCCCGTCATCTCGCGGTAGGTGCGCTCTACGAGGTACCGGTCCTCGCCCTCCAGGCCGAGATCGTCGAGGCGGGCATGCACGTCGGCGACCCGCCCGTACAGGCGCGCATCGAGCGTCACGGCGTCGTGGTGAGCGGCCATGAGCGGGGCGAGCTGCTCGTCGATCTCCTGGATCTCGGCCGTCGCGTGGGCGGAGCTCACGGTGTAGAAGATGCGCGCGACTCGCCCGAGGGTCTCGCCGGACCGCTCGAGCGCGACCAGCGTGTTCTCGAACGTCGGCGCGTCGGAGGACGTCGCGATCGCGTCGATCTCGGCGCGGTGCGAGGCGAAGGCCTGCTCGAACGCCGGGAGGTAGTGCTCCGGGCGGATGTTCGGGTAATCCGGCAGGTCGAAGGGGAGGGGAGAGGGGGCGAGGAGCGGGTTGGTCGCGGCATCCGTCATCGTCCCAGCGTACGTCGCCCGCGCGCGCCGCCCGCGCGATCGAGAATGCAAAGGAATGCTTGCAAAGAATAGCTTGCAAAGATATCTTTGTAACATGAGCGAGACACCGATGCGGCGGGCGGACCGCACCCTTGATGCCGGAGCGTTGCGCGCTTTGGCGCATCCGCTCCGCGTGCAGCTCTTCGACATCCTGTCGCAGTACGGGCCGCAGACGGCGAGTTCGCTGGCCGAGCGCACGGGGGAGTCCTCGGGCGCCACCAGCTACCACCTGCGGGCCCTCGCAAAGCAGGACCTGATCCGCGAGATCCCGGAGCGGGGATCCGCCCGGGAGCGGTGGTGGGAGCGGTCCGACAAGTCCGTGTCGTTCGACAGCCCTGAGGCGATGGCCTCACCGGCTGGTCGCTCGGCGACCCAGCTCATCATGAACGAGTTCCTCGGCCGTCGTCAGCAGCAGCTCATGCGGCATGTGACCGAGAGCATCGCCGATCCCGACAAGGGAGACGACGGCACGGCGATCATCTCGACCGCCAACATCCGTCTGACGCCCGATCAGGCGAAGGACATGATCCGGCGACTGTCCGAGATCGTCGACGAGGTCGCCGCTTCCGCGCGCGGCCACGAGGAAGACCCCGACCGCGTGCCGTTCACCGTCCGGGTGGACGCATTCGCACTACCCGAGGACGGAGACGGACGATGACCACGATCACGATCCCCACGCTGGACGTCACCGTCCGGCCCACACGGCTCGAGGCCGCGCTGTGGGCGGCGACGACCTCGGTCCAAGCGGCGGTCGCCGCACGGATGCTGCGTCGCGCCGATCAGGCGCTCGTTCGATCGGCGGCTGAGGAGCGCATCAACGACACGCGAGCCGACGTCGTCGCGCACCTGGCGCATCACCCCCGCGGCTGAGCCGGGCTCAGGACATGCCGTCGTCGTCGAGATGACCGACGACGACCTCACCCTCGCGGTCCACGCGCACGACCACGCCGGTGTCGAGTTCCGCGACCGGGCGGCCCTCCAGCCAGGTGAGGGTCCACCGCGGTCGCGGCTGACCGAGCGGATCCTGATCCACGGATGCGTCGACCGCCGCGATCTGCTCGCGCAGGACCTGCGGCACGGCTGCGGGCGGCTGGTCGCCGCTGGTCCACCGGGTTCCGAGTTGCACGTCAGGCCTCCTGCGGGGTGAGGACGATGTCGCCGACCGACACGGTGTCCCCGGCGGCGTAGGACACCTGCGCGATGCGTCCGACGGCGGCGAGGTCGCCCTCCGCGGAGCGGATCGCGTCGAGGGCCGCATCCGGGCCGGTGATCGTCAACGAGTCGACGGGGGTCTTCTGCGAGGCTTTCGCCTCGGTCTTCGCGCGGCGCACCGAGATGAGCGCCTCGCCGACCGTGCGGAGCACGGCAGGGTCGCCATCGATGCCCACGGGCACAGGCCACTCAGCGGTGTGCACGGACCCCTCCTCGAACCACGACCACGCCTCTTCGGCAGCGAACGACAGGACGGGCGCCAGCAGGCGCAGCAGCGTCGACAGTGCCATACGGAGGGCGAGCGCGGCCGATGCCTGACCGGAGTCGGCCTGGTTGTAGGCGCGCTCCTTCACGAGCTCGAGGTAGTCGTCGCAGAACGTCCAGAAGAACGACTCGGTGATCTCGAGGGCGCGGGCGTGGTCGAACGCGTCGAACGCCTTCGTGGCATCCCGGACGACCTGATCGAGGGTGGCGAGCATCGACGCGTCGAGCGCGTGCGTGATGCGGGCGTCCTCGGGCACGGGGAACGAGAGCACGAACTTCGCCGCGTTCAGAACCTTGATCGCCAGGCGACGACCGATCTTCACCTGCGTCGGGTTCTGCGGGTCGAACGCCGCGTCGGCGCCGAGCCGGCTCGAGGCCGCCCAGTATCGGACGGCGTCGGTGCCGTGCGCGTCGAGGATGTCGGCAGGCGTCACGACGTTGCCCTTCGACTTCGACATCTTCTTGCGGTCGGGGTCGACGATGAAGCCCGAGATGGCGGCATCCGTCCACGGCGCGCGGCCGTCCTCGAGGACCGAGCGCACCATGGTCGAGAACAGCCACGTGCGGATGATGTCCTGACCCTGCGGGCGGACGTCGAACGGAGCCACGAGGTTCCAGAGCTCGGGGTCGCGCTCCCACCCGCCCGCAAGCTGCGGGGTGAGGGAGGACGTCGCCCAGGTGTCGAAGATGTCGCGCTCGGCGTCGAAGCCCCCGGGCACGCCGCGCTGGTCCTCGGTGTAGCCGTCGGGAACGTCCGTGGTCGGGTCGACCGGCAGGCGGGAGACATCCGGGGTCAGCACGCGGTCGTAGTCCCGCTCGCCGTTCTCGTCGAGGCCGTACCAGACCGGGATCGGCACACCGAAGAAGCGCTGGCGCGAGACGAGCCAGTCGCCGGTGAGGCCGTTCGTCCAGTTCTCGTAGCGCACGCGCATGAAGTCCGGGTGCCAGCCCATGCCGCGGCCCATCTCGATGAGCTTGTCGCGGAGCTCCGCGTCGCGCGCACCGTTGCGGAGGTACCACTGGCGGGTGGAGACGATCTCGAGCGGGCGGTCGCCCTTCTCGTAGAACTTCACGGGGTGGGTGAAGGGCTTCGAGACCTCGAGCAGCTCACCGGACTCCTGCAGCAGCTCGACGATGCGCTTCTTGGCGCTGAACACCGTCTTGCCGGCGAGTTCCGCGTACGCCGCCTTGGCCGCATCCGTCACGAGCACGTCCGGGGCCTCGTCGATGATGCGGCCGTCGCGGCCGAGGATCGTGCGGTTCGGCAGGTCGAGCTCGCGCCACCAGATGATGTCGGTCACGTCGCCGAACGTGCAGATCATCGCGATGCCGGTGCCCTTGTCCTTCACGGCGAGCGGGTGGGGGAGGACCGGCACCTCGACGTCGAACAGCGGCGTGCGCACGGTCGAGCCGAAGTAGGGCTGGTAGCGCTCGTCGTCGGGGTTCGCCACGAGGGCGACGCAGGCGGCCAGCAGCTCGGGGCGCGTCGTCTCGATGTGGATGTCGCCCGAGCCGTCGCTCTTGTGGAAGGCGACCCGGTGGTAAGAGGCCTGCTGATCGCGGTCCTCGAGCTCGGCCTGCGCGATGGCGGAGCGGAAGTCGATGTCCCAGAGGGTGGGCGCCATGGCCTGGTACGCCTCACCGCGGTCGAGGTTACGCAGGAACGCGAGCTGGCTCGTGCGGATCGTGTCGTCCGAGATGGTCCGGTACGTCTGCGTCCAGTCGACCGAGAGGCCGAGCTTGCGGAACAGGTCCTCGAACTGCTTCTCGTCCTCTATCGTCAGCTCCTCGCAGAGCTCGATGAAGTTGCGGCGGCTGATCGGGACCTGGTCAGCAGGCTTCAGGCTCTTCGCGTCGCCGCGGAAGGGCGGCGTGAAGTCCGGGTCGTAGGGCAGCGAGGTGTCGCAGCGCACGCCGTAGTAGTTCTGCACGCGGCGTTCGGTCGGCAGACCGTTGTCGTCCCAGCCCATCGGGTAGAACACCGTCTTGCCGCGCATGCGCTCGTAGCGCACCTTGACGTCCGTGTGCGTGTAGCTGAACACGTGACCGATGTGGAGCGATCCGGATGCCGTCGGGGGAGGCGTGTCGATCGAGAAGACGCCCGCGCGTCCCTTGGCCTTGGCCGCGTCGCGGTCGAACAGGTACGTGCCGGCGCCGGACCAGGCGGCATCCCACTTCTGCTCGAGGCCTTCCAGGGCGGGCTTGTCGGGAATGTGCGCGTTCGTCATGGTGATGCTCCTCGAGCGATATGTGCGGCACTGTGTGAGCGTGCCTGAGTGTGGGTGCGGCGCCAGTCTACCGCCGGGGTGCGTGCCGGCTCAGAACGCGGTCTCGATGGTCTTGTTGCCGTCGATGATGTCGCGCACGGGGTCGCTCGTGAAGGCGTCGATGAGGGCCTTCGTGGACGCGGCATCCTTGTCCTCACCGGGGACGACCAGCTGGAGGGCGAAACGGTCGTCGAGCTCGGTCAGCAGGCCGTCGTCCTGAGGGGTGAGGCCGAGCGCGGCGATGTGCGAGGGCCACTGGAAGACGAGGTCCGCCTCGTCGTAGGCGGTGTTGAGCTGGTTGATCTGCAGCTCGAGGAACTGCAGGTCCTTCGGGTTCCCGGCGATGTCGTCGAGCGTCGCGGCGTAGGGGTCGACGCCCTCGGCGAGCGTGATGATCTTCGCGTCGGCGAGCATCTTCAGTGCACGCCCCGTGTTGGACGCATCGTTGGGGATGGCGACGGTGGCGCCCTGGGGGAGGTCGGCGATGTCGTCGAGGGTCTTCGAGTAGAACGCGATCGTGAAGTTGTAGATCGGCTGCACGGCGGTGAGGTCCGCCCCGTTGGCGGCGTTGAACTCCTCCATGTAGGGCTTGTGCTGCGAGAAGTTCGCGTCGATGTCGCCCGCGGCGAGCATCTTGTTGATCGTGACGTAGTCGGCGACCTCGACGAGCTGGATCTTGTAGCCGTCCTCGATCTCGTCGGCCGCGGCTTCGACGATGTCGGTCATCGGCGAGGTCACGGCGCCGACCCGGATGGTCTGGACGTCGCCGCCGCCCTGCGCGGCGGGGGAGGCGCAGCCGGCGAGGAGGGCGACAGCGGCGGCGGTGAGGGCTGCGGCGAGGGTGAGGCGGCGGGGGGACATGGCGCTCCTTGTGGGATGGGGATGGATGCCGGTGGTGAGCCGGAGTCAGCGGTGGTCGAGGCGGACCGAGATCCGCTGGCCGACCGCCTGGATGACGAGGACGATGACGAGGATGACGAGGATCGTGAAGTACATGAGCACGTCGTCGTACTCCTGGTAGCCGTACCGCAGCGCGAAGTCGCCGATGCCGCCGCCACCGACGACTCCGAGCACCGTCGAGTACGAGAGCAGACTGATGCTCGCCGAGGTCAGTGCGTAGACGAGGCCCGGCAGGGCTTCGGGCAGCAGGAAGCGCCGGACCGTCTGCGGGACGGTCGCGCCGAGGGTCTGCGCGACACGGGGGATGCCGGGGCTCACCTCGCGGAGGATCTGCTCCACCAGCCGGCCGTAGACGGCCACGGCGACGACGCAGAGCGAGAACGTCGCCGCGGGTGTCCCGAAGGTCGTGCCGTAGACCGCCCGGGTCACGGGGACGAGGAAGACCACGAGCAGCAGGAACGGAAAGGAGCGGATGACGTTGATCAGGAAGTTCGCGACCGACCAGACGAGGCGCTGGGGGCGGATCCCGCCGGGACGGGTCAGGTAGACGGCGGCGCCGAGGGGCAGGCCGAACACCACCGCGGCCGCGAGCGAGACGCCGAGCATGTAGCCGGTCTCGCCGAGGGCCTCGACGAGGTCGTCACCGCGCTCGGCGAGCGACGCTCCCAGGGAGGCGAAGACGTCCTCTACGCCGCTCATGCGCCGAGCTCCCGCCGTGCGCGATCGAGATAGGTCTCGCGCTCGCCGCGTGCCGACGGCGCGACCGCGAGGATGTCGACGAGCCGACCGTCCTCGAACAGGGCGACCCGATCGCAGACGCTGCGGACGACGTCGAGGTCGTGGGTGACGATGACGATCGTCGTCCCGAAGCGGTCCCGCGCGTCGCGGAGCAGGTCGAGGACCTCGCCCGCGGTCGCCGCGTCGAGCGCGGAGGTGGGCTCGTCGCACAGCAGCAACCGGGGCCGGCTCACCAGCGCCCGCGCGATGCCGACCCGCTGGCGCTGCCCGCCGCTGAGCTGCGCGGGGTAGGCATCGGCCCGGTGATCAAGCCCCACGAAGCGCAGCACGTCGTCGACGGCGCTCGCCGTCCGCTCCCGTCGAGGTCGCAGCGAGAGGGCGACCTCGACGTTCTGCCGGACCGTCCGGTTCGACAGCAGGTGGACCCCCTGGAACACGACGCCGATCTCGCGTCGCAGGCGGCGGAGACCGGCGCGGTCGAGGCGGCCGATGTCGGAGCCCAGCACTGTTACGGAGCCCGAGGTGGCAGCGAATTCGCCGGTGAGGAGGTTCAGGAGGGTGCTCTTGCCCGCACCGCTCTCGCCGATGATCCCGAGGATCTCGCTCTCGGCGACGGTCAGGTCCACGTCGGCGAGACCCTGCACGCCGCCGGGGTACGCTACGCCCGCACGAGCGAGCTCGACGGGGGACGGGGACAGCACGAAAGGACCTCAAGACGTTGTTGGATGCCGTCCAACTATAGTTCTGCCATGAGCACCAGGTACCGGACCGAGGCGATCAACGACGACGGCGGGACCGGTGTCAGCCGGGTCACGGGCGGCCTGGAGGTCGCGGTGTCGAACCCGCTGAGCCCCGACGCGGACCTGTCGCGGAGCAATCCCGAGCAGTTGCTCGCCCTCGCCTGGGCCACCTGCCTCGACGCCACACTGCAGGCGATCGTGAAGGGCGCCCAGCGCACGCGGGTGCGCGTCGAGGTCGAGCTCCACGACTCCCCGGAGCGCGGCGGGTACGAGTTCCACGTCACGGCGTTCGTCTCCGCGGAGGGGCGCACGCTCGGCGAGACGGACGAACTCGTCGCGGCCGCGCACGACCGCTGCCCGATCTCGCGCCTGCTGCAGGGGGCGGCGACCGTCGGCATCCGTGCGGAGGACTGGGCCTCCTAGCGGTCCACGGCGAATCCGAGGTGCGGCATGTCGACGCCTCGGTAGCGGGTGACGAAGCGGCGGCGGACCGTCATCCCGAGGCGGATGGCGACGTTCATCGACGCGATGTTCGTGTCGCGGACCTTCGCCCACACGGCCGGGGCGTCGAGCGCGCGGAACGCCCAGTCGCGGGACGCCGCCGCGGCCTCGGTCGCGTACCCCCGCTGCCAGTGCGCCGGGCGGAAGAGGTACCCGACCTCCAGGACCTCGTCGTCGTCGATGCGCTGCCGGGTGATGCCGCACTGCCCGATCATCTCGCCCGGGGCGTCGGCGAGCTCGACGGCCCAGAGCCCGAACCCGTCCTCCGCGTAGCGCTGGAGGTTGCGCTCGAGCCACGCCCGGCACTCGCTCTCGGCGAAAGGCCCCTCGTACGCGGTCATCGCGACCGGGTCGGTGAGGATCGTCCGGAGTGCCGGCAGGTCGTCCTCGCCCATGTCGCGGAGGACGAGCCGCGCCGTCCGCAGGGTCACGCGTCCGTCCTCACGTCGATGCCGAGGGACGCCGCGAGCGCGAGCGCATGCGAGGTCGCCTGATCGGCGGTCAGGGTGACGCCCCGAAGCATCCGGACGTCCGTGAAGGAGAGCACGTCCGCGCCGCGCAGGTCGACGTCGCCCGCCTGCCACTCCCTGACGTCCATCTCGTCCACCGACGTCTCCGCGAACCGCATCCGCGCCACGCGGGCGCCGGGGAGATCGAGGGTGCCGATGCGGCATCCGGTCACCTCGACGTCTCGGAGCGTCGCACCGCCCGCCGTCAGGTAGTCGATCCGCACGCCGTCCAAAACGAGACCGTCGCAGCGCGCGCGGGACAGGTCGAGGGTCCCGATCCGCCCGCCGCGGACGACGACCGTCCGCCACGTCCCCTCCCGGGCGATCAGCTCGGCCGTCGACACGGCGTCGAGGACGACGTCGGTGAGGATCGCTCCGGTCAGATCGAGCGTCTGAACGGATGCCGCGGCCACGAGACTCTCGCTGATGCGGGTGTGCGCGGCATCCGTCGTCCCGGGGTCGAGGTCGATGCGCGCCTCGGACGTCTCGCCCGACCGGTGGAGCGTCGCGGACGAGAACTCCCGGGGGAGATCCGGATCCGGGATGCGGGGAGGCTCGGGACGGATGCGGGAGCGGGCCATGACGCCAGGCTATGCCGACGGTATGATTGTCTGCATCAGCACCGATCCGGCCATCACCGGGGAGCTCTCGGAAGAACAGCGGTCCGCCGCCCAGTAGAACCGAGCGGGGCAGGCCCGTCATCGCCGCAGGTGAGTGGGTGCACCCGGATCCGGGTCGCACCAAGCGGGGTGGTACCGCGGTCCTCGGATCGTCCTCGCAGGACCAGACCTGCAGGAGCGACATGACCTACCCCCGACCTTCCGCCTTCGGCCCCGCCGCCGACGCCCCCGCGGCCGTCGTCCCGAGCCCGCGGTTCCCCGACCTCGAGCGCGACGTCCTCGCGTTCTGGGAGCAGGACGACACGTTCCGAGCGTCGATCGCGCAGCGCGACGGCGCCGACGAGTGGGTGTTCTACGACGGCCCGCCGTTCGCCAACGGCCTGCCGCACTACGGCCACCTCCTCACCGGTTACGCGAAGGACCTCTTCCCGCGCTTCCAGACGATGCGAGGCAAGAAGGTCGACCGCGTCTTCGGCTGGGACACGCACGGGCTGCCCGCCGAACTCGAGGCGATGAAGCAGCTCGGGATCACCGAGAAGAGCGAGATCGAGGAGATGGGGATCGCCGCCTTCAACGCGAAGGCGCGCTCATCCGTCCTCGAGTACACGCAGGAGTGGGAGAACTACGTCACCCGCCAGGCGCGGTGGGTCGACTTCGAGCGCGGCTACAAGACGCTCGACACCGGGTACATGGAATCCGTCCTCTGGGCCTTCAAGGAGCTGTACGACAAGGACCTCGCCTACGAGGGCCACCGCGTGCTGCCGTACTGCTGGCGCGACGAGACCCCGCTCTCGAACCACGAGCTGCGCATGGACGACGACGTCTACAAGATGCGTCAGGACCCGTCCGTGACGGTGACCTTCCCGCTCGTCGGCGCCAAGGCCGAGGCTCTGGGACTCACGGCGGTCCGCGCCCTCGCCTGGACGACGACCCCGTGGACCCTCCCGACCAACCTCGCGCTCGCCGTCGGCCCCGACATCGAGTACGTCGTCCTGCCGGGCGGTCCTGCCGGAGCCGCCGACGTCCACGAGGACGCCCTCGAGGGTCAGTCGCACCGCTACCTGCTGGCCTCCGACCTGCTCGCGAACTACGCGAAGGACCTCGGCTACGCCTCGGCCGACGAGGCCCGCGAGGCGGTCGACCAGACCGTCCGCGGTGCGGACCTCGCCGACGTCGCGTACGACCGGCTCTTCGACTACTACGCCGACGAGGAGACCTGGGGCACCCAGCACGCCTGGCGCATCCTCGTCGACGACTACGTCACCACGACCGACGGCACGGGCATCGTCCACCAGGCCCCGGCCTACGGTGAGGACGACCAGCGCGTGACGGGGGCCGCCGGCATCCCGCTCATCATGAGCCTCGACGACGGCGGACGCTTCCTGCCGCAGGTGACCGACGTCGCCGGCGAGCTGTGGATGGACGCCAACCGTCCGCTCATCCGCCTGCTGAAGGCCGAGGGCCGGCTCCTGCGCGAGGCGTCGTACGAGCACTCGTACCCGCACTGCTGGCGCTGCCGGAACCCCCTCATCTACAAGGCCGTCTCGAGCTGGTTCGTCCGGGTCACCTCGATCAAGGACCGCCTCGTCGAGCTCAACGAGCAGATCACGTGGGCGCCCGAGAACGTCAAGCACGGCCAGTTCGGCAAGTGGCTCGAGGGCGCCCGCGACTGGTCGATCAGCCGCAACCGGTTCTGGGGTTCGCCGATCCCGGTGTGGAAGAGCGACGACCCCGAGTACCCCCGCGTCGACGTCTACGGCTCGCTCGCGGACCTCGAGCGCGACTTCGGCCGGCTGCCCGTGAACGAGGCGGGCGAGGTCGACCTGCACCGGCCGTTCATCGATGACCTGACCCGTCCGAACCCCGACGACCCGACCGGGCAGTCGACGATGCGCCGCATCGAGGACGTCTTCGACGTGTGGTTCGACTCCGGCTCGATGCCGTACGCGCAGGTGCACTACCCGTTCGAGAACCGCGAGTGGTTCGACGAGCACGCCCCCGCCGACTTCATCGTCGAGTACATCGGGCAGACCCGCGGCTGGTTCTACGTCATGCACGTCCTGTCGGGCGCGCTCTTCGACCGCCCGGCGTTCTCGGGCGTCGCCTGCCACGGCATCGTGCTCGGCAGCGACGGTCAGAAGATGTCGAAGTCGCTGCGCAACTACCCGGACGTCAGTGAGGTCTTCGACCGCGACGGCTCCGACGCGATGCGCTGGTTCCTCATGAGCTCGTCGGTCCTGCGCGGCGGCAACCTCGTCGTCACCGAGGAGGGCATCCGTTCGGGCGTCCGCGAGTTCCTGCTGCCGCTGTGGAACGCGTGGTACTTCTTCTCGACGTACGCGAACGCGGCCGGCGGCCAAGACGGTGCCGGCTACGAGGCGACGCGACGGACGGACTCCACGAACGTCCTCGACCGCCACATCCTGGCGCTCACGGGCGACCTGGTCCGCGACGTCGCCGCAGACCTCGAGGCCCTCGACTCGACGATGGCGGCGGCGAAGCTCCGCGAGTTCACCGAGGCGCTGACCAACTGGTACATCCGTCGCTCGCGCGACCGGTTCTGGGTGGGGGTGGATGCCGCCGACCCGACCACGACGGAGGCGTTCGACACGCTCTACACGGTGCTCGAGACGCTCACCCGCGTCGCGGCTCCGCTCATCCCGCTCGTCTCCGAACGCATCTGGCAGGGTCTCACCGGGGGGCGGAGCGTCCACCTCGAGGACTGGCCGGACGCTGACGAGTTCGCCCCGGCATCCGACATCCGCGAAGCGATGGACACCGTCCGCGAGGTCTCGTCCGTCGCGAACGCGCTGCGCAAGAAGGAGGGCAAGCGCGTGCGTCTGCCGCTCGCGAACCTCACGGTTGCGGTGGGCGGTGCTGACGCGCTCGCGCAGTTCGAGGACATCGTGCGCGACGAGCTCAACGTCAAGGCCGTTCAGGTCGTCGAGCTCACCGACGGCCTGGCCGAGCAGTACGGCATCAGCCAGCGCCTCGCCGTCAACGCGCGTGCGGCGGGTCCGCGCCTCGGCAAGCAGGTCCAGCACGTCATCAAGGGCGCCAAGGCGGGCCTGTGGACCGAGGAGGACGGCGTGGTCGTCGTCGACGGCATCGCGCTCGAACCGGGGGAGTACGACCTCACGCTCGAGGCGGGCGGCGTCGCCGAGGGCACCGCGATCGCGCTCTTGCCGCGAGGCGGGTTCGTCCTGCTCGACACCACGACGACGCCCGAGCTCGAGGCCGAGGGTCTCGCGCGCGACGTCATCCGCGCCGTGCAGGACGCCCGCAAGGCCGCCGGCTTCGAGGTGAGCGACCGCATCGCGCTGCAGCTCACCTTCGACGACGACGGCGACGCCGAGGCGGTCGCGGCGGCGTTCGACGTCGCCGACGTCGCGGGGGAGACCCTCTCGGTCGCCGACCTCGTCGCCACCGCCGACGGCACCGCCCTCCGCGGCGAGGCCTTGCGCTCGAGCCCCGAGCACACGGCATCCGTCCCCGCCGGCACCTACGCGAATGCCGGCTCCTTCACGATCGGCGTGCGCCGGATCGGAGCGACCTCATGAGCGACCGGACACGAGCGGATGCCGTCTACGCGGCACTCCTGGAACGGCAGGGGGAGCGCTGGGTCGAACCCCGGGTCGAGCGCACCCGTCGCGCGCTGGAACTCCTCGGCGACCCGCAGCGGAGCTACCGCGTCATCCACGTGACGGGCACGAACGGCAAGACCTCGACGAGCCGCATCGCCGAGTCGATCGTCCGGGCCCACGGGCTTCGGACCGGGCTCTTCACCAGCCCGCACCTGCAGCGCTTCACCGAACGGATCATGGTCGACGGCGAGCCCATCGCCGATGCCGCGATCGCGGACGCATGGGACGAGATCGCGCCCATCGTCGCGCTCGTCGACGAAGAGCTCGACGGCACGGACGAGCCTCCGCTGACCTTCTTCGAGCTGCTCACCGTGCTCGCCTTCGTCGCGTTCGCCGACGCCCCCGTCGACGTCGCGGTGATCGAAGTGGGCATGGGCGGTGCGTGGGACTCGACGAACACCGCCGACGGCGACGTCGCGGTGTTCGCGCCGATCGACATCGACCACGCCGACAAGCTCGGCGACACGATCGGCGAGATCGCCACCGTGAAGTCCGGCATCATCAAGCCGAACGCCGCCGTGGTGTCTGCGGCCCAGCAGACCGCGGCGCTCAGCGTGCTGACGACGGCGGCTCGGGCTCAGGGCGCGTCCTTGGCCGTCGAGGGGGAGCAGTTCGGCCTGCTCGACCAGAAGCTCGCCGTCGGCGGTCAGCTGCTGACGGTCCGCGGGCTCGCGGCCACGTACGACGAGCTCTACCTGCCGCTGTACGGCGCGCACCAGGGCCACAACGCCGCGCTGGCGATCGCGGCCGTCGAGTCGCTCATCGGGGGAGCGTCGCAGCCCATCGCCGCCGACGTGCTCGCCGACGGCCTCGGCAACGTGACCTCGCCCGGACGTCTTCAGCTCGTCGGCATCGCGCCCACCGTCCTCGTCGACAGTGCGCACAACCCGCACGGTGCCCGCTCGCTGGTCGCAGCCCTGGGGGACTCGTTCGACTTCGACGACTGGGGTCTCGTGCTCGGCGCCTTCGCCGACAAGGACATCGCCGGGATCGTCCAGACGCTCGCCCCCGCGGTCGCGCACGTGTTCGCGACCGCCCCCGAGTCCGACCGCGCGGAGGAGCCGGATGCCGTCGCCGACCTCGTCGAGCAGACCGAGACGCCCGTCACGGTCCACCGCGACCTCGCCGAGGCAGCCGAGGCCGCCCGCGCGTGGGCGGCGGAATCCGACCGGCGCGCGGTGGTCATCGCCGGCAGCGTCGTGCTCGCCGGCGAGGCGGTCGTCCTCGCCGAGGCGGAGGACTGGAAGTCGGGGTACCGATCGTGAGCAGGTCACCGCGTCCGCCCCGTCCGCGCCGCCAGCGCGGCGCGCGCGAGTCGCTCCTGTCGGTGATCCTCGGCTTCGAGTCCATCGTCGCCTTCCTCGCGGGCCTGTCGGTCTACGGGCTCCGTGCGCTTCCGCAGGGGATCGAGCCGTGGTGGGGGATCGTGGGTGGTGTCACCCTCGGCATCCTGATGATCGTCGTCAGTGCGTTCACCCGTTATCGCGCGGGAGTCATCGCCGGCGGACTGCTGCAGGTCGTCGTCGCCCTGGGTGCGTTTCTCGTGCCGGCCGTCCTGATCGCGGCCGCCGTTTTCGGCGCGTTGTACGTGTATGGCACCATCAAGGGCGGCGCGCTCGACGAGCGCAACGCCACACTCGCCGCCGAGGCGGAGAAGAACGGAGACTGACATGGCCACCGAACAGACACTCGTCCTCGTGAAGCCCGACGGCGTCGCGCGCGGACTGACCGGCGCGATCCTCGCCCGCATCGAGGCGAAGGGGTACTCGCTCGTCGACATCCGCCTCGTCGACCCCGATCGCGAGCGCCTCGAGCAGCACTACGCCGAGCACGAGGGCAAGCCGTTCTATGAGCCGCTCCTCGAGTTCATGATGTCGGGCCCGTCCGTGGCGATCCGCCTCGCAGGCAACCGCGTCATCGAGGGTTTCCGCTCGCTCGCGGGGACCACCGACCCGACGACGGCCGCACCCGGCACGATCCGCGGGGACTTCGGACGCGACTGGGGCCTCGCCGTCCAACAGAACCTCGTCCACGGCAGCGACAGCGTCGAGTCCGCGAACCGGGAGCTCGCAATCTGGTTCGAATGACGACACGTCGTCACGCGCCCGTCCCGATCACCGGGGCGGGCGCGTCGTCGTCTCAGCGGGTGAACTCGGAGATCCAGTCCAGTCGCACCTGAGCGATCACGCCCACCACCGCGAACGCCACGATGGCCATGAGCGGTGTCCAGGGCATGAGTGCGTCCGCGCGTCGTCGGACGGCGGCGGATGCCGGGAGCGCCCCTTCGCGGACCAGGTGGACGGCGACGGCGAAGAACGTCGGGATCGTCACAGACCACGTCACCATGCACCAGGGGCAGAGGGTGGCGAGCACGAAGATGCTCTGCGTGGTGAGCCAGAGGACGAACGCGAACGCAGCGGTCACGCCGAGCCCGAACAGCAGCCAGAACCACTTCGCGAAGCGCGCCCCGGCCAGCAGCGCCGCACCCACCACGATCGGAGCGACCCACCCGGTGAGCCCGAGGATCGGGTTCGGGAACCCGAACACGGACCCCTGGGCCGAGTCGAGGTTCTTCCCGCACTGGACGAGAAGGCTGATGTCGCAGGATGCCGACGAGCCGGGGTTCTCGAGGAGCGAGAACTTCTCGGTGGTCAGTGCGAACGCCGCGATCCACCCCACGACGCCGGCAAAGATCAGCCAGAGTGCGAAGACGGTCGGGCGGGGAGAGCGGGTCCGCGTGGTCATGTCGGCGATTATCCCATCGGGACTGATCACCTTTCTGATGCGCCGGCCGTGCATATCGGAGAGCTCCGGTCACGGTTCGGGTCCGGGTAGTGGGATAATGGGGCTCGACGTCCCCGCGGCCGCGCCGCCAAGATGTCACCAGAAGACTTCGGGCGATCACGCCCGCGCAGCATCACCCCGCCGAGTGTGCGGGGATCGGCTGCAGACCGAATGAGTTCGCGGCACCTCCGAGACCGGAGCGTCGCCGCCCGATTTTCGCCGGACGGCACGCGGGGCCGTCGGCTGGGAGTAGGCCAGAGATGGCAGATGACACGAACGACACGACAGCGACCGACGCGATCGATGGGGATCTGACGGCCACGGCCGACCAGACCGCCGAGGTGGCGTCGTCCGATCAGGATGCAGCTCAGCTCGAGCAGCAGGTCGAGCCCGAGCAGCACGTCCAGTCCTCCGGTCCCGAGGAGCCGACGGAAGACGCTCCGTCCGCAGAGGCCGAGCAGCCTGCCGAGCCCGAGCAGCCCGCCGAGCCGGAGAAGCCTGCCGAGCCCGAGCAGCCCGCCGAGCCGGAGAAGCCTGCCGAGCCGCAGAAGCCCGCTGAGCCGGAGCAGCCTGCCGAGCCGACGATCCCGACGGCGGTGAGCCTCGGGCTCCTGCCCGAACAGTTCGTCTCGGCCGTGTCGACGGCCCTCCACTTCTACGCCCCCGAGGTCCCGCCGTTGCCGGCTGCGGCGCGCGACGAGCGCGACCGGGACGACCGCGGCCGGGACGACCGTGGGCGTGACGACCGTGATGAGCCGTCCGCCGAGTCCGGCGGCAGCTCGCGTCGTCGCAACCGTCGTCGCGGTGGCAACGCCGTCGAGCAGAACGACGAGCCGGTCGCGCCCCGCCGCCGCGCCGTCGAGGTCATCACCGAGCCGCAGCGGATCAAGGGATCCACGCGACTCGAAGCCAAGAAGCAGCGCCGTCGCGATGGGCGCGAAGCCGGTCGTCGCCGCGCCGTCGTCACCGAGGCCGAGTTCCTCGCCCGCCGCGAGTCCGTCGATCGCGACATGATCGTCCGCTCGCGCGGCGGTCGCATCCAGATCGGCGTGCTCGAGGACAACGTCCTCGTCGAGCACTACGTCGCCCGCAACCAGGATGCGTCGCTCATCGGCAACGTGTACCTCGGTCGCGTGCAGAACGTCCTCCCCAGCATGGAGGCGGCCTTCGTCGACATCGGTCGCGGCCGCAACGCCGTGCTGTACTCCGGCGAGGTCGACTGGGATGCCGTCGAGACCGGCAACCAGCCGCGCCGGATCGAACTGGCACTCAAGTCCGGCGACCGCGTCCTCGTGCAGGTCACGAAGGACCCCGTCGGCCACAAGGGCGCCCGCCTGACGAGCCAGATCTCCCTTCCGGGTCGCTACCTCGTGTACGTTCCCGGCGGCGCCATGAACGGCATCTCCCGGAAGCTCCCCGACACCGAGCGTGCTCGCCTGAAGAAGATCCTCAAGGAGGTCCTCCCGGAGTCGTCCGGCGTCATCGTGCGCACGGCCGCCGAGGGCGCGACCGAGGAGCAGCTGACGCGGGACGTCCAGCGGCTCACCTCGCAGTGGGAGCACATCAGCACGCAGGCGCAGACCGGGCAGGCTCCCGCGCTCCTGCATTCGGAGCCCGACCTTCTGGTCAAGATCGTCCGCGATGTCTTCAACGAGGACTTCCGCAAGATGCTCATCCAGGGCGACGAGGCATACGAGACCATCACGTCGTACCTGACGGGCGTCGCTCCCGACCTGCTCGAGCGCATCGAGAAGTACGAGGGCGAGCAGGACCCGTTCGACGTCTTCCGCGTCACCGAGCAGATCGAGAAGGCGCTGGACCGCAAGGTCTGGCTGCCCTCCGGTGGTTCCCTCGTCATCGACCGCACCGAGGCGATGACGGTCGTCGACGTCAACACCGGCAAGTTCGTCGGCACCGGCGGAAACCTCGAAGAGACGGTCACGAAGAACAACCTCGAGGCCGCGGAGGAGATCGTCCGCCAGCTGCGCCTTCGCGACATCGGCGGCATCATCGTCGTCGACTTCATCGACATGGTGCTCGAGTCCAACCGCGACCTCGTCCTCCGCCGCCTCGTCGAGTGCCTGAGCCGCGACCGGACGAAGCACCAGGTCGCCGAGGTCACCTCGCTCGGCCTCGTCCAGATGACCCGCAAGAAGATCGGCCTCGGCCTGCTCGAGACGTTCAGCGAGGCGTGCGAGGTGTGCGCCGGTCGAGGCGTCATCGTCCACCACGACCCCGTCGTCAAGCACCGCTCCTCGGGCGGCGACCGGGGCAACGGCAACGGTGGCAACAACGGGAACAACCGTCGTCCGCGCCAGAACAGCGGTTCGTCGCAGAACCAGGGCGCAAACGCCCCCGCCGCGGCACCCGGCCACACCCACGTCATCACGGAGGGTGTGAAGTCCGCGCTCGCGCAGATCGCGGCATCCACCATTCAGCCTCACGAGGAGGCGGCCGCGGCCGCTGCGGAGGAGCAGGTCGCCGAGCGGCCCGAGCGCGCCAAGCGTCCCCGTCGCAAGAAGGCGGATGCCGCGCCGAAGACCGATGCCGATCGTCTGCTCGACTCGGTCCTCGAGGCGCTCCCCGAGCCGAAGGCTCCGGGTCAGGGCCGCGCGCGCCGTCGTGTGACGACGGCCGCCCTCACGGGCACACCCGTCCAGACGGCTCCGGAGGACTGATCCGGCGCGTCACCGCCCCCGACGTTGGCGGGCGGTGACGCGCAGTCCCGAGGCGATCAGTCGGCGCACGAGCTCGTGCGCGCCGACCTGCTCGGCGCCGCCGGCGACCAGGCGCGCGATCGCGTCCTCCGGGACGTCGTAGTGGTCACGATCGAATGCACGCGGCGGGATGCCGTGGGTCGCCGCGAAGGCGTGCAGCTCATCCAGGTCGCTGTCCGAGACCAGGTGGGCCCACAGCCTGCCGTGGGCGGGCCACATCGCGGAGTCGACGAGAACGGTCATCCGCCGATCTTAGGCGGGCGCGTCCCGGGCGGGACCGCGCGCGACGCGCCGGGGGTCGCTTTTGCCCTCACTGCGGGGATCGGGTATTCTGGTCCCTTGGTGCGTCACGTGTCGCAGGCAGTTGCGATGCAGAGCCTGGCTTCCGCACCATGACTTCCAGTCTCATCAGACAATCGGAGCCGTGCGCTCCACAGAAGAAACAAGGTGTGAAGTGGTTTACGCAGTTGTGCGCGCCGGTGGCCGTCAGGAGAAGGTTCAGGTCGGAACGATCGTCGTCCTCGACCGTCAGTCGGCCAAGATCGGCGACAAGATCGAGCTCCCCGCCGTCCTGTTCGTCGACGGCGACGCCGTGACGACCGACGCCGACAAGCTCGCCAAGGTCAAGGTCACCGCCGAGGTCGTCGGCGAAGAGCGTGGTCCGAAGATCATCATCCAGAAGTTCAAGAACAAGACCGGCTACAAGAAGCGCCAGGGCCACCGCCAGGACCTCACGCGCGTCAAGATCACCGGCATCAAGTAAGTAGCCGAGAGGACACGAGAGATGGCACACAAAAAGGGCGCAAGCTCCACCCGTAACGGTCGTGACTCCAACGCACAGCGCCTCGGCGTGAAGCGGTTCGGTGGTCAGAAGGTCCTCGCCGGCGAGATCATCGTCCGTCAGCGCGGCACCCACTTCCACCCCGGCGCCGATGTCGGCCGCGGTGGCGACGACACGCTGTTCGCTCTGGCCGCCGGTGCGGTCGAGTTCGGCACGAAGGGCGGCCGCAAGGTCGTCAACATCGTGCCGGTCGCTGAGTGACCACACACAATCCTTGACGAGGGGCGGGCTGCGGCCCGCCCCTCTCTTTTTCCCCGCCGACCGTGGTCGGCTTCCCCGTCAGGAGACACCGCATGGTGACGTTCGTCGATCGCGTGACGCTGCATTTGAGCGCAGGCAAGGGCGGCAACGGCTGCGTGTCCGTGAAGCGCGAGAAGTTCAAGCCTCTCGCCGGTCCTGACGGCGGCAACGGCGGGCACGGCGGCGACATCATCCTCGTGTCCGACCCCCAGGTCACCACCCTGCTCTCGTACCACCACTCGCCGCACCGTTCCGCCGGTAACGGCGGCTTCGGCATGGGAGACCACCGCTCCGGAGCCCAGGGCGAGCCGCTCGAGCTCCAGGTGCCCGTCGGAACCGTCGTCAAGGACGAGACCGGTGAGGTTCTCGTCGACATGGCGACGCCCGGCATCCGCTTCGTCGTCGCCCCCGGCGGCCAGGGTGGTCTCGGCAACGCGGCGCTCGCGAACCCGAAGCGCAAGGCGCCCGGATTCGCACTCCTGGGTACCCCGGGGTGGGAGGGCGACGTTCAGCTCGAGCTGAAGACCGTTGCTGACGTGGCTCTGGTCGGGTTCCCGTCGGCCGGCAAGTCGAGCCTCATCGCGGCCATCTCGGCGGCGCGGCCCAAGATCGCCGACTACCCGTTCACGACGCTGCACCCGAACCTCGGTGTCGTCCAGGCCGGCGATGCCCGCTACACCGTGGCCGACGTCCCCGGGCTGATCGAAGGCGCGAGCGAGGGCAAGGGCCTCGGGCTCGAGTTCCTCCGCCACGTCGAGCGTTGCACGGCCCTCGTCCACGTGCTCGATTGCGCGACGCTGGAGCCCGGTCGCGACCCCATCAGCGACCTCGACGTGATCCTGGCCGAGCTCGCCGCCTACCCCGTTCCCGAGGGGCAGATTCCGCTGCTCGAACGCCCGCAGCTCGTCGCGCTGAACAAGCTCGACGTGCCCGAGGCGAAGGAGCTCGCAGATCTCGTTCGCCCTGAGCTCGAGCAGCGCGGATTCCGTGTCTTCGACATCTCGACGGTCAGCCGCGACGGCCTCCGTCAGCTGACGTTCGCCCTCGGTGAGATCGTCGAGGAGCACCGGGCGGCGCTGGCCGCGGCGCCCGCTCCCGAGCGCGTCGTCATCCGCCCGCAGGGAACGAAGAAGGACTTCGAGATCCGCGTCGAGGGTGGCACCTACGGCAACATCTACCGCATCCTCGGCGACAAGCCGGTGCGGTGGGTGCAGCAGACGGACTTCCAGAACGAAGAGGCCGTCGGCTTCCTGGCCGACCGCCTCGAGAAGCTCGGCGTGGAGGACGGCCTCTTCAAGGCCGGTGCGCAGGCCGGGTCGACGGTCGTCATCGGCGCCGGCGACGGGATCGTCTTCGACTGGCACCCCTCGCTCGGCTCCGCAGCCGAGCTCATGACCGCGCCGCGTGGCACGGATCCCCGACTCGACCTGAACCCCCGTCGCACGACCTCGCAGCGCCGTGATCGCTATCACGAGCGGATGGATGCCAAGGCCGAGGCGCGCGCCGAGCTCGAGTCCGAGCGGATCGCTGCGACGCGCGGGGAGGACGAGGACGAGTCGTGACGCTGCAGGACCGTGCCGGGCTCGCCGGCGCACGCCGCGTCGTCGTCAAGGTGGGCTCGTCGTCCATCAGCGGTGAGAACGCGGAGAAGATCGGGCCGATCGTCGATGCCCTGGCCGAGGCGCACGCCCGCGGGACCGAGGTCGTCCTGGTGTCCTCCGGTGCGATCGCGACCGGGATGCCGTTCCTGCTGCTCGACGCCCGTCCGAGCGACCTCGCGACGCAGCAGGCCGCGGCCGCCGTCGGGCAGAACGTCCTGATCTACCGCTACCAGGAGGCCCTTCGGCCCTTCGACATCGTCGCCGGGCAGGTGCTCCTGACCGCGGGGGACCTCGAGAACCCGACGCACCGTTCCAACGCCCGACGGGCCATGGAACGCCTCCTGGGCCTGCGCATCCTCCCGATCGTCAACGAGAACGATACCGTCGCGACCCACGAGATCCGCTTCGGTGACAACGACCGACTGGCGGCCCTCGTGGCTCAGCTCGTGGGCGCCGACGCCCTCGTGCTCCTGAGCGACATCGAGACTCTCTACACGCGCCCGCCGGACGAGCCGGGCGCCACCCCGATCATCGACGTCGCGTACGGCGACGATCTGTCGGGCTATCAGTTCGGGTCCGTCGTGGTGAACAGTGTCGGCACGGGCGGAGCGGCGACGAAGGCCTCGGCCGCTCGGCTGGCAGCATCCGCCGGGATCGCGGTGCTCGTCACGAGCGCCGACCTCGTGCACGACGCCCTGCGGGGCGAACAGGTGGGCACCTGGTTCGCACCGAACCCCCAACCCGCCGCTCCCGTGACTACCGCTCCGGTGCGGGTCGACGGCGCTTGAGACGCTGAGACCCGGCATCCGCCGCCCTAGACTTGGCGGATGACGATCACCGCTGCCACGCCCCAGGAGCGCATGCATTCGGCGCGGACCGCCTCGCGGTCGCTGGGACTGCTGACGGATGCCGCCAAGACCGCCCTCCTGCGTTCGATCGCCGAGGCCATCGATGCGAACGTCGACGAGATCGTCGAAGCGAACGCCGACGACGTCTCGCGCGGGCGAGCTGACGGCCTCACGACGGGGCTCATCGACCGGCTCACCCTCGACGGCAGTCGGGTCGCGGCCCTCGCGACGGCGGTGCGCGACGTCGCCCAGCTGCCCGACCCCGTCGGACGCGTCCTCGACGACCGCGTCCTCGACAACGGGCTGCACCTGCAGAAGGTCTCCGTGCCGTTCGGTGTGATCGGGTCGATCTACGAGGCGCGTCCCAACGTGACCGTCGACATCGCCGCTCTCGCGCTCCGTTCGGGGAACGCGGTGGTGTTGCGAGGGGGGAGTGCTGCGCAGTCGACCAATGCGGCGCTGATCTCGGTGATGAGGGGCGCTCTCGCCGACGCCGGCGTCGACCCCGAGGCGATCCAGACCGTCGACGACTTCGGTCGCGATGGTGCGCGGGCCCTCATGCGGGCGCGCGGCCTCGTCGACGTCCTAGTGCCGCGGGGGAGCGCGCAGCTCATCGAGACCGTCGTCACCGAGTCCTCCGTCCCCGTCATCGAAACCGGTGCCGGCGTCGTGCACATCGTCCTCGACGCGACCGCACCGCTGGACTGGGCGACCGACATCGTCGTCAACGCGAAGGTGCAGCGTCCGAGTGTCTGCAATGCGGTGGAGACCGTCCTCGTGCACCGCGATGCGGCATCCCGTCTCCTGCCCTCCGTCATCGAGGCTCTGCAGGAACGCGGCGTGACCGTCCACGGCGATGCCGCCGCGGCATCCTTCGGTCGGGATGTCGTACCCGCGACCGACGAGGACTGGGCCACCGAGCACATGAGCCTCGACATCTCGATCCGCGTCGTCGACGACCTCGACGACGCGCTGGCTCACATCCGGCGATACTCGACGCAGCACACCGAATCGATCATCACGACCGACGACGACGTCGCCGAACGGTTCCTGGCCGAAGTGGATGCCGCCGTCGTGATGGTCAACGCGTCGACCCGGTTCACCGACGGGGGAGAGTTCGGCTTCGGCGCCGAGGTGGGGATCTCGACCCAGAAGCTCCACGCCCGAGGGCCCATGGGGCTGCCCGAACTGACGACCACGAAGTGGTTGGCGCGGGGCGCCGGGCAGATCCGGTCCTGACCGCCTAAACTGTTCCTGCACCCGACCCCTCGAACGGAGCCCGAATGAACTTCGCGACGACCATCGTCCTCGCCGCAGCCGAGACTGAGCACCACGGTGGAAACGTCATGGCCACGACCTACGGGTACGGCATCGTGGCTTTCGCGCTGTTTATGCTGCTGGGCCTCGTGAGCGTGTCGTACCGCAACGTGGCCAACCGTCACGCCCACAAGGCCGAGGCGTACGCCGCGAAGAACCCCGTGCAGCAGGCGGGCCACGGCCACCACTGAGGCCGCGTTCATGGCAACCACGCGGGCACCGCGTATCGGTGTGATGGGCGGCACGTTCGACCCCATCCACCACGGTCACCTCGTGGCGGCGAGCGAGGTTGCGCAGTCGTTCGACCTCGACGAGGTCGTGTTCGTCCCGACCGGTCAGCCCTGGCAGAAGTCCGGCGTGTCGTCGTCGGAGCACCGCTATCTGATGACCGTTATCGCCACGGCATCCAACCCCATGTTCACCGTCAGTCGTGTCGACGTCGACCGCACCGGGGCCACCTACACGATCGACACGTTGCGTGACCTCAAAGCGCAGCGGCCCGATGCGCAGCTCTTCTTCATCACCGGTGCGGACGCGATCGCGCAGATCGTCGGCTGGCGGGACGTCGACGAACTGTGGGACCTCGCGCACTTCGTGGCGGTCTCCCGTCCGGGCCACACGCTGAGCGTCGACGGGCTGCCCTCGGACGACGTCAGCGTCCTCGAGATCCCGGCGCTGTCCATCTCGTCCACCGACTGCCGCGCTCGCGTGAGCCGTGGGCACCCCGTCTGGTACCTCGTGCCCGACGGCGTCGTCCAATACATTGCGAAGCATCACCTGTATCGGAGCAAGGCATGAGCACACCAGACCAGCCGAGCACCCCGCCCCTGACACGGCGGCAGCTGCGGGAGCTGCGCAACACGGCATCCACGCCGATCATCACGCCCGAAGAGGCGCAAGCGGATGCCGACGCGTCGGACGCCGCTGCCGTGGAGGCTGCTCTCGCCGAGGTCGAGCACGAGTCCGAGGTCGCCCCGGAGCGCACTCCGGCCGTTCTCGCGGACGACGTGGACCTCGACCCTGACGCCCACCCCGTGACGCGACGCCAGGCGCGGCATCTCGCGAAGCTGCGCACCGGGACGGTCGACGTCGTCGAGTCCGCTCCCGTAACGGACGAGGTCTCGACAGGCGACGCCGCGGCGACCGAGCACGAGACGACCGAGCACGAGACGGCTGAGCACGAGACCGCCGATGGTGAGCCGGTCGATGGGATCCCCGCCGATGGGGACCACGATGACGACCATGCGTCCGCCGACGACGCCGAGACGCCGCAGGAGGACGCTGAGGGGTCGACCTCGGTGGACGAATCTGCGGAACCCGTCTCGGACGCGCCGGAGCACACTGTCGAGCCGGATGCCGACTCCGCAGAAGTTCCCCTCGACGCGGCCCCCGCGGACGTGGAAGCCGAGGCCGACGAGTCCACCGACGCGCCGGAGCCCGCGCGGGTCGTCGCTCCCGAGCTCGGCGCGCAACTCCTCGCGGACGGTGCGGCGCCCGTCGACGTTCCGCCGTCGTTCGACCACTTGCTGACGCGCGGCGGCAGCGGCTCGTCGTCGGCGCCTAACGCGCTGATCCTGTCGCAGACGCCCGAGACCGGATCGCTCTCGGTCCCGATCCTCGGCACGGGAGAACTGATCATCACCGGCAGTTACGCGTTGCCGGAGAGCTTCGGGTCCACGGGGACGTCCCCTGGATCCGACGGTAAGGATGCCGACGCCGCCCTCATGGACGGCGAACTGCCGCCGGCATCCTCACCGACCCCGATCGCCGCATCGGCGGCGATCAGTACGATCAAGAGTGCGGATGAGATCATCCGCCCCCCGGCTCCCGAAAAGGGAAGCCGCCTCATCATGACCCTCGCGATCTGCGCCGGTGCCCTCGGGCTGGCTCTCGCGACGGTGCTCATCTTCACCGTTGTGAACGGAGTCTTTTAATGGTTGCTGCAGAGCACACGCACGAACTGGTCCAGGTGGCCGCGGCCGCCGCCGACAGCAAGGGGGGAACCGATCTCGTCGCCTTCGACGTGTCGGGACCGCTTCCGCTGATCGACGCCTTCCTCCTCGTCACCGGTAACAGCGAGCGCAACGTCGCCGCCATCGCCGACGAGGTCGAGGACAAGATGCTCGAGGCGGGCCAGAAGCGCCTGCGCCGCGAGGGACGCGACGAATCGCGCTGGGTGCTGATCGACTTCGGCGACCTGGTCGTCCACGTCTTCCACGAAGAGGAGCGCGTGTTCTACGGCCTCGAGCGCCTGTGGAAGGACTGCCCGATCATCCCCGTGACGATCGCGGAGCCCACGCGCAGCGAGTGACGTCGTCGCCGCGTGTTCAGAGCACTCCTCCGCGTGTAGTAAGCTGGATGAGTTGCCGCGAGCGGCGACCAAGGGCCTGTGGCGCAGCTGGTAGCGCACCTGCATGGCATGCAGGGGGTCAGGGGTTCGAGTCCCCTCAGGTCCACCAAATACCCCGGTTCGCCGGGGTTTTTGTGTTTCTCCCCGCGGGTGCGTCGATGCCGTACGCTCGGCGCATGCACATCGGATCGGCACGAAGGCGGGGGCCTCGTGGGGCGGTGCGAGACATGAGTCGAGCCGACCTCCGCCTCGTCCCCATGACCCCGCGGGATCCGCACGAACCGGCCAGGGCAGCCTCGTCGCTGGAGCTCTTCTTCGATCTCGTCTTCGTCGTCGCCGTCAGCATCTCCGCGGTCGAGCTGCATCACGCTCTGACCGGCGGTCACATCGTCGATGGCGTCCTGAGTTATGCCGCCGTGTTCTTCAGCATCTGGTGGGCATGGATGAACTTCACCTGGTTCGCCACCGCATTCGATACGGACGACTGGCTCTACCGTCTCCTCACCATCGTCCAGATGGGAGGCGTGCTGGTGCTCGCGGCAGGAGTCCATTCGGCATTCGCCGACGGCGACTTCCGCATCGTGACCGCGGGGTACGTGGTCATGCGGCTCGCCATGGTCGCTCAGTGGATCCGTGCCTTCCGGGGAGCGGGGCCGGCGCGAGCGGCGACGGTGACCTACGCCGTCGGGATCACGGCGGTGCAGGTCCTCTGGGTGGCGGCACTGCTGCTCCCGGTCGGTGCCTTCCGGCTCGTCATCGTGGGGCTGATCCTCGCGGAGCTGGCGGTTCCGGTCATCGCGGAGAGCAGAGCGCCCACACCGCGCAACGCGCACCACATCACCGAGCGCTACGGTCTGTTCACTCTCATCCTGCTCGGTGAGAGTCTGCTCGCCTCCGCGAACGCGGTGATCCACGCCGTGCAGGATGCCGAGTCACTGACTCCACTCATCGGGATCGCCGTCCTCACCCTCGCCGTGACCGCCGCGCTGTGGTGGATCTACTTCTGGCCGCCGCACCACCTGGCGATCGACCGGCTGGGAAGTCCATTGCTGTACGGCTACGGCCACTACTTCGTGTTCGCGGCGGCCGGCGCCTTCTCCGCCGGCATCGAGGTCGAGATCGACGTGCTGACAGGTGACAGCGCGTTGATGTCGCCTGCGGCATCCTTCACCTATACGGTGCCCATCGCGATCTTCATCGGGGTCGTCTGGCTGCTGGCGATCCGTCCGCACGCGGGGCGTGCCGTGAACCTCATCGTCCCGTCGGGAGCGGTCCTCGTCCTCATCGACCCGCTCGTCCCGGTGCCCGTGGCGTTGACGGCCGTCATCCTCGCCGGGGTGGTCGCGGCTCTCATCGTCTCCGAACCGCGCGCGGTCGATGCCGACGGCGGGGCGCTCGTCGACGTCTGATTCCGTGCGAACCGGTGGTCCTCAGCTCGCCGAGGTCTGCAGCTCACGGCGCCGACGCGCATGACGCCACTCCGATACGAAGACGGAGCTCCGTCCGGCGGCGGTGCAGACGCCGCACACGGCTGCCGCAGCGAGGACGGCGCCGGCCTGATCAGAACCCTGTGCCGCGCCGGTCACCGAGGAGAGGAGGAGCAGCACGATCCCGGACGTCACGGCCCCAAGCAGCCAGAACACCATCACGTGCGCGACGACGCCGCGCACATTCCGCATCCACCGGGCCACGAGCCACGCGATCGGCGCGCCGAGCCACACCAACGCGAACGAGAGTGCGGCCGCGCCCAGCACGACGAAGACGAGAAGACCCTTCACGCTCTCGTCCGTCTGCATCGCTACGACGAACAAGTACACGGCGACGACCGCGACGAAACAGACCCACGTGGTGAATGTGTGACGAGCGACGTCGCGGGAATCAAGGGCTCTCGATCCCGGCTCACTCGGCGGAATCGGAAGCCTCCGCGTCCACCTCGGCGGCGTCGACGTCGAGATCCCCGGCGTCGGGAGCGACGAACCGCTCCTCGGGAGACGGGTCGTCAGGGTGATCAGGGGCACCGTGGGGCGCAGGGGGCAGGCCGTCCTGCTCTCCGCCGACGAGTCGCTCCAGGTCGGGCGTGGGATCGTTGCTCATGGGGGTCCTCTCGACTCTTCGAGCATGTCGGACCTCGAGCGTTGCGTCGAGGGCCTTGACCGGATTCAGCTGTTCTCGGCCGGGTCAACCAGCTGCAGCAGCAGGCTCCGGATGGGCTGCGCCCGCTCGGTAAAGGCGCGTTGCGCCGTGACGTACTCGGCCTTGCCCGCCGGCGTCTCGATGGGCACGGGGGAGTAGCCCCAGTCGCTGAGGTCGTACGGCGAGGCTCGCATGTCGAGTTCCCGGATGTCGCGGGCGAGCACGAACGCATCCAGAAGCAACTCGCCGGGAACCAGCGGGCCGAGCTTCACCGCCCATTTGTAGAGATCCATTCCGGCGTGCAGGCAACCTGGCTGCTCGTTCTGCGCCTGGGTCTCGCGCGTGGGCGTGAAGCGATTGCGAGGCGTCGCTTCAGGAGTGAAGAACCGGAATGCGTCGATGTGCGTGCACCGCAGGTCGTGGGCCTCGACGACGGCATCTGTGCCATCCCCACCGAGCCGCAGCGGCACGGGATGCCGCGTCTCGCCGTCACGGTAGACCATGGCCCACTCGTGAAGGCCGAAGCATCCGTACGAGCCGGTCCGTCCGAGCGTGCTCGACAGGATGCCGCGGATCGCGCGGACCAGCGGCGCCTTCTCGGTGAGGAACGCGTCGGCGTCGGCCGCGACCGTGCCCGCCTCGCTGCGGTACCAGCGCCACCCCGCGTGCGGCGAGTCCGCGGCATCCGCCAACCGGACGTCACGCCCCGGATGCCAGCGGCGCAGGACAGCCGGCTTGTAGGAGTAGTACGTGTAGAGGAAGTCGTCGACCGGGTGCGTCTCGCCCCTGGCGGCGCGATGACGGCGTCCGGCGGTCAGCGCATCGGCCCGCTCGGCATGCGCTCGCATCCGCTCGGTCCAGTCGGTCCGCGCGAGGACGTCGCTCGTCAGGGTGGGCATCGCAGGCCGGTCAGAGGGGCTGGATGAGTTCGGGGGAATCGTTGCGGACGTTGCCGACGGCACTGGAGACGACGTGGTCGGTGAGGCCGGCGACGACCTGGGGGGCTGCGTCGACGGCGGCGTCGAGGAGGTCGCCGACGTTGTCCACCTCGGTGTCGAGCCACGCGTCGGCGAAGTCGGCGTCGAGGAACAACGGCATCCGGTCATGGATCGACCCGAGCGGCGCGACGGCGTCGCGCGTGATGATCGTGAAGGACAGCACCCAGCGCGTGGGGTCGTCCTCGGCCTTCGCCGGGTCCTTCCACCACTCGTAGAGTCCCGCGAACAGCAGCGGGGACCCGTCGGCGGGATGGATGAAGTACGGCGTCTTGCCCTCGTCGGTCGTCTGCCACTCGTAGTACCCGGTGGCAGGCACGATCGCGCGGCGCTTGATGAGGGCCTGCCGGAACATCGGCTTGTCCTCGAGCTCCTCCGAACGCGCGTTGAACGCCCGCGCGCCGACCTTCACGTCCTTCGCCCACGAGGGGACGAGGCCCCAGCGCGCCGGCTCCAGCCGCCGTGTGGGCGGGTCGGTCTTGGCCGAGTCGAGGACGATACCCACCCGCGAGGTCGGGGCGATGTTGTACGACGGAGCGGGGAGGTCGTCGCTCTCGACGTCGACGCGGAGAACGCCGACCAGTTCCGAGGCGACGTTGGCAACGACGAAGCGACCGCACATGGCTGTCAGCCTAGGAGGAGGTGGGGACATCGCGGACGATGTCGACGTCGGTCAGTCGCTCGAGCAGCTCCGCGCCGTCGTCGCCGGTGACCCAGGGCACGCCCGCGGCGCTGTGGTCGTCCACGGCCGTCCGACCGCCCGCGAGGACCGCCTCGGCGGGAGTCAGTCGCCGGATCGCGACGGCGGCGACCTGCTCGGGATGCTCGATCGTGAACTGCGTGTAGATCTCGTCATCGTGCTGACCGTCGTCGCCGATGAGCAACCAGTCGATGTCGGGGAACTCATCCGCCAGGCGGCGCAGGTTCTCGTGCTTGTGCTCCTTGCCGCTGCGGAACCACCGGTCGTGCGTCGGACCCCAGTCCGTCAGGAGCATCGCGCCGAGGGGGAACAGATGCCGCCGCTGGAATCGCACCAGGGTCGGCGCGACGTTCCACGCACCCGTCGACAGGTACAGGATCGGCGATCCGGGGTTCTCACGAACGAGCCGCTCGAGCAGGACGGCCATGCCGGGAACCGGCTGGCGGGCGTGCTCGTTGAGGACGAAGGAGTTCCACGCCGCCACGAAGGGCCGGGGGAGGGCGGTGACCATCACGGTGTCGTCCACGTCCGAGATCACCCCGAACCGGATGTCGTCTCCGACGATGAACACGCGGGCGTCGACCGGGTCGGCATCCTCCACGCTCATCGTGATCGTCTGCCAGCCCGCGGCGAGCGTAGCCGGGAGCACGGCGTCGACGACCCCACCGCGATCGGCGGCGACCTCGTGGCTCACCCCGTCGATCATCACGGTCACCCGCGCGTGGGCGATCGGCACGGCGGCGAAACTCCGCCATCCGCGCACACCGGCGTAGTCGCCCCGCTCTCGGCGCTTGGCCTTCGGGGGGATCAGCACCCGGCCGAGGACGCGCACCCACTGCGTGCTGCCGTACCCGGGGAACGCGGCGACCGTGGGCCGGCGGCCGTTCGCGCGGGCGCGCTTCTCGCGCCAGGCGTGGAACCGGTATTCGAGGCGTGCCAGCCAGAGCACCTTGGCGTCGCGGGGGGAGGAGGACATCGATTCAGTCTTTCACGTCGTCGGCCCGAGCCTCCGGCGCATCGTCGAGCTCGAGGTGGCGTGCCTCCCGGGCGCTGATGACGCGCTTCGCGATGTAGACGAGCAGGACGAACGCCGCGATGACGGCGACGAAGAGGTAGCCCGCGTAGTGGAGGCTGTCGGAGAGTTCGCGGTACCCCTCGGCGGCGGCCGCGGCGACGGAGACGTACGCGACCGACCAGACCGTGCACGCGGGCACGGTCCACGCGAGGAACCTGCGGTACGCGAATCCGCTCATCCCCACGGTGAGCGGGACGAGGGAGTGGAGGACCGGGAGGAAGCGCGACAGGAAGATGGCGGGCCCGCCGCGTCGACGCAGATAGAGCTCCGCGCGCATCCAGTTGCGTTCGCCGATCAGCTTCCCGACGCGCGAGAACCGGATGCGCGGTCCCAGCCAGCGTCCGAGCGCGAATCCGATGCTCTCGCCGATGAGCGATCCGATGAGGATGGCCAGGACGAGCCAGGTGCCCTCGGCGAGGTTGTCGACGGCCGTGCCGGCGACGATGACGATCGTGTCGCCGGGGACGATGAGCCCGACGAGGACGCTCGTCTCGAGCATCATCGCGAGTCCGGCGACGATGACGCGCACGACCGGGTCGACCGCCTGGACGGTACCGAGCAGCCAGTCGAGGATCTCGTTCACGACCTCAGATTATCCGCCGTCTACCCTGAGGGGGTGTCCAGCGACCTCGCCTCCCGCGCACTCGACGGCTGGCTCGATCCCGCGATCGCCTTCGCGACGGTCGTCGGCGATGCCGGGGACGCCTTCTGGTTGGATGCCGGGCCCGACGCCGCCGACGGGTGGAGCTGGGTGGGCACCGGCATCCCCTCGTCGCCTCCTCACGAGGTCCGCCTCTCCGGTGGGACGGATGCCGCTGCGGGACCCTTCCGTGGCGGCTGGGTCGGCTGGTCGGGGTACGACGCGGCGGCCCGCCGCGCCGGCGCGCCTGCCGTGGACGACGTCGGGCCCGCAGAGGTCTGGCTCCGCGTCGATCGGATGCTGGGGTTCGATCACGCTGCACAGCGGATGGTCGCCTTCGGTGCGGAGGACGTCCTCGACGGGCTGGCCGCGTCGGTCGCTCGGGCTATCGCGACGGGAGAGGCCCCGAGCCCCGCGGAACCGCCCGTGGTCGAGGTCGTCGCCCGGCACGATCCTGCGGGGTACATCGCCCTCATCGAACAGTGTCGCGAAGAGATCAGGGAGGGGCGTGCGTACCAGCTGTGCCTCACCACGCGGTTCGAGACGGAGGCATCCGTCGACCCGGTCGACACGTACCTGCGGCTGAGAGCCGCGACGCCGGCGCACCACGGCGGATTCATCCGCAGCGGCGGGTGGGCGCTCGTCAGTGCGTCACCCGAGCAGTTCCTCTCGGTCTCGGAGGGGATCGTCCGCACGCGCCCCATCAAGGGCACGCGACCGCGTTCCGTCGACGTCGTCGAGGACGCGGCTCTCGCCGCCCAGCTGCGGGGGAGTGAGAAGGAGCAGGCCGAGAACGTCATGATCGTCGACCTCATGCGCAACGACCTGCAGCGCGTGTGCCAGACGGGGACGGTCGCGGCGGAGCGACTGCTCGAGGTCGAGTCCTACCCCGCGGTGCACCAGCTCGTGAGCACGGTGGCGGGGCGGGTGCGCCCGGGGACGACGGTCGGCGACCTGTGGGATGCCGCTTTCCCGGCCGGGAGCATGACGGGCGCGCCGAAGCTCTCGGCGATGCAGATCCTCCACCGGCTGGAGGGCGCGCCGCGCGGTGTCTTCGCGGGGTGCTTCGGGTGGGTCGGCTCGGACGGGGGACTCGACCTCGCCATGGTGATCCGCTCGATCGTGACCCATCCGGGCGGGGCCTATGTCGGTGCCGGCGGCGGTATCACGTGGGGCTCGATCGCGGCCCACGAGGTCGCGGAGGTGGGGATCAAAGCCCGAGCGCCGCTTCGCGCGCTGGGGGCGGAACTGCCACCGGGATGGTGAAAGTCCTGGTCCGCTAGGCTGAAAAGGCGCTTTCGCGCGCCCTCCCGACTTTGCACGATTGGTTCACCGTGTCCTCCAGCACCTCCTCCGACGCATCGACTCCCGAGCAGACCGGTTTCGACTCGCGCGCCATCCAGGCCAAGTGGCAGGCCCGGTGGGCGGAGTCCGACCCGTTCAAGGCCGGCGGCGACGAGGACACGCGCCCGCGCAAGTACGTGCTCGGGATGTTCCCCTACCCCTCGGGCGACCTTCACATGGGCCACGCCGAGAACTACGCCTACGTCGACGCCGTCGCGCGCTTCTGGCGCCACCGCGGCTACAACGTGCTGAACCCGATCGGCTGGGACTCCTTCGGCCTGCCCGCCGAGAACGCCGCGATCAAGGGCGGCGCCGGTTCCGACCCGCGCGAGTGGACCTACAACAACATCGACCAGCACAAGGTCAGCTTCCGTGCGTTCGGGTCGTCGTACGACTGGAGCCGCGTCCTCCACACGAGCGACCCCGAGTACTACCGCTGGAACCAGTGGCTGTTCCAGCGTCTGTTCGAGCGCGGGCTCGCCTACCGCAAGCAGAGCGCCGTCAACTGGTGCCCGAACGACCAGACCGTGCTCGCGAACGAGCAGGTCGTCGACGGTCACTGCGAGCGGTGCGGGTACGAGGTCGTCAAGAAGAAGCTGACGCAGTGGTACTTCAAGATCACCGAGTACGCCGACCGTCTGCTCGACGACCTGAACCAGCTCGAGGGCTTCTGGCCCCACAAGGTGCTGCAGATGCAGCGCAACTGGATCGGCCGCTCCATCGGCGCCGACATCGACTTCGAGATCGAGGGTCGTGCCGAGAAGATCACCGTCTTCTCCACCCGTCCCGACACCCTCCACGGCGCGACCTTCATGGTCGTCGCGCCTGACTCGGACCTCGCTGCGGAGCTCGTCGACGGCGCCTCGCCCGAGGTTCAGCAGCGCTTCCGGAACTACCTCGACACGGTGCAGAAGACGAGCGAGATCGAGCGCCAGACCGCCGATCGCCCCAAGACCGGTGTGTTCCTCGACCGTTTCGCGATCAACCCGATCAACGGTGAGCGTCTGCCGATCTGGGCGGCGGACTACGTCCTGGCCGATTACGGTCACGGCGCCGTCATGGCCGTCCCCGCGCACGACCAGCGCGACCTCGACTTCGCCCGCGCGTTCGACCTGCCGGTCAAGGTCGTCGTCGACACGACCGCTCCGGTCACCGGTGCCATCCCGGTCATCGAGGTCGACGAGGACGGCGTGCCGATCGGCGATGACCTCGAGTCGATCGACCCCGCCCGCACGGGCACCGCCCTGACGGGCGACGGACGCCTCATCAACTCCGGGTCGCTCAACGGCCTGTCCAAGCGCAACGCGATCGCCCGCGCGATCGAGGAGCTCACGTCGGCGGGAACCGGTCGCGCCGCGAAGACCTATCGCCTGCGCGACTGGCTGATCTCGCGCCAGCGCTTCTGGGGCACACCGATCCCGATGATCCACACCGAGGACGGGCGGATCGTCCCCGTTCCCGACGAGCAGCTGCCCGTCATCCTCCCCGACGCCAAGGGTCTCGACCTGAAGCCCAAGGGCACGTCGCCGCTGGGCGGCGCCACGGAGTGGATGTCGACGGTCGACCCCGAGACCGGCGAGCCGGCTCTCCGCGACGCCGACACGATGGACACGTTCGTCGACAGCTCGTGGTACTTCCTGCGCTTCCTGGCCCCGAACGGGGCGACGGAGCCGTTCCCGACGGCCGAGGCATCCAAGTGGGCACCGGTCGACTCGTACATCGGCGGCGTCGAGCACGCGATCCTCCACCTGCTCTACGCCCGGTTCATCACGAAGGTCCTGTTCGACATGGGCCTCGTCGACTTCACCGAGCCGTTCACAAGCCTGATCAACCAGGGCATGGTGCTGCTCGACGGCTCGAAGATGTCGAAGTCGAAGGGCAACCTCGTCGAGTTCGCGTCGAGCATGGACGACCCGGGTGCGGATGCCGTCCGCGTGGCGATCGCGTTCGCCGGACCCGTCGAGGACGACATCAACTGGGAGGACGTGTCGACCACCGGCGCTCAGAAGTTCATCGCCCGTGCGATGCGCGTCGCCACCGACGTCGCGAGCCCGTCGGACGTGGTCTGGGCCGAGGGCGACACCGCGCTCCGCCGCGTCACCCACCGTCTCTGGGCGGACGTCGTGGGCCTCGTCGAGCAGTCGAAGTTCAACGTCGTCGTCGCGCGCCTCATGGAGCTCGTCAACGCGACGCGCAAGGCGATCGACTCGGGAGCCGGCGCCGCGGACCCCGCCGTCCGCGAGGCCGCGGAGGCCGTTGCGATGATCCTCGACCTCTTCGCTCCGCACACCGCGGAGGAGATGTGGGAGATCCTCGGCTACAAGCCGTTCGTCGGCGTCGTGCCGTGGCGTCAGGCGGACCCCACGCTCCTCGTCGAGGAGTCGGTGACCGCCGTCGTGCAGGTCAACGGCAAGGTGCGCGGCACGCTCACCGTCCCGGCGAAGATCTCGGGCGACGAGCTCGAGAAGCTCGCCCGGGCCGACGAGAAGGTGCGTCGCGCCATCGGCGACAAGGAGATCACCCGCGCCGTCGTGCGCGCGCCGAAGGTCGTCAGCTTCACCGTCGCCTGACTCGGTGAGGACGGTCGCCTTCTCCACGGCGACCGTCCGGCAATCGTTCCTCCACCGTCCTCGGCCTGCGGCCGGCGTCAGCGGTCGTCGCCGCGATGATCGTGGTCATGGGTGCGGAGGCGGTGCCGGGATCTCGACGCCGGTTGGGGATCGGAGCCGCGATCGTCCTGGTCGTCGTGGTGGCCGCGGTGACCATCGCGATCGGGATCGTGCGCACCGGCGCCGAGTCCGCCGTCGAGACGGTCCCCGATGCTGTGGCCGAGACGGTCGCGCCCGCCGCGGTCTACGTCCACGTCTCCGGTGAGGTCCGCGCCCCAGGCCTCTATCGCCTCGACCAGGGCGCCCGCGTCGTCGATGCCGTCGCTGCCGCGGGCGGGTTCTCGGACGAGGCCTCCCGCGACGGCGTGAACCTGGCGCGGCCGGTGAGCGACGGTGAACAGCTGCACATCCCGGCCGAAGGAGCCGAGCAGACGGATGCCGGTGCCTCGGCCGCCCCTGAGGGGGACGGTCGTGTGAACCTCAACACCGCCGACCTCGCCGCCCTCGACACGCTCCCGCGGGTGGGTCCGGCGATCGCGCAGCGGATCCTCGACTGGCGCGAGGAGAACGGCCGCTTCACCAGCGTCGACGATCTCATGGCGGTGCCGGGGATCGGGGAGAAGATGCTCGCGTCTATCCGCGACCTGGTGACGGTGTGAGTGTTCGGACCGCGCGGCGTCGCGACCTTCGGTTGCTGCCGGTTGCTCTCTTGGCGTGGGCCTGTGCAGGCGCCGCGATCGTCTTCCCCGAGCATGCGACCGCTCTCGCTGTCGCACTGTGGGTGGTTGCCGTCCTTGCTCTGGCGATCGCGGCGCGAGGGTCCCGGCCGACGACGGCGGCACTGATCGCGGTGGCCTTCGCTGTCGCCGGGGGCGCGGCATCCCATGTCGCGCTCGCTCAGCCCGCGCGGGACGCCGTCGCAGACCTGCCGATCACCGGGGGGCGTAGCGCCACGTTCGAGGTCGATGTCGTCGGCAAGGTCGAACGGTCCGCCACTGGGTTCCGCTTCGACGCGATCACCCGCGCCGTCACGATCGGCCCCGACACGACTCCGGTCTCGGCTCCCGTCCTCGTCCGGACGCAGGAGAGGCCGCCCGGGCTCGACCTGGGGGCGCGTGCGGTCGTGACGGGGACCGCGTTCCGCGCGGATGCCGGGGACCGGGAAGTCCTCGTCGTCGAGGCGTTGTCGCTCGAGCTCGAGCGTCCGCCTACGGGCCCGCTCGCCGCGGCGGCCCAGCTGCGGACGGGCCTGGCGAACGCGGTCGACGGCCTCCCTGACCCCGGTGCGGGGCTCGTCCCGGGGCTCGCCGTCGGCGACACGTCAGCGGTCACCGGCGACCTCGACCGGCAGATGAAGGCATCATCGCTTTCGCACCTCACCGCAGTCTCCGGGGCGAACTGCGCGCTCGTCGTCGGGATCGCCTTCGGCATCGCAGCCCTCTGCGGGGCGCGGCGCGGCACCCGCGTCACGGCGGGACTCGCGACGCTCATCGCGTTCATCGTGCTCGTCTCACCCGAGCCCAGCGTCGTCCGCGCGGGAGCGATGGCGGCGATCGCGATGCTCGGGGTCCTGCTGGGACGCATCGGCGCGGGCATGTCCATCCTGTCCGCGTCGGTGTGCGTGCTGCTGGTGCTCGACCCGTGGCTCGCGGCCTCCCTCGGCTTCGCCCTGTCGGCGGTGGCGACCGGGTCGCTCCTGCTGTTCGCCGGGTCGCTCGCCGACGGGATGTCGCGATGGATGCCGGCGCCCCTCGCGCTCGCCCTCTCCGTGCCGCTCGCGGCGCAGCTCGCCTGCGGCCCGCTGCTCGTGCTGATCGAGCCGACCGTGCCCCTCGTCGGCGTGCTTGCGAACCTGCTCGCAGGACCCGCGGCGCCGGCCGCGACCGTCCTCGGACTGCTGGCATGCCTCGCGCTGCCTTTTCCCGTGCTCGCGCAGGGGCTCGCGGCGATCGCGTGGCTGCCCGCCGCCTGGATCGCGGGAACGGCGGACGTGTCCGCGCGGCTGCCCGGGGCATCCATCGGATGGCTGGAAGGGATGCCGGGTCTCATCGCCCTCGCCGCGACAGGAGCCGCGATCGGCATCGTGCTCGTGGCGCGTCGGCATCGGTTGCGGCGGTGGGCGGGGTGGGCGCTCGTCGCGATCGTCGTCGTCGTGCTGGGGGCGGGGCCGTTCCGGACCCTCATCGACCGCACCCGTGCCCCGGACGAGTGGGCGATCGTCGCGTGCGACGTCGGCCAGGGCGACGCCGTCCTCGTCCGGTCCGGCGACGCGGTCATGCTCATGGACACGGGGCCGGAGCCGGCGCCCCTCCGCGCGTGCCTCGATCGATTCGCGATCGACCGTGTCGACGTCCTCGTCTTGACGCATTTCGACATGGATCACCGCGGCGGTGCAGACGTCATGGTCGGCCGCGCCGACCTCGTCCTGCACGGTCCGATCCCCGATCCTGAAGCGGCCACCGTGATCGCCCGCTTCACGGTGGCCGGTGCGCGTGCGCTCGAGGTGTCCGCCGGCCAGAGCGGAGCCCTGGGGGAGTGCCGCTGGCGCGCCCTGTGGCCCAAGCCGCGCGACCCGGTCTATCCCTCCGGGAACGACGCGAGCGTCGTCATCGACGTCACCGGATGCCGCGTCCCCGACGCCATCTTCCTCGGCGACCTGTCGGCGCAGCCGCAACGATCCCTGCTCGCTTCCCACGCGATCGACCGCACCTATTCGGTGGTCAAAGTCGCGCACCACGGCAGCGCCGATCAGGACCACAGCCTCTATGAAGGGCTCGACGCGGCCGTCGCCCTCGTGACCGTCGGAGAGAACACCTACGGCCACCCACGGGACGAGATCCTCGACCTCCTCCGCGAGGAGCACGCGATCATCGCCCGCACCGACAGGTCCGGTGACGTCGCTCTTTGGGGCGACGGTGACGGGATCCGGCTGTGGCGGTCCCGCGGGGAAGACGGCTGACCCTCGTAGGCTGACCGGATGCCTCCCACCCGCACGGCCCTTTCGCTCACCTCTCTGCGCGATGCTCCTCGCGGCGGTCGCGGCTGTGTGGGCGCTGTCCCGAATCGTCCTGCCACGACGGCGAGGCGTCGGCGCCCCTCGGTAGGCTGGACCCATGCCGAGCCCCCGTCGTCCTGCCGCGAAGACGGCGAAGTCGGCGATCCCGCAGATCTCCTGGCGTGCGCCGCAGCCCGCGCCCGTCGTCCTCGTCTCGGGGCCCGAGGAGATCTGCGCCGAGCGGGCGACCGCCGGCATCCGTGAATACCTGCGCGCCGAGGATCCGAGCCTCGAAGTCACCGACATCCGCGCCGACGACTACGCGCCGGGCACCCTCTTCGCGGTGTCATCACCCTCGCTGTTCGGCGAGCCGCGCCTCGTCCGCGTCTCGGGTGTCGAGAAATGCTCCGACGCGTTCCTGACAGAGGCGATCCGCTACCTCGAAGCGCCGCAGGAGGGCGCGACGATCGTGCTCCGCCACACCGGCGCGAGCGTTCGCGGCAAGAAGCTCCTCGACACGATCCGTTCGGGCGCCGGCGGCGGCATCGAGATCGCCTGCCCCGCGGTCAAGCGTGACTCCGACCGCTTCGACTTCGCGGCGGGCGAGTTCCAGGCCGCCAAACGCCGCATCGCCCCGCCCGCGCTCCGCGCCCTCGTCTCGGCCTTCGCCGACGACCTCACCGAGCTCGCGGCCGCGTGCCAGCAGCTCATCTCCGACGTCGAGGGCGACATCACCGAGCAGGTCGTCACCCGTTACTACGGCGGCCGCGTCGAGACGACCGCGTTCGCCGTCGCCGACACCGCCATCGCCGGACGCTACGGCGACGCCCTCGTCACCCTCCGCCACGCGCTCGCCTCCGGGGCGGACCCCGTGCCCATGGTCGCGGCGATCGCCTCGAAGCTCCGCACCATGGCGCGCGTCGCCGGCACCCGCGAGCCCTCCGGCGCCCTCGCCGCGCGCATCGGCATGAAGGACTGGCAGGTCGACCGTGCCCGCCGCGACCTCGCCGGCTGGACCGAGTTTTCGCTCGGCATCGCGATCCAGGCTGCCGCCCGAGCGGATGCCGAGGTCAAAGGCGCGTCCCGCGATGCTGTGTTCGCGGTCGAGCGCCTCGTCACGGTCGTGGCGACCCGAGCCCCGTACGGCGCCTGAGGCACGTCAGCCGCAAACGACGAAGGCCCATCCCTTTCGGGACGGGCCTTCGTCGTAGCTCGGCGTTCGCGGCTCAGAGAGCAGCGACCTGCTTCGCGATCGAGGACTTGCGGTTCGCCGCCTGGTTCTCGTGGATGACGCCCTTGCTGACGGCCTTGTCGAGCTTCCTGGTCGCCTTCACCAGAGCCTTCTCGGCAGCGGCCTTGTCGCCGGCGGTGATGGCCGCGCGGGTCTGACGGACGACGGTCCGCAGCTCGCTCTTGACGGCCTTGTTCCGCTCGCGGGCCTTCTCGTTGGTCTTGTTGCGCTTGATCTGCGACTTGATGTTCGCCACGTTCGACGTATCTTTCGTTCGAGGTACAGGTGGATGTGCCGGCGACAGAAGAGGGCTGTCACTCAGCGGTCGTGTGAGGGAGGAACCCACACGCAAGCCAAAAACAGATCTTATCAGGTGGGAGGCTCATCCCGAAGTCGGCCGCTCCTGCGCCATCGTCGCGAGGGCGAGGTCGATGACCGCATTGAACACCCGAGGCCGCATGGCGGTGACCAGATGGGATGTCCGGGGCACGACGATGAGCTCGGCCTCGGGCTTCAGAGCGGTGAAGAGCCGCTCGTTCAGACGAAGTTGGTCCCACTGCCCGTTGACGAACCACATCGGCACCGAGATGCGTTTCAGCGCGGACACGAGATCGAGGACCGACAGGCTCCGGAGCGCGGTGTCCTGCGCGTCGTACGCGTACCCGCCCGCCGCGAAGTCGGCGCGTGTCTCGGGCGGGAGCGTGCGATCCAACACCATGTCGGTGAGCGGCTGACCACGCCGGGGGAGACGATCGAATCCCCGCGCCAGCGTCCGGTACATCGTGAGGCCCGCGCCGCGCGGGATCGACGTGCACCCCGCCGGAATGAACGCCTCGACCGGGGGAGGATCCTCGCGGCCCATGTACTCGATGGAGACGAGTCCACCCATCGAGTGGGCGACCAGGAGCACGGGGCCGCGAGCCGCGGCATCCGTCACCGCGGCGTCGATCGTCTCGAATGCCCCGTCCAGCGTGAAGGTCTCGCTCATGCGGGTGCCGTGCCCGGGCAGGTCAAGGGCGTGCGCGCCGATGCCCGCCGCGGTCAAGTGCTCGACCTGCGCGCGCCACATCGTCGCCGAGGTCCGGATGCCGTGGACGAACACCACCTGAGGCGTCATGCCTCCAGCCTACGAAGCAGCGACCGCGCAAACGGGGAACGGGGGCGGATCCGAAGACCCGCCCCCGTTCCGCCGATGGCGGCGTCAGAACAGAACGCGGACCGTCGCCCGGTTGCTCACCGATCCCGCAGCGACCTTCGGGTCGTCGGGCACGAACGTCGCGGTGTACGTGTGCGCGCCCTTGGAGAGCCGTCCGAGGGTGGTCGTCGCGACACCTCGGCGGACCTCCGAGGTCGCGATGACGCGGTCGCCTTCCCGGAACTCCACGAAGCCCTCCGCGCGCCCACCGTCCTGCAGGACGATGGCGACGAGGGTCGACGGCAGGATCCGGTTGATGTGCACCGGCGGGAGCGCGAGGAGCGACGTACGCGTCTTCGCCGCGGGCTCAGCCGCCTCCTCGACCGTGACGGGCACCTGGACGACCGTGCCGCTGGGCGCCGCCGTGACGGTGAGCTGCGCCGTGCCCGCGGGGGTTCCCGCCGGCAGCGTGACACTGACGGATGCCGCGCCACCGGTCACCGGCGCAGTGCCGAGCACCTGCTCGCCCAGGCGCACCGTCACCTCGGTGTTGGCCGGCGCGCCCTTGCTGGTCAGGTCCATGCCCGCCACCTGGAAGGTCACCGTGTCACCCGCGGCGACGGTCTCGGGAACGCCCGACACCTGCACGCCGTGCTTGGCGAACGACGGGGCGACGGGGGAGCCGTCGGCGATGTAGTCCACCCATGCCTCGTAGTCGAGGAGGCCCGTGTCGACGTAGTCGTCACCCTCCGTGAAGGCGCGGAAGTTGTCGCCGCCGGCCGCCAGGAACGAGAACGTGCCGATGCGGTACGTCCCGGCCGGGTCGATCGCCTTGCCGTCGACCGTCACCGAGGTGATGCGCTGCCCCTCGGGGAGCGCCGGGTCGTAGGTGTACGACACGTTGTCCGAGAGGCCCAGCTGCAGGTACGGCCGCTGCGGGACGTTGCCCGCCGCATCCCGCTGCCACTGCTGCTCGAGCATCTGGGTGAACTCCTCACCCGTGAGGGTGACGAGGGCCAGCGTGTTGTTGAACGGCAGCACCGCGTTGGCCTGGCTGAACGAGATCGACCCGTCCGCGAGACCCGCCACGGCGCCGGCACCGAACTCGGCCTGCGTGTCGAACAGGTCCGCGCGGAGGCCGCCCGGGTTCGTCACGCCGATCACAGCGCCGTTCGGCAGGTCGGCCAGGCTGTCGCGCAGCATGTTCGCGACGGTGTTGCCGAGCGTCGACTCGGCGGCGCGGTTGTCGCGCGAACCCCCGGTGTAGACGCCGTCGACGTAGGATCCGCCGCTGAAGGCCGTCGTGATGTCGCCGGCGACCTGGCCGACCTCGGTGTTGCCGACGGCAGCGGCGTTGTCCGTGGCCGCCTTCGTGATGCGGGCGACCTCCGCCACTCGGGGGTACGCGGCGACGAGGTCCGCAGCGGGCGTCGTCGTGCGGGCGACGTTGCGCTCGGTGTGCGCCGAGACCTCACCCGTGGCGGCATCCACTGTCAGCGTGATCTCGCCGATCTTGGCGCCGTACGAGCCGGTCTGGACGACCGGACGGGTGCGGTCCGTGCCGGGGATCGGCGCCGACCAGGCGTATTCCTTGTGCGTGTGGCCGGTGAAGATCGCATCGACGTCGGCGGACGTGTCGGTGATGATCGCACCGAAGGCGCCGCCGGCGGCGACCTCCTCGTCGAGGGTCGCGCCGTCGGGCGTGCCCGCGCCGGCCCCCTCGTGGTACATCGCGACGATGACGTCGGCCTCACCGTTGGACTCGTCGCCGTCGCTCAGCTGAGCGGCGACGCGGTTGACCGCCTCGACCGGATCGCCGAAGTCGACGGACTCGATGCCGGTCGGCGTCACGAGCGTCGGGGTCTCCTCGGTGACGGCGCCGACGACACCGACCGTGAGGCCGTCCGCCTCGAGCAGCGTGTACTCGTCGAGCGCGGGGGTCGTCGTGCCCTTCTTGTAGACGTTGGCCCCGAGCTGCGGTGCGTCGAACGCGTCGGACACGCGGCCCGACAGGTCGTCGAACCCGCGGTCGAACTCGTGGTTGCCGACGGCGCTCGCCTGCAGACCCATGGCGTTCAGGACGTCGATGGTCGGCTGGTCCTTCGCCACCGATGAGGCGAACAGCGACGCACCGATGTTGTCACCTGCGGACAGGAACAGGGTCGGACCGGATGCCGCCTTGCGCAGCTCCTCGACGGTTCCCGCGAATGCGACGGTGTTGCCGTCGATGCGGCCGTGGAAGTCGTTGATGCCGAGGAGGGTCAGCTGGACGGGAGCGGCCTTCGACTTCATCCCGACGATCACGGGGTCGTGGTCGCTCGAGCGGTACGGGTCCGCGGAGTAGAACTCCGTGCCGTGCGTGCGGAACCGGCTGTACTCCAGCGCGATGGACTCGCCCGAGTTGATGTTCCAGATGTCCGCATCCGTGGAGCGGGCGAGAGCCGGCTCGTTCAGGAGGATGTGGTCGAGCGAACCGGACAGCCCCGAGAAGCTGTAGGACGACGAGTCGACGTCGAACGCCTGCTCGGCATCCGCGTAGCCGGCGTCGTACAGAACCTCGAGCGGGTCCTCCTGGCTGTAGGAGTTGAAGTCGCCTGCGAGGGCGACGGCGTCGACATCGCCCTGGATCTTCGCGACCCAGTCGCGGAGGGCGGTCGCCTGACGGACCCGCGACTCGTTCGATGAACCCTGCCCGTCGCCGGTGTCGGCGTCGCCCGGCCACGGGCCGGCGGAGCCCTTCGACTTGAAGTGGTTCACGACGAACAGGAACGGGTCGCCGCCAGCGGCGGGCTCGAACACCTGGGCGATGGGCTCGCGCGCGTTGCCGAAGGCCTCGCCGTCCGCGCTCTGGTCGCCGAGGGCGCGGGACGCGCCGACGGGGGAGACGCGCGCGGGCTGGTAGATGATCGCGTTCGTGATGACGTCCTGCTCGGATGCCGGGGGCAGGTCCGTCGAGGAGGGCACGAACGCCCACGTGCCGGCGCCTGCCTTCGCGTTGAGCGCGGCGACGAGGGTCGCCGTGGCCTCATCGGTCTTCTCGCCGAGCGCGGCCGAGTTCTCGATCTCCATGAGGCCGACGACGCCGGCGTCCACCGAGGTGATGGCCTCGACGAGCTTCGCCTGCTGGCGTGCGAGGTCGGCGGCATCCCACGCTCCGCGCTGGGCGCAGCCGTCTCGGACGGTCACACCGTCGCCGAAACGGTCGGTGTAGGCCTCGCAGCTCGCGGTGTCGGTCCCGAGCGTCGTGAAGTAGTTGAGGACGTTGAACGAGGCGATCGAGAGGTCTCCGCCCACCTCTGCGGGTGCGTCGGTTCGGACGTTCTCGAAGACGACCTCATCCGTGCCCGTGCCGTCGCCGACGAGCGGCTGAGTCGGGTTCAGCTTCCACGAGTCATTGCGGTAGTCGACGATGAGCGGTTCCGTGAAGGTGACCCCCGCGCCGACCGTGATCGGCTCGGTGAGCGAGACGTACGCGGGCGTCAGCGCCTGGTTCGCGGCCGACGTGTAGTCGAGCCCGGCTCCGTCGTCGAGACGCACGCCGCGAGCCGCGTTGTCCGCGGCGACCGCGGCGGCCGCGTCCGAACCGGGACGCGCCGCGTCCGTCGGCTGGCGCAGCGGCTCCGACCCGGCTGCGAGGCCCACCTCGCCGAAACGGTTGGTGCTGTAGGTGTCGCTGACGGTGAAGTCGCCCTGGGGCGCGACCAGCATCGACTCGAGCGACTCGCGCTGTGCGACCGTCTTCGGCCATTCGACGGTGGCGGGCGTCGGCGCCTCGGCATCGGCGACGACCTTCGCGGCTCCCGCCTTGACGGTGAGTTCGGTGAGGCCGTTGAACTCCGAGACGACGCCGGTGACCGTCACGGTGTCGCCGAGGGCGACCTCGCCGGTCGCTCCGGGCGCGTAGACGAAGACGGCGTCGGAGGCCGTGTGCGCGGCGAGGTCCAGCGCGCCGCCGGTGCCGGCCGTCTGGATGACGTAGCCGTTGTATCCGCCGGTGGGGTATTGGGCCGTGACGACCCCGGTCGTGGTGACGGTGCGGCCGGCCAGGGGCGAGGCATCCGTCGTGCCCTGGATCTGTGCGATCGTCGCCGCCTGCGGCTCGGGCTCGGGCTCGGGGTCGACATCGGCGCCGAGACCGGTGGGGGTGGGGGCGCCGGCCGTGAAGTCCGCGGCGTTGTCGGCGGTGTTCGAGTTCTCGTCGTCGCGCGAGACGCTCGTGGCGTTGGCGGTCCCGGGTGCGGGCGCCGAACCGGCGAAGGCCGTGGCCGTCGTTCCCCACCCGACGAGGTCGACGACCTGGTCGAGGGTGGCGATGCCGGTGCTGCCCGTGAGCGCGGTGTCGTTCGCGACGAGGGCGACCTTGGCTCCGCTGCCGCTCATCGCGATGGTGCCCTCGACATCGGCGTCGAAGCCGGGGAGGGAGGTGTTGCTGCCCGGCGCCTCGCCGATCAGCAGGTTCTCGCCGGCGGGCAGGTCGACGTCGCCGAGCTTCGTCACCTGCCACGAGCCGCCGGTGGCGGAGGCGTACTGGACGCTGTAGCCGCTCAGATCGACGGTCTCGTCACCGGTGTTGGCGAGTTCGATGAAGTCGCGGTTGAACGCGGCGCCGCTGTTGCCGCCGCCGCCGTAGACCTCGGAGATCACGATGGGCGAATCGGCCGACACGGCGGCGGTGGCGACCGACGGAGCGAGGGCGAGCCCTCCGACCGTCACGGTCGCGGCCGTCAGCAGGGCGCAGGTCCGGCGGAGAACCGGATGCGCGGCGGGCACGGGGGCAGGTGGGTGCGACACGGTGGGTTCTCCCGAGGCGGCGCGGGCGCGGGGCTTATCGCGCAGGAACCGACCGCCACACTGAGCATTCGGGCGGTGGTGCGCCCCTCGCAAGGGTCAGATCGGTTAACTCTTTCTCATGCGTCGGTGCGCTGGCGTGTCGACGAGACGAGCGGTTATTGTGCCCGGTCGGCCGGGACGCTGCTCAGCAGGTCGCCGGTAGACTCGCCTGGTCATGTCACCCCGCGCACTCACGCCCCTGCAGCCCGCGGCCACGCCGCCCGCGCAGCTTCGCAACTTCTGCATCATCGCCCACATCGACCACGGCAAGTCCACGCTGGCCGACCGCATGCTGCAGATCACCGGCGTGGTCTCGGACCGCGACATGCGCGCCCAATACCTCGATCGCATGGACATCGAGCGCGAGCGCGGCATCACGATCAAGAGCCAGGCGGTCCGGATGCCGTGGGCCACCGATGCGGGCACGTTCGCGCTCAACATGATCGACACCCCCGGTCACGTCGACTTCACGTACGAGGTCAGCCGGTCGCTCGCCGCGTGCGAGGGAGCGATCCTCCTCGTCGACGCGGCGCAGGGCATCGAAGCGCAGACGCTCGCGAACCTGTACCTGGCGCTCGAGAACGACCTCGAGATCATCCCGGTCCTCAACAAGATCGACCTGCCCGCTGCCGACCCGGAGAAGTACGCGGCTGAGCTCGCGAACCTCATCGGCGGCGACCCCGCGGACGTGCTCAAGGTCAGCGGAAAAACGGGCATCGGTGTCGAGGAGCTGCTCGACCGCATCGTCGAGCGCATCCCGGCACCGAAGGGCGACGCCGACGCGCCGGCCCGGGCCATGATCTTCGACTCGGTCTACGACGCCTACCGCGGCGTCGTCACCTACGTCCGGATGATCGACGGCAAGCTCGAGCCGCGGGAGCGGATCCAGATGATGTCGACGCGCGCCGCTCACGACCTCCTCGAGATCGGTGTGTCGAGCCCGGAGCCGGTCCCCACCAAGGGATTGGGCGTCGGCGAGGTCGGTTACCTGATCACGGGCGTGAAGGATGTCCGCCAGTCCAAGGTCGGCGACACGATCACGAACCACCGCAAGCCCGCGACCGACGCGCTTGCCGGCTACACCGACCCGAAGCCGATGGTGTTCTCGGGGATCTACCCGATCGACGGCAGCGATTACGCCGTGCTCCGCGAGGCACTCGACAAGCTGAAGCTCTCTGACGCCTCGCTGCAGTACGAGCCCGAGACCTCCGTGGCCCTCGGCTTCGGCTTCCGCTGCGGGTTCCTCGGACTGCTGCACCTCGAGATCATCACCGAGCGCCTCTCGCGGGAGTTCGACCTCGATCTCATCACCACGGCGCCCTCGGTGACCTACACGGTCACGACCGACACCAACGAGACGGTCACGGTGACGAACCCGTCCGAGTACCCGGACGGCCGCGTCGCCGAGGTGTCCGAGCCGGTGGTCAAGGTCGGCATCCTGTTGCCGAAGGACTACGTCGGCACGGTCATGGAGCTCTGCCAGTCGCGTCGCGGCACGCTCCTCGGCATGGACTACCTCAGCGAGGACCGCGTCGAGCTCCGCTACAACATGCCGCTCGGCGAGATCGTGTTCGACTTCTTCGACCACCTGAAGTCGAAGACGCAGGGATATGCGAGCCTCGACTACGAGCCGGCGGGCTCGCAGACCGCCGACCTCGTGAAGGTCGACATCCTCCTGCAGGGTGAGAAGGTCGACGCGTTCAGCTCGATCGTGCACCGCGAGAAGGCCTACGCCTACGGCACGCTGATGACCGAGCGTCTGCGCAAGCTCATCCCGCGCCAGCAGTTCGAGGTGCCGATCCAGGCTGCCATCGGTGCCCGGATCATCGCCCGCGAGAACATCAGCGCGATCCGCAAGGACGTCCTCGCCAAGTGCTACGGCGGTGATATCAGTCGTAAGCGCAAGCTGCTCGAGAAGCAGAAAGAGGGCAAGAAGCGCATGAAGATGGTCGGCCGCGTCGAGGTCCCCCAGGAGGCGTTCATCGCCGCCCTCTCGGGCGATGTCGAGGGCAAGGACAAGAAGTAGGCTGACACGATGCGCCGCGGGAGTTTCCAGGCAGGAACCGTCGACTACGCCGCCGTCGGGGCCACGCAGGCCCCCGACCTCATGGGCTATCCGCCGAAGGGTACGACCCCGGCGGAGGCGTCGTGGCGTCTCGGCAGCGGCGAGAGCCGCTTCGTCACCTCGACCGAGCAGCTCCTCGGGTGGGGTGCCCAGCGAGGTGCGGGATTGCGCGTCGAAGATGTGCGCCCGGCATCCGGACCCATGTACTCGGGCGTCGGGTTCGACGCCGACGGCAACGCCGTCCAGCCGAGCAGGCTGGACGATGAGCAGCGCTTCGATGCGGACGGCACGCCGTTCGTCGGCGCCGGCACGACCGCGCACGTCCACGGCCGGGTCGGTGGGATGAGGGCGGATGCCGAGCTCCGCGTCATCTCGCTGATCGACGAGCCGCGGCGGGTCGGGTTCTCGCTCGGCACCGTCGGCGGCTCGGTCGTCAGCGGCGAGGAGTCGTTCCTGCTCGAGTGGCGGGACGACGACGAGGTGTGGTTCACGGTCCGCGCCTTCGACAAGCCGACCGGCGTGCTCTACCGCCTGTGGCGTCCCCTCGTGAAGCGTCGTCGTCGTGCGCTGTTCCAGGGGTACCTGCAGGCGATGTCGCCCATGTACGCCACCGGTTCCTGATGGGCTCTGCTCTTCCCCTCGGCGATCCCGCACCCGCCGACGGCGCGCTGCCGCACGACGTGCCGGTGGATCCCGACGTCGACTTCGGCGTGTACCTGCACGTGCCGTTCTGCCGGGTCCGCTGCGGATACTGCGACTTCAACACGTACACCGCGACCGAGCTGCGCGGTGCACGCCAGGACGCCTACGCCGACGAGGTGCTCCTCGAGATCGCGCTGTCCCGTGAGGTCCTCGCGGCACAGGGACCCCTGCGTCCGGCTCGCACCGTGTTCTTCGGGGGTGGCACCCCCACGCTCCTTCCGCCGGGCGACCTCGCGCGCATGCTCGACGGCATCCGGGGAACCTTCGGTCTCGCGGACGGCGCCGAGGTCACGGTCGAGGCGAACCCCGACACGCTGACCGATGAGGTCGCGCAGACCCTTGCCGCTGCCGGCGTCACACGGTTCTCGATCGGGATGCAGTCGTCCGTGCCGCACGTCCTCGCGGCACTCGACCGCACGCACGACCCCGCGAACATCGCGACGGCCGTCGCGGCGGCGCGGAAGGCCGGGCTCGCGGTCAGCCTCGATCTCATCTACGGCGCGCCGGGGGAGTCGCTCGAGGACTGGCGCACCTCGCTCGAGACGGCGATCGCGCTCGCACCTGATCACATCTCGGCGTACGCGCTCATCGTGGAGGACGGAACGAAGCTCGAGCGTCAGATCCGCCGCGGCGAGGTACCCGCCCCCGACGACGATCTGCAGGCCGACATGTACGAGCTCGCCGACGAGCTGCTCGCGGCAGCCGGATACGGCTGGTACGAGGTCTCGAACTGGTCGACGACTCCCGCCCAGCGCTCCCGCCACAACCTGTCGTACTGGCGGGGTCAGGACTGGTGGGGCTACGGCCCCGGTGCCCACAGCCACGTCGGCGGGCTGCGCTGGTGGAACGTCAAGCACCCCGCCGCGTACGCGCAGCGCCTGGCGCTGGGGGAGTCCCCGGCGGCGGGACGGGAGCGACCGGATGCCGAGGCCCGCCGCCTCGAGGTCATCCTGCTGCGCTCGCGCATCGTGGACGGCGTCGCGGTCGACGAGGCGACCGTCGCGGGGCGGCGGAACGTGGCATCCCTCATCGCCGACGGACTCGTCGACGGCGCCTCGGCCGTGCGGGGACGCATCGTGCTGACGCGTCGCGGACGGCTGCTGGCCGACGCCGTCGTCCGCGCACTCACCGAGTGATCCGAGCAGATCGCTTCTCGCGCGGTAGAATTGGCACTCCCAGAACGAGAGTGCCAGCGGAGGAGGGGTGATGGTCTCGGAACGCGGTCTTCAGGTGTTGCGTGCGATCGTCCAGGACTACGTCGACACGCGCGAGCCGGTCGGCAGTAAAGCGATCGTCGACCGTCACCAGTTCGGCGTCTCCGCGGCAACCATCCGCAACGACATGGCGCTCCTCGAAGACGAAGAGCTGATCACCGCGCCCCACACGTCGTCGGGCCGTGTACCCACCGACAAGGGGTACCGCGTCTTCGTCGACCACCTCGCCGACGTCCGCCCCCTCACCTCTGCGCAGCGCTCCGCGATCGGCGCCTTCCTCGAGGACACCGGTGACCTCGACGACCTGCTCGTCCGGACGGTCCGCTCCCTGACGCGTCTGACCGGTCAGGTCGCGATCGTGCAGTATCCGTCCTTCGCGCGGGCGAACGTCTCGCACGTCGAGGTCGTGCACCTCGGCGGGCCGCGGATCGTCATCATCGTCGTGACCGACACCGGCCGAGTGTCGCAGCGCGTCGTGCTCCTGTCGTCCGAGCCGTCAGCCGACGAGGCCGCGCAGCTCAAGCTCGCGATGGCGTCGCTGCTCACGGGCAAGAGCGTCCGAGACGGCGCGGCGGCGATCGCGCGCATCCTCGAGGACGAGACCCCGGTCCCGCGCGAGGAGAACCGCCGCGTCGTACTGCGCGCGATCGGCGAGGAGCTCGACGAGTTCCGCCAGGACCGCATGGTCATGGCGGGGTCCGCGACCCTCGCCCGCCGGGAATCCGACTTCCGCGGCAGCATCTACCCGCTCCTCGAGGCGATCGAGGAGCAGGTGACGCTGCTGCGGCTCATGGGGGAGATGGTCGCCGACGACCGCGGGCTGGCGACCAGCATCGGGCGCGAGAACGAGCCGTTCGGGCTGTCCGAGGCATCCATCGTCGCGGGCGACTACGACGCCGGCGGGTCCCACGCCCGCGTCGGCGTGCTGGGTCCCACACGCATGGACTACCCCACGAATCTCGCGGCGGTCCGCGCCGTCGCGCACTATCTGACGCGGTTGCTCGAAGAAGACGAGACGTCGCGCTGAACGAATCGGCCCGCGGGCCGGAGAGGTGATTGTGGCTGACCACTACGAGGTCCTGGGTGTCGCGCGCGACGCGAGCCCTGAGGAGATCAAGAAGGCTTACCGGCGTCTGGCGCGCCAGCTGCACCCGGACGTGAACCCGGGGGAGGATGCCTCCGAGCAGTTCAAGCTCGTGACGCACGCCTACGACGTGTTGAGCGACCCCGACCAGCGCCAGCGTTACGACATGGGCGGCGACGGAGGCGGCTTCGGCGGAGCCGGTGCAGGTGCCGGCTTCGGCGGTTTCAGCGACATCTTCGAGAGCTTCTTCGGCGGTGGCGGCGGAACCCGCGCCGGCCGTCCGCGGTCACGCCGCGAGCGGGGCCAGGATGCGCTCGTACGCGTCGACCTCGACCTCGGCGACGTCGTCTTCGGCGTCCACCGCGACATCGAGGTCGACACCGCGGTCCTCTGCGAGACCTGCCAGGGCTCGTGCTGCCAGCCGGGCACCCAGCCGGTCACCTGCGACATCTGCCACGGATCGGGCCAGATCCAGCGGACGGTGCGGAGCCTCCTCGGCAACGTCGTCACCTCGCAGCCCTGCACCACGTGCCAGGGCTACGGCACGACCATCCCGTACCCCTGCTCCACCTGTCAGGGCCAGGGCCGTGTGCGTGCACGTCGCACCGTGTCGATCGACATCCCGGCCGGCGTCGAGACCGGTCTTAGACTCCAGCTCCCCGGGTCCGGCGAGGTCGGTCCCGCCGGCGGCCCGAACGGCGACCTGTACCTCGAGGTCACCGTCGCCCCGCACGACGTCTTCAGCCGCGACGGCGACGACCTACTCGCGACCCTCGAGGTCTCGATGGTCGATGCCATCCTGGGAACGAGAGTGACCATCGAGTCCCTCGACGGATCCGTCGACCTCGACATCCGCTCCGGGGTCCAGGCGGGCGACGAGCTCACCATCCGCGGTCGGGGGATCACGCCTCTCCGAGGCGACCAGCGCGGCGACCTCCGGGTCGGCGTGCAGGTCGTCACGCCTTCGCACCTCGACCCGAAGTCGCGGGCGCTCGTGCAGGAGCTCGCGAAGCGGATGCGTCCGGCCCCGCCTCATCTGGCGGAGTTCCACCCGGGTCTGTTCTCCAAGCTCCGCGGCAAGTTCAAGCGCTGATCGTGGCCCTCCACTTCCTGATCGAGGATGCCGGGGCCGCCGGCCCGGGCGATGTCGTCCGGCTGACGGGGGCCGAGGCGCACCACGCCGCGGCCGTCCGTCGCATCCGGGTGGGGGAGGACGTCACGGTGGGTGACGGCCGCGGCGTGTGGCTGACCGGCACGGTCTCGGCCGCCGCGCCCAAAGAGGTCTCGGTCGAGGTCTCCACCCGCGCCGAGGTTCCCGCGGCGTCGCCGCGCACCGTCCTCGTCCAGGCCCTCGCGAAGGGCGATCGCGACGAGCTCGCCGTCCAGGCGGCGACGGAGCTCGGGGTCGACGCGATCATGCCGTGGCAGGCGGCCCGCTCTGTCTCGCGGTGGGAGGGTCCGAAGGTCGCCAAGGGCGTCGCACGCTGGGAGACGATCGCCCGTGAGGCGGCGAAGCAGGCGCATCGGCCGTGGCTGGCGGAACTCCACCAGCCGGTCTCCACGCGGCAACTGGCGGCACTCGCCCAGAACGCACGGATGCTGGTGCTCGAGCCGACGGCATCCGTCGCGCTGTCGCGCATCGAGATCGACGCGGCCGACGCGAGCGACGTGATCCTCGTCGTGGGACCCGAAGGGGGCATCTCGCCCGAGGAACTCGACCTACTGCAGTCGGCGGGTGCGACGCTCGTGCGGCTCGGCGACACCGTGCTGCGCACCTCGACGGCGGGGCCGGCGGCCCTCGCCGTGGTCAATGCGGCCCTCGGCCGCTGGTGAACCGGACCCGACCGACGCGGGAAGGCGCTGAGTAGACTGGGAGGATGAGCGAGCCATCGGTGTTCACCCGCATCCTCCGGGGTGAGATCCCCTCCGAGATCGTCGCTGAGACCGACAACGCGTTCGCGATCCGCGACATCGCCCCGCAGGCGCCCGTCCATCTCCTCGTGATCCCCAAGACCGAGGACTACCGTGACGTGGTCGAGCTCGCGGCGGGCGACCCCGCCCTCCTGGCCGAGGTGGTCGGCCTCGCGAACAGTGTCGCCGCCGAACACGCCGGCGGCGACTTCAGACTCGTGTTCAACACCGGCCCCGACGCCGGACAGACCGTGTTCCACGTCCATGCACACGTTCTGGGCGGCGGGCTCACGGAAGGGAGCCTCGGTGGCTGACAGCGCCGAACCCACCGTCGCGCACATCTACGCGGACGGTGTCGCCATGGTGCAGCTGCTCGGTCCGCAGGACCGTCTGCTGCGCACCGTGGAACGCGAACACCCGGACGTGCAGGTACATGTCCGCGGCAACGAGATCACCCTGACCGGTGACGAGGGCGCCGTCGCGCGCGCCCACGAGCTCGTGGACGAGCTGATCGGCATGGCGAGATCGGGCCAGGGCCTCGACCCGAGCGACGTGACGCAGTCGAACCGCATCCTCCGCGAGAACAGCGGGATGCGTCCGTCCGAGGTGCTCGGCGAAGCGATCCTCTCGTCTCGCGGCAAGGTCATCCGACCCAAGACGCGCGGCCAGAAGGAGTACGTCGACGCGATCGAGGAGAACACGATCGTCTTCGGCATCGGTCCCGCCGGCACCGGAAAGACCTACCTCGCGATGGCGAAGGCCGTCCAGGCGCTGCAGCGCAAGGAGGTCAGCCGCATCATCCTGACCCGTCCTGCCGTCGAGGCGGGGGAGCGGCTCGGGTTCCTCCCCGGCACGCTGACCGACAAGATCGACCCCTACCTCCGCCCGTTGTACGACGCCCTGAACGAGATGATGGACCCCGAGCTCGTTCCCAAGCTCATGGCGTCGGGCACGATCGAGGTCGCGCCTCTCGCGTACATGCGCGGGCGCACGCTCAACGACTCGTTCGTCGTCCTCGACGAGGCCCAGAACACGACGCCCGAGCAGATGAAGATGTTCCTCACGCGCCTCGGGTTCGGCACGCGCATGGTCGTCACCGGCGACATCACCCAGGTCGACCTGCCGCAGGGCGCCTCGGGGCTGCGACTCGTCACCCGCGTCCTCAAGGACATCGATGACATCCACTTCTCGCGTCTGACGAGCGACGACGTCGTGCGCCACACGCTCGTCGGTCGGATCGTCGACGCCTACACCGCGTACGACGAGGAGAAGCTCGTGGCGCGACGCGAGCGCGACGAGGCGAGCGAACTCGCGAACCGCGCCGAGCGCCGGACGGGGCTCCGCCCTGCCGGCCCCCGAGACCGACAGCCCAAGCGAGGACGTTCATGACCATCGAGATCACCAACGAGTCCGGCGTCGAGGTCGATGAGACCGTGCTGCTGCGCCTCACCGAGAACAACTTCGCCGAGCTGCACGTCAGCCCCGACGCCGACCTGGCGATCCTCCTCGTCGACGAGGGGGCGATGGAGGCGCTGCACGTCCAGTGGATGGACGAGCCCGGCCCCACCGATGTCCTGAGCTTCCCGATGGACGAGCTGCGCCCGGGAACCGAGGAGTCCCCGACGCCTCCCGGACTCCTCGGCGACATCGTGCTGTGCCCCCAGGTCGCCGAGACCCAGGCCCAGGCGGCCAAGCACACCACGATGGACGAGCTCATCCTCCTCACGACGCACGGCCTGCTCCACCTGCTGGGGTTCGACCACGCCGAGCCCGAGGAGGAGCGCGAGATGTTCGGACTTCAGAAGGAGCTCATCGGCGCGTTCCACTCGAGCGAGCGCCACCGGCGCGCATGACCGAGATCCTCCTGCTCCTCGGAGCTGTGCTGCTCGTCGCGCTCGGCGGGCTGATGGCCTCTCTCGAAGCGGCGCTCGATGTGACGTCCCGCGCGGACCTCGCCGACCTCGCCGATGAGGCGCGCTCCGGCGCGGGTCTTCGCCGGATCGCCGCCGACCCGGACGCGCACCGGACGGCCGTCGTCTTCATCCGCATCCTCATCGAGACCGCTGCCGCCGTCATCGTCACAGTGGCGTTCACGCTCGTCTTCGACAACATCTGGTGGGCGATGCTCGCCGCAGTCGTCGTGATGACCATCGCCTCGTTCGTCCTCGTGGGCGCATCGCCGCGGGCCGTGGGACGTCAGCATTCGAAGGGGTTCTTGAAGGCGTGCGCCGGGCTCATCCGCGGGGCGCGCATCGTCCTCGGCCCGTTGGCGCACCTGCTGGTCCTCCTCGGCGACCGCCTGACCCCCGGCATCCACCGTGGGGCGTCCTTCGCGTCGGAGGAGCAGCTGCTGAGCATGGTCGATGAGGCCGCGTCGCAGGACCTCATCGAGGCCGACGACCGCGACCTCATCCACTCCGTCTTCGACTTCACCGACCGTTTCGTGCGCGCCGTCATGGTGCCCCGCACCGACATGGTGACCATGGATGCCGCGGCCACGACACAGGAGGCGATGACGCTCTTCCTCGACAAGGGCGTCTCCCGCATCCCGATCGCCGACGGCGAGGCCGACGACATCACGGGCGTCGTGTACCTCAAGGACCTCGTCCAGTTCGCCTACCGCGACGAGACCGCGTGGCGGGGCGTCCCGGTCGCGCAGATCGCCCGGCCCGCCGTCTTCGTGCCGGAGTCGATGCGTGCCGAGAGTCTGTTGCAGCAGATGAAGCGCGAAGCCGTGCACGTCTGCCTCGTCGTCGACGAGTACGGCGGCGTGTCGGGACTCGTGACGCTCGAGGACCTCATCGAGGAGCTGGTGGGCGAGATCGCCGACGAGTACGACCTGCGCACGAGCGAGGTCTCGGACCTCGGCGGCGGTCGATTCCGCGTGAGCACCCGCCTGGCCCTCGACGAGGTCGGCGACCTGTTCGGGATCGAACTCGAGGACGACGACGTCGACTCGATCGGCGGCCTCTTCGGCAAGGCGCTCGGCAGCGTCCCCGTCCCCGGCGTCCGCGTCGAGCACAGCGGGCTCGTCCTCACCGGCGGCACCTCCCTCGGCCGGGGCCGCGGCCTCGCGACCGTCTTCGTCGAGCGCGCCGACCCACCGGCCGCCGAACCCGTATCCCCTTCCACCGCAGAGATCCGCGTCGCGCGGGGATCGGAGTGACCGTGAGCAGCCGTTCCGGTTTCGTGACGTTCGTCGGACGTCCCAATGTCGGCAAGTCGACCCTGACCAACGCCCTCGTCGGCGAGAAGGTCGCGATCACCAGCGACAAGCCGCAGACCACGCGCAAGGCGATCCGCGGCATCCTGAACCGCCCCGGCGGTCAGCTCGTGATCGTCGACACCCCCGGCATCCACAAGCCGCGGACTCTTCTCGGGCAGCGACTCAACGACCTCGTCGAGCAGGTGCTCGGTGACGTCGACGCGATCGGGTTCCTCGTGCCGGCCACCGAGAAGGTCGGCCCGGGCGACCGGCGTATCGCGGCATCCCTCGACGGCTACGGCCGGGCGAAGAAGGTCGCGATCGTCACGAAGGTCGACATCGCGTCGCGCGAGGAGATCACCGAGCGGCTCATGGAGGTCGACGCGCTCCGCGAGGACTGGGACGCCGTCATCCCGCTGTCCGCGGTGACGGACGACCAGCTCGACGTCCTCGCCGACGAACTCTTGAAGCTCATGCCGAAGGGACCGCCGCTCTATCCGGAGGGGATGGTCACCGACGAGAGCCTCGAGGACCGGATCGCCGAGATCATCCGCGAGGCGGCACTCGACGGTGTGCGCGACGAACTGCCCCACTCGATCGCCGTGACCGTCGAGGACATCGCCGCGCGCGAGGACAGCGACCTCACCGACGTCTACGCGAACATCGTGGTCGAGCGCGACAGCCAGAAGGCGATCATCATCGGTCGCGGCGGCTCGCGGCTGAAGGACGTCGGTGCGCGCTCACGCGCCGGCATCGAGCCGCTGGTCGGCGGACGCGTGTTCCTGTCGCTCCGGGTACGCGTGGCGAAGGAATGGCAGCGCGACCCGAAGCAGCTCGGGCGCCTCGGATTCTGACCCGCGACGCCGGGTCATCACGGAAGGGCACACGCATGGCACAGGCATGGTTCGCGACCGGTCCGGAAGGACTCTCGGACTGGGAGCTGCGAGAGGTCGACGTCCCGGCGCCCGGCCCCGGAGAGGTGACGATCCGGGTGCGTGCGATCGGGATGAACCCGGCTGATGTGAAGTACCCCACGCGTCCCGATGCGACGTTCCCCTTCCCGATCGGGTACGAGGTGTCCGGTGAGATCACCGCGCTCGGTGCCGGAACGCAGATCGGCTCGGGCGCGGCGACGGTCGGCGACGAGGTGCTCGCGTTCCGCCTGAGCGGCGGGTATGCCACCGAGCTGACCGTTCCCGCCGAGAAGGTCTTCGCCAAGCCGTCGACCCTCGCCCATCCCGAAGCAGCGAACCTGTTCCTGGCCGGTGCGACCGCCGCCGAGCTGCTCGAGCTAAGCGGTGCGCGGAGCGGCGACACGGTTCTGTTCCACGCCGCCTCCGGCGCGGTCGGAGTGAGCTTCCTGCAGCAGGCAGCCGTCCGGGGCGTCCGCGTCGTCGGGACCGCCGGAGAGCGGAACGCCGATGTCGTCCGGCGCTACGGCGGCATCCCGATCACCTACGGACCTGGCCTCGTCCACAGGGCGAAGGATGCCGCGGCGGGCGCGTCCTTCGTCGCATCGCTCGACGGCGTGGGGACCGACGAGGCGATCGAGGCCTCGCTCGCGCTCGTCGAGGACAGGACGCGCATCATCACGATCGTCCGTCGTGACCTCGAGTCGGAGGGCATCGTGGCGATCGGCGGGATGCTGCCCGCGAGCGCTGCGTTCCGCGACGCCGTCCGCGGCGAGCTCGTCGATCTCGCGCGGCGCGGACTGCTCGAGGTGCCCGTCGCCCGCACCTTCCCGTTCGCCGACGCGGTCCAGGCGGCGCGCTTCCTCATGGAGGGGCACCCCGGCGGCAAGCTCGCACTGCTGCCGTAGCGGGAGCGTCGCTCAGCCGACGGATCTGAGCGCGGAGCGGATGATCACCTTGCCGGTCCCGAAGTCCTGGTCGGCCGCCTTCTGCCACGTGCCGTCGTCCCAGATCACGTCGACGTACACCCAGCCGTCCTGGTCGTGCATCCCCAGCATGTCGTTGCCGATCGCATCGGGGACGATCTCTTCGATCGTTGCGATGTCCTCCGCGGTGGCTGATCCGGTCTTCCCCTCGGTGGGATCGGGCGCCGGCATCGCATCGAACAGGGCGAGCGGCACCGGCGTTCGTGTCAGGGTGAACGTCGTGCCGTCGTACGAGCCCCAGACTGCGTAAGCCCCCCACGTCGACCCGCCCGTCGATGTCGCATCCAGCTTGCCGTCCCAGGACCATCCGGCGACGGGTATGCCGCTGCACTGCGGCGGTGCGGATTCCGCAACCGCCCCGAGACACAGCTCGACCGCCGAGCCGTCGTCGAGGATCGTTCCTTGACCCCACACCTCGCCGGTGGGGTTCTCCGGTGTGAGCGCGGCGAGCGCCGATCCCGGGGGTGCTGCCGAGCCACCCGCATCGGCCGCGGCGGCGCAGGAGGTGAGCAGGAGGGCGGCGCCGGCGACGAGGGCGGCGAAGGAGCGACGGTGCATCATGCCCGGAGAGTGTCGGGTCCGCGGCATCCGTCTCAGAATGTCGAGCGGCGCGAGCGGGGTGTAACGTGTCGGTATGCGCTTCTGCGGCCTCCTTCTTCGTCGCCGCGACGAGTCCTCGATCTAGGACCAACTCGTCGCGGAGGTTGTCGTGGGTCCGCACCAGTGACGAGAGAAGAAGCCCCATCATGCGAAACCACCAGAAGCCCTCGGGCGCCCCGATCCACAAGTACCGCCCGTACCACGAGCAGATCCGTGTAGACCTGCCAAATCGGACGTGGCCGGGCAACCGCATCGAGGTCGCGCCCCGCTGGTGCGCCGTCGACCTGCGCGACGGCAACCAGGCCCTCATCGACCCGATGAGCCCCGAGCGCAAGCGCGTCATGTTCGAACTGCTCGTGAAGATGGGCTACAAGGAGATCGAGGTCGGCTTCCCCTCCGCGAGCCAGACGGACTTCGACTTCGTCCGCCAGCTCATCGAGGACGACGTCATCCCCGAGGACGTCACGATCCAGGTGCTGACGCAGGCCCGCGAGCACCTCATCAAGCGCACGTACGAGTCGATCGCCGGCGCGAAGCAGGCCATCGTGCACCTCTACAACTCCACGAGCGTTCTGCAGCGCGAGGTCGTGTTCCGCACCGACCAGCAGGGCATCATCGACATCGCTCTCGAGGGTGCGCGCCTGTGCCGCCAGTACGAGAAGACGATCCCCGAGACGGCCGTCTACTACGAGTACTCGCCCGAGAGCTACACGGGCACCGAGCTCGAGTTCGCCGTCGACGTCTGCAACCAGGTGATCGAGGTGTTCGAGCCCACCCCCGACCGCAAGGTCATCATCAACCTGCCGGCGACGGTCGAGATGGCGACGCCGAACGTGTACGCCGACTCGATCGAGTGGATGAGCCGTCACCTGGCCCACCGCGAGAACATCATCCTGTCGCTGCACCCGCACAACGACCGCGGCACCGCGATCGCTGCGGCGGAGCTCGGCTACATGGCCGGCGCGGACCGCATCGAGGGATGCCTGTTCGGCAACGGCGAGCGCACCGGCAACGTCGACCTGGTCGCCCTGGGGATCAACCTGCTGACGCAGGGGATCGACCCTCAGATCGATTTCAGCGACATCGACCACGTCAAGCGGACCGCGGAGTACTGCAACCAGCTGCCCGTCCCCGAGCGCAGCCCCTGGGCCGGCGATCTGGTCTTCACCGCCTTCAGCGGGTCGCACCAGGACGCCATCAAGAAGGGCTTCGAGGCGATGGAGGCCCGCGCGAAGGCCGCGGGCGTCTCGGTCGACGAGATCGAGTGGGCTGTCCCGTACCTGCCCATTGACCCGAAGGACCTGGGGCGGTCCTACGAGGCCGTCATCCGCGTCAACTCGCAGTCCGGCAAGGGCGGCGTCGCCTACCTGCTGAAGACGGACCACTCCCTCGACCTGCCGCGCAAGCTCCAGATCGAGTTCTCCGGCGTCGTCCAGGCGAAGACGGATGCCGAGGGCGGCGAGGTCTCCAGCGGTCAGATCTGGTCGATCTTCTCGGACGAGTACCTGCCCGCCCGCGCGGCCGACGACAAGTGGGGTCGCTTCGAGCTCCTGTCCACGCGCACCCAGAGCGACATGTCCGGTGATGTCACGCTCGACGTCACCCTCCGCGACGGCGACGAGCATGTCGCGGCGACCGGCGCGGGGAACGGTCCGATCGCGGCGTTCCTGAAGGTCCTCGGCGAGCGCGGTTTCGAGATCTCCCTGTACGACTACGTCGAGCACACGCTCGGTGCCGGCGGCGACGCCCACGCGGCCGCGTACGTCGAGCTGCAGGTGGAGGATCACCGCCTGTGGGGCGTCGGCATCGACGGCGACATCTCGACCGCGAGCCTGAAGGCGATCGTGTCGGCCGTGAACCGGGCGATCCGCAGCCGCATCCACGAGGGCGAACTGGCGGGCGTCTGACTCTTGCAGGAGGTCGCCGCCGAGGGGCGCCCGGTCACGGCTTGATGATCGGGATCGTCGAGGTCTCGACGGCGACCTTCCTGCGGTAGAGGGCCCGTTGCTCGGGCAGCGAGATGTCGAAGACCACGGCGAGCACGCGGATGACGGCGGTCACGGCGATGCACGTGATCGCGGCGGGCACCGCCGAGACCCCGAGGGTGTCGAGGACGGCGAGGACGGCGCATCCGACCGCGGCGGCGACGGCGTAGAGCGACCCGACGTGCATCATGGCGACGGGGAGTCCCATGAACACGTCGCGGAGGAGTCCTCCGCCGACGGCGGCACAGGCGCCCACGAAGATCGACGGGATCGGCGGGAGGCCGAGGGCGAGCGCCTTCGTCGTCCCCAGGGCGCCGAACATCCCGATCGCGACGGCGTCGAGGCCCACGATGACCGCGTTGAGGCGCTGGAACACGTTGGCGAGCAGCATCCCGATCAGCGCCGCCGCGGTGACGGTGATCAGGTAGCCGTCGCTCTGGAGGGCGACGGGTGTGGTGCTGAGCAGCAGGTCGCGGATCATGCCGCCGCCCAGACCCATGACGACGCCGATGATGGCGACCCCGAGCAGATCGAGACGACGCTGCCCCTGGAACCCCGAGGCGAACAGGGCTCCCTGCACGCCGCCGAGGCCGACGGCGGTGAGGTCTGCCCAGAGGGGGATGAGGAACTGCGGCTCGGTCACGCCTTCATTGTGCCTGGTCACGGGATAATCGATGGGTGCCCACCTACCGTGACGAGGTCGTGATCCTGCGCACCCACAAGCTGGGTGAGGCCGACCGCATCCTGACGATGCTCAGCCGTCGTCATGGCAAGGTCCGCGCGGTGGCTAAGGGGGTCCGCCGCACGTCGTCGAAGTTCGGCGCGCGGCTCGAGCCGTTCATGGTGGCCGACGTCCAGATGTACAAGGGCCGCTCGCTCGACATCGTGCAGCAGGCGGAGTCCCTGGGCGCGTACGGCGCCGACATCGCGACCGACTACGACCGGTACACGGCGGCGTCGGCGATGTCCGAGACGGCCGACCGGCTGAACGAGGCCGAGACGACGCCGCAGCAGTACCTGCTGCTCGTCGGGGGGCTCCGCGCGCTGGCGCGAGGCGATCACGCACCGAGATCGGTCCTCGATTCCTACCTCCTCCGCGTCATGTCCCTCTCCGGCTGGGCGCCGTCGCTGCAGGAATGCGCGCGGTGCGGTGCGCCCGGACCGCACGACTGGTTCGTCGCGCAGCTGGGCGGCATCGTCTGCTCCGCGTGCGCGCCGGCGGGGTCGCCTCGGGTGAGCGCCGAGACCTCCGACCTCCTGCGTGCGCTCCTGGCGGGGGAGTGGGATGTGGTGGATGCCGCATCGGGCGGCGCCACCGCGGCATCCTCCGGTCTCATCGCGGCGTATGCGCAGTGGCACACTGAACGAGGCATCCGTTCCCTGTCCCACCTGGAGGCGCCTCGGTGAGTCCCAAGCCGTACACGCATCGCGACGCGGTGCCCTACCGCCCGCTCGACTGGACCGGCGTGTACCCGCCGGAGTTCCCGAAGGGCTCGGTCCCGGCTCACGTCGCGATCGTCATGGACGGCAACGGCCGCTGGGCCAACCGCCGCGGTCTCACGCGGATCGAGGGGCACCGCGCGGGGGAGGAGGTCCTCCTCGACGTCGTGGCCGGTGCGGTCCAGGCCGGGGTGAAGCACCTGAGCGTGTATGCCTTCTCGACCGAGAACTGGGCGCGCTCACCCGAGGAGGTGCGCTTCCTCATGGGGTACAACCGCGATGTGCTGCACCGTCGTCGCGACCAGCTCAACGAGTGGAACGTCCGCATCCGCTGGGCGGGCCGAAAGCCCCGGCTGTGGGGGTCGGTCATCAAGGAGCTCCAGTACGCCGAACAGCTCACGTCCGGCAACACGGGACTGACCCTCACGATGTGCGTGAACTACGGCGGACGTCACGAGATCGTCGATGCGATGCGCGCCATGGGGGAGGAGATCGCCCGGGGGAAGCTGAAGCCGTCGGCGATCACCGAGAAGACGCTCCGCCGGCACCTGTACGTCCCCGACATGCCTGACGTCGACCTGTTCGTACGCTCCAGTGGGGAGCAGCGGACGTCGAACTTCCTGCTGTGGGAGGCGGCCTACGCCGAGATGGTGTTCCTCGACACGCTGTGGCCGGACTTCTCCCGCACGGACCTGTGGGGAGCGATCGAGCTGTACCTCTCCCGCGACCGCCGGTTCGGCGGGGCGAAGGACGCGCCGACCGCGTCCTGACGCTCAGCGGACGTCGGCAGCGGGCCCCGCGAGCCAACGATCCACGTCGCGGGGGTGCGTGAGACGCACGACGGGCACGTCGTACTCGGCGGCGACCACCGGCATCCGCGTCTTCCATGTGCGGTGCGTGCGCATCTCCCACCGGAGGATGTGACCGGGGTCGCGGAAGACCGTCCACAGCGGCGGCTCGACGTTGCCGTTCCAGAGTCGCTCGCGACGGATGCGGCGGCGCAGGGTGCGGCGGAGCAGCCGCGCACGGGCGACCCGACGCGGCAGGTCGAGCCACACGGCGAGGTCGGCGCGCTCGCCGAGGATCTGTCCGCCGCCGGACCCGAAGTAGTTCCACTCCGACACCCACCGGTCGCCGTCGGCGACGCGGCGGACGTCGCTCAGGAACTCGGGTCGCGTCGTCCACCCCGGTCCGTGGAAGAGCGCGTCCAGCTCGGTGTACTCGAGGCCCCACAGCTCGGCCAGCTGCCGTGCCAGAGTCGACTTCCCGACGCCGGTGGTGCCGGCGATCACGACGCGCTGCGGGCGGAACGGGAGCGGGGTGTCGGCCGACAGCATCCCGCCAGCCTAGGAGCGGCGGAGGGAATACCGCGAGGGCCAGGTGGCGTTGCACGGGATGTGACGGAACCCATCAAGATCGACGTGTGGAGCGATATCGCCTGCCCGTGGTGCTACATCGGTAAGCGGAACCTCGAGACCGGGCTGGCGGAGACGGCGACGGACGCCGACGCCCCCCGCGTAGAGGTGACCTTCCACTCGTACGAGCTGTCCCCGGACACCCCCGTCGATTTCGACGGAACCGAGATCGACTTCCTCTCGGAGTACAAGGGGATGCCGGCCGATCAGGTGCAGCAGATGCTCGACCGCGTGACCGGTGTCGCCGCCGACGCCGGACTCGGCTATCGGTTCGACATCCTCAAGCACACCAACACCGTGAAGGCCCACGAGCTGCTGCACTTCGCGAAGGAGCAGGGCCTCCAGAAGGAGGCGACCGAGCGTCTCATGTCGGCCTACTTCACCGAGGGCCGTCACGTCGGCAACATCGACGACCTCGTCGCGCTCGCCGGTGACGTGGGCCTCGACACCGACCAGACGCGCGAAGCGCTGGAGTCGGGGCGGTACCTCGAGGCGGTGCGCGCCGACCAGGCTCAGGCCCAGGCCTACGGAATCCAGGGCGTTCCGTTCTTCGTCATCGACGGCAAGTACGGCGTGAGCGGCGCCCAGCCCGCCGCAGCCTTCGCGCAGATCGCCCGCCAGGTGTGGGCCGAGCGCGCCGAGGAGCCTGCCGCGAGCTGAGCTCTTCTCCCACGATGAAGGCCGCACCCCGGATCGGGGATGCGGCCTTCATGGTTCGTGCGAGGTCTCAGGCGAGGGCCTTCTCGATCGCCGAGATCACCTCGGGCTCGTTGGGCTTGGTCTGCGGGCGGAAGCGGTGCAGCTCACCGTCGCGTGTCACGAGGAACTTCTCGAAGTTCCACATGACTGGTCCCTTGGCGCGCTCGGCGTTCGGGGACTTCTTCAGCGCCTTGTAGAGCGGGGCGGCGTGCGATCCGTTGACGCGCACCTTGTCCATGATGGGGAACGTGATGCCCCAGTTGACGGCGCAGTAGTCGAGGATCTCGTCCATCGACCCGGGCTCCTGGCCCATGAACTGGTTGCAGGGGAAGCCGATGACCTGCAGGCCCTGGTCGCCGTACTGCTTCTGCAGCTCCTCGAGCTGCTCGTACTGGGGAGCCAGTCCGCACTTGGATGCGACGTTCACGATGAGGAACGCCTTGTCGCCGAAGTCGCCGAGTGTCGCCTCCTTCCCGTCTGCGGTGGTGAACGGGATCTCTCGCAGCGAGGAGGTTTCGGTCATGTCTCCACGATAGGACTCGCGCAGATGCCCGATGCGCTCGCCGTCTGGGAGAATGTGAAGGATATGTCCACGACCCTCGCTCCGCCCGCGCCACTGCGCATCGGGCCCATCACCCTCGACGCGCCCGTCGTGCTGGCGCCCATGGCGGGCATCACCAACACCGCCTTCCGACGTCTGTGCCGCGAGTACGGTGCCGGCCTCTACGTGAGCGAGATGATCACCACTCGCGCGCTCGTCGAGCGGAACGCCACGACCATGCGCCTGATCCGCCACCACGAGTCCGAGACCCCGCGGTCGATCCAGCTCTACGGCGTCGACCCGGCCACCGTCGAAGCGGCCGTCCGGATCATCGTCGAAGAGGATCACGCCGATCACGTCGACCTGAACTTCGGGTGCCCGGTCCCGAAGGTCACTCGCAAGGGCGGGGGCGCGGCCCTGCCCTGGAAGACGGAGCTGTTCCGCGAGATCGTCGAGCGCGCCGCCAAGGCCGCGGGTTCGGTCCCGCTGACGGTGAAGATGCGCAAGGGCATCGACTCCGACCACATCACCTACCTCGAGGCCGGCCGGATCGCCGAGGGCGCCGGTGTCGCCGCCGTCGCGTTGCACGCACGGACGGCGTCCGAGTTCTACTCGGGGCACGCCGACTGGTCCGCGATCACGAAGCTGAAGGAGACGGTGACGAGTGTCCCCGTCCTCGGCAACGGCGACATCTGGTCGGCGGAGGACGCCCGCCGCATGATGGCCGAGACCGGCTGCGACGGCGTCGTCGTCGGACGTGGATGCCTCGGCCGCCCCTGGCTCTTCGGTGACCTCGCGCGCGAACTGGGCACCGGCCACGCCGCCGATCCGGTCGACGCGACACTCGGGTTCGTCGCGGCCGCGTTCCGACGCCACGCGGAACTCCTGGTGGAGTTCTTCGAGAGCGAGGATCGCGGCTGCCGCGACATCCGCAAGCACGTCGCCTGGTACTTCAAGGGGTACCCGGTGGGCGGTGACCTCCGCGCCAAGCTCGCGACGGTCTCGAGCCTCGAGGAGATCGACGAACTGCTCGCGACCCTCGACCTCGAGGCGCCGTACCCCGGCGCGGCCGCCGAGGGGCAGCGCGGGCGTGCGGGAACGCCCAAGCGGCCCGCTCTGCCCGACGGCTGGCTGGACTCGCGCGAGATCGGCCACGCGGCATCCACCGCCCTCGCCGATGCGGAGCTCGACACCAGTGGCGGCTGAGGCGGTGACCGGCGCGAGCGTGGGCATCGCCGCCGGACGTCCCACGGGCTACGACGACCACGACGCCGAGCGGTTCCATCCCGAGAAGCACCGTTCCCTCCGCGACGGGTTCGCGCGCGACCGGGCGCGGGTGCTGCACTCCGCGGGGTTCCGTCGCCTGGCAGCCAAGACCCAGGTGCTGAGCCCCGCGAGTCCCGACGACTTCGCCCGCAACAGGCTGACGCACTCCCTGGAGGTGGCGCAGGTCGGTCGAGAGCTGGCGATCGCGCTCGAGCTCTCGCCCGACGTGGTCGACACGGCCTGCTTGAGCCACGACCTCGGGCATCCACCCTTCGGGCACAACGGCGAGCGTGCGCTCAACGAGTGGGCCGAGGACATCGGCGGTTTCGAGGGCAACGCGCAGTCGCTGCGCATCCTCGCCCGGCTCGAGCCGAAGGTCGTCGACGACGACGGTGAGAGCTTCGGGCTCAACCTGACCCGGGCGAGCCTTGACGCGACGTGCAAATACCCGTGGACGGCGGATCACGCGATCCCCGACCCGGGTGGGCGGCAGAAGTTCGGCGTGTACGCCGAGGACGAGGCGATCTTCCACTGGATGCGGCAGGGTGCGCCCGGCCGGGTGCGGTGCATCGAGGCGGAGGTCATGGACCTCTCCGACGACATCGCCTACTCGGTCCACGATTTCGAGGACGCGGTGCTCAACGGTTACCTCGACCCCCGGCGCCTCGCGGACAGTCGCGAGCGCGAGTCGCTCCTCACGGCGATCCAATCGTGGGTGGGCCTCGGCTTCAGCCGGGACGAGCTGGCGGACGCGATGTACCGGCTGGTGCGGCTGCCCGAGTGGATGACGGAGTTCGACGGGACGCGCGCCTCGGTGGCGCGGCTGAAGAACCTGACGTCGGACTTCATCGGACGCTTCGCGCGCGCGGCGACCGCGGCGACGCGCGAGCACTACGACACCCCGGCGTTGACGCGATACCGGGGACGCATGATCGTGCCGCGCGTCATCGAGGCCGAGATGGCGGTCCTCAAGGGGACGATCGGCGCCTTCGTCGTGTCGATCGACGGCCGGAAGGGTCTCTACAAGGAGCAGCGTCGCGTGCTGAAGCGGCTCGCGTCGGCGCTCCTCGAGCGCCCCGAGCACCTCGACCGCGTGCACGCCGTGGACTTCGCCGCAGCGCAGACGGATGCCGAGCGCAAGCGCGTCGTGGTCGACCAGGTCGCGACCTTGACGGACCGCTTCGCGATCGAATGGCATTCCGCCCTCGTGGGGCCCGTCGACCTCCGGGAACTCGGACTGTGGCCGGCGGGATCGCGGGCGGTCGCGAACCCCGGCTTCGCGCTCCCCGAACCGATCGAGGGTCTCTGATGGCCCGCATCCGTCAAGCCGACGTCGACGAGGTGAAGGCCCGCACCAACATCGTCGACATCGTCGGCGAGCGGGTCGCCCTGAAGTCCGCCGGCGTCGGGTCGATGAAGGGGCTCTGTCCGTTCCACGACGAGCGGAGCCCGAGCTTCAACGTCCGTCCGCAGGCGGGGTACTACCACTGCTTCGGATGCGGCGAGTCGGGCGATGTGTACTCGTTCCTGCGGGCGATGGACCACCTGTCGTTCACCGAGGCGGTCGAACGCCTCGCGGGGCGGATCGGCTACCAGCTGCACTACGAGGACGGCGGCGCCGCCCCCGAGACGAGCGGTCGCACGCGGCTCTACCAAGCGAACACCGCCGCCGCGGAGTACTTCCGTGGACAGTTGGCGACGGCCGAAGCGGATGCCGGGCGTCGATTCCTCGGCGAGCGCGGCTTCGACGCCGGTGCTGCGGCGCACTTCGGGGTCGGGTACGCGCCGAAGGGCTGGAACAACATGCGCGACGCACTGCGCGCACAGGGGTTCACGGATGAAGAGCTCGCCACGGCGGGCCTCGTCTCGCAGGGGCAGCGCGGTGTCTACGACCGCTTCCGCGGACGCGTGGTCTGGCCCATCCGTGACCTCACCGGCCAGACGATCGGCTTCGGCGCGCGCAAGCTCTACGACGACGACCAGGGACCGAAGTACCTGAACACCCCCGAGACGCCGATCTACAAGAAGGCGCAGGTCCTGTACGGCCTCGATCTCGCGAAGAAGGACGTGTCGCGGTCTCACCGCGTCGTCGTCGTCGAGGGATACACGGACGTCATGGCATGCCATCTCGCCGGCATCACGACCGCGATCGCCACCTGCGGAACGGCGTTCGGATCCGACCACATCACCGTCCTCCGTCGCGTGATGGGCGACGACAGCGCGGCGGGCGAGGTGATCTTCACCTTCGACCCCGATGCGGCAGGTCAGAAGGCCGCCCTGCGCGCGTTCGCCGATGAGAAGAGGTTCTCCGCCCAGACGTACGTGGCCGTCGCGCCCGATGGTCTCGATCCCTGCGACCTGCGGCTGAATCGCGGCGATGGCGCCGTGCGTGCGCTCATGGACGCCAAGGCCCCCATGTTCGAATTCGTCATCGATCAGAAGTTGGCGGGCTTCGACCTGCGGAGTGTCGAGGGTCGTGTGGGTGCTCTGCGTGCGGCGGCACCGATCGTTGCCGAGATCCGCGACTCGTCGCTGAGGCCGGGGTACACCCGGGTCCTCGCCCGCAAGCTGGGGATGGATCTGGGCGAGGTGACGCCGGCGGTCGAGCGGGCCGCGCGGGGCAATCACGCACCGCGCGAGCGCGGCCCAGCGGCTGCCCAGTCACCGGAGGAGGGTTCCGCGCCGGTGCGGGTGACGATGGCGACGTTGCCGCGGACCGCGAGCGTGACTCTCGAGCGAGACGCGCTCATGGGGGTGCTGCAGTACGGGCACGTCCTGGATGCCGCCGAGGTGGATGCCGCGCTTCAGATCCCGATGGAGCACCCCGCTCTCGAAGCGGTGCGCCAGGCGGTCACCGCTCAGCCGGATCGGTCGCGCGTCGGCTGGTCGACGGCGGCGGTCGACGCGACACGGGAGCCGTACCGCGGGCTCGCTGCTGAGCTCCTGACGTCGTCGTTTCCCGCGCTCACGGAGATCGAGGCGAAGGCGTCCGCACGAGCCATGTGCCAGCGGTTGCGGCTGCGCGCGATGGATCGCGAGAAGGCCGAACTCCTCGGGGCGGTTCAGCGGGTGTCGGCCGAGTCCGAGGAAGGTCGCGCGGTCCGCGTCGCGCTGCGGGACCTCGATCAGCGACGACGGACCCTGGCCGACTCGATCTGATCGGCGCCGATGATCAGCGCATCGACCTCGACGACTGGCATCCCCGGCTCGGAGAGGTGAGGATGGATCGCATGCCTCGAGTGAACGATCCGGATGCCGCGATCTTCTGTTCGGACCTGTCGATCGCTCGCGCGTCAGCCGACACACGCGTCGTCGACGGCGTGTCGATCCGGTTGATGCCAGGTGAGACCCTCGCTGTCATGGGAGCGACGGGCTCCGGGAAGTCGAGTCTGGCGTCCTGCCTGGCGGGGGCCGATCAGCGCGATCTGCGCATCGTGGGGGGCACCGGCGAGGTCGCCGGGATCTCGCTGCGTGCGCGGGGTCGTGCCCGCCGCATCCGCGGGTACCGCACCGGCCATCTCGTGCAGGGCGTCAACGCGTCGCTTCCCTCCCGCCTCACCATCTCCGAGATCGTCGCCGAGCCGATCACGGGGCGCGATCGGAAGGTCAACGAGCGCGCGCTCGCGCTCCGCGTCGCCGCGCTGCTGGACGAGTTGCAGCTGCCCATCGGCGCATCGGAGAAGTACCCGTACGAGCTCAGCTCGGGTATGCGTCAGCGGGTGGCGATCGCGCGGAGCCTCGTCCTCGATCCGCAGGTCCTCATCGCCGACGAGCCCTATGCCAACCTCGACGTGGATGTCCGTCCCGCGGTGCGCGACGCACTCCTACGCAGGATCGAGGACGGCATGGCGCTGCTCGTGGTCACCAACGAGCGCGAGCTCGTGACCGACCTCGCAGCGCAGGTGCTCGTCCTGCGAGCAGGTCACCCGGTCGGTGTCGGCCGGCACCTCGACGACGTGCTGTGGACCCCCGACGAGGCGACACGCATCGGCGGCTGATGTCACGAACACCCCTCGGGCTTTGCTACGATTGTGTGGTTGCCCGGTTCCGGGTGACTGATCCTCGGTAGCTCAATTGGCAGAGCAATCGGCTGTTAACCGATAGGTTCTTGGTTCGAGTCCAAGCCGGGGAGCCACTCTGACCGAAACCCCCGGATACCCGGGGGTTTCGTCATTCCCGAACTTTGCGAGCAACGGATTTCTCTTGCCGCGGCGCCCTCGCGGCCCCATGCTGATCGCATGGACACGGGGAACGCAGGCTGGTCGGCCTGGACCTGGGGTGAGCGTGTGGGAGCGCTGGTCGGCTTCGCCGCGGTCGTCCTGCTGTTCTGGGCGGCGGTCCAGTACGGCGCGGGCAACGACGTCGCCTTTTTCGGGCTCGCACTCGCCCTCGCGCTCGGAGTTTCGGGTCTCGGCATCCACGTCGCGGCGCGCGAGGCGCGCTACCGCCGCCAGGCTCGCGACGAAGGATCGGCTGCCACGCCGCCTCGGTGAGCATCGGGGGTGCTCGGACGCACGGCACGAGCGCGGACCCGATAGTGTGCAGAGCGGATTTCAGAACACGTGGGGGGATCACGATGACGGATCGTACGAGCGCGCCTGCCGGATGGTACCCGGCGCCGCATGCGGGCAACGAGCTGCGCTACTGGGACGGCACGGAGTGGACGGCGCCGCCGCCGGCTGTTGCGGCGTGGCCGGCGCCCGGGGGGGCCGCCCCGGGGCAACCGGCCGGCTACCCGGTGTCCGCACCGCCGGTCATCCGCCCTCTCCGCGGCATCGCCGGAGCCACCCGCATCCTCCTCATCGTCGGGGCGGTCGTCTCGTTCCTCACCGTCCTCGTCGAGGCCTGGGGACTCGTCGCCGTCGACGGCTTCACCCGAGGAGCCGCGCCGCTGTCGGACCTGGAGCTCTACGACACGCTGTCCGCGCCGATCTCTTTGGCGTCGGCGGGGCTGATGCTGGCGACGGGAATCTGCTGGGTCGTCTGGCAGTACCGCGCCGCGGTGCGCGTCCGCGCGATCACCCCGACCGCCACTCGTCGCACACCGGTGTGGCACGTCGTGTCCTGGCTCATCCCCGTGATCGCGTGGTGGTTCCCGTTCCAGAACGTGAAGGACCTCGTGGTGGCTTCGCGTGCGAGCCTGACTCGAGCGATCCTGGGCACCTGGTGGGGCCTCTGGATCGCTTCGACGGCGTTCGTGTCACTCTCCGGCAGGCTGTCGTGGAACGCCGAGACCCTCGCGGACTACCCTGCCGTGATGTCCACGTCGCTGTTGGGGGAGCTCCTCTCCATTGCCGCCGTTCCGCTTGCCATCGTGATCCTCACCCGCGCGACCGACGCCATGGACCCGGCAGGGCGCTGACGCTCACGCGGTGAGCTGAGCCTCCACGTCCGTGTCGTCGGAGCCGCTCGAGGCGACGATCCGGCCTTTGTCGAGCCGGAGGAACCGGAACTCCGCCGCGTTGACGTGGCGACGGGTGGCAGGGATGCCGCGCCACGGTCCGGTATGCGTCCCGCTGCCGCGGAGGTGAGCAGCGATGCGGTCGTCCTCGGCGACGAGTTGGATCGTCTTCCAGCGCCAGTCCGGGAAGCCGTGGAACAGGTCGGCGAGATCGTCGATCCAGGCGTCTGCTCCTGCCGGCAGGTGTGCGCGGCGGACCGCGGGGTCGAGGAACCCGCGGACCTCCGTCAGATCATGTCGGTTGCACGCGTCGAGATACTCCTCGAACCACCCGTGCAGCTCCCACGGTTCCACGCGAAGTGCCTCAGGCGTCGAGGTCGTCGACGCCCGGCATCCAGCTCTGGCCCGACTTTCCCCAGCCGCGCTTGCGCGCGATCTTCTGCGTCGTCTTCCAATCGGAATCGGACAGCCGGTCGATGTAGAGGATGCCGTTGAGGTGGTCGAACTCGTGCTGCATGATGCGGGCGCGCCAGCCGTCGACACGGATGCGGACGTGGCCGCCGTCGAGGTCGGTGCCGGTGACGAGCACCTCGTCGCCGCGGCGGAGCGGGAAGCGCTCACCGGGGAACGACAGGCATCCCTCCGACTCGTCATCGGGGTCGGGGGAGCCCGGCTCCGGCGGCGACATCCAGAGTTCGGGGTTGATGATCACGCCGCGCCACGGGGCGCCGTCGTCATCCTGATAGGAGTAGGTGTAGATGCGCAGGCCGACGCCCACCTGGGGGGCTGCGAGTCCCACACCGGGAGCGGTGTCCATCGTCTCGAACATGTCCGCGACGAGGGTGCGGATCTCATCCGTCACCTCGGCGACGGGAGCGGCGACGGAGTGAAGGACGGGATCGCCCATGATGCGAATCGGAAGTACGGCCACGTCAGAAGCCTAACGAGGCCTGAGCCCGGTATCGTCGAGGCGTGATTCATGCCGGAACACCGATCAACGACCTCACCGATGAACTGGTGGGCGTGTTCGGGAACCCGGCGATCCTGATCGGCATCCCGCTCGCCGTCGTCGGCGCGGTCTTCATGTCCTTCGGCGCGCAGTACCAGCACCGCGGTGTGCAGAAGGTCGAGCGGCTGACGGCTCAGGCGGGTGTCTCCGGTCTGACCGGCAGTCAGCTGCTCCGTCTGCTGACGCGTCCGTCCTGGGTTCTCGGGACGGTGATGCTCGGCCTCGCGATCGTGTGCCAGCTGGCGGCGCTGTCGTTCGCGCCGCTGATCCTCGTCCAGCCGATCGGCGCGATCTCGCTGGTCATCACGACGCTCCTGAACGCCCGGATCAGCGGCCACAAGCCGACGAGGCGCTCGATCACCTCCATCGCGCTGTGCGTCGGCGGCATCTTCATCTTCGTCACGGTGGCCGCGCTGTACGCGACCGAGCGCCCCATCAGCGACGGGCAGCTCCTGACCGTCCTCGGCATCCTGCTGGGCGTCGTGGTGGTCCTCGGCGTCCTCTGGGGGACGCTGCGCAAGCGGATGCGTGCCCTGTTCTACATCGTGGCGGCCGGCGTGGTCTACGGCTTCGTCGCGACCCTCGCCAAGGTGGTCATCAACCGCATCGCCAACGGCGACTTCGAATGGCTCACCGTCCTGTGCGTCGTCGCCCTGCTCGCGGGCACCGCGATGGGCGCCTACTTCGTCCAGACGGCCTACTCGTCGGGTCCGCCGGACCTCGTCATCGCCGGTCTCACGGTCATCGACCCGATCGTCGCCATCGTGATCGGTCTCGCGGTCCTCAACGAGGCTCAGGGCGCACCGCTCGGCGCGTACATCGGCTTCGCGGTCGCGGGCGTCCTGGCCGTCACCGGGGTGTTCCAGCTGGCCCGCTACCACCCGCAGGTGGTGAGCGAGAGCCAGGAGATCCCGATCACGCGGGGGAGTGCGGATGCCGTCGAAGGCAGACGTCCCTCGACGGGGTCGATCCGTCTCACCGAGGCCGTCTCGAAGGTGTGGCCGGAGCCGCCCGTGAAAGACGAAGACCGGCCCGGGCGATAAGCTCGACTCCACAGGGGGCGGTGGCCAAGCTGGTCAAGGCAGCGGGCTCATAACCCGACGATCGTGGGTTCAAGTCCCACCCGCCCTACTTCAGCCTCTGAACTTGTCAGGCGTCGCACGAGGAAGCCCCCGCTCCTTTGCAGAATGCGAGGGCTTCGTCGTATCGCGTAGGTTCAGTCGTCCTGCGCGTCGGACTCCCGTTCGTCGGTGTCTTGCTCGGCGGCCGTGATGTCATCGTCGCCGATGTCGCCTTCGGCCTGGCTCGGCTTGTCGGGGATGGAATCGCTCATCATGTCTCCTTTCGACACACACATCGAACGCCCTCGCCGCGTTCGACCCGCAGGGGCTTGACAGAGCATCCTCGCTATCGGTTCCGTTGGAGCGCGTGGCCGGGTAGGCAGAGCGAGGCAGATGCGTCAGCGATCGTCGTGGTCCTCGGCGGCGACGTGGCCGCCGGCGCGGGCTGCGTCCTCCTTCACCTCGTCGCTGACGGCGTCGGTCGGGAGTGCGTCATCGGCGTGAGCGTCATCGGCGTCGCGCGTGTGGGGAGTGTTGTCGCTCATGATGGTCCTTTCGTCGAGCGGTCAGCTTGCGCCCATCGTGTCCCGCGGGCCATGGGGTTGACGAACGTCCGACGAACCTCGTGTTACACGGTTGTGATTCGCCGAGGATATGGGCGATAATGGCGGCACAACCGGATATCCGGCCAGCACTCTCCATCAGGTCGTAGGGGAAGACGTACCTGAACGAAACGGAGAGATCGATGGCCACACCTCACGCGCGCGGAGTGATCTTCATCCATTCCGCGCCACGCGCGCTGTGCCCCCACCTCGAGTGGGCTGCTGGTCGTGCCCTCGGGCATGCCGTCAGCTTCGACTGGGCGGACCAGCCCGTCCAACCGGGCAGCCGCCGCGCGGAGTTCTACTGGGAGGGACCCGCCGGAAGCGGGGCCGCTCTTGCCTCCGCCATGCGCGGCTGGGAGCACCTGCGGTACGAGGTGACGGAGGATCCGACGCCCCGCACCGACGGCGGTCGCTGGCTCCACACGCCGAGCCTCGGCATCCACTACGCGCAGACGGATGCCTCGGGCAACGTCGTCGTCGGAGAGGACCGCATCCGCTACGCCATGGAGATCGCCGCCGGCGACATGAGCGAGCTGCAGCGGGAGCTCGACGTGGCGCTCGGCGCCTCGTGGGACGAGGAGCTCGAACCCTTCCGCCACGCAAGCGACGACGCTCCGGTCGTGTGGCTGCACAAGGTCGGCTGAGACGACTCCGCTGGAGCGGACACTCCATGGACGGACAGGTTTTCAGGCGGGGTGAGTGGGCCTCGACCGGCTTCGGACGGCTTCCCGGAGACCGGGGCGGCTACCGCCCCGCCTGAACTGAACGACGAACGCCCCCGGTGGCTTCCCGGGGGCGTTCGTCGTGTTCGGGGTCAAACCGAGCGGAACGCCACGACGGCGTTGTGACCGCCGAAGCCGAACGAGTTGCTGATGGCCAACTGGTCGCCGTCGCCGAGCGGGACGGTGTCGCCGGACAGACGGAAGGGAACGGCCGGGTCGGGCTCGGTGATGTTGATGGTCGGGGGAGCGATGCGGTCGCGGAGCGCCAGCACCGTGAACATCGCCTCCAGCGCTCCCGTGCCGCCGAGGAGGTGACCGGTGGACGCCTTCGTGGCCGACACCGGCATCTCGTCGACCCGGTCGCCGAAGACGGACTTCAGGGCGACGTACTCGTTCGGGTCGCCGACGGGGGTCGACGTCGCGTGCGCGTTGACGTGGGTGACGTCGTCGGGCGAGGCATCCGCCATCTCGAGCGCGAGGCGGACGGCTCGCGCCGCACCGGTGCCCTCGGGGTCGTTGGCGGTGATGTGGTACGAGTCGGCGGTGACGCCGCCGCCCACGAGCTCGGCGTAGATCTTCGCGCCGCGGGCCTTCGCGTGCTCCTCGGTCTCGAGGATGAGGACCGCGGCGCCCTCTCCCATGACGAATCCGTCACGGTCGATGCTGCCCGGACGGGATGCCGTCTCGGGGGAGTCGTTGCGACGCGACAGCGCCTGCATCGAGGCGAACGACGCGATCGTGATGGGGTGGATCGCCGACTCGGTGCCGCCCGCGATGACGATGTCGGCGAGGCCGGCCCGCATGTGCTCGATCGCGTTGACGATCGACTCGGTGCTCGATGCGCACGCGCTCGCGAACGTGCGAGCGTAGGCGCGAGCGCCGAAGTGCAGCGAGAGGTTGCCCGCTGCAGCGTTGGGCATGAGCATCGGCACGGTCATGGGCATGACGCGCCGCGGGCCCTTCTCGCGCAGGGTGTCCCATGCGTCGAGGAGCGTCCATACCCCGCCGATGCCGGTGGCGAACTCGACGCCGAGGCGCTCGGGGTCGACCTCGGGCGCGCCGGCATCCTCCCAGGCCTCCTTCGCCGCCACCATCGCGAGCTGCGAGGACGGGTCGAGGCGCTTGGCGACGGGACGGTCGAGGACCGTCTCGGGTCGCACCTTCGCCTCGGCGGCGAACGTGACGGGCAGCTGGTACTGCTCCACCCAGTCGTGCTCGAGCGTGCGGGTACCGGACGCTCCGGCGAGGAGCGCCTCCCAGCTCTCGCTGGCGGTGCCGCCGATGGGGGAGGTCGCACCGATGCCGGTGACGAAGATTCGCGTGTTGCTCATGATTCCCTCGTGCTGCTCCGGTGGGGGCGGACCCCCACCGGACGCGCGGATCAGGCCTGGTTGGACGTGATGTAGGTGACGGCGTCGCCGACGGTCTTGAGGTTCTTGACCTCGTCGTCGGGGATGGTGACGCCGAACTTCTCCTCGGCGTTGACGACGATCGTCATCATCGAGATCGAGTCGATGTCGAGGTCGTCCGTGAACGACTTCTCGAGGGCGACCTCGTCGGACGAGATACCGGTCTCGTCGGTGATGAGCTCAGCCAGGCCGGCGAGGACCTCGTCGTTGGTGAATGCCATGGGATTTCTCCTTCTGTGGGGGTCGGCCCAGCCGGGCCGGTAGTCAGTTTAGGTGGGGGACGGCCGTCGTCACGGGAGGACGACGACCTGTGCGCCGAACACGAGCCCGGCGCCGAAACCGATCTGCAGGGCGAGGCCGCCGCTGAGCTCGGGGTGCTCGTCGAGAAGACGGTGGGTGGCCAGCGGGATGGATGCCGCCGAGGTGTTGCCCGTCGTCTCGATATCGCGACCGATCACGACGGTGTCGGGCAGCTTCAGCTGCTTGGCGAACTCGTCGATGATGCGCATGTTGGCCTGGTGGGGCACGAAGGCCGCGAGGTCGTCGGGCGTGATCCCCGCGGCCTCGATCGCCTGCCGGGCGACCTTGACCATCTCCCAGACGGCCCAGCGGAACACGGTGGGCCCTTCCTGACGGAGCGTCGGCCAGGGGGCGACACCGTCGCGGAACTCGGTCAGCGTGTGGTTCATGCCCACGGCATCCGCTTTCGAGCCGTCCGATCCCCAAATGGTCGGGCCGATGCCGGGCGTGTCGCTGGGGCCGATGACGACCGCGCCGGCACCGTCCCCGAGCAGGAACGAAATCGATCGGTCGGTCGGGTCGACGACGTCGCTGAGCTTCTCGGTGCCGATGACGACCGCGTAGTGCGCGGCACCCGCACGGATGAGGGCGTCCGCCTGCGCGACGCCGTAGGCGAATCCGGCGCACGCGGCGTTCAGGTCGTAGGCGGCGGCCGGATTCGCGCCGACGCGGTCGGCCACGATCGCCGACACGGACGGGGTCTGCTTGGGGTTCGAGATCGTCGCCACGATGACGGCGTCGATCTTGTCGGCCGGGACGCCGGAGCGCTCGATGGCTTCGGCCGCGGCGTCCGACGCGAGGTCGATCGCCGTGGTACCGGCATCCGCTCGTACTCGCGTGATGATGCCGGTGCGCTGACGGATCCATTCGTCGCTCGAGTTGATCGGCTCGATCAGGTCCTCGTTGGGGACCGCGTTCTCACCGCGGGCGGCGCCGTACGCGTAGATGCGGGTGTGCGCCGCGCCGGTGGGCTGGATCAGCTGGGGGGTCATGCGTTCTCTCCGGTCAGGAGGGCGTTCGCGGCGGCGAGGTCCTCGGGCGTCTTCACCGCAACAGACGGTACGCCGCGCAACCCGCGCTTGGCGAGTCCGACGAGGGTGCCGGCGGGAGCGAGCTCGATGATGCCGGCCACCTCGTTCTCGGCGAACGAGGCCATGCATAGGTCCCATCGGACGGGGTTCGCAACCTGCGCCACGAGGAGGTCGACCGCGGCGCGGCCGTCCGAGACGGTCCCGCCGTCGCGGTTGCTCCAGAGCGTCAGAGCGGGATCGGATGCCTCCACCGCGGCCGCAGCCGTGCGGAGGGTCTCGACGGCCGGTGCCATGTACCGCGTGTGGAATGCGCCCGCGACCTGCAGCGGGATGACCCGGCTGCCGCGCGGCGCGTCGGAGCCGAGCTCGGCGAGAGCCGGAAGCGCCCCGGCTGCGACGATCTGTCCGCCGCCGTTGTAGTTGGCCGGCGTCAGGTCGAGCTCTTCCAGGCGGGCGAGGACCGTGGCCTCGTCGCCGCCCACGACCGCGCTCATGCCGGTCTGCTCGAGAGCGGCGGCCTCGGCCATGGCGCGGCCGCGGATGCTGACCAGGCGCATGCCGTCCTCTTCCGTGAGGACGCCGGCGGCGACCAGCGCGGCGATTTCACCGACGGAGTGTCCGGCGACGCCGTGGGGGCGATGACCGGCGTCGACCAGCGCGCGCCACGACAGCAGGCTGGCGGCGACGATGAGCGGCTGGGCGACCTTGGTGTCGCGGATGCGGTCGGCATCCCACTCGGTGCCCGCCGCGACCAGGTCGACCTCGGCGTAGGCGGAGTACTGCTCGAGGAGCTCACGGGTGCCCTCGGTCTCCAGCCACGGAGTGAGGAACCCGGGGGTCTGAGAGCCCTGACCCGGGAAGACGGCGATGATCACGGTTTCCATCCTTGCAAGTTCGAGTCGTCGTTGCTGTCGGTGAGCGCACAAGAAAGTGCGATCCGTTTGTTCGAGTCGTACAGAGATCAGGTTCGGCGCACGGGGCGACGGCGGGTCACGTCGCCGCCGATCGAGCCGAGGATGAGCGCCGTCTGCAGGATCAGAGCCTCACGGGGACCTGTGGCATCCCATCCGATGACGTCGGAGACCCGCTTGAGTCGGTAGCGGACCGTGTTGGGATGTACGAACAGTTCGCGGGCCGTCGCCTCGAGCGAGCGACCGTTGTCGAGGTAGCTCCAGAGCGTCGTGACGAGATCCGTCGAGTGCGCCTGCAGCGGGCGGTAGATCCGTTCGATGAGCGTGGCCTTCGCGAGCGGATCGCCCGCAAGAGCGCGCTCGGGAAGCAGGTCGTCGGCGTCCACGGGGCGCGGGGCGTTCCGCCACGACTTGGCGACCGCGAATCCGGCCAGGGCCGCCCGGGCGCTCAGTCCTGCGTCGAGCAGGGCGGATGCCGTGGGCCCCAGCACGAGGTGACCGCTTCCGAACCCCGGCTCGAGGCGCGTCGCGATCTCGGCGAAGGGCAGCTCTTCGGCATCCTCGCGGCCGCTCTGGTCGGCCCGACCGATGACGAGAACCAGGCGGGAGCCCTGCACTCCGATGAGCACGTCGACGCCGAGCTTCCGCGCCGTGCGGCGCACCTGGTCGACGTCGAGCTGCGGGGGAGTCGTGCCCACGAGGACCGCGACCTCGCCGTGGCCGTGCCAGCCGAGGGCGGCGATGCGGCTCGGGAGCTCCTCATCGGCCTCGCCCGTGAGGATCGAGTCGACGACGAGCGCCTCTAGGCGGGCATCCCATAAGCCGCGTGCTTCCGCAGCCCGGGCGTAGACGTCCGCCGCGGCGAAGGCGACCTCGCGCGAGTAGAGCAGGATGCTCTCGCGCAGTCCGTTGCCCCGTCCGGCGACGCGTTCCTCGGTGGTCTCGACCGTCACCTTGATGAGCTGGAGCGTCTGGGTGAGGCTAATGCTCCGCAGCAGCTCGCGGGGCGCCGACGCGAAGACGTCGGCCGCGATCCACGGCGTCGAGTTCGGGTCGTCGTACCAGTCGACGAAGGACGAGATGCCCGACTGGGCGACGAGACCGACGGCCGACCGGCGCCCCGGAGGCATCTCGGCGTACCAGGGCAGGTACTCCTCGAGCCTCCGGAGCGTGGTGGTCGCGAGATCTCCCGAGATCCGGCGGAGCCACGCGAGTGTCTCCGCCTTCTCCTGGGCGGTCGGCCGTTCGGTCATCGCGCGGGTCAGGCTTCGCCGCCCGCGTTGCCGGAGGTGCCGGCGTTGACGTCGTGCAGGCGGTACTTCTCGATCGCCTGTGCCGACAGGCCGCGGTCGACGACGCCGTCCTCGGCCAGGGCCTGCAGGGTCCGCACGACGATCGACGGGCCGTCGATCTTGAACTGACGACGAGCCGCGGCACGTGTGTCCGAGAAGCCGAAGCCGTCGGCACCGAGCGTCGCGTAACGGCGCGGGACCCACTGGCGGATCTGGTCCTGGACGGCGTGCATGAAGTCGCTGACGGCGACGACGGGCCCCTCCGAGTCGCGGAGCTTCTCGGTGATGTAGGCCGTCTTGGGCTCGTCGGTCGGGTGCAGGAAGTTGTGCTCGTCTGCGGCGAGGCCGTCGCGGCGGAGCTCGGTCCAGCTGGTCACCGACCAGACGTCGGCCACGACGCCCCAGTCGTCCTTGAGGAGTTTCTGCGCCTCGTGCGCCCACGCCAGGCCGACGCCCGACGCGAGGATCTGGGCGCGGTGCCCCTCGCCCTCACCGGTCGAGACGCGGTGGATGCCGCGGACGATGCCGTCGACGTCGACATCCTCCGGCTCCTTGGGCTGGACGATCGGCTCGTTGTAGACCGTGATGTAGTACATGACGTTCGGGTCCTCGTGCTCCCCGCCGTACATGCGCTCGAGACCGGACTGCACGATGTGCGCGATCTCGTAGCCGTAGGCCGGGTCGTACGAGACGGTCGCCGGGTTGGTCGAGGCGAGCAGGTGCGAGTGGCCGTCGGCGTGCTGCAGGCCCTCACCCGTGAGGGTGGTGCGGCCGGCCGTGGCGCCGATGATGAACCCGCGCGCCATCTGGTCGCCGGCGGCCCACTGAGCGTCGCCCGTGCGCTGGAAGCCGAACATCGAGTAGAAGACGTAGACCGGGATGAGCGGCTCGCCGTGGGTCGCGTAGGACGTGCCGACACCGGTGAAGGCGGCGAGGGCGCCGGCCTCGTTGATGCCCACGTGCATGATCTGACCCTGCGGGCTCTCCTTGTAGGCCAGGAGCAGCTCGCGGTCGACGGACGTGTAGTTCTGCCCGTTGGGGTTGTAGATCTTCGCCGTCGGGAAGTACGCGTCCATACCGAACGTGCGTGCCTCGTCTGGGATGATCGGCACGATGCGGTGGCCGAAGTCCTTCGAGCGCAGCAGATCCTTGAGCAGCCGCACGAACGCCATCGTGGTGGCGACCTCCTGCGTGCCCGACCCCTTCTTCGGCAGCGCGTACACGCTGTCGTCGGGGAGGCTCAGCGAGGTGTGCGTGCTGCGACGCTGCGGGAGCGTGCCGCCCAGTGCGCGACGCCGCTCGACCATGTACTTGATGGTCTCGTCCTCGGCGCCCGGGTGGTAGTACGGCGGCTCGTAGGGGTTCTCTTCGAGCTGGGCGTCCGTCAGCGGGATGTGCATCTGGTCGCGGAACAGCTTGAGGTCGTCGAGGGTCATCTTCTTCATCTGGTGCGTCGCGTTGCGCCCCTCGAAGTGCGGGCCGAGCCCGTAGCCCTTGACGGTCTTCGCCAGGATGACGGTCGGCTGGCCCTTGTGCTCCATGGCCGCCTTGTACGCCGCGAAGACCTTGCGGTAGTCGTGGCCACCGCGCTTGAGGTTCCAGATCTGCTCGTCGGAGTAGTCCTTGACAAGGGCTGCGGCGCGCTCGTCGCGGCCGAAGAAGTGCTCACGGACGTACGCGCCGTTCTCGGCCTTATACGTCTGGAAGTCGCCGTCGGGGGTGCTGTTCATGAGGTTGAGCAACGCGCCGTCCTGGTCGCGGGAGAGCAGGTCGTCCCACTCGCGACCCCAGACGACCTTGATGACGTTCCAGCCGGCACCGCGGAAGAAGCTCTCGAGCTCCTGGACGATCTTGCCGTTGCCGCGAACGGGGCCGTCGAGGCGCTGCAGGTTGCAGTTGACGACGAAAGTCAGGTTGTCGAGGCCCTCGTTGGCGGCGACCTGCAGCTGGCCGCGGCTCTCGACCTCGTCCATCTCGCCGTCGCCGAGGAAGGCCCACACGTGGGCGTCGGAGAGATCCTTGACGCCGCGGTTGGTGAGGTACTTGTTCGTCATCGCCTGGTAGATGGCGTTGATGGGACCGAGGCCCATCGAGACGGTCGGGAACTGCCAGTAGTCCGGCATGAGGCGCGGGTGCGGGTACGACGGCAGGCCGTGAGGGGCAGCGGATGCCTCCTGGCGGAACCCGTCGAGCTGCTGCGTCGTCAGGCCGCCCTCGAGGAACGAGCGGGCGTACATGCCGGGGGAGGCGTGCCCCTGGAAGAAGACCTGGTCGCCACCGCTCTCGTGGTCCGGACCGCGGAAGAAGTGGTTGAAGCCGACCTCGTACAGTGCCGCCGACGACGCGTACGTGGAGATGTGGCCGCCGACACCGATGCCGGGGCGCTGCGCACGGTGCACCGTGAGGGCGGCGTTCCAGCGGATCCAGCTGCGGTAGCGGCGCTCCACCTCTTCGTCGCCCGGGAACTCCGGCTCGCTGTCGACGGGGATCGTGTTGATGTAGTCCGTCGTGGGGACCTGCGGGACGTTGAGGTGCAGTTCACGCGAGCTCTGCAGCAGGCTCAGCATGATCTCGCGGCCGCGGCTCGCTCCGCGGGCGTCGACGAGTTGGCGCAGGGAATCCTGCCACTCCGACGTCTCTTCCGGGTCGCTGTCCTGCGGGCCCTGCGAGTACGGATCCTGATCGTTGACAGTCACAAGAGGCCTTTCGTCGCCTGGCAGATCGTGCCAGGAAGGAGGGATCGAGCGAGGGCGCGCTTGTTCGCCGCGCACAACTCGCTTGTCCTCAGCCTACCCATACGGCCCGGTGCTGGACGCCGCGCGGGCGCCCTAGACTCGGTACGTCAGGGCCTTTAGCTCAGCTGGTAGAGCGCCACGTTTACACCGTGGATGTCGTCGGTTCGATCCCGGCAGGGCCCACCACCGGCATCCCGCCGCTCCCCTCAGTCCCGACCGGCGACCTTCGGTGTCGCGGGGTCGATGTACAGGTCGCCGCCCTTGCCGAGACGCGAGTGACGACGTGAGTACGCGAAGTAGATCACGAAGCCGATGGCGAGCCAGATGAGGAAGCGCAGCCACGTCTCGACGGTCAGGTTGAGCATCAGATAGACGCAGACGATCACCGACAGTGCCGGCAGCCACGGATTCAGCGGGACGCGGAAGCCGCGCTCCAGATCCGGACGCCGACGGCGGAGGACGATGACGCCGACCGAGACGAGCACGAACGCCGACAGCGTGCCGATGTTGACCATCTCCTCGAGCACGCCGACCGGCGTGAGGCCGGCGACGAGGGCGACGATGACCGTCACGATCGCCGAGATGACCCACGGGGTGCGGAACCGGGGGTGTACCTTCGCGAGCCCGCGCGGCAGGAGGGCGTCGCGCGACATCGCGAAGATGATGCGCGTCGCACCGATCATGAGGGTCAGCACGACCGTCGTGAGGCCGGCCACGGCGCCCGCCGAGATGACGGTCGCCATCCAGGTCTGGCCGTGGAACGCGAACGCGTTGGCGAGCGCCGCGGCGGGGTCGAGCTTGTCGTAGGGCACCATGCCGGTGACGACGAGAGCGACGGCGCCGTAGAGCACCGTGCAGATGATGAGCGAGGCGATGATGCCGATCGGCAGGTCGCGCTGCGGGCGCTTGGTCTCCTCCGCCGTCGTCGCGACGACGTCGAACCCGATGTACGCGAAGAAGACGAGGGCGGCGCCCGCGAAGATGCCGCCGACGCCGAACGCGGTCGGCTCGATGCCCGAGAAGAACTGCAGGAGCGGCTGGGTGAGTCCCGAGGCGGTCTCGCGGGGAGCTGCGTCCGGCACGAAGGGGGAGTAGTTCGCGGGGTTGACGAACATCAGTCCCGCGACGATCACGAACAGGACGATGAACAGCTTCACCGCGACGAGCACGAGGTTCACCCGAAGGGACTCCCGGATGCCGACGGTGATCAGCACGCCGAGGACCACCACCAGGAGGACGGCCATCAGGTCGATCGACCCGCCGTATCCGATCGCGGCGGGGATCGGGGCGCCGAGCTGCTCCATGAGCGATCCGAGGTAGGCGCTCCACCCCTGCGCGACGACGCTCGCCCCCAGGAACATCTCGAGGATCAGATCCCATCCGATGATCCAGGCGAAGAGCTCGCCGAGCGATGCGTAGGAGAAGGTGTAGGCCGACCCCGACACGGGGACCGTGGACGCGAACTCGGCGTAACACATGGCTGCGAGCCCGCACGCGATGGCGGCCACGACGAAGCTGATGACGATCGCGGGGCCGGCGACCTCATGGGCGGCGCGTCCGGTCAGGGTGAAGATCCCGGCGCCAATGACGACGCCGACGCCGAAGACCGTGAGGTCGAGGGCCGAGAGCGATTTCTTGAGTTTGAACTCGGGCTCTTCGGTGTCGGCGATCGACTGTTCGACCGTCTTGGTGCGCAGCACGCTCATGCTGTTCTCCTCCCGCGCGATTCCGGCACGCAATGTTAGTGCGTCGCGGCATCCTGTCTGAAGCCGTCGCCCCGACGGCCGGTCGCCCGCGGGGTAGGTTGGAGGACGTGAAAGCCAGCTTTACCGACCAGCGCCGCCTCCTCGATCTCGCCGACGCCGACATCGCCGTGCGCCGCGCGGATCACGCGCGACAGAACCCCGCGCAGGCCGCACGCGTGAAGGAGCTGCTGGCGGAGCGCGCGACCCACTCGGCCGAGCTGACGCGTCGGCTCGGTGAGCGCGACGATGCGAAGGCCGAACTCGCCCGCATCCAGTCCGACGTCGCTGTCGTCGACGCCCGGACCGCGCGCGACAACGACCTGCTCGCCGCGACGTCGAGCGTCAAGGACGCCCAGGGGCTGGAGCACGAGATCGCTTCGCTCGCCCGGCGCAAGAGCGACCTGGAGGACGCCGAGCTCGAGGTCATGGAGCGTCTCGAGGCCGCCGAAGCCGCTGTGGCGGAGCAGGAGGCCCTCATCGCGTCGGTCAATGAAGAGGGGGCGCGACTGAGCGCCGAGGCCAAGGCGACCGTCGCCGAGGCGACCACGCGTCTCGAGGCTGCGACCCGCGACCGTGCCGCGATCGCCGCGTCGCTTCCCGCCGACCTCGTCGGCATGTACGACAGCCTCGCCGCTCGCGGGAACGGTGCCGGTCACCTGCAGCGTCGCACGTGCGGCGGCTGCCACATGGTCCTGTCGGGCACCGACCTCAACGCCGTGCGTGCCGCGGCGGAGGAGGACGTCGTCACGTGCCCGGAGTGCGGCTGCATCCTCGTTCGCGACGAGGACTCCGGGCTCTGACCGATCCGGGCGCTCCCTCGGACGGTCCCGTCCCGTGGATCGTCGTGGGCGCCTCCGAGGGGCGGATCTCCCTCGTCTCGCTCGATGTCGACGGGCGGGCGGTCGACCGTGTGCTCGTCGATGCGTCGTCCCTCCGCGAGCACGTCCGTCGGGCGGGTGATACGACGCGGTGGGTGTGGAGCGACACCTCGCACTGGTATCCGTCGCTGATCGCCGCGGGAGTCCGCGTCACCCGCTGCCACGACCTTCGCCTCGCCCACGCGATCCTGCGTGACAGTGCCCTCGCAGTCGACACCGACGCGCTCCGACGGGCGACGGAGTGGGATGCCGCGGCATCCGTCTCGGACGACGGTCCGAGCGCCCTCTTCGATCTCGACCCCGGCTCCCGCGAGGCGCCGCACGACATCGATGCCGCGGTCGCCGAGTTCGAGCGGCAACGGCGGGTGATCGGCGCCGGTGCTCCCAGCTTGCGGCTGCTCGTCGCGGCCGAGTCCGTCGGTGCCCTCGTCGCGGCCGAGATGCACGCGGCGGGCGTGCCGTGGGACGGGCGGGTTCACGACGAGATCCTGACCGCGATGCTCGGCGAGCGGGACTCCGGCGGCCGGCCACCTGCGCGCATCGTCGCCCTGGCGGGCGAGATCCGCGGTCTTCTCGGGGATCCCGGCGCGAGTCTCGATTCGCAGCCGAAGCTCCTGCGGGCGCTCCATCGCGTCGGCGTCGCCGCGACGTCGACGAGCAAGTGGGAGCTGAAGGAGTACCACCACCCGGTCGTCGCACCGCTCCTGGAGTACAAGCGGCTCATGCGGATGTACACGGCGAACGGGTGGGCGTGGCGCGACGAGTGGGCGCCGGAGGGTCGGTTCCGTCCCGTGTACGTCCCCGGCGGCGTCGTGACCGGCCGGTGGGCGTCGTCGGGCGGCGGGGCGCTGCAGCTGCCGCGGCAGCTTCGCCCCGCCGTCCGCGCGGACCCGGGGTGGACGCTGGTGGTCGCCGACGTCGCGCAGCTCGAGCCTCGGGTGCTGGCGGCGATGTCGCGGGATGCCGCCCTGGCCGACAGCGCGCGCGGTACCGACCTCTACGAGGGCATCGTCTCGCGGGGCGTGGTCAGTACCCGCTCCGAGGCGAAATTCGCCCTGCTGGGCGCGATGTACGGCGCGACGACGGGGGACAGCGGCCGCCTCGTCCCGGCGCTCCGACGGGCGTATCCGCGGGCGATGGGACTCGTGGACGACGCAGCCCGTGTGGGCGAGGAGGGCGGCGTCGTCTCGACCTGGCTCGGGCGGTCCAGTCCACCTCCGTCGCCCGGATGGCGCGCGGTGCAGAGTCGAGCGGGCGATCCCGACGCGACCGAGACGGACCGCACCCAGGCCCGGCGCATCGCGCGCGACCGGGGCCGGTTCACGCGGAACTTCGTCGTGCAGGGAACCGCGGCCGAATGGGCCCTCGCGTGGCTCGGCGATCTGCGGGCGAGGCTCGCGCTGCTGCCGTTCGCCGGTGACGAGGATGCCGCACCCCGGTCGGGCGCGCTCCACTCGCGGCAGGCGCATCTCGCGTTCTTCCTCCACGACGAGGTCATCGTCCACGCACCCGCCGCGCATGCGGAGCAGGCGGCGGAGGCGGTGCGCCAGGCCGCGGACGCGGCGACCCGGCTCCTCTTCGGCGACATCCCCCTCGACTTCCGCCTCGACCTGCAGGTGCGGGTCGACGCGGCGAAGGACTGACCGCCCCGACGACTAGACTCGACCCCGCGAATGGGTCGGCTGGACGGTCGCGTGGCGCGAGAGCGCACCGAGGAACGTCCGGGCTCCACAGGGCAGGGCGGTGGGTAACACCCACCCGGAGTGATCCGCGAGACAGTGCCACAGAGAGCAGACCGCCCCGGTTCCGACCGGGGTAAGGGTGAAAGGGTGGTGTAAGAGACCACCGGGGTCGTGGTGACACGGCCCGCACGGTAAACCTCGCCCGGAGCAAGGTCAGACAGGGGATGCCGACGCGGCCCGCCGAGTCCCCGGGTAGACCGCTGGAGCGGCACGGCAACGTGTCGCCGAGAGAGATGACCGTCCACGGGGTTTCGACCCCCGGACAGAACCCGGCGTACAGGCCGGCCCATTCGCTTATCCCCTCCTGACCTGGGAATTCGTCAACCCCGGCTGACTCCAGTCCGCACGGGGTCCGCAGGAACGCCGAGAACGCTGTCAACGGCCTCCCGCGTGCGGTCGTCGGAATCCGCCCACATGTGCCCGTAGGTGTCGAGCGTCTCGGTTGCCGACTTGTGCCCGAGGCGACCTTGCACGGTCTTGACGCTCTCGCCGTACCGGATGAGCAGGCTCGCGTAGTAGTGCCGGAGCGCGTGCATTCCGGTGCCCGTCGCTTCAGTGAGGCTGGCTGCCTGAGCTGCCGGTCGCCAGAGATGCCCGAATCGCTGTCGCGTGATGCCCTTGCCGTCGAGCGTGAACAGCAGCTCGCCGTCGCCGACGTCGAAACGCGCGAGGTGCTCATTCAGTGCAGCCACGACTACGAGGGGGAGCGGGATGGTCCGGACTGATGCCGCGGTCTTTGGTGGCGCGAACGCAGTCTCGCCCTTCGCCTTCGTCACGAGCTGTCGGTCGACAGTAACCGCGGGATTCTTGCCGAGCAGGCGGATGCGATCACGGGTCAGCCCCAGGGCCTCGCCCTGTCGGATCCCCGTTCCGGCCGCGAGGATCACTAGGGTCCGCAGTTCAACCGGTACGTGCTCGGCGAGGAGGTTCACCTGAGCAGTAGTGAGCGGATGCACGCGGGCCTTGGCGACCTCTGGGAGGCTTATCCCGTCGCACGGTGTAGATGCCAGCTTGCGGTCCCGCACGGCCGCGCGGAATACGGATGCGACGACGGTGTAGACGACGCGGACGGTGGCGGGGGAGAGCGCCTTTCGCTCCGTTTCAGGGTCGTCGACGGTCAGGCTCTTGACCCAGCCCTGCACGGTCGTGCGGAGGACGCTCCCAAGCGCCCGATCTCCGAGGGTGGGGTACACGTGACGCTCGAGATGCCCGCGGTAGAGGGTAGCTGTCGCGTCACGGTGAACCTGGGCGTCAAGCCACGTGTCGGCGTAGGCCCGGAACGTGAGTCGGCTAGCGTTCGGGTCGACGTACTGCCCGGACACGACTGAGGTTGTCACCTCATCAAGCCACCGCTGCGCGTCTCTCTTGAGCTTGAAGTGCTTCGCGTGTTCTTTTCCGGCCTCGTCGAAGTATCGCGCCCGGAACTGCATCCCTACGCCGTATCGCGTGCTGCGCTTACGGGAGCCGTCGACATCCCGTGTATGCCAGCGGTCCTCCACATACTTCCTCACGGTCGTCCCGAGCTATCGCGCCCGTTTGGTGCTCTTGTGTCAGCCACGATCACCTCTGTAGCCGGTCGTCTTGAAGTAGAAGCTGAGCATGGACCCTTGCTCCGCCGGATCCGGCAACCCCAGAGGATACGGGTTGGATCGGTCGACAGGCGCATCACCTTCGGCAACGTTGATGGCCCACACCTCGTATGCCTCGGCGAGCTCGATCGGCCCCACTCGGACCTCTTCAACTACTTCATGATGCTCTGTGACTCCCAAGTCATGATCGTCCGCCGCGATTGCTAGGTCGAGGCGCGCGTGATTGTACGAGTGGATCGCTCTCATCGCTGAGTCTCTAAGCTTCCGCACTCTGTCGACCATGTCGGCCATGTCGCGTTCGAAGGCGCTTCCGATGATCTGGTGCAGGTCGCTCAAGTTCAGGATCGGCAGAAGGTCTTCCGCCTCGGCCAGGCGAAGCGGACGATCTCCCTTCTCGATGCTCCAAACCGTCGACTGGGACCACTTCCACCCGAGCGCTTTCATCTGGGCGGCGAGTTCGCTCTGCGAGATGGAGCCTCGAAGCCTCGCAAGGTTCTGGCCGATCTGGACGTCTCTGGACATGAAGCAAAGATAACCACGATTCCTAGTTGCCACCACCGGAATCGCGGGTTACAGTCATTCCCAGTCGTAGAAACTGGAAAAGAAGGTTGGGAGAACCGATGACCATATCCGCAGCACCGCGCCCACGGTTCTACTTCGTCGATGAAGTGGCGACCGAGCTCCGCCGAACGACAGCATCCGTCCGGTGGCTGATCCACACGAAGCAGATCAAGGCCGGAAAGATTGGCGGACGCACTGTCGTCGCCGCTGAGGAGCTAGAGCGCATCATCAATGACGCATTCACGGAGACCAACTAGCCGGCGCGGCTTTCGCGGACGGCGACGCGTCGTCGAACCAAGTCGGAAAGACAGCAACGCCTGATGGTCGGCTCCATCTGGCGACGAAAAAAACGCCGGTTCTCCCACCGCTATGGCAGAACCGGCTCCATCCACCCGGAGGTAGATCAATGTTGAACACCATCGTAGCAAAACCCGGCGGAGACCCTCACCCCGAGATCCCGATGTCGGTCTGGGCCGATACGCGGGGTCTCGAAGACGACGACTACTGCATCGCCGACGAGACAACTGTCATCGTCGACTCGTTCACCGCGACGCGCACGCTTCTTCACCTGCGTCAGAACGACGGCACCTACCGAACCATGGACGACCACGTGTACGTCGGTTGGGCGAACATCTGGCCATCGGAGCCGCAGACCAGAGCGAACAACGAGGGCTTCACCATCCTCGTCGAAGACATCCCTGCCCTCATCGCACTGTTGAAGGGATTCCAGGCTGAGGCGGTGCAGTCGTGACCGTGAACCACTACGCGCCCCGGAGAGCTATCGACACCGCCCTGATCTCTGGTGAGACCATCCGAGCGCTGTGCGGGGAGCGGTTCGTGCCCTCTCTCCGCGTCGGTAGTGGCGGTAAAGCCGACGCGCCGGGCGCCGTAATCTGCGCCGAATGCGAGGGCCTCCACGACCTGATGGGCGACCTTAAGGATCTCCGCGACGAACGCGACATCCTCAACCGACGCATCTCGGATGCCGAGCGCCTTCTGGCGGACGCGCGTCGCGGGAAGCGCCTCGAGAAGCCGGCCCTCATCTGATGGCCGATGCGATCGGGATGCTCCACGACCTCGTTCGGCGAGTCACGTCACTCGAGGAGGGAAAGCCCCCGCAGCCGACTCGAGCGCCCGCCCGGTCACGCGTCGTCCTACCTGCCGACCCGGACAGCGCCGCCATCATCCGATACCTCCAGACCAGCCACACGAAGACAGCGGAGGACCGCGACGTCGCGGCCATCCGCACATGGTTGACGACCCGAAAGCAGAAACGATGACCACCACGAACACAACGGACGTCAGCACGCTCGTCCACGACGCTTCGACCGCCCTCTCTCAGATGCGCGCATCGATCGCAGAGATCGTGGCCCGCCGCCAGAACCTCATGCTGACAGCCTGCGCAGAGCTCAGCGCTGCCGGCGTTGAAGCCCGGATCGTCACTGCTCGTGGACGTGAGCCGTTCATCGCGGGGGAGCACGGTTCCCTCACGATCACCTACGACACGTTCCGCGGGACGACCACGGCCCGGACGAGTTTCAACCGCACGGACGCCCGACGAGACCCCGGCCCGTTCACCGGGCGGAGCCTCTTCGGCGGAAGCGTCCTCTACGACGCCCTCGGAACGTGGGAGGTGCTGCTCGTGGACAACGACCAGCTGCTCATCGCTCGCGTAGAAACCGGCTGGGAGGAGCGAGCGCACCGGAAGGCCGTCGCCCGCCTGCGGACCCTTGCGAAGCACGACGACCTGCACGTCAGAGCCCGCGATCTACACGTCACACTCATGGACCCGATGGGTAACACCGTCCACGAGGGCACCGTCACGTCCGCGCACGCCTTCATCCTCAACATCGACATCGAGGGAGCCGTGCCCGAATGAGCGATGTTCGCAACCCATTCATCGAGGCCTCGTTGCGCATCGGCTCCCACGAATTGCCCACCATGCTTTTCGACTGGGTATTCAGCGGACGCCTGCGGGAGAAGCAGCATCTCGCCGAGGCCGTACCGTACGCCTGGTCGTCGGCGCACCTCCCGTTCGCAGCACTGGGCTACCGCAAGTGGGTGGAGTTCTTCGAAATGGCGGGTTATACGGAAGACGGCTTGTCGGCCAAGCGACCCTCCGAGCCGATCACGCTCTACAGGGCGGCCGAGCCCCGTTACGTTCACAGGCTGGCGTGGACGGCTTCTCTCAACGTCGCCGAACGGTTCCTCGAAATCAACGAGGCCAGGTACGGCGCCAAGCCGCGGAACGTCTACACGATCACCGTGGCGCCGGATCGTCTCCTCGCCCACATCACTGATCGCAACGAGGACGAGTACATCGTCGACAGTCGCGGCCTTCGTGCGCGACGCGTCGCAGAAGGAGGGCACTGATGGCCGAATGCAACGGAACCACGGCTCCAGCGCCTTGCCCAAGGTATGGGTGGTGCCAGGTGCAGCACACGACGCAGGAAGAGTTCGAGCGAGACGGGCACTTCGGCCCGATCATCGAAGCCAAGTCGGATGACAGCGAGGTCCGCGTCTACGGGTCGCACCTTGTTCCCATCGACGGTTTCGACACCGATGACTGGACGGCGACGCTCGACCTCAGCGAGTGGAGCATCACCGCGCACACCGTCGGTGAACTCGGCGACGCCATCGACCGTGAGTTCGCAGACCTCCGCACGATCGTCGACCAGATGGAAGCGGCCGTCCGCGCCTGGCACGCGTCCCTCCCTTCCTGACATCGAGGGGCGCTGACACCTACAGAAGAACGAGAGCGAGCGCGCCGAGGTGGTTGGGCGCGGACCGGGCAGGTCTCTCTCGTCGCCCCGCCACCTGTCCCACCGGGACACCCCCTGCCGTAGCTCAGTGGATAGAGCAGCCGCCTTCTAAGCGGATGGTCGCAGGTTCGAATCCTGCCGGCGGGACCACCCATCACGCACCCACACCCGAACGCCGAGAGGACCCGAAATGGCTATCAGCCCGGACAGACACCGCATCGCTGGGGAGTACCTCGACCGAGCCAGGAAGCTCACTGCAGACGCGGCCGCAATACTCGCCACCGCTCAAGCAGATGTCGACCGTGCCGCCCAGAGTGCCGCGCACCTCGTCTCTCTGGCGCGCGCGTACGGGTGGACGGACAAGCAGATCAGGCGTCGCCTTGGCATCAGTCGTCGCGAGTTCCGCGGGCTCCTGCTCCTCGTCACCGCAGCCAGAGACGGACAGCGATGACAGCCAAGAAGGATCGCAGGCTCTACGGCAGGTTCACGATCGACTTTGCCGATTCGCCGAAGATCGCCCCCCTATCCGATGCCGCCTTCCGGACCCTCGTCGAGATGACGCTCCATTCCAGACGGATGCTCGACGACGGCTTCGTGGACGGTCGGATCGCGTCGCGGAAGTGGCGGAGGAGAGCGATCGACGAACTTTTAGCGAACGACGTTACCAATCCGTCACTTTCCATCGTCGATCGGGGCTACATGATCCATGACTTCGCAGAACATCAGCAAACCCGCGCGGACATCGACGCTAAGCGGGAAGCGGGCGCAGCAGGAGGTCGAGCAAGTGCTGAAGCACGTGGTGCAGCACCTGCTGAACCAAACTCCAAGCTAATAACAGAGTCAGAGACAAAGACATCTTCTTCTACGAAGAAGAGAGCCGCGCCTGAGCGCGGAACTCGTGTCCCCGAAGGCCTTTTGATCACCAAGGAGATGCGGGAATGGGCGGCCTCCGAGGTGCCCCTCGTCGACCTCGACAAGAAGCTCCCGGAGTTCATCGACTATTGGAAGAGCGTTCCCGGCACGCGGGGCGTCAAACTCGACTGGCTCGCGACGTGGAAGAACGGCATGCGCAAGCAGCAGGAGTTCGCCGAGCGTGACGTTGCACGCAACGCACCTCCAGCGCAGCCCTACCGGTGGCAGTTCGACGGGAGCGACGAGTGACCGCCGCGCAGGAAGCCGAGGTGGCCCTGCTCACGGCTGTGCTGATCACGAATGGGGCCGCACTCGACGACATCGCCCTCACTGGCCACGACTTCTACGAGCCGCGCCACGGCGACATCTTCGATGCAATGCGGAGGGAGTGGGATCAGGGGCGTCCCGTAGACGCGTTCACTCTCTCCGAAGCGATGCCGAATGATGCAGCGCTCCTGTTCGGCCTGACCTCAGTCCCGGCAGCGGCCGGCTCGGTGCCGTTCTACGCGGACATCGTGGCGAAGCGAGCTCTAAGACGACGGCTGTCGTCCGTGGCGGCGGCGCTCACCAATATCGAGTCGGGGTTGGATGCCGCCGACGTCGCAGACCGCGCGCGGACCATGATCGAAGAAGCGATCGGCACCGGAACCGCCAAACTGCGATTCGTCCGCGACGTGCTCGACGACGTGATGGACCGCAAGTCGGACCGGTCCGTGTTCGTGCCCTCGCCGTGGGAGAAGCTCAACGGAGCCATCGGCGGGTTCCGTCCGGGCGCCGTCTATGTAGTCGCCGCCCGCCCAGGCGTTGGCAAGACGGTCATCGCCGCGCAGATCGCAACACAGCTCGCGTCCGATGGCAACGTCGCATTCGCGTCGCTCGAGATGACGATCGAAGAGCTCGTTGCCCGGTTCGTGTCCGAGCGCGCACTCATCAGCGTCGGGCACATCAAGGACGCCCGCCTCACAGAGCACGACTTCGAGCTCTACCGGCGCGCACGCCCCACACTCGAGCAGCTGAACATCGCGATCGACGACCGCTCCGGGCTGGCCCCTTCCGACATCCGAACCTTCGCCCGGACTGTCGCGAAGCAACCCGGTGGCCTGTCCGGGATCGTCGTCGACTATATGCAGCTCATGGTCGCGAAGAGCAAGGGGGACCGCCACCTGCAGGTCGCCGAGTTCTCCCGGCAACTCAAGATCCTCGCGAAGGACATGAAGGTCCCCGTGATCGCTCTGTCGCAGCTGAACCGCAACAGCGAGGCGACGACCCTGTCCGTCCCGAAGCTGTCCGACCTCCGCGAGTCGGGGGCAATCGAGCAGGATGCCGACGTGGTGATGCTGCTCCGCAAGGAAGGGCTCATCGAGGACCCCAGAGCGGACGTCGACCTGGTCATCGACGTCGCCAAGAACCGACACGGACGCACGGGCGAGATCCGCCTCGTGTGGGACGGCCAGCACTCGCGGGCCGTCGACTTCAACTACTGACCGACCGCACTTCACAAGGAGATAACTATGCGCAACGAGACGACCTCGACGAGCAACACTGCCGAGTTGAACGATCTCGACGGTCCCTGGCAGTACAAGTACGTCGAGCGCTACCCATCGACTACCGGCAATCACGACAGCCTCACGTTCGACACGCTCGAGGAGGCGAAGGCCTGGCTCGTCGACAACGCCACCCGCATCGCCGCGCACAACAGCATTTCCGCGCCGGAGGACCTAATCGCGCCGGCGATCATCAAGCGATTCATGCCCGCACCGGCCCCGTGGGAACCGGTGACCGAGGACGAATACACGAGTGTCGACTAGACCGCGTGTCGAAGAACGCAAATCGAGAGAGCGAGAACAGATGGCAAGCATCGGAGTTCGAACCACAGCGAGTGGGGGAGTGCGCTACCGGGTTCAAAGCCGACACCGCGGACAGCAACTCCAGGCGACTTTCCTCGACATCCGCGAGGCCGAAAGCTTCAGGTCACTTGTCGAAAAGGTCGGCTGGGAAGCAGCTCGCAGCGTCGTAGCCGCGCGTCGGCGCGAAAGCACAGGAACGCTCACACTCACGGACTGGGTCACGAAGTATCTCGACCCCCAATCGGGTCTCCTGACCGGGGTGGAGGCGGCGACCCGGCGCGACTATCTGCGTGACGCCAACCGATCCTTCCTACAAGTACTCGGCGACATGCCAGTGGACAGCATCACCAAAGCGGACGTCGGTCGGTGGGTGACATGGCAGGAGTCACAGACGACAGCCCGGAACCCGAATCAGAGGATCTCCGCCAAAACCGTCCGGAACTATCACGCCGTGCTGTCAGCTGTCATGACGAGCGCGGTCGACAACGGCCTCCGCCCCGACAACCCAGCCAGGAAGACCCGCCTCAGCCGCGGTGAACAACACGAAGGCGTGTTCCTGTCCGTCGACGAGTACACCACCCTGCTGCACTTCATCCCAGAGCAGTACGCCGCGTTCGTCATACTCCTCGCCAACACCGGATGCCGGTGGGGAGAAGCGACCGCACTTACCTGGGGCGATCTCGACAACCGGTCCAACCCACCTACCATCCGAGTGTCGAAGGCGTGGAAAAAGTCCGATGGCGGCGGGCCCGTCCTGAAACACCCAAAGTCATCACGGTCGAGGCGAACAATCTCCCTCCCTCACGATGCCGTCGTAGCGCTCGGGACGCGCGGGCCATCTGACGCCCTGATCTTCGCGAACAGCAACGGGGGGCACCTGTGGATGGGCCGATTCCGCGCTAGCGCCTGGGATCCGGCGGTTGCGAAAGCCACCAATCCGACCGCTTGCGGCGCGGCTGGCCTAATGCCGCTACGCCGCAAGCCGACGCCGCATGACCAGCCCGACGCGCACGTGCAAATGGCCGAGATGATCGGCGCGACTCTCGCAGGCACCCGACCCATGCGAGCTATCACCACCAAGGAGACCCGATGACGAACGAGGTCAGATACTGCCAGCGGCACGACACCGACCCCACCCACGAGAACACCGCAACGCATGGCCGCTACTGCACCAGCTGCTGGGCCCGCCTGGACATGCCGCTCACCCAGGCGGGAGAGATCGCTGGCCACCTCGTCGGCAACATGATCACCAGTGGCAGCGCAGGCACCGACAAAGTAGACACGGCGAACGATTCGGCACCGCTTCCGTTTAACCAGGCCGCTTTCGACGACGTCAACCATCTCTACGCGACTCTCGTGTACTGGTCCGGACACTGGGCGAGCATCCTCAACCAGAAGCCGGCGCGAGTCCTCGCGGGCTCGTGGCGGGACAACAACGGGACCATCGTGGGCCTGCCGGTCGGCGTCACGGCCGCTCGAGCGGCAGAAGCCGTCGGAGTAGCCGCGCACTGGCTCAAGATTCGACTCGACGCGATCCTCGTCACCACCCACACCGGCGACATCGACGCGATGGGGGAGCAGCTCCGTGACATCTGGCGGATGAACGCCCGCTGGCCCCGCGCCACCCAGGCCGCCTACTCGCAGGTCCCCTGCGGGCACGACGACTGCGGCGCGCGCCTCGCTGTCTGGCCCCCCGCGTTCCCCGGCGACTCGCGCCGCGTTGTCTGCGCCGCCGGCCACTTCTACGCCGAGGACGACTACGAAGCCCTTGTTATGAGCTACGCGAAGGAGCAGAAGGAGAAACGACAGGAGCAAGCGAAGACTGAGCGCATCGCTCAACGGCTAGCCGAGAAGTACGGAATCGGAGCCCGCTGACGCGCTTGTCAAGCACCTCCAATCCCAGTCGGGAGTAGGAGACACGACCCCAAATGGCGTGACGGCGGCGGCCCGGTGTGGTTATACTCGTGGTGTAGGTCGCACCCCAACGGGGATGCGGCCTTTGGTGTTCTCCCCGAAAGCCGGTGTCCTCCAGCCCGGTGAGCCGGGTCGAGAGGCCCCCGACATCGGGTTGGGGGTCACACAGGTAGCTGCCGTAGCTCAGCCGGTAGAGCCATCGGTGCGCGGGTTCGAACCCCGCCGGCAGCGCAATCGCGTAACCTGCGAGCATGCTTGCTGGCATCTGCGCCTTCTGTGGAAATCAAACCCATTTCACAGCCCGAACGGCTTTCGTGATCAAGGTCGTTCCTGACTCCTACCCCCAGTATCAGTACGAGATCGAGGTCTCGGCGACGTGCGATGCATGCCAGAGGTTCAATTCCGCGCTCGGCTTGACACGCCGGGCCAACAGGTCCCTCAACGAGGGTTCAATTCTTGAAGGGGCGATGGCAGTCAAGGAGGGTGAACTGATGACGATCTCGTCTTGGTCGCCGTCTCCAATGTTGCCGGTCGACGTATCCTTCGTGCCAGAGGCCGTTGCTGCTTATTTGATCGAGGCTCACAATGCCCTGAGCGTAGGAGCACACCGAGCTGTCTTGCTGCTCGTTCGGAGCTTGATTGAGGCGACAGCGCGCCAGAGCCACATCAGTGACGGCTCCCTGGTTCAGAAGATCAATGCAATGTTCGAGGCGGGTCATCTTCGGAAGGGAACCAAGGACATGGCACATGCGCTTCGGATCCTTGGCAACGACATGGCTCACGGCGAGATCGAGGTCGCTCCGAATCAGGAGGATGCAGAGGATGCGTTGACGATCGCGCGATTCGTTCTCGACGACGTGTACGTGGCCGACGCACGCCGCGCGGACATGATGGCGCGGCGGTCGTCCGAGTAGCGAACCGCCAGCATCATTCACGCCTGTGGGTGAGCGTCAAGTTCAGCGGGTGGACTTGGGAGTACTTCTGACAGTCGCGCTATCGAGCTGAATGCCCTTTGGCCCTAACGGTTCTACAGTCTCGGGTCAGCAGACGGCTGGATAGTTGCGCTAGTCGGTCGCTGCACCGATCGCCCTTCGTGCATGTATGTTTCGCCTGTGACCCACATCTATAACCCGCCCGCGATCAAGGAAGTGCACGGCGTCGCGTACTACTACGACGAGGATGAGCATCCCGAATACGTCGAAATCAACTGCCAGACCGACGGTCCTTTGCCCAACCGCGGCGATCTGGTCGTGACCTTCAGCGTCGCGACACACGAACGAACCGAGATCTGCAAGCTCATCGCGACCTTCAAGGGTGACGGCGATCGGACCGTCTCGCTCGAGGTGCCGGGACGCCCCACCCGGGATGTCAACTCGGCTGTCAGTCTTGAGGCGCATGCGTACGCGTTCACTCTCGAGTTGCCGGCTAGCCTGTTCCCATTTGATCGCGAAGACCGTCGCGTTCTCCGAATCACCGCCCGGAGTGAAGCCTCAACCGGGAGGATCAGCGAGACTGCCGGCCGCTTCTACGTCCAGCCTTGATAGTCGTCGCCCCCGGGCGCTTTATTCCGAGTCTACGAGGTCCGACGGTTTGCGAAGTTCGATCAACTGGCCCTCCAGTGCAGCGATGGCTCCGAACAGGCAAGCCACCAGATTCTCCGTGGTCAGTCTCTCGTCTTCGCCGTACTTGATCACCTGATCGAGCGTGTTCCGTGTGACAACGAACTTCTCTGGCGTGTTTCTCTTCGCCGCTCGGTAGACCTCCGTGGCAGCGGCTTGCAGGTTGTCGCTCATGACCAAACCGTACCGAGTCTGAGTGGCTGTCGTGGGCCGTCGGTCAAGACAGCTCTGATCAGTTGGGGGAGCTCTTGCCGATTGCGAACTTGCGCGGCGCTGTCCACGGACGGAACGTTGAGGCTCGAGGTCACACGAGGCCACGGACGGCCACGTGTTTAGGCGCTCTCTCCGGCATCACCCGGTACTGACCATGACCACCAATCCCAGGTACGCCAACGGCCACCGACGCCGCGAACTCCGCAAACGCCTCCTAACCACCGGAGCCCACTGCGCCTGGCCCGCCTGCCCCTGGCCCACCGACTGGCTCAACACCCAAACCGCCCGCGAACGCCACCACCACGACGACCAATTCCCCGAAGTCGACGAAATCATCCCCATCAAGTTCGGCGGTGATCCACTCGCAGCAGACAACCTTCGTCTGCTGCACCGATTACGCAGATGCAACCAACAACGAGGCGCAGGACGGACAGCTCCCGTCGCGAAGCCAAGCATCAACGCATCGCCCGGATGGGGCCCAGCGACATGACCAACCCAAGTCACCCGCGACCAACCCCCGACCAGGGGGTACCACCCTCCCACCCCTAAGGGGCGGCGACCCCAGGGGATAGCGCCGTTCTATCCGTCGCATTTTTTCTTGCCGAGCGGAGGTGGATGCAATGGCTTCGAAGCCCGCTTTGCGTGCCGTTTCCGCTGATGAGAAGCCGGCCGCCCGGATCTTGACGCTCGATGAGGCGATCGATTCGGGTAGCTACCTCGAGATCTTGCGGGCTCAGCGGCGTGAGGTTGTTGCTGCGCTTCCTGGCGAGAAGGGCCCGGCGTTGGCGGCGTTGCATCGGCAGTTGTCGTTGCTGTCGAAGGAGATCGCCGCGCTTGAGTTGAAGGACGCGGAGGACACTGGTGGCGGCGCAGATGTTGACGACGAGGAGTTCGACGCCGCGGCTCTCTGAGGCTGCGCGCCACCTTGTCATTCCGTCCGGTTTGAGGACGACGTCTTGGCCCTCGGTGAAGGCGGAGTGTCGTCGGTTGGGGATCGAGTTCGATCCGTGGCAGGACGGTGCGGGCCAGGTCATCTTCGGCCGGCGTGCTGACGGTTCCTACGCCTGCTCGATCGGTGGGGTGGTCATCTCAATCCCACGTCAGGTGGGTAAGACGTTCTTCATCGGCTCGTTGGCGTTCGCGCTGTGCATGCTGCAGCCGGGGATGCTGGTCATTTGGACTGCGCATCAGTTGGCGACGGCCGGTGAGACTCATCGGGCGATGGCTGCGATGGCGAAGAAGGGCAAGATCGCACCCTTCATCAAGCAGGTCCGGATGGGTTCGGGTGACGAGTCTGTCGAGTTCACGAATGGTTCCCGCATCCTGTTCGGTGCGCGCGAGCGCGGCTTTGGTCTCGGGTTCACGAAGGTGGGCATGCTGATCCTCGACGAGGGGCAGCGCCTCACCGAGAAAACCCTCGACGACCTGGTGCCGACGATGAACCAGGCAACGGACCCGTTGATGTTTATCGTGGGGACACCTCCGCGGCCGACGGATCGCGGCGAAGAGTTCAAACGTCGCCGCCGTGAGGCCCTTTCGGGCGACTCGGACGACATGGTCTACATCGAGTGCTCTGCGGACGCAGACATCCGTGTACGTGACTGGTCGGTCGGCAAGGTCGACTGGGCTGCGGTGGAGAGAGCGAACCCGTCCTATCCGACACGGACTCCGAAGAGTGCTGTCCTCCGGATGCGCAAGCAGCTGACGCCTGAGTCTTTCCAGCGGGAAGGGCTGGGGGTTTGGGACGAAGACCAGGCCGGGTCTCGACTGATCCCGGCTTCCGTGTGGGCCGATAGGGCTGTCGAAGCAGCGCCCGACGGTGTCATTTCGTACGGTGTTGCGTTCTCGCAGGACGGTTCGCGGGTCTCGCTGTCGGGGGCACGCAAGCACGCCGACGGGGTCCACGCTGAGCTCATCGACGCTCTCACCGGGCCGACTGATCAGGGCATCGATGCTCTCGCGGATTGGCTGGCGGGATGCTGGCGGGAAACCGCCCAGATCGCCATCTCCGGTGGGGATGCGAAGACGCTCGAGGCGAAGCTTCGGGACCGAGGAGTGTCCGACAAGGTCATCTGGACCCTCACCACCACGCAGTACCTGACGGCGTGCTCCATGACGTGGGAAGCGGTCAAGGACGGCTCGTTCACGAAGAAGCGGGACGGCCAGGAAGTCCTCGACGCGTCCGTCGGCGTGTGCGACAAGAAACTCCGCAACGCCGCCGGCGCGTGGGGGTGGGTCGCGACGACTCCTGACGGGGATGAGACCCCGATCGAATCGATCAGCCTCGCGGTCTACGCCGCGCGGACAAGCAAACGGCGCCCGGGGCGCAAACAGAGGGCGGTGGTTCATCGATGAAGCTGCCGATCCAGGGGATGCGTCCCGATACAGCTGAGCATGTGACTCGTCTTCTCGCGCAGTTGGCGTCCGTACGGATGATCAACAAGACGCGCAAGAACTACTACGAGGCTGCGCAGAAGACCAGGCACTTCGGTATCGCCGTCCCGCCTCACATGGTCGAGTTCGAGACGACTCTGTCGTGGGCGGAGAAGGCGTGCACGCACCTGAACGCGCGCATCAACCTCGACGGGTTCGCCCTTCCGGACGGTGAGCTGCCTGACGACATCCGCCGGATGATCCGCCAGAACCGGCTCCTCAGTGAAGCCCCGATGACGCACCTCGAGGCCGAGAAGTACGGACCCGGGTTCGCGATCGCGCTCGGTGGCGGACCGGGAGAGCCCGAGATCGTCCTGCGAGGCCTGTCCGCGCGGACCACGACGGGGGAGTGGAACCCGAACGCCCGCCGGCTGACGAAAATCCTCACGGTCACCGGAACGAAGTGGGGCCGGGCGACAGAGTTCATTTACGCGGACGACGAGGCGGTCTACACGGTCGCTGAAGGCGCCCGCGGGCTCGAGGTCGTCCACGTCGATGGTGTGGCCATGTGCCCGGCATCACTTCTCGCTTTCCAGCCCGACCTGGACAACCCGTTCGGGCGGTCGCGCATCTCCCACCCGGTGATGCGAGCCATCGACCGTGCGCAGCGCACCCTGCTCCGCTCGGAGATCACGGCAGAGTTCTTCTCCGCCCCGCAGCGGTACCTACTCGGAGCCGAAGAGGACATCTTCGTCGACGAGGACGGCAAGCAGATCTCCTCATGGGACGCCCTCATCGGACGGATCAACGCAATCAGCCGCGACGAGGAAGGTGACATCCCTCAGGTTTCCTACGCCCCCCAGGTGTCAATGCAGCCGCACACCGACATGATCCGTTCGGACGCCGCGGTGTACTCGTCGATCGTCGACCTGCCCGTCTCGGTCCTCGGTGTTGTCCAGGACAACCCGGATTCGGCCGAGGCCATGGAAGTCCGCTGGGATGCTCTGAACAAGATCGCTGAGCAAGCGCACACGACGTTTGGATCCGGTTGGGTCGACCTGCTGCAGAAGGGCGTGATGCTCCGCGACGGGCTCGATGAGCTCCCCGAGGAGCTCGACGAGCTCGAAGCGGTGTGGCGTCCCGCATCTCAGCCGACGCGGCAGGCCGCCGCTGATGCGATGGTGAAGGAGATCAGCGCGATGCCGTGGGTGGCGGAGACGGAAGAAGCGCTCCGCGGCTTCGGGCACACGCAGAAGCAGATCGACCGGATGCTCGCCGAGAAGCGACGCGCGCAGGGCGGAGCGACGATGGCTTCGCTGATCCAGGCAGCCAGCAGCGGGGCGAGTGACGCTGAGGTCGCGTGATGACCACAGCATCGCAAGCTCAAACGCTCCGCGAAATTCAGGCTGGTGTTGCCTCGCTCATCCGCGGGGAGCTCGACGGTTTCTTCGGGTCGCTGAACCTCGACAAGCCTGATAAGGTCCGGGACGCGCTGCTGCAGTTCGTCCCGTTGCTGGTTCGCCGGTACGGGCAGGGCGCAGCCTCGGTCGCCGCGGACTGGTACGACGAGGTTCGCGCTGGCGCGAACGTGCGGACACGGTTCCGTGCGCAGGTCGCGGACCCGGTGGCGGCGGACCGTGTGGAACGCGCGGTCCGGTTCGCGGCGGGGCACTTGTTCACCGCCACGCCGGCGCTCGCGCTGCCCGCGATCCTCGCCCCAGCGGCCCGGTACACAGCGGAACCCGCCCGGCTCACGATCACCCAGTCCGTCGAAGCCGACCCGGATGCCTACGGCTGGTCCCGCCGGGTCCGGGCTGGTGCATGCCGGTTCTGCCGCGCCCTTGAGCAAAGAGGCCGCACGTACCGGCGGAGCACAGCCGACTTCGCGGCGCACAACGACTGCGGGTGCGTTGCTGTCCCCAACTGGAACAGCAAGGCACCCGAGGTTCCCGCGGTGGCATATCTGGCGTCAGCCCGCACGGGCGGGATGTCCGCACGCGCGAAAGCCGCTCACAACGCGAAGATCCGGGGCTGGCTCGACAGCGAGTTCCCGCCCGACGAGCACGAACACTGACTACCGCCGCACGGCGGTCACCCTGCTGAGCGCCGCACGGCGCGAGGCCATTCCGCATGGAAGGAAACACCATGAGCAAGGACACCGAGCGGTCGTTCGGAATCCTCCCCGCACCGATCTGGCACCGCCCGCACCTCCGCTACATCGCTGACACCGGCGACGGAGTGCAGGACGCCAGCGAGGCGCAGGATTCCAGCACAGCAGAAGAGTCGCACGACACCGACGCTGACACGACGGACTGGAAGGCGCAGGCCCGTAAGTGGGAGCGCCAGGCCAAGGAGAACAAGACCGCCGCGGAAGAGCTTGCCGCTCTGAAGCAGTCGCAGATGACCGAGGACGAGAAGCGTGCTGAACGCCTCGCGTCTCTCGAGTCGGAGAACGCGGCGCTGAAGGCGGAGAAGCAGATCGCCGCATGGAAGTCCGAGATCGCCAGCGAAGCCGGTATCCCGGCCGCTGCGCTGCGGGGTTCCACCCGTGACGAGCTCGAGGCGCACGCCAAGGAGCTGCAGACGCTCATCCCCAAGAAGCCAGCACCCACCTCGCCCGCCCTCGCGCGAGCGAACAAGGGTGACGGCGTGCAGGAATCCACATCCCCCGGTTTGGGCACGCTACGCGCGGCCTACGCCGACTCAGACAAGTAAGGAGCCATCGTGGCTGTCACTCTCGCCCAGGCTGCTCTCCTCTCGGAGAACCAGCTTCAGCGCGGTGTCGTCGAGACGTTCGTTCAGGAGTCCTCGGTCCTCGACCGTATCCCCCTGATGGACATCGAGGGCAACGCATACGCCTACAACAAGGAAGCGACCCTCCCGGGCGTCGCGTTCCGATCCGTCAACGAGGCCTACACCGAATCGACTGGCACCGTGGTCCAGGCCACCGAGTCGCTCGTCATTCTCGGTGGAGACGCTGACGTCGACCGCTTCATCGTCCAGACCCGCGGCAACCTCAACGACCAGCGCGCCGTTCAGACCCGCCTGAAGGTGAAGTCCGCGGCCTACAAGTACCAGGACGCGTTCTTCAACGGTGACGTCGCCGTCGACCCGAAGGGCTTCGACGGGCTCAAGAAGCGCCTCACTGGCGGTCAGGTCCTCGACGCCGCGACGAACGGTCTCGGCCCCGTCGCCGCAGGACACGACTTCCTCGATGCGCTCGACGCGCTCGTGGCATCCGTGCCCGGCCTGAACGGCTCCAACGGAGCGATCTACGCCAACCGTCTCGTGCGCGCCAAGATCCTCTCGAGCCTGCGCCGCCTCGGCGGTGCCGACTTCGTCAACGAGGAGCTCACCCGCAAGCGTGTCCTCACCTACAACGGCATCCCCGTCCTCGACCCCGGTCAGAACCTGGCCGGTGCTGAGGTGCTGCCGCTGAGCGAGACGCAGGGCTCCTCGAGTGCCGCATCCTCGATCTACGCCGTGCGATTCGGCGAGGACGAGACCGACGGTGGCGTCACCGGCCTCACCAACGGCGGCGTTCAGGTCGACGACCTGGGCCAGCTGCAGGAGAAGCCCGCATACCGCACCCGCATCGAGTTCTACTGCGGACTCGCGACGTTCGGCGGCAAGGCCGCTGCGCGTCTCCGCGGTGTGCTCGCCAGCTGATCACGAAGGAGAAGCACATGGCTGCACGCAAGAAGGAAGACGTCCCCGAGACGACCACGCTCGACTCGGACGTCACCAAGCCGTCCGTCACCGCACCTGGCGACGGACCGGCGGACACCACCGACCCCACCGAGGTCGCTGTGTCCGTCCCGCCACAGCCCGGCGACGAGGCAATCGAGGTCGGAACGGTCAACGCCGTGAAGCCCGTCGAGAAGCCCGCCGCCGCTGAGGTGGACGAGTCCGAGCACCGCATCGAGAAGTACGACGCGGTCAAGCCGGACGGCACCGTCGTGACCGTCACGCACAACATCGACACCGGCGCGACGTCGGTCAAGTGATCTGAGAGGAGGCCCGGCATGGCTGAAAACGACCCGATCGAAGGCGCATACGCGACCATCGCGGATCTCAAGGCCATCTGGCCGGGCCTCCCCTCAGGGCGGGAGACAGAGGCGCGGGAACTGCTTATCGATGCAGCGGTCCGCATCGACGCCTACGCCCCACCCAGCGACCCCCCGACAGCCCCGCAGCTGCGCACCCGGAAGACCGTCTCCCGCGAGATGGTCAAGTGGGTGATGACCAGCGACCAAGGTGCTGTCGTGGGCGGGGCGGATGTCACCCAGAAGTCGCGGTCCATGGGGCCGTTCTCTGAGTCCTGGACGTTCGACCGTCCCGGACGCACCCTCCTGCTCACCGAAGAGCACAAAAGGATGCTCCGCGGGCGCCGGCAACGGCCGTTCAGCATCGACCTTGCGCCCCGCTACGAGGAGTTGCCGTGAGCATCCCACTCCCGGACTACTTCACCCCGCACGTTGCCCTGGTCCGTGACTACGGTGCGGGCGGAGGCATGGGAGGCGGCTACGGTGCGGCCCGAGAGGTACGCGGTTTCAGCGAAGACGACCAGAAAGCAGTCGCCGGAAACGACGGCGCTGAAGTGACCTCCTCCGCTCAACACCACGTCAACTTCGACGAGGTCGTTCCCCTCGGTTCCCTCGTCACCATCTGGCCGGGACTCACCGGAGAACGTGAAGCGCGAGTCGTCGCGATCAAACGTGGCCAGCATCCCGACCTGCCCGCGTTCCAGACGTTGTACCTCGAGTAGGAGGCCCCATGTTCCTGCCGATCCTCGCCGACATCGAGAAGGCCGTGCAGGCGGGCCTCGACGAGCACGCCAAGGCCGTCCTTGAGCGTTCAAACGAGCTCGCCCCGAAAGACACCGGCGACATGATCGCCTCCGGTTTCGTCAGCGTTGCTGACCTCACCGCCCAAGTCGGCTACCGAGACTTCGTCGCCCGGTATCAGCATGAGCGCCTCGACTACTCCCACGATGACGGCCAAGCCAAGTTCCTCGAGACCGCTACCGACGAGCTCACCGATCAACTAGCCCCGACCATCGGTCGACATGTTCGTGGGGTGCTCGGTGGATGACGAAACCCTCACGATCCGGCTCTGTGAACTCCTCGGGACCGTCCCCGGGTGGGAGTGGCGACCCGCAGGGCCCGCCTACAGCGCCTCAGAGGTCGGGATCTTCTACGGAGCTATCCCGGCATCACCCGATCGAGCCATCGGAGTGCGCGTGTACGCAACAACCGACGACCCCCAGACAGGCGAGTCGCAACGTCGGGTCCAGTTCTGGTTCCGCGGCCCACGCAACTCCCCGAACGGGGCAGACAAACTCGCATCGCCCACCTTCGCGATGCTGCAGAACCTTCCCCGGACGGGAGGGATAAGCGGGATCTCCCGCGTGTCCATGGTGCCCCAGGGTGCCGATGGTAACGGCCGCACCGAGCGGTCAGACAACTACCTCATCACCCTCGACAATTTGGAGGCGCTCACATGAGCAATGCAGTTCCCCTCCCCGCAGGCACGGTCCTCGGGAAGTCCTACGAGCACGGCATCGACATCAACCTCGGAACGTACGCGTCTCCGTCCTGGCAGCCGGTCCGCCGCATGTCGGGGTGGGCGCCCACGTTCCCCAAGGTCACCACGGACGTCACCACGTACGACGACCGCGGGGCAACGAACGAGGAAGTCACCGGGCGCGGATTCGCCGCCGACTTCACCGTCCAGGGCAACCGTTCCACGACGACCGGACTGTACCTTCCCGAGCTCGAGGCGATCGTCGCCGCTGCCCGTGCGAAGGGTGAAGGGGCTGTCCTCGACATCCGCTTCTACCACAAGCCCGAAACCGGCACCCCGTCGCCCAACGATGCCGGCCGCGCGCAGGTGACCGTCGAGCTGTCCCGCCAGAACACGGGCAATGCGGAGACCGAGACCTTCGCGATCTCCCTCGCCGGTAAGGGCGAGTACGAGCCCATCGAGAACCCCTTCCAGGGTTGGGGTGCGACCGTCCCGGTCGTCTCCTACGTCAGCCCGCCGAACGCCGGCGACGGTGACCTCATCACCATCAGCGGTTCCGGGTTCCTCGGTGCCACGTCGGTCACGATCGACGGCGACGAGGTCGAGTTCACCGCGGTCAACGGTGCATCCGTCATCGCCGTGGTACCCGTCGGCGAAGCGGGCGCTGTCCCAGTGGTCGTCACCACCGAAGCCGGAGCGTCGACCGCGTTCACCTTCACGCGCGGCGCGTAACCCGTGACTGCTGTCGACTTCGAAGCGTGGGCAGCACCGAACCTCGAGATCAAGCTGGGCGACCGTACCTACGCGGTGCGGCCGCCCAGCGTCGAGGACGCGAAGCTGATCCTCGCCCTCGCCGTACGTGGCGAGGTGAAGCTGGGGATGGTCAAGGGCAAGCTGCCATCAGAGATCGATGCCCTGATCAAGACGATCCCCAAGGATGCTCACCCCGCTCTGGGTGACACCTACGAACGGTTGCGGCAAGACGGGCACCCCGCCGCGACCATCGACCGAGTCGCCTATTACGCGATCTTCTTCTGGGCGCGGGGCAAGGCGTACGCGGATTCGCTCGCGGCGATCCTGTGGACCCCCCGCGAGGTAGAGGGAGCTGATGCGAGCCCAAAAGGCTAGTCACGGCCGAGGACTGGGCGCCATACGGGGTCGGTGAACCGGACGCAGACGGATGGTACCCGGACTACCGGACTCCGCCCGCCGACGTGCTCCCAGAACCGGTCGCGCAGAAGCAACAGACCCCGGACGTGTCCATCCTCGACCTGGTCACCCATTGGCGTCTCGTCGTCGCAGATCTCGCCGAACGAGGCGTCGACCTGTACGCCGAAGACGTGCTCGCCAGGCCGTGGCCCGGTATCCGCACCCTCATCTTCAGCCTCCTGGACAGCCGCACACGGCTGAGCGTGGCACTAAACCAGTAGGGGAGTACCTATGCGCGTCGCGGAACTCGAAGTCCTCTTCACCGCAGACGACAAGCCCCTCGAAGCCGCAGGCAAACGGGCTGACGCCACCGTCAAGCGCCTCAACTCGCAGAAGATCCAGCTGGATGCTGACGACACAGCTGCGATCGCGGGCATGGAGCGGGTCGAGACGCGGGCCAAGCAGCTCGTCTCCAAGGACACCGCGCTCCGTGTCAACGCGAACATCGACGAAGCGCAGAAGTCCGTCGACACGATCGAGAAGGAGCTCGACTACCTTCGCTCGCTCTCCACGAACGTGCAGGTTGACGCGGACGTCCAGCGAGCCGAGAACAAGCTCCGCGGCGCGCGTCGTGCCCTCAACGCCTTGGAAGGCGCTCGCGCCGAAATGGTCGTGGATGTCGACGACGACCCCGCCAAGCAGAAGTTGTCGTCAGTTGAGGACTACGCGGGCGACGCTGGCGACGACGCGGGCGCGGAGCTCGGTGAGAACCTGATCTCCGCTCTTGTTGCCATCCCCATCGCAGGCGCGGTGATCGGTGTCGGCGCTGCGGTCGGTAAGGCGCTCATCGACGGCGCGCGGAAGGCTATTGGCCAGGAAGCTGGCCGGGATCGTCTTGCCGCGCTGACAGGTCTCGACGAGGCCGATGCGGGGCGCCTCGCACGCGCCGCCGGCGAGGCGTACGCGAACGTGTTCGGCGAGTCCGTCGAATCCAACATGGACACCGCTCGGCTCGCGCTGCAGTTCGGGATCCTCGACGCTGATGCGTCCAACCGCGACGCGCAGAAGGTCATTGAAGGCCTCGCGGGTATCGCGGATGTTCTCGGCGAGGACGTGAAACCGGTCGCTACGGCGGTCAGCACCCTCCTGAGCACCGGGGTCGCGAAGTCCGCGGAGGAAGCCTTCGACCTCATCGCGGCGGGGGAACGCAACGGCGCGAACAGGGCCGACGACCTCCTCGACACCCTCACCGAATACCCGGCCTTGTTCTCCCGGCTCGGTCTCGAGGGCGACGAAGCACTCGGCCTGATCAATCAGGCCCTCGAGGGCGGCGCGCGTAACAGTGACCTCGCGGCGGACGCCCTGAAGGAGTTCCAGATCCGCGCGACGGACGGCTCGAAGACGTCAGCAACGGCATTCGGCGAACTTGGTCTCAGCGCTGACGAGATGACCGCGAAGATCGCGAAGGGGGGCGAATCCGCCCGCGACGGGCTGGCGCTCGTCCTCGACAAGCTCCGCGAAACCGAGGACCCGGTGCTCCGCAACGCCGCCGCTGTGGGGCTGTTCGGCACACAGGCCGAAGACCTCGGCGACGCGCTGTTCAAAATGGACCTGTCCAACGCCGTCGAGCAGCTCGACGGGGTGACCGGCTCAGCCCAGCGCATGTTCGACACGCTGGCCGACAACGACGCGACCAAGCTCGAGCAAGCGCAACGCAACATCGAAGTCGCCATGAACGGCATCCAGGGCGCCCTCGCTGCAGCGTTCTCCGAACCGCTTGGAGACGTAGCCGAGTTCGTTTCGCAGAACCGTGGCCCCGTACTCGAGTTCCTGTTGCAGATGGCCAATGGCGCTCTCGACTTCGGTGAGTCCATGGTCATCGCGGTCGCTGATGGGACGGAAGCGTTCGGCGGGTTCGTGGCGGGTCCGCTCGCGGACACGGTCGAGGGAATCGCCGGGATCATCGATGTGATGAATGGCTTCGGCGAGCGACCGAAGGAGCTCGACGACCTCGCCGAAAGCATGCGTGGGTTCGACTCAACAACCGCTGACGCTGCCGATCAGATCCGCGAAAACCTCCTGCCTGGCATCGACGACGCCCGAGACCGATTGAACGGCTTCGGCGACAGCGCAGTGGCGATGGGGTACCTGAACGACGCCTCCCTGCGTCTCGCGGATGCGATCGCGAACGTTGGCGACGAGTCAGGTGACCTGGAAACCCAGACGAAGAAGGCTGTCGCAGCGTTGAACGACGAGATCACCGCGGCGGAGGACGCCGGGGAAAGTCAGGACGCCCTCTCGGATCGGTTCCGCGTGGGAACTGATGCGATCCGCGATCAGATGGTGCAGTCCGACCTCACGAAGAACGAGGCTCAGAAGCTCATCGACACCATCCTCGCCACGCCCTCATCGAAGGGGACGACGTTCTCCTCGAACGCGTCCGACGAAGAGCAGAAGGTCGCAGACCTCGCGTCGCGAGTCGAGCGCCTCCCGAACGGTGACGTCGTCATCCGTGCCTCCACTGGTGACGCGCAACGGTCGATCGACAACCTGATCATCCGCAACAGCGGACGGCAGATCGTCATCGGCTCGCGTGTCGCCACCACACAGGCCATGGGTGGTGTCGTCGACTTCTACGCCAGCGGCGGGTTCCACAACCTGACACCGATGCAACCGGTGGCGCAGATGGTCCCCGCGAGCACGTGGCGTGTCGTGGGCGACCGCAGCGACGTGCCGGAAGCGTTCATCCCTCTCGACGGGTCCGCCCGCTCGATGGGGATCCTGGCCGAGACGATGCGCCGCATGGGCGTCCCCGCACCCGCAGGCCCTACCGTCGACAGCGGCAGGGGAGCGTCAGTGCAGGTCATCGATCACGGCACCTACTACGCGTACGACCCCCACAAGGTCGCCGCGGAGAAGGAAGAGAAACTGCGCCGCGCGCTCGACGCTGCGGGGCTGTCGTAAGCGACCCAAGGAGGCCATAGATGCCGCTCGTACTCGCTGCGACACCCTCAGCACCCGAGGTCGCCCCCGAAGCGTTCGCGCCGTGGCCGATGACGTGGACGGGGTTCGACGGATCCTTCTGGGTCCTGTCGGGCCCCGACGCGTCGAACCCTCGCATGGGACGCGGCGTCAAAGGTCTCCACCTGCCCCCGGTCGACGTTTTCACGTCTCAGACGCCCCTCGTCCCCGGTGTCGATGTCGTCGGGTATTCCCTGCCCGAAAGGTCAGCGTATTGGCCGCTCCTGTTCCGCGCGTCGAGCTCGGAGCAGTGGCGGGTCGAGCATGCTGCGTTCTTCGACTCCTTCCACCCCGTGCGAACCGGGACGTGGACGGTCGGGACCGGCGACACAGCGCGCAGCATCGACCTGCGCGGAGCGTTCACCGGTGGGCACAGCTTCGATCGCGACCCGTTCGTCACCGGCCTCGCATGGATCGGGATCGACCTGTACGCGCCACGCCCACTGTGGCGAGGGCAACCGGTCCGCCAGACGTTCCTCGGAGCCGAGGCCGGCGTCGACTTCATCCCGGACGAGCCCGGCGACATCTACTACCTCTCCTCCGACTCGTCTTTCGCTCTCGCGAACATCGACAACCCGGGCAACGAACCCGCCTACCTGACATGGACAGTCCACGGACCCGCATCGAGCATCGAGCTCGGTGTGGACGGGGCGATCATCGAGGTCCCCATCCCCGTCCCCGACGGTTCCACTCTCGTCATCGACACGGACCCGGCCCGGCAGTTCGCCACGCTCGACGGTGAAGATGTCACCCCCGAACTCGGGTTCCAGGTGTTCGGCCCGGTTCCGGCCCGCGGAACGTCCCCCCTCGTCATCCAGGCGGAGGGCACCGGTTCAGTGGTCGCGGAGCTCACACCCTTGTATTGGCGGGCGTACTGATGCAGCGCGACCACATTCTCGTCGAGATCCAGGATGCGACCTCAGCGTTCGTGAAGCAGCTTCTTCCCGCCGAGACGACGAGCGTTCTCCGCTTCAACAAAGCATCCACCGCGCGGCTCACTGTTCGCGACTCGCACCCTGCTGTCACGCATCTGATAGCGGCGGGCGCACGCGCCGTCGTGTGGATGATCAGCCTGGATGGCAGCGTGTTGACGAAGCGCCGTCTCGTCGAGGGCAGGATCGGCCCCCTTGAGGGAGCTGGCCCTTACGGCAACGTGACTGTCACTGTCACTGACGACTTCTCCTGGTTCACGAGCATCCTCGGATGGCAGGACCCAGCAGCAGCAGTCACAGCACAAACCAGCGAGTTCGCGACCTACAGTGGCCCCGCGGAGACCCGCGCGTTGGCGGTAATAGCCGCCGCTGCGGCGCGGCTCAACCTCCCCTGGAACGTCCCGACGTCCACCGGGAGAGGGCCGGTCGGAGTGAGCCGGTTCCGCATGGACCAGCTGTCAACTGTCATCGACATGCTCACTACGGCGCGGCTACAGCTGACCCTTGAGCGGGATGCCACGACCGGGCGATGGGACGTCAGCATCCGCGAAGGGTCAACCTACGCGCGGCCGCTCACCCCACAATCGGGAGTCCTGTCTTCCTGGAACTGGTCGATGCAACCAGCCACCGCAACCCGCGTAGTCGTCGGCGGTGCCGGAAGCGGCACGGACAAGGAGTACCGGGTCGTCGTCGACGCCGCGCGAGAAGCGGCCCTCGGGCGCGTGCTCGAAACCTACGTCGACGCGTCGGATGCTGAGCCGGGCGCCGACCTCACCCCCTACGGCGTCGAAGCCCTCGCTGACAGCGCCGCGAAGGCCAGCGTCACCGCGAACTTGCGGGAGACGTCCTGGTTCCGGTTCCCGACCGCATACGAGCTCGGCACCCGCCTCCCCGTGCAAGTCGGCCCGGTTTCCATGCACGACCTTGTCAGCGAGATCACCGTGACACACGCCAACGGGTCGGGTTTCACGGTGACGCCCCGGTTCGGGTTCGCCGACACCGAACCGCAGATCCGTTTCACGAAGTACGTCGCGGGGATCGCGAAGTCCGTACGCAGCTTGGAGAGAAGGTAACCATGGCGATCGTTTCCAAGGGGTACGAGCGAGCCCTGACCTACGCGGAGCACGGGCAGCTCCTGACCTACGCCGGCGCGACCTACTCAGTCTTCGGTGCTTCCTCGTTCGAGGTCGTCCCAAACCCCGCCGACCGTACCCTCAACGTGCAACCTGGGACCGCGTCGGGTCGCGGAGTACTCGACGTGTCCTACGACGTCGAGGCAGTCGGAGCCGTCGCGGTGCCATCTGGCAGCCGGTGGGACACCGTTGTACTGCGGCGCGACTGGGCAGCGAAGACGAGCACTGTCGTCGTGCTGAAGGGCACATCGACGAAGGCCCTCGCCACGACCCGCCAGAACGTGCCCGGTGTGATCGACGACCACCCTCTCGCTCTGGTCCGGTTCACCGCCGGGCAGCCCTCCGCGCAGGAGGTCGTCGACCTCCGCGTGTGGAACGGAGACGGTGGCGCCTCAGCCAATGACGCATTCGTCCGCACCTTCCTCGAGCGGATCGGCACCCGTGTCACCGTGGGGTCGGCGGTGTGGGTGCGGCAGATCGTCGCCGGAGTCCCCACCTGGGTCGACGCTCGAGCGGAGATCACCGAGGCGACCACCACCGGCACGGATGGCGGCGGCGGGAAGCTGGCGAAGTTCACCCCGGAGGGGCGCCTGGCTGTCGCGGACCCGGAGACGAACGCTCACGTCGCGAACAAGCGGTACGTCGATGCGGCCCTGAAGCCGACAGCGGATGCTGTCACGAAGTCCACGGCGGTCGGTACCGGCACGGGCGGCGGAAAGCTCGTCCAGTGGAGCCCCACCGGGAACCTGCTGATGTCAGATCCGACGCAGCTCGGTCACGGGGCGACGAAGCGGTACGTCGACAACCTCACCGACTCGACGACGTCGGGAGCGAGCGGTGGGGGAGGGAAGCTCGCCCGGTTCACCCCTGAGGGCCGCCTGGGCATGTCCGAGCCCACCGCGCTCGAGCACGGCGCGACGAAGCGGTACGTGGACAACGCGACCGACTCGTCCACCTCGGGCCTTACCGGGCCGGGGAAGCTCGTCCGCTTCACGGCTGGTGGCCGCATCATCGTCGCCGACCCGACCGATCAGGACAGCGTCGCGAACAAGCGCACCGTGGACACAGCCGCCGCGGCAGCGAAGGCCTACACGGACGTCGCCGCGGCCGTCGCGAAGGCGTATACCGACAGCTCTACCGAAGCGTCCGTGTCGGGCCCGTCGGGTGGGAACAAGCTGGTCCGGTGGTCCGCGAGTGGGCGAATCGAGATGGCGGACCCCGCGACGCCGGAGAACGGTGCGAACAAGCGGTACGTCGACAACGCCACGGCCGGTTCCACGTCTGGTCCGTCCGGTGGTGGGCAGCTTGCCCGGTGGAGTTCGGGCGGCCGCCTCGACATGGCCGACCCTGCTACCCCGGAGAACGGTGCGAACAAGCGGTACGTCGACCAGAAGACGGCCGACCTGCCCGCTGTGCGCAGTGGCGGGTTCAACGCGGACGTGTGGAACCGGAACCTCACCGGCACCCGCCGCGCCGCGTACATCACGAACGAGGGCTCGGAGCCGACCTACCTGGGTCACCAGTCGTCGGCCGCGAAGTACAAGCAGGACATCGCCGAGATGGAGATCACGGACGAGCAGCTCCTGTCGGTCGCGTTCGTCATGTACCGGTACCGGGAGCAGGTCGCTCAGCACGGGTCGGATGCTCCGGTCGATGCCGGAATGATCGCCGACGCGCTCGACGCGGCGGGTCTTGGCTGGGCTGTCTTCTACAACGAGGACGGCGACGTCGAGGGCATCCACTACGAGCGCGCGTGGCTCGCGATGCTCCCCCCGGTGCAGCGCGCGATCGAACGTCTCGGCGTGATCGAGGAGCGTCTTGCCGCGCTCGAGGGCCTGACGGCCTGACACCCACCTACGGAGCCCCCGGTAACCCCGGGGGCTCCGCCGTTCCCGGAGGAGCCTCATGGTTCAGCTCGCCTCGCCCGTCCCGTACGCATCCACGACCCCTGGGTTGCCTTTCGGCGCTACGAACGTGAAGCCGTACAGTCGCGACCGCCCCCACATGGGGAAGGACTGGAAGTGGAGCACGGCTCGGCCGGGCCAGTCAAAGCAGGTCGTCGCTCCAGCTGCGGGGATCATCCGCACCGCGTTCAACGATGGCGGCCACCACCTCGGTTGGGGCAACTACGTCCTCATCCAGATCACTGACCGTGCGCAGGTTCGCCTCGCGCACCACCAGACAGGGACTGTCAAGGTCCGCGAAGGGCAGAAAGTCGCCCTGGACCAGCCGATCGGGGTCATGGGGGACACGGGCGAAACGAACGGTGTGCACCTGCATGAGGAGCTCCTCATCGACGGCATCCGCGTCGACCCGGACCTGTACCGCGCCCCTCATGGTCGCCACCTGCCGGGCCGCCCGGTGATCGCGCCGCCGAAGCCCGCCCCCGCATCCAACAAGCCCAAGCCGGCGACTCCCGCCATCACTCCGGAAGAGGAAGACATGACCGTTTACGTGCAGGCGAAGGGCGACAAGGTCGTCTACGAGGTGAAGGACGGCCGCCGCCGTCGGGTCGATTCGGGGGAGTGGGAGGTCATCAAGAGCGCGTTCACCGCTGCGGGCCGGAAGCTCCCGTACTCGAAGGGCAAGCAGAACCTGAAGCAGGTGCAGAGCATCCCCGAACTGGGGAAGTGATGCGGCGGCGGATTCTGCGGCGCACGATCTGGGATGCTGACGCGATCAGCCCGGATGAGTGGAAGTTCCGCAACCTCATGCGGATCGCCCTCCCGGTGTACGACGCGATCGTTATCGGTGCTGGTGCGTGGGCGATGCTGTGGGGGTCACCGATCCTGCACCGTCTGTTCCCCGATCAGGTGATCGTCGTGCTGGGCGCGTTGCTGGCGGCCGCTGGTGTCGCCTGCGCGATCGGTGTCATCTTCCCCGCGCTGTGGCGCCTCGAGGTGATGTCGAAGGTTGCGCTCGTCGCCCTCCTGGGTACGTACGCCGTTGTGGTGTTGCTGTTCCGTTCGAGCCCGGACCCGTCGTCCGCGTTCGTCGTGTTCATCTTGCTTCTCGCGTTGCCCCTCCCGTTGTTCAGGCTGAGCCTGCTCGGGGAGGACATCAAAGAGCGACGCGAGGAGGAAGCCTGAAATGGACCCGCAGCACATCGTCACCATCGTCGTCGCGATCATCGGTCTCCTCGGGATCGTGGTCACGTTCATCGGCACCAGGGGGAAGACGAAGACCGACGCGAAGACCGCGCTCGATGCTCGTATCGACGCCCGCGTTGCGGAGCAGCTCGAGGGCGCCTGGACGAAGATCGGCTCCCTCGAGGGGCGGGTCAACGAGCTGGTCGAGAAGGACCGCCTCAAGTCGTCCGCGTTCGCCCGCATCCTCCGCGCCATCGCCCGCCAGTGGCCTTCCGACCACGGCCCCGACCTTGACCCTTCCGACATCGCCCTGATTGAGGACACCATCCCGCCGACGTGGTTGCGCCGGCAGAAGGAGACATCATGAGCTTCGCTTTCACGCTGGACCCGCTCGTGGTCGTCCAGTTCGTCATCTCGTTCGTCCTGCCCGTCCTCGTCGGCCTGGTGACCACTCGTGTCACGTCGGGCCGGTGGAAGGCTGTGCTCCTCGCCACCCTCACTCTGGTGACGTCGCTGCTCGTCGAGCTCGCACGCACCATCGGTTCCGGTGAGGTGTACGACCTCGGGGTTGCACTGTTCTCCGCACTGCCCGCGTTCGTCGTTGCCGTCGCCGGCCACTTCGGCTTGTGGAAGCCCACCGGCGTCGCTGACAAGGCGCAGACGGTCCTGATCACCGCTGAGGAGGGCTGATGGTCGACTACTTTGACCAGCCGATCGCGGTCGACCCGACCGGGAACGATGGCACAGGGACGCTCGTGCCGAACGCGGAGTTCGAGGTGTTCGCGGGGACCGACCTGTCCTTCACCACACCCCTCGCCGTGTATGAGGCAGTGTCTGGTGCGGAGATCAACCCGCTCGTCTCGTCGAGCGTGGGACAGCTCCCGCAGTTCCGTGTCGAGGGTGACCCCGAGTTCGTGATCCTGAAGTCCGGGCAGTTCGAGGTGCGTCTCCGGTCGGTGTTCGGCGCGGCGAAGCAGGCCGTCGCGGACGCCGGGCTCGGCCCTGAGGTGATCGCTGAGGTCTTCCAGGCGAAGAACGACGTCGAAGGCCTGGCCGCAGACATCACCACGGCTGTGGGTACGGCGACGGATGCTGCGACCGCGGCGGGAGACTTCGCCACCGCAGCAAGCACGGCGGCATCCGATGCGAACACGTCGAAGGAAGCGGTGCAGGCTGTCGTCGCCACGAGCGACGGCATCATGGCGCCGATCCTCGCCAGCCCGACGACCGCGTCCGGTGCTGCACTAAGGGCCACGTTCGTACGGTTCGTGGACCAGGAGGGCGACCCGCTCCCCGCCGGCTCGATCACCACCATCGTCATCAACACGACCACAGGCGAGATCGACGACATCGTCTACGAGGAGGCCTGACCGTGGCTTACATGAAAGACTCCACCGGCCGGCGGCTCGACAGCTTCCCAGTCCTCAGCCAGCTGCGTGCCGGGAATGCTCTGCTGGGGCTACGCCCGTGCGCGACACGCACTCAGCTTCTCCACGCACGTGACTCCCAGGCGAACAGCCAGAGCGATGGGGTCGTCACGACTCAGACGTCGATGACCCGCCACTACTTCCCTGACGACGCCGTGGGCGTTCGGTTCGTGTACGGCAACTCCGCCTGGTGGAACACCCTCCTCACGAACAACGACATCACCATCACCGCCGCGATCAAGCTCGCTGGCGTTCTCTACCAGATCACCTTTGACGGGCGAACGTCCAAGCTGATCAACCCGCTCGGTTACGCAGTCTCAGATGTCATCGCCCCGCGAATCCCGGCTGGCACGTGGCTCGAACTGCGCACCTCAGTCACCGTGGCTGCGGGGGAGAAGTTTCCGGCCACGCATGTCGTTTCCTCGGCGGATGGCATCGCCGATGGACGGTTCGACGGCAGCGATCAGACGATGGTCGGCAGCCCATCGTGGAACGGGACGACGAACGTTCGCGTGTACGGGCCCGCCGCGATCATCGGTCAGGTCCCTCGGGCAGCCCGACCCTCCGTCCTCATCGACGGCGACAGCATCACCCAGGGCGCCGGCGACACGTCCAACCCAACCATCCCGTACGACCGCGGATGGGCCGTGAAGGCGATGGCAAACGAGTTCTCTTACCTGCAGGGATCGCTCTACGGGGACTCTGCCGTCAACCTCGTGCCCTGGCTCCGTGATCGGGGAAAGTTCGCTGGCTGCACCGACTACGTCATCTCCGCGATGGGGTCGAACGACCTCTACGTGAACAGCCGCACGGCCGCCCAGTTGCAGGCTGACGTAATCGCCCGCTGGCGGCTCTACGCTGACCGCGGGTCTCGTGTGGTCGGCGTCACCGTCCCGCCGCGCACCACCTCAACCGACTCGTGGGCGACCGTCGCGAACCAGACGATCAGCGATGCCACCAAGAACGGCCACCGTGTGACCTACAACAACTGGCTCCGCGATGGTGCGCCGCTGGACAAGAGCACATACGCTGCAGCCGCAATCGGTGCACCCGGTGCCAGTGTCATCCGGGCGGGCGACCCAGTCCACCCTCTGTTCGGATTCGTGGACATCGCCGACCTGGCCGAATCCGCACGCGACTCGGGCAAATGGTCCGTCACGGCTGGCACTCCCACGGCGGATGGGACCCATCCCGCGCCGGCAATGGTCACCCGCCTTGCCGGTGGGATCAACCTCGCCGCAGCAATGCCTGCCTACTGAAGAACTCGTCGCGCGCCCGAGGCGACACGCGCTGAGGGCGCGCGACTGGCGCTTCCGTGCATGGTGTCGATGACCAGGGCAGCTCCTGCGCGGTTCAGAGGGGCCGCGGCCAGTCGCTGGTCAGCGGGTCATCCTGAGTCGCGTACCAAAGTTCCTTGTAGTACTCGATCGCCATGAACAGCAGCGCGTGGGGTCCGTTGTGGTCGCGGATGTCGTCGCCGCGGTGTGTCTCCACCTTCCCGACCGCACGTGAGAAGAACTTCTTGGAGTGGATGCCGTTGAGGGGTTCTCGCCGTTCGTCGGGGGTGTGGCGGTCGTAAATAATCTGTCCGTCGGCAACTTCCGCTCCCGGTGGCACAGTTGAACACACCAAGTCCGCTTCGTACCGGTAATAGACCTGAAGGTAGTTGGCATTGTCACCGTGCTGGTCGCTGTTTCGGGCGTCGAGGATCCAACGCAACACGTCGTCGTCCATCTGACGGCGGTGTTCAGCGTCCCACCACTCTCGCAAATCGCGCTTGGTCCTCGAGGCGTCGCGTTCCCCGGAAACGCGAGCCAGAGACTCCTCCCGCATGGCTTGCGCGGCTGTCCTGATCGCGGCGACCGCAGCGCCGAAGACGCGCCTGATGCCGTCTTCGTCATGCTGCTGGGGGAAGAGCTCGGCGAAGTGCTTCGCCTCACGCAATTTCGACTGACTCGACATGCCCGACTCCTCCAGTTCGTGAGCCTAGCGATTCATCGCTCAGGTCGCAGAGTCGCTCGACCGCTCTTCACGTCGTTGGCGTAGCCCGGAGGAGCACGTCGAGGCCATACTGGACGCACTTCGCCAACGCGGATGGGCCGTAGTGGCTGATGCGACCGCCGCGTGAGCGAGGCTCTCTGGCCCGCCCACTGAACGCTCTAGGGGGGGGTATCAGTAACGCCGCCCTACATAGTTCAGCCCCCGACTGCCTCTCTTGAGGTGGTCGGGGGTTTTGCTTGTATGTTGTCCGCCAGGGGGATGAAGATGTCCCTCGCAATGGGGGTTCAGAATGGCGCGTGCAATCGTCCGGGCATCGATCAATGGCCCATCGCCGAACAACAAGCAGCAGGAGCTCCGAAAGGTGCTCGCTAACGCCGGTTTTCGGAAGATCGGAACGGCTGCGTATGAGGGCCGTTTCCCGACCTCGACGGATGCGTTCGCGGCTGTGCAAGACGGCATGGATTACCTGGACGCTTTGCCTGCCGGTTATGAGATCGACCACCTGTGGGTTTACCTAGACCGAACCTGACGCCATTGTTCAGCCCGTAGCCGGCGTCCTCACGGATGCCGGCTACGGGGGCTGTTCCGCGTTTCGCGGAGGTCGAGCGATCTACTTGTCGATCGCGCGGGCGAGGATAAGCACCGCTTCCCAAATGCCCTCGAGCTGCCGATGGATGTCGGCCTCCGCCGGGTTGTGGCCAAACCGACCGCTTGCCTTCAGGTGGGCGACGTTCGCGGCGATCGCCTTGATCTCGTCTTCAACGTTCATGGGACCTGATCCTGCCACGCTCCGACCCGCGCCGCTCAGGCGGTGCGCAGCTCGAGCAGCTGCCAGCCGGCGGGCACCTTCGCGAACAGCGCGGCCCGGTCGTCGGCCTCGATCTCGCGGATGCCATCGACGCGTCGGAACGTGGCGGTCGCGGTCAGGGCGGTGCTGCCCTTGATCATCTGCACCGGAGCGCTGACGAGCTCGAAACCGGCAGGGAGCCGCGCGATCGCGGCCGCGTGGATCTCCTCGAGCGAGTTCCCGGTCAGGTCGACAGCTTGGGTCTCGCTGGGGCGCATCGTGCCGAGGTACATGATGATCAACCTTCCGTGTCGATGACGATGTAGGTCCGCATCGCGGGGCTTTTCGCGACCCAGCCTTCGACGGCTGCGATAGCCGCTTCCTTCGACGGGTACTGGCCGAGGATCTCGGTCGCCGGCTCGCCGACGAACCAGCCCTTAGACCAGGTTCCGTTGTCGTTGTAGCTGTTGCCGTAGACGACGGTCGCGATCATCCGGCCGGTGCGCTCCTCAAGGTCACGCTTGATGTCGGCCATCTTGTTGACACTGTCGTTGGAAGTGTCATTGGCGTAGTTCGGGGCTGCCGTCTTGACGTCCTTCGTCACGCTGTCGATGACTACCTTCGGCAGAGGCTCGGCCTTCTTGACGAGGATGTTCTCGCCCGAGCTCAGCTTGACCGTCATGTCCTTGCGCATCGGGTCGATGTACTCGCCGTTGATCGCCTCAGACGTCGCGTCGTCGACAATGTCGCCTGTCTTGGCGCCGGCAGGCGTCGCAGACTCGGGGGTCGGGCTCGCAGCCGGCGTCGCGGAGGTGGCGACTGCCGCGGGCGCAGCCTGCTCGGGAGTACATCCGCTAAGAACGATCGCTCCGGCGGTCAGGAGGGTCAAAATCGGGAGTCGAAGGACAGATGGCGTGACGGGCATGAATGCGATCCTATGAGCGTCGCGAGACAGCGTTACGCCAGACGATCACTGATCGCCGGCCACCGTGCGCTTCCCACTCGACGCATACGACGCGGTCGTTCCACCCGGTCGCGGTCGCCGGGATCCGCGTCGCTGGCCCCGCCGCCCACGAGATCCACGCCCATACTGGCTGCCCGCGGTTCGTCCACTCGAACGGCTGCGGGCCGAACGCCTGCTGGGGGAGCGTGGTCGCAGCGCGGACGTTCGCCGACTCCATGATGCGAGCGTCGTTGAGGGTGTCGTAGTGCGCCTCGTAGCGGCGGTTCTTCGTCACGGGTGGCCGGGATCCTTCCTCCGGCCGAGGATGTCAGGCTACGCCGACATGAGCCCGCAAACTCGGACATCCAGAAGGTCAGCCGGATGGACAAAAAGTAGTGCAATAATCGCTACGTGACTGCTACCTCCACCCTGCGTCAGTATGTCGGCACGCACCCCTGGCTGACCTTTCGGGTAGACATGAGTCGACTATCCCACGTGGTCTGGATGCTTCTGGGTGAAGCCGAGTCGAAGTGCGAGCATCTCGCCGGGGCCGCCCTCACGCCGGAGATCGCGGCGGAACTTCACAAGGTCTTCCTGACCAAAGGCATCCACGGAACGACGAGCATCGAGGGCAACACCCTGAGCGAGGACGAGGTCCGTCGCCGCATCGACGGAGAGCTTGAACTCTCTAAGTCGCGGGAGTACCTGGGCGCCGAGATCGACAACATCCTGGCTATATGCAACGACCTCGCGGACGAGATGCGCCTGGGAGGCGACTTCTCGCTCAGCGTGGCGCGAATCAAGGAGTTCAACCGCCGGATCTTGGACGGACAGCCGTTGCGCGAGGGAGTGATACCCGGTCGCACACGAACGGACAGCGTCGTCGTCGGTTTGTCCGGTTACCGCGGCGCGCCTGCGGAGGATGCGGAGTACCTTCTCGACCAGATGGTGGACTGGCTCAATCAACTTCAGGCACCTGACGACCAGCCCGAAATGCGATTCCCGATAGCGGTAATGAAGGCGATCCTTGCCCATCTCTACATCGCCTGGATCCACCCATTCGGCGACGGCAATGGTCGCACCGCACGGATGATCGAGTTTCAACTGATGATCGAGGCCGGCGTCCCCAGCCCGGCCGCGCACCTTCTCTCCAACCATTACAACCTCACGCGTGATGTATACCTGATCGAGCTCGACAAGACGAGCCGGATGCCGGGGTACCCGATCGAGGGATTCGTGCGGTACGCCGTCCAGGGGCTCGTAGACCAGCTTCGGGAGCAAATCCAGATCGTCCGGCAGCAGCAGCTCTCAGTCACGTGGGTCAACTACGTGCACGATATGTTCCGAGACGAGGACACACCGGCAAAGCGACGACAGATGCACCTGGTGCTCGACATGCCACCTGGAGAGGTCGTTACTCGTGCGAAGCTCCCTGAGGTATCCGCCCGTGTCCTGAGGGAGTACGCGAACAAGGAGTCCAAGACGATTTCGCGTGACATCAACGGACTGCTTAATCGACGGCTCATCGTACGCTCGGGGCGTGGCTTCCGAGCCAACAGGGAGCTGATCGAGGCATTCCTTCCGATCCGTCTCCAATGATCGAAGCCACCTTGCCGGCTGACTCGTTCGAGGGCGGTGAGCAACCCAACTGCCCCGCCTGCGGGACGGTTATGCGCGACGTCGACGGCGGTTACGAGTGCAGATTCGACGGCACACGCATAGATGTCCCCTATATCGAACGTTCCCCCGCGGGCGACGCCTTACCTGGCGTCCTCGGATGACAGCCGTGACTCAAGCGCGCTGAAGACCCGCTTCAGCATCTGCAGGACACCATTCAGGCCAATAGCGGCGACCGATGCGGCTACCCCGACGATGAGGAAAATGTTCGCCCACGCGGCTAGGCCTGCTTTCAGGGCGGCGTCGCTCGGGTCGAACAGCACATCAATCTCTACGTCAATCGAACCCGACCAGAGGGTGAATATCACGGCACCGATCAGGGCAAGAGGTCCGAGGATGGCGAGGAACACGAGCTGCGGTATCGGTGCGTCGAAGATCGAAGGTCGCGCCCGGTCATCGCCACTGAACATCGTCACGACGCGAAACCTATCGTGCCGCCCACTGTCAGGTGTGGGCGCGCGTAGATGCGGTGCCCGACGCCTGAGCCCGCGGGGGATGGTTTGATGCTCACTCGACGCACTCTAGATAGTCGGCGCTCAGGCCGTTCTGCATCTGATCGGTGTAGCCCGACACGGTGTCGGTAGCGTCCTGGACCAAGCCTGTCGCTCGCTCAATCTCGGACGCGTCGGGGAACCCGCTGCTCATCTCGGTCGCGATGATCTGGAGCGCTTCGTTGTAGTTCAATGCGATGTCGCTGTTAAAGCCGGTGACCATGTCGAAGAGGTCACCGGCGACCTTGACGCAGATCTCTGGTGCGCCAGACTCGACGATCTTCTCGACCTCCACTGTCTCTGCTGGGACGGGCGTTGGCTGAGCGACTGGCTCGCTGTGCGAGTTGGCAGCGCCCCCAATGATGCCCCCGATCACCAGGCCCGCGACGCCAACACCGATGATGGCCCAGTGCCGACGAAGAAAGTGCGGCTTCTTCTCAGCGCTTGCTTTTGGTCCGACCGGCGCGGGTTCCTGAGGTGTCGTGGCCGGTTCGGCTGCAGCGACAGACCCTTGTTCGAGCCACTGGCTCCCGTCCCAGTAGCGCGCCTCATTGTTGGCGTGCGCCGCCGGGTACCACCCGGGTGCGGGCAGAGGTGTATTGGTCATGATGGTCCCCCATACTGACGGCGCACCGCTGTGCCGTTCTTTGGTGAGAGTAGCGCCATCGGGCCCACTTGAGGACACGCAGACACTTACGCCCAATTCGAGTCGGTGGTTGCTCTTGGTCTACTGTTTGGACTCATGTCTTCGGGGGAACGACACGGGGGAGTGGTCGACGCAGTGCTGGACGGCGGTGAAGCGACGTTGGCATCTGTCATGCATGCCACGTCGGCGGACCCATCGATCCCACTTCTTGCAGCCGTTCTCGTGCTGGGGGTCATACTGCTGCGCTCGAGCAGGGTCGGTGAACCGCGCAAACTCGTGGTGGCGTGCGAGGCTAGCGGCGTGACCTCCATGGATGAGTTCGATGACGGCGCGCAGCCAAGATGCCCTGCCTGCGCGACAGTCATGCGTGACATCGACGGCGGGTACGAATGCGCATGGGATGGGACCACCATCGATGTCGCGTGGGTTGAACGCCCGTCAGCCCCCGACGGGCTGCCAGGCCTTCGCGGAGGGTGAGCTCGAGGTGCCGGCGGAGCCCGTCGAGGCCGCGATCTCGGCCGCAACGATGGCGAAGACATTGGGCGTGTCGTACGAGGTCGTGCTCCGCCTCGCGAGAGAAGGTGAGATCCCTGCCTTCCAAGTGGGGAACCGCTGGCGCATGTTCCCCAGCGAAGTGCTCGATCATCTGAGGGCGAAGGCGCCCACCCCCACGGAGGGAGAGGCCCCGCTGATCCCGCGACGCACCACGACACGAGCGCACGGCCCTGACAGTCCAGGCGTGCGGAACCTGAACGACGTCGACGAGTTCCTTCGGAGGATCGACCCTCACGACCGTTTGACGCGCGAGGCGACGATCGAACGGCTCAAGGGCGCTGGTTTCATGTGACGGAGAAGCCCCCCAGGCTGATCAAATCTGGGGGGGGGCGTCTTCGCGCGGAACGGCTCAGTCTTTCGGGTTCACGTCCTTCTTGCAGAGGATCTTCGCGTTTGCCCACACGGCGGTGACTGCGTCGGAGTTCGGCGAGACGACCGAGAGTCGCAAGCGCATGGCGTCTGTGACGTTCAGGCTGATGGCGGTGGGCTTACCCAGCTTGAGCGGGACCGATCCCTTCGATGGTGTGGTGCTATCGACGGTGATGTAGCTGGTTCCGGAACTGTCAGAAGGCGATGAGTCGTCTGTGCCAGAAAGGGCAGAGAACTGCTTGCACTGGAACGAGAGATTGAACTCCGACCACGATGTGCGGTCATTCTTCGAGCTCCCGGCAATAGCCTCGGGGTAATAGACGCCTGCCATCGTGGCTGCCTGAGCGTACGGCTCGTACCAGCCGTAGCTTGCTTTCGAGTCGACCGTCTTCTGCCCGGCTAGCGGGAACCACTGCCAGACGACTGTGCTGCGGCTGCTTGTCGACCGGCTGAGATCCTTGCCGGCCGTCGTGCCGGGGTAGACGATGCGGTAGGTCGTCGTCCCGAGGCCCACAGCCTTCACCTTCGCGGCGAAGGTCTGCTTCGACGTGACGGTGGGCGTTGCGCTGAGCGTCCGCCAAGCCGCCCCCGCCTTCACCTGAACGATCAGCTTCTTGCCTTTCAGGTTCGAGGACGCTCGTCCCGAAAGGACGATGACCTTCCCCGCGGTGACCGTCCCGCCACTGGCGGCAGCGATCTTGCCAAGCACCACCGTGGTCCGTTCGGCGGCCGAGGCAGGGCTCGGAGCCGCCAGAAGACCGAAACCGACCGCAGCGGCAATGACCGCCACCCCCACTCGCGATCGCGTGAACGCTGATTTGCGCATTAGTTCTCCCCAGAACATGCGGGGCCCCATGACCCCGCGCGTTCGAAGCATAGGGGCGTGACGAGCTGGTGAGCCAGCATCAGTTTTCGAACAGGTCCCGACCTACTCGTCTTCACATGAGTGCGGCCGCCGACCAGTTTTGTCACCTCCACCGATTGCCGATCCTCATTGGATCTCGGCCGGGCTTACTCGCTCCGCCGGAAACCGCGCACATTGACTACCGGCGTCGGCTCGTCGGTCAGCTGACGCAATCGGATCGCGATGCGGCCGGAGATCTGCGTGCGGTCCATACCCAGCCGAGGAATCGCGTCTCGTGCGGCTTCGGCCAGGTCGGCGTACATCCCTCGCAGTTCCAGGTATGCGTCTGCCAGCCCCGCGGGGTTACCATCCTCCAACCAAAGTCGAACCCTGCGCGTCGCGGCAAGTCTTCCCTCATGCCATGCCCTCGTCGACGCCGCCAGACGCTCATCGGACGGTTCCAGTTCATCAATGCGTTGCCACCACCGCGGTCCCTCCTTCTCGACCAGCTGATCAAAGGCCTGCTGGTTGCGCAATTGCTCCTCCAGGAGCTGGAGGCCCGGACCCGGGTCGGTCCGGCACAGTTCGCGAAGCACTTTGTCAGCCGTTGACCACGGGATGACCCAGCCATCCTGTTCCCGGAATGCAGCCGGATCCGATGTCAAGAAAGTGGGCGAGACGCCGCACTGCGCTCCGAGTCGCTCGGCGTCGCGGACAAGGAGGACGCCTACGACGGTCGAGAACTCCGCAATATCCGCATCGACGTATCGATCGAGGAGCGTAGCCGCGATGTCCCCGATATGGGTCGGAGGGCTGGGTTCGGAAACTCTCTCCCACCGCTCGACTCTCGCCAGGTACTCTCCGCGTTCCGACCACCGGACTCTGCAGCGAGAAGCAGGAGCCCATTCGGCAGCGCCCGCCTTGTCCCGGTCGAGGTGCTGTATTCGTATGCGCTTGGGGTTGCCAGCAGGAACTGTCAGGAGTTCAACCCTGCGCCAACGCCGTGGCTTGGGATCCCAGTAGAGCCACTCCGAACCCTCGTCGCGTTCAGTCATCGAGTTCGCCATGGCAAGAGCTTTCCAGCTTGAGTGTGCGAGCGCACGGTGCTCCTCAGTCCGCCCGCAGTCCGCAACGCGTCCGCGGAAAACGCGATAGCCCGCAACCACGCCCAATCCCGGGCAACTCAGACAATTGACGCTTGACCGGGGTTTTCAGCGCTTGCCAACGACAGCCAGCTGGCCGCGACGTCCGTGCGTTCAGAACCCGGCGTACAGGCCGGCCCATTCGCCCCTCGTACGTCGAGGCGTCCTAGCCCATGAAGGTTTCCGGGGGTGGAGTCAGCCAGATGAGGTCCACTCCGCCGTCGTCGCTACGCGTCCTCGCGGCGATCGAGAAGTTCGCCTCACGAGTGGCGGCGGCCGACTCCGCCCACTCCATGACGTCTCGAGGTGTTGCGTCGTCGACGTCGAAGGCCGCGATGCGAAGCCCGGGGCCAACAAGCATCACGCGGTAACCGACCGCGTAGTCCTCGGAGCGCGCATCGCGCTCATCGACCTGTTGCACCTTCATGGTCAGCGCGAGGTCGTGCCCGCCAGGTCTTCGCCCTCGTCGACCGACGCGCGCCGGAGTCGTCGCCGGCGAGCGCCAGTGCGGCGGCTCCGATGATGCCCGCGTTGTTGCGGTGCACGGCAGGGACGATCTCGGTCTTCAGATCCAGCAGGGGCAGGAATTTGTCGGCGTGCTTGGAGACGCCGCCACCGACGACGAACAGGTCGGGGGTGAAGAGGAACTCGAGGTGGCTGTAGTACTGCTGCAGGCGCTCGGCCCAGGCATCCCATTCGAGTTCTTCGCGCTCCATCGCCGAGTACGCGGCGAAGTGCTCGAAGTCCTTCTTGTGGCCCGGGCGGTGCAGGTGGCCGAGTTCCGTGTTCGGGACGAGGACGCCCTTGTAGATCATCGCGGTGCCGATGCCGGTCCCGAGGGTCGTGAGCAGCACGACCCCGTCGCGGTCCTTCGCAGCGCCGTACCGCATCTCGGCGACGCCGGCGACGTCGGCGTCGTTGGCGAAGTGGATCTGGCGGCCGAGACCCTTCTCGAAGAACGCCTCGGCCTCGAAGTCGATCCAGGTGTGCGCGACGTTCGCGGCCGACAGTGTGCGGCCGTTCTTCACGATCGCGGGGAACGCCACACCGAGGGGGATATCCTCGTCCGTCACCTCGAGCTTCTCCAGAACCTCGGTCACGGCCTTCAGGACATCATCGGGCTCGGCGCCCTTCGGTGTCGGGACCTTGATGCGGTCGGTGAGGAGCTTTCCCTGCGAGAGGTCGACGAGGGCACCCTTGATGCCCGTCCCTCCGATGTCGATGCCGACGGCGGTGGTGGCGGTCCCAGTCATGCATTCGAGCCTAGTCCGACCGCGGCAGCCCGGACGTGGGCCTCTGGCGGACCCGTCCGTAGGATGAACCGCACGAGGCCGAGGAGGACCCCATGAGCAACGCCGAAAAGTACTGGTACAACCTGAAGACGGGTGAGGTCCAGCAGGGCTTCGAGTCTCCGGCGGTCGATCGCGCCGGTCCGTTCGACACCGCCGAGGAAGCGGCTCGTGCCCCGGAGATCATGCGGGAGCGTTCGCGCAGGTGGGCCGCAGAGGATGCCGCCGAAGACGAGTGAGCAGGCGCCGCGTCGCGTGACGGCGTCGCGGCTTCGGACCGCTAGTCTGGCAGTCGGCTCGGCACCGGGAAGGATGCGATGGACAAGCAGCGTGACTTCGTTCTGAGGACGATCGAGGAGCGGGGGGTCAAGTTCATCCGGCTGTGGTTCACGGATGTGACGGGGACCCTCAAGTCGGTCGCCATCGCCCCCGCCGAGGTGGAGGGCGCGTTCGCCGAAGGCCTCGGGTTCGACGGTTCCGCGATCGAGGGGCTGACGCGTTCCTACGAGTCCGACCTGCTGGCTCATCCGGACCCCGCCACGTTCCAGACCCTGCCGTGGCGCGGCGAGATCGATCCCACGGCGCGCATGTTCTGCGACATCACGACGCCCGACGGGCAGCCGGCAGTTGCCGACCCGCGCAACGTGCTCAAGCGCGCACTGGCCAAGGCCGGGGACGCGGGCTTCACGTTCTACACGCACCCCGAGATCGAGTTCTACCTGCTCAAGTCGTCGTCGTTCGGTCCTGAGGGTCCCGAGCCGGTTGACTCGGCAGGCTACTTCGACAACGTCCCCGGCGGCACCGCGCACGACTTCCGTCGTCGGTCGGTGCGGATGCTCGAGGACCTCGGCATCTCGGTCGAGTTCAGCCACCACGAGGGTGGGCCCGGTCAGAACGAGATCGACCTCCGCTACGCGGACGCTCTGGCGACTGCGGACAACATCATGACCTTCCGCACCGTCGTGAAGGAGGTCGCGATCGAGCAGGGCGTCTACGCCACGTTCATGCCGAAGCCCCTCAGCGGCAAGCCCGGCAGCGGGATGCACACGCACATGTCCCTCTTCGAAGGTGACATGAACGCCTTCTACGAAGAGGGTGCGCAGTACCAGCTCTCCAAGACCGGTCGACAGTTCATCGCGGGCCTTCTTCGTCACGCGAACGAGATCTCGGCCGTCACGAACCAGTTCGTGAACTCGTACAAGCGCCTCTGGGGCGGCGACGAGGCCCCGAGCTTCGTCTGCTGGGGCCACAACAATCGCTCCGCGCTCGTGCGCGTGCCGATGTACAAGCCGAACAAGGGACAGTCCACGCGGGTCGAGTACCGCGCGCTGGACTCGGCGGCGAACCCCTACCTCGCGTACGCGCTGATGCTCGCGGCCGGCCTCAAGGGCATCGAGGAGGAGTACGAGCTTCCCCCCGAGGCCGAGGACAACGTCTGGTCGTTGACGGATGCCGAGCGCCGAGCCCTCGGCTACGGTCCGCTGCCGTCGAGCCTGGACCACGCCCTCGAGTACATGGAGGAGTCCGAGCTCGTGGCGGAGACCCTCGGCGAGCAGGTCTTCAACTACGTGCTGCTGAACAAGCGTCGCGAGTGGCAGGAGTACCGGTCGCAGGTCACGCCCTTCGAACTGCAGAAGAACCTCGAGATGCTCTGAGGCCATGGCCTCGATCGAGCGACGGGCTGCGCTCACCGATCTTGCCCGTGCGGGGTTCTCGGACCTCGCATCGTCCTCCGACGCGTTGGACGAGCTGAGCGAGCTGAGCGGCATCGCGCGTACCGATCTCGTCGCGGCTGCGCAGCGGGCGGCGGACCCCGACGGTGCGGTGCAGGCCTGCGTGCGGATCGGTCGGCGTGCCCCCGACGCCCTGACGCATGTGCTCGCCGAGGCCGGCGACGTCGCGTGGTCCCTCCTCGGGGCTTCCTCGGGCTACGCCGATTTCTTCCTGCGTCATCCCGAGGAGCTCGTGCACCTGATCGGTGCGGGACGGATGCTGCCCTCGGGGCGCACCATGCGGGAGAGCCTGCTCGAATCCGTCGGGGCGGACGCGGACGGGTTCGCCGCGGCATCCGATGAGTCTGCGTGGATCGCCCTGCGTGTCCGTTACCGCCGGCTCGTGGCGCTCGTCGCCGCCTACGACCTCGCCTCCGACGATGCCGCCTACGTGCTGCCGGAGGTCGCGGCGGCGCTGGCGGATGCCGCGGGCGCGGCCCTCGACGCCTCGCTGTGCGCCGCTCGCGCTCGCGCGGCGACGATGTTCCCGCGTGACGAGGTCGCAGTGACGCGCCTCGCGGTCATCGGCATGGGGAAGACCGGCGCGCGCGAACTGAACTACGTCAGCGACGTCGACGTCATCTTCGTCGCCGGGGTGGCCGAAGGAGCGGAACTCGCCGAGGGCCGCGCGGTCGACATCGCGACCCGTCTCGCGGCGCTGACGATGCGCGGCATCTCGGATGTCGAGATCGAACCGCCCCTGTGGGAGGTCGACCCCAACCTCCGGCCCGAAGGCAAGCAGGGAGCCCTCGTCCGCACCCTCGACTCGCACCTGTCGTACTACGCGCGGTGGGCGAAGAGTTGGGAGTTCCAGGCGCTTCTGAAGGCGCGTGCCCTCGCCGGGGATCTGGAACTGGGGGAGCGGTACTGCGCCGCGGTGCAACCGCTCGTCTGGACGAGCAGCGCCCGGGAGAACTTCGTCGACAGCGTCCAGCGGATGCGCGAGCGCGTGACGGATCACATCCCCTCAGACGAGGTCGCCCGGCAGCTGAAGCTCGGGCCCGGCGGCATCCGCGACATCGAGTTCACCGTCCAGCTGCTGCAGCTGGTCCACGGCCTGTCGGACGAGGGCATCCGTCAGCAGAGCACCCTGGGTGCCCTGGTCGCCCTCGTCGGGGAGGGATACATCGGGAGAACGGATGCCGCGGCCTTCGGCCAGCACTACCGCACCCTCCGCGTCATGGAGCACCGCCTGCAGCTGCGGCGACTGCAGCGTACCCACCTCATGCCGACCACCGACGACGAGCTGCGCGTCCTGGCCCGAGCGACCGGGCTGGCGACGGATGCCGCCGGGATCGGAGCCGTGTGGGAGCGCATCAAGCTCCAGGTGCGGGAGATCCACATCCGGCTGTTCTACCGCCCGCTCCTGTCGGCGGTGGCGGCGCTGCCCGCGGACGAACAAGGCGCCCTGTCGTCAGCTCAAGCGCATGACCGGCTCGCGGCGATCGGATTCCGAGACCCGGCGGGGACGCTTCGCCACATCGGAGCGCTCACGAGCGGACTGAGCCGGAAGGCCACCATCCAGCGCCACCTCATGCCTGTCATGATCCGCTGGTTCGCCGACGGGGTCGATCCGGACTACGGCATGGTCTCGTTCCGGCGGATCAGTGAACGCCTGGGCGACACCCCCTGGTTCCTGCGGATGCTCCGCGACTCCTCTGGTGCGGCGGAGCGTCTGACCCACGTGCTGTCGGGCTCACGGTATGCCGCCGATCTCATGGAGTGGATCCCTGAGGCGGCTGCCTGGCTCGACTCCTCGGAGCAGCTGCGACCAAGGTCGGGGTTCGCCCTGCAGCAGGAGGCGCGCGCGATCCAGGCGCGCCACGAATCGATAGGCGACGCGATGCGCTCGGTGCGCGCGCTGCGTCGCCGCGAGCTCCTTCGCCTCGCCCTCGGGGGACTGCTGGGCGAGCTGACGATCGCCGAGCTCTCGCAGGGTCTGACGTCGATCAGCGAGGTGACGATCCAGGCGACCCTCCGCGCGGTGTGGCGCGAGGTCGTCCCGCCCGAGGACGACGCGCTGGACTTCGCGGTGATCGCGATGGGGCGCTTCGGGGGAGCCGAGCTCGGCTTCGGCTCTGATGCCGACGTCATCTACGTCTACGACGCCAACGGCGTGCCGGCGCAGCGGGCGCAGGAGCTCGCGCTCAAGATCGTCCAGGGGCTGCGCACCCATTCGGAGGATCAGCGCGCGCCGTTCGATCTCGACGCGGGTCTTCGCCCGGAGGGGCGGAACGGCCCGATGGTGCGATCGCTCGACTCCTACGCGGAGTACTACCGCCGGTGGTCGCTGTCCTGGGAAGCGCAGGCGCTGTTGCGTGCCCGAGGCGTCGCCGGAAGCGTCACGCTGATCGGCCGCTTCATGGCGCTGGCGGACGACCTCCGGTATCCGCTCCATCCCGATCCGCAGGGTCTGCGCGAGATCAAACGGATCAAGGCGCGGGTCGAGAACGAGCGACTGCCGCAGGGGGTCGATCGGTCGCGGCACCTCAAGCTCGGGCCGGGCGGACTCAGCGACGTGGAATGGCTCGTGCAGCTCCTCCAGCTGCAGCATGCCGCCGACGTCGAAGGTCTCCGGACCACGTCGACCACCGCCGCGCTCGAAGCCGCCCGCGGCGCCGGTTTGGTTCCGGATGACGCGGCCGAACGTCTTGCCGAGGCATGGTGGCTCGCCAGCCGGCTCCGGTCGGCCAACACGCTCCTCTCCGGCCAGACCAGCGACGTGCTGCCGAGCGATCGTGGCAAACTCGACGGCATCGGCAGACTCTTGGAGTATGAGCCGCGCTCCGCCACGCAGGTGGAGGAGGATTGGCTGCGTACCGCGCGTCGGGCACGTCGCGCCTTCGAGAATCTCTTCTACGGCTGAGTGCCGATCACACCGAAAGGCACCCCCATGTCCGTTGGACTGCTGGCCGTCGTCGACGACATCCTGAGCGCCGCCCTGAAGGCCTCTTCCAAGACAGCCGGTGTCGTCATCGACGATGCTGCCGTGACGCCCCAGTACGTCCAGGGGGTCACGCCGGCTCGGGAGCTCCCGATCGTGGCGAAGATCGCGCTCGGCTCGCTCGTCAACAAGTTCCTCATCATCATCCCGATCGCGCTCGTCCTGACGGCGTTCGCCCCGCAGGTGCTCCCTTTTCTGCTCATCCTGGGAGGAGCGTTCCTCTGCTTCGAAGGCGCTGAGAAGGTGCTCGAGTGGTTCGGGTTCCACATGCACGCCGAAGAGGAGGAGGAGCGCGACGAGAAGAAGCTGGTCCTCGGCGCCGTCCGCACCGACCTCATCCTGTCGAGCGAGATCATGCTCATTGCGCTTGACAGCCTCGAGGAGGACCTCGGGGTATGGCAGACCCTCGCCATCCTGGCGGTCATCGCCCTCATGATGACCCTCCTCGTCTACGGCGCCGTCGCACTGCTGGTGAAGATCGACGACATCGGATTGAAGATGGCGAAGAGCTCGATCAAGCGCGTGCGCCACAACGGCGCCCGGATCGTACGCTCCATGCCTGCGGTGTTCCGTGCCATCAGCATCCTCGGCACCGTCGCCATGCTGTGGGTCGGTGGACACCTCGTGCTCGAGAACGTGGGCAAGGTCGGTTGGCACTGGACGACGGACCTGCTGCACGGTGTGGAGCATCTGCTCGAGGCCGCCGGGCCCGTCATCGTGTGGATCGGCGAGACACTCGTGTCCGCCGTCGCCGGTCTGCTCCTCGGGCTCGTCATCGTCGGAGTCATCCTGCTGATCGGACGCCTGCGCGGCAAGGACCGGGGACACACGAAGACCGAGACGCCGGCAGCCCACTGAGGCTGTCAAGGGGGCGTGGTCCCGGTGTGGGGGAGCGTAGCGTCCGAGGATGACGAACCACCACGATTCCCCCTCCGGCGAACCCACACCCGCGACGGATTCACCCCAGTCCCAGGTCGATGGGGTCGACCGGGACACCGCCTACAGCCCCGGCAGTGAGACCGAGACGCAGCAGAAGCAGGGCGAACATGTCTCCGACGACGTCGACGGCGACATCGACGCGTCGCAGGTCCAGGTCGCACCGGGCACGGGTGGCCCCGACGACGTCGGCGACATCGAGGTGGATCCGAAAGACATCAACCTGCCGGGCTTCTGACGTCGTTATCCGATCGTTCGGTGACGGTGCATCATTCACCTATACGTTCGAGGAATGACACCTCAGAGAGCGGTTCGACCGCAGATCGGAAGACGTACGGCGGCGGCATCGATCGCTCTCCTCGGGGCGCTGGCTGCCAGCGGATGCGCCCCTACAGGGACGAGCGGCGGGGCACCCGCACCCAGCGATTCGGCCGTGCCGCCGTCCTCAGCCGGTGCGTCATCGGCTGCACCCGCTCCGTCGCCCTCGCCGTCCGTATCCGCCGGCGCTGAGCCTGTGGTCCTCGACTCGACCGAATGGGGCGAGCTGGTCTCGGAATGCGTCAGCGCGAGCATGCCGGATCAGCCCCTCACCGTAGATGAGGACAGCGCGCTCGTCGTGCGGCGCACCGTGACGCCGGAATGGTTCGTCTACGTGCCCGCCGAGACGGAGGACGGGTACCTGTGCACATTGTCGGGAGAGACGGATGCCCCGGTGGTCCAGTCATGGGGAACCTCCCTGCGGCCCACCGGTGATGAGCTTCAGCGATGGCTGACGACCAACGACAACGAGGGTCTCTGACGCACGTCGTCACCTCCCGGGCGACGCAGAAGAGCCCGCCGGCGTCCTGCCGGCGGGCTCTTCTCGATCGTGGGATCAGACCCCGAAGTACAGCTCGTACTCGAAGGGGTGCGGGCGTGCCGCGATCGGCTTGATCTCGTTCTCGATCTTGTACTCGATCCACGTCTCGATGAGCTCGGGCGTGAACACGTTGCCGCGGGTGAGGAACTCGTGGTCGGCCCGCAGAGCCTCGAGCGAGTCGAGGAGCGAGTTCGGGACCTGCGGGATGTTCTTCGCTTCCTCGGGCGGCAGCTCGTACAGGTCCTTGTCGACCGGCTCGTGCGGCTCGATGCGGTTGATGATGCCGTCCAGGCCGGCCATCATCTGCGCCGCGAAGGCGAGGTACGGGTTACCGGAGGCATCCGGAGCGCGGAACTCGATGCGCTTGGCCTTCGGGTTCGAGCCGGTGATCGGGATGCGGATCGCAGCCGAACGGTTGCCCGCCGAGTAGACCAGGTTGACGGGAGCCTCGTAGCCCTTGACCAGTCGCTTGTACGAGTTGATCGTCGGGTTCGTGAAGGCGAGGACCGCGGGGGCGTGTGCGAGCAGGCCGCCGATGTACCAGCGAGCGGTGTCCGAAAGCCCGCCGTAGCCCTTCTCGTCGTAGAACAGCGGCTTGCCGTCGAGCCACAGCGACTGGTGCGTGTGCATGCCGGAGCCGTTGTCGCCGAAGAGGGGCTTGGGCATGAAGGTCGCGACCTTGCCCCACTCCTCGCAGGTGTTCTTGACGATGTACTTGAACTTCAGGATGTCGTCCGCCGAATGCACCATGGTGTCGAAGCGGTAGTTGATCTCCTGCTGGCCGCCGGTGCCCACCTCGTGGTGCGAGCGCTCGAGCACGAAGCCGGCCTCGATCAGCTTGAGGGTGATGTCGTCGCGGAGGTCGGCCGTCTTATCGACCGGGCTGACCGGGAAGTACCCACCCTTGTACGGCGTCTTGTTGGCGAGGTTTCCGCCTTCTTCGACGCGACCGGTGTTCCACGCGCCTTCCTCGGAGTCGACGGAGTAGAAGCTCGAGTTCTGCTTCACCTCGTAGCGAACGTCATCGAAGATGTAGAACTCCGCCTCGGGCGCGAAGAACGCGGTGTCGGCGATGCCGGTGGAGGCGAGGTACTTCTCCGCCTTCTTGGCGACCTGACGCGGGTCCTTGTGGTAGATCTCGCCGGTGCGCGGGTTGTAGATGTCGAAGATCATGACGAGCGTCTTCGCCTCGCGGAACTGGTCCAGGTAGGCCGTCGTGACATCCGGGATCAGCTGCATATCGGACTCGTGGATGTTCGCGAAGCCGCGGATCGAGGAGCCGTCGAAGAGCTGGCCGACCGTGAAGAACTCCTCGTCAACGGTCGAGGCCGGGATGTTGAAGTGCTGCTGGACACCAGGCAAATCCGTGAAACGGATGTCGAGGAACTTGACGTCCTCGTCCTTGATGAAAGCAAGCACCTCGGAAGAATCTTTGAACATGGAGTCTCCAAGATCGGGTGCGATGTCGACGCCCGTCGGATCAGGCGCTCCTCGAACCTATCGGGAAGCAGTTGCTCGGCAGTGTCCCCGATGTTTCGAGGATGTTACGTGGGCGCGATTAGTCTGAAGCGGTGACCTCGTCCTCGCCCGATCATCCCGGAGAACGGTTGGGCCGTCCCGCCACCGGCCGCGGCAGTATCGGTCGCCCCGGTCGTCGTATCGGCGCGCTCTTCATCGACTACGCGGCAGCGACCATCCTGGCGACTGCGTTCTTCGGATACGACCAGTTCGCTCTGCCCGAGAAGGCCGGGTGGACACTGTTCGCGCCGATGATCGTCTTCGCCGTTCTGCAGGTCGTCTTCATCCCCACGATCGGGGGAAGCCCGGGGCATCGCATCCTGGGGATGCGCGTCGAATTGGCCCGCGGTGGATGGCCGGGCCTGTGGCGCCCGATCGTGCGCACGGCCTTGCTCGTCGTCGTCCTCCCGGCGGTCATCTGGGACGCCGATCAGCGCGGACTCCACGACAAAGCCGTCGGCACCGTCCTCGTCAGAGGCTGAACCGGATCAGCGAGGACGCTGCGCCCGGGCGCGCGCCGGATCGATCCCCTTGGGGATCGGAAGCGAGGTCACCGACTGGGAGACCGATTCGATGCGCTTGACGACGGCGGCGAGTGTCGCACGGTCGACGTTCTTAGGCAGCGACTTGATCGTCTTGGCGAGTTTGGAGATGTGGATGTCGCCCTCGCCGTCGCCGACGTAGAGGACCTCGACGTGGATCCCGGATGCCACCCGCGAGACCTTCTTGCGCTCGTCGTTGATGAGCCGCGTCAGGCGTCCACGGGCTCCCTCGCCGATGATGACCACACCGCCGCGCCCGACGGCGCGGTAGACGGCATCCTGCGTTCGGGGGTTCACGCCGACCGGCATCTCCGAGGTCACCCAACTGCGGCCGAGGCCCGTCGACAGGACGTGTCCCACGGCTCCGGGCATCCCGTCGAGCTTGCGGTACATGACGCGCGTCGACAGGCGGGTCAAGAGGACCATCGCCAGCAAGACGCCCATGAGAAGGCCGCTCACGCCCCAGAGGATGACGCTCCAGATCTCCACCGGCGGCACGAGGAACCCGATCCCGATGCCCACGCCGATCCCGACGAGGACTGCGCCGACGAGGGCCCACGGCAGCCAGCGGAACTCGCTCTGCGTGAACGTGTAGAGCGAGCGGATCTGCGAGAAGAATCCGGGGCGTTTCTCAGGTGCGGTACTGCGGGATGCCATGTGCTCAGCCTACCTTCGCGCCCCGCAGACTTCTTCACACTGTCGAGCGGATGCCGGCTGTCCACCGGCCGCCAGGCTGGGCCGTCCGCACCCTGACCGGCTTCCCAGGCTGGAGGGATGGACCCCGTCACTCTCGAGACGCCCGCAGCCCTCCGCGATCTCACACTCGCGGAGGCACCGTTCGCCGGCGTCCTCCGAGCCGGAGAACCTCTCACCGTCTGGGTGGACGCGGTCGACGTCGCGGCCTCACCGGCGTGGGCGGCGCTGAACACGGAGCACATCCTCGCTCCCATCGACGCCGCCGCGACGACGGACGGGCCGCGCGTCCTCCTGGCTCACTGTCCCGTGCAGCTCGACGATGTGGTGCGGGATGCCGCACTGTCACCGGGAGCGCTCGTCACCGTCGCCGTCAGTGCTCTTCGGGGTGCGGCAGAGGCGGACCGGCTGGGTGCGAGTTGCGGCCGGTGGTGGGTGACGACGGAGGGGCGGCCCGTCCTCGCGCTCACGGGGACACTGGACTGGCGGCGCGACACGCTCGCACTTCTCAAAGGTCTGGACCCCGCGAACCCGCCGCTCCGTGCGGCGCTGGATCGCGCGGTGGAGGCGATCGACGATCCACGCCGGCTGCGCCGCGAATCGGAAGAGGTCGAGGACCTGCTGTTCGCGGCGGCCGATCCTGAGCCGCTTCCGACCTCGCTCCGCGACGCCGATACGGCGCCGCCCACGCGGCTGCGGACCACCGGCGAGCACGCCGCCGGGCCCGGGGTGACGAGTGCAGTGCGCGACCTCGTCACCCGACTCGTCGACGGCGGTGTCGCCGATCGCGTCGGTCGCGCCATCGCCCGCACTCGTGCCGTGTTCACGCGGACCTCTGCCGTCCGGGGTCGGAGGAGGACACGCCCGGCGGGCAGGCGGAAAGTGGTTCTCGTCGCGGCGTCAGCGGCGACCGCTGTGATCCTGGCGGGAGCCCTGTGGCCGACCGACGAGAAGGACCGACCGGCGGCCGCTGTGGGGTCCGTTTCGACTGCCCCGCCGAGGTCCGCCTCTGCATCCCCGACGGCGGCGTCTTCGGCTCCGGCTGACCCACCTGCACACGAAGACACGGGGCCTGCGGAGCTCGTCGCGGCCGCGCGCCGGCTGGTCGACGCGGTGAGCGCGTGTTCGGACGCGCCGTGCCGCGAGCGGTGGGGGGAGGAGTCGGTCGACCCCGGGAACATTCCTGCAGCCGCCGGCGGCTACGGAGTGGCCGTCGTGGATGAGTACGGCGGGGCTGCCGCGGTGAAGATCGTCGGAGACGAGCTGACGCAGGTCCTGGTCATGGTGCGGGTGGAAGAGAAATGGCTGGTCCGCGAGGTGTACGACCTCGCGGACCAGCCATGACGGGTTTCGCCCGAACGGCGTCAGACGCCGAGCTGACCCTCGAACTGCGCAGCCTCGAGGCGGGCCTTCATCGCACTGAGGAAGCGAGCCGCGTCCGCACCGTCGACGACGCGGTGGTCGTACGACAGGGCGAGGTAGACGTAGGAACGGACGCTGATCGCGTCCTTTCCGTCGACCGTCACCACTCCTGGGCGCTTGACGACCACACCGGTGCCGAGGATCGCCGACTGCGGCAGGAACACGACGGGCGTGTCGAACAGCGCGCCGCGCGAACCCGTGTTGGTCAGCGTGAACGTGCCGCCCGCGAGCTCGTCCGGCTTCAGCTTGTTGTTGCGCGTGCGGCCAGCGAGATCGGCGATCTCGTGCGCGATCTGAGCGATGTTCTTATCGCCCGCGTCGCGCAGGACCGGCGTGAGCAGGCCGCGCTCGGTGTCGACCGCGATCGAGAGGTTCTCGCTCGCCGGGTAGACGATCTGGTCGCCGTCGACGGTGGAGTTGATGACGGGGTACGTCTTCAGCGCCTCGGCGGCGGCCAGAGCGAAGAACGGCAGGAACGACAGCTTGTCGCCGGTCTTCTCGAGGAACGACGCCTTGACAGAGTCGCGGTAATTCGCGAGCTTCGTGACATCCACCTCGACGACCGTCGTCAGCTGAGCGGTCTGCTGCATCGACTCGACGGCGCGGCTGGCGAGGACCTTGCGCAGACGCGACATGGGCTGCGTCGTGCCGCGCAGCGGCGACACCTCGACGGCGGCGGGGGCCGGTGCTGCGGCAGCCGGAGCTGCGTCAGTCTTCGGGGCCTCGGCAGCCTTCAGGACGTCCTCCTTGCGGATTCGTCCACCAACACCGCTGCCCGTGATCGTCGACAGATCGACACCGTGCTGCTGAGCGAGCTTGCGCACGAGAGGCGTGACGTAGGTCACGCCGTCCTCGGCAGGTGCGGCCTGAGGCGCTTCAGCCTGAGGTGCCTCAGCCTTGGGTGCCTCAGCCTTGGGGGCCTCGGCCTCGGCCGCGGGTGCGTCAGCCTTCGGCGCCTCAGCCGCGGGAGCGTCCTGCGTCGGCTCCTGGGCCTGGGGTGCTTCGGGGGTCTTCTCCTCGGCGGGCGCCGCGGGGGCCGGCTCGGCCGGTGCAGCGGCGGCACCGGAGCCGACGCGGGCGAGCACAGCGCCGACCTCGACGGTCTCGTCCTCCTGGACGAGGATCTCGGTGAGAGTGCCGGCGATCGGGGACGGGATCTCCGTGTCGACCTTGTCGGTGGAGATCTCGAGAAGCGGCTCGTCGACGGCGACGTCATCGCCGACCTGCTTCAGCCAGCGGGTGACGGTGCCCTCGGTGACGCTCTCGCCCAGCTCGGGAAGGACGACGTCCTTCGCGTCGCCGGAGGACGCGGGCGCGGATGCCGGCGCGGACTGAGCCGGTGCCTCTTCCTTCGCGGGTTCCTCGGCAGCGGGCTCCTCGGCAGCGGGCTCCTCGGCAGCGGGCTCCTCAGGGGCCGACTCCTCGGGAGCCGACTCAGCGGGGGCCGACGAGCCGTCGCCGATCTTCGCGAGGACGGCTCCGATTTCGACCGTCTCGTCCTCGTCCACGAGGATCTCCTCGATCACGCCGCTGACGGGCGAGGGGATTTCGGTGTCGACCTTGTCGGTCGAGATCTCGAGGAGACCTTCGTCGGCCTGGACCGAATCACCGACCTTCTTGAGCCAGCGGGTGACCGTTCCCTCAGTGACGCTCTCACCGAGCGCGGGGAGGACCACGGATGTGCTCATGACTGTGTCTCCTTCAAGAAAAAGCGATGTGCTGTCTAGCTTAGTGTCGCGAGTGCGACGGGGTCAGATGGTATGGAGGGGCTTGCCCGCGAGAGCGAGGAAGGCCTCGCCGAGGGCTTCGCTCTGAGTGGGGTGCGCGTGGATGAAGGGCGCAATGTCCTCGGGGTGCGCTTCCCATCCGATCGCGAGCTGTCCCTCGGTGATGAGCTCGCCCACGCGGTCGCCCACGAGGTGGACGCCCACGACGGGTCCGTCCGTGATCCGGACGACCTTGGCGAACCCCGCTGTTCCGAGGATCTCGCTCTTCGCGTTGCCGGCGAGGTTGAACTCGAACGCCGTGATCCGGTCGCCGTGCGCAGCCCGCGCCTGCTCCTCGGTCAGCCCGACCGAGGCGACCTCGGGGTGCGAGTACGAGACACGCGGGATCGTCGATTCCGGCACCGGAACGGGCGAAAGCCCCGCGATCCGCTCGGCGACGAAGATGCCCTGCTGGAAGCTGCGATGCGCGAGCTGCAGGCCGGGGACGATGTCGCCGACGGCCCAGACGTGCGGAACCGTCGTCCGGAGGTCGGCGTCGACGGTCACGAAGCCGCGATCGAGCGCGACACCGGCTTCCGCCAGGCCGAGTCCGTCTGTGACCGGCCCACGGCCGACGGCGACCAGAACGTAGTCGGCATCGACGACGCGACCGTCCGAGAGGGTCACCGCGACGCCGTCCTCTCGTGCGCTCACGCCTTCGCACCGGGTCGACAGGGCGGTCTGGATGCCGCGCTTGCGGTACGCACGCTCGAGCGCCTTGCTCGACACGGCTTCCTCCGCGGGCAGCAGGCGATCCAGTGCTTCGACGACCAGGACCTCGGTGCCCAGTGAACGCCACGCACTGGCGAACTCGACGCCGATCACGCCGCCCCCGAGGATGACGACGGAGGCCGGCACCTCGTCGAGGGTGAGGGCGGTCTCGCTCGTGAGGATGCGGCCCCCGGGTTCGATCCCCGGGAGGGAGCGCGTCTGCGAACCGGTGGCGAGGATGACGTCGGTGCCGGCGTATTCGTCGTCGCCGACGAGGATGGTCCGTTCTGCGGTCAGTCGTCCGGCGCCGGCGACGACGGTGATCCCGCGCGTCGAGAGCAGGCTCTGCAGGCCGCGGTACTTCTTCGCGACGATGCCCTCCCGGTACGCGGTCATGCGTGCCGGGTCGAAGCCCGTCAACGTGGCGTCGACGCCGACGGCCGCGGCCTCGCGGACGTGATCGGCGATCTCGGCGGTGTGAAGCAGAGCTTTGGTGGGGACGCAGCCGCGGTGCAGGCACGTCCCGCCGACCTTGTCCTTCTCGATCAGCGCGACGGTCTTGCCGAGCTCGCTCGCCCGGATCGCGGCCGCGTACCCGCCGCTGCCGCCGCCGAGGACGACGAGGTCGAAGTCGTGACGGGTCATCGCGACTCCGTCTCGAGGAAGGCGAGGAGCGATCGCACCGTCGCGGCCGTCGGGCCCTTGTCCGTCGGGCCGAACGGCGATGCCTTGTTCTCGCCGCTGCCGGCGATGTCGAGGTGCACCCATGGGATGCGGGGGGCATCGGCATCCTCCGACGTCCGTCCGACGAATCGGCGCAGGAACAGGCCCGCGAACATCGTCCCGCCGGCAGGGTCGCCCACCTTCGCGTTGCGCATGTCGGCGATGGGGGAGTCGAGCTCGTCCTCCATGTGGTCGGGGAGCGGCAACTGCCACGCGGCTTCTCCGACGGATGCCGCCGCCTCGAGGTAGCGGGCGACGGTGGCGTCATCGCCCATGACGCCCGTGTGGCGGTTGCCGAGGGCGACGATGACGGCTCCCGTCAGGGTCGCGACGTCGACGATCACGTCGGGCTGCGTGCGGCTCGCCGCGACGAGACCATCCGCCATGACGAGGCGGCCCTCGGCATCCGTGTTCAGGACCTCGACGGTCGTGCCGTCGAGCATCCGGAGCACGTCGCCCGGGCGGGTCGCGCGTCCGGAGGGCATGTTGTCGGCGATGCAGAGCCACGCGGTGACACCGACGGAGAGTTCGCGCTGCGCTGCGGCGCGGACGACGGCGAGCGCCGTAGCCGCACCGGCCATGTCGAACTTCATCCCGACCATGGATGCCGGCGGCTTCAGCGACAGGCCGCCGGTGTCGAACGTGATGCCCTTGCCGACGATGGCGACGTGGCGGTCGGCGCCCGCGGGGGAGTAGCTGAGACGGACGAGGCGCGGCGGGCGGTCCGAACCCTGGCCGACACCGAGGATGCCGCCGAACCCCTGCGCGGCGAGCTCCGTCTCGTCGAGGACCTCGACGTCGACGGGCAGCCCCGCGACGGCCTCGATCGCGCGCTCGGCGAGATCGGCCGGGCTGAGCCATTCGGCGGGGATGTTGACGAGATCCTTGACGAGGGCGACGGCCGAACCCGCCACTTCGACGGCGCGCAGGTCGGCGGCATCGACGTCCGCTGTCAGGTGAAGGCTCACGTGGGCTGCCCGGGTCTTGGCGGGCTCACCCGACTTGTACCCCTCGAAGCGGTAGCCGCCCAGGACGGCGCCCTCGGCAGCCGCCCGCCAGTGCTCCTGTGCATGCGGAAGGGCGACGGCCACGTGCGCGAAGCCCGTGGTGGTGCGGATCGCCGCACCGACGGCATCCCGGATCGCGTCGCTCGACGGCGCTGCGCCGGTTCCGACGACGAACAGGGGGAGATCGGTGGATGCCGGGGCGAAGACCCGCACGGTGGTTCCCGCCACGCCCGTGTACCCGACGCCGCGGAGGACGTCCTCCACGCCGGGCCACTCGGACAGGACCGCCGCCGCCTCCTCGAGCGGCGGAAGGGCCAGGACGATCGCGTCGGCGCCGCCGTCGCGTGCGGGAGAGGTGGACACGGTCAGCTCGGGGTGCGGCATGGTCTCCATCCTATGGAGAGAGGCGTTCGCTCAGAGCGGGACGGCTCGCGCGCCGACCCCTTCGAGCCTGCTTCTACAGTGGAAGCATGCCCCTGTCTGGTCCCCTCTACGAGCGCATCACGACCGCGCCCCCTGTTCCGGCGGGCCTGCCCCTGGTCGTCGCGCTGACCGGCTTCACGGATGCCGGGTCCGCGGTCACGCGCGTCGTCGACCATCTGCACACCGAGCACGACCCGCAGCCGGTCGTGACGTTCAACCCCGACGTGCTCTTCGACTACCGGGCTCGGCGCCCGCTGATCACCTTCGACGGCGATCACCTCACGGACTACCGCCCGCCGCGCCTAGACCTCGCGCTCGTTCACGACGCGCTCGGTCAGCCGTTCGTCCTCCTGTCGGGCTACGAGCCCGACTTCGCGTGGGAGGCGTTCGTCGACACCGTCGTCGGGTTGGCCGAGGGGCTGCAGGTGCGATCTGTGACGTGGGTCCACGCGATCCCCATGCCCGTCCCGCACACGCGACCCCTCGGAACGACGGTCAGCGGCAACAGGTCCGACCTCACCGAGGCCCACTCCGTCTGGAAGCCGCGCACGCAGGTGCCCTCGACGGCGGGCCATCTCCTCGAGTACCGCCTGTCGGATGCGGGTGTCTCGGTGTCGGGTTTCGCCCTCCTCATCCCGCACTACCTCGCGGAGACCGACTTCCCCGCGGCGGCGATCGCCGCACTCGACAGCGTGTCGATCGCGACGGGACTCGTCTTCGACAGCGACACCCTGCGCGACGAGAACCGCGAGTACCTCGAGAAAGTCGACGATCAGGTCTCGGCGAGCGACGAGCTGACGACGATGCTTCACAATCTCGAGGCGCGCTACGACGCCTACATGGCGGGTTCCACGCAGGCTCAGCCGATCATCCACACGGGAGACCTCCCGTCGGCCGACGAACTCGCCGCCGAACTGGAGCGGTTCCTCGCGAATCGCCCGTCGGGTGACGACGATCGGCGGCCGGGCCTCGGCTGACAGGCCCGCCTCGCCCGTATTCATCCCTCTGTTGGGGGAATGCGCATACGGTTTTCGGTGTTGACACCGGTACGTCCTTCATGCATCCGACACGTATGAGAGAATGGACGAAATGACCCGTTGTCCGGTCCGAAGGAACGTCGTTGTGCGTGTCCGCGGGACTTGACAAGGGTCTTACTAGTGTCCGAAACCCGGCGGAATGCCGTCGGTGAAAGGCGAGACGTGACTTCGAGCACGAGGACCACCCGTACACGAGCGGCAGAAGCGGTCGACGAAGCTGACGTCGTCGAGCCTGCCGAGACCGAGGCGCCCGCAAAGAAGGCTCCGGCCAAGAAGGCTCCGGCGAAGAAAGCTCCCGCGAAGAAGCCCGCCGCGACGAAGGCGTCCCCGGCGAAGTCCCGTGCCAAGAAGTCCGCAGATGAGGACGACGAGGACGCTGAGGCGGACGAGGTCGAGCTCGACGCCGAGGCCACGGACGACACTTCCGACGACGACGCCAAGAAGGATGCCGACAAGGCGGACGGCGACGACGAGGACGAGCCCGCCAAGCCGGCGTTCACCGAGCCCCTTCCGACGGGCGCGATCGTCATCTCGTCGTCGGACGACGACGAGGTTCCGGTCTACTCGACGCAGATCACCGGCGCGACGGCCGACCCGGTCAAGGACTACCTGAAGCAGATCGGTAAGGTCCCGCTCCTCAACGCGGCCGAAGAGGTCGAGCTGGCGATGCGTATCGAGGCGGGTCTGTTCGCCGAAGAGAAGCTGTCGCACATGACGGCGGCGGAGAAGTCGTCGCAGTTGGGCCTCGACCTGCAGTGGGTCGCCCGTGACGGACAGCGCGCGAAGAGCCACCTGCTCGGCGCCAACCTCCGTCTCGTGGTCTCGCTGGCCAAGCGCTACACGGGCCGCGGCATGCAGTTCCTGGACCTCATCCAGGAGGGCAACCTCGGCCTCATCCGTGCCGTCGAGAAGTTCGATTACACCAAGGGCTTCAAGTTCTCGACCTACGCCACGTGGTGGATCCGTCAGGCCATCACGCGTGCGATGGCGGACCAGGCGCGCACCATCCGCATCCCGGTACACATGGTCGAGGTCATCAACAAGCTCGCCCGCGTGCAGCGTCAGATGCTCCAGGATCTGGGTCGCGAGCCCACGCCGGAAGAGCTCAGCCGCGAGCTTGACATGACGCCCGAGAAGGTTATCGAGGTCCAGAAGTACGGCCGCGAGCCCATTTCGCTTCACACCCCCCTGGGTGAGGACGGCGACAGCGAGTTCGGCGACCTCATCGAGGACACCGAGGCGGTCGTTCCTGCCGACGCCGTCGGCTTCACGATGCTGCAGCGTCAGCTCGAGTCGCTCCTCGATTCGCTGAGCGAGCGCGAGGCGGGCGTGATCCGCATGCGCTTCGGTCTCGGCGACGGCCAGCCCAAGACGCTCGACCAGATCGGCGACACGTTCGGCGTGACCCGCGAGCGGATCCGCCAGATCGAGTCCAAGACGATGGCGAAGCTGCGGCACCCGTCGCGGTCGCAGTCGCTCCGGGACTACCTCGAATGAGCGACGCCGCGAACGAGGGCAAGGAGCTCACGCGAGCGGTCGACGGCGCGACGTACGCCCGGATCCCCATCCGGACGCACGTCGTCATGCCGGGCGAGGACATCGACGAGATCGTCGCGACCTACGCCGCTGCGGAGCTCCGGCCCGGTGATCTGCTCTTCGTGACCGAGAAGATCGTGGCGATCACGCAGGGGCGCTCGTACCTCGTCGAGGACATCACGCCCAGGCCGCTCGCGCGGTTCCTGTCGCGCTATGTCGTGAAGACGAAGTACGGCATCGGCCTCGGCATGCCCGAGACGATGGAGATGGCGCTCCGTGAATGCGGAACGCCCCGCATCGTCTTCGCAGCGGGCGTCGCGGCCGTGACCAAGCTGTTCGGACGCCGCGGCGACTTCTACCGGATCGCCGGCGACAAGGCACGCTCCATCGACGGGCCCACGCCGCACACGATCCCGCCGTACAACAAGGCGGTCGTGCTCGGACCGAAGGAACCGGCGACGGTCGCCCGACGTCTGAAGGCGCAGCTCGGCGGGGGGAACGACGTCGCCGTCGTCGACATCAACGACATCGGGGGCAACATCCTCGGGTCGACGCTCGACAAGGCGGGGGAGCAGCGGCTCGTCCGCATCCTTTCGGACAACCCGCTCGGACAGGGACACCAGTCCACCCCGCTCGGCATCATCCGTCCGTCGAAGGCCTGACCGTGGGTGCCGTGAACAGGCTCTACCGTCGCGCTCGGTTCTTCGTGCGACGCGTGGTCAATTTCGACACGGACCGGGTCCTGCAGTTCGCGCGGCAGTCGGCCCGGCTGTCGAAGGCGCCGCTGTGGTGGGTCGTCGCTGACATGGCATGGTGCTCGGTGCGCTACGAGACCACCTTCGAGAACTACTCGGAGTGGGACTTCCGCATCCTGAAGGCGCGCGAGCGCAAGACCTACATGACCGACCCCAAGTCGTTCCACCTGTCGCGCCGACTCAACGACGACGCGCAGCGCGCGATCTTCGACGACAAGCTGCAGTTCGCGACGCGGTTCGGACCCGAGCTCGGCCGTGAGTGGATCGATCTCGACCAGACGGATGCCGCGGCCTTCGCCGATTTCCTGAGCCGGCATCCGCGGATCATCGCCAAGAACCCCGGCGGCGTGGGCGGCAACGGCATCACGTTGGTCGACTCCGTCGACATCGACGACCCGGCCGCCTTCCGGGATCGGCTGCTCGCCGATCGTCAGACCCTCGTCGAACAGGTGCTCGTGCAGCATCCCGACATGGCGGAGCTGTACCCCGGCAGCGTCAACTCCCTGCGGATGGTGTCCTACCTCGATCCCGACGGCGAGGTACACGTGCTCGCGGGTGTGCTGAAGATCGGCAACGGCGGCGTCATCGACAACTTCAGCAACGGCGGCATGTACACGATGCTCGACGAGCGCGGCCGTGCACTGCACGCGGCGAGCGATGAAGAGGGTCGTCCCTTCGCCGAGCACCCTGCGACCGGAACGCCCATCACGGGGTTCCAGGTCCCGCTCTACGACGAGGTCCTCGAGCTCGTGGACCGCCTGGCGCGGCGCGTGCCCGCGTTCCCGTACATCGGGTGGGACATCGCGATCACTCCGGAGGGACCCGTCGTCATCGAGGGCAACCACAACTCCGGTGTGTTCCAGTCGAAGCCTTCGGTCTCCGGCATCCGTCGCGGCCTCCTCCCGCGGTATCGCGCCGCAATGCGTTTCTGACCGACCCGAACCGAAGGGACCGCCATGCGCCGCATCCGCGTTCGCCTGCAGTACCTGATCCGACGCGCGCGCAAGCTCCGGCCGGGCAACCTCGTCGAGTTCGCGCGGACCGTGCAGCAGGTCTCCAAGGCCCCGCTGCCCGTCATCATCGCCGACATGCTGTGGTGCTCGGTGCGCTACGACATGGCCTTCCGCGACTACGCCGTGTGGGACATCCGTCTGCTGAACGCGCGGGAGCGGAAGACGTGGATGACGCACCCCAAGTCGTTCCGCATCACGAAGATGTACAACACGCCCGAGGGGCGGTCGAAGCTCGAGGACAAGCGCCGGTTCGCCCGCGAGTACGCCGACCTGCTCGGTCGCGAGACGATCGATCTGCGTGATGTCGACGATGCCGCGCTGACGGCTTTCCTCGCGCGCCATCCGCGCGTCCTCGCGAAGCCGAACGAGGGACACGGCGGCGGCGGCATCGACCTGCACGAGGTGGGTGCGGACGTCGACGTCGCCGCGTTCCGCGCGGAGGTCACCGCGAAGGGGCAGACGGTCCTCGACGAGTTCATCGTCCAGCACCCCGAGATGTCGGCGCTTTATCCGGATGCCGTCAACACCGTCCGGCTCATCACGTTCCTCGACGGCGAGGACCGGGTGCACCTGCTTGCCGCCGTCCTGCGCATCGGCAACGGGGACGTCATCGACAACTTCGCGTCGGGCGGGATGTTCACGATGCTCGACGACGAGGGCGTCGCGCTCTACCCGGGCGTCGACAAGAACAGCAACGTGTATCGGGAGCATCCTGCCACGGGGACCCCGATCGTCGGGTTCCAGGTGCCGCAGTACGACCGCGTGCTCGACCTGGTCGCCTCGCTCGCCCGGCGGACCCCGGAAGCGCCCTACGTCGGCTGGGACATCGCGATCACGGCGAACGGTCCCGTCGTGATCGAGGGCAACCACAACTCGAGTGTCTTCCAGCCCAAGCCCTCGGCCTCCGGCGTCCGCACGGGACTGCTGCCCGTGTATCAGGCGGCCGTCGGCTTCTGAATCGGTTCCGCATACGCGAAGGCCCCCTGCCTCAGCAGGGGGCCTTCGTCGTATTCGGGATGCCTCGGCTCAGACCGATTCGGTCAGGCGTGCGGTCTCGTCGTGCCATGACGTGGCGACGGCGCGGAGCTTCTCTTCGTACTTGCGCCCGTGGTGGGCGCAGAAGAGGAGCTCGCTGCCGTTGACCTCGGCGGCGATGTAGGCCTGGGCGCCGCAGGAATCGCAGCGATCCATCGCCGTGAGGCGGTGCTCGAGGACGGCTCCAGGCTCGGTGGTGGTCGACGTGCTCATGTCAGGTGCCTCCTCGTACTGCTCATGACGGGTGAACTGTCATGTCATACAACCACGGGGATGTGGCACGTATGCCGCCATTGCATGACATTTCGCTGTGCGCGTACGGTATGCGCGCGCTGTGCATGACGAGCTCGCGTCGGCGTGTGTGTCGGTCGGCTCGGTGTCAGCCGCGGCGAATACGATGGGAGATCGTGACAGCCGAGTATTCCGCCCATCATCTCCAGGTCCTGGAAGGGCTCGAAGCGGTCCGCAAGCGGCCCGGCATGTACATCGGCTCGACCGACTCCCGCGGTCTCATGCACTGCCTCTGGGAGATCATCGACAACTCCGTCGACGAGGCCCTCGGCGGGCACGGCGACCGGATCGAGATCCTTCTCTACGCCGACGGCAGCGTCGAAGTGCGCGACCGCGCCCGCGGCATCCCCGTCGACATCGAGCCCCGGACGGGTCTCTCGGGTGTCGAGGTGGTCTTCACGAAGCTGCACGCGGGCGGCAAGTTCGGCGGCGGCTCGTACGCCGCCTCGGGCGGTCTGCACGGTGTCGGAGCGTCGGTCGTCAACGCCCTGTCGGAGCGCCTGGACGTCGAGGTCGACCGCGGCGGCAAGACGTACGCGATGTCGTTCCACCGCGGCGAGCCCGGATCGTTCGACGGAGACGGTCCCTCGACCACCTTCCGTCCCTTCGAGAAGTCCAGCGAACTCCGCGTCGTCGGCAAGGCGCCCCGCGGCGTCACCGGCAGTCGCATCCGGTACTGGGCGGACCGGCAGATCTTCACGAAGGACGCTGCCTTCGACCTCGGAGAGCTCGAGCAGCGTGCGCGGCAGACGGCGTTCCTCGTCCCGGGGCTCGAGATCGTCATCGTCGATCGGCGGACCGACGAGGAGATCGAGACGAGCTTCCGCTACGACGGCGGCATCTCCGAGTTCGCGGAGTTCCTGGCGCCGGACGCGCCGATCACCGACACCTGGCGCCTCTCGGGCACCGGCACGTTCACCGAGACGGTGCCGGTCCTGCAGGCGTCGGGGGCCATGGTCCCGACCGAGGTGGAACGCGAGTGCGAGGTCGACATCGCGCTGCGCTGGGGCACCGGGTACGAGACCGTCGCCCGCTCGTTCGTCAACATCATCGCGACCCCCAAGGGGGGCACGCACCAGCAGGGCTTCGAGCAGGGGCTCATGAAGACCCTCCGCGGTCAGATCGAGTCGAACGCGCGCAAGCTCAAGGTCGGCGCGAACGAGAAGATCGAGAAGGACGACATCCTCGCGGGGCTTTCGACCGTCCTCACGGTGCGTCTGCCCGAGCCGCAGTTCGAGGGGCAGACCAAGGAGATCCTCGGCACGCCCGCGGTCCGCAACATCGTTGCATCCGTCGTCTCGAAGGAGCTGGCTGCGAAGTTCGCATCGTCGAAGCGGGACGACAAGGCGCAGACGGCGCTCCTGCTCGAGAAGATCGTCTCGGAGATGAAGGCGCGCATCTCTGCGCGCACGCACAAAGAGACCCAGCGACGCAAGAATGCGCTCGAGTCGTCGTCTCTGCCGACGAAGCTCGCGGACTGCCGCACGAACGACGTGGCCGAGTCCGAACTGTTCATCGTCGAGGGCGACTCCGCGCTCGGCACCGCGAAGCTCGCGCGCAACAGCGAGTACCAGGCGCTGCTGCCGATCCGCGGCAAGATCCTCAACGTGCAGAAGGCCTCGGTCAGCGACATGCTCTCGAACGCCGAGTGCGCCGCGATCATCCAGGTGATCGGCGCGGGGTCCGGACGATCCTTCGACTTCGAGGCCGCGCGCTACGGGAAGATCATCTTGATGAGCGACGCCGACGTCGACGGGGCGCACATCCGCACGCTGCTGTTGACCCTGTTCTTCCGCTACATGCGTCCGCTGATCGAGGAGGGCCGCGTGTACGCCGCCGTCCCGCCGTTGCACCGCGTCGTCGTCATGAACCCCGGCACCAAGCCGAACGAGACGATCTACACGTACAGCGAGCAGGAGCTGCACACCCTCCTGGCGAAGCTGACGAAGTCGGGCAAGCGGTGGCAGGAACCGGTCCAGCGCTACAAGGGTCTCGGTGAGATGGATGCCGATCAGCTCGCCACGACGACGATGGACCGGGCCGGGCGCACACTGCGACGCGTGCGCGTGCAAGACGCCGAGGTCGCTTCGACGGTGTTCGAGCTGCTGATGGGGTCCGAGGTCGCTCCGCGCCGCGACTTCATCGTGACCTCGAGCGAACGGCTCGATCGCGAGCGCATCGACGCCTGACCCCTGCGGCGCTAGCGTGACGGGTATGGAAGCCCACCGCGTCGTCGCGCCCGTCATCGCCCCGGGGGAGAAGCCCAAGGGTCCCGCCTCGTACTTCCCGAGCATCGAGAAGACCTACGGTCAACCGGTGCAGCACTGGCTCGACGTCGCCGCCGACAGCCTGGACACCCGGACGCACATGGAGACCGTGGCTGTCCTCAAGGACGAGCACGGGCTCGGGCACGGACACGCGAACGCGATCGTCGCCTACGTGAAGGCGAAGCTCGCAGGCTGAACCCTGCTCAGGCCACCGTCGTGCCGATGGCGCCGACCGCGGCGTCGAGCGCCTGGCCGGAGGCATCCCGCTTCGCGCCCGTCTCGGGCAGCGATCGGACCGCGCCGTCGATGCCGACGGCGCGCGGTTGGTCGCCGACCCACGCGACGAGCAACGCGTCCTCCCACCGGAGGAAACGCTGCGCGCGGACGCCGCCGGTCGCCCGACCCTTGGCGGGGAACTCGGAGAACAGCGAGACCTTCGCCGACCCCGGATCGGTCCCCGGCAAGGCGGCACTCGCTCCCGCGACCGTCGCCACGACGGTCTCGTCCGTTGCGGTCACGGCGGTGAAGGCGATGACGCGGGCGCCGTCCGAGAGCCGGATGCCGGCCATCCCGCCGGCCGACCGACCCTGAGGGCGGACCGCCGAGGCCTCGAACCGCAGGAGCTGCGCGTCGCTCGAGACGAAGACGAGCTCACTCGCGTCGTCGGCGAGGGTAGCACCGACGACGGTGTCGCCCGGCTTGAGCGAGATGATCTCGACGTCCGGCTTTCCCGGCGGCAGCTCGGTCGCCGAGACGCGCTTGACGACGCCCTGCGCCGTGCCGAGCGCGATCGGGGCGGCATCCGTCAGCGGGACGATCGCGACGACGTGCTCGGCCGGGGCGAGTCCCAGATACTGGTCCGCGCGGGTTCCCGCGGCGAGCTGCACCGAGTTCGCCGGCACGGACGGCAGGTCGACGGGCGTGAAGCGGACCAGTCGACCCCGGGTCGTGACCGCGCCGAGGTCGCCGCGCGTCGTGCCGTTCACCCAGGAGCGGATCGCGTCGTGCTTCGACCGGCGAGCGGGCGGGACCACGCCCCCGCCGGGCGCGTCGGCCACGAGCTCTGCGCGCACCATGCGTCCGGTCGCCGAGAGATAGACGCGGCACGGGGCGTCGGCGATCTGAAGGTCCGCCGGCGCTGCGGCGCGGCCGCGGGGAGCGACGGGACCACCGTTCATGAGGAGCGTCCGGCGGGGCGTGCCGAAGGCGTCGGATGCGGCATCCAATTCGGTCGCGACCTGGCGCCGCAAGAGCACCTCGCTGCCGAGGAGCTCCTCGAGGGCGGCGATGTCGGCCTTCAGCGTGTTCTGCTCGGCCTCGAGTTCGACGCGCGAGAACCTCGTGAGTCGGCGCAGCCGCAGCTCGAGGATGTACTCGGCCTGCAGCTGAGACAGGTCGAACACGTCCATGAGGCGCGTACGGGCCTGCTCGCTGTCATCCGAGGTGCGGATGACCTGGATGACCTCGTCGATGTCGAGGATCGCGATGAGGAGGCCCTCGACGAGGTGCAGGCGCTCCTGCTTGCGCGCGAGCCGGTAACGGCTGCGGCGGGTGACGACCTGGATGCGGTGATCCAGGTACACGCGCAACAGCTCTTTGAGGCCGAGCGTCTGGGGCTGTCCGCCGACGAGGGCGACGTTGTTGATGCCGAAGGAGTCCTCGAGCGGCGTGAGCCGATAGAGCTGTTCGAGGACCGCGTTCGGGTCGAAGCCGGTCTTGATTCCGATGACGAGCCGCAGGCCGTTGTTGCGGTCGGTGAGGTCGGTGAGGTCCGAGATGCCGGTGAGCTTCTTCGACGAGACGGCGTCGCGGATCTTCTCCATGACGCGCTCCGGCCCCACCATGTAAGGGAGCTCTGTGACGACGATGCCGGTGCGGCGCGGGCCGAGCGATTCGATCGACGTCTTCGCGCGGGTGCGGAACGTGCCGCGGCCGGTCTGGTAGGCCTCCTTGATGCCGTCGAGGCCCACGATGACGCCGCCACCGGGGAGATCCGGTCCCGGCACGAACTCCATGAGCTCCTCGAGGGTCGCCCCGGGGTTCTCGAGCAGGTGGATGGCGGCCGACACGACCTCGATGAGGTTGTGCGGCGCCATGTTCGTCGCCATGCCGACGGCGATACCGGTCGCACCGTTGACGAGCAGGTTCGGGAACGCGGCGGAAAGCACCTCCGGCTGCTGGAACTGGCCGTCGTAGTTCGGGATGAAGTCGACGACGTCCTCGTCGAGGTTCTCCGTGAGCGCCAGAGCGGATGCCGCGAGTCGGGCTTCGGTGTATCGCGCGGCAGCCGGCCCGTCGTCGAGCGAACCGAAGTTGCCGTGCCCGTCCACCAGGGGCACGCGGAGGGCGAAGTCCTGCGCGAGGCGGACGAGCGCGTCGTAGATCGCGGAGTCGCCGTGCGGGTGGAGCTTGCCCATCACGTCACCGACGACACGCGCACTCTTCACGTGGCCGCGGTCCGGGCGCAGGCCCATCTCGGACATCTGGAAGAGGATGCGGCGCTGCACCGGCTTCAGGCCGTCGCGGGCATCCGGAAGGGCGCGCGAGTAGATGACCGAGTAGGCGTACTCCAGGAACGAGCCCTGCATCTCGTCAGCGAGGTCGACGTCCTCAATGCGTTCAACAGCGGGCGGGGGAGGGGGAGTGCGCGATGCCATGGCCTCGATCGGTCTTCGGGAGATGCTGCGAGGGGCCAGAAACGGCGGCGGAGCACCGTGTGGAAGACTGACCCGGGTGTCTCTCAGCCTACCCGTGGACCCGCCGTCAGCCCGGAGCCTCACCGGTGTCGTGCCGCAGATCCTGGCCTCTCTCGAGGGGCGGGGCGAGTGGTTCCCGCCCGCCCGGTCGGCGATCGTGCTGCTGGTCGACGGTCTCGGCCGTGCGAACCTGACCGCCCGCGCCGGATACGCGCGCTTCCTCACCGGGCGGATGACCAAGAAAGATTCCGCCCGCACCGTCTTCCCCTCGACCACGGCGGTCGCGCTCGCGAGCCTGCTCACGGGGGAGACGCCCGGCACGCATGGATTGGTCGGCTACCGCGCGCGCGTCCCCGGCACGGATCTCGCGCCCAACCAGCTCAAGGGCTGGGAGACGGACGGACTCGACCCGTTGACCTGGCAGCGCTCGGTCCCGCTGCTCCAGCGCGAGGCAGAGGCGGGGCGGCCGTGCTTCGTCGTCTCGCAGCCGCGCTACGCCGGGACCGGGTTCACCGCCGCCCTGCAGCGGGGGGCCGAGTTCGTGGGTGCGGCCTCGATCGCCGAGCGCGTGGAACGTGCCGCGGACCTGGCACTCCGGCATCCCGGAGCCGTCGTCTACGCGTACGTCCCGGAATTGGACACCATCGCCCACGCCCGCGGGTGGGAGAGCGACGAGTGGGCCGCGGCGCTCGAGCGAGTGGACGGTGCGGCACGCGATCTGGATGCCGCCATCGGCTCCCACGCCGCGGCGGTTCTCACCGCCGATCACGGCATCGTCGACGTCCCCCGCCATCGCCAGGTCCTCCTGCGTGACGGCGACCCGCTCGTCGAGAACGTGACCATCGTCGCGGGCGAGCCGCGCATGCTCCACCTCTACACGGAGGACGGACGCGCGGACGAGGTCCTGGAGCGGTGGCGGGATGCCGAGTCCCCCCGCGCCTGGGTGATGTCACGCGACGAGGCGGTCGCCGCCGGACTGTTCGGCGCCTCGCCCGATCCCGAGGTGCTGCCGCGGATCGGCGATGTCCTCATCGCCGCCCGGTCCGCCGTCGCGTACTACGACGACCGGGAGGCCGACAAGAAGCCGCAGAACATGATCGGGCAGCACGGCTCGCTCACCGATCAGGAGCGGGTCGTCCCGCTCGTGCGGCTCGGGGCCTTCGGCTGAGGTCAGCCGTCCTCGGTGCGTGCGCCGAAGACGATCTCGTCCCACGAGGGCATCGACGTGCGACCCCGTCGACGCGTCTGCTCGGCGGCCGGCTCCGCGGCTTCGGGCTGGGAACTCTCCGGCTCGGCGGGCGCCGGCTCGTCGTCGGGCTCGGGTGCGTCGAAGAGGGCGACGGGGGTGGAGGTGCGCTCCTCCCCGTGCTCACCCGGCATCGGCTCGCGCTGGCCGCGGCGGCGGCGCAGCGCTTCGAGGAGGTCTGCCGTCTCCGCAGACGTCACGGGTGCGTCGGGCGCACGCTTGATGGCGGCCTGCTGCACAGCGGCGGACGAGGAGGGACGCGGCTCAGGGGATTCGAGGTCGGCGTCAGGTTCGGAGAGTGCACGAGGACCGAATGCACCACTGTCGAAGCGGGAGGCATCCTTCTGCGGCGCGGAGTCCAGAGCACGCAGGCGGGGGATGAGGCCTTCGGGCAGCGAGCCCTGGCGCGACAGCTGGGTCGCGTCGGAGTTCTGCGGCGCGAGGGACGATCGGCGCGGATCGAACGACCAGCGGGCGTCGTGCTCGACCTCCCCGACGGTGAACTCGAGCTTCACGGTCCAGCCGTTCTGGTCCTTCCAGCTCGTCCAGCGCTCGCCCGTGGCGCCGGCTTCGGTGAGCTTCGCGCGGACGGCATTGCCGAAGGTCGGCTGCGCCCCGGGATCGAGTTCGCCCCCGATCAGCACGGTCACGGCCAGCGCCTGACCCACGATGTGCTCGCGTTCGGCCAAGACCGGTCCTTCAAAGCGCTGAACGTCCTCGACGCGCACACCGAGAAGCTGAGCCACATCCTCGGCCGTCATGCCGGCACGGATGTGAGCCTGGATGTCGCGGGGGTTCGGGCGGGTTGTGCGGGGCTCGGCATCCCGCTGCAGGCGGCGCAGGTGGGTGCGCAGCGCCTCGTCGACGGCGAGCGAGAAGCGGTCGCCGTCGTCGGTCGCGAGCATGAGGCGACCGTCCTCGGTGCCGATCACTTTGAGCTGTTCCATGCGGACGTCCTCCAGATCCAGCGTGTGCGTTCATGCTGTCACGGAGCAGGCCCGGCGGCGGGAATATCCGGGGCGCGCCGCGAGTTTGCGGTGTGGCACCCCCGAAAGGCAGCTGCGGCCCGGCGGCTCATTTGCGATTCACCGTGAGGTGATGCAAACTATGGCCGCCCGAACGGGCCGCACCCCACAGCACCACCCCGAAAGTTGAGACGTTCTCGAATGGCCACGGATTACGACGCCCCCCGCAAGACCGAAGACGACAGCGAGTCGATCGAGGCTCTCAAGGAACGCGTCCCGGACAAGATGTCCGGCTCGGTCGACGTCGAGGACTCTGACAACCCGAGCGGGTTCGAGCTCCCCGGCGCAGACCTCTCCGACGTCGACCTCGACGTCGTCGTCCTCCCTCCTCAGGAGGACGAATTCACCTGCGTCGAGTGCTTCCTCGTGAAGCACCGGACCCAGATCGACCACCAGACCTCGATCGGTGCCATCTGCACCGAGTGCGCCGCGTAAGCAGCGCCGACCTTCCTCGGCGTCAGCCGCGGAGACTTAGCGACCCCGCTGCGCGCGGGTGATGATCGCCACCACCCGATCGGGTGTGCGCGACGAGAACACCCAGCGTGCCGCGGGGTCGTCGTCGTCTGAGACGGGAACGCGGACGACGCCGTCGATGCCGCCGCGCAGGACATGCCAATCGTCCCCGCGCAGGCCGCCGCCTCTCGCCGTGCGGGCGTCGTCCCCGGTGAGGAACTCGGGCTCGCCGAGTTCGGACACCGCGATGTGGGCGCGCCCCACGTGCAGGACCCCGTCACGGACGGCGATCACGGGCGCGGCGAGGACGAGCGCCGAGACGAGGACGACTCCGACGGCCAGTCCGATGACGAGGGCGAGGGTCGTGTCGATCGGCGAGAACACCACGGCTGCCATCGGGGCGCACACCGCTGCGCTCACCAGGAGCCACAGGGACGGGCTCAGCCGCTCGCGGTAGGAAGCGGGGACGGTGCGGTCGGTGTTGTGCATTAGCCTCGGGGGGTGATGGATACCGTGGACGTTCCCATTATCTCGGCTCATGTGCCCGTCTACGCGCACCCCGGGGATGCAGGCGCCGACCTCGTCTCGACCGAGCAGGTGCGGCTGGCTCCCGGCCAGCGCGCCCTCATCGGCACCGGAGTGCGCATCGCGCTTCCCGACGGCTACGTCGCCTTCGTCGTCCCCCGCAGTGGTCTGGCCGCCAAACACGGCATCACCGTCGTGAACTCCCCGGGCACGGTCGACGCCGGATACCGGGGTGAGATCAAGGTGACGCTGCTGAACACGGATGCCGCCGAGGCGTTCGACATCGCACCGGGCGATCGGATCGCCCAACTCATCGTGATGCCCGTCTCGCGGGCGACTTTCCTCCCCGTCGACGCGCTTCCCGACAGTGTGCGCGGTGACGGGGGATTCGGATCCACCGGCTACACGACAGGAACAACCGCATGAGCGACGAGCTCGCCCCCAAGTCGGCACCGAGCGATCGTGCCGCCAACGGCCCCTTCGACGAGGCGGAAGCCAATCCCGTCCGCCCCTACATCGATCTCGGCGGCGTCAAGGTCCTGCCCCGGGAGGGGCTGAACCTCCGGCTCGAGGTCGAGGAGCAGACGAAGCGCATCGTCGCAGTGGGCTTGGACTACGCCGGCTCCACCCTCCAGGTGCAGCCGTTCGCCGCACCGCGCTCCAGCGGCCTGTGGGAGGAGACGCGCGAGCAGATCCGTCAGCAGGTCCGTCAGCAGGGAGGACGCGTCGAGGAGCGCGAAGGTCCTCTGGGACCAGAGCTGCTCGCCGAAGTCCCCGTCGCCGGCGCGGATGGCGCGGCCGGTAAGCGGCTCGCACGGTTCGTGGGCGTCGACGGCCCCCGGTGGTTCCTGCGCGGCGTGATCGGCGGAGCCGCCGCCGGTGACGTCGCGGCTGCCGAGCAGGTCGAAGACCTCTTCCGATCGATCGTCGTGGTGCGCGGGACGACGCCGATGCCCCCGCGGGACCTCATCCCTCTCAAGATGCCCGCGACGCCCGGCAGCGCGTGAGCATGGCGCAGGACCGACCCGGCGAGCCGTCGGCCGATCGACCGGATCTCGTCCCGCCGTCAGCGGGTGAACCGACGGCATCCGACCTCATCGGTCAGGCCCTCGGAGGCGCCGCGAAACGTGCGGGACTCGATCCGACCGACGACGCCACGACCGGACACGTCGTCTGGCGGGCGATGGGCGGATGGCGGGGGATCGGCGAGTCCGTCCTCCCGGGGCTCGTGTTCGTCGTCCTCTACACGGTCACCGGTCAGGACCTCGTGCTCTCGCTCGTGGCATCGGTGGGGTTGGCGGCCGTCTTCACGATCATTCGCCTGGTTCAGCGGTCTCCCGTTGCGGCGGCCTTCGGCGGCCTGATCGCGACGGGCGCCGCCGCAGCGCTCGCGCTGTTCACGGGTCGGGGCGTCGACAATTTCGTCCCCGGGCTGATCACGAACGCGGCGTACGGGACAGGGCTCCTCGTCTCGGCGCTGATCGGGTGGTCGCTCATCGGCGTCGCTGTCGGGTTCCTCATGAACGAGGGCACGGCGTGGCGGGCAGACCGCCGCAAGCGCCGGGTGTTCTTCTGGCTGACGATCGCGTGGGCCGCGCTGTTCTTCGCGCGCCTCGCGGTGCAGCTGCCGCTGTACCTCACGGATCAGACGGCGGCACTCGGCACTCTGAAGCTCATCATGGGCCTGCCGCTGTTCGCGCCGATGGTCGCCGTGACCTGGCTCGCCGTCCGTGCGCTCTATCCGCCGCGCGCCGCGTCGACCGAGGAAGCCGCAGCAGAACGCCCCTGACCGGTCCGACGGCTGGTTGACTGGCCGTATGGACGCCGTCCCGATGTTCCCGCTCGGAAGTGTGCTGTTCCCGCACGCGCCGCTCGTCCTTCGGATCTTCGAACCGCGCTACCTGACGATGCTCGGGAGACTGCTCGAGCACGAGGACCCGGAGTTCGGCGTCGTCCTGATCGAGCGCGGACGAGAAGCCGGCGGGGGAGAGGAACGCTCCTCCCTCGGCACGATGGCCAGGATCGTCCAGGTCGAAGCGGGAAGCGCCGACCTCTTCGTGATCGCCGTCGGCGGAGATCGCATCACGGTCGACCGCTGGGGTCTCGACGACCCGCATCCGATCGCCGACGTGACGCCCCTGCAGCCGCTGGCCTGGGACGAGGAGCTGGCACCGCTGCGGCGCGACGCGGAGCGGGTGGTCCGCCGTGTCGCCACGCTCGCTTCGGTGCTCGGGGAAGCGCGGTGGGATCCCGATACGGAGGTGTCGGACGACCCCGTCGAGTCGAGCTGGCAGCTCGCCGCGATCGCACCCCTCGGCGAGTACGACCAGTTCCGTCTGCTCGGCGCCACGAGCCTGCGCGATCTCCTCACGTTGCTGGTCCGGCTGTGTCTCGACGAGGAGCCGGTGCTCGTCGCGCGCGCTGCGGACGAGGTCGATCCAGACGAGGAGAGCGGCGCCTGAGGCAGCGGCATCCGCCCGCGTAGAGTATCTTGATATCAAGATAAATTTCGCCCGCCTGGGTAAGGCGGACCTCACTAGTCACCGGGACCAGGCCGGGCGAAGATGGGAGGGCCGGCTCACGCCGCGCCCGCCGACGAAGGAGAGCACACGTGTCCACAGTTGACAGCTTCGGTGCCAAGAGCACACTCACAGTCGGCGACACCGACTACGAGATCTTCCGCATCGACACCGTTCCCGGTTTCGAGAAGCTTCCGTACAGCCTCAAGATCCTCCTCGAGAACCTGCTTCGCACCGAGGACGGCGCGAACGTCACCAAGGAGCAGATCGAGGCCCTCGGTAACTGGAACCCCGATGCCGAGCCCAACACCGAGATCCAGTTCACGCCGGCGCGCGTGGTCATGCAGGACTTCACCGGTGTTCCCTGCATCGTCGACCTCGCCACCATGCGCGAGGCCGTCACCGCCCTCGGCGGCGATCCGAGCAAGATCAACCCGCTGTCGCCGGCCGAGATGGTCATCGATCACTCGGTCATCGCCGACCTCTTCGGATCCGAGAACGCCCTCGAGCGCAACGTCGAGATCGAGTACGAGCGCAACGGTGAGCGCTACCAGTTCCTGCGCTGGGGTCAGACCGCCTTCGACGACTTCAAGGTCGTCCCCCCGGGGACCGGCATCGTCCACCAGGTGAACATCGAGCACCTCGCCAAGGTCATCTACGACCGTCCGGTCGACGGCGTCCTGCGCGCCTACCCCGACACATGCGTCGGCACCGACTCGCACACCACGATGGTCAACGGCCTGGGCGTGCTCGGCTGGGGCGTCGGCGGCATCGAGGCCGAGGCCGCCATGCTCGGCCAGCCGGTCTCCATGCTCATCCCGCGCGTCGTCGGCTTCAAGCTCACCGGTGAGATCCCCGCCGGCGTGACCGCGACGGACGTCGTCCTCACGATCACCGACATGCTCCGCAAGCACGGCGTGGTCGGCAAGTTCGTCGAGTTCTACGGCGAGGGCGTCGCCCAGGTGCCGCTGGCCAACCGCGCCACCATCGGCAACATGAGCCCCGAGTTCGGTTCGACCGCCGCGATGTTCCCGGTCGACGACGTGACCCTCGACTACCTGCGCCTCACGGGACGCGACGAGCAGACCGTCGCCCTCGTCGAGGCGTACGCCAAGGCTCAGTCGCTGTGGCACGACGCCTCCCGCGAGCTCAGCTTCAGCGAGTTCATGGAGCTCGACCTGTCGACGGTCGTCCCCTCCATCGCCGGCCCGAAGCGTCCGCAGGACCGCATTCTGCTCTCCGAGGCGAAGAACCAGTTCGAGAAGGACATCCTCAACTACGCGGATGCCGCGGCTGAGGACTCCGTCGAGATCGAAGGCACCTTCCCCGCGTCAGACCCGGGTTCCGCTCCCGGCGTCGAGCACGAGACCGTCTCGGCCGAGGGCGTCTCGCACCAGCACGAGCACGAGCACGTCCCCTCGATGATCTCGAGCGGTGCCCGCCACGCGGCATCCAAGCCGGTCAAGGTCACGACTCCCGACGGGCAGTCCTACCTCCTCGACAACGGTGCGGTCACCCTCGCGGCCATCACCTCGTGCACCAACACGTCGAACCCGTCGGTCATGATCGCGGCGGGCCTCCTCGCCAAGAAGGCCGTCGACAAGGGCCTGAAGCGCAAGCCGTGGGTCAAGACGACGCTCGGACCCGGCTCGAAGGTCGTCACCGACTACTACGAGAAGTCCGGTCTCGACAAGGCGCTCGAGGGCCTCGACTTCTACACCGTCGGCTACGGCTGCACGATCTGCATCGGCAACTCGGGTCCGCTCATCGAGGAGGTGTCGGCGGCGATCAACGAGAACGACCTCGCCGTCACCGCCGTCCTCTCGGGCAACCGCAACTTCGAGGGCCGCATCAGCCCCGATGTGAAGATGAACTACCTGGCCTCGCCGCCGCTGGTCGTCGCCTACGCTCTCGCCGGGTCGATGAACTTCGACTTCGAGACCGATGCGCTCGGCAAGGACGCGGACGGCAACGACGTGTTCCTGAAGGACATCTGGCCCTCGCCCGACGAGGTCCAGGAGGTCATCGACCACTCCATCTCGCGCGAGCAGTTCATCAAGCAGTACTCGACCGTCTTCGACGGCGACGAGCGCTGGCAGAACCTGCCCACGCCCACCGGCCCCATCTTCGAATGGGACGAGGATTCGACGTACGTCCGCAAGGCACCGTACTTCGACGGCATGGAGAGCACGCCGGCACCCGTCACCGACATCTCCGGTGCGCGCGTCATGGCGACCCTGGGCGACTCGGTCACGACCGACCACATCAGCCCGGCCGGCAACATCAAGGCCGGCACCCCGGCGGCTCAGTACCTCACCGAGCACGGGGTGGCACAGAAGGACTTCAACTCCTACGGCTCGCGTCGCGGAAACCACGAGGTCATGATCCGCGGCACGTTCGCGAACATCCGCCTGAAGAACGAGATCGTCGCCGCGGTCAACGACGGCAAGGTCGTCGAGGGCGGTTTCACCCGCGACTTCACCCAGCCCGGCGGACCGCAGTCGTACATCTACGACGCGAGCCAGAACTACCAGGCGCAGGGCACCCCGCTCGTCGTCTTCGGCGGCAAGGAGTACGGCTCCGGTTCGTCGCGTGACTGGGCGGCCAAGGGCACGAGCCTGCTGGGCGTCAAGGCGGTCATCACCGAGAGCTTCGAGCGCATCCACCGCTCGAACCTGATCGGCATGGGCGTAGTCCCGCTGCAGTTCCCCGCCGGGGAGAGCTGGAGCTCGCTCGGCCTCGACGGCACCGAGATCGTCTCGATCACGGGCCTCGAGCAGCTGAACGAGGGCGTCACGCCCAAGACGGTGAAGGTCGTCGCCGAGCCGAGCGAGTTCTCGCCGGAGGGCAAGCAGACGGTCGAGTTCGACGCGGTCGTCCGCATCGACACCCCCGGTGAGGCTGACTACTACCGCAACGGCGGCATCCTGCAGTACGTGCTGCGTTCGCTGGTCTGACCCGCGTGTCAAGAGGACCCCGGCTCCGCGTGGAGTCGGGGTCCTCTCGCATGCGGGCACGTAGACTCCTGTCATGAGTCTTCTCGAGGGAATTTCCGGTCCGCGTGACCTCGATCGGTTCTCGAGCGAGGAGCTTCACATCCTCGCCGATGAGATCCGGACCTTCCTCGTCGAGAACGTCTCGCGCACCGGTGGCCACCTCGGCCCGAACCTCGGTGTCGTCGAGTTGACGATCGCACTGCACCGCGTCTTCGACTCCCCGAACGACCCGATCATCTTCGACACCGGACACCAGTCCTACGTCCACAAGCTGCTCACCGGTCGTCAGGACTTCTCGAAGCTGCGCTCGCGCGGCGGTCTCGCCGGTTACCCGCAGCGCTCCGAGAGCCCGCACGATGTCGTCGAGTCCTCGCACGCGTCGAGCTCGTTGAGCTGGGCGGACGGCGTCTCGCGTGCCCTGACCGTGACCGGGCGCAAGGATCGTCACGTCGTCGCCGTCGTGGGTGATGGCTCGCTCACGGGCGGCATGACGTGGGAGGCGCTCAACAACATCTCCGACGACAACGATCGCAACCTCGTCATCGTCGTCAACGACAACGGCCGCTCATACGCGCCGACCATCGGGGGCATGGCCCGCTACCTCAACCGCGTTCGCACGGCCGACAGCTACAAGACCCTGCGTCAGAGCTCCGCCCACGTCTCCCGGCTGCTGGGACCCATCGGCCGCGCGGTCTACCGCGGCGTCCGCGGCGGCACGCACGGCTTCCTGTCGCGCTTCACCAACAACGTGGCGCTGTACTCCAACCTCGACATCAAGTACCTCGGTCCCGTCGACGGGCACGACCTCGATGCCATGGAGGAGACGCTCCGTCTCGCGAAGCAGTACGGCGCGCCGGTCATCGTGCACGCCATCACCGACAAGGGGCGCGGGTTCGAGCCGGCGCGGCGTGACGAGGCCGACCAGTTCCACGCGGTCGGCAAGATCGATCCGGTCACGGGGGAGCCGATCGGGTCCTCGGATGCGGTCGCCTGGACGGACGTCTTCTCCGAGGCGCTCGTGGCGGCCGGGGAGCGGCGCGACGACATCATCGCGATGACCGCCGCGATGCTGCGACCGACCGGCCTGCAGGAGTTCGCACAGAGGTTCCCGAAGCGCGTGTACGACGTCGGCATCGCCGAGCAGCACGCGGTCGCCTCGGCCGCAGGGCTCGCGTTCGGCGGTGTCCACCCGGTCGTGGCGATCTACGCCACGTTCATGAACCGGGCGTTCGACCAGGTCATGATGGATGTCGCGCTGCACAAGGCGGGCGTCACCTTCGTCCTCGACCGGTCGGGCGTGACCGGGCCCGACGGTCCGAGCCACCACGGCATCTGGGACCTCGCCATGCTGCAGCTCGTGCCCGGCATCCGGATCGCCGCGCCCCGCGACGCGGAGCGGCTGGTCGAACTCTTCGACGAGGCGATCACCGTCGAGGACGCGCCCACCGTGGTGCGTTTTCCGAAGGGGTCCGTGCCGGATGCCCTCGACGCGATCGAGCGTCTGGCGGACGGCACGGACGTGCTGTACCGCAGCGGCGCCGAGGACGTCCTCATCGTCGGCATCGGCCCGATGGCGCATATGGCCGTCGAGGTCGCCGACCGGCTCCGCGCCCAGGGCATCGGTTCGACGGTCATCGACCCTCGCTGGGCTGTTCCCATCCGCCCTGCCGTCGTCGAGCTCGCGGCATCCCATCGCCTGGTGATCACGATCGAGGACGGCATCCGCGTCGGCGGTGTCGGGACGCGCGTGCGTCAAGTGCTGCGCGAGGCGGGCGTCTCGACGGCCGTCGACGAGCTCGGCCTTCCGGACGAGTTCATCGACCACGCGACCCGCGAGCAGATCCTCGCCGATGCAGGCCTGACGGCCTCGAAGATCGCGCAGGACGTCGTGTCGCAGGTGCTCGGCACGCGCGTACCCGTCGCCCGCCAGTCGAGCGACGACGCCGTGTGGAGCTCGCAGGAGGTCGAACTCCGCGGCCCGACCGACGCGGCTTCCGACTGACCGCGTGACAGCATGGAGGGATGCAGACACGGCAGCATTCCGGCGATGAGAACCTGAGTCGAGAGGATGCCGCGGCCCGGGCATCCGTCATCGATCTCGACACGATCGAGGTCGACCTGGACGTCCGGTCGGCGTCCGACGCCTCCCGCGATGACTTCGCGACGCAGAGCACTCTGCGATTCCGCGCGTCGGCCGCCGAGACGTGGGTCGACTTCCTCGGCGTCGCCGTCGACGAGGTGGAGCTCAACGGTGCGCCGCAACCGGTCGAGTGGGACGGTGCCCGGATCCGCCTCTCGGGACTCGCCGAGGACAACACGGTCCGCATCCGCGCCCGTGGTCGGTACAGCCGGTCGGGTGAGGGTCTTCACCGCTTCACGGATCCCGTGGACGGGGCCGTGTATCTGTACACGCAGTACGAGCCTGCCGACAGCCGCCGCGTCTACCCCTGCTTCGAGCAGCCCGACCTGAAGGCGCGGTGGACCTTCCACATCACGGCGTCGGGTGACGGCGTCGTCCTGTCGGGCGGCGCCGAGACCTCTCGCCTCGACGTCGACGTCGACGGCGGGGTCCGCGTGTCCTTCGCCGAGACGCCCCTGCTGTCGAGCTACGTCACCGCGGTCGCCGTCGGGCCGTACCACCGCGTCGACGGGGCCTGGACGGGGGAGCGGCAGAGCGTGGACCTCGGCGTCCTCTGCCGCGCCTCGCTCGCGGACCACCTCGACGCGGACGAGATCCTCGACATCACCCGCCGAGGACTCGACTTCTTCACAGCGGCCTTCGACCAGGACTACCCGTGGGGTAAGTACGACCAGATCTTCGTCCCCGAGTACAACCTGGGGGCGATGGAGAACCCGGGTCTCGTCACCTTCACCGAGGCGTACGTCTTCCGCGGCGCGGCGACGGCCGCGCAACGCGAAGCGCGCTCCAACACGATCCTCCACGAGATGGCGCACATGTGGTTCGGCGACCTCGTCACGATGCGGTGGTGGGACGATCTGTGGCTCAAGGAGTCGTTCGCCGACTTCATGGGGACGCACGCGAACGTCGCGACAGGACTGCACCCGGATGCCTGGGTCACCTTCGCGAGCCGGCGGAAGGGGTGGGCGTACGTCCAGGACCAGCTCCCCACGACGCATCCGATCGTCGCCGACATCCCCGATCTCGAGGCGGCCAAGCTGAACTTCGACGGCATCACCTACGCAAAGGGTGCGTCGGTTCTGAAGCAGCTCGTCGGGTTCGTCGGCGAGGAGGCCTTCTTCCGCGGCGCGCAGCGGTACTTCGCCGCCCACGCCTACGGCAACACGACGCTCGAGGATCTCCTCGTCGCGCTGGAGGAGGCGTCGGGGCGCGACCTGCGATCGTGGAGCACGGCGTGGCTCGAGACGACCGGCCTGCCGACCCTCACCGTCGATCGCGGCCCTCTGGCCGTCGTGCAGGACGTCGCACGACCGCACGCGGTCCGCGTCGGTCTGTGGGACGACGAGGCGGGACGTCTCGTCGCGCGCGGCGATGTCACCGTCGACCTGTTCGGTGAGCGCACCCTCGTCGACGCGCCCGTCCTCCCTGACACCGCCCTCGTGATCGCCAACGTCGACGACCGCTCCTATGCGAAGGTGCGGCTCGACGACCGGTCGCTCGCAGCCGTCACGGCAGGCCTGTCATCGATGCCCGACGCGGTCGCGCGCGGCGTCGTCTGGGCGGCGCTGTGGAACGCGGTGCGTGACCGGGAACTCGCGGCATCCGTCTATCTGGCGATCGCGGCGGATCACGCTCCCCGCGAATCGCACCCGGCGCTCCTGAGCGACGTCCTCGCCCACGCCGCCTTCGCGATCCGTCATTACGTGTCGGACGTCGAGCGGGCATCGGCCGCGTGGTTGGAGGGAGCATGGCGCGCCATGGCGGCGGCGGACGCCGGGTCCGACGCGCAGCTCATCTGGGCACGAGCAGTGGGTGTGGCCGCCGAACTGTCCGGGGACCGCGCGGCCGAGATGTCGGCGATCCTGGCAGGAGAGGCACCGGCACCGGCGGGTCTCCCGCTCGACCCCGACCTCCGGTGGGGATGGCTCTTCGGTCTCGCGGCGTCCGGCCACGCGGACGCCGCGCGCATCGACGCCGAAGCGGAGCGGGATGCGACCGCCTCGGGCCGCACGGCGCGTCTGGCGGCGCTCGCGGCGCGGCCGGAGGCATCCGTCCGTCGCGACGCGTGGCGGGCGGCCTGGGAGGACGAGACGCTGACCAACGACCACCTCGATGCCACCATCCGTGGCGCGCGGGCGGGGGAGAGTCGTGACCTCGTCGCGGAGTTCGACGCCCCGTACTTCGAGCGGATCCTGCCGGCGTGGCGCTCGCGCAGCATCGAGATCGCCGCGCGCCTCGTGCGGGGGTTGTTCCCCGCCACGGAAGACACCGCGTCGGTCGACGCCTGGCTTGAGGCGAACACCGATGCACCCGGTTCGCTCAGGCGCATCGTGATCGAGCAGCGTGATCACCTCGCGCGCGATCTCCGGGTCCGTGCGGCCCAGGCGCAGCTCACTCGGCACTGACGGACGCGTACGGCCCCCGGGACACCCCGGGGGCCGTACGCGTTCCTGGGTCCGTCAGGCGATGCCGCGGATCGGCGGGTGGTGGAACGTGTCGCCGAACACCCGGTCGCTCGCGCCCTCACGGTCGAGGTACGGCGTCGCACCGCCGTCGATGAAGGGCCATCCTGCTCCGAGGATCAGGCACAGGTCGATGTCCTCGACCTCGGGCACGACGCCCTCGTCCAACATGAGTCTGATCTCCTGCGCAAGGCCGTCCTGCACACGGCGGAGGATCTCTTCGGCGGATGCCGGTGTCGATCCCGTCGCCTTCTTCGCGACCTTCTCGGCGGCCTTCGTGAATCCGGTCACGCGGCCGCCCTTGTCCTTCTCGACGACCTCGTCCAACGCGGCGAGCTCGTGGAAGTTCTCGTTCGCATAGAACCGGTCGGGAAAAGCGCGGACCATCGTGTCCTGCACGTGGGCGGCGACCTTCCAGCCGACGAGGTCGATGAGCTGGAACGGTCCCATCGGCAGGCCGAGCGGCGCGAACGCCTTCTCGACGTCCGCGACGGGCGTGCCCTCGTAGACGGCGCGCGCGGCCTCGCCCATGACCTTGGCGAGCAGACGGTTCACGACGAATCCGGGCGCGTCGGCGGTGAGGACCGCGTTCTTGCCCAGCCCCCGGGCGACGACGAACGCCGTCGAGAGGGCGGCATCCGACGTCAGCGGAGTCTTCACGACCTCGATGAGCGGCATGACCGCGACCGGGTTGAAGAAGTGGAAGCCGACCAGGCGCTCGGGGTGAGCGAGCTTGGCGCCGATCTCCTCGACCGAGAGCGACGACGTGTTGGTCGCGAGGATCGCATCCTCCGCGACGACGGCCTCGATCTCGGCGAACACCGACTGCTTGACGCCGACCTCTTCGAAGACCGCCTCGATGACGAAGTCGCAGTCGGCATAGGCCGACTTGTCGGTCGTCCCGGTCACGAGGGCGCGCAGCTTGTTGGCGGTGTCGCCGTCGAGCCGGCCCTTCGCCTCGAGCTTGCCGATCTCGTCGTGGATGTAGGCGACGCCCTTGTCGACGCGCGCCTGATCGAGGTCCGTGATCAGCACGGGCACCTGGAGCTTGCGCACGAACAGAAGGGCGAACTGGCTGGCCATGAGCCCCGCGCCGATGACGCCGACCTTCGTGACCTTCTTCGCGAGCGCCTTGTCGGGCGCGCCGACGGGACGCTTCGCCCGCTTCTGCACCAGATCGAACGCGTACATGGATGCCGCGAACTGGTCGCCCGTGACGAGCGAGGCGAGCGCGTCGTCCTCACGCGCGAACCCTTCGGCCTTCGTGCCGCTCTTGGCCTTGTCGAGCAGGTCGAGCGCGACGTAGGGGGAGCGCGGGACCGTGCCGATCTTCGACTCGAGCATGCCGCGGGCCATCTTGATCGCGATGGGCCACTTGGTGAGCCGCTCGATCTTGCCGGGGGCGTTCTTGCGCTCGACCTTGATCGTGCCGCCGAGGACGCCGTCGGCCCACCGCAGTGACGACTCGAGGTAGCTCGACGCCGGGAAGATCGCGTCCATGATCCCGAGGTCGAAGGCCTGCTGCGGCTTCAGGACGCGGTTCTGCTTCAGCGGGTTGGAGACGACGACCTCGAGCGCGTTCTCGATGCCGATCAGGTTCGGCAGGAGGTACGCGCCGCCCCAGCCGGGGATGATTCCGAGGAAGACCTCCGGCAGCGCGATCGCGGCGGCGGAGGCATCCACCGTCCGGTACGTCGAGTTCAGCGCGATCTCGAGCCCGCCGCCCAGGGCGAGCCCGTTCACGAAGGCGAACGACGGCACGCCGAGATCCGACAGCTTGCCGAGGACGTGGTGACCGAGCTGGGCGATCAGTCGCGCGTTCTCGACGGAGCCGACGTTGCTGACCTCGCTGAGGTCGGCGCCGGCGGCGAGGATGTACTGCTTGCCCGTGATGCCGACGGCCTGGATCTCGCCGGCGCGCGCCCGAGCGGCGAGCGTGTCGAGGGTGGCGCCCAGGGCGGTCAACGTCGCGGGCCCCAGCGTGTTGGGACGGGTGTGATCGCGGCCGTTGTCCAGCGTGATCAGGGCGAGCACCCTGCCGGTGGCGAGGGTCACGTCGCGCACCGGCGAGTTCGTCACGACCTCGGTGTCGGAGAGGGCGAGCAGGGGCGAGAAGTCGATCTGGTCGTAGTTGGTCATCGTCGGCGGCCTCACTTCTTCTTCTTGCCGTTGTAGTGCGGGTTCTCCCAGATGACGGAGCCGCCCTGGCCGAGTCCCACGCACATGGCCGTGAGGCCGTAACGCACGTCGGGGCGCTCGGCGAAGTGGGCCGCCAGCTGGATCATGAGGCGGACGCCGGATGCCGCGAGCGGGTGCCCGAGCGCGATGGCACCGCCCCACGGGTTGACCCGCGGGTCGTCGTCGGCGATCCCGAAGTGGTCGAGGAGCGAGATGACCTGGACGGCGAACGCCTCGTTCAGTTCGAAGAGGCCGATGTCGTCGATCGTCAGGCCCGCCTTCTTCAGGGCCTTCTCCGTGGAGGGGATGGGGCCGATGCCCATGATCTCGGGCTGCACGCCTGCGAACGCGAACGAGACGAGCCGCATCTTGGGGGCGAGCCCCAGCTCCTGGACGGCACCGCCGCCGGCGAGCAGCGACATCGTCGCACCGTCGGTGAGCGGCGACGAGGTGCCGGCCGTGACCCGCCCGTGCGGACGGAACGGCGTCTTCAGCGCGGCGAGGTCGGCCATCGTCGTCTGCGGACGGCGCCCCTCGTCTTCGGTCGCGAGTCCCCATGCGCCTGCGGCATCCTTCACCGCGACCGAGACCAGATCGGGCTGGAACTTGCCGGCTTCGTAGGCGGCCTGCGCCTTGTGCTGGCTGAGCATTCCGAAGCGGTCGGAGCGCTCCTTGGTGAGCTGCGGGTAGCGGTCGAAGATGCGCTCGGCCGTGACGCCCATGTTCAGCGCGCCGGGGTCGACCATCTTCTCTGCGACGAAGCGCGGGTTCGGGTCGGCGTTGCCGCCGATCGGGTAGTGCCCCATGTGCTCGACGCCGCCGGCGAGGGCGACGTCGTACATCCCGACACCGATGGATGCCGCCATGGTGGTCACGCTCGTCATGGCGCCGGCGCACATGCGGTCGATGGCGAAGCCGGGGACCGTCTGGGGGAGGCCTGCGAGGATCGCGACCGATCGGCCGAGCGTCAGCCCCTGCTCGCCGGTCTGGCTGGTGGCGGCGATCGCGACATCGTCGACGCGCTCGGCGGGAACGCCGGGGTTCCGCTCCATCAGACCGATCGTCGCCTTGACGGCGAGGTCATCGGCGCGGGTGTTCCAATACATGCCCTTCTCGCCGGCACGCCCGAACGGGGTGCGCATTCCGTCGACGAAATAGACGTCCGAAAGCTCGGCCACATTGCCTCCAAAGATTGGGTTCCCACCCAGCCTAGAGAGGCGCTCCGACCGTGAAAATCGGTTGGTTCGAACCTACGAAGCGGGCTCGGACGGTTCGTCGGGGCTCTGCACGGAATCCACAAAGGCGGCGGCGATCACCTGTGCGGTCTGTTCAATCTGCCAGGTCCGGGCGCCGAGGTTGAGGAGGGCCTCACCTACTGATTCCGCGGTGATCTCCGCGGGAGGATTCCACGCGACCCGACGCAGGAGATCGGGCGTCAGGAGGTTCTCGGTCGGCATGTGCAGCTCTTCGGCGCGCGCCTCGACGACAGGTTTGGCAGCCTTCAGACGTGCGTCCGCGGCGGGGTTGCGGTCCGCCCACGCGCGCGGCGGGGGCATCCCGTCACCCGGGCCGCGCTCGGAGGGAAGCGCGGGGTCGGCTCGTCCCGCCTCGATGGCCGCCCACCAGCGATCCAGCTGATTGCGGCTCGCGCGACCCGTGAACTCCTTGACCCGTGCGAGGTCCTGTTTCGTCGCGGGGTCGGCGATGACGGCGGCGACGAGGGAGCGGTCGGGAACCAAACGGCCCGGAGACACATCCTCCTCCCGCGCATACTCCTCGCGCGCCGTCCAGAGGGCACGGGCTACCGCCAGGGCGCGACGACCGCGGACGGTGTGCAGTCCGCTGAGACGACGCCACGGCTCCTCGCGTGCGGGCTTGGGTGCGCGCGTGCGGACGGCCTCGAACTCCTCCTGGGCGAATCCGGTCTTCTCATGCTCGTCGAGCTCAGCTGCGAGGGCATCGCGCACATCGATGAGGTGCAGCACGTCGAGGGCCGCGTACTCCAGCCATCCCTGGGGCAGAGGGCGCGTCGACCAGTCCGCAGCGGAGTGCGCCTTGGCGAGGGTGATCCCGAGCGTCTGCTCCACCACGGCGCCGAGGCCGACGCGTTCATGGCCGAGAAGCCGGGCGGCGAGCTCCGTGTCGAAGATCCGGGGCGGCTCGAGACCTGCCTCGCGGAGGGACGGCAGATCCTGGCTCGCGGCGTGGAGCACCCACTCTTCGTCGCCGATCGCTGCCTGCAGCGCCGACAGGTCGCCGATCGCGGGCGGATCGAAGAGATAGACCTCGCTCCCGCGACGGTAGACCTGGATGAGATAGGCGCGCTGCGAGTACCGGAACCCGGACGCCCGCTCCACGTCGACCGCGACCGGACCGTGCCCGGCCGCCAGGCGCGACGCTGCGGCCGCCGCCGTCTCCTGATCGGCGATGACCTCGTATTCAGCCACGTGTACTCCGCTGCCCGCCGAACACGGCGATGTTCTCCGAGCCCGGGGGAAGGCCTGCCAACATGCAGACCAACTCACCCCAGGCATCCATATGACTGGCGACGTCCCCCTCGGGGGACCACGAAGCGCGGAGCTCGATCTGCGCGCCGTCGCCCTCCGCGGCCAGCGTTCCGAATCCCTTCGAGAGGGTCTTCGTCGCTGTGCCGGATGCCGCGTGGAACGTCGCTCCACGTGCGGCGAGGGCGTCGACCAGCCAAGACCAGGCTACGTCGGCCAGAAGGGGGTCGGTGCCGATCTCGGGTTCGAGCGGTGCCTGCGCGAAGCAGACGATCCGCCACGGTCCGCCCCAGGCATCCGGTTCGGACGCGTCGTGGAGGATCACGATGCGTCCGGTGCCGTACGGGGATTCGCCGTCGTCGTCGGGACGCACGTCGCCGGCGAACGCGATGGCATCGGGAGCCAGCGAGGAGGGGGCGGCGATCTCGCGCACCACGAAGTCGTCGCGGAAGCCCAGCGCGCGGAGCTCGTCGCTGACGGCGGGGAAATCCGGCGTCGCGGACGGAGGTTCGGTCACGGCGACAGACTAGAGTGAGGGCACCATGATGGCTTCCAGGCGCGCCGCTCCCGACGTCGCCCGGCAAGGAACCGTCATCGCCCTCCGAGGCACGGTGGTCGCACTCGCGACCGCGTTCGTGAGTGCGACGGGGCTTCTGGCGCTCCTCGCCGGAGGCGTCGCCCGGAGAGTGGTGACCCCGTCGGCACGCGTCCCCGACACGACGATCATCGACGTCGACACCGCGGCGCAGACGATCACCCTCTCGCGCTCGGACGACACGGTCCTCCCGGGCCGCTACGGCCTCTTCACAACCGGGACGCACAGCTACGTCAAGCTCGGCACGGTGCTCTCCGCACGCGGCGAGACGGTGACGCGCAAGCTGCTGACCCAGATCGACGAGTCCGACAGTCTGGCATCGGCCGCCGGCTTCAGCGGGTGGTACTTCTCCGACCCCGCCGAGCTCCACCTCCCCTTCGAGTGCGTGGAGGTCGGAACAGCGCTCGGCGTCTGTCCTGCGTGGGTGTTCCCGGGCGCTGCGTCCGAGGATGCCGCCCCAACCGAAGACGTGTGGGCGGTCCACATCCACGGTCGAGGCACGACGCGCGCCGAGACGCTGCGTGGCGTGCCGCTGTTCCATGCGGCGGGGATCACATCGATCCTGGCCTCCTACCGGAACGACCCCGACGCTCCCCGGAGCAGAGGGGGCACGTCGGCCCTCGGGGCGACGGAGTGGCGCGACGTCGATCGCGCGATCGGCTACGCCCGTCGGGCCGGAGCCCGACGCATCGTGTTGGTCGGGTGGTCCATGGGCGGCGCCATCGCGATGCAGCTCGCGGTCAACTCCGCTCACCGCGACCTGATCGGCGGGGTCGTCCTCGATTCCCCCGTCGTGGACTGGCGCCAAGTGCTCAGCCACCACGCGGCCCTCAGCGGCATCCCTCGTCCGCTGACCCGAGTGGCCCTCGATGCTCTGACTCGTCGGTGGGCGTCCCCGCTGACCGGCGCCGCCGACCCGATCTCCTGGGACCGTCTCGACGTTCTCGCCCAGGCCCGTGATCTCGTGACGCCGACGCTGATCCTGCACAGCGACGGAGACGACTTCGTCCCCGCGCAGGCTTCGCGGGATCTCCGCGACCTGCGCCCCGACCTCATCGAGCTCGAGGAGTTCGAGGGTGCCCGCCACACGAAGCTGTGGAACTACGACGAGGAGCGCTGGACGAGCCGCATCCGCGAATGGCTCGACGCGCGAGGGCTCAGCGTCGCCGGAGCCGCAGGTAGCTGAAGCCGTCGTCGTCGACGAGGACGCCGGCCGGCCACGTGTCGATCGGTCGACGAAGGGGCAGGAACGGCCCGGCCGTGGGAACCAGATGCGGTGCGGCGGTGACGCAGTACTCGTCGATCAGGTCGTCCGCTGCGAACTGGGCCGCCAGGGTGGGGCCGCCCTCGCACACGATGTGGCGCAGCCCTCGCTCGATGAGGGATGACAGGATGCCGGTGGCCGACATCCGCCCCTCGCTCGCCGCGACGGGCACCACGGTGACACCGTGGGCAGCCGGGGGCGGCTCCGCACCCTCGGGCATGACGAGCAGCACCTGGTCGTCGGGGCCGTCCGGATCCGGGTCGAGGCGGTGACCGGCGAGGTCTCCGGAGCCGGTGATCACCGCCAGTCGCGAGCGACGGGGGAGCAGGTAGCCCTCTGCCCGCACGGTCTCGGCGCCGACGATGATCGCATCGGCGCTGGCGCGGATGACGCCCAGGATCGCCCGGTCGGCGCGGTTGGTGAGCGTGTCGCTCGTGCCGTCGGGCCCGACCGCGGATCCCGTCAGGGACGTGATCATGTTGAGCCGGACCCAGTTCTCCTGAGCGGGCGCGTACCGATCGGCGATCCAGCGACGGCCGTCCGCGCTCGCGGCATCCACTCGCTCTCCGGATGACGGCAACACCTCTGTGACCCACACCCGGCCATCCTCGCACGCGGCGAGGACGCCTGCCCGGGTGACTAGGCTTGACGGGTGCCTGTCACCTCCTCCGGAACCACTCATCTGAGCGAACGCGATCCGAAGGTGAGCGGAGCCGAGATGGTCGCCGCACTCGTACCGCCTCCGCAGTTCGATCACGCGACCTTCGCGACCTACCGTGCCGACGAGTCCTACCCGTCTCAGCAGGGGGCGAAGGACCTGCTCGAGGTGTTCAGCTCGGGCCGCGGGGCCCCCGCGGCCCGCGGCGGGTTCTTCCGCCGGGCCAAGCGCGAGGCTCCGATGAAGCCCGGCGTCTACCTCGACGGTGGGTTCGGCGTCGGCAAGACCCACCTCCTCGCCGCGATCTACCACGCGACGCCGGCCCGTCGGAAGTACTTCGGCTCGTTCATCGAATACACCGCCCTCGTCGGCGCGCTGGGGTATCAGAAGACGGTCGAGCTGTTCCGCGGCGCCGACCTCCTCTGCATCGACGAGTTCGAGCTCGACGACCCGGGCGACACGATGGTGATGACCCGACTGATCGCCGAGCTGGTGCCGACCGGCACGAAGCTCGCCGCGACCTCGAACACACCGCCGAACGCCCTCGGTGAGGGGCGTTTCGCCGCGCAGGACTTCCTCCGCGAGATCCAGGCGATGTCCGAGCACTTCCAGACGATCCGCATCGACGGCACCGACTACCGGCAGCGAGCCGTCGACGGCCACGCCGTGGTCCTCGACGACGCCGCCTACGAGAGCGCGATGACGGATGCCGCGGCATCCGCCCTCGTCTCCGATGACGACTTCAGCGCCTTCATCGGTCACCTGGCGTCGGTGCACCCGTCGCGCTACATCCGCCTCATCGAGGGCATCGGAGCGATCGGTCTGCGGAACGTGGTCGGTTTCGATGATCAGGCTGCCGCGCTCCGGTTCGTGGCGTTCGTCGACCGGGCCTACGACGCGCAGATCCCGATCCGCGCGACAGGCGTGGCCCTGGACTCGGTGTTCCGCGAGGACATGCTCGCGGGCGGGTACCGCAAGAAGTACCTCCGCGCCGTCTCGCGACTGGTCGCTCTCACCCACTCGTAAGCAGCATCAGGTTCTTCTCGGAGTGCCGGGAAACCTGATGTTTACCTCGTCGCCACCCTCGTAACCGGCGCGAAACACGGACGCGCCTCCGGGCGAAACCGCGGACCCCGACACTGGGGGCACCCGACGCTACACCTGCGTCCCTGCAGAGAGGTTCCCTTCGAGATGGATCAAGGCAACACCGCATTCATACTCATCGCGGCCGCACTAGTCCTGCTGATGACCCCAGGTCTCGCGTTCTTCTACGGCGGCCTCGTCAAGGCGAAGAGCGTCATCAGCATGATGATGATGTCCTTCGGCGCACTCGGCCTCATCGGCGTCCTGTGGGTGCTCTACGGCTACGCCATCGCGTTCCCGGGCGAGTCGGGAACGGTCTTCCCGTGGGCCATCGATGGCGGAGCGATAGGCCTGAGCAACGCACTGGAGCTCGCTGACGGGGCAAGCTACCCCGAGCTGGCCTTCATCGCCTTCCAGGCGACGTTCGCCATCATCACCGTCGCTCTGGTCTCTGGCGCGATCGCCGATCGGGCCAAGTTCGGTGCGTGGATGATCTTCGCGGGTGTCTGGGCGACCGTCGTCTACTTCCCGGTTGCCAGCTGGGTCTTCAACTTCGGTCTCGCTGACGACGGATCGTTCGAATACGGCGGCTGGATCACCCACGGTCTGCAGGACGTCTTCGGCGTCGGCGTCATCGACTTCGCCGGCGGCACCGCGGTCCACATCAACGCCGGTGCGGCGGCTCTCGCCCTCGCGCTCGTCCTCGGCAAGCGCGTCGGCTTCCAGAAGGGCGTCCACGTCCCCCACAACCCGCCGTTCGTCCTCCTCGGCGCCGGCCTCCTGTGGTTCGGTTGGTTCGGCTTCAACGCCGGGTCCGAGCTCGCGGCCGACAACACCGCTGCGCTCGCCTTCGTGAACACGATCGCCGCTCCGGCGGCGGCGCTGCTCGGGTGGCTCGTCGTCGAGAAGATCAAGGACGGCAAGCCGACGTCGGTCGGTGCCGCCTCGGGTGCCGTCGCAGGTCTGGTCGCCATCACCCCCGCCTGCGGTTCGCTGGACCCCATCTGGGCCATCGTCCTCGGCATCATCACCGGTGCCGTCTGCGCCCTCGCGATCGAGCTGAAGTTCAAGCTCGGTTTCGACGACTCGCTCGACGTGGTCGGCATCCACCTCGTCGGTGGTCTGATCGGAACGCTGTACCTCGGGTTCTTCGCCCGCGGCACGGGACTGTTCATGGGCGGAGACGCCTCGCAGCTGATCGTCCAGGCGATCGCGGCCTTCGCCGTGCTGATCTACTCCTTCGTGCTCGCCTTCATCATCGGCTTCGCGATCGAGAAGACCATCGGCTTCCGCGTCAAGAACGAGGACGAGATCGCCGGTATCGACACGATCGTGCACGGTGAGGCCGGCTACGTCCTGGAGGACGCCAAGGTCTGAGCCGTCACAACACACGGAGGGCGTCGCGGGATTACCCGCGGCGCCCTTCGTCGTCGTTCGTGACACGTTTCATTTTCTGCTTGTGCATTCTCGGCCGGCTGCCCTACGTTGAGCGGGAAGCGCTTTCCACACTGTCTCCGTCCAACGAAGGACGAGAAAGGACGACGATGTCCCGCATCCGTACGACCGCCGCCTGGGCGGCCGCAGCCGTTTTCGCTGTCTCGCTGGTCGGCTGCACCCCTGCCACGTCTCAGTCGGGCGGTTCGTTCGACCCTGATGAGAAGGTCTCCCTCGATTTCGCGTGGTGGGGCAACGACGACCGTGCGGCTCGCTACGCGAAGCTCATCGAGGCCTTCAACGAAGAGCACCCGAACATCACGATCAAGACGACGTTCACGGACTTCCCGAGCTACTGGGAGCAGCGGCAGGTCGAGGCAGCGAGCGGCAGTCTCCCAGACGTCTTCCAGTTCTCGGACAGCTACCTGCGCCAGTACGGCGAGAGTGGTGCGATCCTCGATCTGAACGAGGTGGCCGATCAGATCGATGTCACGACGTTCGACGACAGCCTGCTCGGCACGGGCCGATTGGACGGCACGCAGTACTCCCTCCCGACCGGTTACAGCCTCTGGGCGAACTTCGTGAACGAGGACCTCTTGAAGAAGGCGGGTCTCGAGCTCCCGGCGGCGGGCTCGTCGTTCGAGGAGTTCGATGACTGGCTCGCCGAGGTGACAGAGAAGACCGGCGGCGACCCCTTCGGCGGGACCGATTACACGCAGCGCATCCAGGTGTTCGAGCTGCAGCTTCGCGCCGCGGGGAAGGCGCTGTACACCGACGACGGTGAGCTCGGCTTCACGAAGGACGAGTTGGCGACATTCTGGGAGTCCGGAGCGCCGCTGCGCGACGGGATCACCATTCCCCAGCAGCAGCTCGAGGAGATCAGTCCCATCTCGGGCTTCGGCTCGACCCGGACGCTCAGTGAGATGAGCTGGAGCAACTTCCTCGGCGGGTACCTGGCCGATTCGGGTGCGTCGTCCATCGCGATCGTGGCTCCGCCGACGACGGATGCCGGGGCGAAGGACCTCTACCGCCAGGGCGGTCTGCAGGTCGCGATCTCCTCGCGGACGAAGCACCCCGAGGCCGCCGCGATCTTCCTCGACTACGTCGTCAACAGCCCGGAGGCGGGGGAGATCTTCGGCACGACCCTCGGCTTCCCGGCATCCAGCAGCAAGCTGGAGGGCACGAAGCTCGAAGGGCCCGATCAGCAGGTCGCGGACTACATCGAGTCGGTCTCCGACCGGATCGGCGACGCCCCGCCGCCGGCGGTCGTGGGATACGGCTCGCTCGAGCAGAAGTTCTGGGATCTGGGCAAGGAACTCGGGCTCGGAACGAAGTCGGTGGATGCCGCGGTGGACGAGTTCTTCGCCGAGGCGGACGTGATCCTCAACAACTGACCGGACCCGCGGACGAGGGCTAGGGTGACGGCGTGGCATCCCGTCTGATCTCCGCCCTCGTCCGCTTGTTCCGGTCCTCGCCTGACACGACCCGGCCCGCCGGAACCGTGCGTGTGATGCCCGGCGACGTGCGGGACCTCCGCATCAGCTATCGCCCGGAGTCGGACGGGGATCCCGAGGCGGGTGAGATCGTTTGGACCTGGGTTCCGTTCGACGAAGCTGACGGGCGTGGCAAGGATCGTCCGGTCCTCGTCATCGGGCAGCACGGTCGTGACCGGCTGTACGCGGTCCGCCTGACGAGCAAACCCCACGACCGTTATGGAGAGCATCTGGCGCTCGGATCGGGGGAGTGGGATGCCTCCGGCCGCCCGTCATGGGTAGACCTCGGCCACCTCTACAGCGTCCCGCCGGGTGCGATGCGACGCGAGGGAGCCGCCCTGGACCGTCGCCGCTTCGATCAGGTCGCCGCAGCGCTGAAGGCCCGGTACGGCTGGTCCGTCTGAGACCTGAGAACGACGAAAGCCCCCGGAAATCCGGGGGCTTCTCGGTGGGCGATGCCGGACTCGAACCGACGACCTCTTCCGTGTGAAGGAAGCGCGCTACCAACTGCGCCAATCGCCCGAATGACACTCGGGCCGATGACCGAGCATACCGGATGCCGCGGCCCCGACCGAACCCGCCCGCGCCGTGACGGCGAGACACGCGCGGGGCGGCGCCGGTTTTGCGCTGGCGCGGGAATCGTCTAATGTTTAACGAGTGCCGGAGAGATCCGGAACGAAATGCGGATGTAGCGCAGTGGTAGCGCATCACCTTGCCAAGGTGAGGGTCGCGAGTTCGAATCTCGTCATCCGCTCGAGTGTGGGGATCTTCCTCCGGGGAGATCACGTCACGTGGGTCAAACCACACACGGTGGCGTGGCCGAGTGGCTAGGCAGCGGCCTGCAAAGCCGTCCACACGGGTTCGAATCCCGTCGCCACCTCCACTCACAACTCAACAGCCTTCACAGGCGCGATTGGCGCAGCGGTAGCGCGCTTCCCTGACACGGAAGAGGTCACTGGTTCGATCCCAGTATCGCGCACAGATAAACCCCCGATCATCCGGGGGTTTTTTGTTGCGCCGACAGGGCGCGCGATCGCGCGCCCTGCGCCGTCAGCCGGCGGTCTCGTCGGACTCCGGCAACTCGTGCAGGCCGGCAGGCGAGTTCGCCAGGGTCATCAGCCGCGCGACCCAGTCCTGATTCAGCGGGATGCGGGTGTCGTGGCGGCGCCGGAACGCGAGACGCGCCGCGCGGTTCATCCAGACGGTCGTGCGCCCGGTGCCTTCTCCCGCTGCTCGCGACCACGTGAACAGGAACGCCTCACCTCGGCGGAGCTTCGCGTAGATCACGGCTTCGAGGTGCACGAGGGTGCGGTCGTCGATGTCGAATCGAGTGGTGGCGTTGTAAGAGAGGAGTCCCATGGAACCGACCCAGGTCTAGGCGTACAAAGAGGGCGGAGCTGCGGTCTCCTCTGTCATTGTGCCATCCGATCAGCCGTTCCCGTGTCCGGCGCGGCCGTGTCACACCCGGGGATCCCTCGCTGACAGACTGACCCCATGACCACCGCCCGGATCGTCGCCCTCTTCGTCGTTGCCGCCCTCGCCGAGATCGGCGGAGCCTGGCTGATCTGGCAGGCCGTACGCGAGAACCGCGGCTGGTGGTTCGCGCTCCTGGGCATCGTCGCACTCGGCGCGTACGGGTTCGTCGCCGCGTTCCAGCCGGATGCGAACTTCGGTCGAGTCCTCGCGGCCTACGGCGGCGTCTTCATCGCAGGTTCACTCGCCTGGGGAATCGTCGTCGACGGGTTCCGTCCGACGCTCTGGGACTACGTCGGGTCGGCGATCGCCCTCGTGGGGGCCGCGATCATCATCCTGGCTCCCGTCGTCGTCGACGCAGGAGAGGCGTGACCGCGACCCCGGGTCGCCTCAGGGGACGATGACCGCGCGGCCGCGGACCGTTCCCGCGGCGAGGGCCTCGTATGCCTTCGGTCCCTCGTCGAGCGAGTACCGCTGGATCTCGACGCCGACCTGCCCGGAACGAGCGAGCTCGAGCACTTCGATCAGCTCGCTGCGCGACCCCCAGTACGGGATGCGGAGAGCCGCGTCGTAGGCGATGGAACCGAAGCCGACGTGCGCTGTTCCGCCGCCGATCCCGACGATCGTGACGTCCGCGTCGAGCGCCGCCGCCGCGACAGCGGTCGCGATCGTGGGCTCGGCGCCGACGAAGTCGAAGACGGCGTTCGCTCCCAGGCCGTCGGTGAGTTCGCGGATCCGATCGACCGCGTTCTCGTCGCTGATCACGGTGTGGTGCGCGCCCACCTCCCGTGCCAGCTCGAGTTTCTCGTCGGTGACGTCCAGCGCGATCACCGTCGCCGCCGAGACGGCACGGAGGATCTGGATCGCGACGTGGCCCAGCCCGCCCGTTCCGATGACGACCGCGGTCGTCCCGGCGCCGAGCTTCGGCAGGGACGTCTTGATCGCGTGGTAGGGCGTCAGACCGGCATCCGTCAGTGACACGTTCTGCACGGGATCGAGGTCGCCCAGCGGCACGAGGTGACGTGCGCTGTCGACGATCATGTACTCCGCCATCGAACCGGGCGCGCCGAGACCCGGAGGCATGATCCCTTCGGCCTGCGCGTTCGTGCAGTAGTTCTCCTTGCCCTGAGCGCAATTGCGGCAACGACCGCAACCCCAGGGCCCGTATACGGCGACCGCGTCGCCGATCTGGAGGTGTTCGACGCCCTCGCCGAGCTCCTCGACGATGCCCGCGCCCTCATGCCCGAGGGTGAGCGGGAGCGGATACCCGGCGGCGGTGTACTCCTCCTCGCTCAGACTCATGACGAACTCGTCCGAGTGGCAGACGCCCGCGGCGGTGACCTTCAGGAGGACCTGACCGGGTCCGGGAGAGGGCTTCTCGATCTCGACGACTTCAGGGTGGGAACCGATGCGCGTGTACTGGAGTGCCTTCATGCTCCGCACGCTACGCCTGCGGATCCCCCGCGCGCACGGCCCTGCGCCCGCGCAGCCGGGACGATAGGATCCGGCCATGGCCCACCTCGTGCTCACTGTGGTCGGCGACGACCGTCCCGGACTCGTCAACGCCCTCGCCGAGCAGGTGTCCGCCGTCGGCGGCAACTGGGAGCGCAGCGAGCTCGCCGAACTCGCCGGCGCGTTCGCCGGCATCGTCCTCGTCACGATCGAGGACGACCGCGAAGCCGACCTGGTCGCGGCTCTCGAGGGGCTCGAAGGGATGCTGCGCGTCACCGTCCACGGCGGCCGGGCCATCGCGCCCGCTGACGCCGTCGAGCGCTCCCTCGAGGTGACGGTCCTCGGCAATGACCGTCCGGGCATCGTCCGCGACGTCACCGCCGCGATCCCCGCTCACACTCTCAGCATCGACACGTTCCGCAGTCGCACGCTCGACGCGCCGATGGCCGGTGGGACGCTCTTCGAGGCGACTGTCGCGTTCCGTCTCCCGGCTGGGGCGGACGCCGCCCCGGTGACCACCGCGCTCGAGGAGCTCGCGGGCGAGATCCAGGTCGACCTCACCGTCGCCTGACCCCGGGCGCCCGCGGCGCGGGGTCAGCGGAACAGGAGCGGCACCGTGGCTGCGGCCACGACGAGCGGCGCGGCGACGAGGCCCCAGAGGATGAACCGACGCCACGGCAGGTGGACGTCTGCGGCGACGAGCCGTTGATGCCACAGAAGTGTCGCGAGCGAGGCCCACGGGGTGATCAGGGGGCCCGCGTTCACTCCGATCAGCAGCGCGGCAAGACGTTCCGGCGTGTCTGCCGTCGTCTCGAGGAGCAGGTACGCGGGCAGGTTGTCGAGCCCATTCGCTGTGACGAGCGCGGTTCCCGACATGCGCAGGAGGTCGAGGGGCTCCGACCCCGAGCCGGCGAGCGCCGTGGCGAGCTGGCCGGAACCCCACGCCTCGAGCGCCGCGACGGCGGAGAAGAGGCCGGCGGCGAAGACCAGCAGCGACCACGGCACCAAGCGGATGCCGAGGGCCCGCGGCGAACGCCAGGCGAAAAGGACGAGCAGCGCGACGGCTGCGCCCGTCGCCGGGATCCATGGCTCGATAACGCTGACCAGCAGGGGGAGCAGTGCCAGGACGACGATGGATGCCGCGACCAGCTGCACCCTGTCGCTCACCGGCGGCGGCGCCGCCACCGTGAAGATCCCGACCAGCGACCGGCGGTGGAACGACCAGAGCAACCCGACGGTCACGAGGATCGCGACCGCGGCGGACGGCCCCAGAAGGAGGACGAACGAGGCAGGGTCGGCGGCCCCCGGCATCCGAGCCAGGGCGAGGAGGTTCGTCAGGTTCGACACCGGGAGCACGAGGGAGGCGGTGTTGGCGAGCCAGACGGTGGTGAGCGCGAACGGCAGTGGGGGCAGACCGTTCGCGCGGGCGACGGCGATGACGACGGGCGTCAGCAGCACGGCTGTCGTGTCGAGGGAGAGGAACGCCGTGGTCACGACGGCGAGCACGACGACGAGCACCCAGAGGAGCGCGGTGCGTCCCCGCGACAGGCGAGCGAGCCACGACGCCGTGACGTCGAAGACGCCGGCCTTCGCGGCGAGCTCTGCGACGATCGTGACCGCCACGACGAACGCGAGGATCGGCAGGACGCGTTCGGCGACGTCGCCGAGGTCGGCGAGGGGGAGGACCCCGGTGACGAGGGCGGCGATCGCCCCCAGGAGCAGGACGAGTCCCGCGAGAGCGAGCTTCACGGCATCCATCATCGCCCCTGTCCGCCGCCCAGTAGACTCGCAGGATGCAGAACGGCCGGTCATCCCACCTCGCCGGTACGCGAACGCCGCGGGCCTGAGCGGGCGGAGCGCGTCGTGCGCTCGAAGCTGACTACTCTCATCCGAGCCACTTCCTGGAGATCCTCCCTTGTCTGATCTGATCGCCCCGGCGGATGTCGACCTTCCTGCCGACGGTTTCGCCCTGTTCCCCGACCGCTCCGTCGTCGCCCTCCGTGTCCGCGGCGAGCTGAAGGACCTCGCGACGGTCGTCGACTCTCTGGACGGCGTCGAGCCCGTGACGGTGTCGAGCCCCGATGGGCTCAACATCCTGCGCCACTCGACGGCCCACATCCTCGCGCAGGCCGTGCAGCGCGTCCGCCCGCAGGCGAACCTCGGTATCGGTCCGCCGATCACCGACGGCTTCTACTACGACTTCGGCGTCGACGAGCCGTTCACGCCGGAGGACCTCAAGGCCATCAAGAAGGAGATGGAGCGCATCGTCCGCGAAGGACAGCGCTTCGTCCGCCGTGTGGTCACCGATGACGAGGCCCGCGCCGAGCTCGCCCACGAGCCGTTCAAGCTCGAGCTCATCGGGCTCAAGGGCGGATCCCAGGAGGCGGCCGAGGGCGCGTCCGTCGAGGTCGGCGCCGGCGAGCTGACGATCTACGACAACGTCACCCGCGACGGCGAGACCGCCTGGAAGGACCTCTGCCGCGGACCCCACGTGCCGAGCACCCGTGTCGCCGGCAACGGCTGGGACCTCACCCGCGTCGCCGGCGCCTACTGGCGCGGCAGCGAGAAGAACCCGCAGCTGCAGCGCATCTACGGCACCGCGTGGCCCACGAAGGACGAGCTGCGCGCCTACCAGCACCGACTCGAGGAGGCGGCCAAGCGCGACCACCGCAAGCTCGGCAAGGACCTCGACCTCTTCTCCTTCCCCGAGGAGATCGGGCCCGGCCTGTCGGTGTTCCACCCCAAGGGTGGGATCATCCGGTACGAGATCGAGCGCTACATGCGCGAGAGCCTCCTCGCCAACGGGTACCAGGTCGTGAACACGCCCCACATCACCAAGGGCGACCTGTTCATGACGAGCGGTCACCTGCAGTGGTACGCCGACGGCATGTACCCCCCGATGGTGCTCGACGAGGTGGTGGATGCCGACGGTCACGTCTCACGCGAGGGCCAGGAGTACTACCTCAAGCCCATGAACTGCCCGTTCCACAACCTGATCTTCCGCTCGCGCGGACGCAGCTACCGCGAACTGCCGCTGCGGCTCAGCGAATTCGGCTCGGTCTACCGCTACGAGAAGAGCGGCACGCTCGCCGGCCTCACCCGAGTGCGGGGGATGACGCAGGACGACACCCACATCTATGTGACCGCCGAACAGGTCAAGGGCGAGCTCGAGCACAGTCTCGAGTTCGTGCTGAAGACCCTGCGCGACTACGGGCTGAACGACTTCTACCTCGAGCTCTCCACGAAGGAGGAGGGGAACCCCAAGTTCATCGGCGACGACAGCCTGTGGGACGAGGCGACGCAGACCCTCCGCGAGGTCGCCGAGGGTTCCGGTCTCGAGCTTGTGCCCGACCCGGGCGGGGCCGCGTTCTACGGCCCGAAGATCTCGGTCCAGGCACGTGACGCGATCGGTCGCACCTGGCAGATGTCGACGATCCAGCTCGACTTCAACCAGCCGGAGCGGTTCGAGCTCGAGTACACCGGCCCCGACGGTGAGAAGCACCGTCCCGTCATGATCCACCGTGCGCTGTTCGGGTCGATCGAGCGCTTCTTCGCGATCCTCCTCGAGCACTACGCGGGGGCCTTCCCGGTGTGGCTCGCCCCGGTCCAGGTCGTCGGCATCCCCGTGGCCGAGGAGTACGGCCCGTACCTCGATGAGATCATCGCTCGTCTGCGCGCCGCCGGCGTCCGAGCCGAAGTCGACCACTCCGACGACCGCATGCCGAAGAAGATCCGCACCCACACGACCCAGAAGGTCCCCCTGCAGCTCATCGCGGGGGAGCAGGACCGTTCCGGGGGCACGGTGTCGTTCCGGTTCCGCGACGGGTCGCAGACCAACGGCATCCCGGTGGACGAGGCGATCGACAAGATCGTCGCGGCGATCTCGGGTCGTCTTCTCGTGAACACGGCCGAGGACCTCGTATGAGCGACCCCGACGAGGGTCGTGCGGAACCGGCATCCGCTCTCGCGGGTGTGCCGGACGAGTTCCAGCGACTCTGGACCCCGCATCGGATGGCCTACATCCAGGCGGGACCGGAACCCCTCAAGCACGACTGCCCGTTCTGCGCCGCACCCGGCAAGTCGGACGAGGAGGGGCTCATCGTCGCCCGCGGCGAGACGGCGTACGTCCTGCTGAACCTGTTCCCGTACAACTCCGGTCACCTGCTCGTGTGCCCGTACCGCCACTTCGGCACGTACGACGAGGCGACGCCCGAGGAGGTCGCCGAGATCGGCGCGCTGACCCAGGTGGCCATGCGGGTGCTGCGGAAGGTCGCGAACTGCGACGGCTTCAACCTCGGGATGAACCAGGGCGAGGTCGCCGGTGCGGGCGTCGCGGCGCACCTGCACCAGCACGTCGTCCCCCGCTGGGCGACGGACGCGAACTTCTTCCCGATCATCGCGAAGACGAAGGCGCTTCCCCAGCTGCTCGGCGAGGTCCGCCAGTCGGTGGCGGACGGCTGGCCCGTCCTCTGACGAGCCCGCCGCCCGCGGTGGTCACCGGACCTGAGTGACCTCGAACTGCATCCGCGGGTGCGCGTACGCCTCCTGCGACTCGACGAGCTGCAGTTCGCGCGTGCCGGCGTCGTAGGTCTTCTGCAGAAGGTCGAACACGCTCGAGGTGGTCTTCGCGAGCGCGTCGGCGGCGTTCCCGCTCTCGCGGAAGTGGGCGGTGAACAGGGCGGCGGTCACGTCGCCGGAGCCGTTCGCCTTCATCGGGATGTGCGGGGTGCGGACGATCCAGGCACCGTCATCCGTCACGGCGAGCATCTCGATCGTCCCCTCGGGGCGGTCGGGCCGCTCGACGCTCGTCACGAGCACGGTCGACGGTCCCAGGGCACGCGCCGCGTCGACGGAGGCGAGGGTCGACTCGAGATCGGCCGGGTCGGTCCCGGTGAGGAAGCCGAGCTCGAACTGGTTCGGCGTGATCAGGTCGGCGGCGGGGACAACCCGCTCGCGCAGGAGGACCGGGATGGCGGGGGCCACGAAGCATCCGCTCTTCGCGTTGCCCATGACAGGGTCGCAAGCGTAGATCGCGTTCGGATTGGCGGCCTTGACGCGCGCGACGGCGTCGAGGATGACGTCGCCGATCCCCTCGCCGCCCTGGTAGCCCGAGAGGACCGCGTCGATCTCGCCGAAGGCGCCGCGTTCCTCGATGCCGGTGATGACGTCGGCGACGTCCTGCGGGCTGATGAGCGGGCCGCGCCAGGCGCCGTACCCGGTGTGGTTCGAGAAGTTGACGGTGTAGACCGGGTAGACCTCGACGCCGATGCGCTGCAGCGGGAACACGGCGGCGGAGTTTCCGACGTGGCCGTACGCGACGGCGGACTGGATGGAGAGGATCTTCACGGGGCGGTACTCGCTTCCGGTGAGGGCGCGATCGCTCGCGCCGAGGCGGCGACGTCGGCGGCGAGCCGCGCGAGGTCGGTGTCGGACAGGTCGTGGACGGTGAGGCGCAGGCGGCGACGGGCGTCGTCGTCGGCGAGGACGAATTCGTCGCCGGGTCGAGCGAGCCAGCCGCGTCGCATCAGCTGCTCGGCGACGGCGCGGGCGGGAGCCGGGACGCGCACCCACAGGCTGAGGCCGTCGCCCGCCGTCGTGGGGACACCCTGGCGCGTCAGTTGGTCGGCGAACGCCTCGTTGCGCGATCGGTAGTGCTGAGCCGCGCGTTCGACCCCTGCCATGACCTCGTCGTCGGACACCAGGGTGACGGCGAGGCGCTGCAGGAGATGGCTCACCCACGTCGACCCGGGGCTGAGTCGCCGAGCCAGTCGCTCCGCCGTGTCGCGGTCACTCGCGGTCACGGCCAGGCACATGTCCGGCCCGAGGAACTTCGAGACCGACCGGATCAGGGCCCACCGACGATGGTCGGGGCCGATGATCGAGTGGTACGGCTCCCGCGAGAGCATCGAGAAGTGGTCGTCCTCGATGACCAGGACGTACGGATGCCGCGCCAGCACGGCGCGGAGCTCCGCCGCCCGCTCGGCGGTCAGGCTCACGCCCGTGGGGTTCTGCGCGCGGGGCGTGCAGACGATGGCGCGGACGCCCGCGTCGAGCGCGGCCTGGAGGCCGGCCACCGTCATCCCGTGGTCGTCGACGGGGATGGCGACGGGCCGGTAGCCGCCGATCTTCACGGTCCGCAGTGCCGACAGGAAACAAGGGTCTTCGAGTCCGACTCCGTCGTCGCGGGTGAGGGCGTCGGCGAACAGCCGCTCGAGCGCGTCGACGGCACCGCCGGTGATCGTCAACCGGAGGTCGTCGCGGCCCGGCAGGTCGTTCTCGATCCACCGGGCGGCCCACGCTTCGAGGTCCGGGTCGATCGTCGGCTCTCCGTAGAGGACGGGGCGACCGGCGAGGCTCGACAGGGCGAGGGAGGGGTCGGGGATGAGGGTCGGATCGGGGTTCCCCGTCGCGATGTCGCGGAGGACCGTGTCGGCGGCGAAGCCTTCTTGGGCGGGGTCCGAGCGCGGCGCCACGCGGGTTCCGGCTCGGCCGGCCGTCTCGACGGCGCCCGCGGCGGCGAGGTGGCGGTACGCCGCGACGACCGTGTTCCGGTTGACGCCGATCGTGTCGGCGAGCGCGCGAACCGGCGGCAGCGCAGCGCCCGGGGTGAGATCGCCGCGGTCGATGAGGGAACGGATGCTGTCCGCGATCTCCGCAGCGGTGTCGCCGCTGATCGCCAGGACATCGTTCGTCATGCCGTCGAGTCTATGTCCGGGTCATGCTAGCTTTTGGCCTATGCCAACGAATTCGACCGGAACGGCGCGCGTCAAGCGCGGCCTCGCCGAGATGCTCAAGGGCGGCGTCATCATGGACGTCGTCACCGCCGACCAGGCCAAGATCGCCGAGGACGCCGGCGCCGTCGCCGTCATGGCGCTCGAGCGCGTACCGGCCGACATCCGCGCCCAGGGCGGCGTCGCACGCATGAGCGACCCCGATCTCATCGACGACATCATCGCGTCGGTCTCGATCCCCGTGATGGCCAAGGCGCGTATCGGACACTTCGTCGAGGCTCAGGTGCTGCAGGAGCTCGGCGTCGACTACATCGACGAGTCCGAGGTCCTCTCACCCGCCGACTACGTGAACCACATCGACAAGTGGGGCTACACCGTGCCCTTCGTCTGCGGTGCGACGAACCTCGGCGAGGCACTGCGGCGGATCACCGAGGGAGCGGCGATGATCCGCTCCAAGGGGGAGGCCGGCACGGGCGACGTGTCGGAGGCCATGAAGCACATCCGCAAGATCCGCGGTGAGATCGCCGCCCTGTCGGCGCTGTCGAAGGATCAGCTCTACGTCGCCGCGAAGGACCTGCAGGCGCCGTACGAGCTCGTTGCCGAGATCGCCGAGACCGGCACGCTCCCCGTCGTCCTCTTCGTCGCCGGTGGCGTCGCGACGCCCGCGGATGCGGCGATGATGATGCAGCTCGGGGCCGACGGGGTGTTCGTCGGGTCCGGCATCTTCAAGAGCGGCAACCCCGCCGAGCGCGCCGCCGCGATCGTGAAAGCGACGACCTTCTTCGACGACCCGAAGGTCGTCGCGGACGTGTCCCGGGGGCTCGGCGAGGCCATGGTCGGTATCAACGTGTCCGATCTCCCCGCCCCGCACCGGCTGGCGGACCGGGGCTGGTGACGAGACCTCGCATCGGCGTCCTCGCCCTCCAGGGCGATGTCCGTGAGCACTCCCGGGTGCTCACGGACCTGGGTGCCGACGTCGTCTCGGTCCGGCGTCCCGGCGATCTCGCCGCGGTGTCCGCGCTCGTCCTCCCCGGTGGCGAGTCGAGCGTGATCGACAAGCTCTCCCGCGCCTTCGGAATGCGCGAGCCCCTGCGTGCCGCGATCGCGGGCGGGATGCCGGTCCTCGGCACGTGTGCCGGCCTCATCCTCCTCGCGGACCGGCTCGAGGACGGCATCGTGGGTCAGCAGACGTTCGGCGGGCTCGACGTGACCGTGCGACGCAACGCGTTCGGCTCGCAGACCGAGTCGTTCGAGACCGATCTCGAGGTTCCGGCGGTGGGGGACCCGCGCGTGAAGGCCACGTTCATCCGTGCGCCGATCGTGAGCGAGGTCGGTCCGTCGGCCGAGGTGATCGCGCGTCTCCCCGACGGCGGCGTCGTCGCGGTCCGGCAGGGGGGCGTGATGGGGCTCGCGTTCCACCCCGAGCTCGACGGCGAGAGGCGCTTCCACGAGCTCCTCCTGGATGCCGCGCGTGACGCGTAGCGAAGGGGCTCGGCCTCGGTCCTAGACTGGACCCTGCGCTTTTTCCGAGAGGAGTCCCATGAGCGGACATTCCAAGTGGGCGACCACCAAGCACAAGAAGGCCGTCATCGACTCGCGTCGCGCGAAGTCGTGGGCGAAGCTCATCAAGAACATCGAGGTCGCCGCCAAGCTCGGCGGCGCCGATCTGCAGGGCAACCCGACGCTGTTCGACGCCGTCCTGAAGGCCAAGAAGACGTCGGTCCCCAAAGACAACATCGATCGCGCCATCAAGCGTGGCGCAGGCATCGGTGGCGAGTCCGTCGAGTACACCTCGATCATGTACGAGGCCTACGGCCCGAACGGCGTGGCACTCATGGTCGAGTGTCTGACCGACAACAAGAACCGCGCCGCCGCCGAGGTCCGGACCGCCCTCACCCGCAACGGCGGCACGCTCGCCGACCCCGGCTCGGTCGCGTACAACTTCGCCCGCAAGGGCGTCATCGTCGTCTCCGGCGAGGGCACGACCGAGGACGACGTCATGATGACCGCCCTCGAGGCGGGCGCCGAGGAGATCGAGCCGCACTCCGAGGGCTTCGAGGTCGTCACCGAGGCATCCGACCTCGTCTCTGTCCGCACCGCGCTGACCGACGCAGGTATCGAGTACGAGTCGGCGGACGTCGAGTTCGTCCCGAACCTCAAGGTCGAGATCGACGCCGACACGGCGCGCAAGGTCTTCCGACTGATCGACGCCCTCGAGGACAGCGAAGACGTCCAGAACGTGTACGCCAACTTCGACCTCACCGCCGAGGTGCAGGCCGAGCTCGAGGACGACGAGTCAGAGTAAGGCCTCACCGGGCGCGCCGACGAGCGGATGCCGCACCTCCCGCCTAGCGTGGGGGAGTGGCATCCGCTCTTCGCGTTCTCGGGATCGACCCGGGCCTGACCCGGTGCGGCGTCGGGGTGGTCGATGTCCGCCCCGACCGGTCGGCCTCGCTCGTCCACGTAGGTGTCGTCCGCTCCTCGCCGGAGGCGCCGATCGAGCAGCGCCTCGCGACGATCGCCGCCGGCATCCGTGCGGTCCTGGCCGAGCACGGGCCCGACGTCGTCGCCGTCGAGCGGGTCTTCGCGCAGCAGAACCGGAGCACGGTGATGGGCACCGCCCAGGCGAGCGGCATAGCTCTGCTCCTCGCGGCCGAGCACGGGCTGCCCGCCGCGACGCACACTCCGTCGGAGGTGAAGGCGGCGATCACCGGGTATGGGAACGCCGAGAAGCTCCAGGTCCAGACGATGGTCGCCCGCGTGCTGCGTCTGGACGCTCTCCCGCAGCCGGCCGACGCAGCGGATGCCCTGGCGCTCGCGCTGTGCCATGCCTGGCGGCGCGGGTCGTCGGCCCCCGTCGGTGCGGCGCTGACGCCGGCCCAGCGCGCCTGGGCTGAGGCCGAGAAGGCGTCGCGACGCTGACGCGTGTCGCTCGAACATACGTCCGAACGCTCCCGTAGGCTCGTCGCATGATCTCCTCGCTGCGCGGTCGCGTGATCCACCTCGAACCCGACTCCGCCGTCATCGACGTGCACGGTGTGGGATACGCCGTGGCCGTCACCGCTCAGTACGCACGGCAGGTGCACCTGGGCGACGAGGTCTTCGTCCACACGGCGATGATCGTCCGTGAAGACGCCATGCTGCTCTTCGGATTCGAGGACCGCTCCGAGCTCGACGTCTTCGGGCATCTGCTCAGCGTGTCCGGCGTGGGTCCGAAGTCCGCCCTCGGTGTCCTCTCGTCCCTCACTGTCGACCAGATCGCGACGGCGGTCGCCGACGAGGACGACGCTCCGTTCCGTCGTGTCTCGGGCATCGGTCCGAAGACCGCCAAGCTCATCGTGGTCCAGCTGGCCGGCAAGCTCACGGCGCCCACCCGCACCGCCGCGGGCGCCCCGATTCCGCAGGGGCTGGGCGCGCAGGTGTCCGCGGCCCTCATGGCGCTCGGGTGGAACGAACGCGTCGCACTCGAGACGGCGGAGAACGTCCTCGCCGATGCGCCCGCCGGAGCGTCGGTACCGGCACTCCTCAAACTCGCGCTCGCCCAGCTGGGCCCGGCCCGTGCGGAGCGCTCCGGTGTCTGATCCCCGCGACCAGCGCCTCCCCGAGAACGAGACCGAGCTCGCCGTCGAGGGTGCGCTCCGCCCCGGCTCACTCGCGGAGTTCATCGGGCAGATGAAGGTGCGCGGACAGCTGCAGTTGCTGTTGGATGCCGCCCGCATCCAACAGCGTCCCGCCGACCACATCCTCCTGTCGGGCCCGCCCGGACTGGGTAAGACGACTCTCGCGATGATCGTCGCGCACGAGAGCGAGCGGCCGCTCCGGATGTCGAGCGGTCCCGCGATCCAGCACGCCGGCGACCTCGCCGCCCTCCTGTCGAGCCTCGTGCCGGGTGAGGTGCTGTTCATCGACGAGATCCACCGCATGGCGCGCTCCGCCGAGGAGATGCTGTACCTCGCGATGGAGGACTTCCGCATCGACATCATGGTCGGAAAGGGAGCGGGTGCGACCAGCATCCCGCTCGACCTCGCGCCCTTCACCCTCGTCGGTGCGACCACCCGCTCCGGGCTGCTGCCCAACCCCCTGCGCGACCGCTTCGGCTTCACCGCGCACCTCGAGTACTACGAGCCGGTCGAGCTGGAGCAGGTCATCGCCCGCTCGGCGGTGATGCTCGACGTCGATGTGCCCGCGGCATCCCGGGAGGAGATCGCCCGCCGCTCGCGCGGCACCCCTCGCATCGCGAACCGGCTGCTGCGCCGCGTGCGCGACTACGTCGTCGTCCACGGCGGCTCGTCGACACAGGCGACCACGGGCGACGTCTCGGCGGCCCTCGAGCTTTACGACGTCGACGACCTCGGACTCGACCGCCTCGACCGAGCGGTGCTCGACGCGCTCGTGCGACGTTTCCGCGGCGGCCCCGTGGGACTGAACACCCTCGCCGTCACGGTGGGGGAGGAAGCCGACACGATCGAGTCGGTCGTCGAGCCCTACCTCGTCCGGATCGGGTTCATGGGACGCACTCCCCGGGGGCGGGTCGCGACCCCCGAGGCCTACGCCCACCTGGGGATCCCCCGTCACGACGGGGCGCTGACCCTCGATGACCTATAATCGCTGAAGGCTCCGGCCTCCCACCCTCTTCGCCGCATCGATGCGGCGTGCCCTCCCGAAAGGCGGACCCGCGTCCATGTTGCTTCTCTCCCAGCAGAACACCCAGCAGGCCACCGGAGGAAACTTCTTCATGGACTACGGCCTGCTCATCCTGCTGGCGGCTCTGCTGGTCTTCATGTTCGTCAGCTCGCGTCGCCGCGCGAAGAAGATGAAGGAGCAGCAGGAGCAGAAGGCTCAGCAGATGGTCCCGGGCGTCAAGGTCCTGCTCCAGGGCGGGCTCTACGGCACGATCGTCGAGTACGATCCGACCGACCTCTCCAAGCCGGCTCACGTGGAGCTCGCTCCCGGCATGGTCGTCGAGGTCCACAGCCAGGCCATCCTCCGCATCGTGGAGGACGAGGAGCCTGTCGTCGACGAGGACGAGCAGGTCGCCGGTGACGACGTCATCGTCTCGCGCGACGAGACGATCCTCGACTCGCGTCCCGTCGACAGCACGCCCGACGCGGACGACAAGCCCAAGGCCTGATCTCCTCCGCTTCGGCGGTCCCTGAAGAAAGTTCCCTCCGTGGCTTCATCCACCCCCGTCCGCCGCGCCTGGCGCGCACTCATCGGACTTCTCGCCCTGACCGCCGTGCTTTTCGGGGTGAACGCCGCGGGCGTCATCCTCTTCGAGAAGAGTTCGTGGGTGCCCGAGTTGGCGCTCGACCTCCAGGGCGGCACGCAGATCATCCTGCAGGCGCAGACCCGGGAGGGCGCTCAGCCCACAGCGGATCAGATGCAGCAGGCGGTCTCGATCATCCGTCAGCGTGTGGATGCCTCGGGTGTCGGCGAGACCGACATCACGACGCAGGCGGGCAACCAGATCGTGGTGCAGCTTCCGGGCATCGCCGACGAGGAGACGCGCGACCGCATCGGCCGTTCGGCGCAGATGCAGCTGCGGGCCGTCCTCTACACGGCGGCCCCGAGCAACACGTTCGTCGGTGACGACGGCAAGCAGACCCCGTACCCGACGCCCGGTCCGTCCCTGAACGCGACTCCCACTCCGGCGCCGACGAACGGCAGCGATCTGTCGTGGGCGACGGAAGAGGTGCAGGCCGAGTTCCTCGCCTACGACTGCGCGAAGCCCGCGAACGACCCGGCCCAGGAACCCGCGGATCAGCCGCTGATCACCTGCGACGCGGACGGTTCGGCCAAGTACCTCCTGGGGCCCGTGGAGCTCACTGGCTCCGCGATCTCCGACGCGACCAACGGTCTGAACTCGCAGAACGGCCAGTGGGCCGTCAACATCGTCTTCAACGGCGCCGGCACCAAGACTTTCGGCGACATCAGCCAGCGGCTCTTCAACCTGCAGTCGCCGCAGAACCAGTTCGCCTTCGTCCTGGACGGCGAGGTCATCTCCGCTCCGTCGATGAACGCCGTGATCACCGACGGCAAGCCGCAGATCACCGGCAACTTCGACCAGGAGACCTCGAAGACGCTCGCGGATCAGCTCAAGTACGGCGCTCTTCCGCTGAGCTTCGAGGTCCAGAGCAGCAACTCGATCTCGGCGACGCTCGGATCGCAGCAGCTGCTCATCGGTCTCGTCGCCGGACTCATCGGTCTCGCCCTGGTCGCCATCTACTCGCTGACGGTCTACCGTGCCCTCGGCTCGGTCATCATCGCCTCGCTCGCGGTCATGGGCGTCCTCACCTACATCACCCTCTGCATCCTCGCGTGGCGGATGGGGTTCCGACTCTCGCTTGCGGGTGTGGCCGGCCTGATCGTGACGATCGGCTTCACGGCCGACTCGTTCATCGTCTACTTCGAGCGCGTCAGGGACGAACTCCGCGACGGCAAGTCGATTACCGGTGCCGTCGAAGACGGCTGGGATCGCGCCAAGCGCACGATCTACATCTCGAAGTCGATCAACATCCTCGCCGCCGTCGTGCTGTACATCCTGGCCGACTCGACGGTGAAGGGCTTCGCCTTCACGCTGGGTCTGACCACCGTCATCGACGTGCTGATCTTCGTGCTCTTCACGCACCCTGTGATGCAGCTGCTCGCGCGGACGCGTTTCTTCGGCGGGGGGCATCCGCTCTCGGGTCTCGACCCGACCGCACTCGGTGCCGTCTACCGTGGTCGTGCGCAGTTCCGCGCACCCGTCGCCGCCGGCGGCAAGTCCCAGGCCGAGAAGCGCTCGTCGCGGTCCCGCAGCGAAGCCGTCCGCCGACAGACCATCGCTGAGCGCAAGCTCGCGGAGCAGAGCGGCACCAACCGCTCGGCAGGGGAGGGGAACGACTGATGCGTTCCATGAGTGATTTCGGTAACGATCTCTACACGGGCAAGGTCTCCTTCCCGTTCGTCGGCCGTCGCCGTCTCTGGTTCCTGATCGCGGCGATCCTCGTGATCGGTTCGGCGCTCGTGCCGGTCTTCCGTCCGGTCCAGTTCTCGATCGAGTTCACCGGCGGATCGCAGTTCACCGTCAACGACGTCGCCAAGCCCGACCAGCTGCTCGCGACCAAGGCGGTCCAGTCGGTCGTCCCGGACGCCGCGCCGCGCGTCACGACGGTCGGCGACGACAGCCTCCGCATCCAGACCGACCAGATGGGTGAGATCGAGACCCGCGAGGTCACCTCGGCTCTCGTCGAGGCGTACGGGGTGTCGGACAAGAGCGTCAGCTCGTCGTTCATCGGGCCGAGCTGGGGGGAGAGCGTGACTCGTCAATCCCTCTGGGGCCTGGCGATCTTCCTCGTACTGACGTTCGTGATCCTCGCGCTGTACTTCCGTACCTTCAAGATGTCGGTCGCCGCCATGATCGGTCTGGTCGACGTGCTCGTCGTCACCGTGGGCGTCTACGCGCTGTTCGGCTTCGAGATCTCGCCTGCGGCCGTGATCGGCTTCCTCACGATCTTGTCCTACTCGCTGTACGACACCACGGTCGTCTTCGACAAGATCCGCGAGAACACCTTCGAGGACGGCGAGAAGTCCGGTCGGACCTTCGGCGAGTCGGTCAACCTCGCCGTGAACCAGACCCTCATCCGATCGATCAACACGACCGTCGTGGCGGTGCTGCCGACGGGGGCGATCCTCTTCATCGGCGCCCTGTGGCTCGGGGCTCAGACCCTGACGGACATCTCGCTGTCGATCTTCGTCGGAACGATCGTCGCGGCGTACTCCACGCTGTTCGTCGCTGCGCCGCTGTACTCGCTCCTGCGCGAGAACGAGGCCGACCTCAAGGCGCGCGACCAGCGTGTCGTGGAGGCTCGCTCGGCAGCCGTCGCCGCGGTCTGAGCCGGATGCGCGCGGGCGTAGGATTGACCTCCAGTTCCAGGCGCGTACGGGCATACAGGAGGCGATCGCATGGCTGAAGCGGTCACTCCGACAGGGTCTGCGACGGGCGGGCAATCGCTGCGCAGGCTCGTGCCGCGCATCTTCTCGCGGGCGCCGTCTCGCGACGCCCTCGAAGAGCTCATGCGGACGGTGCGCGTTCACCACCCCAAGGGCGACATCGCGATCGTCGAGCGCGCGTACCGGACGGCGGCGAAAGCGCACGCGTCCCAGAAGCGCCAGAGCGGCGAGCCGTACATCACGCATCCGCTCGCGGTCGCGCAGATCCTCGCCGAACTCGGCCTCGGTCCACGCGCGATCGCCGCGGCCCTCCTGCACGATACGGTCGAGGACACCGACTACTCGCTCGATCAGCTGACCGCCGACTTCGGCGACGAGGTCGCGATGCTGGTCGACGGCGTCACGAAGCTCGACAAGGTCAAGTACGGCGACGCTGCGCAGGCGGAGACCGTCCGCAAGATGATCGTCGCGATGTCCAAAGACATCCGCGTTCTGCTGATCAAGCTCGCGGACCGCCTGCACAACGCTCGCACCTGGGGGTTCGTCCCTCCCGAGAAGGCCGCCAAGAAGGCCCGCGAGACGCTCGAGATCTACGCGCCGCTGGCGCACCGTCTCGGCATCCAGACCGCCAAGAGCGAGCTCGAGGATCTGTCGTTCGCGGTGCTCCACCCCAAGCTCTACGCCGAGATCGACTCGCTCGTGAAGCAGCGCACCCCGCAGCGCGAGCAGTACGTGCACACGGTCATCGACAACGTCGAGGCGGACCTGCGAGACCTCCGCATCCGCGGACGCGTCATGGGGCGGCCCAAGCAGCTGTACTCCGTGTACCAGAAGATGGTGGTCCGCGGTCGCGAGTTCGACGACATCTACGACCTCATCGGCATCCGCATCATGGTGGGCACGGTCAGGGATTGCTACGCCGTCCTCGGTGCGATCCACGCACGATGGACGCCGATCCCCGGCCGGTTCAAGGACTACATCGCGACGCCGAAGTTCAACCTCTACCAGTCGCTCCACACGACGGTCATCGGTCCCGGCGGACGCACGGTGGAGATCCAGATCCGCACGCACGAGATGCACCAGCAGGCCGAGTACGGCGTCGCGGCGCACTGGAAGTACAAAGAGCAGATCGCCGGCGGCAAGGCGGACTCCAAGGCGATCGACCAGGACATGGCCTGGCTCGCGCACATCTCCGACTGGCAGGCAGAGACCGCAGACCCCGGTGAGTTCCTCGACTCGCTGCGCTTCGAGATCGGTGCGAAGGAGGTCTACGTCTTCACCCCGAAGGGTCGTGTCGTGGGGCTTCCCGCGGGGGCGACCCCGGTCGACTTCGCGTACGCGGTGCACACCGAGATCGGCCACCGCACGATGGGGGCGAAGGTCAACGGCAGGCTCGTTCCCCTCGAGTCCGAACTCCACTCGGGTGACGTCGTCGAGGTGTTCACCTCGAAGAATCCGGATGCCGGGCCGAGCCAGGACTGGCTGGCCTTCGTCAAGAGCACCCGAGCGCGCAACAAGATCCGCGGCTGGTTCACGAAGGAACGCAGAGACGAGGCCGTCGAGCAGGGCAAGGACGCGATCGCCCGCGCGATGCGCCGACAGAACCTACCGCTGCAGCGGCTCATGAGCCAGGACTCGTTCACCGCTGTCGCCCACCAGCTCCGGTACGAAGACGTGACCGCGCTCTACGCGGCGGTCGGCGAAGGCCACGTGTCGACGCAGTCCGTCATCGAGAAGGTGACCGCGCTCGTCCGTTCCGAGGAGGAGGAGACCTCCACCGGTCCCATCGACCTGCCGGCCGTAGGGCGCTCGAAGGCGCCGCGCGGCGGCGACTCCGGTGTCCTCGTCCGCGGTGCCCCCGACATCCTCGTCAAGCTCGCCAAGTGCTGTACACCGGTGCCGGGCGACGAGATCGTGGGCTTCGTGACCCGTGGAAGCGGTGTGTCGGTGCACCGAGCAGACTGCACGAACGTCGGCTCGCTCCGCGATCAGCCCGATCGACTGATCGACGTGTCCTGGGCTCCGACGTCGAAGAGCGTCTTCCTCGTGCACATCCAGGTGGAGGCGCTCGACCGTTCGGGCCTGCTCAGCGACATCACGCGAGTGCTCAGCGAACACCACGTGAACATCCTGTCGGCATCCGTGCAGACGACCAACGACCGTCTCGCGCTCAGTCGTTACGTCTTCGAGATGGGCGACACCGTCCACCTCGATCGCGTGTTGAACGCCGTCCGGCGCATCGACGCCGTCTACGACGTCTACCGGGTCACGTCTTCCTGACGCCGCCGTAGTTCTGCGGCCGCCGCCCGTTTGTGGTGGATGGGCCCCGCCGCGTCGATCCAGATGACCGCATCGGTGAGGAGGTCCGGTCGCCACGCGAGCATGTCATCGACCAGGTGGCGCGGCGATCCGCCGACCACGGCGTCGCGGACGAGGTCGACGAGGGTGCGGACGGGCGTCGTCACAGCGATGCCGCTGATGAGCTCGACGTCGCCGGCGGGTAGCGCGACATCCCGGAACCGGATGCGCGCGTCGACCGGGAAGGCTGCTCGCCGCCGGCCGGCGCGCTGCAGAGTGTGAATGAGCGGCGGGTCCGGGATGGCACCGTGCACCCACGCCGCGCTCGCGTGGGTGACTGCGCGCTCCGGCCCGCCGATGGAGCGGAAGGATGCTGCGCGCAGCTCTCGTGTCTCGACGGCGTCCGCCGGCATGAACGCCTCGCCGACCTCCACCAGGTCGCCGTCGAGACGGGCGGCAGTCAGCTCCGCAGTCGACAACCGATCATCGGCGAAGTAGAGGAACGGCCACATGAGGGCAGTCTGCGCCATCGAGGTGCGTCGCCGTCGGACTGCCGACACCTCTGTGGAGAACACAGAGAGCGGAGCACCCCGGGGGAGTGCTCCGCTCTCTGTCGGTACGAGGTGTCAGCCGCCGAGGGCGCGCAGCCAGCCCTTGCGGGCTTCGAGAGCGTCCTTCGCCTTGGCGATGGCGGCTTTGTCCTTCGTGGCCTCTGCGGCCGCGAGTTCTTCTTCGAGCTTGGTGATGGCGTCCTGGAGCTGGCTCGTCATGTCGTTCTGACGCGCCTTCGTCTCGGGGTTGTTGCGCTTCCAGTCCTCGTCCTCGCGGGACTTCAGCGTGGTCTCGACCTTGCGGAGCTGGTCGTCCAGCCCGCGCTCGGTGTCGCGCGGGAACACCCGACCGATCTCGTCCCAGCGGCGCTGGATGTTCGTGAGGAGTGTGCGCGCCTTGGCGTTGTCCTTCTCCTTCGCGACGGCGGCAGCTTCGTCGAGCAGAGCGCGCTTGGCCTCGATCTTCTCCTTCGATGCTTCTACGTCCGCGTTCTCGCGTTCGATGCGCGCGCCGTAGAGGACGTCGCCGGCTGCCTTGAACCGGGCCCAGAGAGCGTCGTCCGCCTTCTTTCCGGCGCGGCCGGCGCTCTTCCACTGGTCGAGCAGCTCGCGGTACGCCGAGATGCCATCCTCACCCCTCGGCGCCAGCGCCTCGGCGCGCTCGACGAGGCGCGTCTTCGCATCGCGGGCGCTCTTGTGCTGCTCGTCGAGGCTCGAGTAGAACTCGCGCCGGTTCTTGTCGACGACGGCACGTGCGTCACGGAATCGCTTCCAGAGCTGCTGACCGACCGCCTTGGGCAGGCGGGGGCCGGTGCTCTGGTGCTCCTGCCAGCGTGCGAACAGCGCGGCTACGTCCGCCGTCGTCTGCTTCCATTGGATGGAGCGCGGGTCCTTGGCGGCGATCGCCTCGATCTCGGCGACGATGCTCTCGCGCTCGGCGACGGCGGCATCCACTGCTGCCCGCTGCGCCTGCGCCTCTTCCGCGCTCGCCTCGGACAGTGCCCCCTCCAGTGCGGTGACGCGTGCCTCGAGCGTGGCCAGGTCGCCGACTGCGGCAGCGCCGTCGAGCCGTTCACGGATCGTCCGGGCGGTGCCGCGCAGGTCGGATGCCGAGGCGCCGCCCCGACGGTGGCGCACCTCGAGCAGCGTCACCTCGGAGGCGAGGTCTGCATACTTGCGCTCGAAGTAGGCGAGCGCCTCTTCGGGGGTGCCGTCGGGGTACTGGCCGACGACGCGCCACTGGTCGCCCTCACGGACGGAGACGGTGCCGTCGTCGTCGACGCGGCCCCACGGCTGGGTCTCGGCGGATTCGGGGGTGGCGGAACTCACGGGGGTCACCTCGTCGGCGGCATGCGCCGCATGGGGGGTCGGATTAGTGACTCAGCCTAGTACGCGGCGGTCACGGGGTCGGAGTGGGCGTCGGCGAATCCGTCGCCGTGGGCGACGGCGCGGGTGTCTCGCTCGTCGTCGAGGTCGGAGTCGGGCTCGGTGCGGGTCCGGGAGTTCCGGGGCCCACGGTGTAGTAGGCCGCCTGACCCGCCAGGATCCCCAGAAGAAGGATGCCGCCCGCGACGCCGGCGATCACGTTGTCGCGGCGGCGGCGCTGCACCAGCGACGCGTTGAAGCGTCGGCGCGCCTCATAGAGGCGGACGCGCTCCCGTTCCTGTGCGCTTGCGCGCGGCCTGCTCTTGCCCGCTGCCACGGCGATCCTTCCGTCGGGGCTGCGCACTAGCCCAGCCACCTGCAGATTATTCGGCTCGCGCGCTCGCGACAAAACCCGGCGGCCATGCCTCGACCCGGGATGTCGGTGACGGCGATTAGCCTGGGACGATGGCACAGAGTGACGCGCTTTTCCGTGGAGCGACGCCACTGGCCGTCAGGATGCGACCGGCATCTCTCGACGAGGTGGCCGGTCAGACGCATCTGCTGCGCCCCGGTTCGCCGCTCGTCGCCCTCGCAGATTCGGGGCGCGCGACCACCGGCGCGGTGTCCGTGATCCTGTGGGGGCCGCCGGGGACGGGGAAGACGACGCTGGCGCAAGCGATCGCGCGGACGTCGGGCCGTCGGTTCGTGGAGCTGTCCGCGGTGACTGCCGGCGTCAAGGACGTCCGCGAGGTCATGCAGGAGGCGATGACGCAGCGCGACCTCTACGGCGCCTCCACGATCCTCTTCCTCGATGAGATCCACCGCTTCACGAAGGCTCAGCAGGATGCGCTGCTCCCGGGTGTCGAGAACGGGTGGGTCATCCTCATCGCCGCGACCACCGAGAACCCTTCCTTCTCGGTCATCTCGCCGCTGCTGTCGCGGTCGCTTCTGCTCACCCTGCAGCCGCTCACCGATGCGGACCTCGGGATGCTGATCGACCGAGCCGTCAGCGACGCGAGGGGACTCGCGGGTGCGGTCAGCCTGTCGGACGAGGCGCGCGCCGCGTTGGTCCACCTCGCATCCGGTGACGCGCGGCGTGCGTTGACCTCGCTCGAGGCCGCGGCGTCCATGGCTGAACCCGCGGAGCCGACCGACGAATCGGATGACGGCGCCGAGGAGACCGCCCCGCCGGTCATCACGGCGGAGCACGTCGCGCAGGCCGTCGACCGCGCGCTGCTGCGGTACGACCGGCAGGGCGACGAGCACTACGACGTCATCAGTGCCTTCATCAAGTCGATCCGCGGATCCGACCCGGATGCCGCGATCCACTACCTCGCCCGAATGATCGAAGCCGGTGAGGATCCCCGGTTCATCGCGCGGCGCCTCGTCATCTCCGCCGCGGAGGACATCGGACTCGCCGACCCGCAGGCGCTCCAGATCGCGGTCGCCGCGGCTGACGCGGTTGCGTTCATCGGGATGCCGGAGGGACGCATCCCCCTGGCGGAAGCGACCGCCTACCTCGCGACCACGGCGAAATCGAACGCCGCGTACACCGCGATCAACGCGGCGATCGCGGACGTCCGTGCCGGCGGTTTCGGCCGGGTGCCGATCCACCTGAGGGACGCGCATTACGCCGGAGCGAAGCGCCTGGGTCACGGCAAGGGGTACGTGTACCCGCACGATCTCGATGTCGGCGTCGCGACGCAGCAGTACTTGCCCGACGAGCTGCGTGGTCGCCGCTATTACGAGCCGACCGGTCGGGGTGTGGAGCGGGACATCTCCGCCCGACTCGAGAAGATCCGGAAGATCCTCGGTGACTGATCCTCGGTGGGTGCGCGAATCGGGTGAGGTCGTCTACGACGGCTTCACCCGGATCCGGCGCGACGTGTACCGGATGCCGGACGGCGCGCGCGCCGACTGGGACGTCCTCGACCAGGGCGACACGATCGCGGTCATCGCCTTCACCCCGCATGGCACGGTGGTCCTCTTCGATCAATTCCGGGTCGGCCCGCAGCGTGTCATCGCCGAGATCCCCGGGGGCGCCGTCGATCCGGGTGAGTCGCCGCGAGAGGCGGGCGTCCGGGAACTCCGCGAAGAGACCGGCTATCGGGCGGGCATCGTCGTGGAGGCGGGCTCCGAGTGGAGCGGCGCCAACTCGACGCGGCGTCAGCACGTCCTGATCGCCGCGGACTGCGTCCCGGAAGGCCCGCCGGAATGGGATGAGCTCGAGCACGGCACCGTGCGCGAGGTCCCGGATGCCGCCTTCTTCGCCCATCTGCTGTCCGGCGAGCTGAGTGATGCCGGCGTGGCGCTGCGCGGACTCACCGTCTTCGCGCGTGACGCGAACGTCGACGTGGGGCTGGAACCGCTGCAGCGGCGCGTCCGAGCGATGCTGAGCGGCGATGCACCTGCAGCAGGCGGGGCCGATGACCTCGGCCGGAGGATCGACGATGTGTGGGCGGCGGCCGACGAAGAGAAGCCCGACGAGCTCCGCGCCGCGATGAGCGGCGCGCTCGCGGGGACTCCCGGCAGCGACCCTCGAGCCCTGTTCGAGCGTGCGTCCGTCGAGGACTTCCTGGGGGAGGAGGCGGCGGCGATCCCGCTCTATCGCGCGGCGCTCGCTGCGGGGCTCGAGTTTCCCTACGAGACGCAGGCGAGGATCCAGCTGGCGAGTTCCCTGCGCAACGTGGGGGATGCCTCGGGCGCGATCGCCATTCTGAGGGACGTCCCGCCGACCGACCCGTTGGCGGGCGCCGCGGCCGGCTTCCGAGCGCTCGCCCTGTACGACGACGACAAAGCCGTCCGTGCGCTCCGCACCGCCCTCGCGGCTCTCGCTGACGGGATACCGCTCTACGGCCGGGCGCTCCGCGCCTACGCAGCCGAGGTCCGTTCCCGCCCTCGCATCCGCGTGATCTCGGTGGCGGTCGTCATGAGGGACGGGTTCATCCTGGGGGAGCTGTATCCGGCGACGACGGTCCGCCCGGCCTTCTTGCGGGCTCCGGGCGGCGGTGTGGAACCGGGGGAGACGGCCGAGGCGGCCGTCCGCCGAGAGCTCGCAGAGGAACTCGGGGCGACGGTGACGGAGTCGCGGCTCCTCGGGGTCATCGAGAACATCTTCGACAACGAGGGCCGGCCCGGACACGAGATCGCGTACCTCTTCGCGGTGAGCAGTCCCGAGCTCGATGCCCTGAGCGTCGACGAGCGGATCCAGGTTCTCGACGGTGAGACGTCGGTCGGCTGGTACCGGCTCGATGACCTCCACCCGGATGCGTTCCCCTTCTACCCGCCCGGTGCACTCGATCTGGCTCGCGGCCAGGGATGATCCCAACCGTCTGTTAGGCTTAATCGGCTCGAAACCGTGTTTTCGGGCATCCTCTTCTCTCTTTCCCACCTTTCGGCGTGCCCCGGCGTGCAGTCCGAAAGGGCGAGAGACGGCGATACGCCCGTGAGCCGTGAAAGACATGGCCACGTCATGGAAGGAAGATTTCGTGGCAACGAAGTCCCAGGACCGCCGCAAGGTGCGCCTCTCGCGCGCCCTCGGCGTCGCACTGACCCCCAAGGCCGCCCGCTACCTCGAGAAGCGTCCCTACGCTCCCGGTGAGCACGGCCGCACCAAGCGCAAGCAGGACAGCGACTACGCCGTCCGTCTTCGCGAGAAGCAGCGTCTGCGCGAGCAGTACGGCATCCGCGAGAAGCAGATGCGCAACACCTTCAACGAGGCCCGCCGCACGGAGGGTCTGACCGGTGAGAACCTCGTCGAGCTCCTCGAGATGCGTCTCGACTCGCTCGTGCTCCGTTCGGGCTTCGCCCGCACGACGGCGCAGGCGCGTCAGCTCGTCGTGCACCGACACATCCTCGTCGACGGCCAGCTCGTCGACCGCCCGTCCTTCCGCGTGAAGCCGGGCCAGACGATCCACGTCAAGGCCAAGAGCGAGGCTCTCGAGCCGTTCCAGGTCGCAGCCGCCGGCGGTCACGCCGAAGTCCTGCCCCCGGTTCCCGGTTACCTGTCGGTCGAGCTCGACAAGCTCCAGGCCCGTCTCGAGCGTCGCCCCAAGCGCGCCGAGGTCCCGGTGACCTGTGAAGTCCAGCTCGTCGTCGAGTACTACGCCGCGCGCTAAGCGAGGTTCGACCGCTCAGCGGTTCGAAGGGGCGTCGGGTTCACCCGGCGCCCCTTCTGCTTTGCACCTAACATGGACCCCATGAAGAAAGTCCTCTGGTTCCTGATGGGCATCGTCGCCGGCTTCGTCGCCGCGCACCTGGTCAACAAGGACCCGCGAGGCCAGGAACTCCTTTCCGAGGTCGACCTCCGCATCTCCGAGTTCACCGACCGGATGGGCGAGGCCTACCGGACGCAGGAGGCGAAGATCGAGGGCATCGTCGCCGACGCGCAGGACGCCCTGTCGAAGGATGCCGCGTCCGCCCCGCAGGGCGACTGACCCACTTCCCCATCTCCCGGTCGCGGCCCCTGGGACGCGACCGATCCCGCATGCAGTTTGAGGACACACGATGAAGACCGCTGAGATCGCCCGGCGCTACCTGGACTACTTCGAGAAGCGCGGGCACACGATCGTGCCCTCGGCATCCCTCGTCAGCGACGACCCGGCGCTGCTGTTCACCGTCGCCGGCATGGTCCCCTTCATCCCGTATCTCTCGGGCGATGTTCCCGCGCCCTACAAGCGTGCGGCGGACAACCAGAAGTGCATCCGCACGAACGACATCGAAGAGGTCGGCAAGACCCCGCGTCACGGCACGTTCTTCCAGATGCTGGGCAACTGGTCGTTCGGCGACTACTTCAAGAAGGACGCGATCCGGTACGCCTGGGAGCTCCTCACCACGCCCGACGACGACGGGGGGCTCGGATTCGATCCGAAGGACCTCTGGGTCACCGTCTACGAGGAGGACGACGAGGCGATCCAGCTCTGGCTCGAGCACTCGAGCCTCCCCGAGGAGCGCATCCAGCGCCTGGGCAAGGACACCAACTACTGGACCACGGGGCTTCCCGGTCCCGCCGGCCCGTGCTCCGAGATCTTCTTCGACCGCGGTCCCGAGTACGGCGTCGACGGCGGACCCGCCACGGATGACGACCGCTACGTCGAGATCTGGAACCTCGTGTTCATGCAGTACGAGATCACGAACGTGCGCTCGAAGTACGAGTTCGACATCATCGGGGATCTGCCCGCGCAGAACATCGACACCGGTATGGGGCTCGAGCGCGTCGCGTTCATCAAGCAGGGTGTCGACAACATGTACGAGACGGACCAGGTCCGTCCCGTCCTCGACAAGGCCGTGGAGCTCTCGGGCAAGCGGTACGGCGAGAACCACGACGACGACGTTCGCTTCCGTGTGGTGGCGGACCACATCCGCTCGTCGCTCATGCTCCTGTCCGACGGCGTCACTCCGGCCAACGACGGCCGCGGCTACATCCTGCGCCGTCTCATGCGCCGCGCGATCCGCTCGATGCGTCTGCTGGGCGTCGAGGGACCGACGTTCGCGGAGCTCTTCGCCGTCTCCCGGGACGCCATGAAGGAGTCGTACCCCGTCGTCGAGACCGACTACGCCCGGCTGTCGCAGTACGCGCTGGCCGAGGAGGCGACGTTCCTGCGCACCCTCGCGAGCGGGTCGGAGATCCTCGACACCTCGATCGAGTCCGCGAAGTCCACGCAGTCGACCGCGCTGAGCGGCTCGCAGGCGTTCCTGCTGCACGACACGTACGGCTTCCCGATCGACCTCACGCTCGAGATCGCCGAGGAAGCCGGCCTCACGGTCGACCGCGCCGGATTCGACACCCTCATGAAGGAGCAGCGGGACCGCGCCAAGGCCGACGCCCGCTCGCGCAAGCGTCAGCTCGCCGACACGAGCGTCTACCGCGACTTCCGCGCGCTGGGTGAGACGGTCTTCACGGGATACACGGATCTCGAGACGGAGTCCCGGATCCTCGGCATCCTCGTCGACGGCGCCCCGGCCGATCGTGCCGCGCAGGGGCAGATCGCCGAGGTCATCACCGCCGAGACCGCCCTCTACGCGGAGTCCGGCGGCCAGGTCGCTGACAAGGGCGTCATCGTCGGTCCGGGCTACGAACTCGAGGTCCTCGACGTGCAGAAGCCCGTCCCCGGTCTCATCAGCCACACGGTCGAGGTGACCACGGGCGAGGTCGCCGTCGGTCACGCCGCGACGACGGTGGTGGATGCCGCGAACCGCCGTGCGGCCGCGCAGGCTCACTCCGCCACCCACCTCGTTCACGCCGCTCTGCGCGACACCCTCGGGAAGAGCGCCACCCAGGCGGGCTCCCTCAACCGCGCAGGATATCTGCGGTTCGACTTCTCGTGGGGTCAGGCGCTCTCGCCCGAGACCCGGAGCGAGATCGAGGAGATCGCCAACAACGCCGTCCGCGACGACCTGGAGGTCACGACCCGGGTCATGTCGCTCGACGAGGCGAAGGCCGCGGGCGCCATGGCGCTGTTCGGCGAGAAGTACGGCGACACCGTGCGGATGGTCGACATCGGCGGCCCCTGGTCGCGCGAGCTGTGCGCCGGCACTCATGTGTCCTCGAGCGCCCAGGTCGGGCTCATCAACCTCGTGGGGGAGTCGTCGGTCGGCGCCTCCAACCGCCGCGTCGAGGCCCTCGTGGGTCAGGATGCGTTCCGCGAGCTCGCGGCCGAGCGGGCGATCGTGTCCCAGCTCACCTCGGGACTGAAGATCCCGCGTGACCAGCTGCCCGCCCGCATCGCGGAGCTCCAGGCGAGCCTCAAGGCGGCAGAGAAGAAGATCGCCCAGTTCGAGGCGAAGGCCCTCGGCGAGCGGGTCCCGACTCTTGCGGCATCCGCCGTCTCCGCCGGTTCCTACCGTGTGGTGGCGCAGTCGATCGGCTCGGTCGCCTCCGCAGACGACCTGCGGACCCTCGCGCTGCAGGTGCGCGAGCGTCTCGGTTCCGACGCCGGTGTCGTCGCCCTCGCGGGTGAGGCCGGTGGGCGTCCGATCATCATCGTCGCCACGAACGAGGCCGCGCGCGCCGCGGGTGCCAAGGCCGGCCTGCTCGCGAAGACCGCTGCCGGTGTGCTCGGCGGCGGCGGCGGCGGCCGTGACGATGTGGCTCAGGGAGGCGGAACGGATGCGTCCGCTCTGCCGACCGCGCTGAGCGGCATCGTCGCGGCACTGGAGGGCGCGACCGCGTGAGCGGTTTCCGTCGCGGGGTCCGACTCGGGATCGACGTCGGGCGAGCCCGCGTCGGGGTCGCTCGGTGCGATCCGGACGGGATGCTCGCCGTCCCCGTCGAGACGGTTCCCCGCTCCGAGACCTCGGTCGCGCGCATCGTCGAGATCGCGCGCGAGTACGACCCGATCGAGATCCTCGTCGGTCTTCCGATCAGCCTCGGGGGCACCGAGACCGCATCGACGACGGATGCACGCGAGTTCGCCACCGAGCTCTCCGCCGCCGTCGATGCGCCCATCCGAATGGTCGACGAGCGGCTGAGCACCGTTTCGGCGAACGCCGTGCTCCGTCAGAACGGGCGTTCGCAGAAGTCGTCTCGTAGGATTGTCGACCAGATCGCCGCGGTCGTCCTCCTCCAGCAGGCGATCGACGTCGAGAAGAGCACCGGTAACCCGGCCGGTGCGGCGCTGTAGGAGACGCAGGAGTCCACCGATGTCCGAGACCCCCTCGCGCGACGACCGCCCCGAGACCTTCCCGGCAGATCCTTCCGCTCCGACGGACGGGGCGATCCCGTCGTCGCGTCGGGCCGCTCGGAGGGCGCAGAGCCAGGAGCCGACGGGGTCGGCGACGGACGCCGGAGCCGCCCCCGGTGGGCAGCGGGAAGAGGCAGCATCCGCTGCTGCTCCGCGTCCTCGCCCGACCGAGCGGGCGACCGCCTCGTCGACCGCCCCGATCGACGCGCTCTTCGAGGACGAGGGGCTGAAGGCCCCGTCCGCCGCACCGCACCGGCAGGACCGTGACCGGCGCAAGAGCCGGGTCGCCGCGTGGGGCGTCTTCGTCATCATCATCGCGATCATCGGCGGGCTGGTCGGCGGCGGGTTCGCCGTGTTCAACACCTACGAGGATCAGATCCGGAAGGTCCTCGGATGGGAGGAGCCGAAGGATTACGAGGCCGGTCTCGCCGAAGGCGAGGCGAGCGTCACGGTCCTCTCGGGCCAGACGGGTGCCGACATCTCCCGCGCCCTCTTCGATGCGGGGGTCACGAAGACCTCCGACGCGTTCTACTCCTATCTGATCGACAACGGAGAGGATCCGAACGTCCTCAAACCGGGCGTGTACTCCCTGCAGAAGAAGATGACCTCGCAAGCGGCGTTCGAGGCTCTGCTCGATCCCGCGAACAAGCAGGAGTACACCGCCCAGCTGCGCGAGGGCCTGACGGTCGCGCAGTCGGTCCCGCGCATCGCCGAAGGCGTCGGGCTGCCTGTCGCCGACGTCGAGGCGGCCGTCAAGGACCCCGCTGCTTACGGGGTGAAGGCGCCGAGTCTCGAAGGATGGCTGTTCCCGGCGACGTACACCTTCAACCCCGGCGTGACCGCGAAAGAGGTCGTTCAGACGATGGTCGACCGGACCATCGCAGCCCTCGACGACGCCGGCGTGCCCGCCGATCAACGGGAGAAGATCCTCACGATCGCGTCGATCATCGAAAAGGAAGGCCGCTACGAGGACGACTTCTATAAGGTCTCCCGCGTGATCCAGAACCGGTTGGATCCTGCGATCAGCGACACCAACGGTCTCCTGCAGATGGACTCGACCGCCCAGTACCCGTTCGCCGACCGCGAGGGCGGGACGAGTTCGCGCGCCGAGGAGCTCGCGGACGACAACGGGTGGAACACGTACAAGAAAAAGGGTCTGCCGGTCACCCCCATCGCGAACCCGGGAGAGCTCGCCATGAAGGCGGCTCTGAACCCGGCCGAGGGACCGTGGCAGTACTTCGTCACGGTCAACCTCGACACGGGGGAGACCGTCTTCTCGGCGACCTTCGCTGAGCATGAGAAAGCCGTCGCCCAGTACCAGAAGTGGTGCCGCGACAACCCCGACGGAGGCTGCTCCTGATGACGGCCACCGCCCCGGAGGCCACCGCTCTGGAAGTCTGGGGCGATCCGATCGGGCACAGCCTGTCGCCGGCCATGCACACCGCCGCGTACGCGTTGCTCGGCTGGGAGTGGACCTACGGCCGACGACGCGTCGACGAGGCGTCGTTCGCGGGCGAGCTCGCCGCCCTCGGCGCCGACCACCGCGGACTCTCGCTGACGATGCCGCTGAAGCGCGCGGCGTTCGACGTCGCGTCCGAGCGCGACGTGCGCGCCACCCTCGTCGGTGCGGCGAACACGCTGGTGCGGACGCCCACGGGGTGGCGGGCGTTCAACACGGATGCCGGGGGCATCGTCGCCGCGCTCCGTGAACAGGGTGTCGACGCCGTCGACCGCGCACGCATCGTCGGCGCGGGGGCGACGGCATCCGCTGCGCTCGTGGCGCTGTCCGAGCTCGGCGTCCGCGACGTCGAGGTCGCCGCACGTCGCCCCGAGGCGGTCCAGGGACTCGTCGACCTGGGGGAGCGGCTCGGTGTCCGCGTCGTCGCCGCACCGCTCGCGGGCGAACGGACCGACGCCGTCGATGCGACGATCGCGACGCTGCCGGGCGGGGTATCGGTGGATGCCGGGGCCGCGGACGCCCTGGCGGCGGCGGGCGGCATGCTCATGGACGTCGTCTACGGTCACTGGCCCACCGACTTGTCCCGGGCGTGGGACCGCGCCGGGCGGCCCGCCTCGGGGGGAGAGGGGATGCTGCTGCACCAGGCGGTCCTGCAGATCCGGGCGTTCGCCACGGGGGGCGTCGACGAACCGCTCCCGCGCGAGCCCGATGTGGTGGCGGTCATGCGCCGTGCGCTCGTGGGAGACTAGACCAATGCTCCGCGTGCTCACCGCCGGCGAATCCCACGGCCCCGAACTCGTCGCCATCATGGAGGGCCTGCCCTCCGGCGTCCCCGTCTCGCTCGACGCGATCCGCGCCGACCTCGCTCGACGCAAGCTCGGCTACGGCCGCGGCTCGCGGATGAAGTTCGAGGAGGACGAGCTGAACCTCTCGGGCGGTGTCCGACACGGTCTCTCGCTCGGCAGTCCGATCGCCCTTCGCATCGGCAACACCGAGTGGCCCAAGTGGGTCGAGGTCATGAACCCCGAGCCCACCGAGTTGAGCGAGCGCTCCCGCGGCCGCGGTGCCGCGCTCACGCGCCCCCGCCCCGGTCACGCCGACCTCGTTGGCATGCAGAAGTACGACTTCGATGAGGCCCGTCCGATCCTCGAGCGCGCCAGCGCCCGCGAGACGGCCGCTCGTGTCGCGCTCGGCGCGATCGCCCGCAGCTTTCTGTCCGAGCTCGGCATCCGCCTCGTGAGCCACACCCTGTCGATCGGTCCCGTGCAGGTGCCCGAGGGGGCGGAGCTCCCCGGTCCCGACGACGTCGACGCGCTCGACGCCGATCCGCTCCGCTGCTTCGACCCGGCGACCTCCGAGCGCATGGTCGCCGAAGTGGATGCCGCGAAGAAGGACGGCGACACCCTCGGCGGCATCGTCGAGGTGCTCGCCTACGGTCTTCCCCCGGGGCTCGGATCGCACGTGCACTGGGACCGCCGTCTCGACGGCAAGCTCGCCCAGGCCCTCATGAGCGTCCAGGCGATCAAGGGCGTCGAGGTCGGCGACGGGTTCGAGACGACGCGTCGCCGCGGGTCCGCCGCGCACGATGAACTCTTCGCGACGGAAGGCGGCATCACGCGCGCCTCCGACCGCGCCGGCGGGACCGAGGGAGGCATGTCGACCGGCACGGTGCTCCGCGTCCGGGCCGGCATGAAGCCGATCGCGACGATCCCGCACGCGCTGCGCACGGTCGACGTGGCCACCGGCGAGACCGCCGCGGCCCACCACCAGCGTTCGGACGTCTGCGCGGTACCGGCGTCGGGCGTCGTCGCCGAGGCGATGGTCGCGATCGTGCTCGCCGATGCCGTGCTCGAAAAGTTCGGCGGTGACAGCATCCGTGAGACGCGTCGCAACCTCGAGACCTACCTCGCGGCGATCCCCGAGACGCTCAAGACGACCCCTGCGTCCGAGGCGGCACTCCTCGCGCATGACCTCGCCTGAGCCGTCGTCGATCGTCCTGATCGGTCCGATGGGGGCCGGTAAGACGAGTGTCGGCAAGCGGGTCGCCAAGCGGCTCGGCCGGACCTTCCACGACACCGATGCGATGGTCGTGAGAGCGCATGGAGCGATCGCGGAGCTCTTCGCGACGCAGGGCGAGCCCCGCTTCCGCGAACTCGAGCGCGATGCGGTCGAGGAGGCGCTGTCGCGCGGCGGCGTCGTGTCGCTCGGTGGCGGAGCGGTCCTCGACGAGACAACACGCGAGCGGCTTCGCGCCCATCGCGTCGCGCTCCTCACCGTCGCTCCTCGCGTCGTCGCGCGTCGATTGGGCGAAGCGGCATCCCGCCCCCTGCTCTCGGCGGGCGACGAGACGCCGATCCAGCGCTGGGAGCGCATCTACGCCGAGCGCCGACCACTGTACGAATCCGTCGCCGACGCGACGTTCGACACCTCATCCGGGCCACTCGAGAACATCGTGACCGCCATCGCGGACTGGGCCGAGCCCGCCGCCGACATTCCGGGAGTCACCCCATGACCCACACGACCATCAGCGTCACCGGCGCGACTCCCTACGACATCCACGTCGGGCGGGGACTCCTCGCCGGAGTCCGCGATCACCTCGCCCCGACGGTGAAGAAGGTGCTGATCGTCCACACCCCGCGCCTGGGGGCGAAGGCCTCGGAGCTCCGAGACCTCCTCGTCGCCGACGACGCGCTCGAGGTGCTGATCGCAGAGATCCCCGACGCCGAGGACGGCAAGCGCATCGAGGTCGCGGCCTTCTGCTGGCAGGTCATGGGCCAGGCCGACTTCACTCGCACCGACGCGGTCATCGGCTTCGGCGGCGGCGCGGTGACGGACCTCGCCGGGTTCGTCGCGGCATCCTGGCTGCGCGGCGTGCAGATCGTGCAGATCCCGACGACGGTCCTCGGGATGGTGGATGCCGCCGTCGGCGGCAAGACCGGCGTCAACACGGCCGAGGGGAAGAACCTCGTCGGCGCGTTCTGGGCGCCGCGGTCGGTGATCTGCGACCTCGACGTGCTGGACACGTTGCCGCGCAACGAGATCGTCGCCGGATTCGCCGAGGTCGTGAAGGCCGGCTTCATCTGGTTCCCCGAGATCCTCGACATCGTCGAGCGCGACCCCGAGGCCGCCGTCGACCCCTCGACCGACGAGTTCCGCCGCTGCATCGAGCTCGCGATCGAGATGAAGGCGCGTGTCGTGAGCGAGGACTTCCGCGAGGCGGGGCTCCGTGAGGTCCTGAACTACGGGCACACCCTGGGGCACGCCATCGAACACGCCGAGCGGTACCGCTGGCGTCACGGCGCCGCCATCTCGATCGGCATGATGTACGTCGCCGAACTGTCGCGACTGGCGGGGCGTCTCTCCGACGAGGACGTCGCCCGGCACCGTCGCATCTTCGACATGCTCGGCCTCCCGACGACCTACCGCATGGACGGCTGGCAGCACCTTCTGGGCGTCATGCAGCGCGACAAGAAGTCTCGTGCCGGCATGCTCCGCTTCATCGTCCTCGACGCGATCGGCAAGCCGACCGTCATGCAGGCCCCCGACGAGTCGCTGCTGTTCGCCGCGTACCAGGAGATCACCGGGTGACGGATGCCGCGGTCCGCCGCATCCGTCTGCAGGAGTGGCGCGAGGTCCGCGACCTCCGCATCCGCGCGGTGAGCGACCCGGCGGCATCCATCGCCTTCCTGACCGACCGCGAGCAGGAGCAGGCCCGGGACGACGCGCATTGGCAGTCGCGGACCGCGGATGCGGCGATGGGCGAGAACGCGGCTCAGTTCGTCGCGATCTCGGGGGAGCGGTGGATCGGCTCTGCGACCGTCCTCGTCCGGGATGCCGGTGCGACCGACGCGCTCGGACGCCGCGTCGCCGCCCCGCGGGCCGAGCTCGTGGGTGTCTTCGTCGACGCCGACCACCGCGGGCGGGGCGTCCTCGACCAACTCGTAGCCGCGGCATCCGGGTGGGCTCGGGCCGTCGGCGCTGACGGGCTCACCCTCGACGTCCACATCGACAACGCCCGCGCGCAGGCGGCCTACCGCCGGCTCGGTTTCACGGCGACCGGGCTCGCCCTCGACACAGAGGTTGGGCGCGAGATCCAGATGCACCGCCCCTCCCACTAGGGTCGTCACGTGTCGACCTCCCGCCGCCTGCTCCTCGTCAACGGACCGAACCTGAACCTGCTCGGCATCCGGGAACCCGACGTCTACGGGCATGCGACCCTCGACGACGTCGTCGCCCTCGTCGAGCGGACGGCCGCGGAGTCCGGCTACGAGGTGCGGGCGGTGCAGAGCAACCACGAGGGCGTCCTCATCGACGCGATCCACGCGGCCCGCACGGACTGCGCGGGGATCGTCATCAACCCGGGCGGGCTGACGCACACCTCCGTCGTGCTGCGCGACGCCCTCTCGGGGGTCGCGCTGCCCGTCGCCGAGGTCCACATCTCCGACGTCTCGGCGCGCGAGCCCTTCCGGCACCACTCCTACGTCGCCGACGTCGCCGTCGTCCACGTGGTCGGCCGAGGGGTCGCGGGGTACGCCGACGCGACCCGCGAACTGCTTTCGACCCTCGCGAGCTGACCGCTTTCCGGGGCGGATGCCGCGGCATCCCGTAGAATCGATCGTCGGCCGCATCGGCCCCGAACTCACCGAACGGAAAATCGCACTCTCATGGCATCCACTGCAGACATCAAGAACGGCGTCGTCCTGTCCATCGACGGACAGCTCTGGAACGTCGTCGAGTTCCAGCACGTGAAGCCCGGCAAGGGTGGCGCCTTCGTCCGCACGAAGCTCAAGAACGTCGTCTCCGGCAAGACCGTCGACCGCACGTACAACGCGGGCGCGAAGATCGAGATCGAGAACGTCGACCGCCGCGATTTCACCTACCTGTACAACGACGGCGACAGCTACGTCTTCATGGACGTCGCCGACTACGACCAGCTGAGCGTGACGGCCACCGTCGTCGGCGACGCCGCCAACTACCTGCTCGAGAACCAGCAGGTCCAGATCGCGCTCAACAACGGCAACCCGCTCTACGTCGAGATGCCGGCCTCCGTCGTCCTCGAGATCACCTACACCGAGCCGGGCCTGCAGGGCGACCGCTCGTCGGCCGGCACGAAGCCCGCCACGCTCGAGACCGGCTACGAGATCCAGGTCCCGCTGTTCGTCGAGCAGGGCACCAAGGTCAAGGTCGACACGCGCACCGGGGACTACCTCGGCCGCGTGAGCTGACCGCGCGATGAGCGCACGGAGCAAGGCGCGAAAGCGCGCCCTCGACATCCTGTACCAGGCCGACATCCGCGGTGACGACCTCGGTGTCACGCTCGCCGCAGAGGCGAAGCGCGCGGCGAACGAACCCGCCCGCGAAGCCTCCTGGCTCTACGCCCGCGAGATCGTCGACGGCGTCATCGATGCTCAGAGCGAGATCGACGAGCAGATCATCACGCACGCGCGTGACTGGAAGCTCGAGCGGATGCCGGCGGTCGACCGCGCGATCCTGCGAATGGGCGTCTGGGAGATCCTGCACAACGACCAGGTCCCGACCGCCGTCGCGATCGATGAGGCGGTGGAACTCGCCAAGGAATTCTCCACCGACGACTCCGGCTCGTTCGTCCACGGCGTCCTCGCGCGCATCGCGCGCTCCTGAGCCGGGGCGTGGGCTGCGCTCACGCGGAGATCTGCGTTCCCGAGGACGATCGCGTGCGATGCCGTCCGCTGGAACGCAGATCTCCGGTGAACCGCTGATCCTCATGAGAGGTGCAGCCCCTGCGCCAGGGCGCGCAGGATGCGGTCTTGGACCTCCGGCCACCGATGCATCACGTCGGCGTAGCCGACCCGGATGACCGTGTAGCCGTGCAGGGTCAGCAACGCGTCATGGGTGTTGTCGGCGTCGCGCTGGGCGCCGACATGATGACCCCCATCGATCTGCAACACGAGCCTCTCGCCGATGAGGAAGTCGACACGGTGGCCGAGCAGGTGGACCTGCGGGTGGACGGCGGCAGGAATCCATCGGAGTCGCACGAAGACGAACGTCTCGAGTCCGGAGTCGAGATGTGCACACGCGTCTGCGAGCACGCGCCGCGCCGCCGGGCGGAGGTCGAACCTCCGCATGACCTCGCCGGATGCCAGGCCCTGCCGGAACGCGGAGTCCCAGACGGCGAGCGCCTGCTCGAACGGGCGGCACTCGGCCACGATCGCCAGGACGTTCTCGACGGGGTCCTCGAGGGGCCCCGGGATGCGTGCGATCAGGGGGGTGCTCCAGTGCACCCGCGCGTGAGGGGCTGAGACCGAACCGGATGCCGCCGGCGCACCCACGTGCGCCCGGCTGCCGTCGTCGTTCACGCTCCAGAGACCGAGGCGTCGCGCCTGCGTTACGCACGTGAGGACGACGCCCGCGCGCGCCGCGCTCCGCAGGAGCGGATCCGCCTCGGGCACGGCGACCCATCCGCGACGCGGCCGTTCGAGTCCTGCGGCACCGATGCGATGGCGCGAGTAGCCGGCATCCCTCAGATCTGCAGTCCGCACCACTCCGCCGTGACGCCGCACCCACTCCCGCACGTCCATGCGTTCAGCGTGGCTTGCCCCCAGGCCGGCACCACGACCGCGGGCGACCCTGTGGGCGGGTGGCCATCCGCTCGGGCTGTGGAGACGTCTCGCGCCGGCGCTCGAGCGGAGATACCGTTTCCCGCGGACGGTCGGCCCGCGATCCGTCCCCGGGAAGGCGGATGTCCGCGGGAAGGACGGCCGGACAGGGCGAGCGGATGCCGCGGCTCACCGCCCGGCCCCGCTAGAGTGGTCTCGAACAAGCAACCTTTAACACCGTCCTGTGAGGCGGAGAAGGGAGCGGCGGATGACTTCGCGCATCGTCTTGCACGACGCTGACATCGCCCGCGCACTCACGCGCATCTCTCACGAGATCCTCGAGTCGAACAAGGGCCCCGACGGGCTCGTGCTCCTCGGGATCCCCACCCGCGGCGTCACCCTCGCCGAACGCATCGCGGGGCTCATCGCCTCGTTCACGGGCGTGACCGTCCCGGTCGGCTCGCTCGACGTCACGATGTACCGCGACGACCTGCACCGCAATCCCACGCGGACGCCGCGCCCGACCGAGATCCCGCCCGGCGGCATCGACGCGAAGACCGTGGTCCTCGTCGACGACGTCCTGTTCTCGGGCCGCTCCATCCGCGCCGCCCTGGACGCGCTGCAGGACATCGGACGGCCCGCCGTGGTGCGTCTCGCGATCCTCGTCGACCGGGGTCACCGCGAACTGCCCATCCGCCCGGACTTCGTCGGCAAGAACCTGCCGAGCTCGCGGGAGGAGCGCGTCAACGTGCGGCTGACCGACGTCGACGGTGCCGAGGAGGTGACGATCGCCTCATGAGACACCTCCTCGACACCCGCACCCTCAGCCGGGACGACGCGCTCCGCATCCTCGACGTCGCCGAGGACATGCGCGACACGCAGTCCCGCGAAGTGAAGAAGTTGCCGACGCTGCGCGGTAAGACCGTCGTCAACCTCTTCTTCGAGGACTCGACGCGCACGCGCATCTCGTTCGAAGCGGCCGCCAAGCGCCTCTCGGCCGACGTCATCAACTTCTCGGCCAAGGGGTCCTCGGTCTCCAAGGGCGAGTCCCTTCAGGACACGGCGCAGACCCTGCAGGCGATGGGCGCCGACGCCGTCGTGATCCGTCACGGCGCGTCGGGCGCTCCGCACACGCTCGCGACGAGCGGCTGGATCTCCGCCGGGGTCCTGAACGCCGGAGACGGCACGCACGAGCACCCCACGCAAGCGCTGCTCGACGCCTTCACCATCCGCAAGCGTTTCTTCGGCGACGACAGCAGGGGCCGCGACCTCGCGGGGTTCCACGTCGCGATCGTCGGCGACATCCTGCACTCGCGCGTCGCACGGTCGAATGTCTGGTTGCTCACGACGCTCGGCGCGCGGGTCACCCTCGTCGCACCTCCGACGCTGGTCCCGCAGGACGTCTCGGCTTGGCCTGTGACGATCTCCTACGACCTCGACCAGGCGATCGCCTCGGCGCCGGACGCCGTCATGATGCTCCGCATCCAGCTGGAGCGGATGAACGCCGCCTATTTCCCCACTGAACGGGAGTATTCACGCCGTTGGGGATTGGATGCCGCGCGGATGGGATCTCTTCCGACCGCTAGCATTGTGATGCACCCCGGGCCCATGAACCGGGGTCTGGAGATCTCCGCCGACGCCGCCGATTCGCCACGATCGACTGTGCTCGAGCAGGTCGCGAACGGTGTCTCGGTCCGCATGGCGGCGCTCTACCTGCTCCTGGCGGGGGAGCGACCCACCACCCATCCACAGGAGGAGGCCCGATGAGCGAGAGCATCCTCATCCGCGGGGCGCGGATCGATGGCGGCGTCGCCGCGGACATCCTGATCACGGACGGCGTCATCGCCGAGCTCGGCACGGGTGTCAGCGCGAACGGCGCACGGACGGTGGACGCGGACGGCCTGATCGCGCTGCCCGGCCTGGTCGACCTGCACACCCACCTGCGCGAGCCCGGCTACGAGGCATCCGAGACGATCCTGTCGGGGTCGCGAGCGGCCGCCGCCGGCGGCTACACGACGGTGTTCGCCATGCCGAACACCTCACCGGTCGCCGACACCGCCGGCGTCGTCGAGCAGGAGCTCGCCCTGGGCGAGGCCGCCGGCTACGCCCACGTCCAGCCGATCGGCGCCGTGACCGTCGGGCAGAAGGGCGAGCGACTCGCCGAGCTCGGTGCGATGGCCTCGTCGCGAGCCCGGGTCCGCGTCTTCAGCGACGACGGCTTCTGCGTCTTCGACCCGCTCATCATGCGCCGGGCGCTGGAGTACGTGAAGTCCTTCGACGGCGTCGTCGCGCAGCACGCGCAGGATCCCCGCCTGACCGAGGGTGCCCAGATGAACGAGGGCACCGTGTCGGCCGAGCTCGGCCTCACGGGATGGCCGGCCGTCGCCGAGGAGTCGATCATCGCGCGCGATGTCCTCCTGGCCGAACACGTCGGATCGCGCCTGCACGTCTGCCACCTCTCAACCGCCGGCTCCGTCGACCTCATTCGGTGGGCGAAGAAGCGCGGCATCAACGTCACAGCCGAGGTCACGCCCCACCACCTGCTGCTGACCGAAGACCTCGTGCGCGGCTACGATCCGCGGTTCAAGGTGAACCCGCCGCTGCGGCGGGACGAGGACGTGCGCGCGGTCCGCGAGGGACTCGCCGACGGCACGATCGACATCGTCGCGACCGACCACGCCCCGCACCCCGCCGAGGCGAAGACCTGCGAATGGCAGGCGGCTGCCAACGGGATGGTCGGACTCGAGTCCGCCCTCCGCGTCGTGCACGCCGCGATGGTCGACACCGGCCTGCTCGAGTGGTCCGACGTCGTCCGCGTCATGTCCGCAGCCCCCGCCCGCATCGGCCGGCTCGCGGATGCCGGGACCCCGATCGCGGTCGGATCCCCGGCATCCCTCGCCCTCTACGACCCGGCGCCGGTCCGCGCGTTCAGCACGGACGACCTGCGGGGAGGCAGCGTGAACTCGCCCTACCTCGGGCGGGAACTGCCGGGCGAGGTCCGGGCGACGTTCTTCCGCGGCCGGCAGACCGTCGCCGATGGCGCGGTCGTCGCCGAGGTCGTCTCGTGACCCGCGAGGCTGCCGTCCTCGTCATGGCGGCGGTCGCCGTCCTGCTGATCGTGGTCGGACTGATCGCCTGGCGACGACGATCGAGGCGGGACGCGGGCCTGTCCGCCCCGGTCGGTGACGCCCCCGACGGCGCCGTCACGAGCCTCCGCTCGGAGGGCCTGTACGTCGCCACGACCCGTCACGGCGATCCGCTGGAGCGGCTCGCGATCCGCGGGCTCGCCTTCCGATCCCGCGTCGACGTCACCGTCACCGACACCGGCGTGGCGCTCGATCTGACCGGCCAGCCGCGGATCTTCCTCGCCGCGGACGCCCTCGTCGCGGTCGACCAGGCGACGGTCGCCATCGATCGCGTGGTCGAGCGCGACGGCCTCGTCCGTCTCGCGTGGACCACGCCCGAAGGCACGGTCGTCGACAGCTACCTCCGCCCGCAGGACCTCTCGGCACGATCGCTCAGCGACGCGATCAGCCGGGTCCTCCCCGCCACCTCTTCTCCCACCTCTCCCCAGCAGATTCCCGGAAGCGACGCATGAGCATTCAGAGATTCCAAGCTCCCGAACCCGCCGTCCTCGTCCTCGAGGACGGTTCCCGACACCCCGGACACGCCTACGGTGCCCGCGGCACCACCCTCGGCGAAGTCGTCTTCGCGACGGCGATGACCGGGTACCAGGAGACGATCACCGACCCGTCGTACGCGGGTCAGATCGTCCTGCAGACTGCACCCCACATCGGCAACACCGGCATGAACGGCGAGGACCACGAGTCCCGCCGCATCTGGGTCGCCGGCTACATCGTCCGCGACCCCTCGCGCATCGTGTCGAACTGGCGCGCCGACCACTCGCTCGAGGACGCCCTGGTCCGCGACGGCATCGTCGGCATCGGCGGCGTCGACACGCGTGCCGTGACCCGCGTGCTCCGCTCGGCCGGGTCCATGCGCGGCGGCGTCTTCTCGGGGGATGCCGCATCCCTGACCGATGACGAGCAACTGCGCATCGTGCGCGAGGCTCCCGAGATGAGCGGGCAGAACCTGTCCGCCGACGTCTCGGTGCCCGCCGCCGAGGTGACTCCCGCGGTGGGCGAGAAGATCGGCAACCTCGCGATCCTCGACCTCGGCGTCAAGCAGGCCACCGTGAACAACCTCGCCGCCCGCGGGTTCGAGGTCCACGTCCTGCCGCAGACGATCTCGTTCGCCGACATCCAGGCGGTCGACCCCGTCGCGGTCTTCTACTCGAACGGACCGGGGGACCCCGCGGCATCCGATCGTCACGTCGCGCTGCTGCGCGAGGTCCTCGACGCCCGCCTGCCCTTCTTCGGCATCTGCTTCGGCAACCAGCTGTTCGGGCGAGCCCTCGGATTCGGCACCTACAAGCTGCCATTCGGGCACCGCGGCATCAACCAGCCGGTCCTCGACAAGACGACGGGTCGGGTCGAGATCACCGCCCACAACCACGGCTTCGCCGTCGACGCGCCCCTCGAGGGCGTCATCGACAGCCCGAACGGCTACGGCCGCGTCGAGGTCAGCCACGTCGGCCTCAACGACAACGTGGTCGAAGGACTCCGCGCCCTCGACCTCCCGGCGTTCAGCGTGCAGTACCACCCGGAGGCCGCCGCCGGCCCCCACGACGCCAACTACCTCTTCGACCGCTTCCGCGACCTCGTGATCGCCACTTTGGAGACGACCCAGAATGCCTAAGCGCGACGACATCAACAGCGTCCTCGTCATCGGATCGGGCCCGATCGTCATCGGTCAGGCCTGCGAGTTCGACTACTCCGGCACCCAGGCGTGCCGGGTCCTCCGCGAGGAGGGCGTGCGCGTCATCCTCGTCAACTCGAACCCCGCGACGATCATGACCGACCCGGACTTCGCCGACGCGACCTACGTCGAGCCGATCACCCCCGAGGTGATCGAGACGATCATCGCCAAGGAGAAGCCCGACGCGATCCTGCCGACCCTCGGCGGCCAGACCGCGCTGAACGCCGCCATGGCCCTGCACGACCGCGGCATCCTCGAGAAGTACGGTGTCGAGCTCATCGGCGCGAAGGTCGACGCCATCCGCAAGGGCGAGGACCGGCAGGTCTTCAAGGAGCTCGTCCTCGAGTCGGGGGCGGATGTCGCCCGCAGCGTCATCGCGCACACGATGGACGACCTCCTGGCCGGTGCCGAGGAGCTCGGCTACCCGCTCGTGGTCCGCCCCTCGTTCACGATGGGCGGCCTCGGATCCGGCTTCGCGTACAACGAGGAGGACCTCCGCCGCATCGGCGGCGCGGGCCTGCGCGACTCGCCCACGACCGAGGTGCTCCTCGAGGAGTCGATCCTCGGATGGAAGGAGTACGAGCTCGAGCTCATGCGCGACACGGCCGACAACACGGTCGTCGTCTGCTCCATCGAGAACGTCGACCCCGTCGGCGTGCACACGGGCGATTCGATCACGGTCGCGCCGGCGCTGACCCTGACGGACCGCGAGTACCAGAAGCTCCGTGACATCGGCATCGACATCATCCGCGCCGTCGGCGTCGACACCGGTGGCTGCAACATCCAGTTCGCCGTCGACCCGGCGACCGGCCGCATCATCGTCATCGAGATGAACCCGCGCGTCTCGCGCTCGTCGGCCCTCGCCTCGAAGGCGACCGGTTTCCCGATCGCGAAGCTCGCCGCGAAGCTCGCCATCGGGTACCGGCTCGACGAGGTGCCCAACGACATCACGAAGGCGACGCCGGCGAGCTTCGAGCCGACACTCGACTACGTCGTGGTGAAGGTGCCCCGCTTCAACTTCGAGAAGTTCCCCGCCGCCGACACGACGCTCACGACCACCATGAAGTCGGTCGGTGAGGCCATGGCGATCGGCCGCAATTACACGACCGCCCTCCAGAAGGCGCTCCGCTCGCTCGAGAAGCGCGGCTCCAGCTTCCATTGGGGGCCCGAGGAGCGCTCGATGGAGGAGCTCCTCGAGATCTCGAAGACGCCCACCGACGGCCGCATCGTCGTGCTGCAGCAGGCGCTCCGCAAGGGCGCCACGCTCGAGCAGGCGTTCGACGCCACCGCGATCGACCCCTGGTTCCTCGACCAGATGATCCTCATCAACGAGGTCGCCGAGTACATCCGCGAGGCGGACGATCTGACCGAGGACGTCCTGCGCCTCGCGAAGGACCACGGCTTCAGCGACGCCCAGATCGCGGAGCTCCGCGGCCTCGGAGAGGCGGACGTGCGCGGCATCCGTCACGGCTTCGGCCTCCGCCCCGTCTACAAGACGGTGGACACGTGCGCGGGGGAGTTCCCCGCGCTGACGCCGTACCACTACTCCTCGTACGACCGCGAGACCGAGGTCACCCCCAGTGAAGGACGCAAGGTCGTCATCATCGGGTCGGGTCCCAACCGCATCGGTCAGGGCGTCGAGTTCGACTACTCGTGCGTCCACGCGTCGTTCGCGCTGTCGGATGCCGGTTTCGAGACCATCATGGTCAACTGCAATCCCGAGACGGTCTCGACCGACTACGACACCAGCGACCGGCTGTACTTCGAGCCGCTGACGCTCGAGGACGTCCTCGAGGTGCTCCACGCGGAGGCGCAGTCCGGCGAGATCGTCGGCGTCGTCTGCCAGCTCGGCGGTCAGACGCCGCTCGGGCTCGCGAAGGGGATCGAGGCCGCCGGCTACACGATCCTCGGCACGAAGCCCGCCGCGATCGACATCGCCGAGGAGCGCGAGCTTTTCTCGCAGCTGCTCGACCGCGCGGGCCTCACCGCCCCGCGCCACGGCACCGCGACCGACGAGGCGGGTGCCATCGCGATCGCGGAGGAGATCGGCTACCCCGTGCTCGTGCGTCCGAGCTTCGTGCTCGGCGGCCGCGGCATGGAGATCGTCTACGACACCGAGAGCCTGCGCGACTACTTCGTACGCATCGCCGACCAGGCGATCATCCGCGACGACGCCCCGCTTCTCGTGGACCGCTTCTTGGACGACGCGGTGGAGATCGATGTCGACGCGCTCTTCGACGGCGAGCAGCTCTACATCGGCGGCGTCATGGAGCACCTCGAAGAGGCCGGCATCCACTCCGGTGACTCGTCGTGCACCCTGCCGCCCATGTCGCTCGGGCGCGGTGAGATCGATCGCGTACGCATCGCGACGCACTCCATCGCCGAGGGCGTCGGCGTCCGCGGGCTCCTGAACGTCCAGTTCGCCGTGTCGGCGGGCGTGCTCTACGTCATCGAGGCCAACCCGCGCGCCTCGCGCACGGTCCCGTTCGTGTCGAAGGCTCTCGGTATCCCGATGGCCAAGGCGGCGAGCCGCATCATGGCCGGATCGTCGATCGCAGAGTTGATCGCGGAGGGTCTCCTCCCCGAACAGGACGGCTCGCGGGTGCCGCTCGACGCCCCCGTCGCCGTCAAGGAGGCCGTCCTCCCGTTCAAGCGGTTCCGGACCGCGGACGGTCGCACCGTCGACTCGGTCCTCGGACCCGAGATGCGCTCCACCGGTGAGGTCATGGGCATCGACCGCGACTTCCCGACGGCGTTCGCGAAGAGCCAGGCCGCAGCCTACGGCGGGATGCCGACCTCGGGAACCGTCTTCCTCTCGGTCGCCGACGACGACAAGCGCGCCGTCATCCTGCCGGCGCACCGGCTGCAGGAGCTCGGCTACACCCTCATCGCGACGGAGGGCACGGCGGAGATCCTGGCTCGCAACGGCATCACGGTGAAGGTGGTCTCCAAGTACTCCGAGACGCAGGCCTCGGGCGAGCAGAACGTCGTCGATCTGATCAACGCGGGTGAGATCGACATCGTCGTGAACACCCCGTCGGGCGGCATCGCCCGTGCGGACGGGTACGAGATCCGCGCCGCCGCGGTGGCCGCGGACAAGGCGCTGTTCACCACGATGGCCGTCCTCGGCGCCGCCGTCTCGGCGATGCCGGTCCTCCGCGAGGGCTTCGCCGTCCGGAGCCTGCAGGAGTACGCCGCCGACCGGAAGGCGTCGGTGTGACCTCATTCGGTTCGCGGCTGGCCGCGGCGGTCGACGCCCGCGGTCCGCTGTGCGTCGGCATCGACCCCCACGCGTCGCTCCTCGACGCGTGGGGGCTCCCGGCATCCGCTGCGGGTGTCCGCGACTTCGGCCTGCGCGTGGTGGATGCCGCGCGCACCCGCGTCGGCGTGGTCAAGCCGCAGGTGGCGTTCTTCGAGCGCTACGGGGCCGCCGGGTACGCCGCGCTCGAAGAGGTCATCGGGACGGCCCGCGCGGCGGGCCTCGTCGTGATCGCCGACGCCAAGCGCGGCGACATCGGGACGACCATGGACGGCTACGCCGAGGCGTGGCTCTCAGCGGGATCGCCCCTGGAGTCCGATGCCGTGACCGTGAGCCCCTACCTCGGACCGGACTCGCTCCGCGGCACCATCGCGACCGCCGTCCGCGAGGGCAAGGGCGTCTACGTCCTCGCCGCGACGAGCAACCCCGAGGCCGCCGGCCTGCAGTCCGCCGAGCTCACGACCGTCGACGCCGAGCGCGGTCAGACGGTCGCGGACTGGGTCGCGCAACGCGCCGGTTCGGCGAATTCGTCCGCTGTGGTCGCAGGCGACCGTTTCGGCCCGGTCGGCTTCGTCGTCGGGGCTACAGTGGAGCGCGCCGATCTGGGACTGACGGATGCCTCGTTGCACCGCGCGTCCCTCCTCGCCCCCGGTTTCGGAGCGCAGGGTGCCCGCCTTCGCGACATCTCCGAGCGCTTCGGGTCCCTGGCCCCCCAGGTCCTCGCCAGCGCCAGCCGCAGCATCCTCGGCGCCGGTCCCGACGGGATCGCCGCCGCCATCGACACCCACAACTCCGAACTCCAGGACGCCCGACATGCCTGACTCCCGCACACCCCCCGAGGTCGACCGCGCCGCCGCGTCCCGTCGCGCCGTCGCCGCGCGCCGTGAACGTGCCGCGCTCAAGCGCGACGTGTCGACGCGCGTCATCAGCCCGCAGGACCTGCTGCGCCACGCGTGGGCGGAGCCGCAGTCGGCCGCCGCGGCGATGCGCGTGACCGAGTTCCTCACCGCGATCCCCGCGATCGGCGAGGGCAAGCGCGACCGCATCCTGGCCGATCTGCAGATCGCTCCGGTCAAGAAGATCGGGGGCCTCGGCATCCGTCAGCGCCAGGTGCTGCAGGACTACCTCGACCGTCGCCTCCCCGAGCCGCGCGCCCGTGACGCACGCAGCCGTCTGATCGTCCTCGCCGGCCCCACCGCAGTGGGGAAGGGGACGGTCGCCGCCCACATCAAGGAGCACCACCCCGAGATCCTGCTGTCGGTCTCGGCGACCACGCGACCGCCGCGACCGGGCGAGGTCGAAGGCGAGCACTACTTCTTCGTCGACGACGCCGAGTTCGACCGGATGGTCGAGGCGGGCGACCTCCTCGAGTACGCGACGGTGCACAACGCCTACCGCTACGGCACGCCGCGTCGCCCGATCGACGCCGCCCTCGCCGAGGGACGGACGGTCCTCCTCGAGATCGATCTCCAGGGCGCCCGCCAGGTGCGCGCCGCCGCTCCTGACGCGACGCTGGTCTTCCTTCTCCCGCCCAGCTGGGACGAGCTGGTGAACCGGCTCGTCGGGCGGGGGACCGAGGGCGAGGAGGAGCGTGCGCGCCGTCTGAAGACCGCGCGGGTCGAGCTCGCCTCGCAGGGCGAGTTCGACTACCGCGTCGTGAACGACGACGTCGCGCGTGCCGCGGCGGAGATCGCCCGACTCGCACGCTGACCCCGGGGGACGGCTCCCGCCACTGCTTCGTTTCACACCGTTACGACGCGATGCGGTCGATCCGACACCTTCCGGAAGGCTGGGGGGCATGTCCGCCGTCCTCACCGCCTCCGACGCCGTCCGACGCGCTGCCGCCCCGCGCGGCGCCGTGTCGCTGTCGGGTGTCCGCCGGACGTTCGCGGGCGCGGCGGGACCGGTGCCCGTCCTCCGTGGCGTCGATCTCGACATCGAGCCCGGTGAGATCATCGCGGTCGTGGGGCCCTCGGGATGCGGGAAGTCGACGCTGCTCCGGCTCCTCGCGGGGCTCGACGCCCCGTCCGCCGGGTCGGTGACCGTCGACGGCACGCCGCTCCGCGACACCGACGCGCGCACTGCCGTCGCCTTCCAGGAGCCGCGCCTGCTGCCGTGGCGCACCCTCACGCAGAACGTCGAGATCGGGATGCCGCGCGGCACCGCGCGCCCCGACGTGTCGGCGCGCGTCGCGGAGCTGCTCGAGCTCGTCGGGCTCACCGGTGCCGCGTCACTCAGGCCGCGTGAGGTGTCGGGCGGCATGGCGCAGCGGGCGTCGCTCGCGCGCGCCCTCGCCCGCGGTCCCGAGGTGCTGTTGCTCGACGAGCCGTTCGGAGCACTCGACGCGCTCACGCGGCTCCGCATGCAGGACCTGCTCCTCGACATCCATTCCGCCGAACCCACGACTGTCGTCCTCGTGACGCACGACGTGGAGGAGGCCCTGTATCTGGCAGATCGCGTGCTCCAGCTGCGCGCGATCGATGCCGATTCCGAGGATTCCTCGATCGCCCGTGTGATCGAGGTCCCCGGCATCCGTCCCCGTGACCGCGCAGATCGCGGCTTCACGGACCTCCGCGCCGAGCTCCTCGACGGACTCGGCGTCGACACCCACCGCTCAACCCCTCAGGAGACCCGATGAGCACCGTCATCCGCCGCACCGTTCCCGCCCTCGCCGTGGGTGCTGTGGTGATGCTCATGGCCACGGGCTGCCTCGCGGGCGAGAACGCGAGCTCGTCCTCCGATGGCGCGAGCGCCGGATCGTGGTCGACCGACACCCTCTCGATCGACTTCGCGACTTACAACCCGCTCAGCCTCGTCGTGAAGGACCAGGGGCTCATCGAGAAGGCTCTCGGCGACGACGTCGACGTCGAGTGGACCCAGTCCGCCGGGTCGAACAAGGCGAACGAACTCCTCCGCGCCGGCGCCCTCGACGTCGGTTCGACGGCCGGTTCGGCCGCGCTCCTCGCTCGGGCGAACGGTTCGCCGATCAAGGTCATCGATGTGTACTCGCAGCCTGAGTGGTCGGCCATCGTCGTCGGCCCCGACAGCGACATCACGTCGGTCGCCGATCTCAAGGGCAAGAAGGTCGCCGCGACGAGCGGAACCGACCCGTACTTCTTCCTCCTGCAGGCGCTCGAGACCGAGGGACTGAGCGTCAAGGACGTCGACGTGCAGAACCTGCAGCACGCGGACGGGCGCGCCGCCCTCGACGGCGGCTCCGTCGACGCGTGGGCGGGCCTCGACCCGATCATGGCGGCCGCAGAGGTCGAGTCCGGCGACAAGCTCATCTATCGGAACGTCGACTTCAACTCCTACGGCTTCCTCAACGCGACCGAGGATTTCCTCACCGACCACAAGGACGTCGCGCAGGTCGTCGTGGACGCCTACGAAGAGGCGCGCACCTGGGCGCTGGCGCACCCCGACGAGACCGCGTCGCTGCTCGCGAAGGTGGCCGGGATCGACCCGAAGGTCGCGACGACCGTCATCGGCGAGCGCTCGAACCTCGACGTCAGCGGCGTCCCCGGTGAGGCTCAGCTGGCCGTCCTGAAGAAGATCGCGCCCGTCCTCGTCGACTCCGACGCCGTGACCGGCGGGCAGGATGCCGTCGACAAGGCACTCGACACGATCATCGAGCCGTCCTTCGCCGAGAAGGCGGCGGGCTGACGATGACGGCATCCGTCGACACGACCGCCACCGCCGCAGCGCCTTCGGGCGTCGCGGCGGTGCGGCCGTTCTGGTCCCGGACGAGTGTCCGCATCATCGGAGGTCTCGTCGTCCCCCTCGCCGTCCTCGCGCTCTGGCAGGCGGTGACGGGCTTGGGTCTCATCCCGACCTACCGGCTCCCGGCTCCGGTCGACGTCGTGGTCGCGGCGATCCAGCTCGCCGAGGGCGGCGCGCTGTGGACCCACGTCGCGATCTCGGTGCAGCGCGTCGTTCTCGGGTTCGTGTTCGGATCGCTCGTCGGACTGGCGGTTGCGGCCATCGTTGGGCTGACGCGCTCCGGCGACGTGCTGCTGAGCCCGATCCTTGCCGCTTTCCGCGCGATCCCCTCCCTTGCGCTCGTTCCGCTCCTCCTGCTTTGGATGGGGATCGGCGAGGACTCGAAGGTCACTCTCGTCGCCATCGGCGCGTTCTTCCCGATGTTCACGACGGTTGCGGGCGCTCTGCGGCACGTCGATCCGCACCTCGTCGAGATGGGACGCTCCTTCGGCCTCCGCGGCTGGGATCTGTTCCGGTCGGTCCAGCTCCCCGCGACCGTTCCTGCCCTGATCTCGGGGCTGCGCCTCGCGCTCGCACAGGCCTGGCTCTTCCTGGTCGCCGCCGAACTCCTCGCGGCGTCGATGGGACTCGGGTTCCTCCTCACCGACGCGCAGAGCACCGGCCGCGTGGATCGCATCTTCCTCGCGATCGTCATCCTGGCGGCACTGGGGACCCTGTCGAACGCGCTCGTGACCCTGCTGCAGCGCCGTCTGCTGAGGAGATGGGCATGACGGGTCACTCCGGCGAAGAGCTCCGCCTCGTCGAGACGCGCGCGTACCCTGCCCCGTCGGCCTTCGCCGCGCAGGCGAACGTGTCACAGGGTGCGTACGCGGATGCCGCGGCCGACCCGATCGCGTTCTGGGAGGACGCCGCCCGGCGGCTCGACTGGCAGACGCCGTGGCACACCGCCCTCGATTGGCGCCCTCCCGTCCGTTCCGCGGAAGGCGTCCTGTCGATCCCGACCGCCCGATGGTTCGACGGCGGCACCCTGAACGTCGCGGCGAACTGCGTCGACCGTCACGTCGAGGCCGGGCGCGGCGAGAAGGTGGCCCTGTACTTCGAAGGCGAGCCGGGCGACCGCACCGCCGTCACCTACGCCGACCTCCGGCGTCGGGTGTCGCAGGCCGCGAACGCGCTCATCGCCCTCGGCGTCCAGCCCGGCGACCGCGTCGTCGTCTACCTGCCGGTCCTCGTCGAGACCGTCGTCATCGCGCTCGCCTGCGCCCGCATCGGCGCGGTGCACTCGCTCGTGTTCGGCGGGTTCTCGGCCGAGGCCGTCCGGTTCCGCCTCGAGGACACCGGCGCGAAGCTGCTCGTGACGAGCGACGGTCAGTTCCGACGCGGGGGAGCGGTCGAGGTCAAGTCCGCCGCTGACATCGCCGCCGCAGGCCTGCCCGCGCTCGAGCACGTGCTTGTCGTCCGACGCACCGGCAGCGACGTGCCCTGGACGCCCGGCCGCGACGTCTGGTGGCACGACGTCGTCGACACGGCATCGCCCGTCCACGAGGCGACGCCGTTCGATGCGGAGCATCCGCTCTTCATCATCTACACGTCGGGCACGACCGGAAAGCCGAAGGGCCTCGTCCACACCTCGGGCGGGTACCTCGCGCACGCGAGCTGGGCCCACTGGGCGCACTTCGACGCGAAGCCCGACGACGTCCACTGGTGCACCGCCGACCTCGCCTGGGTGACGGCCCACACCTACGAGATCTATGGGCCGCTGTCGAACGGGCTCACGCAGGTCATCTACGAGGGCACCCCCGATGCGCCCCACCGGGAGCGCCACCTCGAGATCATCGAGCGGTACGGCGTGACGGTGTACTACACGGCGCCCACCCTCATCCGCACCTTCATGACCTGGTTCGGCGACGACCTCCCCGAGGGCCACGACCTGTCGAGCATCCGCCTCCTCGGCACCGTCGGCGAGGCAATCAACCCCGCCGCGTGGGCGTGGTTTCGCCGCGCCTTCGGACGCGACGGGGTCCCCGTGGTCGACACGTGGTGGCAGTCCGAGACCGGCGCCGCCATGATCGCCCCGCTCCCGGGAGTCACGACGCTGAAGCCGGGCTCGGCGAGCGTGCCGCTCCCGGGGATCGACGCCGCGGTGGTCGACCCGGACGGTCGCGAGGTCGAGCCGGGCCGATCGGGCACCCTCGTCGTCCGTCGTCCCTGGCCCGGGATGGCGCGGACCGTCTGGGGGAACCCCGAACGCTATCGCGACTCCTACTGGTCGACCTATGCCGGCCACGGCGAGCACGGCGGGTACTACGTCGCCGGCGACGGCGCGACCCGCGACGCCGACGGCCACATCTGGATCCTCGGCCGCCTCGACGACGTCGTGAACGTCTCGGGCCACCGGCTGTCGACGATCGAGATCGAATCAGCGCTCGTCGCGCACGCCTCCGTCGGAGAGGCCGGAACCACCGGCGTCGTCGACCCGATCACCGGTCACGCCGTCGCCGCGTTCGTCGTCCCGTCCGGGGCGGGGCAGCCGGATGCGGCCGCCCTCCGCGCGCACGTCGCCCGCGAGATCGGCCCGGTCGCCAAGCCCCGTCATGTGGTCGTCGTCCCCGACCTCCCCAAGACCCGCTCCGGCAAGATCCTCCGCCGCCTCCTCGCCCAGCTGTGGGAGGCCGAGCAGGACCGCCGCGCCGGACGTGAACCCGCACCGCTCGGCGACACCACGTCGCTGCAGAACCCCGACGCCGTCGACCGCATCGCCGCCGCGCTGGCGGCGGCGTGACCTGCGGCATCCACCCGCCAGAGAGAGAACATGACTGACGAACACCGCTTCGGCTTCCGCACGCGCGCACTCCATGCCGGCGGCACCCCGGATGCCGCGACCGGCGCCCGCGCCGTGCCGATCTACCAGACCTCCTCCTTCGTCTTCGACGACGCGACGGATGCCGCGAACCTGTTCGCGCTGCAGAAGTACGGCAACATCTACTCGCGCATCGGCAACCCGACGGTCGCTGCACTCGAGGAGCGCCTCGCGTCCCTCGAGGGCGGCATCGGCGCAGTGGCGACCGCCTCCGGGATGAGCGCCGAGTTCATCACCTTCGCCGCGCTCGTCGGTGTCGGCGACCACGTCGTCGCCTCGGCGCAGCTCTATGGCGGCACCGTCACCCAGCTCGACGTGACGCTCCGCCGTTTCGGGGTCGACACGACGTTCGTCGCCTCGAGCGACCCGGCGGACTACGCGGCGGCGATCCGCCCCGAGACGAAGGTGCTCTACGTCGAGACGATCGGCAACCCGTCGGGGGAGATCGCCGACATCGAGGGCCTCGCCGAGGTCGCACACGCGGCCGGCATCCCGCTCGTCGTCGATTCGACCCTCGCGACCCCCTACCTCGCGCGCCCGCTCGAGCACGGCGCGGACATCGTCATCCACTCCGTGACCAAGTTCCTCGGCGGACACGGCACGACCCTCGGCGGCGTCGTGATCGAGAAGGGGACGTTCGACTGGGGGAACGGCAAGTTCCCGCAGATGACCGAGCCGGTCGCCTCGTACGGCGGCATCAAGTGGTGGGACAACTTCGGCGAGTACGGCTTCCTGACCAAGCTCCGGAGCGAGCAGCTCCGCGACATCGGTGCGGCTCTCAGCCCGCACTCCGCCTTCCTGCTGCTGCAGGGCATCGAGACCTTGCCGCAGCGGATCGACGCGCACGGCGCGAACGCGCGGATCGTCGCCGAGTGGCTCGCCTCAGACCCCCGGGTCTCGTTCGTCACGTGGGCGGGGCTGCCGGATCACCCCCACCGCGAACGGGCCGAGAAGTACCTCCCGCTCGGGCCGGGATCGGTCTTCGCGTTCGGCGTGAAGGCCGGCGACGATGCCGCGAACGAGGACGACCGCGTCGCCGCGGGTCGCCGGGCGGGGGAGGCGGTCATCGACGCGCTCCAGCTCGCCTCGCACCTCGCCAACATCGGCGACGCCCGGACGCTCGTCATCCACCCCGCCTCGACGACGCACCAGCAGCTCAGCGCGGATCAGCTCGTCGCCGCCGGGGTGCCGGCCGACCTCATCCGCATCTCGGTCGGTCTCGAAGACCCCGAGGACATCGTGTGGGACCTCGATCAGGCCCTCACCGCCGCGACAGGAGTCCCCCGATGACCGATCCGAACGCCTGCGCCCTTCCGACCCCGCCGGCACCGGCCGACGGCGTCGCCTGCGCGCTGCCCGGCGCTCCGGCTGCGGCGAACGATGTGCGGACGTGGCCCGCCGCCGGTCCCCAGGAGAGGTTCGAGATCCTCCGCCGGGCGAAGACGATCGCGATCGTGGGCGCCTCCGACAACCCGGCGCGCGCGAGCTACTTCGTCGCCACCTACCTGAGCGGAAGCTCGCCGTACGACGTCTATTACGTCAACCCGCGGGCGAGCGAGATCCTCGGGAAGCCCGCCTACGCGTCGCTCGCCGACCTGCCGGTCGTCCCCGACATCGTCGACGTCTTCCGGAAGCACGACGACCTGCCCGGCGTCGCGCAGGAGGCGGTGGATGCCGGTGCCTCGACGCTCTGGCTGCAACTCGGCTCGTGGCACGAGGGCGCCGCGAAGATCGCCGCCGACGCGGGTCTGTCGGTCGTCATGGACCGGTGCGTCAAGATCGAGCACGCCCGCTTCCACGGCGGTCTGCACCTGGCGGGCTTCGACACCGGGGTCCTCAGCTCGAAGCGGCAGCTTCTCAGCCGGTGAGCCGGGCGCAGGCGTCACAGGCGCGCGGCGACCTGTAGACTGAGAGGATGCCGCGCCGCGTCCGCGCGCGTTCCGGCAGACATCTCTCCTCACCGATCCTGGAGGACCACCATGGCCAACCGTGACCAGGGCATCATCGACCCGCCCATCGACGCACTCCTCAACAAGGTCGACTCGAAGTACCAGCTCGTGATCTACGCATCTAAGCGCGCGCGTCAGATCAACGACTACTACTCGGACCTCCACGAGGGCAACCTCTTCGACAACGTGGGCCCGCTCGTCGACTCCAACGTCGAGGACAAGCCGCTGACGATCGCCCTCCACGAGATCCACGAGGACAAGCTGCGCCTCCGCGCGGCCGAGTGATCTCGACCTCATGACCCCGGCGCCACACGGCGTCATCCTCATGCCCGCGAGCCCCCCGTGTCGGGGGCCGCGGGCATGATGGTTTACACACCCCCGATCCGCCCTCTGGAGGACCGATGAGCGCGCTGCGCCTGTTCACGTCGGAGTCCGTGACCGAAGGTCACCCCGACAAGATCTGCGACCAGATCTCCGACAGCATCCTCGATGCCCTCCTCGCGGTCGACCGCGGTAGCCGCGTCGCCGTCGAGACACTGGTCACGACGGGCCTCGTCCACGTCGCAGGTGAAGTCCGCACCGACGGCTACGTCGACATCCCGGGGATCGTCCGTCGCGTCGTGAACCGCATCGGATACACCTCCTCCGAGACCGGCTTCGACGGCGACTCGTGCGGTGTGACGGTGTCGATCGGCGAGCAGTCGGGCGACATCGCCGCGGGCGTCGACAACGCCCTGGAGCACCGCGAGGGCGGTTCGGTCGACCCCGTCGACGCGCTCGGCGCGGGGGACCAGGGCATCATGTTCGGCTACGCGACCAACGAGACGCCCTCGTACATGCCGACCGCGATCTGGACCGCCCACCGGCTGGCCGAGCGGCTCACCGATGCGCGTCGCAGCGGCGCACTGCCGTTCCTCCGCCCCGACGGCAAGACGCAGGTGACCCTCGGTTACGACGGCACGACGCCGCGGACCGTCGACACGGTGGTCCTCTCCACCCAGCACCACCCCGACATCTCGCTCCCGGCCCTCCGCGCCGCGGTGCAGGCCGAGGTCATCGACCCCGTCCTCGCCCAGACGGGGCTCGACGTCTCGGGCGTGCGCTACGTCATCAACCCGGCGGGCCCCTTCGTCGTGGGCGGTCCCAAGGGTGACGCGGGCCTGACGGGTCGCAAGATCATCATCGACACCTACGGTGGGGCCGCGCGTCACGGCGGTGGGGCCTTCAGCGGCAAGGACCCCTCCAAGGTCGATCGCTCGGCGGCGTATGCGATGCGCTGGGTCGCGAAGAACGCCGTCGCGGCGGGCCTGGCCGACCGGCTCGAGGTGCAGGTCGCCTACGCGATCGGCCGTGCCGCCCCCGTGGGGCTGTACGTCGAGACGTTCGGAACGGGCCACGTCTCGGACGAGAAGATCACCGCCGCGATTCGCGAATCGTTCGATCTCCGGCCGCAGGCGATCATCGACGACCTCGACCTCCTGCGCCCGATCTACGCGCAGACCGCCGCCTACGGACACTTCGGGCGGGAACTGCCCGAGTTCACGTGGGAACGCACCGACCGCGTCGACGCGTTGCGGGCCGCCGCCGGGCTCTGACGCCCGTGATCGCCGTCGCACGGATCCTCCTCGATTCGCCGCTCCCTCAACTCGACCGGCTCTTCGACTACGCCGTGCCGGGCGCCCTGGACGCCGACGCGCAACCGGGTGTGCGGGTGAAGGTGCCGTTGCGGAGCGCCGGCCGGATGATCGAGGGCTGGGTCATCGAGCGGGCCGAGGTCGAGCCCGGCGGGCGGCCGCTGTCCGAGGTGGCATCCGTCGTCTCTCCGGTACCGGTGCTTCCGGCATCCCTCTACGCGCTGGCACGGCGCGTCGCCGACCGTGCCGCGGGCTCGGCGAGCGACATCCTGCGCCTTGCGGTGCCGAAGCGGATGGTGCGTGCCGAGAAGGCCTGGCTCGGCGCCGATCCGCCCGAAGCTCCGCAGGTGGATCCGGATGCCGCGACCCGCGCGCACGAGCTCGCATCACCCTATCCGGGGCTCGCCGACGCCGTCCTGAACGGGGAGCGGGTCGCGATCGACGCCCCGCCGCATCCGACTCCCGGAGCTCTCCGCGGTGCGTGGGCGGACCTGCTGGCGAGCCTCGCCGCGCTCGTCCTGGACAGCGGTCGGAGCGCGCTGCTCGTCGTCCCCGATCACCGTGACCAGACGCAGCTCCTCGACGCCCTCACGACCCTCGTCCCGGGCGAGGCGGTCGTCCGCGACGACGCCCGACGCCCGGGCCCGGAGCGGTACGCGACGTACCTGCGGATGCTGAGTCCCACGCCCTGCATCGTCGTCGGGAACAGGTCCACCGTGTACGCACCCGCTCACGATGTCGGCGCCGTCTTCGTCTGGGACGACGGCGACACGCTTCTCGCCGAGCCGCTCAGTCCGGGAGTCCACGCACGGGATGCCGCGCTCGTCCGTCAGGAGGAGGAGCACTCCGCGCTCGTTTTCGCCGGCCACACCCGCACCACCGATGTCGAGCGTCTCGTCCAGCTCGGGTGGGTGCGTGAGATCCCCGCGTCGCGACGGGTCAGTCCGAGGGTCGTCCTGTCCGCGACGCACGAGGCCGAGTACCGCGGTGCCCGCGTCCCCTCGGCCGCCTTCGGTGCGGCGCGAGAGGCCTTGCAGCACGGCCCGGTGCTGGTCCAGGTCGCCCGGCCGGGCTACTCACCCGTCCTCGTCTGCGCGGAGTGCCGAACTCCCGCCCGGTGCCGGCACTGCTCCGGCCCGCTCCGTGCGCGCCGCCCCGGTGCGACTCCCGACTGCGGATGGTGCGGCCGGTCGGCGCCGAACTGGACGTGCGCCAACTGCGCCGGGACGCGCTTCCGGATGGCGTCATCGGGGAGTGAACGTACGGCGGACGAACTCGGTCGGGCGTTCCCCGGCATCCGTGTCATCGTCGCCGACGGCGATCACCCCGTTGCATCGGTCGACGGCCGACCGGCCCTCGTGATCGCTACGCGCGGAGCGGAGCCCGCGGCGGAGGGCGGCTACCGTGCGGTCATCCTCCTCGACGGCGACAAGATGCTCATGGCCGAGCAGTTGCGGATCGGCGAATCGTGCCTGCGGTGGTGGTCGAACGCCGCCGCGCTGGCGGCTCCCGGCTCGCCGGTCCATCTCGTCGGCGTCACCGGTCCCGTCGCCCGTGCCCTCGCGACGTGGACCCACGCCGCATACGCACGTGCCGAGCTCGCGGACCGGGCTCCACTGCTGATGCCCCCGACCATCCGGGTCGCCGCCGTCGAGGGAGCCGCGGCATCCGTCGACCGTGCCCTCGCCGAGCTGCGCGAGACGGTTCCCGACCTCGTCCCGCTGTCGGTGCTCGGCCCCGTGCCCACCGACGACGGCGCGCGCGCTCTCGTCCGGGTGGACTACGCGCACGGCCGCGCCGTCGCCGAGCAGCTGCGGGCATCCGTCGTCGCCGATGCGGTCCGGGGTCGCCGGCGGGGTCCTGGACCCCGGACTACACTCAGGGTTCGGCTCGATGTGCCCGAGCTCGATCTGTGAGGACCCCTGCATGCGCGTCGTTTTCGCCGGAACCCCCGAACCGGCCGTCCCGTCCCTCCGCGCCCTCGCGGCCTCGTCCCATGAGGTCGTCGGCGTCGTCACGCGACGCGATGCTCCGATCGGACGCAAGCGCGTCCTGACGCCCTCGCCGGTCGCGGTGGCGGCGGAGCAGCTCGGGCTCCCGATCGTCAAGGCGGACCGCCTCGACGACGCCGCGACGGCCGAGATCGCCGCGCTCGGCGCGGACCTGGGTGTCATCGTCGCCTACGGCGGACTGGTGCGCGAACCGCTCCTGTCGATGCCGCCGCACGGCTGGATCAACCTGCATTTCTCCCTCCTCCCGCGCTGGCGCGGCGCGGCGCCCGTGCAGCACGCGCTCATCGCCGGCGACCGTGTGACGGGCGCCGCCGTGTTCCAGCTCGTCCCCGCCCTCGACGCCGGGGACGTCTTCGCCGAGCTCCGCTACGACGTCCCGCGCGGTGCCACGGCGGGCGACGTGCTCACGGACCTGGCCGCGTCCGGCGCGGAACTCGTCTCGGGAGTCGTGGATGCGATCGCCGACGGCTCGGCGGTCACGACGCCCCAGCACGGCGAACCCACCCTCGCGCCGAAGCTCACACAGGCCGACGGCGCCCTCGATCTGGCCGAACCCGCTGACCGGGTGATCGACCGCTTCCGCGGGACGACGCCCGAGCCCGGTGCCCACGTGTCGCTCGACGGTCAGCGGGTGAAGGTGCTCGCCGCCCTCCGCGGTCCCGACGCCGATCTCGAGGCCGGTCAGGTCGCGCTCGTCGGCCGTGACGTCGTCGCGGGCACGGGGGAGGGAACCGTCCTTCTCCGGACGGTCCAACCCGCCGGAAAGGGTGCGATGAACGCGGCCGACTGGTGGCGCGGGCTCCGCGTCGATGATCCTCGGGTCGATCTCCCTGGAGCGGTCTCGTGAGCGCCGCCCGCGACGTCGCGTACGCGGTCATCCGCGCCGTTGGAGAGGACGACGCCTACGCGAACCTCCTCTTGCCGCGCGAACTCGAGCGCGCCCGACTGTCGACCGCGGATGCCGCCCTCGCCACCGAGCTGACCTACGGCACCCTCCGCCGTGTCGGGACGTACGACGCCATCATCGAGATGGCGGCGTCGCGACCCGTCTCGGGGATCGACGCGCCCGTCCTCGACGCGCTTCGACTCGGCACGCACCAGCTCCTCGCGACCCGCGTCCCCGCGCACGCCGCCGTCCACGAGACGGTCGACCTCGTCGGTCGTGTGGCGGGCCGCCGCGCGACGGGGTTCGCCAACGCCGTCCTCCGCCGCGTGTCGGAACGGGACGAGGAGGAGTGGCTGACCCGCATCGAGGATGCCGCCCGCTCCGACGACGAGCGCCTGGCTGTCCGGTTCGCACACCCGGTCTGGATCATCCGGGCCTTCCGGCGCGCGCTGTCCGTCGAGGGACGCGGGGATGAGCTCCTCGACCTCCTCGCCGCCGACAACGCCGCGCCCACGGTGACCCTCACCGCTCTGCCGGGCGTCGGGTCGATCCCGGACGACGCGGAGCGCACCCCGTTCTCCCCGATCGGCTTCCGCCTCGCCGGTGGCGACCCGGACCGGATCGTCCGCGGGTCGGGGGGTGCTGTCCGCGTGCAGGACGAAGGGTCGCAGCTTGCGGCCCTCGCCCTGTCGCGTGCGGTCCCGATCCGCGCGGGGGAGCGGTGGCTGGACCTCTGCGCCGCGCCCGGCGGCAAGACCGCCGTGCTGGCTGCCGAGGGCGCCACCGGCGGCGCGATCGTCGAGGCGAACGAAGTGTCACCTGCGCGGGCCCGCCTCGTCCGGCAGTCGGTCGCCGCCGTCCCCCTCGACGTGCCCGTGTCGGAGGAGGACGGTCGCACCCGCGCGGGCCGCGGGGTCTACGACCGGATCCTCGTCGACGCCCCCTGCACCGGCCTCGGCGCCCTCCGACGCCGGCCCGAGGCGCGGTGGCGGAAGGCCCCGGCGGACGTCCCCGAACTCACTCAGCTGCAGACCGAACTCCTCATCGCGGCGGTCGACGCGCTTGCTCCCGGCGGCGTCGTCGCCTACGTGACGTGCTCACCCCACCTCGCCGAGACCGCGGGTGTCGTGGCAGAGGTCGAACGTCGGTTCGGTGACGCTCTCACCCAGCTTGACGCGCGCGAGGTGCTCCGGCAGGTCGCCGGCGGGGATATCGATCTCGCGGAGCCGTCGGATGGATCGGGCCGCGCCCAGCTGTGGCCACACCGTCACGGCACCGACGCGATGTCGATCTGGTTGCTCCGCAAGAACTGACCGGGCACCGGGATAATGGCTGACGTGGCCGATTCCGACGTACGCATCAACCCCAGCATCCTCGCCGCCGACTTCGTGAACATGCAGGCGGAACTCGCCCGCATCGCGTCGGCCGACTTCGTCCACGTCGACGTCATGGACAATCACTTCGTCCCGAACCTGACGTTCGGTCCGCAGATGGTCGAGCGCATCCAGGCGACGAGCCCCGTCCCGCTCGACGTGCACCTCATGATCAGCGACGCCGATCGCTGCGCTCCCGAGTACGCCGAGATCGGGGCGGCATCCGTCACGTTCCACCTCGAGGCGGCCGCCGACCCCGTCGCTCTCGCTCGTCGGCTGCGGCAGATCGGCGCACGCGCCGGCGTCGCGGTCAAGCCTGCGACCCCCGTGGAGCAGCTGTTCGACGTCCTCGACGAGTTCGACCAGATCCTCGTCATGACGGTCGAGCCCGGCTTCGGCGGGCAGAGCTTCATGGCCGACCAGATGCCCAAGCTCCGCCGGCTCAGCGACGAGGCCCGCCGCCGCGGGTCGCGAGTGTGGCTCCAGGTCGACGGCGGCATCGGCGAATCGACCATCGCGCAGGCAGCGGATGCCGGTGCCGACACATTCGTGGCGGGCTCGGCCGTCTTCGGGGCCGAGGATCCCGGCGCAGCGATCAGCGCGCTCCGCTCAGCCGCGGCATCCGCCCACCGTCACTGACGAGCACGGCCGTCACGCGGACCGGCCGTGATCGGCGGGCCGGTACCCTGGAGGGTGTGAAGACCTTCGACGCACTGTTCTCCGAGCTGAGCGAGACCGCGGCGAGCCGTCCCGAGGGATCGGGCACGGTCGCGCAGCTGGATCGCGGCGTCCACGCCATCGGCAAGAAGATCGTCGAAGAGGCCGCCGAGGTCTGGATGGCCGCCGAGTACCAGTCCGACACCGAGACGGCCGAGGAGATCTCGCAGCTGCTCTACCACCTGCAGGTGATGATGCTCGCGAAGGGGCTGACGCTCGAGGACGTGTACCGACATCTCTGATCGGTCCCTCGACTCGTCCGCCCACCTCCACACCGAAAGACGCTCCATGCTGCGCATCGCCGTCCCCAACAAGGGCATGCTCGCCGAAACCACCGCGGGGATGCTCGCCGAAGCCGGGTACACCGGTCGACGCGACCCCAAGGACCTGCACGCCATCGACCCCGTCAACGACGTCGAGTTCTTCTACCTCCGTCCCAAGGACATCGCCACCTACGTCGGCTCCGGTGCGCTGGACGTCGGCATCACCGGTCGCGATCTGCTGCTGGACGCCCGGATGCCGGGTGCCCGCGAGATCGAGAAGCTCGGCTTCGGCGGCTCGACGTTCCGGTTCGCCGGCCCTCCCGGACGCTTCACGGAGCTCGCCGACCTCGACGGACTGCGCGTCGCGACCGCCTACCCGGGTCTCGTGGACGCGTACCTCGACGACCTCGGCGTCGCCGTCGACCTCGTGCCGCTCGACGGTGCGGTCGAATCCGCCGTTCAGCTGGGTGTCGCGGATGCCGTCGCCGACGTCGTCTCGACCGGCACGACCCTCCGCCAGGCGGGGCTCGAGATCTTCGGACCGGTGCTGCTGGAGTCCGAGGCCGTCCTCATCGGCGCGCCGACCGAGGCCGACGGCACCGAGACGCTCCTGCGCCGCCTGCGCGGCGTCATGGTCGCCCGGCGCTACGTCCTCATCGACTACGACCTGCCCGCGCACCTGGTCGACCAGGCGGTCGCCCTCGCTCCCGGCATCGAGTCGCCCACGATCTCGCCGCTGCGCGACCCCGCGTGGGTTGCCGTCCGCGTCATGAGTCCGCGGAAGACCGTGAACCAGGTCATGGACGCCCTCTACGAGATCGGCGCGCGGGCGATCCTCGTGACCGCCATCCACAACGCGAGGCTCTGACGTGTCGCTCGTCAGCCGCGTGATCCCGTGTCTCGACGTGGCCGCGGGCAAGGTCGTCAAGGGCGTCAACTTCGAGAACCTCCGCGAAATGGGCGATCCCGTCGAACTGGCGCGCCGGTACTACGAGCAGGGCGCCGATGAGATCACCTTCCTCGACGTGACGGCCACCGTCGACGCACGCGACACGACGTACGACGTCGTGCAGCGCACCGCCGAGCAGGTCTTCATCCCGCTCACCGTGGGCGGGGGAGTGCGCTCGGCCGAGGACGTCGCACGGCTCCTCGGGGTCGGCGCCGACAAGGTGGGCGTCAACTCGGCCGCGATCGCCCGGCCCGAGCTCCTCGGCGAGATCGCCGACCGCTTCGGGGCGCAGGTCCTCGTCCTCTCCCTCGACGTCAAGCGCGCTCCCGGCAAGCCGTCCGGCTTCGCCGTCACGACGCACGGCGGACGCACCCTCACCGACCTCGACGCGCTCGCCTGGGCGCGCGAGGCGATCGAGCGCGGTGCGGGGGAGCTCCTCGTCAACTCGATCGACGCCGACGGCACGAAGGACGGCTTCGACCTCGAGCTCGTCTCGCTCATGCGCGAGGTGTCCACGGTGCCCGTGATCGCCTCCGGAGGAGCGGGGGATGCCGCGCACTTCGCCCCGGCGATCGCCGCCGGTGCCGACGCGGTGCTCGCGGCATCCGTCTTCCACTCCGGCCAGCTGACCGTCGCGGACGTCAAGGACGCGCTCGTCCGCGAAGGGGTGGAGGTCCGCCGATGACCCGGTCGATCGAGGAGCGCATGTCCCGAGTGGTCTACAACGCCGACGGCCTCGTCCCCGCGATCGTGCAGCAGCACGACACGCGCGAGGTGCTCATGCTCGGGTGGATGGATGCCGAGGCCCTCCGCCGGACGCTCACCGAGGGTCGCGTGACGTTCTGGTCGCGGTCGCGTCAGGAGTACTGGCGCAAGGGCGACACGTCCGGCCACGCGCAGTTCGTGAAGGGCGTGCGGCTGGACTGCGACGGCGACACGCTGCTGGTGTCCGTCGAGCAGGTCGGTGCGGCCTGCCACACCGGCGACCGCACGTGCTTCGACGCCGACGACCTCGATCCCGTCGTCGGCGAGTTCTCGTGACCGAGGCGACGTCGCGACGCACCCGCCTGTCGGCCGTCCTCGCGATCCTGGCCGGCGGCGCACTCGGCATCATCGGGTCGACCCAGACCTGGCTCGAGGCGACCGTCGACGACGGGTCTCCGGTGCCGATCGCCGTCGCGGGAGCCGATGCCCTCGCCGTCGTCGCGCCCCTGAGCCTCGCGGCGCTCGCTCTCGGGCTCGCCCTGACGATCGTCGGCCGCGTGCTCCGCCACGTCTTCGCCGTCATCGCCGTGGCCCTCGGCGCCGGCCTCGGATGGGGTGCGTTCCGCATCGCCTCCCAGCGACCCGTGGATGCCGTCGCCGGACCGGTGACCGACGCCACCGGTCTCAGCGGGGAGAAGAGCATCGCCGCCATCGTGACCGAGGTCACGGTGACGCCCTGGCCGGCGGTCACCGTCGCGGCATCCGCTCTGATCCTGCTCGGCGGCGTGCTCGCCCTCGCGACGGCGCACCGATGGAGCTCGGCGGGCCGGAAGTACCGCACGGATCGCGCGGCCGGTCCCCGCGACAGCATCGACTCCTGGGACGATCTCTCGCGCGGCGAGGACCCGACCACCTGAGCTCCGCGGGGCGGGGGAGTCTGCACGCCCCGCTAGACTGATCACGCGGCGTCAGCCGATCCAGACAACCCGTGCGTCCCATCGAAGGAGAACAATGAGCGGCATCGAGGACCCCGGCCACGGACACTCCCCGGCGGCATGGACGACGGTCATCATCATGCTCGTCGCGCTGACGATCGGCACCGTGTTCTTCTTCCTCGAGATGCCGCTCCTCGTCTGGCTCTCGGTCGTCCTGCTGCTCCTCGGTCTCGTCGTCGGCTTCATCATGACCAAGGCCGGCTACGGCGTCGGCGGGTCGAAGACCGTCTCGAAGCAGCACTGACATGCTCGCCGACCTCATGGGCGGCGCGGTGGAGGATGCACGGGAGCGGGAGACCGTCCGCCCCCTTGCTGTCGTGGAGAAGCTCGCCCTCGCGCAGCCTGCCGCGATCGATGCCCTCGCCGCCCTCGCACCCGCAGAGCGCGTCAAGATCATCGCCGAGGTCAAGCGCGCGAGCCCGTCGCGCGGTGACCTCGCCGACATCCCCGATCCCGCGCTGCAGGCGCGCCGGTACGAACTCGGCGGCGCGTCCGCCATCTCGGTCCTGACCGAGGGGCGCAAGTTCAAGGGTTCGCTCGCCGACCTCGAGGCCGTCCGCGCCGCGGTCACGCTTCCCGTGCTCCGCAAGGACTTCATCTCGACGGCCTACCAGGTGTTCGAGGCACGCGCCGCGGGCGCCGACCTCGTGCTGCTCATCGTCGCCGGGCTCGAGCAGGACCTGCTCACCGAGCTCCACGGTCTCGTGCAGGAGCTCGAGATGACGCCCCTCGTCGAGACGCACTCGGCGGAGGAACTGGCGCGCGCGAACGACATCGGTGCGCGTCTGGTCGGAGTCAACGCGCGCAACCTCTCGACCTTCGAGCTCGACCGCGACCTCTTCGGGCGGCTCGCGGCCGACATCCCCGAGGGTGTGATCAAGATCGCCGAGTCCGCGGTCCTCTCACCCGCCGACGTCGCGCACTACCGTGCTGCGGGTGCCGACGTCGTCCTGATCGGCGAAGCGCTCGTCACGAGTGACCCCGTGTCGACGCTCGCCGCCTTCCTGGAGGCAGGTTCATGAGTCTTCGTGCAGCTACCGGTCCGTTCTTCGGCGAGTTCGGCGGGCGGTACATGCCCGAGTCCCTGATCGCCGCGATCGACGAGCTCACCGCGGTCTACGAGGATGCGAAGGCGGACCCCGCCTTCGCTGCCGAGTTCTCCCGGCTCCTGAGCGTCTACGCCGGCCGACCGTCGGCCCTGACCGAGGTGCCCCGGTTCGCCGAGCACGCCGGCGGCGCGCGGGTCTTCCTCAAGCGCGAAGACCTCAACCACACCGGCTCGCACAAGATCAACAACGTCATCGGTCAGGCGCTCATCACGAAGCGGCTCGGCAAGAAGCGCGTGATCGCCGAGACCGGGGCAGGCCAGCACGGCGTCGCGACCGCGACCGCCGCCGCCCTGTTCGGCTTCGAGTGCACGGTGTACATGGGCGAGGTCGACACCGAGCGACAGGCGTTGAACGTCGCGCGCATGCGGCTGCTCGGGGCCGAGGTCATCCCCGTCACGACGGGCTCGCGGACGCTGAAGGACGCGATCAACGAGGCGTACCGCGACTGGGTCGCGTCGGTCGACACGACCAACTACATCTTCGGCACCGCCGCCGGGCCCCACCCGTTCCCCGCGATGGTGCGCGACTTCCAGAAGATCATCAGCGAGGAGGCGCGTCAGCAGCTCCTCGACGAGATCGGCCGGCTCCCCGACGCGGTCGTCGCCTGCGTGGGCGGCGGGTCGAACGCGATCGGCATGTTCGACGCCTTCCTCGACGACGAGGGCGTGGCGCTGTACGGCGTCGAGGCGGCCGGCGACGGCGTCGACACGCCCAAGCACGCGGCATCCATCGAACGCGGTCGCCCCGGCATCCTCCACGGCGCGAAGACGTTCGTCCTGCAGGACGAGGACGGGCAGACGACCGAATCGCACTCGATCTCGGCCGGGCTCGACTACCCGGGCGTCGGTCCCGAGCACGCGTGGCTCGCGAGCATCGGCCGTGCGCAGTACATCCCCGCCACCGACACCGAGGCGATGGAGGCCCTGCGTCTGCTGAGCCGGACCGAGGGCATCATCCCCGCCATCGAGTCCGCGCACGCCCTCGCCGGGGCGCTGCGCATCGGACGCGAGCTGGGTCCCGACGGCGTGATCGCGATCAACCTCTCGGGCCGCGGTGACAAGGACATGGACACCGCCGCCCGGTGGTTCGAGCTCTACGACGCCGACAAGGAGCCCGTCGAGGTACCGACCGACCCTGCGCACGGCAGCGGCGAAGGGGTCGAACTGTGACCTCTCGCGTCGCGGCCGCGATCTCCGCCGCGAAAGAAGCGGGACGCGGGGCCTTCGTGGGCTACCTCCCGATCGGATATCCCGACCTGCAGACGAGCATCGACGCCGCGGTCGCCCTCGCCGAGAACGGCGCCGACATCCTCGAGCTCGGCCCGCCCTACTCCGACCCCGTCATGGACGGCGTCGTCATCCAGGAGGCCACCCAGGCCGCCCTGGCGGCCGGGTTCCGCTTCCGCGACACGTTCACGGCCGTCCGTGCGATCGCCGAGCGCGTCGACGTCCCGATCGTCGTCATGACGTACTGGAACCCGGTGTTCCAGTACGGCGTCGACCGCTTCGCCGACGACCTGGCCGCTGCGGGCGGTGCGGGGCTCATCACGCCCGACATCACCCCCGACGCCGCCGCCGACTGGATCGCCGCGTCGGAGCGCACCGGCCTCGACCGCATCTTCCTCGCGGCGCCCTCTTCCACTGAGGAGCGGATCAAGATGATCGCCGAGCACTCCACGGGCTTCGTCTACACCGTCTCGACGATGGGCATTACGGGGGAGCGTGCCGAGTTGGATGCCGCAGCCCGCGCCCTCGTCGACCGCCTGCGGGCCCACGGGGTCGAGAACGCCTGCGTCGGCATCGGGATCTCCACCGCCGACCAGGTGGACGGTGTCCTCGAGTACGCGGACGGCGCGATCGTCGGCACGGCGCTCGTCCGCGCACTGCGGGACGGCGGCGTCGACGGGCTCGCGGCGACGGCGCGCGAGCTGTCGCAGGGCGCAGGACCGCACGCCGTCACCGCGTAGACTCGCCGTCGTGACTTCTGCTGCCCTCTCTGTCGTCGCGAGCATCCCCAGCCCGTCGATCAGTTCGTTCCAGCTCGGCCCGCTGACGATCCACTTCTACGCCCTGTGCATCCTGGCGGGCATCATCGTCGCGACGCTGTGGACCAACCGTCGCCTCACTGCGCGCGGCGCGGAGCCCTGGGTCGTGATCGACATCGCTCTGCTGGCCGTGCCGCTGGCCATCATCGGCGCGCGCATCTTCCACGTCCTGACCCACCCCGGCTTCTACTTCGGGGAGGGCAAGGACCTGTGGGCGATCTTCCGGATCTGGGAGGGCGGCATCGCCATCTTCGGCGCCCTCATCGGCGGTGCGATCGGCGCGTGGCTCGGCTGCAAGTGGAGCGGCATCCGCTTCTGGACGTTCGCCGACGCCCTCGCGCCGGCACTGCTGCTGGCGCAGGCGTTCGGACGTTTCGGCAACTGGTTCAACCAGGAGCTCTACGGTCTTCCCACCGACCTGCCCTGGGGTCTGGAGATCGACTACCCGAACTCGGCGTGGCCCGCCGGGCTGCCCGTGGGCACCCTGTTCCACCCGACGTTCCTCTACGAGGTCATCTGGAACGTCATGGGCGTCATCATCATCGCTGCGGCGGGACGCCGGTTCCGGCTGCAGTGGGGACGCCTGTTCGGCCTCTACCTGGTCTGGTACTCGGCCGGTCGCATCGTGTGGGAGTCGATCCGCATCGATCCGAGCGAGGTGTACCTCGGTCTCCGCACCAACGTGTGGGCGGCGATCTTCGGTGTCATCGTGGGTCTGGTCATCATGATCGTGCAGAAGAGGCGGCACCCGGGGCTCGAGCCCTCGCCGTACCAGCCGGGTCGCGAATGGACTCCGCCGGGCGGGGTACACTCGCAGGGAACCGATGACTTCGTGGACGTGAGCGCACCCCCCGCGTCCGAAGAATCCTCCGGTGGGGCCACAAGCTCCCTCACCACCCGATAGCACCGCAGGGCCGACGTCGTCCCAGGTTGAGCACCCATGTGAGGACGGTAGGCATGCCCTCGAGCTCCCGTCACGAAGACACCACGACCCGGCCGGCCGGGTCCATCACCGGTGGTTCGTTCCCTGCGAAGCAGGGGATGTACAACCCGGCGTTCGAGAAGGACGCCTGCGGTCTGGCGATGGTCGCGACTCTGCGCGGCGAGGCGGGCCACGACATCGTGGACCTCGCCCTCACCGCGCTCCGAAACCTCGAGCACCGCGGTGCCATCGGGTCGGATGCCGGTACCGGTGACGGCGCCGGCATCCTGACTCAGATGCCCGACGCGTTCCTGCGCGCGGTCGTCGACTTCGACCTGCCCGCGGTCGGCGAGTACGCCGTCGGTCTCGCGTTCCTGCCGACCGACCACGACGAGCGTGCTGCGCAGAAGGCGGCTGTCGAGGACATCGCGGCAAGCGAGGGCCTGACGGTCCTCGGGTGGCGCGTGGTCCCGACGGCGGACGAGAACCTGGGCAAGTTGGCGTTCAACGCACGCCCGGCGTTCGAGCAGCTCTTCGTGTCACGGCCCGCCGTCGGCGATGCGCCGGCGCTGTCCGGCATCGCGCTGGACCGCCGCACCTACCGCCTGCGCAAGCGCGCCCAGCACGAGCTCGATGCGTACTTCGTGTCGCTGTCGAGCCGCACGCTCGGCTACAAGGGCATGGTGACGACGCTCCAGCTCGAGCCGTTCTACCCCGATCTTCAGGACGATCGTTTCGCGACCGAGCTCGCGGTCGTGCACTCCCGCTACTCGACCAACACCTTCCCGTCGTGGCCGCTGGCCCAGCCGCTGCGCATGCTGGCCCACAACGGCGAGATCAACACCGTCAACGGCAACCGCAACTGGATGCGGGCGCGGCAGTCCCAGCTCGAGTCGGAGCTCCTCGGCGACATCAGTCCGCTGCTGCCGATCTGCAGCCCCGGCCAGAGCGACTCCGCGTCGTTCGACGAGGTGCTCGAACTGCTGACGTTGACCGGCCGCAGCCTGCCGCACGCGATCATGATGATGGTCCCCGAGGCGTACGAGAAGCAGGCCGACATCCCCGACGACCTGCGCGCCTTCTACGACTACCACTCGATGCAGATGGAGCCGTGGGACGGCCCGGCAGCGCTCATCTTCACCGACGGCTCGCTCGTCGGCGCGACGCTCGACCGCAACGGCCTGCGCCCCGGTCGCTGGACCGAGACGACGGACGGCCTCGTCGTCATCGGAAGTGAGACGGGTGTGCTCGACTTCGAGCCCCAGCGCATCAAGCGGCGCGGTCGGCTCCGGCCGGGACGCATGTTCGTCGTCGACACGGCGCAGGGCCGCATCGTCGAGGACGACGAGATCAAGCGCGACCTCGCCTCGCTCCACCCGTGGCAGGAGTGGCTCGACGCAGGGCGCGTCCGCCTCAAGGACCTTCCCGAGCGCGAGCACATCGTGCACCCGATCGCCTCGATCACCCGGCGTCAGCGCACCTTCGGCTACACCGAGGAGGAGGTGCGCATCCTCCTGACCCCCATGGGCCAGACCGGTGCCGAACCCCTCGGTGCGATGGGCTCGGACACGCCGATCGCCGTCCTCAGCCAGCGGCCGCGCCTTCTCTTCGATTACTTCGTGCAGCAGTTCGCGCAGGTCACGAACCCGCCGCTCGACTCGATCCGCGAAGAGGTGGTCACCTCCCTCGGCCTCGGCCTCGGCCCCGAGCGCAACCTCCTGGCCTCCGGCGCCGACCACACCCGGGTGATCACCCTCGACTTCCCGGTCATCGACAACGACGAGCTCGCGAAGCTGCAGAACATCGACCGCGCCCTGCCGGGTCGCCGCTCCATCACGATCCGGGGCCTGTACCGCGCAGACGCCGACGCGGACTCGCTGCGCTCCCGGCTCGACGAGATCTGCGCCGAGGTGGATGCCGCCATCGCCGACGGTGTCGAGTTCATCATCCTCAGCGACCGCGACTCGACGTCGGACCTCGTGCCGATCCCCTCGCTGCTGACCCTGTCGGCCGTCCACCACCACCTCATCCGCAACCAGAACCGCATGAAGGTCGGTCTCGTCGTGGAGGCGGGCGACGTCCGCGAGGTCCACCACGTCGCGACGCTGATCGGATACGGTGCGTCGGCGGTCAATCCCTACCTCGCGATGGAGACGGTCGAGTACCTGGTCCGCGCGGGGTACATCACGGGCGTCGAGCCCGAGAAGGCCGTCCGCAACCTGATCTACGCGCTCGGCAAGGGCGTGCTGAAGATCATGTCCAAGATGGGCATCTCGACGGTGTCCTCGTACGCGGGCGCCCAGGTCTTCGAGGCCGTCGGACTCTCGCAGGAGTTCATCGACACGTACTTCACCGGCACCGAGACGAAGCTCGGGGGCATCGGGATCGAGGAGATCTCGCGCGAGAACCTCGCCCGTCACGAGTTCGCGTACCCCGCCGATCAGGCCGCGCGCGCACACGAGCGGCTCTGGACGGGCGGCGAGTACCAGTGGCGGCGGGACGGGGCATCCCACCTCTTCAACCCCGACACCGTGTTCCGTCTGCAGCACGCGACCCGGACGCGCCGCTACGACATCTTCCGCGAGTACACGCAGATGATCGACGAGCAGGCGTCCGACCTGAAGACGCTGCGCGGCCTCTTCCGGCTCAAGTCCGGCGTCCGCCCCGCGGTTCCCATCGACGAGGTCGAGCCGATCTCGTCGATCGTGAAGCGCTTCTCGACCGGAGCGATGAGCTACGGCTCCATCTCCAAGGAGGCGCACGAGACCCTCGCGATCGCGATGAACCGACTCGGTGCGAAGTCGAACACGGGCGAGGGCGGAGAGGACGTCGACCGGCTCCTCGACCCCGAACGGCGCAGCGCCATCAAGCAGGTCGCCTCGGGACGTTTCGGCGTCACGAGCATGTACCTGACGCACGCCGACGACATCCAGATCAAGCTCGCCCAGGGCGCGAAGCCCGGCGAGGGCGGGCAGCTGCCTCCCGGCAAGGTCTACCCCTGGATCGCGCGGACGCGGGGCGGCACGCCCGGTGTGGGACTCATCTCACCGCCGCCCCACCACGACATCTACTCGATCGAGGACCTGAAGCAGCTGATCTTCGATGTCAAGCGAGCCAACCCGTCGGCGCGCGTCCACGTGAAGCTCGTCAGCCAGTCCGGCATCGGCGCGGTCGCGGCGGGAACGGCGAAGGCCCTGGCCGACGTCATCCTCGTCTCGGGGCACGACGGCGGCACGGGGGCGAGCCCGCTGAACTCCCTGAAGCACGCGGGCACGCCCTGGGAACTCGGTCTCGCCGAGACCCAGCAGACGCTCATGATCAACGACATGCGCGGCCGGGTGGTCGTGCAGGCGGACGGACAGCTGAAGACCGGACGCGATGTGCTCATCGCGGCGCTGCTCGGCGCCGAGGAGTTCGGCTTCGCGACGAGCGCGCTCGTCGTCGAGGGCTGCATCATGATGCGCGTGTGCCACCTCGACACCTGCCCCGTCGGCGTCGCGACGCAGAACCCGGAACTGCGCAAACGCTTCTCCGGTAAGGCCGATCACGTCGTGAACTTCATGGAGTTCATCGCGCAGGAGGTGCGGGAGTACCTGGCCGAGCTCGGCTTCCGCTCGATCGAAGAGGCCGTCGGTCACACCGAGGTCCTCGACGTGCAGCCGGCGGTCGACCACTGGAAGGCGTACGGGCTGGACCTGTCGCCCATCCTCCGCGGACCCGTGTTCGAGGAGGATGCACCCCGTCACCGCGTGCGCGAGCAGGACCATGAGCTCGAAGAGCACTTCGACGTCGGTCTGCTCGACCGGGCGCGCGATGTCGTCGCCCACGGGGGTCACGTGACGATCGACCTCCCGGTGCGCAACACCGAGCGTGCCGTCGGCACCATGCTCGGACACCACGTCACCAAGGCCCACGGGGAGAACGGTCTGCCGTCGGGCACGATCGAGGTCAACCTGACCGGATCGGCGGGGCAGTCCTTCGGCGCTTTCCTGCCCTCGGGCATCACGCTGCGTCTCGAGGGCGACTCGAACGACTACGTCGGCAAGGGCCTGTCGGGCGGCGAGATCGTCGTCCGGCCTCCCCGCGATGCCGCCTTCGACGCCTCGAAGAACGTCATCGCCGGCAACGTGATCGGCTACGGCGCGACCCGCGGCTCGATGTTCCTCCGAGGCGTCGTCGGCGAACGGTTCCTCGTCCGTAACTCCGGAGCCACGGCTGTCGTCGAGGGCGTCGGAGACCACGCGCTCGAGTACATGACCGGGGGACTCGCCGTGATCCTGGGGCCCACCGGCCGCAACCTCGGAGCGGGCATGTCCGGCGGATCGGCCTACATCCACCACCTGGACCAGGCCCTCATCAACCGCGAGGCCCTCGCGACCGGCGAGCTGGAGCTCCTCGAGCTCGGCGCCGGCGATGTCGAGATCCTCCGCGACCTGCTGGTCCGTCACGTCGAGGAGACCGGATCGGACCTCGCCGAGCGGCTGCTCGCGAACCTCGACACCGAGGTCGCGAACTTCACCCGCGTCCTGCCGCGTGACTACGCGGCCGTCCTGAAAACCCGCCAGGAGGCGGCCGCCGAGGGGCTCGACCCCGACAGCGACGTCGTCTGGAACCGCATCCTGGAGGTGACCCGTGGCTGACCCGAAGGGCTTCCTCAAAGTCACCGAGCGCGAGCTGCCGCCGCGCCGGCCCGTCCCCGTTCGCATCATGGACTGGAAAGAGGTGTACGAGCAGGGCGACCAGGCCGTGCTGCGTCGCCAGGCCGGCCGCTGCATGGACTGCGGCGTCCCGTTCTGCCACCAGGGATGCCCCCTGGGCAACCTCATCCCGGAGTGGAACGACCTCACCTGGCGCGGGGAGGGTCGCGCTGCCATCGAGCGGTTGCACGCGACGAACAACTTCCCGGAGTTCACCGGTCGCCTGTGTCCCGCGCCCTGCGAGAGCTCGTGCGTCCTGGGGATCAACCAGCCGGCCGTCACGATCAAGCAGATCGAGGTCTCCACGATCGACGAGGCGTTCGCGCACGGCTGGGTCGAGGCCGAGCCGCCGGGACGTCTGACCGGCAAGACGGTCGCCGTCGTGGGTTCGGGCCCCGCCGGTCTCGCTGCGGCGCAGCAGCTCACGCGCGCCGGGCACACGGTCGCCGTGTACGAGCGCGACGACCGCATCGGCGGTCTGCTGCGCTACGGCATCCCGGACTTCAAGATGGAGAAGCGCCACCTCGAGACCCGACTGCGGCAGATGCGTGACGAGGGCACGCGCTTCCGCGCCGGCGTCGAGATCGGCAAGGACCTGTCGTGGGACGACCTGCGGGCGCGGTACGACGCCGTCGTCATCGCCACCGGTTCGACCGTGCCGCGCGACCTCGCGATCCCGGGGCGCGACCTTGCCGGCGTCCACTTCGCCATGGAGTACCTCGTCGAGTCCAACAAGGCTGTCGCGGGCGATCAGGTCCCTCACCAGATCCACGCCGAGGGCAAGCACGTCGTCGTGATCGGCGGCGGCGACACCGGCGCCGACTGCATCGGCACGGCGCACCGCCAGGGTGCCCTGAGCGTCACCAACCTCGCGATCGGCAAGCAGCCGCCCGAGGCGCGTCCCGATCACCAGCCGTGGCCCATGATGCCGACCCTGTTCGAGGTCGCCTCGGCGCACGAAGAGGGCGGCGAGCGTTCGTACCTCGCCTCGACCGTCGAGTTCCTCGGCAACGAGGCGGGGGAGGTGCGCGCCCTGCGGGTGGCCGAGACGGAGTTCGTCGACGGCCGCCGCGTCCCCAAGGGCGGGACCGAGCGGGAGATCCCCGCCGATCTCGTTCTCATCGCCATGGGATTCACCGGCCCCGAGCGCACGGCGCTCGAGCAGCAGCTCGGCGCCGTGTTCACCTCGAACGGCAACGTCGAGCGTGCGGACGACTGGCAGGCGACGGCACCGGGTGTCTTCGTGGCCGGGGATGCCGGTCGTGGTCAGTCCCTCATCGTCTGGGCGATCGCAGAAGGGCGCGCGGCGGCCTCGGCCGTCGACGAGTACCTGATGGGGTCGACCAGCCTCCCGGCGCCGGTCCGACCGACCGACGTCGCGATCGGCCTCCAGCACGCCTAGGCTGAGACCGTTCCCAACTCCCGAATCACTACCCGACGGAGCAATTTCTGTGAGACGCGCGAAGATCGTCGCCACTCTGGGTCCCGCCACCGAAAGCTACGAGATGGTCCGTGCCATCATCGACGCCGGTGTGGACGTGACCCGCTTCAACCTCAGCCACGGCGACTACGCCGACCACGACGCCCGCCTGGCGAACGTGCGCAAGGCGGCGGATGACGCCGGCCGTGCCGTCGCCGTCCTCGTCGACCTGCAGGGCCCCAAGATCCGGCTCGGCCGGTTCGCCGAAGGCCCGCACTTCCTCGCCGTCGGCGACGTCTTCAAGATCACGACCGAAGACATCTCCGGCACGAAGGACATCGTCGGCACGACGTTCAAGGGCCTGCCCGAAGACGTCAACAAGGGCGACTTCCTCCTGATCGACGACGGCAAGGTCCGCGTCCAGGTCACCGGTGTCGAGGGTCCGGTCGTCACGACCGAGGTCATCGTCGCGGGCTACGTGTCGAACAACAAGGGCATCAACCTGCCCGGCGTCGCCGTCAACGTCCCCGCGCTGTCCGACAAGGACGAGGCCGACCTCCGCTGGGGCCTGCGCGCCGGCGCCGACATCATCGCGCTGTCCTTCGTGCGCAACGCCGCCGATGTCACCCGCGTGCACGAGATCATGGCGGAGGAGGGCCGCAAGGTCCCCGTCATCGCCAAGATCGAGAAGCCGCAGGCCGTCGACGCCCTCGAGGAGATCATCGACGCCTTCGACGGCATCATGGTCGCCCGCGGCGACCTCGGCGTCGAGCTGCCCCTCGAGGCCGTGCCGATCGTCCAGAAGCGCGCCGTCGAGCTCTGCCGTCGCATGGCCAAGCCCGTCATCGTCGCGACTCAGATGCTCGAGACGATGATCGAGAACCCGGTTCCCACGCGCGCCGAGACGAGCGACGTCGCCAACGCCGTCCTCGACGGTGCGGACGCGGTCATGCTCTCGGGCGAGACGAGCGTCGGCAAGCACCCCGTCGGCGTCGTCGAGACGATGGCCCGCATCATCGACGCGACCGAGACGCACGGTCTCGAGCGCATCCCCCCGCTCACGGCCAAGCCCCGCACGCAGGGTGGCATCATCACCCTCGCCGCGAACGAGGTCGCCGAGTTCGTCGAGGCCAAGTACATCTGCCTCTTCACCGAGTCGGGCGACACGGCGCGTCGCATGTCGCGCCTGCGCCCCGGCATCCCGATGCTCGCCTTCACCATCGAGCCCGCGATCCGTCGCCGGATGGCGATGACGTGGGGCATCCAGTCGGCGCTCGTCGACCACGTCGCCCACACCGACCTCATGTTCCTGCAGGTGGACGACTACTTCCTGTCGCGCGGCCTGCTGGAAGAGGGCGACAAGGTCGTCGTGATCTCCGGGTCCCCTCCCGGAATCATCGGTGCGACCAACGACATCCGCATCCACAAGATCGGTGACGCCGTGCACGGCAAGGCCCCGATCTACAAGGCCGAGAGCTGATCCCTCGCCTGTGATGCACGAAACGGCGCCCCCTCGGGGGCGCCGTTTCGCTGTGGTGCCGGTGGTGGGAGTCGAACCCACACGCCCTTTCGGGCAACCGAGTTTGAGTCGGTCGCGTCTGCCATTCCGCCACACCGGCGCGCGCCTGATCGACGATACCGCAGGATGCGGGTGCGCCCTGGCCTAGGATGGACGAGTGACTGAGCAGGAACCCTCCCTCGCCCCCCAGGCAGCTCCCACCCCGCGACGCGTCGTCGTCGCGGAGGATGAGTCGCTGATCCGCCTCGACATCGTCGAGATCCTGCGCGACAGCGGCTTCGATGTGGTCGGCGAGGCGGGCGACGGCGAGACCGCCGTCCAGCTGGCCACCGAGCTCCGTCCCGACCTCGTCATCATGGATGTGAAGATGCCCATCCTCGACGGCATCAGCGCCGCCGAGAAGCTGAGCAAGAACCACGTCGCCCCCGTCGTCCTCCTCACCGCGTTCAGCCAGAAGGAGCTCGTCGAGCGGGCGAGCGAGGCCGGCGCGCTGGCCTACGTCGTGAAGCCCTTCACCCCGAACGACCTCCTGCCGGCGATCGAGATCGCCCTCGCGCGCTACGAGCAGATCATCACGCTCGAAGCCGAAGTCGCCGACATGGTCGAGCGCTTCGAGACCCGCAAGCTCGTCGACCGGGCCAAGGGCCTGCTCAACGAGAAGATGGGTCTGTCCGAGCCCGAGGCGTTCCGCTGGATCCAGAAGGCATCCATGGATCGTCGCCTCACGATGCAGGATGTCGCCAAGGCGATCATCGAGCAGCTGGCTCCCAAGAAGGCCTGACGCCTTCGTCATGATCGACGAACTCGACGTCCCCGTCACCCTCGCATCGCGAAACGGATCGGTGCGACTGCGGGGAGCGTCGCAGGACGACCTCGACGCGATCGTCGCGCTGCTGTCGGACGACCCGGTCAGCGCCGGTCGCGGAGATGTGGCGGCCGCGGAGGACCGGGGCCTCTACCTCCGTGGATTGCTGCGCACCCTGGACTCGGAGAGCAACGACGTGCTGGTCGTCGAGAGCGACGACCGCGTCGTCGGGACGATGCAGCTCACCGTCATCCCCGGGATGGCGCGTCGCGGCAGCACGAGGCTCCTCGTCGAAGCTGTCCGAGTCGCGAGCGCCGAGCGTTCAGCGGGGATCGGCGCCGCGATGATGACGTGGGTCGCCGACGTCGCCGCTCCTGCCGTCGGAGCATCCGTCGTGCAGTTGACGTCGGATGCCGCGCGCACCGACGCCCACCGGTTCTACACGCGCCTCGGGTTCGTCGACTCGCACGTCGGCTTCAAGCTCGCCGTCCCGCGCTGAGCGGATCAGGATGCCGGCAGGTCCCGCACCATGTTGGTGATCCGGACCGTCGAGCACCGGCGACCCTGATCGTCGGAGACGACGATCTCGTGGACCGTGAGGCTCCGGCCGAGATGCAGGGGTGTGCAGACCCCCGTCACCCATCCTTCGGTCGCCGAACGGGTGTGCGTCGCATTGATGTCGATGCCCACCGCGAGACGGCCGGGACCTGCGTGGAGATTGGCGTGCATCGACCCGAGCGACTCGCCGAGCACGACGTAGGCGCCGCCGTGCAGGAGGCCGACCGGCTGAGTGTTGCCGGCCACCGGCATCCGCGCCACTGCCCGCTCAGGCGAGAACTCGGTGAACTCCATGCCCATCTTCTCGGCGAGGGCTCCCATGCCCCGGCTCGTGACCCATTCGAGCGCGTCGGAGGGGAAGGACGCGGACTCGGGCATGGCGATTCACCTCGTGGATCGGGCGGTGCCGACGGGGCAACGCGGGGGAAGTCGATGTCGCGGGCCCGAACTAGGCTGGTCGGGTGAGCGACTCCGGAAAGCCTACTCTGCTCGTCGTCGACGGCCACTCGCTGGCCTACCGGGCGTTCTACGCCCTTCCCGTCGACAACTTCTCGACGAAGGACGGGCAGCACACCAACGGGATCTACGGCTTCCTCTCGATGTTCGTGAACCTCGTCAAGGCAGAGAAGCCGACGCACCTGGCCGTCGCCTTCGACACGTCGCGGCAGTCGTTCCGCACGCGCGTCTACGAGGAGTACAAGGCCAACCGCTCCGAGTCGCCCGCCGAGTTCAAGGGGCAGATCCCGCTGCTGCAGGACTGCCTCGCCGCCATGGGCGTGCCGGTGCTGACGAAGGAGGACTTCGAGGCCGACGACATCCTGGCGACCCTCGCGACGCAGGGGGTCGAGAGCGGCTACCAGGTGCTCGTGTGCTCCGGCGACCGTGACACGATCCAGCTGGTGACCGAGGACGTCACGCTCCTCTACCCGAGCGTCCAGGGCGTCTCGCAGCTGAAGCGCTACACCCCCGACGCGGTCGTCGAGAAGTACGGCCTCCCGCCCGAGAACTACCCGGACATCGCCGCGCTGGTGGGCGAGACGAGCGACAACCTGCCCGGCGTCCCGAAGGTGGGGGAGAAGACCGCGGTCAAGTGGATCACCCAGTTCGGTTCGCTCGACGCGCTCCTCGAGCGCGCCGATGAGATCAAGGGTGTCGTCGGTGGGAACCTCCGCGAGCACCTCGACGACGTCCGTCGCAACCGCCAGCTCAACCGCCTTCTGCGCGACGTCGAACTCGAGTACGCGCCCGAGGACCTCGTCATCCGCCCGCTCGACACCCAGGCGGTCCGCGACATCTTCGCTCGTCTGGAGTTCCGCACCCTTCTGCCGCGGGTGTTCGAAGCATTCGACGCGACCGACGAGCCGCCCGCGCCCGAGGTCTCGGCGCCCGAACCGCAGCAGACGGATGCCGCGACCCTGGCCGTGTGGCTGACGCAGCAGACGGGCGAACTGGCCCTGACGGTCACCGTCGCCGGCGGTCTTCCGACGCGCCTCGGCGTCGCGACGTCCGACACGGTCCACGAGGTCGACTGGGACGAGAGCGCCCGCGAGGCGCTCGCCCCGTGGCTCGGGAGCGACGCCGCGAAGATCATGACCGACGCGAAGCCGCAGGTGAAGGCCCTCCGCCGCGCCGGCGTTCGGCTGAGCGGGCTGACGTTCGACGTCCTGCTCGCGGGATGGCTGCTGCGTCCGAGCCTGCCCGACAAGACCCTCGCCGACCTCGTCGACCGCTACCTCGACGAGAAGCTGCCCGAAGCCGACCCGTCCCAGCTGGTCCCCGAGACCGAGGGCGCGACGCCGGGTCAGCTCGCCTGGTTCGCCCTGCGGGTGGCCGAGGCTGAACGGGCGGAGCTCCCGGCATCCGTCGGCGCCGTCCTGACTGACATCGAGCTCCCGTCCCTCGACGCCCTCGCCGACATGGAGCTCGCGGGGGTCTCGGTCTCGCGCGACAAGCTCTCGGGCTTCTCGGGCGAGCTGGCCGCACGTGCCGACGCGATCGCGCAGGAGGCATACGGCATCATCGGGCGCGAGGTGAACCTCGGCTCGCCCAAGCAGCTGCAGGAGGTGCTCTTCGACCAGCTGGAGCTGCCGAAGACCCGCAAGACGAAGACGGGGTACTCGACGGATGCCGCGGTCCTCGCCGACCTGCAGGAATCCCACCCGCATCCGTTCCTGGGGCTTCTCCTCCAGCACCGTGAGGCGTCGAAGCTCCGCCAGATCATCGAGTCGCTGACGGTCGGCATCGCCGACGACGGCCGTATCCACACGACCTACGTGCAGACCGGCAGTCAGACGGGTCGCCTCTCGAGCACCGACCCGAACCTGCAGAACATCCCCATCCGCAACGAGGAGTCGCGCCGCATCCGCGAAGCATTCGAAGTCGGCGAGGGCTACGAGACCCTGCTGACGGCGGACTACTCGCAGATCGAGATGCGCATCATGGCGCACCTGTCGGGTGATCCGGGGCTCATCGAGGCCTTCAACTCGGGTGAGGACCTGCACCGCTTCGTCGGCGCCCGTGTGTTCGGTGTGGAGCCCGCCGAGGTGACCGCGCCGATGCGCACGAAGGTGAAGGCGATGTCGTACGGCCTCGTCTACGGGCTGAGTGCCTTCGGTCTGTCGAAGCAGTTGCGCATCGAGCAGTCCGAGGCGAAGCAGCTCATGCTCGAGTACTTCGCCCGCTTCGGTTCCGTGCGCGACTATCTGCGCTCGTCCGTCGAGCAGGCGCGGATCGACGGCTACACCGAGACGATCTTCGGACGCCGCCGACCGTTCCCCGACCTGACGAGCCCGAACCGCGTGCTCCGCGAGAACGCCGAGCGCGCGGCGCTCAACGCCCCCATCCAGGGCAGCGCGGCCGACATCATGAAGATCGCGCTCGTCGAGATCCACAGCGACCTCCGTGAGAAGGGTCTGGCGTCGCGCGTGCTTCTGCAGATCCACGACGAACTCGTCGTCGAGGTGGCGACGGGGGAGTGGGACGCGGTCGAGGAGATCGTCCGCGCCCGGATGGGGGACGCGGCGGAACTCTCCGTCCCGCTCGACGTGCAGATCGGCCGCGGCACCGACTGGGACGAAGCGGCTCACTGACGTCCGGCGGTGCGACGCTCTACGCTCGAGGGATGACCGACGCACAACGCACGCCCACTCCGATCGACACGATCGCGGACCGCTGGGTGGACACGCTGGCAGAGCTCTCACCGAGTCTCGCGACCTACATCGGACGCACCGAGCACAACGGCCGTCTCGATGACTTCTCACCGGAGGGACACGACCGCCTCGCTGCTGCGGCGGGCGAGACGCTTCGCGCCCTGCAGGCCGCGGACGCGGTCGATGACGTCGACGAGGTCACGAAGATGGACCTCTCGGCGGAGCTCGGGCTGCAGCTCGACCTGCACGCGGCGAAGTCGCACCTGCGCGACCTCAACGTGATCGCCTCGCCGTCTCAGGACATCCGCGCGGCATTCGACCTCATGCCGACCGACACCGTCGAGGACTGGTCCGTCGTCGCCACGCGCCTCGCGGCCATCCCGACGGCGCTCGGCGGATACATCGAGACGCTCCGGCAGGGGATCGCCGAGGGCGTCGTCCCCGCGCGTCGCCAGGTCCGCGAGGTCGTGACGCAGATCGCGCGATACACGAGCGACACCGGCTTCTTCGCGACCTTCGTCGGCGATGCGGCCCCCGCCGACGGTCACCTTCCCGCCTCGCTCGCGCGCGAGCTCGCCGACAATTCGGGCGCCGCTCGTGTCGCATACGACCAGCTCGCGGCGTTCCTCCGCGACGAACTGGCACCGGCGGCCACCGAGGTGGATGCCGTGGGCCGGGAGCTCTACGCGCTCCACTCGCGTCGGTTCCTCGGCGCGACGATCGACCTCGACGAGACCTACGAATGGGGCGTCGAGGAGCTTTCGCGGATGGTCGCCGAGCAGGAGTCGATCGCGAACGAGATCCAGGCCGGTGCCAGCGTCGAGGAGGCCGTCGCCTTCCTCGAGCAGGACGAGGCGCGGAAGCTCCGCGGCACCGAGGCGCTGCAGAAGTGGATGCAGGAGACCAGCGATCGCGCCGTCGAGGAACTCGGACGCACCCACTTCGACATCCCCGACCCGATCCGTCGCCTCGAATGCATGATCGCGCCGACGAACGAGGGCGGCATCTACTACACCGGCCCGACGGACGACTTCTCGCGGCCCGGCCGGATGTGGTGGTCGGTCCCCGAGGGCGTCGACACCTTCGACACCTGGCGGGAGCTCACGACGGTCTACCACGAGGGTGTTCCGGGGCACCACCTGCAGATCGCGCAGGCGGTCTACAACCGGACCGAGCTGAACTCGTGGCGGCGCCTGCTCGCCGGTTCCAGCGGACACGCCGAGGGGTGGGCCCTGTACGCCGAGCGACTCATGGCGGAGCTCGGCTACCTCGACGACCCCGCGGACCGCCTGGGCATGCTCGACGGACAGCGGATGCGGGCGGCCCGCGTGGTCCTCGACATCGGCGTCCATCTCGGCAAGCCGCGGCTCGACGGCACCGGTACGTGGGACGCCGACTACGCTCTCGAGTTCATGCGGCGGAACGTCAACATGTCCGACGAGTTCATCCAGTTCGAGGTGAACCGCTACCTCGGGTGGCCGGGTCAGGCACCGTCGTACAAGGTCGGCCAGCGGATCTGGGAGCAGATCCGCGACGAGGCCGCTCAGCGCGGGGGTTCCGACTTCGACATCAAGAGCTTCCACATGCGAGCACTCCGCCTCGGCGGCGTCGGGCTCGACACCCTCCGTGCCGCCCTGCGCGACAGCTGACAAGACGTCGAAACTCTCCGTCGGGGGATGCCGGGAATATCCGGCATCCCCCGACGTTCATGCATCTGAATGAAAGGGGCGGACATGACCGCTGTGGAACTTGGCCTGGACACGTTCGGCGACATCACCGTCGATGAGAACGGCGACAAGGTATCGGGCGCTCAGGCGATCCGGAATCTCGTCGCGCAGGCGACCCTCGCCGATCAGGTGGGCGTCGACTTCATCGGCGTGGGGGAGCACCACCGCGCGGACTACTCCGTGTCGAGCCCCGAGATCGTCCTCGCGGCGATCGCCGCGCAGACCGAACGCATCCGCGTCGGCACCGCTGTGACCGTCCTCTCCAGCGACGATCCGGTACGCGTATACGAGCGCTTCGCGACGCTGTCGGCGATCTCGAACGGTCGCGCTGAGGTCATCCTCGGACGCGGATCCTTCATCGAGTCCTTCCCGCTCTTCGGGTTCGACCTCTCCGACTACGAAGCCCTCTTCGAAGAGCGGCTCGAGTTGTTCTCGCTGCTCCGGACGGAGAAGCCGGTCACGTGGCAGGGATCGACCCGGGCCCCTCTCACCGACGCGGACGTCTTCCCCAAGACCGAGCACGGCTTCCGCGCCTGGGTGGGCGTGGGCGGATCGCCCGAGTCGGTCATCCGCACCGCCCGCTACGGGTACGGGCTGATGCTGGCCATCATCGGCGGCCCGGCGGCCCGCTTCCGCCCCTACGTCGACCTGTACCACCGCGCCGTCGGAGAGCTCGGCACCGAGGCTCAGCCCATCGGCATCCACTCTCCGGGATACATCGCCGACACGGACGAGCAGGCGTGGGAAGAGGCCTACCCGGGCTTCGAAGCGCAGAACAACTCGATCGGCCGCGACCGCGGCTGGCCTCCCTACAGCCGGATGCGGTTCCAGCACGAGGTCGGCCCGGAGGGTTCGATCTACGCCGGATCACCCGAGACGGTGGCGCGCAAGATCGCCGACACCATCACGACCCTCGGCGCCTCGCGATTCGATCTCAAGTACGCCAACGGCACTCTCGGGCACGAGAAGCTGATGCGTTCGATCGAGCTCTACGGCACCAAGGTGATTCCGATGGTCCGCGAGATGCTCGGCGAGTGAGCCCGGATCGGCGCTCCCCTCGTACGATGCAGGGATGACCACGACCACGACGGGCTCCGTCGCCAGCCGGCTCGACCGTCTGCCGTTCACCCGGACCCACCTGCGTGTCCTGACCGGTTCGGGCGCCGGCTGGGCCTTGGACGCGATGGACGTCGGGCTGATCTCGTTCGTCATCGCCGCGCTGGTCAGCGAGTGGGACCTCACGCCGGCCTCGACATCGTGGATCGCCTCCGCGGGCTTCGCGGGCATGGCGATCGGCGCGACCGTCGGCGGTCTGCTCGCCGACCGCATCGGCCGGCGATCGGTCTTCGCCCTCACCCTGCTCGTCTACGGCGTCGCCACCGGCGCGAGCGCCCTCGCCGGTGGTCTCGTGGCTCTGATCGCGCTGCGGTTCCTGGTGGGACTGGGGCTCGGCGCCGAGCTGCCCGTCGCCAGCACCTACGTGAGCGAGTTCGCGCCGGCCCGGATGCGGGGGCGGATCATCGTCGTCCTCGAAGCGTTCTGGGCCGTCGGGTGGACGGCATCCGCCCTGATCGGCTACCTCGTCATCCCGTCGGTCGCCGAGGGGTGGCGCTGGGCCCTCGCGATCGGCGCCGTCCCCGCGGTCTACGCCCTCGTGGTGCGCTGGGGTCTCCCCGAGTCGCCACGCTGGCTGGCCTCCCGCGGACGGGTCTCCGACGCGGAGCGGATCGTCTCCGACCTCGAAGCATCGCGCCCACTGTTCGGACGGACGTCGACCGACTCCGCGCTCGCCCCGGACGCCCCGGCAGCACCCGCGACGACGGTGGGGATGCGGCTGCGCGGCCTCTGGGCCCCCGACGTGCGCGTGCGCACCGCCGCACTCTGGGTCGTCTGGTTCTGCGTGAACTTCTCGTACTACGGCGCCTTCATCTGGATCCCGACGCTCCTCGTGTCGCAGGGGTTCGGTCTGGTGCGCAGTTTCGAGTTCACGCTGCTCATCACCCTGGCCCAGCTGCCCGGATACGCCGTCGCCGCGTGGCTGATCGAGAAGTGGGGGCGGCGCGCGACGCTCTCGGTGTTCCTCGCCGGTTCCGCGGTCGCCGCGATCCTGTTCGGACAGGCGACGACGGTGCCGACGATCCTCGCCACGGGGATGGCGCTGTCGTTCTTCAACCTCGGCGCCTGGGGCGCCCTCTACGCCGTGACGCCCGAGACCTACGCCACGACCCTTCGGGCGACCGGTGCCGGCTGGGCGGCGGGCATCGGCCGCATCGCCTCGATCCTCGCGCCTCCGGTCGTCCCCGCGCTCCAAGCGCTCGGCGGCATCCCGCTCGTCTTCATCGTGCTGAGTGCCTTCTTCGCGGTCGCGGCGGCCGCCGCGTGGGGGCTCGCCGAGTCGCGAGGTCGCAGCCTCGCGGACTGATCGACGGCTGCGACTCGTAGGCTGGCGGGATGTCACAGGAAGTCCGCTACGTCGCGATCGGGGATTCGTTCACGGAGGGCGTGGGTGACGAGCTGCCCGACGGGACGGTCCGAGGCTGGGCCGACCTGGTCGCGCAGGGATGGGCCGATTCGCGAGGCGAGGCGATCTCGTACGCGAACCTCGCCGTACGCGGCAAGCTCATCGGACCGATCGTCGACGAGCAGTTGGAGCGCGCCCTCGCCCTGAACCCGACGCACCTCTCGTTCAACGGCGGCGGCAACGACATGCTCCGCCCCCGCACTCCCATCGCCCGTGTCGCCGACGTCTTCTCGCAGGTGCTGCGGCGCTGCGATGAAGAGGGCGTCACGATGATCGTCCTGTCGGGGGCCAACCCGTCGGCGCAACTGCCGCTGTCGGGGCTTATCCAGCGCCGCGGCGATGAGCTGTCGCGCGCGGTGACGGAACGGATCCGCGGTCGTGATGACCTCGTCGTCGCGCTCAACTGGCCGGACGCCGAGCTCTCGGACCCCTCGTTCTGGTCGGCGGATCGTCTCCACATGAACTCCCGAGGCCACCATCGGGTCGCGGCACGCGTCCTCGAGGCCCTCGGCGAACGACCGCCCGCGCAGTGGTGGCGGCTCGACGAGGCGGACTCGGCGGTGTCCCTGAGTCGCGCCCGCTACTTCCGCGAACACCTCGGCCCGTGGCTTCGGCGACGTCTCACGGGCACATCCTCCGGCGACGGCCGACCGGCCAAATACGGTGACTGGCTCACCGTGCAACCGCGAGCCACAGCCTGATTCCGCCCCCTGTCAAGGGCTATCAGGTTCCTGTCAGGGTCGGGGATGATCGGAGCACACCGCCAAGAGAGGGAGTGTGCGCATGAGCATCGGAACCGGAATCGTGCTGTTCGTCATCGGAGCCATCCTGACGTTCGCCATCGACGTCGACGTCCAGTACGTCGACCTCGACCTGATCGGCTACATCCTGATGGGCGCCGGTGTCGTCGTCTTCATCCTCGGCCTCGTGCTGATGATGCGTCGGCGTTCCAGCGAGTCCACCGTCCGAACGGTGGACCCCGTCGCGGGGGAGCGGGTCACCCGCTCCGAGACGCGGACGTCGGGAGACGGCACCGTCTGACACGCGACAGACATCGAACGACCCGTTCCTCCCGGAGCGGGTCGTTCGTCGTTCCGGTCAGACGCGCCGGCGGGGCTCGTCCATCCCGATATGGATGCGGGTGCGCCGCCGTTCGATGCTGATGAACACCGCACCGAGGACCCACAGCGGAATCTGGACGAGGAACGCGATGCGGAAGGCATCGAGTCGGTAGGTGTCGGGGGTGCCCGCTCCCTGCAGATCGAGCACGAAGCCGATCGCGAAGATCGCGAGGAGGGCGGCGAGGAAGCCACCCGCATTGGTGACCCCGGTCGCCGTGCTGAGCCGGTGCGACGGATTGTGCGTCCGAGCGTGGTCGAAGGCGATCATCGACGCCGGCCCGCCCATGGCGAGAGCGATGAGCAGAATGACGAGGAGCCAGATCGGTGAACGCCCCGGCCAAAGGATGACGGCCGACCACGCCAGCAGTTGGAACCCGACAGCGGGAAGCACGAGGGCACGCGATCTCCGGTGGGGCGCTCTCCGCGACAGCTCTCCGAGGACGGGACCGAGCGCCATCCCGGCGAAGACGTAGATCGAGGTGAGCGCGCCGGCTTGGCCCACGGTGAGCCCTTCGCCCGCGGTGAGGTACGGGAAACCCCACAGCAGGATGAACGCGGTGCCCGCGAAAGGCGTCGTGAAGTGCGACCAGAAAGCCAGTCGCGTCCCCGGGTGGGCGAGTGCTGCGCGGATGCCGACCCCGGTGTCGATCGTCGACGTCACGACGCGGATGGCGCCGGTGTCGGTGTCGACGCTGACGTCGCGCGCGAGTTCGGGCGGGCGGTTGCGGACGATCGCGAAGACGAGGATCGCGAAGAGCACGCAGAGCCCGGCGATCCCCCCGAACGTCACGCTCCAGTCCGTCGCGTGGAGGACGGCGGCGATGGGGATGACCGCGATGAGCTGACCCGCTTGCCCGAGGATGCCGGTCAACTGCACCATGAGCGGCCCGCGCTGTGCCGGGAACCACGTCGCCACCAGGCGAAGGACAGCGGGGAAGACGGCGGCATCGCCCGCTCCGAGCAGCATGCGCGCGACGATCGCCACGCCGACGCTGGGGGACAGGGCCATCGTCAGCTGGCCGGCCGCCATCAGCAGCATCCCGATCGTGATGATGGGTCGGGAGCCGTAGCGGTCGAGGAGGACGCCCACGGGGATCTGCATACCGCCGTAGACGGCGAGCTGGACCACCGCGAACAGCGACAGGGTCGCGGCATCCGCCTGGAACCGGTCGGCGGCGTCGACGCCCACCGCAGCCAGGGACGTGCGGTTGGTGACGGCCAACATGTACGCGGCGACACCGGTGCCCCAGATGAGCCAGGCTCGCAGACCCGGACCGTTCGCTCGTCCGACTGCGTCCACCCGCCCACGCTACTCTCCGCCGGGCGTACGCTGAGGCCACACCACCGGATGAGCGGAGAACGGCATGAAGGCGACCATCGGCGAGACGGTCATCGCAGAGGCGAATGACGACGAGATCATCCGGATCGAAGGGAACGCCTATTTCCCGCCGGCATCCGTCAAAGAGGGCGTGCTGGTCGAGAGCCCGACGCCGTACACGTGCCCGTGGAAGGGCGAATGTCAGTACTTCCACATCGAGGCCGGTTCGGAACGCCTGTCCGACGGCGCCTGGTCGTACCCGAACCCGTACCCGTCCGCATTCGACCGTGTGGATGCGGACTTCTCGGGCTACGTCGCCTTCGCGCCCGGGGTCACCGTCGGAGCCTGATCACTCCTCCAGCGGGCCGAGAAGGGGACGGGGAACGAACCGCGCCGTCTCGGCCAGAGGCTGTTCGAGCTCGACGACCGTCAGGGTGTTCCTTCCGGCACGGGTGACGGGCGCCGGCACGTAGAGCGTCTGCTGCGGTCCGTTGGACCAGTAGCGACCGAGCAGGAAGTCGCCGACGAAGACGTACCCCTTCCCCCACCCCGTGGTGTCGAGGTAGAGGTCGGTCGCTGTCTCGAGGTCGAAAGCGCCCTCCGCCACCGACAGCTCGGGCGCCGCCGAGGCGTCCTCGAGGAGGACCGGCGTCGTCCGCCAGCCTGCGAGATCCCGGCCGTCGACGGTCACCGGACCGATGAGACCCTTCACCTCGCCCAGCCGTTCGGCGTAGTTCACACGCCCCTGCTCCTCGACCAGGATCGAGAGCGCCGAGCCCCGTGGCAGCCCGAGGGCGTGTTCGTGGCGCGTCCGCGAGAGCGATCCGATCCGGATGCCGTCGACCGAGACCCACGCCTGGTCGCGGACCTCGCCGATCGCGAGGACGCCGCCGGGGAATCCGTCCGGCAGCGCGACGTCGTAGCGGAGGAGCGTGCCGGTGTGAGCGGCATCCTCGAACGTGACCCTCCCGGGCAGTGAGCGCTGCACTCCGGCGTCGGACGTGCGGCGCGGAGTCAGGGCGACGGAGAACTCCGGACGGGGCGTCGCCGACGGCGGCAGGTCGTCCGGGACGACGGCGTACTTCGCGATCACCTCTCGGAACGCGTGGAACTTCGCCGTGGGATCGCCGGCTTCGTCGAGCGGGGCGTCGTAGTCGTAGGACGTCACGATGGGCAGGTACCGGCCCTTGTCGTTCGCGCCGTTGGTCGTGCCGAAATTCGTCCCGCCGTGGAACATGTAGATGTTCACCGAGGCTCCGGCGGCCAGGAGGTCGTCCAGTTCGGCAGCGGCGGCGCCGGCATCCGTCGTGTGATGCGTGCTGCCCCACCAGTCGAACCATCCGTCCCAGAACTCCGAGCACATGAGGGGTCCCGTGGGCTGGTGCTGTCGGAGGGTGGCGAGACGTTCGCCGGCCCGTGAGCCGAACGAACCGGTCAGATGGATGCCGGGGAGCGACCCGGCCTCGAGCATGTCGGGCTCGGGCTGGTCGACCGTGGTGAGCGGCACCGTGATGCCCGCATCCCTCGTCACGCGGACCAGCTCCGCCAGGTAGTCCTTGTCCGAGCCGTAGGCACCGTACTCGTTCTCGATCTGGACGAGGACGACGTTGCCGCCGCGGTCGATCTGACGGGGCGCGACGATGCGGTACACGCGGCGCAGGTAGGTCTCGAGCGCTGCCTGATAGGCGGCATCCGTCTGTCGCAACCGGATGCCGGGGGTCGCCGTCAGCCAGGTCGGGAGGCCCCCGTTGTGCCACTCGGCGCAGATATACGGGCCGGGGCGGACGATGGCGTGCAGCCCTTCGGCGGCGATCAGGTCGAGGAAGCGGCCAAGGTCCAGGCCGTCCTCCTCGCTCCACTGGCCCTCGACGGGCTCGTGCGCGTTCCAGGCGACGTAGGTCTCGATCGTGTTGAGCCCCATGAGGCGTGCTTTGCGGATGCGGTCGGCCCAGTCGCCGGGATGGATCCGGAAATAGTGCATCGCGCCGGAGATGATCCGATGGGGCCGGCCGTCCAGCAGGAAGTCGCGGTCGCCGATGGCGAAAGTGCTCATGTGATCTCCGCTCGGAGCTGTTCGTCCGGGTACCCGCCTGCGTCGAGGAGGGGTGACGTGCCGCTGCGCGAACTGCTATGTTTACGCAATCATGTCGCCTCAGCGTAGCACGCGACCGGCCCCGGAGACGGGTGCCGATGCACCCCTCGACGAGCCTGTGGCACGTCGTGGCGGAACACCTCATGGCGTGCCCACGCAGGCCGACGTCGCTCGCCACGCGGGCGTCTCGGCGCAGACGGTCTCCCGCGTCGTTACGGGCGGCGCGCGGGTGGACGAGCCGACGCGGGAGCGCGTCCTGGCGAGCATGCGGGAACTCGGATACCGGCCGAACCGGGCGGCGCGTGCGCTGCGCTCAGCCCGGTATCGGAGCATCGGCGTCATCATGAGCGATCTGACGTCGTACGGTAGCGTCCGCACGTGGGAGGCGATCTCCCGCGCGGGCGCGGCATCCGGCTATGCGGTCGCCCTCGTGCCGACCTCGCGATTCGACCGCAGCGCCGTCGCCGAGGCGATCGAGCGTGCGCGAGACCAGGCCGTCGACGGGCTCGTCATCGCGATCGGCGATCACCTCTCGGCGGGAGAGGATCTGCCCCTTCCCGACGACCTGCCCGTCGTCGTGGTCGATGCGTCCGCCCTCGACGACCGCTCCTTCGTCGACACCGATCAGACGATGGGCGCCGGTCAAGCCGTGACGCACCTCCTCGAGCTCGGGCACGAGACCGTCCACCATGTGGCGGGCCCGGTGAGCTCGTATTCCGCCGTCCGCCGCGAGCAGGGATGGCGGGTGGCGCTGACCGCCGCGGGGCGGACGGCCCCCACCCTCGAGCGCGGGGACTGGAGTGCGCAGTCTGGATACGACGCAGGATGCCGTCTGCGCGGGGAACCCGCCGTGACCGCCGTGTTCGCGGCCAACGATCAGATGGCCCTCGGGGTGCTCCGCGCGTTCCACGAGGCCGGCGTCGCGATTCCTTCGCAGGTCAGCGTCGTGGGCTTCGACGACATGCCCGAGGCGGGGCAGTTCTGGCCGCCGCTCACCTCCGTCCACCAGGAGTTCGAGCAGGTCGGGCGCGCGGCCGTCGACGTCCTCCTCGCGCGCATCGACGACGCCGCCGCCGTCCATCGACTGTTCGTCCCCACCCGACTGGTCGTGCGCGGGAGCACGGCCACCGCTCCCCGAAAGGCGACCTCATGACGTTCCACCCCTCGCACACCGGCGTGCTCTGGCGCGGCGACGGACAGACCGTCTCGATCGAGGCCTGGGGGAGCGGCGTGCGCGTGCGCGCCGCTCTCGGCCCGATCGACGACGCTCCCGGCGCCCTCGTCGAGGTGCCCGACTCCCGCGCCGAAGTGTCCATCGAGGGCGCCGTCGCGACCATCGCGGCCGGTGGGGTCCGCGTCGTCGCCGAGGAAGAGGATTACCACGACTGGTCGGTGGGGTTCCACACACCCCGACTGCGGTTGCAGGTGCAGGATGCCGACGGCCGCCTCCTGTTTGAGGAGATCCGCGACGGCGGGGCCCTCAAACTCGCCGCGCGCGAGTTCCGTCCGACCGAAGGCGGCGACCACCGGCTGCGGCTGAGCCTCGCCGCCCCGGCGGACGAGCACCTCGTCGGGATGGGGCTGTACCAGCAGAACCTGGTCGACCTGAAGGGCACGGTGCTCGAGCTCGCGCACCGCAACTCGCAGACCTCCGTCCCGTTCGTCGTCTCGAGTGCCGGGTACGGCTTCCTCTGGAACCTCCCCGCGATCGGCCGCGCCGTGTTCGGGGCGAATCGCACCGAATGGGAAGCCGAGAGCGCGACCCAGTTCGACTGGTGGGTGTGCGCGGATCCGCGTCCGTCGCAGATCGCCGCCGCGTACGCGGAAGCCACGGGTCATGCGCCGATGATGCCGGAATACGGCCTCGGGTTCTGGCAGTGCAAGCTGCGCTATTCGACCCAGGACGAGCTCCTGGCGGTCGCGCGCGAGTACCGCCGCCGCGGCATCCCGATCGACGTCATCGTGGCCGACTTCTTCCACTGGCGGTGGATGGGGGACTGGAGCTTCGAGGAGGAGTTCTGGCCCGACCCCGCCGCGATGACGGCGGAGCTCCGCGAGCTCGGGATCGAGCTCATGGTGTCGGTCTGGCCGCAGGTGGTGCCGCAGTCCGAGAACTGGGACGAGCTGCGCGATAGGAACATGCTCGTGCGCACCCGGCGCGGGATCGACGTCCAGTACTACTTCGACGGCCAATACACGCGGTTCCTCGACGTGACCGAACCCCGGGCGCGCGAGTTCCTGTGGCAGAAGCTCGCCGAGAACTACGGCGCCTACGGCATCACCGCGTTCTGGCTCGATGAGGCCGAACCCGAGTACGGGGCCTATCACTTCGAGAACTACCGGCTCGCTGCGGGGTCGAGCGCACAGGTCGCCAACCTCTACCCGCGGGAGTTCACCCGCGCGATCGCGGACGGCCTCCGTGCCGACGGCAACGATCAGCCGGTCTCGCTCGTCCGGGCGGCCTGGGCCGGATCGCAGCGGCACGGCGCGCTGGTGTGGTCGGGCGATGTCCACTCGACCTTCGCAGACCTGAAGGCGCAGATCGCCGCGGGGATCCACATGGGGGCCGCCGGCATCCCCTGGTTCACGACCGACATCGGCGGGTTCACCGGCGGCGATGTACGGGAGCCCGCGTTCCACGAGCTCCTCATCCGCTGGTTCCAGTTCGGGGCCTTCAGTCCCGTCATGCGTCTGCACGGCGATCGCGTACCCGGGATCCCCGTCGTAGACGCCCAAGGCGTCGCGCGCGTCGGGTCCGGGGCCGACAACGAGGTGTGGAGTTTCGGCGAGCAGATCGAGGCCCTCCTCGTGGAGTACATCCGGCTGCGAGAGGACCTGCGGGACTACACCCGCGAGGCGATGGCGGACGCTCACCGTGACGGAGCCCCCGTCATGCGCGGCATGTTCTTCGAGTTCCCCGACGACGAGCGGGCGTGGACGACACCGGGGCAGTACCTTTTCGGGCCCGACATCCTCATCGCCCCGGTGACCGAGCCGGGGGCGACCCGGTGGGACGTCTACCTGCCCGCGGGGACGGCATGGACCGACGCGCGGAGCGGAGCGTCGCACGCCGGCGGTCAGACCGTGACGGTCGACGCCCCTCTCGCGTCGATTCCCGTGTTCCACCGCGGTGGCCGCGTCGGATCGGCGCTCGCCCGACTCGCTGACCTGCCCGACATCCGCCTGTCCTGATCCGACCTCACACCCTCGATGGAGAGAACCGAATGAGCCTCATCACCGCGACGACCCGCGCCCACCGCATCGACCGACGCATCTACGGCCAGTTCGCCGAGCACCTCGGTCGCGGCATCTACGAGGGCCTGTGGGTCGGCGAGCAGGACGAGATCCCGCACAAGAACGGTCTGCGCACCGACGCGATCGCGGCCCTCCGCGAGATCAAGGTGCCCGTCGTCCGCTGGCCCGGCGGCTGCTTCGCCGACGAGTACCACTGGCTCGGGGGCGTCGGGCCCACCGAGCAGCGTCGCGCGATGGTCAACACGCACTGGGGCGGTGTCGTCGACCCCAACACCTTCGGTACCCACGAGTACTTCGAGCTCCTCCACCAGCTCGACGCCGAGGCCTACGTCAACGGCAACGTCGGCAGCGGCTCGGTGGCCGAGATGCAGGACTGGGTCGAGTACATGACCCTCGACAAGCACACCCCGATGGCCGAACTCCGCCGCGCGCACGGGCGCGACCAGCCGTGGAAGCTGCAGTTCTTCGGGGTCGGAAACGAGAGCTGGGGATGCGGCGGCAACATGCTCCCTCTCCACTACGCGAACCTCTACCGCCAGTACCAGACGTTCGTGCGCGACTACGGGGACAGCCACGTCGCGAAGGTCGCGTGCGGTGCGAACGCCGACGACTACGAGTGGACGGACGTCCTCATGGCGCGCGCCGCCGGGCACATGGACGCGCTCAGCCTCCACTACTACACGCTCCCGACGGGGGAGTGGGACGTGAAGGGCGCCGCGCTGAGCTTCGACGACGCCGCCTGGTACGACACGATCCACCGCACGCGGCAGATGGACACGCTCCTGCGCCGTCACGGCGAGATCATGGACCGGCACGACCCGGCGCGCCGCGTCGGCCTCTTCGTCGACGAGTGGGGCACCTGGTACGACGTCGAGCGGGGGACGAACCCGGGCTTCCTGTTCCAGCAGAACACGATGCGCGACGCGATGGTCGCGGCGGTGAACTTCCACATCTTCCACCGTCACGCCGCCCGCGTCCGGATGACGAACATCGCGCAGATGGTGAACGTCCTCCAGGCGATGCTCCTCACCGACGGCCCGCGCCTGCTGAAGACCCCGACGTTCCACGCGTTCGGCATGTACATCGACCACCAGGACGCCGATTTCGTCGAGACCGTCGACGACGGCGGGCGCTCGGGCGGTCGTGGCGGAGCGCACCTCGACCACACCGTCAGCGTCAAGGACGGCGTCTACACCGTCAGCGCCGTCAACTGGGACCTCGAGACCGAGGCCGAGCTCGCACTGCGGCTGCCCAAGCGGATCGGCGAGGTCGTGAGCGCCCGGATCCTGCACGCGGCGGCATCCGCTCACAACACCTTCGACGAACCGGATGCCGTCGCCCCGGTCGACTTCGACGGAACCGTCGTGGCGGGCACCGACCTCCGTCTCGCGCTGCCGCCGCGCAGCATCGTGACGGTGCGGGTGCGGGCAGCCGGATGAGCGAGACGGCAGCCGAGCTGCTGCCGCTCGCCGCCGTCGCACTGACGAACGGTCCGTTCGCCGCCGCGCAGCAGCGCGCTCTGCGGACGGCGCTGGACCTCGACCCCGAGCGGCTGCTCGCGCCGTTCCGCCGGGAGGCGGGGCTGGCGACGGGTCCGGGATACGGCGGCTGGGAGTCGGAGGGACTCGACGGGCACACGCTCGGGCACGTCCTCAGCGCGCTGTCGGCGCACGCGGCCGGCGGGTCGGCCGCCGCACGCGAGCGTCTCGAGCTGCTGCTCACCGGGCTCCGCGACTGCCAGGTCGCTCACGGCACGGGTTACGTCGGGGGCGTGCCGGACGGCGTCGCCCTCTGGAGCGAGATCGAGAACGGACGGATCGACGCGCAGACGTTCGATCTCGACGGGCGGTGGGTGCCGCTGTACAACCTCCACAAGACGCTGACGGGTGTCATCGACGCCGCGGTGTACGCCGACTCCGCGCTCGGACGGACCGTTGCGGCGGAGTTCGTCGAGTGGTGGCTGCGGGTGTTCGCACCGCTCGGAGCCGCCGACGTCGAGATGGTCCTCCGGACCGAATCCGGTGGCCTGGCGGCATCCCTCGGTCGATGGTCGCAGTTCACCGACGACGAGCGCCCGGGCGGGCTCGCCGTCCGTCTCGCCGTCCGCGCCTTGTGGGAGCCGCTCGCGGCGGGGCGTGATCCGTTGGACGGGCTGCACGCCAACGCGCAGATCCCGATCGTCGTCGGACACGCCGTCCTCGCCGGACTCGGCTGGGGCGAGCAGTTCGCCGCCGCGGCCCGGACCTTCTGGGAGAGCGTCACGCGGCACCGGACGACCTCGATCGGCGGGAACAGCGTGCGCGAGCACTTCCCGCCGCGCGATGATTGGTCGACCATGTTCACGGCGCGCGAGGGCCCCGAGACGTGCAACACGGTGAACATGGTCGAACTCGCCCGTGAGCTCCACCGGCTCGACGGCGGCGCCGAGCACCTCGCCTACATCGACCGCGCCCTCAGCGCGCACGTGCTCTCGGCGCAGCATCCCGACCACGGCGGCATCGTGTACTTCACGTCGCACCGGCCGGGCCACCATCGCGTCTACTCCCGACGCGAGACGGGATTCTGGTGCTGCATGGGCACCGGTCTCGAGGCTCCTGCCCGGTTCGCCGCCGCGGCATTCGCGCAGGCTCCCGGGCGTGTCGACGTGAACCTCCTCGTCGGTGCACGCGCCCGAGTCGAGGACGTCGTCGTCGAGACCGAGACCGACCGTCCGTTCGGGGACGACGCGAGCATCCACGTGAGCGTGCCGACTCCGCGCTCCTTCGTTCTGCGGATCCGTCTGCCGGAGGGGGTGGATGCCGGGACGGCGGAGGCCCTGGTCGACGGCACCGCGTACCGGCCGGCGCCCGATGGCTGGTTCCGCATCGATCGCACGTGGACCGACCGCACGACGGTCTGGCTCACGCTGCCGCCTATGCTCCGCGTCGAGGCGGCCCCCGACGGGTCCGGGTGGGCGACCCTCGTCGACGGGCCGCGCGTGCTCGCCGAGCGTCTGCCTCATCCCGCCGTCGACCCGCTCGCGACGGACGCCCGCATGGGCCACATCGCCCGCGGGGCGCTGCTCCCGCTTGCAGCGGCGCCGATCCTGACACCCGAAGACGTGCGGTCGGCGGACCGCTCCGAAGGCCCCGTCGTCGTGCTGCCGGCGACCCCGACCCGGCGCGAGATCGTGCTCGAACCTTTCGCCTCTCTGCACGATGACCGCTACATCCTCGCCTTCCCCTTCGCGTCAGACGGGGATGCCGCGACCCGCCTGACCGCGCTCCTCGCCGAGGACGCACGCGCCGACGAGCTCGACTCGCGCACGATCGACGCGGTGAGGTTCGGTCAGCAGCAGCCGGAATCCGATCACGCCCTGACGTTGGCCGGCACGGAGTCCGGATACGACGCGGTGCACTGGCGGAGGTTCCTCGGTCCGTCGACGTTCGTCCTGCAGGACTGGGGTGCGTCGGCGGCGACCTTGCGTGTCTCCTGGCTCGCGGATGCGGTCGGCCGGCGAATGATCGTCGGGATCGGGGACGACGTCGTGGTCGACCGCATCGTCGATGCCGGCGACGGCGACGGCATGGAGATCGACCTCGCCGCCTACGCCGACGGCCGGTCTCGCTGGGTCGTCGTGGTGGACGGGGCAGGCGAGGGCACTCCGCGCCTCACCGAGGCCCGCCTGATGAGCGCGGCGGTCGCCTGATCGGCGGCCCTCAGGCGTCGTGCCGCCAGAACGCGCACGCGTGCGCGTCGAGGCGGAGGTCGACGGCGGTCGAGTCCGGCGCGACGCCGCGGACGGTCTCGTCTCCTCGCCGACCCGGGCGCGTGGGTACGGTCGCATCCGTCCACACGTCGACGATCGGCCTGGGTGCAGGGCCGAGTCCGAGGTCCCTCGTGTCCAGGGTCGCCGTCACGGCGGAGCCGGTGGTGTTGACCGCCGCGATCCACGTCGTGGCGCCGCCGGTCGCGTGCCAGAGGACGAGGCCGTTCTCGCGTCGGATCTCACCGGACGACTCCGCTCGCGTCAGCAGGTCGACCAGGGCGGGGCTCTGCAGGAGTGAGATCGTCTCGGGCCCGGTCGAGGGCAGGTCGCCCCCGAACATGAGCGGCGAGCGGGCGATCGTCCAGAGCGTCAGCAGGCTCCGCCGCTCGGCGGGGGTGAGCGCATCGTCTCGTGGCTCGCCACGCTCGGCACGGATCCCGATGCGGCCGAGCGGCAGCATGTCGGCGTCCGGCCAGGCACCCCGGCGCGCATGCGGCGCCCATCGTGCCATGCGTCCGAGGTTGTCTGCGACATCCTCCCACCGGTCCCACACGTCATCGCAGATGCGCCACATGCTCGCGTGTTCGGCGAGATGCCCGCGGTGAGCCGCGGATAGGTCGCGGCCGGGGGAGAGGCTGAGGATGATCTCGCGCTCGGCGGACTCCACTGCCGCGCTGTAGGCCGATATGTCCTGCTCCTGGTAAGGCCAGAGCATGTCGTCGGCCTTGATGAGGTCGACACCCCACGCGTCGTAGAGGGCGACGGTCGAACGGTAGTACGCCGCGGCGTCCGGATGGGCATGATCGATGCCGACGAAATGAGGGTTCCACTCGCAGTCGTTCGCGGAGTCGGCGATCGCCGACAGCGGCGTCGAGGTGCCGTGCAGCAGCAGGCCTTCCGCCACCGCGCGACGAGGGATGCCGCGCATGACGTGCAGCCCGAACTTCAGACCGAGCGCGTGTATCTGCGCGGCGAGTGGTCCGAACCCCGCGCCGCCGGACGAGGAGGGGAAGCGCGCCGGGTCGGGGAGGAGCCGCCCGTGCTCATCGATGTGCAGCCGGGCGTCGTCGTTGTAGCCGTGGGAGCGAGCGTCGGGATCCGCCCAGTCCGCGTCGACGACGATGGTGTCCCACCCGGCGTCCCGCAGGTGCTCCGCCATGAAGCGGGCGTTCGCGAGCACCTCCGCTTCGGTGACCGTCGTGCCGAAGCAGTCCCAGCTGTTCCATCCCATCGGCGGGCGATCCGGGCGTGCGAGGACCATGTGACTCCTGTCGGGTTCGTCCTCAGCCCGCGACGGGCTGAGGGGCGGATGAGGCGGTCGGTGGAGGACCGGGCGGTTCCACTCGCGGACCGGGGCGCGACCGCACGCGGCGGGCGAGAGCGCTCGAGTCGAGGTGGTTCTCGAAAGCGAGCACGGCCATCCCCGTCGCGACGCTGTTGACCTGGACCGGTGACACTCCGAGATCGAGACGCGCGGCGGTCAGTTCTGGAGCACGCTCGGCGAGGGCGATCCGCGCGGCCGGCAGCAGCGCGTCTCCGAGCGCCCACGCGGTCCAACCGGTGAGGGTCATGACCTCCGGATTGAGCACCGCGACGATGTCCGACAGGGCGATGCCCAGGTACCGCGCGGTCCGCGCGAGCGTCTCGGCGACGGGGGGATCGCCCACCGCGTCGCGGAGCCCCTCGATGAACTCCCGTTGGTGGAGCTGCAGGAGCGCGTGATCGGGATCCACCTCGCTGAGGGTGTGACGGATGCCGGGCACCCCCACGTACGCTTCGACGCACCCCCGGCGGCCACAGCGGCATAAGCGCCCGTCGAGCTCGAGGACCGTGTGGCCCCATTCGCCCGCCGTATGCGTCGCACCGCGGAGGACCCGCCCTTCGACGATGATGCCTGCACCGACGCCCGTGCCGAGATTCACGACGACAGCGCTCGAGCGCCCGCGAGCAGCGCCGAACCAGATCTCCGAATGTCCCACGGCCTGCAGGGGGTTCGCCGTCACCAGGGGTCCCGGGAGGCGTGGGCGCACCCGGTCCTCCAGTCGGCGCACGTGCGCCGCCCATCCGGGCGTCGCCACGGTGCCGGTGCGGTCCGTCGACAGGAGCCCGGGCAGGCCGAGGCCCACCCCCAGGATGTCGCTCGCCGCGCGGCCGCCTCTCTCGAGCGCCAGGTCGACGGCACGCAGGAGAGCATCGGCGACGCTGTCGACGGACACCCACTCCTCATCGATCTCGACATTCGCGGCGCCGATCTCCGTCACGGCGGCGTCGAACACGACGGCACGGACGTAGGTCTCGGCGAGGTCGATCCCGAGGAAGGAGCCTCCCTCGCCGTCGATCCGCAGCACCGTCGTCGGTCGACCGGTGCCGGCGCTGTCGGTCCCGGCATCCGCGATGAACCCGGCCTCCCGTAGCTCCGCGACCAGGTTCGACACCGTCGCAGCGCTGAGTCCCGTCGCGTGCGCGAGTTCGGTCCGCGTGGCCGTTCCCTGCACGACGAGTGCGCGGACGATCTCGCGCCGGGAGGCGTCGCGGATCTCACTCGAGGATCGAGTACGGGTCATGGTCGTCGCAGGTCTCTGACCCGAGCGGGGCTCAGGCGCCCCCGAGCCCTGTCTCCGCGACACCGCGCAGCAGCCACCGCTGCAGGAGGATGAAGACGAGCAGGACGGGGATGGAGGCGAGGAAGCCCGCGGCGAACAACCCGGTGTAGTCGAAGGTCTGCGCCGTGATGAACGACGACAGGTAGACCTGCACAGTGAGCGCGCCGAATCCCGTACCGGCGACCACGAGTGGCCAGAGGAACGCGTTCCATGCGCCGAGGAAGCCGAGAACGGTGAGAGCCGCGGCGAAAGCGAGCGAGTTGGGCAGCACCACGCGCACGAAGGTGCCGATGTACCCGAGGCCGTCGAGCTTGCCGGCCTCTTCCAGTTCCCTCGGGAACGAGATGAAGAACTGTCGGAAGAGGAAGACGTTGAACGCCGTGAACAGCGTCGGGATGACGATGCCCTGCAGACTCTCGGTCCATCCGAGCCACGAGACGATCAGGTAGTTCGGGAGGAACGTGGTGGCGCTCGGGATGAGGAGCATCGTCACGGTCAGCGCCAGGAGCGGCTTCGAGGCGCGGTTCGGGATGCGGGCGAGCCCGTACCCCGCGAGGGCGCCGATGATGATCTGCCCCACGGTCATCGACACGGCCATGATCGCCGAGGTCACGAGGGACTGTCCGAAGCGCTCGTCGGCGAAGATCTCCGCGAACTTGCCCCAGTTGGGGTTCGCGGGCCACCACACGAACGTCTTGGAGGTGACGTCCTCGGGCTGCGAGACCGCGGTCTTGACCATGACGTACAGCGGCATCAGGAACAGCAGTGCGAGGACGATGAGGACCGCGTAGCGGAAGGTCAGTTCGACCCTCCGGCGGACGGGGTTTCCGACGACACTCATGAGGCGCGTCCCTTCCGGGCACCGCGGCGCGGCGCTTTCGTCTCGTCAGCGGCACCGAATCCGAAGAAGCGCGACTGCAGGAGGGCGACGAGGACGACGATCGCCGTGACGACGAACGCACCCGCGGAACCCTTGCCGTAGTCGAGTTGCTGGAACGAGAGGTTGTAGATGTAGAGGAGGGGTGGTCGGACCGAGGGGATCGTCCGTACGAGGTTGTAGAACTCGTCGAACGCCTGGAACGCCGCCACCAGCAGGAGGAGCATGACGGCCGCCGTGGTGGGGCGGAGCTGGGGCCACGTGATCGCGAAGAATCGCCGGGGTCCGCGGGACAGGCCGTCGATCGCCGCGGCTTCGTACAGCGTCTCGGGGATCCGCTGGAGGCCGGCGATGAACAGCAGCATGTAGAAACCGACCTGCAGCCACAGGCGGACGCTCACGATGACGACCCAGTAGTAGGGCGACTGCGTCAGCCAGGCATCCACCGTCGGCAGCCCGAGCGAGGAGAGCACCGAGTTGGCGACGGAGGAGGTCGATCCGCTGAAGATGCCGAGCTTCCAGATCAAGGACGCGATGACGTACGAGAACGCCGTCGGCAGGAAGAAGACGGATCGGAAGAAGGCGCGGGCGACCGGGAGGTTCGCCACCAGCATCGCGAGGACCAGCGAGACGATGAGGGTGGTCGGCACGACGAGCACCGCGAACACGGTGAACGACAGGAGCGATGACAGGAAGCTCGGGTCGGTCAGCAGCGAGACGTAGTTGTCGAAGCCGACGAAGTCGGTCGGCGTGATGGTCGCAACGGCGCGCGTGAAGCTGAGATAGAAACCCCAGAACAGCGCGATGATGCTGAAGATCAGCAGGCCGAGGAAGAACGGGCTGACGAAGAGCCAGAAGGCACGCCGGGTGCCTCGGATCGGACGCCGGCGTCGCGGCACGGACGGCGGGGGAGTGGGCCGGTGGCCCGGGTCTGAGACCCGGGCCACCGGAGTGTTGAGCTGAGTCACTGGAGTGCGTCCAGCATGCCCTGCATCGTGGTCTGAGCCGCAGCCAGCTCGGACTTCGCGTCCGCGCCTTCGACGACGATGCGGTTGACCGCGTCGGTGAGCGCTGTGCTCATCGCGGGCGTGTAGTACGGGCCGCCGGTCCAGCCGTACTCCGTGGTCAGGTCGACGATGTCCTTCGCGATGCCGTCACCGAGGCTCTTGGCCTGCTCGCGGGCGGACTTCAGCGGCGGGATGTGGAATCCGTACTTGGTGCTGAACTCGATCTGCCAGTCTGTGTCGTCGATCCACTGCTTCTTGGCGATCTCCTTCGCCTTCTCGATCTTGCCCGACTTGCCGGCGACCATCTCGTTCCACTGCGAGACGCCCACGATGGGCTGTCCGCCTTCGAGCGCCGGGACCGCGAATGCGCCCACGTCGTCGCCGAGCGCCTTCTTGAGGGCGGGGATCGCCCACAGGCCCTGCCAGCTGATCGCGACATCACCGGCGATGAAGGACGTCGGGTCCCACCAGTCGGTCGGTGCGCCCATCAGGAGCGAGCCCGAGTCGTAGAGATCGTGAGCCGAGGTCAGCGCGTCGGCGAGCTGGGGCGAGTCGAGCGAGACCTTCGTGTTCTCGTCGTTGATGATGCCGCCGGGAGCTGCCGGCGGCAGGTTGGCTGCGAGGATGCCCGCGCCACCGTCGTTGCCGAGGAACAGGCCCTTGTGGTCGGCGTTCGTGAGCTTCTTGGCCGCCTCGACGAGCTCGTCCCACGTCGTGGGGACCTCGATGCCGGCTTCCTTGAACATGGAGGGCCGGTAGACGAACAGCTGGGCATCGGTGATCATCGGGATGCCGTAGTACTTGCCGTCGATCGTGACAGGCTTGAGGGCGATCGGGAGGATGTCGTCCTTGACAGGCTCGACGATGTCCGTGAGATCTGCGTACTGCCCCTGTCGAGCCGCCTCGACGTTGATCGCGTTGTACTCGAACAGGTCGACCCCGCGGCCCGATGCGAGCAGGGCGTTGACGCGCTGTGCGTAGTCGCCCTCGACCCACTGGAGGTCGATCTTGGCGTCCTTGTAATCGTCCGCCCAGCGGTTGACGGCGTCCTGGACGCCGTCTTCGCCGTACTGGTGGTAGAACTGCGTGATCGGGCCGTCCGCACCGCCGCCCGCGCCGCTCGAGCATCCGGAGATCAACAGCGCGGATGCGCTGAGGAGTGCTGCTGTGATTGCGAGCTTGCGTCGCTTGGGTGATGTCATCCTTCTCGCCTCTCTGCGGGATGGTGACGGCGATACGGGTATCCGATCGGTCCGCCGTCGCACCGATCGCCCTTAATCTAACGCTTAAAAGAAGGGGTGGTCTACCCCTGATCCAGAATCGGTTCGGCTCTGGCAGTATTCATGCAGGCAGTCGCGTAGGTCGTGGGGATGCCGGAGAGAAGAGACAGTGGTCGGGAAGAGATCGTCGCGCGACATCCGCAGCGAGTCGCGTCTCGACGTCCTGCACGGTCTGCTCTCGGCGGGAACCTCGACGCGTAACGAGCTCGCCCAGACGACGGGGCTGAGCGTCGCCACCGTCGCGACCATCGTTCAGGAGCTCCGCGGCGAGGGCCTGGTGGTGGATGCCGGCAGCTCGGCACTCGGTGCCGGACGACCGACGACGATGCTGCGGGTGAACGGTGACCGCGGCCGCATCCTCGGGATCGACGTCGCCGAGACCTACGTCCGCGCGATCGTGTTCGACGCGAGCCTCGAGGAGATCGGCTCCGTCGAGGTCCCGATGGACGAGTCCCTTCCGTCGGCGAGCAGCGTGACCGAGACCATCGTCCGCGCCGTCGACACGGCTCTCCGCGAGACGGCGATCGACCGCGAGCGTGTCCTCGGCGCCGGCATCGCCCTGCCCGGCCTCATCAGTGCGGAGGAGTCGGCGGACGCCGTCGCTCCCCGCTGGGCCGCGCGGAACGTCGAGGTGCTCCGCCAGCTGCGTGAGCGCATCGGTCTTCCGCTCGTCGTGGAGAACCCGCTGAAAGCCATCGCGACGGCCGAACTCTGGTTCGGGCGGGGCCGTACCGCGGCCTCGATGGTGATCGCCAACCTCGGCACGGGTGTCGGAGCGGGCATCGTGCTCGAGGGGAAGATCCTGCGGGGCGCGACGCACAGCGCAGGGGAGTGGGGTCACGCCGTTCTCGTCCTCGATGGGCGCACCTGCCGTTGCGGTCGCCGGGGATGCGTCGAAGCGTACGTGGGGGCACCCGGCATCCAGGTCACCCTTCGGGAGATCGCTCCCGATCACGAGCTCGCCGTCGTCCCGCAGCGCGAGTTCATCGACGGATTGGCACAGGCGCACCGCCGGGCCGGGGGAGACCCGGTCATCGACGACGTACTGGCGCGCACTGCCCATTACCTCGGGGCGGCGCTCGGCGACCTGGCCTCGATCATCGATCCCGAGGTGATGATGCTGACGGGCTGGACCGCGTGGACGCTCGGCGATGACCTGGTCGAGCCCACGAGGCGCGAATTGCAGCGCCGGGCACCGATCGGCGCGACCACGCCGCGGGAACTCGGGGTGTCGACGGTGCGGGGGAGTTCGGTCGCCATCGGGATGGCGACGCTGGCGTTCGAGCGTTTCCTCGGCGACGTCGGCCTCTCGACGACGCGTCTTCCGCTCGCCCTGTGAGGGCCGGTCGAACCGGCGTGCGGCCGGCCATACTGAGGACATGGGCTTCTCCCTGAGCTTCTACCCGATCGACGGCGGCGATCTCGGCGACGCCGACCGGGACGGCCTGGCCGCGTTCCTCGATGCACGTGGACTGTCGGTGCACTCCGACGGCAGCGGGCTGTTCTCTGCGGACGGTGCCGCGCTGTCCTTCGACGGGGCCTGGAGCGACCTGGCACTGGACGCCCTCGACCAGCCTGAGCCGGTCACCGGAACACTTCCGCACGCGACGCTCAGCTCGTCGGAGTGCGCCTTCGTGTTCGACCTGTGCACGGCGGGGAGGTTGATGATCGTCAATCCGCAGGGCGATCCCACCTACCTCGGCATCGCCGGCATCCACGACGGTGATGACTTCCCCGATCCTGACGACGCGGTCCTGGTCGGCAGCGCGACGGAACTTGCCCTCGCCCTCGAAGGCGGGTTCGAGAGGTTCCAGGACTACCTGCAGCGTGTCCTCAACGGGAACGCAGGCTAGATCCTCGGGTTGTGAGCCGCTCGCGAGCCGTACGCGCAGCGGCATCCCGTCCGATCGCGACACGGACGACGAGATCTTCCGGATGAAGCGCGATCTGATGGAAGGCACCGTGCGTCACGAGCGCCGCCGTCCAGTCCCACTCCGGCGTCCGATACGTCGATCTCGCGATCGTCGCTTCGTCGGTCGGTCACCCGTCCATCCTCTGGCCGGGGAGCACCTGCGTCGTCGCCCGTCGCCGAGTTGACATAATGTGCATTATCGGATGTTCTCTTGTTCGGAGAGACACCCTGAGGTGATCGTCCCGTGGATCGTTCCGTCGATCGTTGAACGATCGGCGATGCGCAGGGTGACCGTCGTGATCGGATCGAAGCGGATGTCCGTCTGGATCGCACGATCGACCTCGTACCCGGCGGCATCCCACGTCGCGAGGATCTTCTCCAGTGACGCCGCGTTGTCCTCGGTTGCGAACGCGAACGTCAGCGCCGATTGCGCGGCGCCACGATCGCATGTCGTCCGTGTCGGCGCGGACGACGCCACGGCGCGGCCGTCCGTGCCGACGGCTCCAGGAACCGCAGCGAGTGTCGCTGCGTACATGCGCTCCAGTTCCGCCTCGGCGCGTTCCAGACTGACGGGTGCCGGCGCAGTCGGCGTCGGCGACGGACGATCCGCCTGATACGTCGGACGCTTCAGCCCGCACTCCGGCACGTGCCCCGTCAGCTCAGGCACGGTCACCGTTTCGACGACACCACTGCCCGCGGAGGCAGCCGACACCCGCAGAGTTCCGTCCTCTTCCGAGGCGCCGTACGCGCGCTCGTGGAACGGCATCCCGCCATCCGCGTTCGAGATCGTCGCCACGCCGGTCGCAACGAGACCGTCCATGCGGTACAGGGAGCTCGAGCTCGACAGCCAGTGGTTCTCCTCGCGGACGAGGTAACCGGTGTCGCATCCGTCATCGTCGATGAGCGGCGACACGATGGTGGTCGGGAACGTCGCCAGGAACACACCTGCGCCCGCGACGAGCACCGCTCCGGTTGCCGCGACCCTCGCCACGATCACTCCAACGCGGCCCGCGACCCTCGTCGCTCGCAGACTGAAGACGAGGACAGTGAGGTCGATCACGCCCACCAGGATGAGCACAGCCACGATCTGCGGCGAATCCAGCGTCCCTACGAGAACCGTCGTGCCCTCGCCTTCCTCGCTCGTCGACACCGCTACGGCGATCATCGCTGCGGCGATGAGAACTGCCACCACCGCTGTGAGGACTCGGATGCCGACGGCCACGCGCCGTGCGTCAGCCACCCGTATCCTCGGCCGGCTCCCAGCGCAGCAAATCACCCGGTTGGCAGTCGAGCGCCTCGCAGAGCGCGTCGAGCGTCGTGAACCGGACGGCTTTCGCCCGGCCGTTCTTCAGCACCGCGAGGTTCGCCGGTGTGATGCCGATGCGGGCGGCCAGGTCACCCACGGCCATCTTCCGCCGCGCGAGCATGACATCGATGTCCACGACGATGGGCATCAGACGACCTCGTCGAGCTCGGAACGCATCTCGATCGCCTTCCGCAGCAGTGACCGCATTACGACTACGACGAGCGCGACTCCCCCGGTCGCCAGGGCTGCGCCGTAGACGATCCCCACCACTCCGGGGGCGGCCGATCCCGGTACCAGCATCGTCGCCAGCGCCCCGGTGAGGACGGCGGCTACGGCGATCGCTGCGATGACCGCGTCGACGAAGCGGAAAGCACCGACCGAGAACACCGCGTCGGCTGCAGCCATCGACACGAGCCGCCAGATGCAGAGCGCGACGACCTGCAGGCACACGAGCCAGAGGGCGAGGATCACGATGACCGTCACTCGCCACGCGGTCGGCAGCGCCCCGAGGTCGTTCCAGATCGTCGGAAGCACCAGGATCTGCACCGCCAAGGACCCGAGCAACGACAGAGCGAGCGCCGTCCGCAGGGTGAGGATCGTTACACGACTCATGAGCGCCTTTCGATAGCCATCTATCGAAAAACGATAGCCACTCCCCCGTCTCCGGGCAACCGTGACTCCCCGTAGGCTCGAATGATGATCGAGGTGCTCACCGGATTCGCCGTCATCGGCGTCGCGATCATGGTCGGGTGGATCATCGGACGCATCGACCTCCTGGGTCCCACCGGCGGCCAGGTCCTCGGTCGGATCACGTTCTTCGTGCTGAGTCCGTTCCTCCTCTTCGTCGTGCTGGCGCGCGCCGACGTCGCGACGCTGTTCTCCGCGCTCCTGCCCGTCTCGGCGCTCGCAGCCGTCTCGGTGTTCGCCATCTTCGCCGCCGTCTCGCGATTCGTCTGGCGACGACCGGCCGGCGAGATCCTCATCGGCCTCCTCTCGGCCGGTCAGGTCAACTCGAACAACATCGGCATCCCGCTGTCGCTCTACGTGCTCGGAAGCGCGGCGTACCCCGCACCGGTGATCCTCTTCCAGCTGCTCGTGCTCACACCCGTCGTGATGGCGATCTTCGAAGCCCTGACGACGGACGGACGACGGCGGCCGTGGCCGATCCTGCGCCGGACGATCTCGAACCCCATCGTGGTGGGATCGCTTCTCGGCACGATCGTCTCGGCCACCGGCATCCCGCTTCCGCAGATCGTGATCGCGCCAATGGAGCTGATCGCGGGCGCCGCCGTCCCCGTCCTGCTGATCAGCTACGGCATCTCACTCCATGGCCAGCGGGTGCTGGGGACGCCGGGACGACGCCGCGACATCCTCCTCGCCGCCGGCCTGAAGCTGCTCGTCATGCCCGTCGTGGCGTGGGTTCTCGCGCAATTCGTCTTCGGCCTCTCCCCCGCCGAGGTCCTCGTCGTGACCGTGCTCGCCGCGCTCCCGACCGCGCAGAACGTCTTCAACTACGCGCAGCGATACGCGATCGGGCAGACGATCGCCCGGGACACCGTCTTCGTGACGACGATCGGATGCGTCCCCGTACTGTTCGTCGTGGTCCTGCTCCTGCGACCGGGCGGCTGAACCCGCCGGGGCGCCGTCAGTCGCCGAACGAGCTCGTGTCGCCGATGAGGCGGGTGTTGTCGGCGGGGATCGGCTCCACCGCGGCGCGGGCGACCTCGGCCGCGAACTCCGACACGTTGTAGAGCTTGCCGGCGCTCTCGCGACGCTCGGCGATCGCACCGGGGTTGGCGCGCTCCAGCAGCGTCGCGGTGATGGTGCCCTCGATCATGTCGCCCGAGACCACGACGAACTCGACGCCCTTCTCGGTGAGAGCCGGGATCCGCTCGCGCAGGGCGTCCTCTCCGGCACGCTTGGAGCGGGCGACGGGCTCGTACTCGGGCATCGTCGGCGTCGTGTGGATGAAGTGGGCCTGGTGGCTCGTGACGAAAACGACGCGGCCACCGGCCGGGATCAGCGGGAGCGCGGCCTCGAGCGCACCCACCTGGGCGTCGCGGTTCAGGGTCAGGGCGTAGTCCTCGGCCATGCCGCCCTCCATGCCGCCGGACGCGTTCAGCACGAGGATGTCGAGCGAGCCGAAACGCTCCTCGATCGCCGAGACCATCTCCGACACGGATGCCGCATCTGTCAGGTCCGCGCCGACGGTGAGCACCTCGACGCCGAGCTCCCGCAGCTCGGTCGCAAGTTTTTCGGCTCGAGGGGCCTTGTTGCGGAAGTTGATGACCACGTTCGCGCCCGCCTGGGCCAGGTACCGCGCCGTGTCGGCACCGATGCCTCGCGACGACCCGGTCACCAGGGCGGTCTTACCGGTCAGGGATGCGGCGGGGACGGGCTGCGACATGGGGCTCTCCTGCGAGGTGCTCGGCGGGTGCGCGAGGCGGATGGGGCTCGATGAGCCTATCAATCTGGCGCGTCCGACCCGCGCGAGGGAGCCCGTTGGTAGTGTGCGAGGACACGCCCACCGAAGGAGCCGACGATGTTCCCGGACCTCATCCAGTACCTGTGGATCGGTTGGCTGGTGCTCGCGGTCCTCTTCGTCATCATCGAGCTGCTTACCCTCGAATTCACCTTCCTCATGCTCGCTGCCGGCACGCTGGTCGGCGGGCTGGGAGTGAACCTCGTCGGTGGCGTCTGGTGGCTTCAGATCCTCGCGGCCGCGGCCGTCTCGGCGCTGTTGCTGTTCACGATTCGTCCGCTCCTGTTGCGGGCGTTGCACCGCTCGAGTCAGCACATCCCGACCAACGTGGACGCTCTTACCGGGATGTCCGCGCGGGTCGTCTCGGCCTTCGTCGACGGCGACGGCTCGGTCAAGCTCGACAACGGTGAGACGTGGACGGCGCGATTGACGGATGCCGCGGCATCCGTCTCCCCCGGTCAGCGCGTCACCGTCACCGCCGTCCGCGGCGCCACCGTCGTGGTGGCACCCGAAGAAGGGAACCCCGCATGAGAATCCCCCTCACCGTCAACGCCGGTGACTTCGTCGGTCAGATCTTCGTCGTCGTGTTGCTGGTCGTCGTCGCGATCTTCGTCGTCGTCGTCCTCTTCCGCTCGATCCGGATCATCCCGCAGGCCTACGCCGGGGTGGTCGAGCGACTCGGGCGCTACCAGCGCACCCTGTCCCCCGGACTGAACCTCCTCATCCCGTTCATCGACCGCCTCCTGCCGCTGGTCGACATGCGCGAGCAGGTCGTCTCGTTCCCGCCTCAGCCGGTCATCACCGAGGACAACCTCGTGGTCTCCATCGACACGGTCGTCTACTTCCAGGTCACCGACGCGCGGGCAGCGACGTACGAGATCAACAACTACCTCGGCGCCGTCGAGCAACTGACGACGACCACGCTCCGCAACGTCGTCGGTGGTCTCAACCTCGAAGAGGCACTGACCAGCCGGGACAACATCAACACTCAGCTGCGCGTCGTCCTCGACGAGGCGACGGGCAAGTGGGGCATCCGCGTCTCGCGCGTCGAACTGAAGGCGATCGACCCGCCGGTGTCTATTCAGGATTCGATGGAGAAGCAGATGCGCGCAGAGCGCGACCGCCGCGCCGCGATCCTCACCGCGGAAGGTTCCAAGCAGTCGCAGATCCTCGAGGCCGAGGGGCGACGTCAGGCCGAGATCCTGCGCGCCGAGGGCGACAAGCAAGCCGCGGTCCTCCGCGCCGAGGGCGAGGCCGAGGCGATCCAGTTCGTCTTCGAGGCCATCCACAAGGGTGATCCCGACGAGAAGCTCCTCGCCTACCAGTACCTGCAGATGCTGCCGAAGATCAGCGAGAGCTCCTCGAACAAGCTCTGGATCATCCCGAGCGAGTTCACGAACGCCCTCAATTCGTTCAGCACGGCCTTCGGCGGCTCCGACGCGCACGCCTCGAAGCCGAGGCCCGCAGACGGGACGACTCCGACGTCATGACCCACCCGTGGTTCCTCGGTGAGGCGACCCCCCGCATCCTCGCCCACCGCGGTTTCGTGCCGTCCGATTCCGAGAACGTCGCCGAGAACTCCGTCGCCGCCCTCGCGGCGGGCCGGGCGACGGGGACGCTCTATCTCGAGTCGGACTGCCACCTGACCGCGGACGGCGACGTCGTCCTCTTCCACGACGATGACCTTCGCCGCGTCACCGGCGATCCCCGCCGCGTCGCTGACATACGGACCCGAGAGCTCACAGACATCATGTCGACGCGAGGCGGTCTCGCGGTGCTCCCCGACGTCCTTCAGGCGTTCCCCGATGCCCGATTCAACCTCGATGTGAAGGCGGATGCCGTCGCCCACCAGGTCGGCACGCTCGTCGCACGCGAAGCCCACCGCGTCCTCCTCACGAGCTTCTCGGATCGCCGGCGTGAGGTCGCCCTCGCGGCCGCCCGGTCGCAGGGCGGCGAGCCGGCGACCTCGGCGGGCGCACGGACGCTCGCCGGCGTGCTCGCCGCGCTGGCGGCGCGCCTCCCCCGCCTCGCCGCGCGACGACTCGACGGGGTGGACGCCCTGCAGATCCCCGAACGCCACCGCGGCATCCCGATCCTGTCGCGCCGGCTGCTCGATCTTGCTCATGCGAGGGGCATCGAAGTCCACGTCTGGACGGTGAACGACCCCGACGCCATGACACGACTGATCGGTGTCGGGGTGGACGGCATCGTCACGGACCGAGCCGATCTCGGCGCGGCCGCACGGGCGAAATCGCTATAACCTCCGGGCCTGGAAGTCGGCTGTGAATACCACATCGATTGAGGTCTTCTCGGATGATCCGCACAGGTGGGTTCGTTATACCTGAGGACGACGAGAGGACCACACAATGGCAGATCGCAGCCTTCGCGGCATGCGTCTCGGCGCTTCGAGCCTACAGAGCGAAGAAGGCGTCGTATTCGTAGAGCGCACCAACCACACCTACGTCTGCACGCAGTGCGAGCGGGAGACCGTTCTCACCTTCGCTGCAGACGCTGAGGTCCCTGAGGCCTGGGAATGCCGGACCTGCGGAGCCGAAGCACTCCGCCGCATCGGCGACACCGTCGCCGTGGTGGACCACTCCGGTGACAAGGCCGCTCGCACCCACTGGGACATGCTCATGGAGCGTCGTACCATCCCCGAGCTCGAAGAGCTGCTCGAGGAGCGACTGGCTCTCCTGCGATCCCGACGCGGCGAGAACTCCGGCAAACTGAGCGCCTGACCCTCACACTTCAGCGGCGTCGTCCTTCGCGGACGGCGCCGCTTTCGTGCGCCTGCGGACGAGGACGCCGAGCAGCAGCAGCACGGGGAGGGCCGACCAGCCGAGGACCCACTGCACCGCCGGGCCGATGACGACGGCGGGTGTGAGGCCGGTGCGCAACGGGACGTCCACCAGGAGGGCCCCGGAGGTGTCTGCGGCCAGGCCGTCGATGACGGAGCCGTCCGGACCGATGACCTGACTGGTCCCCACTGTCGAGATGTTGACGACGGCGCGGCCCGTCTCGATCGCCCGCATGCGCGCGAATCCGAGCTGCTGCACGTTCTCGTCGGTCCCGCGGAAATCGGCGTTGTTCGTCTGGAACATGTACACCTCGGCGCCGTCCCTGGCACCCTGCCAGATCACGTCGTCGTAGATGACGTCGAAGCAGATCGCCAAACCGACGCCCACGCCGTTCACATCGAAGAACGGGGGGTTCGTACCCGGAGTGTACTCGCGAGTGATCAGGCCGACGAGATCAGGTGCCAAGGCTTCGAAGAACCAGCGATCGGGCACGTACTCCCCCATCGGCACGGGATGGGTCTTGTCGTGGATCGCCAGCGGGTTCTCCTGGCCTGCCTGCCACAGCATCGAGGTGTTGTAGACGAGCGAGTCGCGCTCGGTGGCGGCATTCACGAGTAGGGGCGCCTCCACCTCCCGGGACAGGTCGTCCAACGCTCCTGCGATGGAGCTGTTGTTCAGCGGGTCGGCGTCGACACCGCCCTCGGGCCACAGCAGGACGTCGAGTTTCTTCCCGATGAGGGGCTGGGTCGCCGCGAGCTGGGCCCGGAACACGTCGTAGGGCTCGCGCCTGTCGAAGAAGCCCGAGGGCCCGTTGCCCTGCACCGCGCCGACGCGCATGGTTCCGGCATCCGTCGTCGGGAACTGCGGGATGAGGACCAGGACGGCGGCAGCGACGGCGGCGGGTGCGAGCAGGCGTACGCGACGCCACACGCGCAGGCGTACGGCTTCGATGGCAGCGGCGACGACGAACACCATCACGAAGGTGAGACCACTCACACCGAGCCACGACGCGAGCTCCGCGAGCGGACTGTCGGCCTGGCTCATTCCGAGTCGTGCCCAGGGGAAGCCGGTGTAGGGCCACGAGCCCATGAACTGCTCGCGCGCCGTCCACGCTGCGGCGACCAGCGCCGGAAGGAGGGTCACGCGTGCCCAGGACCCGGGAACCAAACGCGGTAGCCATCGGTAGGACAGCGTGATGACGATCGCTCCGACCGCGCTGAGGATCGTCTCCACCCCCGCGAGAGCGAACCACGGGACAGCGCCGAGGTAGCGGGTGATCCACGCGATGTGGAGCAGGTAGAAGGATGCCGCGAACACGGCGCCCACGGCGACGGAACCCCACGCGGAGCGGCCGATCAGGGTCACGAGCGTGAGCGCGGCGCCGACGAACGCGAGCGGCCAGATGCCGATGTCGGGGAAGGCGAGGTCCAGCACCGCTCCCCCGGCGATCGCGACGGGCAACGCGAGCCACAGGGGCAGCAGGGGGCGTTCGGGCACGGACGGAAGCCTAGATGAGTCGGGCTATGGCGAGGCTGGAGACGGTCCCGGTCGCCAGACGGTCCCGGTCACGAGACAGCACCGTGCCGCTCGGCGTGACCGAGGTAGATCTCCGCGTTGCGGAGGATCCCGGAGCGCTCCTCGTCGGTCAGCTCACGTCGAACGCGCGCGGGCACACCCGCCACGAGCGACCCGCTCGGGATGACCGTCCCCTCGAGGACCACGGCGCCGGCGGCGATGAGGCATCCGGGTCCGATGTCGGCACCGGACAGGACGACCGCCCCCATGCCGACGAGCGTTCCGTCGCCGATGCGGCAGCCGTGGACGACGGCGTTGTGGCCGATCGAGACGTCCTCTCCGACGTCCACCCCGTGCGCGGCGTCGACGTGGATCGCGACGCCGTCCTGCACATTGCTCCGCGCCCCGATCGCGATCGGCGCGCTGTCGCCCCGGAGGACGGCGTTGTACCAGATGCTCGCGCGCTCCCCGAGGGAGACGGCGCCGACGAGGCGGGCGCCCGCGGCGACGAAGGCCGAGTCGGGGACGGACGGGACGCCGCCCGCCACAGAGATCACAGTGGCGTCAGGTGACACGGTCATGGTTCTGCTCCTCAGCCGTCGATGTGGGTGAGGCGGCCGGCGAGGATCGTCGCTGCCGCGCGCGTCGTCCGCAGCTCGGGGTCCGTCGCGGTCAGCGGGTCTCTGTCGACGACGACGAGGTCGGCGGTGCCCCCGGGCTCGAGGGCGCTCCCCGTCAGCGAACCTCCGGCGGTGGATGCCGCGAGCGCGATCGCTGCAGACAGTCCCTGATCCGGTCGCCACGGCTCACGTCCCCCGCGCGTGCGGTGGACCGCCGCAGCCATCGCGGCCCAGGGGTCGAGCGGCGAGACCGGGGCATCCGAACCGAACAGGAGGTTGGCACCGGAGTCGGCGAGCGAGCGGAGCGGGTAGGGCAGGGCGGTCTGCGCGGACCAGACGGAATCGGTCAGGTCGCGGTCGTCGATCGCGTGCTCCGGCTGCACGCTCGCTCCCACGCCCAGCCGGGCGAACCGGGGGATGTCGGCATGGGCGACGAGCTGCGCGTGCTCGATCGTGCCCGTCGCGCCCGTGGCTGCGAACGCGTCGAGCGCGTGGGAGTTGGCGACGTCGCCGATCGCGTGGATCGCGCAGGACAGCCCCGCACCGGTCGCCCGCACCATCAGGGCACGGAGATCGTCCGGTGCCACCGTCATGACGCCCGTGTTGTGCGGATCGTCGGGGTAGGGATGCGAGCACGCCGCAGTGCGGGTCCCCAGTGATCCGTCGGTGATCACCTTCAGCGATCCCACACGGATGAGGCCGCGGGGATCGAGCGCATCGCCGGTCGCGAGTCCCTCGGCGACGGCCCGTTCGAGGAACTCCGGGTACACGCCGAAGGCGACGCGCACGGCATCGAAGCCGGCCGCGACCCGGCGAGCCCAGGCATCCGCGTTCCACGCCATGTCGAGGTCGACGATGCCGGTGACACCGCGGGATGCCGCGCGGTCGAGCGCCCCGACCACGTACCGGTCCACCACTGCCGGCTCGAGGTCGTTGAGGCGCCGGGAAATCTCGAACGCGGGCTCCTCGCGCAGGATCCCGTCGGCAGTGGGAGCGATCGACGCCCGGCGGAACGCGGCGCTGTTCAGCCACACGCTGTGGACGTCGGCGTTGATGAGGTAGGTCGGAACCTCCCCCGTCGCCGCGTCGAGCAGATCGAGCGTGGGGGCGTCCGCCCAGAACGCGTCGCGGAAGCCGGTGCCGATGCGACGCCCGTCGTCGAGGATGGGGGCGCGTCCCATGACGGATGCCGCCTCCACAGCACTCGCGACGTCGCCGAGCGGCGTCCGCTGTGCGGTGAGGGCCCATTGGACCGTGTGCACGTGGTGATCCCAGAGGCCCGGCAGGAGCCACCCACCGGCGCCGTCGACGACGGTCCCGCGGGCGGGCAAGGCACCCGCGGGCGCGATGTCGGCGATGACGCCGCCTCGCACGTGAACGTCGACGGGGTCGTCACCGAACGGGTCGACGCGGTCGGCCCCCGTCAGACGGACCCCTGCGATGACGCCGACCTCATCGCCCCGTTCGGCACTCATCCTTGCCCCTCACGCGCCCGGCGCATGGCGTCGCGCGAACGGCGCATCTCGTCGGCGAGGCGGGGATCCGCGTAGGGGCTCGCCCCGGCATCCAGTCGGTCGATGATCGTGTCGACCACCTCGTCCGGCCGATTCTGGCTGAGCTTGCGCTTCGCCGTGACGTGAGTGGGCGTGAGCCGGAAGCCGACGGTGCCCTTCTCGAGCCGGCGGACGAACTCCTCGTCGTTGGGCGCCTGCCACATCGGTCGCGGTTCGGGCAGCCCCGATTCGAAGCGGTCGACCAGGCGCTCGAGCACCTCGAGGTTCTCCTCCGGAGTCAGGATCTCTGGAACGCCGCGGAGGTGGGCCGAGACGAAGTTCCACGTCGGCACCGCCGGGCCGTCGCCGTACCAGCCGGGCGAGATGTACCCGTGCGGGCCTTGGACGATCACGAGGAGCTCGGACTGCCCCAGTCCGTGGATGAGGTCGTCGGGCCGCCCGACATGGCCGACGATCGTCAGATCGTCCCGCGTCGGGTCGAGGAGGACGGCGTAGTGCGAGGCGACGAGGCCCGCCTCGGTGTCGCTGACGATCGTGACCCACGGATGAGCGTCGATGAGGCGGCGCATCTCGGTCACGTCGGTCATGGCGAAGCTCGGATTCTGCCTCATCGCCGCTGCCCCTCCCCCGCAGTCACGCCTGGCACCGCGGGCACCAGTACAGCTTGCGGGCCGCCATCTCCTCGAGGACGATCTCCGTCCCGCACACCCGGCACGGCAGACCGGCCCGGTGGTAGACCCAGTGGCGGTCGTCGCGATGCGCCATGGCGCGTCGGTACGCCTCGGGGTCGAGGTCGTCCATCGTCATCATCTGACCGGTCTCGACACCGATGGCCAGGAGGCGCACCCAGTCCTGCCAGAGCAGTCGGAGGGTCTCCTCCGGGACGTCGCGGCCGGGGGTGTGGGGGTTCAGGTTCGCGCGGAAGAGCATCTCGGCGCGGTAGACGTTGCCGATCCCGCTGACGACCTTCTGGTCCATCAGCAGCTGCCCGATGGGGGTGGGCTTGCGGCGCGCGGCGGCGACGAAACGCTCCTCGCCCTCGGCGACGTCGTCGACGAGCGGGTCGGGCCCGAGAGCTGCGACGGTGGCGAGCATCTCGTCGACCGTCTGCACCTGACAGGCGGTGGGGCCGCGCAGGTCCGCGCACGTCGAGTCGGTCAGCAGGCGCAGACGCACCTGGCCGACGACGGGCGGCGGCCACTCGGCATCCGTCTGGCCGTCGAGACCTCGGGTCTGCTCGCTCATACGGACGGCGCCGCGGGCCCGCCGCGGCGCGCCGATGGACGCGAGCGAGTTCTCGCCGGCGGCGTCGTAAACGGGGTCGACGCCGCGCTGGTTCGTCTGCCCCATGCGTCCGTTCGCCGAGGCGATCGTCGGATCGAGCAGGATCTCGCCGGCGAAATCCCACGCGCCGTAGATGCCCAGGTGCACGCGCAGCCACACGTCCTCGTCGAAGGCCAGGAACATCTGCTTGCCGACCGCGCGCGCCTCGGTCGGCGTGCGTCCATCGAGGACGGCAGCCCCTTCGGAGAAACGCCCCTGAGGGCTCGAGGCGGACACGGGCCGCCCCACGAAGTTGCGGTCGAACTGGCGGGCGATGCGGTGGACGGAATGCCCCTCGGGCATCAGCCGGCTTCCGGGTCGAACGTCTCCGAGGCGTCGAGCACGTCGGGCGTCACGGCGCGAGGGTCGGCCTCGAGCGTGCCGTCGGTCTCGTACGCGGCGAGCTGGGCGATGCGCCTCGCGTGGCGCTCCTCGCCCGAGAACGGTGTGGCGATGAATCGATCGATGAACCCGACGGCCTCGTCGAACGTGTGCTGGCGGGCGCCGATCGCGATGACGTTCGCATCGTTGTGCTCGCGGGCCAGCTCGGCCGTCGCGATGCTCCAGACGAGGGCCGCACGGATGCCGCGCACCTTGTTCGCCGCGATCTGCTCGCCGTTGCCGGAGCCGCCGAAGACGACGCCGAGCGTCTCGACGCCGCGCGCCTGATCCTCGGCCACGGCCTGCGCCGCACGGATGCAGAAAGAGGGGTAGTCGTCGAGGGGGTCGTACTCGATCGGCCCGTGGTCGACGACGTCGTGACCGCCCTCGGCCAGGTGGTGCTGCAGGCGGGTCGAGAACTCCATGCCCGCGTGATCGGTCGCGATGTGGATGCGCATGTGACGATTCTAGGGACGCCGGTACCACGTTCCGGCGAGACGGCGGCGTAGGCTGTGACGGTTGCCGTCGGCGCCAGCAGCGCCCGTCCGCGGCACCCCACCCTCACCCCTGGGAGACACGAACGTGCCTGGAGAGAACCTCACCCGCATCGAAGCGCAGGAGCGCCGCGCGACCGTCGAGACGCATTCGTACGACGTCACGCTCGATCTGACCACCGGTGACGAGGTCTTCGAGTCTCGGAGCGTCATCCGCTTCGCCGCGACCGCCGGCGCCTCGACCTTCGTCGATCTGATCGCCCGCGGCATCCGCGAGATCACCCTCAACGGCCGGACGCTCGACCCCTCCGCCGTCTACGCGGACTCCCGCATCGCCCTCGAAGGGCTCACCGACGAGAACGAGCTCGTCGTCGTCGCCGACTGCGAGTACACCAACACGGGCGAGGGCCTCCACCGCTTCGTCGACCCCGTCGACGGCGAGGTCTACCTCTATTCGCAGTTCGAGGTGCCGGATTCCCGGCGCGTCTTCGCCGTCTTCGAGCAGCCCGACCTGAAGGCGACATTCCGCTTCACCGTCACCGCTCCGGACGCGTGGAAGGTCGTCTCCAACTCCCCGACCCCCGAGCCGCAGCCCGCCGGCGACGGCGTCGCGACCTGGTCGTTCGACCCGACCCCGCGCATCTCCTCCTACATCACGGCGCTCGTCGCCGGTCCTTACGAGCAGGTGTTCTCCGAGCTCACGAGTTCGGATGGTCGCACCATCCCGCTCGGCGTTTACGCGCGCAAGAGCCTGTGGCAGTACCTCGACGCCGACTACGTTTTCGAGAAGACGCGGCAGGGCTTCGCCTACTTCGAGGACAAGTTCGGCGTCCCCTACCCGTTCGCGAAGTACGACCAGCTGTTCGTTCCCGAGTTCAACGCAGGTGCGATGGAGAACGCCGGCGCGGTGACCTTCACCGAGACCTATGTCTTCCGCTCCAAGGTGACGGATGCCGTCAAGGAACGTCGCGTCGTCACGATCCTCCACGAGCTCGCCCACATGTGGTTCGGCGACCTCGTCACCATGAAGTGGTGGAACGACCTCTGGCTGAACGAGTCGTTCGCCGAGTGGGCCTCCACGATCGCGACCGCCGAGGCGACCGAATGGACCGAGGCGTGGACGACGTTCAACGCCATGGAGAAGACCTGGGCGTACCGCCAGGACCAGCTCCCCTCGACCCACCCGGTCTTCGCCGAGATCAACGACCTCGAGGACGTGCAGGTCAACTTCGACGGCATCACCTATGCCAAGGGCGGCTCCGTCCTCAAGCAGCTCGCCGCATGGGTCGGCATCGAGGCGTTCTTCGCCGGGGTGTCGGCCTACTTCCAGAAGAACGCCTGGGGCAACACGGAGCTCAGCGACCTGCTCGTCGAGCTCGAGGCCACCAGCGGCCGCGAGCTGACGACCTGGTCGAAGAAGTGGCTCGAGACCGCGGGCGTGAACACGCTCGCCCCCGAGATCCGCGTCGACGGCGACGGCACCATCACGCGGTTCGCCATCGTGCAGACGGCGCCCGCCGACTACCCGACGATCCGCCCGCACCGCCTCGGGGTCGGCTTCTACTCGCTCCAGGCAGACACGCTCGTCCGGACCCACCACGTCGAACTCGACGTCGATGGCGACCTCACCGAGGCGCCCGAGCTCGTCGGCCTCACTCAGCCCGACCTCGTCCTCCTCAACGATGACGACCTGGCGTACGCGAAGATCCGCCTCGACGAGCGGTCGCTCAAGACGGCGACGGCCCACCTGAGCAAGATCAGCGACCCGCTCGCCCGCTCACTCGTCTGGGGTGCCGCGTGGGATCAGACGCGCGACGCCGAAGCCTCGGCATCCGAGTACATCGATCTCGTGCTCCAGAACATCGGGACCGAGACCGAGTCAACGACCGTCCGCACGACGCTCGGGCAGCTCCAGCTGGCCGCGAACTCGTACGTGTCGCCGGAGAAGCGGGATGCCGCGCGCCAGCGTGTCGCCGACGGCCTGTGGGATCTCGCCCGCGATGCGGAGGCGGGAAGCGACAGCCAGCTGCAGTTCGTGACGGCCTATGCCTCGGCGGCCGCGACCGCCGCGGACTGGGAGCGGGTCGGACAGCTGCGCTCGGGTGAACTCACCCTCCCCGGACTCGACATCGATGCGGACCTCTCGTGGGCCCTCCTCGTCTCGCTCGCCGCCGGTGGCGTCGTCTCGGCTGCCGACATCGACGACGCGCTGGCGTCCGACAACACCGCCAAGGGCGGCGAGTTCGCCGCACAGGCGCGCGCCGCGCTGCCCACGGTCGACGCGAAGCGTGCGGCCTGGGCGTCGCTCATCGACAACGCCGATCTTCCGAACACGGTCGTCCGTTCGGCGGCGGCCGGCTTCGTCCACCCCGCCGGGATCGAGGCTCTCGGCGACTTCGTCGGCGCGTACTTCGACATGCTGCTGCCCGTCTGGGAGTCGCGCACGTACCAGATCGCGCAGTACCTCATCGTGGGCCTGTTCCCGGCGCCGCTGGCGAACACCGCGCTGCGCGACGCGACGCGTGGATGGCTCGCAGACCACCGCGACGCACCCGCGGCCCTGCGTCGTCTCGTGAACGAGAACCTCGCGGGCGTCGAGCGCGCCCTCTCGGTGCAGGAGCGCGACGCGCAGGACTGAGCACGGCCGCGGCGGGGCATGTCGTACCACAGGGGGACATGCCCCGCCGCGATCTCCCGCTCACGGGGGACGCGGGGTGGGCCAGCCGCTCCGTAGCGTGGGCTGCATGATCGTTGCAGAAGGCCTCACGAAGAGGTACGGAGACAAAACAGCCGTCGATGGCGTGAACTTCACGGTCCAATCCGGCAAGGTGACGGGGTTCCTGGGGCCGAACGGCGCCGGCAAGTCCACCACCATGCGGATGATCGTGGGACTCGACAAGCCGACCGCCGGACGCGTCACGCTGGACGGACGCGACTACCGATCGCTGCGTTCGCCTCTGACCGAGGTGGGGATCCTCCTCGACGCGAAGGCGGTGCACACCGGGCGGAGCGCGCGCAACCACCTGCTGGCCATGGCGGCGACCCACGGCATCCCCCGTTCACGCGTGGACGAGGTGATCGAGATCACCGGCCTGCAGAGCGTCGCGAAGCGCCGAGCCGGCAAGTTCTCGCTCGGCATGGGACAGCGGCTCGGGATCGCGGCGGCGCTCCTCGGCGACCCGCAGACGCTCATCCTCGACGAGCCCGTGAACGGTCTCGACCCCGAGGGCGTGCGCTGGGTGCGCCAGTTCGTGCGCGCACAGGCGGCATCCGGCCGCACCGTGCTGCTGTCGAGTCACCTCATGAGCGAGATGTCCCTCACAGCAGATCACGTCATCGTCCTCGGCCGCGGTCGAGTGCTGGCCGACGCCAGCATCTCGGATCTCGTCGCGGCATGGACACGGAGCGCCGTCAGCGTCCGCTCCCCGCGCGCCGCCGAACTCGCGCAGCTGGTCGCGGGAACCGGGATCACCGTCACGTCGTCGGAACCCGGCCTCCTCGACATCGCCGGCACCACGGCTGCCGCCGTCGGCGAGATCGCGGCGCAGCACGGCATCGCCCTCCACGAGTTGACCCCGCGCAGCGGATCGCTCGAGGACGCCTATCTCGCCCTCACCGAGGGGTCCGTCGAATACCGCACGCAGGGGGCCGCATCATGACCATCACGACCGAGTCCCGCGCCGCGGTTCGTCCCACGGCACCATCGTCCTACCGTCTGGGCTTTTTCCGCCTGGTGCAGAGCGAACTGCTCAAGCTGTTCACCCTGCGTTCCACGTGGTGGTCGCTGATCGTCACGGTCGTCCTGGCGGTCGGCATCTCGCTGCTGATCGCGCTGGTCATGAACAGCCTTGGCGACTCCGCCGGTCAGATGTCGTTGAATCCGACGACCGCCGTCGTGTCGCCGCTGCAGTTCACGATGCTCGTGGCGGGCATCCTCGGGGCGATGGCGATCACGGGCGAATACTCCACCGGGATGATCCGGTCGAGCCTGACGGCTGAGCCGCGACGAGGTGCGGTGCTGCTCGCCAAGGCGCTGGTCGTGACCGTCACCCTGGTGGCCACCACCGTCGTGACCTCGCTCATCTCCGTGCTCGTCGTCACACCGATCTACGGTGAGAACGGTTTCGAATGGGGCGACGCGGAACGGACCTGGATCCCCCTCGGCTGGGCGGTCATCTCGATGGCGACGTTCGCCCTGCTGGGCCTGGGGTGGGGATTTCTCATCCGGAACGGCGCCGGGGCGATCGCGGCGACCGTCGGCATCCTCTTCGTGCTGCCGATCGTCGTGAGCCTGTTCTCGTTCGGCGGTGAGTCGTGGCAATGGCTCATCGACCTCTACAACTACCTGCCGTCGTCCGCCGCGGCGGCCCTGACGACGAACCCCGCGAACGAGACCGTGCGGAACGTCATCGTGCTGCTCGCCTGGCCTGCGGCAGCTCTCGTCGGGGGCTGGGCAGTCCTGCGGACGCGGGACGCGTAGGGTCTTGGCGTGACGAATCGAAGCCGCAGCTCCTCCTCCAGCGAGGGGGAGCTGCGGCTTCCGCGTCCGCCGGGGCTCCTCCGGCGGTACTGGGCACGGCATCCGCTGTTCGCAGACATCCTCGTCGTGGTCGTGTGCCTCCTCGTGTCAACGATTCCGGTGATCGCTACGCCGATCCTGCCCGAGGGCATCGGTACCAACTCGCGGGAGTGGCAGAGCGTGCTGCCCGCGCTGAGCGTCGTCGTCGTCCTGGGGTGCCTGGCTCTCCTCATCCGGCGACGGCATCCCCTCATCGTCCTCGCCGCCTCGTGCGTCGTGTCTCTCGCATACATGTTCGCGCCGGCGCCGATCAACGGTCCGCTCCTGCTCGTCGCCACCTACTCGGTCGCCGTCCACGTCGGTTCTCGCGCGGCTCTCATCGGAGCCGGGACCGTCATGACCGTCCTCACAGGTGCCGGTCTCGTCCTGATCGCGACCGATCTCAGCTCGACGACCGTCGTCTGGGGCTCGCTCGTCAACGAGGGCCTCAACGCGGTGATCGGCGGGCTGATCGGAGCCAACGTCGGTTCCCGCGCCAGGTACGTGAAGGCGCTGATCGACCATTCACAACGCCTCGTCGTCGAGCGCGACCAGCAGGCTCAGCTCGCCGCTTCGACCGAACGCGAGCGCATCGCGCGGGAGCTCCACGACATCGTCGCCCACTCGCTCACCGTCATGGTCGCCCTGGCCGAAGGCGTGGCAGCCTCGAACGATGCCGAGCGCACGCGCCCCGGCGTCGAGGCCATCGCGGCGACGGGCAGAGAGGCGCTGAAAGACATGCGGGCGACCCTCGGCATCCTGCGCGACGCGGATGCGGCTCCGCTCGCGCCGCTCGCCCGGGACACCACGACGGAGACAGTCGCGTCCGCGCGTGCGGCCGGGTTCGACACCCGATTGGTCGTCTCGGGTGATCCGGCAGATCTCGACTCCCGCACTCAGCTCGCCGTCTCCCGGATCGTGCAGGAGAGCGTGACGAACGTCCTCCGCCATGCGTCGGCGGCCACCCGCATCGACGTGGCGATCCAGCACGATCCGGACGGCGTGTCCGTCACCGTCACGGACGACGGCCTGCCGACGTCCGCCTCAGAGCACACCGCCGGCTTCGGCCTGCGCGGTCTGCGAGAGCGCGTCGGGCTCGCGGGAGGCACCATCACGGCAGGTCCGCGCCGTCCCCACGGCTGGTCGGTCGCCGCCCGCATTCCCCGACAGGAGTCCACCTCATGAGTACGTCCCCTTCCGCCGCGGTGCGGGTGCTGATCGTCGACGACCAATCGCTCATCCGCCTCGGGTTCCGCATGGTCCTCGAAGCCGCCGACGGGATCGAGGTGGTCGGCGAGGCCGGGGACGGTGCGGAGGCCATCGAGGCGACGGCACGCCTGCGTCCCGATGTGGTCCTGATGGACGTCCGGATGCCGGGGGTCGACGGAATCGAGGCCACGGCGACGATCGCTCGGGACCACCCCGGCGCCCGCGTGCTCGTGCTCACCACGTTCGATCTGGACGAGTACGCGTTCGGCGCCCTCCGCGCCGGAGCGGGCGGCTTCCTCCTGAAGGATGCCGGGCGCGATGAGCTCGTCGCCGCTGTCCGCGCCGTCGCCGCGGGGGAAGCCACTCTCGCCCCTCGCATCGTCCGGCGGATGATCGAACTCGTCACCGCAGGACAGGGGGCGGATGCCGCTCCCCCGTCGGCGACGGGGTCGGCCGGGCTCGATCTCCTCACATCGCGCGAGCAGGACGTGCTGCAGGCGATGGCGCGGGGCCTCACGAACACCGAGATCGCCGAGGAACTGTTCCTCGGCGAGTCGACGGTCAAGACGCATGTCGGCCGGATTCTCGCGAAGCTCCCGGCCCGCGACCGCGTCCACGCCGTCCTCATCGCCCACGGGCTGGCGAGTCCGTGGGAGCACGCTGCCGAGGGCGTTCAGGTGGACGGTGGAACGCGTCGTTAGGATCGAGACGATGACCACGATCGTTGACGCCGCATCCGCTTCGACACCTCCCGAAGGGTGGGAGGCCATCCGCGACGGATTCCTGGCCTTCCTCGTCTCGGCGGGCTGGAGCCTCCTGTGGGTAGTCGTGACCGTCGTGCTCGCGCTGCTCCTCTCGTGGATCATGCGCAGGCTGATCGGCCGGGTCGTCGATCGCATCGTCACCGGCGCCAAGTCGCGCGCCGCGGCGGAGGACACGCGCGCGATCGACATGTCGCCGCTCGCACAGGTCCGGGTCGTGCAGCGCACCCGCACCCTGGGGTCGATCCTCACCAACATCGTCAACGTCGCGATCGTCATCATCGCCGCGCTGACGATCGTCTACATCCTGAACCCGGGTGTCCTCGCGTCGTTCACCCTGTTGTCGGCGGCGATCGGCGCCGGCCTCGGATTCGGAGCGCAGAACATCGTCAAGGACGTCCTGAACGGCATCTTCATCGTCGCGGAAGACCAGATCGGCATCGGCGACGTCGTCGACGTGGGGCTGGCGACGGGTGTCGTCGAGTACGTGAGCGTCCGCGTCACCCACGTCCGCGACGTGAACGGCACACTGTGGTTCGTCCGCAACGGCGAGATCCTTCGCATCGGCAACATGTCGCAAGGCTGGGCGCGCGTCGTCATCGACGTGGGCGTGCCCGTCGACGCCGACCTCGACGCCGTCGAGGACGCGATGCTCACGGCCGCGAAGGACCTCGTCCGCGAACCGAAGTGGCGCACGCGCATCATCGACAAGCCCGAGGTCTGGGGTCTCGAGTCCATCGGCGGCGAGACCATCGTCACGCGCCTCGTGATGAGGACCCGCCCGAATGCGAAGGACGACGTGTCCCGTGCGCTGCGCGCACGACTGAAGAAGGCGCTCGACGAGCTGGGCGTCCCCCTCCCCCAGCTCGACTCCGTCTTCCTCACCGGAGCGGACGCGGCCCAGAGCGTGCGCGGTGCGAACCCGCCCAAGACGAAGCCCCAGCAGATCACTCCGCCGGCGGCGCCGCAGCGTCTCGCGTGGCGTCCGAAGAAGCGGGGACGGACCGACGGGGACGCCCCCGAGGGGAGTGCGGCGCCGTGAGCGAGCAGATGAGCTTCTACGACGAGGTCGGCGGACACGACGTGTTCCGTCGCCTCGTGGATGCCTTCTACCGCGAAGTGGCCGCCGACGACATCCTGCGGCCGATGTACCCCGAGGAGGACCTCGGACCCGCCGCTGAGCGGCTGCTGCTGTTCCTCGAGCAGTACTGGGGCGGACCGACGACCTACGGCGAGACGCGGGGTCACCCGCGCCTCCGCATGCGTCACATGCCTTTCCACGTCAACCCCGAGGCGCGCGACCGCTGGCTGCGGGCGATGCGGATCGCGGTGGACGAAGCGCAGCTGTCGCCTCTGCACGAGGCGACCCTCTGGGATTATCTTCAGCGCGCCGCCCACGCGATGGTGAACACCTTCGAACCGACCGGCGCCGGCCAGCAAACCGAGCCCCATGGCGGCACGAACCTGCCGTTGCACCCCGGGGCGTGAGCCCCCGCGCGGTCAGCGACCGCCGGTCGAGCGGACCGTGGTCAGTCCGGTCGGGTTGCCGGCCCGGACCAGCACGTGTCCGCGGGACAGGCTGACACGGGTCCACGTCCCGGTCCGTCGGACGGATGCCTCTTCGTTCCCGTCCGCGCCGAGGAACCCGAGGGCGTCCGCCGCGAACGCCACTCCCGCGACGAGACCGTCCAGCTCTGCGTCGGGTGCGCCCCACACGGCGGCTCGGACCGTCCGGACGAGGTCCTCGCCGGGTGCCGCCGGCAGCGCCGTCGCCACGGCATCCACTCCGCGACGGACCGACCGTGCGAGCGCATCGACCGCGACCGGCGAGCCGGGCAGCCAGCCCGCGCGGGGCGGCGAGATGCCCGCCCACGCGGCGGAGACGCCGCTGTCGGGAAGTCCCACACGCGTCGGGTCCTCGCCCGCGCGGAGGGCACCGGCATCCACGACGAGGTCGCACTCCAGTTCGGGGTCGATGGAGAGGAAGCGCATCCCGAGGACCGTCGGGGTGTCGTCGCCGAAGCCGCGCGGTGACAGCGGGGCCGCGGAGACGGCCAGGGTCCCGCCGGCGGCCCGCAGCCGCACCGCCGGGTCGCCCAGCCGAGCGGCCCGCCCGGCGAACGTGAGGAGGTCGGCCGCCGAGCGCGGGTCGGGGAAAACGAGCTGCGGGGACATCCGACCTAAACTACCAACCGGGCGCCCACGGGATGACATCGGGCTCCCCGGAAAGGAACGCCGTGAGCGAATCGGGCCACGTCGACGGGCTGCTGGCCGTCCTGGATCTGTCCTCGAGCGACGCCCGCACCACGGAGGACATCTTCACCGGGGTGTCGCAGGCGATGCCGTTGGGTCGGGTGTTCGGCGGTCAGGTCCTCGCGCAGGCGGTCATCGCGGCGGAACGGACGGTCGACGACGGCCGCGCCGCCCACTCGATGCACGGGTACTTCCTCCGCCCGGGTGACTCGACGCGCGGCATGACCTTCTCGGTCGATCGCATCCACGACGGGCGGTCATTCTCCACGCGGCGCACCCAGGCCTTCCAGGAGGGCGTGCCGATCTTCTCCATGATCGCGTCCTTCGAGGTCGACGCGACGGGACTCGAGCACCAGGACGAGATGCCGAGCGGCATCCCCGGACCGGATGACCTGTCCGATGACTCCGTCCTGGCTGGTCTGCACCCGATGAGCAAGCGCCACTTCGATCAGAGCCCCGTCGAGGTGCGCCACGTCGAAGATCCCATCTATGCGAGCGTCGGCAGCGACCGCGTCGCGCACCAGTCGGTGTGGGTGCGCACGCGCGGCGAGGTTCCCGACGATCCGCGCGTGCACCGGGCCGCGCTCGCGTACATGAGCGATCTGACGATCCAGGAATCGGTCCTCCGTGCCCACGGAGCCTCGTGGGCCACGCCCGGACTGAAGGTCGCGAGTCTCGACCACGCCATGTGGTGGCACCGTCCCGCCCGCGTCGACGAGTGGCTGCTGTACGTCCAGCAGTCGCCGAGCGCGCAGGGCGGCCGAGGGCTCGCGACGGGGCGGATCTTCTCTCGCGAGGGAGAACTGGTTGCCTCCGTCGCTCAGGAGATCATGGTCCGCATCCCGGACGCGGACTGACCGGACTCAGCGTCGTCCGAGCGGCGGCAGCGGTTCGCCGAGGAACGGCTCCCAGGCCTTCCGCGTTTCGGGCGACAACCGCACGGGACGGCCAGTCCCGGCATCCACCTGGACGATGACGGTGGATGCCCGGGCGTACAGCGTCTGCGGCTCCTGGCCCGCGGGCGTGAAGACCTCGTAGTGGACCTCGGCGCTCGATCCGCCGATCTTCCCGAACCACATCTGCACGTCGATCGGATCGCGCTGGTAGGGAACCGGTGCGAGGTACTCGATCTCCTGGCGGGCGATGAGGGTCAGCTGCGCCGCGCCGTGGCTCGCGTCGATGACCGCGGTCGGGACGACCCGCTCCCCCGCGCCGGGCACCCAGAAGGCGCGCACGCGCGCCTCCTCGAGGAGCTTCAGCATCGCGGCGTTGTTGACGTGGTTGTACGCGTCGAGATCGCCCCACCGCAGGTGGATGGGAACCCGGATGCGGCGGTCAGTCACGCGTGAGCTTGCGGTACGTCGACTTCGCGGGGTTCGCCGCGTCGGCGCCGAGCCGCTCGATCTTGTTCGCCTCGTACGCCTCGAAGTTGCCCTCGAACCAGTACCACTGGTCGGGCTTCTCGGCGGTGCCCTCGTAGGCGAGGATGTGGGTCGCGATGCGGTCGAGGAACCACCGGTCGTGGGTGATGACCACGGCGCAGCCGGGGAACTCCAGCAGAGCGTTCTCGAGGGAGCTCAGGGTCTCGACGTCGAGGTCGTTCGTGGGCTCGTCGAGGAGGAGCAGGTTCCCGCCCTCCTTCAGCGTGAGCGCGAGGTTCAGGCGGTTGCGCTCACCGCCGGAGAGCACGCCCGCCTTCTTCTGCTGGTCCGGCCCCTTGAAGCCGAACTTCGAGACGTAGGCGCGCGAGGGGATCTCGGTCTTGCCGACCGTGATGATGTCGAGGCCGTCCGAGACGACCTCCCACAGCGTCTTGTTCGGGTCGATGTTCGAGCGCGACTGGTCGACGTAGCTGATCTTGACGGTCTCGCCGATCTTCAGGTCGCCGCCGTCGAGGGGCTCGAGGCCGACGATCGTCTTGAAGAGCGTGGTCTTGCCGACGCCGTTCGGGCCGATGACGCCGACGATGCCGTTCGGCGGCAGGCTGAAGCTGAGGCCGTCGATGAGCGATCGGCCGTCGAAGCCCTTCTGGAGCTTCTTGGCTTCGATCACGACACTTCCCAGGCGCGGCCCGGGCGGGATCGAGATCTCCTCGAAGTCGAGCTTCCTCGTCCGCTCCGCCTCGGCCGCCATCTCCTCGTAGCGGGCCAGGCGCGCCTTCGACTTCGTCTGGCGGCCCTTCGCGCTCGAGCGGACCCACTCGAGCTCTTCCTTCAGGCGCTTCGCGAGCTTGGCGTCCTTCTTGCCCTGGACTTCGAGACGCTCGCCCTTCTTCTCGAGGTAGGTCGAGTAGTTGCCCTCGTAGCCGATGAGGCGGCCGCGGTCGACCTCGGCGATCCACTCCGCGACGTTGTCGAGGAAGTACCGGTCGTGGGTGATGGCGATGACCGCACCCTTGTAGGCCTGCAGATGCTGCTCGAGCCAGAGCACGCTCTCGGCGTCGAGGTGGTTGGTGGGCTCGTCGAGGAGCAGAAGGTCCGGCTTCTGGAGCAGGAGCTTGGCGAGGGCGACGCGGCGCTTCTCGCCACCGGAGAGCGGGGCGATCGCGGCGTCTGCCGGAGGCGTGCGGAGTGCGTCCATGGCCTGCGACAGCTGCGAGTCGAGATCCCAGCCGTCCGCGGCATCGATCTCCTCCTGCAGCGTCCCCATCTCGGCGAGGAGCGCGTCGAAGTCGGCGTCGGGATCGGCCATGAGCGCGGAGATCTCGTTGAACCGGTCGAGCTTGGGCTTGATCGCCACGCCGTCCTGGATGTTCTCGAGGACGGTCTTCGACTCGTCGAGCTCGGGCTCCTGCATGAGGATGCCGACCGAGAACCCGGGCGAGAGCTTCGCCTCGCCGTTGGACGGGGTGTCGAGACCCGCCATGATCTTCAGGATCGTCGACTTACCGGCGCCGTTCGGGCCGACCATGCCGATCTTGGCGCCGGGCAGGAACGCCATCGTGACGTCGTCGAGGATGAGCTTTTCGCCGACGGCCTTGCGGGCGCGGACCATGGAGTAGATGTATTCGGCCATAACGGCCCAAGTCTACGTGGGTCGTCCCTCGTGACGGGACGGTCCGGGTGTCACCAATCGATCGATCGGGTCTGTCCCAGCAGGCACGCACCGTCGGCGAGGCCGGGCATCACGAGCGCCGTCGGCTTCGCCACCGACGGACCGACCTGTCCGACGAGGCACTCGTCGCCGATTCGGACGGAGAACTGGATGCTGTCCGCGGGATTGCCGATCGAGGTCTCGTCCTCCGTGACCTGCATCGCCTTCTTCGGGAACCCCGCCGCCACGAGGGCGTCGACGTAGACGCGCCCCTTGACGGATGCCGAGTCCCGCCAGACGGCATCCATCACCGACGTGAAGTCGGGCAGACGCGCCTCGGCGGAGTCCGCAGCGGCTGTGGGGGTGGGTGTCGCCGACCCCGCGGGGCTGGGCGCAGCCGCAGAGGAGGTCGCGGGCTCGGAGGGCGCCGGGCTCGACCCGGGTGCACATGCGGCGAGCGTCACCACCACCACGGGCGAGAGCGCGAGCAGGAGCAGGCGGGATCCCCGGGAGGGCTGGTGTCTGCGCACGGGCGAGAGTCTAGGGCGTGCGGCCTCCGAGCCGGCTGGGTGCGAGTCAGAACGGCGTGGCGGCGGGTTCGGCCTGCCAGGTCCGCTCGTCCGCGCTGTCTGCGTCGGCCCCGGATTCCGCGCCCGGCGCCGCCCACTCCGTCGCCGATTCGCCGGTGTCGGCCTGACCGCGCGGCTTCTCGTCGCGCGTGAACACCGACGTCCCGAAGGCGAGGTCGTGTCCCAGTGCGACGGCGTCGATCTCGGCATCCGTTCCGGACTTGTCACCGGCCTCCCACCGCTTGATGGCGAGGGTTCCGTGCACGACGATGCGCTGACCTCGACGGACGGAAGCGGCGACGTGCTCTCCAAGCGTCCGGAAGACCGAGACGCGGTACCAGCTGGTGAGCCCGTCGACCCACGCGCCCGCCTTCACGTCGTAACGGCGGTCGGTGCTGGCGACCCGCAGCGACACGACGGGCGTGCCGTCGGGAAGTCGACGGTACTCGGGGTCGGCCCCGACGTTGCCGACGATCGTGATGTGATCCTTCATTTCGACTCCTTCAGTCGTCGGGGCACGGTTGTGCCCGCTCGATGCTCCGACGCCCGCGTGCCCGGCGGGCGTCGGAGCCCCTTCAGGATTCCGTTGACGCCCGGCACGACGGCGCCCCGGTCGCCGAACGGTGGAAACCGTCGGCGACCGGGGCGCGTGGGGAGAAGGCGGAGACCATGAGGTCCGCCGGGGAGGATCAGCGGCGGGCGTACTCCCCGAACCGGGCCCGGACCTTGTTCACCTTCGGCACCGCGACGGCCAGGCAGTAGCCCTGGCCCGGGTTCTTGGTGAAGAAGTCCTGGTGGTAGTCCTCGGCGGGGTACCACTCGCCGAGGGGCTCCATCGTGGTGACCAGTCCGCCACCCCACCAATCCGCGGCACGTTCCGCGGCGCGCTGGAACTCCTCGCGCTGCGCGTCATCGGCGGGGAACATGGCGGAGCGGTACTGGGTGCCGACGTCGTTGCCCTGCCGGTTGAGCTGGCGCGGGTCGTGCATGGTGAAGAACGCATCGAGGATGACGTCGGAAGGGATGATCTCCTCGTCGAACGTCACCTTGACGGCCTCAGCGTGACCGGTCGTGCCGGTGCACACCTGCTCGTACGTGGGCGACGCCACGGAACCGCCGATGTAGCCAGATTCGACCGACTCGACTCCCTCGAGAGCGCGGTACGCGGCGTCGAGACACCAGAAGCAGCCTCCGGCAAGCACATAGGTCTGCATGCGAGACCTTCCTTTCACTGTGGGATCGTCACGAGGGACAACGCCGACGGCGGGCGCGATGTTCCGTCCCGAAGGTGCGTGTCGGTGGCCGAGCGTACCCTGCGAATCGACGCAGAGGAGGCCCCGTGACCACCATCGCACCGAACACCGATGTCCGGCTCCGCCGATATCGCCTCACACCTGTCTCCGACCGCCTGTCGCGCGTCGTCGACCCCGAGGGCCGGGTCGTCGGACACGTGGCCCGCATCGGCGACGACCTCGCCACGCGCTATCGCGCGCGCCGGTTCCGCCCTGCGGCCGGTGGCTTCGTCGAGCTCGGCGATTTCTGGCGGATGGAGGACGCGGTGGCCGTCCTCCACGACTCGCGCTGACACGCTCAGACGATGGCGGCGACGGCCTCGCTCTCGTCCTGCGCGTGCCCCGCGCCGGCGCCGCCCACTTCCGGCCACAGTCGTGCCAGCACCGTGATCGCGTCGCGCAGTTGCTCGGGCGGGGCGGTGAAGGGCACGCGAAGGTGCGCGTCGTATCCGCCGTCGACGGAGAAGCGTGGGCCCGCCGACAGGAGGACTCCCTCGCGCCGAGCCGCCAGGACGAGCGATCCGCTGAGCGGAGCGTCCATCCCCACCCACAACGAGACGCCGCCCGCCGGGACGGGGACATCCCACGTCGGGAACGATGCGCGGAGCGCGGCCACGGCGGCATCCCTCCCCCGGCCGAGAAGCTCGGCGCGCTGCGGCAGGATGTCGGGCATCAGACGCATGAGACGCGCGGCGACGGCTTGCTCGAACTCGGCGGTACCGAGATCGCGACGGGGGCGAGAAGCCACGAGTCGCCGCACGAAGGTTCGGTCCGCCCGCACCCAGCCGACCCGCAGCCCACCCCACACCGTCTTGCCCAGTGAACCGATCCGCACGGCATGGGGTCCGAAGTCCAACGGTTCCGGCGCGGTGCCGTCGATCATCAGCTCGGCGGTCGTCTCGTCGATCACGAGCACCGTCCCCGCGCGTTCGGCTGCGGCGCGGAAGGTCGCGGCATCCGTCGGGGACATCGACCGCCCCGTCGGGTTCTGGAACCACGGCATGAGATAGGCGAGGGTCGGACGCGCACGCCGGAAGGTCTGCTCGGCACGATCGAGGTCCCAGCCGCCGTCGACGGTCACCGGTGTTCCGGTCACGCGAGCTCCCGTGGCCTTGATCGCCTCGGTCGCATGCGGGTACGTGGGCGTCTCGAGCAGCGCCGTCATCCCCGGCCCGAGGAGAGCGGCCGTGACGAGGTGGATGGCGTGCTGTCCCCCGTTCGTGACCAGGATCTCGTCCGGGGCAGTCGGAATCCCGCGTGCGGTGTAGCGGTCGGCGATGGCCGTCCGGAGTTCGCTGCTGCCGACGATGTCGTAACCGGGCCGGCCGACGAGGGATGCGGCATCCGCTCCGACCTCGGCGATGACGCCCGCAAGGCCGGGCCACGCCGCCGGACTGGCCTGCTGCAGGTCGATGCCCTCGCCGTCGTCGAACACTCGACCGGCTCCTCGGCGCACCTGGGGAAGCGTGATGCTGCCCGATCCCCGCGTGCTCTCGATGTGACCGCTCTCGCGGAGCGAGCGATAGGCCGCCGCGACCGTCGCCCGACTCAGGCCGAGTGTCGCCGCGAGTTCGCGCTCGGCGGGCAGGGCGGTGTGGGCGGCGACGCGGTTATCGAGACAGAGAAGACGGATGCCGTCGGCCAGGGCCTCGTAGGTGGGCGTCCTGGTCCGCCAGCCACCGAGTGCAGCGGCGAGGCTTCGGGCACCGATCCGAGAGTCCATGGTCCACCTTTTCGAGATTGGACTGCATACAGAAGGCCAATCTTACGGTGGAATGGGTCCATGCTTCTGCGCCTCCTCCGCCTCGTCATCGGACTCGCCCTGTTCGGCATCGGCTGCGCCGTCCTCGTCCAGGCCGGCATCGGACTCGACCCCTGGACGGTCCTCGCCGAGGGACTCTCCGTGCAGACGGGTATCGGGATCGGCTGGATCGTCGTCATCACCGGCGCGCTCGTCCTCCTCGCCTGGATCCCGCTCCGTCAACGCCCCGGCATCGGCACGATCGCGAACATCCTCGTCGTCGGAACCGTCATGCAGGGGGCGCTTGCGGTCATCCCGCCCGTCGAGAACTACCTCTGGGGCGTTCTCGTCTTCGTGTTCGGCATCGCGCTCATCGCCGCGGCATCCGGGATCTACCTCGGCGCCGACCTCGGACCGGGGCCGCGCGACGGGTTGATGACGGGCCTCCACGCTCGGTTCGGATGGCCGATCTGGGTCTGCCGGTTCGCCGTCGAAGGGAGCGTCCTCGTCACCGGGTGGTTGCTCGGCGGAACGGTGGGCCTCGGCACGGTGCTGTTCGCGGTCCTCATCGGTCCCGGCGTGCACGTCGCCCTCGATGTGTCGGCCCGGTGGCGCGCCCTGCGCGTGCGCCGCGCGACGATCTCGGTCTGAGCGGTAGCCTGGGGGACGAGCATCCTTCCCTCCATAGCTCAGTGGACAGAGCGAGCGGTTTCTACCCGCAAGGTCGGGGGTTCGAATCCTCCTGGAGGGGCTCCGAGTCGCCGCATCTGCGGTCGGCTCCTGTGGGAGGAGACCACGTGTCAGCTGCGGAGAACGACCGCCTCGTCTGGATCGACTGCGAGATGACGGGCCTCGACCTGTCGGTCGACGAGCTCGTGGAGGTCGCCGTCGTCATCACCGATTTCGAGCTCAACGTCCTCGACCCCGGCTTCCAGATCGTGATCAAGCCCGACGACTCCGCCCTCGCGCACATGAACGACTTCGTGACGAAGATGCACGAGAGCTCCGGCCTTCTCGCAGAGATCCCGAACGGGGTGAGCCTCGCCGACGCCGAATTCCAGGTGCTCGAGTACATCCAGCGGTTCGTCCCCGAAGGCAAGGCCCCGCTCGCCGGGAACACGATCGGCACCGACCGCATGTTCCTCGCGCGCTACATGCCCCGCGTCGATCGGTGGCTGCATTACCGCAACGTCGACGTGTCGAGCGTGAAGGAGCTCGCCCGCCGGTGGTACCCCCGCGCCTACTTCAACGCTCCGGCGAAGGACGGCGGCCATCGCGCCCTCGCGGACATCCGCGAGAGCGTCCGCGAGCTCGCGTACTACCGCGAGACGGTCTTCGTGGACGCCCCCGGACCGTCGAGCGACGACGCGCGCACCGCCGCGGCATCCGCCGTGTCGTCGTTCGCCTCCGGACTGTAATACACTTGTGGGGTTGCCCGGAGACGGGCACATGGTGGGTATAGCTCAGTTGGTAGAGCACCTGGTTGTGGTCCAGGGGGTCGCGGGTTCAAGTCCCGTTACTCACCCCATATCTTCTCCGCGTGAGGCGTGGTCATGATCGATATGGATGCCGAGGCATTCGAGGATCTGGTTGCGTCCGAACTCGATGGGTTGCCCGACGACATGGTCGCGGGGCTCGACAACGTCGTGTTCGTCGTCGAGGACCGTCCCGAGGACGGCTCGCTCGACCTGTTGGGGCTGTACGACGGTCTCGCGTTGACGGAGCGGGATCAGTACGGCATGGGTGACCTCCCCGATCGCATCATCCTCTACCGAGAACCGCACCTGGACGCGTGCGATGACGTCGACGACCTCCGTGATGAGGTGCACACGACCCTCGTCCACGAGATCGCCCACTTCTACGGCATCGACGATGCCCGACTGCACGAGCTGGGGTGGGCCTGATGAGCATCGCGTCGCCGGAGATCGACGAGCGGACGGACCTGCAGGCATCCACCTCGGGACCCTGGCAGACCGTCGTCTGGAACGACCCTGTCAACCTCATGAGCTACGTGGAGCACATCTTCCGCCAGTACTTCGGATTCTCGCGGGAGAAGGCGCACCGGCTGATGCTCGCCGTCCACCACGACGGGCACGCGGTCGTCGCCGAGGGGTCGCGGGAGCAGATGGAGCTGCACGCTCAGGCGATGCACGACTACGGGCTGTGGGCGACCGTGCGAGAGGCGGGGTCGTGACTGGCCACGCTGTCGCCATGGAGTTGACGCTCCTCGAAGCCGCGCATCTGTCCGATCTCGTCGGACAGTTCGAAGACGTCGTGACCTCGCACGACGGCTCCGACCCGGCCGTGCGCCGACTCGTGCCGGACGCCTACGCCGACGACGCAGAGGCAGCGGCGGAGTTCCGTCGCCTGACCGAGGACGACCTCCTGGCACGACGGGCGGCGGATGCGGGCATCGTCCGCGCGTCCCTGCGGCACGACGGGCAGGACCTCGACATCGATCAGCTCGACCGCGCCACCGCCGAGGACATCCTCGTGGTCGACCTGACCCCGGATGCCGCCGGTGCCTGGCTCCGCACGCTCGCCGCCCTTCGGCTGGTGCTGGCGGACCGGCTCGGGGTGACGGACGAAGAGCAGCGCGGCGACGGCGACGCCCGGTTCGGCGTGTACGAGTGGATCGGCTACCGCCTCGAGATGCTCGTGCAGGCGCTCGGCGCCTGAGCAGGGACGTTCAGGGCAGCCGGAAGACGTGGCTCGCGAGCTGATCCGGGTGGTGATCCCGGAGGTGCGCCTCTTCTTGCCTCTCCCACCGCTCCCAGTGCGGTCGGTACGTCTCGCCGTCCCGTCCGAGCGCGCGCACGCGGCGGGCGTCCCGGGGCGCGTCGAGCCATACGGCGACGTCCGCGAGCGGGGCCGATGCGGGCGTCAGCACACCGGAACCCTCCACGATGACGACGGCCGCGGGGGCGACGCGCCTCTCCTGCCCCGAGGGCCGATCCGTCGTCCAATCCCACACCGGCCACGACCCCGGTTCGCCCCTGCGCAGCGGCACGAGGACGCCCTGACGTACGGTGTCCGCGCCGTCGCGCAGGCCGTCCCAGCCGGGGTAGACGTCGTCGAGTCGCACGATCGCCGCACCCGCCAGCCGCTCGGCGAGGAGGTCCGCGAACGTCGACTTCCCGGCGCCGGAACGACCGTCGACCAGCACCACCGCCGGCTCGCGCCGCACGCCGTGAACGGCGTCCGCGACGTCGTCGACCGCGACGACGAGGGCAGCCCCGAGCGGATCAGCGCTTGAGTGCACGGATGACGCGGCTGAGCGCCCGTCCCGCGATCCACACGAACGGGATGCCGACGGCGACGAGCGAGACCAGATTCGGCTCGAAGCGCAGGTCGTCGCCGGTGCGGATGTACGCACCGATCGGGATCGCGGCGCCGCCGCCGCCTCCGCCGCCTGCACCGCCCGACGTGTCCTCTCCCGCGCCGAAGCCCGACCAGGTCAGGGCGACGGGGATGATCCGGATGCCGTCGACGTCCTGCTGTTCGCCGTAGACGGTGGTCACGCCGAGCGAGGCGAACTGCTTGCCGAGTTCGAGGGGGAGGTTTGCCATGCCCTCACGGTAGCCGCAGGCGACCCGGAAAGCAGGGGGTTGCGCCGATTCGGGTCAGTCCGGCGCCGGGCGCGGGTTGGTGGGGAGGGCGTTGACGTCTCGTCGCGGCCCGAGGGTGCTCGCGCGCGTGACAGCGCCGCGCCCGAACCTGCTGCGGGCGTCGTCGAGAGCGGCATCCACCCGCCGCCACTCCGCATCGTCGTCCCACAGTGCCAGACCTCCGATACCGTCGCCCGTGAGCTTCTCGCCTCGGACCCCGATCAACCGGACGGGCTGAACGAGGTCGATCTTTCCGAAGAGCTCGAGGGCGACGTCGCCGATCCGCTGACCGACGTTCGTGGGCTCAGGCACGCTCACCGACCGTGAAAGGGTCGTGAAGTCCGCGAACCGCACTTTGATGGCGATCGTCCGCGCTTCCCAGCCGCCCGCGCGCAATCGAGAGGCGACCCTGTCGGCGAGACGGCGGAATTCGCTCCGGAGCATCGCCGTGTCGGAGACATCCTCGAGGAAGGTCTCCTCGTGCCCGACGCTCTTCTCGGTGTGCTCCGTCTGCACCGACCGCGGGTCGTGGCCGCGCGCGAGCTGCGAGACACGCGCGCCCATCGCCGGGCCGAGCGCTCGATCGAGGACGCTCCGCGGGGTGTTCAGGATGTCGGACACCATCCGGATGCCGCGCGCTTCGAGGGCCTCTGCAGCTTTGGGACCGACGCCCCAGAGCGCGCTGACCGGGCGAGCAGCGAGGAACGCCTGTGTGTCAGGCTCAGCGACGATCAGCAGCCCGTCGGGCTTCGACACCGTCGAGGCAATCTTCGCGACGTGCTTCGTGGCCGCGACGCCGATGCTGCACGTCAGTCCGGTCTCCTCCAGAACCCGGCGGCGGACCATCCGAGCGATTTCGCCGGGACTCCCCCAGAGACGGCGCGCACCGCTCACGTCGAGGAAGGCCTCGTCGATCGAGAGCGGCTCCACGAGCGGGGTGACGTCGCGGAAGATCGCCATGACCTTCCTCGACAGGTCCGAATACCGCTCGAACCGCGGGACCACGACGATCGCCTGCGGGCACAGCTGGAGTGCCCGGCCGACCGACATCGCCGACCTCACCCCGAAGCGGCGAGCCTCGTACGACGCGCTCGAGACGACGCCGCGCCCCTCCATCCCGCCCACGATGAGCGGTTTACCCGCCAGCGACGGGTCGTACAGGACCTCGACCGACGCGTAGAACGCGTCCATGTCGACGTGGAGGATGCGGGTGCCGGTGTCGTCGGCGCCGTCGGGCGAGACGATCCGTCCCGTCCCGTCTCCGCGTCCCATACCTCCATTGTCGACGATGCCGCCGACACCGAGCCCGGATCGGGCAGCGGCGCGGCGGCATCCTCGATCAGCGTCAGGCCTGTCCGGCGCGCTCCAGGATGAGCTCGCGGACGCGTGCGGCATCCGCCTGGCCCTTCATGGCCTTCATCACGGCGCCGATGACGGCACCGGCAGCCTGGACCTTGCCGTCCTGGATCTTCGCCAGGACGTCGGGCTGCGCGGCGAGGGCCTCGTCGATGGCGGCGATCAGGGCGCCGTCATCCGAGACGACGGCGAGACCACGCGCGTCGACGACCTCCTGCGGGGTCCCCTCCCCCGCGATGACGCCCTCGAGCACCTGACGCGCGAGCTTGTCGGTCAGCGTGCCGGCATCCACCAGCTTCTGCAGCTCTGCGACCGACTCGGGCGAGACCAGCGCGGCGGGTTCGGCTCCCTGCGCGTTGGCGACACGGGTGACTTCGCCCGTCCACCACTTGCGAGCGGATGCCGGGGACGCGCCGGCGGCGATCGTCGCCTCGACCTCGGCGAGAAGACCGCCGTTGGCGACGTCCTGGAACTCGAGGTCGGTGAAGCCCCACTCGGTCTTCAACCGTCGTCGGTACACCGAGGGCGCCTCGGGGAGCGCGGCGCGCAGCTCCTCGATCAACTCCTCGGACGGCTCGACGGGCAGGAGGTCAGGCTCGGGGAAGTACCGGTAGTCGTCGGCATCCGACTTCGGGCGGCCGGGCGAGGTGCGCCCGGTGTCCTCGTGCCAGTGGCGCGTCTCCTGCGTGATCGTGCCGCCACCGGCGAGGATCGCCGCCTGACGCTGGATCTCATAACGGACGGCACGCTCCACAGAACGCATCGAGTTGACGTTCTTCGTCTCGGTGCGCGTGCCGAGCTTCTCCTGACCGCGGGGGCGGAGCGAAACGTTCGCATCGCAACGGAGGTTGCCGCGCTCCATGCGCGCCTCCGAGATCCCGAGTGACCGCACGATGTCGCGGATCGCCGCCACATAGGCCTTGGCGACCTCCGGAGCACGGTGCTCGGTGCCGAAGATCGGCTTGGTGACGATCTCGACGAGCGGCACGCCGGCGCGGTTGTAGTCGACGAGCGAGTACTCCGCGCCCTGGATGCGACCGGTCGAACCGCCCATGTGGGTGAGCTTGCCGGCATCCTCCTCCATGTGCGCGCGCTCGATCGGGACGACGACCAGGTCGCCGCCCTCGAGTTCGATCTCGACGCTGCCCTCGAAGGCGATCGGCTCGTCGTACTGGGAGATCTGGTAGTTCTTGCCGAGGTCCGGGTAGAAGTAGTTCTTCCGCGCGAACCGGCTCGACGGCGCGATCGAGCAGCCGAGGGCGAGGCCCAGGCTGATCGAGTAGCGGACCGCGGTCTCGTTGACCACCGGCAGCGAACCGGGCAGGCCCATGTCGACCGGGGCGACGAGCGTGTTGGGAGCTGCGTCGTGGTTCGCCTCGTGCGCCGGGTTGGCCGCCGGCGAGAACATCTTGGTCTCGGTGTTGAGCTCGACGTGCACCTCGAAGCCCAGCACCGGCTCGAAGAGCTCGAGTGCTTTGTCGAAGTCCATCAGCGCGTCCTTGGCCATCAGCGGGCTCCTCCGAGGATCGGGGCGCGGTCCAGCAGCGGACCGCCCCAGCTGTCGACGAGCAGGGCCTCGAGGGCCGCGCCGACGCGGTACAGACGTGCGTCCTCCCGGGCGGGGGCGACGAACTGGATGCCGACGGGCAACCCGTCCTCCGCCGCGAGGCCCGAGGGGATCGAGATGCCGGGGACGCCGGCGAGGTTGACCGGGATGGTCGTCACGTCGTTGAGGTACATCTGGATCGGGTCGTCGAGCTTCTCGCCGAGGCGGAAAGCGGTCGTGGGCGCCGACGGCGTCGCGATGACGTCGACCTGCGCGAACGCCTCGTCGAAGTCGCGCTGGATCAGGGTGCGGACCTTCTGAGCGCTGCCGTAGTAGGCGTCGTAGTACCCCGCCGACAGGGCGTAGGTGCCGAGGATGACGCGCCGCTTGACCTCGTCGCCGAAGCCGGCGTCGCGGGTCGCGGCCATGACGTCCTCGACGGTGCCACCGGGCACGTTCACCCGCATGCCGAAGCGCACGGAGTCGAACTTGGCAAGGTTGCTGGAGGCCTCCGCGGGGAGGATCAGGTAGTACGCGGCGACCCCGTACTCGAAGTGGGGTGCGCTGACCTCGACGATCTCGGCGCCGGCGGCTTCCATCGCGGCGAGGGAGGCGCGGAACGACTCCGAGACGCCGGTCTGGAAGCCGGAGTCGTCGAGCTCGCGGATGACGCCGACCTTCAGGCCCTTCAGGACCTCGCCGGTCGCCCCCTCGCGCGCAGCGGCGGCGAAGGACGGCCACGCGTCGGTGAGGGACGTGGCGTCGTGGGGATCGTGCCCGCCGATGACGTCGTGCAGGAGCGCCGAGTCGAGGACCGTGCGCGAGACGGGGCCGACCTGGTCGAGGCTCGACGCGAGCGCGATGGCGCCGTAGCGGCTGACACCCCCGTAGGTGGGCTTCATGCCGACGGTGCCGGTCACATGGGCGGGCTGCCGGATCGAGCCGCCGGTGTCGGAGCCGAGGGCGAGCGGTGCCTCGAAGGCGGCGACCGCCGCAGCGGAGCCACCGCCAGACCCGCCGGGGATCCGGTCGAGGTCCCACGGGTTGTGGGTCGGGCCGTACGCGGAGTGCTCCGTCGAGGAGCCCATGGCGAACTCGTCCATGTTGGTCTTGCCGAGCGGCACGAGGCCGGCGGCGCGGGAGCGCGACACGACGGTCGCGTCGTAGGGCGACATATAGCCCTCGAGGATCTTCGATCCGCTGGTCGACGGCATGTCGGTCGTCACGAGGACGTCCTTGATGGCGAGCGGGACGCCGGCCAGTTCGCCGAGCTCCTCGCCCGCGGCGCGGCGCCGGTCGATGTCCTGGGCGACCTCGACCGCGTGGTCCGAGACGTGCAGGAAGGCGTGGACGTCGCCGTCCACGGCGGCGATCCGGTCGAGGTGGGCCTGCGTGGCCTCGACACTCGACAGCTCGCCGGAACGGAGCTTCGCCGAGAGGTCGGCAGCGGTCAGCTTCAGGATGTCGCTCACTGCTCCTCCCCCAGGATCGCGGTCACGCGGAACCGGCCGTCGGCGGCATCCGGTGCGTTCTGCAGCACCTCGTCGAGGCTCAGCATGTCGCCGGGGACATCGGGACGGAACACATTGCTCAGCGGGATCGGGTGGCTCGTCGCGGCGACCTCGGGGGTGGCGACCTCGGAGACCTTGGCGATGTTGTCGACGATCGCATCGAGCTGGCCGGTGAGGCGTTCCACCTCCTCGTCGCTCAGCTGGATCCGGGCGAGCACGCCGAGATGGCGCACGAGATCGGGGGTGATTTCAGACACTCCCCCAGTCTAGTTCGGGCCACTCGTCGTCCGAGCGCTCGCCCTAGGCTGAGGACGTGACCGATTCGATCTCCGCCGATCGCCCCTGGCTCTCGTCCTACGACGCCGGCGTCCCGCTCGATCTCCCGCCCGTCACCGGGTCGCTCATGGATCTGCTCGACGACTCCGTCCGCGATTACCCGAAGGCGGCCGCGCTGCAGTTCTTCGGCAAGGAGACGACCTACTCCGCGCTGGCGGATGCCGTGGGTCGAGCGGCGGCCGGGTTGCGCCGCCTCGGGGTGAAGAAGGGCGACCGGGTCGCGATCGTCCTTCCCAACTGCCCGCAGCACATCGTCGCCTTCTACGCTGTCCTGCGCCTGGGGGCCGTCGTCGTGGAGCACAACCCGCTCTACACGCCGCGGGAGCTGCGGACCCAGTTCCAGGACCACGGTGCGCGCCACGCGATCGTCTGGAACAAGGTCGTCGCGACCGTCCAGGAGTTCCCGGCGGACCTGCACGTCGATGCACTGGTGTCGGTCGACATCACGACGGCGCTCCCGCTGCACACGCGGCTCGCGCTGCGGCTGCCGATCGCCAAGGCCCGCGAATCCCGTGAGGCGCTCACCGCACCGGTGCGCGGGACGCACACGTGGGAGGACCTCGTCCGGACCGAGCCGCTCCCGGCATCCCACCCGCGCCCGGCCACCGACGACCTCGCGGTCCTCCAGTACACCTCCGGAACGACGGGCACGCCCAAGGGTGCGATACTCACCCATCGGAACCTCCTCGCCAACGCCCGCCAGAGTCAGGCGTTCATCCCGGCGGTGGTCCGCGGGGACGGATGCGTCTTCTACGCCGTCCTGCCGATGTTCCACGCGTACGGGCTCACGCTGTGCCTGACGTTCGCGATGTCGATGGGAGCGCGTCTCGTGCTCTTCCCGAAGTTCGACGCCGACATGGTGATCGACGCGATCAAGAAGCACCCGCCGACGGTCCTGCCCCTCGTCCCGCCCATCGCGGAGCGCCTGCTCGCTCGTGCCCGTGAGACCGGCGCGTCGATCCGGGGCATCGGGATCGGCGTGTCGGGGGCGATGGCCCTCTCGCCGGCGCTCGTCGAACCCTTCGAGGAGGCCACGGGCGGCTACCTCATCGAGGGCTACGGCCTCAGCGAGTGCTCGCCCGTCTTAATGGTGAACCCGCCCGCCGACAGCCGGAAGGCGGGGACCATCGGCATCCCTGTCCCCGGGACCGACGCGCGGGTCGTCGATCCGGAGGACCCGTCGCGCGTCTTCGGTGTCGGCGAGCCCGGCGAGCTCGTGGTGCGCGGACCGCAGGTCTTCTCGGGGTACTACGGCAAGCCGGAGGAGACGGAGAAGGTCCTCGAGGACGGCTGGTTCCGCACCGGGGACATCGTCGAGCGCGACGAAGACGGCTTCTTCCGGGTCGTCGACCGGCTGAAGGAGCTGATTGTCACGGGCGGCTTCAACGTCTCACCGTCCGAGGTCGAGGCGACGCTCCGTCAGCACCCGCAGGTGGCGGATGCCGCCGTGGTCGGCCTGCCCGATCCGCACAGCGGCGAGCAGGTCGTGGCCGTCGTCATCCCCGCCCCCGGCGTGACCGCCCTCGACGTCGACGACATCCGCTCCTTCGCGCGGACACGACTGACCCCGTACAAGGTTCCGCGTCGCATCGAACCGGTCGACGACCTGCCGCGCTCGCTCATCGGCAAGGTGCTGCGGCGCCAGGTGCGGGACGCGCTGCTCGCGCAGAAGGACTGAGCCTCACTCCGCCGCAGGGGCCTCGCCGAGGGCGTCCGGCCCCTCGGTGACGAGCAGGTGGAACTGAGCCGCATCGATGATGCGGAGCCCGAGCGCTTCGGCCTTCGCGAGCTTCGATCCCGCGCCGGGGCCGGCAGCGACGAAGTCGGTCTTCTTCGAGACGCTGGATGCCGCCTTCCCCCCCGCCTGCATGATCGCCTCCTGCGCGCCCTCGCGGGTGTAGCCCTCGAGCGAGCCGGTCGCGACGACCGTGATGCCCTCGAGGACGCCGCCTGCTGCTGCGGCGGCACCGGGCCCGGGGTGACCCGGGATCGACAGGCGCGCACCGGCCGCGACCCAGCGATCGACGATGTCGACGTGCCAGTCGACCGCGAACCAGTCCTGCAGTGCGTCGGCGATGATCCCTCCGACGCCGTCGACGGCGGCGAGCTCATCGCGCGAGGCGGCGCGGATGGCGTCGAGTGAGCCGAAGTACTGCGCCAGCGCACGGGCGGCGACCGGACCGACGTGCCGGATGTTGAGGGCGACGAGGAACCGCCAGAGGTCCTTCGTCTTGGCCTTCTCGAGTTCGTCGATGAGGGTGAGCGCCTGAGCCGACGGCTGCGGGCCGGTGAGACCCTCCTTCTTCTCCGCCGCGCTGGGGTTGCGGCGGAAGGGAGCGCGTCGGATCACGTCGCCGGTCTTCTCGTCGACGCGCGCCTCGCCGGTCTCGGAGTCCCGGACGATGACCTCGATCGGGACGAGCCGCTCCACCGTCAGGTCGAACAGCCCCGCCTCGGTGTCGAGGGCGGGTTCCTGCGGCGGGAGCGGCTGCGTCAGGGCGGCCGCGGTGACCTCGCCGAGCGCCTCGATGTCCAGCGCGCCGCGGGAGCCGATGTGTTCAACGCGTCCGCGAACCTGCGCGGGGCAGCCGCGGGTGTTCGGGCAGCGCAGATCGATGTCGCCTTCCTTTGCGGGGGCGAGCGTCGAGCCGCACTCGGGGCATTCGGTCGGCATGACGAACGCCCGTTCGGTGCCGTCGCGCAATTCTGCGACCGGCCCGAGCACCTCGGGGATGACGTCGCCCGCCTTGCGCAGCACGACGATGTCGCCGATCAGCACGCCCTTGGCCTTGACGACGTCCTGGTTGTGAAGGGTGGCCTGACGCACGACGCTTCCGGCGACGAGTGCGGGCTCCATCTGCGCGTAGGGCGTGGCCCGGCCCGTGCGCCCCACCGACACGATGATGTCGACGAGCCGCGTCTGCACCTCTTCCGGCGGGTATTTGTAGGCGATCGCCCACCGCGGCGCGCGACTGGTCGCGCCGAGCTCATCGTGCAGCGAGAGCTCGTCGACCTTGACGACGATGCCGTCGAGCTCGTGCGCAACGGAGTGTCGCTTCTCGCCGTACTCCGCAACGAAATCGAGGACGCTGTCGACGTCGTCGAAGGTGCGCGGGTAGGGACTGACCGGGAGCCCCCACTCGGCCAGAAGCCCGTACACGTCGCTCTGCGCGGCGACGGGCGGGTCCGGCCACGCGCCGATCCCGTGCACGTACATGCGCAGCGATGCGAGACGGGCCTCGCCGGCCTCCAGCTCGAGACCCGACTTCTTGTCGAGCTGCTGGCGGAGTCCGCCGCTGGCCGCATTGCGCGGGTTGGCGAACGCGGGGAAGCGCCGGGCGGCGCTCTTCTGGGCCTTCTCCTCGTCGTACCGCGGCCGCACGGCCGCGTCAGCGATGACGCGCTCTCGCAGCCGCGCCTGAAGCGCGTTGAGCTCTTCGAACGCCGCGACGGGGATGAAGACCTCGCCGCGGACCTCGACGAGAGCGGGATGCCCCTCCCCCGCCAGTCGATCGGGGATGCCGGCCACGCGCACCGCGTTGACGGTCACGTCCTCGCCGATGCGGCCGTCGCCTCGGGTCGCGGCCGAGGTCAGGACCCCGTCCTCGTATCGCAGCGAGATGGCGAGACCATCGATCTTGAGTTCGGTGAGCCAGCGCACCGGGCGTCCGGCCGAGGCCTCGGCCTTCGTGCACCACTCCCGCAACTCCTCCGGCGAGAACACGTTGTCGAGGCTCAGCATCCGCTCCGCGTGCTCGACGGGGGCGAACATCGACGATTCGGCCGCGCCGACCGTCTGCGTCGGCGAGTCCTGGCCCTGCAGCTCCGGATGCGCGCGCTCGATGGCCTCGAGCTCGTGCATCCACCCGTCATAGGTCGCGTCGTCGACGAGCCCCACGTCGCCGCCGTAATACGCCTCGCGCGCACCGAGGATCTTCTCGGTGAGGCTCTCGGCGGCGGCGCGCGCCTCATCGAGTGTCAGTGCGGGGAGTTCTGCGTCAGCCACATCGACAGTGTAGGGAGGGCGGCCGACACTCCTGAGCCGCTGTCGTCGTCGCGCACGATGCGGTAGGCGAACGATCCCGAGTACCGGAAGACCTCGCCGAGGAGAGGCATCCGGAGCCGGACGTCGACGCGCTGACGCCCGTCGCCGCCCTGGCCCGCACTCTCCTGCACGGTGACCGAGGCGACCCGGGGCAGAGGGACGCGGATGCCGCGCACCCGCCACGCGAGTCGTCCTGAGCGCAGCACCATCCGGCCGTCCGCGACGGCGGGGCGAAGGCGTACCTCCAACCCACCGCGACGGCCGATCCTCTCGATGATCTCGCCGTCACCGGCACGCATCGTGTCGCGCATGACCCGGAGCCGGCCGGGGAACGCGAACCACCGCGATCCGGCGAGACCGTCCGCGAGGGGACGGTTCTCGACGAGGAACGGCACCTGCTCACCCGCCTCGGGGAAGAGCATGTCGTGCCGCGCCGACCAAGCGAGCAGCGGCCACGCGATCAGGCGGTAGCGGGATCCGACGGTGTCGTACGTCCCCTCCCCGACCCCGACGTGCCCAGGAGGGATGGGACCGAAGTACCGCGCCAGCACGGGCGGCAGATCGCCGTACGCCTCACCGAGCACGCGTTGGTAGACGGATGCCGGGGCGTCCCCGGCGGCGGTGGTCATGCTCGGAATCTACCGCGGGCGGAGGTGGCGGCCGGTGCCTGTAGCGTCGAGGCATGAGCACCGACCGTCCCCGTGCCGTGGTCGCCGGAGCCGGCGGGTTCATCGGCGAAGCTCTTGCCGCCTCTCTCCGCGCCGACGGCTACGACGTCGTCGAGGTGGGTCGGACCTCCCGCGTGTCCTGGAACGACCCCGAGGCGCTCCGTGCAGCGATCGACGGCGCGGACCTTCTCGTCAACCTCGCCGGGAAATCCGTGGACTGCCGCTACACCGATGCGAACCGCGACGCGATCCTGGCTTCCCGTGTCGAGACGACGCGGGCGTTGCACGATGCGGTGGCGGCGGCATCCGTCCCGCCGGGACTCTGGGTGAACTCGTCGACCGCGACCATCTACCGCCACGCGATGGACCGGCCGAACACCGAGCCGACCGGCGAGCTCGGCGCCGGGTTCTCGGTCGACGTCGCGAAGGCGTGGGAGCGCGCCTTCTTCGCCGGCGACCTCCCCGCGACGAGGCGCGTCGCGCTCCGCCTGGCGATCGTCGTCGGCGACGGTCCCGCGACACGCATGCTGCTCACCCTCGCCCGTACCGGCCTCGGCGGGCCGCAGCACGACGGCTGGGTTCCGCCGCACCGTCGCTATCGCGGCATCGGCGACGAGCCCACCGGCGGACGGCCGCCCTGGTACCGCACGCGCGGCCGTCAGCGGTTCAGCTGGGTGCACATCGACGACGTGCTCGACGCGATCCGGTTCCTCGTGCGGCGGGACGACATCGCGGGGGTCGTGAACGTCGCGGTGCCCGAGGCATCCGACAACCGGTCGCTCATGCGCTCCCTCCGGAGCGTCGTCGGGATGCCGGTGGGAATCCCCTCGCTCCGCTGGATGCTCGAGATCGCCATGTGGGTCCTCCGCACCGAGCCCGAGCTGATCCTGAAGAGCAGATGGGTCGCGCCCGAGCGACTGGTCGATGCGGGTTTCCGCTTCTCGCACACCGACCTGCGCGAGGCGCTCGCGTCCGTCGAACGCGAGCGGAGGCTCAGGCGTCCTGCGGCACGGCGGACACGGTCCGCGCGATCGTGAACTGACCGATGACGCGCGTTCCGTCGTAGAGGACCGCCGTCTGACCGGGGGCGACCCCGTCGAAGGGGTCGTCGGGGACGACCGTCACCGAGCCTGCGGCCACCGTGGCACGCGCCGGCACCGGGTCGGCGTGTGCCCGGATCTGGACGTGACACGCGAACGCGCCGTCTTCAGGCGCACGGCCGGCCCAGCTGTGCCGTTCCCCGGAGATCTCCGCCGTCGCGAGCGCCTCCTTGGGACCGACGACGACGGTGTTCGAGACGGGACGCACCTCGAGGACGAAGCGCGGCTTGCCGTCCGCGGCCGGCACGCCGAGCTGCAGGCCGCGACGCTGACCGACGGTGAAGGCGTGCGCACCCTCGTGGCGGCCCACGACGGCGCCGTCCCGGTCGAGCACGTCGCCCTGCTCGGCGCCGACCTTCTCGGCCAGCCAGCCGCGGGTGTCGCCATCGGGGATGAAGCAGATGTCGTGGCTGTCTGGCTTCTGGGCGACGGTCAGGCCGCGCTCGGCGGCCTCAGCGCGGACGACCGCCTTGGACGGGGTCGTGCCGAGCGGGAAGTACGTGTGCGCGAGCTGATCCGCCGTCAGCACACCGAGGACGTAGGACTGGTCCTTCGCCTCATCCGACGCGCGGTGCAGCTCGCGGCCCTCGGGGCCGTCGACCAGGGTCGCGTAGTGGCCCGTGCAGACGGCGTCGAATCCGAGCTCGATCGCGCGCTCGAGGAGAGCCGCGAACTTGATCTTCTCGTTGCAGCGCATGCACGGATTCGGGGTGCGCCCCGCCCGGTACTCGCTGATGAAGTCGTCGATCACGTCGTCCCGGAAACGCTCGGAGAAGTCCCACACGTAGAACGGGATGCCGAGCAGATCCGCCGCGCGCCGCGCGTCGAGGGCGTCCTCGATCGTGCAGCAGCCCCGGCTGCCCGTGCGCAGCGTCCCGCCCGCACGCGAGAGCGCGAGGTGGACGCCGACGACGTCGTGTCCGGCGTCGACGGCTCGGGCCGCGGCAACCGCCGAATCGACCCCGCCGCTCATCGCTGCCAGTACGCGCATCGTTCCAGTCTACGAGCGGGCGGCCGCACGGGCGCTGGATGCCGCGGCTCGCCGGTGCGCATCCGGGAGCGCCGCGAGGAACGCGTCGACGTCGTCCGCCGTGCTCGATCGCCCGAGGGTGATCCGCAGGACCGAGCGCGCCTCGCGGTCGCCGTATCCGAGCGCCATGACGACGTGGCTCGGTTCCGCGATCCCGGCCTGACACGCGGACCCCGTGGAGACCTCGACGCCGGAGTGGTCGAGCAGGAACAGCAGGGTCTCGCCCAGCGCGTCGGGGAACAGGACGTGGACGTGGCCCGGCAGCCGCCGGTCCGGCGAGCCCAGCAGGCGCGCCCCGGGGACGACGCGACGGATGCCGTCGGCCAGCCGACCCGCGAGCGCCGTCAGTCGCGGCGACTCGGCGTCCCGCTCAGCCGCTGTGAGCTCGAGGGCGACGGCGACGGCAGCGGCACCCGCGACGTCGGGGGTGCCGGAGCGGAGACCTCGCTGCTGTCCGCCGCCGTGGAGGACGGCGCCGATTCGGGCGAACCGCGAGACCACGAGTGCCCCCGTACCGACGGGAGCGCCGACCTTGTGACCCGAGACGCTGGCGGCGACGAGTCCGTGCGGCGCATTCCCCGTTCCGCGGAGCGCGGCGAAGTCGATCGGTGTGTGGGCGATCGCGCCCACCGCGTCGAGGTGCAGCGGCACGGCGGCATCCGCTGCGGCCGCGGCGAGCCGGGCCACGTCGGACACCGTCCCCACCTCGTTGTTCGCGACGAGCGCCGTCGCGAGGGCCGCACCCGGCAGCACCGCGGCGAAGGCGTCGGCGTCGATCGCCCCCTCCTGGTCCAACGGCACCGGGCGGACCTGCGCCCCCTGGGCTGCGGCGAGCCACTCGACCGTGTCGAGGGTCGCATGGTGCTCGCCGTCGGGCAGGACGATCGCCGAGCGGTCGGGCTCCCGCGCCCACCACAGACCCTTCACGCCGAGGTTGACGGACTCCGTGCCCCCCGAGGTGAAGACGACCTCGATCGGATCGCAGCCGAGGACCGCCGCGATGCGCTCGCGCGCATCCTCCAGGACGCGGCGTGCGGCTTGCCCCGCACCGTGCACCGAGGACGCGTTCCCGGTCAGCTCCGCCGCAGCGAGCCACGCCTCGCGCGCTTCGGGCCGCAGCGGCGTGGATGCCGCGTGGTCCAGATAGACCCCCATCGCCCTCCGCCTGCCGCTGTCGTCCATCACCTGCTCACTACTGTAGAACGCATGATCTCCGCCCCGGCCGACCCGACCACCGCGGCATCCGTCTCCCCCGCCGCAGACCTCCTCTCGGACACGTACGACCGTCTCGGGGTACGTCTGCACGACGGCGTCGCCACCCTGCGCATCTGGTCCGGCGACGCGAGCGCCGTCGAGGTGGTCGTGTTCGACGACGACGACCCCGACTGGATCGTCGAGACTCTGCCGCTCTCGCCCGCGGGCGGCGGCGTCTGGGAGGTGACGACACCCGTGCTCCGCCCGGGCGTGCGATACAGCGTGCGCGTCGACGGACCGCACGGCCCGGGGATGACATTCAATCCCGCGACCCTCCTCATCGACCCGTACGCGCGCGGGCTGGCGGTGCCCGGCATCCATTCCTGGAGATCGGTCGTCGTCGACGAGTGCTTCGACTGGGGTGGCGTGCGCAAGCCCGAGACGCCCCTCGACCGCACCGTCGTCTACGAGGCGCACGTCAAGGGGCTCACCAAGCGGCATCCCGGGGTCCCGGCGGCGCTGCACGGCACGTACGCCGGCATGGCGCACCCGGCGATGATCGAGCACTACCAGCGCCTCGGCGTGACCGCCGTCGAGCTCCTCCCGATCCACGCCTTCGCCAGCGAGCCGCGCCTGCTGCAGCTGGGCTTGACCAACTACTGGGGATACAACTCGGTGGGGTTCTTCGCGCCCCACGCCCCGTATGCGACCGCGGCGGCGCAGGCCGAGGGCGCAGGCGCCGTGCTCCGCGAGGTCAAGGGCATGGTCAAGCTGCTCCACCAGGCCGGCATCGAGGTGATCCTCGACGTGGTCTACAACCACACCTCCGAGCAGGGGCTCGGGGAGCCGCGGTCGAGCTTCCGCGGCATCGACAACCGCGCCTACTACCGGCAGGCCGAGGACGGTACCTACATCGACGTGACCGGATGCGGGAACTCCGTCGACACCTCGACGGACGCCGCGGCCCGATTGGTCCTCGACTCCCTCCGCTACTGGGCGAATGAGGTGCAGATCGACGGGTTCCGATTCGATCTGGCGCCGACCCTGGGACGGGATGCCTCGCACACGTTCACCGCTGACCATCCGCTGCTGCGCGCGATCATCGACGACCCCGCGCTCACCGGCGTGAAGAAGATCGCCGAGCCGTGGGACGTCGGCCTGGGCGGATGGCAGACCGGCGGATTCGGCACGGGGTGGAGCGAGTGGAACGACCGGTACCGCGATCGGGTCCGGAACTTCTGGCTGAGTGACATCGACTACTCGCGGCGCGCGGACGTGACGCCCGTCGGCATCGGCGGGTTCGCCACCCGCCTGGCCGGCTCCGCCAACACGTTCAGCGCCGAGCGGGGACCCCTCGCGAGCGTGAACTTCGTCACCGCGCACGACGGGTTCACCCTGCACGACCTCGTCTCCTACGACGTCAAGCGCAACGACGCCAACGGCGAGCACGGACGCGACGGCGCGGACACCAATCGATCCTTCAACCACGGCTTCGAGGGACCGACCGACGACGAGGCGGTCTTGCGCACGCGGCGGCGGGCCATGCGGAACCTCATGGGCACGCTCCTGTTGTCCGCAGGTGTCCCGATGATCACCGCGGGCGACGAGATCGGCCGGAGCCAAGACGGCAACAACAACGCGTACTGCCACGACTCGGACCTGACCTGGTACGACTGGGACCTGAGCGACTGGCAGGAGGAGCTCCGCGCGCACGTCGAGCTGCTCACGCGCATCCGCCGCGAAAACCCCGCGCTCCGACCCGTGCGGTTCGCGCATGCCGACAAGACGGTGCCGAGCGCCTCGGTGATCGACTGGTACGACGAGCACGGCCAAACCATGTCGGTGGAGCAGTGGACGGATCCGTCCCACCGGACCCTGCAGTACGACGCCCAGTCGACTCCGGAGCACGAGGCGCCGAACCGCATCCTCCTGGTGGTCCACGGTCGCGAGCGGGCGACGGACATCACGCTGCCCGCGCTGGACGGGGTCACCAGGTTCGTCCCGCTCTGGTCGAGCGTCGACGAACGGCCGTCCGATCACGCGGATGTCCGAACCCCCGGCGAGACCTTCCCGGCGGCGGGGACGTCAATGTACCTGTTCCGGGCCGAGTGATCCAGGGCCGTTTCCGGGTCCGCCCGGCAACGGTAGGTTCGGAACGTGGCCTCACCGATCTCCCCCGCTTCCGTCCGCAGCTCCGCAGAGATCCCCCTTCGCCCGGCGAAGGCGACGAAGAAGGATGCCGGTATTCGCAACGGCCGCATCCCGATCGCCTCGCACCGTCCGAGCGTTCCCGGCGGCAGGTTCGCCCCGTCGGCCTTCGTGGGCGAGGCGGTGCCCTTCACGGTCGCCGCGTTCCGTGAAGGACACGACCGGATCGGAGTGCACCTGCGGCTGACGTCACCCTCCGGCGCTGCGAGTCTGCACCGGCTGCATCCGCTGGACGACGGCTTCGACACCTGGCAGGTGCACGTCGCACCCCTCGAACAGGGCACCTGGCGCTTCCGTTTCGAGACATTCGCCGATGACTACGCAACGTGGCGGCATGCCGCGGAGGTGAAGATCGCGGCCGGAGTCGACCCGATCCTCATGCGCGAGACGGGTGCTCGCCTGTTCGAACGCGCAGCCGCGGAGAAGACCCGACCGGCAGACGAACGAACCGCCCTCGCGGCCGCCGCCCGCGCGCTCCGGGACGACTCCGTCGATGACGCCGCCGCACTCATCGTCGTCCGCGACCCGGGACTCGCCGACGCCTTCGCCGACCGGCCCGCCGTCTCACTCCACACCGTCCACGAGGAGAACACGCTCCTCGTGGAGCGCGAGCGCGCGGGTGTGGGCGCCTGGTACGAGTTCTTCCCCCGCTCCGAGGGCGCCGAGCGGATGCCGGACGGCACCGTCCGCAGCGGCACCTTCCGCACAGCGGCGAAGCGCCTTCCCGGCGTCGCGGCCATGGGCTTCGACGTCCTCTACCTCCCCCCGATCCACCCGATCGGCGAAGTGAACCGCAAGGGTCCGAACAACACCCTCGATGCCGGTCCTGGCGACCCGGGTTCCCCCTGGGCCATCGGCTCCGCCGCCGGCGGCCACGACACGGTCCACCCCGACCTCGGCACGCTGGAGGACTTCCGCGCGTTCGTCGACGCGGCCGCCGCCCAGGGACTCGAGGTCGCGCTCGACCTGGCCCTCCAGGCCGCGCCCGACCACCCGTGGGTCACGGAGCACCCCGAGTGGTTCACGACCCTCCCGGACGGATCCATCGCGTTCGCGGAGAACCCGCCGAAGAAGTACCAGGACATCTACCCGGTCAACTTCGACAACGACCCGGAAGGCATCCGCGCCGAGGTCCTGCGCATCGTCCACCACTGGATCCGCCAGGGCGTACGCATCTTCCGCGTCGACAACCCGCACACCAAGCCGTTGCAGTTCTGGGAGTGGCTCATCCGCACGGTGAACGCGGAGCACCCCGACGTCATCTTCCTCGCCGAGGCCTTCACGCGCCCGATGCCGATGCGCGCGCTGGCGCAGAGCGGCTTCCAACAGAGCTACTCGTACTTCACCTGGCGCAACACGAAGACCGAGATCGAGGAGTTCTTCGCGTCGATCTCCGATGAGACAGCCGACTTCATGCGGCCGAACCTCTTCGTGAACACCCCCGACATCCTCACCGAATACCTCCAGTTCGGCGGTCGGCCGGCCTACCGCATCCGTGCGGCGCTCGCCGCGACCGCGGGCGCCAGCTACGGCGTCTACGCGGGCTACGAGCTCTACGAGAACGTCGCGCGCCCCGGCTCGGAAGAGAACATCGACAACGAGAAGTACGAGTACAAGTTCCGCGACTGGGAGGCCGCGGAAGCCGCGGGCGACTCGCTCGCGCCGTACCTGCGCCGGCTCAACGAGATCCGACGCGCGCATCCCGCGCTCCGACAGCTCCGCGGGCTCCACGTGCTCGGGTCCGACGACGATGCGATCGTGGCCTACGCGAAGCACCTGCCGGCTCCCCTGTCACCGACCGGCGAATCCGACACGATCATCGTCGTCGCCAACGTCGACCCGCACTCGGCGCGCGAAACGACGGTCCACGTCGATTCGGAGCTCTGGGGTCTCCCCCGCGGCCACGATTACGACGTCGAGGACCTCGTCACCGGCGCCCGCTGGACCTGGAACGAACACAACTACGTCCGCCTCGACGCGTTCGCCGAACCCGTCCACATCCTCCACGTGAAGGCACGCTCATGACCCGTCCCGACGATTCGATCCTGGATGCCGTCGGTGCCGGCTCCTACCACGCCCCGCACGACGTGCTCGGCCCCCACCAGGACGGCGACGAGTGGGTGGTGCGTGCGCGCCGTCCCTTCGCGCAGACCGTGACCGCCGTCCTCTCCGACGGCGCCCGCGTCGAGCTCCGACACATCCGCGCGGGCGTCTGGGAGGGCGAGACGACGGTCCAGCCCACCGCCTACGACATCGTCGCCACCTACGAGGGGGCGCCCGACTACCGTGTCGACGACCCCTATCGCCATCTGCCGACGGTCGGCGAGGTCGACCTCCACCTCATCCGCGAAGGACGCCACGAGCAGCTCTGGAAGGTGCTCGGTGCGCACGTGCGCCACTACGACGCGCTGAGCGGCGTGTCGTTCGCCGTCTGGGCTCCCAACGCCCGGGCCGTCCGCGTCGTCGGCGACCTCAACGGGTGGGACGGCACGCAGCACGCCATGCGTTCCCTGGGCTCCACCGGCGTCTGGGAGCTGTTCGTCCCGGGCATCGGGGTGGGATCCGCGTACAAGTTCGAGATCCTCACCGCCGACGGGCAGTGGGTCATGAAGGCCGACCCGATGGCGCGTCGCGCGGAGGTCCCGCCCGCGACGGCATCCGTCGTCACCGAGAGCGAGTACACCTGGTCGGACGACGAGTGGCTCGCCGACCGCGCGAGCGGGTCGGTGCACGACCGGCCGATGTCGACGTACGAACTCCACCTCGGGTCCTGGCGTCCGGGACTCGGCTACCGCGAGGCCGCCGACGAACTCGTCGACTACGTCGGCGGGCAGGGCTTCACGCACATCGAATTCCTGCCGCTCGCCGAGCACCCCTTCGGCGGCTCCTGGGGCTATCAGGTCACCGGCTACTACGCCCCGACGAGCCGCTTCGGTACGCCCGACGAGCTCCGCTACCTCATCGACCGCCTCCACCAGGCGGGCATCGGCGTCATCATGGACTGGGTCCCGGGGCACTTCCCGAAGGATGCGTTCGCTCTCGCCCGCTTCGACGGCGCGCCCCTGTACGAGCACCCGGATCCGCGCCGCGGTGAGCACCGCGACTGGGGCACGTACATCTTCGACTACGGCCGCAACGAGGTGCGGAACTTCCTCGTCGCCAACGCGCTGTACTGGTTCGAGGAGTTCCACGTCGACGGGCTGCGGGTCGACGCCGTCGCCTCGATGCTCTACCTCGACTACTCCCGCGAAGAGGGCGAATGGGAGCCGAACATCCACGGCGGCCGCGAGAACCTCGAAGCGATGCGTTTCCTGCAGGAGGTCAACGCCACGGCCTACAAGCGCTACCCCGGCATCGCGATGATCGCCGAGGAGTCGACGAGCTTCCCGGGAGTGACCGCGCCGACCAGCCAGGGCGGTCTCGGCTTCGGCTTCAAGTGGAACATGGGCTGGATGAACGACTCGCTCGTCTACATCGGCCGCGACCCGCTGTACCGCGCTCATCACGAGGGTGAACTCTCGTTCTCGTTCGTCTACGCCTTCAGCGAGAACTTCGTCCTGCCGATCAGCCACGACGAGGTCGTGCACGGCAAGGGATCGCTGTTCACCCGGATGCCGGGCGACCACTGGCAGCAACTCGCCAACATGCGCGCCTTCCTGGCGTACATGTGGGGGCACCCCGGCAAGCAGCTTCTGTTCATGGGCCAGGAGTTCGGGCAGATGTCCGAGTGGTCCGAAGGACGCGGTCTCGACTGGTGGATGCTGGACCAGCCCGCGCACCAGCAGCTGCAGCACTTCGTGTCAGCCCTCAACCACACCTACCGTGCTGAGGCGCCCCTGTGGTCGCGGGACAGCGACGGTGAGGCGTTCTCCAGGGTCTGGCCGCACTCCCCCGACAGCAACGTCCTCGGGTTCGCACGGCGCGACCACGACGGCGGAACGGTCGTGGTGCTGTGCAACTTCGCCGGGTCACCGCGTCACGACGTGCGACTGACGCTGCCCGAAACCGGTGCATGGGCCGAGGTGCTCAACTCCGACGCGGCCGAGTTCGGCGGTTCGGGCGTCGGCAACTTCGGAGGCGTGACGACGGATGCCGACGGCACCGCGCACGTGACTCTGCCGCCGCTGGGCGTCCTCTGGCTCCGCCACCGCCGCGAGGCGTGAGAAACCGCCGCGAGGCGTAAGAAGGGGTCCGGGGCTCAGCCCCGGACCCCTTCTCCATCGTCTGCGGAAGCCGTCAGAACAGCAGACTCGCCAGACGACCGCGCGCCCGGATCACCCGCGCATCGGCGTCTCCGACGACACCGAACAGCTCGAGCAGGCGCTCCCGCACGGGAGCACGCTCCTCGGCGGGAAGAGCCGCGAACAGGTCCAGCAGGCGCGCGAACGCGTCGTCGACATGACCACCCGCGAGATCGAGGTCTGCGACCGCGAACTGCGCGTCGACGTCGGCCGGCGCTGATGCGGCAGCCGCGCGGGCCTCGGCGAGATCGAGGTGCTGCACGCGGGCGAGCAGGTGGACCTGCGCCAGCCCGGCTTTCGCATCCTCGTCACGGGGATTCTCCGTCAGCGCCTGTTCGTACGCGGTCGCGGCAGCGGTATAGTCGCCGGCCTCGATCGCATCGAACGCCGCCTGATGCAGGGGCGGGAGCGCGGGAGCAGCGTCATCGCCCTCGGCCGTCGGTGCCCCCTCCATTGGAATGGTGCCGGTGACGCCGTGCTGGGCGGCGAGCTGCAGAAGCTGCGTGAACACCTCGCGCACCTGCGCCTCGGGGACCGCACCGGTGAACAGCTGCACCGGCTGCCCCGCGACGAGCGCGACGACGAGCGGGATCGACTGGGCACGGAAGCTCTGGGCGAGCTGGGGATTCGCGTCGACGTCAACCTTCGCGAGCACGAGTCGACCACCGAGCTCGGTGACGAGCTTCTCGAGCACGGGACTCAGCTGCTTGCACGGACCGCACCACTCGGCCCAGAGGTCGACGACGACGGGAACCGTCTTCGACAACTCGAGCACCTGCCCGAAGTCCGCATCCGTGACGTCGAAGACGAGGCGGGATGCCGGTGCCTGCCCGTCCGGCGAGGGCGCGGTGCCGCCGGCGGGCGCCGGGCCGGCGGGCCGGTTGCGGAGGGACGAAAGGTCGACGGCGCCGCGCAGGACGGCACCGGGGGCGGGGGTACTCACTCTTTCTCAACCACCTTGGCGTCGAGGACGTTGGAACGGGAGGCGAGCAGCTGGATCTTGTCGTTCGACCCCTGCGCGGGGACGAAGAAGTACAGCTGATCGGTGTAACGGGTGCGGAATCCGGTGCTCGATTGCGAGACGCCGGACAGCGCCTTCACGACGACGTTGTCGCCGAGCTTGATCACGGCGTCCTCGTCGGTCGGCACGATCGTCTCATTCTCCGTCACCGTGACCGCGACGATCGCGCCGCTGTCGAGCGTGACGAGTGAGAGTGGCTCGGACGGGCCGGGCTCGGCGAGGAAGGAGACGCGGCCGGTCTTCTCACCGGTCTCGTTGAAGTTCTTCAGGAGCGTCGCGCGGTTCTCCGCCACCAGCGGGCGGAAGGTGTCGCTCTTCTCGTCGAACATGCCGGCGAATTCGCTCTTGGCACCCTTGTCGAGAACGTCCGCATACGCGGCCGCGAGGTCCTTGGGCGGCATGAGGAGGAACGGCGAGTTCGGCTCTACGGCGACGGCGCCCACGTACTTGGCCGCGAGGTTCATGCTGGCGTCGGCCCGGAGACTGGAGATGTAGGCGACCTTGTACTCGGCCCAGGGATTCTCCTGCGTGGCGGTCAACACCGTCCCGACTCCGTCGGCGTCCTCGACGACGGCGAGGAACATGCGGGGCCAGTCGTTCTGGGCCTGCGGGAGGAACGCCGTCATGTCACCGGAGGGGATCGCCGGGAGGGCCTCCGCCTTCGGAAGTGCCGTGCGCAGGCGGTAGTTGGTCTCCCGTTCCACGAGGGCGGGGCCTGTCAGCCTGGCCGCCGCCGCCTTCGGGTCGTTGGCCTTGTCGGCGGCTTGCACCTGCTCGGAGATCCTCGTCAGAATCCGTTCGGCCTGCGTCTGGGTGACGGCCGGAGCACCCTGACCTTCCGGGACGATGACCGACGGAGTCGGAGAGGGCGTCGTCCCGGGCTGCAGATCGGGCCATGCCTCGGGCGAGCAGCCGGTCAGAGCGATGCCCCCTGCCACGAGAGCAGAGAGCGCGACCACGCTGCGTCGACGGCCGATCGTCAGGCGCCGCCGGGTGGGGGCTGCGGTGATCACGCCCTTCTCCGCTTCTTCGACCGCGAGGTCGATCGGCTGGGTCTGCGTGAGCGGCAGACCCTTCCGGCGGGGACCGCGGGAGCGCCGTACATGACGGAGAGCGAGGATGTAGAGGACCAACCCCACGACGGCCATTGCGATGCCGCCCGCCAGGAGAGGACCCGCCCAGGGGGTTGTCGCGCCCGTAGGCCAGGAGACACTCATGGCGGAGGGGGCGGCCGCCGAGCCGTCGGAGGCGACCAGGACGCTCATGTCCTCGGGCAGCCGCAGCGTCGTCGCCAGCGAACCGTCCTGCTGGAACTCGTCCAGCCACAGGTCGGATCCGGCGGGAGACGCCGTCGGCGACGCACCTTCGACCGGAGCCGAGGCGGGGACCGTTTTCGACGTCGGTTCGCCGTCCTTACCGAGGGTCACGTGCACGTACGGCGTCGGTGCGAGCCACGCCGTGACATCCTGGGTCCGCCCGTAGGCGGCGAAGACCTGACCGGTCCCGTCGATGCGAACGGTCTGCGCACCGGGATGACTCGCGAGCACGGCCCCGTCGATCAGAACGTACGGCTCTGCACCATCCGTCGAGATCTTCGCCGTCTCGGTCGTGGGAGCCTCGAGGATCGTGCGCTGTGCGATGCCGGCACCGATCATCACCGTGGCCAGTACGAAGGCGATGATCGCCCACACGAATCTCACGAACCGCCGCCCTCCTCCGACCTGCATCAGGGGGTGCATGGTCGATCGACATTCCAGCCTAGCGAACGGCGCTGGCAAACGCGTGGGAGCGTGTGTCTGCTCATGAGGTCGCTATGAGAGAACTAGGGTGAGTGCAGACCTGGGAAAGGGCCGACGTGAAGATCCAGCATCCGTTCCGTACTGCACTGATCGCCACGCTCGGCGTGGGCGTGGGCATCCTCATCCTGACCGGTGTGCAGACGCTGTCGACGGTGTTCCTCTACATCGGCACGGCATTGTTCCTCGCTCTTGGACTCGACCCCGTCGTCTCCTTCTTCGAGCGCCGCGGCCTCCCGCGCTGGGGAGCCCTGGTGGCGACCTTCGCAGGGCTCCTCGCTATCGCGTCCGCCCTCGTGCTCATCGTCGTGCCCGTCCTCGTGGACCAGATCGCCAAGCTCGTCCAGCAGACTCAGCGCCTCGTGGACAGCGCGATCAACGGCGAGTGGAACCCGATCACGGTCGTCAGCAAGTGGCTGGCCGACACCTTCCCGCTCCTGCAGGTCGACATGGTCCTCAACTACGTGAATGACTGGTGGAACGGACTCGATTTCACCGACATCGGCGCGTCCCTCGGATCCGGCCTGCTGTCTTTCGGCGCGGGGATCGTCGCCTTCGCCACCGGGACGATCATCGTCCTGATCCTCACCATCTACTTCACCGCGTCGATGCGGTCGCTTAAGCGCTCCGTCTACCAACTCGCCCCGGCATCCAAGCGGGAGCGGTTCGTCGACCTCTCCGAGCAGATCACCGCCTCGGTGGGCTACTACGTCATGGGGCAGGTCATCCTCGGTGCCATCAACGGCATCCTGAGCGCCGTCTTCCTCTCGATCATCAAGGCGCCGTTCCCGGCCGTTCTGGCCGTCATCGCCTTCTTCTTCTCTCTGATCCCGCTCGTCGGTACGCTCACCGGATCTGCCATCATCGTGATCGCATGCCTCGGGCTCGCCTCTCCCCTGACCGCCCTCGTGGCACTCATCTGGTACCTCGTCTACATGCAGGTCGAGGCGTACTTCATCTCGCCGCGCATCATGAGCCGCGCGGTCTCGGTCCCCGGCGCCGTCGTCGTGATCGCGGCGCTGGCGGGCGGTTCGCTCCTCGGCCTGTTGGGCGCCCTCATCGCCATCCCGGTCGCCGCAAGCGTGCTGATCATCTACCGACAGGTCCTGATCCCGCGTCAGAACGAACTCTGATCAGGCGATCCGCCAGCAGGCGGTGTGCCAGTGGCGCCGCGCCGCCAGATCGGCGGCATCCCCCAGCACACCGTCGGCACGCCAGACGACGACGTGCGCCGTTCCCCGCGGCACCGTGCGGCCGCAGCCGGGGCAGGTGTACTCCTTCTGCGCCTGGACGGCCGACACCGGTTGAACGGTCCATTCCACACCGCGTCGCTGCTCGGTCCGCTTCCAGCCGGCCAGCAGGCGATCGAAGGATGCGTCGGAGCCGGTGGGCTTCCGGCGGTGCGAGCGGGGCATCGGCTCAGTACCAGCCCGAACGCTGCGACTTCCCCCACGCGCCGCACGGGGTGCCGTACCGGCCCTGGATGTAGCCGAGTCCCCACGTGATCTGTGTCGCCGGGTTCGTCTGCCAGTCAGAGCCCACGGACGACATCTTGCGTCCGGGAGTGGCCTGGGCGATCCCGTAGGCACCGCTCGAGGCGTTGTACGCGTTGACGCGCCAGCCCGACTCCTTCTTCCACAACGCGACCAAGCAGGCGAACTCCGAGTCGCCCCAGCCGCGCGCGGTCACCATGTCGTAGGCGATGGCCTGCGCGCTCCCGGGATTCGGGGTCACGAACGGCGGGCTCCACCCGGATGACGAGCCCGAGCCGGACTTCTTCGCGGGGGTGGGAGTGGGCGTCGGAGTGGGGGTCGGCTTGACGTACACCGTGTACTCGCTCGCACGGTCGAGTTCGAGGACCGGGGCCTCGCCGGCGTGATACTGCTGCGCGTCGTGGACCGTGGAGGCGTAGAGCGACATCGGGTCGAGTTCGGTCGCCTCAGCGGTGTTCGGGAACGAGACGAGCGGGACGAGGGATGCCGCCACGAACCCCGCCGTCGCCATCACCGCGAACGCCCCGAGCACACCGCGACGACGCGACCAGCGAGAAGCAGGTGCGACGAGTGCCGAGTGCCGGCCCGACCGCGCGGCGACGCCGGTGCGGGACGGGAGGATCTCGTTGCCGGAAGTCACAGTGCACCGATCATATCCGCGGCGGGGAACCGCCGCCACGCGGTCATCCGACGGACTGCATCACGTCGACCACCGCATCCAGCACGGCATCCACCTGCGCCTCGTCGTAGCCACGGAGCTGCATACGGAACGCCACCGTGCGCACCTGCTCGATCGTGAGCCCGTCGCCTGCCTCGAGGTACCGCGCGACGCGACCCGCGACGAGGTCGACCTCGTCGACGCGATACCCGAAGCGAAGGGGCGAGACGCGCCGGAACTTGTGGTGGGCGGGGCGGGACAGCCTGTCGAGGATCTCCTGGGCGAGCGCACGGGACGCGCCCACCCACGCGCGCGCGCCGCGCTGCGACATCGCCGCGGCCCGCTCCCGCTGCGCGAACGCATCCTCAATGCGTGCCAGGGCGGCGTCGACGGCCTCGACGGCGTACCCGTCCCGGACGATCGGGAAAGCCGCGCTCCGGATGTCCTCGGACGTCACCGTCGTACCCTCGGTCTCGAACGCCGCGCGCGTCGAGGCGAGGAACTCGTCGACGGGCTGCCGCGCGTAACCCTTCCGGCGGCCGGAGGCGGGAAAAGCGGCGGGCGAAGTCAGTTCGGTCATGTCAGTGCGCTCAACGGATTCAGGAGGATGTACAGGGCGAGGCCGGGGACGAGCGACGGGAGGATCGAATCGAGGCGGTCCAGCACTCCCCCGTGGCCGGGGAGGAAGGAGCTCATGTCCTTGATGCCGAGGTCGCGCTTGATGAGGGACTCGCCGAGGTCGCCCACCGTCGCGGAGACGAGGATGGCGAGTCCGAGGATGAGGCCGGCCCAGAGCGGGATCTGCAGCATCAGCACGCCGAGCAGCCCGCCGGCGACGAGGCTGGCGACGACGGCGCCGCCGAACCCCTCCCAGGTCTTGTTCGGGCTGATCCGAGGGGCCATCGGATGCCGACCGAGCGCGACACCGCTGGCGTACGCACCCGTGTCCACCGCCACGGCGATGACGAGTACGGCGAGCAACCACAGCTCGCCGTGATCCTGACGCAGGATCACCAGTGCGAGGCTGCCGTGGAACACGACGTACAGCTGGATCAGACCGCTGGCGAGGACATCGCTGACCACGTCGCCGTACCGCCGCCCGTCATGAGCCGCCATCTGGGCGACGAGACGCCACACGACGACGAGGACGACGGCGGCGAAGATGACGAACCACTGCGTCAGGTAGCCCACAAACGCAGCGCCGAGGACCAGGACACCGGCCGACAGCTGCGCGGCGAGGTCGATCCGACGGCCCGCGGCCTGGAGGGCACGAGTGAACTCGAGGGCTCCCATGAGGCACAGCGGCACGGCGAAGGCGATGAACGCCCACTTCCAGAACAGCAGCGACCCCAGCACCACCGCACCGATCGCGAGACCGATCAGGGTGGCGACGAGGAGATTGCGCCCGGAGCGCGCGTTCAGACGCTCGTTGGCCTCTTCGAACTCGACCCGAGCACGTTCGATCTGGCTCTCGAACTCGCTGCGCGCTGCACGCACGTGAGCCTGGAAGGACGACGAGTCCGCCGCGGCATCCCCGCCGCGGCGCGAGTCGGATCGGCTCGGGGAGGCGTCCGGTCCGGGCGCCTTCCCCGATGCGTCTTCGGACATGACGATCTCAGACCTCGAGGAGTTCTGCCTCTTTGCGCTTCAACGCCTCGTCGATCAGGTCGACGTGCGTCTTGGTCACCGCGTCGAGCTCCTTCTCGGCACGAGCGAGGTCGTCGTCGCTCACTTCGCCCTTGAGAGCGTCGAGCTCGTCCTTCGACTTGCGACGGATGCCGCGGACGTGCACCTTCGCGTCCTCCGCCTTGGTCTTGACGAGCTTGACGTACTCCTTGCGGCGGTCAGCCGTCAGCTCGGGCATCGTGACACGGACGACGTTGCCGTCGTTCGACGGATTCGCGCCGAGGTTCGGCATGTCGCGGACGGCCTGCTCGATGCCCTTCAACGCGGACTTGTCGTACGGGGTGATGACGAGCGTGCGAGCCTCGAGCGCGTTGAGCGATGCGAGCTGCGCCAGCGGGGTCGGGGTGCCGTAGTACTCGACCATGACCTTCTGGAACAGCTGCGGGTTCGCGCGTCCGGTGCGGACGGTCGAGAAGTCCTCTTTCGCAGCCTCGACGGCGCGGGCCATGCGGGTCTTCGTGTCGGCCAGGATCTCGGCGATCACGGTCTCTCCATTCGTCGGTACGTCCTGTTGAGTCTAGTCGTCGGCCGGGTGGACCTCAGACGCTGACGAGCGTGCCGATCGATTCTCCGAGGAGTGCACGGGTGACGTTGCCGGCTGGCTCCATACCGAACACGCGCATGTCCATGCCGTTGTCCATGCACAGGCTGAACGCCGTCGAATCGACGACTTTGAGGCCACGCTGCAGAGCGTCACGATAGGTGATCGTGTCGAGCTTCTGCGCCGAGGCATCCGTCTTCGGGTCGGCGGTGTAGACGCCGTCGACGCCGTTCTTGGCGACGAGGACCTCGACCGCTCCGATCTCGAGGGCGCGCTGCGCGGCCACCGTGTCGGTCGAGAAGTACGGAAGTCCGGCGCCGGCGCCGAAGATGACGACGCGGCCCTTCTCGAGGTGACGCTCGGCGCGGCGCGGGATGTAGGGCTCGGCGACCTGTGTCATGGAGATCGCGGACTGCACGCGTGTGGCGGCGCCGGCCTGCTCGAGGAAGTCCTGAAGGGCGAGCGCGTTCATCACCGTGCCCAGCATGCCCATGTAGTCGGCGCGGCCGCGGTCCATGCCGCGCTGGCTCAGCTCAGCGCCGCGGAAGAAGTTCCCGCCGCCGACGACGACGGCGACCTCCACGCGGTCGACGGCCGCCGCGATCTCTCGGGCGATCTGGCTGACCACGTCGGGGTTGACGCCGAGCTGGCCGGCACCGAACGCTTCGCCGGAAAGTTTCAGAAGGACGCGACGGCGTCCGGTGTTCTCATCGATCACGCGGGGATCCTCTCGTCTAGGGGGAGACTATCGAACGGCACGGAAAAGGGGTCCGCATCTTCCGATGCGAACCCCTCGTCCATCTGCTTACGCGCCGACCTTGAAGCGGGCGAAGCCGGTGATCGTGATCCCGGCGTCGGCCGCGACCTTGGCGACGGACAGCTTGTTGTCCTTCGCGTAGTCCTGGTCGAGCAGGGCGACCTGCTTGAAGAACGCGTTCACGCGACCCTCGACGATCTTCGGAAGGGCGGCCTCGGGCTTGCCCTCGTTGCGGGAGATCTCGGTGACGATCTCACGCTCCTTCTCGACGTCGGCCTCGGGGACCTCGTCGCGCGAGAGGTACGTCGGGTTGGCGAACGAGACGTGCTGCGCGATCGAGCGAGCGGTCTCGGCGTCGTCACCCGAGTAGGCGACGACGACGCCGACCTGCGGGGGCAGGTCCTTGCTCGTCTTGTGCAGGTAGACCTGGAACGCGTCACCGGACAGGGTGCGGACGCGGCGCAGCTCGACCTTCTCGCCGATGATCGCGGCCTCGTCGGAGATGAGGTCGGCGACCGTCTTGCCACCGGCGTCGGCGGCGAGAGCAGCCTCGGCCGAGTCGGCACCGGCTGCAGCAGCCGCGTCGAGGACCTTCTCGGAGAGCGCGATGAAACGCTCGTTCTTCGCGACGAAGTCGGTCTCGGTGTTCAGCTCGATGAGCGTGACCTTGCCGTCCTGCTCGCGTGCGGCGATCAGGCCCTCGCTCGTCGAGCGGTCGGCACGCTTCGCGTTGCCCTTCGCGCCCTTGAGGCGGAGGATCTCGACGGCCTTCTCGAGGTCGCCCTCGGCCTCCTCGAGCGCCTTCTTCGTGTCGACCATTCCCGTGCCGAGCTGCTCGCGCAGCGCCTTGATGTCGGCGATGGTGAAGTTTGCCATGGGTGGCGGCTCCTCAGTAGTTGGGTGGTTGTATCCGGACGTCGGCGCCCCGCGGGTGGCGGGGCGCCGACGGGAAGATCACTCGGCGGACTTGGCCTCGGCGGGAGCCTCGGTCGCCTCGGCGGCCGGAGCCTCCTCGGCGGCCGGAGCCTCCTCGGCAGGAGCCTCGGCAGCGGACTCCTCCGCAGCCGGAGCGTCGGCCTGCTCGGCGGGAGCGGACTCGAGGAGCTCGCGCTCCCAGTCGGCCAGCGGCTCGGCCTCGGCCGACTCATCGGTCGGGTTGTGGCGCTGGATGAGACCCTCGGCGGCGGCGTCGGCGATGATGCGCGTCAGCAGGCTGACCGAGCGGATCGCGTCATCGTTGCCCGGGATCGGGAACTGGAACTCGTCCGGGTCGGCGTTCGTGTCGAGGATGCCGATCACGGGGATGCCGAGCTTCTGCGCTTCGCTGACCGCGAGGTGCTCGCGCTTCGCGTCGACGATCCAGATGGCCGACGGCGTCTTGGTCAGGTTGCGGATACCGCCGAGCGACTTGTGCAGCTTGTCGAGCTCGCGCTTCTTGAGAAGCAGCTCCTTCTTCGTGAAGCCGCTCTCCGAGGGGTTGTCGAAGTTGAGCTCCTCGAGCTCCTTCATGCGAGCGAGGCGCTTGGAGACCGTCGAGAAGTTGGTGAGGAGGCCACCGAGCCAGCGCTGGTTGACGAAGGGCTGGCCGACGCGCGTTGCCTGCTCGGCGATGATCTCCTGCGCCTGCTTCTTGGTGCCGACGAAAAGGACGGTGCCGCCGTGGGCAACGGTCTCGCGGACGTACTCGTACGCCTTGTCGATGTAGCCGAGCGACTGCTGCAGGTCGATGATGTGGATGCCGCTGCGCTCGGTGAGGATGAAGCGCTTGACTTTCGGGTTCCACCGGCGGGTCTGGTGTCCGAAGTGGACGCCGCTGTCGAGCAGCTGGCGAATGGTGACGACGGCCATGGCCGTTCTCCTGTTCTGTGTGGTTGATCGCGCCGGACCGTTGGTCGCGACGAGCCTGGTGCCCGGCACGCACCCGCTCCCGGAGGAGACCGTTGGGTGGGATGCCGCGATGTCGATCGACGTGGTCGGATCGAGCCGCTCAGGGCACGCGTAGTCACCCCGACGAGCGAGGTGCCCCATCAGCATAGCAAGAACGGGGCTTCTCCCCCGCGCCGCGGAACGACGGATCATCCCCCGGATGGCGAACCCGTCGTCGCGCTGTTGTCGCACCCGTCGACGATCAGGGGATGCACCGCATCCTTCGCTCCCCCGCGTCGACCGCGGCTCTCGCCCTTCTGCTCGCTCTGGCGCCCTGGGGCGCGGCTGCCGCGGAGGACCCGCCGCCCTCCTGGCGGCTACCGGTGAGCGGAGCCCGTGTCCTCGTTCCTTTCGAGGCGCCCGCGCACGACTACGGACCCGGGCATCGGGGCATCGACATCGGGCCCGCCGACGACGTGGTCGCGGCGCCCGCGGACGGGGTCGTGGCGTTCGCCGGCACCGTCGTCGATCGCGGGGTGGTGAGCATCGATCACGGGGGCGGATGGGTCACGAGCGTCGAGCCCGTGACGCCGACCGTCGCCCCCGGTGACGTCGTGCGGGCCGGCGACCCCATCGGCCGGATCTCCGAGGGCGGTCATGCAGGGCCGGGCTCCCTCCACGTCGGCGTGCGGCACGACGGCGAGTACGTGAACCCCCTCGCGCTGATGGGTCGCGTCCCACGGGCCGTGCTGCTGCCCTGCTGCTGAGCGCCCTAGGCGCGCGGGTGGGCCAGCCGGTAGGCCGCGGTCAGTCGTTCGGTGGATACGTGCGTGTAGATCTGCGTCGTCCCGAGGCTCGCGTGCCCGAGGAGTTCCTGCACCGCGCGGAGGTCGGCACCGCCGTCGAGCAGGTGCGTGGCAGCCGAGTGGCGGAGGGCGTGGGGGCCGACGGCATCCGCTCCCACGACGGGGCCGACGATGCGGCGGACGACGTCGTACGCGGTGCGCACGCCCAGGCGTCCGCCGCGCGCGCCGAGGAAGAGCGCGGATGCCTCCGTACCGGCGAGGAGGGCGGGCCGTCCACGGACGATCCAGGCGTCGAGCGCGAGAGCTGCGGGCGCCCCGTAGGGCACGACGCGCTCCTTGCCCCCTTTACCGAACACCCGGACCGTCGCCGCTCCGCGGTCGAGCGAGTCGAGATCGAGGCCGCAGGCTTCGGACACCCGCAGGGCCGAACCGTAGAGGAGTTCGAGGAGCGCGGCATCGCGGAGGACAATCGGGTCCCCCGCGGCGTCAGCCTCGACGCGCAGATCGTCGAGGGCGTGCTGAAGCGACGACGACGACGCGACGGCGGGGAGGGTGCGGCCGCGCTTGGGGGTCACGAGCCGCAGGGTCGGGTCGTCCTCGCGCAATCGCTCCCCCGCCGCCCACGCGAAGAAGCCGCGCACGGATGCGGTGCGCCGAGCAAGGCTCGCCCGCGCAGTGCCGCGCTGGGTCGCCGCCCACAGCCACTCCCGCAGGTCTTCCACGTCGATGCGGTCGAGCTCGGGGTCGCCCAGAAAAACGGCGAGGTCCGCGAGGTCGGAGCGATACGCCCGCACCGTGGCGGCGGAGAGCCGGCGCACGCGTTCCGCGTGCTCCGTGTAGAGCAGGACCGCCGCCGACATACGCACCTTCCCAGGATGCCGCGCGATGACCGTGTCGGCGGGAGGCGTGCCGATGCGCGGCGGAGGCGCCGCCTCATCCCGGGGACGCTGAACGCCGCCATCCGTCCGGACCGCGCCGAGCCCGCCCCTCGAGCTCGAGCACCGCGAGGAGCCCTCGGGCCTCTTCGGGCGCGAATCCCGCCCGGAGCGCGACATCCTCCGGCGTCCTCGGACTCCGGAAGCTCAGGGCGTCAAGGACGCGCGTCCGATCGTCCGTCCTGTCCGGCGACGTCGATCCGGATGTCTCCGCGCCGCCGTACAGTTCCGCGGCATCGTCCGCCGACGTGATGCAGCGCGCGTCGTACTCCCGCAGCAACCGGTGACATCCCGCCGACGCCGCGCTCGTGACCGGTCCCGGGACGGCCCCGAGCGGTCGGCCCAGCGCTGCTGCATGACCTGCGGTGTTGAGCGACCCGCTGCGCCAGCCCGCCTCCACCACGACGGTCGCGCGGCCGAGCGCAGCGATCAGCCGGTTGCGCTGGAGGAACCGCCACTTCGTCGGCGCCGTCCCGCACGGGACCTCGGCAACGACGACCCCGGGACCTCCGGCGATGCGCCCCAGCAGATCGGCGTGACCGGCTGGATATGCTCGGTCGACGCCCCCTGCGAGCACGGCGACGGTGACTCCGCCCGCTGCGAGGCACGCGCGATGCGCCATGCCGTCGATGCCGTACGCGCCCCCCGACACGATCGACGCGCCCCGGTGGGACAGTTGCGTGGCGAGCTCAGCGGTGACGTGCTCCCCGTAGGCGGTCGCCGCACGGGCTCCGACGAGGGCGAGGGCGGAACCGTCTCGGCGCAACGCCTCCGCGTCGCCCCGGGTCCAGAGTGCATGAGGCGAGTGGATGCCGAGATCCTCCACCGCCGCGGGCCATTTGGCGCTTCCCGGCACGATGAGCGACGCGCGGACGCGCCTCGCGCGGTCGAAGGCGTCGTCGACGGTCGCCCAGCGCGCACGCCAGCGGCGTCGCCCGGCGTCGACGGCCGCGTTCCCGGTGTCGGCATCCCTGACGGCGACATCGAGTGCCTCGACCGCCCCCATCTCCGAGATGAGGGCGCCGGCCACGCCGTCGCCGGGCTCGGTGAGACACGACCACACTGCGGCGGCGTGATGCCGGGCGACGGCCTGCGCGTCGTCGAGTATCGCGGCGGGCACGAGGCCCGCCAGGCGACCGCGCCAGGCGGTGAGGTCGGAGCTCATCGCGGCGACGCTCCCCTCTTGAGGTACAGCGCACCGCCGATGTCCGCAGCATTCGGATGGCCCCGCCCGCCGAGGTCGGCGAGCGTCCACGCCACTCGGAGGACTCGGTCGTAACCCCGCAGTGTGAGGGAGCCACGGTGCAGCGCGTCGTCGAGCGGGCGCGTGATCGACGGCTCGGGGCGAAGCGGGCCGGATCGGAGCCATGTTCCCTCCACCTCGCTGTTGGTGCGCCAGGGGGTGTCGGACAGACGGTGACGTGCGCGGTCGCGTGCACCCGAGACTCGCTCGCGCGCCTCGTCCGTCGACATCCCTGCGACCACGCTCTGCGTCGCGGACACGCGCTGCAACCCCAGTTCGATGTCGATCCGGTCGATGAGGGGGCCTGACAGTCTGCCGAGGTAGCGCCGGATGGCGAGCGAAGGGCAGGAGCAGGCACCTCCCGGGACGCCGTAGTTGCCGCAGGGACACGGGTTCGTCGCCACCACGAGTTGGAACCGCGCGGGCAGAACCGCACGGAAGCCGACCCGGTGGATCTCGATGCGGCCCGACTCGAGGGGCTGGCGGAGGGCGTCCAACGCATGCCCGCTGAACTCTCCCGCCTCGTCGAGGAACAGGACTCCCCCACTCGCTCGAGCGATCGCCCCCGGCTGCAGGATCCGACTCCCCCCGCCGACGAGAGCAACGGCCGACGCGGTGTGGTGAGGCGCTTCGAACGGCGGTCGGCGACGAAGCGTCGTGACGGGCAGACCTGCGAGCGAGCGGATCGACGCCACTTGCAGGGCCGTCTCGTCGTCGAGGTCGGGCAGGAGGGCTGGCAGACGCTTGGCCAACATCGTCTTCCCCGCCCCCGGCGGGCCGCTCATCAGCAGGTGATGGCCGCCGGCCGCGGCGACGATGAGGGCTTCGACGGCGTCGCGCTGGCCGATCACGTCAGCCAGATCGGGCGTCGCCACCTCATCGGTCTCGACGTCGCCCGGGCCTGCGACCGGCTCGGTCTCGACGTCGGGCACGTCCAGTCCGTGCGCCCGTGCGACATCGCGCAGGCTGACGGCGCCTCGCACTTCGATCCCCTCCACGAGCGCCGCCTCGGCGAGGTTGCCGTGGGGGACGATGACCCGGCGGAAGCCGGCCCGCGCGGCCGCCAGGACGGCCGGGAGGATCCCCGAGACGGGGCGCAGCCTGCCGTCGAGACCCAGTTCGCCCAGGTGGACCGTCTCGGCGAGCGACTCCCGATCCAGCGGGGCCTCGGTCGCCACTGCAGCGATGGCCACGGCGACATCCAACGCCGAACCCCGCTTGGGAAGGTTCGCGGGCGACAGGTTCACCGTCACATGGCGACGAGGCAACGCGAGGTCACTGTTGGCGCAGGCGTTGTGGACCCGCTGCTGCGCTTCGCCGAGCGCCTTGTCCGCCAGACCGATGATGGAGAAGCCGGGGATCTGGTTCGAGAGGTCCGCTTCGACCTCCACGATGTCTCCCACCAACCCGGTGAGGACGACGGACCACGTACGGCCGAGGCTCATCGGAGGTCCTCCAGGTGCTCCACGACCGCCGACTCGGGATCCGGGCCTGTGACGCCGATCACATCGAGCCGCAGTCGCCTCCCCCGAGCTGCGTCAGGGTGAGCGACGACCCAGGCGGCGCCCAGGCGCCAAAGGCGATCCCGCTTCCTCGCATCCACGGCGGCGAAGGGATGGCCGAACCATTCGCCGCGTCGCGTCTTCACCTCGACGACGACGAGGTCCCTTCCGCGGGCGGCGACGATGTCGATCTCGCCGCTGCGGCTTCGCCAGTTCCGATCGAGGATGCGGTAGCCGAGGGTGCGAAGGTGCCTCTCGGCACGCTCTTCGCCCGCTCGGCCGAGGTCGTCTTTCGCTGCCATTCCCCCACTGTCGAGGGCGCGCGATCCGTTTCCCGCCGCTACTGCCGGACCCGTGGAGCCACGCGACGGAACCCGACCTGGGGAGGAGGCTCAGCCGTCGAGCGAGAGCTCTTCAGGGAGCTGGAAGTCCCGACGCTGCAGTTCCTCCACGTTCACATCCTTGAAGGTGAGGACGCGGACCGACTTGACGAACCGATCGGCGCGGTAGATGTCCCACACCCAGACGTCGGTCATCGAGATCTCGAAGTAGAAGTCGTGCTCGGTGTCGCGGCGGACCACGTTCACATCGTTGGCGAGGTAGAACCGTCGCTCGGTCTCGATCACGTATTGGAACTGACCGACGACGTCGCGGTACTCCTTGTACAGAGCCAGTTCCAGCTCGCGGTCGTAGTCCTCGAAGACTTCGTCATCCATGGTGATTCCATCCTAGGCGGGCGCTCGGCGCGCGCGGACCTAGAACAGCGTCGGCGCCGACGCGATGGCCCACGACGCCCGGTGATGCACGCTCAGACCGTGGGTCTCGATGGCTGCGCGATGCTCTGCGCTCGCGTAACCCTTGTTCCGCGACCAGCCGTAGACGGGGGCGTCTCCGTCGAGTCCGCTCATGTACTCGTCGCGTGAGACCTTCGCGATGACGGATGCCGCCGATGCCGACGCGCAGTCCCGGTCCGCTTTGATGACGGGCCGGACACCGCGACCCACCGCGGAGACGGGGGTGATGTAGTCGTGGTTGCCGTCGAGGATCACCAGGGCGTCGTCGATGTCGACCCCCTGGGCACCCAGTCCTTCGATCGCCCTCACCGCGGCGAGGCCGAGCGCCCGGATGATGCCGACGTCGTCCACCTCGGCCGCCGACGCCCACCCGACAGCGTGCGCGGGAACCCATGCGCGCGCCCGCTCGGCGATGCCCGCGCGTCGGGGTTCGACGATGAGCTTGGAGTCACGGAGCCCCTCCGGTATCCGGCGGCGGCTGAAGGCGGCATCCGCTGCCACCGCCCCGACGGCGACCGGTCCTGCCAGCGCGCCCCGACCGACCTCGTCGCACGCGATGACGAGCGAGTGCTCTTTCAGCAGGCGGCGCTCCAAGGTCAGCGTCGGCGCGACCGCCGCCATCACGGCGCCGGGACCCCTCTGAACACCTCGTGGTGGAAGTCGATCGTCCCGAACCGGTCGAACGGCCAGGTGATGAGGAATGCCCGCCCCACGATGTTGTCGATCGGGACGAAGCCGTGACCGGGCTGATCCTGCTGGTATCGGGAATCCTGAGAGTTGTCGCGGTTGTCGCCGAGAACCCAGACGGAGCCCTCGGGGACCGTGACGTCGTAGTCGAACTCCTCGGGGGCGGACTGCGAGGGGCCGAGATCGAGGTACGGGGTCTCGTCGATCGGCACGCCGTTGACCGTGACCTGCCCCAGTGCGTTGCAGCAGATCACGTGATCGCCGGGTAGGCCGATGATGCGCTTGATCAGGTGATCCTCGCTGTCGGACGCCGTCAGGCCCACGAGGGATCCCAGCCAGTCCAGCGCAGCCGTCAGCGGGGGCTGCTCGGGCTCGTAGGTCGTCGGAAGCCACCCGCCCGGGTCGCGGAAGACCACGACGTCGCCGCGCTCGTACGCACCGAAGCGGGGCGTCAGCTCATCGACGAGGATCCGGTCGCCCTTCAGCAGCGTTCGCTCCATCGAGCCCGACGGGATGTAGAACGACCGCACGAGGAACGTCTTCACCAGGAAGGAGACGAGCACCGCGACCAGCAGGATCACGAGGAGGTCGCGGATGAAAGGCCACGGTCCGCGACGGGGACGCGTGTCGCTGTCGACGGCGGGCGACGAGGAGTCGGTGGTCATGCTGTCCTTCACCGGCGCCGGGGTTCGGCGACCATCCACCAGCGTCGCACATGACGGCTGGACCGGGGATCGAAACACCCGGGAACGACGGATGCCCCGGGACAGTGTCCCGGGGCATCCGTGGAAAAGCGCTCAGCGGTCGCGCTTCTCCTTGATCTTCGCCTTCTTGCCGCGCAGCTCGCGCAGGTAGTACAGCTTCGCGCGACGCACGTCACCGCGGGTGACGACCTCGATGTGGTCGATCACGGGGCTGTGCACCGGGAAGGTACGCTCGACGCCCACCTGGAAGCTGATCTTGCGAACGGTGAACGTCTCCCGGACGCCGTCACCCGAGCGACCGATGACGACACCCTGGAACACCTGGATGCGCGAGCGGTTGCCTTCGGTGATGTTGACGTGGACCTTCACGTTGTCGCCGGCGTTGAAGACGGGGATGTCGGACCGCAGCGAGGCTGCGTCGACGGAGTCGAGGATCTGCATGATCGTCACTTCCTGCGACCGCCCCAGGTCGATCGCGAGAGTTAGAGGAGAAAGGATGCGGTGCCCTGTCGGCGCCGATGCGGCTCCGAACTCCCCCGAGGCAGAGGTCTGTCAGGGCACAAGCGTCCATTCTGCCATGGATGCCGACCCCCTCCAAACGCGCCCGGATCAGACGAGGGGGTCGCGCTTCTCCTCGAGGACGACCACCGAAGGATCGCGACGTCCTGTCGTGGCCGGGGCCGTGTAGCGACGGAGGATCACCGAGGGGCGGGCCTCCTGGAACAGCTGCCGGAGCGAGGACCAGAAGACGGCGAGGTACACGACGGTCGCTGCGATCAGGAGCGGCCAGAACCACGTCTGATTGAACAAGCCCACCGCGATCGTCAGGACGTGCCAGAGGCCGACACCGCCTGCATCCCACCATGACACCGTCCGCGTGTGCCGGACGGTCCCTCGGGAGCGGATGAGGAGGGTCAGGATGAGCTGACCGACGAGTACGGACGGGATCGCTATCACGAGGACCCAAGCGAGCGCCCACCCACCGGCGTCCGAGACGATCCAGCCCACCAGGAGCCAGAGCGGCAGGATGGCCGCGCTCGGGAGGAGCCAGAAGAAGAATCCACGACGCAGGGGCATCCTCCGATGCTACGACGACGAGGACCGACCGGCCTCTGCGGGTTCCGGCTACTCGGGCAGGAGGTCGGGGCGACGCGTCCTGGTGCGCTCGACCTGCTGGTCGCGACGCCACTGCGCGACACGTCCGTGGTGACCGCTCAGCAGGACGTCGGGAACCTCGTACCCTCGCCACGACGCGGGCTTCGTGTAGGAGGGGTATTCGAGCAGCCCGTCCTCGTGCGACTCCTCGACGAGGCTCTCGGGATTGCCGACAACGCCCGGGACGAGTCGCCCCACGGCTTCGATCATCGCCATGGCCGCGACTTCACCGCCGTTCAGCACGTAGTCTCCGAGGCTCACCAGGCGCACGCGGCCGATGGTCGCGGCGTACGAGAAGACGCGCTCGTCGATACCCTCGTACCGTCCGCAGCCGAAGACGATGTGCGGCTCGTGGCTCCACTCGCGGGCGAGGGACTGCGTGAACCGTTCGCCCGCAGGCGAGGGGAAGAGGAAGAGCGGTCCGGATGCCGCATCCTCGGCGTCGTGACCTGCGGCGGCGATCTCATCCAGCGCCAGCGCCCAGGGTTCGGGCTTCATCACCATCCCGGCGCCACCCCCGTAGGGCGTGTCGTCGACGGTGCGGTGACGATCGGTCGCGTGCTCGCGGAGATCGTGGACGCGGATGTCGAGGAGGCCGGCTCCGCGCGCTCGACCGAGCAGCGAGACCTCCAGGACGTCGAAGAATGCGGGGAAGATCGTGACGACGTCGATGCGCACGTCAGGCTCCGCGGACGTCCTCATCGGCGACCTCGTCCGAGGATCCCTCGGAGTGGTCGTCGTCGGCGGGAAGCTCTTCGAACAAGCCTGGCGGCGGGGTGACGATCAGCCGGCCGGCAGCCATGTCCACCTCGGGAACGATGGCCTTCACGAAGGGGACGAGCACCTCGCGGTCGCCGTCCTGCGTCAGCTGGACTCCGAGGAGATCCTGGGCCGGGAAGTGGTCGACACGGACCACTTTGCCGACGACATCGCCGTCGCGCACGACGTCGAGCCCGACGAGCTGGTGGTCGTACCAGGCGTCGTCTTCGACGACCGGAGCGGAGGCATCCTGCTCGATCCACAGGATCGCCCGCACGAGGGACTCGGCCGCTCTGCGATCGTCGATCCCCTCGAGGAAGACGACGGGGTGCGAGTTCATCCATTTGAACTCGCGGACGGTCACGGTCTTGCCGTGCCAGGGCGAGGACTCCGGGACCTGCAGCGTGAAGACGGCACCGGTGACGAAACGCCCGTCCGGGTCATCCGTGTAGAGCTCGAGCTTGAGGGCGCCCTTGAGGCCGTGCGCCTTGACCAGGCGCCCGACACGCAACTGCGTTCGGGCCGATTTCGCCGACATCTCAGTCGTCCGCAACGTCGACGCGGACGCGCGAGCCGTCGGCCAGCGCGGAGATGAGGGTGCGCAGGGCTTTCGCCGTGCGTCCGCCGCGCCCGATCACACGACCCCGGTCATCGGGGTGCACACGCACTTCGAGCACCTCGCCGCGAGGCGAGGAGCTGGAGGCGATGGTGACGTCATCCGGGTGATCGACGATCCCCTTGACGATGTGTTCGAGCGCGGCGGCCAGCAAGGTCTTACTCGGACTCGGTCGCGTCGGCGGCCTCGGCGTCGGCGGCGGGCGCTTCGGCCTTCTTCTCGGCCTTCGGCTTGACGACCGACTTCTTCGACGAGTCGAGCTCGAAGGGAGCCTTCGGCTCGGCGGTCTTCACGGTCGAGACCGCGTCCTTGTCGCCCTTGAACTTGCCCCAGTCGCCCGTGAGCTTGAGGATGGCGGCGACCTGCTCGGTCGGCTGCGCGCCGACGGAGAGCCAGTACTGCGCGCGCTCCGAGTCGACCTCGATGAACGAGGGCTGCTCGGTGGGGTGGTACTTGCCGATCTCCTCGATCACGCGACCGTCGCGCTTGGTGCGCGAGTCGGCGACGACGATGCGGTAGTACGGCGCACGGATCTTGCCCATGCGCTTCAGACGGATCTTGACAGCCACAATTCTCCTGAATGGTGTTGCGAATGATGATGAACGTCGCCTGGAGCGTGGGGTGCACACCCGGCGGGAGCTCTGCGGTGGACCTCCGAGCCGGATAGAGGGTCGGGCAAGGCGGTCCAACCGTCCATTCTGCCAGATGGAGAGGGATGCCGCGAACCGCCGGATCGGCGTGCCACACTGGGCCGATGACGGTGACCTTCGCCACATCCGCCCGTTCGTCCGTCGGAATCGAATGGGAGATCATGTTGGCCGACAGGTCGACCGGTGATCTCGTGCCGGCGGCCCCCGGCATCCTCGACCAGGTCGAGGAGCAGACGCGGCACGAGCGTCACACGGTCACGGGCGAGCTCCTGACGAACACCATCGAGGTGACGAGCGGCGTCGGCGACACCGTCGCGGCGGCGGTGGACGACATCGGGGATGCGATCGATCTCGTCCGCACGGTCACCGATCCCCTGGGCGTCGAGCTCCTCTGCGCCGGCAGCCACCCGTTCGCACGCTGGTACGACCAGCAGGTCACGGACAAGACGCGCTACCACAAGCTCATCGAGCGGACCCAGTGGTGGGGGCGCAACATGATGATCTGGGGCATCCACGTCCACGTCGGGGTGGAGGACGTGTCGAAGGTCTTCCCCATGATCAACGCGCTCTCGGCTTATCTCCCCCACCTCCAGGCGCTGTCCGCCTCGAGTCCGTTCTGGGCCGGCGACCGCACGGGGTACGCGTCCAACCGCGCCCTCGTCTTCCAGCAGCTCCCGACGGCGGGGCTCCCCTGGCCGCTGGAGTCGTGGGCCGAGTACGAGGCCTACCTGGGCGACATGGAGCGCACGGGGGTCATGGCCGATTCGACCGAGGTGCGGTGGGACATCCGGCCGGCACCACGGTGGGGCACCATCGAGATCCGCGCGTGCGACGGCATGTCAACGCTCCCCGAACTCGCTGCGGTCGCCGCCCTCGTGCAGGTCCTCGCCGAGCATTTCTCGCGGATGCTCGACGAGGGGCGGGCCCTCCCGACGATCCAGCCGTGGTTCGTCCGCGAGAACAAGTGGCGGGCCGCACGCTACGGACTGCAGGCCGACGTCATCGTCGACCGCGACGGGCGGCAGCGCCCCGTCGCCGACCATCTCCGCGAGATCGTCGACTCGCTCTCTCCCATCGCCGCGGAGCTCCACTGCGCGAAGGAATTCGCCGGCGTCGCGCAGATCCTCGACCAGGGCGCGAGCTACGAGCGACAGATCCGGGTGGCCGATGCCGCCGACGGCGACCTGCGCGAGGTGGTGCACCACCTCATCCGGGAATTCCGCGGCGGACCCAGCCTCCGGGACGTCGTCTCGGTCGGCTGAGCCGGTTCAGCCCTTGCCGAAGAGCTTCTGGATCTCGGCGAGGTCGGCCTCGCTCGGCTGAGCGGGTGCGCCGAGCCCGAACCCGGAGCCGGATGCCGCCGTGCTCGCCGACGTGATGCCCGCGTTCTCGGCCGCGCGCTTGGCGGGATTGCCGGAGCGCGATCCGCCACCGCTCTTCTGCTTCTTCCCGCGCTTGCTCGAGGCGCCCGGCTTGCCGCCGACAGCACCCATCCCCGGCATCGAGGGGACGCCGCCGCGAGCCACGGTCTTCATCATCTTGGCCGCCTGGTCGAAGCGCTGCACGAGCTGGTTCACGTCGGTGACCGTCATGCCCGAGCCGCGGGCGATGCGGAGGCGACGCGAGCCGTTGAGCACCTTCGGATTGCGGCGCTCTCCCGGCGTCATGGAGCGGATGATCGCCTCGGTCCGGTCGATCTCGCGCTCGTCGAAGTTCTCGATCTGCTGCTTCATCTGCCCCATACCGGGCAGCATCCCGAGCATCTTCTTCATCGAGCCCATCTTGCGGACCTGCTGGAGCTGCTCGAGGAAGTCCTCGAGGGTGAACTGCTCGGTCGCGAGCTTCTCAGCGACGCGCTGCGCCTCCTCCTCATCGAAGGCCTGCTGGGCCTGCTCGATGAGGGTGAGGATGTCGCCGAGGTCGAGGATGCGGCTCGCCATGCGGTCGGGGTGGAAGGGCTCGAGGTCGTCGAGGCCCTCACCCGTCGACGCGAAGATGATGGGGCGACCGGTCACGGAGGCCACGGACAGCGCGGCACCACCGCGTGCGTCGCCGTCGAGCTTGGAGAGCACGACACCGGTGAAGTCGACACCGTCCTGGAACGCCTTGGCCGTGTTCACGGCATCCTGACCGATCATCGCGTCGATGACGAAGAGGACCTCGTCCGGCGCGGTCGCCTTGCGGATGTCGGCGGCCTGCTTCATGAGCTCGGCGTCGACGCCGAGGCGGCCGGCCGTGTCGATGATCACGGTGTCGAACTGCTGACGTCGCGCGTGCTCGACGCCGTCCCGGGCGACCTTGACCGGGTCACCGACGCCGTTGCCCGGCTCGGGCGCGTAGATGGCCGCGCCGGCACGCTCCGCGACGACGGTCAGCTGGTTGACGGCGTTGGGGCGCTGGAGGTCGCACGCGACGAGGAGCGGAGTGTGACCGTCCTTCTCGAGCTGCTTGGCGAGTTTTCCCGCGAACGTCGTCTTACCGGACCCCTGGAGACCGGCCAGCATGATGACCGTGGGGGGCTGCTTGGCGAACTGCAGACGGCGCTGCTGCCCGCCGAGGATGGCGACGAGCTCCTCGTTGACGATCTGGACGACCTGCTGAGCCGGGTTCAACGCCCGGCTGACCTCGTCACCGAGTGCGCGCTCGCGCACCTTGCCGGTGAACTCCTTGACGACCTGCAGTGCGACGTCAGCGTCGAGCAGTGCGCGACGGATCTCGCGCACGGTGCCGTCGATGTCGGCGGGCGACAGCTTCCCCTTCGTGCGGAGGTTGCGGAAGGTCTCGGTGAGACGATCGGAGAGCGTGCCGAAGGTAGCCATGATGGATCGAGTTTAGTCGAGAGAGCGGGAGTCCCCCGCCCGGCTCCACGGGAGAGTGACCTCCGCCACAACCAGGGCGTGCGCCAGCTCCATCGCCAGCGTCGCGCGGGCCACCCCGCCGCGCGCCCATCGTTCGATGGCGACCATCACGGCTCCGGCGTGCGCCGCGCCGCACACTGCAGCCTCGACCTGATCGGCGCCGTGTGCGATGACGGATGCCGCGACGGCTCGCGCGATCCTGGCGTGGCGCACCGCGGCGCCGCGCTCGAGCTCGTCGGTCAGCCCCATGGCCTCGGTGTTGACCAGAGCGAGGGCGAGACTGTCGGGCTCGAGGTCGCGGCACAGCGTCGTGAGAGCAGCGGCCGGGTCGATGAACGGGACGTCGCCACGAAGGCGGTCGATGCGCTCGTCCAGGGACGACCAGAGGATCGCTTCCTTCGACTCGAAGTAGTTGAAGAAGCTGGACCGGCTCACGCCCGCGCGACGGGAGATGTCGGTGATCGAGGTCGCGTCGAAGCCGCGCTCGAGGAAGAGCTCGCAGGCCGCCTCGGACAGGACTTCCCGAGACGACGCGCGGGGCCGGCCGGACGTCATGCGACGAGCTTACCGGGGGCGTATTGTTGCACGCAGTCCAACAACCCCTGAGGAGGCTCACGTGATCGAGATCCGGACGGTCGGCTTGTCGCCCGACCTCGTGCCCTACCGAGAGGGCTGGGCGCTGCAGCGTCAGCTGCATTCCGAAATCGTCGACGGCCGCCGCGGAGACACCCTGCTGCTGCTCGAGCACGACGCCGTCTACACCGCGGGCGCGCGCACCGCGGCCCACGAGCGGCCGATCGACGGCACGCCCGTCGTGGACGTGGACCGAGGGGGCAAGATCACGTGGCACGGTCCTGGCCAGTTGGTGGCCTATCCCCTCGTCCGCCTGACGGAGCCCGTCGACGTCGTGGCTCACGTCCGTCGGCTGGAGAGCATCCTGATCCGCGTGACCCGATCCTTCGGCGTCCCGGGGATGCGCGTGGACGGCCGCAGCGGGGTGTGGGTCGAACACCGGGGAGCTGTCGAGAAGATCGCGGCGATCGGGGTCCGGGTGCAGGCCGGCGTCACGATGCACGGATTCGCCCTCAACTGCGACAACACGCTCGAGCCGTTCAGCCGCATCATCCCGTGCGGGATCGCGGACGCCGGCGTCACGACCCTCAGCACGGTCCTCGGTCGGGACCTGACCCCCGCCGAGGTGCTGCCGACCGTCAGCGCGGCGTTCGCCGAGGAGTTCGGGGCGGAGGTCGCCGCATGAGCGGGTCCGCGTCGCCGGAGGGCCGTCGGATGCTCCGTCTGGAGGTCCGCAACGCGCAGACCCCGATCGAACGCAAGCCCGAGTGGATCCGGACGAAGGCCCGCATGGGCCCTGAATACCAGGCCCTGCAGACACTGGTGAAGGACGAAGGCCTGCACACCGTCTGCCAGGAGGCGGGCTGTCCGAACATCTTCGAATGCTGGGAGGACCGGGAGGCGACGTTCCTCATCGGCGGCTCCCAGTGCACGCGCCGCTGCGACTTCTGCCAGATCGACACCGGCAAGCCGGCGGACTACGACACGGATGAGCCTCGGCGCGTGGCCGAGAGCGTCAGCCGTATGCGATTGAGGTACGCCACCGTGACCTGCGTGGCGCGCGACGACCTCCCCGACGGCGGCGCCTGGCTGAACGCCGAGACCGTCCGCCGTATCCACGCGGACAATCCCGGAACCGGGGTCGAACTGCTCGCGACGGACTTCAACGGCGATCCGGGACTCCTCGACGTCGTGTTCGAGGCTCGGCCGGAGGTCTTCGCCCACAACGTGGAGACGGTGCCGCGCATCTTCAAGCGGATCCGACCGGCATTCCGGTACGACCGGTCGCTGGGAGTCCTGACCCGGGCACGGGATGCCGGATTGATCACGAAGTCGAACCTGATCCTCGGAATGGGTGAGGAGCGACACGAGATCGAAGAGGCCCTCCGGGACCTCCACGCCGCCGGAACCGACATCATCACGCTGACCCAGTACCTGCGCCCGACGCCCCGGCACCTGCCCGTGGACCGTTGGGTCACGCCGCAGGAGTTCGTGGAACTCCGCGAACTCGCCGAATCGATCGGTTTCCTGGGCGTTCTGGCAGGCCCGCTCGTGAGGTCGTCCTACCGGGCGGGCCGGCTGTGGGCACGATCGATGCGATCGAAGGGGCGAGAGATCCCGGCCGCCCTGGCGCATCTGGCCGCGGAGGCCGACGAGGCCGGCTTCGCCCAGGCGGTGTGACCCGCTTCCTCCACAGCTGCCCTCAGTGCGACGGTCTCCGCCGGGTCGGTACCGGCAGGACGTGGTGGAGCAGGGCGCCCGTACCTTCATCGGGATGCCGGACCTCGGCATCCCGATGAAGGAGAATCATGCGCACACCTCTCACCGTCACCGCCGCCCTCGGGCTGGCCCTCTCGGCGGCAGTCCTCCCCCACGTGACGGCCTCGGCGCCCACCGCGGAACCACCCGCCGACACCGTGGTCTCGGTCACCGGCGACGCGGAGAACGGCTTCGAGATCCACTACTACGACGGCTCAGCGGAGTACCCGCCCACCGATTCGGAGGCACTCGCCGAGTGCGGTGAGTACGACACCCGCATCGAGCGGGTGCGATGCCGTGTCGAAGTCCGCACGTGGTACCGCGACCTCGCGACGCTGCGGGACGCCCTCGAATGGGCCCACGCGTCGAAGGGGTGACGGGGTCAGTCGGCGCTGGTCACCGACTGCACCGCGCCGGAGACATCGAGGTTCACGAGAAGCACATCGTCGGTCGAGTCGGGGTCGAGCGCGTACTCGAGGACGGCGAACGGATCCTTGCCCCCGTGCTCGTCGGCGAGGATCGTCATGCTCATCAGCTGCAGGGAACGAATGACGTCCATGTGCGTGTCGCCGGAGACGTCCACGAGGAAGTCCTCGATGTCCTCCCCGAGAATCTCCTGCTGTTGCAGGATGAACTCGGTCACCTCGCTCGTCCGGTCGTCGAGCTCGGACACCATCGCGTTACGGGCCCGGAGGTCGATCGACTCGAGCGCGGCGATCATCGCGGCGGCCACGTCGAGGGCGTCGATGGAGACGTCATCCTGATCGGGCGCGGTCAGGTCGACGGTGACCCGCTGATCACCGAAGTCCACGACCTCAGACCAGAAGATCGACCCGTCGGGTCCGGACTCGAGGAGTCCGAAGTAGTCGTGCTCGATCGCCATGTCTCAATGAAACCAGCCTCGGGGCCCGCGCGCGACCGACTCGCTCAATCCACGAGCGCCGAAGCGAACACGTGAGGCGTGAATCCGGTCAGGTCGCCGACCCCCTCACCCTGCCCGAGGAGCTTCACCGGGATACCGGTGCGCTCCTGCACGGCGAGGACGAAGCCACCGCGAGCCGACCCGTCGAGCTTGGTGAGCACCAGGCCTGTGACACCCGCGTGCTCGAGGAACGCCTCAGCCTGCATCAAACCGTTCTGCCCCGTCGTGGCGTCGAGCACGAGCAAGACCTCGCTGATCGGAGCCTGCTTCTCGATCACCCGACGGATCTTCGTGAGCTCGTCCATGAGACCCGCCTTGGTGTGCAGCCGACCCGCCGTGTCGACCAGGACGATCTCGGTCCCGGTGCGGATCGCGTAGTCGATCGTCTGGAACGCGACGGATGCCGGGTCCTGCCCCTCCTGCTGAGGCCGCACGATCGCCGCCCCGCCGCGCTCGGCCCACGTGGCGAGCTGGTCGACGGCCGCAGCGCGGAAGGTGTCGGCTGCGCCGACGACGACGCTTCGGCCGAAGCGCCGGAGGTAGTGGGCGAACTTGCCGATCGTCGTCGTCTTACCGACCCCGTTCACGCCGACCACGAGGACGACGGCCGGACGCTCGCTGAGGCGGAGGGTCGTGTCGAACTTCGCGAAATGCTCCTCGAGGGTCTCGCGCAGCATCCGCTGGAGGTCCTTCGGATCCGTGGTCCGGAACCGTTCCACATTCTCGCGGAGCTCGTCGACGATGCGCTCCGTGACGTCGGGACCGAAGTCAGCCGTCAGGAGAGCCGTCTCGAGGTCCTCCCACGTGTCGTCATCGATCGTCGGCTTGACGAACAACCCGCGCAGTGCGCGACCAAGGGACCAGGAGCTCTCCGCCATGATCCCAGGCTAGTTGACCGGATCAGCCCTTCTCGCAGGCGATGCCGTCCTTGTCGCGGTCCATCTTCTTGTTGGCGTTGTACAGCGCCGTCGAGAACGTCGGCCGCACCCCGAAGGCCCGCTTCTTCCCGTTGACCTTGTTGTGAGTGACGCCGGCCTTCGCGACACCGCCCCGATGCACCTTGTTGAGCGCCGTACAGTTCTTGTAGGTCTTCACGACGGGCTTCGCCGCCGGGACCATCCGCGCCGCCGTCACCGACGCCGCCGGCCCCGGTGCTGCGACGGCTGCCGCCGCCGGTGCTCCCGCCAGCCCGACGGCCAGAACTGCGATCATCGCCATCCGGCGAACGCTCGTACGAACCTTCATTCCCACCCCTGTCGATCGTGTGGGATACGTCGTGTTCCCCCGCTCACAGGCTACACACAGGACGCGGTCGATCACGCCGTCGCGCGCTCGCGCACCCGCTGTCCCACGACGGCCGAGACGCCGTCCTGCCTCATCGAGACGCCGTAGAGCGCATCAGCGATCTCCATCGTCCGCTTCTGATGAGTGATCACGATCAGCTGGCTCGACTCCCGTAGCTGCTCGAACACCCCGAGCAGTCGACCCAGGTTCGCGTCGTCGAGCGCCGCTTCCACCTCGTCGAGGATGTAGAAGGGACTCGGTCGCGCTTTGAAGATGGCGGTGAGCAGGGCCACGGCGGCGAGAGAACGTTCACCGCCCGAGAGGAGCGAGAGTCGTTCGATCTTCTTCCCGACGGGGCGCACGGCCACATCGATCCCCGTCGTCAAGGGGTTGTCCGGATCGGTCAGGGAGATCGATCCCGTGCCTCCCGGGAAGAGGATGGGGAAGACCTCGCCGAACGCGACCTTCGTGTCCTCGAATGCCGCAAGGAAGATCGTTTGCATCCGCTCGTCGAGCTCCTCGATGATCGTCAGCAGATCCGTCCGGGTACGGACGAGATCGTCGAGCTGAGCAGTGAGGAAGGAGTGCCGCTGCTCGAGCGCCGCGAACTCCTCCAACGCGAGCGGGTTCACGCGTCCGAGCTGCGAGAGCTTGCGTTCCGCCTCCTGGAGTCGGCGTCGCTGAGCGGCCCGATCGAACGATTCAGAGGCCCCCTCGTCCGAGGTGGGGATGGGGACATCCGGACCGTATTCCGCGAGGAGAATACTCTCGTCGAGACCGAGTTCAGACTGGACCCGCTCGAGGAGGCTCTGCACGTGAAGACGCTTCTCGTGCATCTGCAGCTCGAGACCGTGCACCGACTCGGTGACCCGCGACAACCGCTCGCGGACCCCCGCATCCTCCTTGCGGAGCTCCGCCAGTTCCGCCGTCAAGGCCGTTCTCGTCTGCTCCGCACGCTCCAGCTCGACCCGTGCTTGCGCTGTTGATCGATCGATCGAGTCGAGGACGGGCGGCAACGCGGCCACGACCTCCGATGCAACGGCGCGCTGCGCCCGTCGAACCACGGCGCGCCGTGCCGCGGCTTCGGCGGCTGCACGCTCGCGCTCACGCTGGCGCTCGAGCTGGGCGACGCGCGACTCGGCCGCGCGGACACGCTCGCGGAGGGTCTCGACGTCGAGGCGCGTATCCATCTCACGCGTCCGAGCCGACTCGAGCGCGTCGAGCAGGCCGTCGCGAGCCGACGCGTCGAGGATCGGCCGCGGTGACTCCTCGGCGGCGCGATACGCCTCCCCCGCGGCCCGGGCGGCCGTCTCGGCGTCTCGGGCCGCGGCCTCGGCTTGGCGGAGCCCGGCGTCGAGACGTTCGCACTCGGCGGCGGCGGATTCGAGGCGGACGGTGGCCCGGTTCATCTGCTCCGCGTGAGCCGCGAGGGCGGAGTCGTGCTCGCGGAGCGCGGTCAGCGTCTCGCGGGTGCGCTGACGCGCGGCATCCCACCGGGCCTGGGCGTCGGTGAGGGCCTCCCGCATCGAATCGGCGACCACCGTGACCTCGGTGAGTCTCTCGCTCGCGGCATCCCGCTCGGCGCCGAGTTCGATGCGCGACCGGGACTGTCCGGATCCGGCTTGGACGGTGCTGGCCGTGACGGTCTCGCCTGCGCGCGTCACGACGATCACGTGGACGCCCGAGTCCGCCGCGGTCCGCGCTGCGACGTACGCGTCTTCGAGGTCTGCGGTGATCGCCACCTCCGCGAGGGCGGCGCGAACACCCGAGGGCGCGTCGACCACGTCGGCTGCCCAGGTCCACTCCCCGGGCAGCGCTGGTCGGGGCGCGGCGGCGCCGTCCGCCACCGCGATGTCGACCACGCCGAGGTCGTGCTCGCGGACAGTCTCGACGACGCCTCTGGCGGTCTCGAGGTCGTCCACCAGGACGCCATCGGCAAGCGCACCGAGCGCTGCGGCGACCGCCGCTTCGAAGCCCGGCGTGACCCGGATGGCATCGCTGACGATTCCACGGATGCCGGGGCCTCCGCGGTCGACGACCGCGGCCGCCGCATTCCGTATGTCGAGGGCTCGACCGAGCGCTGCCGTCTCTGCGAGGAGGGACTCCCGTTCGCGTTCGGCGGCGTGGAGCCGTTCACGGATCCCGCCCACCCCGCTCTCGGCCTCCGTCGCCTCCCGCTGCGCGCGATCGTATGCGGCCGCGAACTCCGCTGCGGAGTCCGCAGGTCCTTCCGACGCGGGCTCGATCTCGGCGAGAGCCGCTTCGGCCTCGTTCCGACGTTGCTCCGCGGCATCGAGCGCGCGCTGCTGACGTTCCACCGCGGCGCGCAGTGCCTCCGCTTTCGATGTGGCGGCCTCGAAACGCCCGCGCAGGGATGCGAGCCGCATGTCGTGTTCCGAGACGAGGGCGCTCTGGGCGGCGATGTCCGTGTCGAGGGCATCGAGCTCGGCGCGGGCGCGGATGACCTCGCGAGCAGCGGCAGCAGCGGCATCCTGCGCAGTGCCCAAGCCGGAGCCGATCTCATCGATCTCCGCGCGCGCCTCGTCGATGACCGCTTGAGTGACCGTCGCGCCGGCCTCGGCGGGCTGCGTGTCGTCCTCGAGAAGCGACAGACGCTGTCCTGCCAGCGAATAGAGCCCGCGGAGCCGCTCCTGAACGCGGCCGAGCTCGAACGTGATCGCGCGAGCGCGGTCGACCGCTTCGGCACGCTGGTCGTTCTCGAGCTCTTCGATGCGGCGGCGGAATCCCTCGGCGCGGTCCTGCAGCACCAGTCGCTCGGCGTGACGCTCCTGCTCGTTCTGCGAGTGATCGGCCAGTTCGGCGCGGAGCCGCGCGAGCTCGTCCGCGTGCAGTCGTGCCTTCGCATCGCGGACGACGGCGGCGATCGTCGCGGCTTCACGGGCGATCTCGGCCTGCTTGCCGAGCGGTTTGAGCTGTCGGCGGAGTTCACCGGCGAGGTCGCTGAGCCGCGTGAGATTGGCCTCCATGGCATCGAGCTTGCGGAGGGTCTTCTCCTTGCGGCGGCGATGTTTGAGGATGCCCGCCGCCTCTTCGATGAAGCCACGTCGATCCTCGGGGCTCGCCTGGAGAACCGTGTCGAGGCGCCCCTGACCGACGATGACGTGCATCTCACGGCCGAGACCGGAGTCGCTCAGGAGCTCTTGGACGTCGAGAAGCCGGCAGGTCTCGCCGTTGATGGCGTATTCGCTCGACCCGTTCCGGAACAGCGTCCGGCTGATCGTCACCTCGCTGTACTCGATCGGCAGGACACCGTCGGAGTTGTCGATCGTCAACTGCACTTCCGCACGACCGAGGGGACCACGGGTCGCGGTGCCCGCGAAGATGACGTCCTCCATCTTGCCGCCGCGGAGCGTTTTCGCCCCCTGCTCCCCCATCACCCAGGCGAGCGCGTCGACGACGTTCGACTTACCTGACCCGTTGGGGCCGACGATGCACGTCACCCCGGGCTCGAGGGCGAACGTCGTGGGCTGCGCGAAGGATTTGAACCCCTTGAGCGTCACGCTCTTCAGGTGCATGAGGGGCCTCCGGTGTCGTCGTCGCGTCCACGCTAGCGGACGAATCGTCGCCGTCTCTTGACGGCGCGCCCGGGGCGACGCTAGTGTCGGGGCTCGCGTCAGAAGTCTGAGAAAGGAGGTCCTCGACATGATTATCGACATGATGCCCACTGGAGAAGCGTTCATCGCGTTCCCGTTCGCCTCGGGGACCGTCTCCTTCGGCGCCGCTGCGGACACGCGCGCTCACACCGGCCACTAACCGCCGCCTCACGTGAGCTCCGTCTTCGGACGGAGTGCGCCTCCCTGCCCCCGGACGTTCCGCGTCCTCTCCACCCCGTGTTCGCCGGGCCACCGGCCCCGGACACGGACGTGCTCCTTCGTGCTGCGGCACGATACTCCGCCGCGCTCGCGGCACCTCACTGCAACGATCGAAATGAGATCACCTCATGCGCACTCTCACCGCGCCGCAGCGCACCTCGGCGGTCATCGCCGCGCTGCAGCATCCCACCCCGACGGGCATCACCGCCCGTCAGACGATCATCGACCGACTGGCCTTGCGGCTCGCGTTGGCACTGCTCCTGTGGAGCACCCGTCCCGGCGCCGATCGCGAACAGATCGACTCCCGCCGCCGAGAGCGGCTCGCCCGCGATGCGCGCGAAGCCGAATGGGACCGCCGCCGTGCGCTCCTCGCCCCGCGTCGATGACCCTCTCGGGGGCTGCGACACCGTCGCAGCCCCCGACCACACTCCGTCCCGGAAGAAGACCATGACGACCGCACCCTACGAACTCCGTCCCCTTACCGTTCCCGCATCCGTCGATGCGCCCGACGCCGCCGACTTCCTCGCGATGGTCGACGTCCGTAACGAGATCTATCGAGAGATCAGCGACAACGACGACGAAGCCGCGACCGCGGCGCAGCTGTTGCCGCACTTCCAGGAGAACCCCGACAACGACAAGCGCAGCTGGATCGTCATCGTCGGCGACGACGTCGTCGGCCGGGTCATCGTCGACATCCCCGCAGAGGAGGGGTCGCAGGTCGCCTACTGGATCATCGAGCTCCTCGAGCGCGTCCAGGGTCGAGGCATCGGCAGCGAGCTTCTCGGCGTCGTCGAGGACACCGCGCGGAAGGCGGGTCGCACCGTCCTCGAGTCCTGGGCGGAGCATCCCGAACCGCACCCCGGGGCCCCGACGGAACGACTGGCCGCTCCCACCGGCTTCGGGACCATCCCGCTCGATCGTCCGGCGCGCTACTACCGGCGCCACGGCCACACCCTCGAACAGGTCGACCGCAAGAGCATCCTCGAGTTCGAGCCGTCGTTGTCGACGGTCACGGCGATGCAGGCAGAGGCGTTGGTTCACGCGGCCGGCTACCGGGTCGAGCAATGGAGGCTGCCCGTGCCGGACCGGTACCGGGAGAGCTTCGCGTGGGCGAAGTCCCGCATGTCTACGGATGCTCCGGCCGCCGGCCTGGAGGTGGACGAGGAGGTATGGGATCTCGAACGCCTCGAACGGCACGAGGCTCGCTACCTCGAGGCCGGACAGACCGTGCTGGTCACCGCGGCGGTCCACGAAGCCTCCGGTCAGGTGGTCGCCTTCAACGAGCTGTGTTCCGGCGCGGACCCGACCGCGACAAGCCAGCAGATGGACACCCTGGTGCTCCGCGAACACCGGGGACACCGACTCGGGCAGCTCATCAAGTGCGCCGGGATCCTCCGCTGGCGGGAGATCGCACCCCAGTCACCGAGGATCATCACCTGGAACGCCGAGGAGAACCGTCCCATGCTCAGCATCAACGAGGCGATCGGGTTCGCACCCGCCGCGTACATCGGAGCGTGGAAGAAGGTGCTCGACTAGCCCCGGCGCTGACACCTGGGGCAGTAGTGGCTCGACCGGTTGGTGAAGCTCACGCGCACGATCGGTGTGCCGCAGCGGGGACAGGCTTCGCCGGTGCGGCCGTACGCGTTGAGGGAATGGGCGAAGTAGCCGGCCTGCCCGTTGACGTTCACATACTGCGCGTCGAAGCTGGTCCCCCCTTCGGCGAGGGCTCGGTGCAGCACTGCCCGAACCTCGTCGAGGAGCCTGCGCACCGCGCGTGACGAGAGGTCGTCGGCCGAGCGCTCCGGGTGGATCCGCGCCGCCCAGAGCGACTCGTCCGCGTAGATGTTCCCGATGCCGCTCACCACGGTCTGGTCGAGCAGCACCCGTTTGATGGCTGAACGCGTGCGTGCCAACCGGGCACGGAACACGGTCTCTTCGAAAGCGGGGTCGAGGGGGTCTCGCGCGATGTGCGCGACCTGAGTCGGGACCAGGGGTGCCTCGCTCCCCCAGCCGCCGGCCGCGGCGTCAGGTGTGGGGATCAGCCGGTCCAGGGCCAGCGAGCCGAAGGTGCGCTGATCGACGAAAACCACAGCGACATCGGCATGGGTGGGATGCCGGATGTCGAACCGGATCCGTTCGTGGCGGAGCTCCGGCGTCCCCGAGGAGCGCAGCAGCATCTGGCCGCTCATACCGAGGTGACCGACGATCGCCTCGGACTCGCCGCGCCCGTCGGCGTCGCCGAGCGGCATCCACAAGAACTTGCCGCGACGGACGACGGCGTCCACCCTCCGCCCGGTCAGGCGGTGCTCGAAATCTGCTGCACTGCCATCGTGTCGGGTCAGCGATCGCGGATCGAGGACCGTGACGGCCTCGATCCGCGAGCCAGCCAGGGCGGGGGCGAGGCCCGCGCGGACGACCTCGACTTCGGGGAGCTCGGGCACGTCTGCTCAGGACCGAGCCGACAGCTCGCGCCAGACGGCGAGAGCAGCCGCCATCTCGGCCTGCTTCTTGCTGGAGCCGCGGCCGCTTCGTGACACATCGCCGACGGCGACGGTCGCGGTGAACACCCGGTGGTGATCGGGCCCCTCGGCTTCGACGCTGTACGAAGGGACCGGACGCCCGGATCGTGCCGCGAGCTCTTGGAGCGCGGTCTTCGGGTCCATCGCCGCACCGTAACGCTCGGGATCCGCCATCAGCGGCGACACCAGGCGGAGGACGAGCGCGGTGGCCTCCTCGATTCCCGCAGACAGATAGGCGGCGCCGATGAGCGCCTCCGTCGTGTCGGCGAGGATGGAGTCTTTGTCGCGTCCGCCGGTCTGGTCCTCACCGCGGCCGAGCCGCAGATGCGTTCCGAGCCCCATTCCGCGGGCGACCTCCGCCAACGCGACCGTCGACACCACGCTCGCACGACGCTTGGCCAACGACCCTTCGTCGAGGTCGGGGTGCGAGCGGTAGAGATGGACGGTGACCGCCATCCCGAGGATGGAGTCGCCGAGGAACTCCAGACGCTCATTGTGAGCGATCCCCCCGTGTTCGTAGGCGTACGACCGGTGGGTGAGCGCAAGCGACACAAGCTCGGGGTCGATGTCGACCCCGAGCTTGTGTGTGAGCACCGAGTGATCGGTGGTGGCGTCTGTCACGACGCGCCGATCAGATGTCGGCGACCTTGCGGCCCTTGTATTCGAGGAACAGCTCCGTGCCCTGCGAGTCGGTGACGACCTTCGCCTGGTGGGGACGGCTGTAGACGACCTTGCCGTTCTCGATGGTCTTGACGAGCGTGGGGGCCTCGGCCTTCCACTGCGCGCGACGCGAACGGGTGTTGGAGCGGGAGACCTTCCGCTTCGGGGGGTTACCTGCCATGGTCAGCTCTTCTCTGTGTCGTCGGCGGCGGGGCGTGATGCTTCGCCGTCGTGGTCTGTGGGTGGGGCCGACAAGGCGGCCAGCGCAGTCCAGCGCGGGTCGATCTGAGTCTCCGTGACCGGTGCTTCGGTCAGCTTCTCACCCGTGGACGGATCAAGTCCGGGGCAGTCCGGCTGACACACCGGCTGGAACGGAAGCGACAGGACGATCGCATCCCTGACTCCTGTTTCAAGATCCACGTGGTCGTCTTGAACCTCGAAGTCAGTCGCTTCGTCCCCAGAATACCCGAAGAGCTCCTGAAACTCGACTTCGAGGGAGCGTGTCAGGTCCGTGAGGCACCGGCTGCACTGTCCGTCGTAGGTCGTGGAGATCTCCGCGGTGACGAGGATGCCCTCGTGGACGGATTCCAGACGAGCGTCGACATGGACGTCTTCACCCGCCGGAACCCAGGCGAGTCCCTCGCCCCATTTCTCGGCGACAGGCACCGTCAGCTCGAATTCGCGCATCTCCCCGGGAGCCCGGAGGATGTCGCGGACGGGAAGGACGAGGGGACCGCTCACACGCTTTCTGACCACGGTCGTCCATCGTACGCGGGACGGGGAGCTCCCGGGCCGGATCAGCCTTCGCGAGCACCGGTGTCGAGGAATCGAGCCACCGGCGCGGGCACGAACGGCGACACATCCCCGCCGAGCGATGCCACCTGACGCACGAGCGAACTGGACACCAGGGCGTGAGCGGGGTCGGGCAACAGGAACACGGTCTCGATGTGCGCAAGATGCCGGTTCACGATCGCCATCGGGGTCTCGTAGGCGACGTCGACTTGGGAGCGGATTCCCTTGACCAGGACTCCGGCGCCGACGTCGGTCGCATAGTCGACGAGGAGGCCGACGCTCCAGGCGGCCACGATGACGTCGCCGTCGATGTCGCTCTCGGAGATCGACTGTTCGAGGAGCGACAGTCGCTGAGCGATCGGCAGCATCGCCTCTTTGCCGGGGTTGTGCACGACGAGCACGTGCAACTGGTCGTAGAGGGCTGCGGCGCGCCGGATGACGTCGAGATGCCCGAGCGTCGGCGGGTCGAACGAGCCCGGCACCACGGCGATCCGGTTGTTCATGCCGTCGAGCCTAACGACAGAGAGCCCGCGCCGCGCCCCGGCTCAGTTCTTCGCGAGCGCCGCGCGTTCCCGCTGACTCACGCGACCGGCGATCGCCGCAGCGAGTCCAGGGGCTCCGTCGAGGGTCGGGTCGTCGGCGAGAAGACGCTCCGCCTCGGCGCGGGCCGTCGCGATCAGGTCTGCATCGGCGACGACGCGCAGCAGCCGCAGCGACGACCGCACGCCGGATTGCGCGTCACCGAGGACGTCACCCTCGCCGCGCAGCTCGAGATCGACCTCGGCGAGTTCGAAACCGTCCGTCGTCGCGGCGACGGCCTCGACGCGCTGTCGTGCCGGCGTGAACGGGTCGGCCTCGGTGACCAGCAGGCAGAGCCCGGGAACTGAGCCGCGGCCGACACGCCCGCGGAGCTGGTGGAGCTGCGAGACGCCGAATCGATCCGCCTCGAGGATCACCATGGTCGAGGCGTTCGGGACGTCGACACCGACTTCGACCACCGTCGTGGCGACCAGCACGTCGGTGTCGCCTCGCGCGAAGGCCTGCATGACGGCATCCTTCTCGTCACCGGGCATCTTGCCGTGGAGGATCTCGACGCGGATGTCCCGGTAATCGGGATGCCCCGACAGCAGCGCGGCCGCCTGCACGACTCCCCAGCGGGTCCGGGCGGGCTCATCGGTCTCGGGACTCTCCTCGTCGGTCGCGTCGGTCGCAGCGTCGATCGCCGGACACACCACGAACGCCTGCCTCCCGAGTCGGACCTCCTCGGCGACGCGCTCCCAGACGCGCGCGAACCACGCGGGCTTCTCCCCCACGGGCGCGACGAAGCTCGAGATCCCGGCGCGGCCCCCGGGCATCGTCCGGATCGTCGACACGTCGAGGTCGCCGAACACGGTCATGGCGACCGTACGAGGGATCGGGGTGGCGGTGAGGACGAGGACGTGCGGCGAACTCCCTTTGGCGCGCAGCGTCTCGCGCTGGTCGACCCCGAAGCGATGCTGCTCGTCGACCACGACGAGACCCAGATCCGCGAACGTCGTGGACTCGCTCAGCAGCGCGTGGGTTCCCACGACGATGCGCGATTGCCCCGAGGCGACCCGCAGGGCCGTCCGTCGCCGCTCGGCCGCGCCCAGCTGCCCGGTGAGCAACGTGGGCATGAGTTCGGGTGCGAGCTCGGGTCCCAGCATCCGAGCCATGGAACGCACGTGCTGGGCGGCCAGGACCTCCGTCGGGGCGATCAGCGCGGACTGCCCGCCCGACTGGGCGACCTGGAGCATGGCTCGGAGCGCGACGAGGGTCTTGCCGGACCCCACCTCGCCCTGCACGAGGCGGTTCATCGGCCACGGGGCGACGAGGTCCGCGGCGATGCGGTCACCGACGCTCAGCTGGTCGGGTGTGCGCTCGAACGGCAGCCGTGCGTCGAATCGGGCGAGAAGGTCGCCGGGTGGCCGGGCGGTCGCGGACATCATCCGGACGAAGTGACGCTGTTGCAGGAGGGCTGCCTGAAGGACGAACGCCTCGTGCATCCGGAGGGTCTCGCGTGCCGGATCGATCTGGTCGAAGGACTCCGGATCGTGGATGCGGGTCAGCGCCGTGCGGGCGTCGAGAAGGCCCTGAGCGGCGCGGAAGGCGTCGGGGAGAGGCTCGGGCACGCCCGTCAGCGCAGGGAGCACCAGGTCCACGCACTTCTTGACCTGCCAGCTCGAGAAGGTGCTCGTCGCCGGATAGATCGGGATGGGGCGATTCCGCCACGCCTCCGCGGTGAGCCGCGCCGTTCCCTCGTCGTCGAAGAGCTGGTAGTCGGGATGCGTCAACTGCTTCTGACCGCGGTACTCCCCCACCTTGCCGGAGAAGATGCCCTGCCGGCCGGCCGTGAGATCCTTCACGCGCCAGGACTGCCCGAAGAACGTGAGCGACATGGTTCCCTCGCCGTCGCCGATGACGACCTCGACGAGTTCCCCCCGGCGGCCCCGCATCGGCCTCGTCGACGCGGAGCGGACCTCGGCCACGATCGTGACGAGCTCGCCGACCGGAAGAGCGGCGATGTGTGTCAGCTCCCCGCGGTTGGCGTACCGCCTCGGGTAGTGCCCCAGCAACTCCCCCACGGTCGTCATGTGGAAGGCGCGCTTCAGCCCCTTCGCCAGGTTGTCGCCGACCGCCTCGTGCAGGGGCGTGTCGAGCGAGTACGAGGCCATGCGATGAGTCTACGAGCGACCGCCGACGCGGATATCGTGTGGGGGTGACGAGGATCATCGCCGGGGCCGCCGGATCGCTGCCGCTCGCCGTCCCGAGCGCCGGGACGCGGCCGACGAGCGAACGTGTGCGGGAGTCGCTGTTCGGCGCTCTGGAATCCGCGAACCTCATCGAGTCCGCCGCCGTCCTCGATCTCTACGCGGGATCAGGCGCGCTCGGGCTCGAGGCCGTGAGCCGCGGGGCGTCGTCGGCCGACCTCGTCGAGCGGGCGCCGCGCGCGGCATCCGTCATCGAGCGGAACGTCCGAGCCGCCGCCCGCAGTCTCCCGGATCGGCGGGTGACGGTGCACCGGTCCTCCGCGGATGCGTTCCTCCGCGCCGGCGGACCGTCTTTCGACCTCGTGTTCGTGGACCCGCCCTACGACATGACGGATGCCGAGGTGTCCACAACGCTCGCACTCCTGACTCCTCGGCTCACCGACTCCGCGGTCGTCGTCGTCGAACGGGCCACGCGCTCCGGCGAGCCCGATCTGCCCGCAGGCCTCGTCGTGGACCGCGTGAAGAAGTACGGCGACACGACCCTCTGGTGGCTCGCCCCCGCCGATGCCGCGGACGCGGGTCAGCCGAGCGCCGAGTCCCAGTCGGCGTAGGGATCCCAGCCGCCTCGCGCCGAGGGGACGGCGCCCTGCACGAGGACGGCGGCGTCGCCGCGCACCCGCACGTGGCCGATGACCTCGAAGCCGGTCGGCGTGGACCCGGCCGGGAAGCAGGCGAGGAGAGCGTGGTCCTCGCCGCCCGAGAGTGCGTCGTCATCGAGATCGACATCGATCGACAGCGTCACGCGCGAGGCGTCCGCGATCCGTGAGGCATCGAGCAGGAGCCCGTCGGAGACGTCCATGAGCGCCGTCGCTCCCGCCCGCGCGGCGAGAACGCCGAGTTCGATCGGCGGACGAGGGCGCAACTGCGCGTCGAGGTCGTGCTGCTCGGCAGGCGCGAGGACGTCGCGATCGATCGGGACGGGTGTGCCGGCGGCATCCCGGAACCGGTCGAACAGGATCCGAAGGCCCCGCGCCGCCGCGCCCAGCTCACCCGCCACTGCGATCTCGTCTCCGGGACGCGCGCCGGACCGGCGGACGGGTTCCACTCCGTCGAGCACGCCGAGGGCGGTGACGGCGACCGTGAGCGTCTCGGAGACGGCGAGGTCGCCCCCCTCGACCGCGCAGCCCGGCGCGAGTTCGGCGAGGGCGTCGCGGAAGCCGGTCGCGAGAGCCTCGACGAAGGTCGCCGGCAGCCAGTCCGGCAGCGCCAGGGCGACGAGCAGCGCTGTGGGCCTCGCGCCCATCGCAGCGACGTCGGCGATGTTCACCGCAGCGGATTTGTAGCCGAGATCGTAGGGTGAGGTCCAGGCGAGGCGGAAGTCGGGCCCGTGTACGAGGGTGTCGGTCGTGGCCACGATCCGCCCGCCGGCAACGGCGAGCACGGCGGCGTCGTCCCCGGGGCCGATCTCGGCACGCGACGCCGGTCCCAGCACACGGAGGATGCTGGCCAGGAGCTCCTTCTCGGACACGTCGCGCACACGGAGCTCACCCATGCGTCCACGGTAGCCTGGAGCGATGCCCCGGACCCGCTCGACCACTGCGCTCGCCCTGCTCGTGGCCGGGGTCGCCGCCCTGTCCGGCTGCTCCTCGACCGTCGCCGTCAAGGCCGCTCCGAACGCCGACGATCCGCGCTGCGCACAGGTGATGGTCCTCCTCCCCGACGTCCTGGGAGATCAGTCGCGGCGCTGGACCGACGCGCAGTCCACCGCGGCGTGGGGCGACCCGACGACCGTGCAATTCACCTGCGGCACGCAACCGACGGGACCGACGACGCTCCCGTGCTTCACGGTCGACGGCGTCGACTGGGTCGTGGACGACTCGCGCGCGCCGTTGTACCGGATCGCCACCTACGGGCGGACGCCCGCAGCGGAGCTCATCCTCGACTACGACGCCGTCTCGTCGAGCGGTCCCGTCTCGGCGCTCAGCCGATTGATCACGAAGCGGTTCGAGGTCACCGGAAAGTGCGTGGCTCCGACCGAGGGGCAGCCCTGACCCGGTTTACCGCGCCAGTTCGATGAGCTCGGTGATCAGGTCGGGGTAGCTCAGCCCGCTCTGGATCCAGCACGTCGGGAACATCGAGATCGGGGTGAACCCGGGCATCGTGTTCACCTCGTTCACGAAGAACTCGCTGCCGGTGTAGAAGAAGTCGACGCGCGACAGCCCCTGTCCCCCGACCGCCTCGAACGCCTGCGCCGCGACCCGCTGCATCTCGCGCAACTCACCGTCGTGCAGGTCGGCTGGACAGACGAGATCGATCCCGGGAGCGCCGAGGTACTTCGCCTCGAAGTCGTAGAAATCCCGCCCGCTGACGACGATCTCCCCCGCCACGCTGACGCGCGGCTCGGCGCCGTCCCGGCCCTGCAGGACGCCGCACTCGACCTCGCGCCCCGTCACGGCCTGCTCGACGAGAACGCTGGTGTCTTCGGCGAAGGCGGTGTCGAGGGCGGCATCCAGGCCCTCCCATTCGGACACCTTCGACACGCCGACGCTGGACCCGGCGCGGGCCGGCTTCACGAAGACCGGAAGACCGAGGGCACGGATGCGGCGTCGCCACAGGTCATCGTCGCGCTCGAGCGCTGCGCGGGTGACGGTCACCCACGGCACGACGGGAACGCCGGCCGCGCGGAGGACGCTCTTGGTCGTGTGCTTGTCCATCCCGATCGCCGACATGAGCAGGCCCGCTCCGACGTAGGGCAGGTCGAGGAGCTCGAGGAAGCCCTGGACGGTGCCGTCCTCGCCGAAGCGGCCGTGGAGGATGGGGAAGACCACATCGATCTCACCGAGGGACTCGACCGCCCCGTCGGGGCGACGCACCGACAGCGTCCGGTTCGCCGTCGACTCCGGCCAGACGATCCGCGTGCCGTTGTCGACGACCTCGGGGAGCCGCTCGGGATTCAGCGCGAACTTGTCGGGATCGTCGTCCTCGAGGACGTACGCTCCCTCGCGCGTGATCCCGACGGGGATGACGCGGTACCGCTCACGATCGATCGCGCGCAGCACCCCGCCCGCCGTGGCGGAACTTATCGAATGCTCGCTGGAACGCCCTCCGAAGAGCAGAACCACTACCGCCTGAACCATTCTGAGTCCTCTCCTCCGTGGGCTCATCGTCATCCGTTGTGAGGTGCGGTGCGATGTCACGGGGGTTCATCGTGCCGTCGAGCACCATCTTGACCTGCTCGACGATGGGCATCTGGACGCCGGCTTCCTTGGCGAGCTGGAGGACGGGGGCGACGGAGGCGAGGCCTTCGGCCGTCTGGTCCATCTGCTTCACGACCTCCGTGAAGCTGTAGCCCTGTCCGAGCAGGCGGCCGGCGGTGTTGTTGCGGCTGAGGGGCGACTGGCACGTCGCGATCAGGTCGCCGAGTCCGGCGAGTCCCTGCAGCGTCTCGGGCTGCGCCCCCTGGGCGACGGCGAAATCCGTCATCTCGACGAGGCCTCGCGTGATGATCGACGCTTTCGTGTTCTCGCCGTAGCCGACACCGTCGACGATGCCGATCGCCACCGCGATCAAGTTCTTCAGCACCCCGCCGAACTCGGTGCCGATGACGTCCGTGTTGACGAACGTGCGGAAGTAGGTGTTGCGGGCGATGCGCGCAACGGCTTCGGCCGTCTCCTGGCTCGACGACGAGATGACCGCGGCGGTCGGCTGCTCGCGGGCGATCTCGAGGGCGAGATTCGGGCCGGATGCCACGGCGATGCGGTCCGGGTCGCAACGGAGCTCCTGCTCGAGGACCTGACTCATCCTCAGTCCGGTCTTCTTCTCCACGCCCTTCATCAGCGACACGATGGGCGCGTCGCCGGCGGCGAGGATGGGGCGGACGGCCTTGAGGTTTTGGCGGAGCGCTTGGCTGGAGATGGCGATGTAGACCTGCGTCGCCCCGTCGAGGGCCTCGGCGAGGTGGTGGGTCGCGGACAGCCCGCGCGGCAGGTTGATGCCCGGGAGGTACTGCGAGTTCCGCTTGCCCTCGCGGATCTCGTGAGCGAGCTCGGCGCGTCGCGCCCACATCATGACGTCCGCGCCGCCGTCGGCGAGGACCTTCCCGAACGTCGTTCCCCAGCTTCCGGAACCGAGGACCGCGACCCGGGGAGCGGCGGCGTCGCGGCGCGACGATTCCCTAGGAGTCAAGGCGTCCCGTTTCGTTCTGCCCGTGCTTGGCCGGATTCCAGCGCTCGGCGGGCGGCTCCTCCCCGCGGAGGCGGCCGAGGAGGATCGAGATGTCCCGCATGACGGCATCCGTCGCCGCGACGAGCGTGGCGGGGGTCGTGTCGGTGAACGCGGACAGGTCGACGGGAGGACCCACGAGCACGCGCACCCGGCGACGCGGCGGCCACAGCCGCAGGCGCCCGTACCGCGGCAGGATCTCCTGCACACCCCACGTCGCGACGGGGATGACGGGGAGTGTCTCGGCCGCGGCGAGGGCGAGGCGCACGGCGCCCGTCTTGCCCCGCATCGGCCACATGTCGGGGTCGCGGGTCAGCGAACCCTCGGGATACACGATGACGCCGCGCTGCTCGGCGACGAGGGCGTTCGACTGCGCGAGCGTCTGCGTCGCCGCCGCCGAGTTCGAGGCCCGGGCCACGGGGATCATGCCCGTCGCCCGCAGGAGGGCACCCAGGACCGGGACCTTGAACAGACTCTCCTTGGCCATGAACCGGGGCGCCCGGCCCATCCGCCAGGTCGCGACGGCGACGATCACCGGATCGAACTCGCTGTAGTGGTTCGGGGCGAGGACGTAGGCGCCCTCGAGCGGCAGGTTCTCGGCGCCCTCGATCTCGATCTTCGCGAACCATCCCGTGGCGGGGATGACGATCATGGCGGCGGGCCAGAAGACGCTCGGGCGGGTCTTCTCAGCCGACGCGTGACGACGAGGGCTCACCCGGGTCACTCCGTGACGTCGAAGTCGGCGCCGAGGTCCGTCAGCTTCTCGAGGAACTTCTCGTAGCCGCGACGGATGATCCCGATGTTGCGAACGGTCGACTCTCCCTCGGCCGCCAGCGCGGCGATGACGTAGGAGTAGCCGCCGCGGAGGTCCGGGACCACGACGTCGGCACCGTGGAGGGGCGTCGGACCGTTGATGACAGCGGCCTGCTCGAGGGCGCGGCGGGGAACGCGTCGCTCGGAGCTCGCGATGCCGTCGGGGTGCACGACGATGTCGGCGCCCATCTGGACCAGAGCGCGGGTGAAGCCGAGCCGGTTCTCGTACACGGTCTCGTGGACGACGGACTCACCCTCGGCCTGCGTCAGGGCCACGATGAGCGGCTGCTGCCAGTCGGTCATGAACCCGGGGTGCACGTCGGTCTCGACCATGACGGGCTTGAGCGGACCGCCGCGGCGGAAGCGGATGCCGTCCTCGGCGATGTCGAAGTCGCCACCGACCTTGCGGAAGACGTTGAGGAAGGTCAGCATCTCCTGCTGCTTGGCGCCGCCGACGAAGATGTCGCCGTCGGTGGCCAGGGCGGCGGCGGCCCACGAGGCGGCCTCGTTGCGGTCGAAGATCGCCCGGTGGTCGTAGCCGCGGAGAGACTCGACGCCCTCGATGAAGATCACCCGGTTGGGCTCGTAGGAGATGATCGCGCCCATCTTCTGCAGGACGGCGATCAGGTCCATGATCTCGGGCTCGATGGCCGCGTTCCGAAGCTCGGTCGTCCCCTTCGCCCGGACCGCGGTGAGCAGAACCTGCTCGGTCGCGCCGACGCTCGGGTAGGGCAGCTCGATGTTGGCGCCGTGAAGGCCGCCGGGCGCCGACAGCCGGATGCCGCTCGGGAGCTTGTCGACGATGGCGCCGAACGAGCGGAGCGCGTCGAGGTGGAAGTCGATCGGGCGGTCGCCGATGCGGCATCCGCCGAGGTCGGGGATGAACGCCTGGCCGAGCAGGTGCAGCAGAGGTCCGCAGAAGAGGATCGGGATGCGGGACGCACCGGCGTGGGCGTCGATCTCCTCCATGTGAGCCGAGACCGCTCCGCTCGGGTCGAGCCGGAGGACGCCGTCCTCGAGGTCCTCGACGTGGACGCCGTGGACCTCGAGGAGCGAACGCACGACATGGACGTCGCTGATGTCCGGCACATCCCGGAGGATGCTGGCGGTCTCACCCAGGAGGGCGGCCACCATCGCCTTCGTGGCGAGGTTCTTCGCCCCCTTCACTTCGACCCGGCCGCGCAACGGTCGTCCGCCGCGGATCCGGAGCGTCTGACCCGTATTACCGCCGCCGGCGGGGGTGGACGCGGAGTCGCTGAGAAGTGTGTTCATGGGTGGGACCTCATTACTGGTGTCGAGGAAGCGTGGTCGGCCCCGTTGTGCGGGGCGCTGGCCGATCAGCGGACGGGGAGCGTCCGCGGCCGCCACGCCTCGCGGCGCGCCTCGAACTGCGCGATCTGATCTTCGCTGCGCAGCGTGAGCCCGATGTCGTCGAGCCCTTCGAGAAGCCGCCACCTAGTGTAATCGTCGATCTCGAACGAGGCCTGGAGGTCGCCGACCGCCACCGTTCGTGTCTCGAGGTCCACGGTGATCTCGCGGCCGGGGTCAGCCTCGAGAGCCGCCCAGATGGCCTCGAGGACGTCTTCGGTGACGACGCCGGTGACGAGGCCCTGCTTGCCGGAGTTGCCGCGGAAGATGTCGGCGAACTTCGTGCTGAGGACGACGCGGAATCCGTAATCGCGAAGAGCCCAGACGGCGTGCTCACGGCTCGACCCCGTCCCGAAGTCCGGGCCGGCGACGAGGACGGATCCGCCGCGGTAGGCATCCTGATTGAGGACGAACTCGGGGTCCTGTCGCCAGTTCGCGAAGAGCGCGTCCTCGAAACCCGTCTTCGTGACGCGCTTCAGGTAGACGGCCGGGATGATCTGGTCCGTGTCGACCGCGGAGCGCTTCAGGGGCACGCCGACGCCGATGTGGCGGGTGAACTTCTCCATGTCAGGCCTCCGTCAGGGTCAGTGCGTCGAGGTCGCTCGGGCTCGCGAGGCGGCCCAGGACCGCCGTCGCCGCAGCGACCAGCGGCGACACGAGGTGGGTGCGGCCGCCCTTGCCCTGGCGGCCCTCGAAGTTGCGATTGCTCGTGGAGGCGCAGCGCTCCCCCGGGGCGAGCTGGTCGGGGTTCATCCCGAGGCACATCGAGCATCCGGCGAAGCGCCATTCGGCGCCGAAGTCCGTGAAGACCTTGTCCAGCCCCTCGGCTTCGGCTTCGAGACGGACGCGGGCGGAACCCGGGACCACCATGACGCGGACGCCCGGGGCCTTGGTGCGACCCGCCACGATCGATGCGAACTGGCGGAGATCCTCGATGCGGCTGTTCGTGCACGAGCCCATGAAGACGGCATCCACCGCGACGTCCTTCAGGGCGGTGCCCGGCGCGAGATCCATGTACTCCAGAGCCCGCTCCGCGGCCGCGCGTTCGTTCGGGTCGGCCATCTCGGCGGGTTGGGGGATGACGCCGTTCAGCGAGACGCCCTGGCCGGGGTTCGTGCCCCACGTGACGAAGGGTTCGAGCTCGTCGGCATCGAGGAAGACCTCCGCGTCGTAGACGGCTCCCTCATCGGAGGGCAGCGTCCGCCAGTAGGCGACCGCCTCGTCCCAGTCGGCCCCCTGCGGGGCGTGCGGCTTGTCCTTCACGTACGCGAAGGTGGTCTCGTCCGGCGCGATCATCCCCGCTCGGGCGCCCGCCTCGATCGACATGTTGCAGATCGTCATACGCCCCTCCATAGAGAGGGAGCGGATGGCCGAGCCGCGGAACTCGAGGACGTAGCCCTGCCCACCGTTCGCGCCGATCTTCGCGATGATCGCGAGGATGATGTCCTTCGCGCTCACGCCGGGCTTGAGGGTGCCCTCGACGGTGATCGCCATGGTCTTGAAAGGCTTGAGCGGCAGCGTCTGCGTCGCGAGGACGTGCTCGACCTCGCTCGTGCCGATGCCGAATGCCATCGCCCCGAACGCGCCGTGGGTCGAGGTGTGGGAGTCGCCGCAGACCACGGTGATGCCCGGCATCGTCAGACCCAGCTGGGGTCCCACGACGTGCACGATCCCCTGCTCCTTGTCGCCCAGCGAGTGCAGGCGGACGCCGAACTCCTCGGCGTTGCGGCGGAGGGTCTCGATCTGCGTGCGGCTCGTGAGGTCGGCGATCGGCTTGTCGATCTCGAGCGTCGGCGTGTTGTGATCCTCCGTCGCGATCGTGAGGTCGAGACGGCGGACCGGTCGTCCCTCCGCGCGGAGACCGTCGAAGGCCTGCGGGCTCGTCACCTCGTGGACGAGGTGCAGGTCGATGTAGATGAGGTCGGGGCTGCCGCCCTCGCCCTTCACGACGAGGTGGTCGTCCCACACCTTCTCAGCGAGGGTCCGGGGACGGTCGGGAATCGTGCTCATGTTGTCTCCTGATGTCGGATGGCGCCCGCGACAGCCTCCGCGACGAGAGAGGGCTCAGAACGAGGTCTCGTCGCGGCCGATAAGGAGTCGAGCGGTCCGCACGGCGTCAGACTATCACCGGCCTCCCGGCGACGTGCGCGACCGCGCCCCGGTCAGGGACGGACGCGCGGCGATCCTCACCGGGCGTCGTCGGAGGGACGCGTCTCGACCGTGGGAGGGGTCCCCTGTTCGGCGGCGACGTCCTCCGCGTGGCGGACGGGCGTCGGCCCGGTTGCGGGGAGCGGTTCCCGCAACCCCTCGCGGCGCGCCGCGATGAGACTGGCGATCGTCGCGACCGCCATCGAACCGACGATGACCCCGAGAGACACCCAGGTGGAGATCTCCGGAGCCCACTCCACGTGCTCCCCGCCGTTGATGAACGGCAGCTCGTTCTCGTGGAGGGCGTGGAGGACGAGCTTGACGCCGATGAACGCCAGGATGAACGCGATGCCGAAGTGCAGGTACTTCAGCCGGTCGAGGAGTCCGCCGAGCAGGAAGTAGAGCTGACGGAGCCCCATCAGCGCGAAGATGTTCGCCGTGAAGACGATGAAGGCGCTCTGCGTGATGCCGAAGATCGCTGGGATCGAGTCGATCGCGAACAGCAGGTCCGTCATGCCGAGAGCCGCGAACACGATGATCATCGGCGTGAAGACCTTCTTGCCGTCGATCACCGTCCGCACTTTCGCACCGTCGTACTCCTCGGACACCTTCATCCGGCGCCGGAGGAGCCTGACGAGGAAGCTCTCCTTCTTCTCCTCGTCCTCGTCGTCCTCACCGTCGAAGGCCTGCTTCCAGGCCGTGTAGATGAGGAAGGCGCCGAACAGGTAGAAGACCCAGCTGAACTGCTCGATGATGGCGGCGCCCAGCAGGATGAAGATGCCCCGTAGGACGAGCGCGATGATGATCCCGACCATCAGCACCTTCTGCTGCGCCGCCCGCGGCACCGAGAACTGGCTCATGATCAGCACGAACACGAAGAGGTTGTCGATGGAGAGGCTGTACTCGGTCAGCCAGCCCGCGACGAACTGCCCGGCGTACTCCCCGTTCGTGACGACGAGCATCAGGAGCGCGAAGAGGAGGGCGAGCGCCACGTAGAACACGACCCAGAGGGTGGATTCCTTCGTCGACGGGACGTGCGGGCGCTTGATGATCAGCAGCAGGTCGGCGACGAGGATGAGCGTCAGACCGACGAGCGAGCCGACCTCGAACCAGAGGGGGAGCTCCATGGGGGCCTTTCGTGCGGGGGCGACCCTAAGAGTACCTTTCGAGTTGTCTGAGACGATCCCTCACGCGGCGACACTTCCCCATCGACAGGACGAACGAGGATGCCATGGCCGACCCGCTCGCACGGCGTGACGCGGACCTGGTGGCAGCCGCCGCACGGGGCGACCAGCAGGCCTTCCGCGAGCTGTATCGCGCCTACGCGCGGCCCGTGTACTGGCTCGCCCATGGGCTCCTGGGCGACACATCGGATGCGGAGGACGTCATGCAGGAGACCTTCCTCGTCGCGTGGCGGCGCCTGCCGACGCTCGATCTCGTGAGCGATTCGCTCCTTCCGTGGCTCGTGACGATCTGCCGGTTCCAGAGTGCGAATCGGATGCGGCGACAGCGGCGCGACCGGCTGAACACCGACGCGGGGGTCGATGAGACCATCCCCGGCACGGTCGACGTCGAGGATCAGGTCATCGGCTCGGCGTTGGCGGAGCGCGTCGTCGCGGAGCTCGGGACCCTGTCGCCGCTCGATCAGCAGATCTTCCGCTTGTGCGCCACCGAGGGATACGCCTACGCGGCGGCGGCCGAGGAACTGGGGATCTCGCACGCCGTCGTCCGCAACCGCCTCTCGCGGGTCCGCACCCGCCTGCGCACGGCCCTGGGAACGGAGGGATCATGACCACGGACGACATCGCACTGCCGGAACTGACCCGCTCGCGTCAGGACGACATCGAGAGGGCGCTGTTCGCCGAGATCGCGGCGACGGAGAGCACCGCCCGCAACGGTGCGACGCGGCGTCGTCGACGCGGATGGGCCTATGCCGCCGCAGCGGCTGCGGTCCTCGTCGTCGCCGGGTTCGTCGGCCCGGCCCTCGGGAGCGGCGCCGGCGCCGGATCCATCGCCGACGGCGCCGCGTCGCAGGAGTCGATGGCACGACCGGCTGCCGAGGGCACCGAGATGAGCGGTGGCCTGCAGGATCTCGGCGACGCCGGCGCGGCCGCAGCGCCCGTCGACGAGCGAGCCGTGATCGCCCGCGCCGAGGCGCGCCTCGAGGCCGACGACCCCGCCGATGCCGCCGATGAGATCGGGACGAGAGCCCAGGCATCCGGGGGGTACGTCGAGTCCTTGACCGTCAGCGACGCGGCGACGGATGACGCTGCGGCCACCGGGGATGCCCGCATCACGGTGCGCATCCCCGCGACGGGCCTCACGGACTTCCTCCGCGACCTCGACGACCTGGGCGCCGTCCGAGCCACCGACATCTCACGGGACGACGTCACGGCCGAGACGACGGACCTCCGCGCCCGGATCGCGTCGCTCGAGACGTCCGTGGAGCGCCTCCGCGGACTGATCGCGGATGCCGCGAGCACGGCGGACGTCCTGGCGGCCGAGGACGCACTCGCCCAGCGTCAGGCGGATCTCGACGCCTTGCGCGCCCGGGAGAAGACCTTCGCCGACGATGTCGCGCTCTCGAGCGCGACCATCACGATCTCGCGCCCCGGCCAGGCTGTGGCCGCCGAGCCGGACGGGTTCGGTGACGGGTTCGCCACCGGCTGGAACGCCCTGCTCGTGACCCTCAACGGGGTCGTGATCGGCCTGGGGTTCCTCCTCCCCTGGCTCGCCGTCGCTGCGGTGGTCGTCCTCATCGTCCGGGTGGCGCGGGGTGCGCGTCGGCGGCGACGCACCGACGCCACCGCCGACGACGCCTGAGAACGCATCGGAAACGACGAAACCCCCGACCTGTCGGTCGAGGGTTTCGTCATGTGGTGACCCCAGCGGGATTCGAACCCGCGTTACCGCCGTGAGAGGGCGGCGTACTAGGCCGCTATACGATGGGGCCGTACTTTTTCGTTCCCTCCCTGCGGAGGCAACCGTTCAATTATGCACGACGTTCACAGTCGCGCAAAATCGGCGCGCCCTTGCCAACCTCGCGGCGTCGTGGGTTGACTGGACGCATGCGCGTTACGAAGCACGAACATGCCTGCCTCCGTCTCGACAGCGAGGGCAAGACCCTCCTGATCGACCCCGGTTCCTTCACCCTCCCCCTCGACGACCTCGGCACCCTGGTCGGCGTCGTCCTCACGCACGAGCACCCCGATCACTGGACACCCGCGCAGCTCGACGCGATCCGTTCGCAGGCGCCGTCGGTGCCGGTGTTCGGCCCGGCCGGCGTCGCGGCTGCGGCATCCGACTACGACGTCACCACGGTCGGCGTCGGGGACGAGGTCGAGGTCGGCCCGTTCCGGATGCGCTTCTTCGGCGGGACGCACTCCGTGATCCACGAGTCGATCCCCGTCATCGACAACCTGGGTGTGCTCGTCAACGACGAGTTCTACTACCCCGGTGACTCCTACGCCGTCCCCGAGGGCCTCGATGTCGGCCTCCTCGCAGCACCCGTCGGGGCGCCCTGGCTGAAGATCGGCGAGGCGATCGACTACGTCCTCGCGGTGAAGCCTCGTCGTGCGTTCGGAACCCACGACATGACGCTGTCGCGCGCGGGTCTCGCGATGCACCGCGACCGCCTCAAGTGGGCGACCGAGCAGAACGGCGGCGAGTTCCTGGAGCTCGAGCCGGGCGAGTCCGCCGACACCTGAGCACCTCGACAGAATGACGGATGCCGCGGGGCTTTCGCTCCGCGGCATCCGTCATTTGTGAGGGTCGAGACTCACTCGGCGTCGTGGTCCGTCTCGATGAAGGCGACGAGCTTGTCGAGCGCCTCGTCGGCGCCCTCGCCCTCGGCCTTGAGCGTGACGACGGTGCCCTGCGTGGCACCCAGACCCATGAGGGTGAGGATGCTGCCGGCGTTCTGGTCAGGACCGCCGGGGACGGCGATCGTGACGGGCACACCCGTCTCCTTGACCGCCTGCACGAAGAGCTTGGCGGGGCGGGCGTGCAGTCCGGAGCTGCTCGCGACGGTTGCGGTCCGTTCGGCCATGGTGATTCTTCCTCCTTGAGTCGGTATGACGAGACTATGCCGTGACGGCCACGGCGGGCGCATCGACCTCGAGGGGGCGACGGCGCGCGTAGCGCTTGAGCAGGACCACGGCGACCGCGCTGACGACGGTGCCGACGGCGATCGACAGCAGCCACAGCCAGAAGTTGTCGATGGCGAAGAAGACGAAAACGCCGCCGTGCGGGGCACGCGATGTGACGCCGAAGAACATCGACAGCGCGCCCGTCACGGCGCCGCCCAGCATCGCCGAGGGGATGACGCGGAACACGTCGGCCGCGGCGAACGGGATGGCACCCTCCGAGATGAATGCGGCACCGAGCAGCCAGGCCGCCTTGCCGTTCTCACGCTCCGGGGCGGTGAAGAGCCCGCGTCCGAGGACGGTCGAGGCGAGGGCCATCGCGAGGGGCGGGACCATTCCGGCTGCCATGACGGCGGCCATGATCTGGAGGTAGCGCTCGTCGCCGGCGATGCCCTGCGCGAGGTTCGCCGTGGCGAAGCCGTAGGCGACCTTGTTGAGCGGCCCACCGAGGTCGAAGCACATCATGAGCCCGAGGATGACGCCGAGCAGGATGACGCCGGCGCCGGAGAGTCCGGACAGCCAGTCGTTGAGGAGCTTCGTCAGCGCCGCGATCGGACCGCCGAAGACGAACAGCAGCAGCCCCGACGCGAAGATCGAGCCGAGCAAGGGGATGATGACGACCGGCATGAGGCCACGCAGCCAGCGAGGGACCGACAGGCGGTTGAGCCACCACGCGGCGAGACCGGCGAGCAGACCGCCGACGATGGCGCCGATGAAGCCCGCACCCATGAAGGTGGCCGCGGCACCGGCGACGAAACCGGGGGCGATACCCGGCCGGTCCGCCAGGCCGTACGCGATGTAACCGGCCAGGGCGGGAACCAGGAACGCGAACGACAGCTGACCGATCTGGAATGCGGCGGCGCCGAGGTAGTAGACGAGACCCTCGGGCGGCAGGTTCCAGAGGGTGAAGTTCTGGAGCGTGAAGATCGCGTTGTTGACGGTGTGACCGTCCGCGGTATTCGCGATCTCGTACCCGGCGAGGGCGAATCCGAGGGCGATCAGCAGACCGCCACCGGCGACGAACGGGATCATGTAGCTCACACCGGTGAGCAGCGCCCTGCGGATGGCGCCGCCGAGCGAGGTCGGCGCGGCTTCGCTGGCGGTCGCGGCACCCGACGCGGCGGGAACGCGGGGAGCGTTCGGGTTCTTCGCGGCGGCGACGGCTTCGCGGAGCATCTGAGCAGGCTGCTCGATGCCGCGCTTCACACCGGAACGGACCACGGGCTTGCCGGCGAACCGCGCCTGCTCGCGGACGTCGACGTCGACGGCGAAGATGACGGCGTCGGCCTCGTCGATGATCCGCTGGTCGATGGCCTTGTAGCCGCTCGAGCCCTGCGGCTCGACGGTCAGGTCGACGCCGTCCTTCTGACCGGTCGCCGTGAGTGCGTCCGCCGCCATGAAGGTGTGGGCGATACCCGTGGCGCAGGCCGTGACGGCGACGATTCGCGCCGGGCGCCCGTCGATCATCAGTCCGTCGTCGGTGGCCGACGCGGACGGGCCAGCGGCGCGAGCCTCGGCGCGCGAAGCGGGTGCCGGTGCATCGGCGGCTGCGGCGGCCGGAGCGTCCGAGATCGCGTCGCGGACGATCGCAACGACCTCGTCGGCGGTCGTCGCGGCGCGAAGACCGGCGGTGAAGTCGTCGCGCATGAGGCTGCGCGCGAGCTTCGAAAGCACGGCGAGGTGCTCCTCGGCCGCGGTGTCGGGAGCCGCGATGAGGAAGACGAGGTCCGCCCCGCCGTCCTCAGCGCCGAAGTCGACACCCGGGTTCAGCCTCGCGAAGGCGAGCGATGCCTGGGTGACGGCGGCGCTCTTCGCGTGCGGGATCGCGATGCCGCCGGGCAGGCCGGTCTCGTCCTTCTCCTCGCGGGCCCAGGCGTCGGCGGCGAGTTGAGCCGCATCCGTGGCCCTTCCCTGCGCGGCGACGCGCTGCGCAAGCGCGTCGATGACGGCGCGCTTGTCGGCGCCGAGCGGCTCGTCGATACTGACGAGTTCCGCGGTGATGATCTCAGTCACGGTGACCTCCAGTGGTCGGGTTGTCCTGCTGCAGGAGTCGTCGGACCGGCACCTCGCCGGTCGACAGGTCGTTCGGGGTCGGGGGTTGCGTGCCGGGCAGGGCCGCGGCGGCGGATCCGTAGCGGATGCCGGAGCGCAGCCGCTCCTCGGGCGCGGCGCCGGTCGTCTCGGCCAGCAGGTAGCCGGCGAGGGAGCTGTCGCCTGCGCCCACCGTGCTGCGGACGCGGGTCGGCGGCGGCGTACCGTGCCAGGACCCGTCGTCGGTGACGAGGACGGCACCGTCACCACCGAGGGTGACGAGTGCGGCGCCTACCCGCGCGGGCACGAGGTCGGCGGCGATCGCGGCGACGGCGTCGGCGAGGGCGACCGTGGTGTCGAGGTTCCGCCCCGCGAGTTCGACGAGTTCCTCGTCGTTCGGCTTGATGAGGTCGGGGCGGCCCGAGGCGACGACGGCCGCGAGCGCCGGTCCCGAGGTGTCGACGCCGATGCGAGGAGCCGCGGCGCCCCACGCCGAACGGACGGCCTCGATGACGGTGACGTAGTAGTCGTCCGGCAGTCCCGGGGCGAGCGAGCCCGCGAGGACGAGCCAGGAGGCGCCCTGCGTGGCGGCGACGACCGCGGCGGTGAGGGCCGCGGCATCCGCTTCGGTGAACGCCGCACCCGGCAGGTTGAGCTTCGTCGTCGTACCGGCCTCGTCGGCGATCGTGACGTTGGCGCGGGTGGCGCCGTCATGCGGAACGATCCTGGCGGGGATGCCGGTGGCTGCCAACGCGACGGCGAAGGGGTCGGCTGCGTCGAGCGGTAGGACCGCGAGAGTGGGGAGGGATGCCGCGGCGACGACGCGTGCGACGTTGATGCCCTTGCCGCCCGCATCCTCCCGTGCGCCGAGCGCCGCCTGCACCTCGCCGACGCGCAGCGGCTCGCCGAGGGCGATGGTGCGATCGAGCGAGGGGTTGGTGGTCAGGGTGACGATCATGCGAGCTGGACCTCCACATCGGCCTCGCGCAGGGCGCCCGCGAGATCTCCCGTGGGCGCGGTGTCGGTCAGGAGGACGTCGACGTCCGAGAGCGTCGCGAATGACACGAGCAGCTCGGCGTCGAACTTGTCCCCGTCGGCGACGACCACGACGCGACGCGCGGAGGCGACGATCGCGCGCTTCACGGCCGCCTCGTCGGGGTCGGGGGTGCTGAGGCCGAACCCTGCCGCGACGCCGTTCGTCCCGATGAAGGCGATGTCGGGCCGCAAGCGTCCGATCGCCTCGACCGTCTGGGCTCCGACGGCTGCGGCGGTGAGTCCGCGGACCCGTCCGCCGATGGCGGTCAGTCCGATCCCCTGCGCACCGGCCAGGATGTGGGCGACGGACATGGAGTGGGTGACGACTTCGAGGTCGCCCGCGGGGTGGGGCCCGGTCGCGAGAAGCTGGGCGATGGCGCCCGTCGTGGTGCCGGCATCCAGGTACAGAGCACCGTCGAGCTCCTCGCCGAGCAGGCCCACGGCGGCGCGGGCGATGGTCTGCTTGGAGCCGCTACGCTGCGACGCGCGCTCCGCGACGGAGGCCTCGGCAGTGCTGGCCCGGGTGCGGTGGACCGCTCCGCCGTGAACGCGTCGGACCACCCCGGTCCGCTCGAGGGCTGCCAGATCACGGCGGACCGTCTCAGTCGTGACCCCGAAGCGATCGGCGAGGTCGACCACGGCGACACGACCGTCAGTGGCGATCAGCTGCTCGATCTGCTGCTGGCGCTCCGTTGCGTACATGTGGTCCTCCTCGAACAAGACCACACGTTACAACAGAAACCAACACGAAACAAGAATGGGATACAGCACGACGCCCCCGGCCGGAACCGGGGGCGTCGTCGAGGTGGAGGAAGGCTCAGGCCTCGCTCATGGCGAGGACCTCGCGCTGACCACGGGCAGCGAGCGCGGCGGCACGAGCGGCGATGCGGCGCTCCTGCTCGGCCTGGCCGGCGTCGATGGTCTCCTGGTCGAGCGGGACGCTCTCGACCTTGTTCACACCGTTGTACTTCTCCATGTAGGCGTCGAGCTCGGGGCCGGACTCCCACGACGTGATGAGGCAGTACCGAGGCGCGTCGCCCGGGTGGTAGGCGGCGTGCCAGAGACGCTGCGTGTCGATGACGAGCTGCGCCCCGGCGGGAAGGGCGATGCGGGTCTCGCCGTTCGGGTCGGTGCGGTTGTCGCGAAGGACGAAGAAGCTGTCCTTGTCATCGGTGAGGTTGAAGAAGCTGCGGACGACCCAGCCGGTGCCGTCGGGGTTCAGCCGGTTGTTGTCGTCCTGGTGCAGGTTGTACAGCGCGTCGGCGTACGTGTTCGGCTGCAGCTCGATGATGCGGCAGCGTCCGACGTTCGAGCCGGGCTCGAGGGCGCGCTCGGTGAGTGTGGGCGCCTTCTCGGTCTGCGACGGGATCCAGACGCCGTCCTTGTCAGTGCGCGGCGGCTGGTGGTTCCAGAAGCCGTTGCACTCGATCTCACCCTTGGCGGACGCGAGCGGCGCGAACCGGGTGTCGCCGGAGGACTTCCAGTCGACGTACTCGATGTCGAGCCATTCCTTGGGATCGATTTCCTTGCCGTACATGTCGAGGACGACGTATCCGGTCTCCTCGAGCAGAGCACTCTTGATGTAACCCATGCGGATCAACCTTTCTGTCGGACGAGCGAAGTTTTTACAGGCCCGACTTAGGTCAGCCTACCTAGCGGCTCTGAGAGCGTCAGTAGACTCGACCGGGGAAATTCGAGGAGCGATTCGAGGAACATGAGCAGCGCCACGAACGTCGATGCGACCGCCGTCAACACGATCGAGTGGCTCTCCGCCTCGGACACCACGATCGTCGTGCCGGTGTACCAGCGGCAGTACCGATGGGACATCGGAGGGTGCGAGCAGCTCCTCGGCGACATCCGCGCCGTCGCCGCCAGCGAGGACGGTCAGACGCACTTCATCGGGTCGATCCTGTCGACGGCGAGCACCACGGTCGATGACGACGCGCATCTCGTCCTCATCGACGGACAGCAGCGGGTGACGACACTGATGCTGCTCATCGCCGCTCTTCATCACACGCTCCGCACCGACGATCCGGCACTCGCGAAGGAGCTCGAAGCCGTCCTCGTGCGCCGCGACGATCCCCTCCGGACGAAGCTCCGTCCGCACCGGGCGTGGGCGGACGTCTTCGAGAGCGTGGTCCTCGACCGCCGCTCCCCCGCCGACACCGACCGTGCGTCACGGTTCGACGACAACTACGCGTTCTTCCGCAGCCAGATCCGTCCCGACGAAGCGGCGGGCATCTGGCGCGGTCTGCGCAAACTCGAGCACGTGTCGATCACCCTGGGCGTAGGCGCCAACGCCCAGCAGATCTTCGAGAGCCTCAACTCGACGGGTGAGCCCCTCCGCGACCACGAACTCATCCACAACTACGTCCTCATGGGACTCTCGCACGCCGAGCAGAGCGAGATCGAGAACGAGTACTGGCTCCCCCTCGAAGCGAACACCGGCGAGCAGATCGGCGCGTTCTGGAGGGACTACCTCGTCATGCTGACCGGCCGCGAGGTCCTCGTCGAAGGCGAGCGCGGTGTCTACGACGCGTTCCGGCACGAGTTCCCCCGCCTCGACCGCGCCACCCTCCTCGAGAACGCGACGCAGTGGCGGGAACTTTCGGAGATCTATCGGCTCCTGCTCGAACCCGCCACGGCGACGGATGCCGCCATTGCCCGCCACTTCGGGGCGATCAACGTCCTCGGTCGCGGCATGTACCCCATCGCGATGCGTCTGTACCGCGACCACCTGCGGGGTGAGCTGTCGGCATCCGATCTTTCCCTGGCTCTCACCCACGTGGAGTCGCTCCTGCTGCGCCGGACCGTCGTCGGCCTGCCGATCGACCGTCTCGTCGCCCGGTTCTGCCGGGCCGCGGACGAGGGCATGGAGTCCCTCGTCCTCGCGATCGCGCGCATCACGCCGTCCGATGAGCGCACGCGGGTCGGCCTCCGCTACGGCGAGCTGCCGCACGCGGCCTTCGTCCTCGAGCGACTCGCGGGGATCGACGCCGATGCGGGCCTCGTCCTCGATCACGTGCTGCCCGCGGCTCCCTCAGACGACTGGAGCGGCGACGGGGTCGGCCGATGGGCGGATCTCACCGACGACGAGCAGAACGCGCACCGGGCGCTCGTGAACACCCTCGGGAACCTCACGCTCCTCGAGGAGGACCTCGCGGACCGCGTGTTCGACGCGTCGTTCCCCGCGAAGCGCACGGCGTACGCGACGAGCTCGCTCCCGCTGACCCGTGAGGTCGCGGATTCCGCGGCGTGGTCGACGGCGCAGATCGCCGCGCGCACCGAGCAGTTGACCGCCCGTTTCATGGATGCCTGGCGCCGCCCCGCCGTCGTGGGCATCGACGACGACAACCTCACGCCGATCCTCGACGCCAAGAAGCGCCGCGGGTGGCCCCGTGGGTGGCAGCGGGAGTTCGACTACGTCGAGTACCGCGGTGAGCACTGGGACGTCCGGGACGTCCGCTACCTGTTCAACCGCGTCTTCGCCCGGCTGTGGGCGGACTCGCGTCAGAGCGTCGTGGATTACAGCGCCCGCCAGGGCGGCCCGGTGTATCCCGAGATGGCGTGGAACGGCCAGTGGGACGAGCTGGGCGAGGGTCAGTACCTTTACCTCGGGTGGGATTCCAAGTACATGCTCTCCGCGGTCCAGGACGTGCTCGAAGAGGCCGGCTGGGCGTCGGAGGTCTTCGTGAAGTACTCCTACATCGGCGACGCGATGCGCTGAGACTCAATCGCCGTCGGCGCCGCCATCCGCCTCGGGTGCGGGATCGACCGGGATCTCGATCCAGGTCGCCGTCACGGGTGCCTGCGACAGCAGGTCGGGCGTCCACCCGCCGAGCGCCGGGCCCTCACCGAGACGGTCGACCGGGTTCGTCGGCTCCAGAGGTTCGGAGGGAAGACCGCCCCATTCCGACGGTTCTTCGGGTCGCTGCGTGAAGAGTCCCATGGGACCATTGTGCGCCTGCGCGGCGAGCCGCGACAGCTCTCGCAGGAAAAGCAAAACCCCCGCCAGAGCGGGGGTTTTTCATCTTGCTGGGGTACCTGGACTCGAACCAAGAACAACGGAACCAGAAACCGCCGTGTTGCCAATTACACCATACCCCACTGGATCCGGCCGGAACCGTTCCGAGGGTCAAGCTTAGCCCACGGCGCGGTCCCGGCCAAACCGAGGCATCAGCCGCGTGTCGCCCTCAGCTTCTCGAGGCGGGCGATCGACACGTCCTTGCCCAGGAGCTCCATCGACTCGAACAGCGGCGGCGAGACACGCCGGCCGCTGAGCGCGACGCGGGCAGGGCCGTACGCGACACGGGGCTTGAGCCCCAGTCCGTCGATGAGCGAGCCCGCGAGCGCCGCTTGGACGGCCTCCGCGTGGAACGCGTCGGCGGGCACACCCTCGAGAGCCTCGATGGATGCGGCGAGGACCTCCGCCGCGTTAGCGGGAAGCCCCTTGAGAGCGTCCTCGTCGTACGTCTCGACGTCGCGGAACAGGAAGCCGAGAAGGCCCGGGGCCTCACCGAGCATCTGCATGCGCTCCTGGACGAGCGGTGCGGCCTTGGCGAGCATCTCGCGCTGCGCGTCGGTGGGAGGCGTGCTGACGACGCCGGCGCCGACAAGGTAGGGCACCAGACGCGACGCGAAGTCGTCGGGCTCCAGCATCCGGATGTGGTCGCCGTTGATGGACTCGGCCTTCTTCTGGTCGAAACGGGCCGGGTTGGGGTTGACGTTCACGATGTCGAACGCCTCGATCAGCTCCTGACGCGTGAACACGTCGCGGTCGGAGGCGATGGACCAGCCGAGGAGGGAGAGGTAGTTGAGCAGACCCTCGTGGATGAAGCCCTTCTCGCGCTGCAGGAAGAGGTCGGCCTTCGGGTCGCGCTTGGAGAGCTTCTTGGTGCCCTCCTCCCCCAGCACCAGCGGCATGTGCGCGAAGCGCGGCACGAAGTCCGTCACGCCGGCGTCGATCAGTGCGCCGTACAGGGCGAGCTGGCGCGCCGTCGAGGGCATCAGGTCTTCGCCGCGGAGAACATGGGTGATTCCCATGAGCGCGTCGTCGACGGGGTTGGTGAACGTGTAGAGCGGGATGCCGCCAGCGCGGACCACCACGAAGTCGGGGAACGACCCGGCGGGGAAGGTGACCTCGCCGCGGATGAGGTCGACGTAGGTCACGTCCTCCTCGGGCACGCGCAGGCGCCAGGCGGGCTCGCGTCCCTCGGCGCGGAAGGCGGCCTTCTGCTCGTCGGTGAGTGTGCGGTCGTAGTTGTCGTACCCGAGCTGCTTCGCGCGGCCCGCCGCGGCGTTCCGAGCGTCGATCTCCTCGGCCGTCGAGTAGGACTCGTAGACGGCGCCCGAGGCGATGAGCTTGTCGAGGACCTCGCGGTAGATGTCGTGGCGCTGCGACTGGCGGTACGGCTCGTGCGGTCCGCCCTTCTCCACGCCCTCGTCCCAGTCGATCTCGAGCCAGGTGAGCGCGTCGACGAGCTGACGGTAGCTCTCCTCGCTGTCGCGTGCCGCGTCGGTGTCCTCGACGCGGAAGATCATCTTGCCTCCGGTGTGCCGCGCGTACGCCCAGTTGAACAGGGCGGTGCGGACCATCCCGACGTGCGGGAGGCCGGTCGGCGAGGGGCAGAAGCGGACGCGGACGTCCGAGCCGGAAGCGGTCGTGGTGAGGGGGTGCGGTGCAGTCGACATCACCGTCCAGTCTACGGCCGCGCCTTCGACCGGCCCGCTCGGTCAGCGACGCGCGTAGGGAGAGAGCACGGTGATCGCGATGACGACCGCGAGAGCGACGAGCGCGAGCCCGCCGTACCCGATGAGACTGAGGATGCCGCCGGCCAGCACGGACCCGATGGCCGCCGACAGCGTCATCGCCGTGTCACTGCGCCCCTGCCGGCGAGGCCGGAGCTCGGTGGGCGTGGCCTCGGTCAGCAGCGCCGCGCCGCCCACCGTCGCCGCGCTCCACCCGAGTCCCAGGAGCAGGAGAGCGATGAGCACCGCGGTGGGCGAGTTCGGAGCGACCGCCGCGGTGACGAGCGACGCGGCGAGGATCGCCTGTCCGAGGAGGATCGTCTGCAGCCGACCCCAGCGATCCGCGAGGATGCCGAAGACCGGCGACAGGCCGTACATCCCGAACACGTGCAGGGCGATGGTGACGCCGACGATCGTGGTCACGTTCCGAGGGTCGAGGTGCGACAGGTGGACGGGGGTCATGGCCATGACCGACGCCATCGTCACGTGCGAGCCGGCCACGGCGAACACCGCGTAGCGGGCCACGATCGGTCGGTCCACTTCCACGACGCGGGTCGCACCGGCATCCCTCGTGCGAGCGAGCTGCTGCGCGACCTTCAGGGGGTCGGGCCGGAGGGCGACGAGGTAGAGGATGAGGGCGAGCGTCTGCGCGACGATCGAGAACGCGTACGAGCCGGTGAGGGGCGGCATCCCGAGCCACTGACCGACCGCCTCGCCGGGCGTCAGCATGAGCGGGCCGACGACCCCGCCCACGGTCGTCGCCCACACCACGGTGCCGAGGTCGCGTCCGCGACGCCCCTGACCCGAGAGGTCGGTCGCCGCGAACCGGGACTGCAGGTTGCCCGCATTGCCGGCACCGATGAGGATGACGCCGACGAGGAGCAACGGAAAGAGGCGGAGCGCCGCCGCGGTGATGACCACCGCGATCCCGACGAGGGCCAGCAGGTTCCCGAGGGTCAGCGCACGCCGGCGCCCCTGCGCCGAGGCGAGTCGTGCGAGCGGGATCGCGCACAGGGCGGCACCGAGGGTGACGGATGCCGTCGCGAACCCCGACAGCGACTCCTCACCCGACAGGTCGGCCGCCAGCAGCGCCCCCAGTGAGACCGTCGAGCCGAAGGCGACGCCGCCGAGGACCTGCCCCGCGGCGAGGACGCCGACCGTCTGCCGCTGGATGCGGGCGATGTCGGTCGTCGAGAGGGTGGGGTCTGTCCCGTCAGGCATTCCGCGCCGTGTTGCGCAGGATGCCGAGACCCGTGATCTCGACCTCGAGCACGTCACCGGCGTGGAACTCGCCGATCCCCGCCGGTGTGCCCGTGAGGATCACGTCGCCCGGGAGGAGGGTGAACGCTGCCGACGCGTAGGCGATGATGTCCGGCACGGAGTGCACCATGTCGGAGATCGGACCGTCCTGACGGACCTCGCCGTTCACCCGGGAGACGATGCGCGCGCCGCCGTCGAGGTCGAACTCGGTCTCGATGATCGGACCCAGCGGGCAGAAGGTGTCGAAGCCCTTGGCACGCGACCATTGGCCGTCGGAGCGCTGCAGGTCGCGCGCCGTGATGTCGTTGCCGATCGTGTAGCCGAAGACGTAATCGAGGGCCTTCTCAGCGGGGACGTTCTTGGCGACGCGGCCGATGACCACGGCGAGCTCGCCCTCGTAATCGGTGCGCTCGGACTGCGGCGGGCGGACGATGGCGTCATCCGGACCGATGACCGACGTGTTCGGCTTCAGGAACAGCAGCGGCTCGCCGGGGGCCTCGCCGCCCATCTCGGCCGCGTGGTCCCGGTAGTTCTTGCCGACGCAGACCACCTTGGAGCGTGGGATGGACGGGGCGAGGAGGGTGATCTCGGCGAGAGGGATCCGCTCCCCCGTCGTCTCGAACCCGGCGAACATCGGGTCACCGGCGAGCTCGACGACCTCCTTCTCGTCGATGATCCCGTAGCGGATGGCCTCGTTGCGGCGGTAACGGACGATGCGCACGGTTCAGCCGTCCAGCCGCGTCAGCCAGCCGTGCACGTCTTCGGCGCGACCGTACTGGATGTCGGTGAGGTGCTGACGGAGCTCGAGCGCGAGAGTGCCCGTGGGCTGCACATCCTCGAAGCCGGACGCCTTCAGCGCTCCGATCGGGGTGACGACGGCGGCGGTTCCGCACGCGAACACCTCGACGATGTCACCCGAGGCGACGCCCTCGCGCCAATCGGTCAGCGAGACGGGACGGCGCTCGACGCGGTGCCCGCGGTCCTCCGCGAGCTGCAGGATCGAGTTGCGGGTGATGCCGGCGAGGATCGATTCCGACTCGGGCGTCACGAGCGTCCCGTCCTTCATGACGAACACGACGTTCATGCCACCGAGTTCTTCGACGTTGCCGTCCTCGTCCAGGAACACGACCTGGTCGCAGCCCTTCTCGTAGGCCTCGGCCTGAGGCAGGAGGCTCGCGGCGTAGTTGCCGCCGGTCTTCGCCGCTCCCGTGCCGCCCTTGCCGGCACGCGCGTAGTCCTCGCTCAGCCAGATCTTGACGGGGGTGACACCGCCCTTGAAGTAGGCGCCCGCGGGGCTGGCGATCACGTAGTAGGCGACCTTCTCGGCCGGGCGGACCCCGAGGAAGGCCTCCTTGGCGAACATGAACGGACGCAGGTACAGGCTCTGGTCGTCACCGGACGGAACCCAGGCGCCGTCGACGGCGATCAGCTCGCGGAGCGACTGCAGGAAGTACTCGGCGGGGAGCTCGGGCAGAGCCATCCGTCGTGCCGACCGCTGCAGGCGCGCGGCGTTCTCGTCGGGCCGGAACGTGTGGATGGAGCCGTCCGCGTGGCGGTACGCCTTGATGCCCTCGAAGATCTCCTGGCCGTAATGCAGCACGGCGGCCGCCGGCGACAGCGAGATGGGTCCATAGGGCGAGACGCGCGGGCGGTGCCAGCCGCCCTTCGACGACCAGCAGATGTCGACCATGTGGTCGGTGAAGTTCGTGCCGAACCCGGGGTTCGCGAGGATCTCCTCGCGGGCGGACGGCGACGCCGCAGCCAGGTTCTTCGTCACCGAGAAGGTGAGCGGGGCGGCGGTCGAGTCGGTGAGGGTCATATCATTCCTGTTCCTCGCGCGGTGTCTGCGCGACGCGCATCCAGTCAGATTACGCCCGGAGGCGTGCGGTGATGGCGTCGCCGACCTGCGCGGTCGTGCGGGCGGAGCCGTCCCTCGCCTCGATGTCCTCTCGGGCCGCGCGGGTGACGCGCTGGGCCTCGTCACCCAGCCCGAGGTGCTCGAGCAGGAGGGCGACGGAGAGGATCGCGGCGGTGGGATCGGCGATCTGCTGTCCGGCGATGTCGGGCGCGGAACCGTGCACGGGCTCGAACATCGACGGGAACGCGCCGTCAGGGTTGATGTTCCCCGAAGCGGCGAGGCCGATGCCTCCGGTGACGGCGCCGGCCAAGTCGGTCAGGATGTCGCCGAAGAGGTTGTCGGTGACGATCACATCGAAGCGGCCCGGGTTCGTGACCAGGAAGATCGTCGCCGCGTCGACGTGCAGGTAGTCTACGGCGACGCCGGGGTGCTCCTGAGCCACCTCGTCGACGATCCGCTTCCACATCCCGCCCGCGTGCACCAGCACGTTCGTCTTGTGGACGAGGGTGAGCTTCTGGCGACGCTTCTCGGCCTGCGCGAAGGCGAACCGGACGACCCGTTCGATGCCGAACGCCGTGTTGACCGACGTCTCGTTCGCGATCTCGTGCGGGGTCCCCGTGCGGATGGAGCCGCCGTTGCCGACGTAGGGCCCCTCGGTCCCCTCACGGACGACGACGAAGTCGATGTCCCCGGGATCAGCGAGGGGTCCGGACGCCCCCGGGTACAGCACCGACGGACGGAGGTTGACGTAGTGGTCCAGGGCGAAGCGCAGCTTCAGGAGCAGGCCCCGCTCGATGTTCGCGTCCTTCAGGCGCGGGTCGCCCGGCATCCCGCCGACGGCCCCGAGGAGGATCGCGTCGTGCGAGGCGATGGCGGCGAGGTCCTCGTCGGTGAGCGTGTCGCCCGTCTCGAGGTAGCGCGCGGCGCCCAGTGAGAATCGGGTCTTCTCGAAGGCGACGTCGGCACCGTCCGTCACGGCGTCGAGGACCTTCTCGGCCTCTGCGACGACCTCCGGACCGATGCCGTCTCCGGGGATGACGGCCAGCTTCACGACGCGCGACATCGCTCTCCTCGTTGTCGGGGTGGACCGCGCGTCGTCAGTGCTCGACGTGCGCGGTGCGGGTCCCCTTCAGCGTAGTGGCCGCGATCACGGCGGCGCAGACGACCAGCACCGCCCCGATGATCGAGGTGACGCCGACGCCGGAATCGAAAGCGGATGCCGCGGCCTCGAGCACGCGCTCGCCGAGACCCGCCGGCAGCCCGTCGGCGGCGGTGACCGCTCCGCCCAGGGTCTCGAGCGCCGCTGCCGCCGTCTCAGCGGGCACCCCGTCGGGCAGGACGATCCCGGAACGGTAGAGCGCGGTGAGGATGCCGCCGAGCACCGCCGTGCCGAGAACGGCCCCGAGTTCGTAGGCCGTCTCGGACACGGCACTCGCCGCGCCTGCCTTGGCCGGCGGAGCCGTCGCCAGGATCAGCTCGTTCGACACGGTCTCGGCCGCGCCGATACCGAGGCCGAGCAGCCCGAAGGCGGCGATGAGCGTGCCGAGGGCCGCGGCATCCGTCGACATCGCGATGATGAGATACGCGGCGACCGACAGCGACAGCGCTACCGGCACGACGACGCGCGGCGATACCCGGCGCGAGATCGGGACGACCGTGAGCCCTGAGACGATCATCAACACGAGCCCGGGGACGAGCGCGAGGCCCGCCTGCAGCGGGCTCAGTCCGACGATGAGCTGCAGGTGCTGCGTCACGAAGTACAGGAACCCGACGAGGGCGACGACGCTCAAGAGGTTGACGAGGAGCGCGCCGGTGAACGCGCCCGTCCGGAACAGTCGCATGTCGAGCATCGGCGCGTCGGACCGGAGCTGACGACGCACGAAGATCAGCCCGAACGCCAGACCCGCGACCACGAGGACGACCGGCAGGATGCCCGGACCGTGAACGGCGAACTCCTTGATGGCGTAAACGATCGGCACCATGGTCGCCATGCTGAGGGCGATGCTGACGGGGTCGATGCGGCCCGGCTTCGGGTCACGACTCTCGGGGACCAGGATCGGCGCAAGGACGAGCAGCGGGATCAGGACAGGGACCGCGAGGAGGAACACCGACCCCCACGCGAAGTGCTCCAGCAGGAGTCCTCCGACGATGGGTCCGAGAGCGGAGCCCGCAGAGAACATCGACGCCCAGACCGCGATCGCGAGTCGGCGCTGGTCGCGGTCGGTGAAGATGCTCCGCAGCAGCGACATCGTCGACGGCATGAGCATGGCACCGAAGAACCCCATGGCGGCGCGGGCGGCGATCAGGAGCTCGGCCGACGGGGCGAAGGCAGCGACGGCGGAGATGCCCGCGAAGCCGGTCGCTCCGATCATGAGCAGCCGGCGGCGTCCGAATCGGTCCCCGAGGGATCCCATCGTGACGAGGAGCCCTGCCAGGACGAGCGGATAGACGTCGATGATCCAGAGCTGCTGCGCGCTCGTCGGAGTCAGGTCGCGTGCGATCTCGGGCAGCGCGAAGCTCAACACCGTGTTGTCCACCGACACCAGCAGCACGGGCAGCATGAGCACCGCCAGCGCAGCCCAGCCGCGCCACCCCTGTCGCACACCCGCCGCGTCGGCGACGCGGATCTCTTCCGTCAACGTCATGATTTATACACCGTCCAGCCGGTATAGTAACAGAGTCGACCGACGAGAGGGAAGAGACGTGAGCAGACCACCGCGGGCGCGAGAAAGCGTGCTGGACGCGTTCGAGGCCGCCTTGATCGACGGCGGTGCCCGCGGCGCGACGATGGATGCCGTCGCCGCAGCGGCGGGCGTCTCGAAGGGCGGTCTGCTCTACCACTACGCCTCGAAGGAAGCGCTCGAGTCGGCGCTCATCGAGCGGATGCGGCGCCTCGTCGACCTGGACGTCGAGGAGATGCTGCGCTCCCCCGACGGGATCGTGGCGGTGTTCGTCCGCACGTCCGTGCAGTCCGACACCCCGCTCGACCGCGCGATCGTCGCCACGTCACGTCTGGCGCAGACGGGCCACGACGCGGCATCCGTCGCCCTCCGTGACGCGCGACGCGTCTGGGAGGATGCGCTCCGCCCTCACACCCGCGACGAGAGCGCACTGCAGCTCGTCCTGCTCGTGAGCGACGGGCTCTACTTCAACAGCGCGCTCGCCACGCAGGGCGTCCCGGGACCCATCCCGCAGGGCGATGACCTCGACGCACTCATCGCGCTCGTCGAGCGCGCGGCACGCTGACCCGCTCCCCTGTCACGAACGACCGCCGCACGCGGCGTGATGCGACAGGGGAACGAGGGATGCCGGTGCGTCAGACCTCGGTGAGCTCGATCTGGCGGAACAGGTCGGCCTGGACCGAAGCGCGGAGCTCGTCGAGCATCGGCTCGGGGATCGGCGAATCGACGGTCAGGACCGACAGTGCGCGGCCGCTCGCGTCGGGCCGCGCGACCTGGAGCCCCGCGATGTTGATGCCCGCTTCGCCGAGCTTCTGACCGTAGATCGCGACGATGCCGGGCCGGTCGGCGTAGCGCATCACGACGTGGTACCGGTTGATCGGCACCTCGACCTCGTAGCCGTTGATGCCGACGACCTTCGGCACCATGCGCGTGCCCGCGAGGGTGCCCTCCACGGTGAGCACCGTGCCGTCGGACAGCGTGCCGCGGAGGATCGTGATGTTCCGGTATAGCGGGCTCTCGGACTCGACGATCAGTCGGGTCTCGATGCCGCGCTGCTCGGCGAACAGCGGCGCGTTCACGTAGGAGACGTTCTCGCTCACGATGTTCGTGAAGATGCCCTTCAGCGCCGCCAGGCGGTAGACGCTGACGTCGTAGTCGGCGAGCTCTCCGCGGACCTCGATGTCGAGGCTCGTGAGGGCGCTGGGCGCGAGCCCCGTGAAGATCTGACCCAGCTGCTCGACGAGCGCGATGCCGGGACGCACGAACGGGTCGATCACGCCGCCGGCGACGTTCACGGCGTCCGGGACCAGGTCGCCTTCGAGCGCGAGCTTGACGGACTTCGCGACCGAGACACCCGCCTTCTCCTGAGCCTCTTCGGTCGAGGCGCCCAGGTGGGGCGTGACGATGACGTTCGGCAGGGACAGCAGGGGGAACGCCGTGCCGTCCTCCTTCGGCGGCTCGCTCGTGAAGACATCGAGTCCTGCGCCGGCGATCTGGCCGGTGCTGAGCGCCGTGTGCAGCGCCTCTTCGTCGATGAGACCACCGCGGGCGACGTTCACGACATACGCCGTGTCCTTCATCATCTCGAACTGCGCGGCGCCGATCATGCCGGTCGTCTCGGGGGTCTTCGGCATGTGGATCGTGACGAAGTCGCTGGTCTTCAGCAGCTCGTCGAGCCCGAGGAGCTGCACGCCCAGCTGCTGCGCGCGGGTCGGCGTGACGTAGGGGTCGTACGCGACGACCGAGACGCCGAACGCCTGCAGTCGAGCGGCGATGAGGGCGCCGATGCGGCCGAGGCCGATGATGCCGACCGTCTTCTCGAACAGCTCGGTGCCCGTGAAAGAAGAGCGCTTCCACGCGCCGGCCGCGAGCGAGGCGTGGGCCGCCGGGATGTGGCGCGCGAGGCTCAGGATGTGACCGACGGTGAGTTCGGCCGCGGAGATGATGTTCGACGTCGGGGCGTTGACCACCATGACGCCCGCGCTCGTGGCGGACTTGATGTCGACGTTGTCGAGACCGACGCCGGCACGGGCGATGACCTTGAGCGACGGAGCCGCGGCGATCGCCTCGGCATCCATCTTCGTTGCGGAACGGATGAGTACGGCGTCCGCATCGGCGAGGGCCGGGAGGAGGGCGGCACGGTCGGCACCGTCCACGGATCGGACGTCGAAATCGGGGCCCAGGGCCTCGATCGTGGCGGGAGAGAGTTCTTCGGCGATCAGGACGACAGGCTTGGGCACGGCAGACCTTCGGGTACGCGAGTGTGGATCGCCACGCGGCCGGTCGGGCTGGGACCGACGACGGTACGCGGCACGGCCAGCCTAGCGAATCCGACCGCACGGCCCCGACCGTGTGACGGACCTCAGGAGCCGAAGAGCGAGTTGCCGTTCGTGATCGCGAACGTGAGGACGTTGAGCCAGAAGACGCCGACCAGCCCGAGCCCCACGAGCAGGATCGCGGCGAGGTGCAGCAGCGGGCGCCGACGGCCGAGGACCACCCCCGCGACGAAGACGATGATCGGGAAGACGACCGGGAAGAGGAGGAAGGCCCAGCCGGCGCCGGTGAGGCCCTCGACCGCGGTGGCCTGCGCGACGAGGAAGGCCACAGCGGTCCACACGGCGTAGGCGTAGAAGAGCCCGAACACGCCGGCGACCGTGGCCCGCAGCCACGACGGTGAGCGGCGAACGGTGGGGGAAGACGTCGTCACGGGGTCACACTCCGCTCACGAAGGGCCAGGGCACGAGCAGGAACGCACCGACGATGAGCCACACGAAGCGCACCCACGTCGCCGAGGCGCGCGTGAGGAGCATCGACACCCCGAACCAGAGGACGGGAGCCGCGACCGCCGCCCATTGCGCCGGGACGACAGCCCAGGGCGCGAGGAACGCCGAGATCACGAGCGCCGTACGAGCGCCACCCAGCGCCCAGCCGACGGTGTACAGCAGGTAGATCCCGCCGAGGAGACCGAGCGTGACGAGCGCGACGTTCCCGAGGGATGCCGGTGGTCCCGCCTCGGCGCGGTCCTCCCCCGACCCCTTCTCCCCTGCCGGAGGCACAGGATCCTGCTCGGCCGCCGGAGCCGCCGGCTGCGGCGCACTCCCCCTCCCGACCGCGCGGAAGCCGGGCGGCAGGGACGTCTCGCTCCGCTCGGGGCGGGGTGGACGGGTCGGCGAATCGTCGCCCTCCCAGCGGAAGGCGTCCTCGTCGTCTCGGGGCTCGGAAGGCACGGATCGAGTCTACCGACGCCGAAGGCCCGACCCCTTGTAAGGGCCGGGCCTCCGTGGCTCATATCAAGCCGGTCTCGGCGGATGCGCCGAGGGCGGGATGCCGAGGGTCAGCGCGCGGCGGAGCCTTCGGTGTAGTCCGAGTCCTGCTGCTTCCACGCGAAGAGCGCGCGCAGGTCCTTGCCGACGGCCTCGATCGGGTGCGCGGCGGCCTTGGCACGAAGCTCCTGGAACTCCACGGCGCCGTTGTCCTGGTCGTCGATGAAGCGCTTGGCGAAGGCACCCGACTGGATGTCGCCGAGGACGGCCTTCATGTTCTCCTTGACGCTCGGGTCGATGACGCGCGGGCCCGAGACGTAGTCGCCGTACTCGGCCGTGTCGGAGACCGACCAGCGCTGCTTGGCGATGCCGCCCTCCCACATGAGGTCGACGATGAGCTTCAGCTCGTGGAGCACCTCGAAGTAGGCGATCTCGGGCTGGTAGCCCGCTTCGGAGAGAGTCTCGAAGCCGTACTGGACCAGCTGCGACACGCCACCGCAGAGGACGGCCTGCTCGCCGAACAGGTCGGTCTCGGTCTCTTCGGTGAAGGTCGTCTTGATGACGCCTGCACGGGTTCCGCCGATGGCCTTGGCGTACGAGAGCGCGACGCTCCAGGCCTGGCCCGAGGCGTCCTTCTCCACGGCGATGATGTCGGGGATGCCGCGGCCCGCGACGAACTCGCGCCGCACCGTGTGGCCGGGGGCCTTCGGGGCGACCAGGATGACGTCGACGTCGTCGGGGACCTCGATGTAGCCGAAGCGCACGTTGAAGCCGTGCGCGAAGGCGAGCGTCTTGCCGGCCGCGAGGTGAGGCTTGATCTCGTCGTTGAAGATGCCGCGCTGGTGCTGGTCGGGCGCGAGGATCATGATGAGGTCGGCCCACTCGGCGGCATCCGCGACGGACTTCACCTCGAAGCCGTCCTCTTCGGCCTTGGGAGCGGACTTCGAGCCGTCCTTGAGGGCGATGACGACCTCGACGCCGGAGTCGCGGAGGTTCTGGGCGTGGGCGTGGCCCTGCGAGCCGTACCCGACGATGGCGACCTTCTTGCCCTGGATGAGCGAGATGTCGGCGTCGGCGTCGTAGAGGATCTCAGCCATGTTCGTGTGTGTCTCCTTGTAGATGTCGGTAGAGAAGTGCTGGGGTCAGCCGCGCAGGACGCGCTCGGTGATGCTCTTGCCGCCGCGGCCGATGGCGACCATGCCGGACTGTGCGAGCTCCTTCACACCGAAGGGCTCGAGCGCCTTGAGGAAGGCGTCGACCTTGCCGCGATCACCGGTCACCTCGACCACGAGGGCGTCGGTCGCGTAGTCGACGACGGACGCGCGGAAGAGGTTGACGACCTCGATGACGTTCGAGCGCGTCTGGTTGTCGGCGCGGACCTTGACGAGCATGTGCTCGCGCTGGACCGAGGTCGCGTAGTCGAGCTCGACGATCTTGATGACGTTCACGAGCTTGTTCAGCTGCTTCGTCACCTGCTCGAGCGGCAGCTCCTCGACGTCGACGACGACCGTGATGCGGGAGAGCCCCGGCACCTCGGTGACGCCCACGGCGAGCGAGTCGATGTTGAAGCCACGGCGGGCGAACAGGCCCGCCACGCGCGTCAGCAGACCGGGCTTGTCCTCCACGAGGAGGCTCAGGACGTGCTTGCTCATCGTCAGTCCCCCTGCTCGAATGCCGGCGCGTGTTCGCGCGCGTACTGGATGTAGCTGTTGCTGACGCCCTGCGGCACCATCGGCCACACCATCGCGTCGGCGCTCACGACGAAGTCGATGACGACGGGACGGTCGTTGGTCTCCAGTGCCAGCTGGATGGCGGCATCCACGTCCTCGGCCTTCTCGACCCGGATGCCGAGGCAGCCGTACGCCTCGGCGAGCTTGACGAAGTCCGGGATGCGGATGCTGTCGTGACCCGTGTTGAGGTCGGTGTTCGAGTGGCGCCCGTCGTAGAAGAGGGTCTGCCACTGGCGCACCATGCCGAGGGACGAGTTGTTGATGATCGCGACCTTGATCGGGATGTTGTTGATCGCGCAGGTGGCGAGTTCCTGATTGGTCATCTGGAAGCAGCCGTCGCCGTCGATCGCCCACACCGCCCGGTCGGGCTGGGCGACCTTCGCCCCCATCGCGGCGGGGACGGCGTAGCCCATCGTCCCGGCGCCGCCGGAGTTCAGCCACGCGTTGGGGCGCTCGTAGCCGATGAACTGCGCGGCCCACATCTGGTGCTGACCGACACCCGAGGCGAACACGCCCTCGGGTCCGGTGATCTCGCCGATGCGCTGGATCACGTGCTGCGGCGACATCAGACCGTCCGTCGTCGGCGCGTAACCGAGCGGGAACTCGGTCCGGAGGCCGTCGAGGTACGACCACCACTCCGAGATGTCCGGCCCCTCGACCCCGGCGAACGCGGCATCGAGGTCGACGAGGACGTCCTTCAGGTCGCCCACGATCGGAACGTCTGCGGCGCGGATCTTGCCGATCTCGGCGGGGTCGATGTCGACGTGGATCACCTTGGCGTCGGGGGCGAACAGCGCCGCCTTGCCGGTGACGCGGTCGTCGAACCGTGCGCCGAGTGCGATGAGCAGGTCGGATTCCTGGAGCGCGAGGACGGCCGGAACCGTGCCGTGCATGCCCGGCATGCCGAGCTGCTGCGGGTGGGAGTCGGGGAACGCTCCCCGCGCCATGAGGGTCGTGACGACAGGGGCTCCGGTGGCCTCCGCGAAACGGCGGAGCTCAGCGGCAGCCCCCGCGCGGACCACGCCACCGCCCACGTACAGGACGGGCTTCTTGGCCTCGGAGATGAGCTGCGCCGCGGCCTGAATCTGCTTGCCGTGGGCTTTCGTCACCGGCCGGTACCCGGGGAGGTCGACCTTCGGCGGCCAGATGAAAGGCGCCTTGGCCTGCTGCGCGTCCTTCGTGATGTCGACGAGCACGGGGCCTGGGCGACCGGTCGAGGCGATCTCGAACGCCGCGGCGATCGCGCCGGGGATCTCGGCGGGATCCTTCACGAGGAACGAGTGCTTCGTGATCGGCATGGTGATGCCCACGATGTCGGCCTCCTGGAAGGCATCCGTCCCCATCAGGGTCGAGTACACCTGCCCGGTGATGCAGACGATCGGCATCGAGTCCATGTAGGCGTCCGCGATCGCGGTGACGAGGTTGGTCGCGCCCGGGCCGGAGGTCGCGATCGCGACGCCGACACGACCGGATGCCGCGGCGTACCCCTCGGCGGCGTGACCGGCGCCCTGCTCGTGCCGGACCAGGATGTGGCGGAGGTCCGTGGAGTCCATCAGGGGGTCGTAGACCTCGATGATGGCTCCACCCGGGAGGCCGAAGACGTCGGTGACGCCCAAGAGCTCCAGTGAGCGGACGACGGCCTGCGCTCCGGTGAGCACGGGGTGGGACGCGCCTCCGGCGGGTGGCCGGGGCACAGCGGCAACGGTGTCAGAAGACATGAGAGAGACCTCTGTGGTGATGGATGACGAGTGTGTGGGGCCTAGCCCGTCGTCGCGCCCTCCGCAGCGGAGCGCACGAGCTTCGAGTACTTGGCCAACACGCCACGGGTATAGCGCGGGGGAAGGGGCTCCCAGCCCTCACGGCGGGAGTTCAGCTCAGCTTCGTCGACGAGTAGGTCGAGAGAACGAGCCGCGATATCGACCCGTATCAGATCACCATCGCGCACGAAGGCGATGGGACCAGCGTCCACCGCTTCGGGTGCTATGTGGCCGATGCACAGGCCGGTTGTGCCGCCTGAGAATCGTCCGTCCGTCAACAGTAGTACATCTTTTCCGAGGCCAGCGCCCTTGATGGCGGCGGTCACGGCGAGCATCTCGCGCATGCCCGGACCGCCCTTGGGCCCCTCGTATCGGATGACGACGACGTCGCCGGCGGCGATGCGTCCCTCCTCGAGGGCGTCCATCGCGGCGCGCTCGCGTTCGAACACCCGGGCGGGTCCCTCGAAGACGGCGGCATCGAACCCCGCGGTCTTCACAACGGCACCTTCGGGCGCCATCGAGCCGTGCAGGATCGTGATGCCGCCGGTCGCGTGGATCGGGTCGTCGAAGGTGTGGATGACGGTGCCGTCGATCGGGTCCGGGTCGAGGTCGCGCAGGTTCTCGGCGAGCGTCTTGCCCGTGACGGTGAGCGCATCGCCGTGCAGGAGGCCCTCGTCGAGCATGGCCTTCATGATGACCGGGATGCCGCCGTGCCGGTCGACGTCGTTCATGACGTAGGTGCCGAACGGCTTCATGTCGGCCACGTGCGGGACCTTGTCGCCGATGCGGTTGAAGTCGTGGAGCGTCAGGTCGACCTCGGCCTCGCGGGCGATGGCGAGCAGGTGCAGGACGACGTTCGTCGAACCGCCGAGGGCCATCGCGAGCGCGATCGCGTTCTCGAAGGACTCCTTCGTGAGGATGTCGCGGGTCGTGATGCCCTGGCGGAGCAGGTTGACGACGGCCTCGCCGGAGCGGTGGGCGAAGTAGTCGCGGCGACGGTCGGCGGAGGGCGGCGCCGCGGAGCCGGGAAGACTGAGCCCCAGAGCCTCGGCGACCGATGCCATCGTGTTGGCGGTGTACATGCCGCCGCATGCGCCCTCGCCGGGCGCGATCGCGCACTCGATGCGCTTGAGGTCGGCCTCGCTCATCTTGCCGGCCAGGCACGCCCCGACCGCCTCGAAGGAGTCGATGATCGTGACGTCCTTCTCGGTGCCGTCGCTGAGCTTGACCCAGCCCGGCGCGATCGAGCCCGCGTAGAGGAAGACGCTCGAGAGGTCGAGGCGGGCGGAGGCCATGAGCATGCCGGGGATCGACTTGTCGCAGCCGGCGAGCAGGACCGAGCCGTCGAGGCGCTCGGCCATCATGACCGTCTCGACCGAGTCGGCGATGACCTCACGGCTCACGAGGGAGAAGTGCATGCCCTCGTGGCCCATGGAGATGCCGTCCGAGACCGAGATGGTGCCGAACTGGAGGGGGTAACCGCCTCCGGCGTGCACGCCTTCTTTGGCTCCCTGCGCGAGCCGGTCGAGGCTCAGGTTGCAGGGCGTGATCTCGTTCCAGCTCGAGGCGATGCCGATCTGGGGCTTGTCCCAGTCCTCGTCGCCCATGCCGACCGCGCGGAGCATTCCGCGGGACGTCGTGGCTTCGATGCCGTCGGTGACCGCGCGACTGCGGGGCTTGATGTCGATGTTCTCGTCGGGAGAGGGCATTCTCGAAGTCTATTGCCGCGAAGCGACGCGCTCGTGTGCGACAGTCGACAGCACTGCGGCGAGTTCTTCGATGTCTGCCACACGGACGGATGCCGCGGTCTCCCCCGCACCGACACGGATGCCGAGATCGTCGGGTCCGAGCGAGCGGAGGGCGTCCTCATCGGTCAGGTCGTCCCCGGCGAAGACGACGGCGGTCGCGCCGACGACCTCGCGGAGGTGGGAGACGGCGGCATCCTTCCCGGCGTCGGTGAACGCGTACTCGACGATGTCGTGGCCCTGACGCCGGCGCCAGTGCGGGGCGGCATCCGCCATCAGCGCATCGACGGATGCCCGGAGCCGCTCGGCAGCGGCCGCGTCGGTCACGGTCCGCAGGTGCACCCCGAAGCCGAACGTCTTCGGTTCGATCCAGGAGCCGGGGGCTCCCTCGGCCAGCTTCTCGACGTCAGCTCGCAGCCGGTCCCGCACCTCGATGTCGGCGGGGTCCAGGGCCTCGTCCGCGGGCGCGCCGGGGATGAGGTACTCCGCACCGTGCGAGCCGGCCAGCAGAATCGGCGAGTCGTCGGAGTGCTCGGCGATGATCCGCAGGTCGCCGAGCGACCGGCCCGACACGAACGCCACGGCGGTGTCGGGCGCCGCGAGCAGCGCCTCGACGGCGGAGCGGGCCGCCGGAGCCATCCGCGCGCTCATCGGGTCGTCGACGAGCGGCGACAGGGTTCCGTCGAAGTCCAGCGCGACCAGCAGCCGATGGGCACGTGCGATGTCGGTGAGATCGGTCACGGGTGTTCCTTCCGGGCGGCGTTCAGATCCGAGATGAACCTCTCCGACCATTTCGCGACGTCGTTCTCACGGACCCGACGGCGAAGAGCCCGCATCCGGCGGTCCTTCTCCTTCTGCGGCATGTCGATCGCCTGCATGATGGCGTCCTTCAGTCCGGTGATGTCGTGCGGATTCACCTTGATGGCCTGCGTGAGCTCGTCGGCCGCCCCGGTGAACTCGCTGAGCACCAGCGCCCCGCCGCCGTCGACGCGACTCGCGACGTATTCCTTGGCGACGAGGTTCATGCCGTCGCGGAGAGCCGTGACCAGCATGACGTCCGCCGCGAGGAAGAGCGCGACCATCTCCTCGCGCGGGTACGAGTGGTGGAGGTATTGGATCGCGCTGTAGCCGAGTTCATCGGCATCGCCGTTGATGCGCCCGACGGTGAGCTCGATCTCGTCGCGGAGCTCCATGTAGGTCTGCACGCGCTCGCGGCTGGGACTCGCGACCTGGACGAGGATGACGTCGTGCACCGACAGGCGGCCGTCCGCCAGCAGTTCGCCGTACGCCTTCAGCCGGTGTCGGATGCCCTTCGTGTAGTCGAGCCGGTCGACGCCCAGCAGGATCGCCTTCGGGTTGCCGAGACTCGAGCGGATCTCCTCGGCCCGAGCCCGGATGTCGGGACGCTTCGCGAGCTCCTCGTACTCGGCCGCGTCGATCGAGATCGGATAGGCGCGGGCGACGGCGGTCCTGACGCCCCCGTCTTCCGTCGGGACGGCGATCGCGCCGGCCTTGGTGTCGAACCCCAATTGGCGGCGCACGGCACGAGCGAAGTTCCCGGCATCCGCCACCCGCTGGAAGCCGATGACGTCCGCACCGAGCAGGCCCTCGAGGACCTGGCGTCGCCACGGCAGCTGCGCGTACAGGCCGTATGCGGGGAACGGAATGTGGTGGAAGTAGCCGACGGTCAGGTCGGGACGGAGCTCGCGGAGGAGCTTCGGGACGAGTTGCAACTGGTAGTCGTGGACCCAGACCGTCGCGCCCTCGGCGGCGTGGGTCGACGCGGCCTCCGCGAATCGCTTGTTGACCCTGACGTAGGCGTCCCACCACGTGCGGTGATACGTCGGCGCCGCGATGACGTCGTGGTAGAGCGGCCAGATCGTGTCGTTCGAGAAGCCCTCGTAGTAGAGCTGCATGTCGTCGGCCGACAGCGTGACGGGGACGAGCTGGAGGCCGTCGAACTCGAACGGCTCGAGCTCCATGTCCGCTTGTCCCGGCCAGCCGACCCAGGCACCGTGGGTGCTCCGCATCACGGGATCGAGCGCCGTCACGAGGCCGCCGGGCGAGCGCCGCCAGGGTTCGTTCTCGTCGTCCGTCCGGTCGACCGGAAGGCGGTTGGACACGACGACGAAGTCAGAAGCCACGGTCACGGTGTTCCTCTCGATGGATGACTTCAGGCTAACAACCGCCACGCCATGCGTCGGGCGCACTAGCGTGGGTGGTATGCGCAAATACCTGTTCGGAACCGGTCTTCTCTCGGCCCTCACAGGAGGCGTCACTCTCTTGCGCTCCGCGCGCAGCCCCGAGCCGTTCACCTGGCGCACCGCGCTCGCCTGGCTCAGCTGGGGCATCACCCTCGCTCTCGCGGTCGGATCGGTCGTCGACACCCGTCGCGCGTCGCGCGGCAAGCTCATCCCGATGGACTCGCCGCGCGACGGCGAGAAGAAGAAGCTGCTGAAGCGCCGCCTCTCGCGCTGATCTTCCGTTAGCGGGTCAGGATGAGCGCCTCGCCCTGACCGCCACCGCCGCACAGGCCCACCGCGGCCGTGCCACTCCCCCGTCGCTGGAGCTCACGCACGGCGTGGACGACTAGGCGCGCACCGGACGCTCCGATCGGATGCCCGATGGCGATCCCGCCACCGTGGACGTTGACGATCGACTCGTCGATGCCGAGTTCCCGCTGCGATTGGGCGACCACGGCGCCGAAGGCCTCGTTGATCTCGACCAGGTCCAGAGCGGATGCCGCGATGCCCTGACGTCCGAGCGCCTGCGCGATCGCGCGCGCGGGCTGGGAGTGCAGGGAGTTGTCGGGTCCGGCCACCTGACCCGCCGCACCGACCGTCGCGAGAATCGCCCACCCCTCCGCTTCGGCGCGGGACCGCGTGGTCACGACGACCGCGGCGGCGCCGTCGGAGATCGGCGAGGCGTTGCCTGCCGTGATGTCGCCGTCGGTGGAGAACGCGGGGCGCAGCCGGGCCAGGGTCTCGACGGTGGTGTCCGGGCGGACGCCTTCATCCGCGACCACGCGGACCGGGTCGCCTCGCCGCTGCGGCACCTCGACGGGGACGATCTCGTCGTCGAAGACACCCTGCTCGGCCGCGGCGGCGGCACGCTGGTGGGACAGCGCGGCGACGTGGTCCTGCGCCTCGCGCGTGAGCCCGAGCGCGGGGTTGTGCTGCTCGGTCGACAGACCCATCGAGATCCCCTCCGCGGCGTCGGTGAGACCGTCGAACGCCATGTGGTCGAGCACCTCGACCGAGCCGTACGCCCAGCCGTCGCGTGAGCCGATGAGGAGGTGGGGCGCGCGCGACATCGACTCCATCCCGCCGGCGACGACGACCGCGGCATCCCCCGAGGCGATCAGCCGCTTCGCATCGATGATGGCGGTGAGTCCCGACAGGCAGACCTTGTTGACAGCGGATGCCGGGACGTCCCACCCGATGCCGGCGCCGAGAGCCGCCTGCCTCGCCGGATTCTGGCCCGACCCGGCCGGGAGCACCTGGCCCATGATCACGGCGTCGACCGCGGTGGGATCCACTCCGCTGCGCTCCAGCGCACCGCGGATCGCGATGGCCCCCAGCTGCGGGGCGGACAGGGACGACAGGGCGCCCATGAGCTTGCCCTGCGGCGTCCGGGCGGCACCGACGATCACGATCTCTTCACTCATGACTCCACCTTCGCATCGCTCGGGACGATCAGTTCGGGCTCCGTCGCCTCGCGGACCTCGGACACGCTCACTCCGGGCGCCGTCTCGACGAGAACGAGCCCGCGCGGCGTGACGTCGATGACAGCGAGGTCGGTGATGATGCGATCGACCACCCCGCGGCCCGTGAGGGGAAGCGAGCACTCGGCGACGATCTTCGGCGACCCGTCGCGAGCGACGTGCTCCATCAGGACGATGACGCGTCCGGCACCGTGGACCAGGTCCATGGCCCCGCCAGGCCCCTTGACCATCTTCCCCGGGATCATCCAGTTCGCCAGGTCTCCGGCGGCGGACACCTGCATCGCACCGAGGATGGCGGCGTCGATCTTGCCGCCCCGGATCATGCCGAAGCTGAGCGCGGAGTCGAAGAAGGCCGCTCCCGGAAGGGTCGTCACCGTCTCCTTGCCCGCATTGATCAGGTCGGGGTCGACGTCGGCCTCCCGCGGGTACGGACCGACGCCGAGGATCCCGTTCTCGGATTGGAGGACGACGGTGACGCCTTCCGGGACGTGGTTGGGCACGAGGGTGGGCAACCCGATGCCGAGGTTCACATAGGAGCCGTCGCTGAGCTCCGCGGCAGCACGGGCCGCCATCTCATTCCTGGTCAGCGCCATGTCACTGCCCTTCCGCCGTGATCGTCCGTCGTTCGATGCGCTTCTCGATGCCGGTGCCGACCTCCACGACCCGATGCACGTAGACGCCCGGGAGGTGAACGGCATCCGGATCGAGCTCGCCCGGCTCGACGAGCTCCTCGACCTGCGCGATGCACACCCGCCCGGCCATGGCGGCGAGCGGGTTGAAGTTGCGGGCCGCTTTAGCGAAGACGAGGTTGCCGTGCCGGTCGCCGCGGCGCGCGTGGACGAGCGAGAAGTCGGTCGTGATGGCCTCCTCGAGGACGAACTCCTTCGCGGAGCCGGCCACATCGAAGACCCTGACGTCCTTCGGTGCGGACGCCACAGCCACCCCGCCGGCGCCGTCGTAGCGGCGCGGCAAGCCGCCCTCGGCGACTTGCGTCCCGACTCCGGTCTGGGTGTAGAACGCGGCGATGCCGGCGCCGCCCGCGCGGAGCTTCTCGGCCAGCGTGCCCTGCGGCGTCAACTCGAGTTCGAGCTCGCCGGAGAGGAACTGGCGCTCGAACTCCTTGTTCTCGCCGACGTAGGAGGAGGTCATCTTGCGGATGCGATGTGCGCGCAGCAGCACGCCGAGCCCCCAGTCGTCCACGCCGCAGTTGTTCGAGACCACCGAGAGGTTGGCCGTCCCCTGTTCGAGAAGGGCCTCGATCAGGGCGGTCGGATTGCCGGAGAGTCCGAATCCGCCGACGGCGATGCTCGCTCCGTCCGGGATGTCCGAGACCGCCTCAGCCGGTCCGGCCACGCGTTTGTCGATCACTGCGCACTCCTTCGTGTCGTCTCCCTCGAGCATCGCCCGCACCCGCGTCCCCGGTCGAGGATGTCGTTGCCATGTGGATCGCTCGACCCGTAGGGTCCACGATGTGGAACGACCCACGGCATCCGTCCCCGGCGCACAGGCGATCGCCCGTGCCGCGCTCCTCCTGCGACTCGTGAGCGCAGCCGGCATGACCGGCAAAGGACTTCGCGAACTGGCCGCGGATGCGGGGCTCACCCGGACGACGGCGCACCGGCTGCTCTCGGCCCTGCGCGCGGAGGGGCTCGTCGACCAGGACGACCGCACCGCCCGCTGGCTCGCCGGCCCGGAGCTGTTCCTCATGGGGGCCGCAGCCGCACCTCGCTACGACATCACCCACATCGCTGCGGACATCGTCCGCTCCCTCGCGGTGAAGACCGAGGAAAGCGCGTTCCTCTCCGTGCGCCGCGGCGACGAAACGGTCTGCCTCGTGCGGGAGGAAGGATCCTTCCCCATCCGGTCCTTCGTCCTGAGCGAGGGTGTCCGCTTCCCATTGGGCGTCGCATCCGCGGGCCTCGCGATCCTGTCCTTCCTTCCGCAGGGCGACGTCGACGCGTATCTCGACCGCCATCCCGACCTGCCGGGACGATGGGGCGGTGCCCACGATGCGGCAGCGCTCCAGATGCGCATCGCCGAGACGCGTGACCGGGGCTACGCCGTCAATCCGGGGCTCATCGTCCCCGGTTCGTGGGGCATCGGTGCGGCCGTCTTCGACCACGCCGGACACCCCGCATGGGCGCTGAGCCTGACCGGCGTCGAGTTCCGCTTCGGCCCCGATCGGCTCGCCGACCTCGGGCGCCTGCTCCTGGCCCACGCGCATCAGCTGACGACGCGCGTCCAGTCGGCCCGGCGGGCGTGAGGCGCCTCAGAGCCCGGCCGACTCCAGCCAGCGGAGCCAGACCTCGCTCACGGTCGGGTAGGCCGGGACGGCGTGCCACAGTCGGTGCAGCGGGACCTCGCCGACGATCGCGATCGTGGCGGCGTGCAGGAGTTCGGCGACGTCCGGGCCGACGAAGGTGGCACCCACGAGCACTCCGCGCTCGGCGTCGATGACGGCCCTCGACATCCCCTCGTACCGGTCCGAATGCGTGCTCGCCCCGGCGACCCACGACAGGTCGTAATCGACGATCTTCACGTCGATCCCGGCCGCGCGAGCGGACGCCTCGGTGTGCCCGACGGCGGCGACCTCGGGCTCGGTGAACACGACCTGCGGGACGGCGGCGTGGTCGGCCGTCGCCGCGAGGGGACCCCACGGGGAGGTGTCGACATCCGTCGAGGCCGCGCGCCGGGCGATGACATCACCGGCGATCCTCGCCTGATACTTGCCCTGATGCGTGAGCAGGGCGCGGTGGTTGACGTCGCCGACGGCGTACAGCCAATCGCTCCCGGGGACCCGCAGCGTGTCGTCGACCTCGATCCAGGCGCCCGCCTTCTGGCCGATGACGTCGAGACCGACATCCTCGGTCCGGGGCACGCGCCCCGTCGCGACGAGGATCTCCTCGGCGCGGACCGACGACCCGTCGTCCAGCGACACGGTCACGCCGCCGTCCGAGCGCTCGACGCCCGTCACGCCGACCCCGGTGCGGACGGTCGCGCCGGCCGAGGTAAGCGACTTCTGAACGGCTTCGCCGGCGAAGCCCTCGAGCCCGCTGAGGAGCGACGACCGGGCGATCACCGTGACGTCCGTTCCGAAGGCGGTGAACGCCGTCGCCATCTCGACGCCGACGACGCCCCCGCCGAGCACGACGAGGGACGAGGGAACGTCAGTCACGCCGGTGGCCTCGCGGCTCGTCCACGGCGCGGCATCCCGAAGACCGGGGACGTCGGGAAGGAGTGCGGCCGACCCGGTGCACACGGCGACCGCGTGGCGTGCCCGCAGGACCGTCGTAGAGCCGTCGGCCGCTTCGACCGTTACCTCCCTCTCGGCAGACAGTCGGCCGTGGCCCCGCACGAGATCGATGCCCGCGCCCTGCAGCCACTCGACCTGGGAGGTGTCCTGATAGTCGTGCACCATGCGATCGCGCCTCGCGAGGACGGCCGCGACGTCGACGCCGCCGTTCACCGCCTCGGCCGCTCCCGCGACGTCCCGAGCCGCGCGCAGTGCGGCGGGTGCGCGCAGAAGCGCCTTCGACGGCATGCACGCCCAATACGAGCACTCGCCGCCGACGAGCTCGCTCTCGACGATCGCGGCGGTCAACCCGCCGCGGACGGCCCGGTCCGCGACGTTCTCGCCGACGGGGCCGGCTCCGATGACGATGAGGTCGTACTCGCGTGTGCTCATGCCGACACCGTAGCGAGCGCCCGGCCGTAATGTCCCGCCCTTGCCATACCCGGGGAAAGACGTCAATGGACGCCGGAGACTGCCGGGATGTCGGGGGTCTGTGGTTTGCTGAAGCACCGGCCGAAAGGACGCCCATGGCCATCGAATTCCGATCCGTCACCAAGCGCTTCGGCGACGGCCCCGCCGCCGTCGACGACGTCTCGCTCGAGATGCCCGCGCGCAAGACGACGGTCCTGGTCGGATCCTCGGGCTGCGGCAAGACCACGCTGCTGCGGATGATCAACCGCCTGATCGAACCGACGTCCGGTGACATCATGATCGACGGCGAGTCGATCCGCTCCCGTGACGCCGTCCAGCTGCGGCGCAGCATCGGGTACGTCCTGCAGAACGCCGGACTCCTGCCCCACTACACGGTGGCCGACAACATCGCGACCGTGCCCGTGCTCACCGGCCAGACCCGCGCGACCGCGCGTCGGCGCGCGATGGAGTTGATGGAGGTCGTCGGCCTCGACACCGCGTTCGCCGATCGCTACCCCGCTCAGCTCTCCGGCGGCCAGCAGCAGCGCGTCGGCGTCGCACGTGCGCTCGCTGCGGACCCCAACATCCTGCTCATGGACGAGCCGTTCGGCGCCGTCGACCCCATCGTCCGCAAGGAACTGCAGGCCGAGGTCATCCGACTGCAGCGAGAACTCGACAAGACGATCGTGTTCGTGACCCACGACATCGACGAAGCCTTCCTGCTGGGTGACCAGGTGGTCATCCTGCAGAAGGGCGCCCGGATCGCCCAGCACGGAACGCCCTCGGAGATCATCGAAGCCCCCGCCGACGAGTTCGTCGCGAGCTTCATCGGCGCCGATCGCGGCGCGCGTGCCTTCCACGCGAAGCAGACCGACCGCGGGACGGTGCTCGTGGACGGATCCGGTCGGACCCAAGGCGTCCTCCTGCCGGGGTCGCCGGAGGACGAGGGGTGACGGCTCCATGAACTGGGTCGTCGAGAACCTCGACCTGATCGGGCAACTCACGCTCGCCCACCTGCGGCAGAGCGCCATCGCGATCGTGCTCGGTTTCGTCCTCGCGATCCCGCTCGGCTGGGCGGCGTTCCGATTCACGCGCCTGCGCGGCACACTCCTGGGCGTGGTGGGCATCCTCTACACGATCCCCTCGTTCGGTCTGTTCGCCCTCATCAGCGCGACGACGGGCATCGGCCTCCTGTCGGAGACCAACCTGGTCGTCGCGCTCACGATCTACGCCGTGGCGATCATGACGCGTTCCGTCACCGACGGTCTCGCGTCGGTGGATGCCGCGGTCCGCAGCGCCGCGGTGGCTGTCGGCTTCGGCCCGGTCAGGCGATTCTGGACGGTCGACTTCCCCCTCGCCGGGCCGGTCATGCTGGCGGGTCTGCGCGTGACGGCGGTGTCGACCATCTCCCTGGCCACCGTCGGAGCCCTCATCGGTGTGCAGAACCTGGGATACCTCTTCACGAACGGGTCGCAGCGACGCATCATCCCCGAGGTGCTGGCGGGCGTCCTCGCCGTCGTCGTCATCGCCCTCGTGATCGATCTGGCGCTCGTCCTCGCGGGACGCGCGCTGATGCCGTGGACCCGACGGATCCGCGTGCCGCGGCAACGCGCCCGTGCGGCGGAGGTGACGGCATGAACGTCTTCCTCGACGCGTTCGCGTGGATCTTCTCCCCCGACCGCACCACCGGGTACCTCCCCCTCTGGGAGGCGATCCTGCAGCACCTCGGTTTCACCTTCGGGTCGGTCGCGATCGCGGCTGTCATCGCCATCCCCGCCGGGTGGGCGATCGGTCACACCGGGAAGGGCCGCGAGATCGCGGTGTTCCTGTCCGGCGCCGCCCGCTCCCTGCCATCCCTCGGTCTCGTCGTCCTGCTCTACCTGGTGATCGGCGTCAACTTCAAGGAGCAGGCCGCGGTCGTCGCCTTCGTCCTCCTCGCGATCCCCTCGATCCTCGCCGGCGCGTACGCCGGTATCGAGGCGATCAACCGCTCCACCGTCGAGGCGGGCCGCGCCGTCGGGATGACTCCGATGCAGATCCTGTGGAAGATTGAAGTCCCCCTCGGTCTGCCGCTTCTCATCGGCGGCATCCGCTCCGCAGTCCTGCAGGTCGTGGCCACCGTCACCATCGCCGCGTACGTGGGGCTCGGCGGACTGGGGTTCGCCCTCATCCAGGGCATCCAGACCCGCAACGCCGCACAGATCCTCGGCGCCTCGATCGTCGTCGTCATCCTCGCCCTCGTCCTGGACGGCGCTTTCGCACTGTTCCAGCGCATCGTCGTTCCCCGCGGCGTCGCCGTGCAAAACTCTTCCCCCACGCGTCGTCGCACCCGGCGCGCCCCCGTCCCGGCCACCTGAGACCGGGCATCCTGACCACCACCCCATCCGGAGGCATCCATGTCCATCACACGCACCCGCATCCTTCCCGTCGTCGGCCTCGCCGCCGCGGCCGTTTTCGCGCTGTCCGCCTGCGGCTCGAGCGATTCCCTCCAGGGCAGCGGTTCGAGCGGCAACGAGGGCGGCGGCGAGCAGTCCAAGACGATCGTCGTCGGCTCGCAGTCCTACCCGTCGAACGAGATCATCGCCGAGATCTACTCCCAGGTGCTGGAGAAGGACGGCTTCTCCGTCGAGCGGAAATTCGCCATCGGCCAGCGCGACGCCTACATGCCGTCGCTCGAGGACGGGTCCATCGACCTCTTCCCCGAATACACCGGCAGCCTGCTGCAGTACTACGACAAGTCGGCCACTGCCGGGTCGTCCGACGAGGTCTACGACGCAATGGTGAAGGTCCTTCCGGACAACCTGAAGGCTCTCGACTACTCGCCGGCGACCGACCAGGATTCCTACAACGTGACGGCCGCCTTCGCGAAAGAGAACAACCTCACCGAGATCGGCGACCTGGCCAGCATCAAGGACCTGACGTTCGGCGGCGCCCCCGAGCTCGAGCAGCGGCCGTACTTCACCGACCTGAAGAAGGTCTACGGCGTCGACGCCAAGTTCGAGGCGACGGCCGACACGACCGTCGACGAGCTCGTCGCGGGGAACATCCAGGTCGCCAACGTCTACAGCGCGGACCCGCGGATCAAGACGGAGGATCTCGTCACGCTGGAGGACCCGAAGGGACTGTTCCTCGCTGCGAACGTCGTGCCGATCGCGAACGCCGACAAGGCCGACGAGATCGCGGATGCGATCAACAAGGTCAGCGAGGCGATGAGCCCCGAGGAGCTCGTCGCGATGAATGTCGAGTCCACTGTCGACCAGCGTTCGAGCGCTGACATCGCCAAGAAGTGGATCGCCGACAACCTCGGCTGACACATGACAGCTCTGGGCCCGCAGCCCACCGTCGAATCCGTCACCGTCGTCATCCCCGTGAAGGACGACGCCGACGGACTCCGGCGGTGCCTGCGGGCCCTTGCGCTGCAGACCCGTCGGCCCGATGAGATCGTCGTGGTCGACAACGGCTCGTCGGACGATTCGGCCGGTGTCGCGCGCGAGGGCGGGACGCGGGTCGTCTCCTGCGACCAGCCCGGCATTCCCGCAGCGGCGGCAGCCGGGTACGACTCCGCGGAGGGCGACCTCATCCTCCGCCTCGACGCGGACTGCATCCCGGCGGCGACCTGGGTGGAGGTCATGAGCGCACAAGCCCGCGAGCGCCCCGAGGTGGATGTCTTCGCGGGCGCTGCTCGGTTCATCGACGGCCCGCGCTTCCTCCGGTCGCCGTTGGCGGTCGCCTACCTCGGCGCCTACGCCGCCGTCCTCACGCCGACCCTCGGACACCTCCCCCTCTTCGGGTCCAACCTCGCCATGCGCCGGTCAGCCTGGCGGCGGGTGAGCACGGTCGTCCACCGCACGGACCCCGAAATCCACGACGACCTCGATCTCTCGTTCCATCTCGGAAAGGAACATCGGATCCGGTTCGTGCCCTCAGCGGCGATGGGCATCTCGATGCGCCCCTTCGCGTCTGCATCCGCTTTCCGCCGCCGTGTGCGCCGCGGCATCCGAACCGTCGTCCGGCATTGGCCGGAGGAGTTCGCACCGATCCGGTGGGCGCGGTCCGCACGTCGACGCGCGGACCGCCGCAGCACAGCATCGAGGATGTCGGCATGAACCCCGTCCTCGGCGAGGTGGAGGGCAATCTCCTGCACGTGGCGACGCTGAACGTGCGCAGGCCGCTCCCGCGCGGGCTCTCCCGCGGTGCCGATCGATGGGAGCGGCGCCGCCCCGCGCTCCTGGCGTCGCTCTCGAGGGAATCGCCCTCGGTGATCAGCCTGCAGGAGGTGCTTCCAGGTCCCGCTCGTGACATCGCCCGGGCATTAGGAGGCGAGTACGGGCGCATCGGCGTGGGACGCGGACGCGGCGGACGCGGCGAGGGGTGCCCGATCTTCTTCGATCGATCGCGGCTCGAGCTCATCGATCATCAGCAGCTCGCCCTATCGGCCTCGCCCGAGGTCGCCGGTTCCCGGTCGTGGGGCAACCCGCTGCCTCGGGCGATGGTGATCGGAGTCTTTCGGGACCGACGCGCACGAGCGTCCTTTGCCGTGATCAACACGCACCTGGATCCGTTCTCGTCGCGGTCTCGCGTCCGCGCCGCCGAGCAGATCCGTCAGGTGGTGCGACGGCGAGGGCTCCCCACCGTCGTGATGGGTGACATGAACGCAGCCGAAGGTTCGCCCGCGCTGGAGGCCCTCACCCGCGGCGACCTGCTGACGGATGCCTGGACCACGGCAGCCGAACGCGTGACCCCGCCCTGGGGCACGTACAGCGGGTACCGCCCGCCTGTGCGCGGGGGTGAGCGCATCGACTGGATCCTGACGACTCCGGACGTCGCCGTGGAACGCGTAGGCATCGACGCCCGCCTGGAGGACGGCGTGGCCGGGTCGGACCACCTCCCGGTCCATGCCGCCATCGAGGTACCGCGATGAGATCCGAATTCTTGCGGCCGCCGCGATCCTCCGCCGAGTGGGCGGCCGACGGTATCCGCGTCTTGGGCCTGCTGAGTGTGGCAGCGGCTTTTCTCTGGTGGACGCCGACGGACGCCGGGATCCTGGCGCTCGCTCTGCCCGCCCTCCTCGTGCCCCGAGCGATCGGCGCACGGCCCGGTCTCGATGTCCTGTACGGCGTCACGGTCACCGTCGCGGCATGGAGCAACGTCCTGGACCTGTACCGTTCCATCGCGTGGTGGGACATCGCCGTCCACTTCGTGGCCACCGGTGTGATCGCGACCATCGCCTTCCTCGTCCTCCGGCGCTTCGAGGTCGTTCCGGCACGCGCCGACCGGCGATCGAGCGTCGTCCTCGTCCCGACGATCGGCCTCGCGATCAGCGCGCTGTGGGAGATGGTCGAGTGGGCCGGCAAGACGTTCCTCGCGCCGGACATCTTCGTCACCTATCAAGACACCATCGGGGACATGGCCGTCGGCGGGCTCGGTTCTCTCGTCGCCGGCATCCTGATCATCCGAATCCCCATCGAGAGGACCGCGCTCGTCGCGGCAGACAGGAAGGAACAATCATGGCGGACCTGAAGAAAGGCGATCGCGTCAGCTGGAACACGTCGCAGGGACGCACCCAGGGCAAGATCACGGAACGCAAGACGAGGGACTTCACATTCGATGGGCAGGATTTCACCGCCTCGACGGATGAGCCTGCGTTCATCGTCGAGTCGGAGAAGACGGGTGCGAAAGCCGCCCACAAGGGTTCAGCTTTGAACAAGCTGTCGTCCTGAGGGGAGGCCGCACGCCTCGCTTCCACCCGGTTCACCGGGTCTGGCGAGCGGGCGCGGCGCGGCGCGCGGCATCTGTTCACCTCGCAGGACGGAGAATCGTCGCATGCCCATCGTCGACAACGCCGTGTACGTCAACGGCCGCCGTATCCAGGACCCCTCGAATCTCAGCGAGACGTTCGAGCACATGCGCGACCACAACGGCATGGCGTGGATCGGCCTGTACCGCCCCACTGAGGCCGAGGTGGCCGCCGTGGCGGCCGAGTTCTCGCTGCACCCGCTCGCCGTCGAGGACGCTCTCGCCGGCCACCAGCGGGCGAAGCTCGAACGCTACGGCGACGTGTTGTTCGCGGTGCTCCGTCCCGCCCAGTACGACGACGAGAAGGAATCGGTGGCGTTCGGCGAGCTCCACGTCTTCGTCGGCCCCGACTTCGTGGTCACGGTCCGCCACGCCGACTCCCCCGACCTCGCGCGTGTCCGCGCTCGCATGGAGGAGCAGCCGGAATTGTTGGGCATGGGACCCGAGGCGATCCTGTACGCGATCCTCGATCAGGTCGTCGACGAGTACGCGCCGGTGATCGCAGGCGTCGAGAACGACATCGACGAGATCGAGGAAACGCTCTTCGGCGGCGATGACGCCGGTCTGTCGCAGCGCATCTACGCGCTCGCCCGCGAAGTCATCGCCCTCCACAAGTCCACTCTGCCGCTCGATGACATGCTGCAACGACTGCTGCAGGGCTCGGACAAGTACGGTGTCGACATCGAGCTCCAGCGCTCGCTGCGGGACGTGTTGGACCACGTCATCCGCGTCAACGAACGGATCGCCGCTTTCCGTTCCATCCTCGACAACGCCCTGACGGTGCATTCGACGCTCGTCACGCAGCGGCAGACCGACACCTCGCTCGAGCAGAACGAGCAGGTCAAGAAGATCTCGGGGTGGGCGGCGATCCTCTTCGGACCGACCCTCGTCGGCACGATCTACGGCATGAACTTCGACAACATGCCCGAGCTCCACTGGACGTTCGGATACCCCATGGCCCTCGGCCTGATGGTCGCGAGCTCGGTCGTCCTGTACGCCGTCTTCAAGCGCAAACACTGGCTCTGAGGCCGCCTCTGCGCCCAGGAAAAGCAGAAGGCCCCGATCACTGGCGAGAGTGATCGGGGCCGTCCGTGCACCCCCCGGGACTCGAACCCGGAACCCACTGATTAAGAGTCAGTTGCTCTGCCGATTGAGCTAGAGGTGCGTGATTCGAAGAACTCGAACCGAGGGTCAACACTAGCATCACGATCGCGCGCTGCGCCAATCGAGGCCCCCAGGCACACGCCGTATCCTGGACAGCGTGACGCCCCCTCCCTCTTCGACGCCCTGGCTCGCGCCGTACGACGGTGACCTCCGCGACGATCTCGCCTTCGCGCTCCGCCTCGCGGATGCCGCGGACAGCGCATCGATGGAACGCTTCGACGCCCCCGATCTCGAGGTCAGCACGAAGGCCGACGCGACGCACGTCACCGAGGCCGATCTGGCGACGGAGCGAGCGATCCGCGATCTCCTCGCACGCGAGCGTCCCGAGGACGGGATCCTCGGCGAGGAGTACGGCACGAGCGGAGACACCCGCCGCCAGTGGATCATCGACCCGATCGACGGCACCGCGAACTACCTCAAGGGCATCCCCATGTGGGCCACTCTCATCGCCCTTGTGGTCGACGGCGTTCCCCGGGTCGGGGTCGTCAGCCAACCGGCGATCTCGCGTCGATGGTGGGCCGCCACCGGTGCCGGCGCGTGGACCCGGGGCGCCGACGGCACGACGAGGCGCGTCCGCACGTCGGACGTCGCGACCGCCGCAGACGCGAGCATCAGCTTCCAGAGCATCGGTCAGTGGGATGCCGCGGGCCGCACAGACTCCCTCCTCCGTCTCACGCGGGCCGTGTGGCGCGACCGGGGGTACGGAGACGCCTGGCCCTACATGCTCCTGGCGGAGGGCCGTCTCGAGATGGTCGCGGAGTTCGACGTCCGCGAGTACGACATCGCCGCCCACGTGCCGATCGTCCTCGAGGCGGGTGGCCGCTTCACCGACATCGACGGCGGGGAGCGTCTGGACGCGCGCTCGTCGCTGGCGACCAACGGCATCCTCCATGACACGTTCCTCGGGATGTTGCGGACGTGAGGTCGAATCTTTCACACCGGAAGCGGACGGCGGTCGCCGTCCTCATCGCGGCCGTCGTGGCGGTGACGACGGCGTGCACTCCGACGTCAGGCCCGGGTGGTGATCCGAGCGGCGCTGCGGCACCCGGGGCATCCGCGTCGACACCGTCCTCTGCGGCCACGATCGTCCCCGAGGACGTCACGTGCGAGAACATGCTCTCCTCGGACACCATCGACACCTTCACGTCGACGGGCTGGACGGTTCGCGAGGACCCGTTCGTGATCCTCGACCTCGAACTCCCGAAGGGGATCTCCTGCACGTGGGGAGACTTCGCCTCGCCGACGAACGATGATCTGGTGCTCTTCGGATGGTCGCCGATCAGCGAGGCCGACGCGTCGGCGACCCAGGCGGCGCTGCAGGCCGAGGGATGGATCCGAAAGGACGATCCTCGGGGCGTGCTGATCACCGAGGATCCCGCGGGCGCCCTCCGCGTGGATGACGAGGGGTACGGGATGACCTACCTCTTCCGCAACGGCTGGGTGGAGGTCTCGGACACGAGACAGGGCCTCGACCTGATCGACCTCGGCTGAAGAGACGACGAAGCCCCCGCATCCGCGAACGGACCGGGGGCTTCTGCTCCGTGACAACGGTTCGTGGAGATGGGGGGAATCGAACCCCCGTCCATCGCTGAGAGACGGCGTCTTCTCCGGGCGCAGTCTGTAAATGGCGTTCTGCTCGGCCCCGACCCTTAGTACAGACACGTGAGTCGACGAGCCCAGCCTGAAAAAGTCCCGCGTGACGCTCAGGCGACGCCACGAAGCGAGATCCCTTAAATGACGCCAGGGACCATGAGGGGATCACTCACGGACTGACGGACTCGAGCTGGCTGCTTACGCAGCGAGGGCGAAGTCGGACTGCTTCTTATTGGCAGTTATTGGTTCGCAGAGATCGTTTACGAGATAACCCTGCATCCTCGGCCCGCTTCTCGCAGAGTCACAGGCGATGTCGAAACCGATCATCCCCGAGACACCTGGCGGTGTGTGGACCGTTGTCACTCTGTGGAGTTGTCAACACTCGGATGCCGGAGCGTCCGAGCATCCCAGACTACCACCGACCGGGGCGGTGTCACCCGCGGAGGAAGTACTCGACCGCCAACGGCGCGACCTCGAGGGCCCCCGTCTCCTCCGCCGTGACCCACCGGATCTCGGCGATCTCGGCAGCCGCAGCGGGTTCCTGACCGGCGATCGAGACGTCGAACACGTCGGCGACGACCACGTGCCCGGGTTCGTTGGCCGCGGCGGCGTGGAACACGCCGAGCGATCGGAGTGCAGTGACCGACACGATCACTCCCAGCTCTTCCGCGAGCTCCCGCACGAGCGTCTCGTCCGGCGTCTCGCCGGGCTCAGGCTTGCCGCCGGGCTGCATGAACGCGGTCGTCCCGGCTTTGCGCACGAGGAGCAATCGGCCCGTGTCATCCCGGATGACCGCGGCCGAGACGCGGATGGACGGTACGGATGCGGCGTCGGGCGGGGTCACGCGAGAACGCTAACAGGCGACCCGACGTACAATCTCATGTGCTTCCCGACATCTCCCCCGACGACCAGGGGATCGATCCCGCAGACCTCGCCACGACGCTCCGCGTCCTCTCCGAGCTGTCGTCGCTCCCCCGGACGCACCCCGACTTCATCGCCGTCCGCCAGGCGACCGCCGCGATGTTCAAGGCGGCGAAGAAGGAGCGCCGCCGCGAGATCCGCGCCGCGATCGCCGACGCCGACCGTGCCGTCGTGCACGCCACGGCGACGGGCGCCCCCGACCGCATCGACGACGAGACGCGCGGCATCCCGATCGCGACACGCACCGCCGCGCCGATCGCGGGCGTCCTGCAGAAGGCGCGCGGCTGCTACATCTGCAAGGAGCCGTACACGGTCGTGGACGCCTTCTACCATCAGCTCTGCCCCGAGTGCGCGGCCCTCAGCCACGCCAAGCGTGACGCGCGCACCGATCTCGCCGGACGACGCGCACTGCTGACGGGCGGACGCGCCAAGATCGGCATGTACATCGCTCTTCGGCTCCTCCGCGACGGCGCCCACACGACGATCACGACCCGCTTCCCCCGCGACGCCGTGCGGCGCTTCCGTGCCCTGCCCGACTCGCCGGAGTGGATCGATCGGCTGAAGATCGTCGGGATCGACCTGCGCGACCCGGCCCAGGTGATCGCCCTCGCCGACGACGTCGCCGCATCCGGACCGCTCGACATCCTGATCAACAACGCGACGCAGACCGTCCGGCGCTCCCCCGGCGCCTACCAGCCGCTGGTCGACGCCGAGCTGGCGCCCCTTCCCGACGGCCCCCTCCCGGCGCTCGTCACCTTCGGGCACACAAACGACCGGCACCCCGAGGCCCTCGAGCGCTCTGTGAGCGCCCACCCGATCCTCGCGGCGGCCGCGGACCGCGCCGACACCCTGACCCGCGAGGCGATGGCCGCCGGATCGACCTCGCTCGACCGGCTTGCCGCGGGAACCGCGATCGACGCCGGCGGACTGATCCCCGACCTCGACCACTCGAACTCATGGGTTCAGCGGGTGGAGGAGGTCGATCCGCTCGAGATGCTCGAAGTGCAGTTGGCCAACACCACGGCACCCTTCCTCCTCGTCTCCAAGCTCCGCCCTTCGATGTCTGCGAGCCCTGCACGCCGCACCTACATCGTGAACGTGAGCGCGATGGAGGGCGTCTTCGAGCGCGGATACAAGGGTCCGGGGCATCCGCACACCAACATGGCCAAGGCCGCCGTCAACATGCTGACCCGCACCAGTGCGCGCGAGATGTTCGAATCGGACGGCATCCTGATGACGAGCGTCGACACCGGCTGGATCACCGACGAGCGCCCCCACCCGACCAAGGTCCGTCTTGCCGAGGAGGGCTTCCATGCCCCACTGGACCTCGTCGACGGCGCTGCGCGCGTCTACGACCCGATCGTGCTCGGAGAAGCGGGCGAGGACGTCTTCGGGGTGTTCCTCAAGGACTACGCCCCCAGCCGATGGTGACGCGGTTCCCAGCCCCGGGGACCCGCGTCGTGGTGCGCTACCAGTTGCCCGATGGACGCGCGACCGACGCGCTGGGCGAGCTGATCTCGATCGATGTGGATCTCGTGGTAGTCGACGGCAAGCGCGGCGTGGAACGCATCCCCCGAGCAGCCGTCATCGCGGCGAAGGCCGTTCCCCCGCCGCCGGAACCCCGACGCCGGACCGGAACCGCCTGAGCGTCACTCGCCGAGGCGGTTGCGGCCGCGCATGGCCCGCTCAGCCTCGCGCTTGTCTTCGCGTTCGCGGATCGTCTGCCGCTTCTCGAACTCGCGCTTGCCCTTCGCAACGGCGATCTCGACCTTGGCGCGACCGTCCGAGAAGTAGAGCTTCAGTGGGATGAGCGTGTAGCCACCTGCGGAGATCGCGTGCGAGAGCTTGACGATCTCCTCCTTATGCAGCAGGAGCTTGCGCGTGCGCTTGGTCGAGTGGTTCGTCCAATGGCCCTGCGAGTACTCCGGGATGTGCACGGCGTCGAGCCACGCCTGTCCCCCGTCGATGAACGCGTAGCCGTCGCTGAGGTTCGCGCGCCCCTGCCGGAGCGACTTGACCTCGGTGCCGGTGAGCACGAGGCCCGCCTCGTAGGTCTTCTCGATGGCGTACTCGTGGCGCGCGCGACGGTTGGTCGCGATGACCTGTTCCCCGCGTTCCCTGGGCATGATGACTCCTCGACACGACGGCGCTCCGCGCGCAGCCGGTCTGCCAGTCTAACGGAGCCGGGTCGCCGCGTGGGCAGGGCTCAGGTGCGCAGCCATCTGCGGATCGCGAAGCTCGCCGACAGTGCAGCGAGGACGAGCCCCAGTCCGACGATCACCGGGATGACCAGGAGCGCGTCCCGTCCGTCGATCCAGGTGGTCACGAAGTCGATCTCGTTCACGAGGTACCCTCGGACGCCGTACTGCACCCCCAGCCAGATCGTCACGCTCGCGAGCGCCGAGCCGAGGAGGGCCGCGAACACGCCTTCGAGGATGAAGGGGGTCTGGATGAAACGATTGGATGCCCCGACGAGACGCATGATGCCGAGTTCCTTACGTCTGGCATACGCGGACAGCCGGATGGTGGTGGCGATCAGGAGGACCGCCGCGACCAGCATCAGCCCGGCGATGGCGACGGCGAAGTAGGTCGCGATGGTCAGCGCCGAGAAGAGCGGCTGCAGGTACTCCATCTGGTCCTTCACCTGCTCGACACCGTCCATACCGCTGAACGCTTCGTCGATGACCTCCGTCTGAGTGGGGTCGACGAGGTTGACCCAGTAGGTCTCGTTGAGCTGGGCCGGGGTGATGAAGTCCTTGTAGTCCTCGCCCATGAGGTCGAGCACGTTCTGATAGGCCTCGTCCCGGGTCTCGAAGCGGACGCTCCGGACGATGCCGTCGAGGGCGGGGCTCTTGAGCTTGTCGGCCACGGCCGCGAGCTGGTCCTTGGAGGCCTCGCCGCCGCTGCACGTCGTCTGCGTCGAGCCGTCCCGACACATGAAGACCGCGACCTGGGCGCGCTCCGCCCAGTACCCCTGCATCTTCGCGATCTGCATCTGCATGAGCATCGCGGCACCCACGAACGTGAGCGAGACGAAGGTGACGAGGATGACCGAGATCACCATCGAGGCATTGCGGCGAAGCCCGGTGAGCGCTTCACCGAGGACGAGACGAGCTCTCATGCGGTGGGCCCCACTTCGTCCTCGTCGCGGCGTCCGAGCCCGAGTCGGTCGGCCGCCCCCAGTCCATCGATACCCGCGAGGTCGATCTCGGCAGGCGAGATCGGGATGCCGCGGGTGCCGGTGTCGGGCTCCGATGCGGCTGCCGGGGTCGCGGCATCCTGCGTCTGCTGTTCGTTCGGAGGCGAGTCCGCAACCGGCGGGTCGTTCACGACCGGGACAGCGGGGAGCACCGCGTCGGGCTGAGGCGCCGGGGGCTCCACGACCTCCGGCAGCGGCTCGACGGCTCCGGTGTCGCCCGAGGAGACGATCTGCTTCTGCAGCTCGAGGACCGCCGTCAGCGCCGCGGTCGCCGCAGCGCCCTTGACGGTCTCCGGCCGGAGGACGGGAAGACTCGAAGTGTCACCGTAGCCACCACCGCGCTCGTCGCGGACGATGACGCCGCCGCGGAGCTCGATGACGCGGCGCTGCATCTGGTCGACGAAGCCGGCTTCGTGGGTGGCCATGACGACCGTCGTCCCGCCGGCGTTGATGCGAGCGAGCAGCTGCATGATGTCGATCGAAGTGCCGGGGTCGAGGTTTCCGGTCGGCTCGTCAGCCAGGAGGATCTGGGGGCGGTTGACGATCGCGCGCGCGATGGCGACGCGCTGCTGCTCACCGCCGGAGAGTTCGTGCGGAAGGCGCTTCTCCTTGCCGTCGAGACCGACGAGGGCGAGCGCCTCGGGCACCGACTGCTGGATGAACGCGCGGCTGGACCCGATGACCTGAAGCGAGAAGGCGACGTTCTGGAACACCGTCTTGTTGGGGAGCAGGCGGAAGTCCTGGAACACCGACCCGATGTGGCGGCGGAAGTACGGGACCTTGCGGGTGCTCAAACCCCGCACGTCGCGCCCGAGGACGACGACGCGTCCGTCGGAGGCCGTGTCCTCTCGGAGGATGAGACGCAGGCACGAGGACTTCCCCGAGCCGGAGGCGCCGACGAGGAACACGAACTCACCGCGCTGCACATCGAATTCGACGTCGCTGAGGGCGGGTTTGCTCGTACCGCGGTAACGCTTGGAGACCTTTTCGAACCGGATCATGGCCAGATGAGCCTAAGCGCGATGCCCGTGGCATCCGTCAGCGACACTCCCGGGCACTCAGGGGGCTGACAGGGTTCCCCGCACGATGGAGTCCCCCGAGTGTCCCGGATCGCCGTCGACGTTCTCCTGCGAGATGTCGACGACGGTGAACTTCGAGAGGTCGATGTCGTCGGGGATGTCGAACCTCCCGGACGAGCCGTCCAGGATGCCGAGACTCACCAGGTCGCTGGCGTCGCCCGTCAGGAGCCAGACCTCGCGGTAGCCGTCGTCGGGGACGGATGCGTCGAGGTCGACACTCACGCGGTCGTGCCCGTCCACGCGTTCGAGGAGAGCCTCCCCCACAGCGCCCGACCACGACGGGAACCCGTCCAGTCGAGCCTCGGAGATCACCTGCGGACGCGGCACGATGCCCCCGGACGCCCACACGGCGGTCACGATCGCGACGACCGCCGCGACGGCACCGGCGAGGACGAAGAACACGGGGCGCCGACTCATCCGCCGACGTCTCGGTGCGACGTGCGGGCGAGCGGGGGCGGCGACGGATGCCTCTCGCGGGTGAGCCGCGGGCTCGGCCGTGTCGTCCGGCAGGGAGAGCTCGGAGCGGATGGACTCCCACACGCGATCGGGAGGCGTCAACAGGGCTTCGCCCTCGCCGGTGGCGCGGCCGGCGAGGACGGCGCGCGCGAAGGAGGCGACCTCCGCCGCGCAGTCGGCACAGGCATCCAGGTGGCGGCGGTCCTCGTCGGACGCCTGCTCACCCATCGCGAGGAGAGCGGCGACCTCGGGGTCAAGATGTGACATGGTGCGCCTCCAATCGGCTTCGCAGACGGGTGAGACTTCGGCGGATGTGACTCTTCACGGTACCCAGCGGCATCCCGAGCCGTTCAGAGATCTGCTGATGGGTGAGGTCCTCGTAGAACGCGAGGGCGAGCACCGCACGGGCGTCGGGTTCGAGCTGGGCCACCTCGTCGGCGACGAGCATCGCATCCGAGAGGTCGTGCTCGACCGTGGACTCGGGCACGACCGACTTGAGGGCCTCCTCGAGGCGCGCCGCGCGCGCACGGGCCTCGTGGGCGTCGGCGATGCGGCGCCGGGCGATCGTGATGAGCCACGCGCCCAGCGGTGCCCGGCCCGGCCGGAACGACGAGCGCGAGGTCCAGGCCGACACGAAGGTCCGCTGCGTGACGTCCTCCGCCTCGGCGGTGTCGCCCAGAGAGCGCACCGCCAGGGTGTAGACGATCCTCGACCAGCGGTCGTACATGGCCTTCACCGCCGTCTCGTCGCCGGTCGCGAACCTCTCCGCGAGCTGCATGTCGTCGTCTACGGCCTGCTCCTTCCGTGCAGCGAGCCGGGGCTCGGTGGTCAGACTCATGACCGGGCCCGTGCAATGAGCACCACGTTATCGCTGTAGGTCCGGGTCTGCTGGTCGAAATCACCACCGCAGGTGATCACGGCGAGCATGCGGGGTCCGTCGCGGGTGAACAGCCGGTCGACCGGAAGCTCGGCCCGAGGGATGTAGGTCACGGACTCGGTGACGTAGTCGGTGGCGGCACCGTCGGCATCCGTCACCGTGACGACGTCACCGGCACGGGCTTCGCGGAGCTTCGCCAGCGGACCGATGCCGAACTCCCGGTCGTCGACGTGCGCGGCGATCACCGTGGTCCCTGCGTCATCGTCCGGCGCGACACCGAAGCGGTACCACCCGGCTGTCGACGGCCGCTCCGGGATCTGCATCTCGCCGCCGGCTTGGACGCCGACGGGCTCGACCGGCATGTCGACGCCCAGAGCGTCCAGCCTGAGGCGCTCGGGCGCAGGCACCGGGTCGAGGGCTGCCGGGGTGGCCGGTGCGACCGGGACGGAGACCTCCGGCGTGGGGGTCGCCGGAGTCGGGGAGACCGTCCCGGTCGCACCGGTGCCGGTCCCGGAGGAGGGATCCGCCTCCGGGACCGGCGCGCAGGCCGCGAGCATCATGACCGTCAAGACGACGGTGGGCGGGAGCAGGCGGCGCATGTCGGTGACCTCAGCGGCGAGCCTTGGCGGCTCGGGTCGCGTAGACGCCACCGGCGAGCAGCCCGGCGATGAGCGCGGCACCGCCGGCGAACACCCAGCCATTCGTACCGTTCTCGGCGACCAGTCCGGCCGAACCGGTGTTGACCCCACCGGGGCCTGAGTGCAGGCCGTCGATCGTCTGCGTCGCGAGCGCGAGGTTGCCGGCCTCGGCCGAACCCCACGCATAGACGACCGTCAGCTCGCCCTCCGCGACGTCGACGTCTGCCGGCCCGATGACAGGGTCGGTCGTGCCGGCGAGGGCGACGGACGCGCTGACCGTTCCGGCGGGCAGGTCGAGCGACTCCTCGTTCGGGTTCTCGAGCCCGCTGATGACCGCTTCCCCACCGGCCAGCACATCGACGGCCGGGGCGGCGGCGACGTGCCGGACCGTGAGCCGGCCTTCGCCGGCGGCGGTCTTCGACGTGTCGTTGGTGAAGAGGTTCGCCGCCGGCTGGCCTGCGGCGTCGAGGTGCGCGACCGCGGTGTAGTTCTTTCCCGCCTCGAGAGTGAGGTCGATGGGTCCGAGGACGGGCGCGGAGTCATCCGTCGCGTCCGCCGCCGTCAGGGCGACCGAGTAGGTGCCGCCGGGCAGCTGCAGCGGACCACCGAGGTCGCCGGGCTGGAAGTCGTCGATCGTCAGCTTGCCGTCGACATAAACGTCGACCGGGGTGTCGGGGATCGCGTGCAGCACCGCGAGGTCTGCATCGTCCGACGTCGCGGCCGATGCGGGGACGAAAGCGGCGAAGGCCACGGCGGCACCGAGAGCCACGCCCGCAGAGAGTGTCTTGCGCATGAGGAACTCCTTCTGATCCGGCGCGAGCTGTTCGCGCTGTCACAGAGGTATTCCGGCTGTCTGCCCCGTATGGATGCAGGTGGATGAAAAATCTTTCACCCCACCCGGCGTGGATCAGTCGTCGTCTTTGCGCTTGCGCCAGCGGATACCGGCCGCGATGAACCCGTCGAGGTCTCCGTCGAAGACGACGGCGGGGTTTCCGACCTCGTGGCCCGTCCGAAGGTCCTTGACGAGCTGCTGACCGTAGAGGAAGTAGGAGCGCATCTGGTCGCCCCAGCTCGCCGTGATCGTACCGGCGAGTTCTTTCTTCTTCGCCGCCTCCTCCTCCTTTTGGAGGAGCATGAGCCGCGTCTGCAGCACGCGCATGGCTGCGGCGCGGTTCTGGATCTGGCTCTTCTCGTTCTGCATCGAGACGACGATGCCGCTCGGGAGGTGCGTGAGGCGGACCGCGGAGTCCGTCGTGTTAACCGACTGACCACCGGGGCCCGACGAGCGGAAGACGTCGACGCGGATGTCACCCTCGGGGATGTCGACCTCCTGGGCCTCCTCCATCACCGGGATCACCTCGACGGCGGCGAAGCTCGTCTGACGCTTGTCGGCTGAGCCGAACGGGCTGATGCGGGCGAGACGGTGCGTGCCGGCTTCGACCGACAGCGTTCCGTACGCGTAGGGGGCGTCGACCTCGAACGTCGCGGACTTGATGCCCGCGCCCTCGGCGAAGGACGTGTCCATCACCTTGACGGGGTACTTGTGGCGCTCGGCCCACCGCAGGTACATGCGCATGAGCATCTCGGCGAAGTCGGTGGCGTCGTCGCCACCGGCACCCGAGCGGATCGTGACGACCGCGCCGCGATCGTCGTACTCGCCGTCGAGGAGCGTCTGCACCTCGAGCTGGCTGATGACCTTCTCGAGGTCGACGATCTCGCGGCGAGCCTCTTCGGCGGATTCCTCGTCGTCCATCTCCTGGGCGAGCTCGACGAGCACCTCGACGTCGTCGAGTCGCTGCTCGACCTCGGTGACGCGCTTCAGCTCGGACTGACGGTGGCTCAGGGCGCTGGTGACCTTCTGCGCCTTCTCCACGTCGTCCCAGAGATCGGGAGCGCCCGCCTCGTCGGAGAGACGGGCGATCTCGGCGGTGAGCGCGTCGACATCGACGACCGCCTTGATCTCACCGAAGGTGGAACGGAGGGCCTGGATCTGCACAGACGGATCGAATTCAAGCATGACACTCCAGAGTAACGTGGATGGCGATGACCGACCGACCCGACTCCCCCACTGCCCGGGAGGTGCTCTGGCGTTTCGGACCCATGGTCTACGCGCCGACCGTCCTCTTCGCGATCGGCGAGGGAGCGGTGCTCCCCCTCATCCCGATCCTCGCCAGCAACCTGGGGGCGGATGTCGCCCTGTCGGCCCTCATCGCCTCGTTGCTGGTCGTCGGGCAGCTGGTCGGCAATCTGCCCGCGGGCTGGGCGGTCGCCCGGTTCGGCGAGCGGGTGACGATGATCGCCGCGGGCTCTCTTGCGCTCGTCGTCTCGCTGACCGCCGCCCTGGTGCCGTCCCTGCCGGTGTTCGCCGGTGCGGTGTTCCTCATCGGCTCCTGCGCCGCCGCGTTCGGCCTGGCGCGCCACTCGTTCATGACCACCCGTGTGCCGGTCATGTTCCGCGCTCGTGCGCTGTCGCTTCTGGGCGGGACGTTCCGCCTCGGGATGTTCACGGGTCCCTTCATCGCGGCGGCACTCATCGGATTGTTCGGCGACGAGCGGTCGACGATCTGGTTCTTCGCCGTCTGCCTCGTCGCCCTCATCGTGCTGGTGACCTTCGGACCCGACCCCGAGAAGCAGTTCGTCGCCGAGACGGTCCGCAGCCACGAGGCCGAGGACTCCGGTGAACCCGTAACCGGCTCGATCCCCATCGCCGAGCGGGTGGGCGTGTTCCGCACGATGTGGCTGCACCGTCGGGTGCTGTCGCGTGTCGGACTGGCTGCGGCGAGCCTCTCGGCGGTCCGGTCCGCACGTCAGGTCGTCCTGCCGTTGTGGGGCGTATCGATCGGGCTGGACGCTCAGTCGATCGCCCTCGTCGTCGGCATCTCCGGCGCGCTCGACTTCGCCCTCTTCTACGCGAGCGGGCAGGTGATGGACCGGTTCGGACGACTGTGGGCCGCACTTCCGGCGATGGTCCTGATGGGGAGCGGCTTCCTCGCCCTCTCGGTCACGCACGACGGCGCGAGTGCCGAGATGTGGTTCGCGATGTTCGCGGCGGTGCTGGGCGTGGGCAACGGCCTGTCCAGCGGCATCCTGCTGACGATCGGTGCAGATCTCGCACCGAAGGATGATCCGGCGCCCTTCCTCGGGTCGTGGCGCACATTGACGGATGCCGGCGGTGCCACCACCCCGCTGATCGTGACGGGCATCACGGCGGTCTCTTCGCTGTCGTTCGCGGCAGGGGCCGTCGGAGTCATCGGGCTGCTCGGAGCTCTCGCCTTCATCCGCTGGCTGCCGCGGTTCTTGCCGCACGTCAACCGCTGACCGGGCACCCTTCTCGTCCGCAACTTGGGCACAGACCTCGAGAGCGTCATCCAATCGGTAGACGACAAGGGCCAGCGACCATGAGCGCGTGGAACACGAACCGTTCGTCGAACCTCCAGCAGGTCGTCGACATCGCCACAGACCCCGCCGACATCGTGAACGTGCCATGACGGGCCGTTCCCTCGAGATCGCGGTGCGCCGTGGGGAGGAGACCGTTCCGGCGACCATCGGCTGGCGGCGCGAGGGGTGGCGGTACGCCGTCACGATCTCGAGCGCCCGGTTCGACACGATCGACGAGGTCGCCGACGACGCGTTCGAGGCGCTCTGCCGCATACGCGGACACCTCGAACCGCTCGGGTGGCGCATCGGTGTCGTCGGCGCGCAGACGGACGTGTGGCCGAGCGAGATGGCGCGCGACCAGGGCGGCGGGCTCCGCGCCTACCGCGTCGGAACGGACCGGATCGGTGATCTCGTCGACGTCTTCGAGCCGGCCGACCCGGAGACCGTGACGACCGTCGAGGCTCAGCGAGCCGAAGCTGACCGGCGGTTCGAGCTCATCCGGAACGCGGACGCGCACTGACATCCGGACTCGCGCGGCCGCATGCGGCTCAGTCGAGCGCCGTCCGACTCGTGGCGGTCGCGTCGAGCACCACCCCGGCGGGAACGAAGAGCGAGGATATCGGCGGATGCCACGTCGTCGACACCGTCACTCGCGCGGATACTCCGTCCGGTGAGCCCGCGGTCACGAGCGTCACGTCGTCTTCGACCGCGACGATCGCCTCAGCCTGTTCCCGCACCCCTTCATCGGTGAGCTGTGCGCGCGGCTGATCGCCCACCAGGTCGAGCGTGAACCCGTCCGCGCCCGCGAGAGCCGCGGCATCCGCTGCGGCCTGCGTGCGCTTGTGCGCGAGGTACAGACTCGTGGCGTCCACCGAGACGAACACGAGGACGAGCGCGAGAAGCGCGTAGCCGATCGTGAGCAGGAGCACGCTTCCTTCTTCGTCGCGGCGGATCATCCGTCTCTCCAGTAGCGCGAGACCTTCTGGACCGACGACGACTCGACGCCCACACGGGCCGCCTGGTCGAGGCCGAGGACCGGCGGCACGAGAGGCAACGGGACGGACGAGGCGACGGTCACCCGGACGATCGCGCCTGCGGCCGGGCACGACGCAGCAGTTCCGACGCACGAGACGTCGACAGCGAGCGAGTCCCTCGGGATGTCGTACTCGCGCGCCAGGGCGTCCAAGATGGTCGCGGCACGGTCGTCGGCGTCCTCCGCGCTCTCGGCGGATGCCACGGCCCGCGCCACGTGCCTCGACGCCGCTTCGACTCCCAGCGCGTGCGACTGGATGAGCCCGAGGGTCACGACGAGATAGACGATGGGGACGAGCAGGACGACGCCGCCGACGATGAACTCCAGTGCCGCGGACCCGCGCTCGTCCTCCGCGAAACGCTCAGTCGAAGCTCTCGGCCGGAGCATGGACGGTCACCTCCCACCCGTGCGGAACGCCGAGGAGGCCGACGAGCGGGAGCGCGGTCGTCACCGTCACGGAAACGGTGTCGTATCCCAGACCCCGTGAATCCGTCGCCGTCACGCTTTCCAGGAAATCCCCGCCCACGGTGCGCTCGACGATGTCGCGCGTGCGGGCCGCTCCCGCTTGCGTGTCGACGTCGGCCAGGGCGGCGTAATAGGCGCCCTCGACAGCAGCATCGTGCACGACGTTCCGGACGTAGACGGCGAGCCCCAGCTGCAGGACACCGAGGGTCAGGACGGTCAGTAACACGCCGACGAGCACGAACTCGACCGGAGTCGAGCCGCGTTCATCGGAGAGCAGCCGCCGCATCCTTCGCCCTCAGAAGCTGGAGACCTGGTCGATCGCCTGCTCGAACAGCTGCGACAGGGCAGGTCCCGCGAGCGCCCAGATCACGACGACCAGTCCGGCGGTCATGAGGGTGATCAGCACCCAGCCGGGGACGTCGCCGCGTTCGTCATCGCGGAGGCGGGTGACGACGGCACCCCACGCGGTGCGGAGTCTCGCCAGAGAGGGACGGATCATGATGTTCTCCTTTCGGATCAGGTGGTCAGCCGACCCCGAGGCGCAGCATGACGATGCCGGGGAAGACCGCGAACAGGACGCTCATGGGGAGGAGGAGGAAGACGATCGGGAAGAGCATCGCGATCTCCTTCTTCCCTGCCTGCTCGATGAGCGATCGTTTGGCGTCCTCGCGCGCGTCGCCGGCCTGTGCCTGCAGCACACCCGCCAAGGGGGCGCCGCGGTCGATCGCCGCGACGAGGTGCTCGATCGCACGGGAGAGCGTGGGAACGTCGAGGCGCCGCCCGAGATCGAGGAGCGCGTCGGACAGGTTCGAGCCGGTGCCGCTGTCGAGGACCGCGCGGCGGATCTCGACCGTGAGCTCGCCGGTGCCGATCTCCCCCACCCGCCTGAGTGCGTCGCGCAGACCCTCGCCCGCCGCGAGGCAGAGGGACAGGAACTCGAGAAGCGTCGGGAGCTCCTCCTCGACGCGCGCACGCCTGCGGCGGGCCGCGGACGTGAGCCGCAGATCGAGCACCGCGGCGGCCGAGAGCGCCAGGACGGGCGGCAGGAGCGCGGACCCGGGAGTGAGCCGGCCGGCGAGGGCGAGGACGACCAGCACGACCCCGCCGAAGAGACCACCGAGGAGGACCCAGGTGAGCTGGCGGGCGCGGAATGCCGCGGCATCCTGCGTCCACCCGGCCTGACGGAGACGGTGCTCGAGTCGCGCGGCGCCGCCGAAAGAGGAGATGACACGGTCCCGGCGGGTGCGCCAGTCGCCGCGGGCGGATGCCAAAGGGGTGAGGCCCCGCGGATCGGCGATGTCGCGCAGATACGGTGCGATCCGACGTGAGAGCGTCGGCGCCGCCAGACGCGGGATCCGGGTTGAGACCAGGACGAGGCCGGCTGCGAAAGCGCCCCCGAGCACGATGGCGAGCGCGAGTTCGGTCAGCCCGCTCATGCGAACCACCGCCGCGGCTCCGGGAGGCGGCCGATGCCGACCATGAGGCGGAAGGCGACGACGGACACCGCCGCTCCCAGGAGGATGACCGCGACGCCTTCCGGACTGCTGTATGCGGCGGCGCCCTCGGGGCGCAGCGCGAGCAGACCGAGGATCACCCATGGCGCGACGACACCGAGAACCGCAGCGCCGCGGATCCAGGACTGCCGGGCTTCGATCTCGGCCCGGAGCGCGGCCTCGGCGCGCACGGACGCCGAGAGGGCGCGGAGGACGCTCGTGAGCTCCGTGCCTCCGACCTGGCGCGCCATCCGCAGGGCTTCGATGATGCGGTCGGCGACGGGGTGGGCGAGCCGCGCCTTCAGGCGGAGCGCGCTCGAATCGAAGTGACCGGAGGCCGACACGTCCGAGGAGAACGCGCTGAACGCGGGACGCAGCGACGGCGGACCGACCTCCCCCAGCGCCGACACCGCGTCGGGCAGGGACATGCCCGACCGGACGGAGGCGACGAGGAGGTCGCATACATCCGGCCACATCTGACGGCGGCTCTTCTGCAATCGCCGCGCGCGCCCGCGGAGCCATCCCGCAGGCGCGAAGAATCCGGCCACCGCGGCGACGGCGGCGAAGGCGGGGAGTGCGGTGATCAACCAGATGATCGCCCCTGCGACGGCGGCGGCGGCCAGACTGATCGAGGCGAGGTGGCCCGTCGTCGCGTGGCCGAATCCCGCGGCTTGCAGGAGCCGGGCGACGGTGCCATCGCGCTGCGGCGCCTCTGCACGGCGCGCACGCGGAGGCCAGAGCCAGGGTGCGAGCGTGAGCAGGATGCCGGCGGCCAGGGTGAGCCCCAGGATGGTCGTCACACGCCCTCACCCCCGAACACGCGACGCGTCTCGACGGCGCCGTCGACGACCCGCCCGGTGGGCGCGATGATCTCGACGACGGCTCGCCGACCGGCGACATCCCGTCGGCAATGCACGACCAGGCCGACGGACGCGGCGATGGCCGGCAGGAGGAAGTCGCGGTCGATGTTGCGACCGGCCAGGAGCGGCAGCGATGCCAGCTTGCGCAGCGCGTCGCCCGCGGAGTTCGCGTGGATCGTCGCCGCGCCGGGTACGCCGGTGTTCAGGGCGAGCAGCAGATCGAGCGCCTCGGCATCGCGGACCTCTCCCACGACCAGGCGGTCGGGCCGCATACGGAGAGCCTCCTTGACCAAGCGGCGGAGCGACACTTCACCGGTTCCCTCGAGGCTCGGCTGACGACCTTGGAGGGCGACGAGGTCGGGAGCCTGGGCGTTGAGCTCGAACGTCTCCTCGACCGTGACGATGCGGTCATCGACAGGAGCGGACGCGATGAGCGCGCCGAGTAGGGTCGTCTTCCCTGCGTGCGTGGCTCCGGAGACGATGACGCTCGTGCCGTCGCGCATCGCGGCTCGCAGCACCGAGGCCGCCTCGGGGCGGACCGACCCGGCTGCGACCAGATCGTCCAGGGTGCGGAAGCGGGTGAGGAACTTCCGGATGTTGACGGCCCAGTGCCGACGGGTGATATCGGGGATGACGACGTGCAGACGCGAGCCGTCGGGCAGCGACGCGTCGACGAACGGCTGGCTGAGGTCGACGCGTCGGCCGGTCGCGTGCAGCATCCGTTCGACGAGGTCACGCACCGCCGTGTCGCTGAGCACGATCGGAGCCCGCTCACTCCGCCCTTCTCGCGCGATGAAGACCTTGTCGGGGGCGTTGATCCAGATCTCCTCGATATCGGGGTCGTCCAACAGCGCCTGGAGGGGGCCGTACCCGGCGACGGTCGAGAGGATGTCGCGGACGGATGCCGCTTCGTCCTCGATGACGTCGATTCCCCGCGCGAGGGCGAAGTCGTTGTGACGGCGCACCTCGGCCCGGGCGATCCGGGCCGCGCGGTCGGGGTCTCGGGAAGGATCGACGTCCTCGCTGCGCAAGCGTTCCCGCACCCGCTCCGCGAGCGCGGCGAGACCGCGGGTCGGCGCAAGGGGGGACGCGATGCTCATGGCCTGGGATCCTCGCAACCGCCCGCGCCTCGGCGTGGGAGTTATCCACACCGCGACGCATCATCGCGGATGACGACCCGCCTCAGCCTTCCGTCCCCTCACGGCCGCCAGCCGCCGGGTCCTCGTCGGGTGGCGTCGATCCGTCGTCCTTCCGCCACATTCGAATCCCTCGGTGCGACGGGGTAGTGACCCATGCCGGAAGCGTAGAGGTGTGCGAGGAGACGAACCATCAGCGGGTTCGTGAGAATCATCGGTCGCGTACTCGGATGGCGAGAACGAGACAGCGGATCTGCCACGCAACGCCGAGCACCGCAGACAGGATCAGCAGCCCGACCACCAGCCACTGCGGGATCGAGAATCTCACACCAGTCGCAAGCGTCAAGATGAGCAGTCCGACGAAGTAGACCAGCAGTAGCGCGAAGGTGCAGACACCGACGATGTGGAACCATGGGCCACGTTCACCCATCGAATCGTTCGCTGCCTGCAGTGCGACGCCGACCACGGGCCACAGGAGACTGCTGCCCCGCGCCCACGCCGTGTCGGGCTTCGAACTCAGAGATCCGCCTCCTACGCGCGCGCAGGGCGAGTACGCCAAACACGATGAGACCAGCACCCGGGATCACAGTAGCGGCGCCGAGAACCCACTCCACCGTCTCCGATGGCACGCCCCGTGTCACAGCCGTGGCCAGCAACATTGCTCCCCAGAGCAGATAGACGGTCGCCGTCACGCGCCCTCGTTCGGCGGCCATCCGCTGCGTGATGAGACCGCCAGCCGCGTGCGCCCCTGAATCGCTCTCGCTTGCCATACCGAGACCTTCGCAGCACGGCGTCGGTTCGTCTACGGAATTGCCCGCGTCTATCGCAGTACCACGCCATCCCTCGGCGTCGCTCCACGCCTATGCGGCCTGGATATCCACACCGACGGCAGGCCTCAGAGATCGAGGAGAGCGAGCGCGACGCTCACGAGGCTGTCCTTCGTGAGGCGGCCGTCCTGCCCCCAGCGCGAGTCGCTGATCACGATGTCGACGCCGGGCACCAGGACAGAGCCCGTTCCCCCGCCGACGGCTGCGGAATCGGCATCCATCCAGAGCCCCACGCCGCCGACCTTCTCGAGACGCGGGTCGTCGAAGTACATGTCCATGCCGAGGCCGGTAGCCTCATCCGCATCGGGCACCTCGTCCATGCCCTCCGAGATGTCCACGGTGAAGGATTGGATATCGGAGAGCTCGCTGACCGCGTCCGCAGGGGTCACCCAGGCGCAACCGATGGCGTCCGGCTGGACGTAGGAGTTCTCCTCGTCGAGCGGGATGCCGTCGATGTAGTCGCCGACGACGGCGGCGACCTGATCGCAGCTCGAGATGCCGGGAAGTTCCCGGACGGCCGCCGTCCCGCCGTCGCCCGCGGCGGCGGGTGCGCTCGGCCCTGCGGATCCCTCGTCGGAGACGGCGGGGGCGGCGGGCGCGCATCCGGCGAGGAAGCCGGCGAGGGCGAGGAGCGGGATCACGGGTATGAGAGATCGAGGCGCAGTCACGCGACAGAGGTTACCGATTCGGGGGTTATCCCTCCCAGGTCCCTCCCACCCGGCGCCCTAGACTGAACCCACCAGCGGGAGTGGTGAAATCGGCAGACACGCAGGATTTAGGTTCCTGTGCCTTCGGGCGTGGGGGTTCAAGTCCCCCCTTCCGCACGAGGCACCGTCGTGTCTCACACCTTGCGCCCATTCCGCCGGCCGGCCAGCCGTCGCGACCTGAAGGACCTCCGTGCACCCCTTCGCACTGATCCCCTGGCTGGATCCCGAGACCATCATCAACGCCGCCGGTCCGTGGGCGCTCGTCGTGGTCTGCTTCATCATCTTCGCCGAGACCGGCCTGCTCGTCGGGTTCCTCCTCCCGGGCGACACCCTCCTGATCATGGCGGGGCTCCTCTCCAACCCGGTGACGCACGCCCCCAACGGCGTCTTCGGCATCAACGTGTGGATCGTGGGCCTGCTCATCGGCCTCTCGGCCTTCCTCGGCGGCGAAGTCGGGTACCTCATCGGCCGCAAGGGCGGCCCCGCGGTCTTCGAACGCAAGGAATCCGGACTCTTCAGCCGGAGCAACGTCGATCGCACGAACGCCTTCTTCGAGCGCTACGGCGGCGTCACCGTCATCCTCGCCCGCTTCGTGCCGATCGTCCGCACCTTCGCGCCGGTCGCTGCAGGCGTCGGCAAGATGGCGTGGCACAAGTACTCGCTCTACAACCTGATCGGTGCGGTCATCTGGGGCTTCGGCCTCACCGTCATCGGTTACCTCGTCAGCCTCATCCCCGGCGTCGGCGAGTTCGTCGCCTCGTACATCGACGTCATCCTCCTCGCGGCCGTCGCCGGGACCCTCGTCTTCATCGTGTGGCACTACTTCGCCGAGAAGCGCAAGGTCAAGCGAGAGATGGCGGCCGGCTCGGACGGCGTTATCGACCCGAAGGAAGCACGCGACCTCGTCCTCGAGCCCGAGGCGTTCGACGAGAAGCAGGACGGCTCCCGCGGGGACACCCCCCGGCTCTGATCAGGACGCCTTCTTCTTCGCGGGCTTCTTCTTCGCCGGCGCCGACGCCGTGTCGGCGTCGGCATCCTTTTTCGCAGGTTCCGACCCCGACCGCGCCGCACGGCTCTTCTCGACGCTGGCCCGGAGTGCCGCCATCAGATCGATGACCTCGCCGCCCTCGGCATCCGTCTTCTCCCCGAAGGTCTCGGTGGTGTCGAACGCCTCACCCTTGTCGAGCTTCGCCTCGATGAGGGTTCGGAGTTCCTTCTGATAGTCGTCGGTGAACTCGGTCGGATCGAAGTCGCTCGAGAAGCTGTCGACGAGGGATGCCGAGAGCTCAAGCTCCTTGCTCGAGATCTTCACCGGCTCGTCGAGCACGGGGAAGGATGCCTCGCGCACCTCGTCCGCCCACAGGAGCGTCTGCAGCACGAGGACGTCGCCGCGCACGCGGAGTGCCGCGAGTCGCGTCTTCTGCCGCAGCGCGAACCGCACGATCGCCGTGCGATCGGTCTGCTCGAGCGTCTGACGCAGCAGGACGTACGCCTTCGGACTCTTCGAGTCGGGTTCGAGGTAGTAGGCCTTGTCGAGGGTGAGCAGATCGATCTGCTCGGTGGGGACGAACTCGACGACCTCGATCTCGCGACTGCGCTCGCTGGGCAGCGCCGCGAAGTCATCGGAGGTGAGGACGACGGTGCGCTCGCCGTCGTCGTAGGCCTTGTCGATGTCGGAGTACGGCACGACCTCGCCGTCGATCTCGCAGATGCGCTGATACCGGATGCGGCCGCCGTCGGCCGCGTGCACCTGGTGGAGGGACACGTCGTGGTCCTCCGTCGCCGAGTACACCTTGACGGGCACATTGACGAGCCCGAAGGTCAGCGCGCCTTTCCAGATCGATCTCATGCCCCCAGTAGACACCCGCGCTGCGGTGGCGTCATAGGGGTTGCACACTAATCTGGCCCCATGCCAGCCGCACCGCAGGAGGTCGTCGTCGACGGCCGCAGGCTGCGGTTGACCAACCTCGAGAAGGTGATGTACCCCGAGACGGGGACCACCAAAGGCGAGGTCATCGACTACCTGACGCGGATCGCTCCGGCGATGCTGCCGCACCTCGATGGTCGCCCGGTCACCCGCATCCGCTGGCCAGACGGCACCGGCGAAGGCTCGTTCTTCGCGAAGCACCTCGAGGCGGGCGCGCCGTCGTGGATCGCTCGGAGGCCCATCGAGCATTCGACCGGGGCGAAGGACTATCCGCTCGTCGACGGGGTTCCGACCCTGGTGTACCTTGCACAGGTCGCGTCGATCGAGCTGCACGTGCCGCAGTGGCGCTTCGGCGCGGACGGGGCGAGACGGAACCCCGACCGTCTCGTGCTCGACCTCGATCCGGGCCCCGGCATCGGCCTCGCCGAGTGCGCCGAGGTCGCACGGTGGGCGCGCGCGATCCTCACCGATCTGGGGATGGAGCCGCTTCCCGTCACGAGCGGCAGCAAGGGCATCCACCTCTACTCCTCGCTCGACGGCAGCCGGACCAGCGACGAGATCAGCGCCTTCGCGAAGGAACTCGCCCGGGCGCTCGAGGCCGACCATCCCGACCTCGTCGTGAGTCAGATGTCGAAGGCGGCCCGGCCCGGCAAGGTGTTCCTCGACTGGAGCCAGAACAACGGCAAGAAGACGACCATCGCGCCCTACTCGCTCCGTGGACGCGAGCGGCCCACGGTCGCTGCTCCCCGCACGTGGGCAGAACTCGACGACCCCGACCTGCGGCAGCTGCTCGTCGACGAGGTGCTCGATCGGGTCGCGGCGGACGGCGACCTCCTCGCCGCACTCGCGCCGACGGATGCCGGTCCCCTGCGCTCCTACATCGCGAAGCGGACGGCTGCGAAGACGCCAGAGCCGGTCCCCCCGTCGCCCGCGGGCTCCGCCGTCCCCGCGGGCTCCCGGTTCGTGATCCAGGAGCACCACGCTCGGCGGCTGCACTACGACCTGCGACTCGAGCACGACGGCGTTCTCGTCAGCTGGGCGGTGCCGCGCGGCATCCCGGAGTCGCCTTCGACCAACCACCTCGCCGTCATGACCGAGCCGCATCCGATGGAATACCTCGAGTTCTCCGGCGACATTCCCGCCGGGGAATACGGTGCGGGCTCGATGTCAATCTGGGACTCGGGCACGTTCGAGCTCGAGAAATGGCGCGACGACGAGGTGATCTTCACTGCCACCGGGCGCGGCGACGGGCCGCTCGGAACCGCGAGGCTCGCCCTCATCCGCACGAGCGGCGACGGTGAGAAGTCGCAATGGCTGCTGCACCGCATGAAGGCGAAGGCCCCGGGGCCTGCCGCCACCCCGCCGTCATCCGCACCCGCACCCGCACCCGCACCGATGCTCGCGACGTCGTCGAACGCGGCGCTCGCCCGGCATGCGGCCACCCGCTGGGGTCCGTGGGTCGAATTCAAATGGGACGGCGTCCGCGCCCTCGGGATCTGGGACGGCCAACGACTGAAGCTCCGCGCGCGAAGCGGCGCCGACATCACCGCGCGGTATCCCGAACTGACCGGCGGCGACCCCGGGTTCGGCGCCGCCGCCTGCGTCGTCGACGGCGAGATCGTCGCGCTCGACGATCGGAACCGGCCGAGCTTCTCGCTGCTCCAGCACCGCATGCACCTCACGAAGGCCGGCGAGATCGACCGCGAGTCGGCCCGGATCCCCGTGCAGTTCCTGCTGTTCGACGTCCTCGAGGTCGACGGGACGGATGCCGCTCCACTCCCTCTGTCGCAACGACGAGAGCTGCTGGAGGGCGTCGCCGAGGGCACGATCGATCCCATCGTCGTACCTCCCGTCGCGAGCGACGTGGACGATGCCCTCGCGACGGCGCAGCAGCTCGGACTCGAGGGCGTCGTCGTGAAGGACCCCGCGTCCACCTACCGCCGGGGGGTGCGCAGCGAGCAGTGGCTCAAGGTCAAACTGACACTGATGCAGGAGGTCGTGATCGGAGGCATCCGACCGGGCAAAGGCGGCCGCACCGGCGAGATCGGTTCGCTGCTCATGGGAATCCCCACCGACGGCGGGCTGCGCTACATCGGTCGCGTCGGGTCCGGTTTCAGCGAAGCGACGCTCGCACGTCTGGATGCCGAGCTCTCACCCCTCCGCACCGCCGAGAACCCTTTCGTCGACATCGGTCGTGCCGAGGCATCCGATGCGCTGTGGGTCAGGCCCGAGGTCGTCGGCGAGGTGGAGTACGCCGAGGCGACGCCGAGTGGAACCCTCCGTCATGCCCGTTGGCGAGGGCTTCGCCCAGACAAGGCTCCGACGGACGTCCACGCCGAAGGCTGACCACCACCGTCAGGCGTGGGCTTCGTGCTCGACGTGCCCTGCCGGTTCGAGCTGGAACGTCGAGTGCTCCACGTCGAAGTGGCGTGCGAGGCAGGACTGCAGCTGGGACAGAAGCGCACCGGCGCGATCATCCGCGAAGTAGTCCGTCGCGACGACGACGTGCGCCGTGAAGACCGGCGCGCCGCGCGTGAGCTGCCAGACGTGGACGTCGTGCACGTCCACGACCCCCTCGGTGCCGAGGATGTGGTCGCGGATGTCGGTGACCTTCGTCCCCGCCGGTGCGCGCTCCCCCAACACGGCGAACACCTCTTTCAACAGGGTGATGGCGCGCGGCACGATCAGGGCGGCGATGACCAGCGAGGCCACGGCGTCAGCCGGCATCCATCCCGTCACCCAGATGACGCCGGCCGCGATGATCACGACCACCGACCCGAGCAGGTCGCCGAGGACCTCGAGGTAGGCGCCGCGCACGTTGATGCTCGTGCGCTGCGCGACGCTCAGGACGTAGAGCGAGACGCCGTTGGCGATGAGGCCGATGACGGCGACGACGAGCATCGGCAGGCCCTGCACCTCGGCGTCCGCGGGTCGCATCAGTCGGCCGACGGCTTCGGTCGCGATCCACGCTCCGAGGGCGATGAGGATCACGGCGTTCAGCAACGCGCCGAACACCTCGGCGCGCTGGTAGCCGTAGGTCTGCCGTTCGTCCGCGGGGCGCGCCGCGACCGACGCGGCGATGAGCGCGATCACAAGTCCCGAGCTGTCGGTGAACATGTGGCCGGCGTCGGCGAGGAGGGCCAGCGACCCGGTGAGGATCGCACCGACGAGCTGGACGACGAGCACCGTCGCGGTGATCCCCAGGGAGACCGCGAGCAGACGCCGCGGGTGTCCTCCCCGGATGCCGGTGGGTGCGTGATCGTGCATACCTACGAGGTTAGGACGGCACGCCGGGGCGGGCGGCCTCATCCCGCAACTCGGGAATGAGTCCGATTCTCAGCCTCAGCGGAAGAGCCCGCGCGGCGTCACAGTGCCGTCAGCAGGGGGCCGAGCGCGTCGAACGCCCGTGCTCGGTGTGACGACGCGTTCTTCTCCGCCGGCGTGAGCTCCGCCGCGGAACGGCCCGCGGCGTCGTCCGGCAGGAACACGGGGTCGTAGCCGAAGCCGTTCTCTCCGGTCGGTGCGGTCGCGAGACGACCGGGCCAGACTCCGGTCACGACGTGCTCCTCGCCACCGGGGACGACGAGCGCGATCGTCGAGACGAACTGCGCCGTCCGGTGCGGATCGGCGATGTCGGCGAGCTGATCGAGCAGGAGCTCGTAGTTCGCGACGCCGTCCTTCTTGTGCCCCGCCCAGTACGCGGAGAACACCCCGGGGGACCCGCCCAGCACATCGACGGCGATCCCGGAGTCGTCCGCCATCGCCGGGAGGCCGGTGTGGGCGGCCGCGGCGCGCGCCTTGATCAAGGCGTTCTGCGCGAACGTCACACCGTCCTCGACGGGCTCTGGGCCGTCGTATCCGACGACCTCGAGATCGGGACGGGTCGACGCGACGATCGCTCCGAACTCCTCGACCTTGTGCGCGTTGTGCGTGGCGAGGACGATGCGGCGCGTCGTCACGCGAGCTCCTGCGCCAGTGCGGCGAGCTGCGCCTCGCGGAGGTCGCCGCAGCCGTTCACGCCGAGCTCGAGGAGGGCGTCGAGCTCGCGCTTGTCGAAGGGCGCACCCTCGGCGGTGCCCTGGACCTCGACGAACAGGCCTCGACCGGTCACGACGACGTTCATGTCGGTCTCGGCGCGGACGTCCTCGACGTAGGCGAGGTCGAGCATCGGCTCGCCGTCGATGATGCCCACCGACACTGCTGCAACGGAGTCGTGCAGGGCCTTGGCGTTCTTGCCGACGAAGCCTTTCGCGCGACCCCACTCGATCGCGTCTGCCAGGGCCACATACGCGCCCGTGATCGCGGCGGTGCGGGTGCCGCCATCGGCCTGCAGGACGTCGCAGTCGATGACGATGGTGTTTTCGCCGAGGGCCTTCGTGTCGACGACGGCCCGGAGCGCACGGCCGATGAGGCGCGAGATCTCGTGAGTGCGACCGCCGACCTTGCCCTTGATCGACTCGCGGTCGTTGCGGGAGTTGGTCGCGCGCGGGAGCATCGCGTACTCGGCGGTGACCCATCCCTTGCCCTTGCCGGTCAGCCAGCGCGGGACGCCGTTGGTGAAGGATGCCGTACACAGCACCTTCGTGCCGCCGAAGGAGATCAGCGCAGACCCTTCGGCGTGCGCACTCCAGCCGCGCTCGATCGTGATGGGGCGGAGCTGGTCGACGGCACGGCCGTCGGCGCGGGTGGTCTCGGTCATGGGGTCCCCTTCGGTAGGTCGATGGCACCGGTCTGGACGAGACGCACGGCGCTGACGCCGCGTCCCATCAGCCGGTCGGCGAGTCGGAGGAAGTCGTCGGCGGAATCGCCGGTCGCCTCGTAGACGTGGGTCGCGGTCGCGTCGTGCCCGGCGAGCAGGTCGCGCGAGACGAGCTGGCGGTAGACGTCCTTGGCGGTCTCGGTGTCGCTCGAGACGAGCGACACATCGGGACCCATGACGTAACTGATCGCGCCCTCGAGGAACGGGTAGTGCGTGCATCCGAGCACGACAGTGTCGACGCCGGCATGGCGAAGGGGCGCGAGGTACTCCTCCGCGACCCGGAGGACATCCGGGGAGTCGGTCACCCCCGCCTCCACGAAGTCGACGAAACGCGGGCACGCCTGAGCGAACACGCTGAGGCGCTCGTTGACGCCGAGCATGTCCTGGTAGACACCGGATCCGATCGTCCCCGCCGTCCCGATCACGCCGATGCGGCCGTTGCGCGTGGTGGAGATCGCGGTTCGGACCGCGGGACCGATGACCTCGACAACGGGCACGTCGTACCGTTCGCGGGCATCGCGAAGGAGGGCAGCGGATGCGGTGTTGCAGGCGATGACCAGCATCTTCACGCCCTGGTCGACGAGGGTGTCGAGCACCTCGAGACCGTACCGGCGGACGTCCGCGATGGGCTTCGGCCCGTAGGGCGAATGCGCCGTGTCGCCGATGTAGAGGATGGATTCCCGCGGCAGGAGCTGCGAGACGGCACGGGCGACCGTGAGCCCGCCCACTCCGGAGTCGAAGATCCCGATCGGTGCGTCCGTCACGATCGACCAGCCTAGTCTCGGTGAGGACTTCGTCCGCGCCTGGATAGAGTGACCGCATGGGCATGTCCACAGCATTGCTGACCGACCGCTACGAGCTCACGATGCTGGATGCCGCCCTGCGCGACGGCACCGCGAGCCGGCGCTGCGTCTTCGAACTGTTCGGGAGGCGCCTGCCCGGCGGCCGTCGTTTCGGCGTCGTCGCCGGCACGGGCCGGCTGTTGTCGGAGATCGTCGACTTCCGCTTCGACGATGCCGAGCTCGCCTACCTCCGCGACAACGACATCGTGAGCCCGGCCACGGTCCGCTACCTCGAGGGGTACCGGTTCAGCGGAACCATCAGCGGCTATCGCGAAGGTGAGCTGTACTTCCCCGGCTCCCCCATCCTCACGGTCGAGGGCACGTTCGCCGAAGCCGTAATCCTCGAGACCCTGGCCCTCAGCATCCTCAACCACGACTCGGCCGTCGCCACGGCCGCGGCCCGCATGAGCATCGCCGCCGGTGACCGCCCCCTCGCAGAGATGGGCTCGCGCCGCGCCGCCGAGCGCTCCGCCGTCGCGGCGGCCCGCGCCGCCTACATAGCGGGGTTCTCCGCCACGAGCAACCTCGAGGCCGGCCGCTCCTGGGGCATCCCGACCATGGGAACCGCCGCCCACGCGTGGACCCTGCTGCACGACAGCGAGGAGGACGCATTCCGCAGCCAGATCGACGCGCTCGGAACCGACACCACCCTGCTCGTGGACACGTACGACATCCGCCAGGGCGTAGAGACCGCGATCCGCGTCGCCGGCACCGGGCTCGGCGGCGTCCGACTGGACTCCGGCGACCTTCCTACCGTCGCCGCCTCGGTGCGCCGGCAGCTCGACGAACTCGGTGCGACCGAGACCAAGATCACCGTGACGAGCGATCTCGACGAGTTCGCGATCGCGGCACTGGCGGCATCCCCCGTCGACGCCTACGGCGTCGGTACCTCCGTCGTCACCGGGTCGGGTACGCCGACGGCCGGCATGGTCTACAAGTTGGTCGCCCGCCAGGGTGTCGACGGCGGCTGGGTCCCGGTCGCGAAGGCCTCCACGTCGAAGGCGTCCATCGGAGGCCGGAAGGCCGCGTTCCGGCGACGGGCGGACGGTGTGGCGACGGCGGAGGTCGTCGCCGTCGCCGACGGGTTCGACGAGGTGGACCCACCTTCCGCGCACCCCGACGCCCGGCCGCTGCAGACCGTGCTCGTCGATCGCGGTGATGCGGATGCCGCCCACCTAGGCGCCGACGGTGTCACCGCTGCTCGGGCCCACCACCTGCGCGTGCGGGAAGAACTCCCGGTCATGGCGCTGGCGCTCAGTCGCGCCGATCCCGCCCTGCCGACCGTTTACGAGGTCAGCGAGGCGTAGATCTCCTTGCACGTCGGGCAGACCGGGAACTTCTCCGGGTCGCGACCCGGCGTCCACTTCTTGCCGCAGAGTGCGCGCACGGGCTTGCCCGTGATGGCCGACTCGAGGATCTTGTCCTTCTTGACGTAGTGCGAAAACCGCTCATGGTCGCCGGGCTCGATCGCCTCCTCGCGGATGAGCTCCTCGAGCTCACGGTCGAGTGTGGCGAGGCCGCCCTGATCCGGGCTGTCGATCGGCGTGCTCATTCCCCCGAGTGTACTGCGACGCGGCGCCGCGTGGTCGGGTCAGAGCGTCTCGGCGAATTCCATGGTGCGGCTGGTGCGACGCTCGAAGAGGGCCCCGCCGATGGCCACGCCGACGACGAGGACCGCCGCCCCGACGCCGACACCGCTCCAGAAGGACGTCCACGCCTCATCCTCGTCGCCGGCGAGGGACAGCCACCCCCACCAGAGCGCCGGCGCGGAGAGGAGGATCGCACCGAGCAGGACGAGCGCCTGCGTCATCGAGCCGCCCGTGCGCTGAGGCTGCTCGAACGGTCCCTCCCCCGGTCGTGAGACCGCGTACGGGGCGGCCACCGAGGAGATGGAGCTCAGACCCAAGCCAGTGGCGAACAGGCTCACGCACACTCCGACGAGCGCCGGCAGCACGGCCCATCGCCCGTGGATCCAGATCGACGCGGTGATCGCCAACGCCAGGAGCGGGACACCCACCAAGACTATGGGGACGAGGCGTCCGAGGCGATCGGCGACGCCACGGACTCCGGCCGAGATGTGCAGCCAGACCCCCGTCGAGTCGTAGGCGAGGTCGTTGTGCACGAGCCAGCCCAGGAACAAGGCGAGGATCGGGGGTGGGATCAGCGCGACGGTCTGCAGAGGGACGCCCACCACCAGGAGGGGTGTCACGATGAGGACCGAGGCGACCGGGACGACGATGACATTCGCGAGGTAGCGAGGATCGGAGAACCAGTAGACGATGCTGCGGGCGGCGATGGCTCCGCCCGGCGTGCCGGGCATGACGGCGAACCAGCCGAGTCCGCGACGTTCCCCGACCGGCACGACGCGCTCGGTCGAGGTCATGAGAGTCCGGACGAGCAGCTGCCACAGCGCCGCAAGGGCGAGGAGTGTGCCGACCGCGACGAGCATTGATGCGACGAGTTCGCCTCCGCTACGGACCGCGATGGCGGATGCCGCACCGAACGGGGTGACGGCGAGCACCTGCGCCGCCTCCGTCAGTTGGGACGGCAGTCCGCCGGACCACTCCAGTGAGAACGCGAAGGCGGCGACGGGGATCGCGACGACACCAGCCGCCGTCACCATCAGGCCGGTGAGCTGAGGCGACCGCCGGTCGCGGAGGGCCACGGCGGACACCGCCATCGCGCACCGGGCCGCGAGCACGGAGGTTCCGACGAGCAGGAGCGCTGCCAGAACGGCGAGACCGGCCGGCGAGCCGTGGCCGGTCCACGCCGCGATCATCGCCGCCGCGACCGCGACGACGACCAGACCCGGGATGCCGAGCGGCGATGCGAGCGCGACCGACCAGGCCACCCGTCCCGGCTCTTCACCCGTGACCACGAACCGACGCGGATCGAGCGGGTCCTCGACGCCGCTGAACAGCGGAATCAGGAAGAAGCCCGCGACCAGGAGGGAGCTTCCCACCACCGTGAGCGTCGCCGCCTCGCCGTCGGGAACACGGTCGAGTCGGATGAGGGCCACGCAGACGGCCGCCACCGCGAGGGCGAGGACAGCGAAGCCCGCGAGCCGTCGCAGCAGGACCAGAGGCCGCGCGTTGAGGGCGCCGACCAGCAGCGCGAGCCTCAGTCGGAGTACGTGTGCAACCACTCCAGCCCCTCCACGTCGCTGAGGCCGCCGGAGAGCTGCATGAAGCGCTCCGCGAGGGTGTGATCCCCGCGCACCTCGTCGACGGTGCCCTTCGCCAGCACCTGACCCGAGACGATGACCGCCACTCCGTCGCAGACGCGCTCGACGAGCTCCATGCCGTGACTCGAGAGGACGACCGTGCCGCCTCGGGCGACATAGGCGGAGAGGATGTCGAGGATGACCTCGCTCGAGACCGGATCGACCGCTTCGAAGGGCTCGTCGAGCACCAGCAGACGGGGGGCGTGGATCATCGCCCCCGCGAGCATGATCTTCTTCGTCATGCCGGCGGAGTAGTCGGAGACGGGACGGGCGAGGGCGGCCGTGAGGTCGAACGCCCGGCCGAGGTCTTCCGTGCGTTCGGCGACGACGGCTCCGCGAAGACCGCGGAGGACCCCGTAGTAGTGAAGGAGCTGTCGCCCCGTGAGCCGCTCGAAGGTGCGGAGTCGATCGGGCAGGACCCCCATGAGCGCCTTGGCGCCCCGGGGGTCGCGTCGCAGATCGATCCCGCCGACCTCGATGGTCCCCCCATCGGGACGCAGGAGGCCCGCGATCATCGAAAGGGTCGTCGTCTTACCCGCACCGTTGGGCCCCACGATCCCGTAGAAGCTCCCCGCCGGGATCTCGAGGTCCACCGCATCCACCGCGCGCGTGCGGCCGAACGACTTCGAGACATCCGTCATCCGCAGGGCGGGCGTCGGCCGCGTCGTCTCTTCGGAGGCCTCGGTCTCGACCTCCGCATCCATCTGCGGCATAACGGCGGTCGCGGGCGCTTCCGGAGCGAGCTCCTCCGCCTCCTCGACCTCGAACGCGACGGTGGGAGCGTCCGCGTCCGTCGGGCCGGGACCTTCCTGGGGGTCGACCGTCACGTCCGACGGCTCTTCGACCTCTGCGGCATCCGCAGGCACGGAGACATCAGCGACATTCGAAACCTCGATGTCCTCGGTCTCCTGGGGGACCTCGATCACCTCCGGATGCGTGTCCGCGGGCGACTCGGGCTCAGGCTCGATGACGGGCTCGGGCTCGCCCTCCGGCTCGGGTTCGGGCATCGGCTCGGGCTCGGCTTCCCTCACCGGCTCGGGCTCCGCCTCGGCGACCGGCTCTGTCTCGGGGATCGGGTCCGGGTCGCCGGCAGCGACATCCGTTCCCTCATCGAGGTCCTGCGGCTCCTGGTCGGCGACGATCGGCTCTTCGAAGCGTGCCGCCGCAACGGATGCCGGGATCTCGGGCTTCGGCGGAACCTCGGGAGCGTCGGCATCCACAGGCGTCCCCGGCAGCTCGGCGGCGGCCACGGCGGCGGGAACCTCGGGCGGCGGCGGGACGGCGGTGCCGGCGCCGGACACGGGCGCCTTTTTGCGGGGCGGTCGTGTCTTGGGAGGCGTCACGGGATAAACCTATCAAGCCGGCGTGCGCCGCTCCTGAGGGAGTGTCACGTTGTGTGAGTTATCACGAATGCGCAACGTCGGACCTGGATACGGGCCCTTTTCAGGCACCCCGGATAGCATTGACCCGGCACGAAGATGTGTCTTTCCGATGAACGGACATTGACCACATCGTCAGGAGCACCACGTGACCAAGATCGTCATTCTCGCAGCCGGCATGGGCTCGCGGCTCGGCCGCAGCCTGCCCAAGCCGCTGACGACCCTGAACGACGGCCGCAGCATCATGGGGCAGCAGCACGACAACATCCACGCTGCATTCGGACCTGCCGCCCCCATCACGACGGTCGTCGGCTACCGCGCCGAGACCATCGTCGAGGCGTTCCCGGACGTCGACTACGTCTACAACGACCGCTACGACCAGACGAACACGTCGAAGAGCCTTCTTCGCGCGCTCAAGGCCACGGGCAAGTCGGGCGTGCTGTGGATGAACGGCGACGTCGTTTTCGACCCCCGCGTACTCGGGCGCGCGCTCGCCCTGGTCGAGGCCGAGCAGTCCTTCGTGACCGTCAACACCTCGAAGGTGAGCGACGAAGAGGTCAAGTACACCGTCGACGCGGAAGGCAACATCGCCGAACTGTCGAAGACGGTCGTCGGCGGCCTCGGCGAAGCCGTCGGGATCAACTACATCTCCCGTGCCGACAAGCCCGCGCTCATCGCGCAGCTCGGCAACGTCGACAACCAGGACTACTTCGAGCGTGGACTCGAGCTCGCCGTGGCCGAGAACGGCCTGAAGCTGCGCCCTCTCGACATCTCCGATCTCTACGCCGTCGAGGTGGACTTCGCCGAAGACCTCGAGCGGGCCAACTTCTACGTCTGACGCGCCGCGCGAGCGGCCGAGGGCCGCGAGCACACACATGACCGACGTTCCCCGCATCCACTCGCTCCCCGATGACGCCGCCTGGGTGGGGGGTCTCCCGCCGGTCGGCTCGCCGGAGCACCCCTGGCTCATCCGCGTCCTCGATCGGGTGCTCGCTGTCCAGCAACCGGCGGTCGGAGCGCACCTCCACGCGATCCGGTCACGTCATCCGGAGGCGACGCCCGCCGACGTCATCCGGATACTGGAACGGCGCTACCTGGCAGCCGTGACCACCGGTGGGGCCGCTGTCGGAGCGACTGCCGTCGTCCCCGGCATCGGCACGGCGGTCACCCTGGCGCTCAGCGGAGCCGAGACCGTCGGATTCCTCGAGACGACCGCGCTGTTCGCGCAGTCCCTGGCGGAGGTGCACGGCTTCCGCGTCACCGATCCCGACCGCGCCCGCGCTCTCGTGCTCACGCTCATGGCGGGCAAGGAGGGCGTCGATCTCGTCAGCCAGTTCGCCGGCCAGGTGCGGGGCGTCGGCCCAGGACGCGACGCCTACTGGGGCAAGCTGGTGACCACCTCGCTGCCGAAGGCCATGGTCGGCCCCCTCATCGATCGGCTCAAAGCCTCCTTCATCCGACGGTTCGCCGCGCAGGGCGGTGCGTCGCTCATCGGACGGGCGCTCCCGTTCGGCGTCGGGGCGGTCGTGGGGGGCAGCGGCAACCACATCCTCGGCCGCCGCGTCGTCGTGGGCGCCCGACGCGCCTTCGGCCCGCCGCCCCTCGCCTTCCCGAGCGAACTCGCCCCCCGTCCTCGCGACGCCGTGCGCCCGCCGTCGGTCCGACGCGGTCTCCGCGGCCGACGTCGGCGTGGAGACGGCGGCGCCGGGGCCCCGGACAACGAGTAGCGTGGCCGCGTGCTCCCCCTTCTCGTCACGTTGTTGATCCTGAACGCCGCCTTCAACGTGATCGTCTGGCCGACGTTCTACCGCCGTGTCTCCCGCGATCCGCGGGCACGTGACGCGAACGGTCGTCCCACGAGGTTCCTCACCGTCCATGCGATCCTCATCGGAGCGGCGCTGCTGCTCGCGGCGGCATCCCTCGTCGCCGCCATCGTCGCGGCGACCGGCACGGGGAACTGACGACGTCCGGTCCTGCACACGGCCCCGCCCCGGCGCAAGTGGTGTGGGGCTCTGTTCGACAGTGACTACCGTTGTCGAGTGGTCACGACTCCCCCGAAGCAGCCGACAGGCCGAATCCAGAGCCTCGACGGGCTGCGCGGGGTCGCCGCGCTGGTCGTCCTCCTGCACCACTGGCTGCTGATCGCGGAACCCCTCCTCGAGGGAACCGTCAGCTGGGCGGTCATCTCCGAGTCCCCGGTGAAGCTCCTCACCGCCGGCAATGAGGCGGTCCTCGTCTTCTTCGTGCTGTCGGGTCTCGTCGTCGTCCTCCCGGTGTTCCGAGAGAACTTCTCCTGGATGGGCTTCCTCTCGGCTCGCGTCGTCCGCCTCTACGGGCCGGTGATCGCCTCGCTGGCGCTGAGTGCCCTCCTCATCTTCCTCGTCCCCCGCGATCGCTCCGCGATGCCAGCCGGATCATGGATGGCCGAGACGCACGCCGAGTCGGTATCGGTCGGTTCCTTCCTCGCGCAGGCATCGCTCGTGCCGCGCCAGTACCCGCTCAACAATCCCCTGTGGTCGTTGCACTGGGAACTGCTGTACTCGATCGTCCTGCCCCTGGCGACGGCGCTCGCCCTCCTCGTGCGGCGTCACGCGCTCGCAGCGGTGATCGTCTGCTGCGGCCTGAGCGTCGCTGGTCGCATCTTCGAGCAGAGCGAGCTGCTCTACTTCCCGGTTTTCATCGTCGGCACGATCATGGCGGCGCGGATGCCGGATCTGCTGGCGTGGGTGGAGCGTCCGCGGCCCCGATGGTTCATGCCCCTGTTCACGCTGGTGAGCGTCGCGATGCTCATCGCGAGCTGGCTGGCCCGGCCGATCGTGCCCAGCGGGACAGACCTCAGCACCGTGCTCTGGGCCTTCGCGGCTCCGGGTGCCGCGGGCATCGTCCTGGTGGCGCTCGCCTGGGGCCCGGCCATCCGACTGTTCGAGACGCGACCCATCCAATGGCTCGGAAAGATCTCGTTCAGTCTCTACCTCGTGCACGTGCCGGTGCTCGCGACCCTCGCATTCGCCTTCGGTTCGGAGGCCTGGCTGCTCGTCGGAGTGCTCGGGATCCCGATCAGCCTCCTAGTCGCCTGGGGGTTCTACGAGGGAGTCGAAGCTAGAATGCATACGTTGGCGCGACGCGTCCACCGAGCTGTCGCGGCGCGAGCGCGTCGCCGGGCGGGTGAAGTCGCGCCCTGATCTGCCGTCGACGAGAGCACAGCACACCTACATGCGTTCGCCCCTTCCGCCTGCCGTCACCCGCGCCGTCCGCTGGGCCCTCACCCGCGCGAAGCGCATCCCGACGTCCGAGCAGATCGCGTGGGCTCGCTCGCTCCCGATCCGTCGCCGCACCGTCGTCTACGAGTCGTTCGCCGGCAACGGCGCCCTCTGCAACCCCGAGGCGATCTTCCGCGCGCTCCTGGCGGACCCGGAGTTCGCCGACCTGACGCACATCTGGGCGATCAGTGACACGGATGCCGCAGCCGCCGTGCGTGCCGAGTTCGCCGGTTCGTCGAACGTCGTGGTCGTCCGCCGCGGCAGCGGCGCCTATTGGCGGGCCCTCTCGACCGCGGGCTACCTCGTCAACAACGCCACGTTCCCGCCGGCGTTCAGCAAGCGCACGGGTCAGGTCTACCTGAACACCTGGCACGGCACACCGTTGAAGCTGATGGGGTTCGACATGCCCGGCGGCGCGCGCGAGTCGGCGAACACGCTTCGCAACCTGCTGAACGCCGACTACCTGCTCGCTGCCAACCCCTTCATGGCCGAGACCATGTACGAAGACGCCTACCAGCTGCGGAACGTCTATCGCGGATCGATCATCGAGGAGGGCTACCCGCGCATCGATCGGCAGTGGATGTCGGACGCCGAACGCGCGCAGCGCGTCGCCGAACTGGGCTGCGCGCTCGGGACGGACCTGACCGGGAAGCGGATCGTCCTGTTCGCGCCCACCTGGCGCGGATCGTCTTTCCAGGCGCCGGACGCCGACCTCGCGCACCTCGCCGAGCAGGTCGCCGGCATGCAGCGAGAGCTGGGCGACGACACGACCGTCCTCCTCAAGACGCACCAGGTGGTGCACCGCGCGGCGACGCGGATCCCCGCTCTGAAGCGTCTCCTCGTCCCCAACACCACGGCGACGAATGTCCTGCTCGGACTCGCGGACGCCCTCGTCACGGACTATTCGTCGATCTTCTTCGACTACCTCGCCACGGGCCGTCCCGTGGGCTTCCTCGTCCCGGACGGCGACGACTACTCGGCCGTCCGCGGCACCTACATGCCGCTCGATGAGCTGCCGGGACCCGTCCGCACCGATCCCGTCGAGCTCGGCCGCGACCTCGCCGGGCTGATGGCGGACGACGCGACGCCGCACCCCCGGTACGCGGAGTGGGCCGAGCGTTTCGTCCCCTTCGACGACGGTCGGGCGACCTCACGGGTGATCGACATCGTCTTCCGCGGACTGACGGACGGTCGCCGCGTGCGGCCGGTCCGCCGCGACGACCGACCGCGGTTGCTGTTCTACCTCGGCGGGATGCGGCTGAACGGCATCACGACCGCCGCGGTCAACCTCCTCAACTCGCTCGACACCCAGCGGTACGACGTCACCGCTCTCATGGCCTACCCGCGCGGCGCGACGACGCAGCACAACCAGTCACGGCTTGACTCCGGCATCCGCCAGGTCTTCCGGGTCGGCGGCATGAACGGGCTCAAGGTGCGCCAGGTCCTGCGCCGCGTGGCGGACGTGAGCACCGATCCGCTCCGGGCGCACCGGCGACTCGGCCACAAGTCCCTGTGGCACGACGAGTGGACGAGGATCTTCGGGTCCGCGAAGTTCGACTGGGTCGCCGACTTCAGCGGCTACAGCCCGTTCTGGGCACACCTGCTGCTCCACTCGCCGCGGGCGACCCGTGCGATCTGGCTGCACAACGAGATGGCCGCCGACCGGGATCGGACGGTTCACGGCAAGCAGGCCTTCCGCCGCTCGCTCGGACGCGTCTTCGCGATGTACCGGGCCTACGACCAGCTCGTCTCGGTCTCCCCCGCCCTCACTGACCTCAACCGCACCGAACTCGCGGAGTTCGCCTCCGCCGACCGGTTCGTCACGCTCCGGAACCTGCCCGACGTGGTCTCGACGGCACCGACAGCGGACAGCGGCCCGGAGAGCGAGGATGCCGGACTGGGCGAGGCCGTCGACACCGCGCTCGCCGTGCCCGGCATCCGCCGATTCGTCACCGTGGGACGCCTCTCAACGGAGAAGAACCACGCGCGGTTGATCCGGGCGTTCGCGCGCCTGGCGGACACAGCCCCCGACACGCAACTGTTCATCGTGGGCGGCGGGCCGCTCCGGAACACCCTGGAGCAGCAGGTGCGCGACGCCGGCCTCACCGGACGGGTGTTCCTGACCGGGCCGTTGCGCGACCCTGTCTCGGTCATGCAGCGCTGCGACTGCTTCGTCCTCTCGAGCGATTACGAGGGGCAGCCCATGGTGCTGATCGAGGCGGCTCAGCTGGCTCTGCCGATCGTGTCGACGGCCTTCGGCTCGGCCCGGGGCGCGCTCCCGGGCGACGACATGCACATCGTCGACCGAGACGATGACGCCCTCGCCGACGGGATGCGGGCGTTCCTCGAGGGCCGTGTGACCCCCGCATCCCTCGACGTCGACGCCTATACCGCGGAGGTCCTCGCCCAGTTCGACGCGCTCGTCCCGCGGACGGCGCCGACCCAGCCTGCCCGACGATCGCCCGGAGCACGGTGACTCTCGACGCGCCGGTGCCCGCTCCCGGTGCGGGCGTCACATTCGTGATGCCTGTGCTCAATGAACGGGACTACCTGGAGCGGGCCGTGGAGACGGTCCTGCAGCAGGACGTCGACGGCCCGGCCGAGCTCGTCCTCGCCCTCGGACCCTCCGCCGACGGCACGACCGAGCTCGCCCATCGCCTGGCCGATGCCGACCCGCGGATCCGCCTGGTCGACAACCCCCGCGCCGACATCCCCGTGGCCTTGAACCTGGCGATCCGCAGCGCCCGGCATCCGACGATCGTCCGCGTCGATGCGCACTCCGAACTCGCGCCGGGATACACCCGCCAGGCTCTCGCGACCCTCGATCGGGTCCGCGCCGCCAATGTCGGAGGCGTCATGCGGGCGGACGGCCGGACGCCCTTCCAACGCGCCGTCGCCATCGCCTACAACTCCCCCATCGGGCTCGGCGGAGGGGCGTACCACGGCGGCGCGCCCGAAGGACCCGCCGAGTCGGCCTACCTCGGGGTGATGCGCCGCGCGGTCCTGGAGGAGGTAGGACTCTTCGACGAGACCATCCGACGCGGCGAGGACTGGGAGCTCAACCTCCGGATCCGCCACGCGGGATACCGCGTGTGGTTCGATCCGCGCCTGTCCGTCACGTACTGGCCACGCGAGAGCTGGGCTCGCTTGGCGCGTCAGTTCGTCGCCACGGGGACGTGGCGCGGAGAGCTCGTCCGGCGCCTCGGACGGCAGAACTCGCTCCGCTTCTTCGCTCCGCCGGCTCTCGTCGTAGCCGTCGCCGCGAGCATCGTCCTCGGGATCCTGCAGGCGACGGGTCTCCTCACGGGCGTCGCGTCCGCGATCCTGTCCGTCGTCCACCTGCCGCTCGCGCTCTACGTCCTCGGCATCCTCGGCTTCAGTGCGACGGCCGGCCGCAGCGTGCCGGAGCGCGCGTGGCTCACCCTCGTGCTTCCGACGATGCACCTGTCCTGGGGCGGCGGGTTCCTCAGCGGCCTGCTCCGCGGGGCGAAGGACACCGTCGACACCTCCCGGTTGGACCGCAACACGCCGCTCCCGTGACGAGCGGATGCCGCGGCCTCAGTAGCGGGCGATCATCCCCTGATCGAGCAGACGGGCGACGACCCGCTCGGCCGCTCGGCCATCGTCACGCGCGTTGAACCGCGCGACCCACGACGCGTACCGCTCCGCGTGACCCTTCGTCGCCCTGGGATCCGCCAGCGCCGCGGTGAGCTCGTCCTGCGTCGAGGTGAGTGGGCCGGGCGCCCGCTCGATGAGATCGAAGTAGAACCCACGGAGCTTGCCCCGATAATGCGCGAGGTCGGGGACGAAGAAGTAGATCGGCTTGCCGGTCGCCGTGAAGTCAAACATGACGGACGAGTAGTCGGTGATCAGGGCGTCGGCGGCCAGCAGCAGAGCCGAGATGTCGGGATACGCCGTCACATCGATGACGCGCGACCCGCCCGTGTCGGCGCCGGACAGGAGCGTACGGGAGTGCCCGCGCACGAGGATCACGGCACCGGCATCCGCTGCCAGCCGCTCGAGGTCGAGGTAGTCGACCATCTGCTCGCGATCGTCCCGCCAGGTCGGCGCGTACAGGAGCACCCGGTCATCGGGCTCGAGCCCCAGACCCCGGCGGACCGCGTCCCGGTCGCCTGAGGCGAGCACGTCGTTCCGCGGGTAGCCCTCCACCCACACCGGACGGCGCCAGAATCCGTACGCCTTCGACAGGATGCGGGCCGCGTACGGATTCTGTGCGAGGAGAACGTCCCAGCGCCGGCTCTCACGGATCACCGCGAGCGCGCGGCGCGGGTCGAAGCCAGGCCGATCGAGGGCCAGACGCTTAAGCGGCGTTCCATGCCAGGTCTGCAGGATGCGCTGGCCGGGGCGGCGGACGAAGCGGCGCCGCAGCCAGTCGTTGACGACAAGGAGACGGGAGACCCCCCGGGCGTGCCACCACTCCGGCGAGCCTTCGACGACGGCGACGGCACCCTCGGGAACCTCCACCGAGAGGTCGACGACGCTCCAGTACCTCGTGACGGCAGGCGCGACGCGAGAGATCTCCGCGTCGATCGCCCGCGGGTTGCAGCTGGCGTTGCGCCCGTAGAAGCTCTCGAAGAACACCGCGTTCTCGAGCGGTCCGCGAACGGTCGCATAGTCACGCTCGAGCGCCGCTTGGCCCGCCGGCGACGTGTCTGCGTCCCGCAGCGGCGGCGAGACGACCACCGCACCATCGGCGAGCTCCACCGCCAGCGACTCCCCCGTCGTCCGCCCGAGGTCCACGACGTCGCCCCGGCTCTGGACCCGACCGTCGACCTCGAGGCGGTACCGACCGCGGGGAAGAGCGAGGATCGGCCCGCCCCACCGAGCGACCCGAAGGGGCAGGACAGCCCGCCACCCGGCATCCGTCGTCGAGATCACGGCTGTCACCGTCGCACGGGGACCGATGGCGCGGATGTCCGAGGGAGCGGCCCCGGATGCGTTCAGGACGAGGCCGTCGCCCGCCTGCAAGGCGGCGTGGATCATTCGTTCCCCCTCGACGGATGCGCCGACGCGAGCGCGCGCCGGATGGCACGATACACGCGCTCGGCACTTCGGCCGTCCCGGTAGGCGTGCACGCGGCGGCTCAGCTCCTCGGCGCGGGAGAGGCGCCGGGCTCGTTCGGAGTCGTCGTGCAGCACGCCGTCGAGGTGGCGCATCACCTCGGCCCAGCTCGTCGCGACGTCCTCCCCGGCGACATCGCGGTACCGGCCGTAGAAACCGCGCTCCGCGGCGTACTGCGCCTCGTCCGGGGCGAAGAAGACGACCGGCAGCGGGATCAGCGCGGTGTCGAACACGAGCGAGGAGTAGTCGGTGATGAGCGCATCGAACGCGCGGAGGACGGGGGTCACGTCGGGGAGCAGATCCGCCCCGAGGAGGCGCACCCGTCCGTCCGCGTCCGGCGGCGAGTATTCGCCCGCGCCCAGCGGGTGCGAGCGGATCACCAGCACGGCATCCTGCGCGGCCAGGGACGCTGTGATGGCGTGCCACTCCTCCGCCGTGGGGACGGCGGGGTCGGGTGCGCCGTCGCGCCACGTCGGGGCGTACAGCACGAGGCGGGAGGACCCCACGGAGCCGACGAGGGACTCGACCGTGCTCTGCGCCTCCGCTGCCGAAGGGCCCGTCGAAAGCACGTCGACGCGCGGTTCGCCCGTGACCACGATCCGGTCGTACCCGAGCCCGAACGCGGACTCGAGGCGGCCGCGGACGAGGTGCGATGCGGCAGGCAGGAGCCGGATGCGGCGCTGGGTCCGCTCGTAGGCGACCCGGAGGAGCCGCGCCAAGCCCGGGATCGGGAGGGGAGCGCGCGCGGTCACCGGGGAATCCAGACCGAGCCGCTTCAGCGGGATGCCGTGCCAGAGCTGCACGAGGAAGGATCCCGCCGTCGCGTATCGGTTGACGTCACCGGCGCCGTGCGTGACGACGACCACTCGTGCGCGCGCCGTGAGCCAGAAGCCGCGGAAGCCCTGCTTGCGGGCCGAGGGGATACCGGCACGCCGAGCCATCTCGTCGTCGCGCGCCGACCCGGTCAGCCAGACGGCTCGCTCACCCTGCTCCGCGGCGACCTGCCAGAGCGCCCACGCACCCTCGCCGACGCCGGCAGCCGACCCGAACACCCACAGGTCGGTCGACCTCGGGATGATCCGCGTCGCCACGAGGCCCAGCACATGGAGCGGGAGCCGGGCCACCTGCGCGCCGTTGCCCGACGAGAACGAGAACGACCCCATCCCGCGAGCCTATCGCGGGGTGGGGTCGTGACTCGGAAGGTCGCGTCGGAGCGGTCAGTCGGTGAGCTTGCCGAGCGTCACGTCGGCGGTGAAGGACTTCCCGCCGCGGACGTAGACGACGCTCGCGTCGGAACCGGCGGCCAGGGCGCGCACCTGAGCGGTCAGGTCGGTCGCGTCGCGGACCGGCACGCCGTTGAACTCGGTGACGATGTCGCCGGCCTTCAATCCCGCCTTCGCCGCTGCCCCACCCGAGGTCACATCGCTGACGAGGGCACCGGCCACGGTGCTGTCCTTCTGGTCCGCCGAGTTGCCGACCATGGCGCCGAGCAGACCGTGCGTCGCAGAGCCGTCCTTGATGATCTCGTCGGTCACGCGCTTGACGACGCTCGAGGGGATCGAGAAGCCCACGCCGATGGACCCGGCTTCGCTGGAGGACGACGACCCGCCGCCGGCGGTGGCGATGGCGACGTTGATGCCGATCAGCTTGCCCTCGTCGTCGACGAGCGCGCCGCCGGAGTTGCCCGGGTTGATGGCGGCATCCGTCTGGATCACGGCGATGGAGATGGTCCCGGCCGATCCCGAACCCTGCTGCTGGCCCTGACCGAAGTCGAACTGGAACGGGGACTGGCCGTTCTGCCCCTGATCCTCCTGCTGCTCGCCCGAATCGGGTACCGCCGACGAGGCGATCTGGATCGAGCGGTTCAGCGCACTGACGATTCCGGTCGTGACGGTGTTGGACAGGCCGAGCGGCGCGCCGACCGCGACGGTCGTGTCGCCGACGTTCAGCTTGGTCGAGTCCGCGAAGTCGATCGGGGTCAGTCCGGTCGCGCCCGTCAGCTTGATGACGGCGAGGTCGTAGATCGGATCGGTGCCGACGACCTTCGCGTCGTAGACGCGACCGTCCGAGGTCGTCACCCGCAGGGCGACGTCCGAGCTCGCACCGTCGAGGGTGACGACGTGCGTGTTGGTCACGACGTAGCCGTCCTCGCTGAGGATCACGCCGGAGCCGGTGCCGCCGCCGTTCGACGATGTCGCACTGATGGTGACGACGCTCGGCAGGGTCTTCGCCGCGATTCCGGTGGTCTGGTTGACGTTGTCGGGGTCGTTGACGGTGACCTGGGTCGTGCCGTTCGAGGACGCGACCGTGCCGTTCTGGTGGAACACGTCGCTGCCGATCGCCGCGCCGCCCAGGCCCGAGACGGCGCCGACGATCGCGGCGGCCACGAGGACGGCGACGATCTTGCCGGAGCCGATCTTCGCGTCGTGCGGACGCGCGTGGCCGTCGTCGGCGACCGCGCCCGCCGGCTGCGACGAGAACGCCGCGCCCGGGGCGTGCTGTCCGTGTGAATCCGGGCCCTGGGAGTGCTGGCCGTACGGCTGCTGGCCGTGCGGCTGCGCGTACCAGCCCTGACCGGCCGGCTGCGCGAGGGGCGTCGTCGATGCGGTGGGCTGCGAGGGCGCACCCGAGTCGGGCATCGGCGGACGCGGCGGCACCGCTGCGTCAGGCGTGTGGGGGTCGGGGGTGTTCGAATCGCTCATGGGACTGCTCCTTTTCCGAGGCGTCTTCAGAGTGCTCCCGGAGTCTGTGGACCAGCTATGCCGACCCTCCGATCAGCCTATGGGAGCAGACGCCGCCGCGGGTCGCCCACGAGGGCGTCCCGCGAGGCGGAGCGTTACGCTGGCCCCGTGCTGCACATCCCCGGCGCCTGGCAACGCGCGGCGCGCGGCGCAGGCCTCCTCTCCCCCGCTGGCGAGCTCGCCCCGACGATCTTCGCCGAGATCACCGCCGCCGCCCTCCGCCACGATGCCGTCAACCTCGGCCAGGGGTTCCCCGACGAGGACGGACCGCCCGAGGTGCTGGACGCGGCGATCGCCGCCATCCGCGACGGAGTGAATCAGTACCCGGCCGGACGAGGAATGCCGGTCCTCCGGGAGGCGGTCTCCGATCATCAGCACCGCTTCTACGGCATCGACGTCGATCCCGAGCGCGAGATCCTCGTCACGGCCGGAGCCACCGAGGCGTTGACCGCCGCCCTCCTCGCCCTGCTCGATGGGCCGGACGACGAGGTCGTGGTCTTCGAGCCGTACTACGACTCGTACGCGGCCGCCGTCGCCCTGGCCGGTGCACGCCTCGTGCCCGTGCCGCTGCGCTGGCCGTCGCTCGAACCCGACGTCGACGAGTTGCGTGCCGCCGTCCGCGACCGCACCCGGATCATCCTCGTCAACGACCCCCACAACCCGACCGGAACGGTGTTCTCGAACGAGGTCCGCGACGAGATCGTCCGACTCGCCGAGCGTCACGACGCGCTGATCGTCACGGACGAGGTCTACGAGCACCTCGTCATGGACGCCGACCACGTTCCCCTCGCGACGCTGCCCGGCGCCGCCGAGCGGACCCTCACCATCTCGTCGGGCGGCAAGACGTTCCGAACCACGGGGTGGAAGGTCGGCTGGGTGAGCGGGCCGGCAGACCTCGTCGACGCGGTGCTGGCCGTCAAGCAGTACCTGACGTACGTCAACGGAGCACCCTTCCAACCCGCCATCGCCGTCGGTCTCGGCCTGCCCGACACCTTCTTCGACGACCTCGCCGCGACCCAGCGGGAGCGCCGCGACCTGCTCGGCGCGGGCCTGCGCGACGCCGGGTTCGAGGTGTCCACGCCCGCGGGTTCGTACTTCACGGTCGCCGATGTGCGTTCGATGCTCGCTCCCGGCGAGGATGCCGCCGCGTTCTGCCGCGCCCTCCCTGAGCGCGTCGGTGTCGCCGCGATCCCGCTCACCGCGTTCGCGACGCCGGAGCACCGGGATCGGTACGAGACCCTGGTCCGATTCGCGGCCTGCAAGCGGACGGACGTCATCGCCGAGGCGGCGCGGCGGCTGGCGGCATCCGCGTCGTGACCCCCGGAGGCGGCTCAGTCGCGCGGAGCGACCGTGTACCGCCGAAGGGCCAGCGCGGGATTGACACGGCGGACGCGGGCGACGGTCGCCGCGTCGACGTGGGCGACGGCGACATCCGTGCCCGCGCCGATCGTCACGACGGGCACTCCCTGCGGGTCGATGACGACCGAGTGCCCCACGCCCAACGGCGGCGGGTGATCGGCACCCGCGACGTAGAGCGTGTTCTCGATGGCCCGAGCCTGGAGGAGCGTTCGCCAGTGATCCTCCTTCAGAGGCCCGCGCACCCACTCCGCGGCGACGAGGAGGACGTGCGCTCCCGTGTCGGCGAGCACGCGGGAGACCTCGGGGAACCGCAGGTCGTAGCAGGTCATGAGGGCGAAGCGGATGCCGCAAGCCTCGAACGTCTCGGGTTCCTCCAGCGCTCCCGGCTCCACCCAGTCCGACTCGCGCTGTCCGAACGCGTCGTAGAGGTGGAGTTTGCGGTAGCGCGCGATGAGCCCACCGGCATCCACCGCGACGACGGTGTTGCGCACGAGCCCGTCCGTGTCGGAACGTTCGACGAGGCCCGCGACGATCACGACGTCGTGGTCACGCGCCAGTGCCGTGAGGGCGGTCACGAACGCGCCGTCGAGGTCCTGCGCGTGCTCGGCGAGCGAGGCGTCGAACGGGTCGACGAAGTAACTCGAGTACTCGGGAAACAGAACGACCCGCGCGCCTCGGCCGCGGGCGCGGGCGACCAGTTCCGAGATGGCCTCGAGGTTGGCTGTCTCGTCGGCGGACGGCGCGAACTGCGCCACTGCGACGCCGAGGGGCGAGTCGGTCATGGGGTCCTTTCCGACCGCAAGCGGGTGATGACAGGGACGACGAGCCAGAGGGCGACGATGACGATGCCTAGGGCGACGCCTGCGATCCAGGATGCCGCACTCCCCACCACGACATCGAAGACGAACGCGACGACGCCCACCAGGAGCGCGGAGACGAGACCGAGGGCGGCGAGCATGCAGCCGTGACCGAAGCGGACGATCGTGGGCTTCGCACGACGTGCGAACAGGATGCGGTGCACCGAGACGGGCGCGAGGGCGACGACGGCGCTCAGGGCCGACAGGAGGACGAGGACGAGATAGCCGATGCGCTGCGCCCCGGCGAGATCCCCGAACGACGGCTGGAACGCGAGTGCGAGGAGGAAGCCCGTGAGGATCTGAGTTCCGGTCTGCAGCACGCGGAGCTCCTGGAGAACCTCGTTCCAGTTGCGGTCGGCCCGCTCGTCTCGCGTCTCGTCGCGCCCGTCCGTCTGTGCGTCGGCGGCGGCGTCGATCTCACGCGGAAGCATGTCCTCATCCTGCCGAACTCGGGGCTTTCCGGCACCGATTCGCGTCCGCCTGAAACGCGTGCTAGTGTTTTCTCTTGTGCCGCGGGGTGGAGCAGTTCGGTAGCTCGCTGGGCTCATAACCCAGAGGTCGCAGGTTCAAATCCTGTCCCCGCAACGAAAGAAGAAGGCGTCCCCTCTCCGGAGGGGGCGCCTTCTTTGTTGTCCGGCTCGATCAGGCGGGCAGCATCGCGCGCTCGATGTCGGCGAGGAAGCGCACGATCGCGCGCAGCTCATCATCGGTGTAGGCGTCCGCAGCGTCACGCATCCGCTGGAGACGCTCGCCGAAGTGGCGACGGAAGGTGACCCGCGCTTCATCCGTGAGCGCCACGATGCGGGCGCGGCGGTCATGCGGATGCGGCTTGCGGACGAGGTAACCGGCGGCCGTCAAACGGTCGAGCAGCTTCGTGGTCGACGCCGTCGAGATGGCGAGGTGGGTGGCGAGATCGTTCGGCTTGACCACCTCCCCGTGCTGCTCGCGGATGATGAGCATCCGGAGCGCGGCGAGGTCGGTCGTGTTCATGTCCATGTCACCGCGCATACCCGCGTACATTCGATCCAAGGAGTCGGAGAACGCGCGGATCGCTTCGAGGGCGCTCATCACGATGGCATCGCGCTCACTGCCCGGAACCCATGGATTGGCCACCATTGGACACCTCCTCGCTCGATAGGTAGCATGACGATTGATTGCTAGATAATCTAGCAAAGTACGGAGGACCTGTGTCAGACATCGAGTACGTCATCCTGCTGGACGACGACGGACGCGACATCGGCACCGCTCCGAAGGCAACGGTCCACGGTACCGACACGCACCTCCATCTGGCGTTCTCCTGCCACGTCTACAACTCGCGCGGCGAGCTCCTCGTCACCCGCCGCGCCCTGAGCAAAGCCGCCTGGCCGGGCGTGTGGACGAACTCGTTCTGCGGGCACCCGGGCCCTTCGGAGTCGATGGTGGATGCCGTCCACCGCCGCGCGGCGCACGAAGTGGGGCTCACCCTCCGCGACGTCACCCTCACGCTGCCGCAGTTCCGCTACCGCGCCGTCGACGCGTCGGGAATCGTCGAGAACGAGATCTGCCCGGTGTACGTCGCCTACACGGACGACGAACCCCGCCTCAACCCCGACGAAGTCGCGGAGGCGCGCTGGGTCGACCCCGCCGACCTGGACACGTCGATCAGTGCCGCCCCCTGGGCCTTCAGCCCGTGGCTCGTCCTCCAGGCGCAGCAGCTCGAGCTGGTGCCAGACGCCCGCAGGAGAGCCTCGTGATCGCCCTGTCATCGATCGCCCGACGCGAGATCGATGACGCTCTCGAGGTCGCACTCGACCGCCTGCGCATCCGATCGGCCGCCCTCGGCGAAGCCTCCGCGGCGCTCGGCGAGGCGACCGCGACATCGGCCACCGGTGGCAAGCGCCTGCGGCCCGCGCTCGTGGTCGCCGCGTTCGAGGCGTTCGGCGGCGACATCCGACACTCCCCCGGGCTCTGGCGCGTCGCCGCGGCCTTCGAGCTGCTCCACGCGGCGTTCGTGGTCCACGACGACCTGATCGACGGCGACGTCGAACGGCGCGGCATCCCGAACGTCGTCGGACGGTTCCGTGAACGCGCACACGCCCTCGGCGGCGACCACGACGATGCGAACCTGCTCGGCGCAGCCGCGGCCGTCCTCGCCGGCGACCTGCTGCTGTTCGAGGCGACGAGGCTCATCGCGACCGCGCCCGTCACCGCCCCCCATCGGGCTGCCCTCTTCGTCCTCCTCGACGACGCTCTCCTCGTCTCCGCGGCGGGCGAACTCGCCGACGTCGAGCAGACCATCGGCGCCGACCTCCCCCCGGCCGACTCGCTCATCCGCACGGCACGCGACAAGACGGCGTTCTACTCCTTCCAGGCTCCCCTCGCCGCAGGCGCACTGCTGGCGGGGGCGAGCGACGACGAGCGGGCCGCCCTCGAATCGGCCGGGTCCGCGATCGGGGTCGCCTTCCAGCTCGCCGACGACCTCATCGGCACCTTCGGGTCGCGCGCCGAGGCGGGACGCGAACCGGGGGCGGACCTCCGTGCGTCCAAGCGCACCCCGCTCATCGCCATGGCGGCCGAGACCGAGGCCTGGCCTCGCATCGCCTCCGCCCTCGCGATGGCGCCGACCGGGCCGATCGCGATCGCCGAAGCACAGCGCGAACTGGCCGCCAGCGGCGCGCGCGAGCGAGCGGTCGAATTGATCGCCGACACCCTCCGTTCGGCGCGCGGCCGTGCGGCGGACGCCTCGCTCCCCCGCGACGCCGTCGTCCTCCTCGCCGCACTGGCCGCCGCCGTCGAGGACCGCATCCCCCGATGACCGACACGCTCTACGACGAGACCGCGACGGTGGCGGCGGCATCCGTCATCCGTGCCTACTCGACCTCGTTCGGGCTCGCGACGAATCTCCTCGGCGGACGCGTGCGCCCGCACGTGCGGAACGTGTACGCCCTGGTGCGCGTTGCCGACGAGATCGTCGACGGAGCGGCCGAGGCGGCCGGCGTCCCGCTCGACGAGCAGCGGAACGTCCTCGACGCACTCGAGGCCGAGACCTACGCCGCGATCGCGCGGGGGTTCAGCGCCAACCTCGTCGTCCACGCCTTCGCGCGGACCGCCCGCCAGTGCGGGATCGCCCGCGTGCACATCGAGCCGTTCTTCACCTCGATGCGCACCGACCTTGAGCAGGCCCAGCACGACGACGCCTCGCACGACGACTACGTCTACGGTTCCGCCGAAGTCGTCGGGCTCATGTGCCTCCAGGTCTTCGTCAACGCGGGATCCGCCGCGCCGCGCGACCCGGACCCGGCCCTGGTGTCCGGCGCGCGCCGCCTCGGGGCCGCCTTCCAGGACATCAACTTCCTGCGCGACCACGCCGACGACGCCGGCCGCCTGGGCCGGGACTACCTCGGCGTCGACGGGGGCGCCGCGCGACGCGAGCAGGTCCTCGCACGCATCGATGCCGACCTGGATGCCGCGGCCGCGACGATCCCGCTCCTGCCCGCGGACTGCCGCGTCGCGGTCGCGACCGCGCACGGCCTGTTCGCCTCGCTCGCCGACCGCCTGCACCGCACCGCCGATCTGGACACGAGGGTCCGCGTCCCGAACCCCGTGAAGGCGGCGATCGCGGTCCGCGCGGCCGTCGCCCACCGCACCGTCCTCCCCGCCCGACGACCCTCCCGGAGGTCCCCCGCATGACCCGCCGCATCGCGATCATCGGAGGAGGCATCACCGGTCTCGCCACCGCTGCGCTCCTCGCCGACCGAGGCGACGAGGTCACCGTCTTTGAGGCGCTCGACGACGTCGGCGGGCGCGCCGGCAGCTGGGAGAAGGACGGCTTCCGCTTCGACACCGGCCCCAGCTGGTACCTCATGCCCGAGGTCTTCGATCACTTCTTCGCTCTGCTCGGTACCACGGCCGCCGAGCAGCTCGACCTCGTGCGGCTGGATCCCGCCTACCGCGTGTACCACGAGGGCGAGAGCGAGCCCTTCGACGTCGTCTCGGGACGGGATGCCGCCGTCGCCGCGTTCGAGGCCCGCGAGAGCGGCGCCGGCGAGAAGCTCGCGACGTACCTCGACTCCGCCGGCGAGATCTACGACCTCGCGGTCTCGCGCTTCCTGTACGACCCCTACGTCTCGCTGAAGGGGCTGACCCACCCCGACGTGCTGAGCAAGCTCGGCACGCTGCTGCCGCTCCTCCTGCGCCCCCTGTCGACGCACGTCGAGAAGCGGTTCGCCAACCCGGTCCTGCGACAGGTCCTCGGCTATCCGGCGGTCTTCCTCGGGGGCTCGCCGTACGACGCGCCGAGCCTGTACCACCTGATGAGCCACCTCGACCTCGACGACGGCGTGCTCTACCCCCGCGGCGGCTTCGTGCAGATCATCCGAGCGATCGCCCGCCTCGCCGAAGAGCGCGGCGCGGTCATCCGCACCGGCAGCCGCGTCGAGCGGATCATCACCGTCGGCGATGTGGCCACCGGCGTCCGTCTCGCCGATGGCACCCGCATCGAGGCGGACCACGTCATCTCGACCGCCGACATGCACCACACCGAGACCGCGCTGCTTCCGCCGGAGCTGCGGTCTCGCAGCGACGCGTGGTGGGACAAGCGCGTGCCGTCCTTCGGAGCGCTCCTCATCCTCCTGGGCGTCGAAGGCGAGCTCCCCGAGCTCGAACACCACACCCTGCTGTTCACGAAGGACTGGAAGGCGAACTTCGACGCAATCTTCGGCGCGGAGCACGCCGGTGCGATCCCCGACCCCGCCTCGTTGTACGTCTGCCGGCCGAGCGCCACCGATGACGACGTGGCGCCCGCCGGCCACGAGAACCTCTTCGTCCTCGTCCCCATGCCCGCCGCTCCGGAGCTCGGACATGGCGGAGTCGACGGCGCCGGCGACCCGGCGATCGAAGCCGCTGCGGATGCCGTCATCGCTCAGATCGCGTCGTGGACCGGTGTCGCCGATCTCGCTGATCGCGTCCGGGTGCGCCGGACCATCTCGCCCGGCGACTTCGCCGCCGACTTCGGTTCGTTCCGGGGCGGTGCGCTCGGCCTCGCTCACACCCTCGGGCAGTCGGCGATGTTCCGCCCGGGGCTGCGCTCGAAGGTCGATGGCCTTCTCTACGCCGGTCAGACCGTGCTCCCCGGCGTCGGCCTCCCGATGTGCCTCATCTCGGCCGAGCTCGTCGTGAAGCTCCTCGACGGGGACGTGTCCACCGGACACCTTCCCGAGCCGCTCGCCTCGGAACGCTGACGGCGGTGCCCGGGCTGTACCTGGGCGCCCTGATCCTCTCGGCGCTCGGTGTGATCGCGATCGACCTGAGGCACCGCCTCGCAGTGGCCGCCGACCCTGGTCGCAGCCTGCTGCTGATCGCCTGCGGTACGGCGTTCCTCCTCGTGTGGGACCTGGTGGGCATCGCGGCCGGCGTCTTCGTCCGCGGCGACAGTCCTCTGCTCGTCGGCATCGATCTCGCCCCCCACCTGCCTCTCGAGGAGCCGGTCTTCCTGGCGTTCCTCTGCCACCTGACGCTGGTCGTCCACGCCCTCGTCACGCGGAGACGCACGCGAGCACGGAGCCGGGACGCCGCATGACCTACCCGCTGATCGTCCTCCCGTTCGTCGTCGTCACCGTTGTCGTGACCCTCTTCTCGCTCCGCCGCCCGCAGCGACGAGAGCGCCTGGTCGCGTCGCTGTGGACCGCCGGCATCCTCGTCCTCCTGACGGCGGTGTTCGACAACGTGATGATCGCCGCCGACCTCTTCACCTACCCCGAGGAGCACATCAGCGGCATCCGCGTCGGCCTCGCCCCGATAGAGGACTTCGCCTACCCGCTGTGCGTCGCCTTCCTCCTCCCGGCGATCGGTGCGCTGCTGCCCGAGAGGAGGGATGCCGCGTGACGCCCCTCCGCTTCGCCCGCCAGCTCTTCGTGTCCTCCCGCCCCGTGAGCTGGATCAACACGGCATATCCGTTCGCGGCGGCGTATCTGCTGGCCGCACGCGAGATCGACCTCGTCCTGGTCATCGGGACCATCTTCTTCCTGATCCCGTACAACGTCGCGATGTACGGCATCAACGACGTGTTCGACTACGAGTCCGACCTGCGGAACCCGCGCAAGGGCGGAGCGCACGGAGCGATCCTCGAGAAGAGCCTGCACGCCCCCACCCTGTGGGCGTCGGGTCTGCTGGGTCTCCCTTTCGTCGTCTTCCTCGTGCTGTCGGGCCCACCGTTGTCGTGGCTCGTCCTGGGGCTCAGTCTGCTCGCTGTCGTCTTCTACAGCGCGCCGCCCCTCCGCCTCAAAGAGCGCCCCTTCGCGGATTCGGTGACGAGCAGCATCCACTTCTTCTCGCCCGCCGTGTACGCCCTCGTTCTGACCGGCGCGACGTGGACGCCGCAGCTCGTGCTCATCATCGTGGCGTTCGCGCTGTGGGGTGTCGCGTCGCACGCGTTCGGCGCCGTGCAGGATGTCGTCGCCGACCGCGAGGCGGGGATCTCATCGATCGCCACCGCGCGCGGTGCGGCGTGGACGGTGCGGTTCTCGCTCGTCGCCTACGCGGCGTCGGGCGTTGCGATGCTCGGGACCGCGTGGCCGGGACCGCTCGCCGCGATCGTCGCGCTACCGTACCTCGCCACCGTGTGGCCCTACCGCTCGGTGACCGACGCGGATGCCGCCTCCGCCACCCGCGGCTGGGACCGGTTCCTCTGGCTCAACCAGTTCGCCGGATTCGTGGTGACACTGCTGGTGATCTGGTGGGGGCTGTTCCTGTCGTGAACCGCCCCCACCAGATCAGCGGGATCACTCCCCGTCGAGCTGGATGAGCCTGTTGATGATGTCGGTGAGCGCCTTGTCCTGCTCGCCGTAGGCGGCCCAGTCGCCCTTCTGCATGGCGTCGTCACGCGCCGTCATGACCTGACGGGCCTGCTGCAGGAGGCGGGCGATCTCGTCGCCGACACCCGCGGGGGGCGTCTCGTTCTGTCCGCCGCCGGGCGTCGCGCTGGGGCTCGGCGACCCGCTCGGCGAAGGCGACGGCGTCGTTCCCTCATCGCCGGTCGTCGCGCCGGAGTCGCCGCCGAACAGCTTGTCGAGCGCTTCCTGCAGGGTGTCCTCGAAGGCGACCTCGTCACCGAACGCGACGAGGATCTTGCGGAGGGCGGGCAGCTGGGTTCCGCTCGACGCCTGCACGAAGATCGGCTGCACATAGAGCAGACCGCCACCGACGGGGAGGGTCAGCAGGTTGCCGTTGCGGACCTCGGACTGACCCTGTCGCAGCAGGTTCACCTGCTGCGCGATGGTCTCGTTCGAGCTGAAGGTGTTCTGCACCTGACCGGGGCCGGGCACCGAGACATCCGCGCTGATCTCCAGCATGCGGAGCTTGCCGTAATCGGGGTTCTTCTCGCCCTTCGTGCCGCCGGCGTTGGCGTCGACCGCGAGGTAGCCCATGAGCACGTTGCGCTCCTGATCACCCTCTGCCGCCGGGATGAAGGACGTGAACATCGAGTAGGTCGGGTCCTGCTGGCCCGGCATCTGCATCGTCAGGTAGTACGGCGGCTGCAGGTTCGACTGGGTCACCGGGTCCTGCGGCGTCCGCCACGCGTTGTCACGGCGGATGAAGGACTGCGCGTCGTCGACGTGGTAGGTCCCGAGCATGGCGCGCTGCACCTTGAACAGGTCCGTCGGGTAGCGCACGTGGCTCATCAAGTCGCCGGACATCTCGCTGATGGGGCGGAGGGTCGACGGGTAGATCTTCTGCCAGGCCTTCAGCATCGGGTCCTGGTCGTCCCAGGCGTAAAGCTTGACCGAGCCGTCGTACGCATCGACGGTCGCCTTGACCGAGTTGCGGATGTAGTTCACGTCGTCGAGCGCGACGCTCGGGGCGCGGTTCGTGGTGTCGGAGATCGCGTCCCGCAGGCTCACGATCGACGAGTACGGGTAGTTGTTGCTCAGCGTGTAGCCGTCGATGATCCAGACGACGCGGCCGTCCACGACGCTCGGGTACGGATCGCTGTCGAGCTCGAGGTAGGGCGCCACCTTCTGGACACGATCGCGCGGGTTGCGGTCGTAAAGGATCTGCGAGTCGTCGTTGATCCCGTCGGAGAACAGGATGTCGGTCGACTGGAACTTCAGCGCGTACAGCAACCGGTTGAAGGCGTTGCCGATGTTCGGGCCGCCGTTGCCGGTGAACGTCGTACGGGTCTGACCGGCGCCGTCCTCGCCACGCGGGTAGTCGAGTTCGACGGGGTCGCTGCCCTTCGGGGCACCGACGATCGAGTAGGGCGGCGACGACTCGCCGAAGTAGATGCGGGGCTCGTACTTCGACTCGTTGGTGAGGTCGCCGGAGGTCGGGATGCCGCGCTCGAGGAAGACGGGATCGCCGTCCGCGGTGCGGTCGTTGCCCTTGGCCGCCACGACACCGTAGCCGTGCGTGTAGACGAGCGTGTTGTTGTACCAGGACTGGGCGTTGCCCAGCTGGTCGAGGTTCAGCTCGCGGACCGACACGACGGCATCCTGCATCTTGCCGTCGATCTCGTACCGGTCGACGTCGAGCGGGTTCTGGAACTGGTAGTACGAGCGGTACTGCTCGAGCTGGCGCACGGTGGGTCCGATGATGGCAGGGTCCATGATGCGCAGCGACGCGGTGGTCTCGGCGTCGGCGCGGAGCTGACCCTTCTCTGCCGTGGTGACCGCCTCGTACTCGGTCTTCTCGAGCCCGTCGATGCCGTAGGCGAACTTCGTCGCCGCGAGGTTGCGGTCGACGTAGGGCGCCTCGTAGGTCTCGAGGTTCGGCGCGACCTGAAACTGGCTGACGGCCCACGGGTAGGCGACGCCGACGACGAGGGAGGAGACGATCAGCAGCGCGGTTCCGATGAGCGGGAAGCGCCACCGGCCGATGATGGCCGTCACGACGAACAGCGCGGCGACGATCGCCGCGGCGATGGACAGGATTGCGAGACCCGGGATGACCGCGTTGACATCGACGTAGCTGGCGCCGGTGAACCGGTCGCCCTGTGTCGTGAGCGTCTTGAACCGGTCGAACCAGAGGCTGACCGCCTGTACGGCGAGATACAGCGCAGCGACGATGGCGAGCTGGATGCGGGCCGCCTTGGAGATGCGGAGTTCGCGCTGCCCGACGCGCACCGAGCCGTAGAGGTAGGCGACGACGACGGTCACGAGAAGGCAGATCAGCAGCACTGCGGACGTGAAGCCGAGCACGACGCTGTAGAACGGCATCTGGAACAGGTAGAAGCCGGTGTCGAGGCCGAACTGCGGATCCTTCTGACCGGTGGTGACACCGTTGGCCCACAGCCAGGCGGTCTCCCACTGCGCCGAGGCGGCGAAGCCCGCGAAGAAGCCGAAGAAGACGGGGATGCCCCACATCGCCAGGCGTCGGAGCGGCTCGACGACCTCCTGGTAGTGATCGAGCTGCGAGCTCAGTCGGGCGTACACCGGCCGGAGACGGTACGCGAGCTGGATGGCTGCGAAGACGGGGGCCGCCATCGCGACGAACCCGATGACGAACATGACGACACGGGCCGTCCACTGCGTCACCAGCACACTGTCGTAGCCGAGCTGCTTGTACCACTGCCAGTCCGTGTACAGGCTGGCGAACGCGAAGAACGCGATCACCAGCACCACGAGGACTCCGACCGTGATGGCGATCGTGCGGCGAACGGGGTTCGGAGGGGTGGACGTGGCCGGTCCGGCAGGTGTCGAGGTCACACTCTCATCCTAGGCGGGGCCGACTCGCGGACGGCGGCGGCGGGATGCGCTCTGGGCGGAATCGCAGGGGCGCTGCGGACTCAACCGGCGGCGCACACGGGGAGCTTGTCCACGCCCGTGCCGGTGCGGATCGCGTCGAGGGCTGTGAGCGAGTCGTCGAGGGTCGAGACGGGGACGACGCGCAGGCCGTCCGGGATGTGGCCGACGACCTCGTTGCAGTTCTTCTCCGGGGCGAGGAAGTAGGTGGCCCCGGCATCCTTCGCGCCGTAGAGCTTCTGACGGATGCCGCCGATCGGCCCGATCGTGCCGGTGGCGTCGATCGTGCCCGTTCCGGCGACCTGCTTGCCTCCGTTGAGCTCGCCGGGAGTCAGGGTGTCGATGATCCCGAGGGCGAACATCTGGCCGGCGCTGGGCCCGCCGATCCGGTCGAGCTGGATCTTCACGTCGATGGGGAAATCGAAGTCCCGCGAGGTCGTGATCCCGATGATCCAGACCGTGCCGTCCTTCGTGGTGGTGCGCGAGGGCGTCACGGTGACCGTCCGCTCGGCACCGTTCCGGCGGATGACCAGTTCGACGGGCTGACCTCTCCGCTCGTTGATCAGGGATCGCAGCTGCGCGGTGTCCTCGATCGGCGTGCCGCTCGCCGAGACGATCTCGTCGCCGACCTCGAGGATGCCCTTCGCGGCGGAGTCGTCGCTCAGTGCGCCGACGCCGACGTGGGCCCCGACCTCGTACCCCAGTTCGGTGAGCGCGGCGGCCGTGGCCTCCTTCTGGGAGTCGACCATCAGCGCGGCGTTCTCCTCGTTGCGCTGCTCGGTCGTCGTCCCCGCCGGGAACACGTCGTCGATGGGGAGGACGGCTTCGCCGGGATCGAGCCACGCCTTCGCGAGCTCGAACCAGGACGGCGTGGTCTCGCGGTTGCCGACGACCTGCACGGTGGTGAGGTCGAGGGCGCCCGCGGTGGGGTACGTCTTCGCACCGCTCACAGAGATGAGGGGGACGTCGTCGCCGGACGCGTTCTCGGCCGACCCCAGGGTGTTGACGACCGGTCCCTGCCGCTGGATCACGAAACCGGTGGGGAGGAAGCTCAGGATGAGCAGGGCGACGAGCGCCACGACGAGAGCCCAGACCCCCGCGGAGAAGCGACGGGAACGGCGGGACGGCGGGGCGGCAGCCGGCTCGGCGGCGTTGTCGAAGAGCGACACGCGGGTCCTTCCTCCGGCGCTCGTTCGCGGCCGGCGTACACGGGACGTCTCCCGCTCGGACCGGGCGGAGAAAACCTGCCACTAGCGTAGAACGAGACGTCTCACCCCTGCTGAAAGGCGCCTGACATGACCGATCCCTCGGACGACGATCTGCCCGGCGACGACGACCTCGCCGAGATGCTCCGACGCATGCTCAGCGGTCAGGGCGGAATCGACCCCGAGCAGCTCCGCCAGCTGTCGGGCATGGGCATCGACCCCGCGATGATGCAGAACATCATGCGCCAGTTCCAGGCGGCGATGGCCGGTGACGGGGACGACGACGGCCTCGACTGGTCCGCCGCGAAGACCCAGGCCCTGCACATCGCGAATCAGGACGGGCTGGGGATCACGGCAGGGTCGCGGACCGAGTTCGATCAGGCCTTCGCCCTCGCCGCGCTGTGGCTCAGCGAGGTGACGGCGATCGCCGAGCTCGCGCAGGCTCCGCAGCCGATCACCCGCGGCCAGTGGGTGGAGGCGACCCTCCCGGTGTGGCAGGAGCTCGCCGAGCCGGTGGCGACGTCGATCAGCGACGCGCTCATGGCAGCGCTCGAGTCGCAGACGCCCGAGGAGATGCGTTCGGCCATCCAGGGCGCGGGACGCCTCATGCGCCGCGTGGGCGGCGCTCTGTTCGCGTCGCAGCTGGGTGCGGTGATCGGACGCCTGTCGCTCGAGGTCGTGAGCGGTGGCGACGTCGGCATCCCTCTCATGCCCACGGGGGACGCGGCGATCCTGCCGCAGAACTTCGCGGACTTCGGCCGCGACCTCGAGATCGAGGAGGACCAGCTCGCGCTCGTGCTGGCCACCCGCGAACTCGCCCACGCGCGACTGTTCCGTCACGCGAAGTGGCTGCGCCTGCATGTCATCTCACAGGTGACCGACTTCGCGCGCGGCGTCCACGTCGACACGGACGCCCTCGAGGACCTCGCCTCGCGGTTTGATCCGTCCGCCCCCGAAGAGCTGAAGGCGGCCATCGAGAGCGGCGCCCTCCTCCCCCAGCGCTCCGAGGCGCAGGTCGCCGCCCTGACGAGGCTCGAGAACCTCCTCGCGACCATCGAGGGCTGGGTCGACGTCGTCACCGCCGACGCGACCGCGCGCGTGCCCTCCGCCGACCGCATCGCCGAGGCCGTCCGCCGCCGCCGCGCCGTCGGCGGGCCCGGCGAACAGGCGATGGCCTCCCTCGTCGGCCTCGAACTGCGTCCCCGTCGACTGCGCGAAGCCGCCGCCATGTGGCGCGCGGTGACGGATGCCGTCGGTCCGACGGTCCGCGACCGCCTCTGGGATTACCCCGACCTGATCCCGACGGCTGAGGACATTGACGATCCGGCCGCGCTGGTGGCACGGCTGCAGGCGAGCGAGCGCGGCGAGGAGCCCGAACGCGATGCGTTCGACGACGCCCTCGCGGCCCTCTTGGACGAGGAGGCAGCCGCGGAGCATCCGACGGATGCGGCTCCTGCCGACGACGAGCCAGACGAGCCGGATGCGCCCGGCGAGGACGGCCCGACGGGGCCGCGGCCCGTCTGATCCCCGAGCCTCCTCCACAGCGGCTCTGAGGCCTGTCCTCAGCGTTCGCCTGTGGACGGCCCCGGCGGACGCGGGGACGCGACGTCAGAATCGCGGCATGCTGCGTCTCGCCCCCTCTCATCCCCCGCTGTGGCGGACCCCGACCAGCGTCCAGCTCGGGATGGACGACGAGCGACCGCTCACCGGTCTGACGCCGTGGCAGGAGCGTCTGCTCGATGCCCTCGTGAGCGGCATCCCGGATGCACGGCTCGCGCCGCTGGCGCGGGAGCTCGGTGCGACCGACGACGAAGCGGATGCGTTCCTGCGTCGCATAGAGAAGGCCCTCGCTCCCGAGGCGGCGCCCGCACCGGCCGTCCGGGTCGAGCTGCCGGCCGATCTGCGCCACGAGGACGAGACCACGCTCGTCGGCGGGATGCAGGCCGCGGGACTGGACGTCGTCGACACCGCCCGATGGCCTCTGCCGACGGCGCCCGAACCGATCGTCGTCGTCGCGTCGCGCCTGGTCGATCCGCATCGCGCCGCGCGGCTCACCGCGAACGACATCCCCCATCTTCCGATCGAGCTGTCGGGCGACCGTGTCGTCGTGGGTCCGTTCGTCGTCCCCGGGGAGACCGCCTGCATCGCCTGCGTCCACGCGTATCGGCGCGATCGCGACCCCGATTGGCCGCTCGTGGCGGCGCAGCTGCTCGCGCGACCGTCGGTCCCCACCGACCCGCTCCTGCTGGTCGAGGCGGCGACCCTCGCGGCCCGAATGCTGCGCAGCGGCGCGGTCGGACGCTCCGTCGTCCTCAGCGCCGCGGACGGGGTGCGCGAGAGCCGCGAACACCGCCCTCACGCAGGGTGCCTCTGCCGATCTCCTGAAGGAATCTGGAGCGCTGACGCTCCCGGTTCCCCGACCGCTGCGCCCACGACAGCGACAGCGTTCGCGCGGCCCGCGTGACGCCCACGTAGGCGAGACGCCGCTCCTCGTCGATCTGCTCGAACGTCGTCGCGTACGAGATCGGGAGGAGCCCTTCGCTGAGACCCATGAGGTGGACGTGGGGCCATTCGAGGCCCTTCGCGGCGTGAAGGGTCGCGAGGGTGACGGTGCGCATCGCGGGTTCGTGCTGCGCCTTGGCGCGGGCGGTGAGCTCGTCGGTGAAGCCTCGCAGCGTGGTCCCGTCGGGCGCTTCCTCGGCGAGGCGGAGCACCGCGGCCCGCGCTTCCCAGGCCTCGCGCAGCGCGCCGCCGGCGGGGGGTGCCTCGTCGGTCAGTCCGAGCGATCGCAGGACGTCGCGCACCGTGGCGATGAACGAACCCGACAGCGGCGCGACGGAGGCACCGCGGAGGGCCATGAGCGCCTGGCGCACCTCGGGGAGGTCCCAGAACCGCTTACCTCCGAGGACCGTCGCCGGGATGCCGCGGCTCGAGAGGGCGGCCAGGAGCGGGGCCGACTGCGCGTTCAGCCGGTAGAGCACGGCGACGTCGTGCGGGTCGACACCTTCCCGGAGCTGCGCGGCGATCCGGTCCGCGATGCCGTTCGCCTCGGCCGCGTCGTCCTCGTAGGACGTCACCTCGGGCGAGGGGCCGGCGGGCGCCGGTGTCACGAGCTGCAGGGCGCCGGGTCGCCCGCGCATGAGCTCGTTCGCGACGGCGAGGACCGCGGCATCCGATCGGTAGTTGCGTTCGAGGCGGACGACGGTGACGTCGTCGTCGCGCTCGGCGAACTCGAGCAGGTAGCGGGGGTCGGCGCCGGCGAACGAGTAGATGGTCTGGCTCGCGTCGCCGACGACGCACAGATCCTTGCGATCGCCCAGCCACAGCTGCAGCAGGCGGTGCTGCACGGGCGAGACGTCCTGGTACTCGTCGACGGTGAAGTGGCGGTACTGCTCGTGAACGGCAGCGGCGACGCGCGGCTCGGATTCGATCATCCCGGCGCAGGCGAGCAGGACGTCCTCGAAATCGAGCTGGCGACGCTCGTCCTTCAGCTTCTCGTAGGCGCGCTGGAGGCCCACGAGGGGGTCGATCGACAGCCCGGGGATGCCGCCGGGCCGAACGTCGGCGTAGTCCTCGATCGAGCGCATCGTGACCTTCCGCCACTCGATCTGGGAGGCCACATCGCGCAGCGTCGAGGCATCCAGTCGTAGACCGATCCCGTCCGCCGCGTGCGAGAGGAGCTTCACCTTGCTGTCGACGATCGCCGGCGCGGTGTCGCGTGCGACCTGAGGCCAGAAGAAGTTCAGCTGGGCGAGGGCCGCGGCGTGGAAGGTGCGGGCCGCGACGCCCTCGACGCCGAGTGCTCGGAGCCGGCCCCGCAGTTCGCCGGCCGCCTTCGTTGTGAAGGTGACCGCCATGACGCGCTGCGGCGAATAGGCGCCGGTGTCGACGCCGTGCGCGATCCGGTGGGTGATGACGCGCGTCTTCCCCGTGCCGGCGCCGGCGAGGACGCACACCTGACCGCGGAGGGTGCTCGCCGCCTCGCGCTGGCGGTCGTCGAGGTCGGCGAGCGGGTCCGCGCTCACTCCCCGACCCATCGGACGATGAGGCTCCGGGCGATGGAGGCCGGCCCGGGAAGACGGATGTCGCCGCCACCCGCCAGAGCCTCGCGGATCTCCGCCCGGGTGAACCACCGCACGTCGAGGATCTCCTCGCCGTCGGGACGGGCTTCATCGTCGGCGACGGCGAAGGCGGTGAAGCCGAGCATGAGCGAGCGCGGGTACGGCCACGCCTGCGATCCGCGGTAGACGATGCGGTCGAGGCGGACGCCCGCCTCCTCGGCGACCTCGCGCTCGACGGTGGTCTCGAGCGACTCGCCGGCCTCGACGAACCCCGCGAACGTCGAATAGGTCGGGATGTCGCCCCACGCGGCGTTCCGCCCGAGCAGCAGACGCTCCCCGTCCGAGCTCGCGACGGCGACGATCACGGCGGGGTCGGTCCGGGGGAAGTGCTGGCGACCGCAGACGACGCACCGGCGGGACCAGCCCGCCTGCCGGATCTCGGTCGCCCCGCCACAAGCCGGGCAGAACGGGGCGTCGAGCAGCCAGCGACCGAGGCTCAGCCCCTGCACGAAGCGGCCCGCCTCGTCGGCGTCGAGATCGCCTCCGACGACGCGCAGACTCCCCCACCCCGCGGCATCCACCGTCGGCTCGTCGGCTTTCGGCGACACGGCCGCCACGGCGACCGCGCGGTGCTGGGAATCGCGGCCGAGGAACGCCCAGACGGCGTCACCGGGAACGGCCTCGGGGGTGAGCCAGCGCAGCGCCGAGTTCTCGTCGAGCGGCGCGCGGTCGCCGTGAAGCAGCAGCACGCGCGTGTCGCGATCCGCTCGGATGCGGGTGAGCAGACCTTCGTCGAGCCGCTCTTCGGCTGCACGGTCGATGACCGCTCGCGCCAGGGGCGGCGGGACGTCCTTCGTCGTCATCGAGGACCTCTCTTGCGGGCGTGGCGTGGGGGGCGCGGGGCCGTGCCCCGCCTACCCTGGGGGGCATGGCACGCTCTCCTCTCACTCTAGCCGCGGCCGCCACGGCGGCTCTCTCGCAGGCGTCGGGTGTGCGCACGAGCATCACGGGTGCGGCTGCACTCAGCGAAGACGTCGGCCACCGGTACGACAGCGCGCTCCTCCACCTCGACGACGGCACCCGGCTCGTCGTCCGCGTTCCCGAGAGCGACGAGGCCGAGGCGGACGCCGTCCGCGAGACGACGGCGCTCGGCGCCCTCACGCCCGGAGTCCGGGCCATGCTGCCCTTCCGAGCCCCCGAGACCCTCGGGACCTCCCGCGTCGGCGGCCGCACGGCGCGCGTGCAGACCTACCTCGCCGGTTATCGGGTGGACGCCGCCCACGTCCCGCCGGGGCGCGGCGTCGCAACCGCCATCGCGGCCGCCATCGCCGGCATCCACGAGCTCCCCACCTCCATCGTCCACGGCACGGGCCTGGCCGCCCGCACGGCCGCGCAGGTGCGGGCGGACACCGAGCGTCTCCTGGACCGCGCCGAGTCGACCGGACGACTGCCCTTCGGCCTCCTGCGACGGTGGAGCCGGGCTGTCGCGCTGGATGCGCTGTGGAACCTCGAACCCACCGTCATCCTCGGCGGCGTCGATCCGGCATCCTTCACCCTGACCGACGTCGAGGGGGTTCCCACCGTCGCCGGGCTACTCCACTGGGGCGGGCTGAGCGTCGGCGACCCCGCGGAGGATCTGCGCTGGGTCGCCAGCGCACCCGACGCCGCCGCGGACGTCGTCGTGGCCTACGCCGCGGCGAGCGGGCGCGCCCCCGACGCGATGCTCGCCGAGCGCGCCCGGCTGCACGCCGAGCTCGAGTTCGCCAAGTGGCTCGTGCACGGTCACGACACGGCGTCGGAGTCGGTCATGACGGATGCCGTGGCCCTCCTCGAGTCCCTCGACGAGAGCGTCCGCGACGAGGCGCCGATCGGATCGGGGACCGTCAGCATCGACGACGCCCTGGCCGCACTGGGGCGCGTGCCGGCCAGCACCACGGGGGCCATCGACACCTCCATGCAGACCGATGCCTACGACCCCGGCATGCTCGACGGGTACGAGGACGACGATGCGGCGCCGGCAGCATCCGTCGTCGACCAGGAGACCGAGGCCCTCGAGTTCGGCGACTGGGCGGGTGCACAGGCGGAGACCCCCGCCGAGGAGAGCGACCCCGACGACGCCGCGAAGAACGCGCTCCGCCGCTGGACGGGAACCGCCTGACCCGCCGCCGCCTCGTCAGCCGCGGAGGATGAGACCGTCGGCGACGTAGAACAGCACGACGTCGATCCGGTCCATCGGAACCCCGTGCTTGGCGTGGTAGGCCCTGCGGTACAGCTCGAGCTGGAGCATCCGCTCGGTGCGCTCGGCCGGGGTGCGCGGCGGGCGGCCTGTCTTCCAGTCCACGATCTCGATCCGGTCGCCCCGGCGGTACACCGCATCCAGCTTGCAGATGACGATGTGGGGACGGCCGTCGCCCAGCGCATCGGGATCGACGAAATCGATCTCCGTCTCGACCTCGATCGGCTGAAGGGGACCCCACTCGGACGCCAGGAACGCGTCGCGCAGCCGGTCGAGCGCATCCGCGTCGGCCGGTGACATCGAGACCGATTCGTCGTCGTCCCAGAGGACGTCGTCGACCGAGCGCGACCGACCGACGAGACCGGACCGCTGCTCGACCCACGCGTGGAACAGCGTTCCGAGCCGCGTCTGCCGGTAGGGCCGTTCGGGCAGGGGGCGGGCGACCGCCGTCGCCGCCGCGTCGTAGTCGGCGACGAAGTCCTTGAACCGGGATGCGGGGATGCGGGTGGGCGCGACCCTCTCGCGGCCGGCCGCGCGCGCCGCACGCTCGGCGAGGAGCAGGTCGAGGTCGCGTGTCGGGGTCGCCGCCGGGGCGTTCATCGCCGCCTCGACCCGGGCCGCGGCCTCCCGCACCCGGGGTGCGCGCGATCCGAGGGGGTCGATCGGCCAGTCGAGCGTCGCCCGGGCACCCTCGTACGGGTTTTCGGCGACGTCCGCGTCGGGAAGCGCGATCCCGAGTTCCTCCGCGATCTCGCGAACGAACCGGCTGACCTCACGGGGCTTCTTGGTGCCGGCCCACGGCGAGGCAGAGATCAGCAGGTGCTCGCGGGCGCGCGTGACCGCGACGTAGGCGAGACGACGCTCCTCGGCGAGGTGGCGCTCCCGGATGCCGTCGGTGAACGACCCGAGCGCCGTCTTGAGGTCCTGCTGGGAGGGGGCGTCGGGTGCGCGCCACCGCAGATCGGGCAGCCACTCCCGGTCGCCGCGGAAGGAGTACGGCAGCACACCGAATCCGAGCCATCCCTTCGAATCCTGCAAGCGGGCAGGCAGCTCCTCCTCGACGCCTCGGACGACGGCCACGGCATCCCACTCGAGGCCCTTCGACCCGTGGATCGTGAGCAGCTGGACCACGTCGTCCTCGGGCGGCTCGGTGCGCGGGGCGAACTCGTCGATTCGCTCCGCCCGATCGAGCCAGGCCAGCAGGCTCGGGAGCGAACCCCGCTCATCCGTCTGCAGGAAGCCGTGGAGCTCGTCGATGAACGCCCGGAGCTGATCGGATGCCGTCCGTGCCGGACCGCGCGATTCGTTCGCGGCGAGCTCGATGTCCAGGCGCAGCTCGTTCTCGATGAGACGCACGAGTTCGGGGATCGGCAGACCCGCGGCTCGCCGGAGCCCGGCGAACACCGATCCCGCGTCACGGAGGCGCTCCCGCGCCGCGGGGGTGAACCCGGCGAGCCAGCCGTGGTCGGGCTTCTGACGGGCCACGAAGTCGAGAGCGGCGACGAGTGAGCCGCCTTCGTCCCCCGCCGACGAGCGGATCGTCTCGGCGAGCTCGGGAGGCAGGGGCTGCAGGGCGGTGTCGTGACGGACGAGACGCGCGGCGACCTGAGCCAGCTCCCTGAGGTCGGCGAGCCCGATCGCCCAGCGGGGCCCCGAGAGCAGGCGGATGAGGGCGGACCCGGCCCGCGGGTCGCTGATCACGCGGAGGGCCGAGACGACGTCGACCACCTCAGGCGTCGAGAGAAGCCCCCCGAGTCCGAGGATCCGATGCGGGATGCCGCGTCGCCCCAGCGCGTCCGCGAATCGGAGCATGTGCTTCTTGCTGCGGACGAGGACGGCCGCCGTCGTCGACCGCCCACCTCGGCGCCGCTCGTCCCGTACCGCTCCGAACCATTCGGCGACGGCATCCGCTTCGGCGTCGACGTCCGTCTCGACCACGATGTCGACGCGACCCGTCGGCGCGCCCTCGCGAGGTCTCAGCGTCCCCACCTCGACGGGTGCCTCCAGCGGCGCGAGCACGGCGCCCGCCGCGCGGAGGACGTCGACGCCGTTTCGCCAGCTCGTCAGGAGCGAGTAGGTGCGGGCCCCGGCATCCGGGTCGAACGACCGCGCGAAGTCGCCGAGGTTGCCTGCGCTCGCGCCGCGCCAGCCGTAGATGGACTGGTGCGGGTCGCCGACGGCCATCACCGCCGTGTCGCGGAAGAGGGTGGCCAGCAGGTCGGTCTGCACGACGGACGTGTCCTGGTACTCGTCGAGGAGCACGACCCGGTAACGCTGGCGGAGCTCCTCGGCGACCGACGGGTGGGCGCGGACGACCTGGAGGGCGCCGGCCACCTGGTCGGAGAAGTCGATGAGGCCCCGCCGCCGCTTCTCGGCTTCGTAGGTGCGGGCGAGCGAGGTGAGGACGGCGAGCCCGGACACCTTCTCGGCCGCCGTCCGCACGTCGGCGTACACGGTGGTGGCGGCTCGCTGACTGGGCCGCTCGAGGACGCCCTGGAACTCCTCCGCGAAGGCGTCGAGGTCATCGAGGTCGGCGAGGTTGTCGACGCTGTCGCGTGCGATCCGCAGCGCCGCATCGATGATCGTCGACGGCCGCTCGATGCGATCGGGCAGGCGCGTATCGTCGGAGGAGAGCACCACCTGACGCATGAGCAGCCACGCGGCCGACTCGCTGAGCACGACCGCTTCGGCATCGCGCCCGATGCGGACCGCGTTCTCGCGCACGATGGCGTCCGCGAAGCTGTTGTAGGTCGACACGGCGGGGCGCTCCAGCAGAGCGTCGCCCGCTTCGGGGGTGGTCGGCTCGGGGGCCAGCGCGTCGAGCGCCGCGCGGCGCGCCGATTCGGGCGCGCCGGCTCGCTCCAGCTCGCCGAACACGACGAGTCGACCCTCGTCGTTCAGCCGCTCGAGGTGCGGAAGCAGACCGCGCCGCTCGAACTCGGCCAGGCGGCGCAGGCGCGAGCCGATCCGCTCTGCGAGCTCGCCCGCGGCCTTGCGCGTGAAGGTCAGGCCGAGCACCTCGTCCCGGCGGACCAGTCCGTTCGCGACCAACCACACGACGCGGCCCGCCATCGTCTCGGTCTTGCCGCTGCCGGCACCGGCGACGACGAGAGCCGGGGCGAGGGGGGCGGAGATGACAGCCGACTGCTCGGGCGTCGGCGGGAACTGTCCGAGGGCCGCCGCGACGGTCTCGGGACGCAGGAGAGCGGTGCTCACGCGGAACTCACCGGACCGATCGTGTGGATGCGGCAGAGGCCACGGCTGTGGTCGTCACGGCAGTGCTCCTCGAACGGGGCGACGAACGAGGTCCCCCGCATCACGCGGACGGCCTCGTCGACGCGGCCGAGGAACGCGGCGCGCGTCTCGTCGTCGAAAGGTTCCTGGCGCGGTTCGGCGTACGGTGCGTTCCGGGTGCCTTTCAGGACGAGCAGCTTCGCTCCGCCCGGCGCGGCGCCTGCCACCTCGGGGATCGCCCCCCGCTCGAACGCGAGCTGGTAGGCGGCGAGCTGCGGATTGTCGACCGCGGCGCGGTCGCTCGTCGCCTCGCTCCGGCCGGTCTTGAGGTCCACGATGACGATGCGTCCGTCCCTCGTCCGTTCGACCCGGTCGATGTAGCCCGAGAGGATCGCGGGATGCGCGGCATCCGCCACCGGCAGCGGCACCTCGAAGTGGGGCTCGGCGCCGACGAGGGTCGTGCCGGCTCGCTCGGTCTCGCGGAGGTAGGCGGCGAGGCGCGACACGAGGTCGCGGGCGCGGCGGCGTTCGGCCTCGTCGATCCAGGCCGCCTCGAACTCGAGCTGCGACCAGCCTTCCTCGACGAACGCCCACAGCGCCTCGGGGTCCGCCGCGTCGGCATGCTCGAGCGCGGCATGCAGGAGGGTCCCGAGACCCGCCACGGCGCCGCCCGGATCGCCGCCGAGATCACCGATCACCCAATCGAGCTGACACTGCTCCAGTGCGTGGATGCGGGAGGGCGAGATGCGCAGGGGTTCGGCGTCGAGGTCGCGGATCGGGGCTGTCGAGGTCGGCTCGGCGAGGCCGTACCACTGGGCCGGGTCGGCACCCGGCACGCCCGCCGCCGCGAGCAATGCGAGCTGCCCGGCGGCATCCGTCCGATCGGATTCGGTGGTGCGCGGGTCGGTCAGACGGCGTCGGTGGCTCGCGACCAGCCCTCGGAGGGTCAGGGGGTGCTCCGCAGCACGCGGAGCCGGCGCCGCGGGAGGCAGGAGCTCGAACAGCACACTCGGGCCGGAATCGTCGTCGTCGACCGCGGTCACGACGAGATGCGACCGTGCTCGCGAGACGGCGCGCGCGAACAGCCGCAGCTCGTCGTGCAGTACGGCCCGTCGGCGGTCGGCGGTGTCGACGTCGGCGTCCTGTTCGGCGAGCCGCGCCGTCTCGAGCAGGCTCCCCCGCAGGCGCAGGTTCGGCCAGACGCCGTCCTGGACACCGGCGACGACGACGGTGTCGAACTCGAGCCCGAGCGCCGCTGCCGGCGTCGAGATCTGGACGCCGCTGGCCACCGTCCCGGTCCGCAGGCGGTCCTCGGCGACCTCGGACGACAGCAGCGCGCGGAGGTGATCGATCGGCGCCGTGCCGTCCTCCCGCTCGCCGTGACGCTTCGCGGCTTCGAAGAGGGCGACGACCGCGTCGAGGTCACGCCGCGCCTGATCGGCGAGCGGACCCTGGCCGTCGGCGAGTGTGCGCAGCTGGCGCTCGAGTCCCCGCTGCTCCCACACCGTCCACAGCAGCTCGTGCGCGGTCGCACCCGACTGGAGCTGCTCGCCCACCTCGGCGAGCGTCCGCGAGAGTCGAGCCGCGCGTCGCGCCTCGGGCGTGTCGATGACGTCGAACTCGATCGGATGCCGCACGCCCGCCGCCAGCAGTTCGCGAGCCGACCTCTCCCCACCCGATCGCAGCTCGGCGTGGCGGAGGGCGGCGCGCAGCCGCCGCAGCTCGACGGGATCGAGTCCCCCGCCGACGAGCACGTCGAGCACGTCGTCGTCGGTGCGGAGCTCGGTGGCGACGGCGGCCAGGTCGACCGCGCGCAGGAGGTCGCGCACGATCGGCGTCTCGGCAAGGGCTCGCGCGGGGCCGACGGCGGCGGTCGGGACGTCGCGAGCGGACAGCTCCGCCTCGAGCGCCGTCACCTGACGCGAATCGTGGGCGATGACCGCGCACTGCTCCCACGGGACACCGTCGTGCACGTGCCGCTCGCGCAGGAGCCGGGCGATCAGATCGAATTCCTCCGCCCCCGAGCGCAGCGCGAAGGCGCGCACGCTGTCGTCGGCCTCGAGGCCGACGGGCGGATGCCGGTGCGCCACCAATCCCGCCGCGCCGATGCGGGACGTGACCTGGGCGGTGAGGTCGCGCTGGGCGGCGGTCCCCCGGTGCACGCTGCCCAGGACGTACGTGGTCGTGGCGAGGCGGGCGAAGTTCTCGGGGCGGGCGCCGCGGAAGGACCCCGATCCGACGTCCGGATCGCCGAAGGCCAGCACCGCGACGCCCCGCATCCGGCACGCCTCCAGCAGTTCGACCCCGCCCAGGGTGACCTCCTGCGCATCGTCGACGAGGATGGCGCGCAGTCCCGCGACCGCGCCGAGAGCGGGCGAGCCCGCGGGAGCGTCACGGAGGAGCCCGACCGCTTCGCGCACCAGACCCGCCGCGTCACGGTGCGCGCCGCGCATGCGGGCGCGGACGGCGCGGTACTCGTGCGCGAAGGATGCGAGCGATGCCCAGACGGGGCGGTCGGTCGCCGCGGCGCGCGCCGCGAGCTGCTCGGGTTCGATGCCGAGGGTGGTCATCTCGGCGAGGAAGGCGCGGATCTCCGCGCGCAGACCCGCGCCGGAGCGGATGTCTGCGGGCAGCCATTCCGGCCATCGCGACGGCCCGCTCTGTTCGTCCTCCGCGTCGCCGGCGAGAAGGTCGCCGATGATGCGGTCCTCGTCGGGGCCGGTGAGCAGCTGCGGCGGCTCGTCACCGCGGTGGACGGCGTGCGCGCGGACGACCTGATAGGCGAAGGCGGCGACGGAGCGGGCCAGCGGGCCGCTCGTCGCCACGCCCACGCCGACGGCGAGGCGGTCGCGGAGCGCTGTGGCCGCCGTGCGCGTGGGGGTGAGCACGAGGATCTGCTCGGGCGGCATCCCGCCGTCGACGAGCGCGACGACGCGACGGACCAGGGTCGAGGTCTTGCCGGTGCCGGGAGCTCCGATCACGACACCGGACGCGTCGGAGGGGAGGGAGGACACCGCATCCTGCGCCGGGTCGGAACGGAGGGGCGCGGCGGGCATGCGCTCCACGCTAATCGGCGTCGCCGACACCGGTGCACCACCCCTCCCGCACGCCGGGCGCAGCCGCGTTCGCCGACAGCGAGCGCGGGCCCGCGGCCACGGCGGGAGCGGGTGTCGTAGGCTCGAGAAGCGCTCGGAGACCCGGGCCGGGAAAGGCAGGCATCACCGTGGAGATCCGCATCGGCATCGCGAACTCGCGCGAGCTCGGCTTCGACTCGAACGAGACGGCCGACGCCGTGAAGCAGACGATCATCACCGCCCTCGACAGCGGCGCGAGCTACGTGACCCTCGCCGACGCGAAGGGCGCGACCTACTTCATCCCCACGGCGGGCATCACGTTCGTCGAGGTCGGCACCGACCAGTCCCGGCGCGTCGGCTTCGTCGCCTGACATGCTCGTCGTCCTGGCACTGGTCTTCGGGGCGATCGCCGGGGCGGCCGCGCACTACGCGCTGCCGCTGCGCTCCCTGCGCGGCGTGGCCCTCGGCCCCCTGCTGGGGAGCCTGTTGGGTGCCGGCACCTGGACAGCCATGACGTGGGCCGGGGTCGGTCCGGATCAGGGATGGATCTGGCTCGTGAGCATCGCCGTCCCCGTCGTGGTGACGCCCACCGCTCTGCTCGTGCTGTCGCGGCTGCGCGCCGCACACGACGCGCGGACGCGCACCGAACTCGGCATCGCCTAGCCCGCGCCTCCTCGGGAGCCCGCGCCCTCTCAGGCGTCGAGGCCGATGCCGGTCATCCGTCGCGAGTGCGCGCCGAGCAGTTGCGTGAACACGGGCTCGACCTGCTTCTCGTCGTCCCGATCGAGCGCACCCGGGCGCTCTGCGGCGCCCGAGCGGAGTGCGCCCCGGGCGACCAGGAGCGTGTCGCCCACGAGTCGGCGCCCCCACAGGCTGAGAAGCGACCGCAGTTCGTCGTCGGCCGCGATGGCGTCGGTGATGATGCCGACGAGCGGTGACCGGTCGGCATCCGCTCGGAGGATGGCGGCGGCGCGGCGGCCCGTGTCGCCGTAGCTCCCCGACAGCGAGAGGTAGAAGTCGTCGAGCAGGCCCGCGGTGACGTGCACCGTCAGCATGGTCTCGAGGGGACGGATGCCGTGGGTCGCCCGACGGAACGCGTCGAGCGGTTCGCGGAACGGCAGCATGAGCTCGAGCGGATCGTCACCGCGGTCGCGGATGAGCGCCACGAGGGCCTGATGCTTGAACAGCGCCGCGCCGGCGGCACGGGACAGAGACTCCTTGTGCGCGAGCTCCGGACTGCGTTCGATGACCGAGCTCAGCGTCTCGACGTAGCCGAGCTGCAGGTAGGCGGCCTGACCGAGGTACGTCGCGACGTCGGGGGCGAGCTGCTGGAAGTCGACACGGCGAACGTCGCTCGCCTCATCGCGGGACCGCAACCGCAGGATGCGCCCGGGGGGTCGCCGTCGCTGCCAGAACCACCTCACCACGGGGCCAGCCTACGGGGCGGGAGGCACCCCTCCGGTAGGGTGGATCCGTCCCGGCGTCGGATCGGGACCCCGCGCCTGGGGCTGAGTGAAGGGCGTGGACCCACATCACGGCGGCATCTCACCGCCAGACAGGCACGGAGAAGCATGACCACGTTCGCAGAGCTCGGCGTCGACCAGGACATCGTCGACACCCTCGCCGCCAAGGGGATCGTCGACACGTTCCCCATCCAGGAGCAGACGATTCCGCTGGGCCTTCCCGGCCAGGACATCATCGGCCAGGCGAAGACCGGTACCGGCAAGACCTTCGGCTTCGGCATCCCCGTCGTCCAGCGCCTCGGCCTGAACCCCGAGCCCGGCGTCAAGGCCCTCATCGTCGTCCCGACGCGCGAGCTCGCCGTTCAGGTCTATGAAGACATGGACATGCTGACCTCGGGCCGCGCCACGAGCGTCGTCGCCATCTACGGCGGAAAGGCCTACGAGGGTCAGATCGACCAGCTCAAGGCCGGCGCGCAGATCGTCGTCGGCACCCCGGGCCGACTCATCGACCTCAACAACCAGCGTCTGCTCGACCTGTCGCATGCGACCGAGGTCGTGCTCGACGAAGCAGACAAGATGCTCGACCTCGGCTTCCTCCCCGACATCGAGAAGATCTTCCAGAAAGTCGCGCCCGTCCGTCACACGATGCTCTACTCGGCGACCATGCCGGGCCCGATCGTCGCGCTCGCCCGCCGCTTCATGTCGAACCCCATCCACATCCGGGCGAGCGACCCCGACGAGGGCCTCACGCAGGCCAACATCAAGCACCTCGTCTACCGGGCGCACTCGCTCGACAAGGACGAGGTCATCGCACGCATCCTGCAGGCCGAGGGTCGCGGCAAGACCGTCATCTTCACGCGCACCAAGCGCGCCGCCCAGCGCCTCGTCGACGAGCTCAGCGACCGCGGCTTCAGCGCCGGCGCCGTCCACGGCGACATGAGCCAGGAGGCCCGCGAGCGCTCGATGGCCGCCTTCAAGGCGGGCAAGCGCGACGTCCTCATCGCGACCGACGTCGCCGCGCGCGGCATCGACGTGGACGACGTGACCCACGTCATCAACCACACGATCCCCGATGACGAGCAGACGTACCTCCACCGCGCCGGCCGCACCGGCCGTGCCGGCAAGACGGGCATCGCGGTGACCTTCGTCGACTGGGACGACCTGCACAAGTGGGCGCTGATCAACCGGGCGCTCGACTTCGGCCAGCCCGAACCCCTCGAGACCTACTCGTCGAGCCCTCACCTGTTCGAGGAGCTCGACATCCCCGTCGGCACCAAGGGTCGCATCACCGCCGCCCCCAAGGCCGCTCCCGCGCGCTCGTCCGCGGCGCCCGCCCGGGCTGCAGACGCCGCCGCGGACCAGTCAGCGGATGCCGGCACCAGCCGTCGTCGCCGTCGCCGCCGCGGGGACGACGTCAAGGTCGGTTCGACGTTCGAGCAGGAGCCCGGCGCCGCGGCATCCGACTCGGCGAACTCGACGTCGGATTCGGCGGACCGCGCCGTGGACGGCGCCGGCACGCACGACGGGGCCGGCAAGGAGCACCACGACGGCAAGCCCGCCCCCGCGCGGCGCCGTCGCCGCCGCCGCGGCGGATCCGGCGGCGCAGCACCGATCCCCGGCGCCTGAGCCGGGTCGTCGCGCTACGGCGTGACGACCGCGCTCCCCGTCCCGAGGGCGACGATCCGCGCGATCGCGTCCTCGGACGTGGTGTTCTCCCCCGGCACGTTCGGCTTGCCGCGACCGTGGTAATCGCTCGACCCGGTCGCGATGAGGTTCCGCTCCGCGACCAGGCGCCGCAACTCCCCGAGCGCGGGCTCGACGTTCTCGCGGTGCCCGAGCTCGAACCCGGCGAGGCCGGCGTCGAGCATTCCGCGGACGACGCGGTTCGGCAGGAGTCCCGCCCGCCCGGCGGGGTGCGCAATCACGGGGACGCCTCCCGCGCCTGCCACGGCCGCGACGGCGGTGACCGGATCGGGCGCGTACAGGGCCACGTAGTACTCGCTGGCCGGTGAGAGGATGCCGCCGAACGCTTCGCCGCGATCGCGGACGTGCCCGCGGGCGACGAGGGCGTCGGCGATGTGGGGACGCCCCACGGTCGCGCCCTCCGCCGTCTGGGCCTCGATGTCCTCCCACGTGAGGTCGTAGTCGCGTCCGATGCGCTCGGCCATCGTCCGCGCACGGGTGAGCCGCGACCGCCGGATGCGATCGGTGAGGGCACGCAGGCCCGCGTCCTCGGGGTCGATGAGATAGGCGAGGACGTGGACGCTCCGCCACTCGTGCCGCGCCGACAGCTCCATCCCCGGCAGGAACGACATCCCGAGAGAGACGGCGGCATCCGCTGCCTCCGCCCACCCCGACGTGGTGTCGTGATCGGTGAGGGCGGCCGTCCGGATGCCGTGACGGTGAGCGGCGGCCATGACGACCGCGGGCGGCTCGGTGCCGTCGGAGTGGTCCGAGTGCAGGTGGAGATCGCCGGGCCCGTGCGGGGCCGATGGAGCGGAGGACCCTGCGGACATGGTCACGAGCGTACCGCGCGCAGAAAGTCCCCAGCCTGCCCGCTTAGTGTCGTGATGTGCTGCGACTGACGGGGATTCTCTTCACGATCGCCGCCGCCGTCGGCGCAGCGATCCTGACGTGGCCTCAGTTCTTCCGTCTCGAGCAGACCTTCCCGATCGCGCAGCTCGTGTCGCTGCGACCCGTCGTCGCCGTCGGTTTCGCCGTCCTCGCGCTCATCGGTCTGCTGGTTTGCCTCGGGCGCCGCACACGCGGCTTCGGAGCAGGTCTCGCGATGATCGGCATCCTCGCCTGCGCGGCGAACGTCGGCATCCTCGCCTTCCGCGGCCTCGGGACGTCGGGGCTCCCCGAGCCGACCGCCGACAGCGTCCGCGTCATGACGTGGAACACCGCCGGCGAAGCCACCGACGTCGACGCGATCGTGACGACGGCCATCGCGATGGACGTCGACATCGTCGCTCTCCCCGAGACCACCGACGAGACCGGCAAGGCGATCGCCGTGGCCATGCGCGAGCGCGGCAACCCCATGTGGGTGCACGAGGAGAACTACCAGGGGTGGGATGCCACCTACACGACGCTCCTGATCTCCCCCGACCTCGGCGACTACGCCGTGGTCGAATCGGACTCCTCCGGGACGAAGAACACGTCCGTCGTGCCGAGCGTGGTCGCGATGCCCGTCAACGGGGAGGGCCCCACCGTCGTCGCCGTCCACGCCGTCGCGCCGAGGCAGAACGACATGGCGCACTGGCGCAGCGACCTCCGCTGGATCGCGGACCAGTGCGCGAGCGCGAACGTCATCCTGGCGGGCGACTTCAACGCGACGATCGACCACATGAGCCGGCTCGGCACCCACGGCGGCACCCTCGGACGCTGCCAGGACGCCGCTTCGACGACGGGCAACGGCGCGGTCGGGACCTGGGACACGGCCTGGCCGGCTCTGCTGGGTGCGCCCATCGACCACGTGATGACGACGGATGCCTGGCGCGCCACCGGCTCGGTCGTGGTGACCTCCCTCGACGGGTCCGGCGGAGACCACCGCCCCGTCATCGTGCAACTGGAGCCGGTGGGCTGACGAGGTCGACGGTCGGTGCGAGACTGGGAAGATGACCACCGACGAGCGCGACACCATCGCCCAGGAGACCACCGAGACCCCGGCGGCAGCGACCACGAACCGCAAGCAGCCCTTCCCCGCGGGCTTCCTCGAGTCGATCTCGACCGGATGGGCCGAGCGGCCCGCCTCCCTGCCGCCGCAGCGAGCCGAAGCCCCCTACGCCGCCGCACGTCGAGCCGCCGTCTCGGCCGCGTTCCCGGGGTCGCGCCTGGTCATCCCCGCCGGCTCCTTCAAGCAGCGCTCGAACGACACCGACTACCCGTTCCGTGCCCACTCCGCCTTCTCGCACCTGACCGGCTGGGGCGCCGACGCCGTGCCCGACTCCGTCCTGGTCTTCGAACCCGTCGAGGGCGGTCACGACGTGACCCTCTACCTGCGCGAGCGCGCCGATCGCACGACGACCGAGTTCTACGCCGACGCATCCATCGGCGAGTTCTGGATCGGCCCGCGCCCCTCCCTCGAAGCGGTCGCCGCCGACCTCGGACTCGCGACGGCCCACGTCGATGCGTTCACGAGCACCGACGACGACCTCGCCCTCGAGGCCGATGACGAGCTCACGCGCTTCGTTTCCGAGCTGCGCCTGGTGAAGGACCCGTACGAGATCGCCCAGCTCCGCCTCGCCGTCGAGGCCACCGGTCGCGGCTTCGACGACATCGTCGCCGAACTCCCCCGCATCATCGACACCCCTCGCGGCGAGCGTGCCATCGAGGGCGTGTTCCACCTGCGCGCCCGCACGGACGGCAACGGCGAGGGGTACGACACGATCGCGGCATCCGGTCCTCATGCCTGCTACCTGCACTGGACGCGCAACGACGGCGCCGTGGTCCCCGGCGATCTGGTCCTCATCGACGCCGGCGTCGAGGTCGACAGCCTCTACACCGCCGACATCACGCGGACCCTCCCCGTGTCGGGCACGTTCTCGCCCGTGCAGCGCCGCATCCACGAGACCGTGCGGGAAGCAGCGGACGCGGCGTTCGCGGCAGCCCGCCCGGGCGTGAAGTTCCGCGCGATCCACGAGGCCGCGATGGAGGTCATCGCCGCGCGGACCGCCGAGTGGGGCTTGCTCCCGGTCACCGCAGAGGAGGCGCTCGACGCCGACCGCGGCGGTCAGCACCGCCGCTACATGGTCCACGGGACGAGCCACCACCTCGGGATCGACGTGCACGACTGCGCAGAAGCGCGACGCGAGATGTATTACGACGGCGTGCTCGAGGCGGGCATGGTCTTCACGATCGAGCCGGGCCTGTACTTCCAGATCGACGATCTCACCGTGCCCGAGGAGTACCGCGGGATCGGCGTGCGCATCGAAGACGACATCCTCATGACCGAGAACGGGCCGGTGAACCTCTCCGCCCACATCCCGCGCACCGCCGACGACATCGAGGCCTGGATCGCCCGCGCCCGCGCCTGAATCGATGACCGCGTCCGCCTACACACCGCCGCCCGCTTTCACGACGCGACCCCAGCTGACGGGGACGTTCGGCATGGCCGCGTCGACCCATGCGACGGCGACCGCGGTCGCTCAAGCCGTGCTCGAGCGCGGCGGCAACGCGTTCGACGCCGCCTGCGCGGGTGGGTTCGTACTGCACATCGTCGAACCGCACCTCAACGGTCCCGGCGGCGATCTCGTCGGACTCTTCCAACCGGCGGATGCCGCGGCCCCCACGGTCCTCATGGGCCAGGGCGCGGCGCCCGCCGGCGCGACGATCAGCCATTTCCGAGGTGAGGGACTCGATCTCGTCCCCGGGGCCGGCGGCCTCGCGGCGGCGATCCCGGCCGCCGTCGACGCATGGCTCCTCCTCCTCCGCGACCACGGGACGTGGTCGGTGGCCGACGTCGTGGCGTACGCGATCGACTACGCCGACGACGGGCATCCGCTGCTGCCGGCGGCCGCAGCCACCATCGGCCGGGTCGCCGACCTGTTCCGGGACCACTGGACGTCGTCGGCCGAGCTGTGGCTCGTGGACGGCCGCGTCCCGGCGGCAGGCGACCTTCACCGCAACGCCGCGTACGCGGATGTCCTCCGGCGCGTCGCCGCCGCGGCCGGACAGGCGGATGACCGGGCGGTCGGCATCGACGCGGCGCGAGCCGAATGGCGGCGCCTGCTCACCGACGCCTGCGCCTTCCTCTCGCGTCCGCATCGCCACTCCAGCGGCACCGATCATGTCGCCGTCCTGACCCCCGACGACCTCATCGACGCACCGGCGCGCTACGAGACGCCAATGTCGGTGCCGTTCCGCGGTCGGACGGTGTTCAAAGCGGATGCCTGGTCCCAGGGACCCGCCCTGCTCGAGGCGTTGCGCATCCTCGAGCCCCTTCCGGAGGCCGACCTGGACCCCTCGACCCTCACGGGTGCGCACACGGTCATCGAGGTCCTGAAGCTCGTCCTCGCCGACCGCGACGCGTACTTCGGCGAGGGCGCGGACGCCGGCCCCCTCCTCTCGGACGCCGTCATCGCCTCCCGGCGCGCGGAGATCGGTGACCACGCGTCGTCGCGGTGGCGGCCCGCCGCACTCCCCGGAGCGGAACCGTGGGAGCCACCGCTCCGGCAGGAAGGTGCGTCCGCCGCAGGGACGGGCGAGCCTACGGTCGACCGCACCGGCGCCACCCGCGGCGACACGTGCCACATCGACGTCGTGGACCGGTGGGGCAACATCGTGTCCGTCACCCCGTCCGGCGGTTGGCTGCAGTCCTCCCCCACGATCCCCTCACTGGGTTTCTGCCTCGGGACGCGACTGCAGATGTGCTGGCTCGACGACGCCTCCCCCGCCGCGCTCCGGCCGGGCGATCGCCCGCGGACGACCCTGTCCCCGACGCTCGTCCACGACGGGACCACCCGCATCGCGATGGGCACACCCGGCGGCGACCAGCAGGACCAGTGGCAGTTGCCGATGCTGCTGCGGATGCTCGTCGGCGCGTACACCGCGCAGCAGGCCATCGAGGCTCCGACGCTGCACACGGCGGCGATGGTCGACTCGTTCTGGCCGCGCACGTGGGACCCGATCGGCCTCGTCGCCGAGGAGCGGTTGGACGACGCCGTCCTGACCGGTCTCGCCGAGCGGGGCCACCGCGTCACGAGGGCGGGCGAATGGTCGCTCGGCCGGCTGTCAGCGGTCGGGATCGACCGGGGCACCGGCATCCTGTGGGGCGCCGCCAACCCCCGCGGCATGCAGGGCTACGCGGCCGGGCGCTGAAGCCGGGCGGTCAGCCACGGGACGGCCGACCGCGCCGTCGCCGCGCCCACCTCGTCTGCGGGGAGCTTCCGCCCCGCGACCTCGAACGAGTGGCCGCCGCCCTCGAACCAGCGGATCTCCGCATCGTGGCACGCGGCGACGGCCGCTTCGAGGTCAACGAGCGGCTGCAGGAACGGATCCTTGGTGCCGGCCAGGAAAAGCTGCGGCGCGGTCACCGCGGGCAGATGGGCCGTGCGCGCGTTCTCGGGTCGACCGGGCGGGTGCAGCGGATACCCGAGGTACACCAGCGCGTCAGCCCCGATCCGTCCCTCGGCCGCCGCCATCGACGCCATGCGACCGCCGTACGACTTGCCCGCCGCGACGAACGGGAGGCCCGGTGCCGCCTCGCGGCAGAACGTCTCGACCGCGGCCCACGTCTCGACGGCGTGTGCGGCGGGGCCCGGCATCCGTCGCCCGGCGTGTCGGTAGGGGAAGTCGAAGCGGACCGTCGTGAAGCCGGCGTCCGCCCACGCCCGCGCGGCACCCACCAGGAACGGATGCTCGTGACCCGCCCCCGCGCCGTGAGCGAGAGCGATGACGGCTCTCGGATCGTCCGCCTCGTCCATCCAGGCGTCGAGCTCGACCCCGCCCGAGGGCAGGGCGACGACGATCATCGCGGAGCGTCGGGGGCGGCCTGCCCGGTCGGCTGGCCGGGAGTTCCCTGACCGGGAGCGGTCTGGGGCGGCGTCGCGGGAGGCGCCGGCGCAGGATCGACACGCTCGCCGTACTGCGGTGGCGCGGCCGGGTCGACGCGTTCGCCCGCGGCGGGGGACGGCGCCGGATCGACGCGTTCCCCGGACTGCGGAGTGGCAGCGCCGGGCTCGATCCGTTCGCCGTACCGCGGCGGGTCGGTCAGATCCACGGGCGGCGCGGGACGCGGTGCCGACGTGCGCGACCCACCGAGCAGCTCGGTGGCCCGACCGAAGCTCCGCGACAGCACGGTGACGTCGTAGTGGTCGGCGATCACCTGCGTTACCGAGGTGAAGTCGCGTCGCCGACGGAGGATCGAGTAGCTGATGATGCTCAGGAGCATGCCGATCGCGATGCCGACGAGCATGACGCCGACGAAGAGCTGCAGGACGGCTCCCGGGCTCCCGAGCACGAAGATGGCGGCGAACAGCAGGCCGAGCAGGACGCCGTTGATCGCACCGGAGCGGGCGGCCGTCGCGTACCCCAGACGCCCCGTGACGCGCTCGACCGATCGCAGTCCGCGCCCGACGATGGCGATGTCCGGGGCGGGCACGTCCGAGGCGATCAACGTCGACACGGCTTTCTGCGCCGCTTCGTACGACGTGTACTCCGCGACCGTCGCACCGTGCTCTTTCGGGGCCCCGCCCATCATGCTCATGGTGTCAGTCTCCCACGAGCCCCTTTGCGTCGGCGCAGGAACCGTGAGGTATCCGCCGACTACGCTGGTCGGGTGAGTACGCAGCGGGTCTTCGTCGCGCGCCTGACCGGGTGCGCCGTCTTCGACCCGTCGGGCGACCGGCTCGGACGGGTCCGCGACGTGGTTGTCATCTACCGGAAGGACGACCCTCCGCGGGTCGTCGGCCTCGTGGTCGAGATCCCCGGCAGGAGGAACGTCTTCCTCTCCATCGGCCGCGTGACCTCGATCGCCAGCGGTCAGGTCATCACGACGGGCCTCATCAACGTGCGCCGCTTCGAGCAGCGGGGCGGTGAGGTGCGCGTCATGACCGAGCTCATCGGCCGCAGCGTCCACCTCACGGACGGGTCGGGCTCCGCCGTCATCGAGGACGTGGCGATCGAACGCGACCGCCTCGGCGAATGGCACGTCGGTCAGTTGTTCCTCCGGCGCCCCAAGACGAGCGCCTCGCCCTTTGCCAAGGGGCCGACGACCTTCGCGCAGTGGAACGACGTCCGCGACGAGCAGGTGGCCGGCCAGACGCAGTCCGCCGAGCTGCTGGTGGCCTCGTACTCCGAGCTGAAGCCTGCCGACCTCGCCAACACCCTTCTCGATCTCCCCGAGGACCGCCTCCTCGAGGTCGCCGAGGAGCTCCCCGACGATCGACTCGCCGACGCGCTCGAAGAAATGCCCGAGGACGACCAGGTCCACATCCTCGAGGCCCTCGGCGACGAGCGCGCCGCCGACGTCCTCGACGCGATGGAGCCCGATGACGCGGCCGACGTGCTGGGGCAGCTCTCCGACGCCCGCGCCGGCCAGCTTCTCGACCTGATGGAGCCCGAGGAGGCCGAGGACGTCCGGGCCCTCCTCGAGCACGGGCCCGACACGGCCGGCGGTCTCATGACGAGCGAGCCCATCGTGCTGTCCGCCGACGCGACCGTCGCCGAAGCCCTCGCCCTCATCCGTCGTCACGAACTGCACCCCGCGCTGGCCGCGGCGGTGTTCGTCACGCTGCCCCCGTACGAGACCCCGACGGGGCGTCTCCTCGGCGTCGTCCATTTCCAGCGGATGCTGCGCTACCCGCCGCACGAGCGGCTCGGCGCCATCATCGACGACAGCGTGGAGCCGGTCACCGTCTCGGCCAGCGCCGCCGAGGTGGCTCGTCTGCTCGCGAGCTACAACCTCGTCTCGCTCCCCGTCGTCGACTCGGCTCGGCACCTCGTCGGCACCGTCACCGTCGACGACGTCATCGACTACCTCCTGCCCGATGACTGGCGTTCGCAGGATGCCCCGCGGCAGACCCCGGGGGTGCGGCGATGATGGCGCGCGCACCGAAGTCGGGGTTCGAAGCACCGCGCGGTCGCCGGGCGAGCGTCCTCAGCCGCACGCCGCAGCCGTCGCGTGATCGGTTCGGACGCTTCACCGAGTGGATCGCCCGGGCGATGGGCACCCCCGTCTTCCTGCTGATCCTGTCCCTCTTCTGCGTCGCGTGGATCACCTGGAACACGATCGGCCCCGAGTCGCTCCGCTTCGACGACGCGGCGCTCGGCTACACCGCCCTCACCCTCGTGCTCTCGCTGCAGGCCTCGTACGCGGCTCCGCTCATCCTCCTCGCGCAGAACCGCCAGGACGACCGCGACCGGGTGCAGATCGAGCAGGACCGTCAGCGGGCCGAGCGGAATCTCGCCGACACCGAGTACCTCGCCCGTGAGGTCGTGGCCTTGCGGATGGCGCTCACCGACATGCAGAGCGAGGTGGTGAGCCGCGACGTCCTCCGCCAGGAGCTGAGGTCGCTGCTGGATCGTCTCGACGAGCGCGACCACGATCGCCCCGGCGACGAGCACTCGACGTCGTGAGTACGCACGCGACCGCCGAGCAGGTCCGCGCCGCGGTGTCGGCCGTCATCGACCCCGAACTGCGCCGCCCGCTCGGCGAACTCGACATGGTGCGCGATGTGGCCGTCGACGGCGACATCACCCGTGTGGGCATCGCCCTGACGATCGTCGGCTGCCCCGCGGCGGACCGCATCGAACGCGACGTGCGGGATGCCGCGGCATCCGTCCCGGGCATCGCCGACGTCGCGGTCGACGTCGGCGTCATGACCGCGGCGGAGCGCTCCGCCCTCGTGGAACGGATCCGCGGCACCAAGCGCATGCCCTTCACCGCGGACTCGCTGACCCGGGTGATCGCCGTCACGAGCGGCAAGGGCGGTGTGGGCAAGTCCACCGTCACCGCGAATCTCGCGGCCGCCTTGGCCTCCCGCGGACTCGCCGTGGGGCTCATCGACGCGGACGTCCACGGGTTCTCGATCCCCGGGCTCCTGGGCCTCGTCGACGAGGATGGCCGGCCCCCGCAGCCGACCCGTCTGAACGACCTCATGCTGCCTCCCGTGGCACACGGCGTGAAGACGATCTCGATCGGCATGTTCCTGCCCCCGGATGCGTCCCCCGCTGTCGCCTGGCGCGGTCCCATGCTCCATCGCACGGTGCAGCAGTTCCTCACCGATGTGCACTTCGGCGACCTCGACGTGCTCCTGATCGACATGCCGCCGGGAACGGGGGACGTCGCCATCTCGGTGGGCCAGCTGCTCCCCCACGCGGAGGTCCTCGTCGTGACCACTCCGCAGGCGGCGGCGGCCGACGTCGCTGTGCGCAGCGGTGTCGTCGCCCGTCAGACGGGCCAGTCGGTCATCGGGGTCATCGAGAACATGACGGCGTTCATGCTTCCCGACGGCAGCGTCCTCGACCTGTTCGGTCAGGGCGGCGGCGAGGCCGTCGCGGCCGCCCTCTCAGTCGGCGGACTCACGGTGCCGCTCCTCGGGTCCGTCCCGCTGAGCGCCGCGCTCCGGCGGGGTGGCGACGTGGGCGTCCCCGTCGTGATCGGCGAGCCCGAGGACACCGCGGCGCGGGCGATCTCCGCGATCGCCGATGCGATCGCCACGACGCGGCGCTCGCTGGCCGGGCGGTCGCTGCCCGTCTCGCGCTCCTGATCCGACGACAGACGGCGGATGCCGCCCGTCAGGTCGCCTCGGAGTCGAACGGCACCGCACGCAGGTCCGCCGGGGTCTCGTCCCCGCTCGCCTCGACGGCGGGCGGCTCGGCCAGCGCGACCGCCGCTGCCGGCGTCGTCGCGACGGGCTTAACCGGGGCGTCGTCGATCAGCGCCTCGCGGATGATGCGCCGCGGGTCGTACTGTCGCGGGTCGAGCTTGCGCCACTCGATCTCGTCGAAGTCATCGCCCATCTCCTCTTTGACCCGGGTGCGTGCGCCGTCGAGCCACTGACGAACCCGGCGAGTGAGTCTCGCGAGGGACGCGGCGTAACCGGGCAGGCGCTCGGGGCCGAGCAGGAGGGCGGCGATGAGTCCGATGAGGAGGATCTTCTCCAGATCGAGCCCGAATGACATGGTTCCCAGGTTACCCGTGCGCCTGGGGGTTGCGGGGTGCCGACCCGCCTAGGCTGACGCGTGGAGGTTCACGACATGGGAGATCACGAAGCGGTACGCCGATTCGCCGCTGAGGCGACGGTCGAGCCCGAGGCCATCGCCCGCGCCCGCGCTCACGCCCTCGAGATCGGCGCGAACCCGATCAGTCCCGAGGTCGGCGCCCAGTGCGCCGTCATCGCGGCGGCCGGCCGCGCGCTCAACATCGTCGAGATCGGCACGGGCGGCGGGGTCTCCGGCCTCTGGCTCATGCACGGGTCGCCGCGCGCGACACTGACGACGATCGACAAGGAACCCGAGCACCTCGCCGTGGCCCGGAAGGCGTTCACGGATTCCCGCATCCCGCCGGCTCGGGTGCGGTTCATCACCGGCCGCGCCGCGGACGTCCTGCCGCGGATGAACGAGGCGTCCTACGACATCGTCCTCATCGATGCCGACCCCGAGGGGGTCATCGAGTACGTCGAGCACGGGCTGCGTCTGGCTCGCGCCGGCGGCACGGTGCTCGTGCCTCGGGTGCTCGCCGGCGGCGCCGTCGCCGATCCCGTCAAGCGCGGCCCCCTCGAGAGCGCCTACCGGTCCCTGATCCAGGAGACGCAGGACTCCCCCGCCGTCCTCGGCGCGCTGTCCATCGTCGGCGAGGGCCTGCTCCAGTTGACGACGGTCGCCGACCAGAGCTGATCGCTTCGCCGCGGCATCCGAGAAACGCCGAAAGGCCGGCCCCGAGGGGCCGGCCTTTCGTATCGATCCGGGGTCAGGCGGCGCCGACGACCCCACTGAGAACGCTGTGGAGTTCCTTCGCCTCGTCATCGTTCACCGAGACGACAAGTCGACCGCCCCCCTCGAGCGGGACACGCACGATGATGAGACGGCCCTCCTTGACGGCCTCCATAGGTCCGTCTCCGGTGCGCGGCTTCATGGCTGCCATTGTGGGGCTCCTTTTCGTCTTCGGCCTACCCCATTAGTCTACCCAATGGGGTGATCGCCGATGGCGCGCGCGAGTCTCAGCGCACGCATATCGTCATGGAATCCGGAAGAACGTGTCCCCCAGCGCAAGCATCTCGTGGATCCAGACCCACTGTCCGGTCACGCAGAGGACCAGGATGCCGACCCGCCACCACCGCGAGCTCGGGACCGCAACGCCCGCCGCAACGGGGGTGAGCGGGAGGAGGAGTCGGAAGATGCTCGACTGCGGGAAGAACACCGCCAGGAGGTAGACGAGGTAGCTCACGCCCCACAGCCGGATCTCCGGCCCGAGCCGGCGGACCTGCGGTGACCGGGCGAGAAGGACACCGGCGCCCACGATCAGCACGACGAGGAGGACCGGTCCGAGCGCCGTCGGCAACCCCCACAGGCCGAACCAGATGGCCGCCGCCTGGAAGAAGGCGATGAACGGCATGAACTGCTCCTCGGACCCGACCCAGCTCCGCCGCCAGGCGAGCTCGGTCTCGAGGTACGCCGACGGGTCGCCCGTCGCGATCCCTGCGATGACCTGCCAGGCGAAGCCGACGATCACGGCGAGGGCGCCGAGGGCGACGATGTGGACGATGTGCGACACCGGAAGCGGATCGTCGCGTCGTCGGAACCAGCGGAAGATTCCGTAGAGCCCGAGCAGCAGGGCGAACGCGAGGACGCCCGGTCGCGTGAAGCCCATGAGGACGACGAGCAGGTACAGCCACCCGAACCGCCTCTGCACGAGCGCCCACAGCGCGAGGAAGAGCCAGAGCAGTCCGAGCGATTCCGCGTACCCCATCTGGAAAAGCGCCGCCAGCGGACCGTTGGCGAAGAACACGACGGCCCACAGCGCCGCCGTCTCGCCGATCCGGCCGCGAAGCAGCAGGAAGAGCGCGACGGATGCCGCGTACCCCGCGACGAGCGCCAGCACGATCGCACCGGCGGGGTAGCCGCCCAGTACCGTCCCGAGCGCACGAGCCAGCCAGGGGTACAGCGGCAGGAACGCCCACGCGTTCTCGGTGACCTGACCGGCATCCGTCACCGGAAGGGCCGACGGGTAGCCCTGGTCGGCGATGACCCAGTACCACTGGGAGTCCCAGCCCATCGCCAGGGAGGAGATGGAGGCGTCCGCCCCGAACCGCGAGGTCGGACCCGACAGCTCGGCGGCGATCCAGAAGAACAGCGTGGTGAGGAGGCGGGCCGAGACGTAGACGGCGGCGACGGTGCCGGCGACGGAGGCTGCGGTCCTCAGTCGCCGCTCAGCCATGCCCGCAGACCCCGCTCGACGTCCTCGATCTGCGAGAGCGGCACCCGCTCCTCGTCGTGGTGCGCGAGGGACGGGTCGCCCGGGCCGTAGTTGACGGCGGGCACACCCATCGCGGAGAACCGGGCGACATCCGTCCAGCCGTACTTGGGCTTGGGCACTGCCCCGACCGCGGCGACGAACTCCTGGGCGAGCGGCGCATCGAGCCCCGGACGGGCGCCCTCGGAGAGGTCGACGATCTCGACCTCGAAGCCGGCGAACACGTCCCGCACGTGCGCCGCGGCGGCCGCGGCATCCTTGTTCGGGGCGAAGCGGTAGTTGACATCGATCTCGCAGGCGTCGGGGATGACGTTGCCCGCGATGCCCCCGCGGACGGCGACCGCGTTGAGACCCTCGCGGTAGAGCAGCCCGTCGACCTCGATCTCGCGGGACCGGTACTCGGCCAGCCGAGCGAGGACGGGCGCGGCCTTGTGGATCGCGTTCTCGCCGATCCAGGCGCGGGCGCTGTGCGCGCGCACGCCCGTCGTGCGGATGACCGCGCGGAGCGTGCCGTTGCACCCGCCCTCGACCTGACCGTTCGAGGGCTCCCCCAGGATCGCGAAGTCCGCCTCGAAGAGATCGGGACGGGATGCCGCGAGTCGGGTCAGCCCGTTGAGGTCGGCAGCGACCTCCTCATGGTCGTACCACATCCAGGTGATGTCGACCCGGGGGTCGGTGAGCTCGGCGGCGAGCTTCAGCTGCACCGCGACGCCCGCCTTCATGTCGACCGTGCCGCGGCCCCACAGGTACCGCTCGCCGTCGATGTCGACGTTCCGCGTCGGTACGTTGTCGTTGATGGGGACCGTGTCGATGTGCCCGGCGATCGCGACGCGCTGCGCGCGTCCGAGGGACGTGCGGGCCACGATCGTGTCGCCGTCGCGGTGGACGTCGAGGTGCGGCAACGCGGACACCGCTTCGAAGATCGCGTCGGCGAGGACGGTCTCGTCGTCGGAGACGCTGGGGATGTCGCAGATGGTGCGCGTCAGGTCGACGGCGCTGGAGCGGAGGTCGAGCCGGGGCATGACGTCGAGTCTAACGACGGCCCGATAGCCTGGAACCATGAGTGACGCGCGGTGGGTGTGGGGTATCGGTCTGGCCACGACGAGTGAGAACGGCACGGTGCTCGACGCCTGGTTCCCGGCTCCCGCCACAGGCCGCGCCCCTGCCGACGTCGACACGAGCGAGCTCGCCGCCTTCGCCGGACCCGACCCGCGCCGTGCCGTCACGGTCGACGTGATCGTCGTGGAGATCGACCTCGACGCCCCGCCGGCGAGCACCCCCGATGCGTACCTGCGTCTTCAGGCCCTCTCGCACCTCCTCGTGGCCCCGAACGAGCTGAACCTCACCGGGATCTTCGGCCACCTGCCGAACGTCGCGTGGACGAGCGCCGGCCCCGTGCATCCCGACGACCTCACCCGCCTCCGCGCCGGACTGCAGCGGGCGGGCATCCAGGTGAACGGCCTGGACAAGTTCCCCCGCCTGACCGACTACGTCGTGCCCGCCGGCGTCCGGATCGCGGACGCCTCGCGCGTGCGCCTGGGCGCACATCTCGCGCCCGGTACGACGGTGATGCACGAAGGTTTCGTCAACTTCAACGCCGGTACGCTCGGCGCGTCGATGGTGGAGGGCCGCATCTCGCAGGGCGTCGTCGTCGGCGACGGCAGCGACGTCGGCGGAGGCGCCTCGATCATGGGCACCCTCTCGGGTGGCGGTGAACACCGGGTCTCCATCGGCCGGCGCACACTCCTCGGCGCGAACGCGGGCATCGGCATCTCGCTCGGTGACGACTGCATCGTCGAAGCGGGCCTGTACGTGACCGCTGGGACCAAGGTCTCCCTGGCAGGCGAGCCGCCGCGCCACGACGGCACGCGCCCGACGGTCAAGGCCGCCGAGCTCTCCGGGCAGAACGGCATCCTCTTCCGGCGCAATTCGCTCACCGGGACGGTCGAGGCGGTTCGGCGCGAGGGCGTCGGCGTGACGCTGAACGCCGACCTCCACGCCTGAGGTTCAGCCCTTCAGGACCGCCGCGCGCGCCTCTCGGTGTTCGTCCTCGCTGATGACGCCGCGGGCGCGGAGGTCGTCGAGCTCCGCGAGGCGCTTCTCGATCGACGGCGCGACCTGCGCTGCCGGTGTCGAGGGAGCGAGCAGGTCGCTGCGGAGGACCTTGGCGGCGATCGCCGCATCCACCGTGAACGGATCGATGCCGGCATCCCGGAGGATCCGACGCTTCCGCGCCGCGACCACGACGGAGAACACCGCTCCGGCGATCACCAGGACGACGGCCAGTCCGAAGAACGCAGAGAACGCGTCTCCGGCACCGCCCATGTCGGGCCCCGGCATCCCCGGGCCGAAGAAACCGCTGTCCCCGTCATCCGGGATCGGCATCACCGGTGCCGACAGAACGTGCGCGACAACTCCCCCGTGGACCATCATGGGCACACTTTAGCGGGCGATGACCGCGTCAGTGGGAGGTCGGGTAATCCCGTTCGGTGGCACCCGTGTAGAGCTGCTGCGGACGGCCGATCTTCGTCTGCGGATCGTTCTGCATCTCGCGCCAGTGAGCGAGCCAGCCGGGCAGGCGACCGATTGCGAACAACGGCGTGAACATGCGCGTGGGGAAGCCCATTGCCTTGTAGATGACGCCCGTGTAGAAGTCGACATTCGGGTACAGGCGACGCTCTTTGAAGTAGTCGTCGCTGAGCGCGATCTCCTCGAGCTCGTTGGCGAGCGCCAGAAGCGGGTCGACGACGCCGAGCTCGCGCAGGACCTCGTCGGCCGACTCCTTGACGAGCTTCGCGCGCGGGTCGTAGTTCTTGTAGACGCGGTGCCCGAAGCCCATGAGCTTCACGCCGTCTTCCTTGTTCTTGACCCGCTCGACGAAGCGCTGCACGCTCTCGCCGGAGTCGCGGATGCGGCCCAGCATGTCGAGGACGGCTTCGTTCGCGCCGCCGTGAAGCGGCCCGTACAGGGCGTTGATGCCGGCGGAGATAGAGGAGAACTGGTTCGCCCCGGTCGAACCGACGAGGCGGACCGTCGAGGTCGACGCGTTCTGCTCGTGGTCGGCGTGGAGGATCAGCAGGCGCTCGAGCGCCCGCGACATGACGGGGTTGATCTCGTACGGCTCGGCGTTGTTGCCGAAGTTCAGCTTGAGGAAGTTGTCGACGAAGCTCAGCGAGTTGTCGGGGTACAGGAAGGCGTGCCCGATGCTCTTCTTGTGCGCGTACGCGGCGATGACCGGCAGCTTCGCGAGCATGCGGATCGTGTTGAGCTCGACGTGCTCGGGGTTGTGCGGGTCGCTCTGCCCCTCGTAGTAGGTCGAGAGGGCCGCCGTGGCCGCAGACAGCACCGACATGGGGTGCGCGGTGTGCGGCAGCGCCGAGAAGAAGTGCTTGAGGTCTTCGTGCAGCAGCGTGTGGCGACGGATCTTCTCGTCCCACCCGGCGAGTTCGTCCTCCGTCGGCAGTTCGCCGTACAGAAGGAGCCAGGCCACCTCGAGATACGTGCTGTGCTGCGCGAGCTGCTCGATCGGGTACCCGCGGTAGCGCAGGATGCCCTGGTCGCCGTCGATGTACGTGATCGACGACTTCGTCGACGCGGTGTTCACGAACCCGTAGTCGAGGGACGTGTGCCCGGTCTGCTTCGTGAAGGTGGAGAAGTCGACGCTCGGCACCCCTTCACTTCCCGAGATGAGCGGGAGTTCTGCCTTCGTGTCACCGATGGTCACGGTGGCGATCTGAGGGGTGTCCGCGTTGGTCACGAAGCCTCCTTGCGGTCGTCGGAGCGGTCTTTACAGCCTACTGGGCAGTGAGCACATGTGCTGTCGCGCTCAATGGATAGCGGAATTCGTAGGAGGAAGCCTACGAAGGGTCAGGCCTCGACGGATGCCGCGAGCCTCCGCGCGGCTTCGGCGATGCGCTCGTCGGTCGCCGTGAGCGAGAACCGCACATGCTGGGGGAAATGGGATCCGTAGAAGTGTCCGGGCCCGGCGAGGATGCCGAGGTCGGCGAGGCGCGCGAGGGACTCCCACGCGTCCTCCCCCGCCGTCGCCCAGAGGTAGAGGCCGCCCTCGCTGCGGTCGATCCGGAAACCGGCGGCTTCGACGGCCGGCTTCAGGATGTCGCGGCGGGCACGGTAGAGCTCGCGCTGGTGCACCACGTGCGCATCGTCCTCGAGCGCGGCGATCATGGCGGCCTGCACGGGCCCGGGCACCATCAGCCCGAGGTGCTTGCGGGTGGTCACGAGGCGCTCGATCAGGTCCGCTTCGCCGGCGACGAACGCCGCCCGGTAGCCCGCGAGGTTCGACTGCTTGCTGAGCGAGTAGACCGACAGGAGGCCGGTGAGGTCGCCGCTCGCGACCCGGGGATCGAGGATGCTGGGCACCGGGGCATCCGCCCACGGCCCTTCCCACCCCAGCTCGGCGTAGCACTCGTCTGAGGCCAGGACGGCACCCAGCTCGCGAGCGCGCTCCACGGCGTGTCGGAGCTCAGCGACGTCGAGGACCCGACCGTCGGGGTTGCCGGGCGTGTTCAGCCACACGAGCCGCGTGGTCGTGGGCCACTCGTCGGGATCATCCGACGCGAAGGCCTGCGCACCCACGAGACGTGCCCCCACCTCGTAGGACGGGTAGGCCGCGCGCGGGTGAACGACCGTGTCGCCGGTGCCGAGGCCGAGAAGGAGCGGCAGAAGGGCGACGAGCTCCTTCGAGCCCACGGTCGGGATGACCTGGGAGGGCGTGAGGCCCGGCACGCCGCGCCGGCGGCCGTACCAGGCCGCGATCGCCTCGCGCAGCGCCGGAGTGCCGACGGTCTGCGGGTAGGCGTGAGCGTCCGTGGCGCGTCGGAGCGCCTCGGAGACGACACCGGGCGTCGGATCGACGGGGGAACCGATTGAGAGGTCGACCATCCCGCCGGGATGCTGCCGTGCTCGCGCCGCGTAGGGGGCGACGGCGTCCCAGGGGTAGTCCGCGAGGTCGTGGACGCTCATGTCGGCTCAGCGAGTTTCAGTGGGCCTGCGGAGGAAGACCAGCGATGACGGGGTGATCCTTGGCGATGACGCCGACCTTCGCGGCGCCGCCCGGCGAACCAAGATCCTCGAAGAACTCCACGTTGGCCGTGTAGTAGTCCTGCCACTCGGCGGGGAGGTCGTCTTCGTAGTAGATGGCCTCGACGGGGCACACCGGCTCGCAGGCGCCGCAGTCGACGCACTCATCGGGGTGGATGTAGAGAGAGCGTTCGCCTTCGTAGATGCAGTCGACGGGACATTCGTCGATGCAGGCTCGGTCCTTGACATCCACGCACGGGAGGGCGATCACATACGTCACAGGACGAGTCTAGTTCGTGGATCGGACGCGGGATGCCGTCGGCCACGCGACGACGAGTGCGACGGCCAGCGGGACGACGAACGTCCAGATGAGCCCGGGCGTGACGACGGTCCCCTCCGGGGGCGCCGGCACCACGACGGACCCGCCGGGACCCTCGTTGGCGAACAGGAGCGTGGCCACGAGGGCGCCGAGCCCGCAGGCGAGCGCGGAGGCGCGCTCCCCCGTCAGCGTCCGCACCGCGATCAGCAGGGCGACGAAGCCGACCGAAGCGACGATCAGACCGACGGGGACGACACCCCAGGTCGCCGCCTGGCCGATCGTGCCGGCGACGCCGTAGACGACGCCGATGACGGCGGCCAGCACCCAGGTGGCGATGCGGGCGAAGAGGGCATTCACCTGCACAGTCTAGGCGGGCACTCCTTGACCGATCAGGTCGCCCAGCCCCACAGACGCAGGAGTGCCGCGACCGCGGCGGCTGCCGCGACCACGACGAGGAACGGCGCTCTGACGACGAGGAGACCCGCCGCGACGAGCAGACCGGGAACGCGTGCGTCGAGCACGATCGCCTGGCCCACGCCGAGCGTCTGCACGACGACCAGCGCCGAGAGGAGCGCGACGGTGAGGAGGTCGATCGTCCGGGAGGGGCGAGGCGCCTCGAACCACGCCGGCGGCACGAGGTAGCCGGCCGTCTTGAGGGCCACGCACACGATGGCCGCGAGCAGGATCGTGTGCCACAGCGTCATGCGGGGTCCCCTGTCGACGTCGTCGGCCGGGAGCCCAGCCAGTTCGTCCAGCCCACGACGATCGCCACCAGCGCCGCGACGAGGACGGGGAGACCCGGCATGAGCGCCGGCGTGAGGACGGCCGCGACCACCGCGGCGGCGGCACCCACCGCGATCGCCTGACGGTTCCGCAGCCGCGGCCACAGCAGCGCGAGGAACGCGGCGGCGGCAGCGGCATCCAATCCGTAGGCCTTCACATCGCCGAGAACGTCGCCGAGCAGCGCGCCCGCCAGCGTCGTCAGGTTCCAGCCGACGTAGATGCCGACGCCTGTCACCCAGAAGCCGATGCGGCGAGCCGCGGCATCCGTCTGCGCGAGGGCGACGGCCGTCGATTCGTCGATCGTGAAATGGGATGCCGCGGCCCGCCGCCAGAACCCGTCGCCGACGACGGACGACATCCGCAGACCGTAGGCCACGTTGCGGATGCCGAGGAGCCCCGCCGAGGCGATGGCGGCACCCGGCAGGCCTCCGCCCCCGATGACACCGACGAACGCGAACTGCGATCCGCCGGTGAACATCAGGAGGCTGAGGACGCAGGTCTGCCAGACGTCCAGACCCGAGGTCACCGAGAGCGCGCCGAACGAGATGCCGTAGGCACTCGTCGCGAGCACGACACCGAGGGAGTCGCGCCAGGCCCGACGAATCGGCGGCTGCTCCCCCGTCACCGTCAGGAGCCGGCGTCCTGGCGCTTCAGCCGCGATGCCGCGCGGCCGCGCTCGGTCGCGTCGAGCACGACCTTGCGGATGCGCACCTTCTCGGGCGTGACCTCGACGCATTCGTCGTCGCGGGCGAACTCGAGGCTCTCTTCCAGCGTCAGCACCCGCGGCGGCGTCATGGACTCGAAGGAGTCGGAGGTCGACGAACGCATGTTCGTGAGCTTCTTCTCCTTCGTGATGTTGACGTCCATGTCGTCGGCGCGCGAGTTCTCGCCGATGACCATGCCCTCGTAGACCTCTTCGGTCGGCTGCACGAAGAAGCTCATGCGCTCCTGCAGGGCGATCATCGCGAACGGAGTCACGACACCCGAGCGGTCTGCGACGATCGAGCCGTTCTGACGCGTCGAGATCGCGCCGGCCCACTCGTCGTAGCCGTGCGAGATCGCGTTCGCGATGCCCGTGCCGCGCGTGATCGTGAGGAACTCGCTGCGGAAGCCGATGAGACCGCGCGACGGGACGATGAACTCCATGCGCACCCAGCCGGTGCCGTGGTTCGTCATCGTCTCCATGCGGCCTTTGCGGCTCGCCATCAGCTGCGTGATCGCGCCGAGGTGCTCCTCGGGGGCGTCGATCGTGAGGTGCTCGAAGGGCTCGGTGAGCTTGCCCTTCTCGTCGCGGCGCGTGACGACCTGCGGCTTGCCGACCGTGAGCTCGAAGCCCTCGCGGCGCATGTTCTCGACGAGGATCGCCAGCGCGAGCTCGCCGCGGCCCTGGACCTCCCACGCGTCGGGCTGGCCGATGTCGACGACCTTGAGCGACACGTTGCCGATGAGCTCGCGGTCGAGGCGGTCCTTGACCGTGCGCGCGGTGAGCTTGTGACCCTTGACCTTGCCCATGAGGGGCGAGGTGTTGGTGCCGATCGTCATCGAGATGGCCGGATCGTCGACCGTGATGGCCGGGAGCGGACGGATGTCCTCGGGGTCGGCGATCGTCTCGCCGATCGTGATGTTCTCGAAGCCCGCGATGGCGACGATGTCGCCGGGGCCGGCGGACTCCGCCGGGTAGCGCTCGAGGGCGCGGGTCTTCAGGAGCTCGGTGATGCGGGCGTTGCTGGTCGAACCGTCGGCGCGGACCCACGCGACCGTCTGGCCCTTCTTCAGCGTGCCGTTGAAGACGCGCAGGAGTGCGAGACGGCCGAGGAACGGCGACGAGTCGAGGTTCGTGACCCAGGCCTGGAGGGGCGCTTCGTCGTCGTACGACGGAGCCGGGACGTGCTCGAGGATCGCGCCGAAGAGCGGCTCGAGGTCGTCGTTGTCGGGGAGCGAGCCGTTCTCGGGGCGGTTCCGCGAAGCGGCACCGGCGCGACCGGACGCGTAGACGACGGGGACGTCGAGGAGCGCGTCGACATCGAGGTCGGGCACGTCGTCCTGGAGGTCGGAGGCGAGCCCCAGGAGCAGGTCGTGGGCCTCCTCCTCGACCTCGGCGATGCGCGCGTCGGGGCGGTCGGTCTTGTTGACCAGGAGGATGACGGGGAGCTTGGCCTCGAGCGCCTTGCGCAGGACGAAGCGGGTCTGCGGGAGCGGGCCCTCGGAGGCATCCACCAGCAGGACGACACCGTCGACCATCGACAGACCGCGCTCGACCTCGCCACCGAAGTCGGCGTGGCCGGGGGTGTCGATCACGTTGATCGTGACGGGCTCGGACGAGTGGGCGCCGGAGTACGTGATCGTCGTGTTCTTCGCGAGGATCGTGATGCCCTTTTCGCGCTCGAGGTCGTTCGAGTCCATGGCACGTTCTTCCATGTGCTCGTGAGAGCCGAACGAACCGGTCTGGCGGAGCATGGCATCGACGAGCGTCGTCTTGCCGTGGTCGACGTGCGCGACGATCGCGACGTTACGGAGGTCAGGACGAAGGGCGTGCGCCATGAAGGGGGTTCCTTGCAGAGAGGGTGATGCCGGGATGCCGGCAGTCCACTTTACCGCAGGTGTCGACACGCCGACGGGGCGAGGACCTTTCGGTCCCCGCCCCGCCGCTGCTGTGCGTCTTGCTGCTTACTCGGCAGCCCAGCCGACGATCGTCCAGTCGATGGTCTCGAACTGGGTGGCACCCCAGTTGACGAGGCCGTCCTTGACCGCGTAGACGTTCGGGAGCGGCGCGATCGGGAACATCGGCATGTAGCCCCAGATCACATCGTTGATCTCCTTGGCGATCTCGATGCGCTTGGCCGGGTCGAGCTCGGAGTTGGCCTGGTCGTACAGGTCGCCGAGCTTCTCATCCGTGGTGCCGGTGAAGTTCGACTCGGAGTCGACCGGGTAGTACAGCGCCTCCGAAGACGAGATCGGGAAGGCGGTGCCCACCCACGAGAACGACACCATCTCGAAGTTGCCCGGGATGACGTAGTCACTGAAGTACGTCGCCGCGGGAACCGTGACGAGCTCGACGGGGATGCCGAACGCGTTCAGGTCGGCCTGGACCTGCTCGGAGCGCTGGATGTTCGTCGCCGTGTCGGCGGGAACGGTCACGGTGAGCTTGAGAGCGGTGCCGTCCTTCGTCCAGCTCTCGCCCTCGCTGCCCTCGTAACCGGCCTCCTTCAGGTACTCCGCCGCCTTCGCGGTGTCCGTCTTGGGAGCCTTGTCCTCGTACCCGTTCTGCCCAGGCATGAAGATGTAGTCGCCCTGGGTGATGGCCGGCGCGTCCACGGGCGTGTTCGCCGACGCGGCGATCTGCTCGCGGTTGACGATCGCCTCGACGGCCTTGCGGACGTTGACGTCCGCAAGCGGGCCCTCCTTGGCGTTCATCGTTACGTGGGTCCAGGTCGTGCCACCCGAGGTCTCGATCTTCGCGTCCGAGCGGGTCTTGGCCGTCTGGTAGGCATCCGCGTTGGCCGAGATGTACAGCGCGTCGATCTCCGAGTTGGCGAACGACGAGCTCTGCTGGTCCTGGCTGACCGCGCGGTAAAGGACGGTCTCGAGCTTCGGCGTCGCGCCCCACCACTGCGGGTTGCGCTCGAGGGTGATGACCTGACCGGTCGTGTCGATCTTCGTGATCTTGAACGGACCTGAGGACGGAACGGCCTTCGTGCGGTAGCCGTCGTTGTAGGCTGCGGGGTCGCTCGAGATGGATGCCGGGAGCAGCCCGCCCGTGAACAGGCCCTGCCAGTCGGCGTAGATCTTCGAGAACGTGATCTTGACGTCGAACTCGCTCGATCCCTGCTCGACCGAGGAGACGTCCTCCCAGCCGGCGGTCGAGGCCGGAATGTACGCCTCGTTCGTGCCGTTCTGCGCCTTCCAGTAGGCGATGTAGTCGGCGGCCGTGATGGGGGTGCCGTCCTCCCACTTGGCGTCGGGGTTCAGCTTGATCTCGACGACCTGCGGGTCATCGCTCGTGAGCTCGGCGGACGACGCGTAGTTCTCGTCGACGACGGGGGTGCCGTCTTCCTTGATCTTGAAGGGCCCACCGGTGGTCCCCTCTACGATGTCGACGGTGTCCGCCTCGTTGCCGTCGACCTGGTTGATGTTGAACTGCACCGGCATCGATCCGACCGCGAGGGTCAGCGTGCCGCCGTCCTTGACCTTGGCCGCGTCGGCCCGGGTCCATGCCGTGGCGGGCAGCTCCGGCGCTGCGGACTCGCTCTGGGTGGGCGCACCGGTGTTGCCGGCAGCACAACCTGAGATCACGAGTGCGGCGACGCCGAGCAGCGCCAAAGACCCGAACGGCTTTGCACCTCGAATCTTCATGTGATTGTTCCTCTCGTTTACCTTTTGGTGACCACCGGCGGAATGGTGCCGCCGCCGGAGGGGCTCAGGATGCGGTCGACAGTGCGACCTCGTCCACCAGCGTCGACTCGTCGACGTGGTGGCACGCGACGCGCGCACGACCGTGCGGCGTCAGCTCGGGTTCGATGGAGCGGCACATGTCCTGCCGCGTCTCGTCGAGGAGCTTGTACAGGGGGCAGCGGGTGCGGAAGCGGCATCCGCTGATCTCCTGCGTCGGGCTCGGCAGATCCCCCTGCAGGAGAACCCGCGCCCGCCCGCGCTCGATGCGCGGGTCCGGGATGGGAGCCGCCGAGATGAGGGCCTTGGTGTAGGGATGCTGCGGGTTGTCGAACACCGTCGACACGGGCCCCTGCTCGACCACCGAACCGAGGTACATGACGGCCACGTCGTCGGCGATCTGCCGCACCACGGCGAGATCGTGGGCGACGAAGAGGTAGGACAGTCCCAGCTGGGCTTTGAGGTCCTCGAGCAGGTTGATGACACCTGCTTGGATCGAGACGTCGAGCGCCGAGACCGGCTCGTCGAGCACGATGACCGACGGGTTCGTCGCGAGGGCGCGGGCGATGCCGATGCGCTGGCGCTGACCACCCGAGAACTCGTGCGGGTAGCGGTCGGCCATGGAGGGATCGAGGCCGACGAGGTCGAGGAGTTCCAGAGCGCGCTTGTCGCGGTCCGACTTGCTCGCCCCGATCGCCCACAGCGGCTCGGTGATGACCTCGCTGACGGGAAGACGCGGGTCGATGGCCCCCATCGGGTCCTGGAAGACGATCTGCACGTCGCGACGAAGCGCGTGGCGCTCGCGGGCGCTGAGCGACCCCACATCCTTGCCGTTGATCTTGATGGATCCGGCCTGCGGTGCGGTCATCTCCATGATCTCGAGGATGGTCGTCGTCTTGCCGCACCCTGACTCCCCCACCAGGCCCATCGTGCGACCCGGCTTGAGGGAGAACGAGACGCCGTCGACGGCGCGGACGGTGCCCACCCGACGAGGGAAGAGCGCGCCCTTCATCAGCGGGAAGTGCCGACGCAGGTCGGTGACCTCGACGACCGGCTCCGCACCGGAGTCGACGAGCTCGCCGTCGATGATCGGGTCCGCCACCGTGAAGACCTCGCCGCGGGGAAGCTCACCGCTGGCGATCTCGCTCCCCCGGATGCAGGCGGCGACGTGATCGGGGCCCGACGCCGGGTCGTGCGCGATCAGGTCGGGTTCGACCTCGCGGCACGCGTCCACGGCGATGGGGCAGCGGGCCGCGAAGGGGCATCCCTTCGGCAGCGCCGCGAGGGACGGCGGGCGCCCCTCGAGAGGAACGAGGCGCTGCGTACCGGCGGTCAGCATGTTGGGAACGGAGCGCAACAGGCCGATCGAATACGGCATCTGCGGCTCGTGGAAGACCTGGTCCGTCGTGCCGAGCTCGACGAGCTTGCCGGCGTACATGACGCCGACCCGGTCGGCGTGACCGGCGACGACACCGAGGTCGTGCGTGATGAGGACGACGGCGGCGCCGGTGATCTCCTTGGCCTTCTCGAGGACCTCGAGGATCTGCGCCTGGATGGTGACGTCGAGGGCCGTGGTCGGCTCGTCCGCGATGATCACCTTCGGGTCGTTCGCGATGGCCATCGCGATCATGGCCCGCTGGCGCATCCCGCCCGAGAACTCGTGCGGGAACGCCTTGGCCCGGCGATCCGGGTCGGGGATGCCGACCGTCTTGAGGAGCTCGACGGCGCGAGCCGCCGCCGCCTGCGCAGACAGCTTCCCGTCATGCAGGCGCAGCGCCTCGGCGATCTGGTCGCCGACGGTGTAGACGGGCGTGAGGGCCGAGAGCGGGTCCTGGAAGACCATGGCGAGCTCCTTGCCGCGGATGCGGGAGAGCTTCTTGTCGTCCATTCCGAGGAGGGGCTTGCCCTCGAACTCGATCGAGCCGGTGACCTGCGCGTTGGTGGGCAGGAGGCCCATGACGGCGAGGGAGGACACCGACTTGCCCGATCCGGACTCGCCGACGATGCCGAGGAACTCGCCCGGGTGCACGTCGTACGAGATGCCGCGCACGGCCTGCACGTCACCCGAACCGCGCTGGGGGAAGGTGACGCTGAGGTCGCGGATCGACAGCAGGGGGCTGCGGCGCGGAGTCGAGGGGGTGAGGAGGGATTCAGGCACGGTTGGCCCCCGAGGTCGGGTCGATCGCATCGCGCAGGGCGTCGCCGATGAGACTGATGGCGAAGAGAAGGACGATGAGGACGCCGGCCGGGAAGACGAACAGCCACGGGCGTGTGACCGCCGCGGAGGTCCCGTCCGCCAGCAGCGTGCCGAGCGACACGTCCGGCTTCTGCACACCGAACCCGAAGTAGCTGAGCGAGGTCTCGGACATGATCATCGACACGATGCCGAGGGTCACGTCGATGATCAGCAGCGACGCGATATTCGGCAGGATGTGGCGGCTCAGGATCTTCCGGGTGGGGAGCCCCATGTAGCGGGCGGCCCGGACGAAGTCGCGGTTCCGCAGCGACCGCGTCTGGTTGCGGACCACCTGCGCCATGATCATCCAGCTGAAGATCGCGAGGAAGAACGTCAGCGCGATCCAGGAGAGGCTTTTGAACAGCGGACTCAGCAGCACGAGGATGAAGAAGGACGGGACGACGAGCAGCAGGTGGGTGAACCAGCTGATGATCTTGTCGGTCGTGCCCCCGACGTAGCCGGCGATCGAGCCGATGACGGCGGCGAGCAGCGTGCCGAGGATGCCGGCGACGAGTCCGATGATGAGGGACTTCTGCAAGCCCGCGAGCGTCTGGGCGAAGATGTCCTGCCCGATGCTGTTCGTCCCGAACCAGTGTCGGAGGGTGGGGCCCATCCCCATGTTGTACGGGTCGCGATCGGTGATGGACCACGGGGTGATGAGCGGACCCACGATGGACAGCAACACGATGAGCGCGAACACGATCGCGCCGATCCAGAATCGCGGCATCCCCCGCAGGCGACGCCAGACGAGCCCGTTGCGCGAGAGCGGACGCCGCTGCTTCGTGATCGTCTGGTCGTCGTCGAGGCTCGCCTCGACCGCTTCTTGTTGAGCGATGACCATGTCAGCTCCTCACACGGGGATCGAGGGCGGCGTAGATGATCTCCGAGAACGTCGAGGAGAGCAGCACGAGAATGGCGACGAACAGGGTGCTTCCCGCTGCCGCGTTGACGTCATTGGTGTTAACGGCCTGGAGGAGGAACTGACCCATGCCGCGCCAGCTGAAGACGATCTCGAGCATCGCGGATCCGGCGACGAGCGTGCCGAAGCTGTACGCGAAGAAGGTCGACATCGGGATGAGTGCGATGCGCACGCCGTGGCGGAAGAGCGCCGGCCCGCGCTCGAGACCCTTGGAGCGTGCGGTGCGGATGTAGTCGGCTCCGAGGACGTCCAGCATGACGCTGCGCTGATAGCGCGAGTAGGTGGCAGCGCTCATCAGGACGAGCGCGATGGTCGGGAGGAGGAGATGTATCGCCCTGTCGACCGTGAGGTCCCACCACCCGCCGCTGATACCGGCGCTGTACTCGCCTGTGAAGGTGATCAGCTGCACGCCGAGCGCGTTGTTCAGAGCGGTCGCGCCGATCATCAGCAGCACGCCGATGACGAAGGTCGGCGTCGCGAAGATCAGGAAGGACGAGTAGGTGACGATCTGATCGCTCGCCCGGTACTGCCGGACCGCGCCCCAGACGCCGAGGAGGACGCCGACGATCGCGCCGATGATCGATCCGATGAGCAGGAGGCGCAGGCTCGCACCCGAGCGCGCGATGATCTCCTCGACGACCGGCTGCTTGCCGATCGTGATGCCGAGGGATCCCTGCGTGAACAGGCCGACGAGCCAGTGCCAGAGCCGGACGAGCACGGGCATGTCCGGGCTCTGCCCGAGTTGCGCGAGGGAGGCGTCGATGGACGCCTGCGGAGGGCGGGGGTTGCGTCCGTAGAAGGCGTCGCCGGGCCTGAAGATCGCGCTGGCCAGGACGTAGGCCATACACGTGGCGATCAGGCTCAGGATCGCGTAGTTGACGAACCGGCGGAAGACGTACAGCGTCACCGGGAGATCCCGGTGATTCGGGTCGCTGGCACAGACATGGTGGTGCTCTTTCTCGGGCTTACGCGCTCTTGCGTTGCGTTCGAAGTGCCGGAACCGGGTCCGGCCTCAACGACCCTAACTCGCTCATCAACGCTGACAAGACCGTCTGGAGAACTGTTTGTATGAACGTAACATTGCGTGACCTGCTCGCAAAATGCCTGTGAACGCGCCGCAAAACCGCCAGTACGCTCAGCCCGCAGCGCCGCTGATTATCACGGCGCCCAGTGCCCAGAGCGCCAGTAACAGCAACACGCCGAGGGTGGGGAGATCCCACCTGCGCGAGACCCGTGTGGTGGAACCGGTTTCGGCGGCCGCCAGCCACTGTTCGCGGATCAGCTCGAGGTCACGGAGCGCGGGAGGGATGCGCGCGCGGGGGTTGTCCGCGGCCCGGACGCCCGGGCGGGCCGGGCGACCCGCCACCGGGCCGCCGAACGCATTGACGATCCGCCCGTCATCCAGGGTGAACCTGACCTGGTAACGGACGCCGACGTCGCTCACCCGGGCCCACGGGATGCGCACGATGCGCAGGAGATTCTGCACGGTCGCGCCGTCGGCGTCGATGGAGACATGGGACGCGAACATCGCGACATAGATGAACCAGACGACCAGGAGGAGCCAGGGCGCCAGCAGGAGCATCTCGGCCCAGCCCGCACGCACGACCGCGTCGCCCAGGAGCAGGAGCGCGGCGATCGACGCCAGGATGAGCGCGGCCATCCCCGACGGGGCGCGGAACACCCGCGGCGAGGCGGCCGGGGATGATCCCGAGCCCGCCTCGCCGTGTCGAGGGGTGTTGCTCACAGGTTTCCGCCGAGCGGGATCTCCGCACCCGGGATGGCGGCGAGGAGCCGCTTCGTGTAGTCCTCCGCCGGCGACGCGAAGATCTCGTCGACGGTGCCCTGCTCGACGACGCGACCCTGCTCCATGACGCAGACGAGGTCGGCGGCCACACGCACGACGGCGAGGTCGTGCGTGATGAAGAGGTAGGTCAGGTCGAGCTCGGACTGCAGCTCGGCGAGCAGGCGCAGGATCTGGTCCTGAACGAGCACATCGAGCGCCGAGACGGCCTCGTCGAGGACGACGATCGACGGCTTGAGCGCGAGGGCGCGCGCGATGGCGATGCGCTGACGCTGGCCCCCGGAGAGCTCGTTCGGGTAGCGCCAGGCGACCTCACGCGGGAGCGACACCTGGTCGAGCAGCTCGAACACCCTCTCGCGACGCGACTTCTCGTCGCCCACGCCGTGCACGCGCAGCGGCTCGGCGATGAGAGCGCCGATGCTGCGCAGGGGGTCGAGCGAGCCGTAGGGGTCCTGGAAGACGGGCTGCATACGGCTGCGCAGCCCGAAGACCTCCTTGCGGCTCATGCCCGACGTGTCCGCGCCGTCGACGAGGACGGAGCCGCTCGTCGGCTTCTCGAGCTGCAAGACCATCTTGGCGACGGTCGACTTGCCCGAACCGGACTCCCCCACCAGTGCGAGGGTCTTGCCGCGCGGGATCTGGAAGGACACACCGTCGACCGCACGGAACGGTTCGCTGCGGAACCCGCCTGAACGGATCTTGTACTCCTTGACGAGATCGCGGACCTCGACGACGGGCTTGGCGTCCACGACCTCCTCGAGGTGCTCGACACCGCGACGCTCGGCGACCGCCTGGATGCGCTGCGAGGCGATGCTCGGGGCGGCCGCGACGAGGCGCTGCGTGTACGGATGCTGCGGAGCCTCGAGGATCGCTCGGCTCGGACCGGACTCGACGATCTCGCCCTGGTTCATGACGATGATGCGATCGGCACGCTCTGCGGCGAGGCCGAGGTCGTGCGTGATGAACAGGACGGCCGTCCCCTTCTCGCGGGTCAGCGAGGCCAGGTGGTCGAGGATGACGCGCTGCACGGTGACGTCGAGCGCACTCGTCGGCTCGTCCGCGATCAGGAGCTTGGGGTCGGCTGCGAGGCCGATGCCGATGAGCGCCCGCTGACGCATCCCGCCGGAGAACTGGTGCGGGAACTGGTGCATGCGACGCTCGGCATCGGCCAGCCCCGCCTGCTTCAGGACCTCGATCGCGCGGGCGCGGGCCTCCTTGCGGTTGGATGCCAGGCCGTTGGCGCGGACCGCCTCCTCGACCTGGAATCCGATCGACCAGACCGGGTTCAGGTTGGACATCGGGTCCTGCGGGACGTAGCCGATGTCGCGTCCGCGGATGGACTCCATCTCACGGCGGCTGGCGCCGAGGAGGTCCACACCGTCGAGCGTGACGGACCCGCCCGTGACCGCTCCCGTACCCGGGAGCAGGTTGATGACGGCGGCTGCCGTCGTCGACTTGCCCGACCCGGACTCCCCGACGATGGCGACGGTCTCGCCCGGGAAGACATCGAGGTCGACACCGTGCAGGACCTCGCGCGCCTTCTTGCCCGTGCCGAACGACACGGTGAGGTCACGGATCTGCAGAAGGGGCTGCGACACGACGCTCTCCTTGGTGCTGCTGCGCAGACGCGCGCGGCTGGTGGGGTTCTCGATATCGCTCATCGCTGGGCCCTCGACTTCGGGTCGACGGCGTCGCGGAGGAGCTCACCGAGGGTGATGAACGCGAGCACCGTGACGGTAAGCGCCAGGGAGGGCCAGAACAGAGCCAACGGAGCAGAACGGATCTGCGTCTGCGCCTGGCTGATGTCGGCACCCCATGACACAGTCGCCCCTCCGAGCCCGACTCCGAGGAAGGACAACGTCGATTCCGCGACGATGGCCGTGCCGAGACTCAGCGTCGTCACGACGATGACGGGCGCCATCGCATTCGGCAGAACGTGCGTGAGCATAGTGCGGAACCGGGAGAGGCCGATGGAGATCGACGCCGTCACATAGTCCGACTGCTTCACGCGCAGAACCTCTGCCCGAGCGATGCGGGCGGTGCTCGCCCAGGAGAACCCTCCGATGGCGAGGGCGAGGACGAACTCGTTGCGGTAGTCCGCCAGCACCGACATGACGACGACGGCGGCGATGATGTAAGGGATCGTGAAGAAGACGTCACCGACTCGCGACAGCAGGGAATCGAGGAACCCGCCGTAGAAACCGGCCAAGGCGCCCATGATGACCCCGATCACCGTCGAGATGGCGGTGGCCATCACGCCGACCAGGACCGACGTGCGAGTGCCGTGAACCAGGCGCGACCAGATGTCGCAGCCGAGGAAGTTGTAGCCGAGCGGGTGGCCCGCGGACGCATCCGCGTTGCTGTTCGCGAGGTCGCACGCCGCGCCGGAAGGCCCCACAGACGTGAACAGGTTCGGCACGACAGCCATCACGATGATGAAAACGCAGAGAACGACCGAGACCCAGAAGGTCGGACGGCGCCGCAAGTCGCGCCAGGCGTCGAGCCAGAGGTTGCTCTTCTTGTCGCTGAGGTGGAGCTGGTCGACCACCACGGTTTCGGTCTGCGCGGCAGCAACGTAGTGGGTGGAGTTACTTGACATAGCGGATCCTCGGGTCGAGCAGGCCGTAGAGAAGGTCGACGACTAGGTTCACCAACACGTAGATCACGACGAATATCGTGACGAAGGAGACGATGGTGGGGGTTTCCCGACTCGTGATGGCTCTGAACAGGGTGTTGCCGACACCGGGCACGTTGAAGATGCCCTCCGTGACGGTGGCGCCGACCATGAGAACGCCGAACTGGGTTGCGGTGTCCGTCACCATAGGGATCATCGAGTTGCGGAGGACGTGCACGGGGATGACGCGACGACGCGACAGGCCCTTCGAGTACGCCGTGCGCACCCAGTCCTGGCCCAGGGTCTCGATCATCGACGCGCGCGTGAGCCGCATGCTCGAGGCGTAGATGCTCAGACCCAGGACGATGGCGGGAAGCCACAGGTCGCCCCAGTCGTTCTGGCCCCCGACCGTCGGGCGGAACCACCCCAGCTGGACACCGAGGAAGTACTGCGCGAGGAAGCACAGGACGAAAATCGGGATCGCGATGAAGATGAGAGCGGTCACGAGAGCGCCGTTGTCGAAGATCGAGCCCTTCCAGATCGCCGACAGGGCACCGATGATGAGTGCCAGGACGAAGGCGATTGCGACCGACATAACGGCGAGTCGCATCGTGACGGGTACCGTCCGGGCGAGGACGTCGTTGACGCTCTGGCCCGAGAAGGTGGTGCCGAAGTCGAACCGGAAGATGCCAGCCAGGTAGTTCGCGTACTGGACGATGAACGGGTCGTTCAGACGGTACTGCTCGCGAATAGCGTCGATGACGGCTTGAGGTGGCTGCTTGTCGCCGAACAGCGAGGCGATCGGGTCACCCGGAAGGCCGAAGACCATGAAATAGATCAACAGGGTCGCCCCGAGGAATACGGGGATCACCTGCAGAATCCGTCGGAGGATGTAATAGGCCACCCTCGGCCCCCTTTCAGGGAAAAGACGTTGCTGTGCTGACGCACGAAGAAGGGCCCCGCAGCGCGGCGCCCCTGAGGTTCCCATCCTCGGACCGGAATCCTGAGAGAACGGTGAGATGAACGGGTCACGCCACGAGGCGGTGACGGGTGACCGTCACCGCCTCGTGTGAGGTGATGCTGTTTATGAGATTACTTGGTGATCTCGTAGTAGAGGGGCACTGAGTTCCAGCCGAACTCCACGTTCTTCACGCCGTCGGCCCAACCGCCGTTGACGTTGGAGTACCAGAGCGGGATGGCGGGGAGGTCCTCGAAGAGGACCGACTGAGCCTCGAGGAGGGTGGAGTTGCGTGCAGCCTCATCCGTCTCGCTGATGCCCTTGGCGAGCAGGTCGTCGAACTTCTTGTCCGAGTACTTGCCGTCGTTGGATCCTGCACCGGTTGCGTACAGCGGGCCGAGGAAGTTGTACAGACCGGGGTAGTCCGCCTGCCAGCCGGAGCGGAAGGCATCGACCTTCTCGTTGTCGCGGGCGTCGAGGTAGGTCGCGAAGTCCGGGAACGGCTTGCCGACGGCCTTGATGCCGAGTGTCTTCGAGATCGAGTTCGCGACCGCGTCGACCCACGTCTGGTGGCCGCCGTCAGCGTTGTACGAGATCGTGAAGTCTTCGCCGCTGTACGGCTTGATCGCGTCGGCCTGGTCCCACAGCTCCTTGGCGAGCTCCGGGTCGTAGTCGAGGACGTCGTTGCCCGGAACGGAGTCGCTCCAGCCGTCGATGACGGGCGAGGTGAAGTCCTTCGCCGGCGTGCGCGTGCCCTTGAACACCACGTCGGTGATCTGGTCCCGGTTGATCGAGTGCGAGATCGCCGCGCGGCGGAGCTTGCCCTCTTCGTCGGTCTGGAAGCCGTCGAGCCACTCGGGGATGGTCAGCGACTGGAAAATCGCGGCCGGCTGGTTGACCGAGCGGTCGGGGAGGTCGGTCTTGTAGCTCTCGAGGGCACTGTCGGGGATCGCGTCAAGGACGTCGAGGTTGCCGCCGAGCAGGTCAGTGTAGGCGCTGTCCTGAGTCGAGTAGAAGACGATGTCCAGGCCACCGTTCTTCGGCGTACGAGGACCGTCATAGCTGTCGTTTGGAACGAGATCGATCCGAACGTTGTGCTCCCACGCGCCTTCCTTGGCGAGCTTGTACGGGCCGTTGCCGATCGGGTTCTCACCGAAGGCCTTCATGTCCTCGAACGCCACCTTGGGGAGCGGGAAGAATGCAGAGTAGCCGAGACGCTGCGCGAAGTCCGAGGCGGGCTTGTTCAGCGTGATGGTGAAGGTCTGGTCGTCGACCTTCTTGAGTCCGGAGAGCTTCTCGACGTCCTTCTCGTAGCTGAAGCCCTCGATGTCCTCGAAGAAGTACGAGGCGTTCTGCTTGTTGGCCAGTCGAGCACCGTAGTTCCAGGCATCGATGAAGCTATCGGCGGTGACGGGGTCTCCGTTGGAGAACGTCACACCATCGCGGAGCGTGACGGTGAGCTGCGTGGGCGAGTCGACGGCGATGTCCTCGGCCACGTCGTTCTCGACCGAGCCGTCGGCCTTGTACGAGATGAGGCCGGCGAAGATCGAGTCGACGACCTTGCCGCCACCGGTCTCGTTCGTGTTGGTGGGGATGAGCGGGTTCTGGGGCTCCGAGCCGTTGGTCGTGATGACCTCGGTCGTGGTGCCGCCGGACGAGTTGTCGTCCGTGTTGGTGTCGCCACCGCTGCTCGCGCAGCCTGCGAGAACCAGGCTGGTGGCGCCGAGCAGGGCGAGGCCCGCCACGCCGATCTTGTTGCGCTTCAAAGTGTCCTCCATGAGACCTAATGAAAGCCCGGGTCGAGGCTTAGCGACCCAGGCGTGATGAGAAGCACACTAAGCAGGCTGAGCGCAATGCGACAAATCCCTCACAAGACCGTTACACAGCCTTTACTTGGGAACCTCTGGATAAAGCAGTCTGATCGGTGGGGCCCCGCAGCATCCCGCACTCGTGCGGACGTGGCATCCTGACCGGATGGCCGCTTTCACGGACTCCCCCGCCGCCACGTCCACGCCGTCACGCGCGCGTCTGTGGTGGGAGATCGGGATCGTTCTCGCCCTTTCGCTGGGCCGGTCGGCGGTGTATTCGGTGCTCGCACTCATCGAGGCGCTGACCCGCGCGCCCCTCGGCGATCAGCAGACCTCGCTCAATCCGGGTGCGGCGCCGTCCGCGGTGTGGGACGTCATCGGCCAGTTCCTCGACGCGTTCTTCGCCTTCGCGCCCGTGGCGCTGGCGATCTATCTGCTCTGGGAGCCGGCCCGTTCCGGCTTCGCCAAGATCGGCCTGACCTTCGAGCGGTTCGGACGCAACCTCGGTGGTGGCGCGCTCCTCGTCCTCGTGATCGGCGTGCCGGGTCTCGGTCTCTATGCGCTCGGCCGCGTCATGGGCATCACCGTCCAAGTGGATGCCTCGCCGATCGATTCCTCCTGGTGGACGGTGCCGCTCCTGCTTCTCGCCGCGCTCCGAGCCGGCCTTCTCGAAGAGGTCATCATGGTGGGATACCTGTTCGACCGGCTGCGTCAGCTGGGCTGGAACACGTGGGCGATCATTCTGTCGACCGCCGCGCTGCGGGGCTCGTACCACGCGTACCAGGGCTTCGGTCCGCTCATCGGGAACATGGCGATGGGGGTCGTGTTCGGCTGGGTCTACTCGCGGTGGGGTCGGGTCATGCCCCTCGTCGTCGCGCACGTGCTGATCGACATCGTGGCGTTCGTCGGGTACCCCCTCGCCGCCGCGTGGTGGCCGGGGGTGTTCGGACCGCCGGCGTAGGGTTCCGGGGTCGGGTTCCGGGTTCCGGGAGACTGCTCGGTCGCGCCGAGACTGCGGCGTGGGGCCGCGGTCTCGTGGGCCGCGTGCAGTCTCGTGGAGGGGACCGGGGGCGGCGGACGGTTCCTCCACCGCGAGGCCGGCGGGCGGGGTGTCCACGGGGCGTGCTGCTGTGGCGGTCAGGACGGTGACGGCTCGGGACCATCGGGGCCATGCCCGTGATCGCCGATCCCCTGCCCGTCGTCCGTCGCGCTCCCGTCGCGTGCCCCGTTCCGCTCCTGCGGGCGCGGGACGTGCCCCACGCCGCGCGCATCGCGGCACGCGGCGAGCTCGTGTCCGTCGTGCGCGGCGTCTACACGCCGATCACGGAGTGGCGACCGCTGGCCCCGTGGGACCGATACGTGGCCCGCATCCACGCCACGATCCTCGTGCACCCGGGGCTCGTCCTGAGCCATGAGTCGGCCGCGGCGATCTGGGGGATGCCGATCCTCGGCGATCCCGGCGTTGTCCACGCCCTGAGCGATCCGACCCGCACCTCGCGCCTGCACGCGGGCCTCCGCATGCACACGACGACGGGCGCGCGGGACGTCGTGGACCTCGGCGGGTTCGCCGCCGTCTCGCCGTCGGACTGCGCCGTCGATCTCGCGCGAGCTCGGCACGTCGTGGTGGGGCTCATCGCAGCCGACGCCGCACTGCGACTGGATCCGGCGGCATCCGTGGAGTCGCTCGTCGAGCAGAACGAGCAGCGACCGAGTTCGCGGGGGCGCCGCATCGCCCGGTGGCCCTTGCATCGTGCCCGGGCGGAGGCGGAGTCCACGCTCGAGTCCGCGAGCCGGGCGATCATCGAACTGCTCGGCTACGAGGAACCCGAGCTGCAGACGGAGTGGAGCGGACCGGGCGCGACCGATCGCTCCGACTTCTGGTGGCCCGGATCGGAGATCGTCGGTGAGGCGGACGGCGACCTCAAATACGACGGCCGGTTCGGCGACCGGGCGTCGTTGTTGCGCGCGCGCCGTGAGCGGGACCACAGACTCCGGTCACGCGGCATCCGGTCGGTCCTGCACTGGGGCTGGTCGGACCTCGTCGACCCCGATGCGCTGGACGGGATCCTCCGCGGCGCAGGTCTTCCGCGCATCGCGCTCCCCGACCCGTACCGTCTCGCGACGGCTCGCGCCGCGCTCGCGCCGCGTCTCCCCGCCGCGAGACTGCACGCACGCGCCGAGACCGGGGCCTGAAGCCGCGGTCTCGTGCGCTGCGTGCAGTCTCGGGGGCGGGCCGGGCTCGTGCGGCGGCGCTCCGGGGTCCGCGGGGGCGACAGCATCCCGCGCCGCGAGACTGCACGGACGCGCCGAGACCGAGGTGTTAGCCCGCGGTCTCGGCGTCAGCGTGCAGTCTCGCGAAAGAACGCGCGGGGCCCGGCCGCCTCAGGCGAAGGCCTCGATCGGGGGGCAGGCGCAGACGAGGTTGCGGTCGCCGTAGGCGTTGTCGATGCGGCGGACGGGCGGCCAGTACTTCGTGCGCACGATGCCGGGTACGGGGTACACGGCGATCTCGCGGGGGTACGGATGCGCCCACTCGCTGGTGATGACGGATGCCGCGGAGTGCGGCGCGTTCACCAGCGGGTTGTCGTTCGCCGGCCACTCCCCCGCGGCCACGGCATCCGCTTCGGCCCTGATCGCGATCATCGCCTCGACGAAGCGGTCGAGCTCGGCGAGGTCCTCGGACTCCGTCGGCTCCACCATGAGCGTCCCCGCGACCGGGAACGACATCGTCGGGGCGTGGAAGCCGTAGTCGATGAGCCGCTTGGCGACGTCGTCGACCGTGATGCCCGTGGCCTCCTTGAGCGGACGCAGGTCGAGGATGCACTCGTGCGCGACGAGCCCGCCCTCACCCGCGTACAGCACCGGGTAGTGGCCCTCCAGGCGACGCGCGACGTAGTTCGCCGCGAGCACCGCGGCGGCGGTCGCCTGACGAAGGCCGTCGGCGCCCATCATCCGCACGTACGCCCACGAGATCGGCAGAATGGATGCCGAGCCGTAGGGCGCCGCCGAGACCGGACCGCCGTCGAACACGTGACCGCCGGCGTGCTCGGCTCGCTGCGCCATCGGGTGGGAGGGCAGGAACGGGGCGAGGTGCGCCTTCGCCGCGACGGGGCCCACACCGGGTCCGCCGCCGCCGTGCGGGATCGCGAACGTCTTGTGCAGGTTCAGGTGCGACACGTCGCCCCCGAGGTCGCCGAAGCGGGCGAACCCGAGCAGCGCGTTGAGGTTCGCACCGTCGACGTACACCTGACCGCCCGCGGCGTGGACGGCGCCGGTGATGTCCATGACGTCGTGCTCGTAGACGCCGTGCGTCGACGGGTACGTGATCATGAGCGCCGCGAGGCTGTCGGCGTGCGTCTCGACCTTGGCTCGTAGATCCGCCAGGTCGACGTTGCCGGCCTCGTCGCACGCGACGACGACGACCCGCATCCCCGCGAGGACGGCGGATGCCGCGTTGGTGCCGTGCGCGGACGACGGGATGAGGCAGACGTCCCGGTGCAGGTCGCCGCGCGAGTGGTGATAGCCGCGGATGGCGAGGAGCCCCGCGAGCTCGCCCTGCGACCCGGCGTTCGGCTGCAGCGAGACCGCGTCGTACCCGGTGACCTCGGCGAGCCACGCCTCGAGCTGCTCGATCATGACGAGGTAGCCCGCGACGTCGTCGGCCGGCGCGAACGGGTGGACCCGCGCGAACTCGGGCCACGACACCGCCGCCATCTCGGTCGCCGCGTTGAGCTTCATCGTGCACGAGCCGAGCGGGATCATGCCGCGGTCGAGCGCGTAGTCGCGGTCGGCGAGCTGCTTCAGGTACCGCATCATGGCGGTCTCGGAGCGGTGCGTGTTGAACACCGGATGCGTCAGGTACTCGTCCACGCGACGGAGAGCCGCCGGCAGGTGGGCGTTCCGGTCCCGGAGGGGAACGAAGACCTTCGACGAGTCGACGCCGAAGACGGATGCCACGGCCTGCAGGTCCGCGACGGTCGTCGTCTCGTCAACCGAAATCCCGACCGAGTCGCTGTCGCGGAACCACAGCTGGTAGCCGCGGCGGCGCGCATCGGCGATGACGTCCTCCGCGCGTCCCGGAGTGCGGACCACGAGCGTGTCGAAGTACGCCTCGTGCAGGACCTCGGCGCCCGACCCGACCAGCCAGTCGCGCAGGAGCGACGCCTTGGCGGTGGTCTCCTCGGCGATCCGCTTGAGCCCGTCGGGGCCGTGGTAGACGGCGTACATCGCGGCCATGACGGCCAGCAGCACCTGGGCGGTGCAGATGTTCGACGTCGCCTTCTCGCGGCGGATGTGCTGCTCCCGGGTCTGCAGCGACAGACGGTAGGCGGGCTGGCCCGCGGCATCCATCGACACGCCGACCAGGCGCCCCGGCAGCTGACGCTCGAGACCGGCGCGGACGGCCATGTAGCCGGCGTGCGGTCCGCCGAAGCCCATGGGCACGCCGAAGCGCTGCGTCGTCCCGACGGCGACGTCCGCGCCCATCGATCCCGGGGAGCGCAGGAGCGTGAGCGCGAGGAGGTCGGCCGCGACGACGACGAGCCCCTTCTGCGCCTGCACGGCGGCGATGACGTCAGACGGGTCCCAGACCCGACCGGTCGCGCCGGGGTACTGCACGAAGGCGCCGAACGCCTCGGGGACCTCGGGGACCTCGGGGACCTCGGCGAAATCGGTCTCGAGGATCTCGACGCCGACGGCGGCGGCGCGGTGGTGCAGCAGCGCTTTCGTCTGCGGCATCGCGTCGGCGTCGACGAGGAACACGTTCGACGCGGACTTCGAGGCGCGGCGAGCGACCAGCATTCCCTCGACGACGGCCGTCGATTCGTCGAGCATCGACGCATTGGCGGTCGCGAGGCCCGTGAGGTCGGTCACCATCGTCTGGAAGTTGATGAGCGCCTCGAGGCGGCCCTGCGAGATCTCGGGCTGGTACGGCGTGTACGCCGTGTACCAGGACGGGTTCTCGAGGACGTTCCGCTGGATGACCGACGGGGTCAGCGTGTCGTAGTAGCCGAGGCCGATCATCGCGCGCGCGGAGCGGTTCTGCGACGCGAGTTCGCGGAGCTCCGCGAGCGCCTCCGCCTCGGTCGCCGCGGGCGGGATGATGCTGTCGCGCTCGGCGACGTGGATCGCATCGGGCACAGCCGTGCTGACGAGACCCTCGACCGAGTCGCGGCCGAGGACGCGGAGCATCTCGGCCTGCGCGGCCGAGTCGGTGCCGATGTGGCGGTCGCGGAAGGTCGAGCTCACGCGTCGCCGCCCGTCAGTGCGACGTAGGCGTCGCGATCGAGGAGGTCGCCCGAGGGCGCCCCGTCGACCTTGATCTTGACGAGCCACGCGTCGAAGGCACCGGCGTTGACGGAGGACGGGTCGTCCACGACGGCGTCGTTGACCTCGACGACCTCTCCGGTCAGCGGCGCGTAGAGCTCGCCGACGGACTTGGTCGACTCGATCTCGCCGCAGGTGTCGCCCGCGGTGACGGCGGTGCCGACGGCGGGGAGCTCGACGAAGACGACGTCACCGAGCTTCTCGGCGGCGTAGTCGGTGATGCCGACGGTCGCGACGTCGCCGTCGAAGGCGATCCACTCGTGCTCGGCGGTGTAGGACAGGGCGGTGAGGTCGGTCATTTCTGTCTCCGGTAGAAGGGGAGGGCGGTGACGGTCGCGGGGATGCGGGTCCCCCGGACGTCGATGGTCAGGACGGTGCCCTCAGCGGATGCCGAGGGGTGGACGAGGGCCATCGCGACGGGATGGCCGAGGGTCGGGCTGAGGGCTCCCGAGGTGATCTCGCCGACGGTCTCGTCGCCGGAGAGCACGGCGTAGCCGGCACGACCGGCGCGGCGGCCCTCGGCGGCGAGACCGACGAGGACGGGGGCGCCGTCGAGGTCGCGGGCGGCGAGACCGTCCTTGCCGACGAACTCCTCCTTGTCGAGGGCGACGACGCGGCCGAGCCCGGCCTGCGCGGGGGCGATGTCCCGCGAGAGCTCGTGGCCGTAGAGCGGCATCCCCGCCTCCAGGCGGAGCGTGTCGCGGGCGGCGAGGCCCGCGGGCACGAGCCCGTGCACGGCGCCCGCCTCGGAGACGGCGTGCCAGAGGCCCTCGGCGGTCTCGTTCGGCACCATGAGTTCGAAGCCGTCCTCGCCGGTGTACCCGGTACGGGCGACGAACAGGCTCCGACCCTGGAACGACCCGAGCGCCCAGGAGTAGTAGGTCATGTCCGCGAACGCGGGATCGACGTCCTCGATCCCCGCGGTGGCTTCGAGGATGCCGCGGGCCGCCGGGCCCTGCACGGCGATGAGCGACATCCGGTCGGTGATGTCCTCGATGCGCGCGTCACCGGCCTCGACGGCGGCGAAGGCGGCCGCGACCTCGGCACGGTTGCCCGCGTTGGAGATGACGAGGAACTCGTCCTCGGTGATGCGGTACACGATGACGTCGTCGACGATGCCGCCGTCGTCCGCAAGGACGAGGGAGTACTTGGCCTTTCCCACCTTCATCGTCGAGAGCCGACCCGCGAGGGCACGGTCGAGGAAGTCCGCCGCCCCCGCACCCTCGATGCGGAACTCCGCCATGTGCGAGATGTCGAACAGTCCCGCGCTCCCCCGCACGGCGTGGTGCTCCGCGAGGTCCGACGTGTAGCGGACGGGCATCAGCCAGCCGCCGAAATCGGTGAAGGATGCGCCGAGCCGCTCGTGCAGCTCATGCAGCGGCGATCGCCGCGGCTCGGTCGTGGTCTCGGTCATGCCGTCTCCGCTCAACATTCCACGACGCTGACCGCGAGGCCGCCGAGCGCCGTCTCCTTGTACTTGCTGCTCATGTCCCGCCCCGTCTCGCGCATGGTCACGATGACCTCATCGAGCGAGACGCGATGGGTGCCGTCGCCCCACAGCGCCATCTTGGCGGCGTTGATCGCCTTCGCCGCGGCGATCGCGTTACGTTCGATGCACGGGATCTGCACGAGACCGCCGATCGGGTCGCACGTGAGGCCGAGATTGTGCTCCATCGCGATCTCGGCGGCGTTCTCGACCTGCCGGGGCGTCCCTCCCAGGACCTCCGCGAGTCCCGCGGCCGCCATCGACGACGCGGAACCGACCTCGCCCTGGCAACCGACCTCGGCACCCGAGATCGAGGCACGCGCCTTGTAGAGGACGCCGATCGCGGCCGCGGTGAGCAGGAAGGGGATGACGACCTCGTCGCGAGACCGCCCCTTCGCCGCGTAATGGGTCGCGTAGTGCAGGACGGCGGGGATGATCCCCGCGGCGCCGTTCGTCGGTGCGGTCACGATCCGCCCGCCGGACGCGTTCTCCTCGTTGACCGCGAGGGCGACGAAGTTCACCCACTCCTGCCAGAGGGCGGGATCGTCGCCCGTCGGGTCGTCGAGGCGCAGCCTGTTGCGCCAGGCGGGCGCGCGGCGCGGGACCCGCAGGCCGCCCGGCAGCATCCCCTCGCGCGAGGCACCTGAGACGACGCTCTCGCTCATGACATCGGCGAGATGCAGGATGCCGCCGTCGATCTCGTCGCCGGTGCGGGAGACGAGTTCGTTGCGGCGCTGGATCTCGGCCATCGACAGGTCCTCGCGGTCGCAGTGGGCGAGGAGCTCCGCCGCGGTCTCGAAGGGGAACGGGACGGATGCCGTCGCCGCCGCCTGCGCCTGCTCGCCGTCGCGCACGATGAAGCCGCCGCCGGTCGAGTAGTAGACGGCGTCGTCGAGGAGGACATCCGCGGCATCCCAGGCCCGCAGCCGCAGCCCGTTGGTGTGCCCCGGGAGGATCGTGAGGGGGTGGAGGATGACGTCGTCCTCGCACAGCGGGACCTCGCCCGTGCCGCCCACCCGCACCCGACGCTCGTCGGCGATCGCGGCCGTCCGCTCCTCGACCTGGGCGGGCAGGACCACGTCGGGCTCGAGGCCCTCGAGCCCGAGCAGGACGGCGGTCAGCGTGCCGTGTCCGCGACCGGTCGCCGCGAGGGAGCCGTACAGATCGACCTGCACGCGGTTCGCCGCGTCGGCATCGATGCGGGAGACGAAGTCCGCGGCGGCTCGCATCGGTCCCACCGTGTGCGAGCTGGACGGCCCGATACCGACGGTGAAGAGGTCGAAGACGCCGATGCCCGGAGTCATCGCGATGATCGAGCGGGTGGGTGTGACGGTGGGAACAACGGAACTCCTGACGGCGCAGCGGGATGCGGGTGAGTTCCTCCCCCTCTGTCATCGGCCTGAGAGATTTCACGGGCGATGCCCGCTTGCCCCGTCGGCGGGCATCCGAGAATGCCGCTTTTCAGAGTGACCATGTCGGCTCGGTACGGGGGCCTGAGAGATTCCGGGGAGGGATTGCTCCTTCGGCAGCCACGAGGGCTTCTCCCGAGCAGACGCGATGGTCCGGTGTGCGATTGTGAGCGCGAGCCTATCATCGGGGCCCGCTGCGCCGATACGGCGTCAGTCGCTCGTGCACTCCCCCGACGAGACCGTCGCCGCGTCGGGTGAGACCTCCAGCGCGGGGCGGAGCTCGTCGGTCGTCATCGCGTAGCCGCGCGATGCGTCGTCCTGGCCTCGGGCGAAGACCACACCGGTCACTTCGCCCGCCTCGGTGAGCAGCGGTCCGCCCGAGTTGCCGGGCCGAACGTCCGCCTGGAGCGCGTAGATCTCGCGGGGCTGCGAGCTCTTCTCGTAGATGTCCGAGACGATCGCGTCGCCCACCGACAGCACGTATGCCGCACTGCTGGTGAACGGACCGCCGAGGGGGTACCCCTGCACGGCGACCGGTGTGCCGGCCGCCACGTCGCCCACGATCGGGAGCGGGCGGGCGTCGAGCCCCGAGACGCTGATGACCGCGAGGTCGTCGATCGGGTCGAAGTAGACGATTCGCCCCTCCTCGGCATCGCGACCGGGGAGCTCCACGAGCGGGGTGTCGACACCGGCCACGACGTGGGCGTTCGTGACGACGAGGTCGGTCGCCACCACGAAACCGGATCCCGTCAGGGACGCGCCGCATGCGTACGCGTTGCCGCTGATGCGGGCGACGGATGCCCCGGCCCGCTCGAGCTGCGGATCGTCGAGCGCGACCGGGGGCGCCGTCGGCTCGACTTCGGGGGCGAGCAGTTCGCCCACGCGCGGGATGCCCTCGTCGACGATGAATCCGCGGAACTCGGCGAGCGCCGAATCGACCGCCGGCGGGGTCAGGGCGTCGATGGCGCCGAGCACGCGCGAGGAGGCGACGGCGGGGGCGACCACCGGCATCCCGGATCCGACGATCGCCCCGCTCGCGAGGAGGAGGACGAGGGCGGCTGCGGCGGTGTTGACGAGGCCGCCCAGGATGCGGTCGAGCGGGGCGAGTTTGACCCGATCGACCCGTCGGCGCACGCGAGCGCCCACCGCCGTGCCGAGGGAAGCGAGGAGGACCACGATGGCCAGCGCGATGATCGCGAGCACGAGGCTGCGGTACTCCCACCCCGCGAAGGTCGGAGCGATGACGGGCGTCAGCCAGACAGCGAGGACGGCGCCGAGCACGACGCCGATCAGCGTGCCCGCCGTCGCGACGAGACCGCGCAGGAGTCCGCCGAACAGTGCGGCGATGAGCACGAGCACGACGATGATGTCGACGACGAGCACGGCGGCCTCCCTTGACGAGTCCGCCCGGGAGAGCCGGCGGTCACTCGTGATCAGCGTAGGACGCGGCTGCTGGGAAATCGGTTCGTGTCATCGTCCATGTTGCGGTTCGTGTCGAAGTGACCTTAAGATCGGTCCCGTACTTAAGGTCACCATGACAAGAACAACTCCCCCCGCTTCCATCGGCGTCGCCGTGTCGACGGTCATCTTCCGCCTGCGCCGCGAGGCCGACGACGCCCGCATCGAGCTGCCGCTCGTGCGCCGGACGCGCGACCCGCACGAGGGTCAGTGGGCTCTGCCCGGCGGGTGGGTGGACCCCGCGGAGAACCTCGAGGCCACGGCATCCCGCACCCTCGCAGAGACGACCGGGCTCTCACCGAGCTATCTCGAACAGCTCTACGCGTTCGGCGACCTCGGCCGCTCCCCCGGTCGGGTCGTCTCCATCGTGTACTGGGCGCTCGTGCGCGAGGACGTCACCGAAGCGACGGAACAGCACAATGTCGCCTGGTTCGATGCGACGGCCCTCCCCGCGCTCGCCTTCGATCACAACCACATCGTCGACTACGCCCTGTGGCGACTGCGCAACAAGGTCGGCTACAGCCGCATCGCCCACGGCTTCCTCCCGGACCGCTTCACCCTCGCCGAGCTGCGCGACGTGTACGAGGCGATCCTCGGCAGGCGCCTCGACCCCGCCAACTTCCGCCGCCAGGTGGAGGGATCCGACACCCTCATCCCCACCGACGACTTCCGCACCGGAAGCCACCGGCCCGCCCGCCTCTACCGCTACAACCAGGACGTCGAGTTGGCCGACCGCGGCCCGCTCCCGCAGTGAAGGACCCGAACCGACATGAGCGCAACCCCCGTCACCCTGCAGCCGCGACCGATCGATACCCGACCGATCGATCCCAGCGTCGATCACGAGATCCAGGCGATCGTCGCCGGCGAGACCACCGCCGAGACCTGCAACACCGACCTCGCGGCCGGCCCGTGGACCTTCGACACCCGCCCCGGTTACGGACCCGGCTCGTCGATGGGCGACGTCATCCCGACCGGTGCTCCGCGACAGGGGCAGCTCCCGGCCGAGTACCGCGAGGCGGATGAGGCCGAGCTCGCGGCCCGCATCGTCGCCGCGAAGCACACCCTCGGCGAGCGCGTCGTCGTGCTGGGCCACTTCTACCAGCGCGAGGAGGTCGTCACCCACGCGGACTACGTCGGCGACAGCTTCCAGCTCGCCAACGCCGCCCTCGAGCACCCCGACGCCGAGGCGATCGTCTTCTGCGGTGTGCACTTCATGGCCGAGACCGCCGACCTCCTCTCCCGCCCCGAGCAGGCCGTCATCCTCCCCAATCTCGCCGCCGGGTGCTCGATGGCCGACATGGCCGACATCGACCAGGTCGAGGAGTGCTGGGAGCAGCTCTCCGACGTCTACGGCGACATGGACGCTCCGGATGCCGAGGGGCTGCTCCCCGTCATCCCCGTGACGTACATGAACTCCTCCGCCGCGATCAAGGGCTTCGTGGGCCGACACGGCGGGATCGTCTGCACCTCGTCCAACGCGCGGACGGTCCTCGAGTGGGCGTTCGCCCGTGGACGTCGCGTGCTCTTCTTCCCCGACCAGCACCTCGGCCGCAACACGGCGAAGGCCATGGGCGTCCCCCTCGAGCAGATGCCGATGTGGAATCCGCGGAAAGCGCTCGGCGGATCGAGCGAGGCGGAGCTCGCCGACGCCCGGGTCATCCTCTGGCACGGCTTCTGCTCGGTCCACCGCCGGTTCACGGTCGACCAGATCGCCGCCGCGCGGGCGGAGCACCCCGGCGTCCGGGTGATCGTGCACCCCGAGTGCCCGATGGACGTCGTGGACGCGGCGGACGAAGCGGGATCGACGGACTACATCCGCAAGGCCATCGCCGCCGCCACCGAGCCCACAACGTTCGCGATCGGCACCGAGATCAACCTCGTCCAACGCTTGGCGGCGCAGTTCCCGCAGCACGAGATCTTCTGCCTCGACCCGGTCGTCTGCCCGTGCTCGACGATGTACCGGATCCACCCGGGCTACCTCGCCTGGATCCTCGAGGGGCTCGTCGCCGGTGAGGTCCGCAACCGGATCACCGTGCCGGCCGATGTCGCCCAGCCGGCGCGCGTCGCCCTCGAGCGGATGCTGGCGGCCAAGCCGTGACCACCGTCGTCGTGGTCGGCTCGGGCATCGCCGGGTTGACCGCCGCACTCCACGCGGATGCCGGTGGCTCGACGGTCACGATCGTCACCAAGAGCGAGCTCGCCGAAGCCAACACACGGTACGCGCAGGGCGGCATCGCGGGCGCGCTCTCCCCCGACGACCGGCCGATCGACCACGCGCGCGACACCCTCGTCGCCGGAGCGGGACTCGCCGATCCGGGCGCCGTCGACGTCCTGGTCACGGAGGGCCCCGATCGCATCCGGGACCTCATCGCGGCCGGCGTCCGGTTCGACCGGGACGCCGACGGGACGCTCCGCGCGGGCCTCGAGGGAGCGCACTCGTCCCCCCGCATCCTGCACGCCGGGGGCGACGCGACCGGTGCGGAGATCGAGCGCGCCCTCGTCGAGCAGATCCGCCGGAGCGGTATCCGCGTCCTCGAGCACACGTACGTGACCGACCTGGTTCGCCGGGAGGGTCGCGTCGCCGGTGTGGAGACCCTGGGCGGCGGGCGCATCGAGGCGGACGCCGTGATCCTCGCGACCGGTGGCGCAGGCCGGCTGTTCGCCCACTCCACCAACCCCGCCGTGGCGACCGGTGACGGGATCGCCCTCGCCGCCCGGGCGGGCGCTGCCGTCCGAGATCTCGAGTTCGTGCAGTTCCACCCCACGGTGCTCGCCACGGGCGACGCTTTCCTCGTCTCGGAGGCCGTGCGCGGCGAGGGCGCTGTCCTCCGCGACGAGAGCGGACGCAGGTTCGCCCTCGACGCCCACCCGGAAGGCGAGCTGGCGCCCCGCGACGTCGTCGCCCGTGCGATCACCGCCGCGATGGCGCGCCAGGGCGGGCGTCCCGTCCTCCTCGACACCACCGCGGTGCACAGCTCCGACCCCGACGAGCGATCACGGTTCCTCGCCGCCCGGTTCCCGACCATCGACGCCGCCGTCCGCTCGCGCGGGCTCGACTGGGCGCGCGAGCCGATCCCCGTGACGCCGGCCGCGCACTACCTGATGGGCGGCGTGGTCACCGACCTCGACGGCCGCACCGACGTCCCGGGCCTGTACGCGGTCGGAGAGGTCGCGCGGACCGGCGTCCACGGGGCGAACCGTCTCGCCTCGAACTCCCTCCTCGAAGGCGCCGTGTTCGGCGCCCGCGCCGGCGATGCCGCGGCCACGGAGGGCGCGGCGTGGCCGGTGCCCGCCGGCACCCCCGCCGTCGTCGTGTCGGCACCCGACGGCATCCCGCACCCGCCCTTCACCCGGCGCGCGCTGCAGGAGCTCATGTGGGCGGATGCCGGGGTGACGCGTGACGGCGACGGCCTCCGCCGCGCGGCCCGCACCCTCGCGGCCTGGCGCACCTCCGCCACCCCGCCGGTGTCCCTGGCGGAGCACGAGGACGCCAACCTCCTGCTCGTCGCGGAGCTCATGGTCGCCGCCGCGCTCGCGCGGACCGGCTCGGTGGGTTCCCACCAGCGCACGGACGACCCGGCCTCCGCCGATGCGCGCGTCCGACCCGACCTGGAAGGGGCTGCGTGATGCTCTCACCCGCCGTCATCGAGACCACCGTCCGCGCAGCCCTCCTCGAGGACGCCCCGTGGGGTGACATCACGAGCGAGGCGCTGATTCCGGCATCCGCCACCGCGACGGCCGAACTCGTCGCGCGCGAAGCCGGCGTGTTCAGCGGGGGCGCCGTCTTCTCCGCCGCGTTCACCCTCACGGACGACCGGGTCGAGGTGGACGTGCGTGTGACGGACGGCGCCCGCTTCGCGCGGGGCGACGTCCTCGCGGTCGTGACCGGCCCCGCCCGCGCGATCCTGACCGCGGAGCGGATCGGCCTGAACTTCGTCCAGCGCATGTCGGGCATCGCGACCGTGACCGCCGCCTATGCGGACGCGGTGGCCGGGACGGGCGTGCGCATCGCCGACACCCGGAAGACGACACCGGGCCTGCGCGCCTTCGAACGCCACGCGGTCCGCAGCGGCGGCGGCGCCAACCACCGCCATTCGCTGTCGGACGCCGTGATGGCCAAGGACAACCACCTCGCCGTCCTCACCCGCTCGGGGCTGTCGGTCACCGAGGCGATCCTCGACGCCAAGACCCGCCTGCCCCACACCGCCCACATCGAGGTCGAGGTCGACCGTCTCGACCAGATCGAGGCGGTGCTCGCCGCCGGCATCGGCACGATCATGCTCGACAACTTCACGCTCGAGGGCCTCCGGACGGGAGTCCTCCAGGTGGCGGGGCGGGCCACCGTCGAGGCGTCCGGCGGGGTCACGCTCGACACCGTACGTGCGATCGCCGAGACCGGGGTCGACGTCATCTCGGTCGGTGCGCTGACACATTCCGCGCGGGCTCTCGACCTGGGACTCGACGTCCGCATCGACGAGGCCTGAGGTGCTCTACCTCGATCACGCGGCGACGGGCCCCGTCCGTCCCGAGGTGCGGGAGGCGATGCTGCCCTTCCTCGGCGAGCGCTACGGCAACCCGTCGAGCCACCACACGGTCGGCGAGGACGCCGCCGCCGTCCTCGCCGATGCGCGACGTCGCGTCGCGTCCGTCCTCGGGATGCGACCGGGCGATGTGATCTTCACCTCGGGCGCGACGGAGGCGAACAACCTCGCGATCAAGGGTGTCGTCCTCGCGGGACTCCTCCGTCACGGTCGCGCCGGGCACGTCGTGACGAGCGCTGTGGAGCACGAATCGATCCTCGCCTCCGTCGACTACCTCGAACGGGTCCACGGCACGGCGGTCACGCGACTCCCGGTCGATGCGGACGGCCTCGTCTCCCCCGAGGTCCTCGCCGACGCGCTGCGCGACGACACGGCGCTCGTGTCGCTCGGCTACGCGAACAACGAGATCGGGACGGTGCAGGATGCCGCCGGCCTCGCCGCCGTCACGGCGAACGCACACGTCCCCTTCCACCTCGACGCCGTTCAGGCCGCCGGTTGGCTCCCCCTCGCGGGAACCGGCGCCGACGCCCTGTCGATCGCCGGCCACAAGATCGGCGCACCGCAGGGCATCGGAGCACTCGCGATCCGCGGCCGCATCCCCCTGGAACCGCTCCTCCACGGGGGCGGCCAGGAGCGCGATCGCCGCAGCGGCACGCAGAACGTCGCGGGCGCCGTGGGACTGGCGGTCGCCCTCGAGCTCGCCGAACGGGAACGCGGAACGTCGTCGGAGCGGGTCTCGGCGCTCCGACAGGCTGTCACCGAGCGCGTGCTCGCCCTCGTCCCCGAGGCCCGTCTCACGGGGCATCCGTCGCGCCGGCTCCCCGGGACGGCCAGCTTCACCTTCGCCGGGGTCAGCGGAGAGGCGGTCCTCCTCGAGCTCGAGCGTCGCGGTGTCGTCTCTTCGAGCGGATCCGCGTGCGCGGCCGGCAGCGACGAGCCGTCGCACGTCCTCCTCGCTCTCGGCGTCGCTCCCGAGGTCGCGCAGGCGTCGGTCCGGTTCAGCTTCGGGCACCGCGCCGAGATCGATCCGGGGCCCCTCGCCGACGCGATCGCCGCATCGATCGCGGCGGTACGATCGCGATGATGAGCACCCCGACCGTCACCGTGATCGTGCCCGGACGCGACGTCGGCGCGTTCGCCGAGGAAGCCCTCGCCTCCCTGCGCGCACAGACGCGTACGGATTTCCGCGCCCTCCTCGTCGACGATGCCTCCCGCGACGCGACGGCGGAGATCTTCGCCGCCACCGCCGCCGACGACCCGCGCTTCACGCTCGTGCGCCACGAGGTCGCGCAGGGACTCGGCGCCTCGCGCAACGAGGCGCTCGCGCTCGTCGACACCCCCTACGTCGGGTTCTTCGACGCCGACGACGTCATGACCCCCGGGGCGCTGGACCTGCTCGTCGGCAGCCTCGAGGACTCCAGCAGCGACATCGCCGTCGGCGCCTACGTGCGGTTGCGCGCGGATGCCGCCGGTTACTACTCCCCCGGTGTCGTCCAGCCGTGGGTCGCAGCATCCACCTCCCCCGGCCGGCGACGCACGACCCTCGCAGACCACCCCGACGTGTCGGGGAACATCGTCGCCTGGTCGAAGGTGAGCCGCACCGACCTCTGGCGTCGCGCGGGACTCCGCTTCACCGAGGAGCGCGCCTACGAGGACCAGGTGGTCGCGCAGCAGATGTACGTCGCCGCCTCAGCGATCGACGTGATCCCCGACGTCGTCGTCCATTGGCGCGAGCGCGCCGACGGCACCTCGATCACGCAGCGCCGTCACGCCGTGTCGGTGCTGCGGGACTACCTCGACGGGATGCGCGGCGGGATCGACGTCCTCGACACCGCCGGCCACCCGGGCGCCGCTCGCGCTCGCGTCCGCCTCATCCTCGACATGGACGTCCCGGGCCTCGTCCGGGTCGCCGAGCATCACCCCGACGACGCGTACCGGCAGCTGCTCGGCGCCTTCACTCGCGATCTCGCCGATCGCGCCGCGCGCGAGGGCGTGACGCTCGACGAGGCATCCGCTCCGCTCGTGACCGCCGCGAGCGGGTGGTGAGCGCGCTCTAGCCCGCGCCTTCGATCCTGCCCGCGGCGACCTGCTGCGCGGCCAGCTCTGCGTAGAGACCGCCGGCGGCCAGCAGCTCGGCGTGGGTACCGGATTCGACGATGCGCCCCGCCTCGACGACGTGGATGACGTCGGCGGCGATCACGGTGGACAGTCGATGCGCGATCGACAGTGTCGTCCGGCCCCGCGCCGCTTCGTCGATCGCCTCTTGGACGACCCGCTCCGAGACGGTGTCGAGCGCGGAGGTCGCCTCGTCGAGCAGCAGCACCGGCGGGTCCTTCAGCAGCACGCGGGCGATCGCGATCCGCTGCTTCTCGCCGCCCGACAGGCGGTATCCGCGCTCGCCCACGACGGTGTCGTACCCGTCCTCGAAGCCGGCGATGACGTGGTGGATGTTGGCGGCGATGCACGCCGCCTCGATCTCGGCATCCGTGGCGTCAGGCCTCGCGTACCGCAGGTTGTCGCGGATCGTCGCATGGAAGAGGTAGGTCTCCTGCGACACGATCCCGATGCGGTCGATCACCGACGCCTGTGCGAGCGAGCGCAGGTCGGCGCCGGCGAACAGGACCGTCCCCGCGGTGGGCTCGTAGAGCCGCGGCGCCAGGTACAGGATCGTCGTCTTGCCGGCACCGGACGGCCCCACGAACGCGACGTGCTGCCCCGGATCGGCGACGAAGGACACGCCGTCGAGCGTTGCCGGGCTGTCGGGCCCGGCATCCGGATACCGGAACGAGACGCCCCGGAACTCGATCCGGCCGACCGGACCGGGGGCGTCCGCGACGTCGACCGCGGCCGCGGTGTCGGCGATCGCCGGCCGCAGGTCGAGGTACTCGAAGATGCGGGCGAACAGCGCGCGCGAGGTCTGCACGTCCAGCGCGACGCGCATGAGCCCCATGAGCGGCATGAGCAGGCGCGCCTGCACCGTCGTGAAGGCGACGACCGCGCCCGCGGTGATGGGCACGGCGTCCCCCGTGATGAAGAAGCCCGCGACGAGGTAGATGATCGCCGGGACCGACGACATGATGATCTGCACGACGGCGAAGAAGCCCTGCCCGCTCATCGCCTGCCGCACCTGCAGTCCGATCTGCGTGCGGTTCTCGGCGGCGTAGCGGTCGGACTCGGCCCGCTGGCGGTTGAAGGACTTCGACAGCAGGATGCCGGAGACGCTCAGGGTCTCCTGCGTGATGGCGCTGAGCTCCGACAGGGACTCCTGCGTCTGTCCGGCGATGCGGGCGCGCACCTGCCCGACGCGTCGCTGCACGAGGATCAGCACGGGCATCATGACGACGGCGATGAGGGTCAGCCGGACGTCGATGAGGAGCATCGCGACGAGCGCGGAGATCACCGTGACCGTGTTGCCGAGGATGCTCGTGACCGTGTTGGTGAGGACGCCGGACACCCCGCCCACGTCGTTCTGCAGCCGCGACTGGATGACGCCCGTCTTCGTCCGTGTGAAGAAGCCGAGGTCCATCGCCTGCAGGTGGGCGAACATGCGCACCCGCAGGTCTCCCGTCACCTGGTTGCCGACGGTCGAGGTGAGCCAGGTCTGCGCGATCCCGAGCGCCGCGCCGAGGACGAACAGCCCGATCATCGAGAGGACGAGGACGCCCAGGAGCCCAAGCTGCGGCGCGGACCCGTCGACGGGGAAGAGCGCGTCGTCGAAGATGCGCTGGACGAGCAGCGGCGGGATCACCCCGACCGCCGCACCGAGGACCACGAGGATCGCCGTGACGACCAACCGGCGACGGTAGGGACGGAAGAGGGCGACCACGCGTCGACCGAGATCCGGGATGCGGGGAGCCGACGCGTTGCGCTCTCGCTGCGCCGCCTCGTCGACAGCGCGGAACCCGCCGCGACCGCCTCCGGGTCCGCCCATGCTCATCCCGTCACCCTAGCCCCGCCGCGACACCACCGGCCGCGCGGGAATGCGCGGCGGTGCGCGCCGGTTAGGCTGAACGACCCGCGTCGCATGCGCTCTCTCGCGCCAGCTGCCCCGCCCCTCTGTCGAAGGACTCACGTGCCCCTGTCGGACACCGCCTCCACGCCCACCCTCTCGTCCGAGTCGGCTCCGCGCCGGACCGGGCCGGTCATCGCCCTGCTCGTCGTCGCCGCCTTCGTCGTCATCCTGAACGAGACGACCATGAGCGTCGCCCTGACCGACATCGTCGCCGACCTCGGGATCACCGTCGCCACCGGCCAGTGGCTCACGACGGGCTTCCTCCTGACGATGGCGGTCGTCATCCCGCTGACCGGTTTCCTGCTCGAGCGCTTCCCCCTCCGCACGGTCTTCTTCACAGCCATGAGCCTGTTCGCGGCGGGCACTCTGATCGCCGCCCTCGCCCCCGACTTCGGGTTCCTCCTCGCGGGGCGCATCGTGCAGGCGAGCGGCACCGCGATCATGATGCCGCTGCTGTTCACGACGGTCCTCAACATCGTCCCGCCGTCTCACCGCGGCCGGATGATGGGCACCATCACCGTCGTCATCGCCGTCGCCCCCGCGATCGGACCCACGGTCTCGGGTCTGATCCTGTCGACGCTGACCTGGCACGCGATCTTCTGGGTGATGCTCCCCATCGCCCTCATCGCGATCGCCCTCGGCGCGGTCTGGGTGAAGAACGTCACCGAGACACGCGCCGACGCCCGCTTCGACGTCCTCTCCGTTCCGCTGTCCGCACTCGGCTTCGGCGGGCTCATCTACGCCTTCAGCGCGATCGGCGAGTCCGCGTCGGGGCACGCTCCCATCCCCGTCGCGATCCCCCTCGCGGTCGGCGCCGTGGCCCTCGTCCTGTTCGTGCTGCGTCAGCTTCACCTGCAGAAGACCGACAGTGCACTCCTCGACCTCCGCACGTTCCAGACCCGGACCTTCTCGCTGGCGGTCGTACTGGTGGTCGTGGTCTTCGCGGCGCTGTTCGGCTCCATCGTCCTGCTGCCGATCTACCTGCAGCAGGTGCTCGGCCTCGACGTCCTCGGCATCGGGCTCATGCTGCTTCCCGGCGGCATCCTGATGGGTGTCATGGCGCCGTTCGTCGGCAACGCCTTCGACCGTTTCGGCCCCACGCCCCTCGTGATCCCGGGCATGATCATCGCGGCCGCCGCCCTGTGGGGCATGACGCTGTTCGACGTGAACACCGGGGTGCCCTTCGTCATCGCGGTGCACCTCGCCCTGAACCTCGGACTCGGCCTGACGTTCACGCCACTGCTGACCTCGGCGCTCGGCTCACTTCCCCGCCGGTTCTACCCGTACGGGTCGGCGACCGTGGGGACGCTCCAGCAGGTCGCCGGCGCTGCCGGGACCGCGCTCTTCGTGACGATCATGACCGTGACCACCGCCGCGCGGATGGCGGACGGGACCGATGAGGTGCTCGCGAAGGCGGACGGCGTCCACGCGGCGTTCGTGGTCGGGGCCATCGTCGCGACCGCAGCGGTCGGGCTCGCCCTGTTCGTCCGCAAGCCCGCCGAGACCGACGCGGACGGAGCCCCTGCGCTCGCGCACTGACCGCGGCGAAGCGACGCCTCAGGCCGCCTCAGGCTGAGGCAGCGCGGGTCAGTTGGTGCTGCAGCAGCCCCCGCCGCAGCACGATGCGCCCTCGTCCAGGAGTTCGAGGGCGTCCGTGTCCTCCGTCGCGTTCGACAGCGTCGAGATCGGCTGCAGGGACGGGGTCGGCAGGTTCGAGGTGGCCATGCCGTCCATGCTACGCCGCGTAACCGGCACCGGCTCAGGGGTCAAGGGCCTGAACCTCCCGCGCCGCACCGCTTAGCGTCGAGGGCATGAGCACCCTCACCGGAAAGCGCGTCGCCTTCCTCGCGACCGATGGATTCGAAGACAGCGAACTGACCTCCCCCTGGCAGGCCGTGACGGATGCCGGGGCCGCAGCGATCATGATCGCTCCCGACTCGGGCAGCATCACCGGCAAGAACGGGCACGAGCAGCGCGTCGACGTCACCTCCGACGACGCCGACGCAGCCGAGTACGACGCGCTCGTCCTCCCCGGAGGCGTCGTGAACGCCGACGACCTCCGACTGGATGCCTCGGCCGTGCGCTTCGCCCGCGACTTCTTCGCCCAGCACAAGCCGGTCGGGGCGATCTGCCACGCGGCGTGGCTGCTCGTCGAGGCGGACGTCCTCGGGGGTCGCACGCTCACGAGCTACCCGAGCCTGCACACCGACCTCGTCAACGCCGGGGCCACCTGGCACGACGAAGAGGTCGTCGTCGACGCCGGGCTCGTCTCGAGCCGCACGCCCGACGACCTGCCGGCCTTCAACGCCAAGCTGGTCGAGGAGATCGCCGAAGGACGTCACGCGGCGCAGACCGTCTGATCCCCCGCGCTCGACGCCCCCGGCCGCGACTCAGTCGCGCGACGGGGGCGTCGTGCGTCGACGGGCCACCGCGATCGCGACGACCACCGCGACGACGACCACGACCACGATGCCGCCCACGACGAACGGCACCACAGAGATGCCGTCACCACCGGCATCCGGGGTCGCCTGCGAGGACTGCAGAGGCGTCGCGTCGCCGACCGCGAAGGGGATCGTGCCGCTGATCGGGTGACCGTCGCTGGAGACGACCCGCCACTCCACGAGGTACCCCGCCTCGGGCATGCCCGAGGCGACGGGGACGGTGAGCGTGTTCGTGTCGATGGCGGGGTCCCCGTCGGTCCAGTCCTTGCCCGAGGCATCCAGCACGACGATCTCGGCCCCCTCGTGCAGGATCGCGGCGGAGTAGGTGAGGACGACCGATGTGGGGGCCGTGCTCAGCTGCTCGTTCGGCGAGGGCGTGCTGCCCAGGAGTTCGTCGTGCGCGGACGCGGGGCCGGCGACCGTGAAGATGAGGAGTGCCGCGAGACCGGCCGAGAACGCGGCGATACGGGACCACGCGGATCGAACGGACGTCGGAGGCGGCGAGGCGACGGGCATGCGTCCAGCCTGCCATCCCCGCCTGTGCGTCGCCTGCCTCGCGGCGGCTTACCCGGGGTCCCGGTCCGGAGCAAGCCCCGAGCACCGCCTCGGCGCGGCATCTATCGTGACGACCGAACCCACCGGAAGGACACCGAGATGGACACGACCGACAGCGGACCCGAAGACCTCGCCCCCGACGTGGAGGGTCCCGAGGACCGGGGCGCCCCCTCCGCCGAGGCGCATTATCTGGTGACGGAGCACGATGGCGTCACCCGGGTCGACATCGCCGACGATGCCGCGTTCCGTCCGGGACCCGGACAGGGGCAGCCCGAAGCCGACGCGGAGTAGGGCTGGAGCGTCAGACGCCGAGCAGATCCTCGGGGCGGGTCCCGTACGCGGCCAGGTGATGCCGACGGAGCCCCTCCTCCGTGAACCCCCACCGCGACGCGATCTCACTCAGATCGTCGACCGACCCCATCGCGGTTCCGACGATGTCTGCGTGGGCGGCGTCCAGTCGGACGGCCGTGAGGTGTTCCAGCGGAGAGCGCCCCGCGACAGAGTGCCCCCGGAATGCGCGTCGGAGCGCACCGCTTCCAACACCGGCCGCCGCCGCCGCGTCGTCGACCGTGATCGGGAGTGAGGCGTTCTGCTCGAAGAACGACACCGCAGCGCGGTAGGCCCGCTGCTGCTGGGCGACGCTCTCCACGCGCTGGGCGCGATCGCCGATGAGCGGGAACGCTTCGAGCGTCGACACCGCGATCGAGCGGAACATGGAGGCGCGCGCGAGATCGTTGTCGAGAGTCGCCTCGGCGGAGAACGCCAGAGCGGACGCCGATCGCCAGGCACGCAGGAGCGTCGGGTCGGCGGGACGCGTGCCGTCGAAACGCACCGTGAGGGTGTCATCGTTGTAGACGGTCCGGGCGAGGTCCGTCAACGCGTCCATAGGCAACGCGACCACCTGCACGCGAGTGTCCTGGAGGCGACAGGCGAGGGTCGATCCCGGTTGGAAGAGGACGGGATCCGCCGCGTCGCCGCGTTCGCCGTCGATCTCCCACTCGTACCGTGCGTCGCTGTGCACCACGATGATCGCGTCGAGGTCGCACTCCGCGCTGTACCCGCCACCGATGTTCAGACGCCGCAGCGCGAATCGCTCGTCCCCGACGCTCGATTCCTCGAACGTGAGGTCTTGTGCGTCGAGATCGACGCTCCCGTAACTGCGGGTGATGTAGGCCTCCGCCTCACCGAGATCGGCGGAGCGGAAATGCTCACGGAGCGCGGGCACGCTGTCCTTCTCTCCCCTGTCGACTGCGGTCCGACGGGACCCTCGTTCCCAGGGTACGTCCCGCGGTGCCTCTCGGGACGACTCTGATACTGCGTATTACGGATGATGTGCGCATAATGGATATCAAGAACGCCGAAAGGACCCCGTGGGCAAGTTCATCTACAACGACCGCATCCGAGCCGACTTCGAGGATCGCCTGCTGGCGCACCTGCAGCTGGTTATCACCACGAAGCTGCGCCGCGGCGAAGCGTTCACCTTCATGTGGCGGAACGATCAGAGCCTCGGCGACGGGCGTCAGGTCGTGTGGCTGCATCCTGGTGCAGACCTGCACTGGCAGTACTTCGGCAGCCGACAGCCTTCGCTCAACCCCGCCTGGCTCGACGCGCTGAGCCACGTCGCGAACTCCCCGACGGGCCTGTACGTCGTGCCCGAGCCGCAGGGCGCCTCGGTGCCGGCATCCAGCGGATCCATCTGATGAGGTCGAGAAGATGAGGCATGCCAGCTGACGGCGCCTCCCGCGTCCTCGACACGACGCGCGAGGCGTTCGACATCAAGTCCGCCGGAGAGGCGCTCCGTCATGTCGCCTCGGGCGTGACCATCCGCGAGGCGGATTCGGCTTTCTCACTGCACCAGCGGACCCTCGGGGACGACAGGCTCAGGCTCACCCGGCTCCGCACCACGGGCTTCCTCCACGCGCACGTCGACGTGTCGGGATACGTCGCCGTCGGTCGCGTCGCCAGCGGCGGGGTCCGCGCCGTGAGCAACGACTCGCCTCTGGACGTCAGCGCCCCCTTCCTCCTGACGCCCGGCTCAGCCGAGACATGGTCCTCGACGGCCGATGCGGAGGCCATCGGCCTCGATCTCGCGGCGCTCGGAGCGTTCTCGGGCCGTGACCTCAGCTCCGCCGGACGCTTCCCGCATCGGGGCGCCCTCACGTCGGACCTGCAGGACCACTGGGAGGCGACGATCGCTCATGTGAGTCGGATCTTCGACGACGAAACCCTCCTTCGCAACGACCTCATCCGACAGGCTGCCGTCGACGCCGTCTTCGCCGCGACGGTCAGCACCTTCGGCATCGACGCCGAAACGGGCGAGTCGACTGGCGGCTCCGCGGCCGTCACCCGTGCGACGGACTTCATCGACGACCACCTCGGCGAGCCGCTCAGCGTCGCCGACATCGCCGCCGCGGCCCGTCTCAGCGTCAGGGGCCTCCAAAGCGCCTTCCAGCGGACGCTGGGCGTGACGCCCGCGTCGTACGTCCGTGCGGCTCGGCTCGTGGCCGTGAACCGCGACCTGACGTCAGCGGATGCCGAGGCGATCACCGTCGCAGAGATCGCCCGACGGTGGGGGTTCGCCCACCTCCCGAGGTTCGCTCAGCACTACCGGGCGGAGTTCGGGGAACTCCCCCACGAGACGCTTCGCCGCTGACCGGAGCCGCGGCCGTCAATCCCAGCCGAGGTAGTCCTCGATCTGGAACGCCGTCTCACCGGGATGCGTCATCGGGAACAGGTGTCCCGCATCCGGCAGACGGACGACGCTCGTCCGGTCTGCTGCGGTCGCCTGGAGGTCGTCGCCGTTCGCGGGCGGCGTGATCGGGTCCACGGCGCCCTGGATGATGAGGATCGGCAACGACGAGGCGAGGCTCGCCCATTCGGCGACCGGTGTCGAGGCGAGCGCGGCGCTCTGGAGTTCCTCGACGTCGAGGTCGCGCGACCGCGCGAAGACATCCCACGCCACCGGGATGGAGATCCCGGGTCCGACCAGGGCGCGGACGGCGTCGGTGTCCGGCGCGTCCACGGGGGCGGAGAAGGCGCTGTGCAGGGCACGGGCCGCGTCGTCATCGAGGGCGCGGGCCGCTTCGACGCCGAGCAGGAGCACGCCGCTGGCACGACCGGGGTGATCGAGCGCCACGGTGCGAGCGACGGCGCCGCCGAACGCGTGACCGCCGATCCACGCGGAGCCGACCCCGAGGTGGTCGAGGACGTCGACGACATCCTGCGCGAGATCGTGCATGGACGCCGCGGCGCCGCCGGGACGGCGGGAGCCGATGCGGACGATCCGGAACCCCTCCTCCTCGAGGATGCTCGCGAGGCCGCCGAGGTAGGCGACGTCGAGACCCTGCGCGGGAATGAGGACGAGAGCGGGACCCTCTCCCTCGTCGATGAACGGGATGGCACGAGCCTCGGCGTCGAACACCTGGCGCTGAATCTGTGTCATGGGAGGATCCTCAGTTGTTGAAACGGAACTCGACGACGTCGCCGTCCTGCATGACGTAGTCCTTGCCCTCGAGGCGCGCCTTGCCCTTGGCGCGAGCCTCCTGGACCGAGCCGGTCGCGACGAGGTCCTCGAACGAGATGACCTCGGCCTTGATGAAGCCCTTCTCGAAATCGGTGTGGATGACGCCCGCAGCCTGCGGCGCCTTCCAGCCCTTTCCGATGGTCCAGGCACGGGCCTCTTTGGGGCCGGCCGTCAGATACGTCTGCAGGCCCAAGGTGTCGAACCCGACGCGGGCGAGCTGGTCGAGGCCGGATTCCTCCTGACCGGTCGACGCGAGCATCTCCGCGGCGTCCTCCGGGTCGAGCTCGGCGAGCTCCGACTCGATCTTCGCGTCGAGGAAGACGGCCTGAGCGGGCGCGACGAGGGCGGCGAGTTCCGCCTTGCGGGCAGCATCCATCAGGACGGCCTCGTCCACGTTGAAGACGAAGATGAACGGCTTGGCGCTGAGCAGGCCGAGCTCGCGAATGGGGGCGAGGTCGATGCCGGATGCGGCGAGGAGCTCACCGCGCTGGAGGGCGTCCTGCGCGGCCTTCGCGGTCTCGAGCACCGAGGGGTCGAGCTTCTTGCCGCGGACCTCCTTCTCGTACCGCGTGATCGCCTTCTCGAGCGTCTCGAGGTCGGCGAGCTGGAGCTCCGCGTTGATCGTCTCCATGTCGTTCTTCGGGTTCACGGCCCCGTCGACGTGGACGACGTCGTCGTCGGCGAAGCCGCGGACCACCTGCGCGATGGCGTCGGCCTCGCGGATGTTGGCGAGGAACTTGTTGCCGAGGCCCTCACCCTCGCTCGCACCGCGGACGATGCCGGCGATGTCGACGAACGAGACCGTCGCGGGGAGGATGCGCTCCGAGGAGAAGATCCCGGCGAGCACGTCCAGACGCGGGTCCGGCAGGTTCACCACGCCGACGTTCGGCTCGATCGTCGCGAACGGGTAGTTCGCCGCGAGCACGTCGTTCTTGGTGAGAGCGTTGAAGAGGGTGGACTTGCCGACGTTGGGCAGTCCGACGATTCCGATGGTGAGAGCCACGGGCATCCACTCTACGCGGCGGGCGGGCCGCCGCCGTGCGGTCCGCCGGTCCGGACCGGCGGCGGCGCGCCTCCGCATCCCCGTCGGGATCGGCGGTGAAGGTGGATCACATGGGCCTGGACTTCACCGCGATCGACTTCGAGACGGCGAACTCCTCGAACGCCTCGGCCTGCGCGGTGGGGCTCGCCCGGGTCCGCGACGGCCGCGTCGTCGCCTCCGAGGGCTGGCTCATCCGCCCTCCCGCGGGTCACGACCGGTTCTTCGAGATCAACGTCGGCATCCACGGCATCCGAGAGAGCGACGTCGCATCAGCCGCGACGTGGGTCGAGCAGTTGCCGCGCCTCCTCGACTTCGTCGGCGACGACATCCTCGTCGCCCACAACGCGGGGTTCGACATGCGGGTGCTGCGCAGCGCCTGCGAGGTGACGGGACACGTCGCCCCGCCCGCGCGCTACCTGTGCAGCCTGCACGTGGCACGGAAGACCTACGACCTGCCGTCCTATCGCCTGCCGTTCGTCGCGGCGGCCGCCGGTCACCTCGACTTCGCCCACCACGACGCGACCGCCGATGCCCTCGCGTGCGCACAGATCGTCATCGATGCGGGCGCGCGAGCCGGCGCCGGCGACCTCGTCGAGCTCGCGATGCTGCTCGGCGTCCGCATCCCGCAGATCCCGCAGCCGGTTCCCGCCTCCGCGTCCTGAGGCCCTGCCGCCGCGCGGCGACGGGGCGATGTCCGACCCCTCGGGCACGATGAACGTCATGGATGCCGCTTTCGCCACCGTGCTCGCCGTGATCTGCCTGATCGCCGGCGCCCTGGCCGCCGGCGCGTTCGTCGCCGCTCGTGAAGCGAACCGCCGCACGGACCTGCAGGCGCGCGCCTCGGCCGCCGAGGCGGCACGTGACGCGCTGCAGACCCAACTTGACCAGCAGCGGGCTCTTCACCGAGAGGTCACGAGCCGGGTGCACGCCGAGCAGGCGGCTCGGGACGAGCGGGAGCGTCGCGAGCAGACGGTGCTCCGCGCCCTCGCCCCCGTGCAGGAGACCCTGACGGCAATGCAGCAGAAGGTGGATCACCTCGAACGCGACCGGCAGGAGCAGTTCGGCTCGCTCGCCGAGCAGCTGCGACGGTCGCGGGAGTCGGACGAGGCGCTGCGAGCCACGACGGAGTCGCTGGCGGGCGCCCTCCGCTCCAATGGGACGCGCGGTGTCTGGGGCGAGACGCAGCTGCGCCGCATCGTCGAGTCCGCCGGCCTCACCCGCTACGTCGATTTCGACACGCAGGCCTCGATCTCCTCCGACGCCGGCAGCGGTCGCCCCGACCTCATCGTGCGCCTCCCCGGCGAGAAGGCCCTGGCCGTCGATGCGAAGGCGCCGTTCGACGCCTATCTCGAAGCCAGCGCGATCCCCGTCACGGCGGTGGGCGAAGAGGGTGCACGGCGCAGTCGCCTGCTCGCGAAGCACGTCGCCGCGGTCCGCGCCCACATCGACGCTCTCGCGAAGAAGCGCTACTGGGCGGGGATGCCGTCGAGCCCCGAGTTCGTCGTCTGCTTCATCCCGAGCGAGTCCCTCCTCGCGGCCGCCCTCGAAGAGGATCCCGCCCTGCTGGAGTACGCGTTCGGACGGAGGGTCGCGCTCGCGTCCCCCGTGAACCTCTGGGCGGTCCTCAAGACGGTGGCCTACACGTGGACGCAGCAGGACGTGTCGACCGAAGCGCGCCGGCTGTTCGATCTGGGCAACGAGCTGTACCACCGGCTCGGGTCGCTCGCCGGCCACGCCGACGACCTCCGCCGCGCCATCGAACGGACCGTCGACAGCTACAACCGCTTCGCCGGCTCCCTCGAGACGCGGGTGCTCGTCAGTGCACGGCGGTTCCCCGGCATCGACGACACCCAACTCGACACGCTGTCGACACCGCGTCCCATCGAATCCACGACGAGACGACTGACCGCTCCCGAACTCCTCGACGGAGTCGAGCGCGGTGACGGTTCCGCGCACACGTCGGCCGACCTCGGTGCTCTCCGCGACCGGCTGACCGACGAGGGTGAGCTCAGGAGGGGAAGAACGTCATGAGGCCGACGACGCCCAGCGACACCGCCACGAACGCGCCGATCATCCACCATGCGCTGATCTCGTGCCCGGGAGGCATCCGTCGACGCAACAGCACATCCGGACGACGTGCGGGGTCGTCGATCACCGGGATCTGAGCCGTCACCGGACGCGGCCCCGCTGTCGTCTGCCCCACGACCGGGATCTGTCCCGTCGGCGTGACGGGCAGGTGACCGGTGAGCGAGAGCTGACCCGTGCGCGGATCGCTGGATGCGGTGGACATGTGGACTCCTGAGGGGCGGTGGCGAGTGCCGGGGATCTCTGACACCACGGCCCATTGTGCCAGAGGCCTCGTCCGTGATCCTGGGTTGACGCCCGGCGCGTGTCTGCTATCCAGTCGCCCGGCGAGCGATCCGACTCAGAGCCACTTCGAGGTGAGGTGCTCCGACGAGATGCGGCGAAGCGTCCCGGATGCCCCGCGGAGCACGACGCTCTCGGTGTAGACGAAGTCACCCGCGCGACGCACCCCCGCCACGAGTTCGCCGTTGGTGACGCCCGTCGCGACGAAGAGCGTGTTGTTGCCGCGGACGAGGTCATCAGCTTCGTAGACGTGGTCGTCGAGCTTCAGGCCCGCGTCGATCCCGCGCTGCTTCTCGTCGTCGTCGCGCGCCCACAGACGACCTTGGATGTGGCCGCCGAGCGCCTTGATGGCGCAGGCGGTGACGATGCCCTCGGGGCTGCCGCCGACACCCACGCACATGTCGGTGCGCGCGTTGTGGCGCGCGGCGTTGATGCCGCCCGCGACGTCGCCGTCGCTCATGAGGCGCGTGCCGGCACCGGCATCCCGGATCTCCTCGATCAGCCGGGCGTGCCGGGGACGGTTCAGCACCGAGACGACGAGCTCGTCGACGGGCTTGTCGAGCGCTTTGGCCAGGCGGCGGATGTTCTCCGCGATCGGCAGGCGGATGTCGACCACTCCGACACCCTCGGGACCCGTCACGATCTTGTCCATGTAGAAGACGGTCGAGGCGTCGAGCATCGCTCCGCGGTCGGCCACGGCGATCACCGAGAGGGCGTTGTTGCGTCCTTCCGCGGTGAGTGTCGTGCCGTCGATCGGATCGACCGCGATGTCGCACTGCGGCCCCCGCCCCGTGCCGACACGCTCGCCGTTGAAGAGCATCGGGGCGTTGTCCTTCTCCCCTTCGCCGATCACGATGACACCGTCGAAGTTCACCGTGGTGAGGAACGCCCGCATGGCGTCGACGGCGGCGCCGTCGGCGAGCTCCTTCTTCCCTCGTCCGATGAACGGAACGGATCGGATCGCGGCTGCCTCGGTCGCGCGAACGAGCTCCAGCGCGAGGTTGCGGTCGGGATGCAGCGGACTCATGTCGGCAGTCAGGCTCACCATGGGCTCAGCCTAGGACCGTTGCCGCCGCCGACCACGTGTTTCCCGGCCTCGCCTGATGAAGGAATGCGGAATCTTTCCGATCCGGAAGGGAGGCTGTCTTCTGGGCGAGCGTGCCGGCTCGGGAGGGAGCGGCATCCCTTCGATAGAGTTGCGGTGAATCACTGACTTTCCCGAGGAGCTGACATGCCCGTCGCCACACCCGACCAGTACGCCGACATGCTGGACCGCGCGAAGGCAGGCGGCTTCGCCTACCCCGCGATCAACGTCTCGAGCTCGCAGACCATCAACGCCGTCCTCCAGGGCCTGACCGAGGCCGGCTCCGACGGCATCCTCCAGGTCACCACCGGCGGCGCGGACTACTTCGCCGGCCACACGGTGAAGGGTCGTGCGACCGGCGCCCTGGCGTTCGCCAAGTACGTCACCGAGGTCGCAAAGAACTACCCGATCACGGTCGCCCTCCACACCGACCACTGCCCGAAGGACGCCCTCCCCGGCTTCGTGCTGCCGCTCATTGAGGCCTCCGAGGCCGAGGTCAAGGCGGGCCGCAACCCGATCTTCCAGTCGCACATGTGGGACGGCTCGGCGGTTCCCCTCGACGAGAACATCGAGATCGCACGGGACCTGCTCCCCCGGATGAAGAACATCAACGCGATCCTCGAGATCGAGGTCGGCGTCGTCGGCGGCGAAGAGGACGGCGTCCAGCACGAGGGCTCGAACGACGCGCTCTACACGACCGTCGCCGACGTGACCAAGGCCGTCGAGGCCCTCGGTCTCGGCGAGAACGGCCGTTACATCTCGGCCCTCACCTTCGGCAACGTGCACGGTGTCTACAAGCCGGGCGGCGTAAAGCTCCGCCCCGAGCTCCTCGGTGAGATCCAGGAAGGCATCGCCGCGCACTTCGGTACCGGCCCGAAGCCCCTCGACCTCGTCTTCCACGGCGGCAGCGGCTCGTCGGACGATGAGATCGCCACCGCGGTCGCCAACGGCGTCGTGAAGATGAACATCGACACCGACACGCAGTACGCCTTCACCCGCTCGGTCGCCGGCTTCATGCTCGCCAACTACGAGGGCGTCCTGAAGCTCGACGGCGAGGTCGGCAACAAGAAGCAGTACGACCCGCGCGCGTGGGGCAAGGTCGCCGAGTCGGCGATGGCGCAGCGCGTCGTCGCCGCCACGCAGCAGCTCGGCTCGGCGGGCAAGTCGCTCGGCGTCTGACCTCCCTCGTACGACGAAGCCCCGGTTCTCTGCGGACCGGGGCTTCGTCGTGCGGAGCGTCAGTAGGAGGCGGTGCCCAGGACGTCGCGCGGGTAGAGCTCGTAGCGCACCCCGTCCACGGCGAACGCCGTGTGGAGGTGCGGCCCGGTGGAGCAGCCCGTCGAGCCGACCGAACCGATCCGCTGCCCGGCCGCCACGGACTGGCCGGTCTTCACCGAGAACGCGCTGAGGTGGGCGTACACCTGCTCGAAGCGGTGGCCGTCGACGGTCGAGGTGACGACGACCTCCTTCTGCTTCGTCTTGTTCGGAGCCCACGAGGGGCATCCGCTCGTGATCCACACCTCGCGCACCGAGACCGTGCCGCCGCGCATTGCGTAGATCGGCGTCCCCGTGGGAGCGGCGATGTCGTCGCCGCTGTGGCCGGCGTAGGTGGTGAACTTCCCGTTCGGGCGCAGCGGGTACGCCCAGCCGTAGCGCCCCGGGACGGATGCCGCGGCTCCCGTCGCGTCCGGCAGCGCCGCCATCTTTTCGCTCGTCCACACATCGTCGCCGTTGCCGTCGACCAGGCGCAGGACACCGTCGTTGCCGAGCACGGCGCCCGTGGCTCCGAGGCCGGCCGTCCGCGAGCTCCAGAGCACGACGTCGTACTGGTTCAGCAGGAGGAGTTCGCCGTCCTTGGTGAACGAGAGCCGGCCGTCGAAGGCGAACGTGGTCCTCGCGGTCCTCGTCAGTGCGTATCCGCGGGTGAGGCCGACGTTGCCGTCGCCGAGGATGCCGAAAGCGGAGCGACCGTCGGGAGAGGTCAGCTTCACTCCGGGCCGGAGCATCGTCCCCGGGGTCATGGATGTCCCAAGCGACCACGACACGGACCGCGCTGCGGACGTCTTCGTGACCGGCCGATGGTTCGCGCGGTACGCCGTCACCGAGACGGACACCGACCGCCCGGCGACCCCGGTCGGCACTTCCCAGCTCGTGCCCGTCGCACCGTCGACGGGGTTGCCGTCGACGCGCCACTGGACGCCGAACTGCGTCGGCGCAGGCTGCCAGGTGCCGGTGTTCACCCGGAGCACACCGCCCGCGGTCGCGGAACCGGAGATCGTCGGCGTCGGCGTCGTCGTGAAGGAGGCGAGGACAGCGACCCCGCCTGACGTCCGGGACGCGGTCGTGTACCCGGACTTCACGCCCGTCACGCGGACGGACACGGTCGTGCCCGCATCGGCGGCCACCATCCGGTAGGTGCGAGCCGTCGCTCCCGGGATCACGCCGCCGTTGCGCAACCACTGATACCCGACGGTCACGCCCGCGGGCGTCCACGTCCCCGGGTTCGCCGTCAAGGTTCCCCCGACCGTTCCCGCCCCCGAGATGGTGACGCCCGACGGCGCGCCGAGGACGCGCTCGACCGTGACGCCGCTGCTCGAGCGGACGAGCGACGTGTATCCCGCCTTCGACACGGTCACGCGGACGGAGACCGAGGCCCCGGCATCCGCGGAGACGAGTGCGTAGGTCGACGCCGTGGCTCCCGGGATCGCCGCCGTGCCGCGCAACCACTGATAGGTCAGGACGACCGGGGCGGGCCCGAAACCGGCGACCGCGGCGGTCAGCGTGCGGCCGACGGCGGGAGCACCCGTCACGGCCACGGTGCCGGGCGTCAGCGCGGCGGCTGTCGCTGCGGGGGTGGCGATCGGGGCCGGCGTCGCCGCCGTCGCCGCCGCCGACGGCGAGGCGAGCAGCATCCCGACGGTGCAGGCCACGGCGATGGCGGTGGAGGCGAACCTCCGGTGTGTGCCGGTCACAGTTCCCCTCCCGAGATGAGCGCGCGAGGGAGAACCCGCAGCAGCCGTAAAAGTATCAGGCAGGGAAGGCGTTCTCCAACCGTCCGGAGCGGCGGTCGGGGCCGCCGGCCTCAGGAGGTGAGCGCCAGTCCGCGGACGAGCCCCGGGTCGCCGAACAGCGGCACGACGAGGCAGACGCTGACGATGACGAACGTCACGATCGCTCCCACGAGCGGGATCCACCAGCTCACTCGCCCGCGTGCGAGCGACCACCACGACAGAACGGCGGTGAGCACCCACCCGACGGCGAACACCGTCGCGCCGACGCCGCCCCACAGCGCGCCCTGCGCCGTATTGGTGAACTCGCCCTCGACGCCCGCGACCTCCATCCACGTCTTCGCGAACGCGGTGAAGTCGACGAGTTGCGGGATCGCGCTCACGACGGTGACGAGCCCGTACACCAGGAGCGCGACGGTGATGATGCGGTCCGCCGTCCGGGTCGGGCGCGCCGCGACAGTGGTGGCGGGAGCCGTCGGCGGATGCGGGGCGTCGACGGGTGCCGGCGCTGCCGGCTCGGGCTGACGGATCGCCGCCCGCTGCTGCTCGGGCGTCGCGTACTCCCCGTACTGCGGTCGCGGTCGGGGTTCCTCGCTCACGAGCGGTTCCGTCCCCCGAGAGCGCGCTCGTCACGGCGACCTTCGAGGTCCTGACGCAGTTCCTTCGGGAGCGAGAACATGAGGTCCTCCTCTGCGGTCTTCACCTCGGCGACGTCGCGATAGCCCGCTCCGGCCAGATCCTCGAGCACCTCGGTCACGAGGACCTCGGGAACGGATGCGCCGGACGTGACGCCGACCGTCTCGACACCGTCGAGCCACTCCTGCTTGATCTCGTGCGAGTAGTCGACGCGGTAGGCCGCCTTCGCGCCGTACTCGAGGGCGACCTCGACGAGACGGACGCTGTTCGAGGAGTTCGCCGAGCCGACGACGATCACCAGGTCGGCATCCTGAGCGACCTTCTTGATCGCGACCTGGCGGTTCTGCGTCGCGTAGCAGATGTCGTCCGACGGCGGGTCCTGCAGGTTCGGGAACCGTTCGCGCAACCGACGGACCGTGTCCATCGTCTCGTCGACCGACAGCGTCGTCTGCGAGAGCCAGACGACCTTGTCGGGATCCTTCACGACGACGCGGTCCGCCTCGTCGGGCGAGTTCACGACGGTGACGTGATCCGGTGCCTCCCCGGCGGTCCCTTCCACCTCTTCGTGGCCGTCGTGTCCGATGAGGAGGATCTCGAAGTCGTCGCGGGCGAAGCGGACGGCCTCACGGTGGACCTTCGTCACGAGAGGGCAGGTGGCGTCGATCGCCTGCAGTCCGCGGTCCGCGGCGGCGTTCACGACGGCGGGCGACACCCCGTGCGCGCTGAAGACGACGTGCGCACCCTCGGGGACTTCGTCGACCTCGTCGACGAAAATCGCGCCCATCGACTCGAGCTCGGTCACGACGTGGATGTTGTGGACGATCTGCTTGCGGACGTAGACGGGGGCGCCGTACCGCTCCAGCGCCTTCTCGACGGCGATGACGGCACGGTCGACACCCGCGCAGTACCCGCGGGGTGCGGCGAGGAGGACGCGCTTGGCGCCCTGGACGGGAAGATCGACGAGCCGCCCGCGGGCTCCCGGGATCCGGGGCATCGGCAGCGAAACGGCAGGTGAGGTCACCCCTTGATTGTACGAACCCCGGGCTGGGTGGGGGACGTGTGCGCCAAGATGGGTCACCGTGACGACTTTCCAGACCGAGGCGGGTGCCGTCCCGCCGCCGGATGCGGTGCACCCGCGGGACTCCTCCCCCGACACCCCGACTTCGGTCTCCCGTCTGAACGAGACCATCCGCGACTTCGTGCAGAAGTGGGGCGCGGTCTGGGTCGAGGGCGAGATCACCGCGTGGAACCTCCGCGGTGGTCACGTCTTCGGACGATTGAAGGATGCCTCGGGCGACGGCATGCTCTCGTTCCGCATGTGGTCCTCCACGCTGCAGCGCACCCCCGGCGACCTGAAGATCGGCGACCGTGTGGTCGCGTGCGTCAAGGCCGACTACTTCGTGAAGACGGGCGACTTCAGCTTCACCGTCTCCGCCATGCGTCACACCGGTCTCGGGGATCAGCTCGAGCGGCTCGAGCGACTACGCGCGACGCTCCGCTCAGAGGGTCTCTTCGACCCGGCACGCAAGCAGCCGCTTCCGTTCCTGCCCCACGTCATCGGGTTGATCACGGGTGAGCGCAGCGACGCGGAGAAGGACGTCCACCGCAACGCGGAGCTGCGCTGGCCGCACGTCCGGTTCCGGACGATCCATGCGGCCGTGCAGGGCGACCGCTGCGTCCCCGAGACGCTGGCCGCACTCCGCGAGCTGGACGCCGATCCCGAGGTCGACGTCATCATCATCGCCCGCGGCGGCGGCGATCCGCAGACCCTGCTCGGCTTCAGCGACGAGAGGCTCGTCCGCGCGGTGGCCGCGGCATCCACCCCCGTCGTCTCCGCCATCGGACACGAGAACGACCACCCCCTCCTCGACGAGGTCGCCGATCTCCGGGCCTCCACGCCGACGGACGCCGCCAAGCGGGTCGTGCCGGACGTGTCCGAGCAGCGGGCCCTCGTGCAGCAGTTGCGGAGCCGCGCTCGCACCCGGCTGACCCAGCGTGTCGGCCACGACATCGCCGCGCTCGCCCAGCTGCGCTCGCGCCCGGTCCTGCGGGATCCGGAGTCCCTGCTGACCGGCCGCGCGCAGGAGATCGTCGCGCTGACGTCCCGCGGTCGCGACGTCATGACCCGCAGATGGGATGCCGCGGCCCGCTCGACCGCTGAGCTCCGGGCATCCCTCCGCGCCCTCTCCCCCGGCGCCACCCTCGACCGCGGCTACGCGATCGCGCACCTCCCCGACGGCGGCATCGTCCGCGACGCGGAGCAGGCGCCCGCGGGGACCGACGTCGTCGTGACGGTGGGGCGCGGCTCGTTCGCGGCGCGCTCGGCGGGCGAGATCGCCGAGACGGGGGCGGATGCCGCTCCCTCCGCGATCTAGGATGGGAGCCATGACGAGCGACGCGGGTGATGTCTCGAGCCTCACTTTCGAGCAGGCCCGCGACGAGCTCGTCCAGGTCGTCGCGAAACTCGAGCAGGGGTCGCCCACGCTCGAGGAGTCGCTCAGCCTGTGGACGCGCGGCGAGGCCCTCGCGGCGCGCTGCGAGGAATGGCTGCTGGGCGCCAAGCGGCGGCTCGACGAGGCGCGCCCCGACGGCGGGACCGCGTCCTGATGGCCAAACCCCGCGTCGTCGCCGAGCTCGGCCGGCCCGAAACGCCGGACGAGACCGCAGCCCGCAAGGCCGCGTCGTCGCAGCGCTACCGGTCCAGCAAGACCTTCCGCAACCTGATCGCCGCGCTCATCGTCTGCCTCGGCATCATGGCCGTGGTCTACCTCGGCGTGCCACGGGGCACCCCCGCCGACACCCCCGAGGCGGATGTCCCCGCCGCGGCAGCGGCGGCCGAGAAGACCGTCGGACGCGGTGTGATCGTCCCCGAAGTGCCCGGATCGTGGCGTGCCAACTCCGCGCTCGTCGACGGCGGTGAGTGGCGCATCGTGTACGCCCCGTCGAGCGGCTACGTCGAGGTCACCCAGGCGTTCGACCCGCCCGCGCAGTGGGTGTCGCGAGAGCTGGGCGGCTACGCACCCACCGGCACGTCGACCATCGACGGCATCGAGTGGGACGTCTACGACCTGCCGTCGTCGGTGGAGAAGATCACCTACGCCCTGTCCACGACCATCGGCTCCGACACGGTCGTCATCGGCCTGGCCGAGTCCACCGACCAAGGCGCCGCCACGACGGTCGCCGAGAGCCTCGGCGACCAGATCCGCACCCTGAGAGAGGAGGCGCGATGAGCGAGAACCCCCGCCCGTCCGACGTCTGGTCCGCCATGCTCGCCGGCAACCGCCGATTCGTCGCCGGAGAGCCCCAGCACCCCCGACAGGATGCGGAGCGTCGCCATGAACTGGCGCACGTGCAGCGTCCGACCGCGGCCCTGTTCGGCTGCTCCGACTCCCGACTCGCGGCGGAGATCATCTTCGACGAGGGACTCGGCGATCTGTTCGTCATCCGCAACGCCGGGCAGGTGATCTCCGACTCCGTGGTCGGCAGTCTCGAGTACGCCGTCGCCGTCCTGGGTGTGCCGCTGATCGTGGTCCTCGGGCACGACGAGTGCGGCGCCGTCCGCGCCGCCATCGAATCGACGGCTCCCGACGCGCCCGCCCTCCCGGCCGGCATCTGGCGCCAGGTCGCACCGATCGTTCCCGCCGTCCGCCGCGTCCTGCAGGCCACCCCCGGCTCGAGTGCAGCGTCGGTGGATGCCGAGGAGGTCGGCCGCGAGCACCTGCGCGACACCGTCGCCGGCATCCTGCACTCCTCCGAGCTCATCAGCGACGCCGTGGCCGAGGGACGCGTGGCGGTGGTCGGGGCGAACTATCGCCTGGCCGACGGCACCGCGATCCCCGACGTCGTCGTCGGCGAAGCCGGCTGACGCCCCCATCCCCCTTCCGCAGACACGTGAAACGAGGACGTGAACGACATGACTGACGAGACCGACTACCGCATCGAGCACGACACGATGGGTGAGGTGCGCGTGCCGAAGGACGCGCTCTACGCCGCGCAGACCCAGCGCGCCGTCGAGAACTTCCCCATCTCGGGCTCGGGACTCGAGTCGACGCAGATCGCGGCCCTGGCGCGCATCAAGAAGGCCGCCGCGCTGGCCAACAAGGACCTCGGCACCCTCGACGGCTCGATCGCCGACGCGATCGCCTGGGCCGCGGACGAGGTCGTCACGGGCGCCTACGACGCGCAGTTCCCGGTCGACACGTACCAGACCGGTTCGGGCACCTCGTCGAACATGAACATGAACGAGGTCCTCGCGACCCTCGCGACCCGCAAGCTCGGTTCGAGCGTTCACCCGAACGACCACGTCAACGCGTCGCAGTCGTCCAACGACGTGTTCCCTACGTCGGTGCACATCGCCGTCACCCAGGCCCTCATCGACGACCTGATCCCCGCCCTGGACCACCTCGCCGTGGCCTTCGAGGAGAAGGCGCTGGCGTGGAAGAGCGTCGTCAAGAGCGGCCGCACGCACCTCATGGACGCGACACCGGTCACCCTCGGTCAGGAGTTCGGCGGCTACGCGCGTCAGATGCGTCTCGGCATCGAGCGCGTCCAGGCCGTCCTCCCGCGCGTCGGCGAGGTCCCCCTCGGCGGCACCGCCGTCGGCACGGGCATCAACACCCCCCTGGGCTTCCCGCAGAAGGTCATCGAGCTCCTGGCCGCCGAGACCGAGCTGCCGATCACCGAGGCCAAGGACCACTTCGAGGCGCAGGCCAACCGCGACGGTCTCGTCGAGGCATCCGGGGCACTCCGCACCATCGCCGTCTCGCTCACGAAGATCAACAACGACATCCGCTGGATGGGGTCGGGACCGAACACCGGCCTTGGAGAGCTGCACATCCCCGACTTGCAGCCGGGGTCGTCGATCATGCCCGGCAAGGTCAACCCCGTCGTCCCCGAGGCGACCCTGATGGTCGCCGCCCGCGTCATCGGCAACGACGCGACGGTCGCCTGGGCCGGGGCATCCGGCTCGTTCGAGCTCAACGTCGCGATCCCCGTGATGGGTACGGCGCTGCTCGAGTCGATCCGGCTGCTCTCCAACGCCATGCGGGTCCTCGCCGACAAGACGGTGAGCGGGCTCGAGGCGAACGTCGAGCGCGCCGCCGCATACGCGGGGATGTCGCCCTCGATCGTGACCCCGCTCAACAAGCTCATCGGGTACGAGGCTGCCGCGAAGATCGCCAAGCACTCCGTCGCGAAGGGCATCACCGTCCGGGACGCCGTGATCGACCTCGGCTACGTCGAGCGGGGCGAGCTGTCCGAGCAGCAGCTCGATGAGAAGCTCGACCTCCTCTCGATGACCCACCCGGGTTGATAATCGGAGCGTGAACAGCGCCGCCGCACCACCGCGACGGGGCACGCCGGGACTCGGGATCCTTCTCGCGGTCGCCGCAGCGGGCCTCGTCGGCGTGGGCGCGGCGGCGTTCGTCGTCGTGCTGCTGGTCGCCCCGGCCGCCGCCGGGTGGACCGCGCTGATCTGGGCGATCGCCACGGTCCCCGCCCTGGCGGGCGTGGGTGTCGTGGGCTGGGCGGTCCTCGAGCGCCGAGGGCTGGCCGCACTGGCCGCCGGCGACACGGTGGAAGGCGCGTTCGAGGCCCAGCAGCGGTTGCTCGACGATGTGCGTCACGAACTGAAGACGCCCATCACGATCGTCCGCGGCCACCTCGAGATGATGGATGCCGCGGACCCGGACGACGTCGAGGCGATCCGCGCGCTCGGCATCGCCGAGCTCGACCGTATGACCCGCCTCATCGGCGACATCGACGTGCTGGCGGCCGTCGAGGGCGGACAGCTCTCCACGGGCGAGGTGGACCTCGCCGCGCTCACCCAGCGGGTCTTCGAGATGGTCGGGGTGATCGGCGACCACGACTGGCGCGTCGAGCAGGGTGCGGATGCGGTGATCCGCGCCGACGGCGATCGTCTGCTGCAGGCGTGGGTGCAGCTCGCCGACAACGCCGCCAAGTACTCCCCCACCGGCACGGTGATCGAGATCGGGAGCGCCGTCCACGCCGCCGGAGCGCAGCTCTGGGTGCGCGACCACGGCCCCGGCATCCCGCCCGCCGTCCGCCACCGGATCTTCCGCCGCTTCGACCGCGGAACGGGCAAACGACATGTCGGCGGCTCGGGTCTGGGCCTGGCGATCGTCGACGCGATCGCGAAGGCCCACGGCGGGTACTGCGCCGTCGCCGACACCCCCGGCGGCGGTGCTACGTTCACCCTGGAGATACCCATCGGCACCCGGGGGGCGCTGCCGTCACCCATCCGCGCCGGCGATGTTCTGCTGCAGCGAGAGGCCACTGAATGACCCGCATCCTGATCGTCGACGACGAACCGCACATCGTGTCGCTCGTCTCGCGCGCCGTGCACGCGGAGGGGTTCGAGGCGGTCGGCGCCGAGGACGGACCCGACGCCCTCGAGATCGCGCTCTCGGGCGACGTCGACCTCATCGTGCTCGACGTCGGACTGCCCACCATGGACGGGTTCGACGTCCTCCGCGAGCTCCGCGGCGCGGGCCACACGACGCCGGTGATCATGCTCACCGCGCGGAGCGGGACGAACGACACGATCGAAGGATTGGATGCCGGGGCCAGCGACTACGTCCCGAAGCCCTTCGCGGTGGCCGAGCTCATGGCACGCGTGCGGTCCCGGCTGCGCGACAGTGCCGCGAGCGCTCCCACCTCGCTCACGCGCGGAGACGTCACGCTCGACATCCTGTCTCGCCGAGCCACCGTGGCCGGCCGTGAGGTGGAGCTGTCGTCGCGCGAGTTCGCCCTCGCCGAGCAGTTCGTCCGGAACGCGGGCGAGGTCCTCACGCGGGAGGTCCTGCTGAGCCGGGTGTGGGGCTTGGACTTCGACCCGGGATCGAACGTCGTCGACGTCTACGTGCGGTATCTGCGCGCCAAGCTCGGCGCCGACCACATCATGACGGTGCGCGGCGAGGGCTACCGCTGGGAGTGACATGTCCGACACACGACGCCCCCGGTCCGTCGGCCGGGGGCGTCGTGGCGTGCAGGATGCGGCTCAGCTGAGTTCGCCGGCTTCCAGCAGGTCCGTCACGAGTGCGGCGATCGCCGAACGCTCCGACCGCACGAGCGTGACGTGGCCGAACAGGTCGTGGCCCTTGAGGGTCTCGATGACCGACGCGATGCCGTCGTGGCGTCCCACCCGCAGGTTGTCGCGCTGTCCCACGTCGTGGGTGAGCACGACGCGGGAGTTCTGCCCGATGCGGCTGAGGACGGTCAGCAGGACGTTCCGCTCGAGCGACTGCGCCTCATCCACGATGACGAAGGCGTCGTGGAGGGAGCGGCCGCGGATGTGCGTGAGCGGCATGACCTCGAGCATCCCCCGCGCGACGACCTCCTCGAGGACGTTGCCGGTGACGACGGACCCGAGGGTGTCGAACACCGCCTGACCCCAGGGGTTCATCTTCTCCTGCTGGTCGCCGGGCAGGTAACCGAGCTCCTGTCCGCCGACCGCGTAGAGCGGGCGGAAGACGATGATCTTCTTCTGCTGCTGCTGCTCGAGGACCGACTGGAGACCTGCGCAGAGGGCGAGCGCGGACTTGCCGGTGCCGGCGCGTCCGCCGAGCGAGACGATGCCCACCTCGGGGTCGAGGAGCAGGTCGATCGCGATCCGCTGCTCGGCCGAGCGGCCGTGCAGACCGAACACGTCGCGATCACCGCGGACGAGCTTGTACGAGCCGTCGCCGGTGACCCGGCCGAGCGCGGATCCGCGCTCGGAGTGGATCACGAGGCCCGTGTTCACGGGGAGCCCGCGCACGTCCTCGCTGACGCCGATCTCGCTGTCGTAGAGGTCGCTGACCTCGTCGCCCGACAGGTCGATCGACGCGATCCCCGTCCACCCGGAATCGACCGCCTGCTCGGCGAGGTACTCCTCGGCGTGGAGGCCGAGGGAGGCCGCCTTGACGCGCATCGGCAGGTCCTTCGAGACGACCGTGACGGACTGCCCCTCCTGGCTCAGGTGCATGGCGACCGAAAGGATGCGGGTGTCGTTGTCGCCCAGCCGCATCCCCGCGGGGAGGACGGTCGGGTCGGTGTTGGTCAGCTCGACCCGGAGTGTGCCCTCGTCGCCGACGGGGACGGGGAAATCGAGCCGACCGTGCTCGACGCGCAGCTCGTCCAGGTGACGCAGCGCCTGGCGGGCGAAGTACCCGATCTCGGGATCGTGGCGCTTGCGCTCCAGCTCGGTGATCACGACGACCGGCAGCACGACGGAGTGCTCGGCGAACCGGAACAGTGCCCGCGGATCGCTCAGGAGGACGGAGGTGTCCAGCACATAGGTGCGGAGGTCCTGATCCTCGGCCCCCTCCATGGACTCGTCCTGGTAACGCTGCTTCTCAGGTGCTCGTGTGGCCACAACCCACTCCCGCCCCGGGTGGGAACCCACCCGGCAGTCACGAGTCGACCAGGGGTCACGAGTCGTGAGAGGCCGACCCGAACGGACGCTCTGCCCGTTGGGATGAACGTAGGCTCCCCCGGCGACACTCCGGGGCCACGACACGCCGCCTGATGTGTCCGACGTGTGAACTCTCCGTGTCGAGTGCACCGGCGGCATCCGCCCGTGTCGATCTCAGCTGCCGAAGCGCCGATCCCGGTCGCCGAAGTCGCGGATCGCGCGGAGGAAATCGACCTCGCGCAGGTCCGGCCCGAGCGCCTCGACGAAGTAGAACTCGCTGTGCGCGGACTGCCACAGCAGGAAGTCGCTCAGGCGCTGCTCCCCCGAGGTCCGGATCACGAGGTCGGGGTCCGGCTGACCACCGGTGTACAGGTGCTCGCCGATCTGCTCGGGGGTGAGGCTCTCGGCGAGCTCCTCCAGGGAGCCGCCCTTCTCGTTGTGCTTCGCGATGATGCTGCGGACGGCGTCGACGATCTCACCGCGGCCGCCGTAGGCGACCGCGAGGTTCACGTGGAGTCCGGTGTTCTCCCGGGTGCGCGCCTCCGCCGTCCGGAGGCCGTCGGCGAGGTCGGACGGCAGCACCTCGGCGCGACCGACGTGCTTCACGCGCCATCCCGGCTCGTGCGAGAGGGTCTCGGCGAGGTCGGCGATGATCTCGATGAGGTCCGTGAGCTCCTGCGAGTCGCGCTTGACGAGGTTGTCCGTCGAGAGCAGGTAGAGCGAGACGACCTGGATGCCGAGCTCGTCGCACCAGCGCAGGAACTCGTGCATCTTCGCGGCACCGGCGCGGTGGCCGTGCGACACGGTCGTGTACCCGAGCTGGCGGGCCCATCGGCGGTTGCCGTCGATCATCATCGCGACGTGGTGCGGAACCGTGCCCGCCTCGATCTCGCGCCGCAGCCTCGAGCTGTAGAGGCGGTACAGCAGTCCGCGTCCTTGGGTCGAAGGGGCGCGGGTCACAGGGCTACGCTACTCCGGCCGGGCGATCGGAGTGGGAGGGGCGCGTATTCAGCCGCCGGTATGACGGCGCGCGTAGGCTCGGGGACGTGACCCGAAACCTTCCCGACGACGGAGCCGAGATGCCTCAGCTGCCCCTCCTCGAAGCGGCGGCGGTCGACGAACAGGTCGAGATCAGACCCACCTGGCGCGGGTGGGTCCACGCGGGCACATTCCCGGTCGCGATCGTCGCGGGAGTCGTCCTGATCGCGCTCGCGCAGGGAGCCCCGGCGAAGTGGGCGGCCGCCGTGTTCATGGTGACCTCGCTGCTGCTCTTCGGCAACTCCGCGCTCTACCACCGTTTCGACTGGGGCCCGCGGACCAAGATCGTGCTCAAGCGCATCGATCACGCGAACATCCTCCTGCTCATCGCGGGGACGTACACGCCGATCGCCACCCTCGCCCTCGCCCCCGGTCAGGGGACGCTGCTGCTCGTCCTGGTGTGGTCGGGCGCCCTGCTCGGCATCCTGTTCCGGGTGTTCTGGATCAACGCGCCGCGCTGGCTCTACGTCGCGCTGTACCTGCTGCTCGGCTGGGCCGCCGTCATGTACCTGGGCGACCTGCTGCGCGCGAGCGTCGCGATGATGTTCCTCGTGATCGTGGGCGGACTGCTCTACACCGGCGGTGCGATCGTCTACGCCCTGAAGCGCCCCAACCCGTGGCCGGGGCACTTCGGGTTCCACGAGATCTTCCACGTCTGCACGGTGCTGGCGTTCCTCTGCCACTGGACCGCGTGCCTGTTGATCTCGCTGTCACCGCTCAGCCCCTCGCTGGGCCTCCCGGCGTGAGGTCCTCGGGTCCCTCCTCGTCGCGGGGCGCGACCTCTCCACGAGCTGCTGCCTCCTCGGCATCCAGCATCTCGTTGACGTCCGACCGGTACTGAGCACGGCGGATGCGGCGCAGCATGTCGATCGCCAGGAGGACGATCACGATCGCCACCACCGCGATGGCGACGAATCCCGCGATACCCGGCGTCACCAGCTCGGCGGGCGGTCCGGTCGGGGTGGGAGACGGGGTGGCTGCGAGCCCTCGCAGATCCGGCATGTGACCTCATTCCTCAGCCAGAGCGAATAGCCTGGGATCCCAGCCTAGAACGGATGCCGCATGACCCTGACCGACGTCGACCGCAAGCTCGCCGAGCGGTACGGGCGCACCCGGTCGACGGCATCCCGCCGCATGACCTGGGTTCTCGTCGGTGTCGTCGCCGTCGCCGCGACAGGTCTTCTCGGCTGGTCGACCGTGTCGAATGCGATCAACTCGGTGGACGCCGACTCGACCGGGTTCGCCGTCGTCGACGAGCACACCGTCGAGGTCCGATTCCAGGTGTCGATCAGACCCGACACCAAGGTCGCGTGTGCGCTCGAGGCGCAGGACCCGGATCACGGCATCGTCGGGTTCAGAGTCGTCGAACTGGAGTCCTCGGACGACCACACCCGCGCCCTGACCGAACGCATCCGCACCACGGCCGAAGCCACGACAGGTTTTGTCCGCTCCTGCTGGATCCTCTAAGCTGGGATTTCTCGCGCCCCGGTGACTTGCCGGGGCGTTTGGCTTACCCATCGACCGCACCGGGAGATCACGTGTCCGAGACGTTCCTGACCCAGGAGGCCTACGACCGCCTCGCCGCCGAGCTCGAAGAGCTCTCGACGACGGGCCGCGAAGAGATCGCCAAGCGCATCGAGGCCGCCCGCGAAGAAGGCGACCTCAAGGAGAACGGCGGCTACCACGCGGCGAAGGACGAGCAGGGCAAGCAGGAGGCGCGCATCCGCACGCTCCAGCAGCTGCTGAAGGACGCGAAGGTGGGCGTCGCGCCCGAATCCGACGGCACGGTCCTGTCGGGAACCGTCGTCACTGCGATCGTCGCCGGCGGCGAAGAGGTGTTCCTCCTCGGCAACCGCGAGATCGGCGCGAACAGCGAGCTCGACGTCTACAGCGAGGCATCCCCCCTCGGCGAAGCCATCATGGGCCTGCGCGAGGGCGAGAAGACAAGCTACACCGCCCCGAACGGCAAGGAGATCTCCGTCGAGATCGTGAAGGTCGAGACCTACACCGGTCAGTGACCGGCTCCGGTCAGTTCGGGACGACCGTCGGCGCGTAACCGGCGTCCTGCAGGATCGCGAGAACCTGAGCGCGGTGCTCCTCACCGCGCGTCTCGACGCTCAGCTGCAGGATGACCTCGCTGATCTGCAGGCCCTGTCCGTGGCGGGTGTGCAGCACCTCGATCACGTTCGCTCCCACGACCGACAGCAGCTCGGACACCCGTGCGAGCTGACCGGGACGGTCGGGCAACGGGATCTGCAGGGTCATGTACCGACCGGATGCCGCCAGGCCGTGCGCGACGACGCGCTGCAGCAGCAGTGGGTCGATGTTCCCTCCCGAGAGGATCGCCGCGGTCGGTCCCGACGCGACGACCTTGCCGGTGAGGATCGCGGCCACTCCCACCGCGCCGGCGGGCTCGACGACCTGTTTCGCGCGCTCGATCAGCACCAGGATCGCGCGGGCGATGTCATCGTCGCTCACCGTGACGACCTCGTCCACGAGGTCACGGATGATGTCGAACGGGATCGTGCCGGGCCGCTTCACCGCGATCCCATCCGCGATCGTGGGCGACGTGTGCTCCGCGTCCAGCGGACGGCCGGCGAGGAGCGAGCCCGGGTATCCCGCGGAGTTCTCTGCCTGCACGCCGATGACCCGGATGCTGCGACCTTCGGCGGCGGCGCGCGCCTTCACGGCCGCGGCCACGCCGGCGGCGAGCCCTCCCCCGCCGATGCCGACGACGACGGTCTCGAGCCCGGGGATCTCATCCATGAGCTCGAGGCCCAGGGTCCCCTGGCCGAGGATGATGTCGTGGTTGTCGTAGGGGGGGATGAACACGGCGCCGGTGCGCTCGGCGAACTCCTGCGCGAGGCGGAGCGGCGTCTCGACCGTCGCCCCCTCGAGGATGACGTCCGCGCCGTATCCGCGCGTCGCGAGGAGCTTGGGTACCGGCACGCCCAGGGGCATGAAGATGGTGGCACGGATGCCGAGGGTCTGCGCCCCGAGGGCGACCCCCTGCGCGTGGTTGCCGGCGGACGCGGCGACGACGCCGCGGGCCCGTTCCTCCTCGGTGAGGCGGGACAGCCGGTAGGTCGCACCGCGGATCTTGAACGAGCCGGTGCGCTGAAGGTTCTCGAGCTTCAGGTGCACGGGGGCGCCGAGGACTCCCGACAGGAAGTCGGAGCCCTCCACGGGGGTGCGCGAGACGACACCGGCGAGCTCGGTCGCGGCGGCCTCGAACTCCGCCAGGGTGGGGGCGGCGATCTTCGCCTGTTCGCTCACGCGGTCATCCTCCTGCTTCGCGGCACGGTGCTCCAGATGAGGTCGTCAGGACCGGCATCCACGGGCTTCTCCCACCCTCGCCGCGAGAGGTAGAGCCAGACCACGTTGACGAAGGCCGCCAGCGGGACGGCGAACACCGCGCCCGCGATCCCGGCGATCATCGCGCCCCCTGCCACGGCCAGCACGACGGCCAGCGGGTGGACCTTGACGGCTGCCCCCATCAGGAGCGGTTGCAGGATGTGGCCCTCGATCTGCTGGACGCCGAGGACGATGACGAGCATCCAGAGGGCGATCCACGGCCCGTTGTAGACGAGGGCGAGGAACACGGCGAGAGCGCCCGTCAGCACCGCTCCCACGAAGGGGACGAACGCGCCGAGGAAGACCAGCACGCCGATCGGGGCCGCGAGCGGCACCCCGAGGAGGGCCGCGCCGACGCCGATGCCGATCGCGTCGATCGTGGCGACGAGCAGCTGCGTGCGGGCATAGGTGATCACCGTGCGCCATCCGGCCCGGCCGGCGCCGTCGACGGCGTCACGGGCGCGCTGGGGGAACAGCCGCACGACCCAGCGCCAGATGCCGCCGCCGTCGGCGAGGATGCAGATGAGGATGAACAGCGTCAGCAGGATGCCGGTCGCCACATGCCCGATCGTCGACCCGATCGCCAGCGCACCCGACCACAGCAGCTGCGCTTGCTCCTGGAGCATCCCGAAGCCCTGCCGGACGGCGTCGTCGATCTCGCGCCCGGTGAGGTGGAGCGGACCGTCGATGAGGTAGTCCCGGAACTGCCCGATCCCCGCGATCGTGCGGTTGCGAACGGATGCCGCATCCTGCGTGATCTGCCAGATCGCCACCCAGAGGAGTCCGCCGATGATGGCGACCGTGACGAGCAGGGTGATGATGAGCGCGAGCCAGCGCGGTAGACGCCGCAGCAGGAGGGTGAACATCGGCCACACGAGAGCGGTGATGAGGATCGCGGCCAGGAGCGGGATGATCAGCAGCCGCAGCTGGATGACGATCCAGACCATGACGGCGATCGCCGCCGCCAGGACGAGGAAGCGCCACGCGTAGGCAGTCGCGATCTTCAGGCCGCGCGGGACCGTCCCCGACACGTCGGTGGACACCGTGCGTGCACGGAGGGAGTCGAAGAAGCCGTTGCGGGGCTTGTCGTCGGTGCCGCTCACTGGCTCATCCTAGGACGCCCGGCCATGCGGGACGGCGCGCCTCCGCCCGGCGTCGCAGTCAGAACTGGATCCTCGGCGGCTCGGCGATCGCCGCACCGTCGACGACCTCGAAGAACTCCCGCTCACCGAAACCGAGCCGGCGGGCGAAGAGGTTGTTGGGGAACACCTTGATCTTCGTGTTCAGTTCGCGGACGCCGCCGTTGTAGAAGCGGCGCGACGCCTGAATCTTGTCCTCGGTGTCGACGATCGCCTGCTGGAGCTGGAGGAAGTTCTGGCTCGCCTGCAGCTGCGGATAGGCCTCCGCGACGGCGAACAGCGACTTGAGCGCCTGCTGCATGTGGCCCTCGGCCACACCCGCGTCCGCGGGCGTGGACGCCGTGAGCGTCTCGGCACGCGCCTGCGTCACGTTCTCGAAGACCGCCTTCTCGTGAGCGGCGTAGCCCTTGACCGTCTCGATGAGGTTGGGCAGCAGGTCCGCACGGCGCTTGAGCTGCACCGTGATGTCGCTCCACGCCTCATCCACCCTCACAGCCAGGGCGACGAGGGAGTTGTAGGTGGCCCACAGGTAGACGCCGACGATGACGAGGAGGGCGACGACGACGAGGACCGGGATGAGGTATTCCATGAATCTCCGATCGATAGCCTCATCATCCTAACGACGGGGACGTCTCCTGTGCGGACCGCGAGCGTCTGTTCCCAGGCGTTGCACACGGGATGCGGCTTGTAGGGTCGCAGGTGTGACGGGTCTGCAGACGCATCGCTCCCTCCGCCTCGCCCTCGTCGGGATCGTGGTGGCCATCGCGGCATCCGTCCTCTTCCAGATGGCGCAGGACGGTTGGGTGCCGCTCCCCTCGATCAGCGCCTACTTCTACTCCCCCGCCCGAGGCGTGTTCGTCGGCGGCCTCACCGCTGCGGCCGTCGCGCTGCTGGCACTGTCGGGACGCGATGCGGAGTCGATCCTGCTTGACGTCGCCGCCGTCTTCGCCCCGCTCATCGCCATCGTCCCGACCGGCTATCGCGAGAGGGCGTTCGTGCCCGACGACGTCCTGCCGACCGTCCGCAACGGCGTGGGCGTCTACATCGTGATGGTCGCGGCCGCCGTCGTCCTGGGGATCGTGCTCGCCGCCCGGGGTGGGATCGCACGGCGGCGGGTCGTGATCGTCGGGAGCATCGCGGTGGTCACCGCGGCCTCGCTGGGCGTCCTCACGTTCACGCCCGGACTCTCCCGGGGCTTTCCCTTCGCCGGGGGCGTCAACCTGCACCTCGTCGCGACCGTCTGCTTCTTCGCGATGTTCGCCGCCGTTCCGCTCGTCACCGTGTTCGGCGGCGGAGAGCGCCCCGCATCCGTCTACCGGCGGGTGTACACGGCCGTCGCGGTCGTCATGGTGGCGGCGCTCGTCCTGACGATCATCGCCGCGATCCGGCATCCCCAGACCGTCGGAGTGCTCATCGGCGAAGCGATCGCGCTCGGCGCCTTCGCCGTGTTCTGGACGACCCAAACGATCGAACGCTGGCGGGATTCCGATCCCCCCAGCATCCTGGCGGGATGAGACCGTACCCCCACTGGGACTCGAACCCAGACTGAAGCGATTTTAAGTCGCCTGCCTCTGCCATTGGGCTATGGGGGCCCGTGGCCAGGGTATCCCGGCCGCAACGAGAGCGACCCCCGGCCGGCAGGCGCCGGACGGGGGTCGTTCGAAGGGGGCGATCAGCTGGCGACCGTGCCGGTCTTCTCCGCGGCGACCGACTTCGGGTCGATCGGGGGTGTCTCGGGAGCCGCCGGGCGCGGACGCGACGCGAACCGCTCGAAGACCTCGCGCGGGTTCTGCAGCGTCTCGAGCGAGACGTTGTCGCGGCCGAGCCAGAAGTTCTGCCACCAGTCGCCGACGACGCGGAACTTGCGCTCGAAGGTGGGCATGGCCAGGCCGTGGTAGCCGCGGTGCGCGATCCAGGCGAAGAAGCCCTTGACGGCGATCTTGCCGGACTGGAACACGCCGTTGTAGAGACCGAGGCCGGCGACGGCGCCCAGGTTCTTGTGGAAGTACTCCTTGGGCTCCTCGCCCCGCAGCACGGCGACGACGTTCTTCGCGAGCAGCTTGCCCTGGCGGACGGCGTGCTGTGCGTTCGGGACGCAGAAGCCCCCCACACCGCCACCGCTCAGGTCGGGCACCGCAGCGACGTCGCCGGCCGCCCAGGCGCCCTCGACGAAGGCCTCGGGCGTTCCGACGCGGAGGTCGGCCCGCGTGTTGATGCGGCCGCGCTCCTCGACGGGGAGGTCGCTGCCGCGGACGACGGTCGGGTTCGCCATGACGCCAGCGGTCCAGATGATGACGTCGGTCGGGATGACCTGGCCGGTGGAGAGCTCGACGTTGCCGTCGACGGCGCCCTTCACCTGGGTGTCGAGGTGCACGTTCGCGCCGCGCTTGGCGAGGTCCTTCAGGACCCACTCGCTCGTCTTGAGCGACACCTCGGGCATGATGCGGCCCATGGCCTCGATGAGGTGGAAGTGGGTCTCCTCGAACGTGATGTTCGGGTAGTTCTTCAGCAGCGCACTGGCGAAGGCGCGCGTCTCGGCGAACACCTCGATGCCCGCGAATCCGCCGCCGACGACGACGACCGTGAGCAGGCGGTCCCGCTCGGGGCCGGCCGGGAGGTTCGCGGCGCGGTCGAAGTTGGTGAGGATGCGGTCGCGGATCGCGACGGCCTCTTCGACGGTCTTCAGCCCGATGGCGTTCTCGGCGATGCCGGGGATCGGGAAGGTGCGGGAGACGGCGCCGGCGGTGACGACGATCTGGTCGTACTGCTCCTGCCAGGGCTCGCCGTCCTCGGGGGTGACCGTGGCGGTCTTGCTCGCGTGGTCGATGCCGGTGATCTTCGCCGTCACGACGCGCGTGCGCTTCAGGTGACGACGGAGGCCGACCACCACATGGCGGGCTTCGATCTCGCCGGCCGCGACCTCGGGGAGGAACGGCTGGTAGGTCATGTACGGAAGCGGGTCGACGATCGTGACCTCGGCCTCACCCTTGCGGAGGTGCTTCTCGAGCTTCCACGCCGTGTAGAAACCGGCGTAGCCGCCTCCGACGACCAGAATCTTGGGCACAGTGGTAGTCACAGTCGGAAGAACTCCTTGATTCAACGGCTCGGCGGTCGCGGGGTGCGCGCCGATCGGATGCGCCGGGCAGCAGCGGTGACCCCGAGCACGACCAGTATAGTCCCCAGGCTGAGAACGACGAGCGGCACCGTACCGTAGCGCAGCGTGTCACTGCTCGGCAGCAAGGGGGACACGGCACCGCTCGGGGGCTCGGCTGCGGGAAGCGGCGCGACCTCGTACGGCGTCGGCGTGGCGCTCGGCGCGGGAGAGGACTCGGCGCGACGGTACAGGCGGATCCAGTCGCGCAGGTCGTCCGCGGGGTTCGCCGAGACCGGGGGGACGGACGCCGTCACCGCTTTGGCGGCGTTGATGAGACCGTATCCGTACAGCGCACTGGGTACCTTCTTCACCCGGTCGGAGGGGGTCGCCGTCTTGATGAGCCTGTTGATGACGTTGCCCGCGCTCAGCTCGGGGTGGGCCGAGCGGACCAGCGCGGCGACACCTGCCACGATCGGAGCGGCGCCGCTCGTCCCGTCCCAGATGACGAGGTCGCCGTTGGCGGAGACTCCCAGCAGTTCCTCGCTGGGGGCGGAGATGCCGATCGTGATGCCCTGAGTGGATGCCGTGTTGCTGGCGCGACCCTCGCGATCGACACCGCCGACGGTGAGGACGCCCGGGATCGTCGCCGGGGCGCCGACCTCCTCGGTGCCGCTCTCGCGATTGCCCGCGGCGACCACCACGACCACGTCGTGATCGAACGCATAGAGGAAGGCGTCATCCCACGCGCGATCCCAGTCGAGGGTGTTCGTGGTGAAGGAGAGGTTGATCACGTCTGCGCCATGGTCGACCGCCCAGCGGATCGCTTCGGCGACCTGATCGACGAAGGGCACGCTCGCGTTGTCTCCGAAGCCGATGGACAGCGACAGGAGGTCGGCTTCCGGCGCGACCCCCGTCATCCCCTTGTCGGGAGCGGTGCCGCGACCGGCCGCCAGGGACGCGACCCAGCTGCCGTGGTTGCGGTCCTCGTCACCGACGGGGGTGCGACCGTCGGCCGTGCCCACGCCTGAGAAGTCGGCCCCGCCGACGACGGCACCGTCGAGTTCCTTCGGGCCTCGTCCGATGCCGGTGTCGATGACGGCGATCGTCGTCCCGGCGCCCTTGGTCGTCTTCCAGGCGTCGGCGATGCCGTACTCCTTCAGCCAATACTCCATGTTCCGCACCGGGTCTATCGGGGCGGGCGACGGGGACGGCGTCGGTGCGGGCGCGGCGGCGGTCAGGAGGATGGACACCCCTACGACCGCGGCGGCGAGGGCGGCGCGGGCTCCCCTCATCCGGTCGTCCTCGGCGTCGCGCAGGTGCAGCGCTCGGGCGACCAGGTGCCGCGGGCGAGGGCGAGGTCGCCGATCGGGTTGACCCCGGGCCCGGCGGCGAGCGAATGGGCCGCGAGGGCGTGGAGGCACTTGACGCGGGTGGGCATGCCTCCCGCCGACACACCGGAGATCTCCTCGACCGAGCCGTGGACCTCCCGATCGGCGAGGTACGCGACGTGCGCGGCCATGTACGCGGCTGCGAGATCTTCGTCCGCGGCGAGGTCGTCGTTGAGCTCGCGCATGACCTGCGTGGCCTCCAGCGCCGACATGGCCGCCGTCGCCCCCGGGTGGGTGAGGTAGTAGAAGGTGGGGAACGGCGTGCCGTCGGGGAGCCGCGGCTCGGTGGCCACCACCGTCGGGTTGCCGCAGACGCAGCGCGCCGCGATGCCGATGACACCGCGCATGGGCCGGCCGAGCTGTTCACGCATGGTGTCGTGGTCGGCAGCGGAGGCGGGCATGAGCGTCGGATGGGGCACCGCTCAAGGGTACCCGGCGTCGCGCGCGGGGGCTGGGCGTCAGCCCGGGGCGACGGTCTTGGCCATGCCCGCCTCGGTCACCGACCGCAGGAACTGGGTCATCCAGTCGTGCCGGGTCTCCTGCACACTCCCGCTGACGGGGCGCTGCTCGGGCTGGATCGTGTTCGAGGGCAGATCGTCCGCGACGAGGTAGACGACCTCGCCGGGGCGCCGGTAGTACAGCCGCTCTCGCGCCTGCGCGACGATGTACGCCTCGTCACGCCAGCGTTCGCGTTCCGTCTTCAGCTGCGCGATCTCGTCCTGCGTCGCCTTCACGTCGTGCGTGAGCGCGGCGATCTGCTGCCGCTGATCGACGTAGGTGCCGATCGTCGGCACGAGCACGAAGGCCGCCAGCACGACGAGGCCGAGCATGATCCCCATGAACCCCGACATCCGGATGCCGCCGACCCAGTCCCGGACGTCCACGCGACGCGTCGTGGAGCCCGCGTCGCGGGCGCGCCGACCGCGGGAGACACGGGAAGGGGGAGCCGATGGCGTGTCCATGGCTCCCCCTTCTCGTGGATGTCGGTGCAGTGCGCTCGCGGGTCAGGCGGTGAAGCGCGGGAATGCGGCGGCGCCGATGAACTCCGCTGCCTCGCCCAGGTCTTCCTCGATGCGCAGAAGCTGATTGTACTTCGCGACGCGCTCGCTCCGAGCGGGCGCGCCCGACTTGATCTGACCCGAGTTCACCGCGACGGCGAGATCGGCGATGGTGGTGTCCTCGGTCTCGCCGGAGCGGTGCGAGAGCATCGTGGTGTAGCCGGCGCGGTGCGCGACATCGATTGCGTCGAGCGTCTCGCTGAGCGTGCCGATCTGGTTCACCTTGACGAGGAGCGAGTTGGCCGCTCCCCGCTTGATGCCGTCGGACAGACGCTGCGGGTTGGTGACGAACAGGTCGTCGCCGACGAGCTGCACCTTCTTGCCGAGGCGCTCGGTGAGAGCGGTCCAGTTGTCCCAGTCGTCCTCGGCCAGCGCGTCCTCGATCGTGACGATCGGGAACGAGTCGACGAGGTCGGCGTAGTAGTCGACGAGCTGCTCAGCGGACCAGTCCTTGTTCTCGAGGCGGTAGACACCGTCGTTGAAGAACTCGGTGGCGGCGACGTCGAGGCCGAGGGCGATCTCTCGCCCGGGGGTGAAGCCGGCCTTCTCGATCGCCTTGACGAGGAAGTCGAGGCCCTCGCGGTTGCTGGGGAGATCGGGTGCGAAGCCGCCCTCGTCGCCCAGGCCCGTGGCGTAGCCGGCGGCCTGCAGTTCCTTCTTCAGGACCTGGTACACCTCGGCGCCCCAGCGGAGCGACTCGGAGAAGCTCTCGGCGCCGATGGGGGCGAGGAAGAACTCCTGCATGTCGATGCCGTTGTCGGCGTGCTCGCCGCCGTTGATGACGTTGAACAGCGGCACGGGCAGGACGCGCGCGTTGGGTCCGCCGAGGTACCGGTAGAGCGGGAGGTCGGCGCTGTCGGCGGCGGCCTTGGCCACGGCGAGCGAGACGCCGAGGATGGCGTTCGCACCGGTGCGCGACTTGTTCTCGGTGCCGTCGGTCGCGATGAGGATCTCGTCGACGATGCGCTGCTCGCTGGCCTCGACGCCCTCGATGGCGGGTCCCAGCTCGTCGATGACGGCGTTCACGGCCTTGAGGACGCCCTTGCCGCCGTAGCGGCTCTTGTCGCCATCGCGGAGTTCGTACGCCTCGAAGGCGCCGGTGGACGCGCCGGAGGGGACGGCTGCGCGCTGGACGATGCCGTCGTCGAGCAGAACCTCCACCTCGACGGTCGGGTTGCCGCGCGAATCCAGGATCTCGCGTGCGCCTACTGCCTCGATCAATGCCACGGGGGTTTCTCCTTGCTTGTGGAGGATGGAACGGGAGCGTCGTCGGTCCGTCATCGAGTCTAGTGAGGCGAGGGATGCCGCACAGGACCGCGCGTCACACGAGGAGCGCGATGGCCACGCCGTCCCAGCCCTTGCGGTCGAGGGTCTGGAGCGCCGTCGCCTCGAACCGCGGATCGTCGCGGAGCATCTCGAGCCCCGCCCGGACGCCGTCGACCTGAGCCCCGGCATCCGTCTCGACGACATGACCGGAACGCACGACGTTGTCGACGACGACCACCGTCCCTGGGCGACCGAGCCGCGCGGCCCAGTCGAGGTACAGCGCGTTGGATTCCTTGTCGGCATCGATGAAGACGAGGTCGAAGGGCTCATCGCCGGCGAGGGTCGGGAGGACGTCCGCACCGCGCCCTTCACGCACCTCGACCCGGTCGGCGACACCGGCGCGAGCCAGGTTGCGGCGCGCGACCTCCGCGTTGTGCGGTTCGGCCTCGATCGTCACGACGCGCCCACCCGCGGGCAGAGCGCGGGCGAGCCAGATCGTGGAGTACGCGCCGAGGGTTCCGACCTCGAGGACGCGCCGGGCACCGGCGATCCGCGCCAGCAGGTGCAGGAGCTTCCCTGTGAGGGGCGCCACCTCGATCTCCGGCATCCCCTCGTCGGCCAGGGACGCGATCGAGGCGGACAGCGCCTCGTCGGGGGCGACCAGGGTGCCCGTCAGGTACGCGTCGACGTCGTTCCACCGCTCGGCGGTGGGGTCGTGGGGAGAGGGATGCGCCATGCCGCCACTCAATCGCCCCGCCGCCCGGCCGTCAATGCGGCGTAGGCGTTCAGCAGCCCCGCGGCGGTGGCCGCGTCGTCGACGGTGACCGTGAGCGTCTGCCCGTCGCGGCGGTGCACGCGGACGCCCTCACCCCTTCGGAGGACGACGCCGCGGCCCTGCGCCGACCGGCGGATGCCCCACCCGCCGAACTCGCCCATGGGCGACACCTGGACGACCTCGGCCGACATGACGTTGTCGATCGGGACATGGACGCGGGGCCATCCGGCGGCCGACACCGCGGTGAGACCTTCGGGGTCGACGCGCACGTGGTAGCGGAGCGTCACGGCGAACAGGACCGCGAGCACGATGACGACGCCGAGCGAGATCCACGACGCCGCGGGGTCCGCCAGGAGCACGACCGGCACCGCCGCGGCGACCCCGATGACGGTGACGACCGAGAGCACGACGACTCCCGCGCGGGCCAGCGAGACGCCCTGCAGCCAGACCACCCGCTCCCCCGGTCGGACGTCCACCTCGGCGGAGGTGCCGCCCGGGGTGGGGCGCCACGGTGCGTGGGGTTGGATCGCCCATCCCACGGCGCCGGCGGCGAGCGCGGCGATCATGACGCCGGGCAGCAGGAGCGGGGGCAGCACCGCGGCGGCATCCGCTCGTCCCGTCTGGATGCCGAGGGTCGCCGCCCCCAGCCCCGCCACGAGCACCGCGATGAAGACCGCCACGGCGCCGAGCAGCCGGTACGAGGAACCGTGATCGCCCCGACGGAGACCACCGACGCCCAGGGCGAAGACCGCCACAGGGATCGCGCCTCCGATGAGAGCGGTGACGAGGGGCATCAGCCAGGACGGCGAGAAGCCGTTGGCCCGCCCGGTCCACCCCCAGTGGGTGGCGATGGTCGGCGGGACCTGCGGCAGCAGGACGAGTTGCACGGCGATCGAGGCGACGACGACGACGACCGGGATCACGAGAGCGACGAGGGTGAACCGGCGGCGGACGACGGTCGGGCGGTCAGTGGTCACGAGCAGCCTCCTTGACGAGGGCGGACAGGGTGTCGGGCGACACGCCGAGGGATCGTGCGCGGTCGACCAGAGCGGTGATCTCCGCCCCGAGGCCGGCGAGGGCCGCACCGGCAGGGGTCACGACGGCGCCCCTGCCGCGGCGGAGGTCGACGAGCCCTTCGTCGCGGAGATCCTGGTAGGCGTGAAGCACGGTGTGGAGGTTCACCCGGAGCGCGTCGGCCACTTCGCGTGCGGCCGGGAGCCGCTCGCCGTCACTCAACCGGCCGGCGGTGATGTCGGCGCGGAGGGCATCGGCGATCTGCGCGAACAGCGGCACCGAGCTCTGGGGGTCGACACGGATCAACATGCACTAATTATAGCGCAACTATAACTATCAAGATGTTCTCCTCGGTTCGGTACGCTCACGCCGTGTCCTCCCCCGCCCTCGCTCGTCGTCTCGGGCTCGCGGACGCCGTGGTCATCGGTCTCGGCGCGATGATCGGCGCCGGGGTCTTCGCCGCGTTCGTCCCTGCGGCGCAGGCGGCCGGGACGGGACTCCTCGTCGGGCTCGGGATCGCCGCACTCGTCGCCTTCGGCAACGCCACCTCGACGGCGCAGCTCGCGGCGGTGCATCCGACATCCGGCGGCGTCTACGCACACGGGCGCGCGGAACTCGGACCCTGGTGGGGCTTCATCGCCGGGTGGGGCTTCGTGATCGGGAAGACCGCCAGCTGCGCGGCGATGGCCCTGACGTTCGCCGCCTATGTCGCTCCCGCCGGGTGGGAACGCCCCGTCGCCGCGGGGGCGGCCCTCGCCCTCGGCGCGGTGAACCTCTTCGGCATCACCCGCACCGCTCAGGTGGCACGCATCCTCGTGACCATCGTTCTGCTGGTGCTCGGCGTCACCGCCGTCGCCGGGTTCGCCTCGCCGCCTGCGCAGACGGCGGCGACGGCGTCGGGGTGGTTCGGCCAGGGGTGGTTCGTCTCGGGGCCGCTCGGCATCCTCCAGGCGGCCGGGCTCCTGTTCTTCGCCTTCGCGGGGTACGCCCGCATCGCGACCCTCGGCGAGGAGGTCAGGGACCCCGCGAGGACGATCCCGCGGGCGATCGTCCTCGCCTTCTGCGGCGCACTGGTCGTGTACGCCGTGATCGGCGTCGCCGCCCTCCGCGTCCTCGGCCCGGACGGCCTCGCCGCCGCGACCGCACCCCTCGTCGACGTCGTCCGCGCCGCAGGGTGGGATGCCGCCGCCCCGATCGTCCGCGTCGGTGCGGCCGCGGCATCCCTCGGCGCCCTGCTCGCCCTCATCGCCGGGATCGGACGGACCTCGTTCGCGATGGCCCGGGAGGGCGACCTGCCGCGGTTGCTCGCGGCGGTCGACCCGCGGTGGCACGTGCCGCGGAACGCCGAGATCGCCGTCGTCGCGGTGGTCGTGGCCATCGTCCTGCTCGGCGACGTCCGAGGGGCGATCGGCTTCTCGTCGTTCGGCGTCCTGACGTATTACCTCGTCGCGAACATCGCGGCCTTCCGACAGCGGGGCGGAGCGCGGCGCTACCCGCGCATCCTGCAGGTCCTGGGCGGGGCCGGATGCGTCGCGCTCGTGGTCACCCTGCCATGGCCGTCTGTCCCCGTCGGGATCGCCGTGCTAGTGGTGGGACTGGGATATCGGATGCTGCGCCTTCGACGCCGGGCTGCCTGAGGGCGTCCCTCACGACCGGGACGAGCGCCTCCGCCGTCCGGCGATATCCGAGGGCGCTCGGGTGGAAGCGATCCAGGCTGAACATGCCGTCGGGGTCGATGCGGAAGAAGGGTCCAACGGCCCGTCGCAGGGACACGACCCCCGCCCCCTCCGCGCGGGCACGGTCTGCCTGCGCCGCAGCGAGCTGCTGCGACGCGCGCGACCCGATCGTCCGCAGCGGCTGCGGCACGGCACGGAGCGCGCCGAGGTCGGGGCAGGTTCCCACGACCACCGCCGCGCCCGTCCTCCGGAGGCGGCGGACGGCATCGGCGAGGTGTCCGGTCGCCACCGGCACCGGCACGCGGTGCGTGACGTCGTTGCCGCCCACGACGATCACGGCGACGTCGGCGCGGTAGTCCTTGGGGAGCGAGGCGAGCTGCCCGGCGAGGTCGGCCGATTCGGCGCCGACCACGGCGGCCGTCCGCAGTCGGACGGGACGGTCGAGCTCGCCGGCGAGGCCCTTCGCGAGTCGGCCGCCGAGCGTCTCCTTGCGGTGCTGGGCCCCGAGCCCGGCAGCGATGGAGTCGCCGAGGAGCAGGAGGTCGACCGGCTCACCGCCCAGGCCCGGCCGCCACACGCGGTCGGCCTCGGGCGGAGCGTCGCCGAGCGGCTTGCCGATGCGCCGCCGGGCGATCGCGGCTTGCCGCGCCAAGCCGGCACGGGCGCCCAGCAGCAGTGCGCCGGCGACCCCTCCGGCGGAGGCGATCAGGGTGAGTCGGGCCGGAACCCGCGTCGATCGTGGCACCCGCTGAGCACACACCCCGACGGTGAACGTCGCACGACGTCCCGGTGACGAGTCGGGGACGTCAGGCGCTTCCCGGTGAGCGCAGCGTGTCGATGGCGCCGGCGATCCGCTTCTCGCGGGTCTCCGCCTTCTTCGCCTCGACGACGGAGCGCACCATCTCCTTCCGGCGCGACGGCGCCAGGGCGTCGAAGGCGGCGCGGACCTGCGGCTCGGCATCCAGAGCGCGTTCCAGGTCTTCCGGGACCTCGACGGCACGATCCTCGCCGTCGAGGTCGATCTGCGCATCGACCTCGTCGCCGATCTCGACGCCGAGCTCCGCGCGCGCGGCCTTCGACATGCCGATGAGGTTTCGCCCGCCCATGACGCTCAGCCGCAGGCGTGCACGTCGCCCCCCGATCGTGACGACGACCGCGGCGCGCTTGCCGCCGCCGAGGTCCTCGACCTGCTCGTCGGTCAGTTCGATCGCGGTCGCGGGCCCGTTCTTCGGCAACACCGTGCGGACGTGGAGGGTCATGGCCGCACGCTAGCAGCGCGGACCCGCCGTGTCACCCGAGGGGGCGCGTCTCGAGCGCCGACGATTCGGCGCCGGCCGATACGGTCGCGAACGACGTGTAGCCGTCGGCCGCGGAGCGCTCCAGCAGACCCTTGAGGTTCTTCGTGCGCTGCTCGAGGCGCACGCGGGCACCCTGCGAGACGAAGAAGGCCTTGTGGGTCGCCAGTTCCACGAGCGGGACGTCGCGATCGGCGATGAGGACGACGGCAGCGGATGCCGCATCCTCGGCCGCTCCCACGAGATCGACGATCCGCTCGAAGCCGATCGAGAACCCGACAGCGGGCACGTCCTGCCCGAGGAAGCGTCCGATCATGCCGTCGTAGCGACCACCGCCGCCGAGCGAGTACGACACCGACGGGTGCGCGAGCTCGTAGATCGTGCCGGTGTAATACCCCATGCCGCGCACGAGGAACGGGTCGAAGCGCAACGGCACGTCCGTCTCGCCGCGGGCGGCGGCGACGGCCTCGCCGATGCCGACCAGGTGCGCGACCACGTCATCGGGGACCCCGGCGGGCAGCGCCTTGCGGATCTGCGCCTCGCCGAACGGGAGGTACTCGCGAGTCTGCGGGCGGGTCAGGAACGCCTCCAGCGCGGCGACGGCGGGCTCGTCCGCGCCCCGGCCGCGGAGCTCGGCGACGACGCCCTCGGCACCGACTTTGTCGAGCTTGTCGATCGTGATGAGGACACCCGCGCGGTCGGCGTCGGCGAAACCGAAGACCGCAAGCATCGCGTCGAGCGCGCGGCGGTCGTTGATCCGGATCGTGCCGCCCTCGAGGCCGAGCGCATCGAGGACGTCCAGGCTCGCGGTGAGGAGCTCCACCTCGGCGCGCGGCGTCGCGTCGCCGATGATGTCGATGTCGCACTGCACGAACTGGCGGTAGCGACCCTTCTGGGGACGCTCCGCACGCCAGACGGGCGCGATCTGGATCGCGCGGAACACCGACGGGAGCTGAGCCCGGTTGGTCGCGTAGAAGCGCGCGAGCGGCACGGTCAGGTCGTAGCGCAGACCGAGGTCGGACAGCGCCGCCGGGTCGCCCGCGGCATCCCGGATCGCGTCGGCGTCGAGACCGCGGCGGAGGACGTTGAACGCGAGCTTCTCGTTGTCGCCGCCGATCCCCGCGTGCAGACGCTCGTAGTCCTCGACGACGGGCGTCTCGATCTCGTCGAACCCGTGGGCGCGGTAGCGGTCACGGATGACGGCCAGGACGCGCTCGCGGCGGGCCTTGTCGGCGGGGAGGAAGTCGCGCATACCGCGCGGCGGGTTCACGGAGGGCACGGGTCCATTCTTCCAGACCGCGACGAGACGTCAGGAGGACTCGGCCGCACGCACCGCGTCGGCGAGGGTGCGCAGGCGCTGCCGCAGGGCGCGCTCGGCATCCCATCCCTCCGAACGGGCGAAAGCCACGAGGGCGAGGAGCGCGTCACCGAGCTCGGCTTCGCTCGCGAGCGCCGCCGGGGCCGGGGCGGGGATCACGTCCACCTGCGCCGCCTTCCCCAGCATCTTCTGGGCGAGCGCGAGCGACGGCATGTGCGTCGACACCCCGTCGAGCACGCTCGTGCGCGTCTTCTTCTCGGCGGCCTTCGCGGCGTTCCAGTGGACGAGGACCTCCTCGGGCGTGGTGGCGATCGCGTCGCCGAACACGTGCGGGTGCCGGCGGATCATCTTCTCGGCGAGCGCGTCCGCGACGTCGTCGATGTCGAAGGGGTCACTCTCATCCCGGGACGCGATCTCGGCGTGGAAGAGCACCTGCCAGAGCAGGTCGCCGAGCTCCTCCTTGAGGTCGTCGCGCGTTCCCGTCTCGACGGCGTCGACGAGCTCGGCCGCCTCCTCCTGCAGGTACGGGACGAGGTCGTCGTGGCCGATCCGCTGCGTCCAGACGCACCGGTCGCGGACGGCGTGCATCGTCAGAGCGGCGCGGCGCAGGCCGTTCGATGCGGGCAGGGAGTCTGGCATGACCGCAACGATACGAGGGATGCCGGGCCGCGGCATCCGTGCACCGCCCGACGTACCCTGGTCCGATGACTTCCCCCGTCTCCACCGTGTCCGCGGCCGGCGGGACCCGCGTCTCGATGTTCACGCTCTCCACGTTCGTCGTGGGATCGATGATCGGCGCCGGGGTCTTCTCGCTCCCCTCGACCTTCGCCGAGTCGACCGGTGTCGCCGGCGCGCTCATCTCGTGGGCGATCGCGGGAAGCGGGATGCTGATGCTCGCCCTCGTCTTCCACCGGTTGGCGCTCCGCCGTCCCGACCTCGACGCCGGGATCTTCAGCTACGCGAAGGCCGGTTTCGGCAACTACCTCGGCTTCTTCGCGGCGTTCGGTTACTGGGCGAGTGCATGCGTCGGCAACGTCTTCTACTGGGTGTTCATCACCTCCACCCTCGGCGGCGTCTTCCCCGCCCTCGGCGAGGGCAACACGGTCCTCGCCGTGGCGGTCTCCTCGGTCGGCATCTGGCTGTTCTTCCTGCTCATCCGCCGCGGTGTACGGCAGGCGGCCTCGCTCAACCGCATCGTGACGGTGGCCAAGGTCCTGCCGATCGTCGTCTTCGTCGTGCTCTGCCTGACGGTGTTCGACCCCGCCGTCTTCGCCGCGAACTGGGGCGGCGGCGACATGACCGGTCTCGGCGAGCAGATCCGGGCGACGATGCTCGTCACGGTGTTCGTCTTCATCGGCATCGAGGGCGCGAGCGTCAACTCCCGCCACGCCCGCCGTCGCAGCGACGTCGGGCGGGCGACCGTCCTCGGGTTCCTGAGCGTCCTCGCCGTCTTCGCCTCCGTGACGATCGTGTCGTACGGCATCCTGCCCCGCAGCGATCTCGCCGGGCTGCGGCAACCTTCGATGGGTGGCGTGCTCGAGCAGGCGGTCGGCGGCTGGGGCGCGGTCTTCGTCGCCGTGGCGCTCATCGTCGCCGTGCTCGGCGCCTATCTCGCATGGACGCTGATGGCCGCCGAGGTCCTCCTGTCGGCGGCGCAGGCCGGCGATCTGCCGGCCTTCCTGCGCCGCACGAACCGGAACGACACGCCCATCGGCGCGCTGACCCTCTCGACCGTGCTCGCGCAGGTGATGCTCGTCGTCGTCCTGTTCGCGCAGAACGCGTTCGACGCCGCGCTCGAGCTCACGAGCGCGCTCGTCCTCATCCCGTTCTTCCTCTCGGCGGCCTACGGGCTGAAGCTCGCGATCCAGGACGGTGCGTCCCGCCGTGCGGGCGAACTCATCGTCTCCGCCGCCGCGACGCTCTACACGGCCTACCTGCTCTGGGCGGCCGGGCTCACCTACCTGCTGCTGTGCCTCGTCATCATCGTGCCGGGCACCGTCCTGTACGTGATCGGGCGTCGCGAGCAGAAGGCCCGCGTCTTCACCCCCGTCGAGCTCGGGCTGTTCGTCCTCGCCGCGGCCGGAGCGGTGATCGCCGTCATCCTCATCGCCACCGGGGCGATCTCGATCTGATCCGACCGCGGGTCGGCGTCGTGCGCCGTCATGGTGTCAGGAAGCCCCGAGAACCCCCGCTAGCGTGAGACGGTGCACGAACTCACGAACACCGAAGCGATCGACCTCGTCGGACGGTACGAGGCCGAGCAGAAGATCCCCGAACAGATGCGCGCCGACGTGCGCGTCCTCGGCTCGCTCCTGGGCCGCGTGCTCCGTGAGAGCGGCTCGCCGGGCCTGTTCGAGGATGTCGAGCGCCTGCGCATCGCCACGATCCAGGCCTACACCGACGACACTCCCGAGGCGTTCGCGCGGGCGGCCGCCATCGCCGACTCGTACACGCTCGAGCGGGCGGAGGAGGTCGCGCGGGCCTTCACCTGCTACTTCCACCTCGTGAACCTCGCCGAGGAGCACCAGCGCGTCCGCATCCTCCGCGAGCGCGGCGGCCGCGTCGAGGAGAAGGACGCGAGCGACTCGATCACCGCCGCCTACCGGAGCCTGGCCGAAGAGATCGGTGAGGATGCCGCCCGCGAGCGCCTGCAGGGTCTTCGCTTCCACCCGGTCTTCACGGCGCACCCGACCGAGGCCCGTCGCCGCGCGGTCTCCTCCAGCATCCGGCGTCTCGCCGAGCTCCTCGCCGACCGCGACACGACCGACGCCGACAGCGCTGACCGCCGCCGCGCGGAGCGTCGCATGCTCGAAGAGGTCGACACGCTGTGGCGGACCGCGCCGCTGCGCTCCGAGAAGCCGTCGCCGACCGACGAGGTCCGTTCGGTCATGGGCGTCTTCGACGAGACCCTCTACACCGCGATACCGCACGTGTACCGCCGCGTCGACGACGCGCTGCAGGGCGAGGATGCCGGGGCCCGCCCGCCCCTCGTCCGCCCGTTCGTGCGCATCGGCTCGTGGGTCGGCGGCGACCGCGACGGCAACCCGTTCGTGACGGCGAAGACGACCCGCAAGGCCGCCGCCATCGCGAGCGAGCACGTGCTCCTGGGCCTCGAGCGGACAGCGGGCCGCGTCGGACGCACCCTGACCCTGGACGCGACGTCAACCCCGCCGACGGCCGCCGTCCGGGCGCTGTGGCAGAAGCTCAAGGACGCCGACGAGGATGCCGCGGCGGAGATCGCCAAGCGCTCCCCCAACGAGCCGTACCGCCGCATCCTGCTGCTGCTCGCCCGCAAGATCGCGGCGACCCGCACCCGGAACGCCGACCTCGCCTACGCCGACCCGGAGCACCTGCTCGCGGACCTGCGGACCGTGCAGGACGCGCTCGTCCAGGCCGGTGCGCCCCGCCAGGCCTACGGTCACCTGCAGCAGCTGATCTGGCAGGTCGAGACGTTCGGCTTCCACCTGGCCGAGCTCGAGGTGCGTCAGCACTCCGCCGTGCATGCGAAGGTCCTCGCCGAGCTCGAGCAGGGCGGGTCCGAACGGTCGGAGCTGGCCGAAGAGGTGCTCGAGGTCTTCCGCACGATCGCGTTCCTGCAGGAGCGCTACGGCCCCCGCGCCGCGGGACGCTACATCGTCTCCTTCACCCGCTCGGCCGACGATCTCGCCGCCGTGCACACGCTCGCGCGGCACGCCGTCGGCCCCGACGGCACTCCCCCGGTGCTCGACGTGATCCCGCTGTTCGAGACGTTCGCGGACCTGCAGGCGGCCCCCGGCATCCTGGCGGAGATCGTGGAGCACCCGCAGTTCGTGTCGCGCCTCGCGGCGACGGGACGGCGCCTCGAGGTCATGCTCGGGTACTCCGACTCGTCGAAGGACGTGGGGCCCGTCGCCGCGAACCTCGCGCTGTACGAGGCTCAGGCCGAGATCTCGGCGTGGGCGGTCGCACAGGGCATCGAGCTCACCCTCTTCCACGGTCGCGGTGGTGCCCTCGGGCGCGGTGGCGGCCCCGCGAACTCCGCGATCCTGGCGCAGCCGCCGCACTCCGTCGACGGCCGGTTCAAGCTGACCGAGCAGGGCGAGGTCATCTTCGCCCGCTACGGCGACCGCTCGATCGCGATGCGCCACATCGACCAGGTCGCCGGGGCGATGCTCATGGCGTCGGCACCGTCGATCGAGGAGCGCAACCGGTCGGCCGCCGAACGATACGCCGACGTGGCCCGGATCATGGACGCGGCATCCCGGGAACGGTTCTTCTCACTCGTCAAGGCGCCCGGCTTCGCGCCGTGGTTCGCCCAGGTCACGCCGATGGAGGAGATCGGGCTGCTCGCGCTCGGGTCCCGGCCCGCGCGCCGCGGCCTGTCGGTCGAGTCCCTCGAGGACCTCCGCGCCATCCCGTGGGTGTTCGCATGGACGCAGGCGCGCATCAACCTCGCCGGCTGGTTCGGCCTCGGCACGGCGCTCGACGCCGTGGGCGACGAGGATGCGCTCCGCGAGGCGTACGAGCAGTGGCCGCTGTTCCGCACCCTCATCGACAACGTCGCCATGAGCCTCGCCAAGACCGACGACCGCATCGCGCGGCACTACCTCGAGCTCGGCGACCGCGACGACCTCGCGGCGCTCGTGCGCGACGAGATGGCCCTCACGCGCGCCTGGGTCGTGAAGCTCACCGGCGGGACCGAACTCCTCTCCAACCGTCCGGTCCTCGGCCGCGCGGTGAAGATGCGGAGCCCGTACGTCGACGCCCTGTCCCTCCTGCAGCTGCGGGCGCTCCGCGGCCTGCGCGACGCGGCGGGCGGCGAGGTCGACCCCGATCTGCAGCGTCTGCTGCTGCTCTCGGTATCGGGGGTCGCCGCCGGCCTGCAGAACACCGGCTGACCCCCCCTGCGATCGACGAACGCCCCGCTCCGACACGTCGTCGGGCGGGGCGTCTCGTTTCAGGCCGTGGCGTCGTCGGCCGGCAGCGGGAAGATCTGGTCGAGCAGCGTGCTCGTCCAGGCGACGAGGTCGGCATCGGCCAGAGCCTCTCCCCCGGCGGTCGGCAACGGCACGACCATGGCCTCGCCGCCCGACACGACCTTCGACTTCGGATGCAGCCGCTGCAGGCGCACGCGGATCGAGTCCGCGAGGTGCGCGGGCGCGATCCGGAGGTTCGGTCCCATCGCGACGACGTCGGACAGCCCCGACTGGGCGGCGCGACGCCGCAGTCGTGCGATCGCGATCAGGCCGTCGACCTCTGCGGGCGGCGTACCGTAGCGGTCGCGGAGCTCCTCGAGGACGAGGTCGATCGCGTCGGACGCCGCCGTGACGGATGCAGCCGCGGACAGCTTCTGGTAGGCCTCCAGACGCAGCCGCTCGCTGTCGATGTACGACTCGGGGATGCGCGCCTGAACGGGCAGCTCGAGGCGCAGCTCGGTGGGGCCCTCGGTGTCCTCGCCGCGGAATGTCGCGACCGCCTCTCCGATCATGCGGAGGTAGAGGTCGAATCCGACGCCGGCGATGTGGCCGGCCTGTTCCGCCCCGAGCAGGTTTCCCGCGCCGCGGATCTCGAGGTCTTTGAGCGCCACCTGCATGCCGGAGCCGAGGTCGTTGTTGACGGCGATCGTCTCCAGTCGGTCGGCGGCGGTCTCGCTCAACGGCTTGTTCTCGTCGTACAGGAAGTACGCGTAGGCACGCTCGCGGGCACGACCGACGCGGCCGCGCAGCTGGTGCAGCTGGGAGAGGCCGTACTTGTCGGCGCGGTCGATGATCATCGTGTTCGCGTTGGCGATGTCGAGACCGGTCTCGATGATCGTGGTCGACACGAGCACGTCCGCCCGGCGCTCCCAGAAGTCGTCGACGACCTGCTCGAGCGCGTGCTCACCCATCTGACCGTGGGCGACGGCGATGCGCGCCTCGGGCACGAGCTCCGCCAGCTGCGCGGCCACCCGCTGGATCGAGGAGACCCGGTTGTGCACGAAGAACACCTGTCCCTCGCGCAGCAGCTCGCGTCGGATCGCTGCGGCGATCTGCTTGTCGCTGCGGGGCCCCACGTAGGTGAGGATCGGATGCCGCTCCTCCGGCGGCGTCGCCAGCGTCGACATCTCGCGGATGCCGGTGACCGCCATCTCGAGCGTGCGCGGGATCGGGGTCGCGCTCATCGCGAGGATGTCGACGTTGGTCTTGAGCTTCTTGAGGGAGTCCTTGTGCTCGACGCCGAAGCGCTGCTCCTCGTCGATGATCATGAGGCCGAGGTCTTTGAAGGCGACCTTCTCGGTGAGGATGCGGTGCGTCCCGATGACCATGTCGATCGTGCCGTCGGCGAGCCCGGCGAGGGTGTCCTTGGCCTCCTTCGCCGTCTGGAACCGCGAGAGCGGACGAACCTTGACGGGGAATCCGGCGAAGCGCTCGGAGAACGTCTCGAGGTGCTGCTTGGCGAGGAGTGTCGTCGGCACCAGCATCGCGACCTGCTTGCCCTCCTGGATCGCCTTGAAGGCGGCGCGGACGGCGACCTCGGTCTTGCCGAAGCCGACGTCGCCCGAGAGCAGGCGGTCCATCGGGATCGGCTTCTCCATGTCGGCCTTGATCTCGTCGATCGTCTGGAGCTGATCCGGCGTCTCGGCGAACGGGAAGGCCTCCTCGAGCTCGCGCTGCCAGGGCGTGTCGGGACCGAACGCGTAGCCCTTCGACGACATCCGCGCCGAGTAGAGCTTGACGAGCTCGACGGCGATGTCGCGGACGGCCTTGCGGGCCTTGCCCTTGGCCGCAGCCCAGTCCGACCCGCCCATCTTCGAGAGCTGCGGCGCCTCGCCGCCGACGTACCGCGAGAGCAGGTCGAGCTGATCGGTGGGGACGTACAGCTTGTCGCCGGGGTGCCCGCGCTTGGAGGGCGCGTACTCGAGGACGAGGTACTCGCGCTTGCTCTTCACGGCGTTCCGCCCGCCCGACGACACCTCGCGCTGGACGAGTTCGACGAACCGGCCGATGCCGTGGGTGGAGTGGACGACGTGGTCGCCCGGTGTCAGCTGGAGCGGGTCGACGACGTTGCGCCGACGCGAGGCGAGCTTCTTCACGACGCGGTTGTCGCCGCCGATCGTCCGACCGTAGAAGTCGCTCTCGGTGAACACGGCCAGCTTCGCGTCGGCGAAAAGGAACCCGGCCTCGAGCGTCGCGACGGTCGACACGGCGATCCCCGCGTCGGGGACCTCGGTGATCGCCTCGGCGGTCCGCGCCGCGAGACCGCGCTCGGACAGGACGTCGCGCGAACGGTCGACGAGCCCCGCACCCGAGGCGGCGACGACGACGCGCCAGCCGGCACCGAGGAGGTTGCCGATGTGCTCGCTCGCCCCCTCGACGTTGCCCTGGAACGACGGGACGGCGGTCGCGGGGATCCGGACCGCGGCATCCGCACGTTCGACGAGGCCTTCCTCGGCCGCATCCGCCGCACCGGAGTCGAAGGTGCTGAGGCTCCACCAGACGCCGCCGCGGGCCGATGCCGCCTCGCGCAGCTCGGGCAGGGTCAGGAAGTCCCCCGCTCCGAGGTCGACGGGGCTGTCGGCTCCCGCCGTCGCGGCGCTCCAGGCGGCCTCGAGGAACTCGCGGTTCGTCTCGGAGAGGGTCATCGCGCGGGTCACGGCACGCTCGGGGTCGACGACCGCGACGGCGGCACCCTCGGGGAGGTAGTCCACGAGCGGCAGGACGGCGTCGGCGACGGCGGGGAGGAGCGATTCCATGCCCTCGACGGGGATGCCCTCGCTCATCTTCTCGAGCATGGTGCCGAGCCCCGGCATCCGATCCCGAAGGCCCGCAGCCCGCTCGCGCACGGCGTCGGTGAGGAGGAGTTCGCGACTCGGGAGCAGGGTCACGTCGCGCACGTCACCCGGCAGCGAGCGCTGGTCGGCGACCGAGAACGCACGGATCTGGTCGATCTCGTCGCCGAAGAAGTCGACGCGGTACGGGTGATCGGCGACAGGGGGGAAGACGTCGAGGATGCCGCCGCGCACGGCGAACTCGCCGCGGCGCGAGACCATGTCGACCCGGTGGTAGGCGAGGTCGACGAGGCGGTGGACGATGTCGTCGAGCTCGAGGCCGCGCGAGCCGAGCTCGAGCCGGACGACACCGGCATCCGTCAGTCCCGCCGCGATCGGTTGCAGCGCCCCGCGGACGGATGCCGTGACCACGAGGGGCGTGCGGCCGTCCCAGTCCGCCGCCTCTCGGAGGACGCTGAGGCGCCGGCCGACCGTCTCGGCGCTGGGGCTCAACCGCTCGTGCGGCAGCGTCTCCCATGCGGGCAGGTGCCGGACGGCGGCGTCGGGGAGGAGGCACTGCACGGCGGCGCCGATGCTCTCGGCGCGGCGCCCGGTGGGTGCCACGAGGAGCAGCACGGGAGGCCGACCCGACGCCACGCGGCGTTCGAGCAGCGCGGCCAGGAGCGGGGCATCGAGGCCCGTCACCGCCGAGAAGTCGACATCCGAGTCGGCGCCGTCGAGGGCCTCCCGGAAGCTGTCAGCCTGTTCGAGGGCGCGCACGATCCCGGGAATTGTCACCGGGGAAGTCTACGCGGCGCATCGGACATCGGATCCGCCGCGGTCGAGGCGACTCAGGCGCGCGGTGCGTGGTGCCGCTGCTGCGCGGCGAGCAGGCCTTCGTCGACGAGTTGCTCGACGGCATCCGCCGCATCCCCGATGGCGATGGGGAGGTTGGGCCGCTCGACGGCACCGAACGGGTCGAGCACCCAGTCCGCCGGATCCTGACGTCCGGGCGGGCGACCGATGCCGACGCGGACGCGCGGGAAGTCGGGGGTGCCGAGGGCCTTCGCGACGTCCCGGACGCCGTTGTGGCCGCCGTGCCCGCCGCCGACCTTGAGCTTGAGCGAGTCGAACGGGATGTCGAGCTCGTCGTGGACGACGACGACGCGCTCCGGGGGCACGGAGTAGAACGCCGCGAGCGCCGACACCGGACCGCCCGAGACGTTCATGAACGAGTTCGGTTTGGCCAGCACGAGCTTCGCCGCCCCCGGACGCAGCCATGTCTCGGCCACCCGCGCGTTCGCCTTGTGCGACCGCAGGGACTCGGAGCGTCGCCGCGCGAGCTCGTCGATCACCATCTGCCCGACGTTGTGACGGGTCGCCTCGTAGCGGGGTCCCGGGTTGCCGAGTCCCACGATCAGCCAGGTGTCGGCCATGGAGAGTCCTTCCGACGACGAAGCCCGTCGCAGCGGATGCGGCGACGGGCTTCGAACGGTGATGTCTTACTCGGCGGATTCCTCGGCGGGAGCCTCGTCGGACGATGCCTCGGCACCCTCCTCGGACTCCTCCGCCTCGTCCTCGACCGGAGCCGGCGGCAGGGCGACACCGACGATGAGCGTCTCGGGGTCGGTCACCAGAACCGCACCACGGGGCAGCGTCAGGTCGGCGGCGGTGACGTGCGCACCGTCCTCGAGGCCCTCGACCGAGACCTCGACGTTCTGCGGGATGTGGGTGGCCTCGACCTCGAGCGTCACCGTGGTGTTCTCGAGGTTCGCGATGGTGCCGGGGAACGGCTCGCCGGTCACCGAGACGGGGATGTCGACCTCGATCTTCTCGCCCTTCTTCACGACGAGGAGGTCGATGTGCTCGATGATCTGGTGCACGGGGTCCTTCTGGACGTCCTTGACCAGCGTGAGCTGCTGCTTGCCGTCGATCTCGAGCTCGAGCAGCGCGTTGGCGCGGCGGATGAGCAGCGCGACCTGGTGGCCGGGCAGCGCGACGTGGACGGGGTCCGTGCCGTGGCCGTAGATGACGGCGGGGATCTTGCCTGCAGCGCGCAGACGACGGGCGAAGCCCTTGCCGAACTGCTCGCGCAGCTCAGCGACGACCTTGGTGTCGGTCTCGGTCACCATGAGTGTTCTCCTTGCGGGCCTTCTCGGCCCAGTCGATCGGGGCCGGTACGGCCTCGTCTGTCGTCGGGGCCGATGCGGCCCAGACATGGTCTGTGGTTCGACTCGAACGCGTGCGCGTGAGGAAAGCCGCGAAGCCTGCTTCACCGCGTCGATCACGGATGCCGTGCATCCCTCGCCGAAGTTCGAACCGAGTCTACCAGCGCGGTGGATACGATGGAACGTCAGTCCCCCACGCCCGGAACACGGAGGAACCCATGGACTACGGATGGATGTCGCACGCACTGCTCTGGTTCGTCGGAGCTCTGAGCACCGTGACCGCCGTCTGCGTCGTCGGCGCCTTCTTCTCCCTCGGCCGCAGCTACAAGGACTGACCCCGTCACACGAGACTCCCCCTCCGGGCCAGCGGATACAGTGACCGGGAGGGGCTTCGCCGGTTCCGGCATCAACCCCTGATCCGCTCACACCTCACGCAGACCTGGAGCTACGCATGTCGTCGTCCCCCTCTTCCCCCGGACACTCCAACGACCAGGACCAGGCTCCTCACGAAGCCACCCGGCAGCACGAAGGGGCTCCGCAGCCCGAAGAGGTCGACCGTCCCACGCACCCCGAGGCGTCCGCCACGGGCAGCGACTCCGGTGAAGCCAACATCGGCGTCGTCGGTCTCGCGGTCATGGGCTCCAACCTCGCCCGCAACCTCGCGTCGCGCGAGGGCAACACGGTCGCCGTCTTCAACCGTTCGCGCTCGAAGACCGACGAGCTGATCGAGGCCCACCCCGAGGCCGAGTTCGTCCCCGCCTTCACCTACGAGGAGTTCGCCGCGTCGCTGCAGAAGCCGCGCACCGCGATCATCATGGTCAAGGCCGGAAAGCCGACCGATGCCGTCATCGACGAGCTCATGCGTGTGTTCGAGCCCGGCGACATCATCATCGACGGCGGCAACAGCCTGTTCACCGACACCATCCGTCGCGAGAAGGCGGTCTCCGAGGCGGGCTACAACTTCGTCGGCATGGGTGTCTCGGGCGGCGAGGAGGGCGCGCTGAACGGCCCGTCCCTCATGCCCGGCGGTCCCGACGAGGCGTGGGTCACGCTCGGCCCGATCCTGAAGTCGATCGCCGCGGTCGCCGAGGGCGAGCCCTGCGTCACCCACATCGGCCACGACGGCGCCGGCCACTTCGTGAAGATGGTGCACAACGGCATCGAGTACGCCGACATGCAGCTCATCGCCGAGGCGTACGACCTCATCCGCCGCGGCACCGGCAAGACGCCCGCCGAGATCGCCGACGTCTTCGAGGAGTGGAACCGCGGCGAGCTCGAGTCCTACCTGATCGAGATCACCGCCGAGGTTCTCCGCCAGACGGATGCCACCACCGGCAAGCCCCTCGTCGACGTCATCGTCGACCAGGCCGGCGCCAAGGGCACCGGCGCGTGGACGGTGCAGACCGCCCTCGACCTCGGCGTCCCCGTCTCCGGCATCGCCGAGGCCACCTTCGCCCGGTCGCTGTCGAGCCACCGCGAGCAGCGCGACGTCGCCGGCGAGCTCCCCGGCCCCTCCTCCGAGGACTTCACCGTCCCCGACGCGGACGCCTTCATCGAGCAGGTCCGGCTCGCCCTCTACGCCTCGAAGATCGTCGCGTACAGCCAGGGCTTCGACGAGATCCGCGCCGGTGCCGCCCAGTACGGCTGGAACATCGACCTCGGAGCGGTCAGCAAGATCTGGCGTGGCGGCTGCATCATCCGCGCCCAGTTCCTCAACCGCATCGCCGACGCGTACGACGAGCAGGCCGATCTCCCCGTCCTGCTGACGGCGCCCTACTTCGTCGAGGCGCTCGGCCGCACCCAGGATGCCTGGCGCGAGATCGTGCGCGTGTCGGCGGCCGCCGGCATCCCGGCTCCCGCCTTCAGCTCGTCGCTGGCGTACTACGACGGCCTGCGCGCCGACCGCCTGCCGGCCGCCCTCATCCAGGGTCAGCGCGACTTCTTCGGCGCGCACACCTACAAGCGCATCGACAAGGACGGCACCTTCCACACCCTGTGGTCGGCTGATCGGACCGAGGTCGAGGCCGAGGACACCCACTGAGCCGCAGCGATACGGCGCTGCGGGTCCACCGCGTCGCCGCGCGCGTCGTCCTCGCGATCCTCACGGGCCTCTACGCCTGGATGGTCGCGTGGATGACGCTGCGCGCGGCGCCGTACGGCTCCGACATCGCCTCGGGTCTCAACCGGCTCCTGGCGTGGTTCGCCGAGCGGCCGTCGACCGCGTGGATCACGTTCGACCGCGTCGAGTTCGGTGCCAACGTGGCCATGTTCGTCCCGCTCGGGGTGATCGCGGTGCTGTGGTTCGGCGTGCGCGGCTGGTGGGCCGCTCCCCTCATCGGCGCGCTCGCGAGCGCGACGATCGAGACGCTCCAGGCTCTCCTGCTCGATGCGCGCGTGGCGGACGTGCGCGACATCATCGCGAACGCCCTCGGGTCGGTCATCGGGATGTGCCTCATGCTGCTGCTCGCCTTCCTCCTCTCACCGCCGAACCCGCGTCGGTACGAGGAATCCCGAGCGTGACCGAAGCGAAGGCATAGCCCGCTCATAGATATGTCATGAGAATGGAATCATGACGATGCCTGCCCCCCTGCTCCAGCGCCCCGACGGCTCCCCTCTGCGCGTCCTTGTCGTCGACGACGAGCAGATGCTCACCGATCTGCTCTCGATGGCCTTGCGCATGGAGGGGTGGGAGGTCCGCACCGCCGGGTCGGGGTTCGACGCGCTGAACGCCGCGCGCGAGTTCGCGCCGGACGCGATGGTGCTCGACATCATGATGCCCGACCTCGACGGGATGTCGGTGCTGCAGCGCCTGCGCCAGGCCGGCGACGACGTGCCCGTCCTGTTCCTGACGGCGAAGGACTCGGTCAGCGACCGCGTCGCCGGCCTCACGGCGGGCGGTGACGATTACGTCACCAAGCCGTTCAGCCTGGAAGAGGTCGTGGCGCGGCTGCGCGGCCTCATGCGGCGGGCCGGGGCATCCGCCGGCACGGCCGACCCGATCCTCCGCGTCGGCGACCTGACCCTCAACGAGGACTCGCACGAGGTGTTCCGCGGCGACGACGAGATCGAGCTCACCGCCACCGAGTTCGAGTTGCTGCGCTACCTGATGCGCAACCAGCGCCGCGTCCTGTCGAAGGCGCAGATCCTCGACCGGGTCTGGAACTACGACTTCGGCGGTCGCTCGAGCGTCGTCGAGCTGTACATCTCCTACCTCCGCAAGAAGATCGACGCGGGCAAGGAGCCTCTGATCCACACCGTCCGCGGCGTCGGCTACATGATCAAAGCGAGCCAGTGAGCAGCAGCCCCCGCCGCCGTCGGCACCGGTGGAGTCTGCAGGCACGGCTGATCACCGCCGTCGTCTCGTTCGTCTCGGTCATCCTCATCACCGTCGGCCTCGGCACCGGGACGGTCCTCGAATCCGTCCTGCGCGAGAACCTCGACGCGAAGGTGACGCGCGCGCAGGACTCGCTCGTCATCGACTTGAACAGCCGCGCCGAGGCCATCCTCAGCCGCAGCCGGCAGGAGCGCGGCACCCTGCTCATCGTCAACAACATCGCCGGGCCGAGCGCGGCGTACGTCGACGACGAGGGCGACGTCCGCACCCTCAACATCGGCCGTATCGCCAGCACCCCGCTCGACGAAGCCGGCTGGGCGGACGCGAACGTCGAGGGACTCGGCGACTACCGCCTGCACGTCCAATCGGCACCGTATTCGAGCATGACCACCGGGCTGCCGACCTCCGAAGTCACGAGCGTGAGCGCACGGATCGTCACGACCGTGGCGCTGCTCACGACCGGCGGGCTGCTCGTCCTCGCCGCGATCATCGCGCTTCTCATCCGTCGCGCCCTCGCCCCCCTCCGTTCGGTCGCTGCGACCGCCTCCCGCGTGGCGGCGATGCCCCTCTCGGAGGGGACGGTGCGTATCTCCGAGCGCGTCCCCGACGAGGACACCGACACCCATACCGAGGTCGGCCAGGTCGGTCACGCCCTCAACACGCTGCTCGACCACGTCGAGACCTCCCTCGCCGCACGCCAGCGCAACGAGGAGCGCATGCGGGCGTTCGTCGCGGACGCGAGCCACGAGCTCCGGACACCGCTCGCCTCGATCCGGGGATACTCCGAGCTGTCGCTGCGTGGCATCCGTCAGGCCGAGTCGTCTGGGACGGCGGCTCCCGGCATCGTCGCCGAGACCACCCGGGAGTCGCTCGAGCGCATCCAGGCGCAGTCGCTCCGGATGACGGCGCTCGTCGAAGACCTCCTGCTGCTCGCCCGCCTCGACGAGGGGACGGAGCTCGTCTACAGCGCCGTCGATCTCACCCGCCTCGCCGTCGAGGCCGTCTCGGACGCCCGCGTCGCGGGCACCGACCACGAGTGGGTCCTGGACGTCGCGGACGAACCGGTCATCGTCGCCGGTGACACGGGGCGCCTGCACCAGGTCGCCGCGAACCTCCTGGCCAACGCCCGCGTGCACACCCCTGCGGGCACCCGCGTGACGACGACGGTGGAGACCCGCGACGGCGAGGCCGTCCTGCGCATCCACGACGACGGTCCCGGTATCGACCCCTCGATCGTCGACGACCTGTTCGAGCGCTTCAGCCGCGCGGATTCATCGCGCGCCCGCCAGACCGGCGGGACGGGCCTCGGTCTCTCGATCGCCCGGGCGATCGTCACCGGCCACAGCGGGCGGATCGTCGTGGCATCCGAACCCGGTTCGACGACCTTCGAGGTGCGTCTCCCCGCCCGGCCCGACTCCCCCGCCGACTCGTCGGCAGCGTAGCCCCCGCCCCTCAGGGGGGTAGCAACACGTGAGGTCCCACTCCGGCCGGGAATCGAGACGGCTTTCCCGGCCGGAGTGGGACCTCACGCACGCGCCGCGGGCTCAGTACCCGCTGAACGCGTCGGTCGTGATCGACTTCGCCCGCTCGAGCGCGGGGGTCAGCGTCGCGATGAGGGCGGGCGGGCCTGACACGTACGCGTGACGCCCGGCGATGTCGGGCACGAGACGCAGGAGGCTCCCGGCGTCGAGTCGTGCCCCGCCGCCCCACGTCCACCCGACGGGCAGGTGAGCGGGCTCGTCGCGGGTGATCACGATGACCGGGATGCCGGCCGCCTCGAGGTCCTCGCGGAACGCGAGCTCCTCGCTCGCAGACGCCACGTAGACGAACACGACGTCACGACTCTCCTGCGTGAGCCTGATGTGCCGCAGCTGCGACACGAACGGCGTCACGCCGATGCCGGCGGCGACCATGAGGACGGGCGCGTCGGTGCGGCGCGGAAGCACGAAGTCCCCCCAGATGCCCGTGATCGCGAGCTCGTCGCCGGGCTCCACCGTGGCGATCGCCTTCTTGTAGCTCGACTGGGATCCCTCGCGCATCGCGATCTTGACGAGCGGCAGTTCGGCAGGTGAAGAGAGGATGCTGAACTCCCGCCGCGTGCCACGGGAGTCCGCGCGCGCATGCGGGACTTCGAGCTCGAGGTACTGACCCGGCGCGAAGCGAACGGGACGCTCGGTTCGGAAGCTGTACTCGCGGATGCTCGGCGTCACCGCCGTCCGCTCCACGATCGTCAGCCGGACAGCGGTGCGCATCGCGAAGACGAAGGCGACCAGGTTGCCGATGAGGAGCGCACGCTCCTGACCGAGCGTGATGGCACCCAGCGAGATCGGCCATCCCGCCAGCACACCGACCACCGCGGCGACGGTGAACTGCTGCCAGCGTCGCGGCGGCAGCGTGAGGGGCTCGGACAGCATGAACGCGCCGAGGAAGAGGAAGGGCGAGGACAGCACGAGGCTCGTGAACGTCATCCCCGGGTCGAGGGCGAAGCCCGCAGCCTGCGCCTGCACGATCGTGCGGACGAGCCCCACCGCGATCGCGATCACGAGGAACAGTCCCACGACGCGGACCTTCTCGGTGCGGACCAGGACCGCCAGTCCCAGCAGCAGCACCGGTACGACGAGCGCGGGGCTCCCGACCCACCAGGCCGATGCACCGAGGTCGGGGGCCCAGATGCTGACGATGGTGAGTGCGGTCGCTCCGGCGGCGGCCGGGTTGAGGATGTGACGTCCCTGCCAGGCGATGACGTACTTCGACAGCGACGCGATCGCGCCGGCGATCACGAGGCCGAGCAACGCCAGCGGCTCGAGCGAGGGCCGCAGGACGAACACCAGGATGAGTGCCGTGATGAGGGCCGACTCGATGCGCCACGGCCGCCGGACGATCCGCTGGGCGACCGCGTCGACGGCCGCGATCGACACCGCGAGGACGGCGACCGACACGATGAGCGCGAGGGGGTCGACCGACACGGCGCCGGTGAACGAGAGCACCATCGCGATGACGGCCAGCGCGGACAGCGCGAGGAGGACCAGGCGGTACATCGACAGCCGGCCGAGGACGCCGAGGAGACGATTCCAGGTGGCACTGAGGGACGAGATCACGAGAACAACTCCGCTTCGCATTGGGGGGACCACTCGACGGAGCCGTCGGTGCGCATCCGCACCCACCCGACTCCCCATTCAGCGGCCAGCTGGGGGCCGCCGTCGAAGAACAGCGCGGTGGCGGCGGCATCCGCCGTCATCGCATCGTGCGCCACGGCCCAGGTGGCCGCGTATTGCCGTACCGGCTGGCCGGTGCGGGCGTCGAGGACGTGATGGAGACCCTCGCCCCACGCGCGTCTGTTGACGGCGGAGGCGCAGAGGGCGGCATCCGTCACCGACCAGACCCCGATCGCCACGGAGGCGTCGTACGGGTGCTCGAGGGCGATCCGCTGGGTCGTGCCTCGGATCGCGATGTCGCCGCCCGCATCGACGACCGCAGCGCCGGCGGGCACCCGCGTCAGGACGAGGTCGGCGAGCCGGCCCTTGCCGAGAGCGCCGACGTCGAGCAGGGCGGGTTCGGCGAGGCGCAGGGTGCCGTCCCACCACGTCACCGATCGCCGCCAGTCGGGCGGAGCCGCCACGGCTCCACGGTCGACGAGCGAGTAGGTCGCGTCGTATCCGCGGCGGGCGAGGCTCTCCCCCACGAGGGGGTTCACCGCACCGGAGGTGGCGGCGTCGAGGGCGTCGTAGGCGTCGAGCATGGCGGCCGCGTCAGCGGGCGCCGGTACCCCTCCTCCCGTCTGCGACAACCGCGTCACGAGCGAGTCGGCACGGAAGCGCGACCAGTCGCGGTCGAACGCGCCGATGGCGTCCGTGATCTCATCACGGACGCCATCGTCGAGAGGGGAAGCGGCGTCGATGCGCCAGAGCGTCCCGATCGCCTCGAACGCCCAGGAATGGGCGAGGGGCGCGGTCGGGATCATGACGCGGCTTCGGTCCGGATCTCCTTGACCGCCGCGTTGAACCCGCCGCTGGTGAGCGACGAGCCGCCGACCTTGTCGACCGTGAGGTCGGCGAGCTTCTTGCCGACGGCGACATCCTTGATGCCCCCGATGAACTCGCCCTGGTACCTCTTGGATTCCTGAGCTTGCGGCTCACCGGTGACCTCGACGTCGGTCACCACGTCGGACGCGACCGTCAGGGTGACCGAGATCTTCTCGATGGTCTCGGGGGTCTGATAGGTGCCGTCAGCCGTGTAGGTGCCGTCCGTGAAGCTGCTGGACCCGCTCGACGACCCGCTGCCGGCGTCGGCCGAGGCGGCCGGATTCTGCGAGGCGGTGCCGGAGTCGGCGGTGGACGTGGTCTGGCCCGCGCATCCGGCGAGCAGAGCGAGGCCTGCGACGGATGCGGCGGCTGCACCGACGCGGAGCGGTCGGGGTACGGCTGTGGTGCGGATCATGAGTGGTCCTCCTTGGGTCGTGCCCGCCCGGTCTGGAGCGAAGGGCGATGACTCCAGGAAATCGATCCCGGACATGGCGATGCTTGCAGAAGCCTATGCATCGGCTGACAACGAAGGCCGCCCGGTGAACGAGACGCTACCGGACGGCCGACGGATGAGGAAGATTCAGGCTGCGCCGTCGAACATGCTGGTGACGGAGCCGTCCTCGAACACCTCGCGGATCGCGCGGGCCAGCAGCGGCGCGATCGGAAGGATCGTGAGAGCGGGGAACCGCTTCTCGGCGGGCAGCGGGACCGTGTCGGTGACGACGACCTCATCGATGGAGGGGTCCTGCAGGCGCTCCACGGCGGGGTCGCTGAAGATCGCGTGCGTCGCGGCCACGATGACACGCTCCGCGCCGTTGGCCTTGAGGGCCTGCGCCGCCTTCACGATGGTGCCGCCGGTGTCGATCATGTCGTCGACGAGCAGGCACACGCGGCCCTCGACCTGACCGACGATCTCGTTGACCGTGATCTGGTTCGCGACGTTGGGGTCGCGACGCTTGTGGATGATGGCGAGGGGCGCGCCCAGGCTGTCGGACCAGGTGTCGGCGACGCGGACGCGTCCGGTGTCGGGCGACACGACGGTGAGCTTCGCGCGGTCCTCGGTAGAGAGGGTGTTCTCGAAGTACTCGAGGAGGACGGGCTTGGCGAACAGATGGTCGACGGGACCGTCGAAGAAGCCCTGGATCTGCGCGGCGTGCAGGTCGACGCTCATGACCCGGTCAGCGCCCGCGGTCTTGAACAGATCCGCCACCAGGCGCGCGCTGATCGGCTCGCGCCCGCGGCCCTTCTTGTCCTGCCGGGAGTACGGGAAGTACGGCGCGACGACGGTGATGCGCTTCGCGGATGCCCGCTTGGCGGCATCCAGCATGATGAGCGTCTCCATGAGCCACTCGTTGACCGGCGGACCGAAGCTCTGGATGAGGAAGAAATCGCACCCGCGGATCGAGACCTCGAAACGGGTCAGGATCTCGCCGGAGGCGAAGGTGCGGTGCTCCGTGGGCACCAGCTGGGTGCCGAGGGCTGCGGCGACCTCGGTCGACAGCTCCTCGTGCGAGCGTCCCGACGCGACGACGAGACGCTTCTTGGTCTTGGCCACCAGTCCCGGCGCGATTCCGCGCTCGGTGTCGAGGTCAACCGTGTGCTGCTTCTTGCGACCCATCGCCAGCTTCCTGTGCGGACCGGACACGAGCGGCGGCTTCTGCCGCTCCCGTTCCCGGTCGATTGTTCTCGACCCACCCCGCGACGTTCCGCTGGGGGGCGATGCTGAGGGCGAGGGCGCCGGCCGGGACATCCTTGCGGATCACGGCTCCTGCACCCGTCTTCGCGCCCTCACCGATCCTAACGGGCGCGACGAACACGTTGTGCGAGCCGGCGTGGACTTCGTCGGCGATCTCGGTGCGGTGCTTCGAGATGTCGTCGTAGTTCGCGGTGATCGCCCCGGCGCCCAGGTTCACATTGCGGCCGATCGTCGTGTCGCCGACGTAGGACAGATGCGGGACCTTGCTGCCCTCGCCGATCGTGGAGTTCTTCGTCTCGACGAAGGTGCCGATCTTGCCGCGTTCGCCGAGCTCCGTGCCCGGGCGGACGTAGGCGAAGGGACCCACCGTGGCTCCCGCGCCGATGACCGCGAGCGTCGCGTCGGTGCGGGTCACGGTCGCTCGCGCGCCGATCTCGCAGTCCACGAGGCTCGTATCTGGCCCGATCGTCGCGCCCTCCGACACGCTCGTGGAGCGGAGGATGTGGGTGTTCGGCAGGACGGTGACGTCGGGCGCGAGGGTCGCGGTCACGTCGATCCAGGTTGTCGCCGGGTCGAGGACCGTGACCCCCTCGAGCTGCCACCGGCGGACCGTGCGGGCGTTGAGGAGGCGTCCCACCTCGGACAGCTGCACGCGATCGTTGACGCCGTACGTGACGGTGACGTCCTTCGCGACGGATGCCGCGACCCGCCCGTCCGCGCGACGCAGGAGCGCGACGATGTCGGTGAGGTACTTCTCCTGCTGCGCATTGTCGGTGCCGACGTGGGGCAGGTGCTGGCGGAGCGCCGCGGCGGCGAAGACGTACATGCCCGCATTGACCTCGGCGACGGCGGCCTCGTCGGGCGAGGCATCCTTCTGCTCGACGATGCGGGCGACGCTGCCGTCGCTCTCGCGGATGATGCGGCCATACCCGGTCGGGTCGTCGACGACGGCGGTCATGAGCGTCGCCCCCGCACGGACGGCGCGGTGTTCGGCGACGAACGCGTCGAGCGTGTCGACGTCGGCGAGCGGGCAGTCGCCGCTCAGGACGAGGACGTCGCCGTCGAAGTCGTCGAGCGCGTCGAGGGCCACCTCGACCGCGCGGCCGGTGCCGGGGACCTCGTCCTGGTCGACGACGACCACCTCGGGCGCGACGCCGAGCACGGCGTCGGCGACCAGGTCGCGCTCGTGGCGGACGACGACGACGACGTGCGCGGGAGCGAGGTCGCGGGCGGTGTCGAGCACGTGGCCGACGAGCGGGCGCCCCCCGATGCGGTGCAGCACCTTGGGGAGGGAGGACTTCATCCGCGTGCCCTGGCCGGCGGCGAGGATGACGACGGCGAGGCGCGGATCGAGGTTGTCGGTCATGCTCCGCCGCCAGGATTCGAACCTAGACCTCACAGCTCCAAAGGCTGTCGTGCTGCCATTACACCACGGCGGACCGCAGCCGACCGGGGGTCCGGCGGCCGCCTGACAAGTCTGCCATGCGGCCGCCGTCCCTCCGGGCGCGTCAGCGACGCACCGTCACCGTGAGCGGCGTGCTCGTGCTCGTTCCGGCGGCGTTGCGGAACTCCACCCTGTACGCGTGCGATCCGCGGCTGACGCCGGATGCCGCATAGGTCGCCTGCTGCGCCTTCGGCGTGCGCGCCGCGAGGTCGCCCTCCGCGACGACGCGGCCGTCCTCGAAGACCCGGTAGGAGGTCGCGTTCGTACCCCACCACAGGTTGGCGGTGACCGTGAAGGTGCCGTCGCCGTCGTGGTTGTCGTGGCTGAGGACGGGGATGCCGGGGGCCGCGGCATCCACCACGACCGTCATCTCGGCGGTGCGGGTCTCACCGCGGGTGTTCGCCAGCACCGCGGTGTAGCGGTAGGTGCCGTCCGCGCGGCCCGTGACCGGGACTCGGGCGGTCTGCGCCCAGGTGCCCCGGTACGCGAGGGGCACGGTGTCCAGGAGCCGGCCGTTCTCGTAGAACCGCACCGACGAGGCGTTCTCGCCCCACCACAGGTTCATGGTGAGCGTGTAGTCGCCGTCCTTGAGCCCCGTGTCGTACCCGTTGTCGTTCGACAGGGTCGCCGTCCCGGGTCGCGCCGTCGCGGTGTCGGCGTCCGTCCGGACGAGGCCGGCGCGGACGTCGACGAGGAGAGCCCGGGCACGATCCACCTCGGCCGCGGTGGGCCAGGCGGCGGCCACGACGATGCGGGCCTTCTCGACGGCCGCCGGGATCCGCGCCGACGACCACGCGGTGTAGGGGGCCGTGTCGAGAGCCTCGAGGTCGGCGATGCCGGCGGCGAGCTCGCCGGTCGAGACGCGCTCGCCGGTGCGGACGACCCTGATCTGATCGACGGTGCCCCACGCCTCGGCGGGCAGGTCGGCGGCGACGCCGACCGTGAGGATCCCGTCGGCCCCGACCGTGACGGCCGGAGTCGTGCCGGTGCGGAACTGCTGCCAGCCCTCCAGCGGGACGGGAGCATCGACGGTGCGACCGCCGGTCGTCGCGGTCACCGTGAGGGCGCCGTTCCCTTCTCCGTCTCCCTGCTCACCGTCTCCTTGGGCGGTCGCCGAGACGGCATATGTGCCGGGCGTGACACCCGCGATGCGCTGCGTCACGGCGAAGCGGTACGCGGACCCGGACCAGAACGACACCGCACGCGCGCCGGCTGCGGCATCCGTCGTCGCGCCGATCGTGGCGCCGGTGCCGGTCACGGTCCACGGCGACGCATCCGAGGATTCGAAGCCCCCGTCGCGCACCCAGGCGGCCGCCGTGACGGTGACGGCCGCGGTCACGTCCGTGTCGGCGGCGCGGCCTCTCACCCGATACTCGCCGGGGCCGGTGATCCACGAGACCGCGTCCGACCAGGTCGCGGGTGCGGTGCGGACCGCCCCGTCCCACGCGCGGACGGTCACGGAGGCGGGCAGTCTCACCGGCTCGCCTTCGCCGATCGTCACGGCGACCGGCAGCACGACCGGTGCCGGTGCCTCACCCGCGAGCACGAGGCCGTCGAAGGCGGCGGTCAGCGCGGCCTCGGCGGCGGCGACGCGATCAGCGCTCGGCGCGGAGGACGACAGGACGAGGCGCGCGATCCGAACGGCCTCGTCGAGCGTCTCGATCGATCCCGTGGTGGCGGCCGAGCGTTCGACGTCGTCCGCGCGGTCAACGAGCGTCCGCAGGCCCGCGGTGTCGACCGCGTCGGCCGCTCTGGTGAGCACGAGGTCGTCGAGCGTGCCCCAGGCGCCGGCAGGGAGGGATGCCGCCACCTCGACGGTCGCGCTGCCGCCCTCGGCGACCGTGACGGCGTCCGTCACGGGAGTCGACCAGGCACGCCAGCCGTCGAGCCCGAAGTCGGCTGAGGCCGCCGCATCCCCGGACGAGACGGTCAGTCGGACGTTCCCGTCGCTGCCCTCACCGTCGCCCTGCAGCGCCCCCGATGCGGAATAGCGACCGGCGGGGAGCCCCGACACGGTCTGACGGAGCGTGTAGGTGTAGGCCGATCCGGAGTAGAAGTGCGCCGATCGCTCCCCCGTGCGGGGATCGTCGGTGGCCCGCAGGGCCAGTCCCTCACCGGTGACGCGCCACATCGACACGTCCGCGTCCTCGAACCCCGGGTTCCGCAGTCCGTTCACGGGACGGATGACGACGGTCACCGTCGTCGCATGGCCGGACGACGTCGTGCCGCCGAGCGTGTACGTGCCGGGCCCGCCGATCCACTCGGCATCCCGCGACCATTCGACCGTCTCGTCGTCGACGGATCCGTCGTTGAAGGTGACGGCGACCGTGGCGGGGAGGACGATGTCGTCCCCATCGGTGAACGAGACGGTCGGGTCCTCGACGTCCACGACCTCGCGCGGGGCGACGGCGCCGGTCCGGGCGTAGGAGAACACGTTGAGGGATTCGAGCGGGGTGCCGTCGGCCGCGAAGAGCGCCTGGTTGTCCCAGGCGGATCCGCCGTACCAGTGCCCGGCGTCCTCGGGTTCGTACTCCCCCGCGAAGCTCGACGCCCACCCCGACCCGTCCCGCTCCCACAGGACCTTGTTCTGCGCGAGGCGGTCGGGCGGACCGACGGGGAGCCAGGCCGGCTCCCAGTAGAAGACGCCGATGCCGGCGTCACCGACGTCCACCACTGCCTGGATGACGTTCCGCACTGCGGTCGCCTGACCCTGCACCGAGACGGGGTACTGCGTCGCCTCGGAGGGGAGGTCGATGACGTTGCCGTGGCCGTCGGCGTCGTCGAGCGTGTGCGCCCACGACGTCTCGGCGACCATGACCTTCTTGCCGTAGGTGTCGGCCACCTGCCGGAGGACCGAGGTCAGATTCGCCGTGCTGCCGTGCCAGAACGGGTAGTACGACGAGGCGAAGACGTCGTAATCGACGCCGTACGTCTTCAGGTTGGCGGCGTACCCGGCGTACCGGCCCGCCGTCTCGGGGTTCGTGAAGTGCACGGCGACGAGGGCGTCGGGATACACGTCGCGGACGGCGGCCGACCCGGCCGAGAAGATCTTCGCCATCCCCGGCCACCCGGTGACCCCCGCGACGGCGTTGTTGGTCTCGTTGCCCACCTGCACCATGTGCACATCGACGCCGGCGTCGGCGAACTCCTCGAGGACGTCGGCGGTGTAGTCCCTCGTCTGTGCGGCCTTCTCGTCGACGCTGAGGTCCCGCCAAGCCTTCGGAGCCTGCTGCTTCGCAGGGTCCGCCCAGAAGTCCGAATAGTGGAAATCGACGAGGACCCGCAACCCTGCCTCGGTGGCACGGCGACCGATCTCGACGGCACGGTCGACATCGACGTCGCCGCCGCCGTACCCGTTGCCGTCGGCGTCGAACGGGTCGTTCCACACCCGGACGCGGACGTCGGTGACGTCGTGGTCGGCGAGGACGTCGAATAGGTCGGCGGGCTCGCCCGCGTCGTCCCGGAACACGACGCCCGAGGCCTCGAGGGAGAGCACGGACGAGACGTCGACGCCGTTGATGAAGCCGGCAGGCAGGCCGTCGACCTTCGGGACGACGATGCCCGCGTCGACGGGTCCCTCGGCGGCCGAGGCGACCGGTGCGGTGATCACACCGGCGCTCAGCATGCCGAGGAGGAGGGCGGTCGTGGCGGTGGCGGCGGTCGTCCGCCGGGCGCGCGATGCAGGCATCGAGGTGATCCTCTTCGATCTCGGCGGTCACGTCGTCGCCCGCCTGTTACCGGTCACAGTAGCAGGCGCTCTGCGATGATGAGGAGATGGTCCCCGAACACGACGAGGTCGACCGGATCGTGAGCGCGTGGGTCGCGCAGCGACCCGATCTCGACTTCTCCCCCCTCGAGGTCCTCTCGCGCGTGGACCGGCTGTCGCGCCATCTCGACCGTGCCCGCCGCGACGCGTTCCACCGCAGCGACCTGGAGCCGTGGGAGTGGGATGTGCTCTCCGCGCTGCGCCGCGCCGGCGAGCCGTACCGGCTGAGCCCGAAGCAATTGCTCCAGCAGACCCTCGTCTCGAGCGGCACGATGACGAACCGCATCGACCGGCTCGTGGAGCGCGGCCTCGTCGTCCGCGCCGCCGATCCCGGTGACGGCCGCGGCGTGCTCGTCACCCTCACCGAAGAGGGACGCAACCGGGTGGATGCCGCGATCACACGACTCGTCGATGCTGAAGCGGAGCTGCTGGGCCAGCTCTCGCGTGCCGACCGCGAACGCCTCGCAGGGCTCCTGCGCAAACTCAGCCTCGGCTTCGACGCCTGAGTCCGCGATGGCGATGCGCGCTCCGCTCCCCGTCCGCGACGGGGTGGGTCCCACCCGGCTCCGAGTACCCCGGACGGGACCATGGGCCACGATCGCGGAATACGTGACGGGACGGTTCTCGCACATCGACCCGGAGGTCCTCCTCGGCCGGTTCGATCGCGGTGAAGTGGTCGCGTTCGACGGCACGCGGCTCTCGCGCAAGACGCCGCTGGGAGCCGAGGACTTCGTCTGGTACTACCGCGAGCCGCCCGACGAGCCCGCCATCCCTTACGACGTCGCGGTCCGTCACCTCGATGACGACCTGCTGGTCGTGGACAAGCCGCACTTCCTCCCGACGACACCGGGCGGCGGGTTCCTCATGAACTCCGCCCTCGTGCGACTGCGGCAACGGTTCGACAACCCCGACCTGACGCCCATCCACCGACTCGACCGCGCAACCGCCGGTCTCGTCATGTTCTCGGTCCGCCCCGCGACCCGCGGCGCGTACCAGACGCTCTTCGCCGACCGCGCCGTCGAGAAGGTCTACGAAGCGGTGACGACGATCCCGGGCAGCGGGATGCCGCCGCTCCCCCTCGTCGTCCGCTCGCACCTCACCAGTACACGCGGAAGCCTCCGCGCGATCGTCCACGAGGACCGCGAACCGAACGCCGAGACGCTCGTGGAGGCGATCCGCGTCGGCGAGACGGCGGCTCACCTCCGGCTGCACCCGCGCACGGGACGCATGCATCAGCTGCGCTCCCACCTCGCCGGGATCGGGCTCGGCATCCTGGGCGACCGGTTCTACCCGGACCTGCTGGACGAGGCGCCGGACGATCCCGAGCGCCCGCTGCAGCTCCTGGCCCGTGAACTGCGGTTCGTCGATCCGCTCAGCGGCGAACAGCGCGAGTTCACCACCGGCCTCGCGCTGCGCGAGGCCGACCGCGTCTGATCAGCCCAGCTCTTCGCTGAGCTCGAACCAGCGGTCCTCCGCCTCGGCGACCTCGGTCTCCATGGCCGCGATGTGCTGCATCTTCTCGCCGAGACCGACGTAATCGCCCTGGTCGTGGTCGGCGAGTGCCGCCCGGGCCTTCGCGATCTGGTCCGACAGCTTCTTGATGCGACGCTCGAGGCTCGTGACCTCCTTCTCCGCCGTGCGACGATCAGCGCCCGACAGAGCGGATGCCGTCGGTGCCGCGGCATCCGCCTTCTGACCGCCGGGAGTCGCCGCGCCCGTCGCCTGCGGCTGGCTCGCGCGCAGGCGCAGGTACTCCTCGATCCCGCCGGGGAGGTGGCGGAGACCGCCGCCCATGACGGCGTACTGCTGATCGGTGACGCGCTCCATGAAGTAGCGGTCGTGGGACACGACGATGAGGGTGCCCGCCCAGGAGTCGAGGAGGTCCTCGATGGCCGCGAGCATGTCGGTGTCGAGGTCGTTCGTCGGCTCGTCGAGGATCAGGACGTTCGGCTGGTCGAGGAGGATGAGCAGCAGCTGCAGGCGTCGCTTCTGACCGCCGGAGAGGTCCTTCACGGGGGTGGAGAGCTGCGCCGAGGCGAACCCCATCCGCTCGAGGAGCTGCCCGGGGGTGAGCTCCTGCGCCTTCGAGCCGGCACCGAACGTGTAGGTCGTCCGCAGGCGCGAGACGACGACGCGCACCGGCTCGTTCAGGTGCGGGTCGAGCTCGTCCATCCGCTGCGTGAGGGTCGCGACCTTCACGGTCTTGCCGTGCTTGACCCGTCCGCTGGTCGGCAGGACCGTGCCCGAGACGAGGCCGAGGAGCGTCGACTTGCCGGCGCCGTTGACACCGAGGATGCCAGTGCGCTCCCCCGGCGCGATGCGCCACTCGACGTCCCTGAGGATCTCACGGCCGTCGTAGGCGACACCCGCATCGAGGAGGTCGACGACGTCCTTGCCCAGACGCGCCACGGCGAGGGACTGCAGCGAGACCCGGTCGCGGATCTCGGGGACGTCGGCGATGAGCTCGTTCGCCGCGTCGATCCGGAACTTCGGCTTGGTCGACCGCGCGGGGGCACCTCGCCGCAGCCACGCGAGCTCCTTGCGGGCGAGGTTCTGCCGCCGCGCCTCGATCGTGGCGGCCTGGCGGTCGCGCTCGACCCGCTGGAGGATGTACGCCGCGTAGCCGCCGTCGAAGGGCTCGACGATGCGGTCGTGGACCTCCCACGTCTTGGTGCACACCTCGTCGAGGAACCACCGGTCGTGGGTCACCACCATCAGGGCACCCGATGACGGCGACCAGCGGCGCTTCAGGTGCTCGGCGAGCCAGGCGATCCCCTCGACGTCGAGGTGGTTGGTGGGCTCGTCGAGCGCCAGGACGTCCCAGTCCCCCGTGAGCAGCTGGGCGAGCGCCACCCGGCGGCGCTGGCCACCCGAGAGCGTGCCGATGGCGGCCTCCCAGTCGAGGTCCGACAGGAGACCCGCGATGACGTCGCGCACGCGCGCGTCCCGCGCCCACTCGTGCTCGGGGCCGTCGCCGACGACGGCGCGTCCCACCGTGAGGTCGTCGGGAAGGACGTCGCTTTGCTCGAGGACGCCGATCGTCACGCCGCCGCGCACGGTGACGCGTCCGGAGTCGGGGTCGCGGCGACCGGCGAGCATCGCCATGAGGCTCGACTTGCCGTCGCCGTTGCGGCCGACGATGCCGATGCGGTCGCCCTCGTCGACGCCGAGCGAGACGCCGTCGAAGACCACTTTGGTCGGGTATTCCAGGTGCAGGGCCTCGGCCCCGAGAAGATGTGCCATCGCCTCCAGGCTACGCGGCGCCGCCTGACCGCTCGGCGTACGCCGCCCCGCTGGTCCCGACCACGGTCAGTACCAGAAGCTCAGCCGCGGCGGCGTCGTCGCCGCGAAGACGCGTGCGATGCGATGCGGGTCGTCGGTCTCGACGCGTCCCGCGCGAGCGAGAGTCACCGGGGACACGGCGCCGAGGAGCATCGCCGAGAGCTCTTCGACACCGAGACGCACGAGCGGGACTCCGAGGGGCGGGTCATCGACGACGTCGACGCCGGGCGTCTCGCCGGCCGTCAGGACGAAGGTGCCGTCGGCGATGCCGAGCGCATCGGTCACCTCCAGGGCGATGACGTCCTCGACGTCGTAGCTGCGGGCGGCCAGCGTCGCCGGGACGTCGAGCACGCGGAGATAGTGGTGGTCCCGGCTGGTGATCCGCGCGGCTCGCTTGTTGTCGATCATCCACCAGAGCGGCTCGTCGACCGACAGTTCGCTGGCCCGGACGGTGCCGACCAGGTCGAGGGTCAGCAGGAAGCGCCACAGGCCGGCGTAGGCGGCATCCGTCCCTGCCACCACTCGCGACACCGTGGCGGTCGAGGCAGCCCAGTCGTCGTCGTCCTCGGTGATGCTGTAGACGGCGACGCCTTCGACCTCGCCCGCCGGCGAGCGGTACTGGACGACGCGCAGCTTGTCGGCCTTCTCGGCGTCGGCGCGCGTCCCGAACGTGCGGTCCCAGTGCCCGCCGGGCATGGTGATCTCGCCCGGGGTGGCCAGACGGATCCGCTCGTACAGGTCGGTCGCGGCATCCCGGCCCTGCTCGCGCGTGATGTAGTCGATGCGCCCCGGGGCGACCGGGCCGATCCATCCGGTGCGGCGCGTGGAGATCTCCCACGACGTGGCGGTGACCGCGGGGGCGAAGCCGAAACGGCCGTAGATTCCGGACTCGCTGACGGTGAGGCCCGCGATCGGGAACCCGAGTGAGACCGCGGTGCGCAGTTCGCCGCGCATGAGGGTGCTCAGGATGCCGCGACGCCGGTGCGTAGGCGCGACGGTCACCGCGCTGACGGCGCACATCGGAACGGCCGACCCGCCGGGCAGGGTGAGCTCGGTCCCCCACGACGCGAAGGTCGCGACGGGGACGTCGGTCTGCACGCCGGCGGCGTCGTACACGCCGATCTTGCGGCGGTAACCGTTGCGGGCGAAGGACTCGGTGTACTGGGCCTCGGTGGGCTCCCCGCCCAGGAAGCCGCGGGCCACGGCATCCTGCCAGCGATGGGTGCCCTCCTGATCGTCGTCACCGACGCGCGCTGCGCGGAGGCCGCGCGCGTCCAAGGTGGCGGTCAGGTCGTCGTCGAGAGCGGCCGAGTGGAACTGGTCATCGAGGGAGCTCATCCCCCCAGGCTAGGGGGACGTGCCGACACGGGCGAGGTCAGACCACGCGCGCGCCGGCGACGGGACCCGTCACCGCGTGGACCTCGTGGCCTCGCGCCGCGAGCTGCTCGGCGATCCGCTTCGCGTGCTCCGAGTCCGCGGCGAGGAAGGCCGTGGTCGGCCCGGAACCCGACACCAGCCCGCCCAGCGCACCGGCGTCCAGCCCCTCGTCCAGGAGGACGGCGAGGTCGGGTCGCAGGTGGACGGCGGCGAGCTGCAGATCGTTGCGGATCGCGGTTCCCAGCGCCGCGGCATCCCCTGAGCGCAGCGCTCGGAGGACCGCGGGGTCGACCGACGGCAGGGCACGGTCGGGGGCGATGTCGGCCTCGGAGCGGAGGCGATCGAGCGTCCCGTAGACCTCGGGCGTCGAAAGTCCGCCGCCGTCGGCCACCAGCACCCACGCGAAGAACCCGCGCCCCAGGGCGGGGGCGAGCTCGTCGCCGCGCCCCGTCCCGACCGCGGTGCCGCCGAGCAGGGCGAACGGGACGTCCGCGCCGAGCTGAGCGCCCAGCGCGTGCAGTTCGGTCGAGCTGAGCCCCCCGTCGACGAGCTCGTTCACCGCGACGAGAGCAGCGGCAGCATCGGCCGACCCGCCTCCCATGCCGCCGGCAACCGGTACGCCCTTGTGGATCTCGAGACGGATGCCGCCCTCCCACCCGACGGCGTCCGTCACGAGGCGCGCCGCGCGGAGCGCGAGGTTCGACTCGTCGAGCGGGACGCCCGATACGTCGACGTCGCCGCTCACGGAGAGACTCGTGACGTCGGCATGCGACGCCCAGACATCCTCGAACAGCGAGACCGCCTGGTAGACGGAGGCGACGTCGTGGTAGCCGTCGTCGCCGACGGGGCCCACCTCGAAGAAGAGGTTGAGCTTGCCCGGCGCGCGCACGTGCACGCGCCGGGACGTATCGAGGGACAGACTCACGCGTTGGCCGAATCGGCCCACAGGTCGACGTCGATCGCGCCCGACAGTTCGTCGATGCGGGCGAGCTCGTCGTCGTCGAACGGCGCACCGTCGACGGCGGCGAGGTTCTGATCGAGCTGCTCGGGGCGCGAGGCGCCGATGAGCGCAGAGGTCACCACCTCATCGCGCAGGACCCACTGGATGGCCATCTGCGCGAGGGTCTGGCCGCGCTGCTGAGCGATGCCGTTGAGCGACCGCAACGTGTCGAGCGCCTTCTGGTTCAGCTGACCGTCGGGCAGCGAGAAGCGGCTCTGGGCGCGTTCGGCGCGGCCGTCGCCGAGGTACTTGTCGGTGAGCAGGCCCTGCGCGAGCGGGGTGAACGCGATGGCGCCCATGCCGGCCGTCTTGAGCGAGTCCGTCAGGCCGTCCTCGACCCAGCGGTTGAGGATCGAGTACGAGGGCTGGTGGATGATGAGCGGCGTGCCGAGGCTCTTGGCCACGGCGACGGCCTCTTCGGTGCGCTCCGCACTGTAGGAGGAGATGCCGACGTAGAGGGCCTTGCCCTGGCGGACCAGGGTGTCGAGGGCGCCGATGGTCTCCTCGATCGGCGTCACGGGGTCGGCGCGGTGCGAGTAGAAGATGTCGACGTAGTCGACGCTCATGCGCGTCAGCGACTGCTCGGCGCTCGCGATGAGGTACTTCCGCGAACCGTAGTTGCCGTAGGGGCCGGGCCACATGTCGTAGCCGGCCTTGGAGGAGATGATCAGCTCGTCGCGGTACGGTGCGAAGTCCTCGCGCATCATGCGGCCGAAGTTCGTCTCGGCCGAGCCGAACGGCGGGCCGTAGTTGTTCGCGAGGTCGAAGTGGGTGACGCCCCGGTCGAAGGCGTGCCGGAGCAGAGTACGCTGGTTGTCGAAGGGGATGTTGTCCCCGAAGTTCCACCAGAGTCCCAGCGAGATCGCCGGCAGATACAGGCCGCTCGAGCCGACCTGGCGGAAGGCCCCCGCATCGTAGCGGGAGGACGCCGCCTGATAGGGGCGGTGGGTGTCGCCATTGCGCGACGAGGGGAAACGGTCCGCGTAATCGGTCATCACCCCAGGCTAGCGATGCCGGACACCCGAAACGTCGGCGAAACGACCGCCACTTACTCTTGCTCGACCGAATATGCACAACAAGGAGAACATATGGCGCGACTGACTGCACTGCCGTCCGAGGGTGGTTCCTGGACCGCACTCCTCGAACGCGAGGACATCGTCCTCGTCGGAGGCATGCTTCATCTGCGCCATGACGACACCACTCCCGAACAGGCTCGCATCGACGATCTGCTGCTGATCGCCGATGCGTTGTCGGATGCCGGCATCCCGCACCTCCTCATCCGTCACTCCCGCGCCGTCCCCGGTCTCGTCGTCGACCTCGCTCACCGCGACCGCGCCCTCGCGGCACTGACGGACCAAGCCGTCACCGAACCGCTGTACGCGAAGGCCAAGGGCGGCACGCCCGTGCCCTTCGGCGAGCTGCGCCTGCGCGGGTCGGGCCCGTCGTCGCTGCGCGTGTTCCGTCCGCGTATCGCCGGCGAGCTGCGCTACGGCGCCGGCCACGGCGTTCGGGTCGAGTTCTGGCGCTTCGGCGAGGAGCTCGTCGAGGCTCCGCACGCCAACGACCTCACCCGGCGCGCCTTCGCGGCGGAGGACGTCGAGCCCGCGACCGCCCTGCGCTACGGCCGCACGTGGCAGACGCTGCACGGGATGTTCGACCCCCACCCGGGCGAGGTCACCCACGAGATCGACATGGTCTTCTCCTGGGTCGACGGATCGTCGTCCGAGTTCCAGCGCCAGCGCGCGGCCCAGCTGTCGGAGTACGTCGTCGGCGACGGCGACGACGGGCCCGCCCGGTACCGCCACGTCGACGAGCTGCGGTACGCCCTGCGCAGCGTCCACATGTACGCGCCGTGGGTGCGACGCATCTTCATCGCGACCGATTCCCCCGCCCCCGCGTGGCTGCTCGACCACCCGAAGGTGACGATCGTCCGGAGCGAGGAGTTCTTCGAGGACACCTCGGTGCTCCCCACGCACAACTCGCACGCCGTCGAGGCGCAGCTGCACCGCATCGAAGGGCTGTCGGAGCACTTCCTGTACTCGAACGACGACATGTTCTTCGGCCGCCCGCTGTCGCCCGAGCTGTTCTTCTCCCCCGCTGGCGTCTCGTCGTTCGTCGAGTGCGACGTCCGCATCGGCACCGGGCCCCGCCGCGTCGCACGGAGCGGTCACGACAACGCGCTGCGCCTCAACCGCGAACTCCTCAAGGAGCGCTTCGGACGCACGATCGTCCGCGACCTCGAGCACTGCGCGGCACCGCTGCGCCGCTCGGTGATGTTCGAGCTCGAGCAGGAGTTCCCCGAAGAGATCCGGCGCACCGCGGCATCCCGCTTCCGCTCCGCGACCGACGTGTCGGTGACCAACTGCCTGTACCACTACTACGCGCAGTTCACGGGCCGTGCGATCGCGTCGACCGCGCCGCGTGTGCGGTACTTCCAGACGACGCAGGCCGCGTCGCTGCGACGGATGGAGCGCCTCGCCGAGCGCGGGGACGTGGACATGTTCTGCCTCAACGACGGCGGCGACCTCGAGGTGCCCGAAGCGGTGCGCGTGCGCGCGGTGACGGGTCTGCTCGAGCGGCTCTTCCCGGTCCGCGCGCCCTGGGAGGACCCTGCGGTCAGTGCAGCGCCGGCACGCCCGGTCGAGCTGCACGCGTGACGGAGCCGGTGACGCCCGCCTCGCGCAGGCGTCGCTGAGCCTCGGCGGGGTCGATGTACTCCAGCGGCCGCGGCACGTCGATCGGCACGACCGAGTGGACGACCGTGTCGTCGTAGACGTGCACGAGGTTGTACGCCTGCGCGCCGTCCTGCGGACGCGAACCGCCGACGGGGACGGTCAGATCCTGCGCGTAGCAGGTAGACGATGCGACGGACACGGGGATCCCCGCGAACGTCGCGAACGTCGAGTAGTGCAGGTGCCCGGCGATGATCGCGCGGACGTCCGTGCCGCGCAGGACGTCCGCCAGCCGGTTCTGGTCGCGCAACTCGACGCTCGCCGCGAGCGGGAGGACGCTCGGGACCGGCGGGTGGTGCATCGCGAGGACCGTGCCGAGCGGCGCGGGCGTCGCGAGCACGCCGCGCAGCCACGCGAGCTGGGCGTCGGAGAGCTCGCCGTGGTGGTGCCCGGGCACGCTCGTGTCGAGGGTGACGATGCGGAGCCCGTCGAGCTCGTCGACCCGGTCGTAGGGTGCCGTCGGATCGGCGGGCGTCTGGTCGAGCAGGTGCTCGCGGAAGGCGCCGCGGTCGTCGTGGTTGCCCATGACCCACAAGAGCCGTGCGTCGAGCCGCTCGGCGAACGGCTCGACGAGGGCGCGGATCGCGTCGTACGCAGCGGCCTCGCCGAGATCGACGAGGTCCCCCGTGAAGACGATCGCGTCGGGAGCGATGCCGCTGGTTTCGATGGCGTCGAGCGCGGCGGTCAGCGATGCCTCCCCGTCGACGCTCTCGAACAGGCGAGGTCCCGGGCCACGCAGATGCGTGTCACTCAGGTGGAGCAGGATCCGTTCGGCGGCCGGATGCTCGGCGCGGCGCATGGTCACTTCTTCCGTCAGTGCGAGAGCTCGGGTGCCCCCGCCGTGCTCTGAAATGTTACCGGCATGTTTCGGGAACACGGGGTGAATGACGCGCGAAGTCTGCGAGAACGGGTGTGGGTGTCGCCTCGCGAGCAGATGACGGATGCCGAGGGCTCACGCGCGGGCGATGCGGACGAAGTCCTCGATCGTGAGTTCCTCGCCGCGCGCGGTAGGCGCCACGCCGGCGCGTTCGAGTACCTCGCTGGCCGCGGCGGACGACCCGCCGAGGACGGCGGACAGGGCCTGGCGGAGCATCTTGCGCCGCTGTTGGAACGCCGCGTCGACGATCGCGAAGGTGCGGAGGCGCTCCTCTTCGGTGCCGCGGGCCGCGGCATCCCGTTCGAAGCCCACGAGGACGCTGTCGACGTTGGGGACCGGCCAGAAGACCTGACGGGAGACGGTGCCGGCGAGGCGCCAGGTGCCGTACCAGGCGGCCTTGACGCTCGGGGCGCCGTAGACCTTCGAACCGGACGGGGCCGCGAGGCGTTCGCCGACCTCGGCCTGCACCATGACGACGCCGCGCTGGATGGTCGGGAAGTGCTCCATGAAGTGCAGGAGCACCGGAACGCTGACGTTGTACGGCAGGTTCGCGACGAGGACGTCGGGGTCGCCCGGGAGCTCGCTCACGCGAAGGGCATCCTGCGCGACGACGGTCAGCGCGCCGTCGGGGACGCCGTGCGCCGCGGCGGTGGCGGGCAGGCGCTCGGCGAGGCGGTGGTCGATCTCGACGGCGGTGACCGGGGCGCCGGTCTCGAGGATGGCGAGGGTCAGCGAGCCGAGACCCGGCCCCACCTCGACGACGCGGTCGGCCGAGGTCACGCGCGCGGCCGTGACGATCTTGCGGACCGTGTTGGCGTCGACGACGAAGTTCTGCCCGAGCTTCTTGGTGGGGGTGACGTCGAGGTCGGCGGCGAGGGCGCGGATCTCGGCGGCTCCGAGGAGGGTGACGGGCATGGGTTCCAGCCTAGTTGCCGGGCTCCCCGGACCCCGCCGCCGTCCGCGCTTCCTGATGATCGGCGGCTCAGCCGCCCTCGCCACCCGGGTCGACGGGAGCGCCGTCCCCGTCCTCCGGAATGTCGCCGCGCTCGACGGGTCCGCCGCGATCATGGCGTCGTTGCACCTCGGCGAACATCCGATCGACCTCCGCGACGGTCGGAGCCCGCAGGCCCGCGGCGGCCTCTTCCAGATCATCCCGAGGTGCGCCGAGGCCGTCGCCGCCGACAATCACCACCGTTCGGCCCTCCTGGACGACGGCGAACTCGTCGATCCCCCCGGCCGACCGGTGCCACGTCGCGCCGTCCTGAATGCAGGCGGCCTCGCCGCCGCCCCACAACTGCTGAGCGGCGCAGCCGTCGGCATCCATCTCCCCCGGATCGGTGCGCACGGTGATCATGTCGCCCGTGCCGGGCTTCGCCCACGTCGCGGTCATGCCGCCCTCGTCCGTCTCGTTCACGGACTGCGGCGCCAGGTCGTATCCCTCGATCGTCGTCGTCACCACGAGCGCGGGGTCGACACCGAGGTGCGAGACCCGTTCGGCGATCTCGGCGGGCGTCGCCGCAGCCGCCGCGCCGCACCCCGAAAGTCCGATCGCCACGAGGGCCGCGGGCAGGGCGAACAGCAGGCGACGAGGCATGCGGCTCACCCTAGCCCCGCGTCCTCAGCCGCGCGCGGCCTTCGCGGCGGCGGGCAGCGCGTCGAGGATCCGGCCGATCGCCGCGTCGTCGTGCGCGGCCGTGACGAACCACGCTTCGAAGGCCGACGGCGGCAGCGAGACGCCGCCCTCGAGCATCGCGTGGAAGAACCGTCCGTAGGCGTCGGCATCCTGCGACGTCGCCGTCGCGTAGTCGGGCACGCCGTTCACGACGGACTCGCCGAAGAAGATGCTGAACAGGGTCCCCGCCCACTGCACGACGTGCGGTACCCCGGCATCCGTCAGCGCAGCGGATGCCGCGTCCGCGACGGTGTGCGCGACGGAGTCGAGCGTGCGGTACACCGCGTCGTCGGCGTGCGTCAGGGTCGCGAGTCCCGCGGCGACGGCGACCGGGTTCCCCGACAGCGTGCCGGCCTGGTACACCGGACCGGTCGGGGCGAGGAGGTCCATGATGTCCGCGCGACCGGCGACGGCGGCGACGGGGAGCCCGCCGCCGATGACCTTGCCGAAGGCGATGAGGTCGGGGACGATGTGCTCCCCCGCCGCATCCAGCACACCGGCGTAGCCCGAGCGCGAGGACCGGAAGCCGGTGAGCACCTCGTCGCTGATGAGGAGCGCCCCGTTGCGGTGCGCGATCTCCGACAGGAACGCCGTGAATCCGGATGCCGGGGGCACGACGCCCATGTTGGCGCCGGCGGCCTCGGTGATGATCGCGGCGATCCGGCCTTCGTGAGCGCGGAAGACCTCCTCGACGGCGGCGCGGTCGTTGTAGCCGATGACGAGCGTCTGCGCCGCGATGGCCGCCGGGACGCCCGCCGATCCGGGCAGGGCGAGGGTCGCGAGACCCGAGCCGGCCTGCGCGAGCAGGCCGTCGGAGTGACCGTGGTAGTGCCCGGCGAACTTGACGAGCAGGTCGCGGCCGGTCGCGGCGCGCGCGAGGCGGATCGCCGTCATCGTCGCCTCGGTGCCGGTCGAGACGAGGCGGATCTTCTCCGCGGCGGGGACGCGCGTGCGGATCTCCTCGGCGAGCTCGGTCTCGGCGGCCGTCGGCGCGCCGAACGAGAGTCCGCGGCGGGCGGCCTCGACGACGGCGTCGACCACGGCGGGGTGCGAGTGGCCGAGGAGGGCGGGCCCCCAGCTGGCGACGAGGTCGACGTAGTCGCGGCCATCGGCATCCGTCACATAGGCGCCTTGCGCGGACACCATGAACCGCGGCGTCCCGCCGACGGACCCGTAGGCGCGGACGGGTGAGTCGACACCCCCGGGGATCACCCCGCGAGCACGGTCGAACAGCTCCTGGTTGCGGCTCATGCGAGTTCCTTCCCGGCGCGCAGCCAGTGCGCGACCTCGACGGCCCAGTAGGTGAGGATGACGTCGGCGCCGGCCCGGCGGATACCCAGCAGGCTCTCGCCGATGGCCCGCTCGCGGTCGATGAGGCCCGCCGCGGCGGCGTGCTCGATCATCGCGTACTCCCCCGACACCTGGTACGCCCACACCGGCACGTTCGAGCGGTCCGAGACGCGGGCGAGCACGTCGAGGTACGGCATGGCGGGCTTGACCATGACGACGTCGGCGCCCTCGGCGATGTCGACGAGAGCCTCCTCGACGCCCTCCCGCGCGTTCGCGGGGTCCATCTGGTACGTCCGGCGGTCGCCCTGCAGCGTCGACTCGACGGCGTCGCGGAAGGGGCCGTAGAAGGCGGAGGCGTACTTCGCGGAGTAGGCGAGGATCGCGACGTGGGCGAAGCCGGCGGCATCCAGTCCTGCGCGGACCGCAGCGACCTGGCCGTCCATCATCCCCGAGAGGCCGAGCACGTCGGCGCCGGCGCGGGCCTGCGCGACGCCCATCTCGGCGTAGACCTCGAGGGTCGCGTCGTTGTCGACCGAGCCGTCGGCGGCGAGCAGGCCGCAGTGTCCGTGGTCGGTGAACTCGTCGAGGCACAGGTCGGCCTGCACGGTGAGACGGCCCGCGGCGGCGCGCGCCGCGACGGCGATTGCCCGGTTCAGGATGCCGTCGGGGTCGGTCGCGCCGCTGCCGACCGCGTCGCGCATGGCGGGCACGCCGAAGAGCATGATCCCGCCTATGCCGGCTGCGGCCGCCTCGTCGACGACGTCGGCGATCGCGTCGAGCGGATGCTGCGACACGCCGGGCATGCTCGAGATGGGCTGCGAGGAGTCGATGCCCTCCTTCACGAACACCGGCAGCACGAGCTGCGAGGGGACGAGGTGATGCTCGGCGGCGAGACGGCGGAGCGCGGGGGTGCCGCGCAGGCGGCGGAGGCGGCGGGTGGGGAACGAGGTCATGAGGACTTCTCCGAGGGGACGCGGGCGTCGAGCTCGGCGATCAACGCGTCGATGCTCTGGCTCTGGGCGGTGTGACCGACGGTGAAACCGAGGGCCGTGGCGTCGCGGGTCGTGCCGGGACCGATCGAGGCGACGAGGGTGGATGCCGGGAGGGTCCCGACCTGCCTCCGGAGCTCACGGCCGACGCTCAACGAGGTGAGGAGCACGACATCGATCTCGCCGGAGCGGAGCCCGTCGGCGACGGCGGGGTCGAGGTCGACCCCGACCGTGCGGTAGGCGATGCAGACGTCGACGCCGAACCCGCGGACGTCGAGCTCGTCGCTCACGACGGCCTGCGCGAGATCGCTCCGGACGACGAGCGCGCGGCCCGTCGTCGACGGGGTCCGATCGGCGCACCACTGTGTCACCAGGGCGGTCGCCGAGGAGGCGCCGGCGGGGACGAAGTCGACCTCCCAGCCCGCGTCGGCGACGGCGCGGGCCGTCGCACGACCGACGGCGGCGATGCGGGTCGTCGCGGGGATCGCGACGGCGTGCTGGCGGAGCTGCTCGACGCTCGCGGCGCTCGTGACGAACAGCCACGCGTAGGCACCGTCGGCGAGGGCTGTGAACGCGCGGTCGCGGGCGGCCGTGTCGCGCGGCGGCGCCGACGAGATGAGAGGGGCGACGACGGCCTCCGCGCCCCGGGCGTGCAGGTCGACGCGGACGCGTTCCCCCCACGCCCCGGCGCGAGGCACCAGGACGCGAGCGCCGTGCAGGCCGCCGGTCATCGGGACGACCCGGCCAGGTCGGCGAGGTCGGCGGCACCGCCCTCGAGCAGCTCGGCGACGACGTCGGCCGCAGCCGCATCGACGTCGACGTCCGGATCGAGGAGCCGCGAGGCGGCGACCGAGCGGCGGCCGTCCTCGGCGTAGACGTGCGCGATCAGTGTCACGGTGTCGCCGTGATGCTCTGCGTCGATCGCGACGGGGGCGGCGCAGCCGGCCTCGAGCCGGCGCAGCACGGCGCGTTCGAGGTTCGCGGCGAGGGCCGTGTCGGCGTCCTCGATGAGGCGCACGGCGTCGGCGACGGCGGCATCCCCGTCGCGGATCTCGACGGCCAGCGCACCCTGCGCGGCGGACGTCGGCCAGTCGAGCACCTGCGTGATGGCGGCGTCGCGGCCGATGCGGCGAAGGCCGGCCTCGGCGAGGACGATCGCGTCGTACTGGCCGTCGGCGACCTTGCGCAGGCGGCTGTCGACGTTGCCGCGGATGCCCTCGACCACGAGGTCCGGGCGCCGGGCGAGCACCTGGGCGACGCGGCGCGGCGAGCCGGTGCCGACGCGGGCGCCGGCGGGCAGCTCGTCGAGCGACAGCCCGTCGCGGGAGTGCAGGACGTCGCGCTGCGAGGCGCGGACCGGCACGGCGCCCACGACGATGCCGGGGAACGGCGCCGTCGGCAGGTCCTTCATCGAGTGCACGAGGAAGTCGCACTCGTCCCGCAGCAGCGCGTCGCGAAGGGCCGTGGCGAAGACACCCGTGCCGCCCATCTGCGCGAGCGGCCCCGTGAGGACGTCGCCCTCGCTGGTGATGGGGACGAGTTCGACGTCTCGACCGGATGCCGCGGCCACGGCATCCGCCACGTGCTGCGACTGGGTCGTGGCCAGCAGGCTCGCCCGGGTCCCCAGGCGCAGGGTCACGGCGCCACGCCCGACAGCGCCGGCTGGAAGCCGAGGCGCTTGTTCTCGCAGCAGCCGGGACGGCAGACGTCGTACCAGGGACCGAGGTCCGTCACGGCGGGGCGCTCGGCCGCGGGCGTGCCCGCGAGGCGCTCCTCGACGAGGTCGACGAGACCGGCGACGTAGGTGGGGTGGGTGCTCGGGGTCGCGGTGCGGACGGCGACGAGGCCGAGCTCCTCCGCGGTCTCCATCGCCTCGGTGTCGAGGTCCCACATGACCTCCATGTGGTCGCTCACGAACCCGAGCGGAACGATGAGGACGGCCTTTCGACCACGATCCGGCAGGTCCTGCATCGCGTCGTTGATGTCGGGCTCGAGCCACGGCACCTGCGGCGGGCCGGACCGGCTCTGGAAGACGAGCTGCCAGGCGCCGGGGAACCCGAGCCGGGAGACGATCTCCTCGCCGACGGCCAGGTGCTGAGCGACGTACGCGCCGCCCGGGCCGAAACCGCGCTCGGGCGGGCCCGAGCGGTCGGCGTCGGAGGTCGGGATCGAATGGGTCGAGAACAGGATCTCGACCTCGTTCGCAAGGTCGGTGATGCCGCGCTCGGCGAGCTCGGCGATGCCCGCTCGGATCCCGTCGACGAAGGGCGCGACGAAGCCGGGGTGGTCGAAGAACTGGCGCACCTTGTCGATCTGCACGTCGGTCTGATGCCCGGTGGCCTCGACGGCGTCCGCGAGGTCCTCGCGGTACTGCCGGCACGAGGAGTACGAGCTGTAGGCGCTCGTGGCGATGGCGAGGAGCTTCCGCCGCCCGTCGGCGACGGCGGCGTCGATCGCGTCGGTGACGTACGGCATCCAGTTGCGGTTGCCCCAGTAGACGGGCAGGTCGAGTCCGCGGGCCGCGAGTTCGGCATCGAGCGCCGCCTTCAGCTCGCGGTTGTGCTCGTTGATCGGCGACACCCCGCCGAAGTGGCGGTAGTGGTGCGCGACCTCCTCGAGACGCTCGTCCGGGATGCCGCGGCCCGCCGTGACGTTGCGGAGGAACGGGATGACGTCGTCCTGTCCCTCTGGTCCGCCGAAGCCCAGCAGCAGGATCCCGTCGTAGTCGACGGGGATCGTGGCGTGCGGATCGCCCGCCCGCGCGCCCTCGGTCGCGTTGGGGATGACGGCGCCCTCTGCGATGACCACGCCGCTCGCGCGCGGCGGCTTGGGACGGAACTCTGGGTTCACGGATCCGATGTTCTCTGCACTCATGACAGGACCTCCGCCAGTTCGTCGATCTCCACGCGCCGCCCGGTGTAGAACGGCACCTCTTCGCGGACGTGACGTCGCGCGTCGGTGGCCCGGAGCTCGCGCATCATGTCGACGAGGCTGATCGGGTCGTCGCTCTCGAGCGGCAGCAGCCACTCGTAGTCGCTGAGCCCGAACGTCGACACCGTGTTCGCGACGACGTCGCGGAAGACGGCGCCCTTGCGGCCGTGCTCGGCCAGCATGCGCGAACGGTCCTCCTCGGGGAGCAGGTACCACTCGTAGCTGCGGACGAAGGGGTAGAGGCAGAGCCACCCGCGCGCGTGCTCGCCGCGGAGGTACCCGGGGACGTGGCGCTTGTTGAACTCGGCCTCGCGGTGCACGCCCATCGCACTCCACACGTTCGTGAAGGAGGCGAGGACGGCGGTCCGACGCAGCTGCCGGAGCGCCTTCTGGAGGGCGGCGGGGTCCTCGCCGTGCAGCCAGACCATCAGGTCGGCTTCGGCCCGCATGCCGGTCACGTCGTAGAGCCCGCGCAGGGTCACGCCGTCCGGAGCGAGCCCGTCCGCGACGGCGCGCAGCGCGTCGAGGTCGCCCGCCGTCGGTGTGCCGATGCGCGGACGCGGTCCCGCGAGGATCGCGAACAGGGTGTAGCCGAGGCCGGGATCAGGCGTCTCGTCAGTGGACATGACGTACTCCTTCGGAGGGGGTGGGAGGGGTGGTGAGGCCGCAGGCGAGGGCGCGCGCGTGCGGGATGACCGAGGCGAGCCCGGTCCCGGCCGCGATGGCTCCCGCGAGACGGATGCCGCGCTCCGCCGCCGCAGCGGCGACCGCCTGGCGGACGGGCGGTGTCGCGACGGCGTCGGGCCACGAGACGGGGACGACACGGCGGACGTCCCCCGGCGAGACCCTGACCCCGGTCAGGGTGCGGATCGCGGCGGCGGCACCGGCGGCATCCGTCAGTTCGTCGTGACGGCCCTCGCGAGCGGACAGCCGCACGAGGTGAGACCCGGCGGGGAGCGCTGCGGCGGCCCATTGCCACTTCGCGTCGACGTGGGTCAGGGCCTTCGCGGCGCAGTCGACGTCGGGGGCCGCGATCACGCCCGACCCGACGGGGAAGGCGTCGAACCCGTCCGAGGCAACCTCGGCGACGACGAGCCCGACGGGCGGCGCCAGTGCGACGTCGACGCCCAGGAGTTCGGCGGCGGCGGTCGGCCCGGTCGCGATCACCACGGAGGCGGCCGACAGGGTCTCGTGGCCGAGGTCGACGGAGGTCGCGGTCACAGCACGCACCGGCGTCCCCGTGCGGATGACCGCGCCCGCGCGGAGCGCCACCGCCTCGAGCTCGGCGGCGAGACGCCACAGGCCACCCTCGACCCCGCGGACGGCCGACCCCGCACGGACGGCGGGCGCGAGCGCATCGACGGCGGCGGTCAGCGAACCGGCGGCCTGCGCCTTCTCCCACAGCACGGGGTGAAGCGAGGACAGCCGGACGGACTCCGCGCTCTGCGAGTAGACGCTCCGACACAGCGGCTCGACCAAACTCGCCGTGACACGTGCGCCGAAGCGGCTGGTCGTGAGCTCGGCGAGCGACGGTTCGGCGCCGACGGGCATCGGCAGGAGGCGCTCCTGGGCCGCCCGTCGGGCACCGCGACGACCGAGGATGCGCACGACGTCGGCCGCGAGAGGCTCCGCGGGCATGCCCACGAGCGCCCGACGCGGCAGCGGCGCGCGGTCCACCCGGCCGGACCGGCGGCGGAAAGCGACGTGCGCTCCCCCGGGGGCGGGTTCGACCAGCTGCACGGGCAGCCGCGCGTCGGCGACGAGATCGGCGACGCCCGTCGTGCGTGTGGCAAAGGATTCGGCGCCGAGGTCGACCTCGAGGCCCGCGGCCGCGCCGCGGCGCAGCATCCCCCCGGCGTCGTCGGATGCTTCGAGGAGGACGACGTCACGACCGGCCCGCGCGAGCTCCCACGCGATCGTCAGACCGGCGATACCGCCACCCACGATGATCACGTCGTGGGTCGCCTCGTGGGTCACGGCGCCCGCCAGTCGTGGACCGTCCGCACCACCGCCGAGATCGCATCGGGGTCGGCCTCCATGGGGACGCCGTGACCCAGGTTGAAGACGTGTGCGCGCGCGGCGAGGCCGTCCTCGAGGATGCGGTGGACCTCCGCCGTCCGCACGGCCTCGGGGGCGAACAGCAGCGCGGGATCGAGGTTGCCCTGCAAGGTCAGGTCGCGCCCGATGCGCTGACGCGCGTCGGCGAGGCGGACCCGGTAGTCCACGCCGAGCGCGTCGATGTCGGGGGTGGCCATGTCGGCGAGGATCTCGCCGGTGCCGACGCCGAAATGCACGAGCGGCAGGCGATCGACGCCCTCGGGGAGCGGGAGCGATCGCGCGTGCTGCAGCGCGGCGACGGATGCCGGGAGCACCGATGCGCGGTAGTCGTCGGGGTTCAGCCCACCCGCCCACGAGTCGAACAGCTGGCCCGCGCTCGCGCCCGCCTCGATCTGAAGGGCGAGGAAGCGGCCGGTGACCTCGGCGAGCCACATCGTGAGGTCCCGCCATGCGGCCGGGTCCTCGTGGATGAGGCGCCGGGCCGCGAGGTGATCCTTCGACGGACCGCCCTCGACGAGGTAGGCGGCGAGGGTGAACGGGGCCCCGGCGAACCCGATGAGCGGCAACGGCTCACCGCGCTCTTCGGAGAGTTCGGCGAGCATGGCGGTCGTCCGGCCCACGGCATCCGCGATCGCCTCACCGCGCTCGGTCACGAGCGCCGGATCGATCGCCGTGGTGCGGGCGATGTCGGCGGCGGTCCGCAGCGGCTGGGAGAAGACGGGGCCGCGGCCCGCGGCGATCTCGACGTCGATGCCCAGGAGAGCGAGCGGCACGATGATGTCGCTGAAGAAGATGGCCGCGTCGACGCCGTGACGGCGGACCGGCTGCATCGTGATCTCACTCGCCAGGGCGGGGTCGAGGCAGGCCTCGATCATCGTCCCCTGCGACCGCAGCGCACGGTACTCCGGCAACGAACGACCCGCCTGGCGCATGAACCAGACGGGGGTGATGTCGGGGCGGTCGCCCAGAAGTGCGCGGACGAGCCGCGACTCGCGGGTGCGTGCGGCGACGAGGGGGTGGCTGAGGCCGGGAATGATGAACTCCTCGAATCGGTTAATCGATATACTAGTCGCGATCCAAGGGGGTTCTCCGCACCGTGCTCGTCTGCCTGACCGCGCATCAGCGCTCCACACCGTTCGACTCGCTCGAGCGGCTCTCGACGGTCGGCGACGACCTCGCAGAGCGTCTGTCCGCGGTCCACGACTCGGTGCGCGGCGCCGTGGTCCTCGCCACCTGCAACCGCTTCGAGGCCTACTTCGACCTCGCCGAGGAGCCCGACCTCGCCTCCCCCGTCCCCGCGATGGATGCCGCGATGGAGGCCATCGCCGGCGCCGCCGACATGGACTACCGGGCTCTCCGCGAGAACGTCGACTTCGCACACGGCAATCAGGTCGCCCATCACCTCTTCACCGTCGCCTCCGGCCTCGACTCGGTCGCCGTCGGCGAGGACGAGATCGCCGGCCAGGTGCGCCGCGCGCTCGAGGCGGCCCGCGGGCGCGGACTGACCACCGCTCCCCTCGAGCACCTCTTCCAGCGCGCCACCGAGACATCCCGCGCCGTGAAGAACACGACGCGGCTGGGTGAATCCGGCCGCTCGCTCGTCCGTCTCGCGGTCGACCTGGTGAGCTCCCGCGTCGACTGGGACACCGCCCGCGTCCTGCTCGTCGGCACGGGTCGTTACGCCGCCGCTGCACTCGCCGCCCTCCGCGCGGTCGGGGCCACCGACATCCGCGTCCACTCCCGGTCGGGTCGTCAGCGCTTCGCGAACCGCGAGCACCTCGTCCACGTGAGCGTCGACGACTACGCGGCCGAGGCCGCCGCCGCCGATGTCGTCGTGACCTGCACCGCGACGACCGACACGTTCGCCCTCGAGGCCTTCTCGCACGCGACCGCCCGCGCCGGCAGCACGGCGGCGCAGGTCGTCATCGACCTCGGCCTCCCCCGCAACGTCGATCCCGAGGTGGCGCTCCTGCCCGGTGTCGAGCTCCTCGACCTCGAGACGATCCGCCTGCACGCGCCCGTCGACGAGGCCGAGACCGTCGTTCAGGCGCGCGAGATCGTCCAGGCCGCGGCTCAGCGCCACGCCGCGGCCCGACGGGTCCACGAGGTCGCGCCGTCGGTCGTCGACCTCCGCGGATTCGTCCACGGTGTCCTCGACGAGGAACTCACCCGAGCCCGTCGCCGCGGCGACTCCCCCGAGGTGGAGACGGCGCTCCGCCACTTCTCCGGCGTCCTCCTCCACCAGCTCATCGCCCGCGGTCACACGCTCGCGTCGTCGGGGGCGGGTGCCGACTGGGCCGACGCGATCCGCACGGTGCTGCCGGGCACCCGCGAGGGCATCTCCCCGGACGAGGGCGAACAGCCGTGAGTCCGAGCGTCACGCTGAAGGACATCGCGCGCGCCGCCGGCGTGTCGACGGCGGCCATCAGCCAGGCGCTCAACGACCGCGGCAGCATGCGCCCCGAGACGCGCGAGCGGATCAAGGCGCTCGCCGCCGAACTCGGCTACGTCCCGAACCGTCACGCGGCCGCACTCCGGAGCGGGCGGACCATGACCGTCGGTTTCGTCATGGTCGACGACCCTGAGAGCGATCGACGCGGCGAGCTCCAGCGTGCCCGCAAGCTCATCTCGCTCGTCCGCGCCTCAGCGGAGCACGGGTTCACGGTCACAGTCCTCTCGGACTCGAACCCCGACCTCATCTCGGGGACGACCCTCGACGCGCTCTACGTCCCCGACGCCCGCGGCAACCAGCCCCTGCTGCACGCGGCGATCGCCCGCGGCATCCCGATCGTCGCGGACGACCAGTTCGTCGACGGCTCGCGGGGGCTCAGCATCCGCACGGGCTACGACGCGGCCGTCCGGGCGGGGCTCGACGAGCTCGAACGGGCGGGCGCCCAGCGCATCGTCTTCCTCACCGAGGACGGCCGACAGCCTCGAGACGAGATCGGCCGGGCCGCCTACGAGATCTGGAGCTCGGTCCGCGGGCGCGAGCCCCTCGTCCGGGCGGTGGATGCGTCCCGCCGCACTCTCCCGCGCCTGCTCACGGACGCCCTCGCCGACGGCGCCGACGCGATCTTCGCGGGCGCGGAGGACGGCCCCGACGTCTACCTGCAGCTCGAGGAGATGCGCCTCGTCATCCCCCGCGACGTGCAGCTCGTCGCCCTCTGCACGACCGACTGCGCGGTCAACCGCAGGCTCGGCGTGACGCACGTCTGCATCCGCCCGGACCTCGCCGCCGAGGCGATGTTCGAGACGTTGCCCGCGGCGCTCCTCGACGACGCACCACGGGTCGTCGACCTGCCCTGGGAACTCGTGCCGGGGTCGACGACGCGGCCGCCCCTCACGATCGACTCGAGGCGGAAGCCTCGGCCGAAGCGGGCTCAGTCGCTGAAAGCCCCGTAGACCTCGAGCGTGTTCTGCGCGAGCTGCGCGCAGAACTCGTCGACCGGCATCCCCAGCTCGGCCGCCATGAAGCGCACCGTGACAGGCACCAGGTACGGCGCGTTGGGGCGTCCGCGGTGGGGCGTCGGCGTCAGGAAGGGCGCGTCGGTCTCGACCAGGATCCGCTCGCGCGGGGTCACCGCAAGGGCGTCGCGGAGGTTCTGAGCATTCTTGAACGTCACGTTGCCGGCGAAGCTCAGCCAGTACCCGCGCTCGGCGCTGTAGCGCGCCATGTCGGCGTCGCCCGAGAAGCAGTGGAAGACGGTCCGCTCCGGGGCGCCGACGCGCTCGAGGGTCTCGAGGACCGCCCCGTGGGCGTCGCGGTCGTGGATCTGCATCGCGATGCCGTGGCGCTTGGCGATGTCGATGTGCGCCTCGAAGCTCTCGATCTGCGCGGGGATGCCGCTCTCGTCCGTCCGGAAGAAGTCGAGCCCCGTCTCCCCCACGGCCCGCACGCGCGGCTGGGCCGCGAGCTCGTCGATGACGGCGATCGCCTCGTCGAGACGGCCGGCCTGCTTGTAGGCGGGCGCTTCGTTGGGGTGGATGGCGACCGCGGCGAGCACGGCGGGGTGGGATGCCGCGGCCCACGCGGACCAGCGGGAGGAGTCGATGTCGCCGCCCGCCTGGACCACGCCGATCACGCCGACCGCGGCCGCGCGGGAGAGCTGCTCGTCGAGACCGCGCGGCTCGTCGCCGTCTTCGATCTCGAGGTGCGCGTGGTTGTCGTAGACGGCGACCGGAAGGGGCTCGGGGGCGTCCGGCCAGCGCACGTCCCGGGCGGATTGCTCGCGCTGGCGGACGTAGCCGCTCGGGTCGGTGGGGTCGGTCGTCATGCCGTCTGCTCGACGCGCGGGAACAGCGGCGCGAGGGTCTTCACCCGGCTGCCCGCGGGGAGCTGGCCCCACGTGCCCGCCTCGCGGAGCGGCTGCGCGGTGAGCTCGCCGGGGGCGCCCAGGGCGTCCCAGAGCGTCGTGGTCGACTGCGGCATGACCGGCGACAGCAGGACCGCGAGCGCGCGGAGCCCTTCGGCGGCCGTGTAGAGCACGGTCGACAGCCGTTCGCGCTTCGCCTCGTCCTTGGCGAGCGCCCACGGCTCGTTCTCGGTGATGTACCCGTTGAGGTCGTCGACGATCCGCCAGATGGCGGCGATGGCCTCGTCGGGGCGGAACGCGGTCATCGCGGCATCCGCAGCGGTCGCGGCTTCCGCCACCGTCCGCTGCACCCGAAGGTCGATCTCGGTGGGCTCGCCGGCGGTCGGCACGACGCCGTCGAAGTACCGGCCGATCATGGCGACGGTGCGCGAGGCGAGGTTGCCGAATCCGTTCGCGAGCTCGGCCTGATAGCGCGCCGAGAGGTCCTCCCACGAGAACGAGCCGTCCTGGCCGAAGGCGATCGCCGAGAGGAAGTAGTAGCGGTACGCATCCGATCCGAAGACGTCGGTGATCTCGGTCGGCGCGATGCCCGTGAGCTTCGACTTCGACATCTTCTCGCCGCCGACGAGCAGCCAGCCGTGCGCGAAGATCCCCTTCGGGACGTCGAGCCCTGCGGCCATCAGCATGGCGGGCCAGATGACGGCGTGGAAGCGCAGGATGTCCTTGCCGACCACATGGTAGGCCGGCCAGCGGCGCTCGAACTGCTCGGGGTCGTCGCCGTACCCGACGGCGGTCGCGTAGTTCAGCAGCGCGTCGACCCACACGTAGATGACGTGCGAGTCGTCCCACGGCACGCGGATGCCCCAGTCGAACGCGGAGCGCGAGATCGACAGGTCCTTGAGGCCCGATCGGACGAACGAGACGACCTCGTTGCGCGCCGAGTCCGGGCGCACGAAGTCGGGCTGTGTCTTGTAGAGCTCGAGGAGCCGGTCCTGGAACTCGCTGAGCTTGAAGAAGTAGTTCTTCTCCTGCAGGAGCTCGAGCGGCTTCGAGTGGATCGCGCACACCTTGAGGCCCTCGAACGGTCCGGTGCCGTCGACGATCTCGGCCTCGGGCTTGAACTCCTCGCAGCCGACGCAGTACAGCGCCTCGTACTCCCCCGCGTAGATGTAGCCGCTGTCGTAGAGCGCCTGGACGAAGGTCTTCACGCGCTCCTCGTGGCGGGGCTGCGTCGTGCGGATGAAGTCGTCGTTGGCGACGTCGAGGGTCCGCAGGAGCGGGAACCACGACTCCTCGACGAGCTTGTCGACCCACTGCTGCGGCGTGACACCGTTCGCGGTCGCGGCGCGGAGCATCTTCTGCCCGTGCTCGTCGGTGCCGGTGAGCATCCAGGTGTCGTCCCCCGACTGGCGGTGCCAGCGCGCGAGAGCGTCCACCGCCACCGACGTGTACCCGTGCCCGATGTGGGGCAGATCGCTCGGGTAGTAGATGGGGGTGGTGATGTAGAAGGAGCCGCCGGAAGTCACCTGGAGATTCTACGGGCGGCGCGGCACCCGCCGTCGTTCATGACGGGTGCTCGCCCTCAGAGGCTCAGGCGCTCGCGCGCGGCACGAGCGTCGTGGGCAGCACGATCGATCCGCCGGCGCCCCCGTCGACGACGTCGAGGAGCACCTCGACCATCCGGCGCGAGATCTCGGTCCACGGCTGACGCATCGTGGTCAGCGGCGGGTCGGTCGTCGCCGCGAGTCCCGAGTCGTCGAATCCCGCGACCGCGACGTCCTCGGGTACGCGCCGTCCGGCCTTGCGGAGAGCGGCGATCGCGCCCACGGCCATGACGTCGGACGCCGCGAACACCGCGTCGATGTCGGGAGCGCGCCCGAGGAGACGGGTCATGGCGGCCTCGCCTGCGACGCTGGAGTAGACGTCCTGCTCCACGAGGGCCGGGTCGAATTTCTCGCCCATCTCCTCGCGGAACCCCACCAGCCGGTAGCGACCGCCCGGAGTGTCGTCGGGTCCCGTGATGACGGCGATGCGCTCGTATCCGCGGTCGAGGAGGTGGCGGGTCATCTCCCGTGCCGACCCCTCCTCGTCGACCGACACCGTCGGGACGTGGGCACGGTCCCCGAGCGGGACCCCCGAGCACACCGTCGGCACCCCGGCCGCCGTCAGGGAGGCGAGGAGCGGGTTGGACTCGTGCGACGAGATGAGGAGCACGCCGTCGACGTGCCCCGCGCGGACGTACCGCTCGATGTTGGCGTACTGCGAGGGATGCTCCGCGATGAGCAGCACGAGGGTCATGTCGCGAGCGGCGAGGGCTTCGGTCGCGCCGCGCAGCAGCAGCGCGAAGGTGGGGTCGGCGAACAGGAGGTGCTGCGGCTCCGTCAGGAGGAACGCGACCGAGTTCGCCCGGCCCGTGGCGAGGGCCCGCGCGGCATGACTGACGGTGTAGCCCGTGGCCTGGATGGCGGCCTCGACCGCGAGACGGGACTCCTCCGACACCCAGCGACCGCCGTTGATGACCCGCGAGACGGTGCCGTGCGAGACGCCCGCGACCTCCGCGACATCGCGGATGGTGGGACGCCTGCGCTCGGAGGGGAGGACCACGCGCCGACTCTATACCCCGGGCGCCCTCCGCCCGGACGGGGACTGGGACCGGTCACAATCCGGTAACGAGGGCCGGTTGGGGCGCGGCATCCCGCATAGACTCCGTGACGAACCTGTTACCGGTCCCAGTCGCCTCTCGGAGGCGCGACGGGGACGGAGCCCGATCGATGAGGATGGCTCTCGCACCATGACGACCCCCGCTTGGCCGCATCTGGACGGCATCGCCTACGGCGGTGACTACAACCCGGAGCAGTGGCCCCGCGAGGTGTGGGACGAGGACGTGCGGCTCATGCGCGACGCCGGCGTCACGATGGTGAGCATCGGCATCTTCTCGTGGGGTCTCCTCGAGATCCGCGAGGGCGAGTTCGACTTCGCGTGGCTCGACGACATCATCGCCCTCCTCCACGAGAACGGCATCGCCGTCGACCTCGGCACCCCGACCGCCTCTCCCCCGGCGTGGTTCTTCGCGCAGTACCCCGAGGCCCGCACCGTCACGAAGGACGGCGTGCCGATGGGCTTCGGCGCCCGCGGCATGGTCTCGCACTCGGCGCCCGAGTACCGCGCAGCGATCGCCCGCATCGCCGGCGCTCTCGCCGAGCGCTACGGCGATCACCCGGCCGTCGTGCTGTGGCACATCCACAACGAGTACGGCGTGCCCGTCGGCGAGGACTTCTCCCCGCACTCCGTCCGGGCCTGGCGTCTCTGGCTGCAGGCGAAGTACGGCGAGATCGCCGGCCTCAACGCCGCCTGGGGCACCGCGTTCTGGGGGCAGCACTACGAGGAGTGGGACCACGTCGGCGCACCCGCCGCCGCCCCGTCGACCATCAACCCCGCGCAGAAGCTCGATTGGGCGCGGTTCACGGACGAGATGCTGCGGGAGTGCTTCCGCATCGAGAAGGCCGCGATCCGTGAGCACGCCTCGCAGCCCATCACGACGAACTTCATGGCCAACCAGCACCATGGCGTCGACCTCTGGGCCTGGGCGGACGAGGTCGACATCGTCTCGGACGACCACTACCTGTGGGCGGCCGACGAGGAGGGCGAGATCGGCCTCGCGATCGCCGCCGATCTCAGCCGCTCCGTCGGAGCCGGCAAGCCCTGGATCCTCATGGAGCACTCCACCTCCGCCGTCAACTGGCAGCCGCGGAACGTCGCGAAGCGCCCCGGTGAGATGACCCGGAACTCGCTGAGCCACCTCGGGCGCGGAGCCGACGGCATCCTCTTCTTCCAGTGGCGCGCGGGACGCTCCGGCGCCGAGAAGTTCCACTCCGCGATGCTGCCGCACGCCGGTACCGAGTCGCGTGTCTTCCGCGAGGTCGTGGACCTCGGAGCGAAGCTTGGCCGTCTGGCCGAGGTACAGGGCTCGCGCGTCGAGGCCGACGTCGCCGTCCTGTGGGACTTCGAGTCGTTCTGGGCGCAGGACCTCGAGTGGCGCCCGTCCGAGGATGTCAGCCACGACGAGCGCATCAGGGCTTTCTACGAGCGGCTCTGGCGCGACGACATCACCGTCGACTTCGCCCTCCCCGGGCACGACCTCTCGCGCTACCGTCTCGTCGTCGTCCCGTCGCAGTACCTGCTGACCGCAGCGGATGCCGCGAACCTCACCGCCTATGTCTCCCAGGGCGGGACGCTCGTCGTGTCGTTCTTTTCCGCCGTCGTCGACGAGAACGACGCCGTCCACCCCGGCGGCTACGGCGCCGTGCTCGCGGACGCTCTGGGCGTCCGCGTCGAGGAGCACCTGCCCCTGCGCGAGGGACACGTCACCGGCATCCGCGTCGACGATCACGTCTTCGCTGCCGACATCTGGCAGGAGGATCTCGTCGTCACCACCGCCGACGTCCGCGCGACCTACACCGCCGGGCCTGCCGAGGGCCGTCCCGCCGTGACGCGGAACGCCCACGGTGACGGTGTCGGCTGGTACATCAGCACCCGACCGGATGCCGACGGCCTCCGCGCGATCATGCGCGAGGTCTACGCCGACGCGGGTGTCGACGTGCCCGGCACGCCTGACGGCGTGGAGACGATCGTGCGCCGAGGAGCCGACTCCGACTACCTCGTCGCGATCAACCACGGCACCGAACAGGTGTCGCTCACGACCACCGGAACCGACCTGCTCACGCAGGCCGACGTCCGGGACACGCTGGTGCTGGCAGGAGGCGACGTCGCCGTCGTCCGCCTGGCGCACACAGCCCACCGGGGCGATCGATGACCGATCGACTCGCGACGGGACACCGTCGAACGCACTGAGAGAAAAGCCGTCGCAGCCACCCGGCCGCGACGATCACACACCGGTCGTGACGGCGCGACCTCGCCAGAGGCCCGCCGGATCGACCACACCCGGAAGGAAGATCCATGCGCAAGATGGGTATCGGCATCGCCGCATTGGCGGCGGGCTCCCTCCTGCTGGCCGGTTGCGCCGGCGGCAGCAGCACCACCACCCCGGCACAGTCGGAGTCAGCGGCTCCGATCGACGCAAGCGGCGTGACCCTCACCGTCTGGACCGACGAGAACCGCGAGCCCGCCATTAAGGCCGCCGCGAAGACGTTCGAGGAGGAGACCGGCGCGAAGATCGATCTCGTCCAGAAGAACTTCGGCGACATCCGCAACGACTTCACCAACCAGGTGCCCACGGGCAAGGGGCCCGACATCACGATCGGCGCGCACGACTGGCTCGGCGGTTTCGTGCAGGCGGGTGTCGTGGCGACCGTCGACCTCGGCGAGAACGCCTCCAAGTTCGAGAAGGTCGCGACCGACGCGTTCACGTACGACGGCCAGACCTACGGTCTGCCCTACTCGCTCGAGAGCGTCGCGCTCGTCCAGAACACCGACCTCGTCGGCGAGGACGCACCCGCGACCTTCGACGACATGATCGCGGCGGGCACCAAGTCGGGCGCCGAGCGTCCGTTCGTCATCAACACGGAGAGCTCAAAGGGCGACGCGTACACGATGTACGGGCTCCAGACCTCGTTCGGTGCGCCGGTGTTCGTGCAGGACTCCTCCGGGTCCTACACGAAGGACGTCGGCATGGGCGGCGAGCCCGGTACCGCATTCGCCACGTGGCTCGGCGAGCACGGCGAAAAGGGCTCGGGCGAGATCTCGACCACGATCGACTACGACACCAACAACGAGCTGTTCGCCTCGGGCAAGGCCGCGTACACGATCCAGGGTCCCTGGGCCGTCAAGGCGCTGACCGATCAGGGCGCGAAGATCAAGGTCAACCCGATCCCGTCGGCCGGGGGCGAGACGGCATCCCCGTTCGTCGGCGTGCAGGGCTTCTACATCAGCGCCGAGAGTGCGAACGCCCTCGTTGCGCAGGAGTTCGTCACCAAGTACCTCGCGACCTACGAGGCGCAGAAGGCCCTCTATGAGGCGGACCCCCGCATCCCGGCCTGGTCCGACCTGGCCGAGGAGGTCTCGTCCGACCCCGTGATCGCCGGTTTCGCCGCCTCGGCGAAGAACGGTGTGCCCATGCCGAGCATCCCTGAGATGGGTTCGGTCTGGGACCTCTGGAACGCCGCTCAGGTGCAGGTCATCAAGGGTGCGGACCCGAAGGGGACCTGGACCAAGATGGTCGCCGACCTCGAGAAGACCATCGGCTGACACGCTTCCGGGGGCGGGGCTGCGACGCCTCGCCCCCGGAGACCACTTTCCTCGAGAGGGAGATGACATGACGGCTCTGCAGAGCCCCACCCTGCCGGAAGACGCACCGCCGGCTGCGGAGTCCCACGCCCGGCGCTGGTCAGGCCTCGGCTGGGGCTTCCTGGTCAAGCTGGTGCTGATGGGCCTCATCAACGCGGTGGGCCTGCTGGGCATCATCGCCGCGTTCCAGGCACAGTCCTGGATCGTGTTCGGCGTCGCCCTGGCGCTGCTCCTCGCAGCCGACGTCGTCTACTTCACCAAGAAGGCACTCCCGCTGAAATACCTGCTGCCGGGACTGTCGTTCCTGCTCGTGTTCCAGGTGTTCATCTTCCTGTACACGGGGTACATCGCCTTCACGAACTACGGCGCCGGCCACATCGGCTCGCAGGAGCAGGCGGTCGCCGCCTCGCTCGCCCAGGGGGAGCGCCGCGTCGAGGGTGCCCCCACCCTCCCCCTCACCGTCGTCGAACGCGGCGGCGACCTCGGCTTCGCCGTCGTCGAGGACGGCCAGCTCCTGGCGGGCTCCGCCGACGACCCGCTCAGCGCGGTCGGCCCCGCTCCCGCCTCGGGCGCCGCGACCGAGGTCCCCGGCTGGTCCGTCGTCCCTCGCAACCAGATCATCGGCGACCAGGCGACGCAGCAGGCCGTCATCGACCTCCGCGTCCCCGTCTCGGACGATCCCAACGACGGCTCGATCCGCACTCGCGACGGGTCCAGCGGCGCGGTGTACCAGTCCACGATGACCTGGGATGCCGAGACGCAGACGATCACCGACAGTGCGACGGGTCTCGTCTACACCGCGAGCCCCACCGGCAACTTCGTCGCCGACGACGGGACGACACTCCCCACCGGGTGGGTCGTGAACGTGGGCTTCGACAACTTCGTGAAGCTGTTCACCGACCCGACGATCCTCGAGACGCTGGGACTCGTCACCGGCTGGACCTTCGTCTGGGCGGTGCTGTCGGTCCTCATCCCGTTCGCGATGGGGCTCGTCTTCGCACTCATCTTCAACGATCCGCGGGTGCGCGGCCGGAAGATCCTCCGGACCCTGTTCATCCTCCCGTACGCGTTCCCGGCGTTCATGTCCGCACTGCTGTTCCGCGGCATGTTCAACGCGGAGTTCGGCGTCATCAACGAACTCTTCTTCGGCGGCGCGAACATCGACTGGCTCGGGGATCCGTGGCTCGCGCGCGGCGCGGTGCTCTTCGTGAACGTCTGGCTCACCTACCCGTACTACTTCCTCGTGTGCACCGGCGCTCTGCAGGCTCTTCCGCAGGATGCGCTCGAGGCGGCGTCGATCGACGGGGCGGGCCGGTTCCGCCAGCTGCGGGCGATCATCCTGCCGCTCGTGCTCGTGTCGACGGCGCCGCTGCTGATCTCGTCCTTCGCGTTCAGCTTCAACAACTTCACGATCATCTACATGTTCAACGCCGGCGGGCCCGCGATCCCCGGCGCACCGTATGCACTCGGGTACACCGACATCCTCATCTCGGCGATCTACGACATCTCCGGGGTCTCGGGGGGCAAGGCCGACTACGGCCTCGCGAGCGCCCTGTCGATCCTCGTGTTCGTCGTGGTGGGCGCTGTGTCGGCCCTCGCATTCCGTCAGACCAAGAAGCTCGAGGAGTACCAGTGATGTCCGCTCCCTCCCCCGCCGCGACCACCGCGACGATCACAACCGGTTCGTCCGCGACTCGCACCGCCGCCCTGCGTCCCGCGCAGCGCAAGCGCTGGGTGCTCGAGGTCGGCTGGAAGTACCTGATCGCCGCGGGGCTCCTCTTCTACGCGATGTTCCCGCTCGTGTACGTCCTGTCGGCGTCGTTCAATCCGAACGGCACCTTGTCCGCGGCGAACGCGTTGTTCTCCGTCATCGACATCGGCAACTACGCCGCCCTCGCCGACACGAGCTACTGGGCCTGGTACGGCAACACGCTCCTCGTCGGCGGCGCGTCCGCGGCGGGAGCGGTCCTCATGGGCGCGGCGGCTGCTTACGCCTTCTCGCGATTCCGGTTCTCCGGCCGGCGGATCAGCCTGACGGCGCTCCTGATCGTCCAGATGTTCCCGCAGGCGCTCGCGTTCGTCGCGATCTTCCTGATGCTGCTGACCCTCGGCGAGGTGTTCCCGGTCCTCGGGCTCAACTCGAAGATCGCTCTCATCTGCGTGTACCTCGGTGGCGCGCTGGGCGTGAACACCTTCCTCATGTACGGCTTCTTCAACACGATCCCGATGGAGATCGACGAGTCGGCCAAGATCGACGGCGCCACCCACGCCCAGATCTTCTGGCGCCTCATCATGCCGCTCGTGACCCCGATCCTCGCCGTCGTCGGCCTCCTCGCCTTCATCGCGGCATTCGGCGACTACATCATCGCGAAGATCGTCCTCGTCTCGGAGGACAACTGGACCCTCGCCGTCGGCATGTTCCAGTGGGTCTCGAACCAGCTCGCAAGCAACTGGGGTCTGTTCGCCGCCGGGGCCATCCTCGCCTCGATCCCCGTGCTGGCACTGTTCCTGTCGCTGCAGCGCTACATCGTCGGCGGCTTGACGGCCGGCTCGGTCAAGGGCTGAGCGGCTTCTTCGCCGCGACGGCGGCACGGTAGAGGTCTCGCGAGGGGAGTCCCGTCTCTCGCGAGACCTCGCCGGCGGCATCCTTCAACCGGATGCCGGAAGCCACGAGCGCCTGCACCTGGGCGACGGCGTCGTCCTCGCTGACGGCTCGGACGCTCGCCCCCTCCACGACGACGACGATCTCGCCGCGGACGCCCTGGGCGGCCCACTCCGCCAGCTCGCCGAGCGGGCCGCGGACGACCTCCTCGTGCAGCTTGGTCAGCTCGCGGCAGACGGCCGCGCGACGGCCCACCCCGAACGCCTCGGCCATGGCCGCGAGCGTGTCGGCGAGACGGGACGGCGCCTCGAAGAAGACCATGGTGCGCGCCTCGGAGGCCAGGGCGCCGAAGACCGTCCGCCGCTCCCCCGCCTTGCGGGGCGCGAAGCCTTCGAACGTGAATCGGTCCGTCGGGAGGCCCGCGAGAGCGAGCGCGGTGATCACGGCGCTCGGACCCGGGAGCGCCGTCACGTCCACGCCCTGCTCGACGGCGGCCGCGACGACCGCATAGCCGGGGTCGCTGACCGTCGGCATCCCGGCGTCGCTCAGCAGCAGGACGTCCTCGGTCGCGGCGAGCGCGACGAGCTCCGCGGCGCGCTGCTTCTCGTTGTGGTCGTGCAGGGCGATGAGGCGCGGCCGATTCTCGATGCCGAGGGCCTGCAGCAGGCGCTGGGTGGTGCGGGTGTCCTCGGCGGCGACGATCGTCGCGTCCTCGAGGGCGGTGCGCAGGCGCCCGGTCGCGTCGCCCAGATTTCCGATCGGGGTCGCGGCGAGGATCAGCACCGCCCCAGCATAGGCTGGTCGCCGTGAGCTCGACCGCGGAACCGTTGCTGCCCGCGGCCCCGCTGCGGCCCCGCCTCGACGTCCGCATCGATGCCTGGCGCGGCCGGATCCTCCGTCATCCGGCGGCCCGCTGGCTCGCACCCCTGCTCGTGACGCTGCTCGCCGGCATCCTGCGGGTGTGGAACGTCGGCCACCCGCACGCGATCGTCTTCGACGAGACGTACTACGTGAAGGATGCCTGGAGTCAGTGGAACCTCGGCTACGCCGCCACGTGGCCAGACGGCGCCGACCAGCGCTTCGCGGACGGTGAGACCGACATCTACACGCGCGAGCCGAGCTTCGCGGTGCATCCGCCGCTCGGCAAGTACCTCATCGGTGCGGGCATGGCCCTGTTCGGCCCGACCTCGTCGTTCGGCTGGCGCTTCGCCGTGGCCCTCGCGGGCACCCTCGCCGTCCTCGTCCTCTATCTGATCGCGTGGCAGCTGACCCGGTCGATCGCGTTCAGCACGGTCGCGGCGGGGCTGATGGCGATCGACGGGCTCGCGATCGTCATGAGCCGGGTCGCGATCCTCGACATCCTGCTCACGTTCTTCGTCCTCCTCATGGTGTGGTTCGTCCTCCTCGACCGGCGGCGTCACCTCGACCGCCTCGCCCGGGCCATGCTCCGACGGGATGCCGCGGGCCGCGTCTCGTGGTGGGCTCCGGTCCTGTGGGGCCGGCCGTGGCTGGTCGCCGCGGGCATCGCCGGCGGTGCGGCGTGCGGGGTCAAGTGGTCGGGGGCATGGGTCCTCGGGGCGCTCGGCCTGTACGTCGTCGTCAGCGACGCGCTCGCCCGACGCCGCCTGGGCGTCTACTTCTGGCCGGCGGATGCCGTCCGCCAGGGCGCCGCGTCGTTCCTCCTGCTCGTGCCGGTCGCCGTCGTCGTCTACCTCTCGACGTGGATCGGGTGGTTGACCACCGACGGCGGGTATGGCCGTCACGACGTCGACGCGACCCCGGCGCAGGGCTTCTGGTCGTGGGTCCCGCTGCCCTTCCAGAACCTCTGGCACTATCACGAGACGATCTACACGGCGACGGCCGAGATCACCTCGACGCATCCGTACGCGAGCCCCGCCTGGCAGTGGCCGCTCCTGCTCCGCCCCACCTCGATGTACGTCGGGAACACCGCGAACACCGTCGACGGATGCGCGAGCGCCCGCGGGTGCATCGAGATCCTGTACTCGATGCCGAACCCGCTGCTGTGGTGGCTCGGCGTGCTCGCCGTCCTCTGGATCGCCGTCCACGGGGTCCGCACCCGCGACTGGCGCGCAGCCGTCGTGATCGTCGGCGTCGGCGCCTCGTACGTGCCGTGGCTGTTCTACCCCGATCGCACGATCTTCCAGTTCTACACGGTCCTGATCCTCCCGTTCATGGTGCTGGCGCTGACCTTCGCGCTGCGCGCCCTGTGGGGTTCGCCGGGCCGGATCGATGCGACGGGTCGGATCGTCGCGCGCCGGATCGTGCTCCTCGTCCTGGCGCTCGTCGTCGCGCTGTCGGTGTTCTGGTACCCCCTCTGGGCCGCCATCCGCGTGCCGTACGAGTTCTACTGGCTGCACAACTGGCTGCGCGGATGGGTCTGACCGCGCGCCGTCAGTAGGCTGAGCACGTGTTCCGATACCCCACCCCGACGCTCGCCGCCGAGTCGGGGTACGCCATCGCCGGCGATCGGTTCGCCATCCTCCTCGGATCGGGCGTCACCGAGGGTGTCATCGCGCGGCTGTGGAACTCGGCCGTCGCCGACACGGCGGTCCTCGAGGACGTCCTGAGCGTGCTCGTGGCGGGCGGCATCCACGACCTGCCCGACTTCGCGATCGCGGAGTTCCCCGACGACGACGCGCAGCCGGTGCGCGTGGCCGTCCGCGGCGCCGCCATCGTCGAGACCTCCGATCGCACGCGCGTGTCCGGGGCCGATGCGCGGACCTGGATCGAGACGGCGCTCGCGGGGGCCGTCGGCATCCGTCTCGCCCTCGACGCCGGCGCGACGGGCGGCGACCTGCTGCCCCTCGGGCTCGGGGTCACCCGCGCCGACGAACTGTCGTGGGGGCGCCCCTTCCCCGCGGGCCGCGAGCCCGACGCCGAGGTGACGCCCGCCGCCGAGGGCGAAGAACCCCCCGGCACCCTTGCGCCCGTCACCGTCGCCGTCCCCACGATCACGCCGCCCGTCCGGCCCGCACCCGCAGCGCCCGCTCAGACTCCCCGCGACGAGGAGATCGACGTCCTACAGACGATCTCGGTCGACCGCAGCCTGTTCGCCCGGCTCTTCGAGGACGACGACGAGCTCGAGCTGCCCGACTTCCTGCGCGAGGACGACCAGCGCCACGACGGCGGGGACCTCCCCGACGAACGCACCCTCTTCGGCTCGCGTCGCGCCGCAACCGGGGCGGTCTACGGCCTGCGCCTTCCCGGCGGGCGGACGGTCCCCCTCGACCGGCCCGTGATCCTCGGGCGCGGCCCGCGGCAGGCCGGTCACGCCGGTGCGCGCATCGAACGCGTCTCCTCGCCGCACAAGGAGATCTCGGGCACGCACCTCGAAGTGGTGCTCGACGGGACGACCCTCGTGGTCCGCGACCTCGACTCGACGAACGGGACGATCGTGCGTCCGCCGACGGGCGCCGCGGCGCTCCTGCGCGGCGGCGCGGCGTCGCGGGTGCCGCTCGGGACCGAGCTCGACCTCGGCGACGGCGTGACCGCGGTGTTCGATGTGCTCGACCCCTCGACGGCGGGATGACCGACCGCGTGTCCCACAGGCTTCCGTCCACGCCACCCGGTCTCTCGGGGTTCACGTACGTCCGTCCGCTGGGTGCCGGAGGTTTCGCCGACGTCTTCCTGTTCGAGCAGAACCTGCCGCGGCGCCCGGTGGCCGTGAAGGTCCTCCTCGAAGACGTCGTCGACGAGAACGTGCTGCGCATGTTCAACGCCGAAGCCGATGTCATGGCCCGCCTCAGCGCCCACCCCTCGATCCTCACGATCCACGAGGCATCCGTGTCGGCCGACGGACGCCCCTACCTCGTGATGGAGTACTGCCCGACCTCGCTCACCCACCGCTACCGGCGCGAGGAGATCCCCGTCGCCGAGGTGCTGCAGCTCGGGGTGAAGATCGGCTCCGCACTCGAGACCGCCCACCGCGCCGGGCTCCTGCACCGGGACATCAAGCCGTCGAACATCCTCGTCACCGCCTTCGGTTCGCCCGTCCTCTCGGATTTCGGCATCGCCGCCGCCGTCGAGGCCCGACCGGACGCCGAGGAGGTGTTCGCGATGTCCGTGCCGTGGTCGGCGCCCGAGATCGTCGACGAGCGGGTCTCGGGTTCCATCGCGGCCGAGGTCTGGAGTCTGGGCGCCACCGTGTACTCGCTGCTCGCCGGCCGCAGTCCCTTCGAGCGCTCCGGCCGCGGCCAGAACACCCGCGACCAGCTCAAGGCGCGGATCCGCAAAGCGGTGTACACGCCCGTCGGTCGCCCCGACGTCCCCGCCGAGGTGGACGCCGTCCTCGCCCGCGCCCTGAGCCGGGACCCCGCCGCCCGGCATCCGTCCGCCGCGGCCTTCGCTCACGACCTGCAGCTCATCCAGCACCAGATGGGGCTCCCCCACACTCCCCTCGAAGTCGCCGTCGACGAGTGGGCCGCAGCCGGGGCGACCGTCGACTTCGACGATGACCGCCTGCGCGGTCCGGTGCGTCCGAGCGTCGCGTACGAGTCGGCCCGGCCCGCGCGTCGCAAGTCTGGCCCTCCCCGTCGCCCCGACGAGGGCACCATCCTCGCAGGCGCCGAGCCCGCGCCGCGGCTGAGTCGCACCGCCGTGATCGCCCTCGCCGTCGGCGCGGGCGTCGCGCTCACCCTGGCGGGCGCCGCCACCACGTTCTTCCTCCTCGGCGGAGCGGGCTGAATGGCAGGCATGCCCCGGGAGCGACCCCGCATCCGCCGGTCCACGTGGATCGGCGTGGGTGCGCTCACCGCCGTCGTCGCGGTGGTCGGCACCCTCGCGGTCGTCTGGCCGGGATACGACGCGCAGCAGACGCCCGTCGACGATCCGACGGTCTGGGCGCTGCAGACCGGCGCCGGGAGCGGGTACGCCCGGGTCAACCTCGACCTCGGCGAGGTCGACACCGTCAAGCAGGTGGTCAACGGGACGCAGGTGGCTCAGACCGCCGACCGGCTGTTCGTCTTCAGCGAGGGCGGCTCGGCCTACTCCGACGTCGACCTCGCCCAACCCGCCGACCTCACCGGCGAGGATGAGGACGCCTCCTCCCCCACACCGGCAGGAACGGTCGAGATCGTCTCGGCGGGCGACGCGATCGCCTACCGGACCGAGGGCGGCGGCGTCTTCGGCGCGACCCTGTCCAGCGGCGGCGCGGTCTCGCCGATCGATCCGTACGCCGACGTGGACCGGGACGCGAACGAGCAGGGGCCCCGCTTCTCGGCATCCGCCGTCGCCGTCGACGCCGACGGCGTCGTGTACGCCTACTCGGCGCCCGAGAAGGTCGTCGTCCGGGCCGAAGCGGCCACGGGGCGCATCCTCGGTCAGGATCCGACCCCGATCGCCCCCGTCGACGCGCAGCTGAGCGCGGTCGGCGGTCGCTGGGTGCTCTACGACGTCGCGACGGGTGACGTCGCCGTGGCGGATCGGGACGACGTCGTGTCGACGACGCCGGCGACCGGGGCGCTGCTGCAACGGGCCGCGACGAGCGGGGACGCGGCCGTCATCGCCGATCCGACCGGGATCACGCGCGTGCCGCTCGACTCCGGCGCCGCGGACCGGCCGCTCGAATCCCCCGGGCTCGGCACACCGGCCGTGCCGACTCCCTCCGGCGGGGCGGTCTCGGCTGCGTGGCTCGGCGACGGCACCGGCGGCGGGACGCTGTGGTCGAGCGCGGCCCCGACGCAGAGCACGCCTCTGGACTACGCCGGCGCCGACATCGGCGACGGCGTCGATCCCGTGTTCGTCGGCAACGGGTCGCGCCTGGCGCTGAACGACCGCGGATCCGGCTGGGTCTGGCGTGTCCCCGACGGTGCGCTCATCCCCTCGTCGCAGCAGTGGCGCGTCGAGGACACGAGCGAGGCCGCCCCCGACACCGACGACCCCGTCGAACGGGTGCTCGACCCCAAGCCGCCCGTCGCGGTCGACGACGAGTTCGGGGTGCGCGCCGGTTCCGTCGCGCTCCTGCCCGTCCTCCTCAACGATCACGACCCCAACGAGGACGTCCTCAGCATCGACGCGGGCGGATTCGACGGGGCGGACGCCGCCTTCGGGTCGGCGACGCTCACCGGCGCCGAGCAGCAGATCGCCCTCGACGTCGCGCCGGACGCGACCGGTACGACCACCTTCCGCTACCGCGTCACCGACGGCACCTCGGCCGGCGGGCGCCTCTCGGAGTACGCGACCGTGACGGTCCGCGTCGTCCCCGAAGAGGACAACGCGTCGCCCGTCTGGTGCGGGGTGCCCGGATGCCTCGCCACCTGGCCCACGCTCTCGGTCGCCCCCGGCGGCACGGTCTCGGCCGACCTGCTCCGGGGCTGGGTCGACCCCGACGGCGACCCCGTCTACCTCTCCGGCATCGACGGAGCCCCCGCGGTGGGGACCGCGACGACGTCGCCGGAGGGCGAGTTCACCTACCAGCATCCCGATCCGAGCGCGACGGACGCCGCCGGCATCCCGGTCGCGGTGGTCGTCTCCGACGCGCGGGGAGCGACGACGACGCAGACGGTGACGGTGCAGGTCACGCCCGCACCCGAGCTGTCGGCCGAGTCGTTCGCGGTGAACGGTGTGGTCGGCGAGCCGCTCGACGTCGACCTCACCCCCTACGTCACCGGGGCGTCGGGACCCCTCGCGCTCGGCTCGCTCGTGGCTCTCGACGCCGACCGCGTGAGCGCGACCCCCAACCCCTCCGCGCTGCGCATGAACGTCGTGGCGAACGAGCCGGGCTCGTACGTCGTGCAGTACTCGGTGCGAGACGGTGTCGGCGAGGCATCCGCCATCGCACGCGTCACCGTCCGCGCACCCGAGGACACCGTCGTGACGACACCGCCGCTCACCGCGTTCGTCCGTCCCGGCGAGGACGCGACGATCGACGTCGCGTCGGCCGCGGCGAACCCGGCCGGCCTCGTGCTGCTCCTCGACGACATCCGACCCGACAGCGACCCGACCGCGTCGCTCAGCGTCGATCTCGTGGGGCAGAGCCTCCTGCGGGTCAGTGGGACGACCGACGACGGCACACCGGGACGCCTCGGCGTCGTGCGCTACCGCCTGAGCGACGGCGGGGCGGATGCCGCCGGTGCCGAGGGCGAGCTGACCGTCATCCTCCTGCCGGCCGGCTCGGCCGAGCAGCCGATCGCCGTCGACGACGCCGTGACGGTCCGCGGCGGGACCCAGGTCGACATCCCCGTCCTCGACAACGACCACACGCCCACCGGGGCCCTCATCGCGATCGACCCGTCGTCGGTGGTCAACGAGACCGGCGGCGGCCTCGCGTTCGCCTCGGGACGCGTCCTGCGCTACCTGGCGCCGCGCGCGGCGGGTGCGTACGCGCTGACGTACACGGTGTACCGGTTGGGCTTCCCCGAGGTGACCGACACGGCGCGGGTGACCGTCACCGTCACCGGCGGCGACGAGAACCGCGACCCGGTCCCGCGGACCCTCGTCGGGCGGGTCGTCGCGGGCCAGTCCGTCACGATCGGCTTCGACCGGTTCGCCGTCGACCCCGACGGCGACGACGTGTCGCTCGACGCCATCACGACCCAGCCCGCCGAGGGATCGGCGACCATCTCGGCCGACGGCCAGTCGATCGTCTACACGAGTCGCGAGGGCGTCTCGGGTCAGGTGCGCTTCGGCTACCAGGTGAAGGATGCCCGGGGCCGGACGGGCGTCGGCGAGGTGCGCGTCGGCGTCATCGCCCGTCAGAGCGACCCGAGCCCGGTGACCTTCAGCGACTACGTGCAGGTGCAGGCGGGCGCCGAGAGCACGGTCGTCGTCCGGCCCGCGGACAACGACGTCGATCCTTTCGGCAGTCCCTTGGAACTCGGCGACGTCGTCCCGAACGCCCCCGCGGACAGCCCCGAGTACGCGGCGCTGGCCGGCCGGGTGAGCGTCGACGACGGCGCGGTGACGGTCACGGCGGGCACCGCCCTCGGCACCTTCTCGTACTCGTACGAGGTCTCCAACGCGGACGGCGACACCGCCATCGGTCTCCTCGTCGTCAAGGTCGTCCGTGACCCGGTGCCCGATCATCCGGTCGTCTCGGACACGGTGCTGACGATCGAGGACCGCGACCGGTTCACGACCGGCGTCGACGTGCTGACCGGCCATGTCGCGTGGGATGCCGGCGACGTCGCCGGGCTCACCCTGCGGCTCTGGGGCGACCCCGGCGACCTCGAGGTGTCGGGGCGGAGGATCTCGGGCGAGCTGCCGACGCGCACCCGCCTCATCCCGTTCGAGGTCAGCGGCACCGCCTACGACGGCAGCGAGGTGACGACGTACGGGTTCCTGCGCGTGCCGGGGACGGACGAGATCCGCCTCACCCTCCGCGCCGGCGTCGAGCAGCTCCGCGTCGCCGAGGGCGAGAGCGTCGAAGCGGATGTCGCCGACCTCGTGGTCCTGCCCGAGGACGGGGCCCTCGTCCTCGACCGCGACGGCACCAAGGCCGGCGGTGCGCGCAAGGACGCCACCTGCCGTGTCGTGTCGGGCACCGTCATCCGATACACCGCGGGGAAGGGCGCCCCCTGGTCCGATTCGTGCATCGTGGCGGCACGCCTGGCCGGCCAGGACGAGCCCACCTATCTGACGCTCGCTGTCGCCGTCGAGGCCGAGACGCCGCAGCCGTCGCTGCGGAGCGCGTCGCTCGGCGTCCGTCCGGGCCGGACGCAGACGTACGACCTCACCCGGATGGTGCGATGGGCCGGCGTCGCCGACGAGGACGCCCTCCGCTTCGACGTCGCCTACTCCGGCAACCAGTTCGAGGTGACCGCCGACGGCGCCGCCCTGACCGTCACCGCCGTCGACGAGGCCCGTCCCGGACGTGAGGAGGAGGTGACGGTGTCGCTGCCGAGCCACCCCGACGCGAGCGCGTCGAGCCTCGTGCTCACGGTCGGCCCCTCCCCCTCGTCGCTTCCCCGCGGCGGATCCGCGGTGAAGACCTGCTCGCAGTCGGACGGGCAGTCCTCGTGCACGATCGAGGTCGTCGGAGCCGACGGCGAGGTCAACCCGCTCCCCGGCACGCCGCTCCGGGTCGTGGCTGCGTCGAGCGCCGGCAACTGCGACGGCGTCCGGTTCTCCCCCGCCGGCGACCGCACCGTCCGAGCGAGCTGGAGTACGGATGCCGAGGGCGCGGCGCGCTGCGCGGGCACCTTCGTCGTCGAGGACGCGCAGGGGCGCCAGTCGAGCGGCGATCGCAACGGCTCCGTCGTCCTCGACCTGCGCGGTCTGCCGGCGAGCCCCACCCGCCTCGAGTGGACCTCGTACACCGAGGAAGCCGTGACCCTGCGGGTGACCTCGGATGCCGGTTCCTACCCGGGCGTCGAGGGGTACCGCATCACGACGGGAGGACGCGAGGTCGCCACCTGCCCGGCCTCCGGGGTGTGCGCGCCGATCTCCGCCCCGGTGGGCGAACAGCGCGTCTACGAGGCGCGTGCGGTCAACGAGGTGGGCGCCTCGCGCGGCACCGTGCGGACGACCGCGTGGGCCTACCGTCCGCCCTCCCGTCCCGCCGCCGCCACGTTCACGCCGGTCCCGAACGGACGCGACGGCGGAGTAGCGACCGTCACCGTGACCGGGCTCGACGACACGACCGGCAGCGTCCGCCTGGCCGGCGGAGTCGCCGGAAGCGCGACGCAGGCCGTCCGCGGCGGGACCGCCACCTTCACCGGCTACCGAGTCGGCTCGAACGACCCGAAGACGCTGACGGCGACGCCGCTGACGGAATTCGACCTCCCGCCCATCGCCGGAGGGTCCACCGAGGGGCGATCACTCGAGCTCCGCGCCCACGGCGTCGGTGCCCCGAGTATCGAGCTCTCGCAGACGACCACGACGGACTCGCTGACGGTGACCGCACGGGTGACGGCCGAGAGCGCCGGCACCGTGGCGCTGTTCGGCTTCAGCGAGGTGTCCGCCGCGGAGTGCAGCCCGGACTCGCGGGACGCCCGACGCACCTTCGCGGCGCGCGCGTTCGAACGCAAGACGGTCTACGTCTGCGCGACGAGCACCTTCGACGGCCAGGACGGCTTCGGCGTGACCTCCGACGCGATCACCGCCCGCCCGACCGGGAACGTCGCCGCGCCCGAGCCGATGACCTACACGGTGTCGACGACGCCACGCGGGGATCAGGCCTCCGGGTTCACGTACGCGGCGAGCGCGGCCAGCGACCCCGGCCGGCCGCCGTTCGAGGGAGCGACGCTGCGGTACCGACTGAATGATCAGCTTCGGGACTCCTTCGAGCCGCGCCCCAACAGGCCCGACGACCGGTGGACCGCGGAGTGGTGCGACACCTTCCTCGGCGTCGTCGGTGAGTGCTCCGACCGGACACCCATCGTCGCGGCACGCGGAAGCGCGGGTTGGCCGGTGTACGTGGCCACGGACGACGTGCCGCGGTGCCGGTCGGACGAAGAGGTGTCGGACTGGTTCCCGCGGAACATCGGCACCGACGTCGCGACGGTGCGGAAGACCGTGATCGACGGAGACCTCGGCCCGCAGCGTGTCGAGTACACCCTCGGGTGGACCGGCGCCCTCCGCGCGCTCGATCCGATCACCGTCAGCGTCGACTGCCGTCAGATCACGCCGCCGCCGCCCGAGACGGAGCCGCCGGCATCCCCCGACCCGACCGAGACCACCCCGCCGGCTCCCTGAGCGGCGCGGCCCCGAGACCCCTTCCCCGAGAGGAACACGATGACGATCACCCAGGAGCAGAGCGCCTGGTTCGCCGAGACCTTCACCACGCTCGTCGACAACGTGGAGCAGGTCGTGCTCGGCAAACGGCACGTGATCGAACTCGCGTTCACCACGATGGTGTCCGAGGGTCACCTCCTGCTCGAGGACTACCCCGGTACCGGCAAGACGTCGTTGGCGCGCGCGATGGGGCGATCGGTACAGGGGACGGCGTCCCGCATCCAGTTCACCCCCGACCTCCTCCCCGGTGACGTCACGGGCATCACGGTGTACGACCAGCGCCGGGGCGAGTTCGAGTTCCACCAGGGGCCGATCTTCGCGAACGTCGTCCTCGCCGACGAGATCAACCGCGCATCGCCCAAGACGCAGTCGGCGCTCCTCGAAGTGATGGAGGAGGGTCACGTCACGGTCGACGGCGTCACGCGGGACGTACCCGTCCCGTTCCTCGTCGTGGCGACGCAGAACCCGGTCGAGCAGGCCGGCACCTACCGGCTCCCCGAGGCGCAGCTCGACCGCTTCCTGCTGAAGACCTCGCTCGGCTACCCGGATCGCGCCGCCACGATCCGCATCCTCGAGGGCTCCGGCGATGCGACGCGGGAGGTCTCCCCCGTCATCACCCCGCAGGGGATCGTCAGCATGGCCGACATCGCCCGCGGCGGATACCTGAACCCGCTCGTCCTCGACTACATCGCGCGCGTGGTCGACGCCACCCGCCTCGCGCGCGAGGTGCGGCTGGGGGTCAGCGTCCGAGGAGCACTCGCGCTCACGAAGGCGTCGCGCACGTGGGCGCTGGCCCACGGCCGCACCTACGTCACCCCCGACGACGTCAAGGCGCTCGCCGTGCCCGTGCTCGCGCACCGTCTGATCCTCGACCCCGAAGCCGAGTTCGACGGCGTCACGGCCGAGGCGGTCATCGGGCAGGTCCTCCTCGACGTCGTCCCGCCGTCGGGCGAGCGTCTCGACGAACGCGGTCAGCGAGAGAACGTGTGAGTTCCTCCACCGAGTCCCGCCTCACCCGCACCTTCGCCGCGACGGGATACACGCGCACGGGCTACGGCTCGGCGCCCGCCACGACGCGCCTGGCGGTACGGGGGGTGCGCGGATGGCGGCGGCTCCGGCGCGCGAGCGCGCGGGCGGCGCGGGGGTTCGCCGAGACCGTGGCACCCGCGGGGTGGATCGTCCTCGCCGTCGCGGTCATCGGACTCGCGTGCGGCCTCGCCCTCGGCTGGCTCGAGTTCGCCGTGGCGGGCGGGGCGGCCGTTCTGCTCCTCGCGCTCTCGGTTCCGTTCCTGTTCGGTGCGCGCGCCTACGAGGTGACCCTCCGCCTCGAGCACGACCGCGTCGTCGCCGGGACGCCCGTCGAGGGTGCCCTCGTCGTCGCCAACGTCGGTCGGCGCGTCGCGCTCCCCGGCCGGGTCGACCTGCCCGTCGGCGACGGCCTCGTCGACGTCGCCGTGCCGCTGCTGCGCCCTGGCCACGAGACCAGCGAGGATGTCGCGATCCCGACCCTGCGCCGCGGCGTCATCACCGTCGGCCCCGCCCGCACCGTGCGCGGGGACCCCCTCGGCATCCTCACCCGTGAAGCGACCTGGCAGGAGACCCGCACGCTCTACGTGCACCCCGTGACGACGGCGTTGCGGAGCACCGCGACGGGACTCATCCGCGACCTCGAGGGGAGCCCGTCGAGGACGATCGTCGACGCCGACTTCTCGTTCCACGCGCTCCGGCCCTACGTCCCGGGCGACTCACCACGCCAGGTGCACTGGAAGTCCACGGCGAAGACCGGCGCCATGATGGTGCGTCAGTACGAGGAGACCCGCCGCTCCCGCATGATCCTCGTTCTCGGACTCGGCGGCGACGAGTACGCCGACGACGACGAGTTCGAACTCGCCGTCAGCGCGACCGCGTCGATCGGCGTCCGGGGCCTCCGCGACGGGCGGGACGTCGACGTCGTCGCCGGCGCGGAGATCCCCGAATTCGCGCGAGGCCGCATGCGGACGTTCCGCACCCTGACGACGATCTCGTCGCGGACCCTCCTCGACGACCTCGCCGCCATCGGTCGGGGGGAGAACCCGAGCCCGCTCCGCGAGGTCGCAGCGCTCGCGGCCGGGCGCCATCCGGATGCCTCGATCGCCTTCCTCGTCTGCGGATCGACTCTGACGCCCACGCAGCTGCAGAGCGCCGCGCTCGCCTTCGGGTCCGAGGTGGCCGTCGTCGCCCTCGTGTGCGACCCGACGGCGGCTCCCGGCATCCGGCGCCTCGGGAGCATGACCGTCATCTCGATCGGGCTCCTCGACGACCTGCGACAGATGCTCGCGAGGGGTGGGCGATCGTGACCGTCCCCCTCCGCCGCGACGCCCGCCGCCCGCTCCCCGCACCGTCGCGGGCGGGCTTCTTCATCGGCCAGGCGATCGTCCTCGACCTCGTCCTCGCCGTGGGAGCGGTCGCCGCATGGCCGATCTACCGGAGCACCGCGTTCATCGTCGCGGTGACGGCCGGGATCGTCGCCGGTCACGTCGTCGCGGCCGTCGGCACCCGCTGGCGCTGGTCGGGATGGTGGGTCGCCCTCACCGCGCTGGGCGCATACGTCGCGCTGGGAGTTCTCGTCGCGGCATCCGGTTCGCTGGCCTCCCCGGGTGCGGCGCTCCGCGCCCTCGTCGACGTCGCGACGGCGCCCGTCACCGGGTGGAAGGACCTGCTCACCCTCGACCTGCCGCTCGGCGCCTACCAGGCGACCCTCGCGCCGACGCTCCTGCTCTTCCTCGCCGTCACCGTCGCCGCCCTGTCGATCGCGTGGCGCGCGAAGACGGTGTGGATGCCGGCGGTCGCCGTGGCGCTCATCCCGACCGCGTTCGGCGTGGTCTTCGGCGCCCGCACCCTGGCCGCGCCGCTGCTCGTCGGCGCCGTCCCCCTCCAGCCCGAGACGCTCGTCGGCGCGGCGTCCGTCGCCGCAGCCCTCGTCGCCGTCGTCTGGCGGACCGCCCACGACCGGCGCCGCGCACTCCGGACCGCGGCCGACGCGACCGGGATGCGTCGGGGCCCGACCGCCCGGCGGCGCGGCACCGCCACCCGCGCGGCGACCGCGGCGGGGATGGTCGTCGTCGCGACCGCCGCTGCGGCCGTCTGGGGGCCGTGGGCACTCGCGGGGCAGCCGCGCGAGGTGGCGCGGGCGGCGGTGGCACCGGTGCTCGAACTCGAGCGCGCGCCCAGCCCGCTCGCGGACTACCGCGCGTCGTTCGCGGACGATCGCTACGACCAGGTCCTGTTCACGGTCGCCGCTCCCGAGACGATCGACCGCGTGCGCCTCGCGACCCTGCCGTTCTACGACGGTCGCACGGTGCGCGCGATCGATCCGGATGCCGGCCCCACCGACCCGGCGACGGCGTTCACCCGCGTGCCCTCGAGCCTCGGCGGCGACGGCACGGCGAGCGTCTCGGTCCGGATGGGAGCGGGCGCGGGCATCTGGGTCCCGACCGTCGGCAGCCTCCGCGCCATCGCGTTCGACGGGACCCGGGCGACGGACCTGTCCGATGGGTTCTTCCACAACGCCGCGACGGGCGCCGCGATCGAGCTCGCCGACCCCGGTCTGGGCGAGGGCGACGCGTACCGGCTGTCGGTCGTCCCGGACGGCCAGGCCGAACCGGTGGCATCCCTCACCCCCGCCCGGAGCGGACCGTCCCTGCGCGCCGACGTCGTTCCCGCCTCGCTCGTGGAATGGATCGAGGCGCAGGACGCGGGCACCGGTGGCGCCGCTCTCGACACCCTGGTGGAGCGCCTGCGCGCCCGGGGTTATCTGAGCCACGCCCTGCAGGTGCCGACCGGTGACACCCCGTCCTGGCTGGCGGACCTCGGTGGCAGCGGGTTCCAGTCGTCGCGGGCGGGTCACTCGGCAGACCGCATCGGGACGATGTTCACGCAGCTGCTGACGCGCGAAGCCGAGGCGCCGGGCCGCTCCGATGCGGAACTCGTCGCCGCCGTCGGCGACGACGAGCAGTTCGCCGTCGCTGCCATGCTGATCGCCGATCAGCTCGGCTTCGAGGCGCGGGTCGTCGTCGGCACCCGTCTCACCTCAGCCGAGGACCTGCCCGTCTGCGAGGACGGCTCGTGCCGCGGCGGCGATCTCGCTGCGTGGATCGAGGTGCAGGATGCCGCCGGCCAGTGGGTCCCCGTCGATGCGACGCCGCAGCACGACAGCTTCCCCTCGCCGGATGTGCAGCAGCGGCGGGACCCCGAGAACCCGACGGACGTCCGCCGCGACGAGGTGGACACGGTGCTCCCGGCCGATGCCTCTCCGTCCGACGGTGACCTGCCGGACGAGCAGGCGCCCGCGGACGAGACCGACCTGTCGGCGGTGTGGGCTGCCGTCCGCATCGGCGGCGTGTCGCTGCTCGCGGTCATCGTCCTGATCGGGCCGCTCGTGACGGTCCTGGCGGTCAAGGCCGTCCGCCGACGCAACCGGCGGCGGCGCGGCGACGTCGCGGAGCGCTTCACCGGCGGCTGGGAGGAGTACGTCGACACCGCGGTCGACCACGGCTACCCCGCACCGGCCCACCTGACGAGGCAGGAGCTGGCGAGCCTGTTCGCCGGCGGGGCCGACGAGGCGCCGGGCAGGCGGTTGGCCGGCTGGGCGGATCGGTCGGTCTTCGACGTCTCGCCGCCGAGCGCAGCCGAGAGCGAGGAGTTCTGGCGGATCGTGGCCGCCGAGCGCACCCGGTTCGCCGGGGAGAAGGGTTTCTGGGCGCGGCTCGGGGCGCGGCTGTCGCTGCGCTCCCTGCTGCCGCGCAGACGGGCCGCCCGCAGATAGGGTGTGCGATGCGGGACCGAGGGAAGTCGAAGAGGGACGAGGACAGATGTTGAGCGTGACGACGGGGAACCCGCTGGCCTCGATCGGCGATGCCGCCGGAACTGTGGGAGGCGCCCTCGCGGTGTCGCTCCTCGGCGTGCTCGTGCAGCTCGTCCTGCTCGCGGCCGTGTACGTCTGGACCTCGCTCGCCCTGGCCGCCGTGTTCCGCAAGGCCGGTCTCCCGAGCGGTCGCGCCTGGGTTCCGGTGCTGAACATCTGGATGCTCTTCGAGCTCGCCGGCATGAAGGGGTGGTGGGCGGCGGTCATCGTGGGCGGCGGCCTCCTCACCGCCGTCATCGCCTCGGTCGCAGGATCGCTCCTGCTGCAGTCCGCTCAGGAGGCCGCGTTCGGCGGCGGCGGCGATGGAGCGGGCGCGATCCTGGCGGCATCCGTCGTCCCGACCCTGCTGTTCCTCGTCTTCCTCGCCGGCGTCGTGATCCTCCTGGTGCGGATGATGGGCCCCCTGAACCGCGGTTTCGGTCGCGGCGGCGGGTTCGTCGCCCTCGGTGCACTGCTGCTGCCCGTCTGGGCCTCGGTGATCGGGTGGGGAGCGGCGCGCTGGCAGGGGCTGCCGCAGAAGGGCCTGCCCCCGACGCCGTTCGCAGCGGAACCTGTCGCCGTCGACACCCGCGGCGTTCCCGCCGACACGTCCGCGTTCGCGCCCCCGGCCCCGACCTCAGCACCGGGGCCCGGGACGCCGGCCGCGGCATCCGTCCCGGTCCATCCCTGGTCGCCGCCTCCGCTGGCTCCGGTCGCCGCACCCGTGCCGGCGCCGGCCGCGCCCGCCGCTCCCCCGGCGGCGCCCGCGGTGGCCCCGGGCGAGCAGACCGAGCTCGAGGAGCACACGGTCCTCGCGGCGCACCGCCGCCCGGCGGCGTCCTTGCGTCTGCCCACCGGACAGACCGTCGCCCTCACGTCCGACACCATCGTGCTGGGCCGCAACCCCGCACCGCCGTCCGATGCCCCCGAGGCCCAGCCGATCGCGATCGACGACACGACCCGGACGGTGTCCAAGACGCACGCGCTGCTGCGGCGGACCGGCGACGCCTGGACGATCACCGATCTCGCCTCGACCAACGGCGTGGTCGTCGGCACGAGCGACACCGAGATCACCGTGGGCACCCCCGTCCCCCTTGCCGGCCGCTTCCTCCTCGGCGACGCGGAGCTCACCCTCGACGCAGGATCGCGATGACCCCCACCACCGGACCGCTCCCTCCCTTCGACGTCATCAGCGGCGCTCTCACCGACACGGGCCTCCGCCGTCGCGTGAACGAGGACTCGCACCTCGCGAGCTTCCCCGTCTTCCTCGTCGCCGACGGCATGGGCGGCCACGAGGCGGGCGATCTGGCATCGGCCGCGGTCATCGACGCGTTCCGGGACTTCGTCGGTCGGAGCGACGTGGCACCCGAAGAGGTCGCCGAGGCCGTCCAGGGCGCGCACCGGTCGGTGCAGGAGATCGCCCGCGGCACGACGCGCGGCGCCGGATCGACGCTCACGGGCGTCATCGCCGTGCAGCAGAACGGTGAGAACCGGTGGCTCGTCGTGAACATCGGCGACTCCCGCGTCTACCGCCTCCTGTCCGAGCGCCTCGAGCAGCTCACGGTCGACCACTCGATCGCGCAGGAGATGGTGGATGCCGGTCGCCTCGCGCGCGAGGACATGGCGACCTTCGAGGGGCGCAACGTCATCACGCGTGCCGTCGGCGGCGAGCGCAGCCCGGCCGACTTCTGGCTGCTGCCGGTCGTCACGGGAGAGCGGCTCCTCATCTGTTCGGACGGCCTGTCGGGAGAGATCACCGACGAGGCGATCCGCGCCGGACTGTTGACGGGCGCCTCGCCCGCCCAGACGACGGGAGCGCTCATCGCGCAGGCGCTCGCGCACGGCGGCAGGGACAACGTCACCGCAATCGTCATCGACGTGGTGGGCGGCGGCATCCACCCCCGTCTGGAGGACACGACGGGCGGTCTCGTCACGAGCGAACCGGCCACGGGCACGATCGAGGTCGAGACGGTCCCCTCGCGCCGGAGGCGCCATGACTGACCCGATCGACGACCCCACGCGTCGCGCCGACCGGGCGGACCGACGGGGCGGGACACGCGTGCCGGACAGCGAGCCCGACGACCTGACGCTCTTCGCCGCGCGTCGGGTGCCGGACGACGAGACGCTCCTCGCGGCACGCCGCGCCGACGCCGACGACGACGACACACGCCTCGCCGAGCGGCGGGCGGACGAGACGCTGGTGGCCGAACGCCGCACGGGCGAGGGCACACGCGTGACCGAGCGCCGTGTCGTGCGGGATGCCGGGTCCCCGGCGGTCGCGCACGGGCGGGCCGACACGCCCCGCACGGCCTCGTCGCCGGGCACCCTGGTCTCCGGCGCCGTCTACGCACCCCGACGTTCGGAGCCGGCGCCGCAGGTCGTCCGCGCCCCGCTCTCCCCGCCGACCGGACCGGATCGCAGGACGCGCCGACGTGCCCGACGGGGCGGCGTCGTCGCCGTCGTGATCGGCGGAGCCGCCGTGGTGGCGGGCGCCGTGTGGGGAATCATCGTGATCGTCCAAGGGGGAATGTGATGGCGGAAGACATAGAGATGACGGCCGAGACCGACGCCGCCGAGCTCGGCATCGAGTTCTGCGGCGAATGGTTCCACCCGACGCCCGGAGAGACCTTCTCGATCGGACGGGACGCCGACCTCGTCATCGACACGAACCCGTACCTGCACCGTCGCCTGCTCGAGATCGAGTCCTCGCAGGGCATGTGGTGGCTCACGAACACGGGCCGGTCGATCTCGGTGGCCCTCGCGACCTCGGATGGGGCGTACCAGGCGATGCTCGGACCGGGGACGCGCGTGCCGCTCGTCTTCCCCGAACTCGTCGTCATGTTCACCGCCGGCGCGTTCACGTACGAGTTCACGATCCGCAACGGCGCCGCGCGCTTCACGGGTCGCGCGGTGGAGCTGGACGGCGATAGCACGGACGGCGGGACGACGATCGGTGCGGTCCCCCTCACGGCCACCCAGCGCCTGCTTCTGATCGCCCTCTGCGAGCCGATCCTGCGCGGCGGGATGATGGGCTCGAGTCAGATCCCGACCTCCGCGAAGGCGGCGGAGCGGCTCGGCTGGCCGCTGACGACCTTCAACCGCAAGCTCGACAACGTGTGCGACAAGTTCGATCGCGAGGGAGTGCAGGGGCTCCGCGGCGGCGCCGGGAAGCTCGCCACCAACCGCCGCGCGCGCCTGGTCGAGCACGCGGTGCTCTCACGTCTCGTGACGGCAGCGGACCTGCCGCTGCTCGACGAACCGCAGAACTCCGACCGCTGAGCCGCACCGCCGGCGGGCCGGGCGACCGGAGGCATCCGCCCGCGCGATACCATCGAAGGCTGTGTCCGCACCCGCCCCCGTCATCTCGTATCCCCCGGAGCTGCCCGTCAGCGCCGCGCGGGACGAGATCTCGCGCGCCATCGCGGAGAACCAGGTCGTCATCGTCGCCGGTGCCACCGGCTCGGGCAAGACCACCCAGCTGCCCAAGATGTGCCTCGAACTCGGCCGCACCCGCATCGCGCACACCCAGCCCCGCCGCATCGCGGCCCGGTCGATCGCCGAGCGTCTCGCGCACGAGGTGCAGGTGCCCCTCGGCGGCGCGATCGGCTACAAGGTCCGATTCACCGACGAGGTGACCGAGGCCACGCAGGTCACGCTGATGACCGACGGCATCCTGCTCAATGAGATCCACCGCGACCGACTGCTCCGCCGCTACGACACGATCATCGTCGACGAGGCGCACGAGCGGTCGCTGAACGTCGACTTCCTGCTCGGCTACCTCGCCCGCATCCTGCCCGAGCGTCCCGACCTCAAGGTGATCATCACCTCGGCGACGATCGACCCCGAGAGCTTCGCCGCCCACTTCGCGGCGACAGGCCCGGACGGCGAGCGCGTCCCCGCCCCGATCATCGAGGTCTCCGGCCGCACGTACCCCGTCGAGATCCGCTACCGCGCGCACGACGAGGAGTCCGAGGACGACGTCGACGGCCTGCTCGCCGCCCTCCGCGAACTCGACCGGGAGCCCGACGGCGACGTCCTCGTCTTCCTCCCCGGCGAGGCCGAGATCCGCGACGCGATGGATGCCGTCCGCGGCCTCTACGCGAAGGACGCCCGCCCCACCGAGGTGCTGCCGCTGTTCGGCCGACTCTCCTCCGCCGAGCAGCACCGCGTGTTCGAGCCGTCCGCTGTCGCCGGGGTGAGGCGCCGGATCATCCTCGCCACGAACGTCGCCGAGACGAGCCTCACGGTCCCCGGCATCCGCTACGTCGTCGACACCGGCACGGCGCGCATCTCCCGCTACAGCGTGCGCTCGAAGATCCAGCGGCTGCCGATCGAAGCGATCTCGCAGGCCTCGGCGCAGCAGCGCTCCGGGCGCGCCGGTCGCACGTCGGCGGGCATCGCGATCCGTCTGTACGGCGAGGACGACTTCACCGCGCGCCCCGAGTTCACCGAGCCCGAGATCCTCCGCACCTCGCTCGCCTCGGTCATCCTGCAGATGCTGTCGCTCGGCTTCGGCGACGTCACCGAGTTCCCGTTCCTCACGAAGCCCGACAGCCGCGGCGTGAAGGCGGCCGTCGAGCTGCTCACCGAGCTCCGCGCCGTGGGCGGGCGCACCGGCGCCCTGCGCCTGACGAGCCTCGGCCGCCGCATCGCGCGCCTGCCGATCGATCCGCGGTTCGCGCGGATGCTGCTCGAGGCCGAGAAGCTGGGCGTCTCGCGCGACCTGCTCGCGATCGTGTCGGGACTGTCGATCCAGGACGTCCGCGAGCGTCCCGAGGAGCGCCGCGAGGAGGCCGACCGTCTGCACGCGCGCTTCGTCGACCCGACGAGCGACTTCCTCACCCTGCTGAACCTCTGGAACCACCTGCGCGAGCAGCAGCGAGAGCTCGGCTCGAGCGCCTTCCGGCGCCTGTGCCGCAGCGAGTACCTCAACTACGTCCGCGTCCGCGAGTGGTTCGACGTGCACCGTCAGCTCTCGACGCTCTCCCGTTCCGGTTCGCCGAAGGATGCCCCTCGTCAGGCGTCGGGAGCCGCCGACCCGGATGCGCTGCACCGCGCGATCCTGTCGGGACTCCTCTCGCACATCGGCATCCTCGACACCCGCTCGGTCACGATCGACCCCGCGAAGAAGAACGCGCGGAAGCCCCTGCCGCAGTACCGCGGCGCCCGCGGCGCGTCGTTCGCGGTGTTCCCCGGGTCGGGTCTGCGCAAGGCCTCCCCCGACGCCGTCATGGCCGCCGAGCTCGTCGAGACGTCGCGCTTGTTCGGTCGCACCGTCGCTGCGATCGACCCCGCCTGGGCGGAGGATCTCGCCGGCGACCTCGCGAACCGCAGTCTGAGCGACCCGCACTGGTCGAAGGATGCCGGCGCTGCCGTCGCGGCCGAGAAGGTGACGCTCTTCGGTGTCGAGATCATCCCGCGCCGCCGGGTGCAGCTGGCCCGACGGGACCGCGACCTGGCGCGGGAGCTGTTCCTGCGGCACGCCCTCGTCGAGGGCGAGTGGAACAGTCAGCACCTCGACAAGCGCCTCACCGCGTTCGAGCGACGCAACGGCGAGCTCCGCCGTCAGCTCGAGCGCATCGAGGAGCGGGAGCGACGCCGCGACATCCTCGTCGGCGACGAGGCCGTGTACGCCTTCTACGACGCACGCGTGCCGCACGACGTGTTCGACGTGCGCTCGTTCGAGACATGGTGGCGCGAGACGCAGCCCGTCACCCCGAAGCTGCTCGACATGACCGAGGCCGACCTGCTCGGCGAGTCCGCCCGGACCGACGAGCGCGACTTCCCGACGCGCTGGCGTCAGGGCGACCAGGTGCTCTCGCTCGCCTACCGCTTCGAGCCCGGCGCCCCCGACGACGGCGTGAGCGTCGTCGTCCCGCTTGCCCTGCTCGCACAACTGCGCCCCGACGGGTTCGACTGGCAGGTCCCCGGTATGCGGGACGAGCTCGTCACCGGCCTCATCAAGGCGCTTCCCAAAGCGATCCGCAGGCACGTCGTCCCCGCCGCCGACTGGGCCACCACCCTCGGCGACGAGCTGCGCGGATCTGGCCCCGAGGACACCGACGGGCTCCCGGCATCCACTCTCCGCGCAGCCCTCGCCGCACGCATCCAGCGCATCGCGCATCAGCCGGTCACCGAGCGCGACTTCGACCTCGAGAGGGTGCCCGCCCACCTGGGCGTCTCGTTCCGCGCCGTCGATCAGCGCGGACGCACCGTCGGGTCGTCCCGCGACCTGCGCGAGCTGCAGGACCGACTCGCCGGCCGTGCCCGCGAGTCGGTCGCCCGCTCGCTCGCGCCGAAGCGCGGGCCGCAGCCGGCGGCATCCCCGACCGCGGCCGTCGCCGCCGCGAGCGCTCCGATCGAGCGCACCGGCATCACGACGTGGGACGTCGGGGATCTGCGCGAGGTCGTCGACACGAAGGTCGCCGGCGGTGTCGTCCGTGGCTACCCGGCCCTCGTCGACGCGAAGGACGGGGTATCGCTGCGCATCGAGGCGACCGCCGAACGCGCCGCCGAGCTCACCCGCGCGGGCGCCCGGCGTCTGCTGCTGCTCGCTGTGCCCTCTCCCACCGCGTACGTCATGGACCACCTGACGGCGCCCGAGAAGCTCGCCCTGGCAGCATCGCCGTATCCGTCCGCCAAGGCGCTCATCGAGGACGCCCGGGTCGCCGTCGCCGACGCTGTCATGGGCGACGCGGTCATCCGTACCGAGGCTGCGTTCACCGCCGCCCGCGACGCGTTCTCCGCTCGGGTCGTCGACGAACTGTTCCAGACCGTGTCGCTGGCCGCCCGCATCCTCACCCTCCAGCGCGACGTCGAGCGCGCGGTGAAGAACCAGAACTCCATGACCCTGCTCGCCGCACTCGGCGACGTGAAGGGCCAGCTGGCCGGCCTCGTCCACCCCGGGTTCCTCTCGCGCACCGGGGCCGCACGCCTCGCGCATCTCCCCCGCTACCTGCAGGGTGCGAAGGAGCGCGTGGACGGACTCGCGGACAACCCGGGCCGCGACCGGCAGCGGATGACCGAGTACGAGCGCGCTGCGACCCTGTTCGCGGATGCCGGGGGCACCCTCCCGCTGCCGGCCGGCGCGCCCGCACGCCTCGAGCACGCCCGCTGGCTGCTCGAGGAGTTCCGGGTGAGCCTGTTCGCCCAGCGCCTCGGCACCGCCGAGCCCGTGTCGCTGCAGCGGATCTCGAAGGCGCTGGCGGGCTGAGTCAGCTCTTCCGCAGCAGGTCGCGGTAGAACCCGATCCCTCGCAACCACGAGCCCACGCGGATCCGCTCGTCGTGCGAGTGCAGCGCCTCGCGTTCGCCGCGAGTGAGGTGGAACGGCGTGAAGCGGTACACGTGGTCGCTGATCGCCGTGAACCACCGGCTGTCGCTCGCACCGAGCTGGATGTAGGGCGTGGGGAGGACGTCGTCGCCGAGCGCCGAGCGGGTCGCGGCGACCAGCCGATTCCATGCGGGACCCGACCACGGCGACACCGGCGACGGATCGGATGCCGAGACCACCTCCACCTCGACGAGCGGATCGCCGACGACCCGGCGGATGCGGGCTTCCGCCGAGGCTGCGGTGTCGCCCGGGAGCAGGCGCACGTTGACGCTCGCCCGCGCCGACGTCGCGAGGACGTTCGCCCCCGTCGCCCCGGAGAGCTCGGTCACGACGGCGGTGGTCCGCACGAGCGCATTGAGCTCGGGCCCGAGACGCGGGAAGACCTTCACGAGCAGCCGCCCGGTCAGCCCGATGCTCGCGAACACCCGGCGGAGTGGCCCTGTCGTGTGCGGCGCGACCGTCTCGAACATCGCCCGCACCGGCGGCACGAGCCGCGTCGGGAAGGGACGGCGGTGCAGGCGCAGCACGGCCCGCGCGAGTCGCGCGGTCGCGGGATCGCGGGGCGGCGTCGAGGCGTGACCGCCGAGCTCGCGGGCGGTGAGGTGCACGGTCATCACGCCGCGCTCGGCGACGCCGATGACGGCGGTCGGGACGGTCACTCCCGGCAGGGCTCCCTCCACGACGGCGCCGCCCTCGTCCAGGACGAGCGAGGGGCGGATGCCGCGGCCCCGCAGCACCTCGACGATCGCCTGCGCACCGTCGCCGGCCACCTCCTCGTTGTGCCCGAAGGCGAGGTAGACGTCGCGTTCGGGTGTGAACCCCTCGGCGACGAGGGACTCGACGGCTTCGAGGACGGCCACGAGCGAGCCCTTGTCGTCGACCGCGCCGCGGGCGTGGACCTCGGCCGCGTCGCCGGACCCGACGACCTCCGCCGCGAACGGGTCGTGCGTCCACTCCGCCGGGACGACGGGGACGACGTCGATGTGCGCCATGAGGACGAGCGGGGATGCCGCATCCCTCCCGCGCCAGCGGTACAGCAGGGAGTACCCGGCGACGACCTCGCGCTCGAGCGACGCGTGCAGGTGCGGATAGAGCCGCGCGACGGTGTCGTGGAAGTGCAGGAACGCCGTGCCGTCGGCATCCGGGGCATCGGGGTCGAGCGACACCGTCGGGATCCGCAGGAGCTCGCGGAAGCGGTCGAGGGCGGCGTCGGGAGTCGTGACCACGAGTCGACTCTAGGTCGGGTGGACCCCACCCGCCGATAGGCTCGGGACATGACCGCACTTCGATGGGGAATCCTGGCCACCGGTGGCATCGCGCACGCCTTCACCGCCGACCTGAAGACAGCCGGCCTGACGGTCACCGCCGTGGGCTCGCGCCGCACGGAGTCGGCGCAGGAGTTCGCCGCGCAGTACGGCATCCCCCGCTCCTACGGGTCGTACGACGAGCTCGTCGCCGACCCCGAGGTCGACATCGTGTACATCGCGACGCCGCACAGTCACCACCTCGCGTGCGCGGCCCTCGCCCTCGAGCATGGCAAGCACGTGCTCATCGAGAAACCCCTCACCCTCGACGCCGACCAGGCCGTCGCGATCCGCGACCTTGCCGCCGATCACGGCCTGCTGGCGATGGAGGCGATGTGGACGCGGTACCTGCCCCACATGGTGCGCCTGCGAGAGGTCCTCGCCGCCGGCGTCATCGGCGAGGTGCGGGTCCTCAGCGCCGACCACACGCAGAACCTCCCCACCGACCCCGATCACCGGCTCAACGATCTCGCCCTCGGCGGCGGTGCACTCCTCGATCTCGGGATCTACCCCGTCTCCTTCGCCTGGGACGTCCTCGGCGCGCCCGCCGAGATCCTCGCGACGGCGCAGCTGGGTGAGACGGGCGCCGACACCGATGTGGCGATCTCCGTGCGTCACGCCGCGGGCGGGGTGTCTTCGCTCCTCACGTCCATGAGGGGTGCCGGCGCCAACGCCGCGCAGATCGTCGGGACGAAGGGTCGCATCGAGATCGACGGCGTCTTCTACGCACCGACGTCCTTCCGCGTCTTCGATGTCGACGGCGCACTCGTCGAGGAGTTCCGCACCGAGATCGACGGTCGCGGCATGCAGTTCCAGGCCCTCTACGCCGAACGACTCATCGCCGAGGGGCGCACCGACGGCGACCTGCTGCCGATCGACGAGAGCATCGCCATCATGGGCACACTCGACGAGATCCGACGTCAGATCGGCGTCGTCTACCCGCCTAGCTGACGCGGATCAGGCCGGGTCGCCGAGCTCCCGGCGACGTCGGGCGAGTTCGGCGCGCAACCGCTCCTCCTCGATCTCGCGTTCCAGGTCGGCGAGCTGCTGCTCGGTCGACCGGGCGTCGTGCGCGCCCGTCGGCGCTGCAGGGGGTTCGGTCGCCCACGGCGCGAACTGCGGCGCCCGGCGCACCTCGCGCTGCGGGTACTCCCTGCCGATCGCGAACCACAGCACGGTGCCGAGGAACGGCAGCAGGATGACGACGAACAGCCACACCGTCTTCGGCATGTGCTTCACGAGGCTCTGGTCCCGCGTGATGATGTCGACGAGCGCGAAGATCATCCCCGCCAGGACGAGGAGCGAGATCACGAAAGGCATGGGCCAGAGTCTATGAGCGGGCGGTGAGACGCCGCATCCCCTCTTCCACGAGGGAGAGAGGGGATGCGGGTCGACGATCCGAACGGATGGATCAGCCGGTGGTCAGCGCACCGATCAGGCCGCTGACGACCATGTAGATCCCGACGGCGCCGCCGCAGATCCACATCGTGATGCGCGCCGTCGTGACGCGGGGCCGCTCGAGGTCGGGCGCGGTGTTCGACGTCTTCGCCATGTCAGTGACCGGCCCGTCGCTTGTTGTAGACATCGAAGGCGACGGCGAACAGCAGCACGAGCCCCTTGACCGCCTGCTGCCAGTCGATGCCGATGCCCATGATCGACATGCCGTTGTTGAGCACACCGATGATGAGGCCACCGATGATGGCACCGCCGATGGTGCCGATACCGCCCTGAACCGCCGCGCCGCCGATGAAGGCGGCCGAGATGGCCTCGAGCTCGAAGCCCTCGCCCGCCTTGGGGCCGGCGAGGTTCAGTCGCGCCGTGAAGATGAGACCGGCGAGAGCGGCGAGGACGCCCATGTTGACGAACAGCCAGAAGTCCACGCGCCGCGTCTTGATGCCCGAGAGCTCCGCCGCGTGACGGTTGCCGCCGATGGCGTAGATGTGGCGGCCGAAGACGCTGCGGTTCATGACGATGCCGTAGACGAGGACGAGGACCGCCAGCACGATGAGCGTGACGGGGATGCCCTTGTACGAGGCGAGGGCGAACGTGAACCAACCGATCACCACGGCGATGAGAGCGAGCTTGACGATGAACCACAGCAGCGGGTCGACGTCCTGGTCGTACTTCTGTCGTCCCAGCCGGGTGCGCACCTGCTGGACGGCGAGGGCGATGATGGCGACGCCACCGACGACGAGCGTGAACACGTCGGGGTCGGACTCGCCGAACAGACCGGAGAGGAACCCGTTACCGAGCGAACGGTACTCGGTCGGGAACGAGCCGATGTTCTGGTTTCCGAGGACGACGAGAGCAAGGCCCCGGAAGATCAGCATGCCGGCGAGGGTCACGATGAAGGCGGGGATGCCGACGTAGGCCACCCAGAATCCCTGCCAGGCACCCACGAGGGCGCCGATGAGCAGCGACAGGATGATCGCGACGCCCCACGGGAGTCCCATGTCGACGGCCAGGACGCCGGATACGGCGCCGATGAAGGCCGCCACGGAGCCGACGGACAGGTCGATGTGACCGGCGATAATGATCATCACCATGCCGATGGCCAGGACGAGGATGTACCCGTTCTGGACGACGAGGTTCGACAGGTTCTGCGGGCGCAGCAGGATGCCTTCGGTCGTGATCGCGAAGAGGACGACGACGGCGATCAACGCGATGAAGATGCCGTTGCGGCCGAGATCGGACAGGACCGTCGTCACCCAGCGGGTGACCCGGTTCTCGGGCGGATTGATGCCGCCGCCGGCGGCGGTTTCCGGGGTTGTGGTGGTGTTCGACATGTGTGTCTCCTGCCCCGTCAGCGGGGCTTCTCCATGGTCATGAGCTTGAGGACGTGTTCGGGGGTGGCGTCACTGATGGGCACCTCGCCGGTGATGCGACCCTCTGAGAGTGCGTACACGCGGTCCGAGATACCGAGGAGCTCAGGCAGCTCCGACGAGATCACGATGACGCCCTTGCCTGCCGCCGCGAGCTTGTTGATGATCGTGTAGATCTCGTACTTCGCTCCGACGTCGATCCCTCGCGTCGGCTCGTCGAGGATCAGCACCTCGGGATCCGAGTAGATCCACTTCGAGAGGACGACCTTCTGCTGGTTGCCGCCCGAGAGCTTCCCCGTCTTGGCGAGCACGGTCGGCGCCTTGATGTTCATGCTCTTGCGGTACTGGTTGGCGACGGCGAACTCCTCGTTGTCGTCGACCAGCCCCGCTTTCTCGAGCTTCTTCAGCGATGCCACCGAGATGTTGCGCTTGATGTCGTCGATGAGGTTCAGGCCGTAGGTCTTCCGATCCTCGGTCGCATACGCGAGGCCGTTCGCGATCGCCTCCGAGACGGTGCGCGTCCGGATCTCCTTGCCGCGCATGAAGACCTTGCCCGAGATGCGGGTGCCGTAGCTGTGGCCGAACAGGCTCATCGCGAATTCGGTGCGACCGGCGCCCATGAGGCCGGCGATCCCGACGATCTCGCCCGCACGCACCGTGATCGACACGTCGTCGACGACGACGCGGCTCGGGTCCTGCGGGTGGTGGGCCGTCCAGTTCTCGACGCGGAGCAGCTCGTCGCCGATCTGTGGTTCGTGGTCGGGGTAGCGGTGCTCGAGGTCACGGCCCACCATGTCCTTGATGATCCGGTCCTCGGTCACATCGGTCTTCGCGATCGTCTCGATCGTCTTCCCGTCGCGGATGACCGTGACGGTGTCGGCGACCTTCTTGATCTCGTTGAGCTTGTGGCTGATGATGATCGACGTGATCCCCTCCTCGCGGAGGCTGAGGATCAGTTCGAGCAGGTGGTCCGAGTCCTCGTCGTTGAGAGCGGCCGTGGGCTCGTCGAGGATGAGGAGCTTGACCTCCTTCGACAGGGCCTTGGCGATCTCGACGAGCTGCTGCTTGCCGACGCCGAGCTGGTTGACCTTCGTCGTCGGGTTCTCGCGCAGACCCACGCGCTTGAGGAGCGCGGCGGCCTGGAAGTTCGTCTGGTTCCAGTCGATCAGTCCGCCGGCGCCTCTGCGCTCGTTGTTGAGGAAGATGTTCTCGGCGATCGACAGGTACGGGCTGAGCGCCAGCTCCTGGTGGATGATGACGATGCCGCGCGCTTCGCTGTCACGCAGGTTCTTGAATTCGACGACGTCGCCGGCGTAGTGGATCTCGCCGTCGTAGGTGCCGTGGGGGTAGACGCCCGACAGGACCTTCATCAAGGTCGACTTGCCGGCGCCGTTCTCGCCGCAGATGGCGTGGATCTCGCCGCGCCCGACGGCGAAGTTGACGTTCGAGAGCGCCTTCACGCCCGGGAACGTCTTGGTGATGCCGCGCATCTCGAGGATGGTCTCGGTCACGATCTCCGACTTCCGTGGTGGGGGGGATGGGATGCGTCGGCGGCGGGCGGACCCGCCGCCGACGCAGGTGGTGGTCAGACGAACCGGGTCACAGACCCAGCTCGGCCTCCGTCCAGTAGCCGGTGTCGACCAGCGCGGACTTCACGTTGTCCTTGACGACGGGGACCGGCGCGAGCAGGTACGAGGGAACGACCTTCACGTCGTTGTCGTACGTCTCCTCGTCGTTGACCTCGGGCTTCTCGTCGTTCAGCACGTCGACGGCCATGCCGGCGGCGACCTTCGCGAGCTCGCGCGTGTCCTTGAAGATCGTGGCGTACTGCTCGCCGCTCAGGATCGCCTTGACCGAGTCGACCTCGGCGTCCTGACCGGAGATGATCGGCCACTCGTCACCCACGTCGTAGCCGGCATCGGCCAGCGCCGAGATGATGCCGCGCGAGATGCCGTCGTAGGGCGACAGGACCGCGTCGACCTTCGTGCCGTCGCTGTAGTTGGCCGTGAGGATGTCCTCCATGCGGCTCTGAGCGGTCTCGCCGTCCCAGCGGAGCGTCGCGGCCTGCTCGATGGTGGTCTGGCCCGACTTCACGACGAGGGTGCCGTTGTCGATGTAGGGCTTGAGCACCTCCATCGCGCCGTTGAAGAAGAAGAACGCGTTGTTGTCGTCGAGCGATCCGGCGAACAACTCGATGTTGAACGGTCCCTTGGGCGGGTCGGCGACCGGCTTGCCCTCGAGGTCGGTCAGGCCCAGGCCGTTCAGGACGGTCCACGCCTGCTGGTTGCCGACGAGCTGGTTGTCGAACGTCGCGTAGTAGTCGACGTTCTCGGTGCCCTTGATGAGGCGGTCGTAGGCGATGACGGGGATGTCGGCGTCCGCCGCGTTCTGCAGCGCCTCGGTGAGGGTGGTTCCGTCGATCGAGGCGACGATGAGCGCCTCGGCGCCCTTCGTGATCATGTTCTCGATCTGCGAGACCTGCGTGGGGATGTCGTCCTCGGCGTACTGGAGGTCGACCTTGTAACCCTGGTCCTCCAGCGCCTTCTTGACGGCGTTGCCGTCCTGGATCCAACGCTCGGAGCTCTTGGTCGGCATGGCGACGCCGATCAGGCCGCCGTCACCCTTGCCGCCTTCGGAGCCGCCGCCGGTCGATGCGGTGGAGCACGCGGAGAGCGCGAGCGCGCCGGCTGCGATGCCGACGAAGATGATCCTCTTGAGTTTCACTGTGGTCCCTTTCCCTGGACTTCGGTGTCGTGGTGTTCGGTTGTGCGCATTGCCCCTGGTGAGGGTCTTTCTGAGTGGCCGCGCCCGGTATCGGGCTACCGGCGGCCGTCGGTGATCGTGGACCGGCGTGCGCGAGCACGGCCGGAGAGGTCGGCGATGAGGTCCGCTTCCAGCGGCTCGGCCTCCGACGAGAGGCTCGCTGTCCGGGCGACGCCCTCCAGCACCTGGGCGAGACGCACCGCCTCGCGGGCGCTCGCCGCGACGCAGAGCGCGCCGAGGCCGGCGACGAGGATGGCCGGGGCATCCGCCTCACGGAGGGAATCGATGACCGCCGGCGCCGACACGTCCGGACCTGCGATGACGGGCACCGCGCCGCCGAATTCGCGTGCCGCCTGCGCCGTCAGACACGGGATCGCGGCGCCGCGGGCGGCCCACGCCGCCGCATGGCCGGCTTCGAGGTGCACGAGGGCGACGGCGCCGGCATCCTTCAGGATGGCCGCGTACAGCTCCACGTCGTCGGGCAGGACGCCGTCGTCACCGGGGGTGCCCGGGACGGACAGTCCGTCGAGCGAGACGACCATCATGTTCTCGGGAGCGAGTTCGTCGTCGGCCAGGACCGGCCGGGTCACGAAGAGGTCGGCGTCGGGGACCCGCTCGGACAGCGTCGTCGACGCGAGGCCGCGACCGGCGAGATCGACCAGGAGGGATGCCACCCGCTCGCGGATGCGCGCGACGGCGACCTCGGTCTTCACCCCGTTCACGTACCGCTCCGCGTCGTCCTTCGACACCACTTGCCCGACTCCTTCGTCTTGCGCGGTCACCGCCACCGACATCGGGGGCGGTCATGTGACCGTTCACATCGGATGACTATGCACCTCGGACCCGGGCCGTGTCAACACGACGCGCGGACGGCGTCAGACGGACGCTGCGCGCGCCGTCGAGGACCGCACGATGAGGTCCGGCGTGAGCACCGGGGCCGCCGCGGCGGCCGACCCGTCGAGCAGGAGTTCGACGCAGCGCCTGCCGAGTTCGGCGAAGTCCTGGCGGACCGTCGTCAGTGGCGGCCAGAAGTGGCCCGCCTCGGGGATGTCGTCGAAGCCGACGATGCTCACATCGCGCGGGCAGTCCAGGCCCTCGTCGCGGATGGCGTGCAGGAGCCCCAGCGCCATCTGGTCGTTCGAGGAGAAGATCGCCGTGAAGTCCCGATAACCCAGCAGTTCGCGCCCCGCGTAGTACCCGAAGTCCGCTGTCCAATCGCCGAGGATCGGCGCCGTCGTGGCGATGTCCCAGGCGCTCATCTCCTCCAGGAAGCCGCGCATCCGCGACTCCGCCTCCATCCAGTCCTGCGGACCGGCCAGGTGGTAGATCGAGCGGTGCCCGAGCTCGATGAGATGGCGTGTCGCCAGGCGCGCTCCCGCGATCTGGTCGACCGCGAGGGTGTGGCCGGCGTCGACGTCGGTCGACTGCAGGGTCACGTAGGGCACGCCGACCGCCTGCGCGGCCAGGGCCCGGATCACCCGGACCTGCGGGGCGATGACGACGAGCCCCTCGACGGATTGCGCCATGAGGTACGACAGCCCGTCGGGAATCGACTGGGGGTCCGTCGGGTCGATGTTGGCCGTGGACACCCAGTAGCCCCGCGCCTGCGCGGCGGCCTCGATGGCCGCGATCGACGACGCCGGACCGTATTGCGTCGACGACGCCGCCAGGATCCCGATGGTCCTCGACCTGCTGGTGACGAGCGCACGGGCCGCGGGGTTCGGGCTGTACGACAGCTCCTGCATGGCCGCGAGGACCCGATCGCGGGTCTCGGGCCGGATGCTCGGGTGGTCGTTGAGAACGCGTGAGACCGTCTGGTGCGAGACGTCCGCTCGGCGCGCGACGTCGCGGATACTCGCCCTCCGGCCGCCGGCATCGTCGCTCATCGGTCCCCCTCGGGCCATGTTCACGGTCACACGGACCGAGGCCCATTATGCACGCCGACCCTTTCGCCGCAGCCGGACCGGCGCGCCGCACCTATGCTGACCGCTATGTCCGACGTGTCGCGCCACCTGCCCCTCAGCAATCGGGAACGCGTCGACGAAGCCGGTGTCACGGGCGATTGGCGCATCGCCCTCGCCGACGTCGTACGGCTCGCCGCTCCCCTGGCGCGCACCGCGGATGAGCGTGTCGCGTTCCTGGGCGCCGCCGGTCTCTCCGCATCCGACGATCCGGGGTTCGCCGATGTGGTCGAGGCGGTCCTCTCCGGGCGACGAGTGCGGATCCGCTCCCTCGTCGCGGCGACGCGCGCCCTCCTGGACCTCGCGGGCGACCGGCCGGTCGCCCTTTCTGCGACCACCAGCGGCGCCGTCGCGCTGTATGCCGTCACGCGCATGTCCTTCGACCGGCGCGCTGCGGTCGCGGGTTCTTCGCTCCGCGCGAGCGATGACGGCTGGACACTCGGTCGCGGCACCGTCCGCTCCGCCCCCGCACGCGACATCCTCGAGTTCGTTCTGGGCCTGCGCGATCAGGTTCCCGGAACATCGGCGGCACGCGAACTGTAAGACTGGGGGGATGCCGGATTCCTCCATCCCCCGCGTCGCGGTCTACCTCGATTTCGACAACATCGTCATGAGTTGGTACGACCGGGTCCACGGTCGCAACAGCTACTCGCGGGATCGGCAACGGATCGCGGCCGACCCCGACGAGAAGGAGATCTCGGAGCGCCTGGCCGCCGCCATGATCGACGTCGGCGCGATCATGGACTACGCGGCATCCTTCGGAACCCTGGTCCTGACCCGCGCCTACGCCGACTGGTCGTCGCCGGTGAACTCGCTCTACCGCCAGCAGCTCGTCGCCCGCGCGGTCGACCTCGTGCAGTTGTTCCCCGCGGCCGCCTACGCGAAGAACGGCGCCGACATCCGTCTCGCCGTCGACACCGTCGAAGATCTCTTCCGCCTCGAGGACCTCACCCACGTCGTGATCGTGGCGGGCGACAGCGACTACGTCCCGCTCGCGCAGCGGTGCAAGCGGCTCGGGCGCTTCGTCGTCGCCGTCGGCGTCGCCGGGTCCACGGCCAAATCGCTCGCGGCGGCGTGCGACCAGTTCGACGCGTACGACGCCCTCCCCGGGGTCGCGACCCCCGAGCCCGAACCCGCCCCCGAGAGCACGCCCCAGGCGGGCCGCCGTCGGCGGAAGGCCGTCGACCCCGTCGAACAGCTCCTCTCGCGCGCGCTGCGCCTCGAGCAGGTCCGTACCGACGAGGAGTGGATGCACCTGTCGGCGGTGAAGAACCTGCTCAAGCGCATGGACCCGTCGTTCAGCGAGAAGTCCCTGGGCCACCGCTCGTTCTCGGACTTCGTCAAAGCGCACCCGAAGATCGCCGAGCTGGACGAGTCGACGAACATCGTCCGCGTCCGCGCCGTCGACGCCTCCTGACACGAAGAGCCCCGCCCGCGACACGCCGCACGGTAGGGTGGCCCCGTGGCTCGCCGGTCAACTCCGCCCGGCTCGCAGTCCTCACTGCGAGAGGCGAATCGTGCACGATTGCTCGATTCGCTCAAGCGGCATGGGCGCTTGACGCAGATCGAGCTCGCCGGCGCGACCGGGCTCTCCCCCGCGACGGTGTCGAACATCGTCAAAGAGCTGACGGCGACGGGGGTTCTGCACACCTCCTTCACGTCGCGCAGTGGTCGCCGCGCGACCCTCGTTTCGCTCGCCCGACAGGTCGGGCTCGTGGCGGGCGCGCATTTCTCGACGCGGAAGCTCCACGTCGCCATCGCCGACGCGACCCGCTCGGTCGTCGCCGAGACCTCGCTCCCCCTCGCCCCCGACCATCGGCACGACGCCGAGCTGGACCGCCTCAGCCTGCTGCTCGGCGACATGGTCGAGGGTCTCGGCGGATCGCTGTCCGACCTCTTGGCGGTCGGTCTGGCGTTGCCGGCCCCCGTCGATCCCCGCACCTCGGTCATCTCCACGCCCGGTCTCCTCCCCGGCTGGGACGGTGTCGACATCGCCCGCAGCCTCTCGGCGCGCATCGGGCGTCCCGTCCATGTCGACAGCGAAGCGAACCTGGGCGCACTCGCCGAGGCCCGCGAAGGCGCCGCCCGCGGGGCATCCTCGTCCGTCTACGTGACCGTGGGGCACTCGATCAGCGCCGGTCTCCTCGTCGACGGTGAGCTCTTCCGCGGGGCCAGCGGACGCACCGGACAGATCGGTCACATGACGATCGACGAGAACGGCGGCCGCTGCCGCTGCGGCAACCGCGGCTGCCTCGAGACGGTGGCCGCCGGTCCTGCGCTGCTCGCCGGTTTCAGCGAGGCCGACGGCATCCATCGCCTCCGTGACCTCGTCACGGCCGCGGGCGGCGGCGTCCCCGCCGCACAGCGCACGATCGCGGATGCCGGCCGCCACATCGGCATCGCCGCGGCGAGCCTGTGCAACCTCATCGACCCCGAGCGCATCGTCGTGGGAGGCGAGCTGGCCCGCGCGGGCGAGATCCTCCTCGCTCCGCTCCGGCACGCCCTGGAGCGCGCGATCCTCGGCGGCGGGGTGCCCGAGATCGTCGCGTCCGCCTTCGCGGAGTGGGCCGAGACGCGCGGCGCGATCGCCCTGGCCCTCGATCACGTGGCCGTCGACGCAGATCTGGTCGCGTTCCCCGCATGAGACGGTTCCTCACGGCCGTCCTGCTCGTGGCGGCGTCTGCTGCCGCACTCTCGGGCTGCGCCCTCCCCGACAACTCGTCGCCGCGCACGATCATCGCGCTGCTCCTCCCCGACAAGAAGACCGCACGCTACGAGACCTTCGATCGGCCCGTCTTCGAGAAGCGCATCGCGGAACTCGGCGACGCGCAGGTGCTGTACACGAACGCCGATCAGGATGCCGCGAGGCAGCAGCAGCAGGCGGAGTCCGCGCTCGCCGCGGGAGCCGCCGTCCTCGTCCTCGACCCCGTCGACGGCCGGGCCGCGGCATCCATCCTCGCGGCGGCGACCGCCGAGGGCGTGCCAGTCATCTCGTACGACCGGATGATCATCGGCGGCGGAAAGCCCGCCTACTACGTGTCGTTCGACAACGAGCGTGTCGGCGAACTGCAGGCGGAGGCCCTCGTGGCAGGCCTCGAGAAGGAGGGTCGCAGCGACGGCGGCATCCTGATGGTCCACGGCGCTCCCACCGACAGCAACGCAGCGCAGTTCCGCGACGGCGCCCGCCGGGTGATCGCCGCGGCGGGTCTGCGCGTGCTCGCCGAGTACGACACCCCGGATTGGAGTCCCGACAAGGCGCAGGCGTGGGTCTCGGGTCAGCTGGCGCAGTACGGCGATGAGGTGGCCGCCGTGTACGCCGCCAACGACGGCACCGCCAGCGGAGCGATCGCCGCCCTCCGCGCTGCGGACGTCTCGCCGTTCCCCATCGTCACGGGGCAGGATGCCGAGCTCACCGCGCTCCAGCGGATCGTCGAGGGCGATCAGTACATGACCGTCTACAAGGCGATCCGCACGCAGGCCACGATCGCCGCCGACGTCGCCGTGCAGCTCGCCGCCGGTGAGAAGCCCGCCGGCGACACGACGATCGACGGCATCCCGGCCACCCTGCTGACCCCCGTCGCTGTCACCGTGGACAACATCGCCTCCACCGTCGTCGCGGACGGCTTCTGGACCATCGCGGACATCTGCACCCCCACCTACGCCGAGGCCTGCGCCGCCGCAGGCCTGGAATGAGAGCACCGAGCGTGAGCGTCTCCCCCCGTCGCACCGGCGATCACGTCCTGTCGATGCGCGGCATCGACAAGCGCTTCGGCGCGGTCCGCGCCCTGAACGGTGTGGACTTCCGCGTCCGCGAGGGCGAGGTCGTCGCCCTCGTCGGCGACAACGGCGCGGGCAAGTCGACGCTTGTGAAGATCCTCGCCGGCGTCCACCCCGCCGACGCCGGGACGATCGAGCTCGACGGCGAGCTCGTGCAGCTCTCGAGCCCGGCGGACGCGCAGGACCTCGGCATCGCGACCGTGTTCCAGGACCTCGCGCTCTGCGAGAACCTCGACGTCGTCGCCAACCTGTGGCTCGGTCGCGAGCTCATCGAGCGCGGTCGCCTCGACGAGGTGGGCATGGAAGAGCGGACCTGGATGCTGCTGCGCGAACTCGCGGCGAAGGTCCCGTCGGTCCGCGTGCCGGTCTCGACGCTGTCGGGTGGCCAGCGTCAGACCGTCGCGATCGCCCGATCCCTCATCGGCGAGCCGCGCATCGTGATCCTGGACGAACCGACCGCTGCCCTCGGCGTGGCACAGACCGCCGAGGTCCTCAACCTCATCGAGCGCTTGCGCGACCGGGGCCACGGGGTCGTCCTCATCAGCCACAACCTCACCGATGTGCTCGCCGTCGCCGACCGCATCGTGGTCCTCCGCCTCGGCCGCAACAACGGCGAGTTCGACGCCGAGACGGCGACGAGCGAAGTGCTGATCGCCGCCATCACGGGAGCCTTCGACCCGGTTCGGCCGGTCAGCCCGCCCGACGAACCCCGGGCTCCCGTCATCCCGCTCGCGGATGCCCGGCGCCGCGTGGACGGCGACCGATGAACCGGGAGAGCGGCATCCTCAGCCTCGTTCTCACCCGGGTGCGATCCGGCGACGTCGGACGGATGCCGGTGGTGCTGGCTCTCGTCGTGATCGCCGTCGTGTTCCAGGCGCTCAACCCCGTCTTCCTGACCAGCCGGAACCTCAGCGACCTGCTGATGCAGTGCGCTGCGATGGGCACGATCTCGCTCGGGATCGTCCTCGTCCTCCTCATCGGCGAGATCGACCTGTCGGTCGGCTCGATGTCGGGGGTGGCGGCGGCGATCCTGACGGTGGGCGCCGTGCAGCTGCAGTGGCCCTTCGTGCTCGCGATCGGCGCCGCGGTCGCCGCCGGAGGCATCGTGGGAGCCGTCTACGGGCTCTTGCGCAGCACGCTCGGCCTGCCGAGCTTCGTCGTGACGCTCGCCGGGCTGCTCGGCCTGCTCGGCGTGCAGCTGTGGGTGCTGGGCGACGCCGGTTCGATCAACCTCCCCTTCGACTCGTGGATCGTGCAGTTCGCCCAGCAGATGTACCTCCCGCCCTGGCTGTCGTACGTGCTGTCGGCCGCGACCGCGCTGGCCTACACCGCCACGCTCCTCAGCCGGGCCCGGCGACGAGCGGCCGCGGAACTGGAGAGCACGCGCACGGTCATCATCGTGATCCGGGGCGCCCTGCTCCTCGTCGGTCTCGCCGGCGGATCCTGGTACCTCAACCTCTCCCGCGGCGTGGGACTCATGTTCGTCCTCTTCGTCGTCCTCGTCGTGGTCGCGCATCTGGCGCTGACGCGCACCCGCTGGGGCCGATCGGTGTTCGCGGTCGGCGGCTCGATCGAGGCGGCGCGACGGGCCGGCATCCGCGTCGACCGCGTCGTGGTCTCGGTGTTCGTGCTGTGCTCGGTGCTCGCGGCGACGGGCGGCATCCTCGCCGCGGCCCGGCTCGCGGCGGCCAACCAGAGCACCGGCGCGGCGGATACGAACCTCAATGCGATCGCGGCGGCCATCATCGGCGGCGCCTCGCTCTTCGGCGGACGCGGGTCGGCGTTCGCCGCGCTCCTGGGCGTCGTCGTGATCCAGGCGATCTCGTCGGGATTCACGCTCATCAACCTCAGCTCGTCGGTGCAGTACATGGTCACCGGAGCCGTGCTGGTCTTCGCCGTGGCGCTGGATGCCGTCACTCGCCGCAGCCGCCTCGGCACGGGTCGGACCTAGTCCGTACGCTCGCCGCGCAGCGCTTCCTCGGAGGGTTCGGGCCGACCGTCGACGGTGACGAAAGCGTTATGTTCACATCTTGACTTCATTTCGTGAACACATCAAGATCATCGTCAAGCGCGATGTCGCGCTCGCTCGATTTCACTGTCGAAAGGCGAACGATGAAGAAGTCCCTGTCCGTTGCCGCAGCCCTCGGGGCCGCTGCACTCCTGCTCGCCGGCTGTTCCAGCACGAGCACCCCGGCGCCCGCCGGTTCGAGCGGTGGCGCGGCTCCCGCTGAAGCCGGGCGCGCCTGCGTCATCCTTCCCGACGCCGCGTCGTCGCCCCGGTGGGAGAACTTCGACCGCAAGTACCTGGAAGAGGGGCTCACGGGCGCCGGCTTCGAGGTCGACATCCAGAACGCCGGTGGTGACACGTCGAAGTACACGACGATCGCCGACCAACAGCTCACCAAGGGCTGCGGCGTCATGATGCTCGTCGACTACAACGGCGCCGCCGTCGGCGTCGCCACCAAGGCGAAGGCTCAGGGCATCCCCGTCATCGCGTACGACCGCCCCTTCAAGGGCGCGGACTACTACGTCTCCTTCGACAACGTCGAGGTCGGCAAGCTCGAGGGGCAGACCGTCCTCGACGGCCTCAAGGCCGCGAACAAGGACCCGAAGACGGCCGCCGTCTTCTACATGGGCGGCGACCCGACCGACGGCAACGCCGCGATGTTCCTCAAGGGCGCGAAGGAGGTCATGGAAGCGGCGGGCATCAAGCCGGTCGCCGAGCCCCCGGGAGTCTGGGACGGCGCGAAGACCCAGACCAACTTCGAGCAGGCACTGACCGCGAACGGCGGCAAGGTCGACGGCGTCTGGGCCGCCAACGACACCAACGCCGACGGCGTCATCAAGGTGCTCCAGGACCGCGACCTCAAGGGTGTCGCCGTCTCGGGCCAGGACGCCAACGTGGAAGGCCTGCGCAACATCCTGACCGGATGGCAGACGGCCACCGTCTACAAGCCCGTCAAGGACGAGGCCGAGGCCGCCATCAAGGTCGCAACGGACCTCTTGAACGGGTCGACGCCGACGGCCGACCAGAAGCTCGACGACGGCACGCCGTACATCTCGGTCACGCCGCAGCTCGTCGGCCCCGACAAGGTCAAGGACGTCGTCGCCGCCGGTGACGCCTCCGCCTCGGACGTCTGCACCGGCGAGATCGCCGGCGTCAGCCTCGCCGACAAGTGCACCGAATTCGGCGTCGAGTGATCTGACGGGAGTGGGGATGCCGCGATCCGCGGCATCCCCACTCCCCTCTGTCTGCGCGACACCCCTCGACCTCCCTGGAGAACCCGCATGAGCGAACCCATCATCGAACTCCGCCGCGTCACGAAGTCCTTCGGACCGGTCAGCGTCCTCAAAGGCGTCGACCTCACGGTCCGACCCGGCATGGTGACCGCCCTCGTCGGCGACAACGGCGCCGGAAAGTCCACCCTCATCAAGGGCCTCGCCGGCGTGCAGCCCTACGACACCGGCGAGATCCTCGTCGACGGTCAGGAGCAGTCGCTCCGGACCCCCCGCGAAGCAGGCGCCCTGGGCATCGAAGTGGTCTATCAGGACCTCGCCCTCTGCGACAACCTCGACATCGTCCAGAACATGTTCCTCGGACGCGAAGAGGTCATCGGGGGCACGTTCGACGAAGGCCGCATGGAGAAGGATGCCTCGGACACGTTGCGCTCCCTGTCGGTGCGAACCGTGAAGAGCGTCCGGCAGAAGGTGTCGAGCCTCTCCGGAGGTCAGCGTCAGACGGTCGCGATCGCACGTGCCGTCCTCAAGAAGGCGCGCGTCGTCATCCTCGACGAACCCACCGCCGCCCTCGGCGTCGCGCAGACGGAGCAGGTGCTGAACCTGGTCCGGCGCCTCGCCGATCAGGGCGTCGCCGTGGTCCTCATCAGCCACAACCTGGCTGATGTCTTCGCCGTCGCCGACGATATCGCCGTGCTGTACCTCGGCCAGATGGTCGCCCAGGTCCCGACGGCCGAGTCGACCCGCGACGAGATCGTCGGCTACATCACCGGAACCAAGATCCCGCCGGGCGTTCAGCTCGTGGGCACATCCACCATCCCCGTCGGAGGCGACGCATGAGCACCAGCACCCGGACCGCGGCGGCACCCGACCCCGTCGTGAGCGACCTCATCGGCAGCGGCGTCGAAGGGGGCGTCGGCGACCAGATCAAGGCGTGGCTCCAGCGCGTGCGCGGCGGCGAAATGGGCGCCCTTCCCGCCGTCGGTGGCCTCATCCTGCTGGTGATCCTGTTCAGCACGCTGAGCCAGTACTTCTTCACCCCCATCAACTTCGCGAACCTGATGAGCCAGGCGGCATCCCTCGTCGTGCTCGGCATGGCGCTCGTGTTCGTCCTCTTGCTCGGCGAGATCGACCTGTCGGCGGGTGTCACCGGCGGAGTCGGCGTCGCCTCGTTCGTCGTTCTGAACGTGAAATTCGACATCCCGTGGCCGCCCGCCCTGGCGATCGGGTTCGTGGTGGGCCTGGCCACCGGAGCGCTGATCGGATTCCTCGTGGCGAGGATCGGCATCCCGTCATTCGTCGTGACCCTCGGTCTGTTCCTCGGCTACCAGGGCCTCGCCCTGCTCATCATCGGTGCCGGCGGTCTCTACCCGATCGAGGCGCCGGAGCTGCTGGCGCTGCAGAACGGACGCCTGCCCGTCTGGGGCGGCTGGGTGATGCTGCTGGTCATGCTGCTGATCTCGGGCGGCCTGTCGTACTGGGATCGCCGACGCCGCACCCGCGCCGGCGTGCCCAACCGTCCGATCGCCCTCGTGTGGGCCAAGCTCGCCGTGCTCGCGATCCTCGGCGGAGTGGCCGTTTTCGTGCTGAACCTCAACCGGTCGCAGTCGATCATCCCGATCGAGGGCGTGCCGATCATCGTCCCGGTGGTGCTGACGATCCTCTTCATCGGCACGTTCGTCCTCGACCGCACCCGGTTCGGCCGGTACGTCTACGCCATCGGCGGCAATGCCGAGGCTGCTCGCCGCGCCGGCATCAAGGTGCGGTGGGTGAAGTGGTGGTGCTTCGTCGCCGCCTCGGGCCTCGCCGTCGTGTCACTGCTGTTCAACCAGGCGCGCGTCGGCTCGGTCGACGGTGCCGTCGGTCGCGACATCGTCCTCTCGGGCGTGGCGGCCGCCGTCGTCGGCGGCGTGAGTCTGTTCGGTGGTCGAGGACGCCTCATCCACGCAGCGATCGGCGCTCTCGTCATCGCGGTCATCATCAACGGACTGGGGCTCCTGCAGCTCGACGCGGGGTTCAACCTCCTCGTCACGGGTGGCGTCCTGATCCTCGCCGCCACCGTCGACGCGCTGTCGCGGCTGCGGACGGGCGGGATGCGCACCTGACCCCTCGGCACGAAACGATGCCCTCGACCGTTCACCGGTCGAGGGCATCGGCGTTCGCGGCCGGATCAGTCGCGCGTGGACCAGAGCGCCCAGGCAACGAGAACGGGCTGGAACAGCAGGCGACGCCAGCGCGCGGTGTCGCTGTCGAGCCGGAAGCCGTCGCGCTTCTTGAGCGCCTGGTCGAGGTTGCCGGGGAAAATCGCGACGAAGAAGGCGGCGAGGATGACGCCGATGCGGCGCCGCTCCTTCGGGAGGACCACGAGCGCGGCGCCGAGCATCATCTCGACGGCCCCGGAGGCGACGACGACGCCGTCCTTGTCGATCGGGAGGGTGTCGGTCACGAGGTCGGGTACCTGCGCCTGGAACTCCTTGCGCGCCCAGAACAGGTGGCTGAGTCCGGCGAACACCATGGCGCCGGCGAGAGCCCAGCGAGCGATTGTCTTCATCCTCCGAGTATCCCCCCGCCGGGCGCCGGCGGCGCCCTCGCCTACGCTGGTGAGGTGCCGAGCCCCACCCCGTTCCCCTTCGACCGGCTCTCCCGTCGCCCCGACGTCGAAGGTCCCGACCTGGTGGCATCGGATGCCGCCGACCGCCTCATCCTGGATGAATCTGCCGGCCTCCGCGCCGACGCACCGGCCAGGTCGATCGTCGCGATCGGCGACACCCACGGCGCTCTCGCCCTGGCGGCCGCGCACGACGGCGCGCGGGACGTCCGTGTGCACCAGGATGCGCTGGCCGGTGAGCGGGCGATCTCCCGGAACGCCGAGGAGCTCGGGCTGAGCGATCGCATCCGAGTCGTCCGTCTCGACGCCGACGCCGTCAGCGACGCCCGGGTCGTGCTCGTCCGCCTGCCCCGCGCGCTCGACGCCCTCCGCGACGTCGCCGCGCTCGTCGCCGCGCACGCCTCCCCCGACGTCGTCGTCGTGGCCGGCGGCCGCCTCAAGCACATGACCCTCGCAATGAACGACGTGCTCGGCGAGCACTTCGGACGGATCGACGTCTCGCACGCCCGGCAGAAATCACGCGTCCTGTTCGCCCGCGACCCACGCGCGGGCCACGAGCCCGCACCGGCGGCGGGACGCGAAGGCGACCTCGAGATCCGCGCCTTCGGCGGTGCGTTCGCCGGGGCACGGCTCGACAATGGCACGCGGCTCCTGATGACACATCTGCCGGCGGACCCCGCCGGCGGGTCGCCGGAGGACCCGCTCATCGACATGGCGTGCGGAACGGGCGCGGTCGCCGCGCACCTCGCGACGCGGCATCCGGCGGCATCCGTCTACGCCTCGGACCAGTCCGCCGCGGCGGTCGCCTCGGCACGGGCGACGGCCGCCGCGAACGGTGTCGAGGGCCGGGTCGAGGTCGCCCGCGATGACCTGCTCGCGGGCCGGCCCGCGGCGTCCGCGTCGTTCATCGCCCTCAACCCGCCGTTCCACAGCGGGGCGGCGCTGACCGAGCGGCTCGCGTTCCGTCTGTTCGCGGACGCGGCACGCGTGCTGCGTTCGGGCGGTGAGCTGTGGTGCGTCTGGAACTCGGGGATGCGGTACCGGGGTGATCTCGAGCGCCTCGTCGGGCCTACCCGTCAGGTCGCGCGCGACGCGAAGTTCACCGTGACGGTGTCGACGCGTCGGTGACGCTCACCGTCCTCCGGGAGGACCGACGAGCAGCAGGATGACGTAGAGGGCGACCACCGCCACCGCGATGAGGGCGACCAGGATGCCGGCGTGGCGCAGGAACCAGCGCAGCAGGCGGTCGATCGGCCGCCGGTCGCGGGGGTCCGAGGTCTCCTCGAGCCGCCACGCACCGTCGAGGCGGCCGGTTCGGTGCAGCCACCTCTCGACGGGGAGCGTCGCGTACGGGATGACGGCCGAACCCACCGCGAGCACCGAGGTGCCGAGGCTCCACCGGTTGTTGAGAGCGACGAGGATGGCGGTCGCGCCGTACGACAGGAAGACGAAGCCGTGGATGCCGCCGCCGATCGTGACGGCGACGGCAGGACCTCCCACGGCACGGACGATGAGGGCGGCGATGAGGAGGGTCCAGGAGAACACCTCGGCGATGGCGAGGATGCGGAAGATCGAGAGAGGGGTGCGGAACACTCCTTCAGCCTACCTGAAGGATGGCGTCGGTCGCGTCATCGCCGCGTGGCCCACAGCGCCCACAGCACGAGCACCGGTTGGAAGAACAGCCGGGCGAAGCGCTTGGCGTCGGAGTCCATCCCCGGCACGTCGCGACCCGATCGCCAGTGATGGACGTTGCCGGGGAACACGGCGACGAACAGGGCCGCGACGGCCAGACCCACGCGGCGCCGTTCACGCGGCAGCGCGATGAGGGCGACCCCCAACCCCGCCTCCACGACACCGGATACGACGACGATCGTGTCCTTGTCGGTCCGGAACAGGCGCGTCGCCCAGTCCGGAACGGCGATCCGGAACCCGCGCCGGAGCACCGTCAGGTGCGCGACGCCGGCGGCCGTCAACAGGACCGCGAGGCCGACGCGGGCGATGCTCCGCAGCGCCCCCTCGCGTCGACGGATCGTCGCGGCCCGCGCGCTCACTCGATCACACCCGCTCGGATGCCGCCGAGCGATTCGGCGACCCGGGGCAACGAGTGGGAGAGCGACTCGTCCAACCGCTCCAGACGGTCCTGCGCGTCCCGCAGGACCTCCGCCCCGCGCTCGGTGACGCTCAGGTCGCTCGCCGCTCCGGCCTGCGCCGTCGCGTCGGCGACCAGCCCGTCGTCGACGAGGGCGTGGACGGCGGCATGAGCCGACTGCACCGTGATGCGGGATCTGCGGGCGAGTTCCGAGAACGAGATTCCGGGCTCCGCGCCGATGTGACCGAGCAGGCCGAACTTGCGCGTCGAGATCCCGAGATCACGCAGCTCGGCCGCCAATTGGGCCTCCCACGAGGCAGAAACGGCGAGGAGCGCGATGACGGGACTGAAGCGCGGTGCATCCTCTGCGGGGGTATCTGCCACGGCAGAAGTCTATGAGTCACGCCGCGCCGCGGTCAGCATCCGCGCCACCGCGATTCGGTAGCGATTTTCCGGCCACGACGGAAGAGATGAACGAGTTCTCATCTGCGAAACATGTGAGATCCCGCGCGCCCGTATCATCAGCGGTATGCTCCGCGCGATCCATCTGCCGACGGCTGCGCTCGCCGCAGCCGCGATGGTGTTCGCCCTCGGCTCGCACGCCCCCTCCGCCGACGACGAGCGATCGGTCCCGCAGGTCCGCGCCACCCTGGCGAGCTCCGCCCATCAGCTCACCCTCGACGACATCGCCACCCTCTCGCATGCGCAGTTGACGGCGGAGGTCGCCCACTCCCCCGCTGCCCTGCAGAGCATCCTCGACTCCACCGCGCCGACCGTCGCCTCGGCCTGGTGGGGCGGCCTCACCCTCGCCACGCGCGCACAGCTCATCCACGACGTCCCGGATCTCATCGGCGCGCTCGACGGGCTGCCCGCCGAGGTCCGTGTCGCCGCCAACCGTGTCGGAGCCCGGGAACGCCTGGGACGACTCGACGTCCTCCTGGCCGGACTCGTGACGCACGAGGACGCGCCCTCCGCCGGCGACCTCGACGCGCTGGAACGCGAACGTGCGTATCTCACGAAAGTCGCCCTCGGCCTCGTCCAGCTCTACTTGTACAACCCGGTCCGGGGCTCGATCGTCGAGATGGCGGGGGATCCGGCGGCGGCCACCGGCATCCTCTTCGTCGTGCCGGGGACCAATGCGTCGATCGCGACGTTCATGAACGACGACCCCGTCACGTCCTTCGCGAACTGGCAGGTCCAGCACGCCGATCCTTCGGCGCCGATCCTCGCCTTCACCGTCCTCGCGGCACCCATGCCGCAGATCTCGGTCGATCTCGCTTCGGGCCCGCAGAACAACACGATCGCCACCGCGGCGGGGGCGGACTACGCTCGCATCGTGAAGGGAATCGACGCCGCTTTCCCCGGACTTCCGACGCTGAGCTACGAGCACAGCGCCGGGTCCCAGGTCGGAAGCGCCGCCGAGATGGCCGGGGCACGATTCACCGCCCGGTTCCTCGCCGCGGGAGTCGGCGCCACAGACGGGTACACGACGGTGCCCGGAACGGCTTATTACGCCACGCAGGCCAAGGACGACATCAACCGCTACTACGCCGGATTCCAGATGGGCGACATCGGCTACGGCATCGGCCCCGAGGAGTTCCCCGGCATCACGATCGTCGACCCGGGATTCTCCGAGAAGCCGACCGGCACCGTCACCGCGATGCTCGCCGAGGGCCTCACGCTTCACAACCGCCTCTTCAGCGGCGACGGGTCGGCGAACGGGACGGTGTTGAAGGACGTGCGACTGCTCCTCACCTCCCTCGCCGACGAGAGCAGCGGCTGATGCCCGCCCGGTCCGTCGCAGCAACGGTGCTGGTCGGAACCTTGGCCCTCAGCCTCACGGCATGCGCCCCCGCCGCAGGCCCGTCCTTCGACGCGGTGCGCGCGCAGTCCGAGGAGGCGGTGACCGAGGTCGTGGCCGCGATGCCGACGGGGTCGACGTACACGGCGTCGGGCGACCCGACTTCAACGCCCTGCGGAACGGGCTCGGCCACGGTCGACGGCCCCCGCGGGACCGCCTTCGCGACGATCCAGGGGCAGGTGACGCTGCCAGGCGCCGCGGACGCGGCATCCGTCATCGCGGACCTGCCCACCGCACTCGGCGACGGCTGGGCCGTCGAGCCCGTCGGGATCGACGTCGATCTCGCCACCGTGCGCCTCAACCGTGCGGGATCGGGCGTGTCCGTCGACATCACCGAACGCGCTGCCGACGCGCCGGTGGCGCTCGACATCCTCGCCGTGTCCTCCTGCGGCCGCGTCGAGCGCTGAGGCGCTCACGCCCTGGAGGGCGTCAGAGCGCGGGGCAGGAGGATGCGCCCTGTGCGCAGGCCTTCAGTTCGCGGGCGAGCCAGGGGCCGAGGGTGCGCGAGTACGTCCCGCTCAGGTGAAGCCCGTCGAAGTACACCGACACCCCGCCCACGGCGGAGTAGCAGCGCTCGTCATCGCAGAACCGGTCCGTCGGATCGATCGTGAGGAGGTCCGGTACGCGCTTGGCGACTTCGTCGGTGACGCTGCGGGCGACGAGCGCCTTGCTGACGGGGTTGGAGCACTGGCCGTTGAGTTCGAGGCACTCGGGGCCGTCGCGTCGGGTGGTGATCCCGTCGGTCAACGGGACGTCGCCGAGCCAGACGACTGTGGCGCCCGCTTCCCGAACCCGCGTGATCGCCTCGACGAAACCGTCGACGCTGCGAGCACCGTCGGCGTAGCCGGCGCGGAGGTCGGACATGACGACGAGGTCGACCTTCGGGGCGAGGGTCGAGACGACCCACTCGTTGCGCTCGGCGCAGCCCTTCTGTTCTTCCTGGGACGTCTTGCGGATCTCGTTCGGCGGCGGGGTGCCCAGCGTCGCCGGGCATCCGGAGCGCGACGCCACGATGACGTTCCACTTGAGGCGCTTTCCCGCGGCGTCGATCGCGTCGCTCCACGCCGACGCGTGGGAGTTGCCCCACAGCAGCACCGTGCGGGCTCCGTTCGGATCGCCGTAGTGGCAGATGACCTCGCTGAACGGGCCGGTGTCGTCAGAGCAGCGCGGCTTGCGTGAGGCGATCGGCAGGTCGTTGTTGCCGGCGAGTGCTGCGGCCTCGTCGACCGGGGCGAAGGGATCCCCGCATGTGTTGTCGAGCGCGGCGGCGCCGAAGCATTCGTCGGCGGAGGCGATGGTCTGCTCGAACTCCGCGGCCGCGGCCTCGATCCGAGCCTGCCCGCTGGCGTCGAACCTGACGGCGCCGGCGACGATGATGAGAACCGCGACGGTTCCGAGCGCGAGGCTTCGAGGAGACGTCCGCAGCAGCCATCCACGTCGGAACGGCTGCTCGATGAAGCGGTAACTCGCTTCCGACACCACGAGGATGATGGCGAGCAGACCGAAGGCCTCGAGGATGCTCAGCTCGTGTCCGAGCGCGATCGGGACGATGATCAGCAGCGGCCAGTGCCACAGGTAGACCGAGTAGGAGATGTCGCCGAGGTGCTGGATCGGTCGGGCGCTCACGGCGCGGTCGAACGAGAATCGTCCGTCAGGCCCCCCGAGCAGCACGAGGCAGGCGCCGACCGTCGGGATCATCGCGGCGATGCCCGGGTAGGGCATGTCCACGTTCAGGACGAAGAACCCGACCCCGATCAGGGCGACACCGACCCACGGAGCGAAGCGGATGCCTCGTACGGCGACCAGGGCGACGAGACCGCCGGCGGCGAGCTGCCACATCCGGGTCGGCGTGACGAAGTACGCGGCGCCGGGATCGACGTTCGTGAAGATGAACGAGAAGCAGAGGCTCGCCACCAGGACGAGACCCATGACGATTCCCACGACGCTCCGGCGTCCCAGGCGACCGATCGGACCGAAGCGCCGCGCGAACAGGGTGGCGAGCAGGAGCAGCATCGGCCAGACGAGGTAGAACTGCTCCTCGACCGACAGCGACCAGAAGTGCTGGACGGGGCTCGGCGCGGCGCCTTCCGCGCCGTAGTCGACCGCGTCACCGGCAAGGACCCAGTTCTCGATCGAGAGGGCCGACGCGAGGACGTGCCGACCGATCTGGGGCCACTGGGAGGCAGGAACGATGAACCACGAGGCGACGAGCACGAATCCGAGCACAAGGAGTGCGGCCGGCATGATCCGTCGGACGCGGGCGGCCCAGAACCTGGCGGCGAAGCGGAGGGGGCGGTGACGGTCGACGTCGCGCAGGATCTGCCCGGTGATCAGGAACCCCGAGACGACGAAGAACACGTCGACACCCGTGAAGCCACCGGGGAGGAGGGAGGGCCAGAAGTGGTAGACCACGACGGAGGCGACCGCGATGGCGCGGAGGCCTTGGATGTCCGCCCGGACGCGGTGGCGCGGTGCTTCCGGCGACGATGCGGGCGGTGCGTTACGGGGCCCACCCGGGGCGTCGACGAGCTGAGTCACCACGTGAGTCTAAGCGGAATGCGCCGCCCGGCCTCATCGGCGGCCGGCGTCGGTGGCGGCCGCTCGGCGTCGCGCCATGAGCAGGACGCCGGCCACGAGGAGGATCATGGCGACCCCGGCCGAGGCGATGACGGCGGCGCGCGCTCCCCAGAGCGTCACCACGGCGGCCGCGCCGAGCAGCACCGCGATGCGCAGCAGGCTCTCGACGGCCGTGTCGAGACCCTCGACCCGCCCGAGGAACTGGTCGTCGATCGACGTCTGGAACAGGGTCGTGACCGCGATGTTGTACGGCGCGTTGACGAGGGCACTCAGGGCGACGCCGACGAGGAGCACCGTCACGTTCGGCGCGGCCCCCATCACGACCTGGGCGACGGCGAACAGTGCCAGGCAGACCACGAAGACCAGCGGCATCCGCGACCGCCGGACGACGAACCCGACCGTCAGCGCTGCGATGACCGCCACGATGCCGTTCCACGAGAGGACGAGACCCAGGACCTCGCTCGGTAGCCGTAGGTCATCCGACACGAGGAAGATGAGCGCGTACGCGTTCGTCCCCGCAGTGATCGTCACACCGTACGAGGCGAGCAGCAGTCCCAGCGCGAAGCGGTGGCCGGCGAGGTAACGGGCGGCGGGTGGGATGCCGCGGACGGTCGACGCCAGCGCATCGACGCCGAGCCGGATGCGGGCCCGCCGCCGTGCGGGCATCGACGACTCGGCATCCGTCGTCTTCGGGAGGATGCGCGCAAACAGTGCTGCGGTGACGAGGAAGGAGACGCCGTCCACGGCGAACGACGGCGCCGGCCCCCACATGGCGTACGCACCGGCGCCGAGGGCTGGTCCGACGCTCGCGAGCGCCCACGTCGTCGATTCGAGGATGCCGTTGGCTCGGGGAAGCATGTCTCGTTGCACGAGCCGCGGGACGAAGACGAACGCCGACGAGGCGAAGAAGACCCCGGCGATCGCGGCGGCCGCGACCAGGACCGTCGAGTGGATGCCGGGTCCCCCGGCCGCAGCGGCGGCAGCCAGCCCGAAGCTCAGGATGCCGCGCAGTGCGGTGGTGACGATGAAGACGGTGCGCAGATCGAACCGGTCGGCCACCGCGCCCGCGACGGGAGCGAGGAACAGGGCCGGGAGTACCGTCGCGAGCAGAAGCGTCAGTCGGGCGCCCTCCCGACCCGCCGTGAGCTCGAAATACCAGAGGTCGAGGGCGAGGACTCGGAACGAGTCGCCGATGTCGGAGAACGCGACCGCCGCCACGAAGCCGAAGAACGTCGCAGGCAGACCGAAGAGGCCGGCGCGCGAGCGGGTGGGGATCACAATGCCCCACCGTAGAGGCGACGACGCTGCGGGACGATCGACTCGCCTCCGATCCGATCCGCCGTCCGCTCCGAAGGAGGAGATGGCGAGGTGCTCACTGCGGCTTGGGGGCCGCATCTCGCGTTGATCGTGAAGCTCACTGAGGGGATGAGCGAGCACCGTGCGTCCCCGACGTCCGCGCTCGCTCCGAGCCGGCATCGGGATCCCGGGAACGCTTCGCACGCAACGGGCAGCGTGCGCCGTCGACCGGGACAGCGAAAGACCCCCGGCGATCGTTCGCGAGAACGGGCCGGGGGTCTTTCAGCGTCGGTGTCTCTTGCGCGTCGCCGTTCCGGCCAACTTGATCGCGCGACCGCACGCCGATTCAAGGGGATCTAACGCGACACGCCGTTCCACGCTCCCGCACTTTGGCGTTTTGCGGTGACCTTGACAACGAAGAGGCCCCCGGCATCCGCTCGTCAGCGCGGTGCCGGAGGCCCTCCTTCGGATCTCAGCGCCTCATAAAAGCCTCAGTCTCGCCTCGGTAGCGAGAGCCTTGCCCAGGGTCTCGAGTGAATTGCTACAGCTCTCTCGACCACCAGTAGAGCGTGACGAACACCGTGACCGCCTCCACAGGCGAATACACTCCGTCGACAGCAGCGTTGGCAACCCAAGTCAAGAGACCACCCAACAACGAGAGAGCGACCGACGCAGATCGAAAAAGCCGACCATCGGGCCCTCGCATTGTAATGGGGATAACCTCCAAGCTGTCGCCGGATGCCAGCTGTGATGAGGCCCCTACGATTGCGTTGAACTCCTGCTCATCATGGACGACCCGCGAGATGTAGTCATCAAGATCTGGCTGCGCAAGCAATTCTTCAAGCGACACGGACTGGGGATCTGAAGCCCTTTGCATCTGGTTGAAGCGAGAGTCGTTCGCTGAAATAGTTTTCTCCGACGCGCTCCCACCATCAAATAGGTCGTCGAAGCGACCGAACGGCCGAGTCATGGAAGACAACGACTCCGTCAGCGACGACAGCATTGACGCACCCACAGCATCCGACAAGCCGTTTACCCTACCGACGGACGCCGAAAGAGACGACAACGACTCATCCATCGCCGCCGACCAAACCGGATGCTGACCACGCGCAAACCCGCTCACAGAATCCGCGACCATCAGAAGTCCCAGTCGTCGTCCTCGGTGGCGACGGCCTTGCCGATGACGTACGACGAACCCGACCCGCTGAAGAAGTCGTGGTTCTCGTCCGCGTTCGGCGAGAGCGCCGACAGGATCGCCGGGTTCACGTTGGTGACGCTGGCCGGGAACATGGCCTCGTAGCCGAGGTTCATGAGCGCCTTGTTCGCGTTGTAGTGCAGGAACTTCTTGACGTCCTCGGTCTGACCGATGCCGTCGTAAAGGTCCTGCGTGTAGTGCACCTCGTTGTCGTAGAGCTCGTAGAGCAGCGAGAACGTGTAGTCCTTGAGCTCGTCGCGCTCGGCCTGGCCGAGCGTCTCGAGTCCGCGCTGGAACTTGTAGCCGATGTAGTAGCCGTGCACGGCCTCGTCACGGATGATGAGGCGGATGATGTCGGCCGTGTTCGTCAGCTTGGCCTTCGACGACCAGTACAGCGGCAGGTAGAACCCCGAGTAGAAGAGGAACGACTCGAGCAGCGTCGAGGCGACCTTGCGCTTCAGGGGCTCATCGCCGCGGTAGTAGTCCATGACAATGCGAGCCTTCTTCTGAAGGTTCTCGTTCTCGGTGGACCAGCGGAACGCGTCGTCGATCTCAGGCGTCGAGGCGAGCGTCGAGAAGATCGACGAGTAGCTCTTCGCGTGCACCGACTCCATGAACGCGATGTTCGTGTAGACGGCCTCCTCGTGCGGGGTGATCGCATCGGGGATGAGCGAGACGGCGCCGACGGTGCCCTGGATGGTGTCCAGGAGCGTCAGACCGGTGAAGACGCGCATCGTCGTCTGGCGTTCTTCGGGGGTGAGCGTCGCCCACGACTGGATGTCGTTGGACAGCGGCACCTTCTCGGGGAGCCAGAAGTTGTTGACGAGGCGGTTCCACACCTCGAGGTCCTTGTCGTCCTGGATGCGGTTCCAGTTGATCGCCTGGACCGAGCCGAGGAGCTTGAGGGGTTCGGGGGTCATGTCTTTTTCCTCTATCGAATCTCGGACCGGATCAGAGCATGCAGGAGACGCACTCGGCCATGTCGGTGCCCTCGAGCGCCATCTGACGCAGACGGATGTAGTAGATCGTCTTGATGCCCTTGCGCCAGGCGTAGATCTGAGCCCGGTTGATGTCGCGGGTGGTGGCGGTGTCCTTGAAGAACAGCGTCAGCGACAGGCCCTGGTCGACGTGCTGGGTGGCGGCGGCGTAGGTGTCGATGACCTTCTCGTAGCCGATCTCGTACGCGTCTTCGTAGTACTCGAGGTTCTCGTTCGTCATGAACGGAGCCGGGTAGTACACGCGGCCGATCTTGCCTTCCTTGCGGATCTCGATCTTCGACGCGATCGGGTGGATCGAGCTCGTCGAGTTGTTGATGTACGAGATCGAACCGGTCGGCGGGACGGCCTGGAGGTTCTGGTTGTAGATGCCGAACTGCTGGATGGATGCCTTCAGCTCGAGCCAGTCCTCCTGCGTCGGAATGTGGATGCCCTCGAAGAGCTCCTCGACGCGGACCGTCGCCGGCTTCCACTCCTGCTCGGTGTACTTGTCGAAGAACTCACCGGAGGCATAGGTCGAGTCCCAGAAGCCGTCGAAGACGGTCCCGCGCTCGATCGCGATCCGGTTCGAGGCCTGCAGGGCGTGGAACAGCACGGTGTAGAAGTAGATGTTCGTGAAGTCGACACCCTCCTCCGAGCCGTAGTGGACGTGCTCGCGGGCGAGGTAGCCGTGCAGGTTCATCTGGCCGAGGCCGATGGCGTGCGACTTGTCGTTGCCGTCCTCGATGGAACGGACCGAGCGGATGTGACTCTGGTCGCTGACCGCGCTGAGGGCGCGGATGCTGGTCTCGACCGTGCCGGCGAGGTTGCGGCCGTCCATCGCCAGGGCGATGTTCATCGAGCCCAGGTTGCAGGAGATGTCCTTGCCGATCTGGTCGTACGAGAGGTCCTCGTTGAACGTCGTCGGCGTGTTGACCTGGAGGATCTCCGAGCACAGGTTGGACATGTTGATCCGACCCTTGATCGGGTTGGCCTTGTTCACCGTGTCCTCGAACATGATGTACGGGTAGCCCGACTCGAACTGGATCTCGGCGAGGGTCTGGAAGAACTCGCGCGCCTTGATCTTCGTCTTCTTGATGCGCGCGTCGTCGACCATCTCGCGGTACTTCTCGGTGACGGAGATGTCACCGAAGGGCACGCCGTAGACCTTCTCGACGTCGTACGGCGAGAACAGGTACATGTCCTCGTCGTTCTTCGCGAGCTCGAACGTGATGTCGGGGACGACGACACCCAGCGACAGCGTCTTGATGCGGATCTTCTCGTCCGCGTTCTCGCGCTTGGTGTCGAGGAACTTCATGATGTCGGGGTGGTGGGCCGAGAGGTACACGGCGCCGGCGCCCTGACGCGCTCCGAGCTGGTTCGCGTAGCTGAAGCTGTCTTCGAGCAGCTTCATGACGGGGATGATGCCCGACGACTGGTTCTCGATCTGCTTGATCGGGGCGCCCGCCTCGCGGATGTTCGAGAGGAGCAGGGCGACGCCGCCGCCGCGCTTGGAGAGCTGGAGGGCGGAGTTGATGCCGCGGGCGATCGACTCCATGTTGTCCTCGATGCGCAGGAGGAAGCAGGAGACGAGCTCGCCGCGCTGAGCCTTGCCGGCGTTGAGGAAGGTGGGGGTGGCGGGCTGGAAGCGGCCCGAGAGGATCTCGTCGACGAGCTTGTTCGCGAGGTCCTGGTCACCCGCGGCGAGCGCCAGGGCGGTCATGACGACGCGGTCCTCGAAGCGCTCGAGGTAGCGCTTGCCGTCGAAGGTCTTCAGCGTGTAGCTCGTGTAGTACTTGAACGCGCCGAGGAACGTGTCGAAGCGGAACTTCGCCGCGTAGGCACGGTCGTGGATCTGCTGGATGAACTCGAACGGGTACGCCTCGATGACGGCGCCCTCGTAGTACTCCTTCTCGACGAGGTAGTCGAGCTTCTCCTTGAGGGAGTGGAAGAACACCGTGTTCTGGTTGACGTGCTGCAGGAAGTACTCCCGCGCGGCACGCTTGTCGGCGTCGAACTGGATCTTCCCGTCCTCGCCGTACAGGTTGAGCATCGCGTTGAGGGCGTGGTAGTCCATGCCCTCGAAGCGAGCCTCCGTCTTGAAGGCCATATCGGTCACTGCAGCTTCCACCAGTCTTCCAATCCGCCGCTCACGCGGTCGACGTCCTCAGGCGTGCCGAATACTTCGATGCGATACAAGTGCGGCACACGACACTTGCGGCTGATGATCTCTCCGGCGAGACAGAAGGACTCGCCGAAATTGCTGTTACCCGCGGAGATGACTCCGCGCAGCAGGCTCCGATTGGCCTCGTCGTTGAGGAAGCGGATGACCTGCTTGGGGACCGCGCCCTTCTCCTCCCCCTTGCCCTGGCCTCCCCCGTAGGTGGGGGTGACCAGGACGTACGGCTCGTCGATACGAAGCGGGCCGTCGGAGGAGTGGATCGGGATGCGGCGGGCCGGCATCCCGAGCTTCTCGATGAAACGGGCGGTGTTACCCGACACGCTCGAGAAGTAGACGAGCAGCGGCACGTTCGTCATGACGGCCGCGCTCATCGGTCAGACCAGGCGAGACGCGAGCTCGTCGATCTTGTCGGGACGGAAGCCCGACCAGTGGTCCTCGTCGGTGACGACGACCGGAGCCTGGAGGTACCCGAGCGACTTGACGTGCTCGAGGGCCGCCGGGTCCTCGGAGAGGTCGAGGACCTCGTAGTCGATGCCCTTGGAGTCCAGCGCGCGGTACGTCGCGTTGCACTGCACGCAGGACGGCTTCGTGTACACGGTGATCGCCATCAGTCGACCCTCTCTTTGCCTCTGGATCCCGCCGGTGCGGGGTCCGTGTGATTCGGTGAAATCTGTCTGCAGGTCGCGGGTGTGGGGTACCCGTCCGCCTGGTTCCGAGGGGTTGGGGCCCGCCGGGAGCTCAATACTACATATGGGTACGGACACCCGGAAGCACCACAAGGGGTAGTAGTTACATCCGTGTAGTTTTTCCGCATCTCTCCACAGATACAACACAGGTTGTCCACCGATTCATCCCCAATTCGGGAACCTCCGAGCGGAGACGAAAAGGCCAGGAATCCGGCCGAAACCCCGCGGAGCTCGGCAGGTTGTCCACAGGTCGGACGATACGGCGGGCCTCCGACATCGGATCGGGAGCGAATCCGGCGCCCCGGCGTGTCGTCGGCGTGTCGCCGCGAGACCTCGCCCCCACATCTGGGATGTCGGCCGCCGACGGTAGATTGGAGGGGTGGCGGGATACTCGGAGCTCCTGCGCGCACCGGGTGTCGCGCGCATCATCGCGGCACAGCTGACGGCTCGGTTCCCCAGTGGGATGACGAGTCTCGCGGTGCTCCTCCACGTCGAGCAGTCGACCGGGTCCTACGGCTATGCGGGCATCGTCCTCGCCGCCGTCTCTATCGGTCAGGCGATCTCCGGTCCCGTCACCAGCCGGTGGATGGGCATCTGGGGCATGCGCCGCGTCCTCACCCTGACCGCGGCCGTCTGCGCGGCCGCCGTCCTCGCGCTCGCTGTCAATCCGTTCGGGATGCCGGGGTTCATCGTCTTCGGCTTCCTCGCCGGCATCGCCAATCCCCCGGTGCAGCCCGCCGTCCGGACGATCTACCCCAAGATCGTGACGTCCCGTCAGCTGACGCCGCTCTTCTCGCTCGATGCGAGCCTGCAGGAGATCATCTGGATCTTCGCTCCCGTGCTGATCACGATCGTCGCGACCCAGGCGGGCACCGTGCCGGCACTCTTCCTGATCGTCGTCATCCTCATCGGCGGATGCGCGTGGTTCATCGCCTCCCCCGAAGTCGGACGCGTCCGCATCCCCCGCAGCCGTCGTGGTTTCGGGCGCGTGCTCGGCAAGCCCGTCGTGCTGCTGTCGACCGTCACCGGCTTCCTGCTCATCGGGGCGTGCGCGGCCGTCGAGGCCGGCGTGGTCGCCTCGTTCGGACACGAGGGCCTCGAGGCGGGGATCGTCCTGGCGGTCTTCGCGGTCGGCAGTCTCGCGGGCGGCCTGGGCTTCGGCCACATCCCGATCGGCCGGTGGGCGATGGCCCGACGCCTCGCGATCGTCGCCGTCGGCGTGTCACTCGTCATGATCAGCCTCAACGCCTGGTGGATGGGAGCCTCGCTCTTCGTCGCCGGCCTCGGTATCGCCCCGGCCCTCGCCGTCATGTTCGCCATCACGAGCGCGAGCGTGCGCTTCAGTGAGACGGCGGAGGCCTACGGGTGGATCGGCACCGGTCAGCTCATCGGCGCCGCCGCCGGTTCGGCGGTCGCCGGCTTCCTCATCGACGGCGTCGGCTCGGTCGGCGCGTTCATCGCGGCATCCGGGTTCGCCGTCGCCGGCGCGCTCGTCGCCGCCGTGTTCGTCCGCGGATTCCCCGACCTGCGCGGCCGCGACGCGAGTCCGATCCCCGACACCGAGCCCGTCCCGCTCATCACCTGAGCGAGCGCGTCACGCGGCGCGGCGGAGCAGGAACAGGACGGCCTGCGCGTACGCGTCGGCGGGTTGCGGGTGCCGGAAGAGGTGCGGGGCGGCATCCACTTCGATCTCGACCTCGTGGATGTCGGGAAGACGACGGAGCGAACGGAACGTGCCGCGGAGCATCTCGCGCAGCTGCGCCTCGGACGGCAGCCACAGGGCGTCCTCGAGGGCGACCGAATCGAGCGCCCACTCGGTCGTCCCGTTGAAGGCGAGCAGATCGCCGGTGGGGTAGCTGCGAGCCTCGACGGTCATGTCGCTGACGGTGTAGACGTCGGCCTCGAACTCGGGTTCGTCGAGCTGGAACCGGTCGCCGGAACGCGGGCGCCAGATCAGGCCGCTCGCGCGCAGCTCGCGTGCCAGGTCGGTGGAGATCATCCCCCCATCCTGGCCCTGCGCTGACCGGTGGGGCCCGTCCTAGGCTGAGAGCATGCCGTCACCCGTCACTCTCCCCCGGCTGAGCTGGGGCAATCCGCGCAGCGACCGCCGGGCACTCCTCGTCCACGGCGTCGGTTCGAGCGGAGCGCTCATGTGGCGCTACGCCGTCGCCCTCGCCGGCGCCGGCTGGCGTGTCGACGCCGTCGACCTGCGCGGCCACGGCACCGCCCCACGCGGCCTGGACTACACGATCGCCGCGTACGCGATCGACCTCGTCCACACGCAGCCCGGCGAAGAAGCGCCGTGGGACCTCGTCCTCGGCCACTCGCTCGGCGGCGCGGCTGCGACCGTGGCCACATCGACGGATCCCGCCTGGACCCGTCACCTCGTCCTCGTCGACCCCGCGATCCACCTCCTCGACGCCGACCGCCAAGCCGTGCGCGCGAGCCAGGAGCAGGCCTTCGCCGACACCTCGGTCGACGCCGTCCGGGCCGCGCACCCCGAATGGCTCGAGCTCGACATCGAGTTGAAGGCGGTCGCCGCCCAGCAGGCGAGCCGGTTCGCCGTCGAGCAGACGGGGCTGCAGAACACGCCGTGGGACGTGCGGGAGGCGGCATCCCGTCTCGCCGTCCCCACCCACGTCATCGCGGGAGACCCGGCGGTCTACTCGATCTTCACGGGCGACCTCGCCGCCGAGGTGCTGCAGAATCCCCGGGTGTCGATGTCCGTCGTACCGGGCACGGGGCATTCGCCGCACCGCGACGCTCCGGATGCCGCGGCCGGGGCCCTGCTCGACGCGGTCCGGACGTGGGGGCTGCCGTCATGACGTTCGATCCCGCCGCCCACCTGCAGGACGATCTGCTCGAGCGCATCCGCTCCCGCGCCGCCGCCGTCGACGCCGAGAACCGCTTCCCGGACGAGGACCTCGCCGAGCTCCGCGACGCGGGGTATCTCGCGATCCTCGTGCCGACCGAGCTCGGCGGGGCGGGGCTCGGGCTCCGAGAGGCATCCGTCCTGCAGCAGCGCCTCGCCGGCGCCGCTCCCGCGACGGCGCTGGCGATCAACATGCACCTCGTCTGGACCGGCGTCGCGAAGGTCATGGCAAACCGCGGCGACGACGCCCTCCGCTTCGTGCAAGAGGGCGCCGCGGCGGGAGAGGTCTTCGCGTTCGGCATCAGCGAGGCCGGGAACGACCTCGTCCTGTTCGGCAGTGACACGGATGCCGCGCCCCGCCCCGACGGCTCGTACGCCTTCACGGGCACCAAGATCTTCACGTCGCTCGCGCCCGTGTGGACGCACCTGGGGCTCCACGGCCTCGACACGTCCGACCCCGAGGACCCGCGGCTCGTGTTCGCGTTCGTCCCCCGGAGCGACGCGGTCGTGACCCGCGACGACTGGGACACCCTCGGGATGCGGGGTACCCAATCCCGGACGACCGAACTGCACGGCGCCGTCGCCCCGGCGGACCGGATCGTGCGCCGGCTGCCGGTCGGTCCGAGTCCCGATCCACTGGTCTTCGGGATCTTCACCGCCTTCGAGATCCTGCTTGCCTCGGTCTACACGGGCATCGCCCGCCGCGCCCTCGACCTGGCCGTCCAGACGGCACGCACGCGCACCTCGAAGAAGACGGGCCGCACCTACAGCCAGGACCCCGACATCCGGTGGCGCGTCGCCGACATGGCGCTCGCCTACGACGCCCTCCCGGTGCAGGTCGAGTCCCTCGCCGCCGACGTCGACCGCCTCGCCGACCACGGCGCGATGTGGTTCCCGAAGCTGTCCGCGATCAAGCACCGGGCCGCGACGACGGCGAAGCAGGTCGTCGATGAGGCGATGCTCGTCGCGGGCGGGTCCTCCTTCTTCACCCGCAACGAGCTGAGCAGGCTCTACCGCGACGTGCTCGCCGGCGTGTTCCACCCCTCCGACCCCGAGTCGGTGCACAGCGCCCTCGCGAACGCCTGGCTGGGGCCGATCGAACCGTGAGTCGCCCGGGTCGCTGAGGGCCTCCGTGGCAGGATGGCCGAATGGCCCGCATCCCGTACGACTCGCTGAGCGCCGCTGACCAGCAGCGGTACCGCGGGCTCCGCACCATGAAGGCGGTGGCCCTCGGCGCCCTGCTGTTCATGGCGATCGTCTTCGTCATCGCGTTCATCCTCGAGAAGGACCTCTCGGGCTGGGGCTACGTGCGCGCGGCGGCCGAAGGCGGCATGGTCGGCGCTCTGGCGGACTGGTTCGCCGTGACGGCGCTGTTCCGACACCCCCTCGGCATCCCGATCCCCCACACCGCGATCATCCCGAAGCGCAAGGACGAGATCGGTCGCACCCTCGGCGAATTCGTCGAGACGAACTTCCTCGAGGGCGGCGTCGTCCGCCAGAAGCTCGAGTCGACGAACATCGCGCAGACCGCGGGCGCCTGGCTGCAGGACCCCGCTCATGCGAAGACGGTGGCGGCCGAGGCGTCGACGATGGCCTCCGGCATCCTCACCGCCCTCAGCGACGACGAGGTGCAGGACCTGATCAGCGATCTCGCTCACGAGCACCTCCTCTCGCCCTCGTGGGGTCCCTCGCTCGGCACGTGGCTGTCACGGGTGGTGGATGCCGACGCCCACCGCGGCGCGGTCGACCTGGGCGTCGACAGCATCGCCCGGTGGCTCGACGCGAACCGCGAAGCCTTCGACGGGCTCGTCTCTCGCCGTCTGCCGTCGTGGGTGCCGTCGGTCGCGATGCGCCTCGTCGACGACACGGTCTACCACGAGGCCACGAAGTTCGTCGCGGCCGTGCAGCGCGACCCGGAGCATCCGGCGCGAAAGGCCCTCGACCAGTACCTCGAACGCCTCGCCGACAACCTGCAGCACGACCCGGAGACGATCGGCCGTCTCGAGGGTGCGAAGAGCGCCGTGTTCGACAGCCCGCGCGTGCGCGCTCTCGCCGCCGACGCCTGGAACACCGCGAAGGCGGGTCTGCTGCGCTCGCTCGCCGACGAGGAGAGCCCTCTCCGCCGCCGCGTCACCGCCGCCCTCGGCGACCTGGGCGACCGTCTCGCGACCGACACCGCGTTGCAGGAGCGCGTCGACAAGCGCATCGCGGATGCCGCCGTCTTCCTCGTCGACCGTTACCGCCACGACATCGCGTCGATCATCACCGACACGGTGGAGCGCTGGGATGCCGACGAGACGAGCCAGAAGATCGAGCTGCAAGTCGGCCGCGACCTGCAGTACATCCGCCTGAACGGCACGATCGTGGGTGCCCTCGCGGGCCTCGTGATCTTCACCGTCGCCCACCTGCTGCTCCCCTGACATGGCGCTCTCCGCAGACTCCCCCCTCTCCGCAGACCCGCTCTGGCCGCGCGCCGGGGATTGGCCCGCGCCGGACGGACGAGTGGATGCCGCGATCCTCGGCCTGCCGGCTTTCCGCACCTCGCTGTCGCCCACCGGGGCGCACGCGACGCCGGCCGCCGTCCGCGAAGCGCTCCGACGGTTCAGCCCGACGCTGCTCGGGCCTCCCCCGGTCGACCTGAACGACGCGCTCCGGATCGCGGATGCCGGCGACGTCGACGATCCGGACGGTCCCGAGGGCGAGGATCGTGTGCGCGAGCGCGTCCGCGCGCTGCGGGCCGACGCCGACCTCGTGATCGCGCTCGGCGGCGACAACTCGGTGACCTACGCGACCGCGCAGGGCGCGGGCGTCACGGGCCTCATCACCCTCGACGCGCACTTCGACCTCCGCGACGGCGTCTCGAACGGATCCCCCGTGCGCCGTCTCGTCGAGGACGGACTCGACCCGCGTCGGATCGTGCAGATCGGGATCGCCGACTTCGCCAATTCGGTCGCCTACGCGACACGCGCCGCCGACCTCGGCATCACCGTCATCACCCTCGATGAGGTGCGCCGCCGCGGCGCCGAGGACGTCATGATCCAAGCCCTGGCCATCGCCGGGGCCGGAGGCGACGTGCACCTCGACATCGACGTGGACGTCTGCGACCGCTCCGTCGCGCCGGGGTGCCCGGCATCCGTCCCCGGCGGACTCGAGGCGTGGGAGCTCCGCGCCCTGGTCCGCGCGGCGACCGGCGACCGGCGCATCGTGAGCGCCGACGTCGTCGAGGTCGACGCGACAGCGGATGCCGCGGACGGCCGCACCGTCAGACTCGCCGCACTCTGCGTCCTCGAACTGCTCGCCGGAAGGGCACTCGCATGATCACCCTCATCCTCATCCGTCACGCCAAGAGCGACTGGGGCACCGGTCAGGACGACCACGAGCGCCCCCTCAACGACCGGGGCCGCCGCGACGCGCCGATCATGGCACGTCGGCTTGCGGCGACGGGTGTGCGGCCCGCGCGCATCCTGTCGTCGACGGCGGTCCGCGCCCGCACGACCGCTCAGGTCTTCGCCGACGCGCTCGGAGTCCCCGTCGAGACCGACGAGGGGCTCTACGGCGCGCCCGGCGCAAAGCTGCTCGCCGCCGCTGCGGACAGCGGCGTCACCGACGTCGTGGTCGTCGCGCACGACCCCGGCATGACGGTGCTCGCCGAGCAGCTCTCGGACGGGGGCATCGGTGCCATGCCGACGTGCGCCGTCGCGACGTTCGTGTGGGACACCGACGACTGGGACGTCGCGACGGCGACCCCGCCGGCGCGCTGGAACATCGACACCCCGCGGGACCTCAGCGCGGACTGATCTCCTCGCCGCCGCGGTAGACGCGGTGCACGAGCGGTACGCCGGGGCGATAGGCCAGGTGCCGTCTGCTCGGCGCATCGAGCACGACCACATCGGCGCGCGCACCCGGGCCGAGGTGTCCGACGTCATCGCGCCGGAGGGCACGGCCTCCCCCGGCGGTCGCCGCCCACACCGCCTCGCCGACGGTCATTGCCATCTCACGCACCGCGAGCGCGATCATGAGCGGCATCGAGCTCGTGAAGCTCGACCCGGGGTTGCAGTCGCTCGCGAGCGCGACGGTCACACCGGCGTCAATCAGCCGCCGTGCATCGGGATACGGCTGCCGCGTCGAGAACTCCACACCCGGCAGGAGAGTCGCGACGGTGTCCGACCCCGCGAGCGCCGCGATGTCGGCATCCGTCAGATGGGTGCAGTGATCGACGGATGCCGCGCCCAGCCGCACCGCCAGTTGCACACCCGGTCCCTCGCCCAGCTGATTGCCGTGCACGCGGACGCCGAGCCCCGCCTCTGCGCCGGCACGGAGGATCCGCTCGCTCTCGGCGTCGGTGAACGCACCGCGCTCGCAGAACACGTCGACCCAGCGCACGTGCGGCCGGACGGCGGCGAGCATCCCGCCGTAGACGAGGTCGACGTACGCCTCGCGCTCGGACCCCTCGGGGATGACATGCGCGCCGAGGTACGTGACCTCATCGGTGACCTCGGCAGCCAGCCGGGCGAGACGCTCCTCGCCGTCGACCGTCAGCGCGTAGCCGGTCTTCACCTCGAACGTAGTCGTGCCCTGCGCGTGCAGTTCGGCGACGAGGGACGCCAGCCGAGCACGCAGCTCATCATCGGTCGCCGCCCGCGTCGCCGCCACGGTCCGCCGGATGCCGCCCGCGGCATACGGGGTGCCCGTCATCCGTGCCTCGAACTCGTCGGCCCGGTCGCCGGCGAACACGAGGTGCGTGTGGCTGTCGACGAATCCCGGGATCACGGCGCGACCGCCGAGATCGACGCGCGTGACCTCGACCTCCGACCGCGAGACAGCAGCGGCGGCCCGAGACAGCGGCGACAGACCGCTGTCTCGGCCTGCGATTGCTGTCTCGGCGTCAGCGGCCGCACCCGACCACGCGACGCGACCTCCGTCGACGAGGAGGGCGGCCTCGGCGATGGTCGCGGTCGGTGCCGCGGCATCCGCGTTCGTCGTCAGTTCGGAGATGCCGGTGAACAGCGTCGCCATGTCAGGCGTCCAGCATCGGGACGGTCAGGCCGCGTTCCCGGGCGACCTCCTTCGCCCGGTCGTAACCGGCGTCGACGTGGCGCATGACGCCGGTGCCGGGGTCGTTGACGAGGACGCGGGCGAGCTTCTCGGCGGCCAGCGGCGTGCCGTCGGCGACCGTGACCTGGCCGGCGTGGATCGAACGCCCGATGCCGACGCCGCCGCCGTGGTGGATCGACACCCACGCGGCTCCCGACGCCGTGTTGAGGAGGGCGTTCAGCAGCGGCCAGTCGGCGATCGCGTCGGACCCGTCGGCCATCGCCTCGGTCTCGCGGTAGGGGCTGGCAACCGAGCCGGCGTCGAGGTGGTCGCGCCCGATGACGATCGGACCGGACAGCTCACCCGACGCGACCATCTCGTTGAACTTCAGGCCCGCGAGGTGGCGCTCCTTGTACCCGAGCCAGCAGATGCGGGCGGGTAGGCCCTCGAAATGGACCTTCTCGGCCGCCTTCTCGAGCCAGCGGTGAAGCGCAGCATCCTCGGGGAAGAGCTCCGCGACGGCGCGGTCGGTCTTCGCGATGTCCTCGGGATCTCCCGACAGCGCGACCCACCGGAACGGCCCCTTGCCCTCCGCGAACAGCGGCCGGATGTAGGCGGGCACGAACCCCGGGAAGGCGAACGCACGGTCGTAGCCGCCGAGCTCGGCCTCGCGGCGGATCGAGTTGCCGTAGTCGAAGACCGCGGCCCCGGCATCCTGGAATCCGACCATCGCCTCGACGTGCCGCGCCATCGAGGCGCGGGACCGCTCGGTGAAGCCCTCCGGATCGGCCGACGCCTCGGCCTTCCAGTCCTCGAACGCGACGCCCGACGGCAGGTAGGCGAGCGGGTCGTGCGCGCTCGTCTGGTCGGTGACGATGTCGACCGGGATGCCGCGGCGCAGCAGCTCGGGGAAGACGTCGGCCGCGTTCCCCACGACACCGATCGAGCGCGCCTCGCCGGCGTCCCTCGCGGCCAGGGCACGTTCGATCGCGGCGTCGAGGTCGGCGGTCTGCTCGTCGAGGTAGCCGTGCTCGACGCGGCGACGCAGGCGCGACTCATCGACGTCGACGACGAGCACGGCTCCCCCGTTCATCGTGACGGCGAGGGGCTGGGCACCGCCCATGCCGCCGGCGCCGCCCGTCAGGGTGAGCGTGCCCGCGAGCGAGTCCCGGCCGAGCGAGCGGGCGACGGCCGCGAACGTCTCGTACGTCCCCTGCAGGATGCCCTGCGTGCCGATGTAGATCCACGAGCCGGCCGTCATCTGGCCGTACATCGTGAGGCCGAGGTGCTCGAGGCGGCGGAACTCGGGCCACGTCGCCCAATCGCCGACGAGGTTCGAGTTCGCGATGAGCACGCGCGGCGCCCACTCGTGCGTCCGGAAGACGCCGACCGGTTTGCCGGACTGCACGAGCAGGGTCTCGTCGGGCTCGAGCTCGTCGAGGGTGCGGACGATCGCGTCGTACGCCTCCCACGAGCGTGCCGCCTTGCCCGTGCCGCCGTAGACGACGAGGTCCTCAGGGTGCTCGGCGACCTCGGGGTCGAGGTTGTTCATCAGCATCCGCTTCGCCGCTTCGGCGCCCCAGCTCTTCGCCGTTCTCTCGGCGCCTCGCTCCGCGCGGACCGTGCGAGTCGTGGTCGTGTCGGTCATGCCTGTTCTCCTTCGAACGGTGCGGTGCCCGAGCGGAGATCTGCGCTCGAGCGGACGGATCCGGGGGCATTCGTCCTCGCGGCGGCGGATGTCCGCTCGCCGGCCGGTCCGAACGCGGTGCGGGCGACCTCACCCGTGACGACGAGCTGCGTCGCTGCCTCGAGATCCGGCGCGACGAACCGGTCGGGCCCGGGCCCCTCGACGACTGTGCGGACGAGATCGCGGACGGACCCGGTGACCGGCGCGGGCTGCAGCGGAGCGCGCAAGTCGAGGGCGCGGCATCCGGTCACCACCTCGATGGCGAGCACGCGGGCGAGGCCGTCGATCGCGCGACGCAGCTTGCGGGCGGCAGCCCACCCCATCGAGACGTGGTCCTCCTGCATCGCCGACGACGGGATCGAGTCGACGGATGCCGGCACCGCGAGACGCTTGAGCTCCGAGACGATCCCCGCCGCGGCGTACTGGGCGATCATGAGGCCGCTGTCGACGCCGACCTCGTCGGCGAGGAACGGCGGCAGCCCGTTGCTGCGCGTACGGTCGAGCGCCCGGTCGGTGCGGCGCTCCGAGATCGAGGCGACGTCTGCGACGGCGATCGCGAGGAAGTCGAGGACGTACGCGACCGGCGCGCCGTGGAAGTTGCCGTTCGACTCGACGCGGCCGTCGGGCGTGACGACGGGGTTGTCGACCGCCGAGGCCAGCTCACGCTCGGCGACCATCCGGGCGTGGTCGAGGGTGTCGCGCGCGGCACCGTGCACCTGCGGCGAACACCGGAGCGAGTAGGCGTCCTGCACGCGGGTGCAGACAGCCGGATCGCGGTGACTCGCGACGATCGGCGAGTCGGCGAGCGCGTGGCGCAGGTTCGCGGCCGAGACCGCCTGCCCGGACTGGGGGCGCAGAGCCATGAGGTCGGCGGCGAAGACGGCATCGGTCCCGAGCTGACTCTCGACAGACAGGGCGGCGGCCAGGTCGGCGGTCGCCAGGAGGGTGTCGAGGTCGGCGAGGGCGAGCGACAGCATCCCGAGCATGCCGTCGGTGCCGTTGATGAGGGCGAGACCCTCCTTCTCCTCGAGGACGAGGGGACGGATGCCGCTGGCCGCCAAGGCGTCCGCGGCATCCATCCGCGCGCCGTCCGCCGTGCGGACCGGGCCCTCGCCGAGCGCGGCGAGCGCGATGTGCGAGAGCGGGGCGAGGTCGCCGGAGCAGCCGAGCGAGCCGTATTCGTGCACGATCGGGGTTATGCCCGCGTTCAGCATCGCGGCGTACGTCTCGACGACCACCGGGCGGACGCCGGTGCGACCCGTCGCCAGGGTCTGCAGGCGCAGCAGCTGGAGCGCCCGGACCACCTCGCGCTCGACCTCCGGCCCCGTGCCCGCCGCATGAGAGCGGATGAGGCTCGCCTGCAGCTGGCGGCGCCGGTCGGGCGCGATGAACGTCGTCGCGAGCGCGCCGAACCCGGTCGAGATGCCGTAGTGCGGCTGCGGGTCGTCGGCGAGCCGCTCGATGAGCGCGCGGGTCTCGGCGGTGCGGGCGAGCACCGCGTCCGAGACGACGACGTGCGCGTCGTGCCGGGCGACGGCGACGACCTCCGCGGGGGTGAGCGGGGCGTCACCGAGGGTGACGGTGGTGGGGACGGGCATGAGTCGATTCCAGCGCGCGGCGACCGTGCGCGGGAGGCGGTCGTGGCATCCTTTGTCTGTGACCCCAGACAAGCCGCGGGCGCCGATCCCAGACAAGCCGAAGGTGCCCGCGGCGGATCAGACGCTCCGCATCCTGAGCTTCCTCGCGCATCAGCGCGGGCCCGTCGCGGCGCAGACGATCGCGACGCACCTCGAGTTGCCCCGATCGACGGTGTACCACCTGCTCGCGGCGATGGCGGCGCACGGATTCGTCGTCCACCTCGACGGCGACCGCCGCTGGGGCCTCGGCACCGCTGCGTTCGAGCTCGCCGGCGGGTACGCACGGCAGGAGCCCCTCGCCCGCCTCGGCCGTCCCATCGTCGCCCAGCTCGCCGACCGCGCGGGCGAGAGTGCGCACCTCGCCGTCATGACGGGGCGCGACGTGCTGTACATCGTCGAGGAGCGCGCGCCGCGACGGCCGACGCTCATCACCGACGTCGGCGTACGCCTGCCGGCGCACCTGACCGCGACCGGCCGCGCGATGCTCGCCGCCCTCCCCCGTGAGCAGGTCCGCGCATTGTTCCCCGACGCGGCATCCCTCTCCGTCCAGCGCACCGGCCGCGGACCAGGTCGGCCCGGCGAGCTGCGGGAACTCCTCCGGCAGGCCCGAACCGACGGCTACGCGACCGAGGACGGCGAGGTCACGCTGGGATTCCGCTCCGTCGGTGTCGCCGTCCGCGACCACGCTGACTGGCCCGCCGCCGCCATCGCCGTCACCTGGCCCGACGGTGCCGACGTCGACCCCGACCGTCTCGCCGCGCTCGCGACGGACGCGGCGGCCGACCTCTCCCGCCGCATCGGCCGGCGGTAGCCACCCTCAGCCCGGCACCAACCTCGGAGATTCCGCCGTTCGCGGCGCGAGGAGGCCGGTTCCCGCCCGCAGCGACCGAGAGCTCCGCGGTTGTCGCCCGGAGCCTCCGGTAGCCGGGCGTGCGCCAGCACCACTCCGGCTCCCGGCGGCGGCACCGATCCGATACCGCCCCCGGCGTCGAACGGCGGAGATCCCCGGCGACGCGCCCGGTGGGACGTCGCCAACCACGGCGTGTCGCCCGCATGTCCGCGGCTCGCACGGCGTTGCGGACCCGCCAGGCTCCGAACCGCCTCAGCGGACCACGAGACGCGGTTGCACGAGCACGTGCCCCTCGCCTGCCCCCGCCGCGCGCCGCTCGATGCGGCTCCCGCCCGCCATCAGCAGGTCGAGGGCGCCGGCGGCGACGAGTTCGGGCAGCTGCTCGACGCTCGCGAGCCCCAGAGCCTCGACCGCGGGGGTGTTGTCGAAGCCGATGATCGAGAGGTCCGCGCGCTGCGCGGCGACGGCCGCGACATGGGCTCCGACGGCGAGGGTGTCGCTCGCGCACACGACGGCGTCGACCTCGGTCGTCGCGAGCAGCTCGCGGACCTGCTCGCGCGCATCGGCGACCCGCTCCTCGGCCGACAGGCGCAGGTCGGGGCGGGCACCGGCATCCGTCATCGCCTCGCGCCACCCGCGCTCGCGGTCATCGCCCGTGGGCGAGCCCGCGGGCCAGCCGAGGAACGCGACCCGCGGGCCGACGGTGAGCGCGTGCTCGGTGGCGGCACGCGTTCCCGATGCGCCGTCGACGTCGACCCACAGGTGCGCGGACTTCTCGGGCGACGCCGCATCCCACGGGCGTCCGAACGAGACGAAGGGCACGCCGCGCTCGGTGAGCCAGGCGAGTCGACGGTCGTCGTACCGGGTGCCCGTGACGACGACGGCCTCGACGTCGCCGGCGTGGACGAGGTCCGACATCCGCCGGATCTCCTCGTCCTGATCGGATGCCGCGTACACGAGCACGCGCAGGCCCCGGTCGCCGGCGCTCTCGGTGAGGGCGTGGACGAACCTGTCGAGCACGACGCCCGAGATCCCGCCGGCATACGGATCGAGGTGGATGCCGATGGTCGCGCTCCGCTGCGTACGGAGCCGCCTCGCGGAGGCGTGCGGCGAATAGCCGAGGCGGGAGATCGCCTCCTGCACCCGCTCGCGGGTCGCGGCCTTCACGATGGCGGGCGTGTTCAGCACGTTGCTGACCGTCTGGCGCGAGACGCCGGCAGCGACAGCGACGTCCTCGATCGTTATCGACTTCTCACTCATCGACGCCCCCGCCCCCTTGACAGTGATGGGACCACCCTCTTACCTTGGGCATCATTCCACAATTTGATCGTTCAAAGTTGACCGAGATCAGCACGGTCGGAACGATCGCAGCACCGGGATCGAAGGAGATACGGACATGCGACACAGCAGACGACTCATGGCGCTCGGCGGGGTCGGCCTCGCCGCCACACTCGCCCTCGCAGGATGCGGCGGCTCGGGCTTCGACGACGGCCCCGCCGCCTCGGGCGGGGCGAACGACACCGACGGCGGCGGCCTCACCTCGTCGGACGACGCCCTCACGATCATGATCGGCTCGTCGGGCGACGCCGAGACGGCCGCGGTCAAGGAGGCCGTCGCAGCGTGGTCGAAGGACTCGGGCGTCGACGCCGAGGTCATCGCCGCCACCGACTTGACCCAGCAGCTCTCGCAGGGCTTCGCCGGCGGCAACCCGCCGGACCTCTTCTACCTCGCGACCGAACTGCTCGCCGGCTACGCCGACAACGGCTCGGTCATCGCCTACGGCGACCAGCTCGAGAACAAGGGCGACTTCTACCCGTCGCTCGTGCAGAACTTCACCTACGACGACAAGTTCTTCTGCGCGCCGAAGGACTTCTCGACGCTCCAGCTGATCATCAACAAGAACCTGTGGGACAAGGCGGGCCTCACCGAGGCCGACATCCCGACCGACTGGGACTCGCTGGCCGCAGCGGCGAAGAAGCTGACCTCGGGCAACACGACCGGTCTCGTCTTCAGCGGCGAATACCAGCGGGTGGGCGCCTTCATGGCCGAAGCCGGCGGGCGCCTGGTGTCGGAGGACGGCGCGACGGCCGTCGCCGACAGCCAGGAGAACGCCGACGCCCTCGCCTACGTGAAGGAGCACCTCGCCGACGGCACGTTCGCCTACGCCGCCGACGTGGGTGCCGGCTGGGGCGGAGAGGCGCTCGGCAAGCAGCTGGGCGCGATGACCATCGAGGGCAACTGGATCACCGGCGCCCTCGGCGACTACCCCGACGTCGACCCGCTCGTCGTCGAACTGCCCGCCGGCCCCGCCGGCAAGGGCACGCTGCAGTTCACGAACTGCTGGGGTATGGCCGCCGACAGCCCCAACCAGCAGGCAGCCCTCAGCCTGGTCGAATACCTGACGACCGCCGAGCAGCAGCTCGCCTTCTCGAAGGCGTTCGGCCCCATGCCGTCGGTGCAGTCGGCCGCCGAGCAGTGGACGACCGACAACCCCGACCTCGAGGCGTTCCTCTCGGGTGCGGACTACGCCCAGGGCGTGCCGACCAACGACGGTGTGTCCGACGTCTTCACCGACTTCAACGCGCAGCTGGCGACCCTCAAGGACGGCGACCCCGCCACGATCTTGAAGAGCGTCCAGTCCAACCTCGAGGCGATCGTCGGCTGACATGGCCTCGCCCGTCATCACAGAGCGGGCACCCGAGAAGACCCCTCGCCGCGACCACCGCTCACGCGGTCTGCGTCGCGGCGAGGGTGTCGCCGGGTGGCTGTTCGTCTCTCCCGTCGTCGTGATCCTCGGGGTGTTCCTCTTCCTCCCCGTCCTCATGGCGCTGTGGGTGAGCGTCTCGGACTGGGGCGGCCGTGGCAGCCCCCTCTCGCCGAACGTCAACTTCGTGGGGCTCGACAACTACGGCGAGCTGACCTCGGGCCAGGGGCTCCGCAGCCGCGACTTCGGCACCGCCCTGCGGAACAACGCCTGGTACGTCTTCCTCGTCGTCCCTCTCCAGACGGCGCTGTCGCTGTTCCTCGCGGTGCTCGTCAGTCGCCGGATGATGAAGGCGCGCGGCTTCTTCCGCACCGCCTTCTACTTCCCGTCGGTGACGAGCTCGGTCGCCATCACCGTGCTGTGGATCTTCCTCTTCAGCGCCGCCGGCCCCGTCAACGCGCTCATCGCCGCGGTCACCGGCGGCAAGGGACCGAACTGGTTCAACGACCCCCGCGGCATCGTGCACCTGCTCTTCGGCGTGTTCGGGGTGGATGCCGCGCCCGCCGCGATCTCGCAGCCCGGGTTCCTCGGCCTCTCTGGCTGGGACTGGATCGCCGGACCCTCCGTCGCGATGAGCGCGTTCATCATCATGGCGGTGTTCACGACGAGCGGCACGTTCATGCTCCTGTTCATCGCTGCGCTGCAGAACGTCGGCTACGAGCTGACCGAGGCGGGCATGATGGACGGCGCGAGCGCCTGGCAGCGCTTCTGGCGGATCACGCTCCCCCAGCTGCGCCCGACGCTCTTCACGGTCATCACGCTCGGCCTGATCGGCTGCTGGCAGGTCTTCGACCAGATCTACACCGGCACCAAGGGCCAACCGGGCAAGACCACCATCACCCCCGCCTACCTGTCGTATACGTCGGCGTTCAGCAATCAGGACTGGGGCATCGGCGCGGCCATCGCCTTCATCCTGTTCCTCATCATCATCGCGTTCACGCTGCTCCAGCGGTGGCTCCTGCGGGAGCGCCCCGTCTCGAAGCGCCGCATCCGCGCCTACACGCCGAAGGGGGCGCGGCCGTGACCGACAGTAGAACCCTCGCTCGCACGAAGACGCTCACCGACGAGCCGATCGACCGCGCGCCGCAGCGGAGGCGCCGGCTCACCCCGGCATCCCGTCTCGGACAGATCGCGCTGTACGGGGTCCTCGCCCTGCTCGCCCTCGTCTACATCTATCCGTTCCTCGTGCAGGTGGCGACCTCCTTCAAGAGCGAGCAGGAGGCGGCATCCAACCCCATCTCGTTGATCCCGCAGACCTTCACGACGGCCGCCTACGAGCGGCTGTTCCTGAACAGCGACCTCCCGCTGTGGTTTGCCAACTCGGCGGTGGTCACGATCCTCGTCACGCTCGGACGCGTGTTCTTCGTCTCCCTCGCCGGGTACGCGCTCGCCCGTTTGCGATTCCGCGGGCGCGGTCTGATCTTCGCGCTCGTCGTCGGCGTCATGGCGGTGCCGTCGGTGGTGCTCCTGATCCCGCGCTTCCTCGTGCTCAACCAGCTCGGGATGTACGACTCGTACGCCGGTATGGTCCTGCCGCTGCTCGTCGACGCGGCGGGCGTGTTCATCATGAAGAACTTCTTCGAGTCCATCCCTCCCTCGGTCGAGGAGCAGGCGCGCATCGACGGCGCGGGCACCTTCCGGGTGTTCTGGTCGGTCGTCCTGCCGATGGCGCGACCCGCGCTGATCACGATCGTGATCCTCTCGTTCCAGGGGTCATGGAACGAGCTGACCCACTTCATCGTCTCTGTTCAGGACCCGGGCCTGTTCACCCTGACGCGCGGTGTCGCGAGCCTGTCGTCCGGGCAGCTGAGTCAGGGCACCCAGTATCCGTTGAAGCTCGCCGCCGCGGCGCTCATGACGATCCCCGTCGCCGTGGTCTTCTTCATCTTCCAGAAGCGCATCATGAACACCTCAGAAGGAGCAGTCAAGGGATGACCGCAGGCCTCCAGCCCTTCCTGTCCGACGCCGTCGTCGTCCTCCGCGCGCCCACCCAGGTGTGGTCCCGCGAGGACGGTGAGATCGGCCCCCATTCGCTCGACACCGCGTCGATCGACGGCGTCTTCCACGGCGACACGCGCTTCATCCGCGCGACCCGCGTCCGCTACGGGACGGATGCCGCGACCCACGCGCCCGAGTGGATCTCCCGCTCGGCGGCGTCGGCATCCGATGCGCGCTTCGAGGCGTTGCTGCGACGCCTCGACGACCGCACGCCGGACCCGAAGATCCGACTGACGCGGCGTCGCGTCGTCGCCGACGGGCGGATGAGGGAGGAGTTCACCCTCGTCTCGCATCTGGAGGAGGCGGTGGAGCTCGTGCTCGAGGTCGCGGTGACTCCGGACGCGACGCCGATGCAGGACGTCAAATCCGGCACCGTCGGCGCAGCCCCGGTCGAACGGACCTTCTCGGGCGACGCCGTGGAGGTGAGTTCGGGCGACGCGTCGATGCGCCTGCAGGCGCCGGGCGCCGAGGTGACCGCAGGCGGCGACGACCTCATCCTCACGTGGCGCGTGACCTGCCCGTCGCGGTCGACCGCGACGGTGTCCTGGCTCGTGGACCTCGACGACCCGTCGCTCGTCGTCCGGGGCACGACGCGACAGGTCGACTGGGCGCTCGAGCCCGTCGACGGCGTCGATCCGCGGCTGTTCCGCTGGCTCCGGCAGGCGCTCGACGACCTGGACGCCCTGCGCCTGACTCTGCCCGGCAACGCCGACGAGTTCTTCGCCGCCGGCGCACCGTGGTTCTTCACCCTCTTCGGGCGCGATTCGCTGTGGGCGGCACGCCTGTTCCTCTCCGTCGACCCGGGGATGGCGGCATCCACTCTGCGCGTGCTCGGACGGCTGCAGGGTTCCACCGCCGACCCGGCGACCGCGGAGGAGCCGGGCAAGATCGTCCACGAGCTGCGCGCCGGCACGCTCACGATGCCGGGCGAGGGCATCTCGCTGCCGCCGCTCTACTACGGCACGGTCGACGCGACCCCGCTGTGGATCACGTTGCTCACCGAGGCGCACGAGGCCGGGATGCCGGAGGCTGAGGTGCGCGATCTCCTGCCGACGATGCACGATGCGCTCGACTGGGTGATCGCGTCGGCGAACGCGGACGGCTTCCTCGATTACGTCGACGAGACCGGCCACGGCCTGTCGAATCAAGGGTGGAAGGACTCGGGCGACTCGATCCAGTGGCGCGACGGGTCGCTCGCGGACGGCCCCATCGCACTCTCGGAGGTGCAGGGCTACGCCTACGAGGCCGCGGTCCGCGCCGCGGATCTCCTGGACGCTCTCGAAGAGGGCGGCGCCGAGCGGCTGCGGTCGTGGGCGGCGGACCTCCGCACGCGCTTCCGCGAGCGCTTCTGGGTCGAGACGCCGGAGGGCCGGTACCCGGCGATCGCTCTCGACCGCGACGGTCGGGCGGTCGACACCCTGACCTCGAACGCGGGACACCTGCTGGGCACCGGCATCCTCGATCCCGACGAGGAACGCGCCGTCGCCGATCTGCTCGTCGGCCCGTCCATGGCGTCCGGCTTCGGCCTCCGCACGATGTCGATGGATGCCGGTGGCTACTGGCCGCTCAGCTATCACGGCGGCAGCGTCTGGGCGCATGACACGGCGATCGTCGCGCGCGGCATGGCGCGGGCGGGCCTCACCGACCAGGCACGCGTGCTGGTCGACGGAATGCTCGCCGCCGCCGAGGCGTTCGCCTACCGCATGCCGGAACTCCACGCCGGTGACGCCGCGAGCGACGTCACCGTGCCGGCTCCCTACCCCGCAGCCTGTCGACCGCAGGCGTGGTCGGCGGCAGCCGCCGTCGTCTGTCACGAGATCGCCACGCGGACCGGCTGACAGAACCCCGCCGGTGGGTGGAGACTGACTTCCGACTCGACCCATCCCGGAGGATGCATGCCGCAGAAACTCGCCTCGATCGCGGACCACGTGGGCAGGATGGGCCGCACCCGGATGGGCGCGCTCCTGCTGCTGCTCGCGACCGTCGCCGCCGTCGTGTGGGCGAACATCTCCTCCGAGACCTACGCCGGATTCTGGGACACCCACCTGATGATCGGGCTGGGCGACATCCACCTCGACTTCACGCTGCACGCGCTCGTCAACGACGCGCTGATGGCGATCTTCTTCTTCACCGTCGGGCTCGAGGTGAGGCGGGAGTTCGCGATCGGCGAGCTGACCAGCTGGTCGCGCGCCGTCGTCCCCGTGATCGCCGCCGTCGCCGGACTCGCCCTGCCCGCCCTCCTGTTCGTCCTCATCGCCGGCCCGAGCGGGAACGCGGATGCCTGGGGTGTCGTCATCTCGACCGACACGGCCTTCCTCGTGGGCGCCCTTGCGCTCATCGGGCCGCGCGGGTCGGGACGCCTGCGGGTGTTCCTCCTCGCCCTCGCCGTCGTGGACGACATCGGGGCGCTCAGCATCATCGCCCTCGTCTACACCGAGACGTTCACACCGATGCCGCTCCTGATCGCCGCGGTGGGCCTCGTCGGCGTCTACCTCGTCCGCTACCTGCGCGGCGGACGCGGACCGATCTACGCCACCCTGGCCGTCATCGTGTGGCTCGCATTCCTGGCCTCGGGCGTGCACCCCACCCTCGCCGGCGTCGCGATCGCGCTGCTCGTGCCGGTCTATCGGCCCGACCGCCGCGACGTCGAGCATGCGCTCGAGCTCGCGCGCACGTTCCGGCAGTCGCCGAGCACCGAGTACGCCCGGGCCGCGGCGAACAGCCTGCGCGAGTCGATCTCGATCAACGAACGCCTGCAGACCGCGTACGCGCCGTACGTCGCATACGTCATCCTGCCGCTGTTCGCCCTCGCGAACGCGGGCGTCTCGCTCAGCCCCGACATCCTGGCCGCCGCCGCGACCTCCCCTCTCACGTGGGGCGTCGTGGTCGGTCTCGTCGTCGGAAAGCTCGCGGGCATCTGGGGGTCGACCGCCGTCCTCAAAGCCCTCAAGATCGGCGACTTCGGTCCGGGACTCTCCCTCGACCGCATCGGCGGTGGCGCGGCCCTCGCCGGCATCGGCTTCACCATCTCGCTCTTCATCATCGACCTGGCGATCGAGGACCCCGACGCGCAGAACCAGGCGCGGGTGGGGGTGCTCGCGGCATCCGTCATCGCCCTGGGCCTCGGCGCGCTCCTGTTCCGGATCGCTGACGCCCGGAGCCCCGAGGAGGAGGTCGGACAGACGCTCGTGCGTCCCGTCGACCCGCGCCGGGACCACATCTTCGGGTCCGCCGACGCTCCCTTCGAGATCGTCGAGTACGGCGACTTCCAGTGCGGGTTCTGCCTGAAGGCGTCCGGGTCGATCCAAGAAGTGATGGACGAGCTCGGACCGAACCTCCGCTACGTGTGGCGGCACGCCCCCCTCACTGTGCAGCACCCCAACGCCCTCGCCGGGGCGGAGGCATCGGAGGCGGCGGCGAAGCAAGGCAAGTTCTTCGAGTTCGAGCGGGGGCTGTTCGCCGACCAGGACAACCAGCTGCCGTCCGACATCGTGCGTCTGGCCGCGCGTCTCGGACTCGACGTGCCGAGGTTCGAGCGCGATCTCACCGCGCCCGACGTGGCGAGTCGCGTCCGCGACGACATGTTCGACGCCGAGGCGATGAACATCCATTCGGTGCCGACCTTCTTCGTCAACGGCCGCCGTCACACCGGCCCGTACGACGCGCAGTCGCTCATCCGGGCACTGCAATCGGAATCCGACGCACCGGTCTCGCCCGCGGGTCGATAGGTTGGGCGCCATGGCGCAAGAAAACGCTCCCATGATCATGGACGCGATGATGTCGCCCGACCTCTCCGACGTGCATTGGCGCCGACTAGTGTCGGCCGCCGTCCCGCAGGACGTCGAGGTCGGCGACTACGTCTTCCGCACCGGCGAGGCGGGCTACGACCTGATCTTCGTCGAGTCGGGAGAGGTCGAGATCGTCCGCGACGCGCTCCGCTGGATCGGCGAAGCGGTCATCACGACGGTCGGTCCGGGGCGGTTCGCCGGCGAGCTCGGCATCCTGAACGGTCAGAGCGCGTTCCTGTCGGCCCGGGTGACGAAAGCCGGCCGCGTGCACCGCCTCTCGCGGGCGGCACTCCGCGAGATCATGAGCGAGGACGACGAGCTCTGCGACCTCATCCTGCATGCGCTGTGGGCGCGGCGCGAGTCGCTCCGGACCGGCCCCGCCGCGATGACGCTGAAATTCGTCGGCACGACGACCTCGAACGACTTCCTGTCGCTCCGGCGCTTCGCCGAACGGCTCGACCTCGTCCACAAGGCCGTGGCCCTCGCACCCGGCGACCTCGACACGCTCGACGTGCACGAGGTCGCCGCCGAGGACCTGCCGGTCGCCTACGTCCAGGGCGAGCCGATCCCCCGGGCGACCCCGGGACTCGTCGCGGAACGCCTCGGTCTCAGCTACCGGGCCGAGTCCGATGAGATCGTCGACCTCGTCGTGGTCGGCGGCGGACCGGCCGGACTCGCGGCCGCCATCTACGGCGCCTCCGAGGGGCTGAGCACCGTGCTGCTCGACGCCGTCGCGCCGGGCGGGCAGGCGGCATCCACCTCGCGCATCGAGAACTTCCTCGGGTTCCCCTTCGGCGTGAGCGGCGGCGATCTCATCGGTCAGGCTGTCCTGCAGGCGCTGAAGTTCGGCGTCCGCGTGTACGCACCGTGCGAGGCGGTCGCGCTCGCACAGGTCGGCCCGGACCTGCTCGACGTCACTCTCTCCGACGACCGCGTCATCCGCGCGCGGAGCGCCATCGTCACCTCGGGGGCGGCCTACCGTCGTCTCGCCCTCGACCGGTGGGAGGACTTCGAGCGCTCCGGCGTCTACTACGCCGCGACCCCGCTCGAGCTCCGCCAGGTGCAGAACAAGCCGGTCGTCGTGGTCGGCGGCGCGAACTCCGCCGGGCAGGCCGCGCTCTACCTCGCGGCCCACGGCTCCCCCGTGCACCTCGTCATCCGCGGCACGGACCTCCGCACCCGGATGTCCAGCTACCTCGCCGACCGGCTCGCCGAGGATCCGCGCGTGCGGGTGCACACGGCATCCCAGGTCACCGCCCTCGACGGGAACGGCACCCTGGAGTCCGTCACGATCGACTCCGCCGGGGCCGTCGACGCGCGCGGGCTGTTCTGCTTCATCGGGGCGGACCCGGCGACGTCGTGGCTGCCCGCCATCGACCGCGACACCGACGGCTTCATCCGCACCGGCACCGACGTGGCCGTGCAGCCCATCGCGCAGTGGCGCGACCTCGGGCGCGAGCCGTTCCCGTTCGAGACGTCAGCGCCGCGCGTGTTCGCTGCGGGCGACGTGCGTCGCGGATCGATGAAGCGCGTCGCCGCGGCCGTCGGCGAAGGATCGAGCGCTGTCGCCTCGGTGCACCGCGCCCTGGCCTACTGACCCATCGAGAGGATGAGATGAGCTCCGACATCGACACCAACGTCGCCCCCTCGGGCGCGGGCTGCGCCGAGTGCGATCAGCAGGACGGGTTCTGGGTGCACCTGCGCCGCTGCGCGGCGTGCGGACACGTCGGATGCTGCGACACGTCACCCGGCCAGCACGCCACAGCGCACTTCCGCGAGACCGGGCACCGCCTCGTGCAGAGCTTCGAGCCCGGCGAGGACTGGTTCTGGGACTACGTCGACGAGACCATGTTCACCGGCCCCGAACTCGCCGAGCCCACCAGCCACCCCGCCGATCAGCCCGCTCCCGGCCCGCGCGGCCGGGTGCCCCTGAACTGGCGTGAGCTCATCCACACCTGAGCACGCGTCAGACGACCGAGACGACCCGTCCGCCGGTGAGCCGCACGAGCTCATCGAACGTCATCGGGAAGACGGTGTGCGGGGTGCCACCGGCCGCCCAGATCTCGGGGTAGCCGGCGAGGTCCTCGTCGACGAGCGTCTCGAGGGGAGCCGGATGGCCGGTGGGGGCGACCCCGCCGATGGCCTGGCCCGTCGCCTCGCGCACCTGCTCCGGGGTCGCGCGGCTGATCTTGCCTCGCCCGATCCGTGCGGCGAGGGCTGCGGTGTCGACGCGGTGGGCCCCGCTGGTCATCACCAGCAGCGGCCGCCCGTCGCACTGGAACACGAGGCTGTTCGCGATCGCGCCGACCTCCACGCCCAGGGCGTCGGCCGCGAGCACCGCGGTCGAGGCCGCGTCGGGCAGCACGACGATCTCGCCCGGGATGCCGGCTGCGCGCAGCGCGTCGTGGACGAGGCGACTGCGTGTGCTGAGATTCTCCGTCACCGCTCAGCCCCGCGCGAGGATCTCGCCGTGCGGCATGAGCAGCCAGCCGTCGGGAGCCGCGGCCCACTCGCGCCACCCGGCCGAGATCCGCTCGAGGTCGGCCCGGTCGGCGAGGCCCTGCTCGACGGCGTGTTCGGCGTACGAGGAGTGCAGGGCGCGATCGGCCCACGACCCGCCCCACCACGCGCGCTGCTCGTCGGTCTCGAACAGCCACGTCGACGCGCTCACGGCGACGTCGGTGAACCCCGCCTGGCGGGCCCACGCCTTGAGGCGCCGCCCCGCAGCCGGCTCGCCCCCATTGTTACGACCGATGCGCAGCAGCAGGTCGAGCCACTCGTCGAGCGCGGGGACGTGCGGGTGGATGATGATGCCCGCGTAGTCCACGTCGCGCGCTGCGACGAGGCCGCCCTGCCCGGCGAGGCGACGGAATTCGCGCAGGGCATCGACGGGCCGGCCGAGGTGCTGCAGGAGCTGGTGCGTGTGGACGATGTCGAAGGAGCCGTCCGGGGCGTCGACGGCGTAGGCGTCCGCCGTCTCGAAGGAGACGTTCGTGACGCCTTCGGCGGCGGCGTGGGCCTGCGCCTGTGCGACGACCTCCGCCGAGGAGTCGAGGCCGACGACCCGACCGGGATCGAGCCGGCGCGCGAGGTCGACCGTGATCGTGCCCGGGCCCGATCCGACGTCGAGGAGGGACGCGCCGGTGCGAAGATGCGGCAACAGGTACCCGACCGAATTCTCCGCCGTCCGCCAGCTGTGCGCCCGCAGGACGCTCTCGTGATGGCCGTGGGAATAGCGTTCGGTCTGCATGGGCCACAGCCTAGGCGGCGGCCGATATGCGAGGCAGAATGATGACGGATGCCGCAGATCGGCGGCATTCGCACCGCAGTGCCCACAAGGCCCGTCGACAAGGATCGCGATGACGCATTCTCTGCCCCTGCCCGATTTCACCCACGAGCGCGTGGAGGTGATCACGGGCCGGCGAAGCGGCCTCGTCGTCACCGTCGCCCTGCACTCGTCGACGCTCGGCCCCGCTCTCGGCGGCGCGCGCCTGTGGCGTTACCCGCATTGGTCCGACGCCATGGGCGACGCTCTGCGCCTGTCGGCGGCGATGACGCTGAAGAACGCGACGGCGGGATTGGATGCCGGGGGCGGCAAGTCCGTCATCGCCCTGAGCGAGGCGGACACCCTCGACGACGATCGGCGCCGGGCGGCGTTCCTGGACCTCGGCGACGCCGTCGAGTCGTTCGGCGGCCAGTACCGGACGGCGGAGGACGTGGGATCGACGACCGACGACATGCTCGTCGTCAGCGAGCGCACTGCGCACGTCGTGGGTCTCCCGGATTCGGTGGGCGGATCGGGGGAGCCCGCCGGCCCCACGAGCCGCGGTGTCTACGCGGCGCTCCGCGCGACCCTCGAGCGCGTCGCGGGTTCGCCCGATGTCGCCGGTCGCCGCATCACGATCTCGGGACTCGGCCAGGTCGGCAGTCGCCTCGCCGTCCGGCTGTCGGGTGAGGGCGCGATCCTCACCGTGACCGACGTCAACCCTGCGAAGATGTCGCTCGCCGCCGAGCTCGGCGCGACGTGGGTCGAGCCGGGCACCGAGCACCTCGTGCCCGCCGACGTGTTCGTGCCCGCCGGCATCGGCGGCGTCCTCACTGACGAGGTCATCGACGCCCTCGCGGCGACCGCGGTCTGCGGTCCCGCGAACAACCCGCTCGCCGAACGCTCCGGCGCCGTGCGACTCGCGGATCGCGGCATCCTGTACGCACCCGACTTCGTCGCGAACGCGGGCGGTGTCATCTACCTCGACGTCGAGGCGCGCACGCCCGGGCACCGCGAGGAGATCGCGACCCGCATCGACGGCATCGGCGACACGCTGCGGCGCCTTTTCGACGATGCCGCCGCCCGCGGGGTCACCCCGCTCGAGGCGGCCGAGGCCTACGCGGCCGAGCGCCTGTCGATCGGCGCCCGCGTCCCCGCGAGCGTCTGAGCGCGCGCCCGGGGCCCGCTGCGGCGGGTCCCGGGTCGCTCAGGCCGGAACACCGGGTATCGCCGCCCGCGAGCGTCGACGCCACGGCAGGACCAGGACGACGAGCGCCAGCACGGGAGCCGCGAAGGCGAGCATCGGCGTGAGGGTCAGGCCGAGGACGAGCGTGTAGGCGAGCATGATCCCGAGACCGACGCCGATACGGATGCCGGTGGCGGAGCCGTGTCCCGTGCTCAGCGGCATCCGCACGACCACCCACCAGGCGAGTGCGAGACCGATCGCCGCTGCCGCGCCCACCCACGCGATCGTGAGGGAGCCGTTCCCGTCGGAGACCAGGTAGTCCGTGGCGGTCGCGGCGAACCCCGCAGCGGCGGCGGCCACCGGGATCCAGACATCGCGACCGGCGCGCCGCCGCGAACGGTCCAGCACGACGCCGAGGGCGATCAGAGCGGGGATCATGCTGACGGCGAGGATGACGATGCCCTCCCGCATCGCCACCGTGTCGTCGCCTCGCGCCGTGGGAGACCAGTCGGCTCCGGCGAACGCCCATGCCAGGCCCACCGCACCACCGGCGAGGGCGATGCCGGCGAAGGCGCGGCTGAGAGCGGCCCCACCCGCCGAGGAGCGCGGCGCGCGAGGCGTGGGCGCCGGTGCGCCGACGGCGGGTGCAGCACGTCGCACGCCCCGAACGCGAGGCAGGGCTGCGACGACGAGCACGACGATCGCCACGACCGCCGTGGTCCCGGGCGAGAGGAAGACGAGCGCCCCTGTGACCGGGGCGGCGATGATCGCCACCACGATCGCGAGGACACGGGCCGCAGGTCCGAGCCCCGCTCGCCGGAGGGCGGGGGCGACGAGCAGCGCGAACGCGACCATCGTCAGCAGGACGCCCGCACCGGCGAGCGGCAACGTCATCGCCGCCAAGCCCGTCTGCGGCAGACCGGCGTCCGCCGCATCGAAGCCCTGACTCCATGCGATCCCCCCGAACCCGCTGCAGACGCCGGCGACGGCGAGGCACGCCGTCGCGGTCACCGCGGCTCCGTCCCCGAGGAGCGCAACCGCCCGCAGCAGGGCGACGAGAGCGACACCCGTCAGCGCGGGCGCCACACCGGTCATGACGAAGAGCACCGGCTCATGGATGGCCGGTCCGCCGCCCGTGAAGAACAGCAGGCCGACCTGTCCGACGGCGGTCGCGAGGACGGCGAGAGATGCCGTGATGATGGCCGCCGTGGCGCCGAGCCGCGATCCGAGGCCGTGGATGATCGCGGCTCGCCTCTCGGCGCCGGAGGGACCGGAACGCCCGGTGCGCTCGGCGTCGTCGAGCATCATCGCGACGAGCACGTCGCCGTGATCACGGCGCCACGAGCGCGGATACCAGGCCAGCAGGCGACGGAACGGGCGGTCGTCGAGCCCGCTCACGCGATCGCCGTCCGACCGAAGCCCGGCTGGACTGCGGGCCGGCCTGCGGCGCGCAGCCGCTCCCGCGCCACGCGAGCCTGATGCTCGAGCGCCGCGACCTCCGCCTCGAGCGCCGCACCGCCGGCATCCTGGATCGCGAAATACCGCCGGGCGCGACCACCGACGACCTCCTCGCCGTCGGCTCGGATCAGTCCGTCGCGCTCGAGACGCTCGAGGGCGGCGTAGAGGGTCGTGACCTTCATCGCGGCGCGCCCCGATGAGGCCGCATCCACCTCGCGCAGGATGTCGTAGCCGTGCCGCCGCCCCCCGGCGAGCGCCGTGAGGATCCAGAAGCCAGTGGGGCCGAGAGTCGTCGCCATGAGTCATTCATACTCCATCGGCGGGCATATTCCCATGATTGATTCTTTACGCGGCGTCCGCGCATCGCCATACTGAGTGACCACCCGCACTTGTTCATCTGTACAACTTTCCTGGAGGCCCCATGCCCGGCGTGATCGTCATCACGGGAGCGAGCTCGGGGATCGGTGCCGGCTTCGCCCGGCGCTACGCCGCGCGCGGCCACGACGTCGTCCTCGTCGCCCGCCGCGCCGAGCGCCTCGAATCCCTCGCCGAGGAGCTCCGCGGGCTGCACCGCGTCGAGGCGACCGTGCTCGCCGCCGACCTCGCCGACCCGGCCGCACCGGCCGCGATCGCCGCCGAACTCGCCGAGCGCGGCATCCGTCCCGCAGGTCTCGTCAACAGCGCGGGTTTCGGGACGGCATCCGCTTTCGTCGACGAGGATGCCGCGCGCGTCGCCGCCGAGGTGCAGGTCAACGTCGCAGCCCTCACCCTGCTGACCCGCGAACTGCTCCCGCAGCTGATCGAGGCACGCGGGGTGCTCGTGAACGTGTCGAGCAACGCCGGCCACCAGCCGCTGCCGGGACTCGCGGTGTACGCCGCCACGAAGGCCTACGTCACCTCGCTCACCGAGGCGATCTGGCAGGAGACGCGCGGCACCGGTCTGACCGTCCTCGCCCTCTGCCCCGGTCCGACCGAGACGGAGTTCTTCGCCGCAGCGGGGTCCGAGACGTTCAAGGTCGGCGCGACGAAGACCGTCGACGACGTCCTCGACGAAGCGTTCGACGCGCTGGACTCGTCCCGCCCCTCCCCCGTCCGCACCGTCGGCGCCGCCAATCGCGTGCAGGGCTGGGTGGCGCGCGTCTCGCCGCGGCGCCTCCGCCTGCACGTCGCCGCACGCGCGGTGGGAGGTTCCTGATGCGACGGATGCCTCCCGAAGAGCGCCGCGGCGAACTCATCGCCGCCGCCATCCGCGTCATCGCCCGGCAGGGCGTGGCTGCGGCGACGACCCGAGCCATCACCGCCGAGGCGGGCATGCCGCTCGGCGCGTTCACCTACATCTTCGGCACGCAGGACGAGCTGATGACGGCCGTCATCGACACCGTCATCGAACAGGAGCGCTTCGCCGCCGAGTCCCGCGCGATCGACCCGACGTCCCTGGCATCGGCGATCCGCTCGGGCCTCGAGGGCTACATCGACATGCTCGAGCACGACCCGGCCGACGAGATCGCCCTGCTCGAGCTGGCCCTCGTCGCCCGCCGGCGCGACCCGCAGGGGCAGATGCGCGCGCAGTGGCAGACGTACTTCCGTGCCGCCGAGCAGATGCTGACCTACGCGGCCGAGATCACCGGCAACCGGTGGACCGAGCCGGTCGCCGACCTCGCCCGCCACCTCGTCGTCGTCGTCGACGGGATCACGACGACGTGGCTGGCGGACGGTGATTCGGATTCCGCGCGTCGCACGGCATCGTTCGCCGCCGCCGCGTTCGCCGCGGCATCCGCCCCGCTCGGGGCACCGACCGAAGGGAGTCCCCGTGCTGACGGAGATCGATGAGCGCGTCCTCGCGGCCGTGAACCTGCACGCCGTCCTCGGCGCTCTGCCGAAGCTGTCCGAGGTCGCGCCCGACGCGTCGCGCCTGGTCGCCGGACTGGCGCAGCCGGTGCGTCTGACCGCTCGGGTGATCGGCGGCGAGTCCATGAGCCTCGTCTTCGCTCGGGACGGCATCCGCGCGGCGGCGGGCGACCATGGCGGCACGACGAGAGCGACCCTCGTGTTCCGCTCCCCCGCGCACCTGAACGCCGTGCTCGACGGCACGGGGTCGCCGCTGCCGATCGCCGGGCCTGCCGGCATCCGCTTCCTCACGCAGGTGTTCACCCCGATCAGCGACCTGCTCGGCCGATACCTTCGCCCGAGCGACGCCGACCTCGCCGACCCGGCCTTCAGCGATGCGCACCGGGTGCTGCTCCTCGAGGTCGCCGTGGGAGCCATCGCGATCGTCGCGAACCGCGACCGCTCCGGCCGCTTCAGCGCGGGCCAGATGACCGACGGCGACCTCGACATCACCGTCGGCGACGCGCTCCGCCACCGCTTGCGGGTGCAGGAGCACCGGCTGTCTCGCGTTCCGGTGACGGATGCCGCGCCCCGCGCCGTCTTCCGGTTCGCAGACCTGCAGACCGCCGGCGACGTCCTCGCGGGCCGGGAGAGCGCGCTCGCGTGCGTCGGTGACGGGCGCATCGCCATCCGCGGCTACATCCCCCTCGTCGACAACACGAGCCGCATCCTCGACCGCGTCGGCCACTACCTCGGAAAGTGAGCTCCCCCGTGTACACCTTCGACAAGAGCCTCGCCGCCTTCCGCCGCGCGCAGCGGGTGATCCCCGGCGGCATCCCGGGGCACCTCGGTCCCACCGAGGGACTGCACCTTCCGAACGAGGGCTTCCCGAAGTTCGCCGCCCGCGCCGAGGGCACACGGTTCTGGGACCTCGACGGCAACGAGTTCATCGACTGGATGTGCGCCTACGGGCCGAACGTCCTCGGCTACAACGATCCCGACGTCGCCGCCGCCGCTCAGGCGCAGGCGAAGAAGGAGGACGTCGTCTCGCTGCCGTCGACCGTCATGATCGACTTCGCCGAGCTGCTGGTCGACCAGGTCGCCAGCGCGGACTGGGCGATGTTCGCCAAGAACGGCGGCGACACGACGACGCTCGCGATCATGACCGCCCGCGCCGCGACGCTGCGCAAGAAGGTGGTCTTCGTGAAGGGGTTCTACCACGGGGTCGCGCCGTGGACGCAGAAGCTCGACTACCCCGGCGTCCTCGAGGAGGACGTCGCGAACAACCTCTACGTGCCGTGGAACGACCTCGACGCGCTCCGGGCGCTGCTCTCCGAGAACCGCGGGCAGGTCGCGGCTCTCATCTCGACGCCGTACATGCACGGCAACTTCGTCGACAACCAGCTTCCCGCCGACGGGTACTGGCAGGCCGTGCGGAAGCTCTGCGACGAGCACGGCGTCGTCCTGATCATCGACGACGTGCGCGCCGGCTTCCGCCTCGACCTCGCCGGCAGCGACCACTACTTCGGCTTCGAGGCCGACCTGATCTGCTTCTGCAAGGCGCTCGCGAACGGCTACAACGTCTCGGCGCTCCTCGGCCGCGAGTCCTTGAAGGAGGCGGTGAGCTCGATCACCTACACGGGCAGCTACTGGATGAGCGCCGTGCCATTCGCGGCCGGCATCGCGACGCAGAAGAAGCTCCGCGCGCTCGACGCCCCCGCGCTGTTCGAGCGCCTGGGCCGACGGCTGACCGACGGCCTCACCGAGGCGGCCTCCGACGCGGGTTACACGCTCGTGGCCTCGGGCGCACCCGCCCTCTTCTACCTGCGGGTGGCCGATCCGGCGGACTCGCTCATGCTGCATCAGGACTGGATCGCCGAGTGCGTGCGCCGCGGCGCGTACCTCACCTCGCACCACAATCACTTCCTCAACGCCGCGGTCACCGAGGCCGACGTCGACCGCACGGTCGAGATCGCCGCCGACGCCTTCGCCGCCCTCCGGATGCGCCACCCCGCGGCGGTGTGAGGTGACCGCCACGACGGCACCATCCGCGACGACACCCCGCACCGTCGCCGCGACAGCCGCGGTGTACGGCCTGCAGGGTCTCGGATACTCCGTCATCGTGACGGCGCTCCCCGCCTTCCAGGAACGCACCGGACTGGATGCCACGGGCATCGCGGCGATCCTGCTGGGAGTCTGCGTGGCCGCGGCACTCGGCTCGCTCGTCGCCGACGCGATCGCCCGGCGTGCCAGCAGCCGTCGGGGAGTCGTCGTGGGCCTGTCGCTGCAGGCGGTGGGACTGGTCGCCACGGCGTTCTCGCCGGGAACCGCGATGCTCGCGGCATCCGTGCTGCTCTACGGCCTGGGGCTGGGGCTGATCGACGCGTCCTCGAACATGCAGGGCGTCCTCGCCCAGCGCGGGCGCGCGACCCCGCTGCTCGGACGCTTCTTCGCGACCCTCACGGCCGGGTCGATCGTCGGCGCGCTCGGGATGGCGGGGATCCTCGCCTCCGGGGCGCCCGCGGTCGCCGCGCTGGTCGCCGCCGCCGCCCTGCAGATCGCGTTCGTCGCCTTCGGGGCGCGTCTGCTCAGCCGCGAGCGCGCGGCGCGGAGCGCGGAATGGAGCGGCCCCCGAGGTCCCAGGCTCGACGGACGCGCGATCACCGTCGTCGGACTCGTCATCCTCGCCGCGTACACGGTCGACTCGGCGGTGAGCTCGTGGGGCTCGATCCACCTCGAGTCGATCGGCGCCGCCGTCGCGCTCGCCCCCGTCGGCCTCGCGGCCTACCAGGGCGGCGTGCTCATCGCGCGGATGGTGACGGATGCCGTCGTCCGCCGCATCGGTCGCGCCCGTCTGCTCGCCATCGGCCTCGTCCTCGGCGTCGCCGGTGCGGTCGTCGTGGCCGCGGTCCCCTCGCCGGTCGTCACGATCATCGCCTTCGCGGTGAGCGGTCTCGCCGTCGGAGCGCTGGTCCCCATCGCGTTCGGGCTGGCCGGGTCCATCGATCCAGCGCGCAGCGACGAGGTCATCGCACGGGTCAACCTCTTCAACTACGCGGGCGCCGTCCTCGGGGCGGTCGGCGTCGGGGTGCTCACCGACGTCACCGGCTCGGGGATCGCGTTCCTCCTGCCCGCGCTCCTGCTCGTCGCGGCCGTCCCGGCGTGGCGTCGGACCGCCGGCTGAGCAGCTGAGGTGCCCGGCGCTTCACGCACCCCGCTCTTCAGGTACCCAGCGAGGCGCGGAGCGCGCGTTCGAGCTCGGCGAGCAGCACGGCCCGCTCCGGCTCGGGCGCGGCGAAGGCGTCGTGCAGCACGGCGTCGGCCGACGCGAACGCTACCCGGGCGACGGCCGCGCCACGCTCGTCGTCCACGCCGTCGAGCACACCCGCTTCGCGCAGCAGCGTGTGGACGCGATCGGCCATCGCCCGCTTGTGGCGGCGACGCGCGGCATCGGCCTCGGCGGAGATCGCGACCGTGCCGAGCGACCTGGCGGACTGCTCGTCCTGGTAGACGGCGACGACGGCACGGAGCACGCTGCCGACGGGGTCCTCGCCGCGCGGGTCGCTGCGGAGACGCTCGATCGCGTCGTCGAGCAGGCGCTCGAGGCGGTCGTGGTACCGAGAGACGATGGCGGCGAGGATCGCCTCACGGTCGGGCAGGTACTGGTACAGCGCCCCCACGCTGACCCTGGCCTCGGCCGCGACGCGCGGCAGCGTGATGACGTCGACGCCCTCTCGCAGCACGATGTCCTCGGCGGCGGCGATCGCCTGCGCGAGCTTCTGGCGCGACCGCTGCTGCGTCGGGGTCCGGCGCAGGCCGAGGGCGGCCCAGTCCTGAGGGGTGTCGTCCGTGGTGTCCATGAAATCAAACTTGACTTTGGTTAGGGGTGGCGGCAACGTTAGCAGCATGACGATGACGTCGCACCATCACGATCTCCGCGCGTCTGTGGCCGCGGCATCCCGCGCTCTCGCCGGTCACGGCCTGCTCATCGGCACCGCCGGCAACGTCAGCGCCCGGGCGGGCGACGTCGTGGCCGTCACGGCGACCGGCGTCGTCCTGGGTAAGGCGACCGCCGATGACGTGACCGTCGTCGATCTGGGCGGTGCCGTGGTCGAGGGAACGCTCGCCCCGACGTCCGAGCTCGCCCTCCATCTCGGGGTCCTGCGCGCCGCTCCGGCCGAGAAGGTGTCGGCGGTCGTCCACACGCACGCGCCGAACGCGACGGCGCTCTCGCTCGTCCTGGACGAGCTGCCGGTCGTGCACTACCAGCAACTCGTCCTGGGAGGATCCCTCCGCGTCGCCCCGTTCCACGCGTTCGGGACGCCCGACCTGGCCGCCGCCGTCGGCGCGGCCCTCGACGGCCGTCTCGCAGCTCTCATGGCGAACCACGGCACGGTCGCGCTCGGCGCCGACCTCACGGCCGCCGTCGAGAACGCGCTGCTGGTCGAGTGGCTCGCGGAGCTCTACCTGCGCGCCGCGAGCGTCGGCACGCCGCGGGCACTCGACCCCGCACAGCAGCAGGAGGTCGTCGCGCACGCGATGCGCCTCGGGTACGGAACCACGAAGCCGGTGTCGGCGTGACCGCGGTCGGCGAGCTCGTGGCGCACGGACGTTCCGCTGACGTCCACTCCCTGACGACGGCCACCGTCGTGAAGGTCTTCCACGACGACTGGCCCGATGAGGCGATCGGCCGCGAGGTCGAGGACGCCACGGCCGCGTTCGACCTCGGCCTCACCCCCATCCGCTGCCACGGCAGAGCGGATGCCGACGGCCGGCGCGCGGTCGTCTTCGACCGCATCGAGGGGGTCGCCCTGACCACCGTCGCCGAGAAGAGCCCGTTGCGAATGGGGCGCGTCGCCCGCGCGCTGGCGCAGGAGCACGCGCGCATCCACCGGGTCGCGAGCGACCGCTTCCCCGACGTGCGCGACGTCGCGGCGGACCTCGTCGGGACTGCGCCCTTCGCCGGTCTCACCGCGCGCGAGCGCTTAGCGCTCCTCGATCACCTCGCGTCGCTCCCCGGCGGCGAGAGCGTCCTGCACCTCGACTTCCACCCGATGAACGTGTTCCGACACGGCGGCGGCATCGCGACGATCGACTGGCAGTCCACCGCCTGCGGTGATCCCGCGGCCGACGTCGCGATGACCCGGCTGCTGTTCACCGAGGCCGAGCTGTTCCCGGGGGCGACCAGGGCGCAGCTGCTCGTCTACGGGGCGGCGCGCGGGGCGATGGGACGCATGTACCTGAAGGAGTACCTCGACGTGACGGGAATGACGACGGCGCGCCTCGACCGGTGGGCGACGGCCGCGCGGGTGCTGCGGCTGGGAATGCTCGACATCCCGAGCGAGCGAGAGCGCCTCCTGCGCGGCATCCGGTCGGTGATCGCCCGATGACGACGACGGTCCGGCGTTCCCTGCCCGCCGAGGGTGAGGTCGTCGACGTCCTCGTCGTCGGCGGCGGCATCACCGGAGCGGCGATCGCCTACGAGGCCGCGAGTCGCGGGCTGTCGGTCGCGCTCGTCGAGAAGGGCGACTTCGGCGCCGCGACCTCGGCCGCGACGGGAAAGCTCATCCACGGCGGTCTCCGCTACCTGAAGAACCTCGAAGTGGGTCTCGTCCGTGAGTCCCTCGCCGAGCGGCGCACCCTGTCGCGCATCGCTCCGGGGCTCGTCTCCCCCATCGCGATGGTCCTCCCCGACCCGGGGCTCATCGAGCACGTCGGCCTCACGGCGTACGACGTGCTGTCGTTCGATCGCAACCGCGTACCGGCGAGCCACCGCATCCCCCGTCATCGGAGCCTGAGCCGCGAAGAGCTGCGCCTGCGCGGGCTGGGGCATCTCGAGCACGGGATCCTCTTCCACGACGCGATGATGCTCTCGCCCGAACGGTTGACGTTCGCATTCGTGCGGTCCGCCGTCGCGCATGGCGCAAGGGTCGCGAACCACGTGCAGGCCGATGGCCTGATCTCCGCGGCCGGACGCGTTCGCGGGGCCCGCGTGACCGACCTCGTGACCGGCACGGCACACGAGGTGCGGGCCCGCGTGACGGTGAACGCGAGCGGACCGTGGGCGTACGACGTGCTCGCCGCCGAGGGCCTGCTGCAGCGCGCTGCCGGCCCCCGCCCCGAAGTGCGGTCAGAGGGCATCTACCTGATCACGAGGCCGATCACCGAGACCATGGTGCTGACCGTGTCGTCGGGCGGTCACTTCAGCTTCGCACCGTGGCGCGGGCGGACGCTCATCGGTCCGACCGAGACGCCCTACACCGGCGATGTCTCGGACTGGCGGCTGACGCGGGAATCGATCGAACGCTTCCTCAGCGAGATCAACGCCGCAGGTCGCCTGCCGGTGGAACTGTCGATGTCGGACGTCGTCGCCGCGTACGGCGGCCTCCGGCCGCTCACCGAGACGAGCGGGACCGACACCTACCGCGCCTCGCGCGCGTCAGAGCTCGTCGACCACGCCAAGGACGGCGTCCCCGGCATCGTCACCGCGACCGGCGGCAAGTACACGACGGCGCGCGCGTTCGCCGAGAAGGTCGTCCCCGCGCTCGCACGATCGATCGGCCGCGTCGCCGCGCCGAGCCGCACCGCCGACGTGCCGCTCGACGGCGCGGACCTCGCCGACACGGGGACGGCCGACCTGATCGACCGGCTGTACGGATCGGATGCCGGTGCCCTCCGGGCCGTGGCATCCGAGTCCGACGTCCTCTCACGCGAGGCGACGGATGACGGTGAACTGCTCGCCGGTGTCGCGTTCGCGGCCCGACACGAGGCCGCCGTGCACCTCACCGACATCCTGCTGAACCGCACCGGCATCGGCCGCCGCGGCGACCCCGGCGACGAGGTCCTGTCGGCGGCGGCGGATGTCGCAGGCACCGAGCTCGATTGGTCGCCGGAGCGCCGTGCGACCGAGCTCGACGACGCGCGCGCCGCAGTCGCACTCCCCCGATAACGGCGAAAGACCCCCGCGAACGGGGGTCTTTCCGGTGGTGGACCTGAGGGGATTCGAACCCCTGACCTCTTCATTGCGAACGAAGCGCGCTACCAACTGCGCCACAGGCCCGGAAGCCTCAACATTACCACGACCGATCGGGCCGCTCGAACGCGAGGCGGGCTCCTACTGGCCCGATGCGCGGCGTGCGAGGAGGTCGCGCACGTGCGCTTCGATGCGCTCGTCATCAGCCGGTCCGGCGAAGGCGACCTCGGCGGCACGGGTGCGACGGGCGGTGTCGATCGACGGCGGCGCGGCCTGTGCCACGCGCTCGCGGAGAGCCTCTTCGACGGCCGCCTGGCGGAGCGCATCGCGGGCGTCCGAGGCGTCGAGCACGGCCGCTGCGCGCGACCCGGCCGACGCGGTGAGCGGACGCGGCAGCGTGCGCGGCGTCCATTCGACACGGTCCGACTCGAGCACGACGTCCTGGAGTGCGATCGCCTCGCGGACGACCTCGATCTCGATCGAACGGGATGCCGCGCGTCGCGCGACCGTGTTCATCCGGCCGAGTACGAGCAGGCTCGAGAGGGCGACGGCTCCGCCCGCAACGAGCAGAGTCCAGCCGGCGCCGATGGCGCCGAGGTAGCCACCGAAACCGGTGACGCCGAGAGCCAGCACACCGACGACGGAAGCGGTGAGGCGCACCCGGCGACGCGTCCGTGCACGGCGGACGGCGGGAGTGGCGCGGGCGGCGGCGGCCCCGGCGATCGCGCGCTCGCGGGCGAGTGCGGCATCCGCTCGCGCCTTCTCGCGCCGGGCCGCGGCGTCGGCGGCAGCCTGACGCCGCTCGGCCTTGGCGAGTTCGCGGTCGATGGCGGCCTGCGCCTTCGCGGCAGCGAGTTCGGCGCGCGCGGCTTCGAGGCCGACGCTCTCCTTCTCCGCCTGCACGCGGCGTGCGAGCTTCTGCTGGGCGAGGGCGGTGCGCGCGTTCAGCTCGAGGCGGACCTCACCAGGGGTCTCGCTGGTCTCGGCGAGGACGCGCAGCGCCTGGTTGAGCCGGACCGCGTTCCGCTCCGCGGCCTGGTATTGATGACGGCTGTGCCACGACGGCAGAAGGTACAACAGCCACAAGAGGACAGCGACGAGGACGATCACCCCGCCACCCATCACCTGCTCACCCATGTCGCTCACCGTATGTTCCCGAAGCGGTGCGGCCCGGCATCCGCTGGGCGTGTCTGAACCTTTGGTTGAGGGTTAACGGTCCGAGGGCGGGATGGATGCCGCATCCGCCGGCGCCCGCCCGGCCAGCCACCGGTTCAGGACGCCCTCGCGGACCTCTTCACGGACGAGCGCGAACGCGTAATGGTCGCGCCAGTCGCCGTCGATGTGGATGTACCGACGACGCAGTCCCTCGTACCGGAAACCGAGCTTCTCGACGACGCGGAGGCTCTTCGTGTTCTCGGGTCGGATGCAGATCTCCATGCGGTGGAGGCGCAGATCCTCGAAACACACGTCGGTGGCGAGGGCGACCGACGTCGGGGTGATCCCCCGGCCGGCGAACCGCTCGCTCACCCAGTAGCCGATGGTGGCCGACGACAGCGAACCGCGAGCGATCCCCCAGACGTTCAGCTGACCGGTCACCTCGCCGTCGTACTCCATGACGAACGGCACGCCCGAGCCGTCACGGTACTGCTGCAGCAGTCGCCGCACCCCGGATCGCATGTCGAGCGAGACCGGACCGTCGGGGCTCGTCGCCTCCCACTGCCGCAGCCACGACCTGTTCTGTTCGAGCTCGGTCTGCAGCGGCTTCGCATCGCGGGGACGCACGAGCCGGATCGAGATCGGACCGTGCGCGCGCACGACCGGGCCCTCCATGCCCATCAGCGACCCGCCGGGCTCAGAGGCCCGAGGCGAAATCCTTCAGCCACGGGCGAAGCTCCGCCCCCAGGTCGTCGCGGTCGACGGCGAGCTGCACGATGGCCTTGATGTAGTCGGCGCGGTCACCGGTGTCGTAGCGCCGACCGCGGAAGACGACGCCGAGGACGCCCTCGGTCGAGGCGAGCTCCTGCAGTGCATCGGTCAGCTGGATCTCGCCGCCCTTGCCCGGCTCGGTGCGCTCGAGGATGTCGAACACGCCGGGCGTCAGCACGTATCGGCCGATGATCGCGTAGTTGGAGGGAGCGTCCTCCTTCTTCGGCTTTTCGACGAGGCCCGTGACCTTGACCACGTCGGTCTCACCGGTCTCCTCGACGGCTGCCGCGCCGTACATGTGGATCTGGTCGGGCGAGACCTCCATCAGCGCGATCACGGTCAGGCCTGTCTTCTTGTTCTGCTCGAGCATCTTCTCGAGCAGGACGTCACGCGCGTCGATGAGGTCGTCACCCAGGAGCACGGCGAAAGTGCTGTCGCCGACGTGCGAGCGTGCCCGGAGGACGGCGTGACCGAGCCCCTTCGGCTCGCCCTGACGGACGAAGTGGATGTCTGCCATGTCGGACGAGTCCTGCACCCGCTTGAGCTTCTCGTGGTCGCCCTTCTTGGAGAGGTTCGACTCGAGCTCGGGGACCGAGTCGAAGTGGTTCGAAATGTTGTTCTTGTTGCGCCCGAGAATGATGAGCACATCATCAATACCGGCTGCCACAGCCTCTTCCACGACGTACTGGATCGCCGGCTTGTCGACGACGGGCAGCATCTCCTTCGGCATGGCTTTCGTGGCGGGCAGGAAGCGAGTCCCCAGGCCGGCGGCGGGGATGACGGCCTTGATGCGCTCAGCAGACATGCCCCTCACCCTACAGATGCCGCACGTCTCGCGGAGGACACGTCGGGGCACGGGCGTGTCCCTTTAGAATCGGACCATGACCGGCCCGTTGGACACCGAGAAGCGCGCCCTTCGCGCCGAGCTCCGCGAACGCCGGCAGCAGCGCTCCGCCGCCTCCCTCGAGGAGGCCGCAGCCGGGATCCGTGCCCAGCTCGACGCCCTCGTGACCGAGCACGGTGTCCGCTCCATGTCCTGCTTCCTCTCGACCCCGACCGAGCCGGGCACGCGCGAGTTCATCGCCGCGGCGGTGGCGCGCGGCATCCGGGTCCTCCTTCCCGTCACCCGTGCAGATGGTCTGCTGGACTGGGCCGTCGCCGAAGAGGAGGGCGACACCGCCGAGGGCATGTTCGGGCTCCCCGAACCCGTCGGCGAACTCCTCAGCCCCGTCGCCGTCAACGACGTCGACCTGCTCGTCATCCCCGCGGCCGCCGTCGACACGACCGGGATGCGGCTCGGCTGGGGACGCGGCTACTTCGACAAGACCATCGGCTCGATGGAGAAGTGCCCGCCCGTCTACGCCGTCATCTTCGACTCGGAGCTCATCGACTCCGTCCCCCGCGAGGTGCACGACCAGCCCGTCTCGGGTGTCGTGACACCGACCCGCACCGTCCTCCTTCCCACCCGCTGATCCACCGAGGTCTCATGCCCACCTATGCCTATGCCTGCACTTCGTGCGGCCACCGCTTCGACGCCGTCCAGTCGTTCTCCGACGCCGCCCTCACCGAATGCCCCGAATGCGGCGGCGCACTCCGCAAGCAGTACGGCTCGATCGGCGTCACCTTCAACGGCTCGGGCTTCTACCGCACGGACTCGCGTTCGTCGAGCGGGTCGAAGCCCTCTGGCGAGAGCTCGTCTTCTTCGACATCATCGACATCATCCGGAGCGTCCGCTTCGCCCGCCCCCGCGGGTTCGTAACACCCGGCCGCAAGCCGGCATCGGAAGGAGTAGCCGTGATCAAAGGCTTCAAAGACTTCATCATGCGCGGCAACGTCATCGACCTGGCAGTCGCTGTCGTCATCGGCGGTGCCTTCACGGCGCTCGTGACGGCGATCGTGACCAGCATCATCAATCCGCTCATCGCCCTCGTCTACAAGCCCGACGAGAAGACGGGAGCGATCGGCCCGACTTTCGTCGGTCTCCATGGCGATGAAGTGACCTTTCCTCTCGGCGGCCTGCTCACTGCTGTCATCAGCTTCTTCGCCGTCGCGCTTGTCGTGTACCTCGTGTTCGTCGTCCCAATGAACAAGTGGAAGGAACGCCAGGCCGCGAAGGCGGGCGTTGTCGAGGAGGCGGCGAAGCTCCCCACGGAAGCCGAGCTGCTGATCCAGATCCGCGACCTGCTCGAGCAGCAGGGCAGTGCACCCGCGCCGGCGACCCGCCGGTCGGCCGAGCCGCCGTCGCCGTCGATCTGACGCGTCAGTAGTGCGGCGGGACGTCGTTCCGCAGGCGATCATCGTTCGGGCCGGATGCCGGGGGTTCCCCCGCGTCCGGCCCGTTCGTCGTCTCGGGGGTCGTGTCCGTCCCGGGCGCAGGCGTCAGCTTCGCGCGCCGGGAGCCCGGGACCCGCTCGACGCGCTGGCGCTCAGTCGACATCGATCGGCTGGGTGGAACCGGGGGCCGACGGCGTCTCGGGCTGCACGCCGATGACACCGGCGATGCGCAGAGCGACGGCGGCGGGGTCGTTGTAGACCTCGAAGGCGTGCACGCGAACGTAGTGCCACCCGAGGCGACGCAGCAGCTGGGGACGGCGACGGAGTGTCTCGCGGAGGCTGTCGTGCGTGCTCTCGGGGTCGAGGTCGGCCACGACGGCCTTGCCCTTGTATTGGGCGACGAGGGGCAGCTGACCACCGCGGTAGTGCACGTCGACCGAGACCCCGAGGCTTCGCAGGTGCTGGGCGAGCGTCAGCGTGAGGGGGTCGGCGAGGTCCTCGAGGCGAGCGTCGCGGCCGCGCGCGGCGATGCGCCCGAGGATCGACATGAGCGTCGCGGCGCCGTGCGTGAGGCGTCCCTCGTCGAACGCGGAGGGACGGATCGACGAGACGATGACCATGGACCGGCGGGCGCGCGTCATCCCGACCGTCAGCAGCCGCTCACCGTCGGGGGTCGACAGGTCGCCGAAGTCGCTGAGGACGCGCCCGTGCTTCGTGAGCCCGAAGCCGAGCGAGAAGATGACGCGGTCGCGGCTCTCGGCGACGGACTCCTCGAGGCCGAGCACGGCGAACGGTTCGGCCGTCTCGCGACCCACGAAGTCCGTGACGTCGGAGCGTCCCGCGAAGGCACTCGCGACGGCGGCGCGGATGCGATCGGCGTGGCGCGCCGACGCGGTCACCACCATGAGCGACTCGGCCGGGCGATTGATCGCATGTTCGACGACGAGGGTCACGACGCGGGCGACCTCGGCATCCGGACTCTCCACCGCTCCCGTATCGGGATCCGGCGCGCCCGTGCCGCCCTCGACGTAGTCGACGCTCAGGCTGCCGCGGCCGAGGTACGAACCGGCCCACGGCAGCGAGCTGATCGCTCCCCCGTAGAAGGCGTCGTTGACGAGCTCGGCGAGATCCTCTCCACCCGCGCGGTAGCTGCGGGTGAGTGTCTCGACGGGGAGGAGCTCGCTCAGTCGGTCGAACACGCTCCGGTCGTCGAAGGGCACCTCGGGCGCCTCGAACTCCTCGCCGCGACCCGACCAGAGTCGGAACGGAGTCGGCTTCTGCGTGACCGGATCGCCGAAGACGACGATCTGGCGTGCGCGTCGCAGCGCGGGCGTCGCCTCGGCGAGGCAGAGAGCCGCGGCATCCGCGATGATGACGACGTCGAAGTCGGGATGGTCGGGCACGTGCGGCACTTCGTACGGCGAGGCGAGCCACACCGGAGCGAGCACCCGCATGAGGGTCGGGGCCGCCGCGACGAGCTCGTCCGCCGACGCGGTCCCGCCGCGCAGCGCCGCCTTCAGCGATGCGGCCTCGCGCGGTTCGTCGACGATCGCGATGCGCCAGCGCTTGGCGAGCTCCGACGACAGGAGCGGTCCGGACGACGACGCGTGGGCTTCGTCGACGAGACGGAAGTCGCGCTCGAGTCTGTCCAGCACCTGCGTGTTCGCGCCGAGGAGGGCGCGGTCCGACCGCAGCATCGCCTCGAGGGCGGAGCGCCACCAGGCGTACTCGAACTCGCTCGCGACCTCGGATTCGGGCACGTGACGCGTCGAGAGTTCCATGAGCAGCGGCTCGAGCCCCAGCTGGGCGAGTTCGCTCCGCAGGGCCGCACGTTCGACAAGGTTGTCGAAGACGTCGGATGCCGCGGCGAGCCCGGCGAGCGTCCGGAGCAGCTGCGGGACGGGCAGCGACGCGAGCCCCTCCGTCCGCCCGAGCGCGCGGTCGAGGTCGGCGAGATCGGCGTTCACGCGCTGCCAGGCGGAGGCGACGTCGTCGAGCCCGATCGGGATCTCGGGCGTCACGCCCGCGTCGACGAGCTGCTGCCACTGCGCACGCTGATTCTGGACCCGCATCAGCGCCTCGTGCATGTCGGTGACGTGCATGCCGGGACGCACGTACTCCTTCGACAGGCGACGCAGCCGGCGCCGGTTCGCGGGGGTCATCTGTGCCGAGTCGCGACGCGACGAGTGGGCGGCGATGAGGTCGGTGAGGGGCCGCTCGAAGACCGTGGGGCTGAAGCGGTCGAGAGACGCGCGGATGCCCTGCAGCAGCTGGACGTACGTGCCCATCTCGGCGATCGTCGTGAACGGCCGCATCCGGGTCTGCCCGATGAGTTCGTACCCGCGCTCCAGGAGCCCGGGCACCTCGGTCCGGTGCAGTCGACCGGCGAGGGCGTGCGCGGCGCGCGCCTCTTCCGTGGTCGAGAACGCGACCCCGTACCAGGGTGAGTCGTCGGGTCCGATGCGGAACTCGCCGAGCCGAGCGGATGCCGCGAGAGCCTCGGCCGCCTCGACGCGACGGGTGGCGAGCCGCTGGACGGTGGCGAGGTCGAAACGGGTCGTCGCGGAGGGCTGCGGCTCGTGCTCGCCGATGCGCGTCAGTTCACGGAGTGCTTCGAGCGGCGAGACGCCGACCGAGGCGTGACGCTGCGTCAGCGCGGCGCGGTAGTCGCGGAGGACCGAGCGCAGGCGCACGAGCGCGTCGTCGACTTCGGCGACCTTGGGCTGCTCGGCCTTCTCGTTGCGACCGATCGCGCGAACGAGGTCGCGGTGAAGACGCGTGGGTGAGACGGCGAGACCCTGCAGTCCGATACCGGTCAGGCGGTGCCGCACCCCATCGAGGGTCGAGCGGCGCGCGCTGACGACGAGGACGCGCTTGCCCGAGCGGACGAGTTCGCCGACGGCGTTGATGACCGTCTGCGTACCGCCCGTGCCGGGGAGCGTGTGGACGGCGAGCGACTGCCCCTCCGTGATCCGAGCGAGGACAGCCTCCTGCTCGGCATCCGCGTCGAGGAGCAGCCGGTCGGCGGCGGGCGTGCGGTCGTCGAGACCGATCGACGCGGGCTGCGGCCGGACGAACGACAGGCGCTCGCGGTCGGCGGGGTGGCCGGCGAGTGCGTTGAGGACGGGATGGTCGAGGTCGACGGCATCCCGTTCCATGTCGGAGGCGACGTCGGCGAAGGTCGAGACGATCAGTCGCGGCTGAACCGTGAAGGTGGGGACCTGCGCCGTGAGGGCGCGGAGGCGATCGATGACCGGCTGCGGCTGGAACACCCCGCCGTCGTAAGCGAGGGCCGCCAGTGCGTCGCCGTCGAGGTCGACACCGAAATGGAGGCGCGCGGCGGTGACGAGTTCGGGGTTGACGCGGAACAAGCCGTGGAGGCGCAGGTCGAAATCGGTGTGGTGCCGGCGGATCGTCAGGGGGCGCAGCAGCACGGGGGCCATGCAGCTCGTGCTGCCGATGCGCCACGATGCCATGCCGATGGCCAGGTGCACGGTGTCGAGCCCGCGCGCGGTGCGCAGCTCGACGTCCTTCGAGGTGATGCGTTCGGCGGCCAACCGCGCGGTGCGCAGGGCGACCTCGTCGCGGAACATGTTGGACAGGAGCGTCGGCCGCCCCGTGATGAACTGGGGCAGGCTGCCCGGGTGCGCCTTGGTGATATCGATGCCGGCATCGCCGTCGTCGCGGTAGTGCAGCAGCGTCGACGCACCGCCGAGCTGCGCCGCTTCTTCGCGCAGACGCTTCCGCTCGGGCACCGCCGCGTGCATGACCAGCACCTCCGGGTCGGACAGCGTCACGTCCGCCGGGGTCACCGAGGGCATCTGCTCGGCCGTCTCGCCGCGCACAGCACCGCTCTCTGCTCGCCACACACGAGAAACACTAGGCGCGTCGCGCTGGGAAAGCGGGATCGACGGCCGAGTTTCGCGGATCGGCTGTCGTGTACGCCTCGTTTCCTCCACATCCGGTCCGGGATGCCGCTCCTCCCCACCCAGCCGCTCCCCCGACGTGCGCCGGGGTGACCCCGCGCCATGATGAGGGCATGACGAACGCAACCTACTCGGTGCACCCGACACCGATCGGCGAGGCCCTCCTGGTGACGACCGGCGAGGGCCTCGCCGCGCTGTCCGTCCTGGACGGCCCGGCCTACGCCGAGGTGGCCCGGCTCAGCTTGCTGCTGCATGCCGTGCTCACCGAGGACGACGGTCCGTCCGCCGCCGCGGCGGCCGAACTCGACGAGTACTTCGCGGGCGAGCGTCGGGAGTTCACCGTTCCGCTGGACTGGGGACTCACTGCGGGCTTCACCCGACGCGCACTCGAGGCGATCGCCGAGGTGCCGTACGGCGAAACGGCGTCCTACGCCGAGGTGGCCATCTCGGCTGGGGCGCCGCGGGCGCATCGCGCGGTGGGGACCGCGTGCGCCCGCACCCCGTGGTCGATCGTGCTTCCCGCGCATCGGGTGATCCGCAGCGACGGGTCGATCGGCGAGTACGGGGGTCGGCCCGAGCACAAGCGGTTCCTCCTCGATCTCGAGGAGCGGGTCGCCTCGGGGACGGGCCGAGCATGACGGAGGCGGGCAGGGACGTGTAGGCCGTCCCTGCCCGCCTCGTCGCGGCATCCGCTCGGTTAGTGGTCGACCGCCTTCTCGGCGCCGTACCCGGTCAGCGAGCGGACTTCCATCTCGGCGGCCTTGGTGGCGTCCTCCGCCTTGCGCGAGGTCACCGACCCCAGCCAGCCGAGGAGGAAGCCCACGGGGATTGAGATGATGCCCGGGTTGTTGAGCGGCCAGATCGCCGTGCCGACGTTCTTGAACACGCTCGTCTCGGTCCCCCAGAACACGGGCGACAGGACGATGAGCACGATCGCGGTGGCGAGACCGCCGTACATGCTCCACACCGCGCCGCGGGTGGTGAACTTGCGCCAGAACAGGGAGTACAGGATCGTCGGGAGGTTCGCCGAGGCGGCGACCGCGAAGGCCAGTGCCACGAGGAACGCGACGTTCTGGCCCTGCACACCGATGCCGCCGAGGATCGCGAGCACACCGATCACGATGACCGTGCGACGGGCGACCTTGACCTCGCCGTCCGGCGGGACGTTCCCCTTCTTCACGACGTTCGCGTAGATGTCGTGGGCGAAGGATGCCGCCGCCGTGATCGTCAGTCCGGCCACGACCGCGAGGATCGTCGCGAAGGCGACCGCAGAGATGAAGCCCAGCAGGACCGGTCCGCCCAGAGCCGCCGCGAGCAGCGGGGCCGCGGAGTTGACGCCACCGGGTGCCGCCTTGATCGTCTCCGACCCGACGATCGCACCGGCGCCGTAGCCGAGGACCAGCGTCAGCAGGTAGAAGAGGCCGATCAGCCAGATCGCCCAGACGACGGAGCGACGAGCCTCCTTGGCGGTCGGCACCGTGTAGAAGCGCATCAGGACGTGCGGCAGGCCCGCGGTGCCGAGCACCAGGGCGATCGCGAGGGAGATGAAGTCCCACGGGTTCGCGCCGTACTGCAACCCCGGACCGAGGATCGCCTCCTGCGGGTCGGTGGTCGACTTCTGGACGGCCGACTCGAGGAGCGTGTCGAGGCTGAACCCGTTGATCGCGAGCACCCAGATCGTCATGACGATGGCGCCGCCGATGAGCAGGAACGCCTTGACGATCTGCACCCAGGTCGTGCCCTTCATCCCACCGATGAGCACGTAGACGATCATCAGGACACCGACGACGGCGACGACGATCGACTGCCCGATCTGCTCGGTGATGCCGAGGAGGAGCGATACGAGTCCACCGGCACCGGCCATCTGCGCCAGCAGGTAGAAGAAGCAGACTGCGAGCGTCGTGATCGCGGCCGCGAGGCGCACGGGGCGCTGCTTCAGACGGAACGACAGCACGTCGGCCATCGTGAACTTTCCGGTGTTGCGCATGAGCTCGGCGACCAGCAGCAGCGCGACAAGCCACGCCACGAGGAAGCCGATCGAGTAGAGGAAGCCGTCGTAGCCGTTGATCGCGATGGCGCCGACGATGCCGAGGAAGGATGCCGCCGACAGGTAGTCACCGGCGATGGCGAAACCGTTCTGAGGGCCGGTGAACGAGCGACCGGCGGCGTAGTAGTCGGCCGCCGTCTTGTTGTTGCGGCTCGCCCGGATGACGATGAACAGCGTCACCGCGACGAACGCGCCGAAGATCGAGATGTTGAGGACGGGGTTGTTCTCCGCAGCGGTGGCGGGTGCGGCAGCGAGCAGGACGGAGGTCATCGCGCCTCCTGACGCTCGAGGTCGGAGCGGATCTCGGACGAGATCGGGTCGAGCGTGCGGTTCGCGAAGGCGACGTAGCCCATCGTGATCGCGAACGTCGTGACGAACTGGCCGAGGCCCAGGAGCAGGCCGATGGTGATGTGGCCGAAGACCTCCTGCGCCATGAAGTCGGGCGCGAAGGACGAGAGCAGGACGTAGACGAAGTACCAGACGAGGAAGAGCAGGGCGAGCGGGAAGACGACGCTGCGATGCTTCTTCTTCAGTTCGACGAAACGCGGCGATCCTTCGACCGCGACGTAGTCGATGGCACTCCCTTCCACGCCTCCGTGGGGGGACTGGGACGACATGTGGCCTCCTTGCCTCATGGGGTGAGCGACAGTGCTCTCACGGGCCGTTCCTGGGAATCAGCCGCGTGGTAGGTTCGACCGTACGAAGGCGGCAGAGGTGCCGTCACCCCCGGAAGTAGGTACGCGTGGGATCGTCGGCAGAGAGCGACGCGGACACGCGGCTCGTCTCCCGAGCCGTGTCGGATCTGGCTCGTCAGACCCGGTTTCCCGTCGTCTTCGGCGGACTCGAGCGCGGCGGCGCCGTCCATGTCACCGCAATCGCCGGGACCCGCACGCGCAGCATCGAGGGTCTCGTCGTCGAAGCGGGCCGGGGCCTCGGCGGAGCGGCGATGCTCGAGAAGCGTCCGCGCCTGGCGCTCGACTACCGCACCGCTCGCACCATCACGCACGACTACGACCGCGCGATCCTCGGCGAGGGCATCTCCACTCTCCTCGCCGTCCCCGTCGTGGTGACAGGCCGTCCGCGCGGCATCGTCTACTGCGGTTCGTGGACCCCGGGGCCGGTCGGCGACCTCGTCAGTCGCCCCGCCTTCCGCGCCGCCGACATGCTGGCGACCGAACTCCGCGTGCGCGACGAGGTCGACCGCCGCGTGGCAGCCCTCCTCCCCGCCGAGCCGGCTCTCCCGGCAGCCGCGCAGGAGGACCTCCGCGAAAGCTATGCGGAGCTGCGGAGCATCGCGGCATCCGTCGGCGATCCCGACCTGCGCGAGCGGATCGCCGCCGTCGAGCGACGACTCGCCGGAATCGCCCGGCCTACCGCGGCCGACGCCCCGCTCGACGTCGCCCTTTCGCCGCGCGAGCTCGACGTGCTCGCCTGCTGCGCCCTCGGCGCCACCAACGCCGAGATCGCCGCCTCACTGTCGCTGCGGGAGGGGACGGTCAAGTCGTACCTGCAGGCGGCGATGGCGAAGCTGGATGCCTCGACCCGCCACGCGGCCGTCGCCAAGGCGCGCCGGGCCGGCTTGCTGCCGTAGCCGCCACCGGCGCCACTATGCTCAGCGCATGGCCCGCAAAATCGTGCATCAGCTCGTCGACGACCTGGACGGCACCGTCCTCGAAGTCGGCGACGGCGAGACCGTCCTCTTCTCCGTCGACGGCACCGCTTACGAGATCGACCTCACCCACGACAACGCGAACGCGCTCCGCGAGACGCTGGCACCGTACATCGACGCTGCCCGGCGCGTGTCGAACCGCACGTCCGCCGGTCGCCCGGCCGGCTCGTCCGGCGGCGGCCGCGTGCAGAAGCGCTCCGGCCAGCGCGATTACGCGCCGATCCGCGAGTGGGCCGCGAAGAACGGCTACCAGGTGTCGGAGCGCGGCCGTGTTCCCGCGCAGGTGCTCGACGCGTACGACGCCGCGCACTGACGCTCCTCCGCTCCCCTGACCTCACCCGAGGACGAGGGTCACGGCGATGACGAGCATGATCACGGCGATCCCGCCGTCGAGGATCCGCCACGCTCGTTCGGTGCGCAGCAGCGGCGCCAAGTAGCGCGCACCGTAGCCGAAGAGGACGAACCACAGCGTGCTGGCGGTGATGCCGCCGGCGAGGAAGAACCAGCGCGCATCGCCGTGCGTCGCCGCGACGGATCCCAGGACGACGGTGGTCTCGACGAGCGCGTGCGGGTTCAGCCAGGTCACGGCGAGGATCGTCAGGAGCGTCGCCGTCCGGGTGGCCGTGCGCGGCCGGGCCAGGACGGTGCCGCCAGCCGCCGCGGCATCCGTTGCCTGGTCGTCGGGGGCGGCGTCGAGGCTGCCCCCGCCGCGCCAGGCGCGACGCGCGCTGACGATCGCGAAGCCCGCGATGAAGACGGCTCCCGCCCACCGGGCCAGTGTCTCGAGCCACGGGTGAGCGGTCACGAGGGTCGCGACTCCTGCGACGCCGAGCGTCTGGAGGATCGCGTCGCTGACGACGCAGACCAGGACGACGATGCCCACGTGTTCCCGGCGCAGCCCCTGGCGGAGGACGATCGCGTTCTGCGCCCCGATCGAGACGATCAGACCCAGACAGAGGCCCAGGGCGGACAGGAAGGCGGCGAGATCAGGAGACACGTCGTCCACGTTAGGGATCCCTGAGTGTGCAGTACAGCGAAAGATTCTTCAGGATCTGAAGCATTCCTTCAGTAGAGTGACGGGCGTGGACATCCCGTTCGAGCACCTGCGCACCCTCGTGGCGGCCATCGACGCGGGCACGCTCGACCGCGCGGCGTCACGCCTCGGCATCACGCCGAGCGCCGCGAGTCAGCGCATCCGTGTCATCGAGCAGCGCGTCGGCCGGCCGGTGCTGCGCCGGACCAAGCCGATCGCCGCCACCGAGGCGGGCGAGCCACTGGTGCGCTTGGCGCGCCAGCTCGACCTTCTCGAGCACGACGCGCGGCGGGCGCTCGGCGACGACACCGACGCTCCTCTCGTGTCGCTCGCCGTCAATGCGGACTCGCTGATCACCTGGTTCCTGCCGGCCCTCGCCGCCGCCACCACGGTGAGGCCGGTCACGTTCGAACTGCACCGCGAGGACCAGCAACGGACCGCGCAGCTGCTGGCCGCCGGTACCGTCATGGCCGCCGTGACGTCGCAGCGGGAGCCCGTGGCCGGGTGCGTCGCCTCCCCGCTCGGACGGATGCGGTACACCGCCGTCGCGACGCAAGACTTCGCCGAACGATGGTTCCCGCGGGGGCTCGACCGCGCGGCGCTCGAGAGCGCTCCCCGGGTCGACTTCGACCGCCACGACACCCTGCAGAGTTCCTTCGCACATCGCCACGGCGCACGGCGGGAGCCGCCACGCCACGTCATCAGCGCGTCGGCCGAGTTCGCGCAGGCGATCGTCCTGGGACTCGGCTGGGGGATGCTGCTCCCCGGTCAGTTCGAGGCGGGAGTCGCCGACGGATCCCTCGTCGTCCTCGCCGACGACACGATCGAGGTCCCGCTGTACTGGCAGCGGTGGAACCTGTCCTCCGAGCTTCTCGACACGGTGACGGATGCCGTGCGTCAGACGGCAGCCGACTCCCCCGTCCTCGCCTAGCGACCTCGCGGCATCCCGTCAATCCCCTCTGCACCGACCGGAGCCCGGGCGATGGTGGGCCCCTGGGACAAGTGTCGGCCGGGTGCGAGGGACGAGGTGCGGAAGATGTATGTGGATCCTGAAACGCTGCGCGCGCTACCGGCCCGTCGACCGGCGGATGCCGCGACCCGGGCCTCGCGGATCCAGTGGGATCTGATCGGCGACGCTCGTTACGAAGTGCGGATCGGCGGCCAGGTGGCCGGCTTCATCGACGTCGTCGGCGCCGTGTACGTCGTGCTGTCCGGCGCCCGCTACGACCGCGCCGAAGAGGTCGTGCAGACCCTGGTCTGGTCTACCGCGACGACCGCGCTCGATCAGCACCGCTCGCGCAGCTGATCATGTGGACGCCGCCTCAGCGGCCTTCTTCGCCCGGCGGGCAGCATCGCGAGCGGCCGCGCGTTCCTCGGTGAGCTGGGCCGCCTCTTCCTGAACGGCGTCGAGATCGTTCGCCGTCCGGGCGCGCTCGCGGTCGATCTCGGCGAGGCGCTCTTCGAGCGACGCGACCCGCGCCTGGGCGGCCGCCAGTCGATCCTCCGCGCGGGCGAGCTGCTTCTGGGTGGTCTCGGCGTGGCGGCGGGCCTCTGCCGCTGCTCGAGCGGCGTCGCGGGCGGCGCGTCGATCGGCGAGCTCGTCCCCTCCGTCCGGCTCAGCAGAGCCCGCATCGAACGGACCCGACACCGCGTCGGTCAGATCGGGCCGGTCCATGCCGGTCGCCTCGATGGGACGCAGCAAGCGCGCGCTCGCGACGGCGGCCGCGGCATCCGGATCCCGCAGCGCTGCGTCCAGGGTCTGCTCGACCGCGGCGCGGGCGGTGGCACCGACGTCCACGCCGTTGTCGGCGGCGAGGGCGAGGGCACGGTCGACGAGGTCGTGCAGGATGCCGCGGCGCCGCGCCGTGAGCTCCGCGAGCGCGCGTGCGTCACCGGCATCCGCGGCGTCACGGAACGCCTCAGCGAGCTCGACGGCGGGCGCCAGCGCCTGCGGGTCTTCTGCGGCGAGGAGGTTGACCACCCACGCGGCGAGGACGGGCTTCCGCAGGCCACGGATGGCCGCGGCGAGATCTCGATCCTCGGCATCCTTCGCGGCGGCGGTCCGCTGCGCGACGAAAACACCGGCCGGGGTGACACTGAGCCGCGTGGCGACCTCGATCAGCCGCGCGTCGTGATCGGGACCGGTCATTCGCCCATCCTCCCGCATGCCCGGCGCCTCGGATCGGCAGGATTCCTTCGACCTCCGGCATCCGTTCCCCTTCGGCGGCGATGTCGGCACTCGTATCGTCGGAGGATGCTCGAGATGCGACCCGCCTGCGAATCGTGCGACCGCGCCCTGCCCGCGGCCGCCGAGGCCTTCATCTGCTCGTACGAGTGCACGTGGTGCGCGTCCTGTGTCGTCGGGTTCACGGATGCCGCCTGCCCGAACTGCGGCGGTGACCTCCAGCGCCGTCCCACTCGAGCGGTCCGCGCCTGATCAGTTCGCCCAGAAGCCGGCTACTCCGAGAGCGAGGACGCAGACCGGACCTACAGTCCTTGAGCCACCGCGGCCGCCGCGCGCATCCATGCGTCCTTCGTTCGGGGCTGGAGCGCGTCGTAGCGGATGCGGCCCGCCTTCAGGGAGTCGTCGAAGGGGATGATCTCGACCGCGCGGACGTGGCCCTCGAAGCCCGCCGCGATGCGCTGCGCCGCGCTGATCCCGGCCCGCTCGGACTGCCCGACCACGACGACCGCTCCGTCGGCGAGGCGACGGGAGTGCTCGTCGCGCTTGCGGAGGGCGTCGAGAAGGAGCGCCGCCGACTCCGCCGACTCGGGAGCGGCGAGCGTCGGGACGACGAGCTGGTGGGCGGAGTCGATCATCCGCAACCAGCGATCGGCCGACTCGTCGTTGCCGGAGTCGAAGATCACCATGCGGTAGTAGCGGGCCGCGACCTGAGCGAGCAGATCGAAGTCCGCCGTCGTGATGCGCTGGTCCGCTGCGAGCAGCTCGGGGTTGGAGCGCAGCACGTCGTAACGGTCGACGGACTGGTGATGGACGAAGCGGGCGATGTCCGAGACGGATGCCGTCGCTTCGAGCAGTCTCGCTGCTTCGGGCAACAGGTCTCGGATCGTCGTGTCGTAGTCGCCCTGCTCGGTGCGCCAGCCGAGCGTCCCGCGGGTGTCGTTGTTGTCCCACGCGAGGACGTTGCCGCCGCCGTGGCGTGCGAAAACCGCGGACAGGACAGCGGTGGTCATCGTCTTGCCGACGCCGCCCTTGCCGTTGGCGACCGCGATGGCGCGGCATCCGGCCCACTGGCGGGAGACGGCCCGCTCGCGCTCGGCGCGCTCGAGCTCGGCCTTCGACGGGCGGATCGGGATGCCGAGGCGCACGAAGAACGAGCGCCACCCGGAGACGGTGGCGGGGTGTTCGCCGGCAGGTTCGATGAACGACGGACGCGACCCCTGGGAAGCGGATGCCTCGAAGGGCGTGTCGGCGGCGGGACCGGCGTCGGTCGTCGGCGGCGCATCGATGGGGGGCTGCTCGTCCGACTCGAACGATGCGCGCGCGACGTCGACCGGGTCGGTGCCGCTGTTGGCGTCGGCGTCATCGGTGCCGTTGTCGGCGCTGGCGGCGTCGGCCCCGATGGGGGCGGCCGGTGCTGCGGCGGGGATCTCGGTCACCCGGGCGGGGACCCACTCTGCTGGGGTGTCGACGACGTCGTCGTCCAGGTCGTCATCGTCGCCGTCGTCGTACGCGGCGGGCGCCTCGGAGATCGCGGCGTCGTCGGAGCGGGCAGGCGGGAAGAAGGAGGGCACCTCGGCGACGAGGGCGGGCTCGGCCGCGGGTTCCGGCTGGGCATCCTCGGCCGCGGATTCCGGCTCGACCTCGACCTCTGCCTCCACCTCGGCCTCGGCCTCGACCTCGGGTTCAGCCTCGGCCTCCGGCTCCGTCGTCCACCAGGCCTGCTGTCGCAGTTCGGCACGCGTCACGGTGCGGTCGTCGACCTCGACGTCGATGTCGCCCGCCGGGTCGACGAGGAGGTGATGCTCGCCGCGGTCGCCGCTCGTGACGAGCTCGATGGGCGCACCGGAAGCGACGGCATCCGCTCGCACCCGGTCGATGAGGAGGCGACGGACGGCGTCGACGTCGGCGGCTTCGAGGGTCTCTTCGGCACCGTCGACCGTCGTGAACCGTGCGGTTCCGCCGGTGACGTGCGCGTACGCGCGTGCCGGTTCACTGCCAGTGCTCATGGGTTCCTTTCGGTGGACCGGCTGCGTGAGCGGACCGATCCGGGGGCCGGCGGCGCGAGCGACGAACTCAGACAGTCTCCGTGCGCCGACGGAGTGCGCCTTCCCACGCTATCGCGCGCGGCCCCGAAATCCCCGCTGGACGGGCATGAACAGCTCTCAGGGAGTCGGATCCGGCCGCGGCCCGGACAGCGCGGCGACGAGGACGGCGTTCCGGGCGCGGATGAGCCGCTGCAGATACGGGCGCAGCACGAGCGGTTCGACGATCGGGCCGAACAGCGGCGAGCGCAGCGTCACGACATCCGTCATCACGGTGCCGTCCCCGTCGCGCTCGAAGCGGTGCTCGTGGCGGAACGATCGGAACGGCCCCCGCACCTGCTCGTCGACGAACCCACGCGGGTGCTCGAGCGCGGTGATCCGGGACGTCATCGTCCACACGACACCGAAATGCCGCGCCCGCCAGGTGACCGTCTCTCCCAGCCCTATGGTCCCGCTCGTGACCCCGGCGACAGCGCGCTCACCGGAGCGCGCCATCGACGCGAGATGCGCGTCGATCGACAGCGAGAGGGTGAAGAGCTCCTCCGGCGCGCAGGCCGCGCGGGTGACCTCGGTGAACGTCGCTGTCATGAGGCCGGCCAAGCTCCGTCGTCAGCCATGGGCGTGCAGACGTTCGAGGTGGATCCGCATCGCCTCCGCCGCCTCATCGGCACGGCGCGCCTCGATGTGGCCGAGGATCTCCAGGTGTTCGTCGTCGATGTCGTCCCACCGGTCGCTCGATCGGCCCGTCGACAATGAGTCCTGCTGGAAGACATCCCAGACGGGCGGGGCGAGAAGGGACACGAGCTTGTTGCCGGCGGCATCCATCACCGCTTGATGGAAGTCCTGGCTCGACACGGTGCGGTCGAGCACAGTCCGGCCATGTTCGACACGACTCGCAGCCGTGCGGAGCCGCTCAAGGTCAGCGTCCGTCCGCCGCAATGCCGCGCTCCGAGCGGAGGGGACCTCGAGGATCACGCGCGTCTCGAACAGCTCGTCCCCGTTGATCACGTTGAAGCCGTTCAAAAGCTGAAGGCTCGTGACGATGTTCTCTTGAAGAGCCTCGGGGGTGGGCTGCGCGATGAACGTCCCGCCCGTGACGCCGCGACGCGTGTGGGTCAGATTCTGCGACGACAGCATCCTCAGAGCTTCACGGATCGTATTGCGACTGACACCGAACTGAGCGCCGAGCTTGTCCTCCGGCGGCAGCTGCGCACCCGGAGCGAGAGTGCCGTCGATGATCATGCGTCGCAGCTGACCGGCCACCTGTCGATAGGCGGGTTCGATGCGGTGGACCGTGAGTCCGCCCGCGGGCTGCGGAACGTCCATGCCCTCTCCTCCCGGACCCGCTGGCGGGCCCCGCCCACGGTATCCCAAAAAGCCCCTCCTTTTCGGATATTCGCACACATCGCCCGCAAATGCTGAAATCTCGCGGTTACACGGCTGATACGAGCCCGCTACGAAGAACCCATATCGTCATCGTCGTAAACATTGGACGTTTTAAGAACGGACGGTTATGGGTCGCTTCATCCTGTCGCGTGCCGTGCGCACCGCACTCACGGTGTTCGCCGTGCTCAGCCTTGCGTTCGTCCTCGCCCGACTCACTGGTGACCCGGTCAGGCTCATGCTCCCGCAGGAGGCGACGCAGGCGGATGTCGACGCCATGCGTACGACGCTCGGACTCGACCGCCCCCTTGCGGATCAGTACGTCTCCTTCCTGGCCCGGGCCGTGCAGGGCGACCTCGGCGACTCCATCCGACAGGGTGTATCTGCAACAGACCTGGTCCTCGAGCGACTCCCCGCGACGCTGGAACTCGCGCTCAGTTCCTTCGCCATCGGACTCCTTCTCGCCATCATCATCGCCGTCCTCGGGGAGCTGTCCCGGAGCGATACGGTCCGTGCCGCGATGCTGTGGGTCGCGACCACGCGACAGGCGATTCCGCCCTACCTCTTCGGCATCCTCCTCATCCTGGTGTTCTCCATCTGGCTCGGGGCGCTCCCTGCGATCGGACGCACGTCCTACGCCAGCTATGTGCTCCCGATCGCGACCATTGCATCGTTCGAAGTCGCCCTGTACCTGCGGCTGCTCAACCAGGCCTTCGCCGAAAGCCGACACCAGGACTTCGTGCGCACGGCCCTGGCGAAGGGAGCGTCACGGTCGAGGGTCGTGCTCCGCCATCAACTTCCCAACGCCCTCCTCCCCCTCATCACGGTCGCCGGCATCAATCTCGGTGTGCTGGTGGGTGGCCTCGTCATCATCGAGACCGTCTTCAACTGGCCGGGTCTCGGCAGGCTGATCGTCCAAGGCGTCGAGCAGCGTGACTATCCGATCGTGCAGGCGGGCGTCGTCGTGATCGCCATCGTGTTCGTCGCGATCAATCTGATCGTCGACATGCTGTACGCCGCCATGGACCCCAGAGTGAGGCTCGCCCGATGACTACCGCCACCGCCGCCTCCGGAAGCCTGAAGCTGCGTACCGCTGCAACGATGGCCCGGGTGCGCGCCAGCACCCCCTCCACCGTCGTGGCGTGCTCGTTCATCGCCGTGGTGCTGCTCCTCGCGTTCGTGATCCCCGCCCTCCCGGGGTCGGACATCAGTTCCCAGGATCTCGCAGCGAGCCTCACCCCGCCGTTCACTGACGCAGCGCATCCCTGGGGAACGGATCAACTCGGACGCGACCTCCTCAGCCGGCTGGGTGTTGCGACCCGGGTATCCCTGCTCATCGCTGTGGGAGCGGTCGCCGTCAGCGCGGTGATCGGACTCCTCATCGGGCTGATCGCGGGGTATCGCGGGGGACGGACCGACACGATCCTGATGGGGATCGGAGACGTCCAGCTGGCCATCCCCGTCGTGCTTCTCCTCATCGTTCTCGTTGCGACCCTCGGCTCGAGCCCCGCTCTCCTCGTCATCCTTCTCGGGTTGACCAACTGGGTCACGTACGGCCGCGTCGTACGAGCGATGGTGCTGTCGCTCCGCGAGCAGGAGTTCGTCGCTGCGGCACTGTCGGCCGGGGCCTCCACCGCATGGATCCTCCGCCGCCACCTCCTCCGAAACGTCATGCCGCAGGTGCTCATCCTGTCCGCGTTCCAGGTCGGGGTCGTGATCACGATCGAGTCGTCGCTCAGCTTCATCGGCCTCGGCATCCAACCTCCGACGCCCAGCCTCGGACTGATGATCAACGAGGGACAGCGGTACCTCCAATCGGATCCGTGGCTGACGATCATCCCCGCCGCCGCCGTCTTCCTACTGATCGCCGGAGCACAGTTCCTGTCACAGGCGTTCGAACGCCCTCGCTCGCGCTGAGCCCGTCCTCCGACTTCCCGACGCCAGACCTGCACCACCCGAACAGCACCGATTCAGGAGATACCGTGTCCCACTCGCACCCGCTCCCCCGTTGGATCCTCGCCGCGTCAGCTCTGTCGGTCAGCGCGCTCGCGCTCTCCGGATGCGCCGGAGGTTTCGATCAGGCCGCTGCCGATGCCGACGACTCGATCGTCGTCGCTCTGACGGGCGAACCGTCGTCGCTCAACCCGCTTTACGACACCAACCTCAATGCCCTCAACATCTTCTACGACGTCTTCGACCAACTGACGACGATCGATGAGAAGGGCGCGGTCGTGCCCGCGCTCGCGACGGAATGGACGGCTGAAGAGTCCCTGACCACGTGGACCTTCACCTTGCGGGACGACGCGACCTTCCAGGATGGGTCGCCCGTCACTGCGAGCGATGTCGTCTTCACGTATGAGACCACCATGGCGGACCCCGAGGCCAACCTCGCCGGCTATATGACGACAATCGATTCCGTCGAAGCGACGTCGGACACCGAAGTGGTCTTCCACCTCAACACTCCCTACGCACCGTTCGACCGGCAGGTGACGCTCGTCCCGATCCTCCCGAAGGCCGCTTACACCGCCGATCCCGAGGGGTTCGCGAGCGCTCCTGTCGGATCGGGTCCGTACAAAGTGGAGAAATGGCAGAAGGGCGACTCCGTCGTCCTGTCGCGCAACGACGACTACTTCGGCGATCAGGGCGACTACGAGCGCATCGAGTTCCGATTCGTGCTCGACGAGACCACCCGTGCGAACTCCCTGCAGTCAGGCGATCTCGACGTCGCCCTCCTCGGCGCGTCGCAGGTCGCCACGGTCCGCGGGGCCGACAACGTCGACGTGGTCGATCAACAGAGCAACCGAGTGCTCTACCTCGGGTTCAACGGGACCGACGGTCCGCTCGCCGACCCGAAAATCCGGAAGGCGGCGGACATGGCCATCGACCGCGAAGCCATCAGCGACGACCTCATGAACGGTTCCGTGGAGCCGACGGGTCAGCTCGTCGCCAAGGTGACCTTCGGCTACAACGAGGACATCGCGCCGACCGCCTACGACCCCGAGGCTGCCGCAAGCATGCTGGCCGACTCGGGCTATGACGGCACGCCGATCGTCCTGTCCTACCCAACGACCGGACTGCCCCAGATCGACCAGCTCGCTCAGGCGACCGCCGGATACCTGGAGGCAGCCGGCTTCGCCGTCGATCTCGACGGTCAGGAGGCGGGCACCTACAGCAACAACTGGTTCTCGAACCAGTTGCCCGGAGCGTATCTGTTCGCCTTCGCCCCATCGGTGATGGATGCCGACCTGCCGCTGAGCATGCTGACACGGACCGGCGGACAGGGCTACTTCTCCAACGCCGAGATCGACCAGCTCCTCGTGTCCGAGATCGCGGAGCCCGATGCCGACGCACGCTCCGAGATGCTGGGCCGGATCTCGGAGATCGTCACCGAGAACACCTACTACGCCCCGCTGTTCATCGACACCTACACCTACGGCTCGAAGGCAGGGCTCGACTGGACCCCGCGTCCCGACGGCTTCTTCATCTTCAACTGACACCCCTACGAAAGGACGAGAACCATGAGCACGATTCCTCGCGAGAACACGGCCGTACTGGTCGTCGACATGCAGCGCGCCTTCTTCGACAACACCGACTCTCTCGGCAGAAGCGGCGTTGACGTGACTCCGCTCCGCGCCGCGATCCCCGGCACGAAACGCCTGATCGCGGATGCCCGAGCCGCCGGCGTGCCCGTCATCTACACGCGGTACGTGTACCACGAAGGGATGGTGGACTTCGGTCCCATCCGAGGCATCAAGGCTCAGGATCGGGTGTCGTCGAACTCGCTCGGAGCCGGCGAGGCGGAGATCGAGATCATCGACGAGCTCGCCCCGTTGCCGGGCGAGATCGTGATCGACAAGTCGCGGCCGAGCGCCTTCTATGGGACGCGGCTGGAGCCGGTGCTGACCGGCCTCGGGATCCGCAACCTCGTCATCTGCGGGGTCACGACCAACATCTGCGTCGAGACGACTGCGCGGGACGCCGGCCAGCGGGACTACGGCACCTACGTCGTCCGCGACGCAGTGGCGGAGTTCACCGCGGAGCGCAATGATCACGCGCTCTTCGCCATCGACTGGAGCTTCGGCGAGACGGTCTTCCTCGACGACGTCGAATCGTCGTGGGGTGTCTCGACAGCGCACGTGGAGTCCCGCGACTACGCGATCGCCTGATCTGCGGATAAGGACAGCACACGATGATGACGACGCCGGTTGGGGGGTGGCGAGCCCGTCTGATGCTGGCGACGCTGGCCCTCGCCGGTGTCGTCGCGTCGCTCGCTCAGACCCTCGTCCTCCCCCTCCTCCCCGGGTTCTCTGACTGGCTCGGCGTTTCCGCTGCCGACGCGCAATGGATCGCCACATCGACCATGCTCGCCGGCGCAGTCGCGGCGCCCCTGTTCGGTTGGCTCGGCGACCGGTTCGGCTTGGCCCGCATGATCGTCGTCGCACTGGTATTCCTGGCGGTCGGCTCGGTCGTGGCGGCGATGTCGGACACCCTGTGGATGCTGCTCCTCGGACGCACACTCCAGGGATTCTCGAGCGGCGTGATCGGCCTCGCCCTGGCTGTCTCCCGCACGATGCTCGCGCCTGCGTCGCTCCCGTGGGCCGTCGGCATCGTCAGCGGCACGCTCGGGATAGGAACAGGACTGGGTGTCCCGCTGGCCGGTCTTCTCCTGCAGATCTTCCCCTGGCACGGGGTGTTCTGGACCTCTGCCGGGACAGCGGTGGTCGCGGCCGGGCTCGTCGCGATCATCGTGCCGCATCGCGCGCCGGGAACCTCCTCGAGGTTCGATTTCGTGGGGGCCGTCACCTTCAGCGGCATCCTGCTGCTCACCCTCATCCCGCTGAGCCTCATCGGCTCGGTCGGCATCCCGCCGACATCGATCGTGTGCTGGATCGCAGCCATGGCGGTCGGTGCGTGGTGGGTTCGATACGAACTCCGCGCACGTTCGCCATTCGTCGACGTGCGACTCGCACGGCTCGCGCCGATCGCTTCCTCGCACATCACCGCGATGTTCGTCGGGATCGCGTTCTTCCTGAGTTTCACAGGAACCGTCTACGTCTCGCAGACCACGGGGCGAGAGGGCGTCGGCTTGGGCGGCGGCGTCCTGCTCACCGGACTCATCCAGACCCCCGCGAGTCTCGCCTCGATCGCGGCCGCCCCTCTCGCGACCATGTGCGCCACGCGGTGGGGAGCCCGGAACACGGTGACCGCTGGTGCGGTCTCGGTCGCCGTTGCAAGCGCGTCACGAATGCTCGTGCTCGATGATCCCGTCATCGTCGCCCTCTGCGCCCTGCTCGTCTCGGGGAGCGCGTCCTTCACGTTCGCCGCGATGCCCCTGATCCTGATGGACGTCGCGCCTCTCCACGCGACCGGCGCCGTCAACGGCTTGAACATCATGATGCGCCAGGTCGGCTCCGCCATCGCGGGGGTCATCGCGGCGATCGTTCTCGCGTCGACGGCCGTAGCCACCGAGCCTTCGCGAGCGACGTTCGCGTGGCTCTTCGGCGCGGGCGCCGTGTGCGGACTCATCGCGGCGAGTGCCATGGCCGTGTGGCTCGGCCGCAGCTCGAATCTCCTCCCTTCTCTTGCTCACATCGAAAGGACCTCCCGATGACCTCTTCCCCCGTCTTGTCCGTACGTGATCTGAGCGTCGAGTTCACGACGGCCCGAGGTGTGTTCTCCGCCATCCGTGGCATCAGCTTCGACGTCGGCGTCGGTGAGACGGTCGCGGTCGTCGGTGAATCCGGTTCGGGAAAGTCCACGACTGCCGCCTCCGTCAATCGGCTTCTCGCCTCGAACGGGCGGATCGCCTCCGGTTCGATCATGTTCGCCGGGCGGGATCTGGCCGGCGCGTCCGAGAAGGAGATGACGGCGATCCGGGGCGCCGGGATCGGGTTGGTTCCGCAGGATCCGATGTCCAACCTCAACCCGATCCAGCGTGTCGGCGATCAGATCGCCGAGGTTCTGAAGATCAACCGCATGGGTCTCGGCCGCGCGGCATGGCGTCGTGCGATCGAGCTCCTCGACATCGTCGGGATCCCGGATGCCGCGCGCCGGGCCGCGCAGTACCCCCACCAGCTCTCGGGAGGGATGCGTCAACGAGTGCTCATCGCGATGGGACTCGCCTGCCGCCCGAAACTCCTAATCGCCGACGAACCGACCAGTGCCCTCGACGTCACCGTGCAGCGCACCATCCTGGACCGGCTCGTGGACCTGACGGCAGAGCTGGGCACGTCCGTCCTGCTCATCACGCACGACCTGGAGCTGGCGGCCGAACGCGCCGACAAGGTGCTCGTGATGTACCGCGGCGAGATGGTCGAGTCCGGCCGCGCGGAGACCCTCCTGCGCGCGCCTCAGGCTGAGTACACCCGCCGCCTGCTCGCGGCCGCGCCGAGCCTCACCTCATCGTCGCTCGTCGGTCCGGCAGCGGACAGTGAGCCCCTCATGCGATTGGATGCCGTGGGCAAGACCTACCCCGTCCGCGGCCGCCGCCCGGATTTCGTGGCGGTCGAGGCATCCAGCCTCGTCATCCCGCGCGGACAGACGGTGTCGATCGTGGGCGAGTCGGGGTCGGGTAAGTCCACGACCGCGCGCATGGCTCTCGGCTTGGAGCGACCAACGGCAGGATCCGTCGTATTCGACGGAACGACGGTGGCGTCTATGTCGAAGGGCGAGCTCTTCCGCTTCCGTCGGCGCGTGCAGCCGGTCTTCCAGAATCCCTTCGGCTCTCTCAACGGGCGGATGACGATCGGAGACAGCATCGCGGAGCCGTTGCAGATCCATGGGATCGGCACGCCTGTCACGCGGCGCGATCGTGTCGAGGGGCTGCTCGATCAGGTCGCCCTTCCTCGTGAGCTGATGACCCGTCTGCCCGCGGAGCTCTCCGGCGGTCAGCGTCAGCGTGTGGCCATCGCCCGCGCGCTTGCGCTGGAGCCCGAGCTCATCGTCCTCGACGAGGCGGTCTCGGCGCTCGACGTCATCGTGCAGGCTCAGATCCTCGAACTGCTCGTCGCGCTGCAGCGAGATCTCGGGCTGAGCTACCTGTTCATCAGCCACGACCTGGCCGTGGTGCGGATGATCTCGCATCACGTCCACGTGATGCAGGGCGGTCGCATCGTCGAGTCGGGGACTCCGAGTCAGATCTTCGAGTCACCCCGCGAGACGTACACCCGAGAGCTCCTCGCGGCGATCCCAGGCACAGACCTGCCCGCCGCCGCTGCCTGATCGCTCGTCCCACGGCGACCCACGCGGCATCCCACCTGCCGCTACCGTAAGACCGTGCGGACGATGCTCGGGATGACGTGGCGCCTCCTCGTGCGCCACTGGCCCGCGCTCGTCGCCTGGTATCTCGCGGGGGTTCTCGGCCGCTACATCGGGCTGGAGGTCGCGGGGTACGTCGGCGGCTACACGGCGCTCGGCGGCATGCTGATCATCCCTCTCGCGATCCTCGCCAAGCTCGTGAGCCTCGTCGGGATGTTCCTCGTCCTACGGGACGGGATGACGCGCCTCGGCGCCATCGCTCCGCCCCCAGCCGACGGGCACGGCAGACGGGTCGCGTTCCGTGACGCGATGCTGTCGTCCGTGCTCCCCTTCTTGGCGGTGTACGCCGCCCTCGGTTTCCTCAACGAGGACGTAGCGACCTACCTCGACACCGCGCTGCAGGTCACGAACGGGAGAATCGCCGAAGGCATCGTCACCGGAGTGGACGCCGACGTCTCCGGCGCCATCGACAAGCTCCCGTGGGATGCGATGACGATCACGGTGGTCGTGCTCGCCTTCGTCGGACGGTGGGTGTGGAGCCGGTGGCGCGGTCGACTGCCCCGCTGGAGCTCGCTCGTCGCCACCTACCTCGACGGCCTCTGGATCTTCCTCGCCGCCTACTTCATCGGCGACGCCACCGGACAGCTGACCGCGTGGGTGCAGTCCCGCCGCGCGATCGCGTGGGTGGGCCAGCTGCGGGAGTCGATCGGCGACTGGTTCGCCCCGTTGGGATGGGTGTGGGATGCCGTCGCCACGGTCGCTGGCGAAGCCGTGGGACTCGTCGCCGTCCCGCTCGCCTGGCTCACCGTCGCCGGCGTCGTCTACGGCCAGGCTGTGGCGCCACGGGGGGTCCAGTGGCGCGGCCGGATCGCCGAGCGGGCCCGGCAGCGGTACGGCAGCATCCCGCAGCGGCTGCGTCGCCGACTCGCCGACATCGGCGCGAGCCTCGGCTCGCGCTTCCAGCCGATCTGGCGCGCGGTCGTCCTGATGTGGCGCGGTGGCCCGGTGCTGATCGGCTGCTACGTCCTCGCCTACGTCCTCGTCCTGCTGGCGCAGGATCTCATCGATTTCGGGGTCACCCGCCTGGTCGGACCGCAGAGCCCCGACGATTTCTGGCGCGCCGGCGGGGCACTGTTCCTCCTCATCGCCCCGGTCATCATCGAACCGATCCGAACCGTGGTGATCGCCGGTGCCTACGACGCGACGGTGGGCGCGCTCATCGGGGCGCCCGTCGTCGCGTCAGGGCACGACGACGAGTCGGACGTAGCCCGGCAGCTCGTCCGGGATCACGAGCTCGACACCGAGCGGGCCCTCGACGTCGTCGGGGACGATGAACGGCACGTCGATCTGGAACGCCCCGCGCGGGAATAGGTCGCTCCGCCGGTCGTTCGGGCACGCCGTGTACCGGCGGTAGTCCCAGTCGACCGTCTTGGACTCGTCCCTCCAGAAGCGGCCCTGTCCGCCCAACTCACGCAACCCCGTGAGCGTGCAGCCGGTCGCCGCGCCGTGACGATCGACGGGAACGCGCACCCAGAGGAACTTCGTCCCCTCGGGAGCCGTCACGCCCAGCAGTGAGACCTCCGTCGCGGTGGCCGGGCCGAAGGTGATGTCGGCGAAGTCCGCGGCGCGGCCCTGCTCGGCCACCGTCGGGAAGGTGGGCTCGTACCGCGCGACCTTCCACCATTCCCACCCGAGGAAGACCCCCGCGGTGAGGGGAACGACGACGACGAGCGCGAGCAGGGCCCGCCGATTGCTGCGCCACCAGGCACTCACACGCCACCCCCCGCGAGCGGGGCGAGCTCGCGTTCGTCGTCCCAGCGTAGGCTGCCGAGATCGACGGTGAACTCGACGACGGAATCGAGACGCCAGTCGCGATCGCTCACGGTGAAGCGGATGACGGCGGTGCCGTCCCGCATCCCCGCCGGGAGCTCGAACGCGACACTCCCCGTCTTCGGCACCCCCACCTGCAGCGCCTTGCCGAGCAGCGACACGGGTCGTTCGCTGGCGCGGTAGGTGTCGCCGTCGATCAGGAGGGTGGCCAGGCCGAGGACGGCGCCCTCCTCCGTGTTCACGGCCTCGACGCTGAGGTCCACGACGACCCACGCCCCGTCGGCGGCCCAGCCGACCTCATCCGAGATCCGCTCGGCTGCGGCGACGTCCGTGACGGTGACGGCCATCTGCCGTCCGACGGCGCGGTCTCCGACGTCGACGGACTGGACGAAGGACGACTCTGTCAACGCTTGGCCTGCGGGGATTTGCGTGACTCCCCACGCCGCGACCAGCAGGACGATGCCCCCGGCCCACACCGTGACGCTTTTCACCGGGATGCCCCTTGGCTCGGCTGGTTCGCGCCCGCGCCGACATCGGTGAGCGGGACGTCCATCTTCGCGACGACCACCGGGCTGTCCCACCATTCCCCGTTCACGACCAACTTCCCCGTGACGAGGGAGAAGTCGCGGATCTCGAGCGACAGCTCATCGGCATCCGTCAGCTCGTCCTTCGTGATGATCCACCCCACGACCAGTTCGACGGGGACCCCCGGCTGCAACCACGGGCCCGTGTTCCCGTCGTCGAGTCGAGCCACCGCGTCGGGATGCCGCCCACCGAGATCACTGGCGATGATCGACCCCGACAGCCCCTTCCCCTGGGCCGCCGCCGGCAGAGCGGTGTCCCAGACGTTCTCCGCCCGCACCACGGCCGCCACGACACGCTCCCCCTTGTCCGGGTCCGCGGACAGACCCGCGTCCCTCAGCGTGTCGATCAGCACGGCACGTTCGACCGTGATCGACAGCATGTCGTTCACGTGCGTCTCCCCCGGTTGCAGGGTCGCAACGGGCGGGGCGGCGACCGCCTCGAGCCCGCCGAACGCCGCGGCCGCACCGAGGAACACCGCGGTGAGGATGCCGGGGATCCACGCCGTCGGGACGCGATCGGTCGCCTCGCGCAGCCACCGCGCGTCCCGCGCCCGGTGAGGGCTGCGGCGCTCGTCTCCGGGGCCTGTCACGGCGACAGCATAGCGACGGAGCCGTCGTCACGCCGAGAGCGCGAAATCCTCCGCCGGCGCGACGGGCTCGCGCATCCGCGGAAGGCACAGCGTGATCGTCGTCCCCTCGCCGGGCTCGCTCTCGATGCCCACATCGCCGGCATGGGCGGACACGATCGACTTGACGATCGACAGGCCGACCCCGATGCCCTGGACGGCGTTCTTCCGCACGGCGGTCGCCCGGTAATAACGGTCGAACACACGGCGCGCGTCGTCGGCCGTCATGCCCATACCGGTATCGCTGATCGCGATGCGCACGTGGTCTCCGTCCGCAACGTGCGTGACCCTCACGGACACCGAGCCCCCGGACGGCGTGAACTTGACGGCGTTCGTCAGGAGGTTCTCGACCGCCTGCTCGATCCGCCGGGCGTCGAGCTCGGCGATGACGTTCTCGTCGCATTCCAGCGACAGCGCGACGCCGGCCTGCCGCGCGAGGGGCACCATGACGGCGACCGTCTCCTCGACGAGCTCCGCGACGTCCACGACCGTCGGCGCGAGGACCATCTTCTTGTTGCCGGCCGTGAGCAGCTGCGACACGCGTTCGAGCAGCACCTCGCTGTTGCGCGAGATCGCGCCCAGCGCCGTGCCGATGCCGAGGCGTTCGGCGTCCTCGCCCAGGATGTCGATCACCTGCTCGGCGTACCCCACGACGGAGGTCAGGGGCGTCCGCAGTTCGTGCGAGACGGTCGTCAGGAACTCCTCGCGCGCCTCGATGGCGTCGGCGAGGTCGGTGACGTCGTAGGCCGCGACCACCGTGCCGAGCAGTTCGCCGTTCGAGCGATGCACGCGACCCGAGGACGAGAGGATCGCGACCTGGTCGCCGGGCTGGCCGAACCATTCCAGGTGGTTACGGATGGCGTCGCCACGGAGGGCGCGCGGGATGATCTGCTCGGCGCACGGAACCGGGGTCTTCCGGTCGGCTTTGAACACGTGCGGCCCGGCGTACGGCGCCTCGTCGAAGCGGAAGCCGACCACACCGGTCAGCTTGTGTGCGGCGCGGTTGGCCAGCACGGGGCGACCCTCCGCGTTGTAGAACGCGACGGCCCCGTTCACCGTGTCGAGGACGGTTCGCAGGACCATCTCATCGTCGCGCGACTGTTCGAGGTTCGCCTGCAGGCGGTGCGCGGCATCCTCCACCTCCTGTCGGCTCTTGCGGAAGCTCTTCACGGCGAGGTGGATACCGACCGAGATGCCCGTGGTCAGGAACGGCAGTGTGAGGAGGTTGAGGACCATCAGCGGCGTCGACACGGACTCGACCTGCAGGAGCAGCGGAAGTGCCGAGATGAGCAGCCCGCCCAGGAAGACGAGGGCGAGGGCCTGCCAGCGGTACCGCAGCGCGATCCACGCGAAGGGCATGAGGCAGAGGACGCCGACGGTCGGGATGTACGGGAAGAGCGAGGCGCGCAGCAGGGCGAGCGCGACGATGTCCACGAGCGGTACGACGATCCCCCCGGGCGTCAGCAGCCAGGCGCGCTGCGGCAGGAGGAAGACGACGGATGCCGCATACGCGAGACCCACGCCGGCGAGGACGGGCCCGGCGGACCACAGGCTCGGGACGGCGAGGCAGGCCGCGATGACGACGAACGTCACCCCGGCGACGAACGGGAGCTGCAGCCGCGAGAACAGCTCCTCGGGTCGCATCGGCTTCCACATCGGACGATCGCTCATGCTCGGGTCCCCCTCCCGTGCCGGGGACAGCCCCCGACGAACCGGCGGCGGGGTTCGGATTACCCGCACCGCAGGATCGGTGTCAGAGTACGGGGGTGGCGATTTCGGTTCTTGTGGTTGACGACGACGACGACATCGCTATGCTCCTCGTCTCGAGTCTCGAGCGCGCCGGGATCTCGACCGCTCGCGCGGGCAACGGTCGCGAGGGCGTCGAGCGGGTCCGCGCGGACCGGCCGCGGGTCGTCCTCATGGACTGGATGATGCCCGGGACGGACGGGATCCAGGCGGCCCGCGAGATCCGGCGGAGCACCGACATCCCGCAGCCGCACATCATCATGCTGACCGCGCGCGTCCACACCTCCGACCAGGAGGACGCGATCCGCGCCGGCGTCGACGAGGTGGTGGCCAAGCCGTTCCGACCCCGCGAGGTCGTCGGCCACGTCAAGGAGCTCCTCGAACTCGCGAGCTGACGCCTACGCCCTGAGCGGACATCCGCCCGCAGGGGGACGCGGATGTCGGCGGGTGGTGGCACTCTGAGAATATGCTCGGAACCCTTCTGGTTCGGTACCTCCGGACCTACCGCTGGCTGCTGATCGGCGTGCTGCTCTTCCAGTTCGCCTCCGCCATGGCTGCGCTGTACCTTCCCCGCCTGAACGCCGACATCATCGACAAGGGCGTCACGCAGGGCGACGTCGGCTACATCTGGTCGCACGGCGTGCTCATGCTCGTCATCGCCCTCGGCCAGATCGTGGCCTCGATCGTCGCCACCTTCTTCGCCGCGCGGGCCGCCATGGCGGTCGGGCGCGACATCCGCCGCGACATCTTCGACCGCGTCAGCGGCTTCTCGGAGCGCGAGGTCACCCAGTTCGGCGCGGGATCGCTGATCACCCGCAACACGAACGACGTGCAGCAGGTCCAGATGCTCGCGATGATGGGCGCGACCATGCTCGTCACCGCTCCGCTGCTCGCCATCGGCGGCATCGTCATGGCGCTGCAGCAGGACGTCGGGCTCAGTTGGCTCATCGGGGTCTCGGTGCCGGCGCTGCTGGTCATCGGCGTCCTCATCATCAGCCGGATGGTGCCGCTGTTCCGCAGCTACCAGAAGAAGCTCGACGCCGTGAACCGCATCCTTCGCGAGCAGCTCACCGGCGTCCGCGTCGTCCGCGCCTTCGTGCGCGAACCGATCGAGGAGGAGCGCTTCCGCGGCGCCAACACCGACATCCTCGTCGTCGGCCGCAAGGTCGGGTCGCTGTTCGTGCTGATGTTCCCGCTCGCGATGCTCGTGCTGAACATCACGGTCGTCGGCGTGATCTGGTTCGGCGGCATCGAGGTCAACGAGGGCAGCGTGCAGATCGGCACCCTCTTCGCCTTCATGCAGTACATCGGGCAGATCCTCATGGGCGTCCTGATGGCCACCTTCATGACGATCATGATCCCGCGCGCCGCTGTCTCGGCCGACCGCATCGGCGAGGTCCTCGCGGTCGAGGGCGGGCTGGCACGTCCCGAGAAGCCGGTGCGGGAGTTCCCGCGCCCCGGTGCGGTCGAGTTCGACGACGTCGCCTTCACCTATCCGGGCGCGGATGCGCCCGTGCTCGAGGGCCTCACCTTCGCGGCCGCGCCCGGCGAGACGGTCGCCGTCGTCGGGTCGACCGGTGCCGGCAAGACGACGCTCGTCTCGCTCATCCCCCGCCTGTTCGACGTCACCGGTGGGTCGGTCCGCGTCGCCGGTGTCGACGTCCGCGAAGCCGACCTCGACGAGCTCTGGAAGGGCATCGGCCTCGTGCCGCAGCGGCCGTTCCTGTTCACCGGGACCATCGCGTCGAACCTCCGCTTCGGGCGCGAGGACGCGACCGACGAGGAACTCTGGCACGCTCTCGAGATCGCACAGGGCCGCGACTTCGTCGAGGAGATGGACGGCGGGCTCGACGCCCGCATCTCGCAGGGCGGGACGAACGTCTCCGGCGGGCAGCGTCAACGGCTCTCGATCGCCCGCGCGATCGTGCACCGGCCCGACGTCCTCGTCTTCGACGACTCGTTCTCGGCCCTCGACCTCTCCACCGATGCCCGGCTGCGTCAGGCGCTCTGGCGCGAGCTACCGGAGGTGACGAAGATCGTCGTCGCGCAGCGTGTGTCGACGATCACCGACGCCGACCGCATCGTCGTCCTGGACGCCGGCCGCATGGTCGGTGTCGGAACGCACGAGGAGCTCCTGGCCACCAACGAGACCTACCGAGAGATCGTCGAATCGCAGCTGGGAGTGGACGCATGAGCGCGCCGGACACGCAGATGACCGACGAGGAGAAGCTCGAAGCCGAGCTCGCCGAGCAGGCGCGCCTGAACAGCGGATCGTGGGACTCGGTCGCGCCGGGCAAGGCGTCGCAGTTCGGGCCCAGCTTCATCCGCATGATCGCCCTGCTGGCGCCGTTCAAGTGGATGTTCGGCCTCGTGACGCTCGCCGGAGCGATCGGTGTCGTCCTCGCGGTGATCGCTCCGAAGGTGCTCGGCGAGGCGACGAACATCGTCTTCGAAGGGTTCCTGTCGAACATGCTCGGTGACAACCCCGCGTTCGCCGGGCTGAGCCAGGCTGAGACGGTCGCCGCGCTGCGCGGTCAGGGCCAGGACGACTTCGCCAACATCGTCGCCGCGATGCAGAACTACACGCCCGGCTCGGGCGTCGACTTCGACGCGCTCAAGGTGATCATCACGTGGGTGCTCGTCATCTACGTCGTGTCGGCGATCCTGACGTGGGCGCAGGGCTACGTCATCAACGTGATCATGGTCCGCACGATGTGGCGCCTGCGCGAAGACGTCGAAGCGAAGCTCAACCGCCTGCCGCTGTCGCACTTCGACCGTGTGCAGCGCGGCGAGCTCATCTCCCGTGTCACGAACGACATCGACAACATCACCCAGACGATGCAGCAGTCGCTGTCGGGTGCGCTGACGGCGGTGCTCACCGTGGTGGGCGTGCTCGTCATGATGTTCTCGATCTCATGGCAGCTCGCGATCGTCGCCCTCATCGCCCTGCCGCTCATGGCGATCATCTTCGGCGTCATCGGCCCGAAGTCGCAGAAGGCGTTCGGGGTGCAGTGGCGCAAAGTCGGCCGCCTCAACGCCCGCGTCGAGGAGTCGTTCTCGGGGCACTCGCTGGTCCGCGTGTTCGGCCGCGAGGCCGATGCCCGTGCGAAGTTCCAGGAGGAGAACGAGGAGCTCTACCAGGCCGCGTTCAAGGCGCAGTTCCTCTCGGGCATGATCATGCCCTCGATGACCTTCGTCGGCAGCCTCACCTATGTCGGCATCGCCGTGCTCGGCGGGCTGCAGGTCGCGAGCGGTCAGCTGCGTCTCGGTGACGTGCAGGCGTTCATCCAGTACTCGCAGCAGTTCACACAGCCGCTGTCCGAACTCGGCGGCATGGCCGCGGTCGTCCAGTCGGGCACCGCCTCGGCCGAGCGCGTGTTCGAGCTCCTCGACGCCGACGAGCAGGAACCGGATGCCGCTGACGCGCCGGCCCGCGGCGAAGGGCGTGGCGTGATCGAGTTCGAGCACGTGAAGTTCGCCTACGCACCCGAGCACCCGCTCATCACGGATCTGTCGTTCCGCGTCGAGCCGGGGCAGACCGTCGCGATCGTGGGCCCGACGGGTGCGGGCAAGACGACGCTCGTCAACCTGCTGATGCGCTTCTACGAGCTCGACGGCGGCCGCATCCTGCTCGACGGGCAGGACATCGCGCAGCTCTCGCGCGACGACGTCCGCTCGCGGACGGGCATGGTCCTGCAGGACCCGTGGCTGTTCGCCGGCACCATCCGCGAGAACATCCGCTACGGCCGCGCCTCGGCGACCGATGACGAGATCGTGGATGCCGCGGTCGCGACGCGCGTGGACCGGTTCGTCCGCTCGCTGCCCGATGGCTACGAGACGCTCCTCGACGAGGACGCCTCGAACGTGTCGGCCGGCGAGAAGCAGCTCATCACGATCGCGCGTGCCTTCGTGGCACAGCCGGCGGTGCTGATCCTCGACGAGGCGACGTCATCCGTGGACACGCGCACCGAGCTCCTGCTGCAGCACGCGATGGCGGCGCTGCGCGAGGGACGCACCTCGTTCGTCATCGCGCACCGCCTGTCGACGATCCGCGACGCCGACCTCATCCTCGTGATGGAGCACGGCGACATCGTCGAGAAGGGCACGCACGAAGAGCTCATCGGTCAGCAGGGCGCCTACTACCGCCTCTACCGCTCGCAGTTCGAGCAGGCGCACGACGACCTGGTCGACGCGGCACCGGCCGAGGAGGGTGCTCCCCCGGCCGAGTGAGAGTGGAGGGGAATACGACCGTGCTGACGTGTCGTTGCCCCTCAACATGAGCCTGTACGAATCCGCCGTCTTCGGCGCCCTCGATCTGTCCAACCGTGTCGTCATGGCACCCCTCACCCGCACGCGGGCTGCGGAGGACGGTGTGCCGAACGATGTGATGGTCGAGTACTACCGCCAGCGCGCCGGTGTCGGCCTCATCGTCACCGAGGGCACCTGGCCCGTGGTCGCCGGCAAGTCCTACCCCGGCCAGCCGGGCATCGAGACCGATGAGCAGATCGCCGGCTGGCGTCGCGTCGCCGACGCGGTGCATGCCGAGGGCGGCACGATCGTCATGCAGCTGATGCACGGCGGGCGCGTCTCGCACCCCGAGATCTCGGGCGTCGACCTGGTCGTGGGCCCGAGCGCCATCGCCTCCCCCGGCCAGGGGCGCACGGTGACGGGCGAGAAGGTCGACCTCCCCGTCCCGCACGCCCTCACGACGGCGGAGGTCGCAGAGACCGTCGCGCAGTTCGTGCAGGCGGCGCGCAACGCGATCGCCGCGGGCATGGACGGTGTCGAGGTCCACGGCGCGAACAGCTACCTCGTCCACCAGTTCCTCTCCCCCGAGTCGAACGTCCGCGACGACGTGTACGGCGGATCTCCCGAGAACCGCGCGCGCTTCGGCATCGAGGTGACCCGCGCGGTCGCCGAGGCGGTCGGGGCGGAGCGCACCGGCATCCGTCTCTCGCCGCAGCACCAGATCCCCGGTGTCCTCGAGAGCGATGACGCCGACGCGCGTGCGACCTACACGGCCCTCGCCGAGGGCCTCGCCCCGTTGGGTCTGGCGTTCGTCGACATCCTGCACGCCGACCCGAAGAGCGACATCGTGCAGCACATCCGCCACGCGGCGGGCGCGCCCACGATCCTCAACTCGGGCTTCGGGGTCGTCACGACGCGTGAAGAGGCCGAGGAGCTCGTGCTCGAGGGATGGGCCGATGCCGTCGCCGTCGGCCGCCCGGTCATCGCCAACCCGGACCTGCCGATCCGGTGGGAGCAGCGCGCCGAGCTGAACGAGCCGCGTCCGGAGTACTTCTACACCGGCGGAGCAGAGGGCTACACCGACTACCCGTCGCTCGCGGACGTGCGTTCGGAGCGCTGAGCGCCCCGAACGCCCCGATCAGTCGCCGGCGACGAAGTCGAACTCCTGGAAGTCGCGGACCTCGTGGCTCCAGCGGCTCTCGACGAAGGCGACATGGTCGGGGTGGGCGCTGTACGCGTCGTAGGCGGCCTGGTCGTCGAACAGCATCGTGAACTGCCACCGCAGGTCGCTGCGCGGGCTGATCTGACGGTTGACGCGGAACTGCTGGACGCCGGGGATGGCCGAGAGGGACCGCTGCGCGTCCGTCAGGAACGTCTTCTCTTCGGAGGAATCCTCCGCGTGGTGCAGGGCGAAGACGACGGTGTGCTGGATGGTCATGGTGATCAAGGCTAACCCCGGGCCACCAGCACGTGCTCAACCAGCGGCGATCTGACGGCGGACCTCGTCGATCGTGGCGAGCACCGACACGACCTCGTCGTGCGGGTGCAGCGGGGACTCGACGAGCCCGGCTCCCACGAACGAGGCGACCGCGGTCGCCTGATAGCCGAGCCCGTCGTGCACCTGCGGCAGGGTGTCGTCGCGCCACTCCTCGACCTGCCCATCGACGCTGAGGCGCAGCCCCGTGGGCCCGTAGAACGGGCTGAGGACATCGAGTCGGCCGCGGGAGCCGAAGACGGATGCCTCGATCGGCGTGACCGCTCCGAAGGTCGTCGTGAGGGCGGCTTGGACCCCGGCATCCGTCTTCAGGGCGATCGTGGCGCTGTCGTCGACACCGGTCGGCGCGAGGGTGCCGACGGCGCGGATCGTCGTGGGCGGTCCGATGATCGACGAGGCGAACGCGACGATGTAGACGCCGAGGTCGAGCATGGCGCCGCCTCCGAGCGCCGGGGCGAACATCCGACTCGCGGGGTCGAAGGGGACGAGCGAGCCGAAGTCGGCGCGGACGAGGTCGATATCGCCGAGGGTCCCCGCCTCGAGCAGCTGGCGGATCACGTCGGCCTGCGGCAGGTAGCGGGTCCACATCGCCTCGGCGACGAGCACGCCTGCTGCGCGTCCGGCGTCGAGGATCTCGCGCGCGTCCGCCGCGGTCATCGCGATCGGCTTCTCGATGAGCACGTGCTTTCCGGCGGCGATGGCGGCGAGCGCCTGCTCGCGGTGGAGCGGATGCGGCGTGGCGACGTAGACGACGTCGACGTCGGGGTCGGCGACCAGCTCATCGACGGAGTCGTGCGTGCGCGCGATGCCGTGCCGCTCTGCGAAGGCGTCGGTCTTCGTCGTGTCGCGTGCCGTCACGGCCACCGCGCGCTGCGTCGTGTGGGTGTGGATAGCGTGCACGAACTGGTCGGCGATCCCGGTGCCGATGACACCCCACCGCAGGGCGGGGACGGCGGCGGGGTCGATGAGGCGCGGGGCGGGGAGGAGAGGCATCCCGCCATCTTGGCGCAGGTCGTCAGCGCGTGGTCAGCAGACCCGCGGTGTCGAGCGCCTGCCGCAGCGCCGGCGCGATGTGCTCGGCGTATTCGACGGTCAGGTGGGTCTGGTCGTACTTCGTCGGGATCGACCCCGCGAAGGGCGGGCAGACCTCGTCGGCGCATGTGAACGCGAGCGACGACATCGCATGGTCGCCGGCGTCCGCGGCGGCGCGCTCCGAGAGGGCCTCCATCGTGCGCCACGTTCCGTCGACCGCGCTGTCGCACGCCCGGGGCGACGACGTCGGCGTGTAGCAGGCGGCGAGGCTCACTCCCTGGGGCGGCGGGGCCAGGTGCAGCATCCGCTCGCCCATCCCGTAGGTGTCGGCCTCGCGTCGCTGTGCGGCGATGAGCGCGTCCGCCGACAGGTCGGTGCCGTCGACAGTCCGCCCGAGCGTGAACGCGTTGGACATGACGACGAGGTCGGGCGCATCGGCGAGGATCGCGGCTCGCACGGCGGCCTTGCGCGCTTGGCATCCCGCCATCACCTGCGGGTCGTCGTTCTCGACGAGGACGTCGGTGAAGCGGCATCCGTACATGCCCATGGCCGAGACGCGGATGCTGCCGGCGCTGTCGTCCGCGATGCGGCGGAAGGCAGGCGCGTAGGCCATGGCGGTCGAGTCGCCGACGAGCCAGATGTGCACGGGCGCATCGCCGCTCCCCCACCCGCAGGCCGTTGCCGCGCCGGGCGAGAAGCAGTCGTGCGCGGGGTTGGCTCCCGACGACGCCGCCATCACGCGGTCGAGCGAGGGGGTGAGGTCGGGCCACGCGTCCGCGGTGACGGCGGCGGCCAGTTCTGCCTGCAGATCGGCGGTGGGGTCGCCCGAGACCGTGGGCGCCGACGCGGCGGGGGCAAGTTCGGGCAGACCGAACCGGGGACCGTGGCCGGATGCCGTCACCGCGAGCGCGCCGGCGAGTGCGACGACGACGAGTCCGGCCGTCGCGAGGAAGACCTGCGCGGCGAAGCGCTCACGCCACGCGGAGAGCGCACTCCCGCGCGGCTCGGTGGCCGGTTCGACGAGGACCGGCTCGGCGACGGGGGCGGGCGCCGCGGCGATCGCGGCGGGCTCGATGCGCGGAGCCGCCGGCCGGGATGATCCCGGGAAGTATCGCGTCCCCGGCGTCCACCCCGCGGGGCGCGTCGTCGCGACCGCAACGACCGGCACGGGGACGGGCTCCGGCTCCGGTTCGGGTTCACGGGCCTCGGCGCGCGGCATCCCGCCGAGGAACGGCGCGTAGCGCAGGGGCTGCTCGACGATCAGGTACGACGCGAGGCCGAGGACGGCGCTCGCGCCGAGCACGATCCAGACATGCCACTCGGATGCCGGGAGCAGCGCTGCCGCGAAGACCACCACCGGGAAGTGCCACAGGTACAGCGAGTACGAGGCGTCGCCGACGAAGACCGTCGCCGGGTTGGTGAGCGGGAACAGGTGTCGGTGGCGCGGGTCTCCCCCGACCCCGCCCGCGATCGCGAGCGCCGTGGCGGCGACGGGCGCCGCCGCCCACGGGGCGGGGAAGCCTCCCCCGGTCGGGTCGATGAGCAGCAGCGACGCGACGATCCCCGCGACGCCCGTCCACTGCATCACGCCTCCGAGCGCGCGCGGGATGCGGCGCAGCAGGGGGACGAGAACGGCGACGAGCGCGCCGAGGCCGAGCTCCCACGCGCGGGTCAGCGTGGAGAAGTACGCGACGGTCGCCTGCGAATCGGACTGGACGAGCGCCCAGCCGAATGACCCCGCCACGACCGCTGCCGCGAGACCACCCGCGACGATCCTGACCCGCGTGCGGCCGACGAGGGCGACGACGATCAGGAGCAGCAGCGGCCAGACGAGGTAGAACTGCTCTTCGACCGACAGCGACCAGAAGTGCTGCAGCGGCGAGACGGCTCCGGTGTCGGCGAAGTAATCGGTGCCTTGCGCAGCGAAGTTCCAGTTCGATGCGAAGACGGCGGCCCAGGCGGCATCCCACAGCGTCTGCTCGCCGCGGGTGCGGTTGAAGAGGAACCAGCCGGCGACCCCGACGGCGATCAGCACGGTCAGCGCCGCGGGCAGCAGGCGGCGCGCTCGGCGCGCGTAGAACGAGCCGAGCGCGAGTCGGCCGGTGTCACGCGCTTCGCGCAGCAGCATCCCGGTGATGAGGAATCCCGAGACGACGAAGAAGACGTCGACGCCCATGACCCCGCCCGCCGGCCATCCTGCGGCGTGTGCGCCGATGACCGCGAGGACGGCAATGGCGCGAAGGCCTTGGATGTCGCGGCGCGGTGGAGCGGGGGTGTGGATCGGAGAGTGCATGGGGAATGCCGACGAAGAGTCTATGGGATCGCTCCCAGGCGGTCAGTTCCGGTCGGCGACGATCTCGTCCCCCACGTGCACCGTGCCGCCGTCGCCGACCGGAAGCAGCAGGATGCCGAGGGTCGCCTCGCTCTGACCGAACTCGGTCGTGAGCACGCGCAGCAGTCGCGCATCGCGCTCGCCGGTGTCGGGATTCGCGGTGATCGCGGCGCATCGACCGATGGGGCGTTGGACCTCGAACTCGACGTCGCCGATGCGGACGCGGCCCGACCAGTCGAGCTCCTCCCAGGGCGCAGTGCCCGACACCACGATGTTGGAGCGGAAGCGGCGGTCATCGACGGATGCCGGGACCGCGGCATCCACCTGCGCGACGGTCGACTCGCCGTGGAGCGAGACGTAGCCGCGCGCGCGATCCTGGAACCGTGACGTGACACCGTCGCCGATGAGCCGGAGGGGCAGGACGCCCTCGCGCTGCAGGAGTCTTGCATCGGAGGACCGCGCGACGAAGGCGGTGGCGGCGTCCTCGAGTTCACGGCGACCCGTGTCGTCGAGCCCTGCCTCGACCAGCAGCGTGCCGTCGTCGCTCATGCGCACGATGCCGTCGGCGACCTCGACGTGCAGGCGGGCGATGGACGGGAAGTCCATGAGCGCGAGGCCGCGGCTCTTCGGCCAGAAGTCGAGGCCGTCGTCGTCCTCGGGAGCCGTGGCGTCGGCGAAGCGGAACGCGAGCACGCGGTCGCCGGCGATACGCCCATCGGCCTGCACGACGAGTTCGGTGCGGGGTTCGGGCGTGAAGCCCTTGATCGGATACCGGTAGAGCGACGAGACAGCAGCCATGGCTCTAGCGTGCACCACCGGCAGGCGTAGCCCCGGTCAGACCTTCTTCTTGGCGGCGCTCCGTCGGATGAAGCCGAACACGAGGGTGCCGACGAAGAGCACGATGCCGATGAGGCCGAGCCAGAAGAGACCCTCGAACGCGAAACCGACGATCGACAGCACCACCCAGATGATCAACAAGATGATGAGAACTGTCCACATAGTGCTCACCGTACGCGGGATCAGGTGAAGAAGATACGGTCACGCCTGCCGATAGTGACGGACCCGCTCGTCGCGCTCGATGAGGAACTCGTCGTCCTCCGGGTAGAACACCGCACGCTCGATGTCGTCGCCCGCGAAGGCCGCGATCACGGCGAGGTTCTCCCACCGCGACAGGGTCGTGATCTCCGTGCGGCCGTCGCCGAGGTCGCGCGTCAGCAGCCACGCGCCGAGGTTGCCGGGGGTGGCGCGATACGCATCCATGCCGGTGCGCTCCACGTACCGGATGTAGCGGTCCGCATCCTCGGCGCGCACCACACCGGTCCACATCCGAACGACGGGTTGACCGCTGAAATGCGTCACGCGCCCACCCTTGCAGAGGTGGACGCGTGACGCCAGGGATGCCGGGGCTCAGCTGCCGAGCTTCGAGAGCTCCGCGAACTCCTCGTCGGTCAGCTCGATGACGGCGCCCTGGAGGTTGTCCTCGAGGTGGGCGACGCTCGACGTGCCCGGGATCGGGAGCATGACGGGCGAGCGCTTGAGCAGCCACGCGAGAGCCACCTGGGCGGGGGTCGCGTTCTTGCGCTCGGCGATGTCGGTCAGCGGAGAGTCGGGGCCGGTGAGGCCGCCGGTCGCGAGCGGGAACCACGGGATGAAGCCGATGCCCTGCTCCTCCGACCAGTCGAGGAGGTCCTCGGCGTCGCGGTGCTGCAGGTTGTAGAGGTTCTGGACCGTGACGATCTCGGCGATCTCCTGAGCGGCCTTGACCTCGTCGATCGAAACCTCGGAGAGGCCGATGTGGCGGATCTTGCCCTCGTCCTGCAGCGCCTTCAGCTCGCCGACCTGGTCCGCGAGGGGGACCTTCGGGTCGATGCGGTGCAGTTGGAACAGGTCGATGCGCTCGAGGCCGAGGCGCCGGAGGCTCATCTCCGCGCCCTGACGCAGGAACTCGGGGCGTCCGAGCGGCGGCCAGACGTTCGGGCCGGTGCGGGTGAGGCCGGACTTCGTCGCGATGACGACGTCGTCGGCGTAGGGGTGGAGGGCTTCCTTGAGGAGCTCCTCGGCGACGTACGGGCCGTAGGACTCGGCGGTGTCGAAGAAGTTCACGCCGAGTTCGACGCTGCGGCGGAGGACGCGGATGGCTTCGTCGTGGTCCTTCGGCGGACCCCAGACGCCGGGGCCGGTGAGCTGCATGGTGCCGTAGCCGAGGCGGGTGACCTCGAGGTCTCCGCCGATGCGGAACGTGCCGGACGACTGTGCAGGCTTCGTGTTGTTCGTCATGGGGTGTTCCAGCGCATCAGCGCTCCGGAACATTCCCGCTCGTCAGCTTTTCGCGCCGGTGAGGGCGAGCGCCCCGCCGAGCCCGATCATGAGGACCCCGCCCGCGCCCGACAGCGTCGCCAGGCGCCCCGGCGACCGCCCGAACCAGACGCGCGCCGTGCCGGCGGCGACCGCCCACGTGCTGTCGCAGACGAGGGCGATCACTTGGAAGATCAGGCCGAGCATCAGCAGCTGCGCCCATACCGGGCCGGCATCCCGAGCGACGAACTGCGGTAGGACGGCGACGAAGAACGCGATGGTCTTCGGGTTCGTGAGACCGACGACGAAGCCCTGTCGCAACAGGGTGACGACGGATGCCGATGCTCGCCCGTCCCGCTCTGCTCGGTGCTTCCGGTGCCGGATCGCCTGGACGCCCAGGTAGACGAGATAGATCGCGCCGACGATCTTGATCGCCGTGAAGGCGATGACCGACGACGCGACGATGGCCCCCACGCCGAATGCGACGAGGAGGATCGCGGGGATGTTGCCGAGCGAGTTCCCGAGCACGCTGAGAACGCCCGCGCGACGGCCGAGCGCGATGGATCGGCCGATGACGAACAGGACCCCGGGACCCGGGATGACGATGATCACCATCGACGCCAGGGCGAAGGCGAGGAGGTTCTCGATCGGGATCACGAAGGAACGCTATCGCGACCGGCGGCCGGCTTATTTAGCACAGTCGTGCTACTTTGATCGGACTCGTTCGGACGAAAGGAATCCTCGTGATCCTGGTGGCGATCATCGCCTGCGAAATCGGCTTCTGGCTCGCGATCATCGCGGGTCTCGTCGCCCGCTACGTCTTCCGTCGCCCGCGTCTGGGAGCGATGCTCCTGCTCGCGGCTCCGGTCATCGACCTGATCCTGCTCGTCCTCGTCGGGGTCGATCTCCTGGGGGGCGGTACCGCGTCGTGGCATCACGGCCTGGCCGCGCTCTACATCGGCGTCTCGGTCGCGTACGGACACCGGATGGTGGCGTGGGCCGACGCGAAATTCGCTCAATGGTTCCGGGGCGCGGCGCCGCGCCCCGGACGGTACGGCTGGGACTACGCACGCGCCTGCTGGAAGGACGTCCCCCGCACGCTGCTCGCCGTCGCCATCGCGGCGGCCGTGCTGGGCGGGCTGATCCTGCTGGTCGGGGCTCCCGAGCGCACGTCGGAGCTGCTGCGGTTCTTCCCGATCCTCGGCGTGATCGTCGCCGTCGATACCCTCTGGGCGCTCGGCTACACCGTGTGGCCGAAGAAGGCACCCGCGGTCGCGGCATGATGAGAGCATGCCGCGACTGATCGACCACGACGAGCGCGACCGCGCGATCGGCGATGCCGCGATGCGCGTCCTCGCCCGTGACGGACTCGCCGCACTCTCGGTGCGGAAAATCGCGGATGAGGCAGGGCTGGCGACGGCATCCCTCCGCCGCGCGTTCCCGACCCAGCTCGCGCTCCGCCGGTACTGCGTCGACCGGATCCACGACGCCGTCTCCGCACGCGTGACGGGGTTGACGGGTGAGCGGATGCCGCTGGCGATCGCCGTCCTGCTCGAGCTGCTGCCGCTCGACACGACTCGCCGGGTCGAGCTGATCGCGCAGCTGCAGCTGGGGAGTCTCGCTCTGACGGACGCGACCCTGACCGAGAGTGTGCGCGACCTGCACGACGGTGTCGGGTTGATCTGCGGCGTCGCACTGGGTCAGCTCGACCTGCCCGACGAGATCGACATCGCGCTCGAGACGCTCCGTCTGCAGGCGCTCCTCGACGGGCTCGCGCTGCACCTGCTGTGGGCCGATCCGGCGGATCCCGCGACGCACGCGCGCCGTCTCCTGGAGCACCATCTGACGAGCCTGACCGCCCGGCATCCGCTCTGATCTGCGACCATCGAGGTATGCACTCCATCACGACGGCGCAGCTGGCCGAGGCCTCCCCCGCGAACATCATCGACGTCCGCGAACCCGATGAGTTCGCGGCGGGTCACGTGCCCGGCGCGCGCAACATCCCCCTCGCCACGGTGCCCGACCACGTGGACGAGCTGCGCGAGCTCGACGACCTGCACCTCATCTGCCAGGCCGGCGGACGCAGCGCGCGGGCGGCGGCGTTCCTTGAGCACCACGGTCTCGAGACGACCAACGTCGAAGGCGGCACGGGTTCCTGGATCGCGGAGGGCCGCGAGGTCGAGAAGTGACCGGGCCTTGCGTCAGCCGCGCTGCATGAGGCGCTCGGGCGTCGGGTACGGCTCGAACCCGAACTGCTCGTAGAGTCCGTGCGCGTCGGCGGTGACGAGGAGCGTCCGCTTCAGGCCCATCGGCTCGAGCGTGGCGACGACGGCGCCGACGAGCGCCTTGCCGACGGCCTGCCCGCGCGCGGCCGGGTCGACGTAGACGTCGCAGAGCCACGCGAACGTCGCGGAATCGGTGACGACGCGGGCATAGCCGAGGGGCGTCCCGTCGTCGTCCCGGGCGAAGAAGTTGAGGGAGTTTCGCGCGGCGCGCTCGACGACGTGACGGCTGCGGCCGAGCGCCCAGTACGCGCCCTCGGACAGCCAACGGTGCACGACGTCGAGCTCGATCTCGGCGAGGTCGGTCGCGATCCTCATGCGCGCGCCCCGCTGGCCGGCCAGGTGACGGATGCCGCGGGCCACGAAGACCTGCGAAGGTCGGCGAGCGCGTCGCGCTGACTCTGCACGGCCTGCAGTGAATCGGTGCGGAACGCGGTGGCGATGATGACCTCGCGCCAGTAGTCGTCCCAGCTGCGGTAGGTGGCGAACGCCTTCTCGGCGAGCGGCTCGAGCAGCGCCCACGTCTCGTCGGCCGTGAGGTAGCCGGCGACGTACGCGTAACGGATGCCGCCGATGCCGCGTTCGATGTCGGCGGCCAGCAGCAGCCGGGCGGGGTGCTCCTCCGTGCCGCGGGCGAGGTCCTGGATGTCGAAGACGGGCATCTCGGTCAGCCCGGCGACGCGCGTCATCATGTGCTCGCCGCCGTCACTGTGGACGACCTCGGCGAAGCGCTGCGAGTTGAGGCCGATGGTGAGCGTGTCGGCGACGAGCAGCTCGGCATCGGCTTTAGTGACGATCTTGAACTGCTCGTCGAGGGCGCCGCGCAGCTGCTTGAGCGACGCGACGGGCAGCGAGAACCAGGGCGACCCTTTCTCGCCGTCCTGGTGCTTCGCGCGCAGCTCCTGGGGAAGCTCGGAGTACGTGGGCGTGAACGCGAGCGAACCGTTCCAACCGCGGGCGGCGAAATCGCTCGCGCAGTCGAGCGCGAGGATCTGCTGCTGCCGCGTCGTGAGCGCCTGTCGACCGGATGCCGCGATGTAGGCGAGCTGGGCTCGGCGGGGGGCACCGGCATCCCGTCGCGCCAGGATGATCGAGGCGATCAAAAGGCCCACCGCCATTCCGACAGCGAAGGCGAAGAAGTTGACGATGACGTCGTCGACCTGCCACACGAACGAAAGGACGAAGGCCGCGATACCGACGGGGCGGCGATGAGGGTGACGGGCAGAGCGCGTCGACGCATCTCGGCGGGGTCGGCCTTGCGCTTCGCCTCGAGCACGCGGGCGTATCGCCGACGCGAGCGGACCGGGTACTCGACGTCACCGGGATGGTTCTGGAGCGCGTTCACGTCAGGGGCCACCGGACCATCCTGGCACCGCTGTCATGCTCCGAGTGTCAGTGTGCGTCGGCGACGATCTCGGCTTTGGCTCCGGCTGAGTTCTCGAGCCACGCCGCATAGTGATCGGGGCCGCCGGCGTGTGGGTACCGCTCTTGGTAGAGGGGGCGCCAGCCGTGGTCAGGCGCGGCGGCGATGATCGCGTCGACGTCGTCGCGCGATCCGCCCGAGAAGGCGATGTGGTTCACCCCGGGAGCGCGCCGGTCGTGCACGGCCGTCGACAGGTTCGGCGACGTCGTGAGGGTCAGGTAGGCGCCGCCCGCTGCCCACGACTCCCCCTCGGTCCACACGCTCTCGCGGGCGAACCCGAGCTCGGCGAGCAGCCATCCCCATTCGGTCTGCGCAGCGGAGAGGTCGGCGACCCAGAGTTCGACGTGATGTAAACCGGCCATGTCGACAGTCTCGGGCATCTCAGGCAGGAGCGAACGCGACGGCCGGTGTCGGTGCGTCTTCGCGATACGTTCTGCCGAGGGGTGAGGTCCATTCGAGGACGCCACCCCCGAGTTGTCGCACCCGCCATTTGGTGAACTGCTTCATCGAATGGTGCCGTTGGCAGAGGTGACCGAGGTTGGTGACCTCGGTCTTGCCGCCGAGGGCGTGATCGTGCGTGTGATCGACCTCGCAGCGGATGGCGGCCATGCGGCATCCGGGGAATCGGCAGTGCTGGTCGCGGGCCTGCAGGTAGCGCCGCATGGCGAGCGGCACACGGTACGTGTCGACGGCCAGCACGGTGCCCGAGATCGGGTCGGTGACGAGACGTTCCCACGATGGGGCGCCGCCGGCGAGGCGCCGGGCGGTGTCGGCGTCGATGGGCGAACGTCCGACGAGGTCGCACGCGGGGTCTTCGCCGGCGAGGGCGGTCGCGGGGGCGACGACCTGCACGCGTGCGCGGATGGCGCCGAGCGGACCGGCGGTCGTGTCGCGGGTGTCGTCGAGCGCGGGCGTTCCCGCGAGCAGCAGGTCGGCGCACACGTCGGCGCGCACCTGATCGGTGTTCCGCTCGTCTGTTGCCACGGCTTCGATGCCGCCGCGCTCCGTGCGAGTGTCGATGACCGCACGGGCCTGCTGGGTGAGCCGGTCGTGGATGCCCTCGGCGAGCACGGTGGGCAGGTTCGCGATCAGCTCGGACATGCCGTCCTGGCCGGGCACGATGCGCACGGACCGGCGGGCCGCGGCATCCTGATGCCGTTCGGTGAAGGAGCGCGGGTGCATCCGGTGCGCGAGGATCTCGATCTCGGCGCGCACCCGGTTGGGGGTGTCATGGCGGCACCGCTCGACGGCGATCGCCTCGGCCATGGGGCGGACGTCGCCCGGGAGGTTCGCCCCGGCATCCGTGATCACGCGGACGTGACCGCGAGTGATGCGACCCAGTTCCCATGCCTTCAGGGCCGCCGGGTAGTCCTCCACGATGGTGCGGGCTTCGTCGATGCGACGCTGCATGACCCGATCGGATGCCGCGACCGCTCCCCCGAGCTCGGCGGCGATCTCGCGCAGGGCCATGTCGCGCTCGTTCGCACTGCCCGCCGCGTTCGCTTCGGCGAGCGCGCTGGCCCGGGCGAGGACCTTCACCTTCACGACCTCGAGGTGCGACAGCAGCCGCTCGACGCTGACCGCGTCGTGCACGACACCGGCGAGCAGCGTCACGTGCTCGTCGATGCTGATGCGGGGCCGTTCGGTCATACCTCCATTGTGGTGAGGGCCTCCGACATCGCTCCGGCAGTCGCCCGGTAGCCTGAGGAGCAGTCGACAAGAGAGGGAGCGATGTCCCAACTACCGAGTCGGTCCGAACCGGACCGCCGGGCGTCGCCGCCCCTCCCCACGAACTCGCAGCCGAAGAAGGGCCTCGCCGTCGCCGCCCTGGTCGTCGGGATCGTCGCGTTCCTCACCGGACTCGTCCCGTGGGCCGGGCTTCTCCTCGGTCTGACGGCGTTCGGCCTCGGGATCTACGCGCTGACGCGCGGCCAGTCGAAGGTGATGGCGCTGGTGGGCGGTTCGCTCGGATCGATCGCCGCGATCACCGGCTTGATCTCGACGAGCGCCCTCATGATGTGGCTGCTCAGCGGCAACGCCTGACGCGCACACCCCCACCCGACACACGTCTCGGGCAGGATGTCTCGCGTGACTTCTGATCGACCGGGTTCGGAGAAGAGCGCGCTGGCGAGCTTCCTCCGCGCGCGCCGCGCGGCACTGACTCCGGATGCCGTCGGCATCCCTTCCGAACCTCGCCGCCGTGTGCGGGGGTTGCGGCGCGAGGAGGTCGCGCGGTTGGCCGGCATCAGCGCGGAGTACTACCGGCGGCTCGAGCAGGGCAGCGGACACCAGATGTCGCTGCAGGTGTGCAATTCGCTGGCTCGCGCTCTGCGGCTCGACCGGGCGGGGACGGCCTACCTGCAGCGTCTCGCCCTGCCGGATTCGGAGGCGCCGTACGAGGTGCACCAGGGCGAGGAACCGCCGCCGGATCTGGTCGAGATGATCACGCACTGGGAGCACACGGCGGCGTACATCATCGACCGCAACCAGGACATCATGGTCGTCAACGACCTGATCCGGGCAGTCGCGCCGGGATACGTCGAGGTCGGCAACAACCTCGCGCTCATGCAGTTCGAGGCTCCGCCCGAGGTGCGGGCGCTCGATTCGTGGCTGGACGGCGCGCGGACGACGGTGTCGCGGGTCCGGTACTACGGCAATCCGTCGGATCCGCGCTGGCAGGAGATCATCGGGTTGCTTCTCGATGATGCCGATTTCGCCGAGATGTGGGACCAGCACGAGGCGCTCCCCCTGACCTCGGGCACGGCGCCGAACTACTTCCCCGAGCACGGCTGGGTCGACATGAAATGGCAGATCCTCGAAGCGCATCCGGGGCTCTACACCGTGATCTGCTACGGCATTCCGGGCAGCATCGGCGAGCGCGCGCTCGTCGAGTTGCGGGCGAAGGTGCTCGACGGAACAGTGGCGCTGCCCTCCCCCGACACCGTGACTCCCACCTCGGGCAGCCGACTGGCGAAGCACCGGGGTGCGACGCGCTGAGACGTGTACTGCGAGGGCCACGACAGCGGCAGGTAAGCGCTTTAGCGTGACGAGCATCCCCCTTCCGAAAGGATGCCCGCCATGGCTTCACCCACCGTCGTTCTGGTCCACGGGGCATTCGCGGATGCCGCGAGTTTCGCCCCCGTCACGCGGTTGCTGCTCGATCGCGGCTTCCGGGTCCACGTGCCCGCCGTGCCGAACCGGAGCCTGCTCGGCGACTCGGCGTACATCCGCTCCGTCGTCGAAGAGATCGACGGACCGGTGCTGCTCGTCGGGCACAGCTACGGCGGCGCGGTGATCACCGTCGCCGGGGTGGCCGAGAACGTCGTCGGTCTCGTCTACCTCTCGGGCTACGCGCTGGACGAAGGCGAGAGCCTCGGGCAGCTGCAGGGCGGCTTCCCCGACTCGGATCTCGCCGCGAACCTCATCTACACGCCGTTCCCCGTCGACGGCGGCGAGCCCGGCACCGACGTGTCGGTGAACGTCGACGCGTTCCCCGAGATCTTCGCCGCCGGGGTCGATCGGGAGGTCGCGGAGGTGCTGGCGGTGTCGCAGCGTCCGCTGGCGGCTCTCGCGTTCGGCGAGCCGGCTCCAGTCGCGGCGTGGAAGGTGAAGCCCGCGTGGGGTGTCGTCTCGGCGGCCGACCGCACGATCCATCCGGACGTCGAGCGGTTCGGGTACGAGCGCGCCGGCTTCCGCTCGGTCATCGAACTCGACGCGCCGCACCTCGTGATGCGCTCCCACCCCGACGAGGTCGTGACCGTCATCACCGACGCGATCGCCGACCTCGGCTGAACCGATCCACCCACACAAAGGAGACAAGCCCATGCCTTTCATCACCACGGACGACGGCGCCGAGATCTACTTCAAGGACTGGGGCGACAAGAGCGCCCAGCCGATCGTGTTCCACCACGGGTGGCCGCTGTCGTCCGACGATTGGGACGCACAGATGCTGTACTTCCTCGGCAAGGGATTCCGCGTAATCGCGAGCGACCGTCGGGGACACGGCCGGTCGTCGCAGATCGCGACGGGTCACGACATGGATCACTACGCGAGCGATGTGAGCGCGGTCGTCGAGCACCTCGATCTGCAGAATGCGGTACACATCGGTCACTCGACGGGTGGCGGTCAGGTCGCACGGTACGTCGCGAAGTACGGCGAGCCGCAGGGCCGCGTGGCGAAGGCGGTGCTGGTCGCGGCCGTGCCGCCGCTGATGCTGCAGACCGACTGGAACACCGAGGGCACTCCCCTGTCAGTGTTCGACGGGTTCCGCGAGGCGCTCGCGGCGAACCGTGCCGAGTTCTTCGAGGCCGTGGCATCCGGTCCGTTCTACGGCTTCAACCGCGACGGCGTCACGCCGTCGCAGCCGGTGATCGACAACTGGTGGCGGCAGGGCATGACGGGCAGCGCGCTCGCGCACTACGAGGGCATCAAGGCGTTCAGCGAGACGGATCAGCGCGAGGACCTCGCGGCGATCACCGTTCCCGTGTTCGTGATCCAGGGCGACGACGACCAGGTGGTGCCGTACAAGGCCGCGGCGCTACAGCAGGCCGAGATGCTGCAGAACTCGACGCTGAAGATCTACGAGAGCTACCCGCACGGCATGCTGACGACGCATGCCGACGTGCTCAACCCCGACATCCTGGCGTTCATCCAGAGCTGACGGATGCCGCGGCGTGGCCCTGGGGTGGGTCACGCCGCGCTCGCCTACGGTTTCAGGTGCGGCTGTGGATGAGCCTGACCTCGACACCGCCGGCGCCGCGGATGGCGGGATTGGTCGCCGCGATGGCGAGTGCCGCATCCTCGTCGTCCGCCTCGATGACGTAGACACCCGCGACGATTTGCGCCGAGTCGACGAACGGCCCGTCGGTCACCCCGTCGGCCCGCACGGAGCGGGCGAGCTCGCGCGGCGTGAACGCGTAGGCGGCCCGCAGTGCTCCCGACTGGGCGAGTTCGTCACCGTGGGCGTTGGGCTCGGCGAGATGCTCGTCCGATGCGTCGAGCGCGTGCGCGGAGTCGTCGGTGTAGATCAGGACGGCGTACTGCGGCATCGCGGCATCCCTCCTCAGCCGAGCTTCACCATCTCGACGCTGCGGTCCCACAGCTCGCGGGCGAGTTGCTCGTCGGTGGCGAGCTTGTGCGTCTTCGTGACGCGGTCGTTCTCGTAGTAGGCGCCGGGGAGCCAGTCGGTGCCGGGCTTTCCGTCGGCGAGGAACACGAGGCGCTTGCCGCCCTCGTCGGTCGTCGTCAGCAGTCGCTTGGCGAGGGGGTTGTGGTACATGAACCGGAACGGTCCGGTCAGGTTGCCCGCGAAGCCGGTCGCGACGACGCCGGGGTGGAACGCTCCGGCCGAGATGCCCTCGCTCCCCCACCGGCGCTGAAGTTCGCGGGTGAAGAGGATGTTCGACAGCTTGGCGTTGCCGTAGGCGACGCGTCCGGAGTAGCGGCGTGCACCGTTGAGGTCGGCGATGTCGAACCGCGAGAAGATGCGGGCCGCGGCGCTGGCGGTCTGGATGATGGATGCCTCGCTCTCGACCAGCCGATCGTGCAGCAGGTTGGTCAGCAGGAACGGGCCGAGGTGGTTCACCTGGAACGTCTGCTCGAACCCGTCGGTGGTGAGCTTGCGGGGACCGAATATGCCGCCGGCGTTGTTGGCGAGCACGTCGATGCGCGGGTAAGCGGCGAGCAGTTCGTCCGCGAGGCGACGCACCTGTGCCAGGTCGGAGAAGTCGGCGAGGTGGTGGGGCATCCCGACCTCATTCGCGACCGCCCGGGTCTTTTCGGGTGAGCGTCCGACGAGGATGACGCGGTGGCCCTTCGAGACGAGCTGACGGGATGCCGCGGCTCCGATACCGTCGCTGGCGCCGGTGATGACGATTGTTCGCATGAGGCGAGTGTCACACCCTTCGCTATGTCGGCGGCGGCTCTTGACGATGGGTGTGCAGTGTGGCCGGGGCGCGCGTTAGCCCTCCAGCCGCCGCAACCGCAGTCGCGCCATGTCCTGCGCGCGAGGCCCGGAACCCAGCGCGCGTTCGGTGACGCGCAGGATGAGGCGGGTCGCCGTCTTCACCGGGAGCCACGAGCGGCGGAGGCCCAGCATCCGTCGGATGCGCGGCGGGAAGGTCGCGACCGCCGCCGCGAACAGCACGCGGTAGGCGACGCCCATCATCCCGGTGAACGGGGGCTTCTTGAGGAACCGCACGACGTCGTCGACGCGCTCGTCGCGACGCAGCTCGCCGCGGTCGAGGAAGCCGTCGATCTCGGCGCGCAGCGCGGCCTCGGTGAGCGGCGGATCGGGCACGCGCATGAGGCGTCCGGCGGTCGCCCAGTCGGCGACGTACGCGTCGGGGCCGCCGGGGATCGACCCGCCGTACGCCTCGTGGCTGCGCAGGAACGCGTCAGTGAAGGCGAGGTGCACCCAGCGCACGAGGTCGGTGGCCTCGGCGGTGTACGTCCGCGCGGAACCGTTACCGGCGACGTACTCGCCCTGCACGCGCTGGTGGAAGCGCCCGACGCGCGCCGTCTCGGCATCCGCTTGCGTCGCCGACCCGTAGGTGAGCGCGATGACCCAGCGGACGGTGCCGGTGAGGCGCCCGATCGGGTCGTCGCGGTAGCGCGACCAGTCGTGCACGCCGGCGAGGGCGCCAGGGTGCAGGGCCTGAAGGAGAAGGGCGCGGATGCCGGCGACCAGGGTGCCCATACCGGCGTGAACGGTCCACGCGGGGCCGTTCTCGACGAAGTAGCCGGTGTCGTCGCCCTCGGCGAGCGCGCGGACATACGGCGCCATTCCGGTCGGGTCACCGGCGAGGGCGGTGAGCAGCCGGGCGCGGAGCCGTGCGACACGCGGAGGGGCGGAGGACGTCACGGTTCCAGCCTGCCACCGCCGCGGAGGCATGGGGCGGTGCGGCGCTAGACGCGGGCCGCCATCGCGACCTCCCCGTACCCCACGGCGATGAGGAACGAGAGCACGGCGAGCACGATCGTGACGAGCACCATCGTTAACCGTTCCGGCTTGCTGCGGGACAGGGCGTTCATGAGGGTGCCGAGCACGAAGTACGCGAAGACGACCCACATGCCGACCTGGGCGACGACGCCGGGAAGGACGTCGATGGCGCGGACGCGATCCCAGGCGAGGACGGCGATCAGCGCGTAGATGACGACCGACACGAGGCTGCCGATACGGAGTCGCAGCGGCAGTGCGCGGTGCTGACCTCCCCACGCGAATCTACCCAGCGGGGCACCGAGTGCGAGCGTGATCTGGAAGATCGCAAGCAGGGTGAGGATGACGGTGAGCGCGAGCGCGAAGGGCACGCGCTCAGGCTAGCGGGGCGACGTTTCTGGTCCGATCTGATCGATGGGCAGTTCTCCCCATCGCGACCGCCCAGCGCGCTTCCCTACGCTGACAGCGTTCGACAATCCCGATTATCGCGGCGTGTCTTCTGGGGGATGGCATGCACATCGCGACGATCTTGGCGGATGCCGCGCGGCGTGACCATGTGGGGACGGCCCACGCCGCGCGGAGTCCGCGCATCACTCCGCGAGCGCCTCAGCGAACGGCCGCGGCTCGCGGCCCTTCGGCTGGGTCGGGCGCTCCCCCGGGTCCGGCAGCGCCGGCGTCGGCATCGTCACGTCCGCACCGGACGTCAGCTCCACCGGCTCGCCGAAGTGCCGGATCGACATCGGCTCACCGGCGCTGACACGGTAGGTCGTGGCATCCGGTGCGATCTCGAGATGCAAGGTACGGCCCTGCCAGCGGATGCCGAACGCGAGACCGGTCAGCTGCTCCGGCAGCCGCGGGGCGAACCGCAGCCCATCGGCCGTGTCGCGCATGCCGCCGAAGCCGGCGACGAGCGCCGTCCAGATGCCGCCGAACGACGCGATATGCAGGCCGTCCTCGGCTTTTCCGTGCAGGTCGTCGAGGTCGATCGTCGCGGCTTCGGCGAGGTAGTCGGCCGCGAGCCCGAGGTGCCCGACCTCGGCGGCGACCACCGCCTGGATCGCCGCCGACAGTGACGAGTCCCGCACGGTCAACGCCTCGTAGTAGCGGAATGCCCGCGCCTTCTCGTCTACCGTGAACGCGTCGGTGCAGAAGAACAGGGCGAGCACGAGGTCGGCCTGCTTGAGCACCTGCTTGCGGTAGAGCTGCACGTACGGGTACCGCTCCTGCAGCAGCTCGTCGCCGGGGGTGTCGGTCTCGAAGTCCCATCGTTCAAGTTCTGTGAATCGCGCCGCCTGCGGGTGCACGCCGCGTTCCTCGTCATACGGCACGTGCATGGCGGCGGCGGTGCGCACCCACCCGCCGATCTCGCCGTCGTCGACCCCGAAAGTGCGAGCGAGATCCGGATGCCGGCGCGCGGCATCCGCGGCGGCGTCGAGGTTCGCGCGGGCCATCAGGTTGGTGAAGACGTTGTCGTCGTACAGGGCGGTGTACTCGTCGGGGCCGGTGACGCCGTCGATGTGGAAGCGACCGTCGGCGTCGGTGCGGCCGAGCGACTGCCAGAGCCGGGCGGTCTCGACGAGGATTTCTAGGCCTGCCTCGCGTTCGAAGTCGACGTCGCCGGTCGCGCGCACGTAATGGACGACGGCGGCGGCGATGTCGGCGTTGATGTGGAACGCGGCGGTGCTGGCGGGCCAGTATCCCGATGACTCGCGTCCGTCGATGGTCCGCCACGCGAACGCCGCACCCTGCAGGTGCAGCTGGCGCGCGCGGTCGCGGGCGTGGTCGAGGGTGGCGTGGCGCCAGCGGAGGGCTTCCCTCGCGGCATCCGGTGCGGTCGCCGTGAGGACGGGCAGAACGTAGGCCTCGAAGTCCCAGAACGTGTGGCCGGCGTACCCGGCGCCGGTCAGTCCCTTGCCGGGAACGGAGCGCTGCTCGGCGCGCGCCGCGGCCTGGAACACCGAGAACAGCGCGAACCGCACCGCCTGCTGCAGGCGGGGCTGCCCGTCGACGCGGACGTCGGCGCAGGTCCAGAAGTCGTCGAGCCGTTCGCGCTGCGCGGCGAGGAGGCCGGTCCAGCCGTCCCGCATCGCGTCGGCGACGGCGGCTTCGGCGCGGTCGCGAAGGCCGGGCGCCGAGATCCCGGAGGCCCAGGCATGCCCGACGATCTTGACGACCTCGAGCCGTTCGCCGGGTGCGAGGCGGGCGCGGATGGTGGTGCGGGCGAGGTCGTCGGATGCCGCGGTGCGCACCTCGGCGGTCGCGCCAGACACGAGGTGGTCCATGCTGACGGCGACGCCGATCCCGCTGTTGCGGGTTTCGTGGACGAGGGTCGCAGCGCTGTCGAAGACGAAGCTCCCCGCGCTGCGGAGCGGGGTCTCGAGGATGTCCTGCACGCGCGGGTCGGGGTGCGGCTCCGGCAGGGGTTCGTTCGCGACGAGCTCGGACTGGAGGGTGATCGTGATCGGATCGTCGACGGCTTCGACCTCGTACCGGACAGCCGCGACGGAGCGGTGGGCGAGCGAGACGATGCGGGTCGAGCGGATGCGGACGGTGCTGCCTGCGGGCGAGGTCCAGGTGAGCGTGCGTTCGAGGGTGCCGGCGCGGAAATCGAGGTGCTGTTCGTGGTGGTGGAGGGTGCCCTCGCGGATGTCGAGGGGTTCGTCGTCGACGGTGAGGCGGATGACCTGTCCGTTCGGCACGTTGATGACGCTCTGCCCCGACTCGGGGTACCCGTAGCCGCCTTCGGCGTAGGGCATCGGATGCTCTTCGAAGACGCCGTTGAGGTAGCTGCCCGGAACGCCGTGGGGCTCCCCCTCGTCGAGCAGCCCGCGCCACCCGATGTGCCCGTTGGAGAGGGCGAAGACGGACTCGCGGTGCGGCAGGCGGTCGACATCGACGCCGCTTAGGCCGATGCCCCAGGGCGTGACGTCGAAGGGCAGAGGGCGGGTCATGATGTCACGGTAGATCACGGTGTCTTTTCGCCTCGAAGGGTTGCAGTGGGCGACCGCGGACGTATGCTCGCCGGCCCCTCCCCCGGCTTCGTCACCGGGAGCCGCACGGGTAGCGTCGTCGCATGGCCAGCGATGACATCGACCCCGCGGAGACGCCGGTCGCGGAATGGGTGGACCGTCTCGCGCAGGCGAAGGGGGCACCGGGTGGTGGAGCCGCCTGCGGCGTGATGACGGGCATCGCCGCAGGGTTGCTGGGAATGGTGGCGGCATACACCGACGATGACCCCGAGGCTCGACAGGCCGAGCAACGATTGAGCCGCACGCGGCGCCTGGCGCTGGATGCCGCCGAGGAAGACGGCGTCCGGTCCGCGGCTTTCGGTGCGGCTCTCGCGATGGACCAGGGTCCCGACCGCGAGCGGGCGGTTCGGGACGCGACGGTCGTCGCCGTCGCGTCGGCACTGGACGTCGGCCGGGTCGCGGCATCCCTCCTCGAGGAGGTCAGGCTGCTGGCCGACATCGGCAACCCGCACGTCGAGGCGGATCTGCGCGTCGCGGTGGAGGCTCTGCGGGCGGCGCTCGAGGGCACGAACCACACGGCGCGAGCCAATCTCGACCTTTTGGCGAGGCACCGGACCGCGGACGATCACCTCGACCCGAAGGTCGCGGCTTTCGAACGGGACCTCGTCGACCTCGCCGCGAAGCGAGCGGAATGCACCCGCATCGCGGCGGGCTGGTCGTCCGAGTAGGGCCGGGAGTCTGCGCCGGTTTGGGTGCGCGTCATCCGAAGACCCGTCTGAGCACCAACCGCTGCCCCAGCGTCCACGTGACCGTCGTCAGCAGGTAGATCCCCGCCGCGAGCGGCACGAACACCGCCACCACCGCGGTCATGAACTGCAGCGCTCCGAGCATCGCCACCGGAACACCCGGCACCCCCTCCACCGGCGTGATCCGAAACGCCCGCCGCGTGATCTCCCCCACCGCCGCGATCGCGAGCACGAGGCATCCGATTACGAGCCAGGTCGCGACACCGGCGGTTCCGGTCAAGACGGCGTGAAACAGGCTCGTGCCGAGCGGAACGCCGAGCAGGGTTTGCGACAGCAGCTCGTTGGTGTGCCCGGCGAGGTTCGGGTGGATGAACACGGAGTACAGCAGGCCGACGATCGGCGCCTGGATGAGGATCGGCAGACAGCTGGCGAACGGCGACACGTTCTCGGAGCGGTAGAGCTCCATGGTTTCGCGCTGCAGGCGTTCCCGGTCGCTTCGGTAGCGGGTCTGGAGTTCACGCAGGCGCGGCGCGAGGCGGATGCGCGCTTTGTCGGCTCTGGCTTGGGCGATGCCAGCGGGGATGAGCGCCGCCCGCACCGCCAGGGTCACGAGCACGATGGCGAGCGCGCCCGCGAACGCTCCCGTCCACGGGGTGAGGAGCGAGGTCAGGCCGATGAGGCCGCGGGAGGTGAGGTCGAGCAGGGTGGAGATGACAGGCAGGGTGGTGATGTCCACGGGGTTCCGTTCGTCGGAGCGATCAGGGTCGGCTGATCGGCCGCGAACGGATGCCGGGGCACGCAGTGCCCGGACGGTTCGACGCTACGCGGCCGCAGTCACCTGACTGGGCCCGCGACGGCGGATGTGTCCGGGCGCATCGGGATCGCTCTGTGCGAGCGGCGCGGTGAGTTCGATGCGACGGGTGGGATGCGGTGCCGCTCCGCGCCCCGCGGCGTTCACGGTGGTCGCGAGAAGCGCGAGCGTGAGGACGGCGAGCGCGAGGAGAGCGACGGTGAGAGCCGAGCCGGTCGCCGACGGGTCGACGGCGACAAGCAGTCCAAGGACCTCGAGGACGACATGCAAGAAGTCGTGGATCATGCTCGCCTCCCCTGCTCGTCGCGCCGTGTGAATGTCAGGCTAACGGATGCCGCATCTCAGCCAAGCTTGACCAAGTCGGCATTCCGGTTCCACAGCACGCGGCAGTGGAAGCGCCCGACGCGGGCCGTCTCGGCATTGGGCTGCGTCGTCGCCCCGTAGGTGAGCGTGATGACCCAGCGGACCGTGCTGGTGAGGCGCCCGATCGGATCCTCCCGGTAGCGCGACCAGTCGTGCACGTCGGCGAGGGCGCCGACCCCTCTGCGGGCACTGCCCGATCCGGGTACGAGGCGTACAGCGATCGCACGTGCGATCGCCATCAGCGAGTGCAAGATCGCGCCCGGGAGCTAGCTCGCGCACGTCGCAGTAGCAGCGTCAGTGATCGCCGATAGATTCCATTCATGGCACAGACGCAGATCGAGCGGTATAGACAGCACGAGGTGTGGGGGCTGATCGACCTAAAGCTCGGAGCGCTGGACACGGTCAAGTACTCCCAGCAGCCACTCGAGGACGACCGCCGCGAGGTCCTCACCATGCTGGAGGCTGCCGCGAAGTCGAAGTCCAACCCACAACCGACGCTCTACGACGACGTTCTCAACGTGATCCGCGACAACCTGAATCAGCTAGCTACAGACGAACAGTCGTTCCGGTCGTGGTCGCAGCAGTCCTACATGAACGACCTGCGCACGAGGGTGCGTGACCTACCGGGCCCGCCACCGCGTCAGATCAATGAGTCGTACGTCGCTGCTCTCGACACCGCCGTTGCCGCTCGCCAGCTGGAGCTCGACGAACTTCGCGCATCCGTGTCGGCGCTCAACGACGAGGTGAAGGCCAAGACCGCGGAGCTCGCCGTGCTCACCAAGAAGATAGATGGTCAGCACGAGAGGCTCACCGCAGACGCGGCTACGATCGCCCAGGTCGTCAGCACTGCTGACGAACAACTCCGTCGAGAATGGGAAGCCGACCTCGCGACGTGGAAACAGGACCGCGATGCTCGGGACATCGAGCTCGACTCCGAGATGGCGGCTCACGTCCAGTTGCTCTCAGCCGCTGCGCTGACGGGACGACGTCTGGTGGAGCAGGCAGCCGGTCACCTCACCGCCGCCGACTGGGCGGGGCGTGCGAAGCGAGAGCGGTGGAACGCCCACAGTCTGCGCTGGGCGTCCTTCGTGTTCTTCGCTCTCGCCGTCTTGGTCGGCGGCTGGATTCTCTGGATCGCCATCGACAAGGATTTGACGCTGACCGTAGGAGACGGCGTCCTCCGCGGCGCACTAGTCCTTGCCCTTGCCGGCGTCGGATCATTCCTCACGATTGAGGCGCGCCGGCACTTCCGGGAGGCCGACAGCGCCGAGGACGTGAAGTTGGCGCTGGCGGCCCTCGAGCCGTTTTACGCCGGTGCAGACGACGCTGAGCGCAGCGAGGTCCGTCGCGTGCTCGGAGACACAGTGTTCATCAAGAACACGCTGTCTCGCTTCAGCAGCCGCGATGCTGCGAAGCATGCTGGCCCCACTAATGAACAGCTGAATCAGATCGTAGATACCATCGGCAAAGGTGCAGATGCGGCTTCGAGGGCAACCAAACTCGGACCTGGACCGAACTGACGAGCGCCGCCAGCAACCGACGCAATGCGGGGATGAGGAACGAGCATGGGCAAGGCGAGCCGCCTCAAGCGGGAACGGAGCGGCAATGTGGTGACCGAGACTCACGAGCCCGAGGTTCCCCAGAACTGGCCCTACGGTCACGTCGGTGTGCAGCTGACCGACGATGACGAGGACGAGTGCATCGAGGTGACGATCCACGGCGTCAAGCACTACCTGCACTCGACCACGGCGCGAGAATTAAGCAACATGCTCGTCGAAAAGATCGACGAATGGAACGGCATCGCCACCCGAGTTGGATATCCCGGCGTCTAGACAGAGCGGTCGGACTCCCGTCCTCATGCTCCGTAGAGCGCCTTGGGCACCGGCCTTGGAAACGTGGATCCGTATAGTTGCAACGTCCGATTGAGGGGCGGCACGAGCAGGGCGGGAAGCTTCTCAAACCCCGAGAACGCGTAGCGCGGCGCTCGAGATCTCGCGATGCATCGAGCACCCCTGGATGCGTCCACGTGACGGCTGGGGCGGCTTGGAATTTCGCCTGCGACAGATATGCTGCCGCACGCCGCAGCACCTCGACCTCCTGCAGCAACCGGATCCGCTTCCGCGCCTCGCGCAGCTCGGCGCCTTCGGATCGCGTCACGCCCGGCTTCGCGCCCTCCTCGACCGCAGCGCGCCGCAACCACTTCGTGAGGGTCATCGGGTGGACACCGAAATCGGTCGCAATCTGCTCGATGGTCACGCCAGGCTCGCGACCCCTGGCGACGCGCACAACATCATCGCGGAACTCACTCGGATAAGGCTTGGGCACAATGACATCCTTCCAGGGCGCCCTCCCGGGCAACCCAACTCAGATGTCACCTATCCGTGCGGCAGACCCTTCCGCTACTGCGATCGCGTCGACAAAGGTGAGATTGCATGCGCGGCACATGAAGCCACGCCTTGCGGTCTGCAACACGGTCCCGCACACCGGGCACCGAGGCTGCTGTGCATCGTCGAACGGATCCACGGATGTCACGTTACGCCGCGCGACTCCGACGTGCGAGCGCCATCCCTACAGTCGCGCCCAATCTGAGATTCATCTCAACCGGGCACCTGCCGGCAACGATCGTTTACGGCCGAGGCATGACCGCGTGCCCAGATCGCAGGCCAGAAACGTGGTGCGAAACCATCTTTCGGCGTGCATTTTCCGCTGCCGGACTCGGGCCGATCTGCGCGGCAACACTAGTAGTCACGGTGCCGACGGTGCTCCCCCGCCGCGCGGAGCGCGGACATCAGATCCAGATGCGAGTAGCGGGCATTGGCATCCATCGGCCGCGAGTGTCTGGAGCGCTGAGCGATCTCGCGACCGCGTGCCGTGGCCGACAGCGTCTATGTTTCGACAAGTCCGTCACGAAGCAGACGATCGGCGGCCTACGCTGAGTCCTCCGGCCGCTCGGTGAGGTTGGCAGTTCGCTGCAGCCACCATCCATGAAGTTCGGGGCTCGCTTCCCAGAGCAACTCGCTATTGGTGTGCTGTGCCATTCGGCGCGCGTGCTTTGCCGGTATCCCGGTCGCCGGTACGAGGTTGTAGTAGTCGGTTTCGCATGCTCGTTCGAGAACATCGATGAATGACGGGGCGAACGTAATCAGATTCGCTCCCGAATCTCGCGCGCCAGTTGCTATTTCCTCAACGACACTCGGCTCGAGGAGACCGGAGTCAACGAAGATGTCTACGTCCGAGACACCCTTCTGCGCCAGCGAGAGACTCAAAGGGATGAGGTTCGACACTCCTCGCGCAGGCCAGATCGCCGTCCGTGCCGACACTCGGGGCGAGAGAGTATTCAGCAACTCTCGCAAGCCGGCTTCGTCCGCTGGGCCCTCGACGATCACGTTGACAGGCGCCGATGCCGGGCGTTGAGCGGTCTCGTGGTCGGGGGTTGAGGTCGCGGACGGTGCTGCGTTTGCGCGAAGCGGTGAGAACGGCTGGCCGAATTCGGCGGCGTATCTGAGTTTCTGGCGGAGGGCGTCTGCGAAACTCATTTGTTCGCTCAGGATCGTTTCGAGATCCGAAGAATCGAACAGGATCATGTTCACGCCCTTCCCGGAGACGAGTGCGTCGACCGCATCATCCGCGAACCCGGATTGTGAAATGACGATCCCGAGCGTTCCGGCGAGCTTTCCGTCGATCTTTCCTTTAAACGCGTACAGCGCTGACGCGGGGAGCGCTGCGCCCCACCACTTGGCTTCGAGAAGATAGATACGGTGATCAACAATTAGCGATCCATCAATCTCCTCTCCGGCAGGGCGATAGTTGGTTCGCGGGCGAAGACCTTCGAGCGTGAACAGCGAGTTCAATATGTGCTCGAATGCATAGCCGCGATGCTGCTTCCATCCCATTGGGACCGGGTGAGGCTCGAACCGCCACGAATCGTAAAAGGTGCGTATTTCCGCATAGGTTGGCAGTGGAGTCTTGTGGGCCGATGCAGGCATGCGGATGTTGCTTTCGTCTACGGAAGGCGTACTCATACAGGCTCGTTCGCGCCGTGAGGGGCGCTTGCGGAGCCTTGAGGCAGGGGCTGTCGGCCGTGCTGGGCCGATTGAGGCGTAGGTGTTTGGCTTCTCGCGGCTGATGACTTTCAGTCGAATGCTAGTCGGAAGTTGACATGACTGCGCTGCCAACCATCGGGGGGTCCGGGCGCGAAGCCGCCGGGCGCTCCGCCCCCGGATCCCGGCACTCGCGTCATCCAGCGTCGCACTCACTGAGGCCGTCGGAACTTCATCGCGGCCGGATCCGACGGGCGTTCGGCCCAAGCGGACCGTATGTCGAGGCGGCGATCGTGGTTGCGGGCGAAGTTCACCGCTTTCGTGTCGTAGTCGCCGGAGATTGCTCTAAGACGATGATGGCGTGCCGTCGCTTCTCGATCCCGAGCACTCGACGTCGCGTTGTGGAGCCTGATTAGAGCGAGCGGAGCGGAGCTGAGCCGTCTTGAAAACTCTGGTGCTAAATACGACCGAGCTGATGCGGGATTTCCGGCTGGATAGTATTTGTTCACATCTGCTGGCCTTCGCCATCTCGACGGGCCAATTGAACGTGTGCACACCAGTCGTCGCTATCGAAGAGCTGGTCGCCCACCACGGTCGTCAGGTCGAGGAGGCTCTGAGCGACTCCGAGAAGTTGAAGGCAAAGTGGAGGCGGCTTGGGCTCGGCAACCTCCCCGTCCAACCTACTGAGTTCGACTACCGCGAGTACGTGAGGTCACGACTTGACTTCGTGCTCGGATTTCGGACTCTCCCGTGGCCCCGCGCGACTCACGCTGAACTCGTTCACCGTGCGACGAACCGGGTTCCACCGTTCGACGACAAGGGCGGCGGTTATCGCGACTCCCTGGTCTGGACGAGCACCGTCGAGTTGGCTTCGGAAGGCATCGACGTCGTCCTGGTTTCAGCCGACCGAGCGTTCAGCAATCGCGATGACGGTTTGAGCGATGTGCGCGCCGCCGAGATTGCGGTCCTGCCCGGAACGGTGGAGCTGGCGCGTGACTTGGCGAAGTGGCTCATCGCCAATCTCGGATGGCGCGCGGAGAGCCTTGACGACCTGTTGCAGGAAGCGCGTGACGAGGAGGTGAACAGAATGCTCCATGACTGGGATAGCGGGATTCGTTAGAACCGGAAGCACAGGATCTTGATCTGGCGCACCGGCCGTTCGAGGTTGACCTTGTCGGAATCGAATGGGCCGATGCGGCCATTCGCATCACGTCGCGGTCTGGACCGGGCGGTGTCTACGTAGGGGAGCACGACCTCGCCGCGGTCGTACATTTTGAAGCGCAGTTTTCGGAAGGCACCCCGCTCGAAGCGGACTGGCAAATTCTTCGCCCTACGTTTGGTGCTCTCGGGGACGTCCGCGGCTCGGTCGAGCTAGTGGCGCGTATCGCCGTGCTTTTCGACGAGGACGCGCATGGATTCTTTCAGGATCTCTCATGGCGCAGATGCGGTTTCCTTCCACCCTTGGCACCGAGCCCTTCGCCCTATGACACGCCCATGTTCGACTTGAATGAACTTGCGAGCTGAGCGTGCGCGGAGTCTCACGGGTCGCGGTCGGCGCGGTTTGGCGGAAGTCGTGCGGCGGTCCCCTATTCTCCAATGAGGCGCCCCACCGCCATGGCCGGCGCGACCGACAAGGAGATGCGCTTGAGAGCGGAGAAGTCTGACCTCGAGATCGAGACGATCCTCAGCAGGATTCGTAGGGGACAGCTGGACCTGCAGCCCGATTTTCAGCGTGGCGAGATCTGGAATGGTCCACGACGGCAACGGCTCGTGGACACCATCCTGCGCAATTGGTTCGTCCCGGCCGTGCACATCGTTGTGGAGGAGAACGGGGACGAGATCCTGCTGGACGGCCAGCAGCGACTCGTCGCCATCCGCGACTTCGTGAAGGATGAGTTCGTCGTTGACGGAACCATCCCTCCCATCGACGCCGACATCGCGGACCTGCACGGATTGCGCTACTCGGAGATGCCCGAAGCCCGTCAGCGTGCGTTCATGCGATTCGCGTTGTCAGTTGTCACACTGCGCGACTTCAAACCCCAGGAACCGAACGAGCTCTTCTTTAGGCTCAACCAGTCGTATAACCTCACGCCCTCTGAGAAGCGCAACGCACTGCACGGCCCAGCGCGTGACCAAGTGCGAAATCTCGTCGATGACATGATCGAACACGGGTTGCTGTCGCAGGAAACCATCGGCTTCTCCAACAAACGCCTTGCGTACGACGACATCATCGCGCGCGTATGCGTCGCGATTCAGCGCAACTCCCTGCGTAGCCACATCAACAACAACACCGTGGAGGCCTTTTACCGTGGCGAGGCGTTTGAGGACGCCACGCTCGACGGAGTGCGGCGCGCCGGCGCCACGTTGCTTGCTCAGATCGACACCGGAGACACTCGAATCAAGTTCAATAAGGGAACGCTACAGACCTGGCTGATCTACGCTTACTGGGCCCCCGACACCACCGGTGAGCTTCCCCCCGGTCTCCTCCATTCGTTCGAAGAGACCCGCCTTCGTCTGCGGCAGGGCGGCGCAAACACGGGAACCAGCGCGCGGTTCGATGAAGTTGTGCTGATGTACGACGACCGCGCTTCGTACCGGGTGACCGACGTGTCGTCAGTGGTCATACGCGACGCAGCCGTGCACCTATTTTCCGAGCACACCTTTGGTACTCGGCAAAGGAAGCAGTCATCGAGGTTCCTGGAATCGCTTCGGACCGATTCGGACACCTCTACCCAGGCGGACCTCTCCGAGTATCTCGATGAGGTGCGGTGGGGCGAGCCGATCCGGGATGTGTCCGAGCGGTGAGGCGGGCAAAGGAAGAGCTCCTTTGGGGAGAGTTGCTCGCTGCCTACGATCGGGCGCCTCAGTCTGTCCTCTTGGAGAACGAAGTTGAACTGGTCATAGACCAGCCCTGCCTCGTGATCGGAGGCAAGAACGGTTCGGGGAAGTCGCGCGTCCTCCGCAAGATCGCGGCCGACCTTGGACCCAGCGCGCTCTACATTGACCTGCATCACCTCTGCGAGCAGGCCATGATCGTGCTTCGCTCCCGCGACGACATCGATGAGATGACGGAGGAGTTTGACCCCGACGGTCCCGACGCGACGCGTCGGGATGATCTCCGGCGGATTATCGGGCGCCGCTACCAAGAAGTCCAGTGGTTCTCACTTGAAATCGAGCCGAATGACCCTAGCGCGGCCGAGAGATTCAAGTGGTCAGGGACGCAGCCTCTCGTCCCCTACTTTCGAACGACGTACCGAGACCGGGCTTACACGTCGCTAGACATGGGCCTTGGCGAGTACTCTGTGCACATGCTGTTCTGGATTCTCGAACAGTACCGCGAGCCTGGTCTCACTTTGCTCCTCGATGAACCAGATGCTTACCTTCCACCCGTTGGAGTCGAAGGTTTGTTGAATCGACTCATCGGTCTTTGCCTACAACGCCGCTGGACGATGGTGGTCGCGTCGCATTCCGAGGAGCTAATCGCGAGCGCGGTCGAGCAGGAAGCGTTCGTTCTGCTTCAAACCGATAAGCAGGGGCACACTCAAGTGCAGACCGCTGCAAGTGATTCGGCGGTAGCTGACCACCTCCTGACGCGAGCTTCCGTAGATCGCATTGTCTTTTGCGAGGACGAGTCGGCCTGGTATCTGGCACGCGCAATGCTTCATTCCTACTCACCTTCGATGGGTAGAAGGACAGCTGTCGTATGGGGCAACGGTGAGGGGTACCTCGGAGACATAGTTCGCCATCTCCCGAAGCCGCCACTGCCCGAGATCTACTTTGCCGTCGCGCCGGACGGAGACCAGCGCGCGCGATTCGGTGCGAAGGGCAAGTGGCCAGTGCAATTCCTGCCAACAACTGACGACCCCGACGATCTGTTCATGAGTCTCGATGGCGACCGCGGTTTGCTCGCGGAACGGTTGGGAGCAGACCCTGCAGACCTTGGGCGGTTTCTCGACACCCTCGAGTCGGAGGACGCGCACGATTGGGTGAACTTGCTCGGCGAGCGCTATGGGCGACCACATACACTCGCGTGCCTTGCTCAGTTGTGGGTAGAGAAGAATGGCGACGCCGCGCGCGACTTCGCCAACGAGTTGCTGACGAAGTGGGGGATATGAAGCTCTGTCGACATCGTCATCACCACCGACCAGATCGGTTGCGTGAACAGTGGCGGTCGTGGCCAGGGGAGCCGAGAGCCAACTCCCTCAATCCCTCTGCGTGCGTAATTCTCTACGGACCCTGCGACACGCAAGATGGACTCAAAACCGTGCATTCATCGCAAGTTCGACAGGGTCCTCCGGCCCTTGCACCGGAACCGCCGACCATTTGAGGCGACGCACACACCGAACTAGTCAGGTCCTCCTGATGACACCGTCGGTGCCGTCATACAGATCGAAGTTCCGCTCGCCGACGAGCTCCACAACATCATCGAGTGCCGCATCAAGGTCCACCTCGTTTTCTCTATCGTGCACCTCGAAAGCTCGCAGCGAGGGCTGAAAGCTGTTGGAGTCGAGGAGTAGCACGTAGAAGCGCTCGAATTGTTCCTCGCGGCCGCTGGGGTCGGGACGTCTGGTGAATAGTCGCAACCTGGGGAAGGCGTTCTCAAACGTACTCTTTCGGCGTCCGGTCCCATCATGCTCGGCTCCCACGTCAAAGAACAAGAACGCTGTGAGTACCGAGTATGGGAAGCGCCGGTGAAGAGTCACAGACTCCACCAGAAGATCTCCGCGGCGATTGGTGAGATTCTTCTGGTAATTCCGGGTCGCCTTATCCCGGAACATGATGGTCTTCACGCTGACCGCAAAGATCAACCCACTTTCTTCTGTCGACCAGGAGACGTCGACCTTCTTCGCGCCGATTCCGCCCGCAAGTCTTCGCTCAGCGCCCGACAGCCCGAGCTGCCCGGGCCCAGCGGGTAGAGCTCCGCTCATTCCCCGGTCGCGTAGCTCAGCGGCAATCGCGAGGGCAAGCCCGTCTGAGAGCCGCTGGTTCCAATTCTTCTTGTTCGATTGCGTATCGGTGTCGGCTGGTTTGACGCCGATAGCGGCAATGGCAGCTAATAGGCGGTCCTCAAGCCTCGACACGCTGACTCCGAGCGGTGCGTCGAGCCGACAGCTCGGCGTGCGCGTCACGGAGCGCCTTCACATCACTTCGCTTCATACCCAGTTCCCCTACGAGGAGCACGTCATCGACGAGCGTCGCTGCCTCAACGAGCCGACCGTATCGCAGGCGTGTCGCGAGTTGCGGACGAATCGCGATGAGTGCGTCCGTTGCCGCTTCGACGACGGCCGGGGAGGGAACGGGGAGTCGGTCAGCCTCACGGGGCTCTATTTTCAGCATGCCGCCACCGTACGAACGTCCCACTGTCTCGGCGCCGACGAGCGTCATCGACGTGAGAGCCGCGACTGGCAGCAACTTGCGGCCGAGGCTGCGGTGCTCCGGCTGGAGGTATATGCCGTGCACCGAGTTCAGGTGCAGCGCCCTTGCCTCGTTCGTCGTGATGCGCGGAGTGTCGGCGTTCATATACGTGAGGAAGAGGTCGGCGGGCTTCACCAGCGGCACCTGCCACCACGTCTTGCGCACTCGACACTTGTACGCGGTGTGCACGCTCGTCGCCTCACCCGCGGCGATATACCCGCGGGCAGCGTCGCTCGGGTCGTCGCCCGGGCGAAAGAGGTAGGTGGCCGAACCCTTCAGTCCGAGCGCCTTCCAAGCCTCGGTGCCGAATGCGAGGCCGCGAAGGTGGCTGCTGCCGGGAGGGCTGAGTTTGATGAGATCGGAGGCGTCAAGGCCAAGGTCTGCGACCTTCTGCGGGGAGAGGGAGAAGTACTTGTTGTTGCCGGTCACCATGCCGAGCGTTGTGTCGCCCCATGTTTCGAGCGTCGTAAAGTCGCCTCCGTGAAGCAGCGTGCTGTAGACGCTCAAAGCAGCAGGTGAGAGCAGTGACGGCGTCCACTTTTCCGAAGGGTCCGACGGAGTCCAAGTTGTAGCGGCGAGGGTCTCCGACAGCCCGGCTGCGTTCTGCGCCTGGTAGATGGAGGCGTGCTTCGTACCACCCTCCTCGTATCCGTCCGCGAGGAGAAGAACGACCTCCTCCTGAACCTCCGGAAACACGCGCTCCGTGAACAGGACCAGGTCCACACGCGAGAACTTCTCGAAGAGGAACCGGCGAACCTCGGCGGCGTAATTGACGCTCAGCAGTTCGGCGGGGATGACCAGGCCGAGGCGCCCACCCTTTTGAAGCATCAGCGCGGAGTGCACAGTGAACGCGGCCCAGGATGAGGCGAGACCGCTCATGTTTATGCCCGCCCGGAGGGCTGCCTCGCGACTGCGCGCTCGGGCTTCACCGGCGAAGTCCTGGTACCTGATGTACGGCGGGTTGCCGATGACGGCCGTGTAGGTGGGCCTCGGTTCCAGGAGGAAGAAGTCGCTGGTCTGAATACCCGGGTCGCCACCCGCTGCACGCACAAGCCGGTCGGCTTCTGCTGCACTAGCGGGGTGGATCTCTACGCCGTCCACTCGCGGGGCCATTTCGAGGACGCCTTCCGCGGTCTGTAGTTGGCGAATCCGGCTAACAGCGTGCGTCAGGAACGCGGCTTCACCGCACGATGGTTCCAGGACGAGGTCGGACGAGCTGCGGACGGCCCAGTTGGTCACAAACTCGGCGATGGCTTCGGGTGTGAAAAATGCTCCGCGCGCCTTTCGGAGCTGCGCCGTGTCGGGGACGAGGGCGAGGTTCATAGGCACGTTCCCATTCTGTCCTGAAGGTCTGACATGAGGGCCAGCGACGCGCCCACGGGGTCGCTCGGTCCGGCAGCAACTGCGCGACATCCGGAGTGACGGCGCGGTCGGGCCAAGCGGTACATGCGATCTCGTGGCCAATTTTGAAGGGCATCCCGAACACATCGGGCACGGCGACCTGGTCGGCGACTCGATCGGCCATGATGACGACGGTACGCCGCACGACTCGATCCGGCGAGGTCGGGAGTGCTACGGTCCAGAGCTCGAAAGCGGGTCGTTCAGCGACTCAGAGCACGGAGCGGGTGAAGCGCGATCCGACTACGGAGCGGCCCGGGCGCGCAAGACCTGTTGAATCTGTTGCTCGCAGCAGGAACGCCTTACGGGCGCTCGCTGACGGACCAGACACGCTCCCGCACAGTCTTCAGCGCAGCGCGATGACGTGCCTCATTCCCTGTATGAGGCGGTGGAGCGAAGATGTGGTGCCCCTGGAGGGACTCGAACCCCCAACCGTTTCCTTAGGACGGAACTGCTCTTCCGTTGAGCTACAGAGGCTGGCCCGTCGAGTCTACCGATCCCCCGGCGTCCGGTAGGTTCGCGACATGACCGTCCGGCGCGCACTTCTCCTGCTCCCCGCCACGGCTTTGCTGCTCACCGGGTGCGCCGGGCAGTCACCCCAGCCGCACGACCCGCCCGCGGGACCGCAGCTGCCGCCCGCCGGGGGCCGACTCGACTACCAGCTCGGTGGCGCCTACGACCCACCGGATGGCGTCGACATCGTGGTGCGTGACCGGGCCGCGGCATCCGTCGATGACCTCTACTCCGTCTGTTACGTCAACGGCTTCCAGACCCAGCCGGGCGAGCTGGACGCCTGGCCCGACGACCTCCTGCTTCGCGATTACGATGGCGAGCCGGTCATCGACCCGGACTGGCCGGACGAGGTCATCCTCGACACGCGCAAGGCAGACGAGATCGCGAAGATCGTCGGGTCGTGGATCCGCGACTGCGCGTCGGACGGGTTCGACGCCGTCGAGTTCGACAACCTCGACACGTACACCCGCACCGACGGCGCCCTCAGCCGCGACGATGCGCTCGACCTCGCGACCCGGCTCGTCGACACCGCGCACGACGTCGGACTCGCGGCCGGGCAGAAGAACGCCGCCGAGGATGCGTCCCTCCTCCACTCGCGCGCCGGCTTCGACTTCGCCGTCGTCGAGGAGTGCGCGGCCTACGAGGAGTGCTCCGCCTACACCGAGGTCTACGGCGATCACGTCCTCGCCATCGAATACACCGACAACCTCCCCCGCCCGTGGGACGAGGTCTGCGCCGACCCCGAGACACCGGCATCCGTCGTTCTGCGGGATCGGGATCTCGTCACGCCGGATGATCCGGCGTACGTGTTCGAGGCCTGCGGATAACGCGGCCGGCCGGTTACGTTGGAACGAAGAGGGCGCGATGGCTGAATCGCGTGCCACCGCCCTCGCCCACGAAGACCACACCGGCGGAAGCACCTCGCCACCAGGAGGCCACCCACCATGAGCACGGACCACACATCCGCGGCATCCGCCCCCACCACTCCGGACACGCGCGGAACCACCACCGTCCCGTGGATCGCCGTCATCGCGTTCACGGTCATCGCGTGCGGACTCGCCTGGCTCGTCACGCTCCCCCTCTGGACGGGTGACGGCCTCGCCACCCCCATCGCACCTCTGCTCCTGCCGGTGATGATGTTCACGCCGGCCGTCGCCGCGCTCATCGTCACCCTTTTCCTGCGCCGCACAGCCGGACGGCGGGCCTGGCGCATGCTCGCCCTCGTCCCGATCAAGCCCCTCGGCCGCTTCTTCGGCCTGCTCGGCATGGGCCTCGCCACCGCCGTCGTTGTGCCGGTGCTCGCCACGTTCATCGCCGCCGCGACGGGCGCGCTGCAGCTCGACCTCGTGAACTTCTCGGGCTTCGCCGCGGCCCTCGACGCTCAGCTCGAGGCGGCCGGCACGCCGGACATCGAGATCCCGGTGGCGGCGCTCGTCATCACCCAGCTCGCCTTCATCCCCGTCGGCGCCGTGATCAACTCGTTCCTGGCGTTCGGCGAAGAGCTCGGCTGGCGCGGCTGGCTGCTCTCCGCACTCCGCCCCCTCGGCACCTGGCCGGCGCTGCTCATCATCGGCGTGATCTGGGGCCTCTGGCACGCGCCGATCATCCTGCTCGGCTACAACTTCGCCGAGCCCAACCTGTTCGGGGTCGGCCTGATGGTGATGGGATGCCTCAGCTTCGGCATCCTCCTCGGCTGGCTGCGCCTGCGGTCCGGCAACGTGTGGCCCGCCGTCCTTGGCCACGGCGCCTTCAACGCCGCTGCGGGGTTCGCGTTCCTCGTCTCGACGCCCGACCTGCAGCCGCTCGCGGCATCGCCGCTGAGCTGGCCCGGCTGGCTCGCCTGCGCCGCCGTCATCCTTCTGCTGCTGGCCCTCGGCCAGTTCAAAAAGTCGCGCCTCCCGCAGACCGGCGCCTGACGGACGCGCTCAGGCGTCGTTCGACGGTCCTGGGGGTGAGGACGGATCCTCACCAGTGGGCTTCTTGCCCCACCCGGTCTCCCGCCGCAACTGCACGAACCCGGCGAACAGCAGCAACACCGCCACAACGACGAACAGCACGCGGACCCACACATCCAGGTCGCGGAACAACACGTTCGGCAGGGCGCCGGCGAAGGTCGCCCCGATGAAATACCAGACCGCGACCGGGGTCTCATTCTTCTGCTCGGTCATCACGTGCTCCTTCCTCGTGACTCGACGCTAAGCCGCGAGCACGACATCACGCCTCCCCCGTGTGGCGGACATCGCCGGAGCTCTCACGTTCGAGACTCCGCTCGGTGTGCGCGATCCGCTCCCGCCGACGCTCCGCCGACGAGGGATGCAGATCGCTGACGGATGCCGCAAACACCGCCTCGGCAGCGACCGAGTCCACGCCGAGCAACTCTTCGATCGCCGAGACCGCATCCTCTTCCGCCGTCGTGCCGTCGATGGCGGCGACGATGTCGGCGAGGCGGGGCACGGCATCCTGAATCGCCCGCTGCCGGCGAAGATCGTCCGCCATCGCCCGCAGGCGCCGTCCACTATCCCGCGAGCGGTTCGACATTTGAGCGACGCGGATCGTCTGCGGGGCGACGCCGATCCGCAGCGGCTCGCTCTTCACCCTCAACGGCACCAGCAGCGCGTGCAGTTCATGCTCGCCGGGTGCCAGCTTTGCCCAGGCGGACTCCTCGATGCGCACGGGCACGCGCGCATACTCGCCCGGATCGAGCGGCACGCCGCGCATGCCTCCCATCGTCGCCCAGCCGATGTAGACCGAGGCGTCGCCCACCGCCGCCACCGTGCCGACCACGTCGAACGAATCACCATCCGGCTCCCACCGGACCTCACCGGTGTTCACGATGTCGATCGCGTAGCCGTCCGGTCCCGCGTCTGGCCGCGCCACGGCCGGCCACCACGACGGCGTTCCGCGTAGCGCGCGCACAGGGGCTCCGGCTTCTCGAGCAGCCAGACCTCCTCCCCCGGCCGCACCGACGCGAGCTGCCACAGCCGCCGGTCGGCGTCGACCGGCGCCCCGATCTCCACCGCATCACCGCGCTGCCTCAGCACCCGCCAGCGGCTCGGCTGCGGGACCGGGAGCGGATCGCCTCCGTGCCGCGTGACCAGGTCGTCGAAGGGCTCACCTTCCTCGGCCAGAACAGTCGGGTCGATCGCATGGCCGTGCAGCCGCGGGAACTCGTCGTCCTCGTTCATGCGGCCATGCTCGCACGCGGGCCGGGTCGTCTTTTCATCTCATCGGGCGTAGCGCTGGCTCGGCTCCTCTGCGAAACTCACCCCATGCGCCGTGCCTCGACGACCACCGCCCTCGCCGCGACGACGCTTCTACTCAGCGGTGCACTCAGTGGGTGCACCGCCATGGAGATCACCGCGACGAGCGAGAAGTCCTCCGCGGCGGCGCAGCCCGCTGACACGAGTGGCGCATCCACCTCGAACCTCTCCGGCTGGGAAGGTCTGCCGTCCGAACCGGTGTCGCCTCAGGAATACGCCGACACCTATATGCAGGCGAACCCGCACCACATGCTGCACCGCGACCTCGACGGCATCCTCGAGTACTACCGCGATGCGGCGACGGCATTCCCCTTCCCGCTCCCCCAGGGGTACTCCTTCCCCGCCGACCCCGGCTACTACGACCGCCCCGAAGACGGACCGAACTGGGCTGAGGTCACGACGGCCAACCGGATCTGGGCTTACTTCGAGTTCGCGAACGTCCAGGCCGCGAAGGCCGCGTTCGACCGGGGCGATGAGGATGCCGCGGCCGGCTACCTCGACGTCGTCCGCGACGCGTACCTGTCCGAGGCGTTCCCCAACAACTACGTAGGCACGCCACCGCAGGACTTGTACAACCTCGTCTACAGCGGAATGCGCCAGGCCGACTTCACCCTCGAGACGAACTTCATCTACAACCCGTTCCCGTGGAAGCCGGGCACCACCTGACCGGAGCGGATCCGCTCAGCGCGTGAGGGCGGTGGCCGGTGAACGTCGGCGGCGGACTGCCAGGCCGACACCGGCCATCAGGACCGCTAGTACGCCGGCGCCCCCCCCACACCCAACCGGCGGACGAGTTGCCTGTGGCAGGCGCGGCATGCCGGATGTTCTTCGCGAACTGATTCCATCACTCCTTGATCCGTCGCTTAGTTGCACATCTGCAAGTGACTACCTACCGTGGATGGGGAGGAGGAACCGTGGACGATCACCGCTACGCGACACCCGCCGACATCCCCGCAGCGCCCCGGTGGCGCTGGTCGGCATCCGACCTCACCCTGCTGATCGGGATGCCGCTCGTCGCCTACGTCGGCGGGGTCGGCGCCGCCACGGGATCGGCCGCGGCACTCATCCTCGTCGCCTTCGCCGCGCTCGTCACGGTCACCTTCACGGCCCTGCGCACCGGGCGGCGGAATCAGCCGCGCCTCCCCCGCATCACCCAACCCGCCGCCGTGTTCGTCGCCGTCGTCACCATCGTGACGGGCTGGAACCTCTTCCAGTTCGCGCCGCACCCGGCCGCCCTCACCTGGCTCGCGCCGGCGGTGCCGGTCGCCCTGTTCGCGATCCTCGTCGCCCTCATGCGAGGCGTGCGGCGGTGACGCCGGAGGTGAACGAACGGGAACTCCTCGTCGTCCCCCGGTTCAAGGTGCTGGGCTTCCTCTGCCAGGTCGAAGAAGCCGACTACCCGGCGCTCGTCGAGTTCACCGAGCTGAGCATCCCCGACATCTCCCGGAGCGTCGGCTTCCTCGCCGACCGCGGACTCGTGCAGGTCAGAAAGGAACGCGCCGGCCGGGTCGCCCACACCATCGTCCGGGCGACGCCCGAGGGCATCCGCGAGTTCCGCGCGCTGCTCGAGGGGTTGCGGAAGTACGGGCTGAGCTGAGTGATCGGTCACGCGTCGATTCGCTCGCGGAGAACCGGAAGCCACGAGCGCAACTCTGCCCCCAGGGTGCGAACCATCTGCGGGCCGAAAACACACAACGAGCGCTCCCACGGATGACCGAACGTGCCTTCGTTCAGATCGGGGGTCGCGTGAATGTAGTAGTCCCCGTCGGGGAGCACAGAGGGCAGGAGGGGGAACCCATCGGGAGCGACCGGCGGCGGAACATCCTCGGCAGGGCGGAGCCGATATCCGACGTGCTGCCAGTCCAGGATGAGCAACGTCACGTCGTCACCGAAGGCGCTGAGGAAGGAGCGCCTCGCGCTCGCCTCCACTGCGTCCCAGGAGGCGCGAAAAAGTCCGGGGGCTCCCGCGGCCCGTAGCGGCCCGAGATCGAAGGTGATTGACGGATCCGGGTCCTCGATCGCGGGTCGCGCCTCGCCGCCTGTTGGGACGAAACGGAATCGCGCGTCGAACTCGTCCCACGCGCGATCGTTCTCGTCGTCCGTCAGAGGTTCCCATGCGCCGATCACCCTCACACGCTATCGACTGAAAACCTAAAGGGTGTAGGTTAACTCCTCGTGCCCCGCGCGAACCTCTCCCCCGACGCCCTCACCAGGGCGGCGCTCGACCTCATCGACGCCGGCGGACCGGGCGCGCTCTCGATGTCGGCGCTCGCCCGACGCGTCGGCGTGCAGACCGCCAGCCTCTACGCGCACGTCCGCGACCTCGCCGCGCTCCGCAGCGCCGTCCAGGCCGCCGTCTTCACCGAGCTCGCCGACACCATCGGCGAGTCCCCCACCCTCCGCGACCTCGCGGACGCACAACGCGCCTACGCCTTCGCGCACCCGGCCCGCTGGGCGATGATCTCGCAGCCGGTCGAGCACAACGAGATCACCGGGCCGGCGGCATCCCGCATCTCGGCGCTCGTCGTCGGCTCGCTGGGCGACTACGCCCTTCCCGCGAGCGAGACCGTGCACGCGGTCCGCTTCGCGAGCGCCACCATCGCCGGCTATCTCGCCCTCGAAGCCGCCGACTCGTTCGCCCACCGCGACGAGACCACCGACGCCTCGTGGAACCGCGCCCTCGACGCCCTCGACCGCGCCCTCCGCACCTGGACCCCCAAGGACCCCGCATGATCGACATCACCCTCGACACCACGACCGTCCGCGGACTCGCCGAGCTCGAACCCACGAGCCGCGGCCTGCGGCTGCACCGCCTGCCCGCATGGGTGCGCACCCAGTACCCCGAGCCGCAACTGCTCGGCGTCGAGGCGCAACCCGCCGGCGCACGCATCGCGGTGCGCACCGCGGCATCCCGCCTCGACCTCGACCTGCACTCGACCCGCGCCACCCTGCGCGGACTCTCCCGCCCGCGCGGACGCGTCGACGTCCGCATCGACGGCGCCCTGCACGACAGCATCGAGCTCGACGGCGGCGACACCGTCGACACCGATCCGGCCACCGGCATCCGTCAGCTCGTCGAAGGACCGGTGCAGCGCATCACGATCGACGGACTCGCCCCGCGCGACAAGCTCGTCGAGCTCTGGCTGCCGCACAACGAGACGATCGAGCTCATCGCGCTGCGCGCCGACGCCCCTGCCTCCCCCGACCCGACCGAACGCCCGCGCTGGGTGCACCACGGCAGCTCGATCAGCCAGGGCTCGAACGCGACGCAGCCGAGCTCGACCTGGGTCTCACTCGCCGCCCGCCGCGCCGGACTCGAGCTGCGGAGCCTCGGCGTCGGCGGCAGCGCCCAGGTCGACCCGTTCATGGCGCGCGTCATCCGCGACACCCCCGCAGACGTCATCAGCGTCGCCCTCGGCATCAACGTCGTGAACGCCGACGCGATGCGGCTGCGGGCGTTCGTCCCCGCGGTGCACGGCTTCCTCGACACGATCCGCGACGGCCATCCCGACACCCCGCTGCACCTCATCACACCGATCTGGTGCGGCATCCACGAGAACACCCCCGGCCCCGGCACCATCGACCCCGAGTCCTTCGCCACCGGCACGCTGCTCTTCGGCGCCGCCGGAGCTCCGGGCGACACCGCCGGCGGACGCCTCACCCTCGAAGTCATCCGCGACGCCCTCGGCGAGGTCTACTCCCGCAGGAACGACCCGAACCTGCACCTCGTCGACGGCCTCGCCCTCTACGGCGAAGCGGATGCCGCCACCCACCCGCTCCCCGATCGGCTGCATCCGAGCCCCGAGGCGCACCGCCTCATCGGCGAGCGCTTCGCGGCGATCGCGTTCTGACTCAGGCGAAGGCCGTGATCTGCAGCAGGTTCCCGACCGTATCGCTCAGCACCGCGGTGGTCACCGGTCCGTGGTCGATCGGCGGCTGCGTGAACTCCACGCCTAGCCCTTGCAGCCGCTCGTACTCGGCCTGCACGTCGTCGACGCCCAGCACGAAGAACGGGATGCCGTCCTCGAGCAGCGCGTCGGTGAATGGCGGGACGGCGGGGTGGGCCTTCGGCTCGAGCGACAGCTGGGTGCCCTCGGGCTCCGCGGGGTCGACGACCGTCAGCCACCGGAACTCCCCCATCGGGACGTCGGCGGCCACGGCGAAGCCGAGCTTCTCGGTGTAGAACTCGAGCGCGCGCTGCTGGTCGTCGACGAACACGCTCACGGTCTGGATCTTCATGACTCTCCTGCGGGAAGGGGCCAGCGCTCCGAGATCTGAGCGAGCGGCCGGGTGTCGATGGTGTGGAACTTGAACTTGCCGCGACGCTCACTGTGCACGAGGCCCGCCTCTTCGAGGACCGCCAGATGCTGCGACACCGCCTGCCGCGAATGCGTCACGCCGCGATCGGCCAGCCGCACGCACAGCTCGAACAGCGTCTGCCCATCGCGCTCGGCGAGGTCGTCGAGGATCGTCCGACGCGTCTCGTCGGCGAGAGCCTTGTAGACGTCGCTCATGCCGCGAGTATAGGCAAGCTACTACTTGCCTATCAAGCACCCACCGGATAATCCACGTACGCGAACCGCGACCCGTCGGACGTCCAGCTGTTCACGTTGATCGTGCCCTGACCGCCGAACACCGTAGCCACGGTCTCGGGGTGGTGCCAGTGCCCGTTCCGCACGAGGCGCAGCTCGACCTCGACATCCGCCGGGTGCCCGTTCGTTCCGGGCGGGAAGCTGATGTAGACGGCGTCGCGGCCCGCCGGCGACGGGTGCGGAAACCAGTTCACCCGGTCGTCGAACGTCAGCTGCTCGAGACCCGAACGGTCGCGCCGCATCCGCGCGATCTGCGCATGCCCCGGCGTCTGAGAGAACTCCTCGGTGTTCAGGTAGATCCACGATCCGCCCGGCGACCACTCGCTGCCGTCGGCGACCTGACCCGTCGTCAACGGCACATCCTCCGACCCGTCGATCCGCGCGGTCCGCAGGTCGGCCGACAGCACCTCGCCGTCCTCGATCGAGAGCGCCGTGTACGCGATCCACGCGCCATCCGGGCTCACCCCGTGCAGGAAGTGCATGAACGGGTCGTCCGGATTCGTGATCCGCACGCCCTCACCGCCGGTCCGGGGTGCCCGGTAGATCTGTCCGTCATTCGCGGACAACAGGATGTCGCCCGACTTCGGCACCAGCACGTGATCGTTGTTGATGGGCGGGATGCCGGTGAACGGCACTTCGACGAAGTCAGCACCGCCGGCATCCGCGTCGATGGACCACAGCAGCCCGCCGCCGTTCAGCAGCAATCCTTCCGGCGCCCAGTTCGGCGCCTCGAGCAGGACCTCATCGGTCTCGAAGATGACCCGGTCGGTGCCGGTCACGACGTCGTAGACGTGGACGCGGCATCGCTGCCCGTCGAGGGCGAAGTCGCGCGGCGGGAAAACGGTGATGGCCATGCCTCACCGTATCCGGCCGTCAGTGGTCGGCGTCGAACTCTTCGTTCTGCGTGCGCATCTGCTGGATGTGCGCCTTCGTCATCTGATCCTTCGGCGTGCCCTGCGTCAGCGACCACTCCGGGTTGCTCTCGGGCCCGCCGAGCACGCACTCCTGGTAGTACTGGCCGAACTCGTTCTCGGCGAGGATCGTGACATACCAGTGCGGCGAGACGGACCGCTCGTACACGGTCGGCTGGCCGATCTGCGTGTCACCCGCGCTCTGACCCGTGCGGTGCTCCTTGGCGCACAGCGTCCCGGCCTGGCCTGCGGTCATGCCCGCGGCATCCGGATCGCCATCGGGATCGGTGCCGTTCGGGGGTTCGACGGGACGCGTCGCGGGCGGACCGGCCGGCGGCGTCGTCGGCGAGACGCCCGGACTCGGGGTCCCCGGCGTCGGTGTACCGCTCGGCGTCGGGCTGGGAACCGTCGGGCTCGGCGACGACGCACTCGGCGACGGCGATGAGATCGTCGGCGTCGGGGACGGCTCGGGAGCGCACCCCGCCAGCATCAGCGCCGCGATCGCCAGCGCACCCGCCACCAGAGTCGTCTTGCGTGCCACGGTGTCCTCCGTCTCGTCGACAGGACAACCATCTCACCCGCGGCGGGCCGCCGACGACCGCACCGCCGATCACCCCACCCGCGCCGCCACGATCCCGCCGTCGATGCTGACCACCTGACCGTGCACGTACGCGGACTCGTCCGACGCGAGAAAGCGCACGGCGTGCGCGATGTCGATCGGCCGCCCCGGCTCCCCCGCCGGCGAGACCGCCGTCATCATCTTCAGGATCTCGAGCGCCGCCGCGTTGCCGGGGGTCAGGATCGCGCCCGGCGCGACGGCATTGACCCGCACGCCGCGGGGCCCGAACTCCGCCGCCCACGCCTGCGTCAGATGCTCGAGCGCCGCCTTCGTCGCCGGATACAAACCGACATTGGGCGTGCCGATGTGCGCCATCCACGAGGTGATGTTCACGATGACGCCCGACCCCTGCGCGACCATCCCGGGAGCGAGCGCGCCCACCAGGTCGTGCGGCACGCGCACGTTCGTCGCGAGGAGTGCGGCCACGTCGTCGTCCGACAGATCCGGCGTCGGACCGATCGGGAAGATCCCCGCATTGTTCACGAGCACGTCGACACGGCCGCCCAACGCCTCGGTCGCCTGCGCCGCGAACGCCCGCGCGGCGGCGGGACTGTCGGCCAGGTCGCCCGTGACGACGGATGCCGCGCCCCCGCCGTCCGCGATGGCCGCGGCCACGGCTTCGGCACGACCGACGTCGCGACCGTGGACGACGACGTGCGCGCCCGACGCGGCGAGCACATGCGCGATCGCCTCGCCGATGCCGCTCGAGGATCCGGTGACGATGGCGGTGCGACCGGCGAGGCGCTGGTCGCGAGGAAGGGTGAGGAGGTTCGTGGTCATTCCTCCACCGTGACGGACCGGCGCCCGACCAGGTTGCCTGATCCGGTCGGATGCTTGCCGGTTCCCGGTCACGGCGACCCTGCCCGAGCCGGGAGGCCCGGCATCCGCTTCAATGGGCACATGGACGAGCGGACCCGGACGAGCCTCGACCGCGCCGCGGACCGCGTGCGGCGGCACATCGACCGCGTCGCCGCGGCCGAGTCGCTCGGGCTGATCCTGGGTCGCACGACCGCTCCAAGCCCGACGATGTTCGTGCGGTACAAGCCGTGCATTTCGGTCGTCCTCACGGGGCGCAAGGTCTCGGGCGACGACTCCGCGGCGGGTGAGGAATGGGGTCCCGGGCGCTTCCTCATCACGCCCGTCGACCTGCCCCTGTTCGCCCGTGTGACCGAGACCGGGCCTGAGGGCGACTTCGTCTCCGTCAACTGGCGGATCGACCCCGCCGTTGTCGCTGAGATCGCCGGACAATTACCGCTGCCCGCCGTGCCCGAAGCGCCAGAGCGGCTCGGCACCATGACGGCGGAGATCGCCGACGTCGTCGATCGGATGCTCGCGCTCCTCGACGCCCCCGCCGAAGCCGGCGTCCTCGCGCAGCTTCTAAACCGCGAGCTCATCGTCCGCCTCCTGCAGAGCGACCAGGCTGCGCGCGTGCTCGCCGCGGCGACCCACGCGAACGCCGACATCGTCACCGCGGCGATCACGACACTGACCCGCCGGCTGGCCGAGCCGTGGACGCTCGACGCGATCGCGGCATCCGTCGGCGCCAGCCCGACCACGGTGAGCCGTCGCTTCCGCGAACTCACCGGCCTCACGCCCATGCGGTACCTCAAGCGGCTGCGCCTCGGCGAGGCACGACGCCTGCTGATCACCGACGGCGACACCGCCGCGCAGGCCGGCGCCGCCGTCGGGTACGTCAGCGCATCGCACTTCTCGCGCGACTACCGCTCCGCGTACGGACGCTCCCCGGCATCCGACGCGACCGACCTGCGGGAGCGGATGCGGGCGAGCTGACGCTCACGCATCGGCGGGCGTCTGCCCCTTCTCGGTCGCGGTGAACCAGCCCAGCCAGCCGAAGTCGGTCCGCACGACCTCATACGGTCCGCAGGCGAACACGGTCGCCGGCAGCGGCTCACCGAGGCTGCCGTAGCGGCTGTCGAAAGGCAGACCACGGCGGTCCATCTCGGCGCAGTCCTCGAGTTCTCCCCCCTCGACCGCGATGACGGCGTTCGTCTCGTCGGTCGTCGCGGTGTTCTTCACGGATGTCGCGTCGGCGGGGATCCACGCGGGCATCTCGACGCCGACCCACCCCTCCGCGGCGGCGGCGCGATCGGCGAACTCCTCGGAGTGCACCTTCGCGAGGGCGTCCATCGGGTTGCAGGCGGCGAGCGCGAGCACGAGCAGAGGGGCGACGAGGCCGGCGGCGGCAGCGAGACGGAGACGAGTGTGGGTCATGACTCGAGTCAAGCCGCGCGGCCTCACGGGCGAATCGGCCCGCGTGATGATCCGGGTACGCCGCGGGGATGATGTGCGAACCTCCGTAAGCCGTGTGAGTGCGCGGTGATGGTGTGTCAGCGGTTGCGGCGGCATCCGATTCTCGGCATCGTTGCCCGCTCACGCCCGCAATCCACGGAAGGGAGCATCATGCTCACTCTCACCGAGAACGCCAGCACCGCCGTCAAGAGCCTCGCCACCCAGATCCCCACCGAGACCGGTGGACTCCGGATCGCCGAGGCCGCAGACCCGCAGAACGGGTACGCCCTGTCCCTCGCTCCCGCTCCCGCGGACGGCGACACGATCGTCGAGAGCGACGGAGCCCGCGTGTTCGTCGCACCGACGGCGAGCGTCGCGCTCGACGACCGGATCCTCGACGCACGCGTCGAAGAGGACGGATCGGTCGGTTTCGCACTCGCGCAGGCCGTCTGACACAGACGCTTCTCGAAAGCCTCGGACCCGCGCGGTCCGGGGCTTTCGTGCGTGTGGGGGCGCATCCCGCGTCTCAGAACGAGGCGCCGATGCGCTTCTGCAGCTTCCGGAGGTTGGTCGACTCGGGGATGGTCCACTCGGCGGCGCCGCCGTCGAACTCGATGCGGACCACCTGAGCGCGCTGCTGAACGTCGTCGAGGTACGACACGCGAAGCGGCCGCGGGGCGAGAGCGACGCCCGTGAGGGTCACGTCGTTGATGGCGATCGTGCGATGGTCGATCGCCGCCTCCCCGCCCACGTCCTCCCGCTGCGACAGACCCGCAATCTCGCCCTGTGTGAGCCGGATGCGGCTGTGCACGTACCGCGGACCACGCCGAGCATCGCCGACGGCCACGAGCGCGTCGCCGAGCACCTCGAGGATCTCCGCCAGCATGCGACGATCATGGCACGTCGCTCTCTGCGCGTCAGGCCAGGCGCTCGACGCGCTGCTTCGCCTTCGCCGGCGCCCGCAGTGCCTGGACCGACGCCGCGATGCACGTACCCGACAGAAGCAGCACCGCAACGGCGCCGATCAGCATCAGCACGCCGAGCACGACGACCGGCATCGGGTTCGTGATGAACAGCACCCCGAGGATCGCGAAACCCGCCGCGACGACGAGGAACACGAGGCTCATGAAGATCGCGATGAACGCGCCTGAGCCCATCTGCTTACGCTGGACCGCGTCGTTCCGCTGCGCCTGGTTCGTCATGATGCCCTCCGACCGGTGAAAGTCCTCTCACGCTAATCGCGCCCCTCGGCTTCTCCCCAGGGCTTGCGCAGCGCCGCCGACACCGCAAGGACGCCTGCCCCTGCCACAATGGAGCCGTGCGTTCGTCCCGAGTCTCCCGCGTCGCTCGCGGTGCACTCGCGGCATCCGTCGCCACCTGGGCGGCACTGCTCTCGCACGTCGCCGGCGGCGGACAGGTCCCCGGCTGGCTCGGCATCGCCGTCCCCTTCGCCCTGTCGCTCTTCGTCTGCACGGCCCTCGCCGGGCGGCGCCTGTCGCTCCCCCGCCTGGCGCTCGCGGTCACCGGCAGCCAGCTGCTGTTCCACATCCTCTTCGTGCTCGGCACGATCACCCCGTCGGCGACGCCGCACCGGCACGGGATGCCCCTGATGACGGATGCCGGGGGCACCGCCGCGGCCATCTGCGCCGACCCGCTCATGTGGGTCATGCACGGCCTCGCCGCCGTCCTCACGGTCGCGCTGCTGCACCGCGGCGAGCGCGCGGCGCAGCGCCTGCTCGCCGTCGCGGCCGAGATCGCCCGGTGGGTGCGCCGCCGCATCCTCACCGCCGTCCTCGCTCTCGAAGCCGTCGACCGTCCGACTCCGGCACCCGCCTCCAGCGACGTCCCGGTGCTGCGATCGGTCGCCGTCCGTGTCGCGGCCGGCCGCGGTCCCCCTAGCGTGCTCGCGATCTGACGCGCGCCGCCGGTCCGCTCTCGACGAGGGATGCCGCGGTGCGCCGCGCCGTGTCATCGGCGCGCCCTCTTGCCGCACCCCTCTTCTCGAAAGCGATCATGACCGCCACCCTGCCCACCCCACCCGCCACCGCCCGACCCGCCCGACGACCGGGCTGGTTCGGCGCCTTCCTCGTGCGTCTGCACTTCTACGCCGGCATCCTCGTCGGACCGTTCATCCTCGTCGCCGCGCTCAGCGGCGCCCTCTACGCCCTGTCCCCGACGATCGAGCAGGCCGTGTACGCGCGGCAACTGCATGCGCCGGTCACCGACACTCAGATCAGCCTCGGCCAGCAGGTGGAGATCGCCGAAGCGCACGTCGGCGACGCTGCGACGCTCTCTGCCGTCCGGCCGGCTCCCGAGCCGGGCGATACGACGCGCGTCATGTTCTCGCAGGACGGCCTCGGAGAGAGCGAGTCGCGTGCCGTGTTCGTCGACCCCGGCACCGGTGAGGTCCGCGGGGACGAGACCGTTTACGGCACGAGCGGATCGCTGCCGCTGCGCACCGCGATCAGCAACATCCACCGCAGCCTCGGGCTCGGCGACCCGGGCCGCCTGTACAGCGAGCTCGCCGCATCGTGGCTCGGCATCGTCGTCGTCGCCGGCGTCATCATGTGGGTCATCCGCATCCGCACGGCGCGCACGAAGAAGGACTTCGTCCGGCCGGCGCGCGCCTACACCGGGTACCGACGCTTCTTCAGTTGGCACACCTCGCTCGGAATCTGGATCGCGCTCGGCGCGGTGTTCCTCTCTGCGACGGGGATCACGTGGTCGACCTACGGCGGACAGAACGTCACGAACCTGCGCGCCGCGCTCGACTGGACCACGCCCGCCGTGTCGACGAGCCTCGGCGGAGCGGCCGGCGGCGGGGATGAGCACGCGGGGCACGGCGCGGCATCCGCTGCACTCACCGTCGACCCGAACACGTTCGACGACGTGCTCGCGGCGGCCCGCAAGGTCAACATCGATACGGGGATGGTGCAGATCACGCCGCCCGCCGCGGCCGATCAGGCGTGGAAGGTGCAGGAGATCGACCGCGGCTTCCCCGGCCATCTCGATGCCGTCGCGATCGACGGCACGACGCTGCAGACCGTCGACCGTGTCGACTTCGCCGACTTCTCGCTGCCGGCCAAGCTCGCCTCGTGGGGCGTCGCGATCCACATGGGCGTCATGTTCGGACTCGCGAACCAGATCGTCATGTTCCTGCTCGCCCTCTCGATCGCCGGCATGGTCGTGCTCGGCTACGTCATGTGGGTCAAGCGGCGACCCACCAAGACCGCACGGGTCGGAATGCCGCCGCGCCGCGGCGTGCTCGACGGTGCCCCGTGGTGGGGTGTCACGGCTGTGGTCGCGGGCGGCGTGCTGCTCGGACTCGCGTTGCCGCTCGTCGGCTGGACCCTCGCCGCGTTCGTCGTGGTCGACGTGATCGTGGATGCGGTGCAGCGGCGGCGCGCCGCGGCGGGGTAAGGCGCGGCCCCGAGATCAGCGGGTCAGTACCAGGCGACGCCGGCCCAGCACGCCGGGCCGGCGTCAGCCTTGGCGGCCCTTGAACCGCGGGTTGAGCTTGTTGATGACGAACACCCGCCCGCGTCGGCGGACGACCTGCGCGCCGGGTTGCTTCTTCAGGGACTTCAGGGACGCTCGGACCTTCATGACACACTCCTAATTGAGAACGGTTATCATCAAGGCTACACACGCCGGGATGGAATGAGGTGTCGGATGATCGAGACGGACGTGATCGCCGTGATGGGAGCATGCGGTCCCGAGCGGGCGCGCTACGCGGCGCGATTGAGCCAGGCGACGTCGAGGCCCCTCCTCGCGGCATCCCGACTCGCCCCGCAGGACCCGGCGTCGAGCGCAGCAGCCTTTCTGCCGTGGCTCGACGTCGGGAGCGGTGTCGTGGCCGAGTTCCCGTCGGATGCCTCGATTCTCGACGTCATCGGGACGCTCGCCGAGCGCGGCAGCGGGCTGCGCCTGCGCGGCGTCGTGTGCGTCGTCGATGCGCCCCACCTCCTCGACGACCTCCGACGCGAGACCTACGCGGGATCTTCCGAGGTCGACGACAGCGGGATGCCGCGCACCCGCTACACGGCTCACGCCCTGCTCGCGGTGCAGCAGCTCGAGTACGCGTCGACGATCATGCTCGTGAATTGGTCGGGACTGTCGACTCCGGACCTCTCGATCACGATGGCGCTGGTCAGCCACCTCGCCCCGTCCGCGCGACTGCGTCTGCATCAGCCGGCCGTCGATCTGCTGCCCGTCGCACCGATCCCGATTCGCTCCCACCAGGACGCGCCCGGATGGGTGCAGCTGCTGAACGGGGAGTTCGCGCCGCACATGACCGACCCGCGGATCAGCGCCCTGCGGTACGAGAACGTCCGCCCGCTGCATCCTGGACGCCTGAACACTCTGCTCGACGAACGGATCGAGAGCGGGGAGTTCGGCTCCGTCATCCGCTCGGCGGGGTTCTGCCGCTTCGCGACCCGCTCGAACGTCATCGCGCAGTGGGATCACATCGGGTCGATGATCGCCTTCTCGCCCGTCCAGGTGGACGACGGGATGCCGGAGGCTGAGGGGCTCCTCGCCGTCGGCGAGGACATCGCCTTCATCGGCCTGGATCTGCACCACCGCGCGCTTCGCGCCGCCCTCGACGACACCGCGCTCACCGACGACGAGCTCGCGGCGGGACCGTCGGCATGGGCGACCTTCGAGGATCCGTTCCCGACGTGGCAGGTCTCCCGCAGCAGGGAGTGATCAGACAGCCCGTCGCTTGTCACGCTCGGCCTCGACGACTGCGCGACTGCCGACGCGCGCACGGCCTAGGCAGGTCACTGGAAGTCCCTCGACCGGTGCGTCACTCCCACTCGCAGGTCCTCGAACCCGTCAGCGACGAGGTTCGTCACACCCTCGGGCGAGCGCTCGAGCATGCCGCGCGCGATGAGGGCGGGACTGTCGCGCAGGATGCGCCGGTATCTGTTCCACACCCCGACCGAGCAGATCACGTTCATGACGCCGTGCTCGTCTTCGAGGTTCAGGAAGGTGATCCCGGATGCCGTCGCCGGCCGCTGCCGGTGCGTCACCAACCCTGCGACCTCGATGCGCCGACCGATCTCATGCTCGCGCATGCCGCGCGAGGTGATCACCCCGCGCGCGTCGAGCTGCGAGCGGTAGTGCGTCAGCGGGTGGTCGTCGGCCGACACCCCCGTCGCCCACAGGTCGGCGGCGAGCACGTCGTAACTCGACTGGTCGGGGAAAAGCGGCGGCTGCACCGACACCAGCGATCCCTCGAGGAACTCCTGCCGGTCCTGCGCGGCATCCCCCGCCAACCAGATGCCCTCGCGCCGCGTGATCCCGAGGCTCTCGAACGCGCCCGCCGTCGACAGCGCCTCGAGCTGCGCCGCCGTCGCGCCGGTGCGCCGCACGAGGTCGCGCAGGTCCCGGTACGGACCGGATGCCTCCCGCTCCGCCACGATCTTCGTCGCCAGCGGCACCCCGATACCCGTGACCGAGGCGAGCCCCAGCCGCACCGCGAAGTTCCCGTCGCGCCGATGCGCCGCCGATTCGTCAGGCAGCGACCGGTCGAACTCCGGCACGGGCGGCTGGATGCGGTCGGTGCACGAGTCCCGGCCCGTCGGGGCGCGACGGTGTCCAGCCCCGGGCTCGGCAGTGGCTGGCCCCGATCCGGCATCCCGGCTGCCGGCATCCCGGCTCCCGGCATCCCGACTCCCGGCATCCCGGCTCCCGGCATCCCGGCTCCCGAGAGGAGATCTGCGCTCCCGAGGAGGAATCCCGCCCGAAACGTCCTCGCGACGGCCGATCCCCGCGGCAGCGCCGCGCCCGGCGCCCCCGCCCCCGGCCTCCCGAGCCCCGGCATCCGCCCCCGTCGAGAACCGAGGAGATGACGCGTCCCGAGGAGCGAAACCCCGCAAACCCTCCTCGGGAACCGACATCTCCTCGCGAGGCGACACCGGCTCGAGCCCCGCCTCGACCCCCGACGCGTGCAGGTCGGGCCGGCGCACCTCGACCCCGTGCCGTCGCGCGTCGGCGGTCAGCGTCGCGGGCGAGTAGAACCCCATCGGCTGCGCACGTAGGAGCGCAGCGAGGAACGCCGCCGGGTAGTGCAGCTTCAGCCACGACGACGCGTACACGAGCAGCCCGAACGACAGCGAATGGCTCTCGGCGAAGCCGAAGTTCGCGAACGCCTGGATCTTCACGTAGATGTCGTCGGCGGCTTTACCCGTCAGGCCGTTCCGTTCCATCCCCTCGTACAGCTTCTTCTTCAGCGAATCGATCCGCTCGATCCCGCGCTTCGAGCCCATCGCGCGGCGCAGCAGGTCGGCATCCTCCCCTGACAGATCGCCGATCGCCATGCCCATCTGCATGAGCTGCTCCTGGAACACCGGGATGCCGAGGGTCCGCTCCAGCACCGGCTTCAGCTTCGGGTGCGCGTAGGTGACCTTCTCGTCGCCGAGCTTGCGACGCACGAACGGATGCACCGCGCCGCCCTGGATCGGCCCCGGCCGGATGAGGGCGATCTCGACCACGAGGTCGTAGAACTTCCGCGGCTGCAAACGGGGCAGGAGCCCCATCTGCGCGCGGGATTCGACCTGGAACACCCCGATCGAATCGGCGCGGCACAGCATGTCGTAGACCGCCGCTTCCTCCTTCGGCATCGCATCGAGACTCCACCGCTCCCCCGTCGCGGCCTCGATCATGTCGAAGCAGTACTGGAGGGCGGCGAGCATCCCGAGCCCCAGCAGGTCGAACTTCACGAGCCCCATCCATGCCGCGTCGTCCTTGTCCCACTGGATGACGGTGCGGTTCTCCATGCGCGCGTGCTCGATCGGCACGACCTCGCCGACCGGACGATCGGTCAGCACCATCCCGCCCGAGTGGATGCCGAGGTGCCGAGGCGCTTTCAACAGCTCACCCGCGTACGCGATCACCCGATCGGGGATGTCGTGGTCGCCCGGGGTGTCGAGCATCGCACCCCAGCGCTCGACCTGCTTCGACCAGGCATCCTGCTGCCCCGGCGAATGCCCGAGCGCCTTCGCCATGTCGCGGATCGCGTTCTTCGGCCGGTACTGGATGACGTTCGCGACCTGCGCCGCTCGCTCCCGTCCGTAGGTCTCGTAGACCCACTGGATGATCTCCTCGCGCCGGTCCGAGTCGAAGTCGACGTCGATGTCGGGCTCTTCATCGCGGAGGGCCGAGAGGAACCGCTCGAACGGCAGGTCGTAGAAGATCGAGTCGATCGCCGTGATGTCGAGCAGATAGCAGACGGCACTGTTCGCGGCGGATCCCCGCCCCTGACACAGGATGCCGCGGCGCCGCGCTTCTTGCACGATGCCATGCACGATGAGGAAGTACCCCGGGAAGTCCTTCTGCTCGATGACGCCGAGCTCCTTCTCGATGCGCGCACGGTTCGCGTCGGTGGCATCCGGGTACTTGCGAGGCACGGCCTCCCACACCAGGTGCCGGAGCCACGTCATCGGCGTGTGCCCCTCGGGCACCTGCATCTTCGGCAGCGCGGGCTTGGCCCGTCGCAGCGGGAACGCGAGCTCGTCAGCGAGGGCGACGGTGCGCTCGATCGCACCCGGGTACCGCCGGAACCGCCGCGCCATCTCGGCCCCCGACCGCAGGTGCGCGCTGGCGTGCGACGGCAGCCACCCGTCGAGCTCGTCGAGCCCGCGGTTCGCCCGCACCGCCGCGACCGCCGCCGCGAGGTGCACCTTCTCGGGCACGGCGTAGTGCACGTTGTTCGATGCGACGACCGGAAGCCCCCGCTCGGCGGCGAGCGCGGCGAGCACGTCGTTGTCGCGCGAATCCGTCGGTGCGCCCTGATCGATGAGTTCGACGTCGACCCGCTCGGGCCCGAATAGGTCGACGAGCCGGTCGAGCTCGTACGCCGCGGCGGCCGGCCCGTCGACGGCGAGCGCCTGCCGGACGGCGCCCTTGCGGCATCCGGTCAACACCTGCCAGTGCCCGCCGGCCCGATCGGCGAGGTCGTGCAGGTCGTAGACCGGGCGCCCCTTCTCGCCACCCGACAGCTGCGCGTGCGTGATCGCTGCGGCGAGCCGGTGGTACCCCTCCTCGCCGCGGGCGAGCACGAGCAGGTGCCGTCCGTGCGGGTCGGGCTCGCCGTTCTGCGGACCGGGCAGCCCCAGCGACAGCTCCGCCCCGAAGACGGTCTGCAGCTGCAGGTGCTCGGCCGCCTCGGCGAAGCGGACGATGCCGTAGAACCCGTCGTGGTCGGTGATCGCGAGGGCGTGCAGGCCCAGGCGCTCCGCCTCTTCGACGAGATCCTCGGGTGAGGAGGCCCCGTCGAGGAACGAGAACGATGAGTGTGCGTGCAGTTCGGCGTACGGCACCGCGTCGAGCGGCCGCTCGATCTCGGGTGTGCGGTATTTTCCGCGCTTGTGCGACCACGCCGGACTGTCGCCGCCGTCGGTCCCCGCCGGTGCCCCCTCGGGTCGCCGCCGGTCGCTGAGGATCCGTTCCATCTCCGACCACGAGACCGACGGGTTGTTGCCCCACCCCATCAGTCGTACCTGCCCTCGGCGTGCCAGACGCCCTCCTCGCACACCAGCAGCCACGCGGTCTCGGCCTCGTCGACCACCTGGAACCGGTGCGCGCGACGGGTGCGCGCGGCATCCCACCCCCGCTCCATGACGGGCCAGGGTCCTGCCCACGAGGCGATGCGACGCGGATGCCGGGGCCTCCGCGCCCCCGATGCGTCCGGCGCTCCCGGCAGGATCAGCGCGATCGGCTCGGCCGTCAGCTCGCCGCGGCCGTCGACGGCGACCATGTCGTCGTCGCGATCGATGACGGCGACCGGGACCGGCTCGGGGAAGACGGTCGCCGGCAGCGGGTCGGGCAGGCTCCCCGGCCACGGCCGCGCCCGCTCGGCGATGACGGCGCGGTCCCCCCACGGCACGAGCACCTGCCGTTCGGCGAGCCACCGCCCGCCGCCGACCTGCGGCGTCACGACGCCGGTGTGTCCGAGCATCGCCTGCACGCGCGAGAGCGCTGAGTGCACGCGTTCCTCCGGCCCAGAACCGAACAGCCCTGTCACGTGATGGGATGCCGCGTCCACCTTCTCGGGCGCAATCCGCACCTTCGCGACCGCGCTCTTGAGCCCGCGCTCCGTGAGCTGCCACCGCACCCGGTCTACGACGGCGGCCGCGTCGAACGCGCCGGGATGCAGCCACACCCGCTCACTGTGGTCGCCGCGATCCCCGGTCAGCGCAACGCGCAGCTCGGTGCAGACGAGGTCGACGGCGCCGAGCCCCGAGATGAACTGCTCCGCGGCGAGCCGGATGCCGAACGCCACCTGGTCGGCGATCTCGAGCGGTGGCTCGAAGCCGACCTCGCGCTCGAGCTCAGGCGGCGGCGTGCGCGGCTGCACGGGCTGCGAGTCGAGCCCCGACGCGAGCGCGTGCAACCGCGCCCCGCGGGGTCCGAGCCGTTCGACGAGCCGCGCGGGCGGCAGCGCGGCGAGCTGACCGAGGGTGTGGATGCCGAGACGCGCGAACAGGCTCGCGACCGACTCGTCCTCGAGCGCCGTCACCGGCAGCGGCGCGAGGAACGCGGCCGCCGCCCCCGGCGGCACGATCCGCATCGGGGCGTCCGGGCCGGTGGTGCGGGCGGCCTGCTCCGCCGTGAACGGACCATCCCCCACCCCCGCGCGCACATCGTTCACGCCGAGCTCGGCGAGCGCGCCGGTGAGCGCTGTCGCCGCACCCGCCTCGCCGCCGTAGAACCGCGCGGGGCCCTTCACGCGCAGGGCGCACAGCCCCGGCTCGCGCAGCTGCACACCGGGGGCGATCTCCTCGAGCCGGGCGATGAGCGGGGCGAACGTGCGGTGGTCGCGCGCGTCGTCGGCGTCGACGACCTGGAGCTGCGGGCATCGCGCCTGCGCGTCGCGGCGCCGCATCCCCCGTCGCACCCCGTCCGCCCGCGCAGCCGGAGAGGTCGCGGCGACCATCCCCTTCGCGAAGACGGCGATCGGCCCCTCGGCCTCGGCGAGTCCTTCGCGGGCCAGCGCGACGACCGGCCAGTCCGGCACCCACACGACGAGGCTCCGGACCGGCTCGATGCCGGTGTCGACGAGTGCGGGATCCATCAGCTCACCGCCCGCATCGGCAGGTCGACCACCGGGGCGATGGGCTGCTCGCGCACCGCGATCGCCCCGTTGGGGGCGGGCAGCAGCATCCGCGACGACCTCGGCACCGGAAAGCGCCGGCTCGTGACCGTCACGGTCAGCTCCCGATCCGACAGCACGCCGTAGCCGTCGCCGAGGCCCGACCACCGGGCATCCGTCACATCGATCATCGCCTCGGTCTGCGGCCACGGCCCCTGCACGAGCAGCACCACGCCGCGCTCGCGCATGCGCGCCGCGAGCCGCGAGATCTCGGCATCCTTCGCCCGAGTCGGCGGCCGCACCGCGACAACCGGCAGCACGTCGGCGATCGTCGCCGTTACGGCAAGCCAGCGCGGACCCGGCTCGGGGATCAGCACGAGGTGCGACAGGTCGACACCCGCCTTCTCGGCCGCTTCGGCGCCGAACCCCGGCATCCCGACCACCCCGCACCAGCTGCCGGTCTGCGACGGCTGCGCCAACAGGCCGAACAGCAACGACATCGAGCCGCCGATCGAATACGACGATCCCGGCCGCAGCCCCCCGCCCGGCAGCAGTTCGGCCAGGGCAGGATGGGTGGGAAGGGGCGGCGCCTCGAGCTTGCGCCCCTGGATTTGAGCCATCTGCGCGCGCAGCCGCTGCACCTCTTGGGCGGTAGCGGTGTCGCGCACGATGGATCTCACCTCGACATGGTAGAAGCTTTGTTCGAACGACTCAAGCCGTCTACGTCGAAGATACGCACGGGTTCCGACATCGCCCGCGCCCGTGCGCACGGGCCCGGGGCTCAGCCCGCGTCGCGGGCGAACGCTCCCGGCGCTACACCGAACCGGCGCCGGAACGCGCGCGCGAAGGTGTCCGGATCGCGGAAGCCGGCACTGTACGCCGCGGCGGCCACCGGCATCCCGTCGCGGAGCAGCCCCTGCGCGCTCCCGAGCCGGTACTCGCGGATCAGCGCCGCAGGGCTCTCCCCCTCGCGCCCCAGCACGGCCTGCGCCGTCCGCACGGACACGTGCGCATCCCGCGCGAGCACGTCGACGCAGAACTCCGGGTCGCGGTGCCGCGCGGCGATCTGCGCACGCAGAGCGGATGCCGACGGCACCCCGCGCATCGCCGGAACCTGCGCCTGCGGCTCGAACGACAGCAGTCGATGCTCGGGCAGGGGCAGTTCCGCCACCCGCCACGCGACGTCGAGCGGCCGTCCCGCGCGGGTGACGAACACCTCGTTGCCCCGCGGGTCACCGCCGTGATCCGCCGCGTGGACGATCGGGCACTCGTGCACGGGGTAGGCGGAGCCGTCTGCGCGATGCCCGTGCAGCACCTCGTGGCTCGGACCTCCCACGACCCGGCGGGGATCGGAGTATCCGAGCAACCGCCCGGCGGCCTCGTTCAGGTGGGCGACGGCGCCACCGGGTCCGATGACCCACAGCGGCTGCGGGACGGCATCCACCACCGCCTGCATCCACCGCTCGATCGCCGCCATGGGCCCACGCTAGGCACCGAGGTTTGCCCTGGCGCGTCGCGCGCGTTTCGACCGTGTCACACGTGCGCACAACGACGGCATCCGTGCGCGTTCTTCCTGCCGCCTCACGCTCCGGGACTGGTCCGATGGAACGAACCGACGAGAGGACACGTCATGACGCTCCCCCAGATCATCAGCAAGCAGGCCGCCGGTGCCGCCATCGACGAGGTGCGACGCAAGAGCGGACTCTCGTGGGACGCGGTGAGCGAGCTCATCGGCCGTCCGCCGGTGTGGACCGCCGCGGCCGTTCTCGGGATGCACGCCCTCCCCCCGGCCGAAGCGGATCGCCTCGGCGACGCCCTCGGACTCGACGCCGCGCTCGTCGACGCCCTCACCCGCCAGCCGAACCGCGCCGCCGAGGCAGATCTCTCTACCGACCCGACGATCTACCGCTTCCACGAACTCGTGCAGGTCTACGGGCCCGCGCTCAAAGCCCTCATCCACGACCGTTTCGGCGACGGCATCATGAGCGCGATCAACTGCAGCATCTCTCTCGACCGCGTCGCACACCCCGACGGGGACCGCGTCGTCATCACGATCGACGGCAAGTTCCTGCCCTACGCCTGGGTCGAATCCGGCGTCTGACCTGGGCGCTACGCCGCGAGCGCCAGGTACGGCTCCCATGCCGGATCGGCGCGCTCGGTGCCACGGACGCGCCAGCCGGCTCCGCGCGGGGGCTGCGGCATCCATCGCAGCTCCCAGTTCATCTCCTGCGGGGTGCGGTCGCCCTTGACGTTGTTGCAGCGCAGGCACGCCGCGACGAGGTTCTCCCACGAGTCGGCTCCGCCGCGCGACCGCGGCAGCACGTGATCGATCGTCGAGGCGCTCTTGCCGCAGTACGCGCACCGGTGACCATCGCGACGCAGCACGCCACGGCGGGTGACCGGGACCCGCCGGCCGGCCGGGATCCGCACATAGCGCGTCAGCACGATGACGGCCGGACGGTCGTACACGTCGCGGGTCCCCCAGACGGGGTCCTCTTCGACGCGTTCGATGATGGTGGCTTTCTCGGTCATGACGAGCACGAGGGCTCGTTTGAACGAGATGACGGCCAGGGGTTCGTAACCTGCGTTCAGCACCAGGGTGCGCATAGGGGTGTCCTCTCGAACGGCCCTGACGGCTTCAGGGCCTTCCGTTTCGTCGACGCGGTGCGGGTCGAGAGGGGTGCGGGTACGAAAAAAGGCGCCGTCATGAAGACAGCGCCTTATTCGCACGACCGACGTCGTGGCAATCGTGCACACGATGCCGCAGCACATGCCGACCTAGCGCATTCCGGTTGCGAATGCGGGGTTGGATGTCCATACGGCTCCCCTCGGCTCGAACGAGCGTCGGGGTCAGGGTATTACACGCCGGGATGCCCCAGGGCGAACAACAGCAGAACGATGACTGTGTGTCTCGTCAGCCGGCGTTGGCCTGCAGCCAGGACTCGGCGTTCGTGTACCCGTTGTTGATGCGGATCTCGAGGTGGAGGTGGGTGCCGTTGGCGCGGCCGGTGGAACCGACCTGGCCGATGAGCTGGCCGACCGTGACCTTGTCGCCGACGGAGACGCGGCGTGTGCCCCAGTCCATGTGCGCGTAGAGCGAGGTGACCCGCACACCGCCGATGTTGTGGGCGATCTTGACGTACACGCCCCAGCCCGGTCCGGACTCGGACGATGCGACGACGGTGCCGTCGGCGACGGCGTAGATCGGCTCGCCGCGGCCGACCATGTAGTCGGTGCCCTTGTGGCCCGCGTAGGGCGTGCCGAAGTTGTCGAAGTGCGCGAGCGGACGGCGGACCGTGCCCGACCCCGGCGACACGAGCGGAACCGAGGACGAGAAGCTCGACGAGCTGCGCGACGACGATGACGATGAGGAGGCTGACGCGAGTCGGGCTGCGAGGGCGGCCTTGGCGGCCTTCTCTGCGGCCTCCTTCGCCTTCGCTGCCTCGATCTCCTCGGGAGTCGTGGCGGAGTACCCGCCGCGCGCGAGGGTCTCGGGGCTGCCTTCGGATGCGACGACGAGCGACTGTGCATCGTCGGCGGAGACCTGCTGCAGCGTGCGCGCTTCGGCGACGTCGCCCCGATCGGCGGCGGCGAACGCCGGGATCGCGACGGTCGCGACCATGCCGGCGACGGCGGCGACGGTCAGGAAGCTGCGGACGGGGTGAGGGCGCGGGGACGTCGAGCGGGTGGCGGGCGCCGTGGCGGCGACACGTTTGCTCAAGCGACCTTTGCGGGGGGCCGTCGATGCCTCAGAAATCTCGTTCGACGGGTGGAACTCTTCAGCCAAGCTGTCCTCCAGCGCCTCCGCATCCGCGGGTGAGGATGCTGGCTCGTCGGCACTCCGTGTCGGGCACGGATGTAGGGGACACCAGGCGAATGACGAGCCGGAGAGGCAACTCGCGAGGCGGTCCGTGGCGGGCTTCTCGCCTATGGACCCTCCGAGGCTACCGGAAGGTAACGAATAAGTCACGCTCCCGCTCTTGCGTGCGGGGCCGCGACGACGGCTCAGATCTCGCGCGCGTCGACGATGAAGATGTGTGAGGCGACCTCGACGGGGAGCTCGAGCGCCTCGTCGACACCGTCCATCTCGACGAGGACGTACCCCTCGTTGAAGCGGAACGAGCCGGTGCGCCCGGGGACGACACCCGCGTCGCGCAGCTGCGTCAGGAGCTCGGGATCGACCTGCATCGGCTCCGCCAGACGACGGATGCTGCCCGTCACCGGCCCGCCGGCGTCGTTCAGCCGACGCACGAGGCCGACCACGCCGTTGTCGAACGCGTTGGCCGGAATGTCGCCCAGCTGGTCGAGGCCCGGGATGGGGTTGCCGTACGGGGATTCGGTCGGGTGGTCGAGGAGTTCGATGAGCCGACGCTCGACGAGCTCGCTCATGACGTGCTCCCAGCGGCACGCCTCTTCATGGACGTACGCCCAGTCGAGGCCGATGACATCCGACAGCAGGCGCTCGGCGAGACGGTGCTTGCGCATGACGTCGACGGCCTTCTGCCGGCCCGGGTCGGTCAGCTCGAGCTTGCGATCCTCCGAGACGACGACGAGACCGTCGCGCTCCATACGGCCGATCGTCTGCGACACCGTGGGGCCGGAGTGGCCGAGGCGCTCGGAGATGCGCGCACGAAGGGGCGTGATGCCCTCTTCCTCGAGTTCGAGGATGGTGCGCAGATACATCTCGGTGGTGTCGATGAGGTCGGTCATGAAGGCCTTTTCGCGCGGGAGACAGTGCCTTCCCAGCCTATCCGGCATCCGGTCGCGGAGCGTCATGGAACCGGAGCCGTCGGGGCCTGCGCCTTAGACTTCTCGCCATGGCGACTGTGACCCTTCCCCGCGAGATCCTGCCCGTCGACGGACGATTCGGCTGCGGCCCGTCCAAGGTCCGTGCCGAGCAGCTCGAGGCGCTCGTCACCCAGGGGGCATCGCTCTTCGGCACCTCGCACCGCCAGGCTCCCGTGAAGGACCTCGTCGGCCGCACCCGCTCCGGTCTCGCCGAGCTGTTCCGCCTTCCCGAGGGGTACGAGATCATCCTCGGCAACGGCGGATCGACTGCATTCTGGGACGCCGCGGCCTTCGGGCTCATCGAGAAGCGGGCGCAGAACCTCGTGTTCGGCGAGTTCGGCGGCAAGTTCGCCGCGGCCGCCGCCGCCCCCTGGCTCGAGGCCCCCGATGTGCGCCGCGCCGAGCCCGGCACGAGCGCGAAGCCCGAAGCCGTCGACGGCGTCGACGTCTACGCCTGGGCCCACAACGAGACCTCCACGGGTGTCGCGACGGCGATCTCGCGCGTCCACGGCGACCCGGGCGCCCTCACCGTGATCGACGCGACGAGCGCCGCCGGCGGCATCGACATCGACATCGCCGAGGCCGACGTCTACTACTTCGCGCCTCAGAAGAACCTCGGCTCCGACGGCGGCCTCTGGTACGCCGCGGTGTCGCCGGCCGCCATCGAGCGGATCGAGCGTGTCGCGGCATCCGGTCGGTACATCCCCGAGTTCCTGAGCCTGAAGAACGCGCTCGACAACTCGCGCCTGCAGCAGACGCTCAACACCCCCGCCATCGCGACACTGCAGCTGCTCGACAGCCAGCTGCAGTGGATCAACGGCAACGGCGGCCTCGCCTGGGCGGGCGCCCGGACGGCGAAGTCCTCGGGCGCCCTGTACGAGTGGGCGGATGCCGCGTCCTTCGCGACCCCGTTCGTCGCCGACCCGGCCGACCGCTCCCCCGTCGTCGTCACGATCGACTTCGACGATTCGGTCGACGCGGCCGCCGTCGCGAAGAGCCTCCGCGCGAACGGCATCGTCGACACCGAGCCGTACCGCAAGCTCGGTCGCAACCAACTGCGCGTCGCGACGTTCGTCTCGATCGAGCCCGATGACGTCCGTCAGCTCATCCGCGCCATCGACTACACGGTCGAGCACCTCGCCGACTGACCCCGCACGACGAACGCGGCCCCGAGGAGTGATCCCCGGGGCCGCGTTCATGTGAGAGCGGATGCCGCGCGTCAGTACTCGCGCAGCACCTCCGCATTCTCGTCGTCATCGTTCTCGTCGTCATCGTCATCGTCATCGTCGTCGGATTCGTCCTCGTCGGACTCGTCGTCGTCCTCGTCGGACTCGTCGTCGTCTTCCGACTCGTCGAGCTCGTCGATGTCGACGCCGTCGACGTCGCCGGCGTGAAGGATCGGAGAACCGTCGCTCTCGAAGTCGCCGGCATCGAGGTCCTCGCCGTCGGCGTCATCCTCGTCGGCGTCTTCGTCGTCGTCGTCCACGTCATCGTCGTCGTCCTCGTCGGACGTGTCCTCGCCCGACGCGGCCTGAGCCGCCTGGTACTCCGCGAGCCGCTCGGCCCACGGCAACCACTCGGGAGCGAGCAGCGCGCCGTCGCCGGGCATCAGCTCCACCTCGAGGACGGTCGGGTCGGATCCATCGACGACGGCGACGCTCACCGTCCAGAACCAGCCGGGGTAACCAGCCATCCGGTTCGCGAAACGGAGCGAGACGACACCCCCGTCTTCGAGCTGATACCCCGCGGCATCACCCACGGTCGCCTCGGGAGTCACCTCGAGAAGCGCCGCGCGCGCGAGGTCGTGCGCCTCGAACAGGCGCGGGTCGGTGGGGGCGGACGCCTCCGTCTGCTCGACAGGGGTGTCAGCCGACTCGACGGACGCGGTGTCCGGTTCTGCCGGTTCGGTCGATTCAGGCATCGAGGTCATCAGCGACCTTGCGGAGCACAGCGGCGACCTTCTTGCCGTGCGCGCCGCTCGGGTACCGCCCATGGCGCAGATCGCCGCCGATGCCGTCGAGGAGCTTCACGAGGTCCTCGATGATGACAGCCATGTCGTCGGCGGGCTTGCGGTTGCGCTTGCTGAGGCTGAGAGGGGCATCGAGCACCCGAACGGCGAGCGCCTGCAGACCACGGCGGCCGTCGGCGACGCCGTACTCGAGCCGGGTGCCGGGCTTCATCGTCGTGGTGTCGGCGGGGAGCGCGGTCGCGTGCAGGAAGACGTCCTGACCGTCGTCGCCGGTGATGAAGCCGAATCCCTTCGCCTCGTCGTAGAACCTGACCTTGCCGGTGGGCATGTGTCGAACCTCGCTGCTCGAGCCCGCGTGCGGGCATGGAAAAGTGGGACCGTCTCAGCCCCACCCACCACCCTAAGCCACCGCGGCGAGCCGCTACTCTGATCGGATGAGCACTCCGCCCCCGGCCGGCGACCTTCCCGTCCGTCGCATAGACCGCATCCTGGCGTTCATGTCCCTGGGTCTGTTGGTGCTCTCGGTCGTCTGCTTCTTCTCGATCATCATCGCGTCGGGTCCGGGTGGACTGGAGCAGGCCGACTTCGCCTCGGGCATCTGGCCGGTGGTGAGCCTCATCGTCTACGTCGCGCCGCCGGTCGCCTTCGCACTGCTGCTCGCGTTGCTGATCATGACCTTCGTGCGACGGGGACGGGCCAACAAGGGCCGTTGACGTGACAGCTTCCGATGCTCGTGCCCTCGCGACCCGCCTCGCGACGCTCGATCCGGATGCCCTCGCCGCGGTGTTCGATGCCCGCCGCATCGCCCCGAACACGTCGTGGACCGACTTCTTCGACGCGGCCGACGCGCTGCTCGACCCCGCGCAGCTGAGCCGGGCTCTCGCCGACGTCTCCGACCTCGAGGCGGCCGCGCTCCGTGACGCCGTCGACGCCGATGCGGCCGTGACCCCCGGTCTTCGCGCCGGTCTGGTCTCACGCGCCCTCGCCGACGAGGAGGGCCGGCCCTACGCCGCCGTGGCTGCGGCCCTCGGCGGAGCCTCACCCGTCGAGTCGCCGGTGATCTTCGAGGGCGGGCCCGAATCGGATGCCGCGAGTGCAGAGCGCGCTTTCGACGCCGTGGCCTCGCTCGCCGACATCCTCCACGTGGCCACCCGCACCCCGCTCGGCCGCATCGGCTCCGGTGCCCTCGGAGCCGGTGACCGGCGACGACTGGTCGAGGCGGGAGCGGCGGCGACCTCCGACGCAGCCGACACCCTCGTCGCGATCGCCGCCGAGTCCGGCCTGCTTGCGGGGTCGGAACGCAACTGGAGCGTCACCGAGTCGGGAACGGCGTGGCTCGGCATCCGCACCGTGGAGCGGTGGATCGAGGTCGCCCGTCGCCTGCGCGACCGGCTGCCCGCCGCGCTGCGGGACGCCTCGGGCGGATGGCGCGACCCGTCGCAGTGGCCCGGTGCGTACCCGTTCGATCCGGCCTGGCCCGATCGCGTCCGCCGCCTCGCCGCGATGCTCACGCAGTGGGCCGTGCTCACCCCGGCGGGCACGACGCCGCAGTGGGCCGCGGGCCTCGCGGCCGGGGAGGACGCCGATATCGCCGCGCTCCGCTCCCTGCTGCCGCACGAGGTGGACAAGGTCTACCTGCAGAACGACCTGACGGCCATCGCCCCCGGCCCCCTCGAACCCCAGCTCGACCAGCGCCTGCGGACTACCGCCCGCCGCGAGTCCCGCGCGCAGGCGGCGACCTACCGCTTCACCGCCGACACGATCGGCGCGGCCTTCGCGGGCGGCGAGACCTCGGCATCCCTCACGGCGTTCCTCACCGAACTGTCGCTCACCGGCGTGCCCCAGCCGCTCGCCTACGAGATCGAGCGTGCGGCCGCCCGACACGGCACCCTGCGGGTCGGCGTCGACCGTCTCGGATACACCCGGGTCTCGGGCGACCGCGACCTGCTCGACGCCATCAACGTCGATCAGGCGCTGCGCCCCCTCGGACTCGTGACCGACGGCGACGACCTCGTCACCCGCACGAGCGCCGACACGACCTTCTGGATGCTCTCCGACGCGCGCTACCCCGTTCTGGCGGTGGATGCCGACGGTGCCCCGCGGGCTCCGGGCCGCCACGAGGTCGCCGAGAGCGCGGCACCGGAACCGACGGCATCCGATCGATACCGCCCGCTGATCGAGACCCTGCGCGCCAGCCTCTCCGACGACGCGGATGCCGCCTGGCTCGAACGCGAGCTCGACCAGGCCGTCCGCAACCGCGCGACGATCGAGATCACGGTCCGCATGCCCGACGGGTCGAGCCGGGACGTCACCCTGGAGGCCGCGGGTCTCGGCGGTGGTCGCCTGCGCGGTCGCGACCGCGCCGCCGACGTCGAGCGGACGCTGCCGCTGTCGAGCATCGTCAGCGTCCGGCCGGTGTGACCGGCGGGGCCGGTAGACTTGCCCGTTATGGCTGACGGCCCCCTCATCGTCCAGAGCGACCGAACCGTGCTGCTCGAAGTGGCGCATCCCGACGCGGAGAACGCGCGACACGAACTCGCGATCTTCGCCGAGCTGGAGCGCGCCCCCGAGCACATCCACACCTACCGCGTGACGCGGCTCGGGCTGTGGAACGCCCGCGCCGCCGGGCACGACGCGGAGGACATGCTCGCCACCCTCGAACGCTGGGCGAAGTTCCCCGTCCCGCCGTCGGTCTCGATCGACATCCGCGAGACCGTCGGCCGCTACGGCCGACTGATCATCGAGCGCGATGACGAGGGGACGCTGATCCTCCGCTCCACCGACAAGCCGGTGCTCGCCGAGATCGCGCGGAACCGCCGCATCCAGCCCCTGCTCATCGCCCACCCGACACCCGATACGTACGTCATCGACGCGTGGGCGCGCGGTCAGATCAAGCAGGAACTGCTGAAGATCGGCTGGCCCGCCGAGGACCACGCCGGCTTCACCCCGGGCACCCCCCACGAGATCGAGCTGCACGAGGACGGGTGGTCGCTCCGCCCGTATCAGCGGAAGGCCGTCGACATCTTCAGCGAGGGCGGCTCCGGCGTCGTGGTCCTCCCCTGCGGCGCGGGCAAGACCCTCGTCGGCGCGGCGGCCATGGCCGACACGAAGACGACGACCCTCATCCTCGTGACGAACACCGTCAGCGCGCGCCAGTGGCGAGACGAACTGCTCAAGCGCACCTCGCTCACCCCCGAGGAGATCGGCGAATACTCCGGTCAGTCCAAGGAGGTCAAGCCGGTCACGATCGCGACCTACCAGATCCTCACGGCGAAGCGGAAAGGCGAGTACGCGCACCTCGCTCTCCTCGACGCGCTCGACTGGGGCCTCATCGTGTACGACGAGGTGCATCTGCTGCCCGCACCGGTGTTCAAGCTGACCGCCGACCTGCAGGCGCGGCGCCGCCTCGGCCTCACGGCGACCCTCGTGCGTGAGGACGGCCGTGAGGGCGATGTCTTCAGCCTCATCGGCCCCAAGCGTTTCGACGCCCCGTGGAAGGAGATCGAGGCGCAGGGCTTCATCTCCCCCGCCGTCTGCTACGAGGTGCGCATCGACCTGCCGGCATCCGACCGGCTCGAGTACGCGGCGTCGGCGGACGACGAGCGCTACCGCCTCGCGGCGACCGCGCACGCGAAGATCGACGTCGTCCGCGACCTGGTCGCCAAGCACGAGGGCGAGCAGATCCTCGTGATCGGCCAGTACCTCGACCAGATCGACATCCTCGCCGAAGAGCTCGGCGCACCGAAGATCACGGGGTCCACTCCCGTCGATGAGCGCGAGGTGCTGTTCGACGAGTTCCGGCACGCACGCATCCCCGTGCTCGTCGTCTCGAAGGTCGCCAACTTCTCGATCGACCTGCCCGACGCGTCGGTCGCGATCCAGGTCTCGGGATCGTTCGGGTCGCGACAGGAGGAGGCGCAGCGCCTCGGCCGTCTGCTCCGCCCGAAGTCCAACGGGCACAAGGCGAGCTTCTACACGCTCATCGCACGCGACACCGTCGACCAGGACTTCGCGCAGAACCGCCAGCGGTTCCTCGCCGAGCAGGGCTACAGCTACACGATCCTCGACGCGGATAACCTGCTCGCCGCCTGACGAGCGTCAGCGAGCGTCAGTCGGACGAGGACGATCCGGACGAGCCGCCGTCCGATCCGCCGGTGCCCCCGGCATCCGATCCCATCGACCCGGAGCCACCGTCGGACGGTGACGGGGAGTCGGGCGTCGGGGTCGTGTCGGGAGCGGGCGCGTACTCGCCCCACCGCGGCGCCTGATGTGGCTGCAAAGGCGGACCGTCGTACGGCGCGGGCGTCGGTGTCGGATCGACGGGCGGCTGCCCGTAGACCGGAGCCTGCCCGTACACCGGCGGCTGGCCGTACACCGGCGGCTGGCCGTACACCGGCGGCTGGCCGTACACCGGCGGCTGACCGTACACCGGCGGCTGGCCGTACACCGGCGGGTATGCGTAGGCGGCGGGAACGTGCACCGGCTCCGGCGGCGGCGTGAGGCGCACGGTGCGGCGCCCGTCACCGCGGCGCCACAGCCACTCGACGACACCGACGAATGCGGCGATCATCACGGCGGAGGACACCAGGCTGACGATGCTCGTGTCGGTCGCCGCCGCATCGCTGAGCCCGAAGACCGAGAACCCGAAGGCGGCGAGGTTGTTCACGATGTGCAGGGCGATCGCCGCTTCGAGCCCACCGGTCCGCCAGGTCAGCCAGCCGGCGGCGATCGCGAACACCGCCACGCTCGCCTGCCCGGCCCAGTCGTAGATGTGCCCCAGCACGAACAGCGGGACGGGGAGCAGGATCGCCCATGCGGGGTGCTTCAACCACCGCCCGACCGTCTGCATGAGGTACCCGCGGAAGATGTACTCCTCCGCGGCCGCCTGGAAGGGCACCAGCAGGAGGACGACGAGAAGGGATGCCACGAACGCCGGGTTGTCCGCGGGCGCGACGACGTTGCCGCCCCCCTCCTCTGCCGGGAGCAGGAAGGACAGGGCCGAGATCACGATGTAGACGACCACCGCGGCACCCATGCACAGAAGGAGCCACTTCCATCGGAGCCTTCCGGCGACCGAGGAGATGTAGCCGACCCGTCGACCGTTCACGACGAAGGACGACAGCAGGTAGATCGGCCACATCACCGCGAGCGACAGCAGGATGATGGCGAGTCCGATCGGGTCGCTGACGTCGATCGTGAGGAGCCGGTCCGTCAGCGCAAAGATGTCGACGGAGGGATCGGTGGCGAGGACGACCAGGCCGAAGACGAGACCGATGACGGTGCTTACGACGAGGTAGAGGACGACGCCCATGGCACCGGTCGCCAGCGGCGTCCACCACCCGCGGCGCTGCCGTGCGAACACCAGCCGATGGAAGGCGGCACCCGGACCGGTGACGTCGGCCGGCAGTGTCGGCGCGGGTCGGGGCGGAACGGGGGCGGAATGCGGGACGGTCACCGTTCCATCCTGTCTCACCGCGCGCGGGGATCGTACTCCGGAGCGACCCGGGAACGGAATGTCCAGCAAACCGATGGATTCCGGTGCCAGTATGGGCTCATGACCGCTGCGCGCATCCTCGTCGTGGACGACGAGCCGAACATCCGGGACCTGCTGGTCACCAGTCTCCGGTTCGCCGGATACCAGGTCCGTGCCGTCGCGAACGGCGCCCAGACCATCTCGGCCGTCCTCGAAGAAGAACCCGACCTGATCATCCTCGACGTCATGCTGCCCGACATGAACGGGTTCAGCGTGACCAAGCGGCTGCGCGGTGCGGGCTACACGGCCCCCATCCTCTTCCTCACGGCGAAGGATGCCACCGAGGACAAGATCGAGGGCCTCAACGTCGGCGGCGACGACTACGTCACCAAGCCGTTCAGCCTCGACGAGATCGTCGCTCGCATCCAGGCCATCCTCCGCCGGACGATGCAGGCCGACGAGGACTCGATCATCAAGGCCGGCGAGATCACGATGGACCAGGACACCCACGACGTCCAGGTCGGCGATGTCTCGATCGACCTCTCGCCCACCGAGTTCAAGCTCCTGCGGTACCTGATGCTCAACCCCAACCGGGTGCTCAGCAAGGCGCAGATCCTCGACCACGTGTGGGAGTACGACTTCAACGGCGACGCCGGCATCGTCGAGAGTTACATCTCCTACCTCCGCCGCAAGATCGATCCGCACTCCTCCGAGCCGCTCATCCAGACCAAGCGCGGCTTCGGATACATGCTGAAGGCCGACCGCACCGCCTGAACGGAGGCGCCCCCTGGGCCCGACGGCATCGCAGGACCGCGTCACCCATTGGTGGCGCGGTCTCAGCCTGCGCACGAAAGTCACCGGCGTGACGGTGAGCATCCTGGCATTCGGAATGATCGCCGCCGGCGTCGGCACCATGATCTTCCTGCGGAACGCCCAGCTCGGCGCCGTCGATCAGTCGCTGACCCAGACGGTCACGACCGACGTCGCGAGCAACCTCATGAACGTCACGCTCGACGACGGCGAAGCCACCTTCACCCCGATCGCCGCGGCGCCGACCGACTTCTCGGTCGCGGTGTACAGCGGCAAGGGCAAAGGCGAGCGTCTGGCCGTGGCGGGCGGTGACGACACCCTCTCGCCGCCCGCCTTCCCCGAGACGTTCTCGCTCGACCAGACGGTGCTCGACGGAACGGCGCCCTTCGATCTGCCGTCGGCCGACGGGACCGTGCGCTACCGCGCCAGTGTCGACACCCTCCCGATCCCGGGCTCACGGGAGTACTACACGCAGCTGGTCGCCCTGCCGCTCAACGACGTGAACCGGACGGTCGCCAACTACATCGGCATCTACACGGCCCTCGCCCTCTTCACGATCGTCTGCAGCGCGATCCTGACCCGCGGACTGGTGACCCTGGCGTTCCGCGGCCTCGGCCAGGTCGAGTCCACCGCCATGACCATCGCGCAGGGCGATTTCAGCCAGCGCATGAGCGACATCGCGCCGGGCACCGAGGTCGGCCGCCTCAAGACCGCGATCAACGTCATGCTCGAGCGGATCGACGAGGCACTGGGCGAACGGGACTCGACGGTCGATCGGATGCGGCGGTTCATCGGCGACGCGAGCCACGAACTCCGCACACCGCTCGTGACCGTCCGCGGCTACGCCGAGCTGTACCGGATGGGCGCCATCCAGGATCCGGAGCAGACGGCGCAGGCGATGGAGCGCATCGAGAAGGAGGCGATCCGCATGGGCGCCCTCGTCGAGGACCTCCTCGCCCTCGCACGGCTCGACGAACAGCGCGACGTCGCCGTCGTGCCTGTCGACCTGCGCCCGATCGCCCGCGATGCCGCACTCGACGCGCGCGCGGCATCCCCCGATCGCGACGTCTCGTTCCTCGGCCAGACCTCGACCTCCCCGGTCCCGATGGCGGTCTTCCCCGCGCAGGACCCCTCGCCCAAGCGGCGAGGCGGCGCCATCGCGGGAGCCGGCCGGCTCCTGCGCCGTCGGAATCGAGCGGATGCCGCGTCCCCCGATCAGGCGACCGAGCCCATCCTGCTGCACCTGCCGCAGCCGGTCGTGCCGATCGTCCTCGGTGACGAGAACCGCATCCGCCAGGTCGTCGCCAACCTCCTCGGCAACGCCCGCCGGTACACCCCGGCAGGATCGCCGATCGAACTCTCCGTGGGGGCGGACCTCGAGACCGGACGCGGCTGGATCTCTGTCGCCGACCACGGCGAGGGCGTCCCCGAGCAGATCCGCAGCAAGATCTTCCAGCGCTTCTGGCGCGCCGACTCCTCGCGCACGCGCGAGACGGGCGGTTCCGGCCTCGGTCTGTCGATCGTCGCCTCCATCGTCGCGACGCTGCAGGGCACGATCGAGGTCACCGACACCGCCGGCGGCGGCGCGACGTTCACGGTGTCACTCCCGCTCGCGACGGATCGAGCGACCGCCGGGGCGGCTCTCGACGTCGCGACGCAGCCGCTCCCGCGGACACCGCGCAGCGAGAGCTGAACAGCCTCCTCCCCAGCGCACGACGGGACGGATCCCTCTCCCCAGGCGGCGAGGATGCGCGAAGGCCCCGGCGCGGGTCTTTAGCGTGGCGGCATCCCATTCGAAAGGAACCGTCATGACCGCCTTCACCGTCGACAGCGACGCCGTCCTCGCCGCCACCACCACGATCCGCGCCACGGGCGACCGTGTGCAGTCCGAGACCGCCGCCATGCTCGGTCATCTGACCCAGCTGCAGGGTTCGTGGACGGGCAGCGCGTCGGTCGCCTTCCAGGGCGTGGTCGAGCGCTGGCGCGCCGCACAGCGGGAACTGGATGCCGCCCTCGGCGACATCAGCACCGCGCTCGCCACCGTCGGCCAGCAGTACGCGCAGACCGAGATGGCCGCCGCAGGTATGTTCCGCTGACGCGTCCGCGAACGACGAAGGGCCCCTCCCGGAGGAGGGGCCCTTCGTGCTGGCTGTCAGCGCTGGATCAGAAGTCCATGCCGCCGGTCGGGTCGCCGGCCGGAGCCGCCGCCTTCTCGGGCTTGTCGGCCACGACGACCTCGGTGGTGAGGAACAGGCCGGCGATGGACGCCGCGTTCTGCAGCGCCGAGCGGGTGACCTTGGCCGGGTCGATGATGCCGGCGGCGAACATGTCGACGTACTCGCCGGTCGCCGCGTTGAGGCCCTGGCCCGCGGGGAGCTCGGCGACCTTGTTCGAGACGACACCCGGCTCGAGGCCGGCGTTGAGGGCGATCTGCTTCAGCGGAGCCTGGATGGCGACCTTGACGATGTTCGCACCCGTCGCCTCGTCACCGACGAGCTCGAGCTTTGCGAACGCCTTCTCGCCGGCCTGGATGAGCGCGACGCCACCACCGGGGACGATGCCCTCCTCGACGGCTGCCTTCGCGTTGCGGACGGCGTCCTCGATGCGGTGCTTGCGCTCCTTGAGCTCGACCTCGGTCGCGGCTCCGGCCTTGATGACGGCGACGCCACCGGCGAGCTTCGCGAGGCGCTCCTGGAGCTTCTCGCGGTCGTAGTCGCTGTCGGTGTTGTCGATCTCGCGGCGGATCTGGGTCACGCGACCCTCGATCTGCGCTGCGTCACCGGCACCCTCGACGATGGTGGTCTCGTCCTTGGTGATGATGACCTTGCGCGCGCGGCCGAGCAGGTCGAGGGTGGCGTTCTCGAGCTTGAGACCGACCTCCTCGGTGATGACCTGGCCACCCGTGAGGATCGCGATGTCCTGCAGCTGGGCCTTGCGGCGGTCGCCGAAGCCGGGAGCCTTGACGGCAGCCGACTTGAAGATGCCGCGGATCTTGTTGAGCACGAGCGTCGCGAGAGCCTCGCCCTCGACGTCCTCGGCGATGATGAGGAGCTCCTTGCCGTCCTGGATCACCTTGTCGACGACGGGCAGAAGGTCCTTGATGTTCGAGATCTTCTGGTTCGCGATGAGGATGTAGGGGTCCTCGAAGACGGCTTCCTGACGGTCGGCGTCGGTGACGAAGTAGGGGTTGATGTAGCCCTTGTCGAAGCGCATGCCCTCGGTGAGCTCGAGCTCGGTGCCGAAGGTGTTGGACTCCTCGACGGTGACGACGCCTTCCTTGCCCACCTTGTCGATGGCCTCGGCGATCAGGGCGCCGATCTCGGGGTCGGCAGCCGAGATGGATGCCGTCGCCGCGATCTGGTCCTTGGTCTCGATCTCCTTCGCCCCGGCGAGCAGCTCGTCGGAGAGAGCCTTGACGGCCTTCTCGATGCCCTTCTTGAGCGAGATGGGGTCGGCGCCGGCTGCGACGTTGCGCAGACCTTCACGCACGAGCGCCTGGGCGAGGACCGTAGCGGTCGTCGTACCGTCACCGGCGACGTCGTCGGTCTTCTTGGCGACCTCCTTGACGAGCTCCGCGCCGATCTTCTCGTACGGGTCGTCGAGCTCGATCTCCTTGGCGATCGACACGCCGTCGTTCGTGATCGTGGGGGCGCCCCACTTCTTCTCGAGCACGACGTTGCGGCCACGGGGGCCGAGCGTCACCTTGACGGCGTCGGCCAGGGTGTTGAGGCCGCGCTCGAGGCCGCGGCGGGCCTCTTCGTCGAAAGCGATGATCTTTGCCATAAGTGTGTCGTCCCTCCCGGACGTGAGGTTCAGTACCGTGCCCCCAGGGACTGGGAGCGGGATCGTTCTGGCACTCAGGATGAGTGAGTGCTAAATCATTCTGGCACTCGACCATAGGGAGTGCAAGCCGCGCGGCCGCGACCCGCGCTACCGTGGTCGGCGCCGCGCCGATGCCTGCGACGGCGCCCGATGCCCGGGGTGTCGAACGGGTCCAGCCCTACGAGAGGAGATCGTTCCGTGAACCGTGACGACGCGCGTCGAGCGCTGCGGGAAGCCACTGTCGCCGCCTTCGACGAGACGATCGAGACCCTCACCGGCGAGCGGGTGTACGCGGTCGCCCTGACCACGGACGACGGCGCGATGAGCGCGGGGCTCTGCATCACCACCGTCGAGCACTACGAGTCGAAGAGGTCGCAAGCGGATGCCGCCGGCGACCTCGCCTCCCCCGGGTACGACGCCTACCTGCGGTGGGACACCGCCGAGTGGCGCGACGAGCTGGCGGGCTGGGAGCACTTCTCGCCGATCTCCCGGCTGCTCAAGGACTCGTCGGACGACACCGACGGCTGGTTCGAGGAACACATCGATGCCCTGATCGCCGCCCTCGCGCACCTGCGGGCCGAGCGCGCAGAAGCGCTTGCCGGGATCACCCTCTTCGTCTCCGTCACCGACAGCGACGAGACGGAGGCCATCGAGAACCGCTCCGCCCGAGAGCTGAATCCGCCCGAGCTGAGCGGACGCTTCCTGAGCCGATACGAGACCTGACAGGCGTCAGGCGACGACGCGGACGGACTCGGCTTGCGGGCCCTTCTGCCCGGTGCCGACGGTGAACTCGACGGCCTGCCCCTCCTCGAGGACCCGGAAGCCCGACATGTCGATGTTGGAGTAGTGGACGAAGACGTCCTGTCCGTCACCGAGGGTGATGAAGCCGAAGCCCTTCTCGGCGTTGAACCACTTGACGGTTCCCTGGGTCATGCGAATCTCCTGAAGCTGTGGGACATCGAAATGCTAGCCACGGCTCCGCGCTCGCAGACGCCGTTCGGGGCTTTGTTGACACCCCCGAACCGAAGTGTTTACGGCGTCGAAACACGCCGCCGGGAGGGCGACGTGTGCTCCGTCATTCGCTGCCGAAATCGAGGCCGACCACGACGACCAACTGGGGCCGACTCGCGCCGTCCGCCGCCGTCGTCTCGGGCGGCGCGACGACCTGATACGTGTCGTCGAGCGACACCTCGGCGCCGCCGATCGCGTCCGCCAGTCCGCGGGCAGCCGCTTCGTCCGCGGGTCGCGCGTAATAGACGGTGGTCGTCGGGAAGTCGGTGGAGCTCGCGTTGCTCACCTCGACGTCGGCGTCGGCCCAGCCCGCCGCGATGACCTGATCGCGGATCCGGGCACCCAGCCCCGTCTCGGCCGTCGCATTCAGCACGAGGACCTGGTACGAGGTGTCGACCTTGGGAGCGACGACCTGGGAGGTGCCGCTCGGCCCGGCCGCCGGCCCGAAGGAGAGGCGTCCCGTCGAGAGCAGCGTGCCGAAGACACCCGCGGCGACGATCGCGACGGTCGCGACGGCGGACCAGAAGACGATGAGCCCGATCCGGAGTCGGGGGTTCTCGGCGCGGTGGGCGCCAACTCGCGACACGTTCGGGGAGACGTCGTCGAAACGGTCGGTGGCGGCGGGACGACCCGTCGAGGCGGAGAGGGCCGTCGGGTCGGGCTGCTCTTGCTCAGGCGGGGATGTCGGAGACGGCACCCGAGGATCCTATCGGGCGGAGGCAGGGAGGATCCTGGCGCGGCTGCGGCGCTCGCGCTCCTGGTCGGCGTGGAGACGGCGGAGGCGGTGCACCAGGACCGGATCGTGGGCCACGGCATCCGCGGACTCGAGGATGCGTCCGAGGAGCTGGTAGTACCGCGCGGGCGTCAACGAGAGCTCCGCTCGGAGCGCTTCCTCCTTGGCGCCGGAATGCCGGTGCCACCGCGCCTCGAAGTCGAGGACGGCTCGGTCGCGGTCGGAGAGGGGCACTCCCCCACCGTACGACCGTCATCGGGCGACACTGCGGAACATCCGGGCGGTTCGTCCGGTTGAATAGGACGAGGGAAGGAAGAACACATGAGCTATCGCGTGGAGAAGACCGACGAGCAGTGGCGTGAGGAGCTGACGCCCGAGCAGTACGCCGTCCTGCGCCAGGCCGGCACGGAGCGCGCCTGGACCGGCGAACTCCTCGACGAGGAGCGGGCCGGGTTCTACACCTGTGCCGCGTGCGGGTCGGAGCTGTTCCAGAGCGGCACGAAGTTCGACTCGCACTGCGGGTGGCCGAGCTTCTACGAGTCCGTGCGCCCCGAGGCGGTCGAACTCATCGAGGACAACAGCCACGGCATGGTGCGCACCGAGGTCCGCTGCGCCAACTGCGGATCGCACCTGGGGCACGTGTTCCCCGACGGTTTCGGCACGCCGACCGGTGACCGCTACTGCATGAACTCGCTGTCGCTGTCGTTCACCCCGAAGGGCGACGGGGCCTGATCCGTCGCGGCGCTCAGCGCCGCACGCGCCAGAACGCTGCGACCGACACCGACGCGAGACCGATCACGACCGTGATCGCCTCGACGAGGAGACCGGGCCCGGCGGGCGCAGGCCAGAGGGCGTCGAGGACCAGCGAGGCGACGAGCTGGCCCGAGACGGCCGCCAGGCCGAACAGCAGGACACCGGTCCGCGCCACGATCGCGGCCGACATGACGATGTATGTCACACCCAGGACGCCCCCGAGGTAGAGCCACGGCTCACCCGGGGGCGTTGCGGGTGGTCCGCCTACGAGGGTAACGATGACCGCCAGTACCGTGAGGATGACGGTGCCGACGACGAAGTTGACGAGCGTCGCTGTCAGGGGCGTACCCACGCGGGCGCGCAGCCTGCCGTTGGTGGCCTGCTGCCACGCGAGGCCGACACCCACGAAGACCGGCAGGATCACCATCCACACCGGTACCCCGGCCAGTCCGTCCCCGGCGATCAGCATGACGGCCACCGCACCGAGCGCGAGCACCCCGCCGACCAGGCGCGGTACTGTGACGGCCACGACGCCTCCCGGGCCGAAGCCGATCCGGTCGAAGACCAAGCCGCCCACCGTCTGTCCGGCCACGATGCCGACGGTGAACAGCGAGACGCCGACGATGCCGACCGCGAAGCTCTGCGTCCCGACAGTGAACGCACCGGCCGCGCCGCCCACCAGCATCCACCAGGGGATCGTGTGATCCCGGATGCCGCGGGCCAGGGCGGCGGCGCCGCGCCTGCCCGCGGGCGTCAGCACGCTGATGAGCGCGATCAGGAGCAGTCCGCTCGCGAACGAGACGACGGCGGCGGCCATCGCGTGCTCGAGGCGCACCCCGAGCTGCCCGTTGATGCGGGCCTGGACGGCGGTGAGCACACCGACCGACACCGCCCCCAGAAGGGCGGGAGAGACGGATGCCGGGGCTGAGGGAGTCGCAGTCGTCACGCCGATCGGCTCAGCCGAACAGCGCGGCGGCTTCTTCGTAGCGGTGCGGCGGGACCGTGTGGAGAGATCCGAGGGCCTCGGCGAAGGGGACGCGCACGATCTCGGTGCCCTGCATCGCGACCATCTGACCCCATGCGCCGTCGACGATCGCGTCGGCGGCGTGCAGGCCCAGTCTGGTGGCGAGGACGCGGTCGAAGCCCGACGGCGATCCGCCGCGCTGGATGTGACCGAGGACGGTCGAGCGGGTCTCGATGCCCGTGATCCGTTCGATCTCGGGCGCGAGGATCTCGCTGATGCCGCCGAGACGCGGGCGGTTGAACGCGTCGAGACCCTTGTCACTGAAGGCCTCGTCCATGCCCGTGAGCTTGAAGCCCTCCGAGACGACGACCAGCGGCGCGCGGCCGCGGTCGTGGGCCTTGGTCACCTGCTCGGCGATGTCGTCGATCGACATGGGCTGCTCGGGGATGCAGATGACATGGGCGCCCGCCGCGATACCCGAGTGCAGGGCGATCCAGCCGACGTGGCGCCCCATGACCTCGGCGACCATGCAGCGCTGGTGGGAGTCGCCCGTGGTCCGCAGCCGGTCCATTGCCTCGGTGGCGATGTTCACGGCGGTGTCGAAACCGAAGGAGTAGTCGGTGGCGTGCAGGTCGTTGTCGATCGTCTTCGGCACGCCGAGGACGTTGATCCCGTCCTTGTGCAAGCGGTCCGCCGCGGCGAGCGTTCCCTCGCCGCCGATCGCGACGATGCCGTCGAGACGGTGCCCGTACATCGTCTTGGAGATGTTCTCGGCGCCGCCGCGCGGCCCCTCGTAGGGGTTGGTGCGGCTCGTCCCGAGGATCGTGCCGCCGACCTTCGACAGCCCCTTCACCTCGTGACGGGTCAGGGGGAAGAAGTCACCGTCGACCACGCCGCGCCACCCGTCGCGGATGCCCACGAACTCGATGTCGTAGGTCGTCGTGCCCTTCAGCACGATGCCCCGGATGACGGCGTTCAGTCCGGGACAGTCGCCGCCGCTCGTGAGGATACCGATCTTCATGGGTGGTCCTTTGGGTGATATCGGGTTGGTGCTGGGGGCGACGCTGCCTCCACGACACTAGCGTCGCGGCGGCATCCCCTGCCAGCGGAGCGACCTCAGGCCGCGCCGAGGGCCTGCCGCAGGAGGTGCATCAGCGCCGACAGCTGCACGGAGTCGCTCGAGGTCGGGTCGACCGCGTCGCCGTCGAGGGCGCGCTGAGCGAGCCCCTGTTTGCTGTCGATGAGCTCGGCGATCTTCGTGTCGATCGTGTGCGCCGCAATGATGCGCCACGCGGTGACCGGCTCGCCCTGGCCGATGCGATGCACGCGGTCGATCGCCTGCGTCTGCTCGGCCGCGGTCCAGCTGAGCTCGGCGAGGACCACGTTCGAGGCGGCCTGCAGGTTGAGGCCGACACCGGCGGCCGTCAGCGAGCACACCGCGATCGCGACGTCCGGCTCGCCGTTGAAGGCATCGATGGCCTGCTGGCGGACGGGGGTCGTCTGGTCGCCGCGGATCGAGACGGTGCGGAGCCCCGCCGACGCGAAGTGCGCCTCGGCGGCATCCATCACGTCGATGTGCTTCGCGAAGAAGACCACCTTGCCGACCGAGCGCTGCAGCTGCACGGCGTAGTCCGCGGCGAGGTGCGCCTTGGCCTGACCGATGCGGCGGACCATCGTGAAGACGTTCTCGGAGCCGCTGCCGGCGGCCTTGGCCTCTTCGAGCTCACCGTGGGCGACGAGTCGCACGATGTCCTCGTCGGCCTCGCCGCGGAGAACGCGGTCGCCGCGGGCCTCGATGATCCGGCGGTACTTCGCCGCCAGACGATCGCCGAGCTCGCGCTCGGCGGCACGGATCGACCGGCCGTATTCATCGTCGAGCTCGACGGGGAGGTCGGCGACGAGCTTGTCGGGCAGGTCGGCGGCGACGTCCTTCTTCTTGCGTCGGACGATCCCCATCGAGATCACGGCGGAGCGCGCCTCGGGGTAGAACGCCTTGTCGGCCGGGGTCAGGCCGGTCTCGTCGAGGCGCGCCATGAGCTCGGGGCCCGGCTTCTCACCGTTCGTCCAGCCGAGGAAACGCCAGATGGCGTCGAAGTCCTCGACGTCGTTGATGAGGGGCGTACCCGTCAGCGCCAGCAGGAGCGGGTCGCGCACCTGCTCGCGGATCCGCGACCCGAGGGCGAGCACGTTCCGGGACCGCTGCGAGGTCAGGTTCTTGATGAAGTGGGCCTCGTCGACGACCATGCCCTGCAGCCCGATCGAGCTCAGCCAGGCGAGGTGACGGTCGAGAATCTCGTAGTTGACGATGAAGACGTCGGCGAAGGCGTCCATCGTCTCGCCGTCGCCCTGGATGACGGTCGCGCGTCGCTGCGGCGTCCACCGCTCGACCTCGCGTGCCCAGTTCATCTTCACGACGTTGGGGACGACGACCAGGAGCGGGTAGGCGTCGGCGACGGATGCCGCGAGCACCGACTGCGCCGTCTTGCCGAGACCCGGCTCGTCGGCGAGCAGGAAGCTGCGGTGTCCGGAGCGCACGGCTTCGAGGAACCGCGACTGGTGCTGCATGACCTCGAGGCCCTTGGGCGAGAGGCGGTCGAACTCGGGCACCGGAGGCAGATCCATCGACGCGGCGCCGCCGCCGGCACCCGTCTCGAAGGCCTTGTACAGCGGGCCCATGAGCTCCCAGCCGTCGAGTCGGCGACGCGGTGTGGGTGCGACGGCGCGGAGCGCGGCGTCCGGGGACAGGAACGGGTTCGACTCCTTGCGCGCCTCGACCTGCGGCGGCACGACCTGACGGTCGGCGACACCCTCGGGCACGACGGGGGTCTGCGCGGGCTTCGCATCGGTGATGATCAGCTCGTCCTCGGGCAGGTCGGCGCCCGACTCGATGAGCCAGTCGCGACGCATGCGACGGGCGACCGGCGACGTCGCCTGGTCGACCTCGAGCAGCTGGATGAGCGAGGTGTCGCGCGCCGCGGTCTTGGCGAGGATCGTCGCGACGCCGTCGAGCCGCTTGAGCAGCTCGGCGCGGGCGCCGTCAGCGATGTCGGTCGCGGCCTTGACGCGGGCGCGCTCCTCGCGGACGAGGAAGGCGATCACCTGGAACTTGACCCGATTGGTCGGCCCCAGCTTTCCGCGCTGCGCCTTGGCTTCGACCTCGCGTACCTTGCGGGCGAGGATCGGGATGAGGGGTGCTTCGTCGTCTCGACGCGACGACGATCCCCGGCGACGCCGAGCGGCGGTCTTGGGGGCGGTGGCTGCCGTGGTCGGCATGCTCCTCCTGAGCGTGACACCGGCGGTGCCGGCGGTGGCCGTCGATGACGACGGTCTTACGGGACCGCGACGGTGCAGTCGCGGTGCGATATGGTCCCCGGATCCCCCGGCTGCGGGCACTCGCTTCTGCGAGCTGCGGCGACGGAAGGATCCTTCTCCCCCAGTCTAGCGTGTCCTCGCGACCCCAAACGTCGCCTCGCGGCTGGGCGCGTACGCTGGGAACCATGCCCACCGAACGTGAACTCGCCGCCACCATCGACCACGCGATCCTGAAGCCCGAGCTGACCCGGGCCGACGTCGACGCGGAGCTCGACATCGCGGCCGAGTGGGGCGTCTTCAGCGTCTGCGTGCGCCCAAGCGACATCCCCCACGCCGTCGAGCGCCTCGCCGGCACCGGTGTCGCGGTCGGCACGGTCATCGGCTTCCCGCACGGCACGACGTCGACGGTCGCGAAGGTCGCCGAGACCCGTCAGGCCATCGCCGACGGCGCCGCCGAGGTCGACATGGTCGTCAACATCGCCGCCCTCCGCTCCGGGTTCGACGACGTCGTCGTCAGCGACATCCGCGCGGTCGTCGAGGCGGCCGGCGGTCGCGTCACCAAGGTCATCCTCGAGACGGCACTGCTCGACGACGAGCAGATCGAGCGCGGCAGCCGCCTCACCGAAGCGGGAGGCGCGCACTTCGTCAAGACCTCCACGGGCTTCGCCGGCGGCGGCGCGACGGTCCCCCACGTCGAACTCATGCGGCGCACCGTCGGCGCGGGCGTCGAGGTGAAGGCATCCGGCGGTGTCCGCAGCTACGCCGACGCGCTCGCCATGATCGACGCCGGCGCCTCGCGCCTGGGCACCAGCGGCAGCGCCGTCATCCTCGGTGAAGCACGTCGAGTGGATGCCGGGGCCGCAGCCACCGGCGCCGTCGACGACTCCTCGTACTGAGTCGGTCCGTCAGCGTCGGTTCGTCACCCGCCGGACCGCAGCGCGTCACGGACGTCGGTGACGTCGGCATCCATCTGAGCGATCAACTTGTCGATGCCCTCGAAGGCCACCATGCCGCGCACACGGGCGACGAACTGCACCTGGACGATGTGCCCGTAGAGGTCGAGGCCGGTCTCGTCGAGGACGTACGCCTCGACCTGGCGGACGGGGACGTCATCGAACGTGGGGTTCGTGCCGATCGAGATGGCCGCGGCGTAACGGGTCGCGGGGGCGTAACCGCCGGCATCCGTCCCCTCGTCGACGAGCCAGCCGGCGTACACGCCGTCGGCGGGGATGAAGCCCTCGGCGTCGGTCGCGAGGTTCGCTGTCGGGTAGCCGAGCTCGCGGCCGCGCTTCAGCCCGTGCACGACCTCGGCCCGGACCGCGTGCGGGCGGCCGAGCAGCCGCGCGGCGTCCTCGACCTGGCCCGCGGCGAGCAGCTCGCGCACCCACGTCGACGAGACGCGACGTCCACCACCCTGCACGTCGCCGACGATGTCCACGGTGAAGCCGTGCCCGCGGCCGAAGTCGACGAGGAACTCCGGCGTACCGGCTCCCCCGCGACCGAAGCGGAAGTCCGCGCCCACCATGACGCAGACGGCACCGAGCGCATCGACGAGGATCCGCTCGGCGAACGTCTCGGGCGCGAGGGCCGCGAGCGCCTCATCGAAGCGGAGGACGAGCACCGCGTCGACCCCCGCGTCGCGGAGCAGGGCGATCTTCTGGTCGACGCTCACGAGGGCCTCGGGGCAGAGCTCCGGGCGTAGCAGGCTCAGGGGGTTGCGGTCGAAGGTCACCGCGACGACGCGGGCCCCGGCATCCGTCGCCGTCACCCGGGCACGGTCGATCACCGCGCGGTGGCCGGAGTGCACGCCGTCGAACTTGCCGATCGCGACGACGCTCGGGCCGAACCCCGCGGGGATCTCGGCGGGGTCGCGGAAGACGATCACGCCGCGCCGCCCGTCGTCCGTCCGCGGCGGTGCGCGATGAGCCACCAGAGGCCCAGGAACGGCAGCACGAGCGGGATCAGCACGTACCCGACGCCGTAGCCGGACCAGACCGTCGGGTGGTTGAAGAGCTCGGGGTGGGTCAGCGACAGCGTGCCGACGACGAGGACGCCGACGAGCTCGAACACGATGGCCGCCCAGGCGACGCGGTACCACCGCTCCGATGCGCTGAAGATGAGGGCGAGGGTCGCCAGGATGTAGACGAGGGCCGACAGCGCCGAGAGCGAGTACGCGACGGGGGCGTCATCGAACTCCCGGACGATCTGGACGAACGAGCGTCCCGTCGCGCCCAAGGCCATGATCGCGTAGACGACGACGAGGACACGGCCGACACCGGTCATCCGACGCGGGGATGAGGATGCGGCCGACGGAGCGGGCGGGGTCGGCGCGGTCTCAGGCATGGCATGTCAATCCTACGGCCGCGGCAAGCCTGCCTCGCCGTCGGAGGCGGCGGGGCTCAGGCGACCTGGATCGTCCAGATGACGTTCATCCGCCACACCATGATCGCGATCGCGAAGGCGGCGACACCCATGATGACGGTGCTCCAGCGGCTGCGCTCGATGAGGGCCCAGATCACCGCGGCCGGCGGGATCAGGACCGCCGAGACGAGGTACACCCAGAACTCCAGCAGATCGCCCGACGGCGGGTTGCCCACGAACGGCGCGATGATCGAGATCACGACCTGGACGACCAGGAGGACGAGGATGAGCGCCTGCGTGCCGACCGACAGATCGCTCGGGCGTCGGCCTGCGAGCCCCAGCACCGTGCACAGGAGGCCGGCGATGCAGGCGACGGCGATGAGGACGACGGTGAACCACGCGATCACGGCTGCTCCTCGGGCATGTTCATGAGGCTCTTCACATCGACCCCGCGCCGTCCGACGATCCCGACGAGCACACCGTCGGGATCGATCGCCGCCGGATTCTCGCCCGTCAGGCGGTCCGCAGCGCCCAGCAGGCGCTTGCCGTGGCGCAGGTCGCGCGCCTCGTCGGCCGTGACCGGGAAGGCGCCGAGAAGGGATGCCGCGACCTCGGCGGCATCCTCCAGCGGCACCTCGGGAGTCAGCTCCACGACGGCTTCGGCGACGTCGAACGGGCCGACGCGCGTGCGGCGGAGCGCGGTCAGGTGGCCGCCGACGCCGAGGTCCGCGCCGAGGTCCCGCGCGAGCGCGCGGATGTAGGTGCCGCTCGAGCAGTCGACGACGACGTCGACGTCGATGACGCCGTCACCGCGGCGGATCTCCCGCACCTCGAACCGGCTGACCACGACGTCGCGGGCCTTCAGCTCGACCTGCTCCCCCGCGCGCGCCAGGTCGTAGGCGCGGCGCCCGCCGACCTTGATCGCCGACACCGTGCTCGGCACCTGCGCCATGGGTCCCGTCAGTGAGCGGATGCCGCGGTGGATCGCCTCATCGGTGACGCCACCGGCATCCGTCGTCGAGGTCTCGACGCCGTCGGCGTCATCGGAGTCCGTCGTGACGCCGAGGCGGATGGTGGCTTCGTAGGTCTTGTCGAGCCCGACGACGTAGGTCAGAAGGCGCGTGGAGTGACCGATCCCGAGGACGAGCAGGCCCGTGGCCATGGGGTCGAGGGTGCCGGCGTGGCCGATCTTGCGCGTGTTCAGCGCGCGGCGGGCGCGCGCCACGATGTCGTGGCTGGTGACGCCGCCGGGCTTGTCGACGAGGAGGATCCCGCCGCTCCCCTGACTCTGGTGCATGGCTTCCAGCCTAGGCTGGAGCGGTGCCCGACCTCGCCCCGCCGCTGATCGCGTGGTACCGCGACAACGCCCGGGACCTGCCGTGGCGACGCGAGGGGTTCGGTGCCTGGGGCACGCTCGTGAGCGAGTTCATGCTCCAGCAGACGCCCGTCGCCCGGGTCATCCCCCGCCTCGAGGAGTGGCTCTCGCGCTGGCCGACACCGGCCGACCTCGCCGCCGCTCCCCCGGCCGACGCCGTCCGCCTCTGGGCGAACCTCGGCTACCCCCGCCGCGCCCTCTGGCTGCACCGCGCGGCGACGGAGATCCGCGACCGGCACGACGGGATGGTCCCCCGGGACGTCGATGCCCTGCTCGCGCTCACCGGGATCGGCGACTACACCGCCCGGGCGGTGGCAGTGTTCGCGTTCGGGGACCGGCATCCCGTCGTCGACACGAACACCCGTCGCGTCCTCGCGCGCGCCGTCGAGGGACGCTCGCAGCCGAGACCTCCCGCGAAGGCGGACCTTGCCGCGATGGCCGCGATCCTGCCCGAGGACGACGGCGACGCCGCGGTCGTCAACGCGGCCGCGATGGAGCTCGGCGCCGTCGTCTGCACGGCACGCACACCGCGATGCGAGGCGTGCCCCCTCGCCGACCTCTGCGCCTGGCGCGCCGCCGGATACCCCGACACGGGCGACGATCGTCGCAAGCAGGCGCGCTACGAGGGCAGCGACCGTCAGGCTCGCGGAGCGGTCCTGACGGTGCTCCGGGATGCCGACGGCCACGTCGCGCCCGCCGCCGCCGTGATCGCCGAATGGCCCGACCCGCAGCAGCGGGACCGGGCCATCGACTCACTCATCGTCGACGGCCTGGTCGAGGCCGTCGACGGGATGCTGCACCTGCCGCGCTAGCGCGCGGCAAGAGAGGACGTCTCAGTCCTCGTCGCCCTCTTCGCGGGGCTTCACGTACGGGTCCTCGTCACCGGCGTACGAGCCGGATGCCGCGATCCCCGCCACCTGTGCGTCGCGCTCACGCGCCTCGCGCAGGAGCTCCTCGATGTGACCCGCATTCTCGGGGAGCGCATCGAGGATGAACTCGAGGGTCGGGGTCAGACGCGTGCCGAGCTGACGCCCGACCTCGCTGCGCAGCATCCCCGTCGCCGCCTTGAGGGCAGCGGCCGAGTCGGTGCGCGCGTCGTCGTCGCCGTAGACCGTGTAGAAGACGGACGCGTGCTGCAGGTCACCCGTCACACGGACGTCGGTGATCGTGACGAATCCGAGCCGCGGGTCGCGCAGCCCCTTCTCGAGGCGCTCCGCGATGAGCACGCGGATGCGGTCCGCCAGCCGTGCCTGCCGTTCTCCGGCCATGTCCTTCTCCTTCTCTACCCGGCCCGCGATACGGCGGGCCGGAAACTGCGGAGGACTCGGATGTCCGTCCGAGGCAATCGGGGCAGGGGCCCCGCTCTTGCCGAGGACGGACATCCGAGTCCGTAGCAACCTGAGGATCAGCCGCGCGGCTTCTCCACCATTTCGGTCGTCTCGATCTCGTCACCGATCTGGATGTCGTTGTACTTGCCGAGACCGATACCGGCCTCGAAGTCCGTACGGACCTCGGTGACGTCGTCCTTGAAGCGGCGCAGCGACTCGATGGCCAGACCGTCGGCGAGCACGACGCCGTCGCGGATGACCCGCGCCTTGGCGTTTCGCGTGATCGTTCCCGAGCGGACGATGACACCGGCGATGTTGCCGAACTTCGAGGAGCGGAACACCTCGCGGATCTCGGCGACACCCGACTGGACCTCTTCGAACTCCGGCTTGAGCATGCCCTGGAGGGACTGCTCGACGTCGTCGATCGCGTTGTAGATGACCGAGTAGAACCGGACGTCCACACCCTCGCGGGCGGCACGCTCGCGGGCCTTCGTGTCGGGGCGGACGTTGAAGCCGATGACGATCGCGTTGTCGATCGTCGCCAGGTTGATGTCCGACTCGGTGACGGCACCCACACCGCGGTGGATGATGCGCAGCTGGACGCTGTCGTCGACCTCGATCTTGAGGAGCGACTCCTCGAGGGCCTCCACGGCACCCGAGACGTCACCCTTGATGATGAGGTTGAGCGACTCGACCTTGCCCTCTTCGAGAGCACGGGTGAAGTCCTCGAGCGAGATGCGCTTGCGGGCCTTGGCCAGCTGGGCGTTGCGCTCGACCGCTTCACGCTTCTCAGCGATCTGGCGGGCCATGCGGTCCTCTTCGGTGACGATGAACACGTCACCGGCGCGGGGCACGGAGTTCAGACCCTGCACCTGCACGGGACGCGATGGGTAGGCCTCGTCCACCGCATCGCCGTTCTCGTCGATCATGGCGCGGACACGGCCGTAGGCCGTGCCTGCGACGATCGCGTCGCCGACGTGGAGCGTTCCGGACTGGATCAGCACCGTGGCGACCGAACCGCGACCCTTGTCGAGCTTCGCTTCGATCGCGACACCGCGCGCCGCCTTGTTCGGGTTGGCCGTGAGGTCCAGACCCGCGTCGGCGGTGAGGAGGACGGCATCCAGCAGTGCCTGGATGTTGGTGCCCTGACGAGCCGAGACGTCGACGAACATGACGTCGCCGCCGTACTCCTCGGCGACCAGGCCGTACTCGGTGAGCTGCTGTCGGACCTTCGCGGGGTTCGCGTCGGGCTTGTCGACCTTGTTGACCGCGACCACGATCGGGACGTTCGCCGCCTGAGCGTGGTTCAGCGCCTCGACCGTCTGCGGCATGATGCCGTCGTCGGCCGCGACCACGAGGATCGCGAGGTCGGTCACCTGCGCACCACGGGCACGCATGGCGGTGAACGCCTCGTGACCCGGGGTGTCGATGAAGGTGATCGCACGCTCGATGCCCTCGTGCTCGGTCCAGACCTGGTAGGCACCGATGTGCTGGGTGATGCCACCCGCCTCACCGGCGACGACGTTGGTCTGACGGATCGCGTCGAGCAGTCGCGTCTTACCGTGGTCGACGTGGCCCATGACGGTGACCACGGGAGGACGGATCTCGAGGTCATCCTCGCTCTCCGCCTCCAGCTCGGCCTCGAGGTCGAGACCGAAGCCCTCGAGAAGCTCTTTGTCCTCGTCCTCGGGAGACACCATCTGGATCTTGTAGCCGAGCTCCTCACCGAGGATCTCGAACGTCGCCTCATCCAGCGACTCGGTGGCCGTGGCCATCTCGCCGAGGTTGAAGAGGATCGTCACCAGGGTGCCGGGCTGGACGTTGTACCCGCGCAGGGCCTCGAGCTTGTCGGCGAAGTCCGAGATCGACGCACCGCGACGCAGGCGGATGATCTCGCCGTTGCCCTTGGAGACGTTGACGCCGCCGACGACCGGCGCCGACCGCATCTCGAATTCCTGCCGCTTCGCCCGACGCGACTTACGCTGCTTGGACTTGCCACCACCCTTACCGAAGGCACCTGCGGTACCGCCGCCGGGACCACGGCCACGACCGCCACCGCCGCCGGGACGACCGGCGAAACCGCCGGCGGGAGCACCCGGACGCGCGGCGCCGAAGCCACCGGCGCCGCCGGGACGACCGGGGCCGCCGGGACGCTGCTGGAAGGGTGCGCCGGGTCGACCGCCGCCACCGGGACGACCCGCACCGCCGGGACGCGGGGCGCCGGGGCGAGGGGCACCGGGACGCGGAGCCTGGGGACGCGGGATGTTGCCCGGGTTGGGTCGCTGACCCATGCCCTGAGCGGATGCGAACGGGTTGTTACCCGGACGCGGGCCGGCGGGACGCTGGCCCATGCCCTGCGAGCTGGCGAAGGGGTTGTTGCCGGGGCGCGGCGCACCACCCGGACGGGGCGGCTGTGCGCCCGGCTTGCCGGGGGTTGCTGCGGGAGTAGCGGCGCCCGGTGTCGGAGCGCCGGACTCGGCCGCGGCCGGAGCGGGCTTCTCAGCCGCCGGCTCGGCGGGAGCTGCGGGTGCTGCCGGCTCCGGAGCCGGAGCGGGCTTGGGTGCCGACGGGCGCGGTCCGGGCGTTGCGCCGGATGCCGGTGCCTTGGCGGCGGGCTTCGCGGGCGCGGTGGCGGGTGCCTTCACGCCTTCCGCCTCGAGGGCGGCGCGGAGCTTGCGAGCCACGGGGGGCTCGATGGTGGACGAAGGGCTCTTGACGAATTCGCCGAGCTCCTTCAGCTTCGCGAGGGCGACTTTACTGTCGACGCCGAGCTCGGAAGCGATCTCGTGCACGCGTGGTTTTGCCACAATTCTCCTGTCTGGGGCCCGCCCCGGACAGGGCGGACCGTCATTCGCGGACGGGTCTCATTTCGAGCCGTTCACTTTGTGTCCATAGCCGTTCAGCCGTTTCGCTGGAGGGATTCTCTGGTGGTCCGCGCATCCAGCTCCGCTGTGTCCAGCGGAGTGGATGCCCGTAGTGCGCGTCCGAATGCGCGCCGCTTGAGTGCGGTGCTCACGCATCTGTCCGTGTCATGCACCCACGCGCCCCGACCCGGGAGGACGGCCTTCTCGTCGATGACGAGGGCACCGTCCCTGGCCACGATGCGGAGCAACGAGGACCGGGGGGCACGCGCGCGGCATCCCACGCACGTTCGAACAGCTTCCATCCTACCGCGTCAGGACTCGTCGAGAATGCTGTCGGGCTGGATGTCGATCTTCGCGCCGGTCAATTTCGCCGCGAGCCGGGCGTTCTGACCTTCCTTGCCGATCGCGAGGGAGAGCTGGTAGTCGGGGACGAGCGCGCGCACGGCCTTGGTGGCCTGGTCGAGCACGAAGCTCGAGGTCACCTTCGCGGGCGACAGCGCGTTCGCGACGAACTTCGGCAGGGTCTCGTCGTAGTCGACGATGTCGATCTTCTCGCCGCCGAGCTCCTCGGTGACGGCGCGCACGCGGCGGCCGAGTTCGCCGATGCAGGCGCCCTTCGCGTTGACGGCCGGGTCGTTGGCCTTGACCGCGATCTTGGTGCGGTGGCCGGCTTCGCGGGCGAGCGAGATGATCTCGACGACGCCCGAGGCGATCTCGGGTACCTCGAGGGCGAAGAGCTTGCGCACGAGCCCCGGATGCGTGCGGGAGACGGTGATCTGGGGACCCTTCATGCCCTTCGAGACCGACGTCACGTAGACGCGCAGGCGCGAGCCGTGCGCGTAGCTCTCGCCCGGCACCTGCTCCTCGGGGGGCAGGATCGCCTCGATCGTGCCGAGGTCGACGTGCACCATGCGGGGGTTCGGCCCCTGCTGGACGACGCCGGCGACGATGTCGCCTTCCTTGCCCTTGAACTCGCCGAGCACGGCGTCGTCGGCGATGTCGCGGAGGCGCTGGCTGATGACCTGCTTCGCGGCGAAGGCGGCGATGCGGCCGAAGTCGTCGGGCGTCGACTCCTCTTCGCCGATGATGACGTCGTCCTCATCGCGCAGCGGGATGTACACGGCGACGTGTCCGCTCTTGCGGTCGAGGTGGGCGCGGGCGCCGTCGGGGAGTTCACCGTCGGGAGACGTGTGCTTCGCGTAAGCGGTCAGGATGGCCTGCTCGATGATCCGGATCAGTTCCTCGAACGGAATCTCCCGCTCGCGTTCGACGGTCCGCAGCAGCCCCAGGTCGATGTCCATAGGTGCCTCCCTTTTTCAGTTGCTCAACACGGCGCCGCTCGCACCCGGTGTTCCGGTGCTTCGCGGCATCCCGTCAACGTTACCCGATCCGCAGTGGGGCGACCTGAGAAGATCGAGGGATGACCGATGCCGTGGAGGACGCTGCGCAGAGCGTGCGCCGCTCCCCCATCGCACGGGGACTGGCGCGAGGCGGCTACGCGGCCAACGGCGTCGTCCACCTGCTCTTCGGCGTGATCGTCGTCGTCATCTCCTTCGGCGGGCGCGGCGAGTCCGATCAGGCGGGTGTGTTCCGCGCCATCCTCGACGCCCCGCTCGGCCTGGCGCTCGTCTGGCTGCTCGCCCTGCTGCTCGCCGCGCTGGGCCTGTTCCAGGTGCTGGGCGCCTTCCTCGCGAAGGGGACGGATGCGGCCGCCTGGGGACGGCGATCGTCGGCGGCCGGGCAGGCCGTGGTCTATCTCGCGCTCGCGACCATCGCCGTCACGGTCGCCCTCGGCGCCCGCCTCGACGGCGACCGGAGTGCACAGCAAGTCGCGCACTGGCTGCTCGAGACCCCCGGTGGGGTGTTCGTCGTGGCGGCGGCGGGCCTCGGGCTCGGCATCGGCGGCCTCGTGTTCGCCTCGATCGGGGTGAGGCGCTCGTTCGACAAGCAGGTCCGCATCCCGCGGGGTCGCATGGGGATCGCCGTCACCGCCACCGGCGTCGTCGGCTACCTCGGCAAGGGCCTGTCCGTCGCGATCGTCGGCGTGCTGCTGATCGTCGCGGCCGTGAAGCAGGAGGCGGCCGCGGCGGGCGGGTTCGACGCCGCCATCGAGGCACTCCTCGAGCAGATGCTCGGCCCGTTCCTCGTCTTCCTCATCGGGTTCGGCCTTGTGGTCTACGCCGCCTTCAGCTTCCTCCGCGCCCGCTACGCGAAGCTCTGACTCACCCGCCGAAGTCGCACCGTTCGGCGACCCAGCTGAGAATCCGCCCCCGCTCCTCGTCGGAGACGGGCAGGTCGACGACACCGCTCCTGCCGTCGACCTCGACGTCGAGGGCGAAGACCGTGCCGCGTTTGTCCTCTTGGACGACGTGGGGGTCGCAGCGCTGCGGCTCGATCGGGACCTCGACGAGCGCCGAGCCGTCGGGGACGGCGAATCGTGTCAGCCGGCTTCCGAACTGCAGAAGGGGCGTGGACTGCACCGCGACCACGCGCGCGTCGCCCCCGGTGCCCGTCGGCGTGATCTCCAGAGGGAGAATGCCGAGACCGGATGCCGGGAGCACCGCGTCGCCCCACGACACGCGCAGCGACCCCGCCAGCGCCTTCTCGAGGCAGTCCCGATCGTTCAGGCCGTCGAGGAATCCGAGGGCGTCGGTCAGGATGCCGGTTCGGTCGGCACCGTCGGCGAGGTCGAGCTCCCAGCGACGCTCCGGCGCGCCTCCGTCGCAGGTCGATGCGGGCAGGGTGAGGGGGAAATCGAACGACTCCCCCGCGGCGACCCGTCCGCCCTCCACGACAACGACTCCGCTCAGCCGATCGTCGATGAGGCGGATGCCGGAGATCTCGAGCGCCTGCGGCGAATCGTTCTCGACGCGCACGGACGCCCGGCGGCGCTGCTCGTCGCCGCGCTGCTGGTGGATCCAGACCTGGATGCCCGGGTCTGACGAGCTCGGCGCCGGCCCTGGTGGCGGCCCGGGTGACGGAGCGGAACAGCCCGACGCCGCACCCCCGAAGGCGATCAGCGCGGCGACGAGCGTCGAGAGCGCAGACAGCCGTGCCCGGCGGTGGGGCCCCGGCGTCCGGCTCATGCGCTCACGATACGGCGTGCGGTTCGATCGGCGGGGTGGCCGGCGGCGCGGATTCGAGCGCGTTGACGGCGCGGATGAGGTGGTGGAGCTCGCCGACGCGGTGCCGATCGAAGTCCATGAGCAATCGCGGGAGGTCGAGGCGATCGGCGTCTTGCCGCTCACGCCGAAGGGGCGCCGTGCGCTCGATGCGGCCACCGGTGAGCAGGTGCGCGAAATGTGCGGACAGGTCTGCCACCTCGGCATCCGTCGGCTCGGCGCACAGGCGCAGCACGAGTCGCGACCCGATCCAGCGGAGCGAGTCGTAGTTCCGCCAGAAACCAGTGATCTCGGCCTCCGCCGCCGCCACCGAGTCCGTCACCAGGACGCGGTCCAGGTCGTCGGGTGAGATGACGCCGGACGGGATGAGGTGGTCTTCGGCGAAGCGCTCGAGCCCTTGCCAGAACGAGCCGCCCGGAGCGTCGAGGAGGACGATCGGGGTGGGCTCGGCCTTGCCGGTCTGCTGCAGCGTCAGCAGCTCGAAGAGTTCGTCGAGCGTGCCGAACCCGCCCGGGACGCAGACGAACCCGCGGGATTCCTTGACCAGCATGAGCTTGCGGGTGAAGAAGTACTTCATGGCGACGACGCGGTCGGCTTCGGCGATGACCGCGTTCGGCTTCTCCTCGAACGGCAGCCGGATCGAGACGCCGAGGGAGTGATCGGGCCCCGCCCCCTCGGCGGCGGCCTGCATGATGCCCGGTCCCGCCCCCGTCACGACCATCCAGCCGCGGTCGGCCAGCGCGCGTGCGATGTCGGCGGCCGCGCGGTAGAGCGGATCGTTCGGCCGGGTCCGCGCCGATCCGAAGATGGTCACCTTCGGCGACGTGCGGTACGGCGCGAAGAGCGAGAACGCCGAGCGCATCTCCGACAACGCGGCCGACGCGATCTTCAGATCGAGCCGGTCCGTGCCGTCGACGCCGAGCCCCACGCCCGTGACGAGGATCCGCGCGACGAGGTCGGCATCCTCCTCGACACCCGCATCGGACAGGAGCGTACGGATGGCGTCGGTGACGTCACCGTCGAGGGAGGTGGTGGAACTCGGCGACATGCCTCCAGGCTGTCACGATCCGGCATCCGACGGGTGAACGGCGGGGTTTCCGCCGGTGACGGATGCCGCCGCTCAGGCGGTGAGTGCGGCGACGGCCTCCGCGGCGGCGAGAGTGGTGCGCTCGCCCGAGCGGCGGTCCCAGAGCTCGACCTGCCCCTCGGCTGCGCCGCGGCCGACGATGAGGATCCACGGGACGCCCACGAGTTCGGCGTCGCCGAACTTGACGCCGGGCGAGACCTTGGGCCGGTCGTCGAGGAGGACGTCGCGCCCCGCCGACTCGAGGCCGGCGGCGAGCTTCTCGGCGAGGTCGAAGGCTGCGGCATCCCGCCCCGTGGCGACGACGTGAACGTCGAACGGCGCGATCGACTCGGGCCACATGAGCCCGCGGTCGTCGTTGTTGAGCTCGGCGAGGATCGCGAGGATGCGCGTCACGCCGATGCCGTACGAGCCCATCGTGACGGTGACGAGCTTGCCGTTCTCGTCGAGGACCTTCAGCCCGAGCTTGTCGGCGAAGAAGCGGCCCAGCTGGAAGACGTGACCGATCTCCATGCCGCGGGCGAGCTCGACCGGGCCGGAGCCGTCGGGGGCGGGGTCGCCGGCGCGGACGTCCGAGACGTCGACGACGCCGTCGGCGGTGAAGTCGCGGCCGTAAACGACCGAGTGCGCGTGCTTCTCGTGCTCGTTGGCTCCCGTCACCCACGCGGTGCCCTCGACGACGCGGGGGTCGACGAGGTAGCGGATGCCGGTGGCCGATTCCTCACCGAGGACCGCACCGTTCGGCGACCACGGTCCGATGTAGCCCTTCACGAGACCGGGGTGCTTCGCGAAGTCCGCCTCGGTGGCGGCCTCGACGTCTGCGGGCGCGAAGGCGACCTCGGCGCGCTTGTCGTCGATGTCGCGGTCGCCGGGGAGCCCGACGACGACGAGTTCGCGGGTGCCGTCGAGGTGCGTCAGGGCGAGCACGACGTTCTTGAGCGTGTGCGCAGCGGTCCACTGCGTCGCACCCTCGGTCGCGGGGCCGGCGATGCCGGGCGCGGGCGCGTCGAGGTGCGCGTTGCTGTGGGTGACGAGGGTCTCGATCGTCGGCGTGCCGGGCGAGTCGAAGACGACGGGGGCACCGCCCGGGATCGGCAGGTTCTCGGGGACGACGGTCGTGAACGCCTCGACGTTCGCGGCGTACCCGCCGGCCGAGCGGACGAAGGTGTCCTCGCCGACGGCGATCGGGTGGAGGAACTCCTCGCTGCGCGCACCGCCCATGAGGCCGTTGTCGGCCGCGACGATGACGTACTCCATGTTCAGACGCGTGAAGATGCGCTCGTACGCGTCGCGCTGCGACTGGTACGAGACGTCCTGGCCCGCGTCGGTGTAGTCGAACGAGTAGGCGTCCTTCATCGTGAACTCGCGACCGCGCAGCAGGCCCGCGCGGGGGCGCGCCTCATCCCGGTACTTGTCCTGGATCTGGTAGATCGTCAGCGGCAGGTCCTTGTACGACGAATACAGGTCCTTCACGAGGAGGGTGAACATCTCCTCGTGCGTCGGCGCGAGCAGGTAGTCGGCGCCCTTGCGGTCCTGCAGACGGAAGATGCCGTCGCCGTAGGAGGTCCAGCGCCCGGACTCCTCGTAGGGGTCGCGCGGCAGGAGCGCCGGGAAGTGCACCTCGAACGCTCCCGCGTTCCCCATCTCCTCGCGGATGATCTGCTCGAGCTTCGCCTTCACGCGCAGACCCAGCGGCAGCCACGTGAAGATGCCGGGTGCGGCGCGGCGGATGTAGCCGGCGCGCACCAGCAGGCGGTGGCTGGTGACCTCGGCGTCGGCCGGGTCTTCGCGGAGCGTGCGGAGGAAGTATGTCGAGAGACGAGTGACCACGAGCGTCAAGTCTAGGTGCGCGGAGCCGTCGCGCGTGGCGGCAAGCGGCTTAGCCTGGAGGGATGCCTCCTGTGCTGCTGACCGGATTCGAGCCCTTCGCGGGTGACGGCACCAATCCCTCGGGCGACGCCGTCCGCGCCGTCGGCGAGCGGTGGACCGGGCCTTCGCGCCTCGTCACCGAGGTGCTGCCCGTCACGTTCGACGGTGCGATCGCGCGGCTCGCGGTGCTCCTCGACGAGCACCGACCCGACATCGTCGTCGCCACGGGTCTCGCCGGCGGCCGCACCGCCGTCACCCCGGAGCGGATCGCGGTGAACCTCGCCGACGCCCGCATCCCCGACAACGCCGGACATCGACCGCAGGACGCCGCGGTGGTGGAGGGCGGGCCGGCCGCCTACTTCGCCACGCTCCCGGTGAAGGCGATCAGTGCGGCCCTCGGTGCCGCCGGCATCCCGTCCACCGTGTCGCACTCGGCGGGCACGTTCGTCTGCAACGCGACGATGTACGCCGCGCTGCATGCGACCGCCGGGACGCCGACGCGCGCCGGGTTCGTCCACGTTCCGTGGGCCGCCGGTACGGGTCCCGTCGGCGCGTCAGCCCTGCCGTTCGAGCAGATCGTGGACGCCGTCGAGATCGCCGTCCGCGTCTGCCTCGACGCCGACGCGGATCTCAGCATCGCCGGCGGCGATCTGTCGTAACAGGTCGATCTGTCGCGACAGGTCGATCCGTCGTGAGAGGGCGACCTCAGCGGCCGAACAGGTCACCGAGGCCCGGCAGATCGAACCCGCCGAGGTTCTCCCCGAACCCCGCGACCTGATCGCCGACGCCCGCGATCTGCTCGCCGACACCGCTGACGGCGCCCTCGGCGAGCGCATCGACGTCGAGGCCCTGGGCGAGCGCGTCGAAGTCCACGCCCATGCCCGCAGCCTGGGCCAGAAGCGGGCCGGCGACGGACGTCACGATGGCTCCGCCGGCGACCGCGCCGAGGATCCCGACACCGGCACCCAGGGCGGCGCCGCCGGCGACGCGGGATGCGCCCCCGCCGCGGCTCGCCCGCGACAGCAACCCGGTCATCAGCCCCGGCCGTGAGGCCTCTCCGCGCGCCGCCGCGCGGGCGAGATCGGCCGGAGCCGCGGAGCGGGGTCGTTCGTGGGTCGGCAGTTCCGCCACCATCCGCGCCTGGACCTGCGCGCGCTGATCGGGAGTCAGCCTCGCGAAGGCCTCCTGGTGGATCTGCTCGATCTGCGCGGGATCGGCGGTCTGCATGAGGTAGTCGTAGCGAGCGATCGCCCGACGATCGGCGTCCGTAGCCGGGTGGGCGGATGCCTGCCCGCGGGATGCGGGCGGAGGCGTGAGCGACGCCGACGAAGGGCCCGGCGTCGCTGCCGGTGCGCCGGCAGCGGGGGTGGCGGGTGCAGGAGCCCGCCCGTCGCCCGTCAACGCATCGGCGGCCGAGCGGACGATCCCGCGCCAGTCGCCCGTGCGGGAAGAACTCGGCGAGCCCGACGGCCCGGTGCCACCGGGTTTCGCGTCGAGCGCTTTCGTGGCCATGCCGATCAGTCGGGAGAGCTTGCTCATGCCGCCGACGGTATGCGCCCGCGTTATGGAGCGCCTGGACAGGACCGACGAGTCCGCTGACCGGCCGTCCTACACTGACGGCGTGCCCATCCGTCGCGCGCGTCTCGTCTCCCCCGCCCAGTCGGACCTCCGCGACGCGCTCGCGGCCCTCCGCGTCGAGTTCGACCTCCCCGCGGACTTCCCCGCAGACGTGCAAGCCGAGGCCGAACACGCCGCCCGCACCGTCCCCGTCGATCCTGCGGCCGCAGGGCTGGCGGACCTCCGCGGCATCCCGTTCCTCACGATCGATCCGGAGGGTTCGACCGACCTCGACCAGGCGCTGCACCTCGAGCGGACCGCCGACGGCGGCGGCATCCTGCACTACGCCATCGCCGACGTCCCCGCCTTCGTGACCCTGGGCGGGGCGGTCGACGCGGAGGCCCGCCGTCGCGGCCAGACGATCTACGCACCCGACGGGAGGATCCCGCTGCACCCCGCCGTCCTCAGTGAGGATGCCGCCTCACTCCTGCCGGACCGCGACCGCCGCTCCTACGTGTGGCGCTTCGAGCTGGATGCCGGAGCCCGCCCCACCTCGACGTCGCTGACCCGCGCGGTCGTCCGCTCCCGCGCCCAATGGTCCTACATCGATGCGCAGGCCGCGCTCGAGAAGGGCGACGCGCCCGATTCGATCCGACACCTCGTCTGGTTCGGCGAGGAACGCGCCCGCCGGGAGATCGAGCGGGGCGGAGCGAGCCTCAGCCTCCCCGAGATCCGCGTCGTGACGACGCCGCAGGGATACGCACTCGAGGCCGACGAGGGCGTGCCCCTCGAAGACGCCAACGCGCAGGTGTCACTCCTGACCGGCATGGCCGCCGCTGAGATCATGATCAGCGGCGGGGTGGGCATCATCCGCACGATGCCCCCGGCATCCGACGACGACGTCGCGGCCTTCCGGGCGCAGACGATCGGCTTCGGCCTGCCGTGGCGGGAGGCCGTGCCGTACGGCGACTACCTCCGCGACCTGCCTCGGACGCCCGTGGGGCGTGCGGTCCGAGAGCACGCCGCCGCTCTGTTCCGCGGCGCCGGATACGCGGCCTTCGACGGTGACCTCCCCGAGCTGACGACGCAGGCCGCGATCGCCGCGCCGTACGCGCACGTCACCGCGCCGCTGCGACGGCTCGTCGACCGCTGGGCGCTCCTCGTCTGCGATGCCCTCGCCAACGGTCGGCCCGTTCCGGATGACGTGCGATCCTCGTTGACCGACCTCCCCGAGACGATGGAGGGGTCCGCGCGCATCGCATCCCAGGTGGATGCTGCGGCCATCGAGCGCGTCGCCGCAGCAGTCCTCACGGGTCGCGAGGGCGAGGAGTTCGACGCCGTCGTCCTGCGGCAGCGGGAAGGCGGGGCGCGCGTGGCGCTCACCCTGCCGCCGCTCGAGACCGTCGTCGCCGACGTGGACGCACAGCCCGGCGACGTGGTCCGCGTCCGCCTCGTCGCCACGGACGTCGCCCGGGGGAAGAGCGAGTTCGTCGCCGTCTGACCGCGGCGCGTCGATTTGCACGAGCCGGGCTCCTCGTGTGCAATATATTGCATGCCGGTCCCCGCCACCTCCCTCCCTCCCCGCGGTCTCCTCCGCGATGACGTCCGCGCCAAGCTGCGTGACGCGATCGTCGACGGCACGCTCGCCCCCGGCGAGCAGCTGCGCGATGCGGAACTGTCCGCGTGGCTCGGGGTCTCACGCACCCCGGTCCGCGAGGCGCTCCTCGACCTCGCCCGCTCGGGTCTCGTCCTCGCTCAGCCCGGTCGCTCCACGATCGTCGCGCCGATCGACGGGCGCGCCGAACGCGATGCCGCCTCGGTCGTCGCCTCGATGCACCGCATCGCTGTCGTCGAGTCGACACCGCTCCTCACCGACGACGACATCGACCGGATGCGGCGGGCCAACGAGGCGTTCGTGGCCGCCCACGCCGCCGGGGACACCGCCGCAGCCCTGCGCGCCGATCACGACTTCCACGCGGTCGCCGTCGATCGGGCCGGCAACGAGGCCGTCCGCACCGTGCTGGCCCTCTACGGTCCGGTGCTCGAGCGCGCCGAGCGTCTGCGCTTCTCGTCGGATGACGCGGATGCCTCGGCGGCGCGCCACGCCGAGCTCATCCGGCACTGCGCCGCCCGTGACGCCCAGGCCGCGGCATCCGTCGCCGAAGGCCTCTGGCTCGACCTGCTGACCGACACCACCCCCCAGGAGCCCGCATGATCCTCGACCAGTTCCCCCGGCATCCGCTCACCTTCGGGCCGAGCCCCATCCACCCGCTGAAGCGGTTGACCCAGCACCTCGGCGGCGCGCAGGTCTGGGCCAAACGCGAAGACGTCTCGAGCGGGCTGGCCTTCGGCGGGAACAAGACGCGCAAGCTCGAGTACATCGTCCCGGACGTGGTCGCGAGCGGTGCCGACACGATCGTGTCGATCGGCGGCTACCAGTCGAACCACACCCGCCAGGTCGCGGCCGTGGCCGCCCACCTCGGCCTCAAGGCACGGCTCGTGCAGGAGAAGTGGGTCCCGTGGGACGAGCCGGTGAACGACAAGGTCGGCAACATCCTGCTCTCCCGCATGATGGGCGCGGACTCCCGCCTCGACGACGCCGGCTTCGACATCGGCATCCGCGATTCGTGGAAGCAGGCCCTGCAGGAGGTGGAGGATGCCGGTGGCACCCCCTACCCGATCCCCGCCGGTGCGTCCGAGCACCGTCTGGGCGGTCTCGGGTTCGCGAACTGGGCGTTCGAGGTCGCCGAGCAGGAGAAGCAGTTCGGCGTCTTCTTCGACACGATCGTCGTCTGCACCGTGACGGGGTCCACCCACGCGGGCATGATCGCCGGCTTCGCCGCGCTCGAAGAGCTGACCGGCGTGAAGCGGCGCGTCATCGGGATCGATGCGTCCGCCACGCTGCAGAAGACGCTCGATCAGGTTGCGCGCATCGCCCGGAACACGGCGGAGCTGATCGAGCTCGGCCGCGACCTGCGCGACGACGAGATCCAGGTGCTGGAGGGCTGGGCGGGCGACCTGTACGGCATCCCGGTCGACTCCACGATGTCGGCGATGGCGCTCGGCGCGCAGCTCGAAGCGATGATCACCGACCCGGTCTACGAGGGCAAGTCGCTCGCCGGACTCATCGACCTCGTCCAGAGCGGCGACATCCCGAAGGACTCGACGGTCCTGTACGCGCACCTCGGCGGGCAACCCGCGATCAACGCGTACCACTCCCTCTGGAGCTGACGAGAAGCGGATGCCGGGGGCCCGGCCCTCGGCATCCGTGTCGTGTCAGGAGGTGACGACCTGCGCGGTCCCGAGCGGCGCGTCCGGACCCATCTCGTCGGCGAGACGGTTGGCCTCGGCGATGAGGGTCGCGACGATGTCCTCCTCGGGGACGGTCTTGACGACTTCGCCCTTGACGAAGATCTGGCCCTTGCCGTTGCCCGAGGCAACGCCGAGGTCGGCGTCGCGCGCCTCACCGGGACCGTTGACGACGCAGCCCATGACCGCCACGCGCAATGGCACCGTCATGTCCTTGAGACCCTCGGTGACGTTGTCGGCGAGCGTGTAGACGTCGACCTGGGCGCGTCCGCAGGACGGGCACGAGACGATCTCGAGCTTGCGCTCGCGGAGGTTCAGCGACTGCAGGATCTGGTGGCCGACCTTGACCTCTTCGGCGGGCGGCGCCGACAGCGAGACGCGGATCGTGTCGCCGATGCCCTCGCCGAGCAGGATGCCGAACGCCGTCGCGCTCTTGATCGTTCCCTGGAAGGCGGGGCCGGCCTCGGTGACGCCGAGGTGCAGGGGCCAGTCGCCCCGCTCCGCGAGCATCCGGTAGGCCTTCACCATGACGACGGGGTCGTTGTGCTTGACCGAGATCTTGAAGTCGTGGAAGTCGTGCTCCTCGAAGAGGGATGCCTCCCACACGGCGCTCTCGACGAGGGCTTCCGCCGTCGCCTTGCCGTACTTGTCGAGGATCCGCTTGTCGAGCGACCCGGCGTTGACGCCGATCCGGAGCGAGACGCCGGCGGCCTTGGCCGCGGCGGCGATCTGGCCGACGTTGCCGTCGAACTCGCGGATGTTGCCGGGGTTCACGCGCACGGCGCCGCAACCGGCGTCGATGGCGGTGTAGATGTAGCGCGGCTGGAAGTGGATGTCGGCGATCACGGGGATCTGGCTCTTCATCGCGATGATCTTCAGCGCGTCGGCGTCGGCCTGGTGCGGCACGGCGACGCGGACGATCTCGCAACCGGACGCCGTGAGCTCGGCGATCTGCTGGAGGGTCGCGTTGATGTTGGTCGTGGGCGTCGTCGTCATGGACTGGACGCTGACGGGCGCGTCGCCACCGACGAGGACCTTGCCGACCCTGATCTGACGGCTCTTGCGACGAGGCGCGAGGACCTCCGGCACGCGGGGCATCCCGATGTTGACAGCTGGCACGTCTCCAGCCTAAGCCGCCGGAGACCGCTCGGCACGGAAGGAGACCCCCAGGATGCCGCCAAAGCCGCCTGTGGTAGGTTCACCCCATGTTCGTGAACCGCACGTGGTGGCGCTCCGCCTGAGGCGGACGCTGCGAGCATCCCGACGACCGCCTGAGCTGAGAGCCCGGCGGTCGTTTCTCGTTTCACCGGCGACCGCCCCGAACGGAAGAACCCCATGTCCGGTAACGCCCCGATCCTCCTCGCCGACCTGGCCGCCCGCGGCATCCCCTTCGCCCTTCTCGCCCGCGACGGCGAGACCGTCGAGGTCCTCACGGGCGACGTGGTCGACGTCGCCCTCCTCGCCGACATCCCCCTCACCGATGCGACCGGTGCGGCGCGCGAGGTCCTCGCGCTCGTCCCCTTCCGCCAGGTCGTCGAGCGCGGCTTCGCCTGCCACGACGATGCCGCACCGTTGCGGTGCCTCGTCGTCGGCGAGCGTCACGCGCTTCCGCTGGCCGATGCTCTCGCGCAGCTGCCGACGGATCGCATCCCCCTCGAGGATGCCGGGTTCGACATCGACGACGAGGCCTACGCCGACATCGTCCGCCGCGTCATCGCCGACGAGATCGGTCGCGGCGAAGGCGCCAACTTCGTCATCCGCCGCGACTACGTCGCCGGCGTCGGCGGCGACCCGCTCACGGCCGGGCTGACCTGGTTCCGTGCGCTCCTGGAGCACGAGCGCGGCGCCTACTGGACCTTCCTCGTCTCGACGCCCGGCCACCTCGCCGTGGGCGCGAGCCCCGAAGCCCACGTCAGCGCCCAGGACGGCGTCGTCACGATGAACCCGATCTCGGGGACCTTCCGCCACCCGGCGGGCGGGGCCACGGCCGAGACCCTCACCGAGTTCCTCTCCTCCACGAAGGAGACGGAGGAGCTGTTCATGGTGGTCGACGAGGAACTGAAGATGATGTCGGCCGTCTGCAGCGACGGCGGCCGCATCACGGGGCCGCACCTCAAGGAGATGTCGCGTCTCACGCACACCGAGTACATGCTGCGCGGTACGAGCACGATGGACCCGCGCGACATCCTCCGCGAGACGATGTTCGCCCCCACGGTCACCGGCTCCCCCATGCAGAACGCGTGCACCGTCATCGCCCGGCACGAGCAGAGCCCGCGCGGGTACTACTCCGGTGTCGCGGCACTCTTCACGCCGCGCGCCGACGGAGGGCACGACCTCGACGCCCCCATCCTGATCCGCACCGCCTACGTCGTCGACGGCCGCCTGCGCGTCCCTGTCGGCGCGACGCTCGTGCGGCACTCCGACCCGCACGGCGAGGTCGGCGAGACGCACGGAAAGGCCGCCGGCGTCCTCGGTGCGATCGGTGCGATCCCGCGCGACGTCGTCGCGGCCCCCGCCGATGAGGACGCCCCCGCCGCATCGCGCCCGCTCGGCGACGATCCGGTGATCGCCGAGCTCCTCTCCTCGCGCAACGCGCGCCTGGCTGCTTTCTGGCTCAACCCGCAGGGCGAGCCCGCACGCGGGCCGTTCGCGGGGACGCGGGCCCTGGTGGTGGATGCCGAGGACCGCTTCACCACGATGCTCGCCCACCAGCTGCGCCACCTCGGTGTCGACGTGACGATCGCGCACTGGTCCGAGGCATCCCGTGACGCCGTCGCCGCCGCGGACCTCGTCGTCTCCGGGCCCGGGCCCGGAGACCCCCGCGACATCGACAGCGAGCGGATCGCCCGCATCCGCGAGGACGTCGCCGCGCGCCTCGACGCCGGAGCGCCGCTCCTCGCCGTGTGCCTCAGCCATCAGGTGCTCGCCGACCGTCTGGGGCTCGACCTGGCTCCGCTGGCCAGCCCTCACCAGGGACTGCAGAAGACGGTCGACGTGTTCGGAGCCGCGGCATCCATCGGCTTCTACAACACCTTCACCGCGCGCGTCGCCCCCGGCATCGACCACGTGGGCGCGACCGAGATCGCCGCCGATCCCGTCACGGGCGACGTGTACGCGCTGCGCGGGCCGGCGTACGCGTCGGTGCAGGGGCACCTCGAATCGATCCTGTCCCGCGACGGGCTCATCACGCTCGAGCGTCTCGTCGCCCACGCGCTCGGCACGACGGCGGCGTGACCGCCCGGCTCAGCCGAAGAGCTGCACCGGGTTGACGATGTCGGCCAGGATCAGCGTCCCGCCCATGAGGACCAGCGCGATCACCACGATGTAGGTGACCGGCACCAGCTTGGTCGCGTCGACCGGTCGCGGGGCACGCCGACCCGTCAGCCGCGACCAGACGCGCTTGAGGCCGTCCCACAGGGCGACCACGATGTGTCCGCCGTCGAGCGGCAGGAGCGGCACCAGGTTGAAGACGAACAGGGCGATGTTCAGCGAGCCCAGCAGGGCGAGCATGCCCGAGACACGGTTGAGGATCGGCGCCTCGGTGGCCGCGACCTCTCCCGCGAGACGGCCCGCACCGACAACCGACAGCGGGCCGTTCGGGTCACGGCCCGCGCCCGTGAACGTGTCGACCGCGGTCTGGTAAACCCGCGCGGGCAGCTGCCAGATGATCCCGACGACGCGTGCGGTCTGCTCGAGGGCGGCCTGCGGGCCCTCCCAGATCGGCTGCGGCACGAAGCCGACCGTGGCCGACATCCCGACGAATCCGACCTCGGCGGTCTTCGTGGTCCCGTCGGCTGCCGCGACCTCGCGCGTCGCGAGGACGGGCGTGACCTGCAGCGTCTCCCGCGCGCCGCCCCGTTCCACGACGATCGGGATGGTGGCATCCGGCGTCTTCTGGATGATGACGGATGCCTCGGCGAAGGTGTCGACGGCAGTCCCGTCGACCGACACGATGACGTCTCCCGGGCGGATGCCGGCAGCGGCCGCCGGCGAGGCGGGATCACCCGCGGTGCACGACGTCTGGGACGTGCCGGCAGGGAGGACGCACTCGTTGACGGAGGCGATCGTGGTCGTGGCGGTCTGCACCCCGATCCCGGAGAACATGATGGCGAACAGGATGATCGCCAGGATGAGGTTCATCGCCGGGCCGCCGAGCATGATGATGACCCGCTTGTAGACCGGCAGGCGGTAGAAGGCGCGCTCGGCGCCGTCGCCCTGCAGCGTCTCGTCGTTGACACTGCGGGCGTCCTGGATCATCGTCTCGAACAGCCGACGACGGCGCGGCGGACGCCCCTCCGCCGCGGCCTTCTCGGCGGCCTCCGAGGGCGGGTACATGCCCGCCATCGAGATGTAGCCGCCGAGCGGCAGGAGCTTGAAGCCGTACTCGGTCTCGCCGACCCGGCGCGAGAAGACGGTCGGACCGAAGCCGATCATGTACTGGCCGACGCGGACGCCGAACGCCTTGGCGGGGGCGAGGTGGCCGACCTCGTGCAGGGCGATGGATACGGCGAGCCCGACCACCAGCACGACGACGCCGATGATGAATGCGAGAACGGTCACGAGCCCACACGCTACCCGTGCACGCTATGAACGGGCGATGACCTGGCTCGCCGCCGCCGTCACCCGGCCGATCTAGGCTGGGAGGGTGATCCCCCGCCTCCTCGACTCGCGCCGCGTGCGGGTCGTCCGCGCAGGCGGGGCTTCGGCGGTCGCGACGCTCTCGGCGGCCACCGCCCACACCCTCGGCGGGGGGACCCCACCGGCCGCGTGGCTCGTGCTCACCGTCACGCTGCTCGCCTGGCCCGTCGCCCTCGTGATCGTCGGCTCGCGCCCGTCCGCCCTCCGCACCGGTCTCGCTGTCGCCGCCGCGCAGGCGCTCCTCCACGGCGCGTTCGCGCTCGTCGGCGACACCGCCCCCAGCGCGGGCGCGCTCACGGGCCACCACCACGACCTCCTCGCCCTCGGACCGGTCGCCGGTTCCGCCATGACCCCGGACGGGTCGATGCTCGCCGGTCACGTCGCGGCGGCGATCCTCACCGCCTTGGCGGTCTGTCACGGCGAGCGGATGCTGCGCGCCGTGGCCCGCGGCATCCGCTCCCTCCTGCGACCCGCCGTCCTGCCCCCTCTCCCGCTCGCCCCGGTCGCATCAGCCGTGGCCGCCGCCCTTCCGGAGCGCCTGCGCCCGCGACTGCTCCTCGCCGACCTCTCCCGCCGCGGCCCTCCCCGCTGAGCCGGCCGCTCCCGCAGCGGCACGACGCTCACCATCCACCCGCGGACACCAGTCCGCACCTTTCAGGGAGACCTCGCTCATGACCCTTCGTCCCGCGCGCCGTTCGGCGCTCACCCTCACCGGCCTCGCCCTTGGCGGCGCCCTCGTGCTCGCCGCTCCGCTGGCGGCATCCGCTCACGTCCACGTCCACTCCGACGATGCCGCCGCCGGCGCGACGTCGCGGCTGGAGTTCTCGTTCAGCCACGGCTGCGACGGCGCGGCGACCTCCGCGCTCGTCTTCGACATCCCCGAGGGCGTCGACAACGTCACGCCCGTCGTCGACGGCGTGTGGAAGGTCAGCCGCGTCCTCGGGCAGAACAACGTGCCCACCCAGCTGACCTACACCGCGGTCACCCCGATCGAAGACGGCTTCGCGGCCTCGGCGTCCTTCGACGCGCTCTTCTCGTCGAAGGTCGGCGGCACCGACATCGCCTTCCCCGTGACGCAGAAGTGCGTGACCGGGCAGACCGACTGGAACCAGATCGCGAAGGACGGCGAGGACCCCGAGACGCTCGAGTCGCCCGCCCCGGTCGTGGCGGTCGCGCCCGCGTCGGCGGCGACCGCGTCGGACCACGACGACGACGGCGACCACGACGAGCACGCGGCCGCGGCTCCCGCGGCGGCCGAGACCTCCACCGAACCGATCGCGACGTGGCTCGGCGGTGGTGCGCTCATCCTGGGCGCCGCCGCACTCGTCGTGGCGATCCTCAACCGCCGCCGGGCCTGACGCGCGTCCGGACCCGAGCCGGTCGGAGGCCGGGTGCGATGATGGAGGGACCATGCAGAACCCCTCCGCTTTGCCACCCGTCCTCCGGCCGTCGGATCCCCCGACCGTGCCCCTCGTCGACGTCGCAGCCCACCTGGGCATCGCGGCACGGGACGACCTCGACGGTGTCTTCGCCCGCGGAGTGACCCTCGCCACGGCCGACCTCCGCGCCGGCGAGCTGTTCGTCGCCGTCCGCGGAGTCCACCGCCACGGCGCCGAGTTCGCGCCCGACGCGATCGCGAAGGGCGCCGTCGCCGTCGTGACGGATGCCGACGGTGCCGCCCTGCTCGCCGGCGCGGACGTCCCCGTCCTGGTGGTCGACGACCCGCGGGCGGTCCTCGGCGACCTGTCCGCCCTCGTCTACGGGACGGGAGCGGATGCCGCTCTCCCCCCGCTCCTTGCCGTCACCGGCACCAACGGCAAGACCAGCGTGACCCACCTCATGGAGGGCATGCTCCAGGGGCTCGGCGTCGTGACGGGGCTCTCCTCGACGGCCGAGCGGCACATCGCCGGCGAGGTGATCCCGTCGCGGCTGACGACCCCCGAGGCATCCGAGATGCACGCCCTCATCGGGCTCATGCGCGAGCGGAACGTCGACGCGATCCTCGTCGAGGTGAGCGCCCAGGCCCTCACCCGTCACCGTGTGGACGGGCTGCACTTCGATGTGGCCGGATTCACCAACCTGTCGCACGATCACCTCGACGACTACCGCGACATGGCCGAGTACCTCGCCGCCAAGGCCGCCCTCTTCACGCCCGCACGCGCGCGGCGGGCCGTGATCTGCGTCGATCAGCCATCGGGCGTCGAGATCGCGGCGACCGCGGACATCCCGGTGACGACGGTCGTCACGCCGGCGATTGCGGAGGATCCGTCGGTCTCCGCCGACTGGAGGGTCGAGATCGTGTCGGAGACCCCCACGGGCACGACGTTCACGCTCGCGGGACCTGCCGGCCGGCTCACGACGACCGTCCCCGTCATCGGCCCGCACATGGCCTCGAACGCGGGACTCGCGATCGTGATGCTGCTCGAGGCGGGGTGGCAGTGGTCCGCACTCGTCGACCTCATCGACGGGGAGCGCATCGACGCCCACCTGCCCGGCCGCATCCAGCGCCTGTCGGGCGACCGGGGGCCGGCGCTGTACCTCGACTTCGGCCACTCCCCCGACGCGTTCGCCAAGACCCTCGACGCTGTGCGACGCGTCACACCCGGGCGCGTGATCATGGTGTGCGGCGCGAACGGCGATCGCGACACGACCAAGCGCGCCGACATGGGCGCGGCCGCGGCGCTCGGGAGCGACATCCTCGTCGTCACCGACCAGCATCCCCGCTCCGAGGATCCGGCGACGATCCGTCGCGCACTGATCGACGGTGCCCGCGCGTCGCGGCCCGATGCGGTCATCCACGAGGTCACCCCGCCCGAGGACGCGATCGCCGCCGCAATCTCGCTCGCGGGAGACGGCGACGCGATCCTCTGGGCAGGACCCGGCCACCAGCACTATCGCGAGATCGCCGGCATCCGCACCCCGTTCGACGCGGTCGGAGCCGCGCAGGACGCGCTGCGTCGCGGCGGCTGGCCCGTCCCCGACTGACGCGGCTCAGCGCGCGGCGATGAGCCGGTCCGCCGTGTCGCGGGCCCACCGCTCGGCGGCGGCGAGCGACTCCCGAGTCAGTTCGCTCGGGCGCTCGTGCGCGTCGACGACCCGCGCGACGGTCTCCACGATCCCGAGGAACGGCAGGGCGCCCTCGTGGAAGGCGTCGACGGCCTGCTCGTTCGCGGCGTTGAACACGGCCGGATACGTGTCGCCGGCCACACCGACCTGCTTGGCGAGCGCGACGCTCGGGAAGGCATCCTCGTCGAGCGGCTCGAACGTCCAGGTCGACGCGGTCGTCCAGTCCAGCGGCTCCCCGACCCCGGCGACCCGGTGCGGCCAGTCGAGCGACAGCGAGATCGGCAGACGCATGTCGGGCGGGGACGCCTGGACGATCGTCGACCCGTCGACGAACTCGACCATCGAGTGGACGATGGACTGCGGGTGGACCGTGACGTCGATCCGGTCGTACGGGATGCCGAAGAGCAGGTGCGCCTCGATGACCTCGAGTCCCTTGTTTACGAGGGTCGCGGAGTTCGTCGTGACGACGCGGCCCATGTCCCACGTCGGGTGAGCGAGCGCTTCGCGCGGTGTGACGTCCTGCAACCGGTCGCGGGAGCGACCACGGAAGGGGCCGCCCGACGCGGTGAGGACGAGACGTCGCACCTCGGCCGCATCCCCCGCCCGCAGGCACTGCGCGATGGCGGAGTGCTCGGAGTCGACGGGGACGATCTGGCCCGGTGCCGCGAGCTTCGTCACGAGCGGCCCGCCCACGATGAGCGACTCCTTGTTGGCGAGGGCGAGGAACGCTCCGGATTCGAGGGCCGCGAGGGTCGGACCGAGACCGACGGAACCCGTGATGCCGTTGATGACCACGTCGGCCTCGACGCTGCGTACCAGGCGTTCGGCGTCGACCGCGCCGAGCGCGGTCTCGGTGACCCCGAACTCGTCGGCCTGCGCCTGCATCCCGTCGCGGTCACGACCCGCGGCGAGGCCGACGACTTCGAACCGGTCGCGGTTCGCGCGGATGACGTCGAGCGCCTGCGTCCCGATCGAACCGGTCGAGCCCAGGATCAGGATGCGTCGCATGGCCTTCACCCTACCGGCGGGCGCCGAAGCGCCCGCCGCGGGGTCATTCGGTTGCGGCGCCGGCGGTCGCCGACTGCGCTCCGAGGATGTCGACGACGAAGACCAGCGTCTCGCCCTTCAGGTCGGCCTCGTTGATCTTGCCCTCGCCGTATCCCTCGGCGGGCGGGATGACGACGAGCACCTGCGATCCGACGGTCTGACCCTCGAGCGCCTTCTGGAAGCCCTTGACGACCTGGGTCGTGGTGAGGGTCGCCGGAGTGTTCTTCTCCCAGGTGGAGTCGAACGTCTTGCCGTCCGACCAGCGCACGCCCGTGTACTGGATGAGCGTGTAGTCGCCCTGCTGGACCTTGTAGCCGTCGCCCTTCTTCAGGGTCGCGACCTCCGTCGCAGTGGGCGGGTCCTGGCCTTCGGGGATCGTGATGGTCGGGGCGCCGTTGTCGGCGAGCTTCACCTTCGGGAGTCCCGCGGGTTCGGCCTGGGGCTCGCCCCACGCTGCGGTCGGCACGGTGCCGAGGAGGTCGAGGACGTAGACCTCGGACTGGGCGGTGTCGCTCGCGGGGAAGGCGGCGACGACGCGCTCGCCGATCTTGCCGCACCCGAAGACCTGTCCGAGGACAGTTGCGGCCGACAGCTGCGAAGGCAGGAACTCGCCCGGCTTGTAGCCGACCGTCGCGAGCTCTTCGCCCGTCTTGGCGTTGTAGGCCGTCATCGCATACGAGACGAAGTCGCCCGGCTTCACGGCGTCGCCCGTGCCCTCGTCCAGGACGCTCACCTGCAGCGCCTTGGGCTCGAGCGGCTTCTCGAACGTCGCCTTGGACGGCTTGCCGACCTCGCCGTCGACCTTGACGGAATCGGAAGCCTTGCCCGGCTTGGCTTGCGCGGCGCAGAGATCGGCAGCTGCCGTTCCGGTGGGCTGCGCGGTGCCCTGGCCGGATGCGCACCCGGCCAGCAGGAGGACGGCCACGGCAGCGGCGGAAAGGGCGGCGATGGGACGAAGACGCACGAAAGAACCTCACAGAGATACGGGGTGTCCGTCCATACTCCCCCATGATCTTTTGTCCGGGGTGTGAGTCGGGCGCCGAATCCGGCCGCGACCTGCTGCTCCGTCATGTCCGGACGCGTATGGGTTTGGCAGTACCCTCTTCTGGTGACCGAAGCGCAGACTCCCCCCGAGCCCTCTGCCGAGTCATCTGTCGATGAACTCGCGCGCGCCGGGGCCCTCTACTACCTGGTCCGCTGGGGTTTCGGTCCCCTGGCTCGACTCATCTACCGGCCGCGGATCGAGGGTGTCGGGAACATCCCGCGCACGGGTCCCATCATCCTGGCCAGCAATCACCTGAGCTTCATCGACTCTTTCGTGCTCCCGTTGTTCGCGCCGCGCCCCGTGTACTTCCTCGCCAAGTCGAGCTACTTCGACGGCACCGGCCTGAAGGGCTGGTTCAGCAACCGGTTCTTCCGCGCCCTCGGCGCGACGCCCGTTCAGCGCGGTGCCGGCCAGGCCGCCCTCGATGCGCTCGATCAGCAGCGCCGCATCCTCCAGTCCGGGAAGGCCATCGCGCTCTACCCCGAGGGGACGCGGTCACTGGACGGGCGTCTGTACAAGGGCCGCACCGGCGTCGCCTTCCTCGCTCTCGAGACGGGCGCCCCCGTCGTGCCCGTCGGCATCGTCGGCACGAACGCGGCGATGCCCGTCGGCGCCAAGTGGCCGCGCCTGTCCCCCCGGGTCACCATCCGGTACGGCGAACCCATCGACCTCTCGCACCACGGCGCGGCGTCCTCCGGTCGCGCCCGCCGTCAGGCGACGGACGACATCATGACCGCGATCCACGCGCTCTCCGGTCAGGAGCTGGCCGGAGCGTACAACGAGGTCCCCGCGCAGAACCCGGTCGAGCGGCTCAAACAGGTGCTCCCGCACGAGCGACGCTGAGCGGGACCCCTCGGCGCAGCCGGGTCAGGACTCGTGAGGTGCGGCAGCAGTCACCGTCGCCTCGTGATGCACGGGGAAGTTCACGGAATTCGCGATGAAGCACCATTCGCGTGCCTGCCGGTGCGCCGCCTCCGCCGCCGGGATCATGGCGGGTTCGGCGACCGTGACTCGCGGGTGCAGTGTCACCTCGCGGAACGCTCCCCCGCCCTTCCCGTCGAGCACCATCGTCCCGGACGCGTCGTCCTCGTAGGACGTGACCACGACGCCCGCCGTCACGCACGCGTGCAGGTACGAGAGCAGGTGGCACTCCGACAGCGCCGCGAGCAGGAGGTCCTCGGGGTTCCAGCGCGTCGGGTCCCCGCGGAACGGCCTGTCGCTCGAGCCCAGGAGGTCGGGCTTCCCCTCGACGCGGAGGGTGACGGCCCGGTCGTAGTCGCGGTACCCGCTCGTGCCGGTGCCTCGGTCCCCGGTCCACAGGGTGCTCACTCGGTAGTGGTGTTCGTCGCGCACACCGTCAGTCTCGCACCTTCGGACGGCGGTGGCCCCGAGCCCGCTGGGTAGGCTGGGCGGGTGCCTGAGACCTTCGCTGTGACGGATGCCGTCGAACTCGCCGTCGTCGAACGCAGCGGATTCGTGGAATCCCGTCACGCGGGATCGGCGATCGTGCTGGATCCGGACGGCGTCGTCGTGTCGACACTGGGCGCGGTGGAGGCGCCGATCCTCCCCCGCTCGTCCCTCAAGCCGATGCAGGCGTTGGCGAGCGTCTCGGCCGGAGCCGCGCTCGAAGGCGCTCATCTCGCCGTGGCCACGGCCAGCCACTCGGGGACAGACCGTCACGTCGCGCTCGTGACGGACATCCTGAACGCCGCCGGCGTCGGCGAGGACGCGCTCCTGTGCCCGCCGGCCTGGCCCGGGGATGCGGCAGCGCGCGACGAGATGACCCGAGAGCTCATCGGCCCGCAGCGCGTACGGATGAACTGCTCGGGAAAGCACGCGGCGATGCTGTTGGCCTGCCACGCGAACGGGTGGGACATGGCCACGTACCTCGAGCCGCAGCATCCGCTGCAGGTCCACACGCGCGAGGTGGTCGAGCGCCTCACCGGCACGAAGATCACGGCGACGGCGGTGGACGGATGCGGCGCCCCGGTGCACGCGATGACGCTCGCCGCACTGGCGCGCGCGATCCATCGCATCGGGGCGTCTTCGGAGCGCTCGCCCTTCGCCCTGCACCGGAGCGCCGGCATGCTGGTGCGCGCCGTCCGCGAGCACCCGTGGGTGATCCAGGGTCCCGGGCTGCCGGACTCGATCGTGACCGAGCGGCTCGGCGTGTTCGCCAAGCACGGTGCCGAAGGGGTCATGGCGATGGTCGCCCCCGACGGCACCACGGTCGTCCTGAAGATCCTCGACGGGAGCAACCGGGCGGGTGTCGTCACCGCCCTCACCTTGCTCGTGCGGGCGGGGGCGTTGCAGGCGGCCGACGTCGCCCGCACCCTGGGCGATCTGCCGCTGACGGTGACCGGCGGCGGCCGCGATGTCGGGGTCATCCGACCCACCGTCTGAGCCCTGTCAGCCGGCCCCCTCCCCCTCACCGGCGAGCAGCACTCGGCGCACGGGCCGGTCGGGAGAGTGCACCCAGGCCCGCGACGCCCCCGGGACGGCGAACGGCGGCAGGTCACGCGTACCGACGAGCGACCGGTACTCGGCGGCGCACGCGGCATCGATGACGAGGTCGCCGTCGGCACGCGCTGCCGCGAGCAGGCGCCACTGTGCGAGCCAGGCGTCCGGTGATCCGATCACGACACCGCCGCGGGCCAGGCGAGCCTCGCCGTCGACCGAATCGACCCGGATCCCCATCCGCTCCCACGCCTCCGTCAACCGACGCGATCGTGGCCCCGCGGGCACCACCACCGCTGCGGGACGCCGGCCGGGCTGCCACACCGGCGGACCCTCGCTGGGCCCGTGCAACGGCAGCTCACCGGCATCCACCACCTGGACGAGCGTGCGACCGAGCCTTCCGCGTCCGGGTGGCGGGTCCACGACGAAGTCGGCCGATTCCCCTCCCGCCGCGACATGGTCGGCGCGGGATGCCGTTGCCAGGATGAGCCGCCGAGGCACGAGCTCGAGGATCCGCCCCACGCCGCCGCCGACGCGCTGCGTCGTCAGCACGATCCGGATGCCGCGGGCCCGGGCCGCGCGCAGCGCGCTCTCCAGTGCCTCCGCCGCGACGGCGCCGTACTCCCCCGGCAGGGCCGACAGCACCACGTCGAGATCGTCGACGAGGAGCGTCGTGCCGGCCGGCATCCCCTCGATACCGGTGAGGGTGTCCCACGCTCCCTCGGGGTCCGGCGGCACCACCCGCACGGTCGACTGCGCGGCGACGGCGCGCAGAACGCCGGTCCTGCCGCTGCCGGGGCCGCCGATGACCACCAGGGCGGGATCCTCCCAGATGACCTCGCGCTGGCGCTGCTGCTCGGGCTCGTCGGCGACGCCGAGCAGCACCCCGTCCCGGCCCGGCGACGGCGACAGCGGAATCCGCTCGGGGAGCGCGGGAAGCCACGGGCGCCGCGCACGGTCACCACGACGGCTCTCGACCGTCTCGGCGATGACTGCGCCGTCGCACAAGGCTACCCGGACCGCCTGCGGCGCCGTGTCGCGGCTGCGGCGGACGAGTGCGGTGCCGCGCGCCTCGGGCCGCCCGGAGAGTCGGCAGGCGTCGTCGACGCCCAGCACGGCGCGCGAGTCGGATGTGTCAGCCACCCGGAGCGCGATGCGGAGCGGCGCGTTGGCGAGGACCGCATCCCGGAAGACACCGTTCGCCCGCTGCGCCGCGAGGATCAGATGGATGCCGAGCGCCCGGCCGCGCGCGGCGAGGTCGCCGAACACATCGTGGAGGACGGGATGCGCAGCGACGAGCGCCGCGTATTCGTCGACGACGATCACGAGGCGGCCGAGCGAGGCGCCCGCTTCGTCGATGTCGCGGGCGCCTCGCGCGGCGAGGGTCCGCTCCCGATACCTCACCTCGGCGCGGAGGCTCTCGATCGCGCGGACGGTCGTCGGCTCGTCGAGGTCGGTCAGGACCCCCGTCACGTGCGGCAGCGACGCGAGATGGTCGAACGTCCTCCCTCCCTTGAAGTCGACGAGGAGGAGCCCCACCTGCGAAGCCGTGTGCGCGGCGCACAACGACACCACCCACGATGTGAGGAGCTCGCTCTTGCCCGCTCCGGTCATCCCGATGACGACGGCGTGCGGACCGTCATGGACCAGGTCGATCGGGAACACGGCACCGCCGGCCGCGGCGAAGGCTGCGGGAAGCGACCCCGGCCCCGCCGCGGGGGCGCTGCGCATCGCGTCGCGGAGCGTGATCGGCAGGTCGACCGTGTTCCCCAGTGCTCGGGTCGCCCGCTCGGACAGCAGCTCCGCCGCCCGTGCCGCCTGGTGCTCCGACACGACCTCGACGGTCACGTCGCGGGATCGACCGTCGAGGTCGAGGCGTGCCGTCGTGGGACCGGTGAGCCTGAGGACCGCCCCGCACCGCGGGGGCGGCGGGGCGCCTTCGGGGACGACGACGAGCGGGACGTCGACATCGCCGCCCACCAGACCTCCCTCTTCCAGAATCTGGAGGAGGGGTCCCACCACCGCGGCGCGGTGGGGAGCGGCATCCGTCCACGCCGGCCCGCCGTCGCCCAGCCGCACCCGACCGGGAGCCAGGCACAGGAGGATCTGCAGGGCGAGGGCGCGCGTCACGGCCGCCGCCAGTCGGGGCGGTCCGATGACGGCGACCCCGGTCGTCAGGGGGATCGGCACGGGGACGTCGCTGAGGACGCCGGCGCTGCGACGCAGCGCGGTCGCCGCGTCATCACCGTCGCCGCCCGTGACGCGGAGAGCGCTGGCGTCATCACCGGACCCGACGACCAGCATGGCCTCGCGTTCGGCCACGGAGCGCCAGATCGATTCGGGCCTCGCGAGGAACCGTTGAACGTCCGGATGCGTCGCCCACCGCTGCTCGCGTTCGTCCTCGTGTCTGCGGGCCACCTCGACCTCGGCCTGCGCGAGCTCGCGCCTGAGGGCTGCGGCATCCTTCTTCGCGGTCCGCCTCGACGTGCGCGCGGCGTCCGCGACCGAGGCCACCGCGATCAGGGGTCCGAGCGCTGCGAACAGGAGGGCGTAGGCCGATCCCGTCACCGCCCAGAGGACGACCGCGCCGATGACCGGCACGACGGCGGTCATCAGGGGAAGCGGCGGACGCGGTGTCGGCGCGGGTCGACGCGGGAGGGTCAGCGGGTCATCGGGAGCGAGAGTGGACACGCATCCACTCTCGTCAGACGACACCACCCGCAGACGCGGGAGACGACGGCCTGTGGACGAATCCGTCAGGAGGCGACCGGGGAGGAGATCTCGACGGTCGCGGTGTCGTCGTCCGCCGAGAGGAACCGCGCACCCACGACGATGATCGAGACGTTGTCGCGGCCGCCGTTCTCGAGCGCGGCTTCGAGCATCGCGTCGACTGCGGCGGCCGGATCGTGGTGCTGCAGAAGGAAGTGGAGGATGCCGTAGTCGGTGAGTTCTTTGGTCAGCCCGTCGCTGCAGACGACGAAGCGATCGCCGTCGACAACCTCGAGACGGACGTAGTCGGGCACGACACCGTCGCTGGGTCCCACGGCGCGGGTGATGACGTTCCCGTAGGGGTGGTTCTCGGCCTCTTCGGGGCTGAGGCGACCTGCGGCGATGAGTTCCTGGACCACCGAGTGGTCGGTCGTCACCTGAGCGAGGGCGCCGTCGCGGAGGAGATACACGCGCGAGTCGCCGATGTTGAGAGTCACCCAGGTCGGCTCGTCACCCGTGAGGTCGAGGTAGACGCCGGTCACGGTCGTGCCGGTGCCGTCGTCCGTCGTCTCGGAATGCGACGCGATGTCATCGACCGCGCGCTCGAGGGCGTCCTCGATCACTTCGGGAGAGACGGTTCCACGATCGACCGCGGCCGACAGTCGCTCGACGGTCCGAGAGCTCGCGATCTCGCCGCCGATGTGACCGCCCATGCCGTCTGCGACGACGAAGAGGGGGAACGCGGAGAGGACGGCGTCCTGGTTGTTCTCGCGTCGCCGGCCCTGGTGGGTGACCTCGGCCCAGCGCACCTCGACGGAACCCGTGCCGGTGGTGACGACGCGGGATGAGGTGACGACTTCGGGCACGCTCCGCCTTCTTTCCTGATCGGTGCAGCGTCTTCACACTCTAGTGGACACCACCCCCGTCATCTCGCGGCACAAGCCGTTGCCCTGCACTGGTGGAGGGCACTACGGTTTCGCTGAACCGGCGCACGCGCGCCGGACGCCGCGCCCGCGGCGACCCCGACAGGAGGACACAGCGATGTCAGATCCGAATCCCCCGCAGAACGGCGGGCCCACTCCTCCCGCTGGCGGTCCGACGCCGCCCCCCGGGCAGGCGCCCAACGACCACCCGGCACCGCCGCAGCAGCCCTACTCACCGCCACCGCAGCAGCCCTACGGGCAGCAACCTCCGTCGCAGCCCTACGCCCAGCCGGCGCCCTCGGGTCCGCTTCCGCCCGACCAGGACAAGCAGTGGGCATCCTTCGCGCACTTCGGCGGCGTCATCGGATTCGTTCCCGCCCTCGTCATCTGGCTGATCTTCAAGGACCGGGGACCCCGGACGAACGCCGAAGGCAAAGAAGCGCTCAACTGGCAGATCACGTTCACGATCGCGATGGTCGCGGCCTGGATCCTCACGCTCGTGCTCGGCTGGATCCCGGTCATCGGCCTGCTGATCGGACTTCTCCCCGTCGCCCTGTGGGTCGTGAACATCGTGTTCTCGATCCTCGGCGGGGTGCGCGTCAACGCCGGCGGAAACTACCGCTACCCGGTCACGCTCCGCCTCATCTCGTAACGGTAGGCACGACGAGCTCCAGCTCTCCGGCCCCCGATGGGCGCAGGACGATCCCCTCGTCCTGCGCCCATCGCATGAGCCCGGCCGGATCCGTGGTGTGGGGCCGGGTCGAGGCGAGGCGGCGGACCAGCTCCCCCTTCGCGTGCTTGTTGAAATGGTTGAGCGCGCGGACAGCGCCGTCGGGCCCCTCGGAGACGACCCGCACATAGGCCTGCGGGATCTCCGCCGGCACGGGCCCCAGCGTCACGTACGCCTCCGACCGCAGGTCGAGCACGAACGACGGCGCCGTAGCCGCGATCGCGGCACCGACGGCATCCGCCCACACCGACCTCATCGACGGCAGACCGGGGAGGCGGATGCCGGCACCCAGCCGGTAAGCGGGAAGCGGGTCGAGTGCCCCCACGACGCCGAAGGGCGCCGAGTGGATCGCGACACGGCTCCGCAGCCACTCCCGGGCCGCATCATCCAGGGTCGACGCGTCGAGGGCGTCGAACAGCACGCCGGTGTACCGGTCCGCGGCGGGGACCGTGGGCGAGGTCCGGAGCGCGGCGTTCACGGCGATCTCCCCCCGCTGCCGGGCGGACAACTTGAGCACCCGGGCCGCGGTGTCCTCGTCGTCACTCAGCGCGACGAGCGCATCGACCACCCGATCGCGTTCGGCGCGGAGGCCCGGGAACGAGAGAGCGTCCGCATGCCACGGCGGTCCGTCGCCGCCGGGGCGCTTCGTCTCGGACGGCGGGAGCAGGATCAGCACGACGCGACCTCCAGGGAAAAGCGCAGCGCCGCCCGGCGAACCGGGCGGCGCTGCGTGAAAGGGGTGTCAGGACTGCAGGGCTGCGTTCCCGGCCACGATGGTGAGCTCGTCGTTCTCCATCGAGAGGAAACCGTCCTCCGCCGTCGCGACGATCTTCTCGCCGTTCGACTGCGTGACGCGGACCTGTCCTTCGGCGAGGATCGCGAGCACGGGCTCGTGACCGGCCATGAAGCCGATCTCGCCCTCGACCGTCTTGGCCACGACGAGGCTCGCCTCGCCGTGCCAGACCTCCGCCTCAGCGGAGACGAGGGTGACGGTCAGCGCCATGTCAGCCGTTCTCCTTCTGGATCTGAGCCCACTTCTCTTCGACGTCGCCGATGCCACCGACGTTGAAGAAGGCCTGCTCGGCCACGTGGTCGAAGTCACCCTTGACGATCGCGTCGAACGACTCGATGGTCTCCTTGATCGGGACCGTGGAGCCCTCGACGCCGGTGAACTTCTTGGCCATGTAGGTGTTCTGCGAGAGGAACTGCTGGATGCGGCGTGCGCGCGACACGACGATCTTGTCCTCTTCGGAGAGCTCGTCGACACCGAGGATCGCGATGATCTCCTGCAGTTCCTTGTTCTTCTGAAGGATCTGCTTCACCGACGTGGCCACACGGTAGTGATCCTCACCGATGTAGCGCGGGTCGAGGATGCGGCTCGTCGAGGTCAGCGGGTCGATCGCGGGGTACAGACCCTTCGATGCGATCTCACGCGAGAGCTCGGTGGTCGCGTCGAGGTGCGCGAACGTGGTCGCCGGAGCCGGGTCGGTGTAGTCGTCGGCGGGGACGTAGATCGCCTGCAGCGAGGTGATCGAGTGACCACGCGTCGAGGTGATGCGCTCCTGGAGCACGCCCATCTCGTCGGCGAGGTTCGGCTGGTAACCCACGGCGGAGGGCATGCGGCCCAGCAGCGTGGAGACCTCGGAACCGGCCTGCGTGAAGCGGAAGATGTTGTCGATGAAGAGGAGCACGTCCTGCTTCTGGACATCGCGGAAGTACTCCGCCATCGTCAGCGCCGACAGGGCGACACGGAGGCGCGTCCCCGGCGGCTCGTCCATCTGGCCGAAGACGAGGGCGGTCTTGTCGAAGACACCCGCCTCTTCCATCTCGGCGATGAGGTCGTTGCCCTCACGGGTGCGCTCACCGACACCGGCGAACACCGACACACCACCGTGGTCCTGCGCGACGCGCTGGATCATCTCCTGGATGAGGACGGTCTTGCCGACACCGGCGCCACCGAACAGACCGATCTTTCCACCCTGCACGTACGGGGTGAGCAGGTCGATGCTCTTGATGCCGGTCTCGAACATCTCGGTCTTGGACTCGAGCTGGTCGAAGTTCGGCGCCTGGCGGTGGATGCCCCAGCGCTCGGTGACCTCGATGGTCTCGCCCGGTGCGGCGTTCAGGACGTCACCCGTGACGTTGAAGACCTTGCCCTTGGTGACGTCGCCGACGGGGACCGTGATGGGACCGCCGGTGTTGCGCACCTCCTGGCCGCGGACCATGCCGTCGGTCGGCTTCAGCGAGATGGCGCGGACGAGGTCGTCGCCCAGGTGCTGGGCGACCTCGAGGGTGATCTCGGTCGACTGGTCGCCGATCACGATCGTGGTCTTCAGAGCGTTGTAGATCTCGGGGATCGAGTCGTGCGGGAACTCGATGTCGACGACCGGGCCGGTGACGCGCGCGACGCGGCCGACGACGGGGGTCTCCGTCTTCTCAGCGGTGAGGCTCATGGCTTCTCTTCTTTCGTGTGGTCTATTTGCCCGACGCCAGCGCGTCGGCGCCGCCGACGATCTCGGCGATCTGCTGCGTGATCTCCGCCTGACGCGCGTTGTTGCGCAGGCGGGTGTAGTCGGTGATGAGCTTGTCGGCGTTGTCGCTGGCGGACTTCATCGCCTTCTGCGTGGCGGCCTGCTTCGCGGCGGACGACTGCAGGAGCGCGTTGAACACGCGGCTCTGCACGTACACCGGCAGCAGCGCGTCGAGCACCGTCTCGGCATCCGGTTCGAACTCGTAGAGCGGGTAGACCTGGCTCGATGCCGTGTCCTCCGCCTCGACGACCTCGAGGGGCAGCAGACGGACCGTCTCCGGCGTCTGCGTCATCATGCTGACGAAGCGGTTGTAGACGAGGTTGATCTCATCCACGCCGCCCTCGCCGCCGCCGAGCTCGTACGCGGCGATCAGTGCCGCCGCGATCTCCTCGGCCGTCGAGAACGCCGGGGTGTCGGTGTCACCGATCCACTCCCCCGCCGTCGCGATGCGACGGAACTGGAAGAATCCGACCGGCTTGCGGCCCACCAGGAAGTAGACCGGCTCGACACTCTGGCTGCGCAGCAGCTCGCCGAGCTGCAGAGCCTCGCGGATGACCTGCGAGTTGAACGCGCCGGCGAGGCCGCGGTCGGAACCGAAGACGACGACGGCGGAACGACGGATCTGCTCCCGCTCGGTGGTCAGCGGGTGCTGCACGTTGGAGTGCGTCGACACGGCGGAGACGGCACGCGTGACGGCCCGCGCGAAGGGGTTGGACGCGCGGACGCGAGCCATCGCCTTCTGGATGCGCGAAGCCGCGATGAGTTCCATCGCCTTCGTGATCTTCTTGGTCGTCTGAGCAGAAGAGATCTTCTGCTTGTAGACCCTGAGTTGTGCGCCCATAGGTTATGAGTCTCCCGTCGGCGTCAGCCGCGGCGGCCCTTGACGATCTTCTCCTGGTTCACGTCATCGACGTCCGCAGCAGCGACCTCTTCGTGACCCGGCGTGCCGAGTGCCTGACCCTTGCCGCCCTGGAACTCGAGGACGAAGGCGTCTACGGCCTTCTCGAGCTCGCCGGCGGTGTTGTCGTCCAGGACGTTCGAGTCGCGCAGGGTGTCGAGGATCGACGTGTTCCGCTTCAGGTGGTCGAGCAGTTCGCGCTCGAAACGGAGGACGTCCTCCACCTCGATCGTGTCGAGCTTGCCGTTCGTTCCGGCCCAGATCGAGACGACCTGCTCCTCGACGGGGTACGGCGAGTACTGCGGCTGCTTCAGGAGCTCCGTCAGACGTGCACCACGAGCCAGCTGTCGACGCGACGCGGCGTCGAGGTCGGATGCGAACATCGCGAAGGCCTCGAGCGAGCGGTACTGGGCGAGCTCGAGCTTGAGCGTTCCCGAGACCTTCTTGATCGACTTCACCTGGGCGTCGCCACCGACACGCGAGACCGAGATACCCACGTCGACCGCGGGACGCTGGTTGGCGTTGAAGAGGTCGGACTGCAGGAAGATCTGGCCGTCGGTGATCGAGATCACGTTGGTCGGGATGTAAGCCGAGACGTCGTTGGCCTTGGTCTCGATGATGGGCAGACCCGTCATCGAACCGGCACCGAGCTCGTCGGACAGCTTCGCGCAACGCTCGAGCAGACGCGAGTGCAGGTAGAAGACGTCACCGGGGTACGCCTCACGGCCCGGCGGACGACGCAGGAGCAGCGACACGGCGCGGTAGGCCTCGGCCTGCTTCGACAGGTCGTCGAAGATGATCAGGACGTGCTTGCCCTCGTACATCCAGTGCTGACCGATGGCCGAGCCGGTGTAGGGAGCGAGGTACTTGAAGCCGGCGGGGTCGGATGCCGGGGCCGCGACGATCGTCGTGTACTCCATGGCACCGGCGTCCTCGAGGGCGCCCTTCACCGAAGCGATGGTCGAGCCCTTCTGGCCGATCGCGACGTAGATGCAGCGGACCTGCTTCGTGACGTCGCCCGACTCCCAGTTGGCCTTCTGGTTGATGATCGTGTCGATCGCGATGGCCGTCTTGCCGGTCTGGCGGTCGCCGATGATCAGCTGGCGCTGACCGCGGCCGACGGGGATCATCGCGTCGATGGCCTTGATGCCGGTCTGCATCGGCTCGTGGACCGACTTGCGCTGCATGACGCCGGGCGCCTGCAGCTCGAGGGCGCGGCGGCCGGTCGTGGCGATCTCGCCGAGACCGTCGATCGGGTTGCCGAGCGGGTCGACGACGCGGCCGAGGTAGCCCTCGCCGACACCGACCGAGAGGACCTCGCCGGAGCGGGTGACCTTCTGGCCGGCTTCGATGCCCGAGAAGTCACCGAGGACGACGACACCGATCTCGTGCTCGTCGAGGTTCTGCGCGAGGCCCTCGACGCCGTTCTCGAAGCGCACGAGCTCGTTCGCCATCACGCCGGGCAGGCCCTCGACGTGGGCGATGCCGTCCGCGGCGTCGACGACGGTGCCGACCTCGGTCGCCGCTGCCCCGGTGGGCTCGTAGGCGGCGACGAAGTCTTTCAGCGCGTCACGGATGACGTCGGGGCTGATGGACAGTTCTGCCATGGTCTTCCTTCTTAGTGAGGTCTTGTGGCGGGCACCTGGCCTGCCGGGTCCGCTCCTCGGTGGAGCGGGAAGAGTCAGCCCGCCAGACGCTGGCGGAGGTCGCCCAGTCGGGACGAGACGGTGGAGTCGATCACGTCGTCGCCGATCTCGATGCGGACACCGCCGACGACCGTGGGGTCGAGGACGACGTTCAGCGAGACCTCGGTGCCGTAGCGCACCGCGAGGGTGCGCTGGAGGCGGGACGTCTGCTCGTCGGTGAGCTCCGCGGCCGCGAAGACGGTGGCGACGGCGCGTCCGCGCTGGTCGGCGACGACACGCAGCGCACGGCTGAGCATCGAGCGGACCCGTCGTTCCCGCGGTACCTGGACGAGAGACGACACGATCGCAACCGTCGATGCGGCGGCGCGGCCGTTCAGCAGGGTCTCGATGAGCGCGCCCTTGGCGGATGCGTCACCGAGCCGGCTGCCCAGCGCGAGCTCGAGCTCGGGGTTGGCGGCGATCGTACGCGCCACGGAGAAGAGCTCGGCCTCGACGTCGACCTGCGGCTCGGCCATGGCGGCGGCGCGGACGCCGGCCTCCTCGATCCCCGAGATCAGGTCCGCCGACGACGACCAGCGCTCGGCGACGGCCGCGTCGAGGACCGACCCGGTCGCAGCCGAGTACCCGCCGAAGACGCGCGAGACGAGCGCACGTCGAGCTTCGGCGGGCACCGAGGCATCCGAGAGCGCGCCGCTCAGCTGCGACGAGCCGGCCAGGGTGCGCACCGCGGCGAAGAGCTCGCGGGCGACACCGAGGTCGACGCCCGGCGCGGCCGTGAGGGCCGACGTCGTCGCCGCGAGGGCTTGAGTGGTCGCGCTGCCCATTACTTCGCTGCCTTCTCGGAGGATTCGAGGTCGGCCAGGAAGCGGTCGACCACGGCCTTGGCCTTGGCGTCGTCGGACAGCGTCTCGCCGATGACACCACCGGCGAGGTCGAGGGCGAGGGTGCCCACTTCGCTCCGCAGCGAGACGAGCGCGGTCTGGCGCTCGGCCTCGATCTGGTGGTGCGCGGCGGAGGTCAGGCGTGCGGCCTCGACCGACGCGTTGTCCTTGGCCTCGGCGACGATCTTCTTACCGTCCTCGCGGGCGGTCTCGCGGATCTCGCCGGCCTCCTTGCGAGCCTCGGCCAGCTGGGCCGTGTACTCCTCGAGGGCGGCTTCCGCCTTGCGCTGAGCCTCGTCGGCCTTCGCGATGTTGCCCTCGATGGCAGCGGCGCGCTGGTCGAGCAGGACCTGCATCTTCGGGAGGGCGACCCGCCAGAAGACGAACAGGATCACGACGAAGCAGACCCCGGACCAGATGATGTCGTACCAAGCCGGGATCAGCGGGTTGTGAGACCCGCCCTCTTCGGCTGCGTACGCGACAAGAGCGTTCAGCATCCTGTCTCCTTAGTGATCTGAGTCGCGGTTTACTGGAAGATGAAGTAGGTCGCGATGCCGATGAAGGCGAGCGCCTCGGTGAAGGCGATACCGATGAACATCAGGACCTGCAGGCGACCGGCCAGCTCGGGCTGACGGGCCACGCCCTCGATCGTCTTGCCGACGACGATGCCCACACCGATGGCGGGGCCGATGGCGGCGAGGCCGTAACCCATCGTCGCGACGTTGCCCTCGAGGGCGGCGAGAACCGTAGTTGCGTCCACGGAGGTGTTTCCTTTCGGTTGGATGGCTCGGCGTGCGCCGGACCGCTTAGTGCTCTTCTGCCACCGCGAGCTGGATGTAGACCGCGGTGAGGATGGCGAAGACGTATGCCTGGAGGAAGGCGACGAAGATCTCGAAGATCGTGAAGGCGAACCCGAACGCGAGCGTTCCGGCCGCGAGCGCCGAGAACCAGCCGCCCAGGGTGATGAGGAAGAACTGCGTCGCTGCGAAGAACAGGACGAGCATGAGGTGCCCGACGATCATGTTCATCAGCAGTCGGAGCGTCAGCGTGACGGGCCGGATGATGAACGTCGAGAGGAACTCGAGCGGGATGATCAGGATGTAGAGGAACCAGGGCAGCCCGGGAGGCATCAGCGAGTTGCGGAAGAAGTTCCCGGGGCTCGCCTTGATACCGGCGTAGATGAAGGTCACGTACGCGACGAGCGCGAGGAGGAGGGGCACTGCGACGATCGACGAGCCTGCGATGTTCAGGAACGGGATGACACCCGTGATGTTCATGAACAGCACCATGAAGAAGATCGTGGTGAGGATCGGCAGGAACCGGCGTCCGTCCTTCTTGCCGAGCAGGTCTTCGGCGATGTTGACCCGGACGAAGTCCAGGCCCATCTCGACGACGCTCTGGAAGCGGCCGGGGACGACCGTCATGCGGCGGGTGCCGAGCCAGAAGATCAGGACGATGGCGATCGTCGCGAGGATCTGGATGAGGTGGATCCGGTTGACGACGAGGGGGCCGATCGAGAAGACCGCATCGGGGAAGAACTCCGAGATCGACGGTCCATGGAACTCGTCAGGGGCGTCTTCGGCGGCAGTAGCGATCAGGGTCGCAGCTTGAGTAAACAGCGCTGGCTCCAGCTTCGGGGCGTCGATCTATCGATCGGGCGACGATGGTCGGTGAGCTGACTCCGCAGGCGTTCCCGTCGGGGTTCAGGCGGGCTCGGAAACAGCCTATCAGGCCTCTGGGGTGCTGGTGTCCCCGTGCCGACGCTCCCCCGCCTCCACCTCTGCGGCCTCGACCTCTGCGGCGGTGGGCAGCGTCGTGTCACTGACTGCCGGCATCCGCATGCGCATCATGACGACGACGTCGACGACGAGCGAGGCGATGATGCTCACGATCAGGGAGATGAGGAACACCATCGGCGTGAGCCAGGGCTGGTCGCGGAGGACGAAGAGCACCACGAGGAAGACGACGAACTTCAGGATCCATCCGCCCATGACCGACCCGAAGAAGATCGGGACGAACAGCGGGTCGCCGTAGAAGCGGTTGGCGATGAGGATCGAGACGATCGTGAAGGCGAGGAACACGGCCGCCATGAGGACCGCCACGAGCGCGCTCGACAGTCCCGAGACGCCGGCCACGAGCAGACCCACGACTCCCCCGACGACGGCGAGGACCAGGGTGACGATGCCCGACCACACCAGAGCGGTGCGGAGCATGCGGGTGGAGGACAGGGCGCTCATGAGAGGGCCTTTCGCTCGGGCGCGACCGGACGGGCAGGGCGCGCGGGGGGAAGGGTGACGAGGACGCACGCGACGCATCCGATGATCAGGAACGCGACACCGGGCCAGTACCGCCCCGGCCACCCCTTCGTCGTGCCGATGTACATCAGGAGGACGGAGAGGGAGACGACCGCGGTCCATGCGTAGAACACGAAGACGGCGTTGCGGTCGGTGTGCCCCATGTCGAGCATCCGGTGATGGAGGTGCTTGCGGTCGGGCGAGAACGGGGACTTGCCCTGCGCCATGCGGCGGACGACGGCGAGACCGAAGTCGACGAGCGGGAGCAGCACGATGACCACGGGGAGGATGACGGGGATGAAAGCACCGAGCAGCTGCGAGCGGCCGAAGAGGTCGTTGTCGCTCAGCAGGTTCGGCGGCAGATTGCCCGTCACGACGATCGCGGACGACGCCATCATGAGCCCGAGCAGGAGCGCACCGGCATCCCCCATGAACATCCGCGCCGGATTCCAGTTGAACGGCAGGAAGCCCGCGCACATGCCGAGCAGCACGATGGCGATGAACACACCCGTGTTGCTCTGCTCGCTGTTGTCGAAATCGCGCACGAGCATGGCGGAGTAGGCGAAGAACACCGCGTTGGCGATGAGGCAGACACCGGCGACGAGGCCGTCGAGACCGTCGATGAAGTTGACCGCGTTCATGACGATCACGATCAGGAGGATCGACAGGCTGATGCTCACCCAGCTCGACACGACGACCTGCTGGCCGAAGGGCAGATAGAAGATCTGGATGCCGCCGAGGAACACGACGATCCAGGCGGCGACGAACTGGGCGCCGAGCTTGATCATCCAGTCGAGGTCCCAGAGGTCGTCGGCGACACCCACCACGACCATGAGCGCGGCGGCCCCGAGGAGCGACCACACCATCGACGGCTCCTGCCAGACGATCGCGAAGGCGGGGAGCTGCGAGGACAGGACGAAGAAGCCGAGCATCCCGATGAACATCGCCACGCCTCCCAGCCGCGGCGTGGGGGTCTTGTGCACGTCCCGCTCGCGGATCGCCGGGTGGAGCCCGAATCTCATCGCCACGCGCCACACGACCCACGAGAAGACGAAGGTGAGGGCGCCGGTGATGACGAACGCGAGCAGGTAGTCCCTCACGCGGCGTCGGATTCTTCGGGGTCGATCGGATCGGGCTCGAGGAGGTCGCCGAGGACGTCGCGGAGGTCCTGGCGCGAGACGGCGCCGTCGCGGAGGACCGTCACCGAGCGTCGGTCGCGACCGACGAGGCCGGTCGCATCGATGATCGTCGAGGCGACGCCGGTCTCGACGAGGCCGCCGTCGAGGTACACCGAGACGCTGTCGCGGAGCATCTGCACGGCCGAGTCGATCCCGAGCGCGGCGGGCTTGCCCGTCAGGTTCGCGCTCGACACCGCGAGCGGGCCGGTCTCCTCGAGGAGCTCGAGGGCGAAACGGTCGTTCGGCATGCGCACCGCGACGGTGCCGCGCGTCTCGCCCAGGTCCCACCGGAGCGACGGCTGAGCCGGGAGCACGATCGTGAGCCCGCCCGGCCAGAAACGCTCGACGAGACGCTCGACGGGTTCGGGGACCTCGGCCACGAGGGCGCGCATCGTGTCGGGTCCCGAGACGAGGACGGGGGGCGGCGACTGCCGCCCGCGACCCTTCGCGGCGAGAAGGCGAGCCACCGCCGACGCGTTGAAAGCGTCCGCGGCCACACCGTAGACGGTGTCGGTCGGCATCACGATGAGTTCGCCGCGGCCGATCGCTTGCCGTGCCTGGCGGAGAGCGGGCAGCAGCTGGTCGGCGTCACGGCAGTCGAGAACGGGAGACATATCCGCAGCATTCTACGAGGCGCGCCCTTCCTGCACCTGCGAGAACACGGGAGGAGGGCGTCAGAGGGACGTGGTCGAGGTCAGGGGCGGAGGGCGGTCGTCGCGCGGTCGCGCAGGGTGAGGTCGGGGTGGGTGGCGGCGCCGCGCCACCCGTCGGCGGTCAGGATCTCGCGGATGCCGGGCCCCTGCCACTCGCCGTGCTCGATCACGAGGGTGCCGCCGGGGTGCAGCAGGCGCAACGCGACGCCCGAGAGGACGCGGACGACGTCCAGACCGTCGGCGCCGCCGTAGAGGGCCGCGGGCGGATCCCAGAAGCGGACCTCGGGGTCGCGCGGGACGGCGTCGTCGGGAACGTACGGAGGATTCGAGACGACGACCGAGACGGTGCCGTCGAGCTCGGGGAAGGCGTCGGCGAGGTCGATGAAGGCGAGCCGGGCGTGCGGTGCCTGCTCCGCGAAGTTCTCCTTGGCCCAGATGAACGCCTCGACCGAGTTCTCGGCGGCGTGCACGCGCGCGTGCGGCACCTCGGTGGCCAAGGCCAGGGCGAGGGCTCCGCTTCCCGTCCCCAGGTCGACCGCGACGGGCTCCGGGCCGGGAGCCTCGCGGAGCGCGTCGATCGCGAGCTGGGCGACCATCTCGGTCTCGGGACGCGGGACGAACACGCCGGGACCGACCCGCAGCTCCATGTGCCGGAACGGCGCCCGGCCGGTGAGGTGCTGAAGGGGTTCGCGCGCCGCGCGGCGTTCGACGAACTCGGCGAAACGCGTCGCCTCGAGCTCCGGCATCCGATCGCCCCGCATCATCGCGGCAGCCAGCTCGCCACGGCCGAGCCCGAGGACATGAGCGGCGAGGAGCTCGGCGTCCACATCGGCCGACGGGACGCCGGCGGCGGCGAGGCGCGCCGCCGCGGTGCGGACGAGGGGTGCGAGGTCGCTGCCGGCGGGCGCGTCGGAGATCCGTGAAGTCGACATGGGAAAGCCCAGGATACCGCGCGCCGCATCGTCACACAGGGCCACCGGCCGCAGGCGCGCCTTAGGCTGGGGGACGCATCGCGGGCACCTGAACCGCGACCCCGATCTCCATCCGCACGGAAGGCATCCCATGACCGGCATCCACTCCGACATCACCAGCGCATTCGGCAACACTCCCCTGGTCCGACTGAACCGCGTATCGGAGGGCCTGCCCGGGACCATCCTGGCCAAGCTCGAGTTCTACAACCCGGCATCCTCGGTCAAGGACCGCCTCGGCATCGCCATCGTCGACGCCGCCGAAGCCTCGGGCGAGCTGAAGCCCGGCGGCACGATCGTCGAGGGCACGAGCGGTAACACCGGCATCGCCCTGGCGATGGTCGGCGCAGCCCGTGGGTACAAGGTCATCCTGACGATGCCCTCGTCGATGTCGGTCGAGCGCCGGATGCTGCTGCGCGCCTACGGCGCCGAGCTCGTTCTCACCGACCCCTCCCTCGGCATGAAGGGCGCGGTCGGCGAAGCCGAGCGCATCGCCGCCGAGACCCCGGGCGCCGTGCTCGCCAAGCAGTTCGCCAACCAGGCCAACGTCGAGATCCACCGGAAGACCACCGCCGAGGAGATCCTCCGCGACACCGACGGCGCCGTCGACTACTTCGTCGCCGGCATCGGCACGGGCGGCACCATCACCGGTGTCGGTCAGGTGCTCAAGGAGCGGGTGCCGTCCGCGAAGGTCGTCGCCGTCGAGCCCAAGGACTCGCCGCTGCTGACCGAGGGCAAGCCCGGTCCCCACAAGATCCAGGGCATCGGCCCGAACTTCATCCCCCCGATCCTCGACCAGGGCGTAATCGACGAGGTCCAGGACGTCACCTTCGACGACGCGATCGAGACCGCGAAGAAGGTCGCGACGACCGAAGGCATCCTCGTCGGCATCTCGTCCGGTGCCGCCATCTGGGCCGCGCTTCAGGTCGCGGCCCGCCCGGAGGCCGAGGGCAAGAACATCGTCGTCATCATCCCCTCGTTCGGCGAGCGGTACCTGTCGACCGCGCTCTTCGAGGAGTTCCGCGACTGACCCGCACGCCGACACCCGGAAGGTCTGCCGTGCCCCGCACCGCCCCCTCGTTCGTCCGCAGCGTCGCCGCCGCGGCGCGGTCCGTCCGTGAGGACGTGGCCTCCGCGAAGCTGCGCGACCCCGCGGCCCGCGGCGGCGCCGAGATCGCGCTGCTCTACCCGGGACTCCACGCCGTGTGGAGTCACCGGGTCGCGCACGCGCTGTGGCGGCGCGGCAGGCGGTTCCCGGCGCGCGCACTCTCGCAGGTGTCCCGCTGGCTGACCGGGATCGAGATCCACCCGGGGGCAACCATCGGGCGACGGTTCTTCATCGATCACGGCATGGGAGTCGTCATCGGCGAGACCGCCGAAGTCGGGGACGACGTCATGCTCTACCACGGGGTGACGCTGGGCGGCCGGACCCGGGACGGCGGCAAGCGGCATCCCACCCTCGAGGACGGCGTCGCCGTCGGCGCGGGCGCGAAGATCCTCGGGCCGATCGTGATCGGGGCGCACTCGGTGATCGGGGCGAACGCCGTCGTGACGAAGGATGCCCCCGCGGACTCCGTCCTGGTGGGCGTACCGGCACGCGCGCGTCGGCGCACGGCGAACGAGGACACCCGGGCGATCCTCATGGCGCCCGAGTACCACATCTGACCCGGCTCAGGCCTCCGAGCCGACCGCGGCCAGCTGCGCCTCTTCGTCCGCGGCGATCGCGGAATCGATGAGGGGGCCGAGCGCGCCGTCCATCACCTGGTCGAGGTTGTAGGCCTTGTACCCGGTGCGGTGATCCGCGATGCGGTTCTCGGGGAAGTTGTAGGTGCGGATCCGCTCGGAGCGATCCATGCCGCGGATCTGCGACCTGCGCGCGTCGGAGGCCGCGGCATCCCGCTCCTCCTGCTGCTTGGCGAGCAGGCGTGCGCGGAGGACGCGCATACCGGCTTCGCGGTTCTGCAGCTGGCTCTTCTCGTTCTGCATCGAGACGACGATGCCGGTCGGCACGTGCGTGATGCGGACGGCGGAGTCCGTCGTGTTGACCGACTGCCCGCCCGGTCCGGACGAGCGGAAGACGTCGATCTTGAGGTCGTTCGGATCGATCTGGACCTCTTCGGGCTCGTCGACCTCGGGGAACACGAGAACGCCGGTCGTCGAGGTGTGGATGCGCCCCTGCGACTCGGTCGCGGGCACGCGTTGCACGCGGTGCACGCCGCCCTCGTACTTCAGGTGCGCCCAGACGCCCTGCGCCGGGTCGCTGGACGAGCCCTTGATCGCGATCTGGACGTCTTTGTACCCGCCGAGGTCCGATTCGTTGCGTTCGAGGAGCTCGGTCTTCCAGCCGCGGGATGCCGCGTACTGCAGGTACATGCGAAGGAGGTCCGCCGCGAACAGCGCCGACTCGGCGCCGCCCTCGCCCGCCTTGATCTCGAGGATCACGTCGCGGGCGTCGTCGGGGTCGCGCGGGATCAGCAGGCGCCGGAGCTTCTCCTGCGTCTCGGCCAGGCGCTGCTCGAGCGCCGGGACTTCCTCGGCGAACGCGTCGTCCTCCTTGGCCAGCTCCCGCGCGGCGGCGAGGTCCTCCTCCGCACCGTGCCACGCGTCGTACGCGGCGACGATGCGGGAGAGCTCCGCGTACCGCCGGTTGACGCGCTTCGCGCGCGACGCGTCGGCGTGCACCGCGGGGTCGGAGAGTTCCTCCTGGACCGCGCGGTGCTCGTCGATCAGCGTCTGGACGGATTCGAACACGGCTCGAGGCTCAGCGGATGCTGTTCTCGTGCGCGTGGCCGCCGGCGGCGGGGGCCGGCATCGACTTCTGCATCTGCACGAGGAACTCGACGTTCGACGTCGTCTCCTTCAGCTTGCCGAGGACGACCTCGAGGGCCTGCTGCTGGTCGAGGCCGGCGAGGGCGCGACGCAGCTTCCACGTGATCTTGACCTCGTCGGCCGAGAGGAGCATCTCCTCGCGACGGGTGCTCGACGCGTTGACGTCGACGGCGGGGAAGATCCGCTTGTCGGCGAGCTGACGCGACAGGCGCAGCTCGCTGTTGCCGGTGCCCTTGAACTCCTCGAAGATGACGTCGTCCATCTTGGAGCCGGTCTCGACGAGAGCCGTGGCGAGGATCGTGAGCGATCCGCCGTTCTCGATGTTGCGCGCCGCGCCGAAGAAGCGCTTGGGCGGGTAGAGCGCCGAGGCGTCGACACCACCGGTGAGCACGCGGCCCGAGGTGGGCGCCGAGATGTTGTAGGCGCGGCCGAGGCGCGTGATCGAGTCGAGGAGGACGACGACGTCGCGACCGAGCTCGACGAGACGCTTCGCACGCTCGATGGCGAGCTCGGCGACCGTCGTGTGGTCCTCGGCGGGGCGGTCGAAGGTCGAGGCGATGACCTCGCCCTTGACCGTCCGCTGCATGTCGGTGACCTCTTCGGGACGCTCGTCGACGAGGACGACCATGAGGTGGACCTCGGGGTTGTTCGTCGCGATCGCGTTGGCGATCTGCTGCAGGACGATCGTCTTACCGGCCTTGGGAGGCGCGACGATGAGGCCGCGCTGGCCCTTGCCGATGGGAGCGACGAGGTCGATGATGCGCTGCGTCAGCTTCTCGGGCGCGGTCTCGAGGCGCAGGCGCTCCTGCGGGTAGAGCGGGGTCAGCTTGCCGAACTCGACACGCGTGGCGGCGTCCTCGACCGACAGGCCGTTGACGGCGTCGACCTTGACGAGCGCGTTGTACTTCTGGCGGCTCGACTGCTCGCCCTCGCGGGGCTGCTTGATCGCGCCGACGACCGCGTCGCCCTTGCGCAGGTTGTACTTCTTGACCTGGCCGAGCGAGACGTAGACGTCGCTCTGCCCGGGCAGGTAACCCGTGGTGCGGACGAAGGCGTAGTTGTCGAGGACGTCGAGGATGCCGGCGATCGGGATGAGGACGTCGTCCTCGCCGATCTCGGTGTCGAACTCGTCGCCCGTGGACTGCCCGCGGCGCTTGTTGCGCTGGCGGCCGCGGCCCTGGCCCTGCTCGTCGTCGGAGACCGACTCGGCGGCGGGCTTGTCGGCGGGCGCGTTCTGAGCGTTGCCGTTCTGAGCGTTGCCGCCCTGGCCGTTGCCGCCCTGGTTGCCGTTCTGGCCGTTCTCGCCCTTGTTGCGGTTGCGGCTGCGGCTGCGGCTGCGCGACCGGCTGCGGCCGGTCCCCTCGCTGGAGCCCTCGGAGTCGTCTCCGGATGCCGCGGTGTTCGCGTCGCTCGATGCGGACGCGTTCGCGTCGTCGGATGCCTGCTCGGCGGGTGCCTCGGCTGCGGCCGGGGCGGCGCTGGCCTCGGTCACCGGAGCGTCCGCCGGCGTGGCGTCAGCGGCTGCCGGAGCGGCGTCGGCGGCAGCAGCGGCGTCGGCGGCAGGCGCTGCCTCGGCGGCAGGAGCGTCACCGCTCTTGGCACGACGCGGCGCACGCTTGCGCGGCGCCTTCGCCGGCTTGTCGTCGGCCGGCTTCTCGTCAGCGGATGCCTCGACTGCGGGTGCAGCGTCCTGGGCGACGGTCCCGTCTGCGACGGCCTCGTCTGCGACGGGCTCGGCTGCAGCAGCGGCCTTCTTCGCGGAGGTCCTCCGTGCGGGACGCTTCGCCTGCACGGGCTCCTCGGCGGGCGCGGCGGCCTCGTCGGTGGACGGCTCGGTCGCCTCGTCTGCGGCGGGCGCGGCTTCGACGGCAGTCGAGTCGGCGGTGTCCGCAGCGGCATCCGTCGTCGCGTCCTGCGCGGCGGCCGTGGTGGTCTCGTCGGCGGCAGCGCCGCCGGTGGCGACGTCGTCGCCGGTCTGGATCTCGGAGATGGACTCCACGAGTTCTCCCTTTCAGATGTGGAAAGTCATAACCGCAGGTGGTTCCGTCCACGACGGATCCGAATCCTCAGCGGGGTGTTCGCGCAGGCACAGAGTTGCGCAGGCCCGTCAGGAGGGGTGTGCGGTGGTTCGCAGATTGCGAGTGGAGGGCAGATTCACGTGATTACGTGGCATCCTCCGTATGGTCCCTCACTGTACCACCCCGCACATCGACGGCCAGCAGGAGAGGTTTCCATGGCGTGTCCGTCGACGTCGCGGCGAAATCGACCGCCTCGAGTCGGCGTCCCGGCCCGTCGGCGAGGACGAGGACGCTGGGTCCCGCCCCCGACACGACGGCGGCGAACCCGGCGGCACGCAGACCCTGCACGAGAGCGTCGGTGGCGGGCATCGCCTGCGCCCGGTAGGACTGGTGCAGCTTGTCCTCCGTCGCCGCCATGAGCAGTTCGGGGCTCTGCGTCAGCGCCGCGATGAGCAGGGCCGACCGCGACACGTTGAAGACGGCGTCCTCGCGCGTGACGTGGAGCGGCGCGAGACCGCGCGCGACCGAGGTCGACATCGTGAACTCGGGGACGAAGACGAGCGGTGAGACGCCGCGGTGGACGGCCAGCTTCTTGTGCTGCGGCCCCGTGAAGTCCATCCACGCGATGGTCAGCCCGCCGAACAGAGCGGGCGCCACGTTGTCGGGGTGCCCCTCGAGCTCGGTCGCCAGGCGCAAGAGGGTCTCGGGGCCGAGGGTGACGTCGCCCTCGAGCAGTCCCTGCGCCGCGAGCAGTCCCGCCACGACGGCGGCACCGGAGGATCCCATCCCGCGGCCGTGCGGGATCACGTTGCGCGCGCGCAGACGGATGCCGGGCATCGGCCGGCCGGCCGCCTCGAACGCGTACGCCATCGAGCGGACCACGAGGTGCGAGGCATCCGTCGGGACGTCGGCGGCCCCCTCCCCCGAAACCTCGATCTCGAGACCCGGACCGTCGAGCGCGGTCACGACGAGTTCGTCATGGACGCTCAGGGCGAGACCGAGCGTGTCGAAGCCGGGCCCGAGGTTGGCGCTCGTCGCGGGGACGCGAACGGCGACGGAGCGCCCCGCGAGCGTCATCCCGCCACGCGGGTGAGGTCGAGCGCGGAGGCCACCTCGCTGGTCGCCGCGTCCACGACGATGGGCTCGACCTGCGAGCCGTCGGGGTTGCGGAGCGCCCACTGCGGGTCCTTCAGGCCGTGGCCGGTGACGGTGAGGACGACCTTGGCGCCGTTCGGGATGACACCCGCCTCGGCACGGTCGAGCAGACCGGCGACGCTGATCGCCGACGCCGGCTCGACGAAGACGCCGACGGTGCCCGCGAGGAGCTTCTGCGCCGCGAGGATGCGCTCGTCGTCGATCGCGCCGAACCAGCCGTCGGTGGCTGCGCGGGCTTCGAGGGCGAGGTCCCAGGACGCGGGGTTGCCGATGCGGATGGCCGAGGCGATCGTCTCGGGGTTCTTGACGACCTCGCCGCGCACGAGCGGCGCGGAACCCTCGGCCTGGAAGCCGAACATGCGGGGCACGCGCGTCGCGACGCCGCGCTCGGCCTCTTCGCGGTAGCCGCGCGAGTAGGCGGTGTAGTTGCCGGCGTTGCCGACGGGGATGAAGTGGAAGTCGGGGGCGTCGTCGAGCTGGCTGACGACCTCGTAGGCGGCCGTCTTCTGTCCCTCGATGCGGTCGGGGTTGACCGAGTTGACGAGGTGCACCTTGTACCCGCCGGCGAGCTCGCGCGCGATCTCGAGGCAGTCGTCGAAGTTGCCGCGGATCTGGATGAGCTGGCCGCCATGGGCGACGGCCTGGCTGAGCTTGCCCATGGCGATCTTGCCCTCGGGGACGAGGACGGCGGCCGTGATGCCGGCGTGCGCGGCGTACGCGGCCGCGGATGCCGAGGTGTTGCCGGTCGACGCGCAGATGACGGCCTCGGCTCCGTGCTCGACGGCACGGGAGAGGGCGACGGTCATGCCGCGGTCCTTGAACGAGCCCGTCGGGTTCATGCCCTCGAACTTGATGTAGACATCGGCTCCGGTGATGCGCGACAGCGACGCCGCCGGGATGAGCGGGGTGCCGCCCTCGCCGAGCGTCACGACGGTCGAGGCGTCGGTGACGCCCAGTCGATCGGCGTACTCGCGGAGGACTCCGCGCCAGACGTGTGCCATGTCAGTCTCCTTCTACCCGCAGGACCGAGACCACCCGACGCACCGCGCTGGTGGCAGCGAGGCGCTCGACGGTGTCGGCCAGGTCCTGCTCCCGGGCCGTGTGGGTTCCGATGACGAGGTGCGCGACGGCATCCCCGCTGTCCTGGGCGACGGCGCCGCCCGAGGTGGTCTGTTCGACGGTCGCGATGGACACGTTCCCGTCGCTGAGGATGCCGGCGACGGTGGCGAGCACACCCGGCCGGTCATCGACTTCGAGCGTGATCTGGCAGCTCGTCCGGATACGGCCGATCGGCACGATCGGCAGGCCGCCGCGCGTCGACTCGCCGACTCCGGGTCCGCCCGCGACGTGGCGCCGCGCAGCCGAGACGACGTCGCCGAGGACGGCGGACGCGGTCTGCACTCCCCCGGCACCCGCGCCGTAGAACATCAGGTCGCCGGCGGCCTCGGCCTCGACGAACACGGCGTTGTTCGCGCCGTGCACCGAGGCGAGGGGGTGCTCGCGGGGAACCAGAGCGGGGTAGACGCGGACCGAGATCGCCTCGCCGTGCGGCGCGGCGTCGGGCTGGTCGACGAGACGTTCGCACACGGCCAGGAGCTTGACGACGTAGCCGGCCTTGCGGGCGGCCTCGATGACGCCGGCATCCACGGCCGTGATGCCTTCGCGGTGCACGGCGTCGAGCGGCACGGTCGTGTGGAAGGCGAGGCTCGCGAGGATCGCCGCCTTCTGCGCGGCGTCGTACGCCTCGACATCCGCCGTCGGGTCGGCCTCGGCGTAGCCGAGCCGCTGCGCTTCGGCGAGCACCTCGTCGAAGCCGAGACCTTCGCGGTCCATGCGGTCGAGGATGTAGTTCGTCGTGCCGTTGACGATGCCCATGATCCGTCGCACCCGGTCGCCGGCGAGCGAGTCGCGGAGCGGCCGGATGATCGGGATCGCGCCGGCGACGGCCGCCTCGTAGGCGACGGTGGCCCCGACCTGGTCGGCGGCGTCGAAGATCTCGCTGCCGTGGGTCGCCAGGAGCGCCTTGTTCGCCGTGACGACGTCGGCGCCGGAGGAGAGGGCGTGGAGGATGCGGGTGCGGGCGGGCTCGAGCCCCCCGGTGACCTCGATCACGATGTCGGCGCCCGCGATGAGGGTGTCGGCGTCGGTCGTGAACAGGTCGCGGGGAAGGTCCGCTTCGCGCGGGGCGTCGACGTCGCGGACGGCGATCCCGACGAGGTCGAGCGGTGCTCCGGCTCGGTCGGCGAGTTCGTCGGCGTGGGTCAGCAGCAGCCGGGCGACCTGGGATCCGACGGCGCCGGCTCCCAGGAGCGCGACGCGCAGGCGGCGGGGTTCGATCATGCGGACTCCTCGGAGGTGCGGGATGCCGGTGCGACGCCGAGGTCGCGCGCCAGCAGGTCGTTCTCGTCCTCGCCGCGGACGATCAGCCGAGCTGTGCCGGCACTCACGGCCACGACGGGAGGTCGGGTCAGGTAGTTGTAGTTGCTCGCGAGCGAGAAGCAATAGGCGCCTGTCGCCGCGACGGCGACGAGGTCGCCGGGCTCGACGTCACCGGGCAGGTACTCGTCCGACACCACGATGTCGCCCGCCTCGCAGTGGCGCCCCACGACGCGCGTGAGAGCGGGGGCGGAGTCGCTCCGGCGGCTCGCGATGCGCGCGCTGTAGTCCGCGCCGTACAGGGCTGTGCGGGCGTTGTCGCTCATGCCGCCGTCGACGCTCACGTAGAGCCGTTCGAGGTCGTCCGAGACGCGCACCGGCTTCACCGTGCCGACCCGGTAGAGGGTCACCCCGGCGCGTCCGACGATGGTGCGGCCCGGCTCGAAGGCGAGCTCGGGCATCGGGATGCCGCGGCTCTCGCACTCGCGCCCGACCGCCGCGACGATGCCGTCGGCGAGCTTCGCGATCGGGGTCGGGTCGTCCTTCGACGTATAGGCGATGCCGAAGCCGCCGCCGAGGTTCAGGAGGGGAACGTCGCCTCCCTCGCGGAGCCGGGCGTGCAGCTCCACGACACGAGCGGCGGACTCGGCGAAGCCGGCAGTCCCGAAGATCTGCGAGCCGATGTGGCAGTGCAGTCCCGCGAAGCGCAGCCACGGAAGTTCTCGGATGCGTGCCACGGCGGCCTCGGCATCCGTCAGCGCGAAGCCGAACTTCTGATCCTCGTGGGCCGTCGCCAGGAAGTCATGGGTCTCGGCGTGCACGCCGCTGTTGACGCGGATGAGGACGGTCTGAACGCGCCCCTGGGACTCGGCTTCGGCGGCGATCCGCTCGATCTCGACGAGCGAGTCGATGACGATGGAGCCGACGCCGACCCGAACCGCGCGGCTGATCTCGGACGGCAGCTTGTTGTTGCCGTGGAGGCCCAGGCGGGCAGGGTCCGCTCCCGCCGCGAGCGCGACGGCGAGCTCGCCGCCGCTGGCGACGTCGACACCGAGACCCTCGGCGGTGACCCAGCGCACGACGTCGGTCGTGAGCAGAGCCTTGCCCGCGTAGTAGACCCGGGCCGTGCCGCCGTGGCGGGCCGCGGCGTCCCGGAACGCCGTCAGCACCTCGCGGGCGCGAGCGCGGACGAGGTCCTCGTCGACGACGTACAGCGGGGTGCCGAACCGCTCGGCGAGCTCCGCCGCGGACACTCCCCCGAAGACGATCGCCCCGGCGTCGTCACGGACGGCTCCCTCGGGCCACACGGCCTCGACGAGCGCGTTCGCGTCATGCGGCTGAGTCAGCCACTCGGGCACGGCGGGACGGTCGGAGGTGGTGGACACGCAGGGGCACCAATCGGGGTGGGAACGGGTACGTCGGGCGGTGTGGCCACGCCCCGACGGTGCCCACAGTCTAGGGCACCGGGGCGGAGCACCCCGGCTCCGTGACGCTAGCGGTCGCCGTCGCAGGAACCGGGTTCCTGCGCGGCCTTGTCGCGGAGGATGGCACTGTCGATCTCGAAGTCCGCGACGATCCCGCGCTCCGCGACGGAGACACCCGTGAGGGTCATCGCCTTCGGCAGGTACTGAGACACGCAGACCGGCAGCTCCTCCAGCATCGAGCCGACGAGCGGACCGAGCTGCTGGCGGAGCGCGTCGGCCGACACATCTGCGCCGCCGAGACGGAACGTCGTGGGCGACAGGACGATCTGGCCGTCGCGGGCGGCGGGCGACAGGGTCACCCCCACAGGGACCGACGTGCCGAGGATCGGGAACGCGGTGTCGAGGGCGACGTCGGGCGGATCGAGCGTCACCGACTCCGCCGGGAAGCCGTCCACCTTCGACAGCAGGGCGCGGGTCTGAGCCTGATCCAACACGACCGTCGCGTTCGCGGACGACCAATCGGCACCGGTGTACATCGGCACGTCTTGCGCCGTCACGTCGACGTCCGCCGTGATGCCGTTGAGCTCGACATCGTCAGCGCTCAGCCTGATCTCGGGCAGCTGTCCGACCACGACGAGAGGCAGCAGGAGCGGCGCGGGGATGTCGACGTCGATCTTCTGGTCGGCCGGGAGGCCGACGTTCTGGACGATCTGATCGCGGATGATCTGCGGCGTGACGATGCGTGCCGCGACCTCCGCCGCGACGAGGAGTCCGACGACCGCGAGGACGATGACGACCGCCCACGTGACCCCTCTACGGGGACGACGGCGAGCAGGCCGGACCTCGGTCACGGTCACCACGTCACATCCGTTCGGGCGCGCTGACGCCGAGCAGGTCGAGTCCGTTGCGCAGGACCTGACCCGTCGCGTCGTTCAGCCACAGGCGCGTGCGGTGCACGTCCGTGACCTCCTCGTCGCCGAGCGGGGTGACGCGGCACGAGTCGTACCAGCGGTGGTAGAGGCTCGCGAGCTCCTCGAGGTACCGGGCGATGCGGTGCGGTTCGCGCAGCTCCGCCGCGAAGGCGACGAGGCGCGGAAACTCCTGCAGCGCGCCCAGGAGCGCGGACTCGGTCTCGTGCGTGAGCAGCTCGGGAGCGAACGCGTCGCGCGCGACGCCGGAATCGGCGGCGTTGCGGGCGACGTTGTGCGTGCGCGCGTGGGCATACTGCACGTAGAAGACCGGGTTGTCGTTCGTCCGCTTCTGCAGGATCTCGGGGTCGAGCGTGAGCGGCGAATCGGCCGGGTAGCGCGCGAGCGAGTAGCGCAACGCGTCGGTCCCGAGCCATTCGCGCAGGTCGTCGAGCTCGATGATGTTGCCGGCGCGCTTGGAGAGGCGCGCCCCGTTGATGGAGACGAGCTGCCCGATGAGGACCTCGATGTCCTTCTCGGGGTCGTCGCCGGCCGCGCCGGCGAGCGCCTTCAGGCGGTGCACGTAACCGTGGTGGTCGGCGCCGAGCAGGTAGATCTTGTGCGCGAAACCGCGGTCGCCCTTGTTCAGGTAGTAGGCGGCGTCGGCGGCGAAGTACGTGTACTCCCCGTTCGAGCGGCGGATGACGCGGTCCTTGTCGTCGCCGAAGTCGGTGGTGCGCACCCACACGGCGCCGTCGGCGTCGAAGACGTGACCCTGCGCACGCAGGCGGTCGACGGCCTCGTCGACGAGGCTCGGGCCACCGTCTGCGCTCTTCGCGTGCAGCGTCCGCTCGCTGAAGAAGACGTCGAAGTGGACGTTGAACTTCTCGAGGGATGCCTGGAGCTCCGCGAGCTGCAGTTCGTAGGCCTTGTCGCGGGCCGCGGCCACGCGTGCGTCCTCGGGCAGGTCGGCGATGCCGGGCTCGGCCTCGGCGACACGCGCCGCGAGGTCGTCGATGTAGGCCCCGGCGTAGCCGTCCTCGGGAGCCGGCTCGCCCTGCATGCGGGCGAGCACCGAGCGACCGAACCGGTCCATCTGCGCGCCGGCGTCGTTGATGTAGAACTCGCGGACGAGGGTCGCGCCGCTCGCGAGCAGCAGACGGGCGATCGCGTCGCCGAGAGCGGCCCAGCGCGTGTGCCCGATGTGCATGGGACCGGTCGGGTTCGCGCTGACGAACTCGAGGTTGATCGTGTTGCCCTCTTGCGAGCGCCCGTGCCCGAAGGCCGTGCCCGCCTCGACGATCGTCTTCGCGAGCGCGCCGGCAGCGGCGGCATCCAGTCGGATGTTGATGAACCCGGGGCCGGCGACCTCGACCGAGGCGATGCCGTCGACGGCAGCGAGCGCGTCGGCGACCTCGGCCGCGAACTCGCGCGGGTTCGCACCGACCTGCTTCGACAGCTTCAGCGCGGCGTTGGATGCCCAATCGCCGTGGTCGCGGTTCTTCGGGCGCTCGACGGGGAAGTCGGCGAGCGTCAGAGCCTCACCGGAGCCGGGTCGTCGCGCCTCCACGAGCGGGGAGACGACGGCGAGAAGGGCTGCGGAGAGGGCTTCTGGAGTCATAGCCCGTCAAGTCTACGTTTCAGGGGGTCCTCACGCCGACGGCAGGACCACCCAGACGCGGGCACCGCCGGAGGGCGACTCGTCGATGCCCATGCGGCCGCCGTGGGACTGGACGATCCGATTGCACGTGGCGAGGCCGATGCCGAAGCCGGGGACGTCGACGTTCGATCCTCGCTCGAGCGGCTCGAACACGAGGTCCCGCTCGGCGACCGGGACGCCCGGGCCGTTGTCGTCGACCGTGATCCGTACACCCGCGGCCACTGTTCCGACCGACACCGTGATCGCCGGCGCGCGTCCGCCGGCGCCCGCGAACTTCACGGCGTTGCCGACGAGGTTCTGCAGCAGGACGCCGAGAAGGGTCGGATCGGCGGGCACGGGGACGGATGCGTCGACCGTCACGTCGGCGCCGTTGTCGAGGCCGGCGGTCCTCAGGTCGTCCATCGTCGAGGCGATCAGCGGACCGACCTCGACCGAGGTGCGGCGGATCGGCGCACCGCCGACGCTCGCGTAGTCGAGGAGACGGGCGATCATGCCGGACATGCGGTCGGCGACGGACTCGGCGCGAGCGAGTGCGCGAGACGCCGCGGGGGTCTCGGCGACCTCGGGCACCTCGGAGGCGAGCTCGATGTACCCGGTCAGGGCCGTGAGAGGGTTCCGGAGGTCGTGCGCGACCTGTGCCGCGAAGTTCTCGAGCTGCTCGTTCGACTCGCCGAGTTCCCGGGTCAGGCGGCGCAGCTCGAGGACGTCGACGATCTGATGGGCGATGAGGGCGAGGGCGGCGCTCTCGTCCTCCGGCATCTCGCGGGGTACGTCATCGAAGATGCAGATGGTGCCGATCGGGACGCCCATCGGGGTGATGAGGGGGCTCGAGGCGTAGAAACGCACGTTGGCGACCTCACCGGTCACGAACGGGTTGGCGGCGAAGCGCTCGTCGAGAGCCGCGTCGCTGACGACGGTGTGCCCCGGCTTGCGGAACACGACGGCGCACATCGAATCCTCACGGCTGCAGACAGCCGGCTCGATCCCGACGGCAGCGATCTGATGCTGGAAGCGATCGTCGATGATGTTGATCACGGCGGTGGGGACCCCGCACACCGTGGCGGCCAACTGGACGAGGCCCTGCAGGTCGGGCTCGGGGGCTCCCCCGAGCACGCCGTACTCCTCGATGATGGCGCGTCTGATCGCGTCGTCGGCGGTTGTCACGTTCAGCTCCCCCATGTGTTGTGCCCCACCCTAATCATCAGAACGGCTCGAGCCACCGTGCGGCGATGTCCCATGACGCTCAGGCCAGCGCGACGAGGCTCGCGCGATCGTCCCGGAGTGGATCGGATGCCGCCTCGGGGTCCGCGTCGTCCGCTTCGACGCGTGCGTCGACGAACATCCGTCGGAGGCCCAGATTGGCGCCGTAGTAGCTGAGGAACGCGCAGTCGGCGGCATCCCTTCCCGTCGAGATCCGGACCAGGCCCCGACGGTTGGACAGTCGCGTGGCGTCGACGACCAGCCAGCGCCCGTCGATCCACGCCTCCGCGACCGCGTGGAAGTCCATCGGCACGAGGCCCGGCGCGTAGCAGGCGACGTACCGGGCGGGCACGTCCATCGCCCGCAGGAGCGCGATCACCAGGTGCGCGTAGTCGCGGCAGACGCCCGTCCCGCTCGCAAGCGTCGTGACGGCCGAGTCCGTGCCGAGCGACAGCCCCGGCGAGTAGGTGACGGTCTCGGCGACGAACGCCTCGACGGCGGCGAGGAGGTCCGTTCCCCGAAGCCCCCCGAACTGGCGGCGCGCCTGCGCGAACACCGAGTCCGACGGCGCGTACCGGCTGGGGCGGAGGTAGACCGCGGTGTCGAGAGCGCTGGCGGGCTGCGGCGCCGCGCTCCCCACGACGCGGGCGTCGTAGGACACTCGAACCGGGCCCGCGTCGACCCGGAGGCGGTGGAGGCGTGTGCCCGCGGCATCCGTCATCACCGTCGGGACGAGCACGCGACCGTCCCGCTCGAGACGGAGATCCTCGTGGACGACCGGCACGCCGTCGGCCACGGCAATCGAGAGGATGAGGTCGAGCTCCCCTTCGACGTCGAGATCGAGTTGGGCTCGGACGACACGCTGCACCGGGCAATCCTCGCACGCGGACGACATGTGTCGGCCAGGTGAACAGTGGCACAGACACCGCCGATGATCGCTTACCCTCGTCGCATGGGGTCTGATCGTCGCGCGCGTAACTGGGGGCTGAGCATCGTCGCCGGCGGAGTGGCGGCGATCGTCGCTCTCGCCGCATGGCAACCCTGGCGGACGACGCCGAGCGTGGAGGCAGCGACCTCTGTCGGCGCCGTCTCCGAGGTCGAGCCCCTGTCCATCCCGGCCAACGCCGACGTGCTCGTGTTCGGGGATTCCTGGACGTACGGATCGGCGGCGACCCTTCCGACGGAGGGCTACGCGTACCGCCTGGGCTGGCTGAGCGGCTGGAACGTCACGGTCGACGGCGTCCGCGGATCGGGATACATGAGGCCCGGCTACGACGGACCGGACTTCCGCCGCCGCGCCGAGGCGCTCGATGCCGCCGCGGACTACGACCTCATCGTCATCCAGGGGTCCATCAACGACCGTCATCAGGGCGAGCGCGGGTACCGCGAGGCCGTGGATGCCACGTGGAACACGTTCGAGCGTCTCTACCCCCGCGCGCAGATCGTCATCTTCGGCCCGACACCCCACGAGTTCCCCATCGACGAGGGGACCGCCCGCATCGACGCCGACCTCGAGGCCGCCGCGGACGCCCGCCACTGGTGGTACATCTCGCCCCTGCAGGAGCAGTGGCTGACCCCGGCGAACTACCTCGAGATGATCGACACCGGCGCGGGCCGCAAACACCCCTCCGACCGGGGCCACGAGTACCTCGCCGAGAAGCTGTTCGCGGCCCTCACCGAGCGCAGTGCGACGACGGATGCCGGCGCGACCCGCGACGACGCACCGGAACCCGTCGGCCCCTGACCGCGGTGCGACTCAGGCCCGGATCGCCTCGGCGATCGGCTGGTCGCCGCTGTTGAACGAGATCGTCCGGCCGATCGTGGTCGGATCCGCCAGGGCTGCGGCGATCACTGCGGCGACGTCCGCCCGCGACACCGACGTGCCCTTGTCGGCATCTGCGTCGATCCGACCGGTGGGGTCGTCGAGCGTCAGAGCGGACGGGGCGAGGATCGTCCAGTCGAGGTCCGCACCGCGAAGGTGCTCATCGGCCGCGGCCTTCGATTCCGCATACGCGAAGAAGTCGTCGGAGGGGTCGACGCCGTGGTCGGGTCCGGCGCCGAAGTACGACACCATGACGTACCGGCGCGCCTCGGCGGCGACCGCCGCGTCGATGGAACGGATCGCGGCGTCCCGGTCGACCGCATAGGTCCGCTCCGGCGAGCCGCCACCCGCGCCCGCCGACCACACGACCGCGTCGCTGTCGGCGAGGAGTTCGGTGATGGCGTCGGTGTCGGATGCCGCGACATCGGCGACGAGGGCGGTCGCGCCCGTCCGCTCGACGTCGTCTCGGTGGTCGGGGTTGCGGATGACGGAGGTCACCTGGTGCCCCGCGTCGACGAGGAGAGGGGCGAGCAGCAGGCCGACTTTTCCGTGTCCGCCGATGATCGTGATGGTTGCCATGGGGAGGCTCCTTTCGTCAACCCCCGACGCTACGGTGGGCGGCCGCAGATGCTCGTCCCCTTGCGCTTGTACCCTCGACGTGGAAGGCGGCACCGTCCGCGTTCCGTTCGCATCGACGAGGGGGATCAAGACGTGAGCGAGACGACGCCAGCCGGCTGGTACCCGGCACCGCATGCCGGCAACGAACTGCGCTACTGGGATGGATCGGCCTGGCACGCGGCGCCCGCCTACCTGCCCGCCTCCCCCGCTCCCGGTGCGCCCGTGCCTCCGCCCGCTGTCCCGCCCTATGCAAGCTCGGCGCCCGGCACGCCTCCGGTGTACTCGGGGTACCCCGGCTATTCGACGGCGCCGTATGCGCCGCCGAAGCAGCAGGGGCTGTCCATCGCCGCGCTCTCGATCGGCATCGCGGCGATGATCTTCGCCTGGATCCCCTTCTTCGGGCTCCTGGTCGCGATCACGGGATCGGTCTTCGGGATCATGGCCCTCGTGCGGCGTCAGCCGAAGGGGCTGTCGGTGACGGGGACCGTCCTGTCGGGACTCGCCCTCGTCTGGTCGGCGCTCGTGACCTTCTCGATCGCGGCGCTCATCTGGTTCCCGGCGACCTCCTCCTCCGAGGACGACTACGGCACCGCGGATCCCCTCCCCGAGGCGTCTCCCTCGGCCCCCGGCATCCGGCCCTACGCGCCCGAGAGCGGTCCCGGTTCGATCGACGATCCCCTCCCGCTCCCCTACGTGTCGGAGTCCTCGATCGGCGAGGAGTACTCGGCCGACATCCGGATCGTCAACGACGACGCGACGAACGAGGTCCTGTCGTGGAACTCGTACAACGGCGCCGCGATCGACGGGCAGCGGTACGTCCTCGTCGAGATGACGGTGACCGGACTCGACCCGTACGGCGTTTCGGCCACCTTCCCGACCTATGACCTGGCCCTGGCCACACCCGACGGCGCGGTGTATCCGAACGCCTTCGTGGTGGGTGACGACGACACGACGCTCCTCCGGGATGCCGGGATGATCGACGAAGGCGAGAAGGTGACCGGCCTGGTCGCCTACCTCGTCCCCGAGGACGCGACCGATCTGCTGCTGACGGACTACGCGAACTACTACGCGTTCTGATCCGGCAGGAGGATCACCCGGTCGCGGTCCCAGGGCTCCGTCCACCCGAGGCGCGAGAACAGGCCGTCGAGGATCATCGCGGTGAACCCCCACACGAGCCTCTCGCCGCGCGCCGTGGGGATGAGGAAGGCGGGGCCTCGGAACTCGCCGCGATCGGTCCTGATGACGGTCACGCCGCGGTGCGCGGGGTCGAGCAGGTCGGCGACGGGTGCGCGGAACACGTCCACCGACTCGGCTTCGTCGACGACGCCGACGGCGGACGGGCGACGCCACCAGGCGAGCACCGGAGTGACGAGGTGCCGGGAGAACTCGAGCGGGATCGGGTCGAGCGCGCCGAGGATCTCCACGCCGTCGACGTCCAGGCCGGTCTCCTCCCGCGCTTCGCGGAGGGATGCCGCGATGACGTCGGCGTCGCCGGGATCGACGCGTCCGCCCGGGAACGCGACCTGACCGGGATGCGCGCGCAGGGTCTCGGCGCGGGAGAGGAGCAGGACGTCCAGGTCGCGGGAGATCGCACCGTCGGGATGTTCCCGATCGGCGGGGACGTCGTCGAGGACGCCGAAGAGGATCAGGACGGCGGCGGGCCGCGCTCCCGGCACCGCCGGCATCCCACGGAGGACCTCGAACCCGGGCTGCGGGGCGCCGCTCGCGACCGATGCGACGAGGTCGATCAGCTGCGCCCGCGCGGCGGGGACGGGCGCGGAAGACGTCATGCAGCCAGGCTATGCGACGGGTCGACGGTGGGCGCGAGGGCCGCCGCACCGGTGATAGTCTCGATCGGTACGCCTCCGTAGCTCAGGGGATAGAGCGTTGGTTTCCGGTACCAGAAGTCGGGGGTTCGAATCCCTCCGGGGGCACAGTGAAGCGAAGGGGACTCGGCATCAGCCGGGTCCCCTTCGTCGTTCCCGCGTACGGGTCAGTCGGTCTCGTCGGCGTCGGGATCGACAGGATGACCGAACGGCGGGATGCCGCCGGGCACCGCGCCGTCGTGGGTGGGGAGCTCCACATCGGGCCCCTCGTAGGCGTTGTCGTCGGTGCTGCGCTCGTCGCCTGACATGTCGTCCTCCGTGGTCGGTGTCGTCTGCGTGGAGCCGACGCTAACGTCCCGCGTCGCGCGACCGCTCGGGGTTGACAGCTCGGGGCGTCAGTCCGAGACGAGCTTCAGTCCGACGATGCAGGCGACGAGACCGAGGACCAGCAACACCTTCACGAGGGAGACCGATTCCGCCCCGGTCACCATCGCCCAGACCACGGTGAGGGTCGCGCCGATGCCGACCCAGACGGCATAGCCGGTGCCGGTCGGGATGTCGCGGAGCGCGAAGGCGAGGCCGCCCATGCTGGCGACGAGAGCCACGGCGAAGACGACGGTGGGCCACAGCTTGGTGAAGCCTTCGGAACGGCCGAGTGCCGTCGCCCACACGGCTTCGAGGACCCCGGCGATGATGAGAACGATCCATGACACGATCACTGACCCCCTGGCCAGTCTTGTCGCTCACCGGGTACTGAACCCTCGTCCGGGGGCCATGTCGTGGCCCGCTGCGAGTCTACCGATCGACGCTGGACAGGTCCGGTGCCGGTGCGACGGTGCCGCGCCAGGTCGTCACCACCTCGACGGCGCGAACGTCGAGGTGAGTGCGCAGCCAGGGGTCGAGGTCGAGTCCACGCCACATGGCGCGGAACGCCGATTCCGGGGTGTGACCGAAGCGGGCCAGCACGGCGCGGCGCTCGTCGACCTCGAACGAGCGGGCGTGGAGGTCGACCATCGTCGGGGCGTTGTCGAACGACGCGAGGTAGTCGCCTGCCGCGGCATCCTCGGTCGCACCGACCGCCTTGAGGAGGACCGCCGCGACCAGGCCGGTGCGATCCCACCCGGCGCCGCAGTGGAACAGCACCGCTCCGTCAGGCGCCTGCGCGATCGCGGTCAGGACACCGGCGAGCCGATGCGGCAGCTCGGCGAGGTGGTCCGCGTAGTAGAGCGGGGTCCCCCACTGACCGTCGCTCTCGCGGGACGCCCAGAAGTCGCGCTCGTCACCGTCGAGATCGACCTGGTGACGGACGATGTCGGCGGGAACCTCGCCGCTCGTCTCTTCGGGCCGGCGCAGGTCGATGACCGTCCGCACCCCGTGAGCGCGCAGGCGATCCCACCCCGCGTTGCTCACGCGGTCGAGCGTCTCCGCCCGGATGAAGACCCCCGTCGGGGTGCGCGAGCCGTCTCGGCGTTCGAGGCCGCCCAGCTCTCTCACGTTGGCGAGCCCATCGATGTCGAGTCGTGTCGGCATGGCCCGATCCTGCCATGATGACGCAACATCATCCCGAAGGATGACGCCCTCGAACCCCAGGGCTGATGCCGACGAACGCGCCGGTTCGTAGCGTCGAGACATGGCTACCGCGACGCTCTCGACCACCCCGCACTCCCGCTCGCACGGAGCAACCGCGACCCGCGCCGCCGTGCTGTCGGTGCTCGGCACCATCCTCGCGATCGGGATCGCGGCGACGAGCCTCCTCATCGTTCCCGTCGCGCTCGCGGTCGCCTTCGGCCCGTCACTGCTCTCGCACTTCTGATCAGCTGGCAGGATGCCGGAGATGCCCATCCTCCTGCGCCCCTGGACCCTCGACGATGCCGACGACCTCAGCCGTGCCGCTCGCGCCGGCCATGATCTCGCGTCGCAGTTCGGCGGCACCGACCTGACCGATGCCTCTGCGGCGCGGAGCTTCATCGAGCGCTTCCTGCGCTTCGATGACGCCGCGAAGAACTGGGCGATCGAGGTCGACGGCCATGCGGTCGGGAACGTCGCGGCCACCGGCATCGAGTTCCGCCACCAGACGGCGTGGATGTCGTACTGGCTCGCCCCCGCCGCCCGCGGGCAGGGGGTCGCGGCCCGCGCTCTCGTCCGCGTCAGCGAGTGGGCGTTGGACGCCGGGCTCCACCGGTTGGAACTCGGTCACCGGGTGAACAACCCGGCATCCTGCCGCGTCGCGCATGCCGCGGGATACCTCGCTGAGGGTGTCGAGCGCGAGAAGCTCCGCTACGGCGATGAGCGATACGACGTCGAAACCCACGCCCGGTTGGCCACCGACCCGCGCCCGCCGGAACGAGGAACCGCCGTCGCGCTGAGGACCGAGGTCCCCGCACGACGGCGGTCCTGACGTCGGGAGGCTCAGCCGCCCGAGGGGTTCTCGATGGGAGTCCCGTCCTCGTCCGTCGTCACCGGCGGGTTCTCATCGGGCGAGCCGCCCGATGCGGTGTCCGCCTCGGACTGGTCGTCGGGGACACCGTGGGTGTTGTGCTCGTCCGAGCCGTTCGTGTCGCTCATCGCGGTCCTTCCGGTCGCTGTCGGTCACGTGAGGACGACGGTACGCAGGCCGCCGCCGCGGGCAGAGGGCCTTGACAGCCGCATCCGATCAGAGATCGACGGTGTCGTTGCGACCCTCGTAGGGCTCCCCCGTCACCTTCGACTTGACGAGGCTGATGATCGAGGCGACCGCGCCGCCCGGGCTGCTCCAGTACTCCCCCGACGCGGCGTCGATCTTCAGGAGCGTCACGTTCGGGTCCTCCGGACCGTCGGGGAACCACGCCTCGACGGCGGGCGACCAGTACTCGCGCAGACGCTCGAGGTCGTCCACGACCTCGGCGTCGCCGGCGAGCGACACCCAGGCGTCGTTCGTGCTCAGCGCGACGCCGACCGAGGGGCGCGCCGCGACGTGCGCCACGACCGACGAGTCGCGACCGACGATGAACCACAGGTCTCCGTCGAACTCCCGGTCCTGCACCGTCAACGGGCGAGCGACGTGCGCCCCCTCCTCGTTCATCGTCGTGACCATCGCGAAGCGGAACTTCGGCAGCAGGTCGATGAGCGTCGCGTGCGGATCCTTCTCGGTGGCCATGGGGCCCTCCTTCGTCTCCACGTCAGGCTCGCACCGGCGCGGGCCGCGCCCGCGGGGCTTGACAGCCGTGTCGTCTGGGAGGACGGATGCGGCGTCGCGGGGGATGTGCCAGGTTTGCCGTATGTCGCCGTCACCGCACCGTACCCTCGTCGCTGGCCTCGGCACGGCCGCCGTCGCGGCGTACGCCGTTGTCCTCGTGCTGCAGATCTGCGTCTGGAACCCGCTGGCCGCCGTCCCCGGGTCATCCCTCGCCGAGATCGGCTCGCAGGCCGCGACGCGAGGTGAGTCGGTCTTCACGCCCGCACCCTGGGTCTTCGCCGCCATCGGGGTGGCCCTCGCCGTCGCCGTCCTGGTCCTCTCCGTCGTCGCGCGCCGCGCCTCGACCGCCGGTGTCGCCGCGGGCTACCTCGCCCTCATCGCCGCCGGCGCGCCTGCGTACTTCGTGGCGTCCTTCGGTCCGGGGATGGCCTTGGCCGACGCGTTCGGGATCAGCGGTGGCGATCACGCTCCCGGGGGTTCCGTGCTCATGGTGACGAGTGGAACCGCCGCGGTCGTACTCGCCGTGTGGGGCGTCGCGCTCGCGACCTCGTCGCGCACCGTCGCGCCCGCGATCAGGGTCTGAGCGCCGACGCGATCAGGGCGCGGGAACCAGGAAGATCGCGTCGAGCAGCCCCGGGTTGTGGGCGTGGACCAGGACGGCGAAGACGACCGCGTCGAACAGCAGGTGGACCGTCACGACGTACGCGAGGGACTTCGTCCGTAGGAAGATGATCGCCTGCAGGAGGGCGAACGGGATCGTCAGCGCCGGCCCCCACGCGCGGTAGCCGAGCTCCCACAGGAACGAGACGAAGACGATCGCCTGGAAGACGTTCGCGGTCGCATCCGCGAAGTGTCGCCGCAGCAGTGCGAAGCAGGTGCAGATGAAGAACAGCTCGTCCCAGATGCCGACGGCCCCGACGCCGACGAACAGGCGGGCGATGAGGTCGGGGGTGTCGACGACGGGCCAGTTCTCGTAGACGCCCGAGGTGATGAAGTAGAACGGCAGCAGCAGCCACCCGAGCACGAGGACGGCGACGAGCCACGCCCACTGCCACCCCGTCCAGCGACCGCCGCCCCGCCACGGGAACCGGATGGCGTGGTCGCGGTAGACGAATCGCGACACGAGATACGGCACCAGCACCGCCCCGCCGAGGGCGAGCGTGAACCGGATCATGGCCGCGTTGTCGAGTTCCGCCTTCAGCGGGATGACACTGACGATCAGCAGGCCGAGGGCGATGAGCGAGAGGTCGCGGGTGATCGACGGGCCGGATGCCGCGGCATCCCGTCGTTCGATGATCACCGCGACGGCGAGGCCCGCGGCCAGGAGCAGCCAGCCGAGCCAGGGCGTCAGCAGCACGAAGAAGGCGGGCGCCGCGAGGCACACGAGGAGCGCCGGCGCGACGCGCACGTCGACGAGCGGTCGCGCCCCCGTCGCCGCGCGCACCATCACGCCGACCGCGAGCGGCGGCGGTAGGTCAGGTCGCGGATGTCCCGGCCCTTCGCGATGCCCTTCCGCTCGAACGCGGTCATGATGCGGCCATCGAAACGGTCGGCCCACTCCCCCTCGAAGGACGCCTCGAAGTCGGCGGCATCCGCGAGCACGTCGCGCATCTGCAGCGCGTAGTCCTCCCAGTCGGTCGCCAGCCGCAAGATCCCGCCGTCGCGCAGGGCGCGGGCCGCGAGCGCGGGGAAGCCGTCCGCGATGAGGCGGCGCTTGTTGTGCTTGTTCTTGTGCCACGGGTCGGGGAAGAAGATCCAGACCTCGTCGACGGATGCCTCGGGCAGCAGGTGCTCGAGGACCTCGGGCGCGTTCGCCTCGACGAGTCGGAGGTTCCGCACCCCCTCGCGATCCGCATCGAGCATCGTGCGGGCCAGTCCCGCCCGGAACACCTCGACCGCGATGAAGTCGCGCTCCGGCGACTGCCCGGCGGCGTGCACGATCGCGTGCCCCTGACCCGAGCCGATCTCGACGACGAGCGGCGCGTCCCGACCGAACTCGGCGACCGGGTCGATCGTCGAACCGGGACGAATGCTGGTGGCCGCGGCATCCCGTTCCACCTCGAGCAGATATGTGCTCGAGAGGTCGTCCCAGGCGCGCTCCTGCGCATCGCTCATCCGGCCGCTCCGACGCACGAACGAGACCGGCTTGTCGCGGAAGCGCGGCGCGGACTCGGGCGCGTCGGGATCGGGCATGCGACCAGGGTATCCCGCGGTGTCCGGGGTCCCCGCGGGCCTGCCTCGACGTCGCCCGCTCATGAGGTCACGAAATCGATGAGTTCCTCGACGCGGCCGAGAAGGGCGGGGTCGAGGTCGCGGAAAGTCGTGACCGAGGCGAGGATGCGCTGCCAGTTCTCGGCGATGTCGGTCTGGTCCTCGGCCGGCCAGCCGAGGGCGCGGCTGACGCCCTTCTTCCACTCGATCCCCCGCGGGACCTCGGGCCAGGCGGCGATGCCGAGGGCGCGCGGCGTGACGCACTGCCACACGTCGATGTAGGGATGGCCGACGATCTTCAGGTGCGGGCCGTGCGGCCCACGGAGGATCTGCTCGGCGATCCGCGTCTCCTTCGAGCCGGGGACGAGATGGTCGACGAGGACCCCGTAGCGACGCTCGGCACTCGGCGGCTCGGCGCGGAGCAGGTCCTCGAGCAGGTCGACGCCCTGCAGGTACTCGACGACGACGCCCTCGATGCGGAGGTCGGCGCCCCAGACCTTCTCGACGAGTTCCGCGTCGTGACGCCCCTCGACGAGGATCCGCGACGCCCGTGCGACGCGGGCGCGGGCCTGCGGGTCGGCGAACGAGCCGGATGCTGTGCGCGTGCGGCCGGCGGGAGCGGCGGCGCGCGGGGGGACGAGCTGGACCGGCTTGCCGTCGACGAGGAAGCCGCCGCCGATCGGGAACAGCCGCACGCGGCCGTGCCGGTCCTCGAGCTCGACGTGTCCCGCGGTCACGCCCGTCACCGCGCCGACGAAGTCGTCGAGGGCGACCTCGACGACGAGGCCCCTCTCGGCGGGCACCGTCGTCACCGTCGGCCGTCCCTTGTCGCGCCATCCCGCAGCGAGCACGTCGCCGCCGTACCGATCGTCCACAGATACCTCCCGAAACCTCGGGAAGCCTAGATGAGCAACGCAAAGGGAACGCACAGGCGCTCCGACGGCAACCCGGTATCGAGACATACGAGCCGCGGCATAGACTCGCGACAAGCGGTTACGACCGCCGAGTGACTCACCGAGCGACTCCCGGAGGACCCACCGATGCGATCCCGACTGACGTCCGTCGTCGCGGTCTCGCTCGCGGTCCTGGTCGGCTCCCTGGGATTCGCGGTGCCGGCGTCGGCGACCGAGCCCGTCACCCTCGGCGACGGTCGCGTGCGGGATCAGGCCGACGTCCTGACCGACGCGCAGGAGGCGAACCTCGACGCTCACCTGGAACGACTCACGGCTGACACGGGCCTCGACCTCTGGGTCGTCTATGTCGACAGGTTCACCAGCCCGACCAGCGCCGAGAAATGGGCCTCCGACACCGCCGAGCTCAACAACCTCGGTCCGGACCAGTACCTCCTCGCGGTCGCCACCGAGGGTCGCGCCTACTACCTCTCCTCAGATTCGTCCGGCCCCGTCTCCGACGACCGGATCACGGCGATCGAGCAGGACCGCGTGCTCCCCGCTCTGCAGCAGGAGGACTGGGCCGGTGCGGGCATCGCCGCAGCGGACGGACTCGCCGATACCCGCTCCGGCGGGGGCGGAGGCGTCATCTGGGTCGTGGTGATCGTCGCCGCGATCCTCGGTGCGCTTCTCGTGTGGGCGCTCGTGCGCAGACGCCGCGCCGCCGCGGGTGGATCGTCCGGCTCGCGACCGATCCCGCTCGAGGAACTCGAACGGCAGGCCGGTGCTGCCCTCGTCCAGACGGACGACGCAATGACCACGAGTGCACAGGAACTCGCCTTCGCGAAAGCGGAGTTCGGAGATGCCGCGACCGCCGAGTTCGAGCAGGCGATCGCGGCGGCGCGCAGCTCTCTGGACCGCGCCTTCGCGCTGCAGCAGCAGATGGACGACGACGTCCCCGACTCCCCCGAGCAGCGCCGCGCCTGGTACGGCGAGATCCTCGACCTCTGCCGGAGCGCCTCGGCGGCCCTCGCCGAGAAGGCCGACGCGTTCGACGCGCTGCGCGATCTCGCGAAGAACGCACCCGAGGCCCTCGCGCGCGTTCAGCAGCTGCGGGCCGATGCGGGCACGCGACTCGAGGGTGTCGACGCCCGTCTCGCGCAGCTGCGCGAGAACTACCGAGCGGACGCCCTCGCCGCCGTGGCGGACAACGCCGCGCAGGCCCGCGATCGACTGAGTTTCGCCGATGCCCGTCTGACCGAGGCCCAGAGCGAGGTCGCGGCAGGCGACGGCGCGGGGGCGGCCGTCGGTATCCGTGCCGCGGAGCAGGCCGTCGATCAGGCGTCGCGCCTGCAGGAGGCGATCGAGAAGCTGGCCGCCGACCTCGCCGACGCCGAACGGGGCGGGGCCGCCCTCGTCACCGAACTCGACGCCGACCTCGCCGCGGCAGCCGCGACCCCCGACCCGGACTCGCGCCTCGCACCGGTCATCGCGTCGACGCGCCAGAACCTCGACGCCGCCCGCGAGAGGCTGACCGGCAGCGCGCGCGACCCGCTGTCCGCCGTCGCCCTCCTCGAACAGGCGAACGCCGCGATCGACGGCGCGCTCGGCGAGGTGCGCGACGCGCAGCAGCGCGCCGACCGTGCCCGCAGCGTCCTGTCGCAGACCCTCCTGCAGGCGAAGGCCCAGGTCTCCGCCGCCGAGGACTTCATCAGCGCCCGCCGAGGCGCCGTCGGCGCCACCGCGCGGACCCGTCTCGCCGAAGCCGGTGCGGCCCTCGTCCAGGCGACGCAGCTGCAGCAGAGCGATCCCGAGCGCGCCCTCGATCTCGCGCACCGTGCCGCCGCGCTGGCCGGCGAGGCGATGCAGCGCGCACAGGGCGACGTCGGATCGTTCGCCGGCGGCGGAAACACTGGCGGCGGGGGCGACTTCGGCGGCATGCTGGGCGGCATCATCCTCGGCTCCCTTCTGGGCGGCGGCGGATCGGGACGCTCCTCCGGTGGATTCGGCGGCGGCTTCGGCGGTTCGTCGTCGCGGCGCAGTGGCGGATTCGGCGGTGGCGGGTTCGGCGGCGGCTCGATCGGACGCAGCAGCGGCGGATCCCGCTCGCGACGAGGCGGAGGCCGATTCTGATCTTCCGGCGCCGCACCTCACAGACCTCGACAGCACGACCTCTCGTATCGAAAGGAAACCCGATGGCAAAGCAGTCCATCTTCGGCCGCATCTCCACCCTCATGAAGGCGAACATCAACGCCCTCCTCGACTCCGCCGAGGACCCGCAGAAGATGCTCGACCAGCTCGTGCGGGACTACACGAACAACATCGCCGACGCCGAGACCGCCATCGCCGAGACCATCGGCAACCTGCGCCTGCTCGAGCGCGACCACGACGAAGACGTGAAGGCCGCCGCCGAGTGGGGCAACAAGGCCATCGCCGCCAGCCGCAAGGCCGACGAGCTGCGCTCCGCCGGGAACACGACGGATGCCGACAAGTTCGACAACCTCGCCAAGATCGCCCTGCAGCGCCAGATCAGCGAGGAGAACGAGGCCCGGGCGATCGCCCCGTCCATCGCGTCGCAGACCGAGGTCGTCGACAAGCTCAAGGACGGCCTCAACGGCATGAAGCAGAAGCTCGACCAGCTTCGCTCGAAGCGCTCCGAGCTGCTCGCCCGCGCCAAGACGGCCGAGGCCCAGAACAAGGTGCACGACGCCGTCAAGTCGATCGACGTGCTCGACCCGACCAGCGAGCTCGGCCGCTTCGAGGACAAGGTCCGCCGCCAGGAGGCCCTCGCCGCCGGCAAGGCCGAGATCGCCGCCTCGACGATCGACGCGCAGTTCAACCAGCTCGAGGACCTCGGCGAGCTCACCGAGGTCGAGGCGCGCCTGGCCGCGCTGAAGACTGGCGGCAACGCCGGCGCGATCGAGCAGTAAGCACCGCACGCGAGACGCGGCGCCGGGCCCACGGGTCCGGCGCCGCCGTGCTCCCCCCGGAGGTACGCATGACCCGATTCCTCGTCGTCCCGCAGTGGCAGGGTTCGCCGTCGTCCCGCGCGATGCGCTTGATCGACGGGGCCGAGGCGATCGCCGAGGATCTGCCGCGCTCGGCCGTGACCCGCGTCGAGGTCCCCGCCGAAGCGGGTGAGGCGGTGGGAACCGGCATCCGTCGCTTCAGCACCCTCAGCCGCGTCCGCGACGCGATCGGCGAATTCCTGCAGAGCACGGACGAGCCCGCCGTGATCATCGGCGGCGACTGCGCCGTCGCTGTCCCGGCGATCGCCGCGGCGGCCGCGCGGCATCCGTCCCTCACGGTGGTCTGGCTCGATGCCCACGGCGACCTCCACACGCCCGACTCGTCGCCCTCGGGAGCCCTCGCCGGCATGGCCCTCCGCGCCGCGATCGAGCCGGGTCCCTTCGCCCCGACACCGCCTGCCGCCCCCGCGCGCACGGTTCTCGTGGGTGCCCGCGCCCTCGACGACGCCGAGGCGGACGCCCTGGCCGACTCGCCCATCACGCGGATGACCGCAGACGCCCTCGCCGACACGGAGGCCCTCGCCGACGCCGTCACGGCCACCGGAGCGGACGCCGTGTACGTGCACATCGACCTCGACGTCCTCGACCCGGCCGCCATCGTGGGCCTCCTCGAGCCCGTCCCGTTCGGTGCCGACCCGGCCCACGTGACCGCCTCCCTCGCACGGCTGCGCGAGCGGATGCCGCTGGTCGGCGCATCGATCTCCGGTTTCGCGCCGGCGACCCGCGACGCCGCAGTCGAGGACCTCGGCACGATCCTCCGTCTCGTGGGAGCGGTCGCGTGAGCCCCGTACCCCCGGCGGGATGGGAGGCGCACGCCGCGCGCGCCGTCGAGCGCGGCCGCCGATTCGATCGGTGGATCCCCGGCATCCTCCTCGACTCCCCGATCAGCCGGCTCGGCTACCTCGCCGGGACGGCGTTCGGGTTCGTGTGGGGGACGCTCTGGTCGACGGGCCGCGTCGAGCGGCGCGCGGGACTGTGGGTGTTCCGGGGGATGCCGGGGGTCACGTTCGGCCGCGGCGGTGTCTGCGTCGGGGGGTGCTTCCTCACCGGCGACGGCCCGATCGACGATCGGCTGCTCGCGCATGAGGGCGTCCACCGCGAGCAGTGGCGCCGCTACGGCATGCTGATGCCGCTCCTCTACGCGCTGGCGGGGCGCAACCCACTGCGGAACAGGTTCGAGATCGACGCGGGGCTGGCCGACGGCCGGTACATCCCGCGCTGACCGGGAGCGTCACTCCACCAGCGCACGACGCAGTCCGCCGATCTCCGCCTCGGTGAGCCCGTGCGCCTGCAGGTAATCGACCGGCCCGCCGTAGCGCAGTCGCAGATCGTCGAACACGGCGCGGAGCTCGGCCGCGGGCGACCGGGTGACGAGGTCGTCCAGGTGCCGGGCGTCCGGGTACCTGTGGCGGAGGAAGCGCAGGACGCTCTCGTTCCTCCCGAGCGGCAGGAGCTGCTCGGTGCGCGCGTAGTCGGCGATCACGGCGTCCTCGTCCACGCCCGCGGCGGCGAGGACGAGCGCGACCGACAGCCCGGTGCGGTCCTTGCCGACCGTGCAGTGGACGAGCACGGGCTGCACGTCGAGAACGGCGCGCGCCGCCTCGACCAGGCGCGCCGCCGAGCCGTCGATGAGTGCTCGGTACACATCGGCGAGCGAGAGGTCGTCGTCGAAGAACGACGCGACCGACCCGGCGTACATGGGCAGATGCACGGTGTCGATGCCGAGACCGTCGAGGCGCGACGGTTCGCTGCGACGTTCGTCGTCGTCCCGCAGGTCGACGACGCGACGGATACCGAGGGCCGTGACCCGCTCCCTCCCCGCCGCCGTGAGGTGACCGAGATTCCCCGAGCGGAACAGGACTCCGGATCGGGTCCGCCCCGCCCCGGCGGGGAGCCCGCCGACGTCCCGGAAGTTGAAGGCGCCGGGGACGTCGTGGAGGTTCACGTCGTCGGCGGCGCGCCGCGCCGTTCGGGCACGGGGTAGCGTCCGGCGATCGCGATGCGGTTGAACGCGTTGATCGACACGAGGAGCCAGCTGAGCGCGACGTACTCCTCTTCGGACAGGATGCCGCCGACACGGTCGTAGACCTCGTCCGAGACGCCCTCCTCGTGGATGAAGACAAAGGACTCGGTCAGTTCGAGCGCCGCCCGCTCACGCTCCGTGAACACGCTCGATTCCCGCCACACCGGGATCTGAGCGAGGTGGTCGAAGCTCACGCCGGCCTTCGCCGCCCGATCGGAGTGGACCCGGACGCAGTACGCGCAGCCGTTGAGCTGCGAGGCGTGGATGAGGGCCATCTCGCGCAGTCGGGCGTCGATGCCCGCCTCGGCGGCGAGGTCACCCACCGTCGTCGCGAACGCCTCGAGGGCGTCGTAGGCCGGGCGGGCCGCACGGGCCAGGTGCACGCGGTGCTGATCGCTCATGCCGTCACCCTATCCGCGCCCGTCGTGGTCGGCGTCGGAGAGAATGGTCTGCGTGAGCGACGCCGCCTTCGACGAGTTCTCCTACCTCCCCGCGCAGGCCGATGCCCTCGGCATCCCGGTGCCACCGGTGCGCCGGCTGACGCACCGGCTCGGCGACGGGCGCGTGATCAGCGCGCTGCGCTTCGGCGACTCGGGCTCCGCTCCCCCGGTGACGTTCCTCCACGGTGCGGGGCTGAACGCGCACACGTGGGACACGACCGTCCTGCATCTGGGCCTGGACGCGCTCGTCCTCGACCTTCCCGGCCACGGCGACTCCTCGTGGCGCGATGACGCCCGCTACACGGGCCGGACCCTGGCCGCTGACATCGAACCCGCGATCCGCGAATGGACCGGTGGCGTGCCGCAGGTGCTCGTCGGACACTCGCTCGGCGGCCTCACGGCGGCGGCGCTCGCGGCGCGGCATCCGGACCTCGTCCGCTCCCTCGTCCTCGTCGACATCTCCCCCGGGATCGACCCGGACGGCGCGGCGTCATCCATCCGCGCGTTCTTCGCCGGCCCCGTCGATTGGGCGAGCCGGGACGAACTCGTCGAACGCGCGCTGAGCTTCGGACTCGGCGGCTCGCGCGACGCCGCCGCACGCGGCGTCTCACTGAACTCGCGGGTCCGCCCCGACGGCCGCGTGGAGTGGAAGCACCACTTCGCCCACCTCGCGAACCGGCTCGCCGCCGACCCTGCGGGGGCCGCCGCGGTGGACGAGGCACAGCGGGCGAACGCCGGCATCCTCTCCGCCGCAGGGTGGGACGACCTCGCGGCCGTCACCGCACCGGTCACCCTCGTCACCGGCACACGCGGCTTCCTCACCGACGCCGATCGCGACGAGTTCCTCCGACGGATGCCGCGAACCCGCCGGATCGAGCTCGATTCGGCCCACAACGTCCAGGAGGAACGGCCCGCCGAACTCGCCGCGAGCATCCGCACGGCGCATGACGACCGGTGACCGAACTGCGCGCGCGGGACTCTAGGCTGTAACGCGCACCGAGCACCGCGATGGGCCGGCGTCAGCGACGACGCCCATCGACGCCGAAAGGACCCCCACTCACATGCTTCGCCGCACCGCTTTGGCCGCCACGGCGCTCCTCGCCGCCGGAGCCCTGCTCCTCTCGGGCTGCACCGGCTCGCAGCCCGCTCCGTCCGGATCGGCGGGAACCCCCGACCCCGACGCGACCGTCAACGTGCGTCTCGTGCTCGAGCCCGGCAACCTCGACATCCGCGAGACCGCCGGATCGGCCCTCGACCAGATCCTGATCGACAACGTGTATCAGGGTCTCATCGCCCGCACGCCCGACCAGAAGATCGTGCCGGCGCTCGCCAGCGACTACGAGGTCTCCGCCGACAAGCTCACCTACACGTTCACCCTGCGCGAGGGCGTCACGTTCCACGACGGGCAGCCCCTCACGCCGCAAGACGTCGTCTGGTCGCTCACGCAGGAGCGGGACACCCCGACCTACCGCGACTCGGCACGTCTCGCCAATGTCGCGACCATCGCGGCCGAGGGCCAGAAGATCACGCTGACCCTGAAGGCGCCCGACTCGACGCTGCTGTGGAGCCTGACCGGCCGCGCGGGCCTCGTCCTCAAAGAGGGCGACACGATCGACCGCAAGACCGCGGCCAACGGCACCGGTCCCTTCCGCCTCGCCGACTGGCGCGAGGGCGACAGCATCGTGTTCGAGCGGTTCGCCGACTATTGGGGCACGCCGTCGTCGGCCGCCGAAGTCGTCTTCTCTTACGTGAGCGACAATCAGGCGGCACTCAGTGGCGCCCTCGCGGGTGAGTTCGACGTCCTGACCGGGTTCGACGCGAACCTGAAGGATCAGGTCGAGGCGAACGGCGACTTCACCCTCGAACTCGGCGACTCGACAGACAAGGGCACGCTCGCCTTCAACCAGACCTCGGGTCCGCTGGCGGATGTGCGCGTGCGCAAGGCCATCCGACAGGCGATCGACAAGAAATCGATCGTCGAGGCGCTCGGCGCCGGCAAGACGATGTACGGCCCGATCCCCTCGCTCGACCCGGGATACGAGGACCTGTCCGAGGTCGCTCCGTTCGATCCCGAGGCGGCGCGGAAGATGCTCGCCGAGGCGGGGGCGGAGAACCTCTCCCTGACCCTGACGATCCCCTCCGCGTACGGCACGACGATTCCGCAGATCCTCGTCTCGAACCTGCGCGATGTGGGTATCACCCTGAAGGTGAACCCCGTCGAGTTCCCCACCTGGATCAACGACGTCTACGTGAACAAGGACTACGAGCTGAGCTTCGTCCTCCACACCGAAGCGCACGATTTCGAGAACTGGGCGAACCCGGACTACTACTTCACCTACGACAACCCCGAGGTCCAGAAGCTCTACACCGAGGCCGTCGCCGCGACGGACGACGCCGCAGCCGCCGACCTGCTGAAGCAGGCCGCGCGCATCGTGTCCGAGGACGACGCGGCGGACTGGCTCTACAACGGTCAGTCCGTCCTCGCGGTCGCGTCGAACGTCAGCGGGATGCCGACGGTCAACGTGAACGAGCGCCTCAACGTCGCCGAGCTGGCCAAGAGCGAGGGGTGATCCGCTACGCGCTGACGCGACTGGCCCTGCTGGTGCTGGGCCTGTTCGTCGCCAGCGCGCTCATCTTCACCACCCTCCGGATCCTGCCGGGCGACATCGCGCAGCTGATCGCCGGGGTGAACTCCACCCCCGAGCAGCTCGCCGGCATCCGCGAACGGCTGGGGCTCGACCGCCCGCTCCCCGTCCAGTACGGCGCCTGGATCGGCGGCGTCCTCCGCGGCGACCTCGGGTCGTCGCAGCTCACCGGCACCCCCGTCGTCTCGGAGCTGCTGCAGAAAGCGGAGGTGACGGTGCCCCTCGGCATCCTCGCGTTCGTCGTCGCCCTGCTGGTCGCACTCCCCTTCGGCGTGCTCGCGGCGGTGCGTCGGCATCGGCCGGACGGCGTCGCCGTCTCGGTCGGCGCGCAGGCCCTCGCCGCCGTACCCGTCGTCTGGGCGGGCATGATGCTCGTCGTCGTCTTCGCCGTGACCCTGGGATGGCTGCCGGCCCAGGGGTTCCCCCGGGCCGGCTGGTCCGACCCGGCGGCGGCGTTCCGGGCGCTCGTCCTCCCCGCCGTCACGATCGGCGTCGTCGAGGGAGCCGTGCTGCTGCGGTTCGTCCGCTCGGCGACCCTGCAGGCCATGGGTCAGGACTTCGTGCGGACCGCCGCAGCGAAAGGGCTCACGCGCACGCAGGCGCTCCTGCGCCACGGGCTCCCGAGTGTCGGCCTGTCGGTCATCACGGTGCTGGGCGTCCAGGTGGCCGGGATCATGGTCGGGGCGGTCGTCATCGAGCAGCTGTTCAGCCTGCCCGGGATCGGGCGCATGCTGGTCGAGGACACCGGCAACCGCGATCTCGTCAAGGTGCAGGGGGAACTCCTCGTCCTGACGGGTCTCGTCCTGATCATCGGGTTCGTCGTCGATCTCGTGCACCGCATCCTCGATCCGCGCCAGCGAGAGGCCGAGTGATGCGGCGACTGCAGTGGGCGAGGCGCGTCTGGGCGTCGGGGACCGGCCGCTTCGGGGTGATCGTGGTCGTCGTCATCGCTGCGACGGCGCTCGTCTCCCTGTTCTGGACGCCGCTCGACCCGCAACGCGTCGACATCGCGAACCGCTGGGCGGCACCCGGGGCCGCGCACCTGCTCGGGACCGACGGGTCGGGACGCGACATCCTGAGTCTCTTGATGGCAGGCTCGCGCACGACGGTGCTCGTCGCTGTGGGTGCCGCGGTCATCGCGACCGCCATCGGCCTCGTGCTCGCCGCGCTCGGCGCGCTCACTCCGCGGCCGGTCCGTGAGGGGGTCACGGTGATCGTCGACATCCTCATCGCCTTCCCGGTGCTCCTCATCGCGATGATGATCTCGGCCGTCTGGGGCGGCTCGCTCCTGGTCGTCATCGTGTCGGTCGGGATCGGGTTCGGCGTCAACATCGCCCGCGTCACGCGCCCCGAGCTGCGCCGCATCCTCCGGAGCGACTTCGTCCTCGCGGGACGCGCCGCGGGACTCTCGCCGCCCCAGAACCTCTGGCGTCACCTCCTCCCGAACGTCGCGCCCGTCTTCATCGTGCAACTGTCGTGGGGCATGGCCGTCGCCGTGCTGGCCGAAGCGGGCCTGTCGTACCTCGGTTTCGGCGCCCCCGTGACCCAGCCGTCGTGGGGGCTGCTCCTCGCCGATCTGCAGCGCTTCATCAGCGTCCACCCGCTGTCGGTGCTGTGGCCGGGGCTCGCGATCACGCTCACCGTCCTCGGCTTCAACCTCCTCGGCGACGCCCTGCGCGACGCCACGGATCCGACCCTGTCCCGCGGATCCGCGCCGCGCGGCACCGAGCCTCCCGCGGCGGTGACGGCATGACGCTATCGATCACCGGTCTGACGATCGACATCGCCGGCCGCCGCGTCGTCGACGGAGTCGACCTCGAGGTCGCCGACGGCGCGCGCGTCGGGCTGATCGGCGAGTCCGGATCGGGCAAGTCGCTGACAGCCCTCGCCGTCCTCGGACTCCTGCCCGACGACGCGCGGGTCGGCGGCAGCATCCACTGGGAGGGCCGGGAACTGATCGGGATGCCGGATCGCGACCTCGCGCGCCTGCGCGGTGACGAGATCGGCATGGTCTTCCAGGAGCCGCAGACGGCGCTGAACCCCATCCGCACGGTCGGGCGGCAGATCGCCGAGTCCATCCGCATCCACCAGCGCGGCGTCTCCCGTGCCGAGGCGTGGGCACGGGCGGTCGAGGAGGCGCGTCGGGTGAAGCTGCCCGACCCCGAGGCCATCGTCCGTCGCTATCCGCACCAGCTTTCGGGCGGGCAGCGTCAGCGGGTCGCGATCGCGATGGCCCTCGCGTGCCGTCCCCGGCTGCTGATCGCGGACGAGCCGACTACCGCGCTCGACGTCACGATCCAGGCGGAGATCCTCGAGCTCCTCCACCACCTCGCCGACGAGGACGGCATGGCGCTCGTGTTCATCACGCACGACCTCGCGGTGCTGTCGCAGATCGCGACCGACGCCGTCGTGCTCGAATCGGGTCGCGTCGCCGAGTCGGGGCCGCTTCGGATGCTGCTGCGCTCCCCCGCCTCCCCCGTCACCCAAGCACTGCTCCGCGACGCGACCGCCACCCTCTGGCGACCGGGAGGCCGCGCGTGAGCGACCTGATGCGGGCACGTGGTCTGACGCGCCGATACCGGATGCCGCGGTCCCGGCCGTTCGAGCCGGCCCGGTGGACCACCGCGCTCGACGACGTCGACGTCGACGTCCGGGCGGGAAGCGCCCTCGGGATCATCGGCGAGTCGGGCTCGGGCAAGTCGACGCTCGTGCGCCTGCTCCTCGGTCTCGACGTACCGAACGCGGGCTCCGTCGTGTTCGATGGACGCCCCGTGGACGGATCGGCGTCGGCGCGCTCGCTCCACTGGTTGCGGCGGCGCACCGGCATCGTCTTCCAAGACCCCTACGGGTCCCTCGATCCTCGGATGAGCGTCGGGCGGATCGTGGCCGAGCCGCTCTCGGCCCTCGACATCCCGGGCGATCACCGGGCCCGCGTCCGCGAGGTCCTGGACGACGTCGGCTTGCCCTCCGACGCCGCCGAACGGTTCCCGCACGAGTTCTCCGGCGGACAGCGGCAGCGGATCGCCCTGGCGCGGGCGCTCGTCCATCGCCCCGACGTCCTCGTCGGGGACGAACCCTTGTCGGCCCTCGACGTGACCGTCCGGGCGCACATCCTCGACCTCATCCGCGAACTCCGCCGGCGTGACGGCCTCACCCTCGTGATGGTCTCGCACGACATCGGCGTCGTGCAGAACCTGTGCGACGACGTGGTCGTCATGACGGAGGGGCGCGTCGTCGAGGAGGGCCCGACAGAGAAGGTGCTGCTCGAGCCGCAGGTGGCCTACACGCGGCGCCTCCTCGCCTCGATCCCGATCATCGACCCACGCGATCGGTGAGACCGCCGGTCACCGTGTCGGCGGAGGGGACTAGCGTGGCGGCATGCACGCCATCGTCCCGCCGTACCTGCTCGCCCGCCTCGCGGCCGCTCCGGCCGAACGATTCCCGCACGCCGTCGCCGCGGCCCGTGCCACCCTCGCCGTCCCGCGCGCCTACGCGCCGATGCGCGCCCACCTCGACCTGTCGGTCGACGGCGACGCGCTCGTCGTCTCCGCCGCACCCGACTCCGATCGTCTGATTTCCGACGCGGAGAACCGCGAGGAGTTGCCCGGCACACCCGCGCGCGCCGAGGGCGCCGCTCCGACCGGCGACGCGGCGGTCGACGAAGCGTACGACGGGCTGGGCGCGACCTTCACCTTCCTGTGGGACGCCTTCGAGCGGGTCGGCCTCGACGGGCGGAGCGGCTCCCTCGCCGCTACGGTCCATTACGGTCGCGCCTACGACAACGCGTTCTGGGACGGCGAGCGCATGGTGTTCGGCGACGGCGACGGCGAGGTGTTCGCCGGCTTCACGCGATCGCTCAGCGTCATCGCGCACGAGTTGGGCCACGGCGTGATCGAGTCGGCCGGCGGTCTCGACTATTCGGGACAGTCGGGCGCCCTCAACGAGTCGATCGCCGACGTCTTCGGTGCGCTCGCCGACCAGCACCACCAGGGTCAGACGGCGGATGCCGCGACCTGGCTCATCGGCGCCGGGATCTTCACCGACGCGGTCACGGGATCGGCGCTCCGCTCCCTCGCCGCCCCCGGGACGGCGTACGACGACGACGTCCTCGGCAAGGATCCGCAGCCCTCGCACATGCGCGATTTCGTCGAGACCTCGGGCGACAACGGCGGCGTGCACATCAACTCCGGCATCCCGAACAAGGCGTTCCACCTCGTCGCGACGGCTCTCGGCGGCTACGCCTGGGAACGCGCCGGGCGCATCTGGTACCTCACCCTCGTTTCGGGCACCCTCTCGACGGCGGCGACCTTCGCGCAGTTCGCGGCCGCCACCGCCGAGACAGCGGTGTCGGAGTACGGTGAGGACTCTGAGGAGGCCGTCGCCGTCCGCACCGCGTGGGCGAGCGTCGGAGTCGTGGAGGATGCCGCATCCCGTTGATCCGCTGACGATCACCGTCGTCCGCACCGGTGGATTCGCCGGGCTCCGTCGCGCGTGGCGCGTCGAGCTCGCGGGGACGGACGTCGACGCGTGGATGCCGCTCCTCGACGCGTGCCCGTGGGAGGAGCCTGCGGCATCCGCTCCCGGCCCCGACCGGTTCTCGTGGGAGGTCGCGGCCATCCACGGCGCCCACGATCGCCGAGCGGTCGTGGGCGATGCCAGCGGTCCGTGGCGCGCGCTCATCGACCGGGTGCAGGCGGACGGCGCGGCCGTCCGGCCGGCCGACCTCAGCGGGAACGCAGACGCGTGAGGAGCGAGTCCTTCTTCTTCGGGGTCAGGTGCTTCTGCAGGTAGATCGTGCCGAGCGAGCGCCCGAACTTGAACCCGACCTTGCCCATGCGTCCGACCTCGACGAACCCGAGCCGTTCGTGCAGGGCCAGGGAGGCCTCGGCGCCCTTGTCGCTGACGACGGCGACCATCTCGCGGATGCCCTTCTCCTCGCACGCGGCGATGAGCCCCTCGAGCAGCGACCGACCGAGGCCTTTGCCCGTCGCGGCCTGTCCGAGGTAGATCGAGTTCTCGACGGTGTAGCGGAACCCGCTCTTGCCGGTCCACGGTGAGACGAGGCCGTACCCCAGGATCTGCCCACTCGGCGACACCGCGACGAGGAAGGGCAGTCCGAGCTTCGCGAGGTAGTCGAACTTCTCGACCCACTGCTTGTGCGTCCACCGCTTCTCGTCGAAGGTCACGACCGAGTTCGCCACGTAGTGGTTGTAGATCTCGCGCACGTCGGCCATGTCGGTGCGGACAGCGGGCCGCAACTCGAACGAGAACTCGCGCTCGGGCTCGGGGCGACGGCGGAGATGACGGGGAAGGCGGCGGCGATCGCGCTCGTACTCGTCCTCCAGCATGCCGCCAGCATACGGCTCAGTCGGGCAGTCGCCAGTCGACGGGAGCAGCCCCCTGCGCCTCGAGCAGGGCGTTCACCCGCGAGAACGGGCGCGAGCCGAAGAAGCCGCGCCGCGCCGACAGCGGGGACGGATGCGCCGACTCGACGCGCGGGGTCTCGCCGAGCATCGGGAGGAGGGTCGCGGCATCCTTCCCCCAGAGCACCGCGACGAGCGGCTCGGACCGGGCGACGAGCGTCGAGATGGCGTGCGCAGTGACGCGCTCCCAGCCCCAGCCGCGGTGCGAGCCGGCTTCACCGGGTGCGACGGTCAGGACGCGGTTGAGCAGCATGACGCCCTGGTCGGTCCACGCCGAGAGGTCGCCGTGCGCCGCCGGAGGGATGCCGAGATCGGCCGACAACTCGGCGTAGATGTTCCCGAGGCTCCGCGGCAGCGGTCGTACGTGGCGATCGACGGCGAACGAGAGCCCGATCGGGTGTCCCGGCGTCGGGTACGGATCCTGGCCGACGATCAGCACGCGGACGGCCGAGAGTGGCCGGCTGAACGCACGCAGGACGTGGTCGCCCGCGGGCAGGTACCCGCGCTCGTCCGCGCGGAGCCGGTCGCCGAGCGCGGCGATGTCCGCGGCGACGGGAGCGAGGGCATCCGCCCACTCGGGGTGGATGTGCCCGTCGGCCGCGAGGGCGTCGAGAGAGCGGCCGCTCATGCCCCGGCGGGGAGGCCCGCGTCCTCCTGGACGACCGTCCCGCGGAACGACCACGGGAAATCGATCCAGCGGTCGGTCTCGCGCCACGAGTAGTCGGGCATCGCGATGGAGCCGGGCTTCGTGTAGATGCAGACCGAGCGGACATCCGCGCCGGCGTCGCTCAGGAGCTGAACGGCGAGGGCGAGGGTGCGGCCGCTGTCGGCGACGTCGTCCACGAGGAGCACGCGCTTGCCCGGCAGCGCGCTGAGGTCGAGGTCGGGCGGGAGGATCTCGGGCGCGTCGAGGACCGTCCCGATCCCGGTGTAGAACTCGACGTTCAGCGCTCCGCAGCTCTTGACGCCGAGTCCGTACGCGATGGCCCCGGCCGGCAGGAGACCCCCGCGGGCGATCGCGACGACGATGTCGGGAGCGAACCTGTCCGCGACGATGCCGCGCGCCAGGTCGCGGGTCGCCCCGCCGAAATCATCCCAGGTCAGCGTCTCGCGTTCGGCGGCCACCGGCATCCCCTCGTCCATGGATTCCCAGACTACGACCTGCGGGACGGCGGGCCGCTCCAGCGCTAGGCTCGCGCTCGTGACCGGGATCCCGCCCTCCTCCGCGCCGTTGCTGCGCTCGTCCGCCACGCGCTCGTCGCGGTTGGGTTCGTCCACGCTGGGCATCACGGCAGGACTCATCGGGTGGTTCATCGTCGTCGAGCTCGTGAGCGGCATCCTGCAGGGGTTCTACGTCCCCCTGTTCAGCGACATCGTCGTCCAGCTCGGCATCCGCGACGCCGACGTGAACTGGTTCGAGGCCGGGCAGCTGCTGCTGAGCGCCCTCGTCGTCCCGATCCTCGCCAAGCTCGGCGACATGTTCGGGCACAAACGGATCCTGCTCGTCGCCGCGGTCCTCACCGCCCTCGCCTCGTGGGGCCTCGTCTTCGCCGACTCGTTCTGGACCTTCCTGCTGTTCTGGTCGCTGCAGGGGTTCTACGTCGTGTGGCTGCCGCTCGAGGTCGCCCTCATCTTCGAGCGCGGGCGGGAGCAGAACCGTGGCGTCTCGCTCACCCGGCGTGCTGCGGGGCTGCTCGTCGTCGGGCTCGAAGCGGGGGCGATCATCGGCGCCCTCGCCGCGGGACGCATCTACGCGGCTACGGGCGACCTCGGGCTCACCCTCATGGTCCCCGCCATCGCCGTCTCGCTCGTCGTGATCGTCATCTGGCTGTGGGTGCCCGAATCGACCCCCAGCGGCGAGCGCCGCCTCGACACCGTGGGAGTGATCCTCCTCGCCTGGGGGCTGCTGCTGGTGACGGGTGCCCTCGCCTGGATGCGGCTCATCGGCGAGCTCGGCCTCGGCGCGGGCACGTGGGCGGGGGTCGCGGCGCTGTTCGTGCTCGGCGTCGGCGTGCTCGTCTGGTTCGTCCGCCACGAGCTGCGCCACCGGCATCCCGTCGTCGACATGCGCGTGCTCGCGCGTCCCGACATGTGGCCCGTGCAGGCGACGGCGTTCCTCATCGGCATCAGCCTGCTCGGCGCGCAGGGGCCGCTGTCGACCTACGCCGGCACCGATTCGTCGCTCGGCTACGGCCTCGGGCTCGACGCCACCGAGCGCTCGTACGTGATCGGCCTCTACCTCGTGTCCCTGATCGTGGGCGCGGTCCTGTTCGCGGTGACGTCGCGGCGGGTCAGTCCGCGTCTCGCGCTCATCGCCGCAGCCGTCCTCGTCGGAGTCGGCTACGCGCTGTTCCTGCCGTTCCATCTCGAGGTCTGGCAGGTGCTCCTGAACCTGTCGATCGCGGGCATCGGATGCGGTGCCCTCGTGGGCGCGATGCCCGCTGCCGCCGCGGCGGCGGCGCCGTTCGGCAAGACGGGCGAAGCGTCGGGCATGACGAACACCACGAAGACGATCGGCGGCGCGTTCTCCTCCGCCGTCTTCGGCGTCGTCCTCGCGGCCGGCGCGGGCGCGGTCGCGGGGCAGACGGCGAGCTCGCTGGGCGGCTACCTCACGGTGTGGGCCATCTGCGCCGCGGGCGGATTCCTCGCCGCGCTCCTGCTGCTCCTCGTCCCGAAGGTCGCCTTCGCCGACGCCCCGCCGGAGGCGTGAGCGCGCTCAGCCCTCGATCGTGCGGGGCCGGAGCGGACCGCGAGCCAGCAGGTGCTGCGCGGACTGCGCGACCGGTCGCATCGTGACGAGGTCGAGGTTCACATGGCCCGGCGCGTTCAGCGCGTAGGCGATGACATCCGCCACGTCGCCGGCGGTCAGCGGCTGGTCGACGCCGTCGTAGACCTTCTCGGCCGCGGACCGGTCGCCGCCGAGCCGATTGAGCGAGAACTCCTCGGTCTGCACCATGCCGGGAGCGACTTCGACGACGCGGATCGGCTCACCGTTCAGTTCGAGCCGCAGGGCGTGCACGAGCATCGCCTCGCCCGCCTTCGCCGCGTTGTACCCGGCGCCTCCCGGGTAGGCGGTCTGCGCGGCGGTCGAGGTGACGTAGACGGTGTCGGCGTGACCGTCGACCTCCGCCGCGCGGCGCAGAAGCGGGAGGAGGGCGGCGGTCACGAGCTGAGCCGAGAGCACGTTGACCTCGAACATCCAGCGCCAGTCGTCGGGGTCACCGTTCTCGACGCGCTGCGTGCCTCGCGCGCCGCCGGCGATGTGGACGAGCGCGTGGACCGGGCCGGTGTCCTCCAGGTGCGCGGCGAGCGCCGCGACATCCGCTTCGCTCGTCAGGTCGGCCGCGTAGGACTGCGATCCGATCTCGGCATCGAGGGCCTCCAGCCGGGCGGCTCGACGCGCGACGCCCACGACGTCCCACCCCGCCGCCCTCAGCGCGCGGACGGCCGCCTCACCGATCCCCGAGCTCGCACCGGTCACCACTGCACGTCGATTCGCCATGCGCTCAACGCTAGTGACTCCGCGGGCGCCCGCGGACCGCGTCACGTTACGCCGCGTGTCCCGTTCCGTTGTCCCCGTCGGGCGCGACTCGTAACGTCGGTGTCGGGCCCGCGGCATCCGTCGCAGACCACCACCCGACCACACACGCAGGGAGCCATGTCATGTCCGCACCCGAGAACTGGCGCTTCGAGACCAAGCAGATCCACACCGGCGCCGCTCCGGACCCGGTGACCAAGGCCCGCGCCACGCCGATCTACCAGACGACGTCTTACGTCTTCGACAACGCCGACCACGCCGCGAACCTGTTCGCCCTGGCCGAGTTCGGCAACATCTACACGCGCATCCAGAACCCGACGCAGGACGTCCTCGAGCAGCGCCTCGCGGGCCTCGAGGGCGGCACCGGCGCCCTCGTCCTCGCGAGCGGCCAGGCCGCCTCGACCTTCGCGGTCCTCAACATCGCGCAGGCCGGCGACCACATCGTCTCGTCGAGCTCGATCTACGGCGGCACGTACAACCTCTTCAAGTACACGCTCGCCAAGCTCGGCATCGAGACGACGTTCGTCGAGAACCAGGACGACGCCGAGGAGTGGCGCCGCGCCGTCCGCCCGAACACGAAGCTGTTCTTCGCCGAGACGATCGGCAACCCGCAGATCAACGTGCTCGACGTCCGCACCGTCGCCGACGTCGCCCACGCCGCCGGCGTGCCGCTCATCGTCGACAACACGATCGCGACGCCGTACCTCATCCGCCCCTTCGAGCACGGTGCCGACATCGTCGTGCACTCGGTCACGAAGTTCCTCGGCGGTCACGGCACGACGATCGGCGGCGTCATCATCGACGGCGGCTCGTTCCCCTGGTCCCAGCACTCGGACCGATTCCCCGGCCTGACGACGCCGGACGAGTCGTACCACGGGGCGGTGTACACGGATGCCGTCGGTGACGGCCTCGCGTACATCATCAAGGCCCGTGTCCAGCTGCTGCGCGATCTCGGCTCCGCCATCTCGCCGCAGAGCGCGTGGAACCTCATCCAGGGTGTCGAGACGCTGTCGCTGCGCATCGAGCGTCACGTGCAGAACGCGCAAGAGATCGCGGAGTGGCTCGAGAACCACTCCGACGTCGCCTCGGTGAACTACTCGGGCCTCCCCACCTCGCCCTGGTACGCCGCGGCCAACCGCTACGCCCCGAAGGGCGTGGGTGCGGTCCTGTCGTTCGAGTTGAAGGGCGGCGTCGACGCCGGCCGCGAGTTCGTCAACGCGCTCAGCCTCTTCAGCCACCTCGCGAACATCGGCGACGTGCGCTCGCTCGTGATCCACCCGGCATCCACCACCCACTCGCAGCTGACCCCGGAGCAGCAGCTCACGTCGGGTGTCACCCCGGGTCTCGTCCGCCTGTCGGTGGGTCTCGAGAACATCGAGGACCTGAAGGCCGACCTCGAGCAGGCCCTCGCCGTCGCGCGACGCCACTCCGAGGCCGCCCGCGCCTGACCTCCCCTCCTCAGGAGACCGACACCCCGCCCGGCCCCGGCCCGGCGGGGTGTCGTGCGTCCGGGCCGATACGCTCGAGACACGACCATGAAACGCTACGGACCTCTTCACGCTGTGCCCGACGGGCTCGCGATCGGCGACCCCGGTCGGCGTCACCTGGTGCTCGGCGCACACACCGTCAGCCACCGAGACGGCGTCACCGTGACGCGGGACATCGGCTGGGCCGAGCTCCGCGGCGCCACCCTGGACCTGCAGACCACCCGCTTTCCCTTCCCCGGAGCGTTCGCGGGCGCGTGGAGTTCGCTCCTGGTCATGATCACGCAGACCGATCCGGAGCTCGACCTGAAACCCGGCACGGCGGTGCTCACGACAAGAGACGCGTCCGTGCGCCTGGAGCTGGACCGACACCATCCCGGCGGCTACTGGCACCCCATCGTTTCGCGGACCCAGCTACTCATGGAGCGTCTCGTCGAGGATGCCGCGTCCCGCTCGTTGCTGCGTCAGCCGGACGTCGTGCTGGCCTCGATCGTCTCTTCGGTACGCCGCGCGCGCGTCGCCTAGCGGTCCGCGCGACGAAGGAGCGCCCGCCGCTTGCGGTGGAGTTGCGCCAGGAACGTGTCATCGAGGTCTCTTTCGAGGGGAGCGATCCGGTCGCCGAATGGCGGTTCCCCCGACGCTAGCGAGGGTTCGAAAGACCCCGCGCCCACCTTTCGGTGGAAACTTTCGACGGTGCCGAGCGCGCACGCACCGCGTCCCACGCCCGGGGCCCAACACCTCCGTAACACTGCGCTGGCCCTCACCCTCGCCCGGGACAATGGACGTATGGACTGGCAGACCTCGGAGGACACGGTGCCCTCGGCTCCGGTGACCGAGGCCGACGCCCGACTGCTGCTCGGACGCCCGCCGGCGACCGGCGCTTGGCGCGACGGCGACCCGGTGGGCGAGCGGAGGTTCGCGCAGTTCGGCGCGTTCGCCACCGAGAGCGGAGCGAGCCTGCCCGGCATCCGCCTCGCCTACGAGACATGGGGCGAGCTCTCGCCCGCCCGTGACAACGCGGTGCTGATCCTGCACGCCCTGACCGGCGACAGCCACGTCCGCGGCGACGCCGTCCCCGGTCACGCGACGGACGGCTGGTGGGGCGACATCGTGGGCCCCGGCGCCCCGATCGACACCGACCGCTGGTTCGTCGTCGCCCCGAACATGCTGGGCGGATGCCAGGGCTCGACCGGCCCCGCGAGCATCGCCCCGGACGGCTACGAGTGGGCGTCCCGGTTCCCGTTCCTCACGATCCGCGACCAGGTCGCCGCGCAGGTCATGCTCGCGGACGCTCTCGGCGTCGACGTCTGGGCGGGAGTGATTGGCGGCTCGATGGGCGGCATGCACGCCCTCGAGTGGGCCGTGACGCACCCGGAGCGGGTCGAGCGCCTGGGCGTGCTGTGCTCGCCGCCGACGACGACCGCTGATCAGGTCGCGCTGAACTCCGTGCAGCTCGCGGCGATCCAGATGGACCCGCGCTTCGCCGGCGGCTCCTACTACGACGCCCCCGACGGCGACGGACCCCACCGTGGCCTGTCGCTCGCGCGGCGCATGGCGCTGTTGAACTACCGCACGCCCACCGAACTCAACCAGCGGTTCCAGCGGTCATGGCAGTCCGACAAGAGCCCCTTCGGCGAGGGTGGACGGTACGCCGTCGAGAGCTACCTCGACTTCCACGGCAACCGCTTCACGCGGCGGTTCGACGCCAACTCCTACCTCACCCTCGTCGAGGCGATGAACTCGCACGACGTCGGCCGTGACCGCGGTGGCGTCGAGGACGCCCTCGCCCGCGTGACGGCGCGCACCCTCGTCCTCGGGGTCGACAGCGACCGGCTGTTCCCGGTCGAAGGGCAGCACCGGATCAGCCGCGGCATCCGGACCACCATCGACGACGACACGGTCGTCCTCGCGAGCGATTTCGGTCACGACGGGTTCCTCATCGAGACCGAACCCGTCGGCCGCCACCTGCGACGCCTGCTCGAGAGCTGACGCCCGCTACCTCGGCGACAGGTCGGGCGAGATCCGCGTGCCGAACGTGTGGCGGAGCGCCGACCGCGCCGCGTGCCAGCCGGCGAGGCCGTGCACGCCGGGACCGGGACTCGTCGACGCCGAGCACAGGTAGACCCCGTCGAGAGGGGTGCGCCATGGATCCGGCGACACGACCGGCCGCTTCAGCAGCTGCCACAGCGCGGGCGCTCCCGCCGCGATGTCGCCGCCGGGGTAGTTCGGATTCTCGGCCTCGACCTCGACGGCGTTCCGGGAGTTCACCCCGACGATCAGGTCGCGGAAGCCCGGGGCGAACCGCTCGATCTGCCGGATGACGACCTCGGCGCGGTCGGCGGTGCTGCCGGACGGCACGTGCGTGTACGTCCAGAGCACGTGACCGCCCGCCGGCGCACGGGACGGGTCGAACCCCGACGGCTGCGCCACCAGGACGTAGGGCGCGTCCGGCAGTCCGCCGCGCGAGATGAGGTTCTCGGATGCCGCCATCTCGGCGCGCGTGCCGCCGACGTGCACGGTGCCCGCCGAGCGGACCTCCTCATTCGCCCACGGGACCGGTCCCGACAGGGCGAAGTCGACCTTCGCGACCGCCCCGCCGTAGCGGAACCGCTCCAGAGCGCCCCGGTACCCGCTGGGCACGTCGTCGCCCGCGATCCGCAGGAAGTCGCGCGGGACGACGTCGAGGAGCACCGCCCGGGCGGCGGGGAGCTCCCGGAGCGACCCGACCTCGTGGTCGGTGACGATTTCACCGCCGTGCGCGCGCAGGTCGTCGGCCATCGCGTCGACGATGCTCTGGCTGCCGCCGATCGGGATCGGCCAGCCTCGCGCGTGACCGTAGGTCGAGAGCGCGAGACCCGCGCCGGCGGCGGCGAGACTCGGCAGGGCGAGGATCGTGTGCGCGGCGACGCCCGTGAGCAGGGCGGGTGCGGCATCCTCCCGGAACCGGGCGTTCCACGCTCCGCTCCCCTGCTCCAGGGTCCGCAGGCCGAACCACACGGCCGCGACGGGGTCGGCGGGCACGCGGATGAGCGCGTGCCCCGTGAAGTCCGCGACACCGGACGCATGGTCCACGAGCGGACGCATCAGGCGGGCGTACGCGTCGCCGTCGCGGCCCAGCGTGGCGGCTGTGCGGTCGAGGTCGCGGTAGGCGATCGCCGCGCGTCCGCCGTCGAGGGGCTGCGCGAACGAGGCATCCGGGACGGCGAAGTCCACCCGCCGCCGCAGCCCGAACTCGCGGAAGAACCGACTCTCGAACGCGAGCGGGTGCACCGCCGAGCAGACGTCGTGCCGGTACCCGGGGAGCGTCATCTCCATCGTCCGCGCGCCGCCGCCGATGGTGCCGCCCTTCTCGTACACACGCACGGCGAGGCCGGCACGGGCCAGCGTGACTGCGGCGGCGAGCCCATTCGGGCCCGCCCCGACGATGATCGCGTCGAGGTCGCTCACTCGCCGACGCCCTCGTCCTCGGCGGTGGTCTCATCGGTCGGTCGCGCGGCACGCCCCTCGGCGAGGTAGGCGAGGCGGTGCAGGGTCTCGGCGTTCCGCAGCTGCAGAGCGACGTCGAGGAGCGCCGTCGGGATGAGGCTTCCGGGTCCGGCGACGGCCTCCTCCTGGATTCGCACGACAGCACCGTCCGGGTGCGGCCTCACCTGGATGTCGACCTGCGCCTCACCCACCGGCCAGCCCTTGGCACGCAGGAGGAGGTGACGCGGCGGGTCGTAGGCCAACACCTCGGTCTCGTCGTCGATGAGGACCGGCCACACACCGAACGAGTGGTGCAGGTGCGAACCCACCCGAGGCCAGGTCTCGGCGACCTCGCGCATCCGCGACGCGCCGACGACCCACGAGGGGAAGAGCCACCCGTCGGCGAGGACGGCGAAGACGTCGTCAGGGGTGCAGGCGAACACACGCGAGTTGCGGGACATGTCTCGACGCTATCGACTCGCGGTGCGCGCGACGGACGGGGTTGCGCCCTCCCCCGGAGCGTGTCAGCGAACGGCCGGCGTTCGCGCCGCGGTGCGGCGCTCGACCGTGACACTGACGATCCCGATCACGAGTCCGCCCAGGGCGAGCAGCAGGCCGACCCAGACGGGGGCGGTGTAGCCGAGCCCTGCGGCGATGACCGCACCGCCGAGGGCGGCGCCGACCGCGTTGCCCGTGTTGAACGCCGAGTGGTTGAGCGCGGCGGCGATCGACTGGTTGTCGCCGGCGACGTCCATGAGCCGTGTCTGCACGGTGGGACTCACCGCCGACGAGGCGAACGCCACCGCGAAGACGAAGACGATCACGGTCACGATCCAGCCCGACGTCAGTGCCAGCAGGAGCTGCGTGACCACGAGGAGGCCGAGGAGCCCGAGCATCGATCGGACGAGGTTGGCGTCGGCGAGATGACCGCCGACGAGGTTCCCGGCGGTCATCCCGAGTCCCAGCACGACGAGCACGATCGGGACGAGCCAGACGGGAGCCCCCGCCGCCTCGGTCACGAGCGGCGAGACGTACGTGTAGACGGCGAAGAAGCCGCCGAAGCCGATCGCGCCGATCCCGAGCGCGAACCAGACCTGCGGGATGCGGAACACCTTCAGCTCCGCGCGCAGCGTCCGCGACGGCTCACCGGCTCGGTGCGGCACGGTGAGGGCGATCGCGACCGTCGCTGCGGCGAAGATGACGACGACCATGACGAACGCCCAGCGCCAGCCGAGGTTCTGGCCGAGGAACGTGCCGAGCGGTACACCGACGACGTTGGCGACCGTCAGTCCCGTGAGGACGAAGGCGATGCCCTTGGCACGGTTGCCCGGCCCCATGACGTCGGCGGCGACGAGGGCGCCGATCCCGAAGTAGGCGCCGTGCGGAAGACCGGCCAGCAGACGGGACGCCGCGACAAGCTCGAACGTCGGCAGGATCAGCGTCAGCGCGTTGCAGAGCGTCAGCGCACCGGCGAGGAGGATCATGACCCGGTGTCGCGGGTATTTCGCGACGGAGGCCGCGATCGTCGGGGCTCCGATCACGACGCCGAGCGCGTAGAGCGTGATGAGCCAGCCCGCCTGGGCGATGGCATCCTCCTGCGATGCGGCCCACGCCGTGGGCAGCAGTTCGCGTGCGATCTCGGGGAGGAGCCCCATGACGACGAACTCCGTCATCCCGATGGCGAAGCTGCCGATGGCGAGCGCCAGCAGCGCGCGGCGGGGGCGGGTGGGAGCGGACGTCACTCCGGGATCGTAGTCCCGCTCCCCTCCTGAGGACGAATCGATTCGAGCGCGGACTCGAGACGCTCGATCTTGCCGTCGATCTCCCCCGTGTAGCCGGGGCGGATGTCCGCCTTCAGGACGAGCGAGACGCGGGAGCCGAACGGCTGCACGGCGTCGACGGCGCCCTTGACGACGGCCATCACCTCGTCCCACTCCCCTTCGATCTCGGTGAACATGCTCGTGGTCCGGTGCGGCAGGCCCGAGGCGCGGACGACGGCGACGGCGGCCGCGACCGCGTCGTGGACGGAACCGTCCGGGTTGCCGTTCCCGGACGGGGCGACGGAGAAGGCGACGATCATGGGGACCTCCGGATCAGGGGATGGAGCGGGCGGGGAGACGGCACAGGCGCACGACCATCCACACCATCAGCACGGCCAGTGCGAGGTTCCGGAGGGTCAGCACACTCACGGCGACGATCTCGGGCGAGACGATGCCGTTGTAGAGCACGGGATAGACGAGCTGCGTCAGCGCGGCGGACACGAGGACGAGGATGCCGGGTGCCACCCACCGGCGACGGTCCACCACGAGCCCGAAGACGACGATCGCGAACAGCCACGTCTGGAACTGCGGCGAGCCGACCTTGTTGACGACGATGAGGACGGTCGTGAGCGCGAGCCCCAGGGTGGGGAAGAGCCGCACGAACGGCACCTTCCTCCGGATCTTGACGACGCCGATGGCGACGACCGCGGCGGCGGCCAGCACGAGAGCCGGGGTCATGAGCGCCGACACGACGCTCAGCAGCGGCCCGGTGACCTGGAAGGTGAGGATCCCCTGGTCGTAGTAGACCGTCCACCTGTCGGCTCCGAGCAGCGCGCCCCACAGGTACACGGCGCTCACCGGCGCCTCGACCTGGAGCCCTCGCCCGGTCTGCCCGCTGACGAAGCCGAGCGCGTGGTCGGCACCGCCCGCGGCGACGACGATCCCCAGGATGAGCGCACTGACGAGGGCGCCGGCCCCGATGATGACGCTCCGTCGACGCACGGCGACGACGGCCGCCCCGATGAGTGCCGCCGGCCAGATCTTGATCCAGGTCGCTGCGGCGAGCAGCGCTCCGGCGATACCCGGCCGGCGCAGCAGCCACAGGCATCCGAGGATCGCGAGCGGAACCGACACGCCGTCGATCCGGTACATCCCGACGGGCCCGAGGGCGACGATCGCGGCGAGCCAGAAGACCGCGGCCGTGAGACGACCGCGCGAGCGTCCGGCGCCGATCAGCACGGCGAAGGCGACCCCGTCGACGGCTGTCACGAGGATCGCCCACCCGACGGTGTAGCTCCCGACGAGCGCTCCGGGCAGGTGTGCGAGGAGCATGGGCAGGAGCGCGAGGTGCGGATAGACCCAGTCCTGCGTGACACCGACGATCCCGCCGCCCGAGAAGACGGCGCGCGACCAGGGTTCGTAGACCCGGTAGACATCGCCCATGGGCTCGTTCGGCAGCAGGAAGCCGAGAGCGCCGACGAAGAGGTGGACGAGGGCGAACGCGGCCCAGAGCAGCACGCGGTTCGTCACGCCCTCCAGCCTAGGGCGACGCGCCGGCGTCACCCCGCGAGAGCCGCCGCGACGGCGTGCGGCAGGTGCTCGGCGACGTCGAGCGCGACGATCGGTCCGCCGCCGTTCGCTGCGACGGCGAGCGCGGCCGCGTGCCCGTGCAACCAGACGGCGGATGCCGCGGCGCGCTGCAGTGCGCCGAGGTCGGCCGGCGACGTCCCGTGCCCGATGACACCCGCGAGCACGGCGCCGACGGTTCCCGCGAGGACGTCGCCCGTCCCGGCGGTCGCCAGCCACGAGGTCGGCGCGGTGATCTCGATCGGCTCGATTCCGGGTGCGGCGACGACGGTGGTCGCCCCCTTCCGGACGACGACACCGCCGAGCGCGGCCGACGTCTCCGCAGGGTCGTCGATCTCCGGGTCGAGTCCCAGCATCTGCCGCAGCCGGGCGTGCTCGCGTCCGTGCGGCGTCGCCACGACGGGCGCCGGTGCTCCGGCGGCCAGGTCCAGGGCTCCCGCATCCACGACGACCGGTGCCTCGCCGGAGAGGATGCCCCGGAGCGCCGCACGTTCGCGCGCGGAGCGGTGGGCGGCATCCGTCCCGGACCCGATGACCCACGCCTGCACGCGGCCGTCCGCCGTCACGGTCTCGGGCCGACGGCCGAGGACGTGATCGGCTGCTCGCTCGGGTCCGAGGTAGCGCACCATGCCGACGCCGGTGCGCCAGGCGGCCTCGACGCCGAGCACCGCAGCTCCCGGGAACGCGGCAGATCCGGTCCGCATCCCGACCACACCGCGGGAATACTTGTCGTCGTCGGCCGTTGGCTCGGTGAGGACCGCTGCCGTGTCCGCACCGTTCCACCCCTGCGCCGTCATGGCGCCCACCCTATGCGACGGAGTCCGCTCATGACCCTCCTCTTCCGCCCGCTCGAGCTGTCCGGTACGACCGCCCGCAACCGCCTCTGGGTCTCGCCCATGTGCCAGTACTCCGCCGTCGACGGTGTGCCGAACGACTGGCACCACGTGCACCTCGCGCAGTTCGCGAATGGCGGTGCCGGGGTGGTCATCGCCGAGGCGACGGCCGTCGTGCCCGAGGGACGGATCACCCCGTCCGACACCGGGCTGTGGAACGACGCGCAGCGAGATGCCTGGGCCCCCATCGTCGCGGCGATCCACTCCCGCGGTGCCCTCGCGGGCGTGCAGCTCGCGCACGCGGGGCGGAAGGCCTCGACGCACCGTCCGTTCGACGACGCTCGCGGCAGCGTCGCCCCCGCCGACGGCGGCTGGACGACCGTCGCCCCCTCCGCCGTCGCGTTCGACGGCTACGCCGAGCCGGTCGCCCTCGACGCGAGCGGCATCGACGCCCTCGTGGTCGCGTTCGGCGACGCCGCCCGCCGCGCGGACGAGGCCGGTTTCGACCTGCTCGAGGTGCACGCGGCGCACGGCTACCTGCTGCACCAGTTCCTCTCGCCGCTGTCGAACGAGCGCACCGACGAGTACGGCGGGTCGCTGGAGAACCGCGCCCGCCTCCTCCTCCGCGTCGTCGACGCGGTCCGGGATGCCGCGCCCCGCCGCACCCTCGCGGTGCGCTTCTCGGCGACCGATTGGGCCGACGGCGGCTGGGGCGTCGACGAGACCGCGACGGTCGCCGGCTGGGTCGGCGAGCGCGGCGCGAGCGTCATCGACATCTCGACGGGCGGACTGGTCGCGCACCAGAAGATCACGACGGGACCGGGGTACCAGGTCCCGTTCGCGGCGACCGTCCGCGAACGGACCGGGCTCCTCGTGACGGCGGTCGGCGAGATCCTCGATGGCCCGCAGGCCGAGGCCGTCCTCCAGGACGGCCTCGCCGATGCGGTCATGATCGGCCGCGGCTGGCTGCGGAACCCGAACTTCGCCCTGCAGGCCGCGGACGACCTCGGCGACGCGGAGGCTGCGACGCTGTGGCCGCCGCAGTACCTCCGCGCCCGCCGGCGCTGAGCCTGGTCAGAGGCGGCGCGTCGCGTCGTGCACTTCGCCGACGAGCTCCTCGATGATGTCCTCGAGGAACAGCACCGCGGTCGTCTCCCCCGCCGTGTCGCGGACCTGAGCGAGGTGCCGACTCGAGCGACGCATGAGCGCGAGCGCGTCCTCGAGGTCGGTGGTCTCGCCGATCGGGATCATGTGGTGGATCCGCTTGGGTTTGATCGGCTGCGCGACGGTGTTCTCGGAGTCGTCCCCCTCGGCCGCGCGCAGCACGTCCTTCAGGTGGACGTAACCGAGCGGCATCCCCTCGTCGTCGACGATCACGTACCGCGAGAACCCGTGCCGGGCGACGGCCCGCTCGATCTCGTCGGGCGTGGTGTTCTCGGGCAGGGTGACGAGCTCCGAGAGCGGAACCGCGACATCCTTCGCCTTCTTGTCGGTGAACTCGACCGCCATCGCAACCGCGCCTGACGCATCGTCGAGCACGCCCTCGATGCGGGACTGGTTGACGATCGTCGCGACCTCGTCGAGCGTGAAGGTCGAGGCGGCCTCGTCCTTCGGCTCGACGCGGAACAGCCGCACGATATGGTTCGCGATCCAGTTGAGCGCCACGATGATCGGGTGGAACACCCGCGAGACGAACACGAGCGGGGGCGCGAGCAGGAGCACGGCGCGATCCGGCAGCGAGAACGCGAGGTTCTTGGGGACCATCTCGCCGAACACGACGTGCAGGTACGACACCAGCAGCAGCGCGATGACGAAGCCCGTGACGTCGACGACCGCGTACGGCAGGCCGATGGCTTCCAACGGCACCGCCAGCAGGTGGTGGATCGCCGGCTCCGAGACGTTCAGGATGAGCAGCGAGCAGATGGTGATGCCGAGCTGACACGTCGCCAGCATGAGCGTGGCGTGCTCCATCGCCCAGAGCGCGGTCTTGGCCGACCGCGACCCCTTCTCGGCCAGCGGTTCGATCTGCGATCGTCGCGCCGAGATGACGGCGAACTCCGCGCCGACGAAGAAGGCGTTCGCCACGAGGAGGACGACGAGCCACGCGATTCCGGCCCAGTCGTTCATCGCCGCTCACCCCTCTCCGTCTCAGCGCCGACCGGCACGGGAGCGGGCACGAACTTCACGCGGTCGACACGGCGACCGTCCATCCGCTGCACGGTGATGGTCCCGTCGTCGAGGGTGATCTGGTCGCCCACGGAGGGGATGCGTTCCAGTGTGGCCATGATGAAGCCGCCGACCGTGTCGTAGACGTCCCCCTCGGGGACGCGGATGCCGGTGCGGTCGAGCACCTCGTCGGGTCGGAGGTCACCGGGGAAGACGATGGACCCCTTGCCGCGGACGACGCCCGCGCGGTTGCGGTCGTGCTCGTCGAGCACCTCGCCGACGATCTCCTCGACGAGGTCCTCGAGGGTGACGACGCCGGCGGTGCCGCCGTACTCGTCGACGACGATCGCCATCTGGTAACCGCGGGAGCGCAGCTCCGACATCAGCCCGTCGAGGTGCACCGCTTCGGGGACGCGCAGCGGCTCCTCCGCGATCGCGGCGGCCGGCACGTCGGCGCGTCGCTCGCGCGGCACCGAGACGGCCTGCTTCAGATGGACGATGCCCGTGATGTCGTCCATCGACTCGCCGTAGACGGGGAACCGGCTGTGGCCGGTGCGCCGGGCGAGCTGGACGACCTCTTCGACGCTGTCGTCCGCGGCGACGGCGTGGACGCTCGGCCGCGGGGTCATGACGTCGGCCGTCGTCAGGCGCGAGAAGGTCAGCGTGCGATCGAGCAGCGACGCGGTGTCCTTCTCGAGGACGCCCGCGCTCGCCGAGCGCCGGACGAGACTCGAGAGCTCCTCTGCCGTGCGCGCGCCGGAGAGCTCCTCCTTGGGCTCGACGCCCATGGCCCGCAGCACCGCGTTCGCGCTGCCGTTGAGCAGCTGGATCGCGGGCTTGAAGACGGTCGTGAAGACGGTCTGGAACCCCATGACGAGCTTCGCCGTCTGGCGGGGAACCGCGAGCGCGAAGTTCTTGGGCACGAGCTCGCCGATGATCATCGAGAAGATCGTGGCGGTCGCCATGGCGATCACGGTCGAGATGGGGCGGGATGCCGCTTCGGGAAGACCCCAGACGCGGAACACCGGATCCAGCAGGTTCGACAGCGCCGGTTCCATCGTGTAACCGGTGAGGAGCGTGGTCAGCGTGATGCCGAGCTGCGCGCTCGAGAGGTGCGTCGACGTGATCCGGAGCGCGTTGATCGTGAGAGAGAGTCGGCTCTCACCGGCGGCGCGGCGCGCTTCGAGGTCGGCGCGATCGAGGTTGACGAGTGCGAACTCACTGGCCACGAACAGGCCGGTTCCCACGGTCAGGAGCAGCCCCACGCCCAACATGACGTAGTCCATCACACGTCACCCCCGATCATCGGGGAGCAGGGTCGGTGGGGCGAAGGTCTACTGGGAGGGTCGTCCATTGTGGGGACGATTCTACGGCACCGCGCGCCTCGCGCGCGTGCGCTCTTTCACCAGCTGACCGGCAGAGCCTTGCCTTCTTCGTACCCGGCCGCCGACTGGAAGCCGACCGTCGCCCGCTCGTGGAAATCGGGCACGGTCGCCGCGCCCGCGTAGGTGAAGGACGACCGGACCCCCGAGGTGATCATGTCGAGCAGGTCCTCGACGCTCGGCCGGAGCGGGTCGAGGTAGATCCGCGACGACGAGATGCCCTCCGCGAACAGCTCCTTGCGCGCGCGCTCGAACGGGTCGAGGCGGCCGAACCGGCCCTGGACGGCCTTCGTCGAGGCCATGCCCCACGACTCCTTGAACACGCGACCCTCGGCGTCGACCCGGAGGTCACCGGGCGCCTCGATCGTGCCGGCGAACCACGACCCGATCATGACGGATGCCGCGCCCGCCGCCAGGGCGAGGGCGACGTCGCGGGGGTAGCGGACGCCGCCGTCCGCCCACACGTGCGCGCCGACCGCGGCGGCGGCCTCGGCCGTCTCGAGCACCGCCGAGAACTGCGGACGCCCCACGGCCGTCATCATGCGGGTGGTGCACATCGCGCCGGGACCGACCCCGACCTTCAGAATGGTGGCGCCGGCCTCGACGAGGTCGCGGACACCCTCGGCGGTCACGACGTTCCCCGCGACGATCGGGAGGCCGAGGTCCTCCGCAGCGACCGCGCGGAGGGCACGGATCATGCTCTCCTGGTGCCCGTGCGCGGTGTCGACCACGAGCGCGTCGACGCCGGCGGCGGCGAGCGCGCGGGCCTTCGCCGCGACGTCGCCGTTGATCCCGACGGCGGCTGCCACGATGAGGCGCCCGTCGGCGTCCACGGCGGGACGGTAGAGCGACGAGCGCAAGGCGGTCCGCCGCGACAGGGTTCCCACGAGATGGCCGTGCTGCAGCACGGTGACGAGGTCGGCATCCGCCGCGATGAGCAGGTCGAAGGCGGCCCGGGCGGTGTCGACGTCGTCGGCGTCGATGGATGCCGCGCGCCCGCGCACCAGGTCACCGAGGCGCGCATCGGGCAGAGCCGTGCCGAGCCGCTCGGCCGGAACGATGCCGAGGATGTCGTCGACGTGGATCCGCCCCGTGGCGGACGTCACGACGACGCCGTGCCCCGAGGACGGCGGGAGAAGGGCAGCCGCGTCCGAGACGAGCGCGTCGGGCGACAGGACGAGCGGCGTGTCCCAGCTCACCGGCTGCTCCTTCACCCAGCGGATGCCGGCATCCACGTCCTGCAACGCCATGTCCTGCGGCAGGACGGCGAGACCGCCTCGCCGGGCGAGCGTCGCCGCCAGCCGCGGGCCGGTGACGGAGTTCATGTTCGACGCGACGATCGGGATCGTGGCGCTCGTGCCGTCGCCCGGCGAGAGGTCCACGTCGAGTCGACTCGTGACATCCGATCGTCGGGGGACGAGGAACACGTCGGAGTAGGTCAGGTCGCCTGCGGGTCGCTCGCCGGAGAAGTGCATACACCCACGCTAGGCGACGCGGAACCCCCGTGTCCGGGCCGTCGGCGCGGGTCGGAGGGGGGACAACCTGGGATACCCTTGACGTCTGTGCGCGAGGCCGCGCGAGGCCCGCACAATTTCGAACGTCGACGACGAAAGCAGGCGGAACCGTGTCCAGTCAGGCGACCGGCGTGGGAACTACGAGCGACGGGGAGTTCGGAGCCAACGAATGGCTCGTCGCAGAGCTGTACGAGCAGTACAGCCGCGACAAGAACTCGGTGGACAAGGAGTGGTGGCCGATCCTCGAGGCCTACACCCCCGACGCCCCGTCGACGGGCGCTCCCGCCGAGGCTGCGGCACCGACGGCATCCGCCCCCGCCGCCCCGACGCCTGCGGCATCCGCTTCCGCCGCCGAGGCCCGCCCCGCCGCCACCGGCGCGCAGCCCGTGGCACGCACCACCGCACGCCCGGCGGCACCGCAGCCGATCCCCGCCGAGGCGCCCAAGGCCGCCCCGTCCGCGGAGAAGGCGACCCTCGAGGACACGGTCACCCCGCTCCGCGGCCTGCCCAAGACCCTCGCCGCGAACATGGACGAGTCGCTCACCGTCCCGACGGCGACGAGCGTTCGCACGATCCCCGCGAAGCTGATGATCGACAACCGCATCGTCATCAACAACCACATGTCGCGCACGCGCGGCGGCAAGGTGAGCTTCACCCACATCATCGGGTGGGCGCTGATCCAGGCGCTGAAGGCCTTCCCGACGCAGAACGTCTACTACGCCGAGGTCGACGGCAAGCCGTCGGTCGTCGCCCCCGCTCACATCAACCTGGGCATCGCGATCGACCTTCCGAAGCCGGACGGCACGCGTGCCCTCATGGTGCCGAGCATCAAGCAGGCCGAGACTCTGACCTTCGGCGAATACCTGACCGCCTACGAGGACCTGGTCCAGCGCGCCCGCAAGAACAAGCTGACCGCCGCCGACTTCCAGGGCACGACGGTGTCCCTCACCAACCCCGGCGGGATCGGCACGGTGCACTCCGTGCCGCGTCTGATGAAGGGTCAGGGCTGCATCATCGGCGCCGGCGCCCTCGACTACCCGGCCGAGTTCCAGGGCGCGAGCGAGAAGACGCTGGGCGAGCTCGGCATCGGCAAGACCATCACCCTCACGAGCACCTACGACCACCGCGTCATCCAAGGTGCCGGCTCGGGTGAGTTCCTGAAGATCGTGCACCAGCTGCTGATCGGCCAGGAGGGGTTCTACGACGACATCTTCGCGGCCCTCCGCATCCCGTACTCCCCCATCCGCTGGTCGAGCGACATCAAGGTCGACATCGCCGAGCGCGTCGACAAGACGGCACGTGTCCAGGAGCTCATCAACTCCTACCGCGTCCGCGGCCACATGATGGCCGACATCGACCCCCTCGAGTACGTGCAGCGCACGCACCCCGACCTCGAGATCGAGAACCACGGGCTGACCTTCTGGGACCTCGACCGCGAGTTCGTCACGAACGGGTTCGGCGGCAAGCGCACGATGAAGCTCCGGGACATCCTCGGGATCCTGCGCGACTCGTACTGCCGCACCGTCGGTGTCGAGTACATGCACATCCAGGACCCGACGCAGCGCAAGTGGTTCCAGGACAACCTCGAGGTCAAGTACCAGAAGCCCGGCCACGACGAGCAGCTGCGCGTCCTCGGCAAGCTGAACGAGGCCGAGGCCTTCGAGACCTTCCTGCAGACCAAGTTCGTCGGCCAGAAGCGCTTCAGCCTCGAAGGCGGCGAGTCGCTCGTGCCGCTGCTGGACCAGATCCTCCAGGGCGCGGCATCCGAGGGCCTCGACGGAGCCGCCATCGCGATGGCGCACCGCGGTCGCCTCAACGTCCTCACCAACGTCGCCGGCAAGACCTACAGCCAGATCTTCCGCGAGTTCGAGGGATCGGTGGCCGTCGGCTCCAAGAGCGGCTCGGGCGACGTCAAGTACCACCTGGGCACCCAGGGCACCTTCGTCGCCGACGGCGGCGAAGAACTCCCCGTCTACCTCGCCGCGAACCCCTCGCACCTCGAGACCGTCGACGGCGTCCTCGAGGGCATCGTCCGCGCCAAGCAGGACCGCCTCCCCATCGGATCGTTCTCGTGGCTCCCGATCCTCGTCCACGGCGACGCGGCCTTCGCGGGCCAGGGTGTCGTCATGGAGACGCTGCAGATGTCGCGCCTGCGCGGCTACCGCACCGGCGGCACGGTCCACGTCGTGGTCAACAACCAGGTCGGCTTCACGACCCTCCCGCTCGACGCCCGCACGTCGATCTACGCCACCGACGTCGCCAAGACGATCCAGGCACCGATCTTTCACGTGAACGGCGACGACCCCGAGGCCGTCGTGCACGTCGCCGAGCTCGCCTTCCGCTACCGCCAGGAGTTCAACCGCGACGTCGTCATCGACCTCGTCTGCTACCGGCGCCGCGGCCACAACGAGGGCGACGACCCCTCGATGACGCAGCCCCTCATGACGAACCTCATCGAGGCGAAGCGCTCGGTCCGCAAGCTCTACACCGAGGCCCTCGTCGGACGCGGCGACATCACCGAGGAGGAGTACGACAAGGCGAAGCAGGACTTCCAGAACCGCCTCGAGATCGCCTTCGCCGAGATCCACGCGGCGCAGACCGGCACCTCGCCCGTCGTCAGCGCCGACGCCCCGGCGGAGCCCGCCGTCGGCGAGCCGGACTCCACCGCCGTCAGCCGCGACGTCATCGAGCGCATCGGCGACGCCTTCGTGAACAAGCCCGAGGGCTTCACGGTGCACACGAAGCTCCAGCAGCTGCTCGACAAGCGCCAGGACATGAGCCGCAACGGCAAGATCGACTGGGGCTTCGGCGAACTGCTCGCCTTCGGCTCGCTCCTCGTCGAGGGGTCGAACGTGCGCCTGGCCGGCCAGGACGTCCGTCGCGGCACGTTCGTGACGCGTCACGCCGTCATGCACGACCGGGCGAACGGCCAGGAATGGCTGCCACTCGCCAACCTGAGCGACAACCAGGGCCGTTTCTACGTGTACGACTCGCTGCTCAGCGAGTACGCGGCGATGGCCTTCGAGTACGGCTACTCCGTCGAACGAGCCGACACCCTCACCCTGTGGGAGGCCCAGTTCGGCGACTTCGCCAACGGGGCGCAGTCGGTGATCGACGAGTTCATCTCCTCCGCTGAGCAGAAGTGGGGCCAGCAGTCGAGTGTCGTGCTCCTGCTCCCCCACGGCTACGAAGGCCAGGGACCCGACCACTCGTCGGCCCGCATCGAGCGCTACCTGCAGATGTGTGCGCAGGACAACATGACGGTCGCCCGCCCCTCGACGCCCGCGTCGTACTTCCACCTGCTGCGTCGCCAGGCCTACGCCCGTCCGCGCCGGCCCCTCGTGGTCTTCACGCCGAAGGCCATGCTGCGCCTGCGGAACGCGACGAGCTCGGTCGACGACTTCCTCGAGGGCAAGTTCGAGCCGGTGATCGACGACCACCGCTCCCTCGACCGCGAGTCCGTCACCCGCGTGCTGCTGCACGCCGGCAAGATCCACTGGGACCTCGCTGCGGAGCTCGAGAAGAACCCGAACGAGAAGGTCGCACTGGTCCGGCTGGAGCAGTACTACCCGGCTCCAATCGAGCAGCTCAACGCGGTCCTCGACAGCTACCCGAACGCGGAGCTGTATTGGGTACAGGAGGAGCCGGAGAACCAGGGCGCCTGGCCGTTCATCGCCCTCGAGGTCGTGAAGCACCTGCACGGGCGCACGATCAAGCGGATCTCGCGGTCTTCGGCGGCATCCACCGCCACCGGATCGCCGAAGGTCCACGCGCGCCAGCACGCCGAGATCATGGAGCAGGCGCTCGGCTTCTGATCCCGAGTACGAAGAAGGCCCCGCCTCGGCGGGGCCTTCTTCGTATCGACGGTTGAGACGTCAGTGGTGGGTGGCCTGCTCCGCACGCAGACGCGCCAGCACCTGGTCACGCAGATCCTCGGGCGCGGCCTCCTTGCAGGCACGCGCGACGACGGCTGTCAGGGTCGTCGCCACGAGGGCTTCGTCCCGGCAGGCGGCGCAGTTCTCGAGGTGCTCGGTGATGTCGGCGTGACGGGTGTTGCAGACCTCGTTGCGCAGGTACTCCTCGAGATCCTTCTGGGCTTTATCGCAACCGCAGTCGGTCATTTCGCACTCCTTGTGGCGGGCACTTCGATGCCACGCTCCTTCGCATAGTCGGACAGCAGGTCGCGGAGCTGGCGTCTGCCTCGGTGCAGACGGCTCATGACCGTGCCGATGGGGGTTTTCATGATGTCCGCGATCTCCTGATACGCGAACCCTTCGACGTCCGCGAGGTACACGGCCAGTCGGAAGTCTTCGGGAAGGGACTGCAGCGCATCCTTGACGACGGATGCCGGCATGTGGTCGATCGCTTCGGCTTCGGCCGACCGCGCCGACGACGCCGTCGTCGATTCCGCGCCGCCGAGCTGCCAGTCCTCGAGGTCGTCGATGGTGCCCTGGTAGGGCTCGCGCTGCTTCTTGCGGTACGTGTTGATGTACGTGTTCGTGAGGATCCGGTACAGCCACGCCTTGAGGTTCGTGCCTTGCGTGAAGGACGCCCAGGCGGCGAAGGCCTTGACGAAGGTCTCCTGCACCAGGTCCGACGCATCGGCGGGGTTGCGGGTCATCCGCATCGCCGCTGCGTAGAGCTGATCCATGAAGGGGAGCGCCTGCTCCTCGAACTGGGTACGCGGGTCTTCGACCGCCTGATCGTTCATCGCCCGCAAGTCTACGTCCGCCCATTCGGCGAGTTCGGGCGCATCCACTGTTGCGATCATCGCGCTCCTCTCCCCTGGCGTGCACGTCACCGACATGAAGCTCCAACGAGCACGGGGCTGGGGCTATTCCCAGCTTTCCGTGGAGCTACGGCTCAGCCGACGCCGACGGGGATGATGACGTCGCTCACGACGATGTCAGGATGCCGGTGCGAGAAGTCTGGTGCATGGGAATCACGCGAGGGGGTCGATGTCGCCGTCGTGTCGCGTCGGTGTCGCAGATTCGAGACACCGTCGTGACACCGCTCTCGTCGGCGGCGACGCCCCGTTCAGTAGGCTGGACGCGATGAGCGACGCCCCTTCCTCCCCCGCCACCACCGCCGCGTCCGGGTCGTGGCCGGCTCCCACGCCGACCGAGCCGGTCCATGCGCGCGTCTCCGTCCCGGGGTCCAAGTCTCTGACGAACCGCGAGCTGGTCCTCGCGGCGATCGCCGACGGCCCGAGCCTTGTGACGGGCGCGCTCCACTCCGACGACTCCGCGCGCATGATCGAGGCGCTGCGCGCCCTCGGCGTCTCGATCGAGCCCGTCCCCGGGGACTCGCCCTTCGGTCCCGACCTCGACGTCACCCCGCCCGCCCGCTTCACGGGGGGAACGACGATCGACTGCGGTCAGGCCGGGACGGTCATGCGTTTCGTCTCCCCCATCGCCGGTCTCGCGGTCGGGGACGTGCACGTGACGGCGCACCCCACCGCGATGCACCGCCCGATGGGCGCGATGATCCACGCCCTCCGCGAGGTCGGCGCCGACATCGATGATGCCGGAAGCTGGTCGCTCCCGTTCGAGGTCCGTGGCCATGGCCACATCCGCGGCGGCGAGGTGACGATCGACGCGAGCCAGTCCAGCCAGTTCGTCTCGGGCCTGCTCCTGGCCGCGGCCCGGTTCGACGTGGGACTCCGCCTGATCCACGACGGCGAACGCCTCCCGAGCCTGCCGCACATCGAGATGACCGTCGAAGCCCTCGCCCGCCGGGGTGTCCACGTCGAGCACCCGACTCCGAACGAGTGGGTCGTCCCCGCCGGGCCCGTCCGCGGCAAGGATGTCGCGATCGAACCCGACCTCTCGAACGCCGCGCCGTTCCTCGCTGCGGCGATCCTGACGGGAGGGTCGGTGACCGTGCCCGGATGGCCCGCCCACTCGACGCAGCCCGGTGCCCTGCTGGCCGACATCCTGCCCGTCATGGGCGCCCACGTCTCGCGCCGTGCGGGCGCGCTGACCGTCACCTCCGGCGACCGCATCGCGGGCGTCGACCTCGACCTCTCGGCCGCGAGCGAGCTCACCCCGACCCTGTTCGCCCTCGCGGCGTTCGCCGATGCTCCGACGACCTTCCACGGCATCGGGCACATCCGCGGTCACGAGACCGATCGCATCGCCGCTCTCGTCGCGAACCTCCGCGAGCTCGGTGGCGAGGCGGAGGAGCGGGAGGACGGCATCCACATCGTCCCCCGCCCGCTCCACGGCGGCGTCTGGCGCGCACACCACGATCACCGCATCGCGACAGCCGGAGCCGTCATCGGACTCCGGGTGCCGGGAGTCGTGGTCGACGACATCGGGACGACGGCGAAGACCATGCCCGAATTCCCCCAGCTGTGGGCGGACATGCTCGCGTGAGCTGGCTCAACGACGACGACGATGACGACCTCGATTTCGACGAGGCCGACATCCGGATGCGCCCCAATCCGAAGGCCAACCGGCCTCGCACCAAACGCCGACCCGCTCACGCCGATGCCCGGATCGCCCGCGTCCTCGGCGTCGACCGTGGCCGCTACACGGTGCTCGTCGACGAGGACGGCCCCGACGAGCACCAGATCCTCGCCTCCCGGGCGCGGGAGCTCCGCAAGCAGCCGATCGTCAACGGCGACCGCGCCCGCGTGGTGGGCGACACGTCCGGAGACGACGGCACGCTCGCGCGCATCGTCGGCATCGAAGAGCGATCCTCGCTCCTGCGCCGCAGCGCGGACGACACCGACCACATCGAGCGGATCATCGTCGCCAATGCCGACCAGCTGCTCATCGTGGTCGCCGCCGCCGACCCCGAGCCGCGGCCGCGGCTGGTGGACCGCTATCTGATAGCCGCGTTGGATGCCGGGATGCATCCCATGCTCGTCGTCACCAAGACCGACCTCGCCGATCCGACCGCGTTCCTCGGCCATTTCGAAGGTCTCGACGATCTCGAGGTCTTCACGAGCGGTCGCGACGCGATGCCCGTGGATCTCATCGGCGAACGGCTGTCGGGCCACTCGACGGTCTTCGTCGGCCACTCCGGCGTCGGCAAGTCCACGCTCGTGAACGCCCTGGTCCCGGATGCGCTCCGCGCGATCGGACACGTGAACGAGGTCACCGGACGCGGGCGTCACACCTCGAGCTCGGCGGTCTCGCTGCGATACGCGGGTGAGAACGGCCGCGGATGGGTCATCGACACCCCGGGGGTCCGCTCGTTCGGCCTCGGACACGTCGACCCCGCCAACATCCTCCGCGCCTACACCGATTTGGCCGCCATCGCCGAGGAGTGCCCGCGCGGGTGCACGCACCTGCCCGACGCTCCCGATTGCGCGATCGCCGAGGCGGTGGCGGAGGGACGCCTGGGCGAGCGCGGACCGGCGCGGCTGGATTCCCTGCAACGGCTGCTGGCGACGTTCGCGACCTGATCGCCGCGCCTAAAATGGACGGATGCCGCGACTGACCACCGGATCCCCCGCCCCCGACTTCTCCCTCGTCGACCAGGACGGCCGCACCGTCGCCCTCGCCGACTTCCGCGGGACGCGTCTCATCGCCTTCTTCTACCCCGCCGCGATGACGCCGGGCTGCACGACCGAGGCCTGCGATTTCCGCGACAGCGTCGCGCCGCTGCAGGCCGCGGGCTACACGGTGGTCGGGATCTCCCGCGACGAGCCCGCCAAACTCCAGGCCTTCCGCGAGCGCGACGCGCTCCCCTACGACCTGTTGAGCGACCCCGACCATGCCGTGCACGAGGCGTACGGGGCCTGGGGCGAGAAGATGAACTACGGCAAGGTCGTCGAGGGCGTCATCCGCTCGACCTTCGTCATCGACGAGGACGGCTCCGTCGCGCACGCGCTGTACCACGTCAAGGCGACCGGGCACGTCGCCCGCGTCCGCAGTCTGCTCAGCGTGTGATCAGACCTCGTCGACGGGGGTGTCGCGGGCCCTCCGGCCCGCCGCTCGTGCGGCGGCGATGAGGACGACGAGTCCGACGATGGCGGGGACGGCGATCGTCGCGGCGAGACGCGTGTCGGCTCCCTCACCCGTGAGGGTGCCGAGGGCGATCGACAACACGAGGAGTTGAGCCACGACGCCGCCGGATCGCCCCCACGACCTATCGCGCCAGACAGCGACGGCGAACGCCCCGAGGGCGGCCGCGCCGACGGCGGTGAGCACCAGGAGGGCGATCGAACTGCCCACGCTCCCGCTGTCGCCTCGAAGGAGAGCCACGAGCTCCCAGACCACGAGGATCAGGATGCCGAGTGCCTCGAGCGCGAGCCAGCCGGCCGCGATCCTCTCGATGCGAGTGGTCCGCACGATGACTGCTCCTCCTGGCCGCCGGGGCACGGCGAGGCGCCGAAATACTCCGTTAACCCTTGATTCACATGCCCGAGCATGGGAATATTGACGGGCAAGTGTGCTCCCACAGCGGCGTGGGGCGAGCATCTGCTCGCACACCACCCAGGTTAGTCGACGTCGCCCGGCGTCGCATCCCGACTTCCGATCCCCTATTAGGAGCACCGCTATGGATTGGCGCGACAAAGCTGCCTGCCTGACCGTCGACCCCGAACTGTTTTTCCCCGTGGGGAACACCGGGCCCGCCGTCGACCAGATCGAGAAGGCGAAGTCCGTCTGCGCCCGGTGCACCGTCACCGAACTCTGCCTGCAGTACGCCCTCGAGACCGGCCAGGACTCGGGCGTCTGGGGCGGCCTCTCCGAAGACGAGCGTCGCGCCCTCAAGCGCCGCGCCGCCCGCGCCCGCCGCGCGTCCTGACGTCGCCGCGCGCGGGCGTCAGGCCCGCGCGCGCTCGATGTATCGCATCGGGATCTCGATCGTCACTTCGGTGCCACTGCCCATCAGGGTGTGCCAGTCGATCGTTCCGCTGAGCTCTCCCTGGATGAGCGTGCGCACGATCTGCGTACCGAGACCGCGGCCGACCTGACCCTCGGGAAGGCCGACCCCGGTGTCGCGCACGCGCACCAGGAGCTGGTCCTCATCGCGCTCGGCGATGATCTCGACTTCGCCCTCCTTGTCGGCGAGGCCGTGCTCCACCGCGTTCGTGACGAGCTCGGTCAGTGCGAGCGCGAGCGGCGTCGCGTACTCGCTGGGAAGAGTCCCGAACGTGCCGGTCTTGACGGTGCGCGCCCTCGTGTTGGGGGCGGCCGCCACCTCGGCGACGAGCTTCAGGACGCGCTCGAAGACATCGTCGAAATCGACGCTCTGCATCAGTCCTTCCGACAGGGTGTCGTGGACCACCGCGATCGCGCTCACGCGCCGCATGGCCTGCGTGAGGGCGTCGCGCCCCTCGTCGGAGTGCGTGCGACGCGCCTGGATGCGCAGGAGCGAGGCGACCGTCTGCAGGTTGTTCTTCACCCGGTGGTGGATCTCGCGGATCGTCGCGTCCTTCGTGATGAGCTCCTGCTCCTGGTGCCGGATCTCGCTGACGTCGCGGCAGAGGACGATGGCGCCGATGCGGTTGCCGTTCTCGCGCAGCGGGATGGTGCGGAGGGACACCGTCACGCCCCGCGCCTCGACGTCGGCACGCCAGGGCGCCCGACCGGCCATCACGATCGGGAGCGACTCGTCGAACTGACGGGATGCCGGCATGATCGTCGTCGCCACCTGCATGAGCGACTCGCCCTCGAGCTCGTCGTCGAAGCCCAGACGGTTGAACGCGGACAGCGCGTTCGGGCTCGCGAAGGTCGTGATGCCGTCGACATCGAGGCGGATGAGGCCGTCCGATGCGCGGGGAGCGCCTCGGCGCGGCGAGGTCGGCGCGGTGAGGTCGGGGAAGTCCGCCGACGCGATCATGCCGAACAGGTCGTCGGCGCAGTCGTTGAACGTGATCTGCTGGCGCGAGGGGGTGCGCGCCTCGCCGAGGTTGGTGTGACGTGTCACCACGCCGATCACCCGCGTCTCGCGACCCTCCCCCGCGCGCTCGCGCACGATCGGCACGGCCCGCACCCGCGTGGGGGTCTCCTCGAACCAGTCCGGGGATGCCGAATCGACCATCCGGACCTGCGTGAACGCGTCCTTGACCTGCGTCCGCCACTGCGGGCGCACGGCGTCGCCGACGATGTCCCGGTAGAAGAGGGTGGCGGCGCCGCTCGGCCGCGTGTGCGCCACCGCGATGAACGAGTCATCGGGTGTCGGCACCCACACGACGATGTCCGCGAACGCCAGGTCGGCGAGCAACTGACCATCCCCTGCGAGGCGGTGGAGCCATTCGACGTCCTCCGCGGTGGAACGGCCTTGGGCGTAGACGAGGTCGCTGAGGGTGGACACGCCTCCACCCTAATCCTCCGCCCGACCTCTCCCCGGTGGCCGGGTCAGGCGGTCCGCGCCAGACGACGCAGCGAGTGACGCGTCGTCGCGGGTTCGTCGGCGGTCCGGGGTGCGAGGGACTCGGCGACGAGTCGACGCACGGCTGCCGGCACCGCCGAGCGCGGTGCGACGTGGGCGATGGGCCGCGCGGCGAGCATGGCGGCATCCGTTCCCCGGGCATCCCAGGGCACGAAGGACACCTCCGTCACGCCGGTGTAGCGCTCGAGCGTGCGCCGCACCTGCCCGCGTGCGTCGACGCCGAGAGCCGCGGCGCGGATCTTGTTCACCACGACGCGGACGGGGGTGGTGCCCGACGCCGCACGCAGGTCCGGCCAGGCGCGGACGAACCGCGACACCCCGACGGGGTCGGCGGCGACGACGGCGACGACGACATCGGCGGCCTCCAGCGCGGCGTGCGTCGCGGCGTTCCGGCGAGGAGCGTCGAACAGGTCGCTCACGATCTCCTCGTCCCGCTCCAGCGGCGCGGCGATGTCCACCACGGTCTCGTCCGCCCACCCTCGACACGCCTCGAGCGCGGAAAGGACGCGGGGGTGTGAGAGCTCCGGCCATCGGCCGGGCCGGTTGAGTCCCGTGAGGACGTCCACGTCCCCAAGAGTGGAAGAGATGCGGCTGAGTTCCGCCACCGTCAGTCCTCCGCGTTCGGCTTGACGGCACGCCGCCGCGAAACCCGGGCCCTCGTCGGCCAGCCCTGTGGCCAACGCCACCGAGGGGGCGTGCGAGTCCGCGTCGATCAGAGCCACCTTGCGCGTCGGGCCCGACAGCGCGCACGCCAGCTCGACGGCGATCGTGGTCCGCCCCGGTGCTCCGTGCGCACCCCACACCGTGACGACGCGGCCGCGGACGGGCTCGACCGGTACCGATGACGACGGCGCGGCAAGGAGCTCGGCCGCCGGCGCATCGGGCTCGTGCGGCACGAGCCCCAGGGAGGCGGCGAGGCGGCGGTCCGACGTCCGGGCCGACAGCGGCACGATCCGGACGGACATCCGATCGCACGCAGCGACGAGCTCGGTGGTCAGCGCTGACGGCCGGCCGTCGACGATGAGGATGTCGGCGCGCGCCAGCTCCGCGAGGAGCTCCGCCGCCTCCGGCGCGGACATGGCGTCGAACGCCGCATTCGCGGGCGCCGAGGCGGGGACGACCGCCCGCACATCGGCATCCTCCTCCCGCAGTCGACAGGCGAGGTCCTCGCCGCGGCGTCCGTCGACGGCGACGACGACTCTCACTGCGCCTCCCCCGCGACCGGCACGACCGACATGTTCGCGCCGTCGGCGAGCGCCGCGAGGCTCTCGGCGACGTCGGCGCGCGGGATGACGATCTCGAGAGACACGTCCGTGCCCGACACGACGGCATCGTCGCGCGTGACACTGACGACGGTCGCCGAAGGGACGAGGATGCGAGGCTCCCCGAAGGTGCCGCCGTCCTCGGCCGGGGCCGCCCACACCTCGACGACCGATCCCGCCACCACCGAGGCGGAGACATCGCCCGAGGTCCGGATGACGATGGTGGTCGTCGTGGCGGCGTCCGCGTCGTCCACGGCCGCCTGCGGGACGAGCTCCCCCTCGAGGATCGTCCGCGTGGCGATGACACCCGGCGGCAGGGATGCCGGTGACACATAGGTCTCGCCGGCGGATCCCAATGCGACGTCGACCACCCGGAGGTCGTCGGCCGTCACGGTCTGTCCCGGGACGATCGTCCGGGCAGCGGCGAAGACGGGGCCGGTCTGCCGGGCCGACGCGACGACGAGCCAGACGCCTGCGACGGAGGCGATGATCAGCGCGATCCCGAGCAGGAATCGCGCGTCGGCCCAGAATGCGCGCGGCGCGGGCCGGACGGTGTCGGGAGTGGTCATGACGTCATGGTGACCGAGCCGACACCGCCGCTGCCGGGATTATCCACAAGCCGGACAGGCTCCGGATGGGTTCCGCCATCGGGCCCATAATGGCCTCATGCCCGAAGGAATGCCCGCGCGTATGCTGACGCCCTCCCAGGTGGCGGAGATGCTGCAGCTGGAGGTCGACGAGGTCATCGCCCTCGTGCTCGACGGCCGCCTGCGGGGCGCCCGGCTCGGCTCGCCCGCCTCCTGGCGCATCGAGGCTGCGAGCGTCGAGGACTACCTCGACGACCAGGCGGAGGATGCCCGTCTGCACGCGCTGTGGCGGGAATCGAACGCGGCGAGCTTCCCCGAACTGTGGGGGCGCGGACGCCGCGGCGGCGAGTAGATCCGCACCCGTCAGGCGAGCGCCACGGGCGATTCGAGTCGGATGCCCGCGATCGCCGCGAACGGCACGATCCGGTGGCCGCTCACGAGATCGGCACGCCGCGGTGCGCCGCGATCGTGGAGCGCGAGGTCGAGGTGGTCGGATGCCGCCCGGTCCACCGTGCCGCCGTACTCGCGACCGTCCACGGAGTGGATCGTGACCGGGACGCGACGCCGGGCGAGGTCGCGCAGGATGAAGCCCAGCGTCATCCGCTCCCGCAGACGACCGGGCGTTCCCCCACGCGCGCTGCGGAGGAGGTCGGCGTGCGAGGGGCCGAACGCGATGACGGCCGCCAGCGGGACGAGGAGGGCGCCCCGGGGAGCGCCGTCGTCGAGGGCGACCCAGTCCGGTCCGGTGGCCATTGGTCTACCGGTGACGGCGGACCCGCCGAGGAGGTCGACGACGATGTCGCCGTCCGTCGAACCGGTCAGAGCGGTCAACCGCTCGAAGAGCGAGAGGCGGGCCAGACGCAGTCTCTCGGCCTCGGTGTCGAGGGCAGCACGCTCGGCCTCCCATTCGGAGTCCAATTGGTCCTCGAGGTCTTCGAAGAAGCGATCCCAGCGCACCCGGCCGACGGTAGACCACCTCGCACACCCGGGCGCACTTTGTCCACAGGTTGGAGTATTCTCATCCACCCGCCGACGAGGGTGTGCTGTACTCATGCCGTTCACCGCTCCGCAGACACCTGTCGCCCGAGAGGAATCGACATGGCCCTCGCCGTCTCTGAAGACCACCGCATCCCGCGGTCGGGAAGCTCCCTCGAGGTAGCCGAGTACTTCGCGCCGCAACGCACGTCGTCGGACGACCTCCCCGATCCCCTCCCGCTCGTGAAGAACCTCACGATCGGGGTCCTGGAAGTCCTCGCCGGCGTCCGCGACGTCGACCAACTCGCCCGGTGGCTGGGTGAGGACGCCTATCGGGCGCTCGTGACGCGAGCGAATCTGTCGGCCCGGGCACGAAGCGCACGCGGGATCGCCGCCGTCCGCCCCGCCCACCGCATCCTCACCGAACGCACCTGCGTCCCCGCAGACGGCGTCATCGAGGCGGTGGTCGTGGTGAGCGGGCCGGTCCGCACCCGCGCAGTGGCGATGCGACTCGAGGGCTGGGACGGGCGCTGGCGCGCGACGTCGCTCGCGCTCCTGTGAGACGCGTTACTGGCGGTATGAGGCGAGGAAGTTGCCGAGTCGCTCGATCGCTTCGGTGAGCACCCGTGCTTCGGGCAACGTGACGATGCGGAAGTGGTCGGGCGTCGGCCAGTTGAAGCCGGTTCCCTGCACCAGCAGGACGTGCTCGGCGACGAGGAAGTCGTAGACGAACTTGGCGTCGTCGTGGATCTCGTGGACTTCGGGGTCGAGACGGGGGAAGGCGTACAGGGCGCCGTGTGGCTTGACGCAGGTGATGCCGGGGATCGCGGTAAGGCCCTCCCAGGCGGCATCCCGCTGCTCATGGAGCCGACCGGTGGGGGCGATGAGGGCGTCGATCGACTGCACGCCCGACAGCGCCGCCTGCACGGCGAACTGCGCGGGGACGTTGGGGCAGAGGCGGGTGGAGGCGAGGAGCTGGATGCCCTCGAGGAAGCCGGAGGCGTGCTTCTTGGGCCCGGTGATGACCATCCACCCCGAGCGGTAGCCCGCGACGCGGTAGGTCTTCGACAGGCCGTTGTAGGTGAGGCACAGCAGGTCGGGGGCGAGGGTGGCGAGCGGGATGTGGGTCGCATCATCGAACAGGATGCGATCGTAGATCTCGTCCGAGAGCAGCAGGAGCTCGTGTTCACGGGCGATCTCGACGATCCCCTGCAGGATCTCTCGCGTGTAGACGGCGCCGGTCGGGTTGTTCGGGTTGATGACGACGATCGCCTTGGTGCGCGGGGTGACCTTCGCCCGGATGTCGTCGAGGTCGGGCTGCCAGCCATTGTCGCTGTCGGCGAGGTAGTGCACGGGAGTGCCGCCGGCCAGGCTCGTCATCGCCGTCCAGAGCGGGTAGTCCGGAGCGGGGATGAGGACCTCGTCGCCCTCGTCGAGGAGGGCCTGCATCGTCATCGTGATGAGTTCGGAGACCCCGTTGCCGAGGTAGACGTCGTCTGGATCGAACTTGGGGAAGCCCGGCTCCTCCTCGTACCGCGAGACGATGGCGCGGCGCGCCGACATGATGCCGCGGGAATCCGAGTAGCCGTGCGCCCGCGGCACCGCCTCGATCATGTCGCGCACGATCTGGAACGGTGCCTCGAAGCCGAAGACGGCCGGATTCCCGGTGTTCAGCTTGAGGATCGTGTGACCCTCGTCCTCCAGCCGGTCGGCCTCGACCAGGGCGGCCCCGCGGATCTCGTACAGGACGTCCTTGAGCTTGGATGACTGGTCGAGGGTGCGCGGGGTCATCGGTTCAGGATAGCGAAGGCCGACGGGGCCAATGACGAGTCCGTGGACCGCCCGACGCCCGTCGGCTCGCCGTCACTTCTTCTTGCCGGACGCCCGTCGCTGCGCGCGGTTGCCCGCGTCTGTCGGTGCGGAACCGGCATCCATCTGCTGCCCGAAAGCCCCCCGCGGCGCGTCGGCCGGAGCTTCCTGCTCGGCCTCGCGCTGACGGGCCTTGCTGGTCGCGGCCTGCTGCACCTGACCGCGCTCGTTGCGCACCTCGACCTCGCCGGCGTCGTTGGGCGCCGTGTACTGGAGCTTCTGCGCGTCGATGTCGGGCGAGGCGAGACCCTTGGCCTCGATGTCGCCGCCCTCGGTCTGGCGCACCTCGACCTCGAGGTTGAAGAGGAAGCCGACGGACTCCTCCTTGATCTGCGCCATCATCGACTGGAACATCTGGTACCCCTCGCGCTGGTACTCGATGAGGGGGTCGCGCTGGGCCATGGCACGCAGGCCGATGCCGTCCTTCAGGTAGTCCATCTCGTAGAGGTGGTCGCGCCAGCGGCGGTCGAGCACCTGTAGCACGACGCGACGCTCGAGCTCGCGCATGGCCGGCTCGCCGAGCGTCTCCTCGCGCGAGCGGTAGGCGATCTTCGCGTCCGAGAGGAGTTCGCGCTTGAGGAGCTCGGGCGTCACCTTGCCCTTGCTGCCGCTTTCGGCGACGACCTCGTCGATCGTCACCCCCACGGGGTAGAGCGTCTTGAGTTCCGCCCACATGGCGTCGAAGTCCCAGCTCTCGTTGTGCCCCGAGCCGGTGTGCTCGTCGATGATCGCCGCGATGGCGTCCTCGATGAAGTGCTCGACGCGGGACGAGAGGTCGTCGCCTTCGAGCATCTGGCGACGGTCGGCGTAGATCGCCTCGCGCTGACGGTTGAGGACGTCGTCGTACTTGAGGACGTTCTTGCGGATCTCGGCATTGCGGGCCTCGACCTGGGACTGCGCGCTCTTGATCGCCCGCGAGACCATCGTCGACTCGATGGCCACGTCGTCGGGGAAGTTCGTGCGGGCGAGGATGGCCTCTGCCGCGCCGGACTGGAACAGGCGCATGAGGTCGTCGGTCAGCGACAGGTAGAAGCGGCTCTCGCCCGGGTCGCCCTGACGTCCCGAGCGACCGCGCAGCTGATTGTCGATGCGACGGGACTCGTGGCGCTCGGTGCCGAGCACGTAGAGCCCACCAGCCTCGACGACGCGGTCGGCCTCCTCCTGGACCTTCTCCTTGACGGCGCCGTAGACGTCCTCCCAGGCGGACTGGTACTCGTCCGGCGTCTCGACGGGGTCGAGGCCCTTCGCCTTCATCTCCGACACGGCGAGGAACTCGGCGTTGCCGCCGAGCATGATGTCGGTCCCACGACCGGCCATGTTGGTCGCGACCGTGACGGCGCCGTACCGGCCGGCACGGGCGACGATCTCGGCTTCGCGTGCGTGGTTCTTCGCGTTGAGGACCTCGTGCTTGATCCCCTTCTTCGCGAGGAGGCGCGACAGGTACTCGCTCTTTTCGACGCTGACGGTTCCCACGAGCACCGGCTGGCCCGACGCGTGCCGCTCGGCGATGTCCTCGACGACCTGCGCGAACTTCGCCTGCTCGTTCTTGTAGACGAGGTCGGACTGGTCCTTGCGGATCATCGGCTTGTTGGTGGGGATCGGGACGACGCCGAGCTTGTAGGTCGACATGAACTCGGCGGCCTCGGTCTCGGCGGTACCGGTCATGCCCGAGAGCTTCTCGTACAGACGGAAGTAGTTCTGCAGGGTGACGGTCGCGAGGGTCTGGTTCTCGGCCTTGACCGCGACGCCCTCCTTCGCCTCGATGGCCTGGTGGATGCCCTCGTTGTAGCGACGACCGACCAGGATGCGCCCGGTGTGCTCGTCGACGATCATGACCTCGCCGTTCATCACGACGTAGTCGGTGTCGCGCTTGAACAGGGCGAGCGCCTTGATCGAGTTGTTGAGGAAGGAGATGAGGGGCGTGTTCGCCGACTCGTACAGGTTGTCGATGCCGAGGTAGTCCTCGACCTTCTCGATGCCGGGCTCGAGCACGCCGATGGTGCGCTTCTTCTCATCGACTTCGAAGTCGACGCCCGCCTCGAGGGTGCGCGCGATCTTCGCGAACTCGGTGAACCAGCGGTTCGCCTCACCCGACGAAGGGCCCGAGATGATGAGCGGCGTACGCGCCTCGTCGATGAGGATCGAGTCGACCTCGTCGACGATGCAGTAGAAGTGGCCGCGCTGGACGAGGTCTTCGCTCCGCCACGCCATGTTGTCGCGCAGGTAGTCGAAGCCGAACTCGTTGTTCGTGCCGTACGTGATGTCGGCCTCGTACTGCTGCCGGCGCACCTCGGGGTCCTGACCCGACACGACCGTGCCGGTGGTCATGCCGAGGGCTCGGTACACGCGCCCCATCAGCTCGGACTGGTACGAGGCGAGGAAGTCGTTCACCGTGATGACGTGCACGCCCTTGCCGGCGATGGCGTTGAGGTAGGCGGGCAGCGCCGCGGTCAGCGTCTTGCCCTCACCCGTCTTCATCTCGGCGATATTGCCGAGGTGGAGGGCCGCGCCGCCCATGACCTGAACGTCGTAGGGACGCTGGCCGAGGGTGCGACTCGCGGCCTCGCGGACGGCGGCGAAGGCTTCGGGCATGAGCTTGTCGAGGCTCTCCCCCGCTTCGTAACGGGCGCGCAGCTCGGCGGTCTCGCCGCGGAGCTCCTCATCGGTGAGGTGCGCGTAGTCCTCTTCGAGGGCCGACACGGCCTTCACGACCTGCTGCAGCCTGCGCAGAACGCGGCCTTCACCGGCACGAAGCAGTTTCTCGAGGGGGTTCGCCACGGAGGATCTCCATCTGTCGATTCGGCATTCCGACGAGCGATGTCGGGATGCCGGTGCGCGGGACGCGCAGACATACACCGCCATGTTATCCGCCCGTGACCTACGAGGTTGCTGGAGGTCGCGGCATCCCCCGCCGAACGCCGCCGCAGCGCCCCCGGCCCGTAAGATCGGGCGCATGGCGGGATTCTGGGGAAGACGCAAGCGCGAAGACGCGGAGATCGAGGCACAGGATGCCGAACTCAGTCGGAAGGCCGGCGCTGCCCTCGTCGCCGCCGACGAGCGCATCCGCGTGACGGACGACGAACTCGCGTACGCCGAGATCGAGCTGGGTCGCGACGCCACCAAGGACCTCCGAGACGCGCTGGCCGCCGTGCGTCAGCACATGGGCGAGGCGTTCCAGCTGCATCAGCTCAACCACGACGAGATCCCCGACACCCCCGAGGAGCTCCGCACCCGCAACGCCCGCATCGTGCAGCTGTGCGAGTGGGCCGAGGACCTGCTGGACGACCGCACCGAATCTCTCGCCGAAGCCATCGCCCGCGCCCGTCGCGCACCCGAGATCATCGCCGGGATCCGCAGCGACGTGGCTCGACTGCGCGAGCGGCTCCCGGCCCTCACGGCGAGCCTCGAGCGCCTGTCGACGCGCTACTCGGATGCCGCGATGCGGACGGTCCTCGGCAACGCCGCGGAAGCAGCCCAGCTCCTCGACTTCGCTGAGCACAGCTCGGAGGTGTCGGAGCGTCGCCGCGACGCCGGCCAGCGCGAACAGGCCAACCTCGCACTCGAGACCGCGATCGAGGCGTCACGCCGTGCCGGCACCCTCGTCGAGGCCGTCGACACCTTCGAGATCGAGGCGCTGCGTGCGGAGTCGACGCTCGCCGCGATCGTCGACGACTCCCGGGACGACCTGATCGTGGCGCAGCCGCTGCTGTCGACACCCGCCGTGGCTGCGGCCGCCGCCAACCTCGAGGCGGCGCTCCGGTCGCTGACGCCCGCCGGCAGCAAGCCCGACCCGTTCGCCGAACTCACCCGGCTGCGCACGGCCAATGCGGCGCTCGACGCCGCCGTCGACAAGGCGCGCGAGCGCGCGGCGCGTCCCGTGCCCTCCGAAGCCCACGTGCACCACGCCATCGACGACGCCGACCGGCAGATCGGCGTCGCGCGCAGCGTCATCTCGGGCCACCGCGGCTGGATCGGCGCGGACGCGCGCACGCGCCTCGCCGAAGCCGAACGCGTCCGAGGCGATCTCGTGCGCTACGCGGGGCCGATCGACGAGGACGACCGCGACGAGGCGATGTCGCTCGCCCGCCGCGCCGCTCACCTCGCCGGCGAGGCCCTGCAGCTCGCCCAGCGCGACATCGACTCCTCGCGACCGGACGACTGGGGCTCCGGCGGCGGGTACGGCGGCCGCGGCATGGGCGGTGGCATGGGCGGGGGCAGCCTCGCCGGCGGCCTGCTCGGCGGGCTCGTGATCGGCGGCCTGCTCGACGGCATGTTCGACTGATGACGGCGCTCGACGAGGCGGTCGCCGCCTCGCAGGACTGGGACGTCCCCCACGCCTCGGTCGCGGTCGTCACCGCGGACGGTGCCGTCGCGGCATCCGCCGGCGATCAGGATCGCGTCTACCGACTCGCCTCCGTCACGAAACTGCTGAGCGCCTACGCGGCGCTCGTCGCCGTCGAGGAGGGCGCCCTGGCGCTCGACCAGCCCGCGGGGCCCCCTGGAGCGACCGTCGAGCACCTTCTGGCCCACACGGCCGGGTACGACTTCTCGTCGTCGGAACTCCGCGCCGCCCCCGGCGAACGACGCCTCTACTCGAACACGGGCTTCGAGGTGCTCGCCGACCTTCTCGAATCCGAGACCGGCATCGCCTTCGACGCCTACGCGCACGAGGCGGTGTTCGCACCGCTCGGGATGTCGCACACGACGATCGGCGATTCCGCCGCGGCGGGCGGTTCCTCGACGAGCGCTGACCTCGCCCTCTTCGCGGCGGAGCTGCAGCGGCCACGCCTCCTCGATCCCGCGACGCTCGACCGCGCGACGGGGGTGTCGTTCCCCGGCCGACGCGGCGTGCTGCCGGGCTTCGGACAGCAGGCGGAGAACGACTGGGGCCTGGGACTCGAGATCCGCGGGACCAAGAGCCCGCACTGGACGGGATCGCAGAACTCCCCCGAGACGTTCGGGCATTTCGGTCAGGCCGGGACGTTCCTGTGGGTCGACCCCCGAGCCGGCGCGGCGCTCGTGGCGCTCACCGATCGCCCGTTCGGCCCGTGGGCCGCCGACGCGTGGCCGCCGTTCAGCGACGGCGTGTTGGCTGCGCTCGCGGCCGACTGAGACTCCCCGCCACGGAAACGAAGAGAGGGTGGATGCCGCGCGGCATCCACCCTCTCCCGTCAGGTCGTGTCAGGTCAGGAGGCGAGCTCCGCCGGTGCGGCCGTGGTGGTCAGGGAGATGACGCCGTAGTCCCAGCCCTTGCGGCGGTAGACGACGCTCGGCTGGTCGGTGCGGGCATCGATGAAGAGGAAGAAGTCGTGACCGACGAGTTCCATCCGGTCGACGGCGTCTTCCACCGTCATCCACTCGGGGTCGAACCGCTTGGTGCGGATGACGACGGGGGTGTACTCCTCTTCGTCCTCGGCGCCCGTAATGATCGGCACTTCACCGGTCGCCACGGCGCGGATGACGTCGACCGAGGCGGGCTGCACGTCGATGCCCTGGAGCGTCCCGGTGCCCTTCTCGAGCTTGGCGCCGCGGGGGTGGTTGCGGAGGTCGACGCGCTTCTCCTTCGCCCGGCGGATCTGCTCGCCGAGCTTGGTCATGGCGAGATCGAGAGCGGCGAACTTGTCGCCGTCCACCGCCTCGGCGCGGACGACGGGACCCTTGCCGGTGAGGGTGACCTCGACGGTCTCGTCCTCACGACCACCGTTGTGATAACTGCGATGCGTCACCTTGATGTCGAGCCGCTGGGCCCGGGGGGAAAGGTGCTCGATGCGGGCGGACTTCTCCTCGACAACGGAGCGGAATCGGTCGCTGACGCTCACTCCCACGCCGACGATACTGATCTCCATCGTGACCTCCTTGTTCCGGTCCACCCGGTCAAGGGCGGACCTCGGTTCGCCTTGTGTCCCCCCACCGTAGTGCCACACCCGCCGCGTGTCACGACCTGATCACGATGAATCGCCACTCAGCCGCCTATGGCGCGGCGGAGGGGCGTCGCGGCGACCGTCACCGCCCCCGCCACCGTGATCCCCCGCACCCTGAGTGCCCGAGCCGCCTCGTCCAGGGTCGCCCCCGTCGTCACCACGTCGTCGATCAGCACGACGGACCGGCGCTCCAGTCGACGCGCCGCACCCGCCCGCACGCTCATCGCGCCCGCCAGGTTGGCCGCGCGCTCGGCGCGGCTGAGCACGCGTTGATCCGCCGTCGCCCGTGCAACCGACAGCAGCGGGAACGGCCGCCAACCGGCCCGGCGGCACAGGAGGTCCACCGGCGCGTACCCGCGTCGGCGAAGCGACACCCGGCTCGCGGGGACCGCCACCGGCACCGCGTCGACACCCGCCGGCCACGCGCTCCGCAACGCCGCACCGAGCGGCCGGGTGAGCCCGGTCCTGCCGTCCTCCTTGAACGCCCGGATGACGCGGGCAGCGACCCCCTCGAACACGAGGGCGCTCCGCACCTCGAGTCCGCTCGGGAGCCGTCGCGACCGCGGAACGGGGTTCACCTCCTCCTGGCATCCCTCGCAGAGGGTCTGATCGGGCAGGTCGCACCCTGCGCACGAAACCGGGAAGACCACGCAGAGCGCCTCGTCGAGGGCGAGACGCAGGCGAGACGGCGAACCGGTGACGGCGGGATGCGGCATCCCGCCATCGTGCTTCCGGTGCCGGAGCACGGGGGCTCTTCCATCGTCACCCGCGGAGACGGGTGGCGCCGCGGGCGCCTGGGGAGGAGGAGGTGTCAGCCGGGCTGACCCTGCTGCACCGCCAGCACGCTCACGTCGGCGGCGAGCACCTGCCACGATCCACGCTGCACGTACAGGCTGCCGTCCTTCGTGAGCAGCCGGACGCTGCCGCTCTGGTTGCCGCCGGCGATCGCCACGACGCCGTCGGGCGCACGCACCTCGGTGCCCAGCCCGCCGACCGTCTGCTCGCGCACGACGCGCTGTTGACCGTCCGCGAACACGAGAGCCACCGTGGAACCGTCGATCCAGGTGAGGTCGATCCCCCGACCGCCGATGTTCGCGACGACGAGAGGGTCGCCGATGGACGTGGGGGCGCCGTCCTTGTCGCGGATGATCCCGGCGACCCAGACGGACCACCGCCCTCCGGCGCGGACCAGTGCCGCCACGCGGGCGCCGTCGCGCGAGACCCGCATCGCCGTCACCCCGGCGGCGCCGACCCAGCCGGCGGGGATCTTCTGCGCACTGCCGTCACGGCCGTACGCGACGACCTCGGTCGGCTGATCACCCGGGACGGTCCAGATGTATCCGTAGGGGTCGATGGACGGCGCGGTCATCCCCGGGCGCGTGTCGAGTTCGGTCCGGGTGCCGTCGGAGTCCACGCGGAGGATCGCCCCCGAACGGGTCCGCACCGCCGCCGTCGTGCGCGCGGCATCCGTCTCGACCGCCTCGGCCTCGACCTCGGAGAACGCCTCGCCGAAACCGACCACCTGGTCGATGTCACTGCCGGAGAGGAACCCGAACGTGCCGTTCTTCAGGACGAGGGGTCGGGTGTCGACCGCGGTCGACCGGGTCGTGCGTGCCGTCACGTCGAGGGGTTCGTCGCCGACGAGCATCTGCACGTCGAGGATGCCGGCCCCCGCCAGGCTCGCGTCGAGCTGAGCCTTCATGCGGGCCAGAGTCTCGCGGGAGAGGTCGCGGATGGACGGATCGAAGGAGATCTGCGCGATGCCGGACTCGACGGGCACGGACGGCTGGGTGAGGGTCACCTCGCCCGTGAACGCCGAACGCACGGACTCGCCGAGCCAGGGACTCTGCGTGCCGGAGACGAGCGCCGCGGTGATGCGCGTGGCCGGGTTGGTCGAGGGGAACCAGCGCACGTCGGGGATCAGCACCCGCCAGGACGGATCGAAGTAGGACAGGTCGTAGCTCTGGAACACCGACCCGAAGCGGTTCGCGTCGAGGACGATGCCGTCGGGCGCCTGCGAGATGCGCCACTGCCCCCGCTCCTTCTCGAGCGAGAAGGTGAACGGGATGCGACCCGCCTCGGCGGGCTGGTACGAGCCGGTGGCGTCGACGTTGGCGACGGGCTGCACCGTGAAGACGATCTCGTCGTCGGCCGGCGAGGAGATCGAGCTCTCCCCGGGGGTGTACACGGTGACGCCCGCCTGCGGCTGCCACTTCTGCTTGAACGAACTCGTGAGGAACTCTTGGGCGACCTCCCAATTGCCCCGAGGTCCCGAGCCTGCCGCGATGAACCCCTCGACGATCTGCTGGGGCGTCGCGTCGCGCCCGGGCCCGTCGGGGACGTAGGAGAAGTCCGGCGGGCCCTCGACCTCGTCGATCGCCTTGCCCACGTGGACGGGGCCGCCGACGGGCAGACCGGCGCAGGCCGACAGGGCGAAGGCGAGGATCACCGCGACCGCAGTGGCGAGTCCGCGACGAAGGGTCATGGGGTCTCCTCCCGCGGGGGCAGGGTGATCGGCTGGGTCAGTCCGAGGTTCCCGAGCGCTGCGTCGTCGCGCGGGTCGAGCTCGATCGGTGAGCCGCCGGAGAGGTGCTCCCCCACGCGGCGCGGCAGGGTGAGGACGAAGTGGCTCCCGCCGCCGAGCTCCGACCACACCTCGAGGGTGCCGCCGTGCAGGCGAGCATCGCCGAGAGCGATCGACAGGCCGAGTCCGGTTCCGCCGATCGTGCGGCGTCGCGAGGGATCCGCACGCCAGAAGCGGTCGAAGACGCGCTCGGTGTCGGCCTCGCTCATGCCGAGTCCGAAGTCGCGCACCCCCAGCGCCACGGCGCGCTGGTCGCTGTCGACGGTCACCACGATCGGCCTGCCCTCACCGTGCTCGATGGCGTTGCCCAGAAGGTTGCGGACGATCCGGCGGATGCGGCGCGGGTCCATCTCGACCGGCGAGTAGCCGCCGGGGGCGACGAGTCGGACGTCGCTGCCGTGCTGCTCGGCGAGCTGGGCCATCGACTCGATCGTGTCCTCGGCCAGGTGGGCGAGGCTCGTCGGCTCGACCTCGAGCTGCACCGACCCCGCGTCGTAGCGGCTGATCTCGAGGAGGTCCGCGAGAAGGACCTCGAACCGCTGAACCTGGGCGTGGAGGAGTTCCGCTGCCCGCGCCGTCGACGCGTCGAAGTCGTCGCGCTGGTCGTTGATCATGTCGGCCGCGAGACGGATGGTCGTCAACGGCGTCCGCAGCTCGTGCGAGACGTCGGACACGAACCGCTGCTGGACGAGGGAGAGCTCGGCGAGTTCCTTGATCTGGCCCTCGATGCTGTCGGCCATCGCGTTGAAGGAGCGGCCGAGCGTCGCGAACTCGTCCTCGCCCCGGACGGGGAGTCGCACGGCGAGATCGCCCGCCGCGAGCTTCGCGCTCGTCTCCGCCGCCTGCGCGATGGGGACCGTCACCGACCGGAGGACGAAGAGCGAGATGCCGCCGATCAGGACGAGGAGCGCGAGCCCGACCACCCAGAGGGTGACCTGGACGAACTGCAGGGTCTGCGCCTCCGAGCCGAGGTCGTACGCGAAGTAGACCTCGTACGCGCCTGCTTCGGGAACGATGAGCTGCTGCCCGACGATGATACCGGGCGTCTCGCCGCCGTCGGATTCGGGGATGCCGATCGACTGCCACCACTGCCGGTCGGCCGACAGCCGCACGCTCTCGCGCAGCTCGGGCGAGATCATCGACTCCTCGAGCCCGCCGGACTCGAAGTTCTGCGGCGCGATCGCCGAAGGTTCGTCGTCGATGCGGAAGACCGCGAGCATCGACGTCCCCGCCTGGCGAGACAGGATCTCGCGGCGCACCTCATCCATGAGCACCTGGAGCGCCACCTCGTCACTGTCGACGACGGCCGCGTCGAACGTGCTCTGCGCGGCCTGCGTGGCGCGCTGCGCGGCATCCTGCACCTGCTCGGCGCGGGACTCGTACAGATCGGTGAGGATGGCGAGCGACATCCACACGAGCGCGACGAGGATCGTCAAGGCCGTGAGCGTCAGGGTGACCGACAGGGTGCGGAAGCGCAGGGATCGGCGCCACAGGAAGCGGATGCGGCGTTGCCACGACTTCCAGTCCCGCCAGGGCGGGACGACCGTGTGGGTGCCGGTGCGCGCCGTCACCGACACGATCGGATGCTCCGCCCGGTCACACGGCCGCGCCGGCGCGATACCCCACGCCGCGCACCGTCGTCACGATCTGCGGGTTGTCGGGGTCGCGCTCGACCTTCGCCCGCAAGCGCTGGACGTGGACGTTCACGAGGCGCGTGTCGGCCTTGTAGTGGTAGCCCCAGACCTGCTCGAGCAGCATCTCGCGGGTGAAGACCTGCTGCGGCTTCGAGGCGAGGGCGACGAGCAGCTCGAACTCGAGCGGGGTGAGGGCGATGACCCCGTCCGCGCGGCGCACCTCGTGAGCGGCGACGTCGACCGTGAGGTCGCCGATCCGCAGATTCTCGGACTGGGCCTCGGCGGTCGGTCGCAGCCGGGTGCGGATGCGGGCGACGAGTTCCTTCGGGTTGAACGGCTTGACGATGTAGTCGTCGGCGCCCGATTCGAGTCCCCGCACCACGTCGGCGGTGTCGGTGCGAGCGGTCAGCATGATGATGGGCACGCCGGATTCGGCGCGCACCCGCGTGCACACCTCGATGCCGTCCATCCCCGGCAGCATGAGGTCGAGCAGGATCAGATCGGGGCGTTCGTCGCGCCACGCGTCAACGGCAGCCGCACCGTCCGCGCAGAAGGCGACGTCGAAGCCTTCGGTGCGCAGCACGATGCCGATCATCTCTGCCAGGGCGGTGTCGTCGTCGACCACCAGGATGCGCGATGTCATAGAGCCGATGTCGTCCTTCAAGGGTGGCGGATGCCGGTGCTCCGCCCACGGGTGAGTCCACAGTAACCGACGTGCGGCCGGTCCCGCCCGGACGACGCACGGCCCCTCCCGTGAAGGAGGGGCCGTGCGTCGTGACGGCAGCGCCGGTCAGGCGTGCAGGTCGAACCGGTCGAGCTCGGTGACCTTCGTCCAGGCGGCGACGAAGTCGCGGACGAACTTCTCAGCGGCGTCGTCCGAGGCGTAGACCTCGGCGATCGCGCGGAGCTCCGAGTTCGAGCTGAACACGAGGTCGGCGCGGGTGCCGACGCCGATCTGCGAACCGTCCGCCGTGGTGCCGCGGAAGGCGTGCGAGCCGGGGTCGAGCGGCGTCCAGGTCGAGCCGAGGTCGAGCAGGTTCACGAACACGTCGTTCGTGAGCACGCCCGGTCGGCCGGTGAACACGCCGTGGGACGAACCGTCCCAGTTCGCGCCCAGTGCGCGCAGGCCGCCCACGAGCACCGTCATCTCGGGAGCGCTGAGGGTCAGCAGGTTCGCCTTGTCGATGAGGTGGTGCTCCGCCGGGAGGAACGCGTTCGGTCCGTAGTAGTTGCGGAATCCGTCGGCGACCGGCTCGAGGTAGCCGAACGACAGCTCGTCGGTCTGCTCCTGCGACGCGTCGGTGCGGCCCGGACGGAACGGCACGGTGACGTCGACTCCGGCATCCTTCGCGGCCTTCTCGACGCCCGCGTTGCCCGCGAGCACGATGAGGTCGGCGAGCGAGACCTTGATGCCGCCGGTCTGCTCGGCGTCGAAGTCGGCCTTCACACCCTCGAGCGCGGCGAGGACGTGCTGCAGCTGCTCGGGGTTGTTGACCTCCCAGTCCTTCTGCGGCGCGAGGCGGATGCGGGCGCCGTTGACGCCGCCGCGCTTGTCGCTGCCACGGAAGGTGGATGCTGCAGCCCATGTCGTCGAGACGAGCTGGGCGACCGTGAGACCGGTGGCGAGGATGCGCTCCTTGAGCGCAGCGGCATCCGCGTCGTCGATCAGCGCGTGGTCCACGGCGGGCACCGGGTCCTGCCAGATGAGCTCCTCCTGCGGGACCTCGGGCCCGAGGTACCGCGCGACGGGGCCCATGTCGCGGTGCGTCAGCTTGAACCAGGCGCGGGCGAACGCGTCACCGAAGGCGACGGGGTCGTCCTTGAAACGGCGCGAGACCGCGTCGTAGGCCGGGTCCATCCGCAGGGCCAGATCGCTCGTCAGCATGCGCGGCTCGCGACGACCGTCGGAGTGCGCCAGCGGCACCATGTCGGCACCGGCGCCGTTCTTCGGGCGCCACTGGTGACCGCCGCCGGGGCTCGTCATGAGCTCCCAGTCGTAGGCGTACAGGATGTGGAAGAACTCGTTGTCCCAGCGGGTCGGGTGGTAGGTCCACGTGACCTCGAGTCCCGACGTGATGGTGTCGTCGCCCTTGCCCGTGCCGTGGTTGTTCTTCCAGCCGAGACCCTGCTGCTCGAGGCCGGCGGCCTCGGGGTTGTCCTCGACGTTCGTGTCGGGGGCGGCGCCGTGGGTCTTGCCGAAGGTGTGGCCACCGGCGATGAGGGCGACGGTCTCCTCGTCGTCCATGCCCATGCGGCCGAAGGTCTCGCGGATGTCGCGAGCGGACTTCAGCGGGTCGGGCTCGCCGTTGGGACCCTCGGGGTTCACGTAGATGAGACCCATCTGGACCGCCGCGAGGGGCTTCTCGAGGTTGCGGTCGCCGCTGTAGCGCTCGTCGGCGAGCCACGTGGTCTCAGGGCCCCAGTACACGTCGTCGTCCGGCTCCCAGACGTCGGGGCGTCCGCCGCCGAAGCCGAAGGTCTCGAAGCCCATGGTCTCGAGCGCGACGTTGCCGGCGAGGATCATGAGGTCGCCCCACGAGAGCGCCTGGCCGTAGGTCTTCTTGACGGGCCACAGCAGGCGTCGAGCCTTGTCGAGGTTGACGTTGTCGGGCCAGCTGTTGAGGGGTGCGAAACGCTGCTGGCCGGTGCCGCCGCCGCCGCGACCGTCGGTCGCGCGGTAGGTGCCGGCGGAGTGCCAGGCCATGCGGATCATGAGCGGGCCGTAGTTGCCGAAGTCGGCGGGCCACCAGTCCTGCGACGTGGTGAGGACGGCGGCGATGTCGGCCTTCACGGCGAAGAGGTCGAGGCTCTCGAAGGCGGCCTTGTAGTCGAAGTCCTCGCCGACCGGGTTGCCGACGGCCGGGTTCTTCTTGAGGATGCGGAGGTTCAGCTGATTCGGCCACCACACCTGGTTGGCGGTGCCGACGGTGGGATGCGGCTGGCCGCCGTGGTTCGCACGGTCGGCGCCGGGTGCCGCGTGGATGACGGGGCAGGCGTCGGCGGTGTTCTCCCGCGGCCGCGTCTCGCCGTCGCCGCGCTCATCGACCGGGGTGTCGATGGGGGTGACGGCGTGGTCGACGTCGGTGGCCTCGGCGCCGAGGGGCTCGGCCTGGGGGTCACGGTCGCTCATGGTGATCCTTCCGTTCGGGGTGGTGAAAGAGGGCGGATGGGTTCAGGCGGCGGCCTCGGCGGCGCACGCGCCGCAGAGACCCCAGTAGGTGACCTCGGCGGAGGCGATCCGGAAGCCGTGATCGTCCGACGGATGCAGGCATGGCGCGACGCCGACGGCGCAGTCGACGTCCTGGACGCGGCCGCAGGACGTGCACACGAGGTGGTGGTGGTTGTCGTCGACGCGCAGCTCGAACAGCATGGGTTGACCGGCGGGCTCGATGCGGCGGACGAGCGCGGCATCCGCGAAGTCGTTCAGCGCGTTGTAGACCGACTGACGGCTCGCCTTGGGGAGTTCGCCCGCCACGTCGGCGAACACCGCGTCGGCGCTCGCGTGCGGATGGGCGGCGAGGGCGGCGAACACCGCGAGCCGCGATTCCGTCACCCGGAGCCCGGCATCGCGGAGCGCGACGGCAGGGTCTGCGGCGAGGTCGGTCATGCGATCAGCCTACGCGCTCTTTTGATCCATTCAAAAGAAAATGCGCTCGGGCGTGTCGGCGTCAGTATCGGTAGTGGTCGAGCTTGTAGGGGCCTTCGACGGGTACGCCGATGTAGGCGGCCTGCTCGTCGGTGAGCTGCGTCAGCCGCACGCCGAGAGCCGACAGGTGCAGGCGGGCGACCTTCTCGTCGAGCGCCTTGGGCAGGACGTACACACCCGTCGGGTACGCGTCGGTCTTCGTGAAGAGCTCGATCTGAGCGAGGACCTGGTTCGTGAACGACGCACTCATGACGAAGGACGGGTGCCCCGTCGCGTTGCCGAGGTTCAGCAGGCGCCCCTCGGACAGGACGAGGATGCTGCGCCCGGTCGGCAGCCGGAACTCGTGCACCTGCGGCTTGATCTCGATCTTCTCGACGCCGGGCAGAGCCTCGAGGGCGGCCATGTCGATCTCGTCGTCGAAGTGGCCCACGTTGCCGACGATCGCGAGGTGCTTGAGCGAGAGGAGGTGGTCCACCGTGACGACACGGGTGTTGCCGGTGCCGGTGATGACGATGTCGACCTGGTCGGCGACGTCCTCAAGGCGTGCGACCTGGTAGCCGTCCATCGCCGCCTGCAGCGCGCAGATCGGATCCACCTCGCTCACGATGACGCGGGCGCCTTGGCCGCGGAGCGCCTCGGCGGCACCCTTGCCGACGTCGCCGTAGCCGACGACGAATGCGACCTTGCCGCCGATGAGGACGTCCGTGGCCCGGTTGATGCCGTCGGGCAGCGAGTGGCGGATGCCGTACTTGTTGTCGAACTTCGACTTCGTGACCGAGTCGTTCACGTTGATGCCGGGGAAGAGCAGCTTCCCGGCGGCGTGGAGCTCGTAGAGGCGGTGGACACCGGTCGTCGTCTCCTCGGTCACACCGAGCAGCCCCCCGGCCAGGCGGGTGAAGCGCTGCGGATCGCGGGCGAGGCTCTTCCGGAGCGTGTCGAGGACGATGCGGTACTCGCCCGAATCGCCCGTCGTGGCATCCGGAACAGCACCGGCGGCTTCGAACTCGACACCCTTGTGAACGAGGAGGGTGGCGTCGCCGCCGTCGTCGAGGATCAGGTTCGGCCCGTCGAAGCCCTCGTCCGACCAGTCGAAGATGCGATCGGCGAGCTCCCAGTACTGTTCGAGGGTCTCGCCCTTGAACGCGAACACCGGCACGCCGGCGGGCTCGGCGACGGTGCCGCCCGGACCGACGACGACCGCTGCCGCCGCCTCATCCTGGGTGGAGAAGATGTTGCAGCTCGCCCACCGCACCTGCGCGCCGAGGGCGACGAGCGTCTCGATGAGGACCGCCGTCTGCACCGTCATGTGCAGCGAACCGGCGATCCGCGCTCCGGCGAGGGGCCGGGAGTCGCCGTACTCCTCGCGGAGGGCCATCAGACCCGGCATCTCGTTCTCGGCGAGGCGGATCTGGTGACGACCGGCTTCCGCGAGCGAAAGATCGGCGACGACGTGTTCGATGGTCTTCACGGGAGTGGGCACGCGCCCATCCTGCCACGCAGGGTCAGACGCGGAGGGTCTCGTGACGGACGACGACCCAGCCCTTCGGGACCGACATCCGACCGGTGTGGATGGCGCAGAGATCGTGGGCGTGCGGGTCGTTCCCGCCGCCGAGCGGACCGAGGACGGCCATCTGGTCGCCGTAGTCGTAGGTCAGCGTCGTCACGGCCTCGCGGGCACAGCCCACCTTGGAACACAGTCTCTCTCGCATCGCGTCCACGCTAGCCGTGGAGGCGGGCCGCGACACGGAGCCGCGCCGGGCTCAGCGCACCCCGCGGGCGGTGAGGGCGTCGCCGAGATCGTCCGCATGGCGGAGCGCGAGGACGAGGAACGGCACAGCGAAGACACGGATGCCGCGGGCTCCCCGCGCCCGCTGCGCCGCGCGGACCTCGCCCGCGAGGCGCGCGAGGGTGGGAACCGTGCCGAGTGCGACGACGAGCAGGAGCGCCGCGCGGGCGGCATCCACCCCGATCACGCGCAGCGGGCCGAGCGCCCGTTCCGCCACGTCGAGGAGGGCGGTCACCGGGGTGGTCGACGCGAGGAGCCCAGCGAGGGCGACCGCGGCCACGATGCGGACGGTACCGACCGTCGCCGCCTCGACGCCGAGGAAGATGCACGGGATGCCGAAGGCCACCACGACGAGCCACCGGAGCGACCAGACCTGGCGGGCGAGCTCGCGGAGTCCGACTCCCGGCACGAGATGGCAGACCGCGCACACCGCCGCGGCGATCGCGGCGGTCGGCCACGCCGTGGGGAGGAGGGAGACGACGAGGACGAGGGCGAGCAGGACCGCCGCCTTCGGACCCGCGGGCATCCGGTGCCACGGCCCGTTCCCGGGCCGGTACAGCGTCAGCATCGCCAGCTCGCGGCGTGGGCGGCCACGACCTCGGGCGCGGGCCCCACCCGGGCGACCTTCCCCTCGTGCATCCGGACCGCGACGTCGCACCGCGCCGCGAGGTCGAGGTCGTGCGTCACGACCACGAGCCGGTGGCCGGAGTCGGCGAACAGGTGCGCCGAGATCAGGTGGGCGTTCCGTCCGTCGAGGAACGCGGTCGGCTCGTCGGCGACCACGAGGTCCGGCTCGCGGACGAAGGCGCCGCACAGGGCGAGCAGCTGCTTCTGCCCGCCGGACAGCTCGTACGCCGGCCGGTCGGCGAGGGGGGCGAGGGCGAACCTCTCGAGCGCGGCGGCGACGCGGGCATCCCGCTCGGCGCGGGGCAGTCGACCCGCACGGAGCGAGAACGCGACGTCCTCGGCGACGGTCGGCATGATGATCTGGGCGTCGGGATTGCTGAAGACGATCGCGACGCGGCGGCGGAGGGCGGCGGCATCCTTCTCGGCATCGAGGCCGAGCACCTCGACGCGACCCTGCGTGGGCCGGATGAGTCCGCCGATCAGCCGCGCGAGCGTCGACTTGCCGGAGCCGTTGTCGCCCACGACGGCGATGCTCCGGGCGTCGAGGGCGAGGTCGACCCCCCGGAGGACGTCGACGTCGCCCAGGCGTACCGAGACGTCGGCGAGCCGGAGGTCGCTCGTCACCGTACCGGTGCCGCTTCACGCGCAGCGCCGCGCGGCGCCCACGTGCGACGGAAGGCGCGCGGGTACCCCCGGACCAAGGCGCCCAGGACGAGTGTCGCGATCAAGGCCTTGACCAGGTCGCCGGGGACGAAGGCCAGGTTCGCGATCAGCGCCTGATCCATTCCGATGCGCATGATGAGACTCTGGACCGGGATGCCGCAGGCGTAGACGACGAGGACGCCGCCGATGACCACGCCGATGAAGGTCCGCCACCACACGGGCCGGCGTCCGCCGAGGTGCACGATCAGTCCGATCACGACGGCGCCCACCAGCCATCCGACGAGGTAACCCGCCGTCGGCCCCACGAACACCGCCGCTCCCCCGCGACCGCCCGCCAGCAGCGGGAGTCCGATCGCGACGAGCGCGAGGAGGGCACCGACCGAGACGGCACCCACGAGAGGGCCGAGCACGGCGCCGGCCAGCATCACCCCGAGCGTCTGGGCGGTGATCGGCACGCCGCCGAAGACGGAGAAGGAGCCGGGAAGGCCGAGGACGGCGATCACCCCAGCGAAGACGGCCGCCCGGGAGAGGTCGGTCGTGTCGAGCCGGGGTGTCGGGCGCGAGCGGGTCATCTCATCCTCCTGAACAGCGTTCACGTGAACACCGTTCAGGTAGGGTAACGCCATGACTGCGCGCGATCCAAACCCGCCCTCCCGGGGTCTCCGGCGCACCAAGGACGACGTCGTCGACGCCGCTCTGTCCGTCCTCGATCGCGTGGGCCTCCCCGACCTGTCGATGCGGCGCCTCGCGGAGGACCTGGGTGTCCAGCCGAGCGCCCTGTACTGGCACGTCGCAAGCAAGCAGGAGCTCCTCGCGGCTGTGAGCGCGCGCATCCTCGCCCCCGTCGCGCTGCGCCCGGGTGACCCGACCGACCTCGGCCGGGCGGCCGTCACCCTGGGGCACCGCCTGCACGACCGGCTCCTCGCCCACCGCGACGGTGCCGAAGTGGTGTCGAGCTCCCTCGCCCTCGGCCTCGTCGACTCACCCGTCCACGACGCGCTGCGCACCGTCGAGGACTCCCCCGCCGCCCGCGTCGTCGCCGACGCCGTGACCCACTACGTCGTCGGCGTCACCTTCCACGAGCAGCAGCGTCGGTCGGCGGATGCCTGGGGCACCGCGGCGTCCGAGGTGTCCCTGACCGCGGCATCCGTCGACTCCACCGACGACGGGGGCTTCGCCGCCGCGCTCGCACTGATCGCGGCGGGGATCGCGGCATGGCAGGAGAGCGCCGGGCGCCCGCTCGACGCCTAGGATGGCGTCATGCTCAGCAAGGTGGACCCGTGAGGCGACGCGCGCGCACGAGTGTCCGCCCCGACCGGCACGGTCGACACGGCCGCCTCGACCGGAGCTCGGTCGTCCGGCCCCCGCTTCCCGCGATCGAGACGCGCGCCGAGAAGTTCGATCTGACGGTCACGACGGCCGTCGAGTTCCTCCGGAGCGCATGGCCGGAGCTGCGTGAGGTCCGTTTCGACATCGGCTGGATGCCGGACGCCGCGGACGACGACGGCATCCCCCGGTGGGCGGTGCAGACGGAGCAGAAGCGCATCGTCCTGTTCCGACTCCCCATCGAACGGCTCGCGAGACTGCACCGCAACGACGAACTCCACCGCCGGATGATGATCGAGAGCTGCGTGTTCCGCGCCGCCGCCGAATACCTCGACCGCGACCCGTGGGACCTCGGGCCCGACCGGTTCCGATTCTGAGGCGCGAGCGCTTCTGAGCTTCTGCTCGCGCGACGCACTTCCGTGCGCGATCAGCGCGGACGGACGACCACGGGTGCCGCGGCGGCGTCGGCAGGGGCCACGGCGTAGCCGGCAATCGCATCGGATGCCGTGAAGGTCACGCCCGCGCGCAGTGTGCCCCCCGCGGGGTCGAGCCGGTAGAGCTCGCCGGCGCGCAGGTCGACCGAGACCGAACCGCCCGCGGGGACGCGCACCTCGCGCGGCTCGCCGGCGCCCGCATCCTCGGTCAGGACCGCGGCCACCTCGGAGGCACCGGGGTTCACGAGCGTGAGCTGCGGACTCGGCCCGTCGGCGACCGCGAGGAGGGAGGGCACGCGGATGTCGTCCGCCGTGCCGTACCAGGCGAAGTCGGACCCGGCATCCGATCCCGTCGAGGTGTGGACCGAGGCGACCACCGGTGCACCCGCGTCGACCTCAACGCGATAGCGACCCTGGGGAAGCGTGTCCAGATCCACGTCGACGGGCACGCCGGCCGCGAGGGTGAGATCGGGGAAGGAGGCAGCGGTGGTGCGTCGCCCGACGGGCGACACCGTCACGGTCGCGGTCGTGTCGTCCGAAGGGGCGAGCAGCCGCACCACCGTGTCGGTGGGCTCGTCACCTTCCGCGACGCTCGAGAACGCGGGGATCGTCTGCTGAGCCCTCGGGAGCCCGGTCGCGCCGCCCTGGTCGACGCCGACCGGGACGAGCGTCCGGGTGAGGCTCGACTGCAGGACGGCCTGCACGGGTGCCTGCGTCGCCGAGACGAGCACGACGGGGCTCGCTTCGCCGAGCGCGAGCGAGGCGAGGGGCACGACGCGCTGCTGGCCGGCGGGGATCAGGATGTCCGCACCGGCCTCGGGGGTCACCCGGCCGCCCGAGGCGAAGACCGTCAGATCCACCCGGGCCGCGACGTCGCCGGGGTTGGCGAGGATGACGAGATCCGCCGCGCCCGTGAGGCCGCTGCCTCCGGCGAGCCAAGTCTCCATGGCGGGCGGGGTGCAGGCGGATGCCGCGAACCCGGCGAGATCGTCGGCGTCGACACGCGACGACCCCGCCGCGGCCAGGTCGGTGCGCATGCGATCGACCGGCTCCGCCGAGAACGACGCGATCGGCGGGGCATCCGGGACCGCGGAGGCGATCTCGCCCGCGACGGGTGCGGGCGCACCGGCGACGGTTCCCGACACCACGTTCTGCGGGGCGGCGACCTGCAGCGCGCCGACGTCCTCGGTATCCCGTCCGACGGCGAGCACCGGGCCCGCGCACGAGAGGAGGGAGGTCGCGGCTTCGGGCCGCGTCGTCAGCGAGAGCGTCGACCGCTCGACGGTCGGCAGGGTAGCGGTCGCGATGAGGAAGGTCCCCGCCACGACGGCGAGGCTCAGGGCGGCGCCGACGCCGCGGCGGATCCGGCGGGCGGTGGTCACGAGGCCGACCTTTCTGCGAGCCCGTCCCGCTCCCCGATGATGCGGGGGTGACGCCTGCCGGCCCGGAGGCTGGCGCGCGTCGGGACCGCGAGCAGCAGCGCGACGGCGATGACGCCGAGCTGCAGCAGGGCGACGCGGACCGAAGTGGGCCCCGAGGCGTCGTCGACGGTGCGCTCGGCGATGGTCCCCTTGACGCCCCACAGGACGCCGCGGGCCGTCTGCCCGACGCTCACGAGATCGGCTCGCTGATTGAGGAGGTTCTGCGCCCCGAGCCGCGCCGCACGGGCGCGGTCGCTCTCGCGGGGGGCCTGTTCGAGGAGGACGTACGCGATGCCGTGCCGACCGAGCTGGGCGACGACGTCGCCGGTCACCGTGGAGACGAGGTCGGCCGTCACGTGGGCCAGCTCGCGGTCACCGGCGGTCAGCTCGGGGCGCGTGGACTGCAGCGTCGTCTGCCCGCCGAGGGTCTCGCTGGCGCCCCAGACCACGGAGGCCGAGTAGGCGGCATCCGCCTGCACGGTCAGGACGAGGGTCGCCGTCTGCTCACCGTCGCGCTCACCCTCGCTGCCGGCGGTCTGGACGTACGCGGGGAGTGTGCTGGACGGCCCGTCCTGCAGGGCGGAATCACCGCGGACGACGGCCGTGAGGGCCGGAACGGCGCCGACGGCGAGGAAGGCGATCACGACGGATGCCGCGACGGGGACGAGGGCGTCGACCCGGCGGAACCCGTCGAGGCCGGTGACGGCGGCGAGGATGAGGCCCGCCCACGCGAGCGAGAGCGCGCTTCCCGGCCAGATCGAGACGGGCCCGGACATGCCGGCGGTGAGGGCCACGCCCGATCCCAAGGCCGCCGTGGCGACGCCGAGGACGGCGGCGACGAGCGCCACGGATGCCGGGAGCAGCCGCCCGACGACCGGCGCCAGCAGGGCGAGCAGCACGACCGGAGCCGTGAAGGCGGCGACCCACCAGGCCCGCCCGTCCTCACCGAGGAACTGCGTCCAGCCGACGCCGTCGGTCGACGGGTAGCCGAACGCGAAGAGGACCTTCGGCAACAGCCCGTCGGGGTTCCCGCTCAGAGCGAGCGGCCGGCCCGGGTCGGCGAAGATCGCGAGGGGGTCGCCCGTCGTGAGGTGGTACCACCCGAGGGGCAGGAAGACCGCGACGGGCGGGATCATCAGCCAGACGATGCGTCCGGCTCCCCGCCCGCGTCGCATCGATACGGCCAGGACGATGGCCACGAGCCACAGCACGACCAGAGCGGGTGCCAGCGAGGGCGCACAGGCGAGCACGACGACGAGGATGATCGAGGCGAGCCCGGCGCTGCTCCACGACCGTCGCGCGGCCGCGGCCGTGTAGATGAGCCACGGCAGCGCGAGGTGCAGGATGACCGCGGTCGGTCGCCCCTCGATCAGTGCCGCGAGGAAGGGAGGTGCCACCGCCCATGCGAAGGCCGCGGCGCAGCGCAGCACGGACCTCTCGGTGACGCGGGTCGCTGCGAACCATCCGCCGAGCGCGGCGAGCGGCAGCGCGAGGAGCCAGAGGATGACGATCGCGCGCGAGGGCGCGAGGGGCGACAGCGAACCGACGAGGGCGACGACCGACGCGAAGGGGTCGGCCGGCCCGACGGTGTCCCAGCCCAGCGCACGCGGGCCGTACGCGGCATCCGTCCACAGTGCCACGACGCCGCTGCGCAGCGGCGCGAGACCTCCCCCGCCGAGCACGGGCCACGCCAGGAGCGCGCTGAACGACAGCGCGGAGGTGGCGAGGGCACCGAGGACGACCCAGGCGCCGCCGCCGCTGAAGAAGCGGAGGTCTTCGCGCGGAGCCGCTGCGGCATCCGCTTCGTCCTCGAGCCGCTCACGCAGGTCCCGTCGGCCGATCCGCAGCTGCGCCAGGGACAGCCACGAGGCGGTCCGGTTCCGCCGGATGGTGCGGCGCGCGCGCACGACGGCCGCGAACGACACGAGCACCGAGAACGACGCCGCCCACTCGGGTCCGATGCGTCCCGGAGTCTTCGCGACCAGATGGCCGAGGGTGCGCCACAGGGCGAGGGGCAGGAGGGTCAGCCAGTGCAGCAGGACCACGGGAGCCGGGGCATAGGCCAGGCGACGGTGGAGCTCGGCCTTCCGCGCGGCGTAGAGACGGCGGCCGCGCGCGCCGGCCGAGCGTCCCGCCGGGGTTCCCGCGACGCCGTCACCGGCGACGGCGACGAGCGCGGAGGGCGTCAGAGCGACGCGACCGCCGGCGAGGCGGGCGCGGATGCCGAGGTCGAGACCCTCGTCGGCGCCGGCCAGACCCTGGTCGATGCCCGCGAGGGCGTTCCAGACCTGCGCGCGGACGAGGACGCCGCGGATGTCCGATCCGAGGACGTCCTCGGAGGCGTCGTGCTGCCCCTGGTCGAGCTCGCCGTCGGCGAGACCGACCGTGCGCCCCGTGTGGGTGAGCGTGACCCCGAGCGAGACGATCCGGCTGGGGTCGTCCCAGGAGACCAGCTTGGGCGCGGCGAGCGCCACCGAGGGGGCGGTCTCGAGCGCTCCCGTGAGCCGTGCGAGCGCGTCCGGGGCGGGCGCGGTGTCCTGCGCGAGCAACCAGACGGCGTCGCCGGTGATACGCCGGCTCGCGAGGCGGAGGGCCTCGGCGAAGCCGGTCCCCCGGCCTGCGACGATGACCGCTTCGGCTCCGGACTCGGACGCGAGCTTCTTGAGGGTCTCGTCGGGTCCGCAGAGGACGACGGTGAGCGCGTCGGCACGCCGCGTCTGGGCGGCGAGCGCGCGCAGGGTGCGGCTCAGGTGGAGATCCGTGGGGCCTCGTCCGTGGGGGCGGACGACGAGGATCGCGTGTACTCGGGCGGGCATGGCCAGGTCAGCCTAGGTCGCGACTCGGGCGACGCGGGGAGGACGGGCGGGGTGGCGCGGATCGCGTCAGGAAGCGCGCCGCTTGAGCTTGCGTCGCTCGCGCTCGCTCAGACCGCCCCAGATGCCGAAGCGCTCGTCGTTCTGGAGGGCGTATTCGAGGCATTCGCCTCGGACGTCGCACGAGGTGCAGATGCGCTTCGCGTCACGCGTCGATCCGCCCTTCTCCGGGAAGAAGGCCTCCGGATCCGTCTGCGCGCACAGGGCGTCGGCCTGCCATGCCAGCGCGGTGTCCTCGTCGGTGTCGACGCGGCGACGGACGCCGGGGACACCGAGGTTCACCGGATCGACGAACCAATTCTCGGGAACGCCGGAACGGTAACCCGTCATCTTGCTCTCCCACCTGTAGACACTCGCCGCGGTGCGGCCGATGCCTAATTACACCCGTGTGATTCGCTCGGGTCAAGTCGCAGATCGTAAACCCTCAACCCGATATTGAATCTTCTTGAGGCTCCCCGGCGTGTCGCGACCTCAGCCCTGCACACCCGGCCGGGCCAGGTAGGCGACCCCGGAGCCGTCCAGCACGAGCTCCGACTCGTCCTGAGCGTAGGCGGCGGTCCCCGGCGTGAGATCGATGCGCCGCCCCCCGGCGGACACGATCACGCGGCCTTCGGTCGCCAGCACGATGGCGGGTCCGTCGAGCCCGACGTGCAGCGGCGTGCCGGTCGGTGCGTACCGGGCGAGGCGGAAGTCCGCGACTCCGGCGTCGAACAGCTCCCCCGCATCGGCGGGCACCGGGTCGAGCAGCGGCGCCGCGCCGGGCTCGGTGTCGACGATGCGCATGAGCTCCGGGACGTCGATGTGCTTCGGGGTCAGCCCGCCGCGCAGGACGTTGTCGCTGGCCGCCATGAGTTCGACGCCGAGACCGTCCTGATACGCGTGGAGCACCCCGGCAGGGGCGAACACGGCCTCACCGGTGCGGAGCACGACGAGGTTCATGAGCAGGGCGACCACGATGCCGGCATCTCCGGGGAAATCGCGCACGACGGCCCGGAGGACATCGACCTCTTCGGCGAAGTCCGGCACGACGGCGTCGGCGAGCGCCGCGGAGACGTCCGAGACGATGTCGTCGGCGCGCCCGCTCAGCACCTCCTCGATCACGGCTCGCAGTGCATCGGCAGGGGCGGCGGCGTCCAGTGCCGCGCGAAGACGTCGGACACCGGATGCCTCGCCGAGGCCACCGAGCAGGCGCTGCGTGTCCTCGACGGGCCGCAGCCCTACGAGGGCTCGGAACCGGTCACTCAGCGCGACGATGATCTCGGGCTTGTGGTTGTCATCGCGGTAGATGCGTTCGGCGGCGTCGCGGGGGACGCCGGACGCCTCCTCCGCGGCGAAGCCGGCCCGCGCCTGCTCGAGGTCCGGGTGCGCCTGGATCGACAGCGACGACGACGCCGCGAGGATCTTCAGGAGGAACGGGAGCGGCGGTGCCCCGGCATCCGTCCTCGCCTGCATCAGCGAGCGGCCGTCACCGAGGACGGCGGGACTTCCCGGGTGGTCGCCGAACCAGACCTCGGCCTCGGGCGCTCCGCTGGGGGTCCGCCCCTGGAGGGACGGGATGGCGGTGGGGGAACCCCACGCGTAGTCACGGGGTTCGTTCGAGAGCGTCTCCAGCACGCGAACAGCCTAGGGCGTGGGGCGGAACGCACGGGGCCGCGCGATACCCTTCTGTCACCATGGCCGTCCACTCCTCGCACCCGGTCTCGGCGCCCCCGGCAGCCCCGCCGCGTGAGCGGACGAGCCACATCCTGCTGCGCGGCTGGTGCATCGTCCTGCTGGTCGTCACCCTGTCGGGGACTGCCCTGCCGCTCGCCTTCGGAGTCGGGGTCGCCGCCGCCATCGGCGTCGCGAGCTTCCTCGTCTCGGTGACCCTCTGGCTGACGACGCGGCCGCGGGTGCAGTGGCCCCGACTCCCCTGGTACGCGCTCACCTATCTCCTGTGGGCCGTCGCCTCGACGATCTGGACCCACTGGATCAACGCGACCCTGCTGACCGTCGCGCTCCTGATCGTCACGACGGTGGGCGCCCTCTTCGTGGGGGCGGTCCTCACCTGGCGCGAGATCGTCCGGGCCCTGGCATCCGCCCTCAAGTGGATCCTCTCGCTGTCGATTCTCTTCGAACTGTGGGTGAGTCTCGTCTGGGACGGCCCGATCCTGCCGCAGTTCGTCCGCCCCGCGGGCCGGGTCGCCGACCCCATCGTGCTGTGGTCGCGCGACAACCTGTTCGACGGCGGCCGCATCCAGGGGATCTTCGGTAACTCCAACGCGCTCGCGTACGTGGCGCTCCTCGGGATCGTGGTCTTCGCCATCCGCATCGCGTCCCAGGCCCCACGTCGCCCCGTCCTGGCGCTCTGGACCCTCCTGGCCGCGTTCCTCTTCGTCCGCGCCGGATCGGCGACCGCCACCCTGTCGGCCGTCGCGGTCGTCGTCGTCCTCATCACGGTCCTCGTCATGCGGACGACCACGCGCGCCGGTGAGAGGACTCGCTACTACGTCCTCTACGGCGTCGTCGCCGTCGGCGGCCTCGTGGCGGCGTGGGCACTGCGCGACCGGGTGTTCACGGCACTCGGCCGCTCGAGCGACCTGACCGGGCGCGAATCGATCTGGCAGAAGGTCCTGGAACGCGCCGTCGAACACCCCGTGATCGGATGGGGCTTCTCGACGCCGTGGATCCCGACCGACCCCGCCTTCGACGGCTGGATCATCGACCACGGGCAGACGGTCATGCAGGCCCACAACATGTGGGTGGACGTCTTCCTGCAGCTGGGCGTCGTCGGGATCGTCCTCATCGCGGCGGCGTACGTCGCGTTCATCTGGCGTTCCTGGTTCTTCGCCGTCGACCGCCCGCGATGGGACCTCGTCGCGGACCGGCCGTACACGGCGGTCACCCTGCTGCCGACCCTCACCGGCGCCATCCTCCTCGTGCAGGGCCTCGCGGAATCGACACCGCTCCTGAACTGGGGGTGGTTCCTCCTCATTCTGTTCGCCTTCAAGATCAAGCAGGCACCGCTGGTGGGACGCGGCCCGTCGGAGGAACGCCTCATCGGCGAACAGGGCGACAGGCCGTCCGAGCGATGAGCACCCCGCGCGCACTCCCGCGACTGTCGACCGCCCTGCAATCCACCGAGGTCGCCGCCGTCTACTCCCTCGTGACCATCGGCGCGCTCTTCTCGACGCACGCCCTGCGTCAGCTGATGGGCGACGCGGGCTACGGCGCGATCCTGACCGGGCTGTGCGTGATCGGCGCGGGGATAATGCTCGCCCGTCGGGCGGAGCTCCGGGTCATCCATCTCATCCCCACGACGCTGCTGGTCCTGCTGGCCTGGCTGCTGATCACCGTCGGGTGGTCGGGCTCGCCGGAGGCGACCCTCTCCGGATGGCTCCAGCTCGCGGCGCCCACCTTTCTCGCCGTCGTCGTCGCGCAGTTCCGCGACACCCTGCAGACCGTGCGCGCCACCGGAGACGTGCTGCGGATGCTGCTCGCCGTCTCGCTCGGACTCGAGATCCTCAGCGGCATCCTCCTCAACCTCCCCATCAGGTTCCTCGGCATCGCGGGCAACATCGCCTACGGCGGCCCGATCCAGGGGATCTTCGGCACCCGCACGGCACTGGGGCTCGTGACGATCATCGCCCTGCTCACCTTCCTCGTGGAATGGCGGACCCGGTCGGTGAGCGCCGGCGTGGCGATCGGCTCCGTCGCCCTCGCCGCGACCCTCGCCGTGTTCACCGCGTCGCCCATCGTGCTCGGCATGGTGCTCATCTCGGGGACGGCCACCGGCGCCCTCGCGATCCTCCGGCGCGTCCGCCCCAGCGTCAGGCCGGTCCTTCAGTGGGTCCTGTCCGCCGTCGTCGTGGTCGGGCTCATCCTCGTCTACCTCTTCCGCCGCCCGCTCGTGTATTGGCTGAACGCCGAACCCGACTTCTTCACGCGGTCACGACTGTGGAACGTCATCCTCGACATGTCGGCACTGCGGCCGGTGCAGGGATGGGGCTGGGCCGACACCTGGCCCGACCACCTCTCCCCCTACACCTACATCCGCATCGTCACCGGCCGCTCGCACGCCTCCGCGCTCAACGCGTGGATGGATGTGCTGATCCAGGCGGGCACGGTCGGCGTCGTCCTCCTGGTCGTGTTCGTCGGTCTCGCCCTCGCCCGAGCCTGGACGTCGGCGAGCGAACGCAGGTCGACCGTCTACGTATGGCCCGCCCTCGTCATCATCGTCCTCCTGACGGACTCGATCGTGACCAGCTCGCTGCTCGGCGGCTCGGGGTGGTTCCTCCTGGTGCTCTGCGCGACGCGGGCATCGCTCGTGCGGGGGTGGCGACGCGAACGCCCGCTCGCCCCGGACGCCTCCATCTCCCCGGACGCGTTCGGGCCAGGCGCACCCGCTTAGAATCGACCGATACCCGCCACGATCCAGGAGGTTCATCCGTGCGATTGCTTCGCAGGCGTCTGCGAGGGAACGCCTTCCTGCAGAGGTGGCGGTTCGGGCTGTGGATCGCTCTCTACGCGGTCGCGTCCCGGCTCGTCCGCGTGCGGGAGGGCCGCACCCTCTTCCTGTCGGATTCCCGCACGGACTTCTCCGGCAACATCGCGTTCCTGCGCGACGAGATCCGCCGACAGCGACCCGACGCCCGCATCGTGGGGATCTTCAAAGCCGGCCTCGCCGACCGCCGTCCGCTGCGGGACTCGCTGCGCCTGCCGTGGGAGCTCGCCCGGGCGCAGACGATCGTGCTTGACGACTACTACCCGATGATCTACCCCCTTCATCTGAGGCCTGAGACCCGCCTGCTGCAGGTCTGGCACGCCGCCGGCGCGTACAAGAAGGTCGGATGGAGCCGGGCCGGCCTCCCGGGCGGACCCCTCCCCGGATCCGTCGCGCACCGCAACTACACGGATGCGACCGTCAGCTCCGAGGCGATCCGCCCCGACTACGCCGAGGCGTTCGCGATGGATGTCGCCCGCGTGCACGCACTCGGAGTCCCCCGCACGGACGTGTTCTTCGACACCGAGCTGATCGAGCGCAGCCGTCGGGACGTGCGGGCGCGGCTCGGCATCCGTCCCGACCAGCGCGTCGCGGTCTTCGCCCCCACCTTCCGCGGCAACGGGCAGCTGAGCGCCCACTACGACATCGACGCGGTCCCGTGGTCGGAGCTTCCGGACGACCTCGGCGAGGAGTGGGTCGTCCTCGTCAAGCTGCACCCCTTCGTCGCTCGCAAGGGCGCGGACATCCCCTCGCACGAGCGGATCATCGACGTCTCCGCGGAGCGCGAGCTCAACGAGCTGATGATGGCGGCCGACGTCCTCATCACCGACTACTCCTCGGCCATCTTCGAGTTCTCGTTGCTCGGTCGGCCCATGGTGTTCTTCTGCCCCGACGTCGAGGTGTACGCCGCCGAACGATCGTTCTACCACCCGTTCGAGGACTACCTCGCCGGCCCGCTCGTGACCGACGGCGCCGATCTGGCGGCCGCGATCCGCGACGCCCGTGCCGGCGACGACCTCGAGGCGTTCCGCGAGCGCTTCATGTCCGCCTGCGACGGCCACTCCACCGAGCGCATCGTGCGCGAGATGATCCTCACCCCGCGTCAGGTCGACGAGCGCCCGAAGCTGCTCGACGATCCGCCCGTGCAGCCCACGCGCATCGACGGTCCCGTCGGTCGTCACCTGCTCGCCGCGCACGTGCTGCGCACCGCCCTGCGCGCCTGCTACGCACCGCTGAAGCTGCTGCCCACGCGCCGCAAGGTCGTCATGATCAGCCGCGAGCACCCCGAGGAGACCGACGACTTCATCGATCTGCGCACCGCGATCGCCGAGATGGACCCCACCGTCAGGGTCGTCTCGCTCGTCAGGATGGTGCCACCCGGACTCGTGAGGAAGCTCGGCTACGCCGCACACCTGCTCGTTCAGCTGTTCCACGTAGCGACCGCTCGGGTCCTGATCGTCGACACCTATTCGATGGTGGCGAGCATGCTGCGCCACAAGGACGACCTCGTCGTCATCCAGATCTGGCACGCCCTCGGCGCGTTCAAGAAGTTCGGGCTGAGCATCCTCGGCACGGGCGAGGGGCGCGACGAGCGGCTGGCCGACGCGATGCGGATGCACGCGGGCTACGACCTCGTGCTCGCCAGCGGCGACGCGTGCCGTGCGCCCTACGCCGAGGCCTTCGGAACGGACGACAGCCGCATCGTCGTGGCCCCGCTCCCCCGGGTCGACCGGCTGCGCGACGACGAGCTGACCCGGCAGACCCGCGAGCGCATCTACCGCCGGCATCCGCACCTGCGCGGCGCGAAGATCGCGGTCTTCGCACCGACCTTCCGGATCGAGGACACCGCGATGGCCGCGCCCGACGACGTCGTCGCCGCCCTCGAGGCGGTCGGTGTGCACGTCGTCGTGAAGCTGCACCCCCTCATGACCCTGCGCGGCAGCGACGTCGACACCGCCGAAGGCTTCTCGACCCAGGAGATGCTGACCGTCGCCGACGTCTTCATCACGGACTACTCCTCGACGCTGTTCGAGGCGGCGGTGCGGGGGGTCCCCACGTACTTCCTCGCCCCCGACCTCGACGAGTACCTCGCGACCCGCGACTTCTACCTCGACTACCGGCGCGACCTGCCCGGCCCCGTCTGCACGACGGTCGACGAGCTCGCGACAGCCGTCGAAGCGGGTGCCGCGAAGGCGACGGATGCCGCAGCCTTCGCGCGTCGCTGGGTCGCCGAGTCCGAGGGGACCACCGCCCGTCCGTGCGCCGACCGGATCGCCCGCCTGGTGCTCGACCGGATCGACGGACCCGGCCGAGCCGGCGCCCTCTCATAGGAGCAGGGGCCCTCGCATAGGATGGTGCGGGCGTGTCAGCACACGTCCGCACCGACTCACGAGGAGCTCTCGCCGTGACCACACCCCGCACTGTCGCCGTCGTCCTGGCCGGTGGCATCGGAGTCCGGGTGGGCCTCGGCATCCCGAAGCAGCTCATCAAGATCGCGGGCAAGGCGATCGTCGAGCACACCCTCGAAGCCCTCGAGGGCAGTCCGCACATCGACGAGATCGTCATCATGATGAACGCGGCAGCCATCGGCGAGCTCGATCATCTGCTCGACAGCGAGCGCTTCGCGAAGCTGACCCGCATCCTCCCCGGCGGCGAGACCCGCAACGACACGACCCAGCTGGCGATCGCCGCGCTCGAGGGCGACGACACAAAGGTCCTCTTCCACGACGCCGTCCGTCCTTTCATCGACGACCGGATCATCGAGGACTGCGTGCGCGCGCTCGACACGTACGAAGCCGTCGACACCGCGATCCCCTCGGCCGACACGATCATCCAGGTGGATGCCGACCGTCTCATCACCGGCATCCCGGACCGCTCCTTGCTGCGACGCGGCCAGACGCCGCAGGCCTTCCGGCTCGGCACGATCCGCAAGGCGTACGAGATCGCGGCGACCGACCCGTCCTTCCGGGCGACGGACGACTGCGGTGTCGTCTTCGCCTACCTTCCCGAGGTCCCCATCTACGTCGTCGACGGGACCGCCGAGAACATGAAGGTCACCGAGCCGATCGACGTGCACATCGCCGACAAGCTCTTCCAGCTGCAGTCGGCGAGCCTGTCCCTCGAGAGCATGACGACCGTCCCCGACCTCTCGGGCAAGACGGTCGTGGTCTTCGGCGGCAGTTACGGCATCGGCGAGAGCATCGTCCAGCAGGCGACGGATGCCGGGGCCACCGTCCACGAGTTCAGTCGGTCCTCGACGGGGACCGACATCCGCTCCGGCAAGGCCGTCCGTGCGGCGCTCGGAGAGGCCTATCAGCGCAGCGGCCGGATCGACGTCGTCATCGTCACGGCCGGGGTCCTACGCATCGCGCCGCTCGTCGAGAGCCGCAAGCGCGACCTCAAGGACACGATCCAGGTGAACCTCATCGCGCCGGCCATCGTGGCCCGCGAAGCCCACCCCTACCTCGCCGAGACGGGCGGACAGGTCGTCCTGTTCACGTCGAGCTCGTACACGCGCGGGCGGGCCGGCTACAGCGCCTACTCGGCGACCAAGGCCGGCGTCGTGAACCTCACGCAGGCCCTGGCCGAGGAATGGGAGCTGTCTCGGGTGCGGATCAACTGCATCAACCCGCAGCGCACGCGCACGCCGATGCGGACGCAGGCTTTCGGCGAGGAGCCCCTCGACAGCCTGCTCGACCCCGCCGATGTGGCGCGGGTCACCCTGAACGTGGCGGCATCCGATCTGACGGGTCAGATCGTGACCGTCAACGTCGCCGCGATGCGCAACGCGGCGGGCTGACCCGCCGCGTCACAGCCCGCCTCAGCGGGCTCAGCCGCCGATCTGATTGCGCTCGATGACGTCGAAGAACGCGCGGCAGATGTAGTAGTCCTCCGCCGTCGTGATCTTGATGTTCGAGCGGGGCCCGTCCACGCGGAACAGGGTGTGCCCGTAGCGTCGGAGAAGGCTGCAGGTGTCGATGGAGTCGTTCTCCCCGTCGGCGACGGCCTGGTCGTAGACGCCGAGGACGGTGTCGAGCCGGCCGCTCTGCGGCGCCTGGGCGACGTAGAGGTGGTCGCGCGGGATGACCTCGTCGACCGCGCCGTCTGCGGAGGTGATGATCGTCTCGTTGAACTTCGTGCTGGTGATCGCGGGGCCGTGGGCGCGGACGGTCTCGATGTTCGCCGAGATGACGTCCGCGTTGATGAGCGGACGCACGCCGTCGTGGAGCAGCACGACGGTGTCGGCGGGCGCCTCGTTCGCCACGGCCCGCAGCGCCCGGTGGCGCGACTCCTGGCCGGTGGCGCCGCCGTCGACGATCCAGTTCACCTTCGTGAGCTCGTACCGTGCGACCAGCCGCGCGAACCGGTCCCGCCACTCGGGCAGGATCGACACCGCGATGCGGTCGATCTCAGGGTGGTCCTGGAAGTGCTGCAGCGTGTGCACGATCAACGGAGTCCCGTGGATCTCGAGGAACTGCTTCGGCAACGTCGCCGACGACATGCGGGAACCGATCCCGCCGGCGAAAATGATGGCGATGTTCACGCGATCTCCTCTTCTGGGACGTCCTTCTCACTGGACTCTGCGGTGTTGGACGAGGACTGCGCTGTCGGCACCGGGCTCTCGGTGATCTTCTCGGTGTCGGGGTTGCCGATGATCAGCCAGTCGATGACGCGATCGGCCGCACCGGTGTCGACCCGGTCGAAGTTGAGGCGTCGGAACTCGGCGACCTTCTCCTGCTCGAACTCCCCCGTGCGGAGCGCGTCGATCACGTCGTCGAAGGTGTCCGCGACGCGACCGGGGGCGGTCTCGCCGTAGTCCCGGTGGAATCCTCGCGTCGCGGCGTAGTTCACCCGGTCGGGAGCGAAGAACAGCATGGGACGGTCGAGGAGCGAGAACTCGTAGATGATCGACGAGTAGTCGGTGATGAGCACGTCCGTCGCGTGCAGCAGGTTCAGCCCATCGGGATAATGGGTGAAGTCGAAGAACCTGTCGCGGTACTGCTCGGGGATCTCGATCGGGTTCTTGACGAAGTGGTGCATGCGGAAGAGGACGACCGTGTCGTCGCCGCAGGCGTCGTAGAGCGCCTCGAAGTCGATCTGGCTGTAGTCGTAGAACGCGGTGTAGATCGAGCGGCCGCGGAACGTCGGCGCGAACAGCACGACCTTCTTGCCGGCGATCTGCGGGTACTCGGCGGCGAAGTCCTCGAGGAACTGGTCACGGCGCTGCGGATCGAGGAACCAGTCCACGCGCGGCAGGCCGGTCGGGATGACGGCGGCCTCTTCGATGCCGAACGCCTCGGCGTACACGTGTCGGAGGTGTTCCGACCCCGTGATGGCGAAGGTGTACTGGCGGTGCGGGTGCCACAGTTTCGGCGATCCCAGATTGCCGAAACGGCTGTAGCCGACGGATTTGAACCCGCTGCCGGCGTGCCAGAGCTGGATGACCTTGGTCCGCGGATCCATCCGCAGGCTCTTGAGGATGCCGAAGTAGTCGTCGAGCAGGACGATCTCGCTGGTCGCCAGCAGGTAGATGATCCGAAGGGTCGTCCCCCACCCACCCGAACGGGGAAGCCGGAACGAGTACTTCATGTCGAAGCGGTCCTGCAGCCCGCGCTCGACGATGCGCTCCTGCACACGCCGGAGGTTGCCCTCGATGCGGACGCGCTGGTCGGAGGCGAAGAGGATGCGGCCGGGCTTGACCCCGACGGTGCGCGTGATGATCTGGTAGATCAGTCCGGCGTAGCGCTGCTTCGAGGGCGCACCGAGCAGCAGGGCCTTGAGCCGCTTGATCGGCCGGAATTTCTTCGGCTTCGGACGGGAGCGGAACAGGTGGTAGCTCCGCATGAGGAAATCGAGGCGCTCGAGGTCGACCGAGTTCTCCGCTATGCCGAACGACACGGTCGTGACGGCGCGGTTGCCGTCGTAGAGGAAGACCCGTGAGCCTTCGTCGAGTTCGCGCAGGGATCGTCCGTCGAAGCGGGCGGGCGCGACGCGCTCACCGTGGGCGAACATCACGATCCGCCAGGTGCCGTTGGGGATCGCCTGCCGGTTGCGGAACGTCGGGACGTCGACGTGCAGCTCGAACGAGCCGGGGGCCACCTCCGTGAACGGCACGGGGATGCGGCGCTTGCCGTCGATGAAGCGGAAGTCGACGGGCGGCGGCGGGATCTCGCCCCACTCGGGCTCGAGGGGGGTCCACGGGCCGACCTGCTCGACGCTGAGGCGGATGGTGAGCTTGGCGCGCTCCCAGCTCAGCGAGTCGACCGTCACGTCGAACGGCGGCCGCGGACGCACGACCTGCTCCGCCTCGACGGGTTCCACGGATGCCGCGGGCACAGCTGCGTCGGTCACGACCGGTTCCCCTCTCCGCGCTCCTCGTGCCATGCGATGGTGCGGTCCAGGCCGCGGCCGAGTCCCACGTGGGGCGCCCAGCCGAGGCTGCGGAGGCGGGTGTCGTCGAGCCCTTGACCCTTCACCGAGTTGTAGCGACTGTGGTCGACGCCCTCGGCGAAGCGCACCGTGAGGTCCTTCTCGGGCCGTGCCCGGGTGAACGCCTCGGCCAGTTCCCGGATGCTGATGAAGCCGTCGTGGTCGGAGATGTTGTAGGCGGTGTCCTCGCCCTGGAGGATCGCAGCGAACATCCCCGAGACGGCGTCGGCAAGGTACGTGTACGTGCGCCGCGCACTGCCGTCGCTGTTGAGCGTGATGTCCCGACCCGCGAGCACGTCGGCGGTGAAGTCGGCCTGGACGCGTCCGTCGTCGAGGGCCATCCCGGGCCCGTAGATGTGGCCGAAGCGCGCGATCGTGATGGGGACGCCGTGCTGCGCGTGGTAGCTCACCGCGATCGTCTCGGCGGCCCGCTTGCCTTCGGTGTACGAGGCGCGCGGGTTGAGGATGTCGACTGAGCCGTACTCGTCCTCGGCGACGAGCGAACCGTCGGACACCCGCTGGCCGTAGACCTCCGCGGACGACATCAGCACGAAGCGCGCTCCCGGCGACGCGACGCAGAGGTCGAGGAGTCCGAATGCGCCGGTGACGTTGGCGCGGATGGTGTCGACGGGGCTCGCGGCGTGGAGCGACGGCCGAGCCGGCGACGCGCCGTGGATGACGAGGTCCACGGGGCGGTCGATCTCGATCGCGTGGCGGACGTCACCGCGGACGAAGAGGAGGTCTTCGCGATCGGCGGCGGCCGCGAACTGACGGCGGGCCTTGTCGACGTCGCGGACGAGGGCCAGGACCGTGATCCCGGCATCCCGCACATCGTTGAGACCGAGGAGCGTGTAGACCGCGTAGGCGGGGATCATCCCGGCCGCGCCGGTCACGAGCACCGTCTTACCCGCGAGATCGTCCCACGGGAGGGGCTGCCCGATGATCTCGGCGACGTCGCCGTCGATGGTCGCACTCCCGGTCACGTGAGGAACCGGCGCGTGGGGTGTCGGTTCGCCGCCACGGGCTGTCTGTTCAGGCATTTTGCCGATTCTACGTCACCGGGCCTGCGACGCCCTGAGCGACGGACGCCCTCACCGGAGTCCGAACCGGCGGAGGACGCGGCCCACGGTGCGGCGCAGGGTCGGGGTCGGAGTCGGGGCGGGCGTCGGCTCGGACGCCGGGGTCGAGTCCGTCGACGGTCGGCTGCTGCGCTCGAGGATGCGGCGGTCCTTGTCGGCACGCACGGTCCACGCGCCCGGCCCTCCCGGAGCGCGGTCACCGACGCGGACGTCGATCGTGCCGGCGCCGACGCCGGGCACGATGAGCTGCGCCGCGCCGTCGGCGATGCGCAGGCGAGCCGGGCGATCGGAGAGCTTGGACGCCCCCGCGGCCCACACGCCGACGACGGTCTCCACCTCGCCGGCGCCGTCATGGTGACCCGCGAGCTCGAGCACGAGGTCGCCGTCGACGAGAGCGGCGCTCTCGGGCGTCAACCGACGCACCGCTTCACGCTGGCCGCCGGGGATGATCGTCGCGTTCGTGCTGTCGTTCGGGTAGACGAGGTGCAGCCGGCCGTCGGTCAGCGTGACGGAGGCCGGGATCGTCGACTTCAGAGGACGATCGGTGGAGCTGTTGCCGAAGCGAGCGTGCACGTGGAGGTCCCAGTGCGTGGCCTCCTCGAGCGGGGCGCCCGAGGCGGCCGCGGCGGGGTCGACGGTGAACGACGCCGTCGCCGAGACGCGGACGGTGCCGTCGGGAAGGTCCTCGACGCGCACGTCGCTCTCGAGCGGCAGCGCCCAGGCGATGCGCGAACGACGCGAGCGCACGAGCCCCGAGACGGTGATCCCGTCGACGTCGGCCGTCATGTCGGTCGCCTCGGCGCTCACGAGGTCGCGGACCTCGGTCGGGAGTCCCTTGCGGATCCGGTCGCCGTCCCTCACCAGAGCGGGGACGGTCCCCTTGGAGTCCGCCCAGGTCACGTCGCTCGAGACGTGCAGGATGCCGCCCCGCCACTCCACCGTGGTCGCACGCGCCCACCCGGGAACGGCGGCGTCGGAGACGCAGATCTCCTCGAGAAGGTCCTGGCGATCGGCGCGGAGGAGCTCCGCGCGCACCCGCTTGGAGGAGTTCATACGTCCCTCGAGACGCGCGAAGTCGAAGTCCCGCTGCAGCTTCTGCGCCTGCTCGAACATGAACCGCCGCTGCTTGGGCGTGCGCGTGACGTACTTGGAATCGAAGACGCCCACGAGACGGTTGCCGTACTGATGCAGCTCGAGCTGCTCGCGCTGCAGGCGGTTCTCCTCGCCGGGGAGCTCGTCGATGATCGATTGGCAGACCCGCGGCAGCCATCGCCAGAAGTCCTCGCCGTGCTTGACGAAGGTGGAGGATCCGCTCCCCTTGGTCGTCACCCAGTGGTAGTAGGGGACGGAGGTCAGCGTCGAGATCACGCGGGCGTGGCGGGAGACCAGGACGTTGAAGAAGATGTCCTCCCACAGCACACGGGCACCCTCGATGAATCGGATGCCGTGTTCGTTGAGGAATGCGCGACGGTACATCTTGTGGGGGTTCATCGGGATCAGCGGGTGCACGTCCGTCCGACCGATGGACTGCGGCCGGTCCTCGTCGTACGTGCCCATCCCCCACGACGCCGACGTCGTCCGCGCCTCCTTGCCGTTGACGGCGTCGGCGTTGTTCGCGACTCCGAACTCGTATGCCGCGCGGAGCGCGTCCGGGTACAGCTCGTCGTCGTGGTCCATGAACGCGATGTACTCGCCCTGGGCCAGCTCGATCCCGACGTTGCGGGGCTTGGAAGGCCACCCGGAGTTCTCGATCCCCTCGACCCGGACGTTGCTGTGCGTCTCCGCCAGCTTCCGCAAGCGCTGCAGGGTGTCGTCCGGGGAGCCGTCGTCGACGAAGATCACCTCGAACTCCGACGCCGGCATCGTCTGCCGCTCGAGCGAGCCGACGAGTCGGGCGAGGCCCTCGACGGACGTCTTGTACGTGGGCACGACGACGGAGACCTTGATCACCCGTTCATTTTAAGGGCGGGTCCGCCGCCGACCAGGATTCGCCGTCCGGGTTCTCCGTGTCCCTATGGGACGATGGGTGCCATGAAGGGCATCATTCTCGCGGGGGGCTCGGGGACGCGACTGCACCCGATCACATTGGGCGTGTCGAAGCAGCTGATCCCGGTGTACGACAAGCCGATGATCTACTACCCGCTGTCGACGTTGATGCTGGCCGGCATCCGCGACATCCTCATCATCACGACGCCGCACGACGCGGAGCATTTCGAGCGCCTCCTGGGGGACGGGTCGCAGTTCGGAGTACGGCTCTCGTTCGCTCAGCAACCGTCGCCGGACGGGCTGGCCCAGGCGTTCACGATCGGCGCGGACCACATCGGCGACGACAAGGTCGCGCTCGTCCTGGGCGACAACCTGCTCTACGGTCCGGGCCTCGGATCGCAGTTGGCCCGGTTCGACGACGTCGACGGAGGTGCGGTGTTCGCGTACTACGTGGGCGAGCCCCAGGCGTACGGCGTGGTCGAGTTCGACGAGGACGGCCGCGCGATCTCACTGGAGGAGAAGCCGGCGGAGCCGAAGTCGAACTACGCGGTGCCCGGGCTCTACTTCTACGACAACGACGTGGTGCAGATCGCGAGGGACCTGAAGCCCTCGCCGCGCGGCGAGTACGAGATCACCGACATCAACAGCGCCTACCTGGCCGCGGGCAAGCTGCAGGTCCAGGTGCTCCCGCGAGGCACGGCCTGGCTCGACACGGGGACGTTCGATCAGATGCTGGATGCCGGTGAGTACGTCCGCACGATGGAGCGCCGCACGGGGCTGAAGATCGGGGTGCCCGAAGAGGTCGCGTGGCGGCAGGGATTCCTCACCGACGACGAGCTCCGCGCCCGTGCCGAGAAACTCGTCAAATCCGGATACGGCACGTATCTCCTCGACATCCTGAACAGGGGCTTCTGACCATGGCACACCTTCTCGTGACCGGGGGCGCCGGTTTCATCGGGTCCAACTTCGTCCACCACGTCGTCGCGCACACCGATCACACCGTGACGGTGCTCGACAAGCTCACCTACGCCGGCAATGAGGCGTCGCTGGCCGGGCTCCCCGAGGATCGGGTCGACCTGGTCGTCGGTGACATCGCCGACGCCGAGCTCGTGGACGGACTGTTCGAGAAGGCGGATGCCGTCGTCCACTACGCCGCGGAGTCCCACAACGACAATTCGCTGCACGATCCCCGTCCGTTCCTGGACACCAACATCATCGGCACGTACACGCTGCTCGAGGCCGCTCGTCGCCACGACACCCGGCTGCACCACATCTCCACCGACGAGGTCTACGGCGACCTCGAGCTCGACGACCCGGCGCGGTTCACGGAGCACACCCCGTACAACCCGTCGTCGCCGTACTCGTCCACCAAGGCCGGCAGCGACCTTCTCGTGCGCGCCTGGGTCCGCTCGTTCGGGGTCCGGGCGACGATCAGCAACTGCTCGAACAACTACGGGCCGTACCAGCACGTCGAGAAGTTCATCCCGCGACAGATCACGAATGTGCTGCGCGGCATCCGTCCCAAGCTCTACGGCAAGGGCGAGAATGTCCGCGACTGGATCCATGCCGACGATCACTCCTCCGCCGTGCTGACCATCCTCGACAAGGGTGAGATCGGCGAGACCTACCTCATCGGCGCTGACGGCGAGAAGGACAACAAGACCGTCGTGGAGCTCATCCTCCAGCTCATGGGGCACTCCCCCGACGCGTACGACCACGTCACCGACCGCGCCGGCCACGACCTCCGCTACGCGATCGACTCCACCAAGCTCCGCACCGAGCTCGGCTGGTCGCCCACCTACCGCGACTTCGAGGCGGGTCTTGCCGCCACGATCGACTGGTACCGGGCGAACGAGGCGTGGTGGGCGCCCGCCAAGGACGGCGTCGAGGCCTTCTACGCCAGCAAGGGTCAGTGAGCGTGACGGATTTCGGTAAAGCGCTCGCGCCCGTCGAGACCGGCATCCCCGGGCTCGTCCTGTGGGATCTTCCCGTGCACGGCGACAGCCGCGGGTGGTTCAAGGAGAACTGGCAGCGCGAGAAGATGACCGCCGCCGGCCTCGCCGACTTCGGTCCCGTGCAGAACAACATCTCGTTCAACGACGCCGTGGGGACGACCCGCGGCATCCATGCCGAACCGTGGGACAAGTGGGTCTCCGTCGCGACCGGCCGCATCTTCGGAGCATGGGTCGACCTGCGCGAGGGACCCACCTTCGGCACCGTGTTCACGGCCGAGCTCGACCCCTCGCGGGCGATCTTCGTCCCCCGCGGCGTCGGCAACTCGTACCAGACCCTCGAGCCCGACACCGCCTACACGTACCTCGTGAACGACCACTGGTCTCCGGAGGCGTCCTACTCGTTCCTCAACCTCGCCGACGAAACCGCGGCGATCGACTGGCCGATCCCCCTGGCCGAGGTGGAGATCTCCGCGAAGGACCTGGCCCACCCGCGGCTGTCCGACGTCGTCCCGATCCCGCCGAAGAAGACACTCGTCGTCGGCGCCAACGGCCAGCTCGGACTCGCGCTGCGCGCCGCGTACGACGGCGACCCGAGCGTCGACTTCGCCGGTCGAGCCGAGCTCGACCTGACGGGCGACCTCTCCCACGCACGCCGGTGGCGCGACTACGGCACGATCGTCAACGCCGCCGCCTATACGGCCGTCGACGCCGCCGAGACCGATCGCGCCGGCGCCTGGGCGGGCAATGTCTCCGCCGTTTCGCAGCTCGCGCGGATCGCGACCGACAACGGCATCACGCTCGTGCACGTCTCGAGCGACTACGTCTTCGACGGCGCAGCGGATGCCCCCTATGCCGAGGACGCGCCGGTCGCTCCCCTGGGCGTGTACGGGCAGACCAAGGCCGCAGCCGATGCCATCGTCGCGACCGTCCCCCGCCACTACGTCGTCCGGACGTCCTGGGTCATTGGCGAGGGCAAGAACTTCGTGCGCACGATGGCGACCCTCGCCGAGCGAGGCGTCGCCCCCTCGGTCGTCGACGACCAGATCGGACGTCTGACCTTCACCGACGAGATCGCCCGCGGCATCCGCCACCTGGTCGAGACCGGCGCCCCGTTCGGCACCTACAACCTGACGGGGGCGGGAGGTCCCGCCTCGTGGGCCGAGATCGCGGGCGAGGTGTTCGAGCTCACGGGACACGATCGCGACATGGTCACCGGTGTCAGCACCGACGAGTACTTCGCCTCGGCGACGGGGCCCGTGGCGCCGCGGCCGCGCTGGTCGGTGCTCGATCTCGCGAAGATCGAGGCCACCGGTTTCGCGCCGCGCGAATGGCGCGACTCGCTGCGCGACCTCCTCGGCTGAGCCGGACGGTCGCGCGGCGGATCAGCCCCGTTCGAGTTCGGCGAAGGCGTCGTCGATGGGACCGTCGAACACGACGTTGCCCTTGCGGATGACGACGCCGCGCGAGCACAGGTTCTTCACGATGTTCTTGCTGTGACTGACGATCATCATCGTGACGCCCTGGTCGGCCAGTTCGCGCAGCTTCGCCTCGCACTTCGCCCGGAAGGGCGCGTCACCGACGGACAGCACCTCATCGACGAGGAGGACGTCGAGCTCCACGTGGATCGCGACGCTGAAGGCCAGGCGCATGAACATGCCGGAGGAGTAGTGCTTGACCTCCTGCTCGATGAAGTCGCCGATGCCGCTGAACTCGACGATCTCGTCGTAGCGCTCCTTCGTCTCCTTCTCGGTCATCCCGAGGATGGCGGCGTTCAGGAAGACGTTCTCGCGGCCCGTGAGGTCGGGGTGGAAGCCGGCGCCGACCTCGATGAGACCGGCGACACGTCCGCGCGTGAACACGCGGCCTTCGTCGGGCTCGAGGACTCCGGAGACGAGCTTCAGAGTCGTGGACTTGCCCGAGCCGTTGAGGCCCATGATTGCGACGGACTCGCCCTCCCCGATCTGGAAGGAGATGTCGTTCAGTGCCTGGAACTGGCGCGAGCGCGTCGACTGCCGCTTGACGACGCCGATGAAAGCGTCCTTCAGCGACCGCGCGGAGCGCTTGTTGAACCACTTCGAGACGTGCTCGACGATGATGCGGGGCTGAGCTTCGGTGGCGTTACGAGTCGACATCACAGGTCCTGGGCGAAAGTGCGCTCGGCGCGACGGAAGACGAACTGACCGGCGAACAGCGTCACGAGGATGACACCGACGGAGGCCACGACATGCCACTCGAACTGCGGCGGCCACCCGAGGTTGTCGGGCACCGGCGATGCGGCGTTCACGACGGGGAGCGCCCCCCAGAACGCGTGGTGGAACATCTCCACCGCGACGGCGAGCGGGTTGGACAGCCAGACGTGGAAGAGCCAGCGGAAGTTCTCGGTCCGGTGGTAGACCATCGCCCACGTGTAGAGGACGGGCACGGACCACGTCGCGATCGTCCGGATGATGTCGACCGTGTTGCTCGCATCGCGGAAGCGGACGTTCACCGCCGCGAAGAAGAGGCCGAGACCGGTCACGAAGAGGAGGACGAGCAGCATGCCGAGCAGGACCAGCCCGACGGCGGCGAAGCTCGGCAGCCATCCGAACAGGAGGCTCACGATGATGAGCACGGCCAGCTGCGGGAGGAAGTGCGTGAAGGCGCCGATGATCGCCGCCAGCGGGAAGAGCTCGCGCGGGAGGTAGATCTTGCGCACCAGGGCGCGATTGCTCACGATCGACTGCGTCGCGGCCCCGAGGGTCTCGTTGAACAGGTTCACGAGCACGAGCCCGCTGAACAGGTACAGCGGGAAGGCAGGGACATTCTTGTGGACCTGGAGGATCTCGCCGATGACGATGTAGTAGACGAGGAACTGCACCGTCGGTCGGACATACGACCAGAACCATCCGAGGACGGAATTGCGGTAGCGGAGCGCCGTGCTCTTCCCGATCAGCAGCCGAAGCAGGTAGCGGTACTCGAAGACGTCGAGGAGTCCGCGACCACGTCCGGGCGTGTCGAAGGCGCTGTAATCGATCTGTGTCACGGGGTTCCTTGCGAAGGCGGGTACCGCGGAGCGGCGGATGCCGTTCAGGCCGTCGATCATCCTATCCGACGGTTCCTGAGCACCCTCGGATCATCAGCGCAGGAAGTCGCCGCTCACCCAGCCCGTCCTGCCCTGGTAGGTGACCTTGCGCCAGACACCCGAGGTGCCGGTCACGGTCAGTTTCGTCCCCTTCGGGATGACGCTGATCTTGGCGCCGGACGCCGACGGGGTCGCCCGGAAGTTGAGGGCGGCCGTCGTCGTCTTGACGACCGTGGCCGGCGTCGACGATACCGCCTTCAGCTCGGAGTCCCGCATCCAGCCCTTCGTCGTGCCGGCGGTGACGGCTCGCCACGCACCGAAGGTGTCGGAAACGGTGACCTTCGTGCCGGCCTTCAGCGTCGTCAGGACCTTGCCCGAGGCGGATGCCGTCGCACGAAGCGGCGTGGCCGCGATGCTCTGCTTGCTCTGACCGGAGACCGCCCC
>NZ_KB911459.1:0-199491 GCF_000383475.1 Microbacterium sp. 11MF | reverse complement strand
CACGCACCGAAGGTGTCGTAGACGGTGACCTTCGTGCCCGCCTTCAGCGTCGTCAGGACCTTGCCCGAGGCGGATGCCGTCGCACGAAGCGGCGTCGCCGCGATGCTCTGCCGATCCTGGCCGGACGCCCCGCCGGGGTTCCCGACCGAGAGCTTCGACGAGTACACCCAGCCCGTCATGCCGTCGACGGTGACCTGGGTACGGTCACCCGACACCGTCAGCGCCTTGACGGTCGTGCCCTTGCGGAGCGTCGCCTGGATCGTCGCCGACGACACCGACGGCGTCATGTTCGTCGTCGTCGCCAGGTACATCGTCGACGCCGGAGGGGCATCGTTCTTGACGGTCATGTAGTCGCTGTGGGACCAGTAGGTGGCTCCCGAGACCTGGATGCGCCACCAGACGCCGTACACACCGGTGCGCTGGTAGGTCTGCCCCCGGGTGATCGCACGCACGCCGGTCTGGCACTGCGTCGACGGGGCCTTACGGGCATTGAGGCTGTCGGTGACGACCGTGATCGTGCCGGTCGCCTTCGTCACGCTCGACTCGGCGGGGACCGCACACGCGCCTCCGGCGGGCGCCGGCGTCGACAGAGCGGACTTCGCGACCCACAGGGAGGTCGATCCGCTCGTCACCCGCGCCCACGAGCCGTAGGTGCCCGTGAGGGTCACCTTGGAGGAGGCCTTGAGCGAGGTCGCGCCGGTGGTGCAGCCGCTGACCGGCGCAGTGCGCCCCGTGGTCGCGGTCGTGACCGTAGCCGGACCCGATGCCGGGAGGACGTCGGCGGCCGCCGGTGCGGTGCACGCCTTGACGAGTGCCGCGGCTCCGCCGGGGTTCTTCGACACCTCGGGGGCGAACCACTGCACGTAGTAGTTGTAGAAGTTGCGGTTGCCGTAGCTCGAGCACGAGTCGCCCTGCGCGTACCCGGCGGCGAGCGCCGCCATGTTGGGGCGGTACGGCGTGTAGATGTACAGGTTCGCCGTGGCCTGGTTCTTGATGAGCACCTTGGAGCTGCCGCACGCACTGTTGGGGTGCCACTTGATCGAGTTCACCTGCCCCTTGCGGTAGCTGTACGACCCGGGGTTCTTCGCGTAGACCTGCTGCTGGCGGGCACCGAGGTAGACCTGGTTGACGAACCCGGCGGATGCCGCGCTGCACGGCGCCGTGTCGGGGCAGTTCATGCCCATCGCGGCGCGGTAGCTCCACTCGGTGGGCTTGGTGGAGGTGACGAGGCCCTGCTCCTTTTGGAGCATCACCAGGATCACTTTCGGGCTGATGTTGCAGGCCTTGCCGATGGTGGCGATGATCTCCGAGGCGCGGACCTTCTTCTTCGCCGCGACCGCGTTGCAGTAGGCGTCCTTCGACTTCGGCTGCAGGTCGGCGGTGAAGTTCCGCAGGCAGGTCGGCCCTGAGGTCGCCTTGCACGAGGGGACGCGCTTCTCGAGGAACGACTGCGCCTGCGCGGCGGTCATCGATCCTCCGTTGAAGAACTCCGCGTCGCTGATGATGAAGCCGCCGTCGGTGATCGACGAGGGGAGGCGGGGATCGGCCGCCTGAGCCGCCGTCGTGGGGACGACGGCCATGAGGACGCTGAGCGACAGCACGGTCGCCAACACCATCGCCATGCGCCGAAGGGGGTGTCGGGGCACGGAAGATGTGAGGCGCATGTGAACAGTGTTACTGAAGTCGCGCTCTGATACCAGTCGAGACGGAAGTTGTCTCGTGCGACACGCCGCTACCACGGCGTTCACAGCCGACGTCAGAGTTCGGCGTGGAGTTGCCAGACGCGTTCCGCCGCGCCCGCCCAGCTGAACGCGCGACCCCGATCGGCTGCCAGGACGGCGAGCCGCTCGACCGTCGACGTGGACGACAGCGTGGCGGCGAGTTCGTCCCCCAGCGAGCCCGGATCGCCGGCGGCGAAGGTCGCCCCGTCGAGCAGAAGCTCTCGGTGGGTCGCACTCTCGGCCGCGACGATCGGGAGACCCAGTCGGAGGGCGTCGAGCGTCCGCCACGGGAACGCGCGCGAATCCGCGGGGGCGAGGTATGCGACGGCGCCGGCCATCACGGCGGCACGGTCGGGCGCTCCGAGGTGACCTCGCACGTGCAGGCGTCGTTCGGGCAATCCGGCCGCAGCGGCGAGCTCGGCGATCGCGGGCTCCTCCCCTTCGGGCGCGTCGATGACGACGACGGCGGTGTCCCGTCCGGACCGCACGACCGCCTCGAGCCCCGTCCGGAGCCGATCGGATGCCGCTGCCGAGCCGGCGAGCAGGACGTAGCCGTCGGGGAGGTCCAGCTCGCGGCGACGCCCGACCTCGTCCGTGGGGACGCGCAGATCGTCCGAGGGCGCGCCCGCGATCACCCGCAGGCGATCACCGAGCGGGGCGAGCTCGGCCACTCGACGGGCGAGCTCGTGCGTGGGGACCACGACGGCGTCCGCGTGGCGGACAGCTCGGCGCAGCATGGCCCGGGACCAGGCGGCATCCGCTCGCGGAAGCTCGTCGGGGTCGTCCCACGGCCGCACGTCCCACAGGGTCACGACGGTCTGATCGTGATCGTGGACGCGGTCGTGTCGGACGAGCGGCGCCGCGAGGGTCGCCGAGTGGATGAGCCCGTCACCGGCTCCCGCCCGGAGTCCGCGGCGCCAGAGAGCGGATGCCGCGGCCGATCCGACGGGCAGTCGGTCGGCGGCGGCCACCCCCTGATCCGCCAGCGTGTCGTCGCCGGCGTCGCTCGGGACGATGGCGCGCACCTCGCACCCGCTGGGGGCTGTGGCGACGAGCCCCGCCGCGAGCTCACGGGAGGCGACGACGAGGTCCGGCCCGGTCGCCGGGGCGGACGGGTCGAACACGACGCGGAGCGTGGTCGTCATCGGTGATCCCTCTCGGCCGTCACGGCGCGGTGCTCGGTGCCGGTGTTGGCGGGTGCAGGAGTCCGTCGGCCATCCCCCGGATCTTCTGCCAGTCCGCGGAGGTGGGGTTGTCGGGGTCGATGTTGACGCCCTTCGGGGTGAGCTCGAGGTCCTGGACCTTCTGATCCTTCGCCTTCGCGCCGAGGTCGACGAGGAACGGCAGCAACGAGTCGGGAATGTCGGTCTGCACGAGGTTCTTGCCCGCCGCGACGATCTCACTGAACCGGGTCACGACGGTCGACGGGGTGGCCTGGGCGAGGATCGCGGTCTGAAGTTCGCGCTGACGGCGCATGCGGTCCCAGTCGCTCGTCGTGTAACGGGAGCGTGCGTACCACTGCGCCGTCTGCCCGTCCATGTGCTGCTTCCCCTTCTCGATCCAGCCCGTCGCCCACTCCTCGGCGGGCTGGTCGTGGTACCGGGGACCCGGCCCCTCGGGAAGGCGTTCCTTGACCGTGATCGTCACTCCGCCGAGCGCGTCGACCAGGTCGGCGAAGCCGTGCATGTCGATGAAGACGTGGTACGGGATCTTGATGCCGAGGATCCCCTCGGCGGCGTCCTTCGTCGCCTCGACGGCTGGGGTGGAGTTCTGCGCCGCGGCATCCGGGTAAAGGCTCTTCCCGCGATCATCGCGGCACGTCTCGACGGCGTTCATGAGCTGGTTGATGCCCGAGGACCATCCGCAGGTCTGCCCCGCGTGCCCCTCGAACCCGTTCGGGTAGAGGTCGTGCATCGGGCCGTCGGAGAACGGCACGTGGCGCAGGTCACGCGGGATGCCGAAGATCGTGACGGCTCCCGATTCGGCGTTCACGGAGACGACCGAGATGCTGTCGAAGCGCATGGAGTCGCGTCCCTGACCGCTGTCGGCGCCGAGGAGGAGGAAGTTGTAGTAGCCGTCCGACGGGGGGACGCTGGGGCCCGACGCGAAGATCGACAGGCCCGATCGCAGCGGCGCGATCACCGACTGCGCCGTGTACGCGGCTGCGGAAGCGGGCACGAGGGCCAGGACGAGCGCCACGACCGTCGCCGCAGCGCGGGTCCGACCGGGGACACGGGGCAGCCGGACGAGGCGGAGCGTGTCGATCGTGAGCACGACCCACAGCGCCGCGTAGACCCAGAGCAGGATCTGCGCTCCGGTGAGCGTCCACGCCGAGGCCACGATCGACGTCAGCAGCGACCGCCACATCAGCCCCAGCAGCACGGCCGCCGCGAGCAGCACCCACATCACGATCGTCGCCACGAGGCCGACGCGACCGAGGCGTCGGTTGCCGGCGAGGGTCTGCGCCGAGCCGGGAAGCAGGAAATTGGATGCCACGAGCCACCACGCACGCCGCGACATCATCGCGGGCGCCGAGTCGTCGGGGTGACGGAGCGGCCGCTCCTCGACGACGGAGCGTCCGCGCGTCGGAGTCGAGGTCGATCGCGGCGGGCTCATGACGCTCATCGGAGTACCTCCGTCGCGATCCGGCTCACAGGGAATCCTTGAGTCGTCGGTTCTTCTCCTCGACCTGCGCCTCGAGGTCCCGGGCGTAGGCGGCGACGCGGTCGCCGACCTCGGCATCCGTGGCGCCCAGCAGCCGCACAGCGAGAAGTCCGGCGTTCTTCGCGCCGTTGATGGAGACCGTCGCCACCGGGATGCCCGCGGGCATCTGGACGATGCTGAGAAGCGAGTCCAGGCCGTCGAGTGTCGAGAGCTGCACCGGGACGCCGATCACCGGGAGCGTCGTGACCGAGGCGAGCATGCCGGGCAGGTGAGCGGCGCCGCCCGCACCCGCGATGATGGCCCGCAGACCCCGCTCGCGCGCCTCACGCCCGTAGCGGAGCAGCTTGTCGGGGGTGCGGTGGGCGGAGACGACCTCGACTTCGTGCGCGATGCCGAAGTCCGTCAGGATCTGCGAGGCGTCGGACATGATGCGCCAGTCCGAGTCGGACCCCATCACGACGCCGATCAGAGGGGCGGAGGATGAGTGGAGGGGGCGATTCACTCGACCAGGCTAGGCGGGAGAGCTTGGAGAAGCCCGGAACGGCACGGGTCAATCGAGGAAGTAGGCCGCTGCCGCTCGCGCCTCGTATACGACGGTGTCGAGATCGTCGCCGGCGACGTTGACGTGCCCCACCTTGCGGCCCGGACGGGGGTCCTTGCCGTAGGTGTGGATCTTGGCGGCAGGATGCGCCTCGAGGGCGGCGGGCAGGCGCTCACCGAGCGTCCCCTCGGCCGGTCCGCCGAGGATGTTCACCATCACGGCGTGCGGCGCGCGGAGCGCGGTGTCGCCCAGGGGCAGATCGAGGACGGCGCGCAGGTGCTGCTCGAACTGGCTCGTCACGGATCCGTCCTGCGTCCAGTGGCCGCTGTTGTGCGGACGCATCGCGAGTTCGTTGACGAGGAGCCGCTCGTCGCCCGTCTGGAAGAGCTCGACCGCGAGCATGCCGGTCACCCCGAGGCCCGTCGCGATCGCCTCGCCGATCTCGGCAGCGACGTCGGCGAGTCGGCCCGCCGAGTGGGGGGCCGGCGCGATCGCCTCGGCGCACACCCCGCCCTCCTGGACGGTCTCGACGACCGGGTAGACGATGAGGTCGCCCGACGGGCGCCGCGCGACCTGCTGGGCGAGCTCACGGCTGAAGGAGACGAGCTCCTCGGCGAGGAGCGCCCCGCCCTCCTCCAATGCATCCAGCCAATCCGCCGCGTCGGCCGCGTCGGCGACGACGCGTACGCCCTTGCCGTCGTACCCGCCGCGCGGCGTCTTGACGACGGCGCGCCCGCCGTGCTCGGCGATGAAGGCGTCGAGGGATGCGGCATCCGCCACCGCGGCCCACTCGGGCTGGGGCATGCCCAGCTCGGCGAGCTTGGTGCGCATGTCGATCTTGTCCTGCGCGAAGGCGAGAGCATCGGGGCCGGGGTGCACGGCGACGCCGGCGGCGACGAGACCGCGGAGCACGTCCTGCGGCACATGCTCGTGATCGAAGGTGATGACGTCGACATCCTCCGCGAAGGCGAGGACCGTCTCGAGGTCGCGGTAGTCGCCGACGGCAGAGGCGGCGAGTCCCGCCGACATCCCGGGCCCCTCCGCGAGCACCCGGACGTCGATGCCCATCTCCACCGCGGGCGCGATCATCATCCGCGCGAGCTGTCCGCCTCCGACGATTCCGACCTGCAGTGCCATGCCGCTCCTCCTGTCGTCTCCATCCTCGCGCATACCGGTGCCCGGTCGCAGACGGTCAGTCTTCGAGACCCGCGATCGGGATGCTGTGAGAGTCGCGGTGGGCGAGGATCTGGCTGACCTCGACCTGGTCCGACAGCGTCTCGTGCACGAGACGGACCGAGGGGATGTCGATCAGTCGGAGCGGTTCGTCCACGCCGTTGGCGAGGGTCAGCGTGCCGCTCCCCCACATCCGCTGCAACGGACCACGGCGCTCCGAGATCGTGTAGCCCCGGGCGTGCGGGATGTCGGTGCGACGCCGGTTGAGGAGTCCGGCTCGCTCGATGACGCGCCGGGTCGTGACCGTGTAGGTGTGGGCGAGCCAGCGGAGGTACGGGAGGACCACGAAGAGGAGGATGACGGCGGATGCGGCGCCCCACAGCATCCAGTCCTCCCACGGTTCCGGGAGGTTCCCGCTGAAGTACCCGGTCGCCCCGGCGGTGACGATGAGGACGAGCGCGGACCAGGCCAGTCGACGGGCGTGGCGGTGCAGCCGGGCGATGACGAGTTCGGGCGCGGCAGTGCCGGGCGCAGGCGTCCGGGGACGTCCCGGATACGCGGTCGGCTGGCTCACGGCACCATCATGACGCGCCCGGCGCACCGGTCCGCGCCGACGCGCCCGGAGCGCATCGGACGGAGGTCATCGGACGTGCACGACATCGCCTGCGGAGACGACGTGCGTCACGCCGGCGGCCTCGACGACGAGGCGCCCCTCGTCGTCGATCCGCTGCGCCGTGCCGATGAGGGTCAAGCCGTCCGGGAGTGAGACCGAGACGTCCGAGCCGAGCGTGGTGCACACCTCGCGCACCGCCTGCATCGCGGCATCCGCGACCGTCCCCCCAACGGCGAGCGCCGCGACGGCGTCGCGGAGGCCCGTCAGGTAGTCGGCCAGCAGGCGATCCTCGTCGGCCGTGCGGGTGAGGGCGGCGAAGGACGTCGCGGTGGGGACGGGGAGCTCGGCGGCGGTCATCCGCGTGTTGACACCCGCACCCACGACGACCGTGTGGGGGTCTCCGGGCATGACCTCGGCGAGGATGCCGCAGATCTTGAGCCCTCCGACGAGGACGTCGTTCGGCCACTTCAGTCCGACCTCGCGGCCCTCCAACTGGTCGCGGACGGCGGAGGTCATGGCCGCGCCCGCCACGAGCGGGATCCATCCGCGGGCGGACGTCGGAACCGCCTCGACGCGGAGGAGCACCGAGACGGCGAGCGCGGAGTCCGGCGGGGTCACCCAGGTGCGGTCGAGGCGACCGCGTCCCGCGCGCTGATCACGGGTGAGGACGACCGAGAGGTGGGGATGCCCCTCGGGATCGTCGAACGCATCGGTCAGGAGCTTCTTGTTCGTCGAGTCGACGGTCGGGGCGATGTGGAGGCGCGGGCTGACCGCGGCGGCGCGGGGGTAACCGTTCTCGGGGATCGACATGCCGCCACCCTAGAGTGCGGCGACGGTCAGGCCCCGCGGGTTGACAGGCGGGCCCTGAGGGATGCCACAGCGGATCCGCCGTGCCGTTGTCGCCGGTATCCAACGCCGCCGCGGGCGCGCTCGCTAGGGTGGAACCCGTGACCGATCAGCCCGACCTGTTCACGACCGCCGGCAAGATCGCCGACCTGCGTGCACGCTATGAAGAAGCCGTCGTCTCCGCCGAGGAGACCGCCCGCACCAAGCAGGGCGCGAAGGGGAAGCTCACCGCCCGCCAGCGGATCGAGCTGCTCGTCGACCCCGGTTCGTTCGTCGAGCTCGACGAATACGTGCGGCACCGCACCACCGCGTTCGGCATGGACCGCTCCCGCCCCTACGGCGACTCGGTCGTGACCGGCACGGGCACGATCCACGGTCGCACCGTCGCGGTGTACTCGCAGGACTTCACGACCTTCGGCGGCTCTCTCGGCGAGGTCGCCGGCGAGAAGATCATCAAGGTCATGGAGCTGGCGCTGCGCAGCGGCATCCCGATCATCGGCATCCTGGACTCGGGCGGCGCCCGCATCCAGGAGGGTGTGGTCGCCCTCGGCAAGTACGGCGAGATCTTCCGCTTGAACACCGCGGCGTCGGGCGTCATCCCGCAGATCTCCCTCATCATGGGCCCGGCCGCCGGCGGCGCCGTCTACTCCCCCGCCCTCACCGACTTCGTCATCATGGTCGACAAGACCAGCCAGATGTTCGTCACCGGCCCCGACGTCATCAAGACCGTCACCGGCGAGGACGTCGGCATGGAGGAGCTCGGCGGTGCGCACACGCACAACACCCGCTCGGGAGTCGCCCACTACCTCGCCGAGGACGAGGACGACGCGATCGATTACGCGCGCACCCTCATCGGCTACCTGCCCGACAACAACATGTCGGATGCCCCCGGGTACGAATCGGGCTTCGAGTTCGAGACCACCGACTCCGACCGGGTGCTGAACACGGTCATCCCGGATTCGGCGAACCAGCCGTACGACATCCACGAGGTCATCTCGCACATCGTCGACGCCGGCGACTTCCTCGAGGTGCAGCCCCTGTTCGCCCCGAACATCGTCATCGGCTTCGGTCGCATCGAGGGACGGACGGTCGGCATCATCGCCAACCAGCCGTCGCAGATGGCCGGCACGCTGAACATCGACGCGGGCGAGAAGGCCAGCCGGTTCGTGCGCTTCTGCGACGCGTTCTCGATCCCGATCCTCACCCTCGTCGACGTCCCCGGCTACCTGCCCGGAACCGACCAGGAGTGGACCGGCGTCATCCGCCGCGGGGCGAAGCTGCTCTACGCCTACGCCGAGGCGACCGTCCCCCTCGTGACGGTGATCCTCCGGAAGGCCTACGGCGGCGCCTACATCGTCATGGGGTCCAAGCAGCTCGGTGCGGACATCAACCTCGCCTGGCCCACGGCGGAGATCGCCGTCATGGGCGGCCAGGGCGCGGTCAACATCCTCTACCGCGGCGAGATCAAGCGCGCGGAAGAGGCCGGCGAGGACGTCGCCGCCGTCCGCACCCGCCTCGCGAACGAGTACACCTACAACGTCGCCTCGCCGTTCCTCGCCGCCGAGCGCGGCGAACTCGACGGCATCATCGAGCCGGCGCAGACCCGCGTCGCCGTCGCGAAGGCGCTCCGCGCCCTCCGCGGCAAGCGCGCGAGCCAGCCGGCCAAGAAGCACGGGAACATCCCGCTGTGAGCCTGCCGGACGACGCCGCGACCGCCGCGCCCCTGCAGGTGCGGCGCGGAGACGCGAGCCCCGAGGAACTCGCCGCGGTGATCGCCGTCGTCAGCGAGTCGCTCGCCCGCGAGGAGCAGACGGCCGTCGTGGACGAACCGACCGTCTCGGCATGGCAGGTGTCGGCTCGCGGCGTCCGAAGCGGCCTCCGCCGCGACGTGCCCTGGGGTCGCTGGGCGGGCTGAGCGGCTGCGGCCGGCTTTGTCCCCCAAAGTACCTACAGACACGCTTTTCGCGACCAGGAAGACTAATACCGCTGGAACGCTTCTGCGTTCTGTCGATCCGTATCCCTCAGAGCGCGGATCGGCATGTGCGGGTCGGTTTTCGGGTAACCACCTGCATGGCGAGGGGCGGGCGGCTTCGCCGCCCCTCGCCTCTTCCCTCACCGGGATATCGGCGCGTCAGCGCATGACTCCGCGTCGCGCGTCAGCGCTCGATGGGCGAACGCGGGTGGGCGATCTCGTGCCAGAGGTCGACGACCTCGTCCCCGTCGGGATCGTCGCGACGACGCGAGCGGCCGACGACCGTGACCGCCACGCGCGGGTGCGGTGACGTGCGGATGTAGATGCGCTCCGACGACGCACCCTTGAGCGCCTCGGCCAGGTCGGCGCGGATGCGGTCGAGCGCGCCCGGGGACACGGCATCCAGCCCGCCCTCGTCGAGCACCGTCACGGTGCTGCCGCGCAGACGCGCCTCCTGGAGCCGCCCCCGGACCGCCTCGTCGAGAAGGCGGGGACCGCGGAGTTCGTCTCGGAGCGATCCCTCGGCCAGGCGCGCGCGTTCGCGCTCCTCCGGCTCGAGGTCGCCTTCGGATTCGATCGTGCGGATGAGGAGCGGCCCCGCGACGGCGAGGGCCTGCTGCACCCGGACACGGCGCTCACGGCGCCTGCCCTCCTGGCTCGCGAGCCACTCGAAGGAACGGCGTTGGATGCCGGTGAGTTCGGCGGTGTCGACCGCCGCCCGATCGACGAGTGCCGTCAGCAGCTGCGCGGCGACGACCCAGACGGCCGCCCCCACGAGGCCCAGCGCGAGCGAGGCGAGGACGCCGATCCACAGCGACGAGGACACGCCGAGGAGCACGACGCCGATCCAGGCGATGAGGGGTCGCCGGCGCACGGTGACGATCGTGAGCAGCGCACCGATGCCGCCGAGACTCCAGGTGGCGAACGGCTCCTGGCGTGCGTTCTCGGCGACGGCCGACCACGTCGCGAGCGGGACGAGGACCGTCGTGGCGAGAACCAGTGCACACAGCCACAGCGGGAGTCCGCCCACGCGCGGCGCGGCACCGCCGGGGGCGGGCTCCACCTGCGGCGCGTCACCGCCCGGCCGTGGGGTGAACCCCCAGAACACGCAGAGCCACGTGGTCACGAGGTACAGCGACAGGGCTGCGATGAACAGGGCGGGCTGCGGCACCGGCGCCGTCCACACGAGCCCGCCCACCGCCAGGTAGGCGGTGAAGACGACCGCCACGATCGACAATCCGGTCTGGACGCGCACGTTCATCGCGTGTACTCCCATCGCAGCTCGACCGCGGTGCCCCGGCGGGTGCTGCGCACGCGCGCCTGCCCTCCGACGGCGGCGACGCGAGCGACGATCGACCCGCTGATCCCGAGGCGATCCTCGGGCACCGCCTGCACGTCGAACCCGTCGCCGGCATCGACGATCCGCACGACGACGCGGCGGTCGTCCGCCGTCACTTCGGCGTGAAGGCCGGCGCCGCCCGCGTGCTCGATCGCGTTGACGACGGCCTGCGCCGCGGCCAGAGCGAGGGCGCGCGCGACACGACCGGGGAGCGGCTGCGCGCGTTGGTCGACCGCGATCCGCACGTCGATGTCGACGTCGTGCTCGGCGGCGGCGGCGCGGATCCCATCGACGATGAACGTCGGCTCGACGGGTTCGTCGGGCCCCTCTTCGGCCTCGCGATCGGCGTTCGCCAGCCTCGTGAGGGCGTCTCGCGCCATCCCGACGGCCAGGTCGCGCTCGCGGGGGGTCGAGGCACGCTCGGCGGCGATGAGGGCGGCCAGCACGCTGTCGTGCATGAGAGCGGCGACGGAGATCCGTTCCTGCTCGACGGCGTCGGCCGCCGCCGCCGCGGCGTAGGAGCGGACGGCATCCTCGCGGGTGCGATCCAACCGCTCCGCCAGCAGCCGCAGCATCCAGCCGATCATGATCATGACGACGGCGAGGATGATGGCGTACACGACCTGACGCGACACCTGGATGACGCTCGTGACGTCGGCGCCGATCTGAATCAGCCGCACGACGCCGTAGAGCACCGGCACCAGCGCGCACCAGAGGTACTGCAGCAGCAGCGGGAACGCCAGGGCCGTCGCCACGGTCGCCACGTTCAGCAGGTACCAGATCCACGGTTCGGCGGTGGCGGATGCCTCGCGGCCCGCCGTCGCGATCGGCCAGCAGATCAGCACGAGGGGGAAGATGATCGCGAACGCCGCGGCGAGCGGCCGGTAGAACCGCCCCGCGACACCGGCGGCGATCATGAGCACGAGGGGTCCGAACGTGACGAACGTGAGGACCAGGTTCCAGCCGTGGTCCTCCTGGGTCGACCCGATCGCGTGGAACAGGGACTGGAGCCCGAGCACGGCGCACCCGACGGCGATGACGAACGCGAGGATGCGCTCGACGCGCTCGCGGGAGAAGAAGGTCGAATCGGGCGGGATCGTCAGCATCCCGGTCGTCGCGACCTCAGCTGCCACCGGAGTCCTCGTCGACCAGGCCGTCCTCCATCGCTCGGCGGAGAAGATCCACCTTCGTCGGGGCGGGACGGCCCACCTCGACGTACTTGACCCGCACGCGGGTGATGTTCTCCTTCGCCGTCGAATAGGCGACCCCGAGCCGTTCCGCGACGGACTTCAGCGGCAGACCTGCAGCGTAGAGACGCAACACGTCGCGCTCGCGTGAGGACAGCTGCGCATCGGCGAACGCCCGGTCGCCGTCGATCGCCGACGCCCACTCGACGTTGTCGAGCGACTCGCCACGGGCGACCGTGTCGACGGCGGAGATGACCTCGTCGATCCGGGAAGCCTTGCTCACCACGCCGGCGGCCCCGGCGACCAGCGCCTCGCGCACCGCGGCGGGGCGGTCGGCCACGCTGTGGATGATGACCGGTGACCCGTCGTGGACGAGGCGCCTGACGTTCTCGGTCACAGTGGCCCCGTCGCCGAGGGTGAGATCGAGCACGACGACATCGGCGGGATGCTGCTGCGTGAGGGTCCGCCAGTCGAGGTATGCCGCGACGCTCTCTCCGGAGAAGACGACGCGCATCGTCTCCGTACGACTGCAGGCGGCCTCGAGGCCGAGTCGCACGGATTCGTGGTCGTCGATCAAGGCGACGCGGATCATGCGCTCACCTTATCCGTCAGCGCGTCAGCACGACGATCGCCTCGACGTGATGCGAGTGCGGGAACAGATCGAAGGCCCGCACCGACGGCGTCGTGTAGCCGTGCTCAGCGAAGGTGCCGAGGTCTCGGGCGAGCGCGACCGGGTCGCAGGCGACGTAGACGATCCGCTCGGGCGAGAGGGCCACGAGCCGTTCGACGACGTCCTTTCCCGCGCCGGCGCGGGGCGGGTCGAGGACGACGGTGCCGCGCGCGAGACGTGCGCGCTGGGCGGGCGTGGCGGTGTCGACGAGGTGGCCGAGCCAGCGGTCCACCCGCGCGGTCTCGGCGCGCGCGCCGATCCACGCCGCCAGGTTCTCGCCCGCGTGCTCGGTCGCCCGCGAATCGGATTCGACCGAGGTGATCCGGGTGCCGGGGCCGCCCGCATCCGCGACGGATGCCGCGAGGAGCCCGACGCCGCCGTACAGGTCGAGGTGCCAGCCCTCCGGATCCACCGATCCGGCCACGGCATCGGCGACCGCGTCATGCAGGGTTCCCGCGGCGAGGCGATGGACCTGCCAGAAACCACCGGCATCCACCTGGAACTCGCGATCGCCGACCGTCTCGACCACGACCTCGCGGGCCGCGGGGTCGACGGGCCCGGGGCGGCGCGAACGGGTCGACTCGGGCCGGGAGATGACACGCACGCGGCCGTCCGCCGGCTGGACGAGGTCGAGCCGGCCGGGCGAGCCGCCCTGGCGCCTCGCCATGGCACGGGTGATGCCGGGGGTCGCCAGCGGAAGCTCCTCGACCGGGATGACGCGGTGGCTGCGCGCGGCGAAGGGTCCGATGCGGCCGTCCTCATCGACGTGCAGGCTCACCCGCGTGCGCCATCCGGTGCCGTCGGGAGACTCCTCGACGACGCGGTCGCCCTTCACCTGCGCCGTCGGCGGCTCGATGGTGACGGGCGCCGAGGAGCCCGCGAACCGCGCGAGGGCGTCGCGGAGGACCTCGGCCTTCAGCTCGCGCTGGTGGCCGAGAGCGATGTGACCGAAGTCCGCTCCGCCGGGGCGATCCTCGGGCGCCGTCGCGACATCAGCGGGCGTCCACACGTGGGGGCGCCGGTGCGGGGAGGCATCCAGGACCTCGACGGTGTCGCCCCGCCAGAACGACGACTTCTTCGTGTCGGTGAGGGCGACGCGCACGCGTTCCCCGGGAATCGCGTCCGAGACGAAGACGACCCGGTTCTCGTGGCGGGCGACGAAGACGCCGCCGTGCGCGACGGCCGTGATGTCGAGGTCGAGGAGGTCTCCGGGTTGCATCCTCCGATGCTGTCACACCGCTCGCGGCTAGCGTGGTCCGCATGCGCGTCTGCCTCGCCTCCACCTCCCCCGCCCGCCTCATGCTCCTTCGCCAGGTAGGCATCGAACCCGCGACGCGGGCGCCGCAGGTGGACGAGGAAGCGGTGATCGCGACGACCGAGGCGGCGGAGGGCCGGACCCTGCCGCCCGAGGAGCACGTCCTCCTGCTCGCGCGTCGCAAAGCCGCCGACGTCGCCGGGACGCTCGCTGCCGAGGGGTTCGAGGGGCTCGTCATCGGGGGCGACTCGATGTTCGAGCTCGACGGCGAGATCCTCGGCAAGCCGTACACGCCCGAGGCGGCGCGCGCCCGCTGGCAGTCGATGCGCGGACGCACCGGCATCCTGCACTCGGGACACAGCGTGTTCCTCGTCGGTCCGGAAGGCGCCCTGACCGAGGCGTTCGCGGTGGCCGCAGCATCCGTCTCGTTCGCGGCGGATGTGACGGATGCCGAGATCGACGCGTACGTGGCGACGGGGGAACCCCTGCTGGTGGCCGGTGCCTTCACGGTCGACAGCCTGGGCGGAGCCTTCATCGAGCGCGTCGAAGGGGACCCGTCGACCGTCGTCGGGATGTCGCTGTCGACGCTGCGGCGGCTGGTGCGCGAGCTCGGCGTGGAGTGGACGACGCTGTGGAACACGGCGGGGACAACCCCGGCCTAGTGGACTCCGCCACATGAATCCCGCATGACTTTGTGCGAGTGATCCAAAGAGTCCGGCAGTCACGTGGGTAGGCTCGAAGCCATGCCTGAGAGCGTGAACACTGGAATCTCGAAAGTGCTGATCGCCAATCGTGGCGAGATCGCGGTGCGCATCATCCGCGCCGCACGTGACTCGGGGAAGGCCTCGGTGGCGGTCTACGCCGACCAGGACCGCGACGCGATGCACGCGCGCCTCGCCGATGAGGCCTACGCCCTCGGCGGAGCGACGAGCGCAGAGACGTACCTCTCGATCGAGAAGATCCTCTCGGTCGCCCGCCGCTCCGGCGCCGACGCCGTCCACCCCGGCTACGGCTTCCTGGCCGAGAACGCGGAATTCGCGCGCGCGGTCATCGGTGCGGGCCTCATCTGGATCGGACCGTCGCCCGAGGCGATCGAGGCACTCGGCGACAAGGTCACGGCCCGCCACGTGGCCGAGAAGGTCGGTGCTCCCCTCGCTCCCGGCACGCCCGGCCCCGTCTCCGGTGCGGACGAGGTCGTCGCCTTCGCCCGCGAGTTCGGCATGCCCATCGCCATCAAGGCGGCCTACGGCGGCGGCGGCCGCGGCCTCAAGGTCGCCCGCGAGTTCGACGAGGTCGAGGAACTGTTCGAGTCGGCGACGCGTGAGGCGATCACCGCGTTCGGACGCGGCGAGTGCTTCGTCGAGAAGTACCTCGACAAGCCGCGTCACGTCGAGACGCAGTGCCTGGCGGATGCCGAGGGCAACGTCGTCGTGGTCTCGACGCGCGACTGCTCGCTCCAGCGCCGCCACCAGAAGCTCGTCGAAGAGGCCCCCGCACCCTTCCTCACGGCGGAGCAGAACGAGATCCTCTACTCGGCGTCGAAGGCCATCCTCAAGGAGGTCGGCTACGTCGGCGCGGGAACGTGCGAGTTCCTCATCGGCGCCGACGGCACCATCTCGTTCCTCGAGGTCAACACGCGCCTGCAGGTCGAGCACCCGGTCTCCGAAGAGGTGACCGGGATCGACCTCGTGCGCGAGCAGTTCCGGATCGCCGAAGGCGGCACGCTCGACTACGCCGACCCCGAGCCGGTCGGCCACTCGATCGAGTTCCGCATCAACGGCGAGGACCCGGGCCGCGGCTTCCTGCCCGCCCCCGGCGACATCCACGTCTTCAAGACGTTCGGCGGCCCCGGTGTGCGTCTGGACTCCGGTGTCACCGCCGGCGACAGCGTCTCGGGTGCGTTCGACTCGCTGCTCGGCAAGCTCATCGTCACGGGCCGCACCCGCGAAGAGGCGCTGGAGCGCTCGCGTCGCGCGCTCGACGAGTTCGAGGTCGCCGGGATGCCGACGGTGCTGCCGTTCCACCGCAAGGTCGTGCGCGACCGCGCCTTCACCGGTGAGGACGGCACGTTCGGCGTCTTCACGCGCTGGATCGAGACCGAGTTCGACAACGACATCCCCGCCTGGGACGGCGAGGCGGGACCCTCGGCCGAGCCGGAGGGCCGCCACACGGTCGTCGTGGAGGTCTCGGGCAAGCGTCTCGAGGTCAGCCTCCCCGACCGCCTCTCCCACGCCCCTGCCGCGGTCGGACGCCCCGTCGCCGTGCCCCCGTCGCGGCGCTCGCACGCGTCGTCCGCCGTCTCGGGCGCGAGCGGTGACGCCGTCGCGTCCCCCATGCAGGCGACCGTCGTGAAGATCGCCGTCGAGGAGGGACAGCAGGTCGTCAAGGGCGATCTCGTCGTCGTCCTCGAGGCGATGAAGATGGAGCAGCCCATCCAGGCGCACAAGGACGGCGTCGTCGGCGCGATCAATGCTCAGGCCGGTGCGACCGTCTCGGCGGGGCACCAGCTGCTCACCATCTCCTGACGGAGTGAGGCCTCGAGGGCCGGAGGCGACCCGATCGGGTCCGCCTCCGGCCCTCAGCTGTAGGTGTCCTCGTCGCGGGCGACCTGGTGCATCGCCCGCGTCGCGTCGGTGATGCTCCCGGCGAGCGAGGGGAACACCGCGAAGACGCGGGAGAGCTGGTCGACCGTGAGCCGCCGCTCGACGGCGATCGCGATCGGGTAGATCAGCTCGGAGGCGCGCGGAGCGACGATGACACCGCCGATGACGGTCCCCGATCCCTCGCGCGCGATGATCTTCACGAAGCCGTCCTTGACGCCCATCATCTTCGCCCGGGCGTTGGCCGCGAGCGGGAGCTTGTGCACGGTGCCGTTGACGGCGCCCGACTCGATGTCGCGCTCCTGGCTACCGACGGTCGCGATCTCGGGTGCGGTGAAGATGTTGGCGGTGACGCGCTCCTTCTTGAGCGGGATGACGGTGTCGCCGAGCGCGTGGAAGACCGCCATCCGCCCCTGCATGGCCGCGACCGAGGCGAGCGGCAGGAACGTCGTGCAGTCGCCGGCCGCGTAGATGTTGGGGACCGAGGTCCGCGCGACGCGGTTGACCTGGATGTGGCCGGAGCCGGTGAGCTGGACCCCGGCATCCTCCAGTCCGATGCCCGCCGTGTTCGGGATCGATCCGACCGCCATGAGGCAGTGGCTCCCCTCGACGGTGCGGCCGTCCGAGAGGGTCGCGACGACGCCGTCCTTCGTGCGCTCGACCTTCTCGGCGCGCGACTTGGAGAGCACCTCCATGCCGCCCCGGGTGAACACCTTCTCGATGACCGCGGCGGCGTCGGAGTCCTCACCCGGGAGGACCTGGTCGCGGCTCGAGATCAGCGTGACCTTCGAGCCGAGGTTCATGTACGCGCCGGCGAACTCGGCTCCCGTGACGCCGGACCCGACGACGATGAGGTGCTCGGGGAGGCTCGTCATGTTGTAGAGCTGCGTCCACGTGAGGATGCGCTCCCCGTCGGGCTTGGCGCTGTCGAGCTCGCGGGGCGACGCGCCGACCGAGACGACGAGGGTGTCGGCCTCGACGCGGTCGAAGTCGGTGCCGCCGGGACCGGTCGAGACGACGACGGCGTGCGTGCCGTCGAGGCGGCCGTGGCCCGAGATGATGCGGACGCCCGCGTCCACGAGCTGGGCCCGCTGATCGTCGGACTGCTGGCGGGCGAGGGAGAGGAGTCGCTTGTTGACGGCGCCCAGGTTGATGGCGATCTCGGGCTTGAGCGGCTTGCCGCTGTCGCCGCGGGCGAACAGCTGCACGCCGAGATCCGACGCGCCGCGGATCGCGACGGCGGCGTCCGCCGTGGCGATGAGGGTCTTGGACGGGACGACGTCGGTGATGACGGCGGACCCGCCGATGCCCGCGCGCTCGACGAGCGTCACCTCGGCTCCCAGCTGGGCCGCTGCGAGAGCCGCCTCGTATCCGCCGGGGCCGCCACCGATGATCGCGACACTCTGGGTGGTCTCGAAGCTCACAGACATGTGGATCATTCTTTCAGGCTGACGGGGGTTCGTGCGCCGCGCCGCGGAACGCATCGTGTGGCCGAGCGCGTCGGCGCTTCCTAGAGTGGGAGCATGCACGAGGAGACCCACCCGCTCGACGATCCCGCCATCGACCCGTTCGAGGTCGCTGACACCGCCGCCGCTGACATCGCACGCCTCACCGGTGTGGAACGCCATGACATCGCCCTGACCCTGGGCAGCGGATGGGGGAAGGCCGCCGAGCTCATCGGCGAGACGACCGCGACGCTCGACGCGACGGAGGTCACCGGCTTCAGCAAGCCCGCCCTCGCCGGGCACGTCGGGTCGATCCGCAGCATCCTGACCCCCGACGGCAAGCGCGTCCTCGTCATCGGAGCGCGCACCCACTACTACGAGAACCACGGCGTCCGCCGCGTCGTCCACAGCGTGCGGACCGCCGCCGCGACCGGCGCGAAGATCATGGTCCTCACCAACGGCGCCGGCGGGATCAAGACGTCGTGGACGCCGGGACAGCCCGTCCTCATCAGCGACCACATCAACCTCACCGCGGACTCGCCGCTCGAAGGCGCGACCTTCATCGACCTGACCGACCTCTACTCGTCGCGCCTGCGCGATCTCGCGCGCACGATCGATCCGAGCCTCGACGAGGGCGTCTACTGCCAATTCCGCGGGCCGCACTACGAGACCCCGGCCGAGGTCCAGATGGCGAAGGCCATCGGCGGCCACATCGTCGGGATGTCCACGGCCCTCGAGGCGATCGCCGCCCGCCAGGCGGGCATGGAGATCCTCGGCTTCTCGCTCATCACGAACCTGGCCGCCGGCATCCAGTCGACCCCGCTCAGCCACCAGGAGGTCCTCGAGGCCGGGCGCGACGCCGAGCCCGTCATCTCGGACCTGCTGGCCCGCGTGATCGGCGTCCTGTGAGCGAGGCCGTGCTCGAGACCGCCCGTGAGTGGCTCGCGCAGGACCCGGATGAGGCGACCGGGGCGGAGCTCTCCGACCTGATCTCGCGCGCCGAAGGGGGCGACTCCGCTGCGACAGCCGACCTGCACGACCGCTTCGACACCCGCCTCGCCTTCGGCACCGCGGGCCTTCGCGGGGCGCTCGGTGCGGGCTCGAACCGCATGAACCGCGTGCTCGTGAGCCAGGCGGCCGCCGGCTTCGCGGCCTACCTGCGTGACCGTGCCGGCTCCGAGACGCCGTCGATCGTCATCGGCTACGACGGACGTCGAAACTCCGACGTGTTCGCCCGCGACAGCGCCGAGATCTTCGCCGGTGCAGGACTCCGCGCGATCCTCCTCCCCCGCCTCCTGCCGACGCCCGTCCTCGCCTTCGCGGTGCGCCACCTCGGCGCCTCGGCCGGCGTCATGGTCACGGCATCCCACAACCCGCCGGACGATAACGGCTACAAGGTCTACCTCGGCGGTGACGACGACGGCGCGCAGATCGTGTCGCCGGCGGATGCCGAGATCGCGGCGCGCATCGACGAGGTCGCGGCGCGCGCGGACCTCGGATCGATCCCGCGCTCGGACGACTACGAGATCGCCGATGAATCCGTCGTCGAGGCGTACGTCACCGCGACCGCCGTCGTCGCCCCCGCCCCAGCGGGCGCGGCGGGACTCAACTGGGTGTACACGGCGATGCACGGCGTCGGATACGAGACGCTCTCTCGCGTCCTCGAGACCGCCGGCTACCCTGCGCCGACGGTCGTGGCGGCGCAGATCGAGCCGGACGGCCGCTTCCCGACCGTCGCGTTCCCGAATCCCGAAGAGCCCGGCGCAATGGACCTCGCGTTCGAGACCGCCCGGGGCGCGGACGCGGAGCTGATCATCGCGAACGATCCCGACGCCGACCGGCTCGCCGTCGCGATCCCGGATGCCGCGGCCGCCGGCGGCTGGCACCGGTTGACCGGCAACGACGTGGGGCTCCTGCTCGGCTGGCGTGCCGCCCGCACCGCCACCTCGGGAACACTCGCGTGCTCGCTCGTCTCGTCGCCCGGTCTGCAGACGATCGCCGAGCACTACGGCCTCGACTTCACGGCGACCCTCACCGGATTCAAGTGGATCTCCCGCGCCCCGGGCCTCGTCTACGGCTTCGAGGAGGCGCTCGGCTACCTCGTCAACCCGGGCACGGTCCGCGACAAGGACGGCATCTCGGCGGCTGTCGCGATCCTCGGCCTCGTCGCGGAGGCCCGCGAGGAGGGCAGGACGCTCGGCGACCTGCTCGACGAGTCCGCGGCGACCTTCGGACACTTCGCGAGCGGCCAGGTCTCGCTCCGTGTCGACGACGTCTCGGTGATCGGCCGGATCATGACGGCCCTGCGCGCGGCGCCCCCGGCATCCATCGGCTCGGTCGCCGTGGAGCGCATGGAGGACCTGCTCACGGCGCCCGAGGGCTCGCCGCGCGGCGACGTCCTGCGCCTCTGGCTCGAGGACGGGTCGCGCGTCATCGTGCGCCCGAGCGGCACCGAGCCGAAGCTGAAGGCCTACCTCGACGTACGCGGCGAGTCCGCCGAGGATGCCGCTGCGCGCCTGAGCGGGGTCGACGCCGGTGTGCGCGCCGTGCTGGATGCGGCGCAGGCATGACGACCGCACTGACCGAACCGGTCACCCTCCGACACGGCCGGGTCGAGCTCGTGCCGCTCGACCCCTCGCACGCGGATGCGCTGGCATCGGCCCGCGACGGGCTCGAGTACGCCTGGTACACGGCGATCCCGGCATCCGTCCCCGATGAGATCACGCGGCGCCTCGCCGAGCGGGACGCGGGCCGGATGAATCCCTTCACGGTCGTCGTCGACGGTCGCCCGCAGGGCATGACGACGTTCTGCGACATCGACGCCGAGAACCGGCGCGTCGAGATCGGATACACGTGGCTGTCACGCGACGTGCAGCGCACCGAGGTGAACACGACGGCGAAGCGGCTGCTGCTCGGCCACGCGTTCGAGGCGTGCGACGCGATCGCGGTCGAGTTCCGGACCTCGTGGCACAACCGGCAGTCCCGAGCGGCGATCGAACGGCTCGGCGCCCGTCAGGACGGCGTGCTCCGCAACCACCGCATCGGACCGGGTGGGACGATGCGCGACACCGTGGTGTACTCGATCCTCCCCCACGAGTGGCCGGGTGTCCGGATGGGACTCGACGCGCGCCTCGTGGGCTGATCAGCCGTCGACGACCGCGACGAGCTCGTCGAGGAAGCCGGCGAAGCTCGTGCCGCGGCGGAGGATCCGCTGCACGCTGTCGCGCTCGCTGAACACCTCGACGAATTGCTCGAACACCGTCTGGAACGCCTCGCGGTCCGACTCCGAGAACGCCACCATCGCGACGACCTGCACTCGCCCGTCGCCCCAGCGGATCGACGGGTCGGCGAGGCCCACGGCGATCGCCGTCCGCGTCGCGGTCATGCCGATCGCGTGCGGGACGGCGAGCGCATCGGTGAACGCGGTCGACGAGATGCGCTCCCGCTCGAGCGTGCGATCGACGTAGTCCTCGGTGATGACACCCTGGGCGGCCAGGAGCCCGCCGAGACCGCGGATGACCGTCTCCTCGTCGGCGTCGGCGGGCAGCCGTGAGACGAACGCATCGGGCGAGAAATAGCGCTCGAGCTCGGCGCGGAGCCCCGCGAGGCGTCGCGCCCGGCGGGCACGCGCCGCGGCCTGCTGCACGCGCTCGACGTCGGGCTCGGTGAGGAACGGCTGGATCCGCACGAGCCGGTCGGAGGGCGTGGGGGGATCGATCGTGGTCAGCACCAGGTCGGTGTCGAGCCCTGACCAATCGGGATCGACGCGCGTCTCGACCGCGACGACCTCGATCTCGCGACCGAGGGCGCGATCGATGCTCGTGCGCAGCAGCTCGTGCATCTCGTAGTAGCCCGGGCAGACGAGCGTCGCCGTCAGCAGACGAGCGGACTGGCGCGAGCGCTCCAGGCGGCCGCCGACGTGCATCGCGATGTAGGCGATCTCGTCCTCGTGCAGCGGCGCGCCGACGACGACGCGGAGCTGCTCGGCCATGAAGACCGCCACGTCGAAGATCATCGGGTAGCTCGACTTCAGCGACCGGGTGAGGGCGTTGCGCGACCACGCACGATCCTGGGCGCGCTGCCGCAGGTTCTGGACGTGCAGCGCGAGCCTCAGGATGAAATCGTCGTGGTCGATGTCGACGAGGAACTCGGATGCCGCTCGCGCGACGACCGCTCGCACGGCCTCCTCGACGTCGGCGTCCAATCGGTCTCGGATGACGGCGTCGGGCTCCGCGGCACCCGGCGCGACGACGCGGGTCTGCACGAGCGCGGCCAGGTGGTCCCGGTCGCCGTCGCCGAGGTGGATGCCCAAGTGGGTCACGGCGAGCCGATCGAGCAGATCGGCGATCTCGCCGCGCGCCGCCGAGTCCCCGACCGGCTCGCCGTCGAGCCCGCGGCCGCGACCGACGCGGTCGGCGGCGATCGCGATGTGCATCATCACGTCGCCGATGCCGAACTCGTTCACGAGGTAGCCGAGTTCCCCGAGACCGTCGACCAGCTCGGCTTTGAACGCACCCAGGGCGGAGGTCTCGGCGGTGCTCTCGCCGAGGGCACGTCGGAGCGCCCGCAGATCGAAGGCGCCCTGCTCCATCTCGTCGTGGACGAGGCGGCTGAGTAACCGGCGCTGAGCCATCTCGGTACCCGACAGCCGCACGCGTTCGGCGGACCGTTCCAGCGTGAGCTGCGTGCCGCTCAGGAGCGCGCGCACCCGGCCGAGGTCCGCCTCGAGCGTCGCTTCGCTCACGTGGAAGTGCTGCGCCGCGGCGTAGACGTCGATCCCCGCGGGTGCGTCGAGCAGGTCCCGGACGAGTCGGTGGAGGCGATCCCGCGGCGTCTCCTCTGCGACCGTCCGCAGCGCCCCTGGGGCTCCGGGCCCCGGGCGGTACCCGGAAGGACCCGACTCGATCGCGTCGCCGCCGGGGACGCGGGCGTTGAGCGCCGCGACGTAGGAGCGGATGCTGCGGGGCGTGACCCCCACGACGTCGGCGAGCTCGCCGGCCGTCCGCCACGCGGCATCCCGGATCAGGAGCGCCATGACCTGGTCCTGTCTCGCCCGGCTCACCCGTCCAGTCAACCACCTGTGCGACCAGGGGGTTTCCTCCCCCGCGGAAGAACGGCTGGTTGTCGCTTCCTGGGAGTCGGATGAGAATGACAAGGAGACAAGGAGGCGGATCGATGAAGATCCTCGTCGTCTGCGGCGCCGGTGCGTCGAGCACGTTCGTCGCCCAGCGTCTGCGGCATGCCGCACAGCGCGAAGGCAGGGACCTGTTCGTCCGCGCCGGAGTGCCCGGCATGGTCGCCACGGAGGCCGACGCCGGCGACGTGGTGCTCGTGGGTCCGCACCTCGCCTCCGCCCTCCCCGACATCGAACGGGATGCCGCCACCCGACAGGCGCGCACCGTGCTGCTGCCGGAGGACGTCTTCGACGACCGTGACGGAATCCGCACGCTCGCCCTGGTGAACGCCGCGACAGCGGCAGACCGCAGTGAAAGGACCCCGCGATGAGCGCACCGGCCAGCCGGACCGTGAGGATCGGCTCCTCCAACGGCCTGCACGCCCGCCCCGCGAAGATGTTCGCGCAGGCCGCGAAGGATTCCGGCATCCCCGTCACGATCTCGAAGGGATCCGGCGGAGCGGTCAACGCCGCCAGCATCCTCAGCGTGATCTCGCTCGGTGCCGAGAACGGCGACTACGTGACGCTCACCGCAGACGGCGCGAACGCCGAAGGGGTGCTCGACGCCCTCACCGAACTTCTGACCACCGACCACGACGCCTGAGGGACACATGACTGAGCTTCGAGGAGTAGGAATCGGCCTGGGCGTGAGCCACGGCCCCATCGCGCGGATGGCGGAGCCGTTGCCCGCGCCGAAGGACGAGAAGAGCGCACGGAGCGCCGACGAGGAGACCGCGCGCGTCCGTGCCGCGATCGAAGCGGTCGCGCGGGAGCTGGAGCAGCGCGGCGAGACCGCGGGAGGTGCCGCGCAGGAGGTCCTCGAGGCGCAGGCCATGATGGCCGAGGACCCGGCGCTCGAAGAAGAGGTCACGAACCGCATCGGCGCCGGCAAGACCGCCGAGTTCGCCGTCTTCGATGCTTTCGCGTCGTTCCGCGACACGCTCTCCGCGATGGGCGGCTACCTCGGCGAGCGCGCCGCCGACCTCGATGACGTCGCTCAGCGCGTCATCGCCCACCTCCGGGGCGTCGCCGCTCCCGGAGTGCCCGACCCGGGGCATCCGTTCGTCCTCGTCGCGAAGGACCTCGCTCCCGCCGATACCGCGCTCCTCGACCTCGACAAGGTCCTCGCGCTCGTGACGACCGAGGGCGGCCCGACGTCGCACACCGCGATCCTCGCCCGCGAGAAGTCCATCGTCGCCGTCGTCGGCGTCCGCGGTGCGGCCGGTCTCGCCGAGGGCGAGACGGTCGTCGTCGACGCCGCGGCCGGTGTCGTCACGACCCAGCCGACCGACGACGACATCGCCCAGGCGGAGCGCCGCGAGGCCGACCGCGCCGCCGCGGCGGACGCCCCCGTCACCCCGGGGGCGCTCGCGGACGGGACCGCCGTGCCGCTGCTCGCGAACCTCGGCAAGCCGCAGGACGCCGCGAAGGCCGTCGAGCTCGGCGCCGAGGGTGTGGGCCTGTTCCGCACGGAGTTCCTCTTCCTGAGCTCCTCGCAGGCCCCGACCGTCGAGGAGCAGACGAAGGCGTACACCGAGCTGCTGCAGGCGTTCCCCGGCAAGAAGGTCGTCGTCCGGGCGCTGGATGCCGGCGCCGACAAGCCGCTCGCCTTCCTGAACGACGCGCACGAGGAGAACCCGGCCCTCGGACTCCGCGGCCTCCGCGCCCTCCGCGCCAGCGAGGACATCCTGCGCGAGCAGCTCACCGCCCTCGCCAACGCGGATGCCGCCACCGAAGCCGACCTCTGGGTCATGGCACCGATGGTGTCGACCGTCGAGGAGACCGAGTACTTCGTCACGCTCGCGAAGGAGTACGGCATCAAGACCGCAGGCGTCATGGTCGAGGTCCCCTCCTCGGCTCTGCTGGCCGACAAGGTCCTCGCCCACGCCGATTTCGCCTCCATCGGGACCAACGACCTGACGCAGTACACGCTGGCGGCCGACCGCCTGCTGGGTTCGGTCTCGTCGTTCCAGGACCCGTGGCATCCCGCCGTCCTGCAGCTCGTCAAGGCGACGGGCGACGGCGGACGCGTCAACGGCAAGCCGATCGGCATCTGCGGTGAGGCCGCGGCCGACCCGATGCTCGCGGTCGTCCTCGTCGGCCTCGGCGCGACCACGCTCTCCATGGCACCGACGGCGCTCGCAGATGTACGCGCCACCCTCTTGCACCACAGCCTCGACGACGCGAAGCGCATCGCCGAAGCAGCCCTCGCCGCATCCGATGCGGCATCCGCCCGAGCCGCGGCCCAGGAAGCCGCAGCACAGCACACCGCCGCATGAACCGCGGCACACAAAAGGAGACACAGCACATGTCAACGGCGACAACAGCCACACGCGGCGCAAGCCGCGCACGCGTCGGCGTGCAGCGATTCGGAACGTTCCTGTCGGGCATGATCATGCCCAACATCGCAGCGTTCATCGCATGGGGCTTCATCACGATGCTCTTCATTCCCGACGGGTTCTTCGGCGCCAACAGCCCCTTCGGCTGGCACTGGTTCCCGGTCGCGGAGATCCTCGGCGGCGGCGGCGACGTCTCCGCAATCGGGTGGGAGGGTGCACGCACCGCGCTGACCGCAAGCGACAACGGCACCTACACGGGCTACGTCGGCATCGTCGGGGCGATGGTGACCTACCTTCTGCCTCTTCTGATCGCGAACACCGCCGGCCGCATGGTCTACGACGCCCGCGGTGGTGTTGTGGCGACGATCGCCGTCATGGGTGTCATCGTCGGCACCGACCAGCCGATGTTCCTCGGCGCCATGATCATGGGCCCGCTCGCCGCGTGGGTCACGAAGCAGATGGACAAGCTGTGGGACGGCAGGATCAAGCCCGGCTTCGAGATGCTCGTCAACAACTTCTCGGCGGGCATCCTCGGCATGCTCCTCGCGATCTTCGGCTTCTTCGCATTCGGTCCCCTCATGCTCGGAATCGGCCGGCTGCTCGGCGGGATCGTCGACTGGCTCGTGTCGCTCAGCCTGCTCCCGCTGCTGTCGATCTTCGTCGAGCCGGCGAAGGTGCTCTTCCTCAACAACGCCATCAACCACGGTGTGTTCACGCCGCTGGCACTCCAGCAGGTCGAGGATGCCGGTAAGTCGATCCTCTTCCTCATCGAAGCGAACCCCGGCCCGGGCCTCGGCCTGCTGCTCGCGTTCACGTTCTTCGGCGTGGGACAGGCGAAGGCATCCGCACCGGGGGCCGCGATCATCCAGTTCGTCGGCGGTATCCACGAGATCTACTTCCCGTACGCGCTGAGCAAGCCCGCCACGATCCTCGCGCTCATCGCCGGTGGCGCAAGCGGTGTGACCGTCAACATGCTGTTCAACGGCGGACTCCAGTTCCCCGCCGCCCCCGGCAGCATCATCGCGGTCACGGCCGCGGCGATCGGTGCCGGCGTGCCGAACCTGCTCGTCGTCTACGCATCCGTCGTCGTCGCAGCCGTCGTCACGTTCCTCATCACCGCTGTCATCCTGCGGGCGTCCCGCAAGCGCGACCTCGCTGCCGAGGGTGACACCTTCGACGCCGCGATCGCGCAGACGGAGGCCAACAAGGGCAAGTCCTCGTCCGCGATGGACGCCCTCCGCGGCTCGGGTACGGCGACAGCCGCCGCATCCGCCCCCGCCGGCACCGCCGTAGCCGAGCGCGAGATCACGAACGTCGTGTTCGCGTGCGACGCCGGCATGGGATCGTCCGCGATGGGCGCGAGCGTGCTCCGCAACAAGTTCAAGAAGGCGGGCGTCGAGGGCGTCACGGTCACCAACAAGGCGATCGCGAACCTCGACCCGTCGGCCGACCTGGTCATCACGCAGCAGCAGCTGACCGACCGCGCGCGTGGAGTCACCCCCGACTCCCTGCACGTCTCGGTCGACAACTTCATGAACTCGCCGAAGTACGACGAGGTCGTCGAGATGGTGCGTCGCCAGCGCGGCGACGTCTGATGCACGCCGCTGCGGGGTCGGGAACAATGGTCCCGACCCCGCAGCATCCTTTTTTTCCACCCCCTCAGAAGGAGAACGTCATGGCTCGCGAAGTCCTCACCCTCGGCCAGATCCGCATCCACTCCGGCTCCGTCAGCCAGGAACAGGCCATGAAGGAGGCCGCCGACATCCTCGAGGCGGCCGGCGCCGTGACGAGCGCCTACTTCGACGCGATGCAGCAGCGCGAGGTCGCTGTCTCGACCTACATGGGCAACGAGCTCGCGATCCCCCACGGAACCAACGAGACCAAGGAGGCGATCCTCGACTCCGCACTCTCGTTCGTCCGCTACGACGGCGGCGTCGACTGGGGCGGCGAGCACGTCTCGTTCGTCGTGGGCATCGCCGGCAAGGGCGACGAGCACCTCGAGATCCTGTCGCAGATCGCCCTCCTGTTCTCCGAGGACGAGGAGGTCGCGAAGCTCAAGGCCGCCCAGACTCCCGAGGAGCTCTACCAGCTGCTCGCCACGGTGAACAACGCATGAAGGCCGTCCACTTCGGCGCCGGAAACATCGGCCGCGGCTTCGTCGGACTGCTCTTGCACGAGGGCGGGTACGAGCTCGTCTTCTCGGACGTCGCCCCGACCCTCGTCGAGACCATCAACGCGGCATCCGAGTACACGGTCCACGAGGTCGGGCCGGGCGGCGGCGACAAGACCGTCACCGGCTTCCGAGCGATCAACAGCCAGGCCGACCCGGATGCCGTCGCCGACGAGGTCGCTGCGGCCGACGTCGTGACGACCGCCGTGGGACCCAACATCCTGCCGTTCGTCGCACCGCACATCCTCGAGGGACTCGCCCGTCGCTCCGCCGACGCGAAGCCGCTGCAGGTCATGGCGTGCGAGAACGCGATCGGCGCGACCGACACCCTCCGCGGCGAGATCGAGAAGCTCGCCGGCGATGCGTGGGGCGATCTCTCCACGCGCGCCGTGTTCGCCAACACCGCCGTCGACCGCATCGTCCCCGGCCAGCCAGAGGGCGCAGGCGTCGACGTGACGGTCGAGCCGTTCTTCGAGTGGGCTATCGAGCGCGGACCGTTCGGCGACGACCTGCCGAACATCCCCGGCGCGCACTTCGTCGACGACCTCGCCCCCTACATCGAGCGGAAGCTCTTCACCGTCAACACCGGCCACGCCGCCACCGCCTACTTCGGTGCCGCCGCGGGGATCACCCGGATCTCGGACGCCCTGGCGGACCCCGGCATCCGGGGCAAGGTCGAGCAGGCACTCGGGGAGACCTCCGCGTTCCTCGCGGCCGCGCACGGGCTCGACCCCGCCGAGCTCGCCGAGTACCGCGCGACGATCCTCGAGCGGTTCTCCAACGAGGCCCTGCCCGACACCGTGCAGCGCGTCGGCCGTCAGCCGCTGCGCAAGCTGTCGCGTCACGAGCGCTTCGTCGGCCCCGCCTCGGCGGCCGCCGAGCGCGGTCTCGGCGTCGACGGACTCATCGCCGCGATCGCCGCCGCACTCCGCTTCGAGGACGCTGCAGACCCGCAGGCCGTCGAGTTGCAGGAGCGCATCCGGACCGAGGATGCCGCGGCCTTCACGGCATCCGTCACAGGTCTCGAGCCTGCCCACCCCCTGTTCGCACGCATCCAGGAGCAGGTCGCCCAGCGGCAGACCGAGCTCGGCCTCTACAGCGCGTGAGCGCGTCGAAGCGGCCCCGCTCCCGGGCACGGCGCATCGTCTCGATCGTGCTGCTGTCCGTGGCGGGGCTGCTCGTCGCCGGCATCCTCGGCATCGTGATCTGGAGCCAGGTCGGCGTCATGGGCGCCGAGGCCGGCCCGCTCGCCTCGGTGCGCGAGGACGACCGGATCGCCGTGTCCGACACCGGCGGCAACGTCGTGATGTCGCCGTCCTCCGGAGAGAGCACCGTCGGGCTCGTCTTCATCCCCGGGGCGAAGGTCGACGGTGAGGCGTACGAGGCGAAGCTCGCGGGGCTCGTCGCGGAGGACGGGATGACGGTCGTCATCACCCGCCCGTGGCTGAACCTCGCTTTCTTCGACCCCCGGCCGCTGTCGACGTTCACCGATGCCGCGCCCGACGTCGACACCTGGCTCGTCGGCGGACACTCGCTCGGTGGCGTGCGGGCGTGTCAGCTCGCACCGGATGCCGACGGCCTCGTACTCTTCGCCTCGTACTGCGCGAACGACCTGTCCGGTTCCGGGCTTCCCGTGCTGAGCATCTCGGGCTCCGAGGACGGGCTGTCCACCCCCGAGAAGATCCAGGATGCCCGCGGCATGCTGCCCGCCGACGCCGAGTTCGTCGAGATCCCCGGCGCCTCGCACGCCTCCTTCGGCGACTACGGCCCGCAGGCCGGCGACGGCACCCCCACGATCGACGACCCCGCCATGACGGCCGAGATCACGGCATCCGTCGCGGAACTCCTCCCCCGCCTCTGACTCGCGGTCGAAGTCCCACTCTGGCCACAGCCGCGGAGGAGCCCGGCTCCCACAGCCCGCACCCATCAACCTCCGCCGCCGCGCTGACTAGCCACAACCGCGGAGAATTTGCGGCTGCCCGCGGTTTCTCACCCTTGAGAGGCCGCCCTGGGGCGGATTTCCTCTGACAGTGCCGCAGGGCGGGCCCGCGAGGGGCAGGCCGGCAACCCCGCCCGGCGAAGGACCTCCTCGGACAGTGCCAACGCCGGTTCCTCCCCGGCGGACCAGATCGTCGCGCTCCTCCCCTATCCAGCGCGCGGGCGGAGAAGGCGGGCACCAAACGGACACCCTCAGGCGCATGTCCGTTCACACGCTCCCGTCCCCTGCCCTCTCACGGCGACAACTCAGCGATGCCGGCCTCCGACGTCGCGACATCGACCGTGCCGTCGCCTCCGGGCGGCTCGTCCGCGTTCGCCGAGACCGGTACCTCCGGGGAGACGCTCACCCCGATCTGATCCGAGCGGCTCGATCCGGTGACCGCCTCGATTGCGTCTCGCTGCTGCGAATGCTCGGCGTGTACGTCCTCTCGGAGACTCGCCTCCACGTCCAGGTCGAGCCGCACCGCAGCAGTCTCCCGCCGGCCTCACCGGACGTCGTCCGGCATTGGCGACCCGCTTCGCTGCCGGTGAGCGCCACATCGGTCGATATCGTCAGCGCGGTCGTGGCGGCCGTCCGGTGCCAGGAACCGCGCGCGGCCGTCGCCACCCTCGACAGTGCATGGCGTCTGGGTCTCATCGACGAGGTCACGATCGCGGAGATCTTCCGCCGGCTGCCGCACCGGCACCGCAGCCTTCGGACCCTCATCGATCGGTCGGCCGAGTCCGGTCCCGAGACCCTGATGCGGCTGATCCTCCGCTCACTCGGTTGTCGATTCGAGACGCAGGTGAGCATCACGACGGTCGGGCGGGTCGACTTCGTCGTCGAAGGATGGCTGATCATCGAATGCGACAGCCGTGCTCACCACGAGGGGTGGGAGGCGCAGAAGCGCGACCGGCGGCGCGACCTCGCGGCCGCCGCGCTCGGATACACCACGGTCCGCCCGCTTGCGGAGGACATCCAGTACCACCGCGACCACGTCCGCCTGTCGATCAGCCGCGCGCTTGAGCGGCACTGACCGAGGAGAAACTGAGGCCGCCGCGCTCGTCAGGCACCGGATCGCCGCCCGGAGTGCGAAAACTCCGCGGACAGCGCCACCGAGCCCGGGGACGGTCCATGGCGACGCCCCCGTCAGGCCGAGAAGCCCTCGCCGATGAGCTCGATGAGCTCCTCGCGCTCCTCGATCGTGAGGAAGGCCGCCGCCGCAGCGTTCAGCTGGAAGGCTTCGAGGTCGTCGAGCGTGTACTCGAACGCGTCGGCGAGGAGCTTGAGCTCGCGGGTCAGCGAGGTGCGGCTCATGGTGCGGTTGTCGACGTTCACGGTGACAGCGAAGCCGAGCTGGTACAGCAGGTCGAAGGGGTGATCCTCGAGCTGCGTTCCCCACGCCGCGATCGCGCCGGTCTGCAGGTTCGACGAGGGCGACAGTTCGAGGGGGATCTCGCGGTCGCGGACCCAGCGCGCCAGGTCGCCGAAGCGGACCTGCACCTCCTCGCCCTTCTCCGCGACGACGTCGAGGTCCTCGGCGATGCGCACACCGTGTCCGAGGCGCAGTGCCCGCCCGTCGATCAGCGCGGAGCGGATCGAATCGAGCCCCGCGGCCTCACCGGCGTGCACCGTGGCGGGGAAGAAGGCGGATGCCAGGTAGTCGAACGCCGGGCGCAGGTTCGACGGCGGGAAGCCCGCCTCCGGACCGGCGATGTCGAACCCGACGGCGCCGCGACCGCGGTGGCGGACGGCGAGCTCGGCGATCTCGAGCGACCGGTCGGTGTGACGCATGGCGGTGATGAGCTGGCCGACACGGATGTCGCGGCCCGATCCCTCGACCGAGTCCTCGCCCTCCTCGATGCCCTCCTGCACGGCTTCCACGACCTCGTCGAGGCTCAGGCCGCCGCCCAGGTGCTGCTCGGGCGCCCAGCGCACCTCGCCGTAGATGACGCCGTCGGCTGCGAGGTCCTCGACGAACTCCTTCGCGACGCGGCGCAGTCCGTCACGGGTCTGCATGACCGCGATGGTCAGGTCGAACGTCTTCAGGTACTCGACGAGCGAGCCCGAATCGGACTGGTCCTCGAACCAGTCGGCGAGGTCGTCGGCCGCGGCTTCGGGAACCTCGACGCCCGCCTCGTCGGCGAGCTCGATGATCGTCTGCGGCCGGAGCGCGCCGTCGAGGTGGTCGTGCAGCGACACCTTGGGGAGCGAGCGGATCGAGACGCCCTCGAGGTTCGCGTCACCGTGCTGATCGATGGCCATTGTGCAGTCCTGTCGTGAGGGGTTCAGGCGGTGATGCGCTCGAGGACGAGCGGGGTGGATGCCGGGGCTTCCGCACCGATCTCCCAGGCGCCCTCGAGCGCCTCGGCGGCCCGCGCGAAGCGGTTCTCATCGTCGGCCAGCAGTGTGAACAGCGGCTGTCCGGCGGTGACCGTGTCGCCCGGCTTCACGTGCAGGTCGATACCGGCGGCGTGGATGACGGGGTCCTGTGCACGGGCGCGTCCGGCGCCGAGGCGCCAGGCGGCGATCCCGAACGGGAGGGCTTCGAGCCGCGTGACGACGCCGGACTCGGTCGCCGTGACGGTGTGGGTCTCGCGCGCGGTGGGCATTGCGGCATCCGGGTCACCGTCCTGCGCGCGGATCATCCGGCGCCACGAGTCCATGGCGCGGCCGTCCTTCAGGGCGGCTTCCACGTCGGCGTCGGGCTGGCCGGCGAGGGCGAGCATCTCTCGTGCGAGCGCGACGGTCAGCTCGACGACGTCGGCGGGTCCGCCGCCGGCGAGCACCTCGACGGACTCGCGGACCTCGTTGGCGTTACCGATGGCGAGGCCGAGGGGCGTGTTCATGTCGGTGAGCAGCGCCGTGGTCGCGACGCCCGAATCGGTGCCGAGGGCGACCATCGTGCGGGCGAGCTCGCGGGCCTTGTCGACGTCCTGCATGAAGGCGCCGGAGCCGAACTTCACGTCGAGGACGAGCGAATCCGTGCCCTCGGCGATCTTCTTCGACATGATGCTCGAGGCGATGAGCGGGATCGCCTCGACGGTGCCGGTGACGTCGCGGAGCGCGTAGAGGCGCTTGTCGGCCGGTGCCAGGCCGGAGCCGGCGGCGCAGATGACGGCGCCGACATCCCGCATCTGCGCGATCATCTCGTCGTTGCTGAGGGCTGCTCGCCAGCCGGGGATGGCCTCGAGCTTGTCGAGCGTGCCGCCGGTGTGCCCCAGTCCGCGGCCCGACAGCTGCGGCACCGCGACGCCGAAGGCGGCGACGAGCGGCGCGAGCGGGAGGGTGATCTTGTCACCGACGCCGCCGGTGGAGTGCTTGTCGACGGTCGGCTTGCCGAGCCCGCCGAAGCTCATCCGCTCCCCCGAGGCGATCATCGCATCGGTCATGACGCGGATCTCGTCGCGGTTCATCCCGTTGAGGAGCACCGCCATCGCGAACGCGGCCATCTGCGAGTCGGCGACGTACTCGCGGGTGTACGCGTCGATCATCCAGCGGAGCGCATCCTCGGGGACGGCGCCGCCGTCGCGCTTCGTCCGGATGACGTCGACGGCGTCGAACGCCTCGACCGCGCTCATCGGGCGGCCTCCAGATCGCGGGGACCGAACGCATCGGGCAGGACCTCGTCGATGGTGCGGATACCGGACACGGTTTCCAGCAGCATCCCGGGGATCGCGAATTCGTTGAGCAGCTGTCGGCACCGGCCGCACGGCATGATCGTCTCGCCGTCGTTGTTGACGCAGACGAACGCGACGAGTTCGCCGCCGCCGGTCATGTGGAGGTTGCCGACGAGACCGCACTCCGCGCACAGCCCAACGCCGTAGGACGCGTTCTCGACATTGCAGCCGGTCACGATCCGCCCGTCGCTCACGAGCGCCGCGGCGCCCACTCGGTAACGGGAGTACGGCGCGTACGCCTTCTCCATGGCCTCGACGGCTGCGGAGCGCAGCTCGTCCCAATCGATGTCGGTCACGACTTCTTCCTCTGTAGATCGACGGATGCCGCAGGTCGCGGCATCCGTATCAGCCCTTGATGTAGGGCTTGCCCGCTGCCGCGGGCCCGCGGATCTGCCCGGCGAAACCGGCGACCGCGAGGATCGTCACGACGTACGGCAGCATGAGCATGAATTCGCTCGGGATGGGGGTGTCCAGCACGGTGAGCTGGTTCTGCAGGTTCGTCGCGAAGCCGAACAGCAGCGCGGCGAGCGTCGCGCGGATCGGGTCCCACCGGCCGAAGATGACGGCCGCGAGAGCGATGAAGCCGAGCCCGGCGGTCATCTCCTTGCCGAACTGCGGCACCGACACGAGCGTGAAGTACGCGCCGCCGATGCCGGCGATCGCACCGGCGAGCGAGACGTTCCAGAATCGCGTCGTGTTGACCTTGATGCCCACGGTGTCGGCGGCCTGCGGGTGCTCACCGACGGCGCGGAGGCGCAGACCCCAGCGCGTGCGGTAGAGGCTCCACGAGACGACGGCGACCGCGACGTACATGAGGTACACGATGAAGGTCTGGTTGAACAGGACCGGACCGATGATCGGGATCTCGCTCAGGAACGGGATCTCGATGCGGCCGAAGCGCTCCGGACGGTTGAGGGTGTCCTCGTTGGGGACGAGCAGCGCCCCGTAGAGGAAGCCTGTCAGGCCGGTCACGAGGACGTTCAGGACGACGCCGACGATCACCTGGTCGACGAGGTACTTGATGGCGAACGCCGCGAGGACGAAGGAGACCAGCACGCCGCCCACCATCGCGCCGATCAGGCCGATGAAGGGGCTGCCCGTGATGCTCGACAGGAGTGCCGCCGAGAAGGCGCCCAGCAGCAACTGACCCTCGATGGCGACGTTGACGACGCCGACGCGTTCGCCGATGACCCCGCCCAGCGCACCGAACACCAGCGGGACCGACAGCGACACGGCTCCGAAGAGCAGGCTCGTGACGGGGAAGGTTCCTCCGGCGGCGGCCCACACGATGAAGGCGACGACCGCAATGACGGCGAAGACCGAGGTCAGCCACAGCGGCGTCCGGCGGTAGTTCCATGCGTTCCATGCCGCCAGTGCCGCGAGGAGGACGAGGACGACGACCATCGCCCAGCTCGTGGCGCCCGTCGGCACCTCGATGTTCGGGACGGCGATCGACGAGGTCGCGTCGCCGAGGCGGAACGTCGTGACGGCGCCGCGGGGGACGAGGCCGAACAGGAGCGCCATCAGCACGACGACGACGCCGAAGACGATCGGCACCTTGACGTGACGCGCCTTGACGACGGTCAGCTGGATGGTGCCGTCGGATTCGAGTGCGGGAGCCGGAGCGCTCATGCCGCCACCGCCTTCTTCGCGGCCTTGGCTCGCGCCTTGTCCGCCTTCTCGATCTCGGTCTTGGGAAGGAAGAACACGGCGCGCAGCAGAGGCGGCGCCGCGATGAAGAGCACGACGAGCGACTGGACGACGAGCACGATGTCGACCGGGATCCCCTGCGCCTGCATCGAGAACGACCCCGCCTTGAGGGCGCCGAACAGGATGCCGGCCGCGAAGGTCCCCCACGCGCGGCTGCGCCCGAGGAGGGCCACGGTGATCGCGTCGAAGCCGATGCCGGCGTCGATGGTGGCGGCGAAACCGGTCGTGACGTTGCCCTGGATCTGGTTCATGGCGGCGAGACCGGCGAGGCCGCCGGCGAAGACCATGGCGTAGATGTAGATGCGCTCGACGTTGATGCCGCCCGCACGCGCGGCGTGCGGGTTCTCGCCTACGGCCCGCATCCGCAGTCCGAGGCTGGAGCGCTCGATGAGCCACCAGACGAACACGGTCGCGACGACGACGATGACGAAGCCCCAGTCCAGCTGCGGGAACGTCGGGCCGAACAGGTCGGGGAACTGGGCTGTGGCCGGCGTCGGCTGCGACTGCGGCTGGTTGCTGCCCTCTGCCTGCAGGAGACCCGGGGTGCGCAGCATCCACAGCAGCAGGTAGTACGCGACGTAGTTGAGCATGATCGTGAGGATCACCTCGTGCGCACCGGTGCGCGCCTTCAGCAGACCCACGAGACCGCCCCAGATCGCTCCGCCCAGGATGCCGGCGAGCAGGGTGAGCGGCAGGTGCACGAGCAGCGGCAGGTCGAGGTTGAACGCGAAGAAGCCTGCGAACAGGGCACCGACGAGCATCTGGCCGCGCGCACCGATGTTGAACAGGCCGACGCGGAACGCCAGGGCGACGCCGAGGCCGGCGGCGATCAGCGGCGCGGCGAACCCGAGGGTGTTGGTCAGCGGGCGGATCTGCGCCGAGAAGTCGCCGACGCGCGGGTTGAAGACGGCGCCGCGGAAGAGGGCCTCGTACCCGGTGTAGATGGCGTTCCACGCCGCGACGAGGGTGTCGGTGGGACGCGCGAAGAAGTATCCGCTCGTGCGCTGCACCTCTTCGTTGGTCACCGCGATGAGCACGCCGCCGACGATCATGGCGAGCACGAAGGCGAGGATCGTCGTGACGGCGCTGCCGCGCACGAGCTCACGGAAGAAGACGTCGGTGCGCGAAGGCTGCCCCGGCTCCTTCTCCCCCGTCAGCGGGCCGCTCGCGGTGGGCAGCTGTGCAGCGGGATGCGCCGCGTCGGCGGCGCCGGGCGTCGTGCCGCTCATGCAGCCACCTCCGGGTCGGTTGCGCCGGCCATCATGAGGCCGAGGGTTTCGCGGGGGGTGTCACCGGGGACGATGCCCACGACGCGCCCGCGGTACATGACAGCGATGCGATCGGCGAGTGCGGTGACCTCGTCGAGCTCGGTCGACACGACGATCACGGGGATCCCCGCGTCGCGCGTCTCGACGATGCGCTTGTGGATGAACTCGATGGATCCGACGTCGACGCCGCGGGTCGGCTGGGCGGCGACGAAGAGCTTGAGGTCGCGGCTCATCTCGCGAGCGATGACGACCTTCTGCTGGTTTCCGCCGGACAAGGTGCCTGCAGGGGTCTCGGGACCCCGCGTGCGGATGTCGTATTCCTCGATGCGGGCACGCGCGAACGCGTCGAGTTCGGCGCGGCGGATGGTGCCCGCGCGCGAGAACGCCGGGTCGGTGGTGCGGTCGAGGATGAGGTTCTCGGCGACGGAGAAGCCGCCGACGAGCCCGTCTTCCTTGCGGTCCTCGGGGACGAAGCCCACGCCGGCATCCAGGATGCTGCGGACGCTCTTTCCGACGAGCTCCGTGCCGTCGAGGCTGATGGAGCCCTCGGTGCGGGCGGCGAGGCCGACGATGGCCTCGACGAGCTCCGTCTGGCCGTTGCCCTGCACACCTGCGACGGCGAGGATCTCGCCAGGACGGACGTCGAACGACACCTCGTCGACGACGATGGCGCCGCCGGGGGTGAGGACGCGCAGGTCTCGCACCTCGAGTCCGCCGGAGCTCGGCTTGGCCGGCTCCTTCTGGACGGTCAGCTCTACGGCACGACCGACCATGAGGGAGGCGAGCTCGGCGTTGGTCGCCGTCGGCGACGCGGTGCCGACGATCTTGCCGAGGCGCACGACCGTGATCCGGTCGGCGACCTCGCGCACTTCGCGCAGCTTGTGCGTGATGAAGACGATGGACGTCCCCTCGTCGCGCAGCTGTCGCATGATCCCCATGAGCTCGTCCGTCTCCTGGGGGGTGAGGACCGCGGTCGGCTCGTCGAAAACGAGGACCTTCGCGTCGCGGGAGAGAGCCTTGATGATCTCGACGCGCTGCTGGACGCCGACGGGGAGGTCGCCGACGAGGGCGTCGGGGTCGATCTGGAAGCCGAACCGGTCGGCGACGGCACGCACATGGGCGCGGGCCTGCGCGAGGTCGAGCTTGCCGAGGCCGGTCGTCTTCTCGTGGCCGAGCATGACGTTCTCGGCGACGGTGAACACGGGGATGAGCATGAAGTGCTGGTGCACCATGCCGATGCCGGCCGCCATCGCGTCACCGGGACCCCGGAAGTTCTGGACGGCGTCGTCCAGCAGGATCTGTCCCTCATCGGCGCGGTAGAGGCCGTAGAGGACGTTCATGAGAGTGGATTTGCCGGCGCCGTTCTCGCCGAGGAGAGCGTGGATCTCCCCCGGCTCGACCACGAGGTCGATGTGATCGTTGGCGACGAGGCTGCCGAATCTTTTCGTGATTCCGCGGAGCTCGAGCTTCATACGAGAACCCTAACCGGCGGGTGTCTGGAAAGTACCCGCCATAAAACGTTGAGCGAACGGCACTCGGGGCGGACAGCTCTGCGCTGCCCGCCCCGAGTGGATGTCGTTCAGATCACGGCGAGTTCTTGGACTCGACCGTGATGTCACCGGAGATGATCGACTTCTGGAGCGTGTCGAGCTCGTCGGTCAGACCGGCGGGCAGCTTCGACTCGAAGTCGTGGAAGCTCGAGAGCTTGACGCCCTCGTTCTCGAGGGTGCCGACGTACGGCGCGGCGTCGAACTTGCCGGTCGATGCGGCGACCGTGGTGTCGTAGACGGCCACGTCGATCGCCTTCATGATCGAGACCAGCGTGATGTCGGAGACCGTGTCATCGGCGACGGCGAGGTCGCTGTCGACGCCGAGGATGAGGGTGTCGTCACCGCTGTCCTTGATCGCCGCTGCGGCGCTCGTGTAGATCGGACCGCCGACGGGGAGGATGACGTCGACGCCCTGGTCGAGGACCGACTGAGCGGTCTGCTTGGCGGTGTCGTTCGCGTCGAAGCCGCCGGTGAAGGCGCCCTTCTGAGCGGCGACGTCCCAGCCGAAGAGCTTGACGTCGGCACCCTTGTCCTCGTTGTACTTCTCGACGCCGAGGGCGTAGCCGTCCATGAAGACCGCGACCGAGGGGATCTGGAGGCCACCGAAGGTGCCCACCTTGTTGACGCCGGCCTCAGCGGACCACGCGGCGGCGGCGTAGCCACCGAGGTACGCGGCCTCCGCCGTGTTGAACACGAGGGGCTTGATGTTGGGGGCGTCGGTCTTGCCGTCCTGGTCGGTGTCCGCGTAGTCGTCGATGATCGCGAACTGCAGTTCCGGGTTGGCCTTGGCCGCCTCGACCGTCGCCGCGGCGAGCTTGAAGCCGACCGAGACGATGAGGGTGCAGCCCTCGGAGATCGCCGTGGTCATGTTGGGCTCGTAGTCGTTGTCGTTGGTCGACTCGAACTCGAGGGGCTTGATGCCCAGCTCGTCGGCGGCCTTGTCCATGCCGTTCTTGGCCGACTCGTTGAACGACTTGTCGTTCCAGCCACCGGCGTCGGAGACCAGGCAGGGCTTGAAGCCGTCGACGATGTCGCCGCCACCGGCGCCGGCGGACGACGTCGGGTTGGCCTCGGGTGCGGTACCGCAGCCAGCCAGCGCGGCGATGAGAAGCGCGGCACCGGCGATGCCGGCGAGCTTCTTCGGGTTCGAGATGGTCAAGAGTGCCTCCACGGAAGAGAACCCGCGGACTTCGCGGGTGTGCGCAACCGAAGTTACCCACTGTGACGACGACCGGTCACCCTGATGAGCCCGTTCGTCCGAATGGTTACAAAGCCGCAATGAACCCGTCACAGGAGCGGCATCCTGCTCAACGGACGGGGTGTCAGAGGACGTCCCCGCGACCGGTCACCTTCAGCGCGTCGACGACGCTCTTGACCCGCTGGGCGTGCTCGGCAGTGGTCACCAGAAGCGCGTCGTCCGTGTCGACGACGACGATGTCCTTGACGCCGATGATGCTGATCACGCGACTCGTCTGCGAGACGACGATGCCGCTCGCGGCATCCGAGAGCACGCGGGCGTTCTGTCCGAGGATCGCGAGGTCCGTGCGGCCGCCCGAGTTGAGCTTGGCGAGGCTCGCGAAGTCCCCCACGTCATCCCAGTCGAAGTGTCCGGGGACGACGGCGAGCTTGCCCTTCTCCGCCGCCGGCTCCGCGACGACGTAGTCGATCGCGATCTTCTCGAGGGTCGGCCAGATGCGGTCGACGGCGGGGCCCCGGAGATCGCGGTCGTCCCACGCTTCGGCGAGCTCCATGAGCCCGGCGTGCAGGGTGGGGTTGTTCGCCTCGATCTCGGCGAGCAGGACGTCGGCCCGCGAGATGAACATGCCCGCGTTCCACAGGTAGGAGCGATCGGCGACGTAGGCCTTCGCCGTCTCGAGGTCGGGCTTCTCGACGAAGCGCTCGACCAGGGAGGCATCCCGCGCGCCGTCGACGATCAGCTCGCCGCCCCGCTTGATGTAGCCGAAGCCGACCGCCGGCTCGGACGGGGTGATGCCGATCGTGCAGATGTAGCCCTCGCGTGCCACCTCGACGGCGTCGCGCACCGCGAACTCGAACACGCGCGAGCCGCGGATGACGTGATCGGCGGCGAAGGATCCGATGACGACATCCGGATGCCGCCGGTGCAGGATCGACGCAGCGAGGCCGATCGCGGCGGCGGAGTCGCGCGGCTCGGATTCGAGGATGACGTTCTTGTCGGGGATGCCGGGGAGCTGCGCCTCGACGGCGGCGCGGTGCGCGCGGCCGGTGACGACGGCGATCCGATCGGGCCCGGTGAGGGGCTCGAGGCGGTTCCACGTGTCGCGGAGGAGGGAGTGCCCCGACCCGGTCAGGTCGTGGAGGAACTTCGGGGCATCCGCGCGAGACAGGGGCCACAGGCGGGATCCGACGCCCCCGGCGGGGATGACGGCGTAAAAGTCCTCGATGTGTTCGACCATGGTCGGAACCCTACCGGCCGATTAAGGCTCGCCTTCCTCGCCCACCCCTCTCGAGGCCGCTTAGGATGGTCGATGCGCCCGCTTGCGACGATGGGCGACATTCCCCGGGATGCCGCGATCTCGCCGCACGCGCGCGATCCATCTCACTCAAGGGAGGACGACCGTGTCTGCACCAGCACGCGTCACGCCGTCGATCGCTGAGACCACGTCCAAGACCCCGCGCGGCACGCTGTACCGCGGCAACGAGGGCATGTGGTCGTGGGTCCTTCACCGCATCACCGGCATCGCCATCTTCTTCTTCCTGCTCGTGCACGTCCTCGACACCGCACTCATCCGGGTCTCCCCCGATGCGTACAACGCGGTCATCGGCACGTACAAGAACCCGATCATGGGCCTCGGCGAAGTCGCCCTGGTCGGCGCGATCGTCTACCACGCCTTCAACGGCCTCCGCATCATCGCGGTGGACCTGTGGCCGTGGGCCACGCGTCACCAGCGGCAGCTGTGGTGGGGAGTGCTGGCCGTCTGGGCCGTCACCCTCGTCGGCTTCGCCGCGCGCCACCTTCCGAACGTCTTCTCGCACATGGGAGGCGAGCACTGATGACCGCCGACACCCTCGCCGCTCCGCGCACCCCGCAGGGCAAGGCCGCCGTCCGCAAGAAGGGTCCCAACCTCGAGAAGTGGGGCTGGGTCTTCATGCGCGTCTCGGGCGTGCTGCTGCTCGTCCTCATCTTCGGTCACCTCTTCGTCAACCTCATGCTCGGCGAGGGCATCTCGGGCCTGGACTTCGCGTTTGTCGCGGGCAAGTTCGCCACGCCGTTCTGGCAGTGGTGGGACGTCCTCATGCTGTGGCTGGCGTTCATCCACGGCACGAACGGCATGCGCACGATCGTCAACGACTACGTCACCAACGCGAAGGTCCGCCGGGTCCTCGTCACCAGCCTCTGGGTGGTGGCCGGCTTCATGATCCTCCTCGGCACCCTCGTGGTCTTCACCTTCGATCCCTGCATCCCCAACCTCGACGGCAGCGTTCTCGCCGAGGTCTGCAAGGCACAGGGCTGAGCCGGCCGCGCCGGCACGCAAAGCAGAGAACAGAGGCATTCGTCACGTGAGCACTCAGACCGCGGACTCCGTCGTCAAGGACGGCGTCCACTACCACCAGTTCGACGTCGTCATCGTGGGCGCCGGCGGCGCCGGCATGCGCGCCGCGATCGAGGCCGGTCCCGGCGCGAAGACGGCCGTCATCACTAAGCTCTACCCGACCCGCAGCCACACCGGCGCGGCACAGGGCGGCATGGCGGCAGCGCTCGCCAACGTCGAAGAGGACTCCTGGGAGTGGCACACCTTCGACACCGTCAAGGGCGGCGACTACCTCGTCGACCAGGACGCAGCCGAGATCCTCGCGAAGGAAGCCATCGACGCGGTCATCGACCTCGAGAACATGGGCCTGCCCTTCAACCGCACGCCCGACGGCAAGATCGACCAGCGCCGTTTCGGCGGGCACACCGCTGAGCACGGCAAGAACCCGGTCCGTCGCGCCTGCTACGCCGCCGACCGGACGGGTCACATGATCCTCCAGACGCTGTTCCAGAACTGCGTCAAGCTCGGCATCAACTTCTTCAACGAGTTCTACGCCCTCGACCTCATCACGGTGAAGGATGCCCTGGGTCGCACCGGCATCGCCGGTGTCGTCGCGTACGAGCTCGCCACCGGCGACCTCCACGTCTTCCACGCCAAGGCCGTCATCTTCGCGACCGGCGGCTTCGGCAAGATCTTCAAGACGACCTCGAACGCCCACACCCTCACCGGTGACGGCGTCGGCATCGTCTGGCGCAAGGGACTGCCGCTCGAGGACATCGAGTTCTTCCAGTTCCACCCGACAGGTCTGGCGGGCCTCGGCATCCTTCTCACCGAGGGTGCCCGCGGCGAGGGCGCGATCCTCCGCAACGCCTCGGGCGAGCGGTTCATGGAGCGCTACGCCCCCACCATCAAGGACCTCGCGCCCCGCGACATCGTCGCCCGGTGCATGGTCAAGGAGGTCCTCGAAGGCCGCGGCGCCGGCCCGAACAAGGACTACGTCTACCTCGACTGCACGCACCTGGGCGCCGAAGTGCTCGAGACGAAGCTCCCCGACATCACCGAGTTCGCCCGTACCTACCTCGGCGTCGACCCGGTCGTCGAGCCGGTGCCGGTCATGCCGACCGCGCACTACGCGATGGGCGGCATCCCGACCAACATCAAGGGCGAGGTCCTCGCCGACAACGACACCGTCGTCCCCGGCCTCTACGCCGCGGGCGAGTGCGCGTGCGTGTCGGTGCACGGCGCGAACCGCCTCGGCACGAACTCGCTCCTGGACATCAACGTCTTCGGGAAGCGCTCCGGCCAGAACGCGGTCGAGTACGTCCAGACCGCCGAGTTCATGCCGCTCCCCGAGGACCCCGCGAAGGAGGTCCGCGAGCTGATCGAGGGCCTGCGGAACAACGCGGGCACCGAGCGCATCTCCACGCTCCGCAAGAAGCTGCAGGAGGAGATGGACGCCAACGCCCAGGTCTTCCGCACCGAAGAGACGCTCACGAACGTCATGGGCACGATCAACGACCTGCGCGAGCGGTACAAGAACGTCCACGTCGACGACAAGGGCAAGCGCTACAACACCGACCTCCTCGAGGCCGTCGAGCTGGGCTTCCTCCTCGACATCGCCGAGATCGTCGCCTACGCCGCGCGCAACCGCAAGGAGAGCCGCGGCGGTCACATGCGCGAGGACTACCCCGACCGCAACGACGACGAATACATGCAGCACACGATGGCCTACCTCACGGGCGACCCGCACTCCGCGAACCCCGAGGACCACATCCGCCTGGATTGGAAGCCGGTCGTGTTCACCAAGAACGAGCAGGGCGAGTACAACTACCCGCCGATGGAGAGGAAGTACTGATGACGATCGTCGACAGCGGCGCCCCGGCGCAGACGCAGGAGACGAACGACTCCGGCATCCAGTCGTACCTGGTCACCTTCATCATCCGGCGCTTCGACCCCGAGGTGGACGCTGAGCCGCGCTGGGTCGACTACGACGTGGAGATGTACCCGACGGACCGCGTGCTGGACGCACTGCACCGCATCAAGTGGGACGTCGACGGCACGCTGAGCTTCCGCCGCTCGTGCGCCCACGGCATCTGCGGCTCGGACGCCATGCGCATCAACGGCCGCAACCGCCTCGCCTGCAAGACGCTGATCAAGGACCTCGACATCTCGAAGCCGATCTACGTCGAGGCGATCAAGGGACTGCCGCTGGAGAAGGACCTCATCGTCGACATGGACCCGTTCTTCGAGTCCTTCCGCGACGTGCAGCCCTTCCTCCAGGCGAACAGCGCGCCGGAGCCCGGCAAGGAGCGCATCCAGTCGATCAAGGACCGCGCCGTCTACGACGACACCACGAAGTGCATCCTCTGCGCCGCGTGCACGTCGTCCTGCCCTGTGTTCTGGACCGACGGTCAGTACTTCGGCCCCGCCGCGATCGTCAACGCGCACCGCTTCATCTTCGACTCGCGCGACGACGCGGGCGACGTGCGCCTCGACATCCTCAACGACAAGGAAGGCGTGTGGCGCTGCCGCACGACCTTCAACTGCACCGAGGCGTGCCCCCGCGGCATCGAGATCACCAAGGCCATCGCCGAGGTCAAGCAGGCGGTCCTCCGCAGCTGATCCGGCCGGATAGCCTCGAGGCGTGACCTCGGACGACACGACGCCTCCCCTGCGCGAGCGGTGGGAGGCGTCTCGTCTGCGCGAGCGACTCGATCAGCCGATCGAGCGGGCCACCGAGCTGACGCAGCGGACCATCGGCTCGTTCCCGGTGCGGGTGTGGCGCCGCTTCCTGCGGCGGAACGGGTTCCTGCTCGCGGCATCCATCAGCTATCAGTCCCTGTTCGCGATCTTCGCGACGCTGTACACCGCCTTCGCCGCCGTCGGCCTCTGGCTGGGCGGTTCGCAGACCGCCATCGACGGACTCATCACGGTCGTGAACTCCTACCTGCCCGGATTCATCGCGGTCGGGGGAACGCTCGATCCGGCCGACGTGGCGGGTATCGCGCGCGACAGCGGCAGCCTCCTCGCGGTGACGGGTGCGATCGCCGTCACCGTCGCGATCTGGACGGCGATCGGATTCGTCACCTTCACCCGCCGCGCGGTGCGCGACATCTTCGGCCTGCCGTTCGACACGAGGAGCTTCGTGCTCCTCAAACTCGGGGACCTGCTCGCCGCCCTCCTGTTCGGGCTCGCCCTGGTCCTCGGCGCGCTGTTCGGACTCGTGGCGGGCGGTGTCGTGGCGATCGTGCTCGACTGGGCCCGGGTGCCGTACGAATCCACCGCCGTGGACGTATCGAGCCGCATCGCGTCGGTCATCGTCAGCATCCTTCTGAACACCACCGCTCTCACCGGACTCATCCGGTTCCTCACCGGGACCTCGCTGCCGGTGAGGTCGATCATCCCGGGGGCCGCCGCCGGCGGGAGTGCCCTCGCGCTCCTGCAGCTCGGCGCCGGATTCCTCGCGGTCTACTCCCCCACCAATCCGCTCCTGGCGACCTTCACCGTCGTCGGGCTGCTGCTCTGGCTCCGCCTCGCGGGGATCGTGATCCTCGTCGCCGCGTCCTGGATCGCCGTCGCCGCGGATGACGCCGACATCCCGCTCGTGGAGTTGACCGCCGAGGAGCGACGGGAGCAGGAGCGCCGCGCCCTCTGCGTCGTGGCCGAAGCCGGTGTCCGCGAGGCGCGGCAGGCGCTCGCGGACGCCTCGTGGTGGCGGAAGCCCGGCGCACGGCGTGATCTGCGGCACGCCGAGGACCTCTGGGAACGCACCCGGCGGTGAGGCGATGTCCGCCGCCCTGGATACGCTGGAAGGCGTGCCACGAACACTCCGCATCGCCTCTGTCAACGTCAACGGCATCCGCGCCGCCGCCCGGAAGGGGATGCACGACTGGCTCGAGACCGCGGGGGTCGACGTCCTGACCCTGCAGGAGGTGCGGGCCGAGGCATCCGATCTCGCCGCCGCCCTTCCCGGGTGGCACCTGGTGAACGACGAGGCCCTCGCGAAGGGTCGCGCCGGTGTCGCGATCGCGACCCGCGAGCCGTTCGACGTCTGGCGCGTCGAGCTCGGCGACGACACGCTCGATTCGAAGGGCCGGTGGGTCGAAGCCGACATCGAGGTCGACGGCGAGCTGCTCACCGTGGTCAGTGCCTACGTCTTCACGGGCGAGGCGGGCACCGAGAAGCAGGTCGCGAAGTACGCGTTCCTCGACGCGATGGAAGAGCGGATGCCGCACCTCGGCGACCTCGCGCTCATCACCGGCGACCTCAACGTCGGGCACCGCGAGTTCGACATCCGCAATTGGAAGGGCAACGTCAAGAAGGCCGGCTTCCTGCCGCGCGAGCGCGCGTACTTCGACCGCTTCACCGGGCCCGCGGGCGAGACCGTCACGACCGTCGACGGCGACAGCGGCACCGGACTCGGTTGGGTCGACGTCGGGCGCAGCTTCGCCGGCGAGGTCGACGGGCCGTACACGTGGTGGTCGAACCGCGGCAAGGCGTTCGACAACGACACCGGCTGGCGGATCGACTACCACCTCGCGACCCCCGAGCTCGCGACGCGGGCGACCGACTACCGGGTCGTCCGGGCACCGTCCTGGGACACCCGCTGGAGCGACCACGCGCCCGTCGTGGCCGACTACACGCTCGGCAGCTGAGGCACGGACGCGGGGGCGCGGCATCCGTTCGCGCCTAGGATCGTAGGGTGAGCAAACCCCGCCTGTACTCCGGAATGCAGCCCTCCGCCGACTCCCTCCAGATCGGCAACTACATCGGGGCGCTCCTGCAGTGGCGGGACATGCAGGAGTCCTACGACGCGTTCTTCTCCGTCGTCGACCTGCATGCCCTCACGCAGCCGAACGATCCCGCGGAGCTGCGCGAGAAGACCCGCCGCACCGCCGCGCAGTACATCGCCGCCGGCATCGAGCCGTCGAAGTCGACGCTGTACGTGCAGTCGCACGTGCGCGCGCACGCCGAGCTCGCCTGGGTGCTGTCCACGGTCACCGGCTTCGGCGAGGCCGGCCGGATGACGCAGTTCAAGGACAAGTCGGCGCGCTACGGCACCGACGCCACCAACGTCGGGCTCTTCACGTACCCGATCCTCATGGCCGCCGACATCCTGCTGTACCAGACGGATCTCGTCCCCGTGGGCGACGACCAGAAGCAGCACGTCGAGCTGACCCGCGACCTCGCCGAGCGCTTCAACAGCCGCCACGGTCAGACGTTCGTCGTGCCGAAGCCCGTCATCCAGAAGGAGACGGCGCGGATCTACGACCTGCAGAACCCGACGTCGAAGATGTCGAAGTCCGCCGAGTCGGATGCCGGTGTCCTCTGGCTTCTCGACGATCCGGCCAAGTCGGCGAAGAAGATCATGCGGGCCGTCACCGACTCGGAGGGCGTCGTCCGCTACGACTCGGAGAACAAGCCCGGCGTCTCGAACCTCCTTGTGATCTACGCCGCCCTCACCGGTCGGCAGGTCCCCTCGATCGAGGACGAGTACGCAGGTCGCGGCTACGGCGACTTCAAGAAGGGGCTCGCCGAGGTCGTCGTCTCGGAGTTCGGTCCCGTGCGCGAGCGCACGCTCGAGCTGCTCGACGACCCGGCCGAGCTCGACCGGGTGCTCGCGACGAACGCCGCCCGCGCCGAGGAGGTCGCCGATCGCACCCTGGGCGACGTCTACGACAAGCTGGGGCTGCTGCGTCGTGCCTGATCAGCCGACTCCCGAGCTCGGGCCCGCCCCCGAGACCGTCGCGGCGATCGACGCGGCCGCTGCGGTGTCGATGGCCGCCCCCGACGACCGCGACGCGCAGGAGCGCCTCTGGCGCGCCGTCTTCGCCCTCGAGCGGTGGATCTTCATCGCGCGCGGAACCGATGAGCAGCCCTCCCCCTTCGCCGCCACCACCGAGCAGGGCCCGGCGATCTTCGCCTTCTCGACGCCGGAGCGTGCCGCAGAGGCGGCGGCGGGGTTCGGCATCCCGCCCGGGGAGGTCGACCGGCTGCTCGCGGTTCCGATGCCGGATGCCGCGGGCTGGGTCGCCTCCTACGCCGAGGTCGGCGTGGAGTCCATCGTGTTCGACGCGCCGGTGACCGGCGCGATGGCCCCGCTGGCCAACCTCGCCGCCATGGCCGTCTGGATCCAGCAGCACCCCGAGGGCTGAGCCCGCTGCTACGCGTTCCGTATTCAGTCTGCGGACGCATCCGGCCCTGAGCACCCCGCAGAACCACGCTCCGCCGTCCCGTTGTCGCATCCTTCGGGACTGAATTCGGTTCTGCAGGATTGCTCAGTGGCCAGAACGATGCGAGTCCAGGAGCCCTCGGAGCGCAGCAACGACGAGGTCCGGGCGATAGAGGATGTCCTCCGCCATGAGGCGAAGAACGCTGTACCCGAGTGCAGCCAGCGCGCGGTCGCGGCGGTAGTCGGTCCGCTGCTGATCCCATGAGGAGTGGAACTGTCGACTGTCGCACTCGATCACCAACCACCCGTCGACCAGCAGGTCGACGCGCCCCACGCCTTCAAGGGTGACCTGGAGTTCGACGGAATGCCCAAGGCTCCTCACCATCAGTCGGACCAGAGTCTCGGGACCGGACTCCGCGCGTCCGTCCAGGAGAGGCGCCAGCGCACGATAGCGACGGGGTAGCACTCCGAACAGGTCTCGGATCTCTGCGAGAGTGATCAGCCCGATGTGCGCGGCGCTGTCGAGTGTGGCGATGGCGTGTCGTGCGTCCTGACACCGAACGGCGTCGAGAAGCGCGTCGTAGATGTGAACTGCCCCCGAGCCCGGTGCCTCCAGCCATCTCCGCCAGTGCAGGCTCACCCCATCGCGGTCACCGACAGGCGCGAGGATGGGGCCCGTCGATCCCCGCATCCTGCTGTCGCCTCGTTCCATGTGGATATGGACCTTCGCGTCGTCAAAGGTGAACACGCCGAGGGCGGCCAGCAGGGAAATACAACCGAGTCGCCCACCGACTCGTGCCGCCGTGACGAGCGCCGGAGGTGCGTCGCCCGACACGTAGTGCCCCTTGCGCGCTCGGATCAACCGCCCGTCGCGGACAGCATCAGTGATCTGTCGCGCTGACGCACCGCTCGACACGAGCTCAGCTCTCGTCCATACCTCGAACATCCCGCCACTGTGGGCCTGCCGCCCCGACTGACGACAGCGACAGCGCCACCTGTGGACGATGCGGCCTTCGCCCAGAATCTGGAGACGACGGTGAAGTTGTCGTCGTTCAGTATTCAGTCTCGGGCGTCGACGCGAGGCGCTCGCACCGCCGAGTCGCGCGAGGGGTGCTCGCGCGTCCGAGTGCCGAGACTGAATACGGCACACGCGGCCGCCGCTAGGGTCGGGGCATGGAACCGGTGACTCTGCGGACCGAGCGGCTCGAGCTGTCCGTCCCGACGGCGGCCGACGTCGACGCGATCACGGCGGCGGCGCAGGATCCCGAGGTGCCCCGGTGGACGACGCTTCCGTCGCCGTACGACCGGCGGCACGCGGAGGACTTCGTCGCCAAGGCGACCGGATGGTGGGACGACGAGAGCGAGCTCACCTGGGGCGTCCGCCGCGAGGGCCGCTGGATCGGCATGGTCGGCCTCCACCGCGTCGAGAAGCAGGGCTCGGCAGAGATCGGGTTCTGGATGGATGCCGCGGCCCGCGGCCACGGCTACCTCACCGAGGCGGCCACCGCCGTCGTGGACTTCGGGTTCGCGGAGCCCCTCGCTCTCGCCCGGATCCAATGGCGCGCCGTCGTCGGCAACCACGCATCTGCGCGGGTCGCGCAGAAACTCGGGTTCCGGTACGAGGGCCTCCTGCGCCAGGGGCTCAGCGATCCGCGCGGCCGTCACGACGGCTGGATCGCCGCGCTCCTGGGCACGGACGACCGCTCGCCGCAGACGTGGCCGGTGCTCTGACAAGCCGGTCCCGTGACAACCCCCTGACCGCCGTCGCCGCCGGATGACAGGATGACCCCATGCCTGAGATGCCCGAGGTGCAGGGACTGGTCGACTTCCTCCGCGAGCGTGCGACGGGACTCACCGTCACGAAGGTGTCGGTCGCGAACATCGCCGCCCTGAAGACGTACGACCCGCCGATCGATGCGATCACCGGCGCGACCGTCACCGGTGCGGAGCGTCACGGCAAGTTCGTCGACCTGCAGACGGATGCCGGTGCCCACCTCGTCTTCCACCTCGCCAAGGCCGGCTGGTTGCGCTGGTACGACCAGCTGCCCGCCACGGTCATCCGGCCGGGGAAGACCCCGATCGCCCTACGAGTCGGCTTCGACGACGGCTCCGGGTTCGACCTGACCGAGGCCGGCACCAAGAAGTCCCTGGCCTACTACGCCGCCCGCTCCCCCGCCGACGTGCCCGGCATCGCGCGCCTCGGCCCGGATCCCCTCGACGCCGCGTTCACGCGCGACACGCTCGCGGAGCTCCTGGCGGGGCGCCGCACGCAGATCAAGGGCGTCCTGCGGGACCAGTCGATCGTCGCGGGGATCGGCAACGCCTATTCCGACGAGATCCTCCACGCCGCGAAGATGTCGCCGTACGCATTGGCTGCAGGGCTGACGGATGCCGAGATCGACAGACTCTACGCCGCGTTGCGGCAGACCCTCGCCGAGGCGGTGGCCGCGGCATCCGGCAAACCTCCGGCCGACCTCAAGGACGCCAAGCGCCGCGGGATGGCCGTCCACGGCCGACGCGGCGAGGCGTGCCCGGTGTGCGGCGATGAGGTGCGATCGGTGTTCTTCGCCGACAACAGCCTCGAGTACTGCCCCACGTGTCAGACGGGCGGCAAGATCCTCGCGGACCGCCGCCTGTCGAGGCTCCTGAAGTAGGTCAGACGGTTCCGGCGAGGACCCGGGCGTCGTCGTCGACCCAGCCCATCGACTTCGAGACGGCCTTCTCCCACAGCCGGCATCGGCGGTCGCGCTCGTCGGGGTCCATCTGCGGCTCGAACCGGCGGTCCTCCTGCCAGTACCCGCGGAGCGCGTCCTTGTCGGACCACACGCCGACGGCGAGACCGGCGGCGTAGGCGGCGCCGAGAGCCGTCGTCTCGACGACCTTGGGGCGGATGACGGGGATGCCGAGGATGTCGGCCTGGAACTGCATGAGCGTGTCGTTGCGGGTCATGCCGCCGTCGACGCGGAGCTCGTCGAGGTCGCGGCCGGTGTCGGAGATGACGGCGGCGATCACGTCGCGCGTCTGGAACGCTGTCGCCTCGAGGGCGGCGCGGGCGATGTGGGCCTTGGTGACGTAGCGGGTGAGGCCGACGAGGGCGCCGCGCGCGTCGGGTCGCCAGTACGGGGCGAACAGTCCCGAGAAGGCGGGCACGAAGTAGGCGCCGCCGTTGTCCTCGACGCTGCGGGCGAGCCGCTCGACCTCGCCCGAATCGGAGATGATCCCGAGGTTGTCGCGCAGCCACTGCACGAGCGAGCCGGTGACGGCGATGGAACCTTCGAGCGCGTAGTGGGCGGGCTCGTCGCCGATGCGGTAGGCGACCGTCGTGATGAGACCCGCCTCGGAGCGGACGAGCTCGGTGCCGGTCCCGACGAGCAGGAAGTTGCCGGTCCCGTACGTGTTCTTGGACTGCCCGGCGTCGAAGGCGGCCTGCCCGAAGGTGGCGGCCTGCTGGTCCCCGAGGATGCCGGCGATCCGGATGCCGCGCGCAACCCGCGGCTGCGCGACCTCGCCGTAGACCTCCGAGGAGGAGCGGATCTCGGGCAGCATCGCGCGCGGGATGTCCCAGATCTCGAGCATCTCGTCCGACCAGTCGAGGGTCTTGAGATCCATCAGCAGCGTGCGGCTCGCGTTGGTGACGTCCGTGATGTGGATGCCGCCGTCGCTGCCACCCGTGAGGTTCCAGACGATCCACGTGTCCGGCGTGCCGAACATCAGGTCGCCGTTCCGCGCCGCGTCGCGCGCCCCGTCGACGTTGTCGAGGATCCACGCGATCTTCGACGCCGAGAAGTACGACGCGAGCGGCAGCCCCGTCACGTCGGCGAAGGCGTCGACGCCGTGCGTCTCGATCAGCCGGTCGATCGCGGGCTGCGTCCGGGTGTCCTGCCAGACGATCGCATTGTGGATCGGCCGGCCGGTGCGGCGGTCCCAGACGATCGCGGTCTCGCGCTGGTTGGTCACGCCGATGGCGGCGACGTCCGACGGCGCCAGCCCCACCTGGTTGAGGACGCGGGCGAGCACCCATTCCGTGTTCGTCCAGATCTCCACGGGGTCGTGCTCGACCCGCCCGGCCCGCGGGAAGATCTGCTCGTGCTCCCGCTGCGCGGTGGCGACGAGCGCCCCTTCGCCGTCGAACACGATCGCGCGTGTCGAGGTGGTTCCCTGGTCGATGGCGATCACGTGTTCGGCCACGTCTCGTCTCCTCTTCGAGTGCTCGTCGCTGATCGCGACGCGGATGCCGGCGTCAGACAGCGACGGGATCGGCGGCGTGCACCGCGGCGAGCGTCCGGTCGATCTCCGAGCGGCGGGTCGCGGCATCCCAGCCCATCACATCCGAGACGGCGTAGGCCACCTCTTCGACGACCTCGCGGGTCGCCTCACCGCGGAAGCCGATGTTCGTGCGGCGCAGGAAGATGTCGTCGAGGTGCACGACCGACTCGCGGGTCGCCATGTAACGGAACTCTCCCGAGCTGAATCGCGGCAGCGTCGACAGGGGCGCGTCGTCGTCGTCCTGGCGGAGCGCGGTGGCGACGGCCAGCGCGTGCGTGCCGTAGCGGTGCAGCAGACGCGTACCGCGCTCGAGTCCGAAGTCCGAGAGGTGCTGGTGCACCCATTCGTCGCGGTCGGCGTCGGTGCGGGGGAACCCGACGGCGCCGCCGATCGGCAGACCCTTCGTGGAGCGGACACGCTCGCGGCCGATCCGGGTCATCAGCTCGTCGGTCAGTCGCGCGGCGACGGCGCGGAACGTGGTCCACTTGCCGCCGACCAGGCTGAGCACCGGCACGCGGTCCGACCCGGGGAGGATCGCCTCTTCGATGCGGTAGTCGCGCGAGACGAAGCCCGCGGCCATGTCGCCGTGCCCGGGGAGGGGACGGACACCCGAGTAGCGGTGGACGATCTGCGAGCGGTCGACGGGGATCGTCGGGAAGACGTGACCGATGAGGTCGAGGAAGTATTCGACCTCCTCCTCGGTGCAGACAGCCGGCTCGGACATGTCGTGCTCGAGGTCGCTCGTTCCGACCAGGACGCGACCGTTGAGGGGGTAGATGAGGACGATGCGTCCGTCGGAGTGCTCGAAGAACAGCTCGCGTCCTCCGGTGGCCTGCATGAGCTCGGGGTGGTCGAGGACGATGTGCGACCCCTTGGTGCCGCCCATGTAGCGGGTGGCGTCGCCGAGCGCGCGGTTGGCGAGGTCGGTCCACGGCCCCGCCGCGTTGAGGACGACGGATGCCGCGAACGGGAACTCCTCGCCGCTCTCCTCGTCGCGGAGCACGACCTTGCCATCCTGGACGCCCGCGGCCGAGACGTAGTTCGCGGCGCGGGCCCGGCTGCCGCCGACGGCGATGCCGTCCCGGACGAGATCGAGGCCGAGGCGCTCGGGGTCGCGGAGCGAGGCATCCCAGTACGTGGCGGTGTACTTGACGTCGGGGTTGAGGTCGGGCAGGGCGCGGAGCGACCGGCGGCGACCGTGGAACGTGTGGCGGGGGACCTTGCCGCCGCCGCGCGAGAACGAGTCGTAGATGATGAGCCCCACCTTGATGAGGAGGGCGCCGCGTTCGGTCGAGGCCGTCTTGCGATGCAGCACCATGCGGAGCGGTGCCGACAGGAGGCCCGAGAAGGTCGAGAAGATCGGCACGGTGGTGCGGAGCGGTCGGACGTAGTGAGCCGCCGTCGTGAGCAGGTCGTTGCGCTCGGTGACGGCTTCGTGGACGAGTCGGAGCTCGCCGTTCTCGAGATAGCGGATGCCGCCGTGGATCATGTGGCTCGACGCGGCCGACGCTCCGGAGAGGAAGTCGCTCTTCTCGACCAGGGCGACGTCAATGCCCTGGAGGGCCAGGTCGCGGAAGGTCGCGACGCCGTTGATGCCGCCGCCGATGATGAGCACGTCCGCCTGGGGCCGCTCCCGCAGCGCCGCTGTCGTCGATCGGATGTCCGCGTCCACGTCACACACTCCCACTTCTGCCGGGTGTCGACCCGGTCGCCTCAGACCGCCACCGCAGTGGCTGATGGGACCAATGATGACATTCGTGGACGGGATTGCAGTCGCCATGCACATACGTGCACACTGTCATCCGTGGAAGAGACGCTCGATCCCGACGACATCCGTCGCGCCCTCACGGCCGCGCACCTGTACTACGTCCAGGACCGCACGATGGAAGCCATCGCGCGCGAACTCGGGACCTCCCGATCGACCGTGTCGCGCCTGCTGTCGCGTGCCCGCGCGACCGGGATCGTGGACATCCGCATCCGCTCCCCCTTCGCCGCGCCGCAGCTGCTCGAGCAGAACCTCGCGGACCGCTACGGCATCACCGCGCATGTCGTTCCGGTGCCCGACGACGCCAGCGACGTGGAGCGACTCGAGCGCGTCGCGACGGCTGCCGCCCACCTGCTCGGCGACCTCATCGTCGCGGACACCACCGTGGGGATCGCCTGGGGGTCGACGACGGCGGCGGTCAGCCGGCGCCTCGTCCCGAAGTCCGTGCACGGCACGACGTTCGTGCAGCTGAACGGCTCGGGGAACACGCGGACGACGGGCCTGCTGTACGCCAGCGACATCCTCAGCCGCTTCGCCGAGGCCTACGGCGGAAACGCGCAGCAGTTCCCGGTGCCGGCGTTCTTCGACGACCCGCGCACGAAGCACGCGATGTGGCGGGAACGCAGCACCACCCGCATCCTCGCCATCCAGGCGGCGATGGACCTCGTCGTCTTCAGCGTCGGCGCCGCCGACTCGCGCGTCCCCAGCCACGTCTACTCCGGCGGCTATCTCGAACCCGAAGAGCTCGCCGCGCTCGACGGCGAGGGGGTGGTGGGCGACGTCGCGACGGTGTTCTACCGGCTCGACGGCTCCACGCGCGGGATCGAGCTCAACGACCGCGCGACGGGCCCGCGGTTCGACGTGCTCCGCCGCGTGCCGAGTCGCGTCTGCATCGTCTCGGGCGTCGACAAACGCGACAGTCTGCGCGGGGCGCTCGCCGCCCGCCTCGTCACCGAGCTGGTCGTCGATGAGGCGACCGCCCGCGCCCTGACCGAATGACCCCGGAAGTCAAGAGATGACGCGGGAATGAAACCGGCGAAGAGCGGTTGATTACACTGCAAGAGCAAGAAACGTGCTCCGGGGTCGGTGGGAATCCGAACCGGCGGTGACAGTCCGCGAGCGGGACCCAGGTCCTGCTGATCCGGTGGAAATCCGGAACCGACGGTGATGCGACGAGAGTCGCTAGTCCGGATGGGAGGCAGCACGGTGGATGCGGCGACGCCGTACCCACCTGTCGCGCCCGCGCCCCGGAGAACCCCATCGTGAGGATCCGGATGAGTGTCACCGACGCGGAGCGCAGCGCGCTCCGTCACGCGTTCGCGCTCGCGACGAACGGGCCTCGCGGCCTGAACCCGCAGGTCGGGGCCGTCATCCTCTCGCCCGAGGGCGCCGTGCTCGCCGAGGGCTGGCACCACGGCGCCGGCACCCCCCATGCCGAGATCGACGCGCTGTCGAAACTGGGGCCGGATGCCGCGCGCGGCGCCACCGCCGTCGTGACCCTCGAGCCCTGCAACCACACCGGCCGCACCGGCCCGTGCGCCGTCGCCCTCATCGAGGCCGGGGTCGCACGCGTCGTCTACTCGGCCGAGGACCCGGGTGCCGTCTCGTCCGGAGGCGCAGAGCGCTTGCGCGCCGCCGGTGTCGACGTCGAGGGGGGCGTGCTCCGCGAGGAGGGCGAAGACCTCATCTCGTCGTGGCTGACCGTGCAGCGCCTGGGGCGACCGCATGTCACCGTCAAGTGGGCGCAGTCGCTCGACGGTCGGGCCGCGGCATCCGACGGCACCAGCCAGTGGATCACGGGACCGGACGCACGCGCGGACGTGCACCGCCGCCGCTCACGGGCGGACGCGATCGTCGTCGGCACCGGCACCGTCCTCGCCGACGACCCCGCGCTCACGGCACGCACCGCGGACGGATCGCTCTACGAGGACCAGCCGCGGCCGGTCGTCGTCGGAATCCGCGCGGTGCCCCAGGAGGCCGCACTCCGGCGCCACCCGCGGCCGTTCATGCAGGACGAGGGCGAGGATCTCCGCGACCTGCTCGACAGGCTCCGCGAACTCGGCGCTCACCGCGTGTTCCTCGAGGGCGGCCCGACGCTCGCGGCGTCGTTCCTGCGCCAGGGACTGGTCGACGAGCTCCTCGTGTACGTCGCGCCGACCCTGATCGGCGGAGACCGCGTCGCGGTCGGCGACATCGGAGTCACGACGATCGCAGAGCAGCGCCGACTCGAGATCCTCGGTCTCGACAGACTCGGTGACGACATCCTCGTCACCTTGACCCCCAAGGAGGGCTGATGTTCACGGGCATCATCGAAGAGCAGGGCGTCATCACCGCCATCGATCCGTCCGGCGACGGCGTGCGCCTCGCGGTCCGCGCACCGCTCGCGGTCTCGGACGCGCAGCGCGGCGACTCGATCTCCATCAGCGGGGTCTGCCTCACGGTCACCGACCAGACGCCGGAGGGGTTCACCGCCGACGTCATGAAGCAGACGCTCGACATGTCGACGCTCGGCACGCTCGCCGTCGGCTCCCCCGTCAACGTCGAGCGCGCCCTGGCCGCGCACACCCGGCTCGGCGGTCACATCGTGCAGGGGCACGTCGACGGCACCGGCGAGGTGCTCGAGGTGCGCCCCGGCGAGCAGTGGCGCGTCATCCGCGTCTCGCTGCCCGCAGACCTCGCCCCCCTCGTCGTCGACAAGGGATCGATCACCGTGCAGGGCGTCTCGCTCACCGTCTCGGACGTGTCGGACGCCGACGCGTCGTCGCAGTGGTTCGAGATCTCCCTCATCCCCGAAACCCTCGAGGTGACCACTCTCGGCGCGCTGACGCCCGGCGACCGGGTCAACCTCGAAACCGACATCCTGGCGCGGCACGTGCAGCGTCTGCTCCGATTCGCCTCACCCGACGGCATCCCGTCCACAGAAGAAGGAGGCTCCCGATGAGCCTTTCGTCCATCCCCGACGCCCTGGCAGCCCTCAAAGAAGGCCGACCGATCCTGGTCGCCGACGACGAGAGCCGCGAGAACGAGGGCGACATCATCATCTCCGCCGAGCTGGCCTCGCCGGAGTGGCTCGCCTGGACCATCCGGTGGTCCAGCGGCTTCCTCTGCGCGCCGATGCCGGCGGACTGGGCCGACCGGCTCGACCTGCCGCCGATGGTCGAGGTCAACCAGGACGCCCGCAGCACCGCGTACACCGTGAGCGTCGACGCCGCCGACGGCGTCACGACCGGCATCAGCGCGTCGGACCGCGCCCGGACGGCCAACGTCCTCGCGGACCCGACGTCGGTCCCCGCCTCCCTCATCCGCCCCGGCCACGTGCTCCCGCTCCGCGCCGTCGACGGCGGCGTGCGCGAGCGCGCCGGGCACACCGAAGCCGCGGTCGAGCTCATGCAGCTCGCCGGCCTCCAGCCCGTCGCCGTCATCGGCGAAGTGGTCGCCGACGACGGCAGCATGATGCGGATGCCGGGCCTGCTGGAGATGGGCGAACGCGAAGGCATCCCCGTCATCACGATCGAACAGCTCATCGCGCACGTGAGCGCAGCCGACGGCGACAGCGCCGCCGCACACACCGACCACATCGGCAAGCGTCGCGTGAGCCTGCGCGCGGAGGCGAAGGTCCCGACCTCGCACGGGGAGTTCCGCTTCCTCGCGTACAAGGACCGCATCACCGGCACCGACCACATCGCCGTCGTCTCCGGCGAGCTCACCGAGGAAGCACCGCTCGTGCGGGTCCACTCGGAGTGCCTGACCGGTGAGGCCTTCGGCTCGCTGAAGTGCGAGTGCGGTCCGCAGCTCGAGGCCGCCCTGGACGCCATCGAGCAGGACGGCGGCGTCGTCATCTACATGCGCGGCCACGAGGGTCGCGGCATCGGACTCATCAACAAGCTGCGGGCCTACAGCCTGCAGGAGCGCGGCCTCGACACGGTCGACGCGAACCTCGCACTCGGCCTGCCGGCCGACGCTCGCGACTACGCGGCGGCCGCCGGCATCCTCACCGACCTCGGCGTCAAGCAGATCCGCCTGCTGACCAACAACACCGACAAGGTCTCGCAGCTGCGCGCACTCGGCCTGACGATCGTCGACCAGGTGCCGCTGCTCGTCGGGGTCGGCGCGAACAACCACCAGTACCTGGCGACGAAGGCCGACCGCATGGGTCACATCATCGACGCCGACGAACTGCGCGAAGCACTCGCGCACAGCGAGGAGCACAAAGCATGAGCGGTCACGGAGCACCCCAGACCGAGATCGTCGACGCGAGCGACCTGTCCGTCGTCGTCGTCGCCGGCCAGTGGCACGACGTGATCACCGACGGGTTGATCGCGGGCGCGAAGCGCATCCTCGACGCGTCGGGGGCCTCGTGGCGACTCGTCCGCGTGCCGGGATCGTTCGAGCTGCCGGTCGCCGCCAAGGCGGCGCTCGACGCGGGCGCCGACGCGGCCGTCGCCCTCGGTGTCATCATCCGGGGCGGCACTCCCCACTTCGACTTCGTGTCCTCCGCCGCGACCGACGGCCTCACCCGCGTCGCGCTCGACACCGGCAAGCCCGTCGGCTTCGGCGTCCTGACGCTGGACGACGAGCAGCAGGGACTCGACCGGGCGGGCCTGGAGGGCTCGAAGGAGGACAAGGGTGCGGAAGCAGCGGATGCCGCGATCCGCACCGCGCTCGTCCTCCGCGACCTCCGCGTCTGAGCGCTCGACCCGATGCTGCGCGGGATCTCCACCTTCAGGTAGCCTGAGGGAATGGAGACCCTGCGCAGCATCGTCGTTCTCGTCCACCTCGTCGGATTCGCGACGCTCTTCGGTGCGTGGGTGGTCGAACTCGTCGGTCAGCGCCGCGTGACCCGCATCATGCACTGGGGACTCGGCATCGCCCTCGTGGCCGGCCTCGCACTGTCGGCGCCGTGGGGACTCGACCACGACCTCAACTACGCCAAGATCGGCATCAAGCTCGTCATCCTGGTGATCATCGGCGGGCTCCTCGGCGCGGGCGCGGGACGTCTGCGGAAGTCGGGCTCCGTCCCCGCCGCGATCTTCTGGCCCATCGGCATCCTGACGCTCGTCAACGCCGGCCTCGCCGTCATCTGGCGCTGACCGGGACTTCTCGCGCGACGCGCGGGAGTAGGGTGGAGGTTTGCGTCGACCACTCCGTCGACGCATCGGTGATCCCAGTGCTGTGATGCCCTCGCGTCACCCCTGCGAGCGCATCCGCCGCCGACACGTCCCATGAGGACCCACCGCTTCGTTCCGAAGGTCCCCCGCATGTCATCCGCAGCACCCGCGGCATCCGCCGCACCCGCCAATCCGCGCTCCCGCGTCATCACGGCGAGCCTGATCGGCACGACGATCGAGTTCTACGACTTCTACGTCTACGCGACCGCCGCCGTCCTCGTCTTCCCCATCCTCTTCTTCCCGGCCGGCAACGACACCGTGAACCTGCTGCTGTCGTTCAGCATCTTCGGCGCGGCCATGGTCGCGCGCCCCGTCGGCGCCGTCATCTTCGGCCACTTCGGTGACAAGTTCGGTCGCAAGGCCACGCTCGTCGGATCGCTCCTGACGATGGGCGTCGCGACGTTCCTCATCGGCTTCCTGCCGACCTACGGCCAGGTCGGCATCGTCGCCCCGATCCTGCTCCTGATCCTCCGCCTCGCGCAGGGCTTCGCCCTCGGCGGCGAGTGGTCGGGCGCTGCGCTCGTCGCGACCGAGAACGCTCCGAAGGGAAAGCGAGCCTGGTACGGCACGTTCCCGCAGCTCGGTGCGCCGATCGGCTTCATCATCGCCAACACCGTCTTCCTGGTGATCTACTTCCTCCTCCCCCACCCGGACGGACCCGCGCAGCGCAGCGAGGAGTTCCTCGCCTGGGGCTGGCGCGTGCCGTTCCTGTTCTCGGCGGTCATGGTCATCGTCGGTCTCTACGTGCGCCTGAAGCTCGTCGAATCGGCGACGTTCGCGAAGGCCGAGAAGACCGGGGCGATCCGCAAGTTCCCGCTGGGTGAAGTCGTCCGACGCCACTGGAAGCAGCTCATCCTCGGCACGTTCATCATGCTGGCGACCTACGTGCTCTTCTACCTGATGACCAGCTTCACCCTGGCGTACGGCACCAAGGCCACCACCGACGGTGCCGCCGCGGCCGCCCAGGCCGCCGGGACGCCCTTCGACGCGGCCACCTATGTGCCCGGCCTCGGGTTCGGGTACACGGACTTCGTCATCATGCAGATCGTCGGCGTCATCTTCTTCGGCGTCTTCACACTGCTGTCCGGCCCCGTCGCCGACTCGATCGGACGTCGTCGCCTGCTGCTGTGGATCACGGGACTCATCGGCGTCTTCGGCCTGCTGTTCAACGTGTTCCTGCTGCCCCAGCTCGACCCGAAGTTCAGCGGTGCACTCGTGCAGGCGTTCCTCATCCTCGGGTTCATGCTCATGGGCGCGACGTTCGGCCCGATGGGGGCCCTGTTGCCCGAGCTCTTCCCGACGAACGTCCGCTACACGGGATCGGCGATCTCGTACAACGTGTCGTCGATCCTCGGGGCCGCGCTCGCGCCGATCGTCGCGACCGCACTGTGGGCGGCCGCGGGCGGATCGCCCTGGCTCGTCGGCGTCTACCTGTCGGGCTCCGCGGTCCTCACCTTCATCGCCCTGTGGCTGTCGAAGGAGACGAAGGACGTCGAGTACGAGACCAACATCGGACACGCCGAGGCCGTCACCCGCTGACCTCACGCTGAACCGACGGATGCCGCGGCCCACCCCATCGGGAGGGCCGCGGCATCCGTTCTGTCAAGAGTTCCCCTCGGGCACGAGGCGGGTCTATCGTCGGCCTCACAGGCACACGAGGGAGTGGACCATGGCTATCAAGAAGGTCACCCAGGCATCGGTCGTCGAGTACGACCAGACCGGCGGGCCGGAGGTGCTGCATCTCGTCGACCGCCCCCTCGCCGAGCCCCGCCAGGGCGAGGTGACCGTCGAGGTCATGACGATGGGCCTCAATCACATCGACGGTTTCGTCCGCTCGGGCGCCGAGAAGGAATGGGACGACGAGTTCCCGCGCCGTTCGGGCAGTTGCTTCGCAGGCACCGTCATCGCGGTCGGGCCCGAGACGTCCGGCTTCCCCGTGGGCAGTGACGTCGTCGGCCACCTCCGCTCGGGCGCCCAGGCCAGCCACCTCACGATCTCGGTCGACCGCCTGGTCCGCAAGCCCAAGAACGTGACCTTCGAGACGGCGGGCGGGCTGTACCTGGCCGGGACGACGGCCCTCGACATCCTCGACGAACTCAAGGTCGGTGCCGGGGACACCGTCGTCATCTCGGCTGCCGCGGGCGGTGTCGGAAGCGTCGAGGCTCAGATCGCGATGCATCGCGGCGCCCGCGTGATCGGAACGTGCGGCGCCCGCAATTTCGACTATCTGCGACAGCTCGGCGTGAAGCCGGTGCAGTACGGCGATGGGATCGTCGACCGCATCCGTGCGCTCGCCCCCGACGGAGTCAGCGCCTACATCGACAACTTCGGCCAAGACGGACAGGACATCGCCGAGGCGCTGGGCGTCCCGGCAGGCAAGTTCCGCTCGAGCGCCGACCGGCGTGACCGCGAGGTCGCCCTGCTCTCGGACGAGCCCGATGCGGTCGCGCACGGGACGGATCAGCTTCGGAAAGTCGTGGATCTCGCCGAGAAGCGCGCCGTGAACGTGCTCGTCTCGGGCTTCTATCCGCTGGCCGACGTCGCCGAGGCGTACGACGACCTGCTGAAGCTGCACTCCCGAGGCAAGGTCGTCCTCGCGACGCATCCCGTGAATCCGCGTCGCATCCGCAAGGCGCGCGAGGTCATGGAGTCCGGCCGCTGATCCTCAGTCGAGGAACAGTGCGCGCAGGCGCTTCGTCGTGAAGACGAGGCCGATCGCGATCATCACGACGTAGTAGAGGACGTGCCAGAGCATGTCGACCGACAGGATGCCGAGGGTCAGCCCGCGGAGGAGTTCCACGCCGTGCCAGAGGGGCAGTGCCATGACGATCGACTGCACCCACTCGGGGTAGACGGTGATCGGGTAGAACGTCGCCGAGAAGAGGAACATGGGCAGCAGCACGAAGTTGATCCAGTCCATGTGCTGGAACGTCTTCATGTAGCTCGTGATCGCCATTCCCAAGCTCGCGAAGCCGAACGCGATCAGGAGCACCGCCGGAATCGCGAGGATCGCGGTCCAGGCGAGGTTCAGCCCGAGCACCTGCATGACGATCATGAAACCGGTCGCGTAGAGCAGGCCGCGCAGGAGCGCGTAGAGGATCTCGCCGAGGGCGACATCGAGGGGCCCGAGGGACGTGGCCAGCATCCCCTCGTAGAGCTTGCCGTAGTTCAGCTTGAAGAAGACATTCCAGGTGGAGTCGTAGATCGCGCCGTTCATCGCGGACACGGCCAGGAGGGCGGGCGCGATGAACGCGGCGTAGCTGACGTCGATCCCCTGCGAGGTCTGGACGTCGCCGATGAGCTTGCCGAGCCCGAGACCCATCGACGCGAGGTAGAAGACCGGCTCGAAGAAACCGGACAGGACGACGGCCCAGCTCGAGGATCGGGCGGCGAGGAATCCGCGCTGCACGACGGCGCCGGGGTTGCCCGCCCAAAGGGCACGCACTCCCCCGCGGCGGGCGGCGGTGTCGACGGCGACGGCGCTCACTTGGCGAGCCTTTCGATGAAGACTTTCCGGCCCCACAGGTACCCCACTCCAGCGAGCACGACGAGATAAGCGAAGTGGACGACGATCATGAACGGCGGCACTGCGGCGCCGTAGGTCGCGAGGCGCCCCAGCTCGGCGCCGTGCCACAGCGGCGAGACCCACCCGATCCATTGGAGCCAGACGGGCAGGGTCTCGAGAGGGTAGAACGTGCCCGAGAACAGGAACATCGGCATGAAGATGAAGCGCTGGACGAGCGCGAACTGCCCCCTGTCGTCTTCGATCGAGCCGGCGTACGCCATGAGCGGGATGCCGAACGCGAGGCCCGCGAGGATGCCCGCCGGGATCGCGATCCACCCGGTCTCGGGGTTCGGCACCGTCGTCCACCCGATGCCGAGGGCACCGAGGAGCCAGATGAAGAGGTAGTACGCCGCGACCGCGAACGTCATGCGGGCGGCCGCGCCGATGATGACGCCGTTGGCGATCTGCGGGCTCGACAGGGCGGACGCGTTGAACCCGAAGAAGTACCGTCGCCACTTGAACCCGGCCATGACGGGGTACGTCATCTCCTCGGAGGCGACGGAGATCGCCGCCGTGACGAGGAGCGCGGGTGCGACGAAGACGAGGTAGTCGACCTGCACGCCGCGGTCGTCGATCGGCGTCCGGATGAGCGCGGCGAGGCCGGCGGCCAAGCCGAGCAGATACAGAACCGGCTGCCCGAGCGCTCCGACCACGATGGTCCAGCCGTAGGCGCGCATCGCCCGGACCATGTGCTCCGTGACGTACCAGCTGCCGAATCGACGGGGCTTGCGCCCCCACTCCATCGCCTCTGCCCGCAGCTCGTCGAGCGTCGGCTGCGCTGCCTGTGTCGTCTCGCTCATTCGATGAGCGACCGTCCCGTGAGGCGGAGGAACACGTCCTCCAGGCTGGACCGACGGACGAGGCTCGTCATCGGCTGCAGCCCCGACGCCGCGACCCGTTCGAGCGCGGCCTCGCCATCGTGCGCGTAGACGAGGATGCGATCCGGCAGCACCTCGACGCGGTCGCCGACGCCCTGCAGCTGGGCGGCGGCCTGCTCGTTGCGGTCGGAACCGAAGCGCACCTCGAGCACCTCGCGGCTGGAGTACTCGCGGATGAGGGAGGCCGGGCTCCCCTCAGCCATGATGCGCCCCTTGTCGACGACGACGAGCCTGTCGCAGAGCTGTTCGGCCTCGTCCATGTAGTGGGTCGTGAGGACGAGCGTCGTGCCGCGCTCCTTCAAGCGGAACAGGCGGTCCCACAGCACGTGACGCGCCTGCGGATCGAGGCCCGTCGTGGGCTCGTCCAGGAGCAGGATGCGCGGGTCGTTGATGAGCCCGCGCGCGATCGTCAGACGGCGCTTCATGCCGCCGGAGAGCTGGTCGACCTTGTTCTTCGCCTTGTCCTCGAGCTGGGCGAAAGCCAGCAGCTCGTCGGCCTTCTCGGCGCACACCTTGCCCGGAAGGCCGAAGTACCGGCCGTAGATGTAGAGGTTCTCGCGCGCGTTGAGCTCGCCGTCGAGATTGTCCTGCTGCGGGACGACACCCAGGCGCGAGCGGATCTCGGGGCCGTGCCGGTCGGGGTCCAGCCCCAGGATCGAGAGGTTGCCGCTCGTCCGGGTCGACACGGCGCCGATCATCTTCATCGTCGTCGATTTGCCGGCTCCGTTCGGGCCGAGCAGGCCGAAGGACTCCCCCGGTGCGACCTCGAACGACAGTCCGTCGACGGCCACGAAGTCGGGCTTGCCCTTGCTTTTATAGGCCTTCACGAGCTTCTCGGCGCGGATCACGGGTTCTGGCACCGGACCACACTATCGACGGGCGGGGACATCGTCAGGACGGAGGAAGATAGAGGGATGTCCACGCCCCGCCGCGGTCTGCGCCGCCCCTCGAAGGACGACGGCCCCCGCGCCAGCCTCCGTCAGCTCGTGCCCTTCCTCCTCGAACACAAGCGTGTTCTCGTGGTGGTCGGCGTCCTCAGCGTGCTCGAAGCAGTCGCCACCCTCATCCAGCCGCTCCTCGTCGGGAACGTCATCGGCCGGGTGCAGGCGGGCCAGGCCCTCGGCATCCTCGTCTGGGTCCTCGTCGGCCTCGTCGTCGTGTCCTCGCTCATCGGCGGGTTCCAGCACTACCTGCTGCAGCGCACCGGCACCGCGGTCGTCTACTCGAGCCGCCGCCGCCTGATCGCGAAGCTCCTGCACCTGCCCGTGCAGGAGTACGACGCGCGTCGCACCGGCGACCTGGTCTCGCGGGTCGGCACCGACACGACCCTCCTCTACGCCGTCCTCACGCAGGGGTTCGCGGACTCGATCGGCAACGCCCTCATCTTCGTCGGCGCGATCATCGCGATGCTCATCATCGACCCGATCCTGCTGCTGCTGATCGTCGTCGTCATCGGCGCTTCGGCGACGGTCGTCGTCGTGCTGAGCGGCCGCATCCGTCGGGCGACGCTCGAGCAGCAGGAGAAGGTGGGCGCGCTCGCCTCCGGCGTCGAGCGGGCGATCGGCTCGATCCGCACGATCCGCGCCTCGGGCGCGGAAGCCCGTGAGCAGGACACCATCTCGTCGACGGCCAGCGAGGCCTACGACGCCGGCGTGAAGGTCGCGAAGGCCTCGGCGGTCGTCGTCCCCGTCGCGGGAATCGCCCTGCAGGTCTCGCTCCTCGTCGTGCTCGGCGTGGGCGGGTTCCGCGTCGCATCCGGCGCCATCGAGATCGCTCAGCTCGTCGTCTTCGTGATGTTCCTCTTCTTCCTCGTGCAGCCGCTCGCCTCGTTCTTCGGCGCGATCACGTCGGTGAATCAGGCGCTCGGCGCGCTCGGCCGCATCCAGGAGGTCCTCGACCTGCCGGACGAGACGGCCGAGGATGCCGCGATCGCCGCATCCGCCGCCTCATCGTCCGCCGACTCGACGGCCGCCATCGAGTTCCGCGACGTGCACTTCTCCTATCCCGAAGCGGTCGTCCGCGCCCGCCGGAGCGCGCAGGATGAGGCGATCAAGACCCTCGCCGACGCCCGCGCGCCCCTCCCCGAGGACTCGGAGCCCGAACCCGAGGCCACCGTGCTCCGAGGTGTCTCGTTCGAGGTGCCGCGCGGGGCCCGCGTCGCACTCGTCGGCCCGTCGGGGGCCGGCAAGTCGACGACCCTCTCGCTCATCGAGCGGTTCTACGACCCGACCGCCGGCGCGATCCTCATCGACGGCATCGATGCCCGCGCGCTCGACCGCCTGTCGCTGCGGGCCCGACTCGGGTACGTGGAACAGGACGCCCCCACACTGGCCGGCACGATCGCCGACAACCTGCGCCTCGCGTCCCCGAACGCGACCGACGCGGACTGCGAACGCGTGCTCGACGCCGTGAACCTCACCGAGGTGCTCGAGCGCTCGCCTCTGCGCTTGCAAGCGCCGGTGGGCGAGGCGGGCGTGATGCTCTCCGGTGGCGAGCGTCAGCGCCTCGCCATCGCGCGGGCACTGCTGGCCGCTCCCCCGATCCTGCTGCTCGACGAGTCGACGTCGTCGCTCGACGGCCTCAACGAGCAGCGCATGCGCGAAGCGATCGACGCGGTCGCCGCGGGTCGCACGCTCGTCGTCATCGCACATCGGCTCTCGACGGTCGTCGACAGCGACCTCATCGTCGTCCTCGATCACGGCCGCGTTGTGGGTCAGGGCACGCACGACGAGCTCGTGCGCGACGTGCCGCTCTACCGCGACCTCGCCGCCCGCCAACTGCTGGTCTGAAGGCTCCCCCGAACGCACCGCGACCCGACGCGAACTGCGACTCCCGGCATCCGGGAACAGCAGTTCTCGTCGGGTCGACGCCTGGTGCGGGAGGCTCAGGCCTCCTGCTGCGCGCGCTGCAGACGGTAGCGCAAGGCGGCGAGCTCGGCGTAGAGGGCCGGCGGGACCTTGCCCTCGAACGTCCGGTAGAACTCCTCGGTGAGGTCGGCTTCGGCGAGCCAGGATGCCGGGTCCACCGCGAACAGCTCGTCGAGATCGGCCTGCGGCACCTCGATCCCCGCGAGGTTCAGGTCGTCGGTCTTCGGCAGGCGCCCGACGGGGCTGTCCACGGCGCCGACCGACCCGTCGATGCGGCGGATGATCCAGTCGATGACGCGGGCGTTGTCGCCGAAGCCGGGCCACAGGAAGCGCCCGTCCGAGCCCTTGCGGAACCAGTTGACCTGGAAGATGCGCGGAGCCCGGTCGAAGCGCAGCTTCTGACCGACCTTCAGCCAGTGGCCGAAGTAGTCCGCCATGTTGTAGCCGCAGAAGGGCAGCATCGCGAAGGGGTCGCGGCGGAGTTCGCCGACGAGCCCCTCGGCGGCGGCGGTGCGCTCGGACGAGATGTTCGAGCCCATGAAGACGCCGTGGGTCCAGTCGGTGGCCTCGACCACCAGCGGGACGTTGGTGGCACGGCGTCCGCCGAACAGGATCGCGTCGAGCGGGACGCCCTCGGGGGCATCCCAGTCCGCGGCGATCTGCGGGCACTGCCCCGCACTCACGGTGAAGCGCGAGTTCGGGTGGGCGGCGGGACGACCGGATGCCGGGGTCCAGGGCTTGCCCTCCCAGTCGGTGAGCTCGGCCGGCGCCTCGTCGGTCAGGCCCTCCCACCACACGTCGCCGTCGGGACGGAGCGCGACGTTCGTGAAGATCGTGTTGCCCCAGAGAGTGTCGACCGCCGTCACGTTCGTCGATTCGCCCGTCCCCGGCGCGACGCCGAAGAAGCCGGCTTCGGGGTTGATGGCCCAGAGGCGGCCGTCCTCACCCGGACGCAGCCAGGCGATGTCGTCGCCGAGCGTCTCGACCCGCCACCCGGGGATGGTCGGGCGGAGCATGGCGAGGTTCGTCTTGCCGCAGGCCGAAGGGAACGCTGCGGCGACGTGGTAGGCCTTGCCCGCGGGGTCGATGACGCGGATGAGCAGCATGTGCTCGGCGAGCCAGCCCTCGTCGCGGCCGATCACCGAGGCGATCCGCAGCGCGAAGCACTTCTTGGCGAGGATCGCGTTACCGCCGTAGCCGGAGCCGAACGACCAGACCTCGAGCGTCTCGGGGAAGTGGACGATGTACTTCTCGTCGTTGCAGGGCCACGCCTCGTCCTGCTGTCCGGGAGCGAGCGGCGCGCCCACCGAGTGCACGGTCTTGACCCAGGGCTTGCCGTCGGCGATCTGCTGCAGCACCTCGGCGCCCACGCGCGTCATGATGCCGATGGACGTGACCGCGTAGGCGCTGTCGGTCACCTGCACGCCGATGTGCGAGAGCGGGCCGCCGACGGCGCCCATCGAGAACGCCACGACGTACATCGTCCGGCCGCGCATGCTGCCCTCGAACAGGGGCGCGATGGTCGCGCGGATCTCGTCGGGCGCGATCCAGTTGTTGGTGGGCCCGGCATCCTCTTCACGCTCCGAGGCGATGAAGGTGCGACCCTCGGTGCGGGCGACGTCGCTCGGGTGCGAGCGGGCGAGGTAGGACCCGGGGCGCCACTCGGGGTTGAGCTTGATGAGCTTGCCCTCATCGACCTGCTGGCGCAGCAGCGCGTCGTTCTCGGCGGCCGAGCGGTCGACCCAGTGGATGCGGGCGGGCTGCGTGAGCGCCGCGATCTCGTCGACCCACGCGTGGAGGGCCGCCATGCCCTCTCCGGTGACGGCGGGACGGATGCCGGTGGGCGCCGGCGTCGAGCGGGCGACGATCGGCGTCGAGCCGGTACGGGTGGGGCGGGTGAACAGGTCTGCGATGGCCATTCGGCGCTCCTCGGTCGGGGTGGGCGTACCTCCACTGTGCGCCCCAACAGCCCACTCTTTTCGCAGTTCTCTGCGTCAAGAAATGCGATTCTTTCGATAGCATCAAGTTCATGGCGACGCCCCTCCAGCTCTCGACCCTCGGCCACCGCATCCGGCATCAGCGGACCGCCCACGGCTTCACGCTCGACGAACTGGGGGCGCTCGTGGGCATCGCCGGGAGCCAGCTCAGCCTCATCGAGAACGGCAAGCGCGAGCCGAAGCTGTCGGTCCTGCAGGCGATCGCGACGGCGACGGGCACGGACGTGACCGACCTGCTCTCCACGGAGCCCCCGAACCGCCGCGCCGCCCTCGAACTCGACCTGGAGCGCGCGCAGCGGAGCCCCGTGTTCCGCCGCCTCGGCGTCGCCCCGGTGAAGGTCACGAAGACGATGTCGGACGAGACGATCGAGGGCATCCTCGCGCTCCACCGCGAACTCGAGCGGCGCGAACGCGAATCGATCGCGACACCCGAAGAAGCCCGCCGCGCCAACACCGAACTGCGCCTGCGGATGCGAGAGCAGAACAACTACCTGCCCGACATCGAGAAGCTCGCCGAGAAAAAGCTCAAAGCCGCCGGGCACTCCACCGGCGCCTTGACGCACCGCACGGTCAGCATCATGGCGGAGCAGCTCGGGTTCGAACTCATCTACGCGAGCGACCTCCCCCACTCCGCACGATCGGTCACCGACCTCGAGAACGGGCGGATCTACCTGCCCCCGGCATCCATCCCCGGCGGCCACGGCCTGCGGTCGATGGCGCTCCAGGCGATGGCGCACCGTCTGCTCGGGCACACCCCGCCGACCGACTACGCCGACTTCCTGCAGCAGCGCCTGGAGATCAACTACTACGCGGCGTGCTGCCTGATGCCCGAGACCGCGTCGGTCGCCTTCCTGGCCCAGGCCAAGAAGGACCGGAACCTGGCCGTCGAGGACTTCCGCGACGCATTCGGCGTGACCCACGAGGCGGCCGCGATGCGGATGACCAACCTCCTGACGCAGCACCTCGGCATCCCGCTCCACTTCCTGCGCGTCGACGGGGCGGGCGCGATCAACCGCGTCTACGAGAACGACGGGCTGCCGCTGCCGATGGACGTGACGGGATCGGTCGAGGGGCAGGTGGTCTGCCGCAGATTCGCGGCGCGGTCCGCGTTCGCGGAGCAGAACCGGACGACCGAGCACTACCAGTACACCGACACCCCCGGCGGGACGTTCTGGTGCTCGAGCCAGACCGGCTCGACTACGGAGGGCGAGTTCTCGATCACGGTCGGGGTGCCCTTCGACGACGCACGCTGGTTCCGCGGGCGCGAAACGCCGAAGCGGGCGGCCTCGACGTGCCCCGACGAAGCCTGCTGCCGGCGACCCGACGCCGATCTCACCGAACGGTGGAAGGGCAAGGCATGGCCGAGCGCCCGCGTGCACATGCAGATGTTCTCGCCCCTTCCGCGGGGGATGTTCCCCGGCGTCGACGACGGCGAGGTCTACGCGTTCCTGGACCGACACGCCTGAACGCCGTGTTGAGCGCCGCCGTGCGGCGGGTGTACGCTCTCGCGAGTGAGGTTCGCCTAACCTAATCTGCGACGTCGCGCAGCGGGTCCCGCGGACGGGCTGCGACGGGGCAGCAGGCACCGGCCTCACTCCCGAACACCCGAAGAGATCCCGTGCTCGCCTCGCTCCTCCCTCCCTTCCTCATCGGCCTCCGCGAAGGCCTGGAGGCCGCGCTCGTCGTCGGCATCCTCGTCGCCTACCTCGTCCGGATCGACCGCCGCGACGTCCTCCCGAAGCTCTGGGCCGGAGTGGGACTCGCGGCAGCGCTCGTCCTCGTCATCGGCGCCGTCCTCACCTTCGGCGCCTACGCCCTCACCTTCCAGGCCCAGGAGCTCCTCGGCGGCATCCTCTCCCTCCTGGCCGTCGGCATGGTGACCTGGATGATCTTCTGGATGCAGCGGACCGCGCGCACCATGCGCTCCCATCTCGAGAGCGGCATCGATCGCGCACTCGCGATGGGCGGCTTCTGGGGCATCGTCCTGATCGGCTTCGTATCGGTGGCGCGCGAAGGCATCGAGACGACGCTCTTCCTCTGGTCCATGGTGCAGACCGCCGGCCAGGAAGGCCCGGGCTGGCTCGGCGCCGTGCTCGGCCTCGCCGTCGCCGTCCTGCTCGGATGGCTGCTCGCCCGCGGCGCCGTACGTCTCGACCTCCGCCGCTTCTTCGCGTGGACGGGCGGCTTCCTCGTCGTCGTCGCCGCAGGTGTGCTCGCCTACGCCTTCCACGACCTGCAGGAGTCGGGCGCCCTCCCCGGCCCCTTCTCGGATGCCGCGACCATCGACCCCGCCACCGGTGGCGTCGGCGTCGGCGTCGCCGGGTTCCCGTTCGGCTGGGCCTTCGACCTGAGCGCGCAGCTCCCTCCCGGCAGCGCGATCGCCGCGCTCCTCCAGGCGACCGTCGGCTTCATGCCCGAGATGACCTGGCTGCAGGTGATCGCCTGGGGGCTGTACCTCGCCGTCGTCGGCACGTTCTTCGTCCGGGGCCTGTTCCCGCGCCCGCGCCCTGCGCCTGCGACATCCGCCGGCACCTTCGCATCCCGTCACGCATCCCAAGGAGCATCATGACCCGCCCCCGCCTCACCACGGCGCATGCCGCCCTCGCCCTCGTGGCCGTCAGCACCGTCGCCCTCTCGGGCTGCGTCGCGAAGACCGACGGGACGAGCACGGACGCTCTCACAGTGACCTCGACGGATACCTCCTGCGACGTCTCGACGGCGACTGCGAAGAGCGGAACGCTGACCTTCGCGGTGTCGAACAAGAGCTCCCAGGTGAGCGAGTTCTACCTGCTCGCCGAGGACGGGCTGCGCATCATCGGCGAAGTCGAGAACATCTCACCCGGCGCCGAGCGGACCCTGACCGTCGTCGCGCAGCCGGGGAAGTACAAGACGCTCTGCAAGCCGGGCATGGTCGGCGAGGGCGTCGGGCGCGCTGATTTCAGCGTCACCGGCGGGGCGGTCGCCGCCACCGGCGACGACGCCGAGCAGAAGCAGAAGGCCGTCGACCTCTACGCCGCGTTCGTCAAGGACCAGGTCGAGCAGCTCGTCCCCGCCGTCGACGCCTTCACGACCGCCTACGAGTCGGGGCGGGACGACGAGGCGCGCGCGCAGTTCCCGACGGTGCGCGCGTTCTACGAGCGCATCGAGCCGGTCGCCGAATCCCTCGGCGACCTCGACCCGCGCATCGACTACCGCGAAGTGGATGCCGTGGCCGAGGGCCTCGAATGGACCGGCTTCCACCGCATCGAGAAGGACCTGTGGGTCCCGGAGAAGGACGCGCTGAACGCCGACGGCGAGACGCCGGCGTGGCAGGACTGGGCTCCGTCGACCACGCAGGAACGCGCGACGTACGGCGACAAGCTGGTCGCGGACGTCGGCGAACTCAACGACTACGTCCACTCCGACGCGTTCCAGAAGGCGCTCGACGCCCAGGGCGTCGCCGGGATCTCCAACGGCGCGATCGCCCTGCTCGACGAGGTGGCGACCGGCAAGATCAGCGGCGAGGAGGACTGGTGGTCGGGCACCGACCTGTCGGACTTCGCCGCGAACGTCGAGGGCTCGAAGATGGCGTTCTCGCTCGTTCGCGACTTCGCGTCGGCCGCCGGATCCGATGGGAAGACGCTCTCGACGGAGATCGCGCGGCGCTACGACGACTTGAACGCCGCCCTCGCCGCCCATGGCTCGCTCGAGAAGGGCTTCGTCGCCTACAAGACCCTCACCGAGGACGACAAGCGCGAGCTCACCGACCTGATCAACGCGCTGGCCGAGCCGCTGTCCCGCCTGACCTCCACCGTCCTGCAATGACCACCGAGGACTCGCCCTCAGAAGAGACCGCCCGCCCGTCGCTCAGCAGGCGCGGCCTGTTCGGTCTCGCCGCCGGGGTCGGCGCCGCGGGCCTCGCGCTCGGCGCCGGCGCGGGCTCCGCGATCGGCGTCGCGGTCGGGCGCGAACGTGCGGAGCAGGAGGGGGCGGCATCCGTCCACCCCTTCTTCGGGACGCACCAGGCGGGGATCACGACACCGATGCAAGACCACCTGCACTTCGCCGCCTTCGACATGATGGCGGGCTCGAGCCGGGACGACCTGCAGTCGCTCCTGAAGGACTGGAGCTACGCGGCGGCGAGGATGACGCAGGGTCTCGACGTGAGCGCCAGCGGCGCCGTCGGAGGGTCGCCCGAGGCGCCGCCGGACGACACCGGTGAGGCGCTGGGGCTGCCGGCATCCGGCCTGACGATCACCTTCGGCCTGGGCCCGACCCTGTTCTCGACCGACAGCGGCGAGGACCGGTACGGGCTCGCCCGGCTGCGCCCGGCGGGCCTCGCGAAACTGCCGGCGTTCCTCGGCGACGACCTCGACCCGTCCGTCTCGGGGGGCGACCTCTGCATCCAGGCGTGCGCCGACGATCCGCAGGTCGCCGTGCACGCGATCCGCAACCTCAGCCGGATCGCCTTCGGGCGTGCGCGGCTGCGCTGGTCGCAGCTCGGCTTCGGAAAGACCTCGAAGACGACCGCCGCGCAGGCGACGCCGCGGAACCTCTTCGGCTTCAAGGACGGTACGGCGAACATCCTCGCGGACGACACGAGCGCCCTCGCCGACCACGTGTGGGTCGCCGAGGACGACGCTCCGGCGTGGCTGGCCGGCGGCTCGTACCTCGTGGCCCGCAAGGTCGCGATGCTCATCGAGACGTGGGACCGCGTGCGACTGTCGGAGCAGCAGCGGATCATCGGACGCGACAAGGCGCAGGGCGCTCCGCTCTCGGGCGGCGTCGAGACGACCGCGCCCGACTTCGGCACCACGGATGCCGCCGGTGCCCCCGCGATCGACCGGGCCTCGCACGTGCGCCTCGCCCATCCCGACCTGAACAACGGCATCCGCATCCTGCGGCGCGGCTACAACTACGTCGACGGCAACACCGACCTCGGCCGCCTCGACGCGGGACTGTTCTTCCTCTCGTACCAACGGAGCCCGGACCAGTTCGTGACGCTCCAACGCGCCCTGTCGACTGACCTCATGAACGAGTACGTGCGTCACATCGCGTCGGGCATCTGGGCGGTGCCCCGCGGCGCGGGGGACGGCTCGTACGTGGGCGCGGAACTGTTCGCCTGACCCGGGCACACGAAAGCGGGGAGCACAGTCCCCGTGTGCTCCCCGCTCGACTCGCGCGCCCGAACAGCGCGAGTGGTGAAGGTCAGTCCTTCTTGAAGGCGTCCTTCACGTTCTCGCCGGCCTTCTTGGCGTCGGCCTTCGTCTGGTCGGCCTTGCCTTCAGCAACGAGCTTGTCGTTGTCGGTGGCCTTGCCGATCGCTTCCTTCGCCTTGCCGGCGATGTCCTGAGCGGCGTTCTTGATCTTGTCGTCGAGTCCCATGAGGGTCTCCTTTCTCTATCGGTGGTGGGGGGGAAACCGGTGCCTGGACCGGTGGTTCGATCGGTGGATCAGCTGACCCGCGCGGCGTCCGAGGCGAACCTGCTGCGCAGGCCGCCGTGGATCGAGATGTAGGCGGCGGTGTCTGCGCCGGTCACGGCTGCCAGGCCGTCCATCAGCCGATCGACGTGATCGACGACGCGACGGGGGTCGGCTCCCTGACGGGCCGTGATGCTCACGTGGAGCACGGGCTCGTCGCGGACCGTGTGCGCAGTGACGGATGCCGCGACCACGTCGCCCTCACGGGCGAGGGAATTCTTCACGGCGTCCGCCGCGAAGCCCTCGGTGATCGTGACCCGGCCGAGCGGCGTCTGCGAGCCGCTCGAGCGGAGGACGGTGCGGGAACGCCGGCTCACGAGAGTCGTGAGACTGGCGAAGAGGACGACCGCGATCACGATCGCGATGACCGCCGCACCGATGACCGCCCAGCTGAGCGCGGTGCCGGGGATCGCGGTGGCGTCGCCCGCGGCGCGGAGTGCGTCGACGGCGGCCTTTCCGGAGGAGGTCCACACGTCGCCGACGGCCGGGAGGGCCGCCGCCGTGGCCGCCGCGCCCCCGCCGATCAGCAGGATCACGCCGACGATCATCAGGACGGTGCGGTTGAGTGCACGGTTGGTGTCGTTCATGCCGCCTTCTCCTCATCGTCGGGGCGCGCGATCCGCACGCGGGTGCGAACAGGGCGCGCCAGCTTCAGCGCGGCGATCTCCGCATCGGCCAGCGAGGTGACCTGGGTCTTGTCGACCGGGATGCCGGCTCCGGGACGGACGGTGACGTCGACGCTCCGGTGGGCGACCCCGACCGTCACACGGTCGCGGGCGACGCCGATCTCGTCGCTCACCCGCTGGGCGAGCGCCGCGGCGAGGACGCCGTTGTCGATGACGGCGACGCGGCCACCGGCATCCACTTCGTGCTTGGACAGACGGCCCGGCGCGACGGCCAGGACCACGAGCCACAGCCCGATCGCGGCCACGACGAGCCCGCCGGCGACACCGGCCGCCACCGGGGCGTTGCCGGGGAGTCCGGCCAGCCACTCCAGCGCCGCCACAGGGCGCACCAGAAGTGCGGGCTGGGCCGCGAGGGCCAGCACGAGCTCGACGGCGACGTACAGGGCCAGGATGATCGCGACCAGGACGACGAGGGCGAAGGCGACGCTGCGCGGCGAATGGGTCTCGCGGCGCACAACGCGACGCAGCACAGGGGTGGTCATCGCACACGCTTCCTTTCCGGGGTCCGGGCACCGGTCACGGTGACGTCGATTCGGGCGATGTCGCGCCCGAGGAGGTGGGTCAGTCGCTCGCGCAGCTGCTCCTGCATCTGCGAGGCGCGCTCGAGGACGGGGACGGTGCTCCGCACCGCGTCCAGATCATCGAGGTCGGGGACGGGGAGAGGGCTCGATACCTTCAGAGCCATGCCGTCCCGTCGGTCGGCGACACCCACGGAGATCTCGCCCCGCGGGACGCCGATGACATCGGCGGACACCGCCCGTGCGATGCCGACGAGCACACGCTCGGCGACCTCGGTACGGCCGGCGACGCCGGGGGCCGCGGCGGCGGGTCGCGAGGACCCGCCGCCCGCCGTTCCGTCGGTGTCGGTACGCATCAGGAGGTGCGCCGTCCCGTGAAGGCGTCGGTCACGGCCCGCACGTCGAGCTTGCCCGAGGCGATGCGGCCCACGACGGCGCCGATCGCCATGAACAGGGCGGTGAGGAGGAATCCCCAGAACCCGAACGCGAGGCCCACGACGGCGAGGATGGCGCCGGTCAGGGCGCCGATCAGCGTGGTGCTCATGAGACGCGCGACTCCTCGTGCTGCTCGTCCTCGTCGCCCGGGATGTGGACGTCGTCGACGGTGACGTTGACCTCGACGACCTCGAGTCCGACGAGGCGCGTGATGGCGCCGGCGACGGCGTCACGGACCTGCGAAGCGACCTGGTGGACGGGGGTCGGGTACTCGACGACGATCGTCAGGTCGACGGCGGCCTGGGTCTCGCCGACCTCGACCTTGACGCCCTGACCGAGGTCCTGAGCGTTGATGGCGTTTCGGATCGCGCCGAGGGCGCGGGCTCCGCCGCCACCGAGAGCGTGGACGCCGGGGATCTCACGAGCGGCGATGCCGGCGACCTTGGCCACGACGCCGTCGGAGATGACGGTCGTGCCGGCGGTGGTCGACGAGGTCTCGTCGGCCTTCGGCAGCGAACGGTCGACGCGTGCGCCGGGCACGGCGGGGGTGGTGGTCGCGGGGGTCTCGGTAGCCATGGTTCTCCTCTTTCTCGAACGATCTTCCGACGCACTGTGGGTGCGGCGCGGGCCGTTGCTTTCGGCCTCGTACATAAGAGGTCCGGGCGTCCCGATTCGTCACAAAAAAGTTCGGAGAAGTTCTGCGACAGCTCTCGGCGTCAGTGGATCCGGGCGATCTGGATGCTGATCCGCGCGTCGTCCGGGGTGTTCGCGATCAGCGCGTCGGCCACGCGGCGGGCCGCGTTCGGGGTGTTGTCGTGCGACGCGGTCGCGATCCGCGCGGCGACCAGCGGCATCCCGTCGCGAACGGTCACGGCGACCTCCGCCATGCGATCCCCGTCCGCGCCGGCGGCGGCGGCGATGAGACCGGGGATGCGAGCGACGGTGGAACGGGGCGAGTAGACGTCGGTGACGCCGTCGACGGCACGGATGCGGGCGACGAGATCGGGCTGGCCGGCGGACGCGTCGATCGGCTCGTCGGAGGGTTGCCCGATGGGGGGCTGACCGATGGAGGGGACCCGGGTCATGGCGTCACTCCTTCCCTTCTGTGCCGTGGAGCTCCTCGACGGCGACGTTGACAGCGGTGACGTTGAGCTCGGTGTGCTCGGCGAGGACGCGGTAGACGAGCTCGCGAAGGCTCGCCGTGAGCTCGGGAATCGACTTGCCCCAGGCGACGGAGGCGGTGAGCTCTATGCGGACCGGGGCGCCCGGGGTCTCGGCATCGCCCACGATCTCGGTGCGCCCGAGGTAGATCCCGTCGAGTTGGTCGGCACTCGAGCGCACGAGCGAGCGGACGGCCCCCTCGGTGACCGTGATCGTCACGCGGGGGTCGGGGTGGTGGATGGGGAAGCTGCGACCCGCGCGCAGCTCGGAGTGGATGACCGAAAGGATCCCCTCGAACCAGCTCTCGGGGGGTCGCGGCATCCGCTCGGCATCGTCGGCGACTAGGTCCCGGGAGAGCTGGCCGACCCGCTCCAGGGCCTCGATGACGTTCAGACAGTCGGGGCACGACTCGATGTGGGGGTCGCGGGGCGTGCGACCGGACTCGACGTAGCTGCTGAGCTCGTCGACGGAGCGGCCGCACTCGAGAGTGTCGTCGTCGTTCATCGCCACCCCTCCATCTCGATCGCGATGCTCGCCCGGGCCCGTGCGAGCAGTCCCCGGACGGTGCTGTCGGTCATGTTCATCTCTTCTGCGATCTCGGCGTAGCTGAGCTCTGCGACTTCACGCAGCAGCCAGCATCGGCGTTGATCCTCCTTCAGTCGGTCGAGCGCCCGCGAGAGGGCCGCGAGGCGGTCGTTCTGGATCGCCGCGCGCTCGGGCTGCGCATGCGAGGACGGCGGAAGGACGGCCTCGTCGAGAGCATCCTCTCGCGATCTCCGGGTCGCGAGGGCGAGCGCCTCCCGGCCGGCGATCCGCATCAGCCACGATTTCACGGCCGACGGATCGCGGAGCGTCGGGAGCTGCTTCCATGCCGTCACGAACGCGTCCTGCACGACGTCGTCGGTGTCGGCGACCGACCCGACGATGCGGTAGACGTAGGCGCGCACGAGAGAGGAGTGACGCCGGAGGATCTCTCCGAAAGCTGCCGTGTCGCCGTCGACGGCGCGCTGGACGAGGATCCGGTCGGGTGCATCGCGAAGCGACGAGGTGTCGCGCCGGGGAGAATCGCGCAGCGGGGAGTCGATGATGCACTCCCTCCGACACGGCCGCCAGGATCAGCGGGCTCGAGAGCACGCTAATCGGGCGGAACGGCACGAAGAACCGCTTGCGCCACGACTCCGCACTCGCTATTGGCGGCCGAAGAAGCCACCCACGCGTGCGAGCGCGTCACCCACCCCGGCATCCGACTCCCCGTCGAACAGGGTCGCGGCGGGGATGCCCGAACTTCCCACCGCGAGCGAGAGGCTCCAGGTGCCGACCGCGACACCACCGCGGAGGATGACCGGACGCACCATCCCGTTGGCGGTGGGGCCGACGTTCATGCGATCACCGGCACCCATCCCGATCGAGCGGTCGGCGTACGAGAGGACGTATTCGTCGAAGGCCGGGAGCGCGATCGTGCCCGGGAGGGCCGGGGCGGGCACCGCGGTGGTCGGCTCGTCGGGCACGTCGAGGAGCTCCCCGCCGAGGGCCACGACGCGGTCGCCCGCACGCTCGGCGGCTCCCCGGGCCTGCCCCGCCGGAAGCCCCGCCCACCAGGCGAAGTCCGCACCGGTCGCGGGCCCGTGTCCGCGCAGGTAGGCCACGAGGAGATCGACGGCCGGGTCGTCGCCGGCCGGGCCTCGGGGTGGGAGGGCGACGAGGTACTGCTCACGGGCGACACCCTCGTCGCGCGGGACGACAGGGCCGAGCGCGAGCACCCCGCGGATCGACAGGGCGGTGAGGATGCGCGTGCCCGCAGCGACGGACCCCGCAACGCCGTCCCGCTGCAGGGCGTCGACGAACGCGGCCTGGTCAAGGGCGCCTCTGCGGCGAGGGCGGACCGGAAGACGCGTTCGCCACGATCGAGCACTCCCGGGTCGATGCCGTACGCCCGCGTCTGCCGCTCCCCCGTCACGTCGAGGATCGCCCCCACCGAACCGGGCTCCACGATGTGGAGGGTGCCGCGCTGCGTCCACGCGCGCACCAGGAGCCCCGCGTCGAACGCGCGGTCGACGTCGCCGACGGCGGGGCCGCCGGAGGTGCGGATGCCGAGCGCCCAGCGACCGGCCGCGAAGTCCTGCGCCTGCACGGCGAACAGCCGGCGCGCGACGTCGGGGACGGTCGCGGCGGGCTCGACGAGCAGGTGCGAGCGGAGTCGACGGAGTCGGATCTGCGCGGCATCCATCTGCGGTTCAGTCGGTCGCGTAGGGCTGGAGCGCATCGACGACGCTCGCGGCGAAGTCGGCGCTCGCCCCCCAGTCGAACCGGAACAGGGCGCCCTCCCCTCCCCCAGATCCCCGGAACACGGCCTTCGTGCGACCGGCGAGGTTCTCGAGCAGGACCGTCAGCGACGCCCGGCTGCTGGTGCGCATGTAGTACTTCTCGAAGATCAGGAGCGCGGTCTGATGCCCGGCCTCCGTCGCGGTCGCGTGCTGACCCACGCACTCCACCGTCATTCCCGACGACTGCACGTGGTCGAGCACGATCCGGGCGGCGTCGAACGGCGAGAGGCTGATCTCCATCGTCTGCAGCATGACCGCAGTGTGCCACGGACGTCCCCGTTCGCGCGCCTATACTGATCCCGTCCGGGACCGCGAAGGTCCTGGTGCTCGGAAAAGGGGCACGCAGCCACCCGCATCGTCGCGGAGCGCGAGACATATACGGCATCCGTCGTCATCGTCTCCAGGAGCTCTCATGCCCACCGTCGCCGCCCACGTCGCCTCCGCCCTCGCCGCCCACGTCGATCACGTCTTCGGCGTCATGGGCAACGGCAACGCGCTCGTCCTCGACGCCCTCGAACGACGGGATGACGTCACCTTCACCGCCGTCCGGCACGAAGCCGGCGGTGTCGTCGCCGCCGACGCTCACTACCGCGCCGGGGGCGGCCTCGCCGCGGCGACCTCGACCTACGGGGCGGGCTTCACGAACACCCTCACCGCTCTCGCCGAGGCCGCGCAGGCGCGCGTGCCGCTCGTGCTCGTCGTCGGTGACGAGCCGACCTCCGGCCCGCGACCGTGGGACGTCGACCAGCTCTCGCTCGCGTCGGCCGTGGGGGTCCGGACCTACACGGTGGGACGGACGGATGCCGCGGCCACGACGGTCATCGCGATCGAGCACGCCCTGTCGTTCCGCATCCCCGTCGTGCTCGCGATCCCCTACGACGTGGGCGGGCGCGATGCGGGCGAGATCCCGGCCACGCCCGATCCCGTCCTCCCTGCCCCGCTCGCCCCGACCGGCCCGCACGCCCTCGCGACGGTGTCCGCCGTCGTCCGCGCGCTCGCGGCAGCCGAACGCCCCCTCCTCCTCGCCGGCCGCGGCGCGTGGACGGCGGGCGCCGGTGAGCAGCTCGGACGCCTCGCCGACGCGGTCGGGGCACTGACGGCATCCACCGCACTCGGCCGCGGCGTCTTCCCGCGCGGCGAGTACGACCTGGGCGTCACCGGCGGTTTCGGGGCGGAAGGCGCGATGGCCGCGATCCGCGAGGCCGACGTCGTCGTCGTGTTCGGGGCGTCGCTCAACCAGTTCACGATGCGCTTCGGCGAGCTCTTCTCGCCGGGCGCCACGATCGCGCAGGTCGACGTGGCGGCCGCGGCGACGCATCCGCAGGTCGGCCGGTACCTGCGAGCGGATGCCGCCCTCGCGGCGCGCGCGATCGCCGACGAGCTCGAGCAGCTCGAGGTGACGCCGTCGGGCTGGCGGGAGGCGGTCGATGTCGCCGGGCTCCGGACCTACGACGTCGGCGACGCTCTCGCGCCCGACGGGCGACTCGACCCGCGGAGCGTGGCCGCGGCGATCGCGGGACTGCTGCCCGAGGATCGCGTCGTCGTCTCGGACGGCGGGCACTTCATCGGCTGGGCCAACATGTTCTGGCCGGTGGCCTCGCCCGACCGGATGATGATGATCGGCACGGCGTACCAGTCGATCGGCCTCGGGTTCCCGTCGGTACCGGGCGCGGCGCGGGCGCGGCCCGAGTCGACGATCGTCCTCACGACGGGCGACGGCGGCGGCCTGATGGCGATCGCCGACCTCGAGTCGGCTGTCCGGGTGGCGCGCGGGCGCGGCCTCGCCGTGGTGTGGAACGACGGTGCGTACGGCGCCGAGGTGCACCTGTACGGGGTCATGGGTCTCGCGCGGGGGCCGATGGAGATCCCCGAGGTCGACTTCGCCGGGCTCGCGCGGGCCGTCGGCGCGGAGGGGGTCATCGTGCGGACGCTCGACGACCTGCAGGCACTCGCGCGCTGGCGCGATCTCCCCGCCGACGAGCGCCCGTTCCTGCTGCTCGACCTGCGGGTCTCGGGCGACGTCCGCGCCCCCTACCAGGAAGAGATCCTGCAGGTGAACCTGCGGCGGTGACCTTCGCCCGGGGAGGGCTAGCCGGGCAGCGTCGAGCCGACGCGAACTGTCCCCGTCGTGGCGATGAGACGACACTTCGCGTCGGCTCGGCAACGGTGGCGGCGGGATGAAGCCTGGGCGCTCCTCAACGACGGAACGAGGTTCCGGCAGGTCCTGACTTCGGCGAGGATGGCGAGGTGCGCAAGAAGACCATCCGTCGCAAGCTCCGCGAAGCTATCGGCGGGTCCGATCTCGTCGTCATCGACCGCGTGTCCCGCCCGTCGCAGACGGTCAAGGGCTTCATCGTCAGCGTCGGCAGGCGTTGGGTGCTCGTTCATCAGACGATGGATGGCGGATTTTTCGACGGACACGTTGCGATCCGGATCAGCGAGGTTCACCGTGTGCGTGACGATGTGACCTTCGAGTCCGCATTCGCACGCACACAGCCCGAGTGGCCACCTGCGCAACCCCGAAGCGACCGAGATGTGGAGCTCGGCACAACGGCCGGCCTGCTCGCATCGTTGGCGAGTCCAGGGCAACTGTTCGGAGTAGAACGGAACAAGAAGTACGACGCGATGTGGATCGGCGTCCTCGAGGGAGTCATCCCACCCTGGCTTTACATGCGTGAAGTGCGACCGGACGCAACGTGGCACGACGAGCCCCTGGGATACCGTCTTCGCACCATCACTCTGGTGCTCGTGGGAACGCACTACCTTCGGGGGCTCACATCGATCGCCGAACCCGCTCCGATACCTTCCTGAATCGATCGAGCCCTCGACTGCGGCCTGCCCGGGGATGGCTACCACGTGGCACCGCCCCGCGCTACGGGAGGGGAGAAGCGCGGTGCGCGCACTACTGTTGCCCTCAGCCAAGCGGCGTGAGTGGAGCGCGATGAACGGTAACGATGTGACCCCTCGGGTCGCGCGGCACGACGCCCGAAGAGTCCTCGCCATGTTGCGGCGCTACCGCGTGGCCGAGTCCGACATGCTGACCCGCGCCCGGCGCTCACTGGGTATGAGCGAGAACGAGTTCGCGGCACTCCGTTTCCTGATGCAGCAGCGCGATCACGCCGCGAGGCCCCACGCGCTCATCCAGCATCTGGGGATCTCGTCCGCATCGGTGACCGCCATGATCGACAAGCTCGAACGCACCGGCCGGATCGTGCGGCACGAGGTCGCCGGCGACCGACGGGCCGTCTCGGTCACGGCGACGCCGCTCGCCAAACGGGAGATGCGCACCACGTTCGAGGAGTTGGACGAGCTCATGGAGGCCGCCGTGGAGCGTCTCAGCCCGTCCGAGATCAACCACATCGAAGCGTTCCTCGAAGTGGTGACCGATGCCGTCGAGGGAAGCATCGCAGCCTGACCTCGTTCCTCGCAGGCGCTCTGCGGAGCGGTGATCACTCCGCCGAGGATGACTCGGTCTCCGCGGCGGGTTCCGGCTCGGAGTGCCCGAGGGACTTCTCCTGGAGGAAGGCGCACAGCTCGGCTGCGATCTGAAGTTCGTGCGTGAGGGCGTTGAGCTCGAAGCTGGTCAGCTCCAGGGTCCGCTCGGCGGGTTGGATGAACACGTGCCAACTGAGATCGTCGCCCTCGTCGCGAGGTTCGATCCACACCTGGTTCGGTGCGTTCTCCAGCGGGATCAGAACCAATCCGGTGTCCTCTCCGCCCGACCCGTCCTGCACGACGACGCGGATTTCCTCCCCGGCGCTTCGGGCTTCGATGAACTCGGCCACCCAGTGCTCGAGCGTGGCCTTGCTGTGGAACACCATGGGTCGTCCTCGGGTAGGTGATACAGGCGATGCCGGGGCGAGACCGCTCGCTCGATTATCGCGCTCCGGAAACGCGACTCACGCCTCGCGGCGCGGCATCCCTGCTCGTCGACCGATCGCGAGCCACGCGGCGGGACCCGCCACCGGGACCAGCAGCACCACGAGGACCCACACCAGCGCCTGCCTCGAGGTCAACCGCCGCGTCGACCGCATGAGCGAGACCAGGGCGACGACCATGAGCACGGCCGCGATCAGCGCGATGACGGACCAGACGATGTCGTATCCGGACGGGACCAGCGGGTTCAGGGCGCTCACACCCCGACCCTAGCGGTGCTCGAGTCGACGGTGGGAGCGCCGAGACGTCGCAGATGGTCGGCGGGATGCCGCGCAGGCGACCATCTGCGACGCCTCGGCACCTCGACGCGTCAGCCGGCGGGGCGGAAGGCTCCGGCGAGGAACTCCCCCAGCTCGGCGGTGGCGGTCAACGGCAGGACGGCGGCGACGTACTGGTCGGGGCGGACGACGACGACCGCGCCACGCGGCGAGATCCCGCGCTCGGAGAAGACGTCGACATCCGTCCAGGTCGACGGTCCGGTCGCGTACACCTTCTCCCAGTCCATGAGCCCGAGTGGCCCCGAGTGGGGTCGGAACACGGCGGGCACCGCCGCCATCTCGACGTCCTCGTACCGCCGCGGGTAGATCACCTTCGTGTCGAAGACGGCGTCGGGATCGGCCCCGGCCGGCGTGTGCCGGGCGATCGGGCCGGATGCCGAGGCGAACCACTCCGCCCAGGCCGAGAGGTCTTCGCCCGACGCATCGGCGAAGGCGTACACGCGCCACCGCCCGTCGGCCTTGGCATGGTGACCGAGGTGCACGACGTTGCCGTCCGCGACCCGGACGACCTCCGCGGACTTCAGCCGCTTGCCGACGGAGAACCCCGTCGCGAGGTCCTGATGCTCGGCGCCTGCGACGATCGCCGAGGCGCCGTAGTGCGTCATGAACCCCGACGGGAACTCGGCGGTCGCGAGGTAGTACGTCGCGAGGTCTTCAGGGTCGGTGATCTCCTCGGGCTTTCGCGCCATCAGCGACGACCACTCCTTGTCGAAGTCGATCAGCTGCTGCGCGACGGGTCGTCGCTCGGCGCCGTAGGTGGCGAGGAGGGATGCCGGGGCCAGCCCGGTCAGCACGTGCCCGAGCTTCCACCCCAGGTTGAACCCGTCCTGCATCGAGACGTTCATGCCCTGCCCGGCCTTGGCGCTGTGGGTGTGGCATGCGTCGCCGGTGAGGAAGACCCGCGGATCGCGGTCGACGCCCTCGGGAACGTCGTCGAATCCGTCGGTGACACGGTGTCCGACCTCGTACACGCTGTGCCAGGCGACCTGTTTCACATCGATCGTGTAGGGGTGGAGGATCTCGTTCGCGCGGCGGATGACCTCTTCGATGGGGGTCTCGCGGACGCGGTGGTTGTCGTCCGCGGCGACCGCGCCGAGGTCGATGTACATGCGGCTGAGGTACCCGCCCTCGCGAGGGATGTGGAGGATGTTCCCCGCCGAGCTGTTGATGGCGCACTTGATGCGCCAGTCGGGGAAATCGGTGTCGACCAGCACGTCCATGACGCCCCAGGCGTGCTTCGACGCATCGCCGACGTGCACGCGCCCGATCGCCTGTCGCACACCGCTCCGGGCACCGTCGCATCCGACGACGTACCGCGCCCGGATGACGCGCTCCTCCCCCGCGCGGGGGCCGCCGACGTGGCGGACCGTGACCGCGACGGGGGCCGCGGCATCCTCGGGCACCTCGAGGCCGACGAACTCGATGCCGTAATCGGGCACGATCCGTCCGGGGCCGTGGGCGGCGGCCTCGGCAAAGTAGTCGAGCACGCGCGCCTGGTTGACGATCAGGTGCGGGAACTCGCTGATCTTCAGCCCGTAGTCATCGGTCCGCGATGTGCGGCGGATGCGGCTCGGGTCGGCCGGGTCGGGGCCCCAGAAGTTCATGTAGCCGATGTTGTACGCCTCGGCGATGATCCGCTCGGCGAACCCGAACGCCTGGAACGTCTCCACCGATCGCGGCTGGATGCCGTCGGCCTGACCCAGTTCGAGCCGACCGGTGCGCCGCTCGATGAGACGTGTCGAGACCTGCGGGAACTGCGACATCTGGGCGGCCAACAGCATCCCCGCCGGACCCGAGCCGACGATGAGCACGTCGGTCTTGTCGGGGAGCTCCTCGGGGCGGTCGACGCCGGTGCCGGCGGCGGGCAGCACCCGCGGATCGCCCGAGACGTAGCCGTGGTGGTGGAACTGCATGGTTCTCCTCGAACGGTCAGGCGCGCGTCAGACCGCGGACGGGACTGACCGACTGCTCCGCTTCGTGATCGGGGTCGAGTGGGATGCCGCTGCGGTCGCGCAGCAGCAGCGTCGCTACGAGGCCGAGCACGGTCATGCCGGCCAGGTACCAAGTGACCGGGGTGGTCGACCCGAAGGCGGCGACGAGCGCGGTCGCGATCGTCGGGGCGAACGCGCCGCCGAGGATCGCACCGATCGCGTACGAGATCGAGACGCCCGAGAAGCGGATCGAGGCGGGGAAGAGCTCTGCGTAGAGCGCGGCTTGGGGGCCGTAGGTGAAACCGAGACCGATCGTGAGGATCGCGAGCCCGAGGAAGAGGACGAAGACGTTCCCCGTGTTGACCAGCGGGAAGAGCGTGAACACACCCACGAGCTGCATGATCCACCCTGCGATGTACGTCGTGCGGCGCCCGAACCGGTCCGAGGCGAAACCGGCGACGAGCGTCGACAGCAGCCATGTGACGGCCGACCCGGTCACCGCCCACAGCACCGGGCCGCGGTCCAGGCCGAGGGGGCCTTCGGGGTTCGTGGCGTAGCCCTGGATGTACCCGCCGGTGGTCATGTAGCCGACGGCGTTGTTCCCGGCGAAGACGAAGGCGGCGACGATCACGAGCACCGCGTGCTTGCGGAAGAGCTCGACGATCGGCATCCGACTGTGCTCCTTGCGCTCGGCGAGCTCGAGGAAGACGGGGCTCTCCTCCACGCGGCGACGGACGTACCAGCCGACGAGGATGAGGACGACGCTGAGGAGGAACGGTACGCGCCAGCCCCACTGCAGGAACTGCTCCCCCGGCGCGATCGCCGACATGAGCGCCATGACGCCCGATGCGAGCAGCAGGCCCAGCGGCACGCCGATCTGCGGCGAGGCGCCGAACGCGCCGCGGCGCGTCTTGGGGGCGTGCTCGACGGCCATGAGCACCGCGCCGCCCCACTCGCCGCCGGCGGAGATGCCCTGCAGGATGCGCAGGAGCACGAGGAGGATGGGCGCGGCGAGGCCGATGGACTCGTAGCTCGGCAGGACGCCGATGAGCGCCGTCGCCAGGCCCATCAGGATGAGCGTCCACATGAGCACGACCTTGCGGCCGTACTTGTCACCGAGGTGGCCGGCGAGGAACGCGCCGAGGGGCCGGAAGAGGAAGCTCACACCGACCGTCGCGAATCCGATGAGGACGCTGTCCTTGCCCAGCGGGGCGAAGAAGAGCTGTCCGAACACGAGCCCGACGGCGGTCGCGTAGATGAAGAAGTCGTACCACTCCACGGTGGTGCCGACGACGGTGGCGAACACGACGCGGCGGCGGTCCGCGGCGGTCGCGATGGTCCCGGTGGGGGTGAACCCTCGAGGGGTGGGGGAAGTGCTCATGCTGACTCCTGTGTCATCCGACGTCTTCGTCGATTCCCGGTTGTCCGGTGCAGCCCGATCATATACGATTTGAGATACGACGCAAGAGCGAGGGAGCTCAGGAATGCAGAACGATGACACGGTGACGGATGCCGCATCCCTGGACCCGCGCTTCGCCGCCCTCCCGGGCCGCCCCGGCACGATCGTCGCCGTCCATCTGAACTACCGGTCGCGCGCCGCCCAACGCGGACGCACGCCTGCGGCGCCGTCCTACTTCTTCAAGTCCACGGGCTCCGTCGCGGCGTCCGGCGGAACGGTCGAGCGGCCCGTCGGAACCGAGCTCCTCGCCTTCGAGGGTGAGATCGCGCTCGTCATCGGCACGGCGGCCCGCCGCGTCAGCGCTGCCCGGGCGTGGGAGCACGTCGCCGGCGTCACGGCATCCAACGACCTCGGCCTCTACGACCTGCGGGCGAACGACAAGGGGTCGAACGTCCGCTCCAAGAGCGGCGACGGCTTCACCCCGATCGGCCCCGTCGTCCTCGACGCCCGCCGGCTCGATCCCACCCGGCTGCGCGTGCGCACCTGGGTGAACGGGGAGCTCGTCCAGGACGGCAGCACCGACGACCTCCTCTTCCCCCTCCCGCAGATCGTCGCCGACCTGTCGCAGCACTTCACACTCGAACCCGGCGACGTCATCCTCACCGGCACGCCCGCGGGGTCGTCCGTCATCGTCCCCGGCGACGTCGTCGAGGTCGAGGTCGACGCCCCCGACACCGGGGCGACCACCGGTCGACTCACGACGACCGTCGTCGACGGCCCCGACATCGCGTTCGACCCTGCACTCGGCTCGCTCCCCCAGGTCGACGACACGCAGCGCGAAGAGGCCTGGGGCTCCCGCGAGGCCGCCGGGCTCGCCGCGGCATCCGCTCTCTCGCCCGATCTCCGCGCGAAGCTCGAGCGCGTCCCCGTCGCAGGTCTGTCGCAGCAGCTGCGAAAGCGCGGCCTCGACAACGTCACGATCGACGGCGTCGCCCCTCTCCACCCCGATGCGAAGCTCGTCGGCGTCGCCGCCACTCTCCGGTTCGTGCCGAACCGCGAGGATCTGTTCCGAAGCCACGGCGGCGGCTACAACGCGCAGAAGCGCGCGTTCGACACGGTCCGCGAAGGCGAGGTCATCGTGATCGAGGCGCGTGGCGAGGCCGGTTCCGGCACGCTCGGCGACATCCTCGCGATCCGCGCGCACGCGCAGGGCGCGGCCGGCATCGTGACCGACGGCGGCGTGCGCGACGCGGCCGCCGTCGCCGCGGTCGGCATCCCGGTCTACACCGCGGGCGCGCACCCTGCGGTCCTCGGTCGCAAGCACGTGCCGTGGGATGCCGGGGGCACGATCGCCTGCGGCGGCACGACGGTGCAGCCGGGCGACATCATCGTGGGCGACCGCGACGGCGTCATCGTGCTGCCGCCCGCGCTCGCCGAGGAGGTCGCCGACGCGGCCCTCGCGCAGGAGGACGAGGACGCGTGGATCGCCGACCGCGTCGCGGAAGGCGAGCCGGTCGACGGGCTCTTCCCGATGAATGCCGCGTGGCGGGCGCGCTACGAAGCCGAACGGGGCTCCCGATGAGCGACGTCGCGGCCCCGAGCAAGTCGCAGCAGGCGTACGCGTGGATCAAGGAGCGCATCGTCAGCGAGGCGTTCACCCCCGGTTACCGCCTCGTCCTCGGCAGCATCGCGGGCGAGCTCGACATGAGCGTCGTCCCGGTGCGCGAGGCGATCCGCCAGCTCGAGGCCGAGGGTCTCGTCACCTTCGAGCGCAACGTCGGCGCGCGCGTCGCGATGGTCGACGACTCGCAGTACCGCTTCAGCATGCAGGCGCTGTCGATCCTCGAGGGCACCGCCACCGCGCTGTCCGCCCGCGCCCTCACCGAGTCCGACGTCCGGCGAGCGCGCGACATCAACGAGCTCATGATCGAGACGCTCGACCACTTCGACCCACGCGCCTTCACCCGGTTGAACCAGGAGTTCCACGCGACCCTCTTCGAGCGCTGCGCGAACCCGCGGATGCTGGAGCTCGTCCACGTCGAGTGGGCGCGGCTCGGGCACCTCCGTGACTCCACGTTCAGCTTCGTGCCGGGTCGCGCGCAGGAGTCGGTCCGCGAGCACGAGCAGATCCTCGTGCTCATCGAGCGGAGCGCCCCGCTCAGCGAGATCGAGCACGCCGCACGTCGGCACCGCTCGGCGACCCTCGACGCCTACATGACCCACGAACACCCCGACCAGGCCCTCGGCCTGCCGAACTTCTGACCCATCGAGCAAGGACGCACGACATGACGGATCCCACCCTGGCCGCGCCGCACACGCCCGCGGACCTGCCCACCCGCATCCAGCACTACATCGACGGTGCGTTCGTCGACTCTGTGGACGGCGACACGTTCGACGTCCTCGACCCCGTCACGAACCGGGTCTACCTGCAGGCCGCGGCCGGCAAGAAGGCCGATGTGGATGCCGCGGTCGCCGCCGCGCGCCGCGCCTTCACCGACGGCCCGTGGCCGAAGATGCTGCCCCGCGAGCGCTCGCGCATCCTGCACCGCATCGCCGACATCGTCGAGTCGCGCGACGCCCGGCTCGCGGAGCTCGAGTCGTTCGACTCGGGTCTGCCGATCACGCAGGCGCTCGGCCAGGCCCGTCGCGCCGCCGAGAACTTCCGGTTCTTCGCCGACCTGATCGTCGCCCAGTCCGACGACACGTTCAAGGTGCCCGGTCGCCAGATCAACTACGTCAACCGCAAGCCGATCGGCGTCGCGGGGCTCATCACCCCGTGGAACACGCCGTTCATGCTCGAGTCCTGGAAGCTCGGTCCCGCCCTCGCCACGGGCAACACGGTCGTGCTGAAGCCCGCCGAGTTCACTCCCCTCTCGGCATCGCTCTGGGCCGGGATCTTCGAAGAGGCCGGCCTCCCGCAGGGCGTCTTCAACCTCGTCAACGGCCTCGGCGAGGACGCCGGCGACGCGCTGGTGAAGCACCCCGACGTGCCGCTCATCTCCTTCACCGGCGAGAGCTCGACCGGCAAGCTCATCTTCGCCAACGCCGCTCCCTGGTTGAAGGGCCTGTCGATGGAGCTCGGCGGCAAGAGCCCCGCGATCGTCTTCGCCGACGCCGACCTCGACGCCGCCATCGACGCGACGATCTTCGGGGTCTTCTCCCTCAACGGCGAGCGCTGCACAGCAGGCAGCCGCATCCTCGTACAGCGCGACGTGTACGACGAGTTCGTCGCGCGCTACGCCGCCCAGGCGCAGCGCGTGAAGGTCGGTTTTCCGCACGATCCCGCCACCGAGGTCGGTGCCCTCGTGCACCCCGAGCACTACGACAAGGTCATGTCGTACGTCGAGATCGGCAAGGGGGAAGGTCGCCTCGTCGCCGGCGGCGGTCGCCCCGAGGGGTTCGCCGACGGCAACTTCGTCGCCCCGACGGTGTTCGCCGATGTGCCCCCGACCGCGCGGATCTTCCAGGAGGAGATCTTCGGTCCCGTCGTCGCGATCACCCCGTTCGACACCGACGACGACGCCCTCGCCCTCGCCAACGACACCAGATACGGTCTCGCCGCCTACGTGTGGACGAACGACCTGAAGCGAGCCCACAACTTCTCGCAGGCCGTCGAGGCCGGCATGGTGTGGCTGAACTCGAACAACGTCCGCGACCTGCGTACGCCCTTCGGCGGCGTGAAAGCCTCCGGACTCGGCCACGAGGGCGGTTACCGCTCGATTGACTTCTACACCGACCAGCAGGCCGTGCACATCACGCTCGGCGCGGTCCACAACCCCACCTTTGGCAAGAACTGACTCCGCCCACGACCAGCAAGGACGCTGACATGAGCCACCGCGACGGCATGACCAAGACCTCCTCCGGGTTCTTCGTCTCGCAAGAAGCCCCCATCCGCACCGACGACCCGGTGCGGACGCCCACCTCCCCCGCCCCCGACATCCTGCGCTGCGCGTACATGGACCTCGTGGTCACCGACCTCGCGGCATCCCGCCAGTTCTACGTCGACATCCTGGGGCTCCACGTCACCGAGGAGGACGACGACGTGATCTACCTCCGTTCGACGGAGGAGTTCATCCACCACAACCTCGTGCTGCGGAAGGGGCCCGTCGCCGCCGTCGCCGCGTTCTCGTACCGCGTCCGCACGCCCGAGGACCTCGATCGGGCCGTCGCCTTCTACAGCGAGATCGGATGCCGCGTCGAGCGCCGCCCCGAGGGGTTCACGAAGGGCATCGGCGACTCGGTGCGCGTCGAGGACCCCCTCGGGTTCCCGTACGAGTTCTTCCACCAGAGCGAGCACGTCGAGCGGCTGTCGTGGCGCTACGACCTGCAGATCCCGGGCGAACTCGTCCGCCTCGACCACTTCAACCAGGTGACGCCCGACGTCCCGCGCGCGGTGCGCCACTACCAGGACCTGGGGTTCCGGGTGACCGAGGACATCCAGGACGAGGACGGCACGGTCTACGCGGCGTGGATGCGGCGGAAGCCCACCGTGCACGACACCGCCGCGACCGGCGGCGACGGGCCTCGCATGCACCACGTCGCCTTCGCGACGCACGAGAAGCACAACATCCTCGCGATCTGCGACAAGCTCGGCGCGCTGCGACGCTCCGACGCGATCGAGCGGGGACCGGGCCGGCACGGCGTCTCGAACGCCTTCTACCTGTACCTGCGCGACCCCGACGGCCACCGGGTGGAGATCTACACGCAGGACTACTACACCGGTGACCCCGACAACCCGGTCATCACGTGGGACGTGCACGACAACCAGCGACGCGACTTCTGGGGCAACCCCGTCGTCCCGTCCTGGTACACCGAGGCATCCCTCGTGCTCGACCTCGACGGCAACCCGCAGCCCGTCCGCACCCGGGAGGACCGCAGCGAGATGGCGGTCACGATCGGCGCCGACGGCTTCTCGTACACCCGCGAGGGCGATGACGAGGCGATGCCCTCGTGGAAGCAGGGCGAGTACAAGCTCGGGAACCAGCTCTGATGCTGTCCACCGAGGACGTCTCGCGCATCGCGGACGAGCTCGCCGAGGCCGATCGTACGCACGGCGTCATCCCACGGATCACCGCACGCCACCCCGAGGCCACGGTCGAGGACTCCTACGCGATCCAAGGCGTCTGGCGCGACCGGATGGTCGCGTCGGGCCGGCGCCTCGTCGGTCGCAAGATCGGGCTGACCTCCAAGGCGATGCAGCAGGCGACGGGGATCACCGAGCCCGACTACGGGGTCATGTTCGACGACACCGTCTACCGCTCGGGCGACAGCATCCCCGTCGACCACTTCTCGAACGTCCGGATCGAGGTCGAACTCGCCTTCGTCCTCGCGAGCCCGCTCGAAGGCCCCGACTGCACGCTCGAGGACGCCCTCGCGGCGATCGACTACGCCGTACCCGCGCTCGAAGTGCTGAACTCGCACATCGAACTCGAGGGCCGCACGATCGTCGACACGATCAGCGACAACGCCGCCTACGGTGCAATGGTTCTCGGCATCGAACACCGCCGCCCCGACGAGATCGACCTGCGCTGGGTGCCGGGGGTGCTCTCACGCAACGGCGAGATCGAGGAGACCGGTGTCGCGCAGGGTGTCCTCGGCCACCCCGCGACGGGCGTCGCGTGGCTCGCCAACAAGATCCACCAGCACGGCGCACGTCTCGAGGCGGGCGAGATCATCCTCGCCGGCTCGTTCACGCGGCCGGTGTGGGTGTCGCGGGGCGACGAGGTGCGCTGCGACTATGGGCCGATGGGAGTGATCGAATGCCGTTTCATCTGAACCCGACGTTCCGCGAAGCGCTGACGGATGCCGACCGTCCCCTCGCCGGCATGTGGGTGTGCTCCGGGTCGCCGCTCGTCGCCGAAATCTGCGCGGGCGCGGGCCTCGACTGGCTGCTGATCGACATGGAGCACTCCCCGAACGGGCTCGAGTCGGTGCTCGCGCAGCTGCAGGCCGTCGCCGCCGCCCCCGTGACGGCGGTGGTGCGCGTGCCGTTCGGCGACGTCGTGACGATCAAGCAGGTGCTCGACATCGGCGCGCAGAACATCCTCGTGCCGATGGTCGACACGGCGGCGCAGGCGGCGGAGCTCGTCGCCGCGGTGCGGTATCCCCCGCACGGACGCCGCGGCGTCGGGTCCGCGCTCGCCCGCTCCGGCCGGTGGAATCGCGTCGAGGACTACCTCGCCGACGCCGACCGCCACGTCTCCCTGTTCGTGCAGGTCGAGACGGTCGAGGGTGTCCGGAACGCCGCCGAGATCGCCGCGGTCGACGGGATCGACGGGGTCTTCGTCGGCCCGAGCGACCTCGCGGCGTCGATGGGGCTCCTCGGCGCGCAGACGCATCCCGATGTGGTCGCAGCCGTCCTCGACGCGTTCGCCGCCGTCCGTGCGTCGGGAAAGCCCGTGGGCGTCAACGCCTTCGATCCGGATGCCGCGCAACGCTACCTCGACGAGGGCGCGTCCTTCGTGCTGGTCGGCGCCGACGTCACCCTCCTCGCCCGCGGGTCCGAGGCGCTCGCGGCCCGATGGGGTCGCGCCGGCGGCTGAGCCACCGCGCGGTCGTCAGCGGGCGGCATCCCACCACTGGAGGACCCGGAGCGCGAGGAAGGTGAGCCACCGCGACGGCTGACCCTCGGGTGCGTCGATGTCGAACCAGCGCCTGCCCTCGAGCGTGCGTCCCTGGTGCCACGTGCCGTCGGCGTGCCGCGCCGCGCGGACCATCTCGATCGCCTCGGCGAGCCGCGGGTCCGGCGGGGTGCCGGCCTGGAGAGCGGCATCCCGGAAATGATCGAGCGCCGCGAGCGCGCTGTAGCGGTGCCGGTTGGGGTAGACGAAGTCGGTGACGAAGCTGCCGACGACCTCTCCCGTCGACAGCCGGTACGCCAGGCGCCGTTCGAGGAGGTACTCCTCGCCGCGGTGCCGGCTGTCGCGCAGCGCCGTGTCGCCGGTGAACTGCTCGTAGGCGAGCATGCCGCGGACGGCATTGAGCGTCGAGTGGAACGACCCGCGCACCGAGTCACCCTCCTCGGCCTCGCAGTTCCAGCCGGCGTCGGCGAGCTGATGCTCGGGGAACCATGCGGCGAGCGCCGAGACGTCGGCGCCGAGCCACGCTCCCGTCCCGAGCGTGAACGCGTTGATGCAGACGTCCACCTCCCCACCCCAGTACGGCAGGTCGTCGTACTCCCAGCGGCTGTTGCGGTCGAGCTTCGCCGCGGTGTCCCCGAGAGCGGATGCCGGCACTCCCCACTCGCGCAGATCCTTGAGCGTCCAGGTCGTGGCCGTCCACGGCTGGCCGGGCATCTCTGACTCGGGGCTGCCGAAGAACCCGGCCGGGAAGTACGCGCCGCCCTCCCACTGCCCGTCCTCCCCCTGCTGCGCGAGGAGCGTGGCTCCGTTCCCCTCGGTGGTCACGCGTGCCCGCGTGACCTCCCACTGCTCGGGCGGCACGCCCAGGAGATCCCGCTCTACCTGCCACCGCAGTGACGGGTCCGAGTCCCGCAGCCAGTCGAGGATCTCCTGCGCGCGCGTCATGTCGGCATCTTCGCGCGGGCCGCCGACATCCGCCAGGGCTCAGCCGCGCTGCGCGAGCATCTCTCCGTAGCCGTCCTCGAACGTCGGGTAGGCGAGGCCGTCGACGACCTCGGTGAGGCGCGTGCCGTCGAGGATCGTCCCGCGCCGCTCGGCGGGTTCGCCGCGAGGCGGCACCGGCACGCCGAGGCGCTCGGCGAGGAAGCTCACGACCTCGCCGAGCGTCGCCGGCCGCCGGTCGACGGCGTGGAGGACGGCGGGCACCTCGTCGGCCCGCAGCAGCGTGAGGATCGTGCGGACGACGTCGGTCTCGTGGATGCGGTTGGTCCGGCGGTCGTGATCCACCGGGGTGCCGGCGAGCACCTGGCGGATGAGCCGGTCACGTCCCGGTCCGTAGATGCCCGCGGGTCGCAGGATGGTCGCGCCGAACAGCTCGACCGCGCGCTCCTCCCCGTCGACGAGCTGCTGGGCTCGATCGCTGCGCGGCCGCGGCTCGTCGTTCTCGTCCAGCGGCCGCTCGTCGCCGTACCCCTCGAACACCCGCGTCGACGACACCCAGATCGTGCGTGCCGGCCGCTCGGGCAACGCTTCTGCGACGCGGCCGATCGCGCCGGCGAGAAAACCTTGCTCCTCGCCCGGCGGCAGCGTCACGACGACCGCGTCGACCGCCGGCAGCGACTCGGTGAGCGGCCGGGACAGGTCCGCGGCGATGTGTCGCCAGCCGTCCGAATCGGATGCCGCCGACCGCCGCAGCGTGACGACCTCGCCGCCCGCGCGCCGGAGCTCCTCCGCCACCCGCGTTCCGATGCGACCGGAACCGATGAGGAGCGTGCGCGCAGGGATCATCCCCCCATCCTCTCAATCGCCCTGGGGTGACGGGCGTGTAACAAAGCGTCGCCGCAGGACCCGCGGCATCCGTCTGCGCGCGAGAATGATCAGCGGCTCTCCGCGATCACGCGGCGATGCCAACCCGACCCCCTCGTCCGAGCACCCTCGGCGCCCCCGGAGGCCCTCATGTCCCGTCGTCCCGCCCTGCGCACCGCACTCGTCGCGTCCGCCGCGGCCCTCGCCCTCCTCCTCGGAGGCTGCGCCTCGAACGCGGCCCCGGGTGCCGGGTCGTCCGCCGGTGCGACTCCCTCGCCCGACGATTACGTCACCCCCGGCAAGTTCACCGTCGCCACCGGCGAGACCGCCTACGAGCCCTACGTCTACGACGACAAGCCTGAGTCGGGCAAGGGCTTCGAGGCCGCCGTCGCCTACGCCGTCGCCGACAAGCTCGGCTTCGCGAAGGACGACGTCGAGTGGGTCCGCACGAGCTTCGAGGCGGCGATCGCGCCCGGCCCCAAGAGCTTCGACGTGAACCTGCAGCAGTACACGATCACCGACGACCGCAAGAAGGGCGTCGACTTCTCGTCGCCGTACTACTCCGCGAGCCAGTCGATCATCGCCCTCAAGGGCGGCAAGGCCGACGGCGTGACCGACCTCGCCGGGCTCAAGGACATCACGATCGGCGCCATGGCGAACTCGACGAGCGCTCTGACGCTCGACGCGCTCGACCTCGGGCTCACCCCGAAGCTCTACAACTCGAACGAGGACGCCACCGCGGCCCTCAGCGCCGGACAGGTGGATGCCGTCGTCCTCGACACCCCGACCGCCTACGTCGCGGTCACCGCGTACATCACCGACTCCTTCATCGTCGGCGAGCTCCCGAAGGTCGGCGTCGAGGACCAGTGGGGCCTGCTGCTCGCCAAGGACTCGCCGTTGACCCCCGCGGTGAGCGCGGCCGTCGACGCCCTCCGGGAGGACGGCACCCTGGCGGAGCTCGAGAAGGAATGGCTGTCGGGTCTCACCGAAGGCGTGACGAAGCTCCAGTGACGAAGCGCCCGTGAGGACGCGCTAGCGTCGATCCGTGAGTACCAGCATCCCGAGCGCACTCGAGCTCGACCGTCGCGCCTATCGGCGCGGGCGGGAGCGACGGTCCGTGCTCATCGCGATCCTCTCGACGGCCGCGTTCGCGGTGATCGTGTGGGCGTTCGTCATCAACACGGAGGGCTGGGCGAAGGTCCAGCGGGCCTTCTTCGACCCCGCTGTCGCCATCGAGGCGCTGCCGAAGGTGTGGGAGGGCTTCCTCCTCAACCTGACGGTGCTCGGCATCTCGATCTTCACGGTCGGCGGCGTCGCGCTCGTGATCGCACTCCTGCGCACTCTCCGGGGCCCGGTCTTCTTTCCCGTGCGGACCCTGGCGGCGGGCTACACCGATCTGTTCCGCGGGCTGCCGTTCATCATCGTGCTCTACCTCGTCGGGTTCGGGCTGCCGACGATCGTCGGCGAGCGGATCGACGAGCTGTTCCTCGGCATCCTCGCCGTCACGCTCACATACTCGGCCTACGTCGCCGAGGTGATCCGCGCCGGCATCGACTCGGTGCACCCCTCTCAGCGCCTCGCCGCCCGTGCGCTCGGCCTGAACCATGTGCAGACGCTCCGCCGCGTCGTTTTGCCGCAGGCTCTCCGCAAGATGACACCCGCGCTCATGAACGACTTCATCTCGATGCAGAAGGACGTCGGGCTCATCTCGATCATCGCGGGCCTCGACGCGATCGCGCGGGCGAAGGGCGTCGTCGCGACGACCTACAACTTCACGCCGTACGTCGTGGCAGGCATCCTCTTCATCCTCCTGGCGATCCCCACGATCCGCCTGACGGACTGGTACACGGCGAGGCTCCGCGAGCGCGAGCAGTCAGGATCGGTGCTGTGAGCGGGATCTTGACGGCGACCGGCATCCGCAAGTCCTTCGGTGACCGGGACGTGCTGAAGGGCGTCGATGTGACGCTCGGTGCGCACGAGGTCGTCGCGCTCATCGGCGCGAGCGGATCGGGCAAGTCGACGCTGCTGCGGTGCCTGGGATTGCTGGAGCCCATCGACGACGGGCAGATCTTCCTCGGCGACGAGGACATCTCCGACCCGCGGGTCGACGGCAACCGCGTGCGAGCGCGCCTGGGCGCCGTGTTCCAGAGCTTCAACCTCTTCCCGCATCTGTCCGTGCTCGACAACGTCACGCTCGCCTCGCGCGTGGTGCACCGGATGCCGCGCCGCGACGCCGAAGCCCGCGCGGCCGAGTTGCTGGCCCGCGTCGGGCTCGCCGACAAGGCGGAGGATCACCCCGACCGGCTGTCGGGCGGTCAGCAGCAGCGCGTCGCCATCGCCCGCGCGATCGCGACCGACCCCGAGGTGCTGCTCCTCGACGAGATCACCTCGGCGCTCGACCCGGAGCTCGTCGGCGAGGTCCTCGAGCTCGTCCGTGACCTGGCGTCGGAGGGCGCGACGATCCTGATGGCGACGCACGAGATGGCGTTCGCGCGCGACGTCGCCGATCGCGTCGTGTTCCTCGACGCCGGCACGATCGTCGAGCAGGGCCCGCCGTCGTCCGTGCTGCGGCATCCGCAGGAGGCCCGCACCCGCGCCTTCCTCGCCCGCTTCACCGCCTGAGGCGCCGGGCCGCCGGCTTCTCCTGTCACAACTCGCCGCGCGCCATCGCACATCGCGACAGGCGAGCGGCGGCGCAGCGCCCCCGCGGGCTTCCCCGGCGCAGGGCCCCCGGTGGACTTCCCCTGTCACAACACGCCGCACGCCACCGCACATTGCGACAGGCGAGCATCACGGCAGCGCCCCCGCGGGCTTCCCCTGTCACAACACGCCGCACGCCACCGCACATTGCGACAGGCGAGCATCACGGCAGCGCCCCCGCGGGCTTCCCCCGTCACAACACGCCGCACGCCACCGCACATCGCGACAGGCGAGCGGTGCCCGTCAACGAAGGCGAGGGATGCCGGGCGGCACCCGGCATCCCTCGTTTACAAGCACACGTCAGACGCGCAGGCCCGCAGCGCGCTCGGCGACCTCGACGACGTTGGTCATCAGGAGCGCGACCGTCATCGGGCCGACGCCGCCGGGGTTCGGCGACACCCAGCCCGCGACCTCCGTGACATCCGGGTGGACGTCGCCGTAGACGCGGCTCTTGCCGGTCTCGGGGTCGTCCTCGCGCGTGACGCCGACGTCGAGGACGGCGGCGCCCGGCTTCACGTGCTCAGCGGTGACGATGTGCTTCACACCTGCCGCGGCGACGATGACATCGGCTTCGCGCAGGTGCGCGCCGAGGTCGGTCGTGCCGGTGTGGGTGAGCGTGACGGTCGCGTTGTACTCGCGGCGCGTGAGCAGCAGGCCGATCGATCGGCCGATCGTAACTCCGCGACCGACGACGACGACGTGCTTTCCGGCCAGGTCGTAGCCGTTCCGCACCAGCAGCTCGATGACCCCGCGCGGCGTGCACGGCAGCGGCGACGTGATCGGGGTGTTGACGTTGAGCACCAGGCGACCGAGGTTCGTCGGGTGGAGGCCGTCGGCATCCTTCTCGGGATCGATCCGCTCGAGGATCCGGTCGGTGTCGAGGTGCTTCGGCAGCGGCAGCTGCACGATGTACCCGTGGCAGGTGGGGTCGGCGTTGAGCTCGTCGATCAGCGCTTCGACCTGCTCCTGCGTCGCGTCGGCGGGCAGCTCGCGCTGGATCGAGTTCATCCCGATCGCCTCGGACTGGCGGTGCTTCATCCCGACGTAGAGCTGGGATGCCGGGTCCGCGCCCACGAGGACGGTGGCGATGCCGGGCGTCACGCCGTGCTCCTTCAGCACCGCGACGCGCTCTGCGAGCTCCGTCTTGATCGCCGCCGAGGCGGCCTTACCGTCGAGGATCCGAGCGGTCATGATGCCTCCTGTCGTCGCCCCTCGCCCGCGAGACTGCGCGGGGAGCTCGAGACTGCGGTCAAAAACCGCTGTCTCGAGGCGTGCGTGCAGTCTCGCGGTCGGAGGAGGGGCCGGATGCCGGCGGTCACTGCTGGAGGCCGGGGTAGAGCGGGAACGCGTCGGCGAGCTTCGCGACGCGCGCGCGGAGCGCCTCGTGGTCGGCACCCGGCAGCAGCGCGAGCGCGATGACGTCGGCGACCTCGGTGAACTCGGCGTCGCCGAAGCCGCGGGTCGCGAGCGCCGGCGTGCCGATCCGCAGCCCCGAGGTGACCATCGGCGGACGCGGGTCGTTCGGGACCGCGTTGCGGTTGACCGTGATCCGGATGTCGTGCAGCAAGTCTTCGGCCTGCTTGCCGTCGATCGCCGCGTCGCGCAGGTCGACGAGCACGAGGTGCACGTCGGTGCCGCCGGAGCGCACCGCGATGCCGGCGCCCGTGACGTCGTCCTGGGTGAGGCGGTCGGCGAGGATCGCCGCTCCGCGGAGCGTGCGCTCCTGACGTTCCTTGAACTCCGGGGTCATCGCGAGCTTGAACGCGGTCGCCTTCGCGGCGATCACGTGCATGAGGGGCCCGCCCTGCTGGCCGGGGAAGACCGCGGTGTTGATCTTCTTGGCGATGTCGGCGTCGTTCGAGAGGATGAGGCCCGAGCGGGGGCCGCCGATCGTCTTGTGCACGGTGGTCGAGACGACGTGCGCGTGCGGGATGGGCGACGGGTGCAGGCCCGCGGCGACGAGGCCGGCGAAGTGCGCCATGTCGACCCAGAGGAGGGCGCCCACCTCGTCGGCGATCGCGCGGAAGGCGGCGAAGTCGAGCTGACGGGGGTAGGCCGACCAGCCGGCGATGATGACCTTCGGCTTGTGCTCGATCGCGAGGCGACGGACCTCGTCCATGTCGACGAGCGAGGTCTCGGCGTCGACGCCGTACGCGACGATGTTGTAGAGACGGCCCGAGAAGTTGATCTTCATGCCGTGCGTGAGGTGGCCGCCGTGGTCGAGCGAAAGGCCGAGCAGCGTGTCGCCGGGGCGGGCGATCGCGTGCAGGACGGCGGCGTTGGCCGACGCACCCGAGTGGGGCTGCACGTTGGCGAACCCGGCGCCGAAGAGGGCCTTGGCGCGCTCGATCGCGAGCTCCTCGGCGACGTCGACGACCTCGCAGCCGCCGTAGTAGCGACGGCCGGGGTATCCCTCGGCGTACTTGTTGGTGAGGACGGAGCCCTGCGACTGCAGCACCGAGACGGGAACGAAGTTCTCGGAGGCGATCATCTCGAGGAACCCACGCTGACGGTCGAGCTCCCGCTCGAGCACATCGGCGATCTCGGGATCGACCTCGGAGAGGGGGGCGTTGAACAGCGAATCGGTCATGACGATCTCCTGACGACGGCTTTCGGGATGAGGAATCTCGCATCGGCCCAGGCGCGCGGTCGAATGCCGTGTCAATCGCTCCCCGGTGGTAGCCCACCTCAACGCCAGTCGCGACACTGCGAGCATAACGGATGGGGCCGCTGATAGGCTGGCCCGATCGGTTTTGTTAGGACACCTTACAGAACGGCGGTGGCTCCGGTGCCCCTCCCCCTCGTGCCCTTCCCCGCGGACGTCGCCGTCCAGAACGGGCCCGCCTTCGACCTCTCCGGCGCCGGCCTGACGGGCGAGACGGATGCCGCGACCGCCCTCCGCTCCCTCGTCGCCGCACGCACGGGCCTCGACCTGCCGGACGGCGACGGCATCGTGCTCGACGTGCGGGAGGGCGGCCTCGCGGAGTCGTACGTCCTCGAGGCGGCGGCCACCGGCATCCGGATCACGGGAGCGGATGCCGCGGGCCTCTTCTCCGGCGTGCAGACGCTCGGCCAGCTCGTCCGTCGTGACGGCGAGCGCTGGGTGGTGCCGGCCGTCCGCATCGCGGATGCCCCGCGGTTCGCGTACCGCGGGGTCATGCTCGACGTCGCGCGCCACTTCCACGGAGTCGACACGGTGCGGGCGTACATCGACCGCGCCGCATCGCTGAAGCTCAACGTCCTGCACCTGCACCTCTCGGACGACCAGGGCTGGCGGCTCGAGCTGCGCTCGCGTCCCGAGCTCACCGAGAGGGCTTCGACGACCGCGGTCGACGGGGCTCCCGGAGGCTTCTACACGCAGGACGAGTACCGCGAGATCGTCGCGTATGCGGCATCCCGTCACATGACCGTCGTCCCCGAGTTCGACATGCCGGGGCACACGCACGCCGTCGCGCTCGCCTACCCGGAGATCGCCGAGGCGCCGGTCACGGACGTCATCACCGAAGGCGCGATCCCCGTCGAGGGCGAGCCGTACACCGGCACCGCGGTCGGCTTCTCGTCGCTCCGCGTCCACGACGAGGCGACGTATGCCTTCGTGCGCGACGTCTTCGCCGAACTCGCCGGGCTCACCCCGGGACCCTGGCTGCACTTCGGCGGTGACGAGTCCCACGGGACGACGCCCGAGGACTTCGCGCACTTCGTCACGCGTGCGAGCGCCGTCATCGCCGACCTCGGCAAGACGCCGATCGCCTGGCATGAGGCCGGCGCCGTCGCGGGCCTGGCTCCCGGCACGATCGGCCAGTACTGGGGCTTCGCGACGCCGACGGATGCCGCGCCCCAGCACGCCCGCGCCTTCGCCGAGCGCGGCGGCCGCGTCATCCTCTCGCCCGCCGACGCGATCTACCTCGACATGAAGCCGACCGACGACGCACCCCTGGGTCTGACCTGGGCGAACGGCGCGACGAGCCTCGAGCGCGCGTACTCGTGGGAGCCGACCGCCGTCGTCGACGGTCTCGCCGAGGACGCGATCCTCGGCGTCGAGGCTCCGCTGTGGACCGAGACCGTCGCGAGCCTCGCCGACATCGACGCACTCGCCTTCCCGCGCATCGCGGCCGCAGCCGAGATCGCGTGGTCCGCCGCCACCGGACCCGAGCGCACGTGGGACTCGTTCCGCGCGCGGGTCGGCGGGCTCGGGCCGCTCTGGACTTCGCTCGGCATCCGCTTCCCCGCCCTCGCGGAGGTCCCGTGGACGACGTGACCCGCATCATCCACTCCGCCCGGCTGATCGACGCCGGCGCGGACACCCCGGACGCGTGGATCCGCATCGAGGCCGGACGGGTCGCGGCATCCGGCACCGGGGAGTCGTGGCGCTCGCTCGGCGCCGACGAGGTCGTCGATGCGTCGGGCGCGGTGCTCACGCCCGGTTTCGTCGACCTGCACGGGCACGGCGGAGGCGGTCGCGCGCACGAGGACGGCATCGAGGCGATCCGCGTCGCCCGGGCGGCGCACCTCGCGCACGGTACGACGCGCGCCGTCATCTCGCTGGTCGCCGGTTCCCCCGCCGACCTCGCGACCCGTCTCGGTGCGATCGCCGAGCTCGCGGAAGCGGATGCCTCGGTCCTCGGCGCGCACCTGGAGGGCCCGTTCCTCGACCCGGCGCACCACGGTGCCCACGATCCTGCCCTTCTCCTCACCCCCACGCCCGAGGCCGTCGCCGCGCTGATCGAAGCGGCGCACGGCTCGCTCGTGCAGGTGACGCTCGCGCCCGAACTGCCCGGCGGGCACGACGCGATCGCCCAGTTCGCCGCGGCCGGCGTCGTCGTCGCGGTCGGCCACACCGATGCCGACGTCGAGGCCACGCGCCGCGCGTTCGACGCAGGCGCCACCCTCCTCACCCACGCCTTCAATGCGATGCCGGGACTCCACCACCGCGCCCCGGGACCGGTCGGCGCCGCGACCGGCGACCCCCGCGTGGCCCTCGAGGTCATCGCCGACGGCGTGCACCTGCACCCCGACGTGATCCGGATGCTGTTCGCCGCTGCCCCGGGCCGGATCGCGCTCGTGACCGACGCGATGGCCGCCGCCGGCGCCGCGGACGGGACCTACCTTCTCGGGTCGCTGTCGGTCACGGTCGACGCGGGTGTCGCGCGCTTGGCCGACGGGACGATCGCAGGTTCCACCCTGACGCAGGATGCCGCGCTCCGCACCGCCGTCGCGGCGGGTGTGGCACTGCCTGACGCCGTCGCCGCGCTCACCGCGACGCCGGCGCGCACCATCGGTCGGCCGGAGCTCGGCTCCCTCGCCGTCGGCGCCGTCGCCGACGCGGTGCTCCTGAGCGCCGATCTGCACGTGCGGCGGGTCTTCTCCGGGACGGTCTGAGCCGCGGCTCCCTCCGATCGCCGGTCAGACGCCGCATTCGGTATTCAGTCCCGATCGGTGCGGCCGCTGAGCTGACGCCCGGGGATCCGCCCCCGCACGCCCAGCGGACTCGCGTCGAGACTGAATACCGACCAGCACATCGATCAGAGTCCCGGCGCGACCCCGACGGGCGACCCCGCCAGCAGTGCGGCACCGACCGCGCCGACGGGCTCGCCCGCGGGCACCGGGGCGAGCCGTTCCGCCAGATCGAGCGAGGCGAGGAAGGCCGACCCGGATGCCCCGGCCCGAAGCGCCGCGCGCACCGGCGCGAACACCCGCTCACCCAGACGCGACACCCCGCCGCCGAGGACGACGAGCTCGACGTCGGCCGTGAGCACGAGCACCTGCACCGCGGCGGCCACGCCACGGACCAGATCCGCCCGCAGCGACCGGGCGAGCGGGTCGCCCGCATCCGCGCAGTCGAACACCTCGGCGACGGGGAGCGGCGACGGCTCCCCCCACCGCGCGGCGACCCCGGCGCCGCCGGCGAGCGCCTCGATGCATCCGCGTTGCCCGCAGGGGCAGACCGGCCCCGCGGGGTCGACGCTGAGGTGCCCGATCTCGCCGGCGGCGCCACGCGCACCGCGCCACGGCATCCCGGCCCGGACGATCCCCGCGGCGACGCCCGTCCCGAGGTTCAGGTAGGCGAGCGAGTCCGTTGCCGGCAGGAGGGCGGCCGCGCCCACGGCGGCGGCGCGCACGTCGTTCTCGACGACGGGCCGCACACCGATCCGGGCGGCGACGGCCTCGGCCAGGTCGACGCTCCCGATCCCGAGGTTCAGCGCGTGCCGGACGACGCCGCCGGGCGAGACCTGCCCCGGCATGCCGACTCCGACCGGGCCCGGCGGCGCGTCGCCGAGCACGGCGTGCACGGCCGCGCAGATGCCGTCGACGACGGCCTCGGCTCCCCGCCCGGTCGCGCGGCGGTCGGTCGCGACGACGCGACCGCCGTCATCCACCGCGACGGCGAGCGTCTTCGTGCCGCCGACGTCGATTCCGACGCGCATGTCAGCCCTTTACGGCGCCCGAGACGAGCCCGCCCGACATCCGCCCCTGCACGATGAGGAAGAAGACGACGACAGGGATGGAGATGAGGGTGGATGCCGCCATCACCGCGCCCCAGTTGGTCGCTTCGGTCGCGGACTGGAACGACAGGAGCCACGGCGGCAGCGTCAGGTTCTGGCCCCGCAGCAGCAGGAGCGCCATCGTGAACTCGTTCCACGATTGGATGAAGGCAAAGACGCCGGTGGCGACGAGGCCCGGAGCGAGGAGCGGGAAGGTGACCTTCCAGAACGCCTGCGACCGCGTGCACCCGTCGATCATGGCCGCCTCCTCGAGGTCGACCGGGACCCCCGCGACGAACCCGCGCAGGGTCCAGATGGTGAACGGGACGACCGCGGCGATGTAGACGATGCCGAGTCCCACGAGCGTGTTCATGAGCCGCCAGTCGTCGATCATCCCGTAGATCGTGAACATCATCGCCTCACCCGGGATCATTTGCACGATGAGGACCGAGACGATGAACGAGCGGCGTCCCCGGAAGCGGATGCGGGCGACCGCGATCGAGGCGAGGAACGCGACGAGGAGGGTGACCACGAGGACGCCGACCGTGACGAGACCCGAACTGATCAGTCCGTGCACGAAATCGGTCTGCCCGGGCGCTGCGGGTCGCGTCCACGCCGTCTCGTAGTTGCGGAGCGTGAAGTCCAGCGGCAGGAAGCTCGGCGTACGGCTGATGATCGATTCGCCGCTCGTGAACGACATGTTCAGCATCCAGTAGACGGGGAACACCGAGCACGCGAAGACGACGAGCGCGGCGACGTTGAGCACCACGCGGCCGAGCGGTGAGCGGCGACGCCGCCGTGCGGCGAGCGATCCCGCGACGGGCGTCCGCGCGTCGCCGACCCGGCCGGCGACCTCGTCGACGCCGACGGTCGCCAGCTGCGCGGCAGGCGTGATCTGCGTGCTCACAGCTCCTCCTCCTTGAGGGTCGTCCGGACGTAGCCCCAGGACAGGGCGAGCAGGAGGATGACGGTGAGTACGCCGATCGCGCTGGTCACCCCGAACTCGCCCACCCCCTGACGGAAGATGTAGGTGCCGAGGACGTTCGTCTCCGAGACGAGCCCACCGCGCTGCTGCAGCGTGTACACCTGCGTGAAGATCCGGAGGTTCCAGATCACCTGCAGGACGACGACGACGGTCACCACGTTCCGCAGGTACGGGTAGACCACGAGGCGGAACCGCTGCAGCCCGGTCGCGCCGTCGAGCGACGCCGCCTCGAGGACCTCGCCCGGAACCTGCCCGAGCGCGGCATAGAGGGTGAAGGCGGCGAAGGGGACCCCCTGCCACACGACGATGATCGTGAGGACGGCGAAGAACGACCAGGGGTCGAGGAGCCAGGAGTGGTTCGTGAAGTCCGTGGACCCGGTGACGGAGTTGAGCAGCCAGTTCACGAGGCCGTACTGCGCGTCGAAGATCCACCCCCAGACGGTGGTCGCCGCCAGCGGCGGCATCGCCCACGCGAGGAGCAGCCCGATCGACACCAGCAGGCGCCAGCCGCGGGTGAGTCGTGTCATGAGCACCGCGACGAGTGCGCCGAGCCCGACGATCAGCACGGTCATGACGAGCATGAGCCCGAGGCTGCGCACGAGCACCGCCGGGAAGTCGGACGCGGTGAACACCTCGAGGTAGTTGTCCAGGCCGACCACGTCGGGAAGAGTCCCCTGCACCTTGTCGCGGATCGAGTAGTCGGTGAACGACTGGACGACCATGAGGACCGCGGGGTACCCGACCATCACCGCGAGGATGACGAGGGAGGGGCCGAGCAGGGTGAGCGCCGCCGCGCCGTCCTTGCGACGTCGGCCGCGCTCGCGGGCCGCGGTGGCGAGGCGATCGCGGGGCGGCGCCGGAGGGGCGGCGCGTGTGAGGGTTCCGGACATCATCGTCTCCGTGCAGGGTGAGGGGGCAGCCGGGGTGCGACCGCCCCCTGCACAGGTCGGTCAGGAGTTGAGGATCGCTTCGATCTGACCGTCGAGGGCGGTGGCGATCTCGGTGACGTCGCCTCCCTGCGCGATCTTCACGAGCGCGTCCTTGATGACGCCGGCCGACTCGACCTCGGCCCACTTGGGGCTCGCCGGGACCGCCTTGGAGGATGCCGCGGCCTTGGCCGCCTCGGCGGTGATGGCGTCGTCTGGCAGGTACTGCGCGAACGAGGTGCGCGCGGGGATCAGCCCGTTCTCGGCGAGGATCTTCTGGTACCCCTCCGACAGGATGATCTCCAGCGCCGCCTGCGCCTTGTCCTGCGCGTCCGACTTCGCGGCGACCGCGATGTTCGAGCCGCCCGCGAAGACCGGGGCGACCTCGCCGGCGCTCATGCCGGGCAGGGCGAACGCCGCCAGGTCCTTACCGGCCTCGTCGGGGCATCCGGGCGCCTCGGCGTCGGCGGCCGCGAGGATCGACCACTTCACCCACGCCGGCGCCGAGAGGAACCCGACCTCGCCGGCGCAGAACGGCACCTGGGGGTCGGTCTCGTCGGAGTCTGCGGGGGCGATGGTCGCGTTCGTGTAGACGTCCTGCAGCATCGTGAGGCCCGCGATCCCGCCTTCGCTCGAGAATCCGCCGACCCATTTCTCGCCGTCGAGGGTGGCGATCTCGCCGCCGTTGGCCCAGATGTAGGGCAGGGCGTTGTACCAGTCCTTGCCTGGGGCGTAGATGCCCGACTTCGTCGCGGTGGTCCCGTCGATGCCGGCCTTCACGTAGTCGGCGAGCGTCGTCGGGACCTCTCCGGAGTAGCTGGCGGGCGAGTAGAACACGACGCGCGATCCGGCGTAGTACGGCGCGGCGTAGAGCGTGCCGTCCTCCGACCCGAGGTCGACGAAGCTCGTCAGCATGTCATCGCCCCCGAGGTCGTCCTGGATGCCGGAGAGGTCGGCGAACAGGCCCTGCGAGATGAATCCCGGCGCCTGCGTGTTGCCGACCTCGACGATGTCGGGGGCGTCGTTGGACGAGAGCGCGGCGACGTACGCCTCACCGGTGTCGGCCCACGTCTTCTCCTCGATCGTGAGGGTCCAGCCGTCGTTCTGGTCTTCGAACGTCTTCTTCAGATAGTCGCGCGCGTCCTGGGGCGTGTCGGTGCCGACCAGCCAGACGGTCAGGTCGCCGGTCTCGGCGCTCCCGCCGGTGGGCGTCCCGCCACCGGCGCAGCCGGAGAGGAGGAGGGCTGACGCGCCGAGGAGCGACAGTGCTCCGAGGGTCTTCTTCATAGCTATTCCTTCACTGTGTGGGGATGCGGCGGCCCGGACGGGTCGTCGCGGATGCGGGTGGTGCGGGTGGTGCGGGTGGTGCGGGTCAGGACACTCCGAGGCGACCGGAGAGGACCATGACGGCCGCACCGCGCAGGACGATGTCCTCGCTGTGGGTCGACATCCGCACCTGGAGCCCGTCGTGGAACGTGGCGAGGGTGCGGGTGCGGACCGTCTCGGCCGCGGCCTCGGCGAGCGCCCCTCCGAGCAGGTCGGCGGGGCCCGAGAGCGCGATCTCCGACAGGTCGAGCGCTCCGACGATGGGCGCGAGGGCGATGCCGAGCCGCTCGCCGGCGTCGCGCAGGACGCTGTCGGGGTCGCCGGTGGCGGCGATGCGCTCGGTGAGTGCGGGGACGGCGAGCCAGGCTTCGAGGCATCCGATCTTGCCGCAGGCGCAGGCGGGTCCGCCGTCGGTACCGACGGTGACGTGGCCGATCTCGCCGGCGGCGAAGCGGGCACCGGCGAGCGGCTCTCCCCCGGTGAGGAGGCCCGCGCCGACACCGCGGCCGACGCGGACGAGGATCACGTCGTCGCCGGCGCCGCCGAACGTGTGCTCGGCGAGGACCGCGGCGTTCGCGTCGTTGGCGACGAGCACGGGGAGTCCGAGGTCGCGCTCGAGGGCCCCGGCGAGGTCGAGATCCGCCCACCCGAAGCCGGGCGCCGCGAGGACGACGCCGCGGTCGTCGACGACGCCCGGTGTCCCGACGCCGAGACCCAGGACCGGGGCATGGGCGTCGGCGACGACCGTGCGGGCGAGGGCGACGATCGCGTCGAGGACCTCGCTCTGCCGGGCGGGGACCGGGACGCTGTGGCGTGCGACGATCTCGCCGTCGAGGGTGAGCACCGCGCCGACGAGGCTCTCGCTGCCCGACAGGTCGAGTCCGACGATGCGATGACCGTCGCGCGCGATGTCGACGAGCATGGCGGGCTTGCCGGGGCCGGATGCCTCCCGCACACCCTGCTCGACGACGTACCCGTCCTCCATGAGCGACCCCACGAGATCCGAGATGGTGACCCGGGTGAGTCCGGTCTCGCGCGCGAGGTCGGCGCGGCTCATCGCCCCTGCAGAGAAGAGCGACTGCAGCACCAGTGCGCGATTGTGGGCACGTGCGTGCTCGGGGAGGATCTTGCCCGCGGCACGTCGGGAGCGGGTCACGGCTGCGGATCGGATCGGGCTCGGCATGTTTGTTAGTAAGCCTTACGAATACGGATGCCGCAAGAGAGCGACCCGCTTTTGCAAGCAGTCTTAACAAACTCGTTACACTCCGGCCGTCACGACGGCCCCCGTAGAATCGAGGCATGTCCGAGCTCCCCCACGTCCGCCCCGAACGACCCGCGGAGCCCGCACCCGCCGCCACGGCACCTGCCGCCACGGGGACCACCGCGACCGCCGAGCGGCTCTCGGCCCTCGACCTCCTCAGCTTCCTGTGCACCCTCTTCGCGGTCGCATCGCTCGCGATCTGGGGCTTCACGGCGTGGGACCTCCCCTGGAACATCGTCTTCGGAATCGCCGCGCCCCTGGCGACGCTCATCGTGTGGGGCCTGTTCGCCTCGCCGCGCGCCGTGATCCGCGTCCACCCCTTCGTGCGCGGACTCGTCGAGCTGCTCATCTACCTGTCGGCGACGATCGCCTGGTGGAGCGCGGGGCAGGCCTGGATCGGTCTCGGCTTCGCCGTCGTCGCCGTCGTGGTCGGCGTCCTGGCGGGGCGCCGCCGCCTGTCGTGACCGACGTCGTCGCTCTGCTGCGCGAGGCGCTCGGGGAGCGCGTCGACACCTCCGATCCGGCCGTCGACGCGGCCCGCGCCGACAAGTCGGGGCAGCGCGCCGCCGGGCGACCGCTCGCCGTCGTGCACGCGGCATCCGTCGCAGACGTCCAGACCACGATGCGGATCGCCACCGCGACGGGCACGCCGGTCGTGACCCGCGGTGCCGGGACGGGCCTCGCCGGAGGAGCGAACACCGGCGCCGGCGAAATCGCCCTGTCGGTGCGCGGCATGGACCGCGTCCTCGAGGTCCGCCCGGACGACCTCCTCGCCGTCGTGGAACCCGGCATCCTCAACGCCGACCTCGGGCGCACCCTCGCCCCCTATGGTCTCTGGTGGCCACCAGACCCCGCCAGCCGCGAGATCTCGACCGTCGGCGGCAACATCGCGACGGGCGCGGGCGGGTTGCTGTGCGCGAAGTACGGAGTCGTCCGCGACGCCGTCCTCGCACTCGATGTCGTCCTCGCCGACGGGCGGCTCATCTCGACGGGTCATCGCAGCGTCAAAGGCGTCACGGGCTACGACCTGACGGCACTCATGATCGGCTCGGAGGGCACCCTGGGCGTCGTGGTCGGCGCGACCCTGAAGCTCCGTCGGCTCGTGCCCGGCGAGACGCGGACCCTCACCGCCCTCTTCCCCGATGTCCGCACCGCCGCCGCCGCAGCCGCCGCCGTGACCGCGGCCGGCATCCAGCCGTCGATCATGGAGCTGATGGATGCCGTGAGCCTGACGGCCGCGCATGAGCTCCTCGGTCTCGCCCCGCCGACGCCCGGCGCGACGCAGCTGACCGTGCAGACCGACGGAGCCGCCGCGGCACACGAGCAGACCGAGATCGCGGACATCCTCGCCGCGAGCGGCGGAGCCGTGCGGCTCGCCGCGGACGACGCGGAAGCCGCGCAGCTGTGGGCGGTGCGGCGGGCGATGCACCCCGCGATGGAGACGCTGGGAACGGCGTTGATCGAGGACGTGTCCGTGCCGCGGAGCGCGCTGCCGGCGATGTTCGACGAGATCGCCCGCATCGAAGCCGCCTACGGGCTGACGATCCCCACGGTCTGTCACGCCGGAGACGGCAATCTGCACCCCAACTTCATCTTCGAGGGCGACGAGGTGCCCGCCGAGGTCTGGCGTGCGGCCGCCGACCTGTTCCGCGCGGCGATCGCCCTCGGCGGCACCCTGACCGGCGAACACGGCATCGGCGTCCTCAAGAGCCGCTGGCTCGCAGACGAGCTCGGCGAGGTTCAGTGGTCGCTGCAGCGCGGGATCAAGTCCGTCTTCGACCCGGCCGGGATCCTCAACCCGGGCAAGGTCTTCTCTCCTCAGCCGTGACGGACGGCGGCGCCGGCCGGTGAAGCCGACGGCCGCGCCGGCGACGGCTGCGTCGTGACCGCCAGGACGATCGAGATGATCCCGACGACACCCGGGATCGACGCGGGGAGCACCCCGACGGGACCGCCGGCGCCCGGCGCCACGAGTGTCGCCACGGCGAACATGGTGGCGAGGCCGAGCCCCAGACCGATGGCGGCAATCGGGATCCAACTCCACGGCCGCGGGATCACCCCGATGCGGAGGATCGCGATCGCGCCCCCGATGGCCAGGAGGAAAGCGACGATGACACTGAGCGCCGCGGTCGGCTCCGCACCGACGGCGTACCCGGTGGGGCCGGCCCACCACGCGGCGCGCACCAGGACGAACCCGCCCAGCGAGAGCAGCATGACCACACCCGCCGGCCGGCGGGCGACGACGCTCTCCTCGGGCCGCAACCCGAACGCGTAGACGACGCAGGCGGCGGCGACCAGCACGGCGGCGCCGAGTTCGAGCGGTACCGAGGCGGCGTCTCCCGCGCGGGCGGCGAGGGCGGAGAGCACGCCGAGCACGCTCTGCCCGACGAGCAGGAGACCGCCGATGAGCCACGACCACACCGTTGTGCGCTGCATGGCCACACCCTACGGCCCGCGGTGCGGGGCTGTCACCCGCCCGGCCGGAGCCCGGGTTCCACCGTTCCTCCAGCGGAGACGTGACAGGCTCGAACGGTCCCGACCCGAGGAGGCCCGACGTGTCCGCATCCCGCCCCGCCCGCGCCGCGGGCACCCTCCTCGTCGCCGCCGCGATCGCCGCGATCGCCGTCGCGTGCACGCCGGCGGCCCCGCGGCACGACACGCAGACCGTCGCCGCCGCGTGCGCGACCCTCTCGGGCGCCGTCGACGGTGCGATGACCGACTTCGCCGAGGCGGATGCCGCCGACCCGGCCGCCGCCGCGACGGCCACCGCCGCCGTCCGCACGACGCTGCGCCAGGTCTCCGGATCGATCGACAATGCACGCGTCGAGGCGATCGTCGCCGACCTCCGCGCCGGATTCGACGTTCTGGCGGACGCCTCCGCGGATGCCGCGGCGGGCGACCTCGACGGCGCCACGGGCCTCGCCGACGCCACCGACCGCATCCGCACGGCGGTGTCCGATTATCACGATCTGTGCGGTCGGTGAACCGGATTCAGCCCACGTCGCGTACCCTTTTCGGAAGCGACATTCGCCCTGGCGACGAGACCCCGGATCCCCGTGGAGTCGGGAACGCCGGGCCGCAGCTCGGGGGAGATCGATGTCCGAGACCATCACACGCCAGGACGCCGACGGCACGCCCGCATCGGGTGGGCACGTCGACGTCCGCTGGGCACCGGCCGAGCCGGCGCCCAGGCCTCGCCGTCTGTGGCTGAAGATCGGGCTGCCCGTCGCCGCTGTCGTCGCCGCCGCCACGGTGTGCTCGCTCGTGCTGATCGCCCCGGGGACGACCGCCGCCGGAGTGCCGGTGGGCGGACAGACCGCGGGAGCCGCTGCCGACTCGATCTCGTCGCGCCTCGCGTCCATCGAGGTTTCGCTGGGTGACGGCGGCCCGACCGTGTCGGCTGCCGATCTCGGCGCCTCGGTCGATGCCTCCGCCGTCGCCGACGCCGCTTTCGCGGGCAGCCCCATGTGGAACGTGACCGCGTGGTTCGCCGAGTACGGGACGCCTGAGGTCACCCTCGACGCCGACCGGGCGGCATCCGCTCTGCGCGCGGCACTGCCCGACGCGTACACCGATCCGACGCCTGCGGCCGTCTCGTTCCAGGACGGCGCGTACACGGTGACACCGGCGGTCGACGGCACCGGGGTGTCGATCGACGCCGTCCGCGCCGCCCTCGAGACCGCCCTCGCCGACGGCGCCACCACCGCCAGCGTCGACCCGACGCCCGAGCCGGTCGCGTCGGCCGTCACGACGACGGAGGCCGAGGCGACCGCGACCACCCTCAACGACATGATCGCCGAGGCCGGCTTCTATGTCGGCGACGACCGTGCCGTGCCTGTGGCACCCGAGACCCTCGCGTCTTGGCTGCAGGTCTCGGCCGACGAGTCCGGCACGTTCGGCTACACGGCCGACGCCGCGGCGATCCAGGCGGCCGTCGACGCGCTGCCGACGAAGATCAACCAGGACCCCGAGAGCGCCAACGTCCTCACGAGCGAGGCGGGCACCGTGCTGTCGACCGTCGTCGCGGGCCAGGACGGCCGCGTCCTCGGTGAGACCTCGGGCATCGCCCGCGACTTCGCCAACCAGCTCGCCACCGGCGATGCGTCCTACGACCTGCCCGTCGATGTGACGCCGCGCGACACGGTGAGCACCGTCCGACTCGCCGAGGTCGACCTCGGCGAGCAGCGGCTCTACCTGAAGGAGAACGGCAAGGTCGTCGACACCTGGCTGATCTCCAGCGGCCGCGACGGCGCGGTGACGTACACCGGTCACTACTCGATCGGCTGGCGCACCCCCCTGCAGGACATGAAGGGCACGTCGCGCGACACCGGCAACAAGTACACGCAGCCCGACGTTCCGTGGGTCATGTACTTCAACGGCAACCAGGCCTTCCACGGCGCGTACTGGCACAACAACTTCGGCAACCAGATGAGCGCCGGCTGCGTCAACATGCCTCCGGCCCTGGCCAAGAAGCTCTATGACTGGATGCCTGACGGCGGCGACGTCTGGATCCATTCCTGACGCGAAGCGCATCGATCGTTCGGATGCAGTCCGTGGCGATCCCGGTTAGCCTGTGCTCATGGCTGACCTCCGCGTAGAAGAACTGTCGGCGACGACGATCGTCGGTGTGAACACGCTCTCCCTCAAGCCGGGCCAGGAACGGTTCGTCACGCCCGAGAGCTACGCGATCGCGGCGACCGTGGTCGATCCCGCCACCTCGTGGCAGCGCGTCATCCTCGACGGCGACGAGGTCGTGGGCTTCGTGAGTGCCGGGTTCGATGCGGACGCCCCCCACGAGCACTTCCGTTCGGTGCTCTGGCGCATCAATGTGGATGCCGACGACCAGGGCCGCGGCGTCGGCCGTTACGCCGTCGACCAGCTCATCGACGAAGCCCGTGCGCGCGGCTTCGACCACGTCAACGTCATCTACGAAGCGGGCGAGGGCGGGCCGGACGCGTTCTTCCAGCGCGTCGGCTTCACTCCCGTCGACGAGACCGAGTACGGCGAGGTCGTCGCGCAGATCAAGCTCTGACACTCCCCCGAACGAACGGATGCCCCGGCCCGCTGACGCGGCCGGGGCATCCGTTCGTTGGGATCAGAGCCCGTCGATGATGCCGTTCAGCGTCGCCGAGGGGCGCATGACCTTCTCGACCAGCGCAGGGTCGGGACGGTAATAGCCGCCGATCTCGGCGGGCGCACCCTGCACGGCGACGAGCTCGGCGACGATCGTCTCCTCGTTCGAGCTCAGCGCCTCGGCGACGGGGGCGAAGGCCGCCGCGAGCTCGGCGTCGACGGTCTGACGAGCCAGCTCCTGCGCCCAGTAGGTCGCGAGGTAGAAGTGGCTGCCGCGGTTGTCGATCGTGCCGAGGGCGCGTCCGGGCGACTTGTCCTCTTCGAGGAAGGTGCCGGTGGCCGCGTCGAGGGTGTCGGCGAGGACCTTCGCGTGTGCGTTGCCGGTGTAGTCGGCGAGGTGCTCGAACGAGGCAGCCAGCGCGAAGAACTCGCCCAGCGAGTCCCAGCGCAGGTAGTTCTCACCGACGAGCTGCTGCACGTGCTTGGGGGCCGAGCCGCCCGCACCGGTCTCGAACAGTCCGCCGCCGGCGAGCAGCGGGACGATCGAGAGCATCTTGGCGCTCGTGCCGACCTCGAGGATCGGGAACAGGTCGGTGAGGTAGTCGCGGAGGACGTTGCCGGTGACCGAGATGGTGTCCTCACCGCGGCGGATGCGCTCGAGCGAGTACCGGGTCGCGTCGGCCGGCGCGAGGATCTCGATCGTGAGCCCCTCGGTGTCGTGGTCGGCGAGGTAGGTCTTCACCTTCGCGATGAGGTTCGCGTCGTGGGCGCGGCTCTCGTCGAGCCAGAACACGGCGGGGACCCCGGTCGCACGGGCACGCGTGACGGCGAGCTTCACCCAGTCGCGGATGGCGACGTCCTTGGTCTGCGTCGCACGCCAGATGTCACCCGACTGCACCGCGTGCGAGAGGAGGACCTCGCCCGCCGCGTTCACGACCTCGACCGTGCCGGCCGCGGGGATCTCGAACGTCTTGTCGTGCGAGCCGTACTCCTCGGCCGCCTGCGCCATGAGTCCGACGTTCGGCACGGAGCCGATGGTCGCCGGGTTCAGCGGACCGTTCGCGATGACGTCGTCGATGGTCGCCTGGTAGACGCCCGCGTAGGAGGAGTCGGGGATGACGGCGATCGTGTCGTCCTCACCGCCGTCGGCACCCCAGAGCTTGCCGCCGTTGCGGATGAGGGCCGGCATCGAGGCATCCACGATCACGTCGGAGGGGACGTGCAGGTTGGTGATGCCCTTGTCGGAGTTGACGTACGAGAGTCGGGGACCGTTCGCGATGGCCGCATCGAACGCCGAGCGGATCTCGTCGCCGCCCTCGACGTGGCCGAGACCGGCGAGGATCGCGCCGAGACCGTCGTTCGGGGTGAGGCCGGCCGCGGCGAGCTTGTCACCGAAGCGCGAGAAGACGTCGGCGAAGAAGGCGCGGACGACGTGGCCGAAGATGATCGGGTCGCTGACCTTCATCATGGTGGCCTTGAGGTGCACGGAGTAGAGCACGTCCTCGGCCGCCGCCTGAGCGATCGTGTCGGTCAGGAAGGCGTCGAGGGCCGCCGCGGAGAGGAAGGTCGCGTCGACCACCTCGCCGGGGAGGACCTTGAGTCCCGACTTCAGCTCGGTGACGGAGCCGTCCTCGGCCGTGAAGCGGATCGTCAGGACGTCGTCACCTTCGATGACCGTCGAGGTCTCGTTGGCCTTGAAGTCGTCGTGGCCGAGCGTCGCGACACGGGTCTTGCTGCCGTCGGCGAAGGCCTTGTTGCGGTGCGGGTGCTTGCGGGCGTAGTTCTTGACCGACAGCGGGGCACGACGATCGCTGTTGCCTTCGCGCAGGACGGGGTTCACGGCGGAACCCTTGATGCGGTCGTAACGGGCGCGGATGTCCTTCTCGGCCACGTCCTTCGGCTCGTCCGGGTAGTCCGGGATGTCGTAGCCGGCGGCCTTCAGCTCGGCGACGGCCGCCTTGAGCTGCGGAATGGATGCCGAGATGTTCGGCAGCTTGATGATGTTGGCCTCGGGCAGGGTGGCGAGACCGCCGAGCTCGGCGAGCGCGTCGCCCACCTGCTGCTCGGGGGTGAGGTTCTGGGGGAACGCCGCGAGGATGCGGCCCGCGAGCGAGATGTCGCGGGTGTCGATGTGGACTCCGGCCTTTCCGGCGAACGCTTCGACGATCGGCAGGAAGGACGCCGTCGCCAGCGCGGGAGCCTCGTCGGTGTAGGTGTAGATGATGGTGGAATCAGGCACGTGTCGTCTCCAAGAAAAGGGCGTCGCGGATGCTCCTCAGCGTATCGCACGACCCCGGTTTCTCTCGATGTCGAGATATCTCCGCCGGGGCTCGCCCGGGCGCTAGGGTGAGGCCGTGCCGCGCTTCGATCTGCCTCTGCCCGACCTCCGCGACTACCGTCCCCAGATCCGCATCCCCGCCGACTTCGACGACTTCTGGTCGAGCACGATCGCCGGCGCGCGGGAGGCCGGCGGGTCGCCGGTGGTCACCCCGGTCGAGACGCCCCTGCGGGGCATCGAGGCGTTCGACGTGACGTTCCCCGGCTTCGCGGGCGACCCCGTGAAGGGCTGGCTGCTCCTGCCGACCGCGCGCGACGGCGCGCTGCCGGCCGTCGTCGAGTTCAACGGGTACGGCGGGGGCCGGGGTCTGCCGGTGGAGCGGCTCGGGTGGGCGGCATCCGGCTACGCGCACTTCTTCATGGACACCCGCGGTCAGGGCAGCGCCTGGGGATCGGGCGGGGCGACCCCCGACCCGCACGGCTCCGGCCCCGCCTTCCCGGGATACATGACTCAGGGCATCGACGACCCCGAGACCTACTACTACCGCCGCGTGTTCACCGACGCGGTGCGGGCGATCGACGCGGTGCGTTCCCTCCCCGAGGTGGATGCCGCCCGTGTGGCCGTGTGCGGCGGCAGCCAGGGCGGCGGCATCGCCATCGCGGCGGCAGCCCTCAGCGACGATCTCGTCGCGGCGATGCCCGACGTGCCCTTTCTCTGCCACTTCGAGCGCGCCGTCGGGATGACGGGCCGCGACCCGTACGAGGAGGTCGCGCGGTACCTGGCCGTCCACCGCGGAGCGGAGGAGCGCGTCTTCGAGACCCTCTCGTACTTCGACGGGGTGAGCTTCGCCGCGCGGGCACAGGCGGCATCCCTCTTCTCGGTCGCCCTGCTCGACCCGATCTGCCCGCCGTCGACCGTGTTCGCGGCCTTCAACGCATGGGCCGGGGCGGACAAGGAGATCGAGGTCTTCCCCTTCAACGAGCACGAGGGCGGCCAGGCGTACCAGTGGATGCGGCAGGCCGAGTTCCTCGCGGCGCGGGTCTGAGTCCGCTCAGTCGACCGGCGGACGCTCGCCGGTGCCCCGCTCGATGATCCACGTCGGCAGGGTGATCTGACGCACGAAGCCGGAGGGGTCGCCGATGCGCTCCATCGCGAGGGTGGCCGCGCGTCGCCCCAGTTCGAGCGGGTCGTATGAGATGACCGAGACACCGAGCACGTCCGCGGTGTCGAAGTCGTCGAAGCCGATGAGCGCCGTCCGCTGATCGTCGCGCGCCTTCAGCGCGCGCAGTGCGCCGACCGTCACCCGGTTGTTGCCGGCGATGATGGCCGTCGGCGAGGCATCCTGCTGCCAGAGGCGCTGCACGAGTTCCCGCGGCGGGATCGACAGGTCGTCGCCCAGCATCTCCCACCGCCCCGCCTCGATGCCCGCCTCGGCCATCGCCTGGCGGTAGCCGGCGAGACGCTCGGACTGCGTCCAGACGGATGCCGGGTTGCAGACGTAGGCGATGCGCCGGTGACCGAGCGCCGTCAGCCGACGGGTCGCCTCGAGGACGGCCGCGCGGTTGTCGAGGACGATCGAATCGGCAGCGAGGTTGCGGGCCGGGCGGTCGATGGCGATGACCGGGGTCCCGAGCTGACGCTCCCCCTCGAGGTAGGACTGGTCCTCGCCGACGGGGATGAGCAGCAGCGCTCCGACGCGCTGCGCCAGGAGCGCATCGGCGACGCGCCCCTCGCCCTCTTCGGTGTCGTCGGTGGTGGCGACGACAAGGCTGAACCCGTGCGCGGAGAGCTCCTTCTCGATACCGGCGGCGACCTTGTAGTAGAACGGGTTGCTCAGCTCGCCGATGATGAAGCCGACCGTGCGGCTGCCCCCACGGCGCAGCCCCTGCGCGAGGCTGTTGGGCCGGAAGCGCAGCCGCTTCGCCGAGGCGAGGACCCGCTCGACCGTCTGCGGTGCGACGAGCTCCCGCTGCGCGAAGACCCGTGAGACCGTCTTGGAGCTGACTCCGGCCAGCCGCGCGACGTCGTCGAGCGTGGCCCGTTGCTGCACCGTCATCGTGCCTCCCGCCGCCCACGATAGCAGTCCGGACAGAAATGACGACGATGGACATTTGTCTGACATCGGAAGCCTCACAAAGACGCATCCGAGATAATAAACCCCAGCCCAGGGCTATTTCGCGGATGTGCATCGACATTCGGACAAGTCCAGACAGCGCTGTCATCGAAGCCTTGTGAGAGGTCGGTCGGGGGTCTAACGTGAGCCGCGTCGGCGCCGTTGCCGACCCGCACCCGAGTGGTTTCGAAGACGAACCTGACAGGAGACGCACACATGGCACGCACACGGATCGGCGTTGCTGCCGCGACGCTCACGCTCGCTGGCATCGCCCTCGCCGGTTGCGCCGGCGGTGGCACACAGCCCGCCGGCGACAACACGATCGACGGAAAGGTGGCCGGCGACATCAAGGTCGTCACCTGGCGCACCGACCTTGTCGAGGACGGCACCTTCGAGAAGTACGCGAAGGAGTTCACCAAGAAGTACCCTGACGTCACCGTGACCTTCGAGGGCATCACCGACTACGCCGGTGAGATGCTCACCCGCATGTCGACCACGAACTACGGCGACGTCATCGGCATCCCGGCGATCAAGCCCGACCAGTACGAGCAGTTCCTCGAGCCGCTCGGCAAGACCTCGTCGTTCGAGGACACGTATCGCTTCCTGCCCGCCGCGAGCTTCGACGGCACGCAGTACGGCATCGCCTTCGGCGGCAACGCCAACGGCATCGTCTACAACAAGAAGGTCTTCGACGCGGCGGGGATCACCGACCTGCCCACCGACGAGGCCGGCTGGCTCGACACGCTGCAGAAGGTGAAAGACAACACCGACGCGATCCCGATGTACACCAACTACAAGGATGGCTGGCCGCTCACGCAGGCCTTCGGGAACCTCGGCTCTATCACGCACGACCCCGACGCCCCCATCACGATGGCGGAGAACCCCGCGCCGTGGACCGAGGGCACCGACACCTACGCGGTCGACTCCTTCCTCTACGACACGGTCGCGGCCGGACTCACGGAGGAGGACCCGCTCACCACCAACTGGGAGCAGTCCAAGGTCGACCTCGGCACCGGCAAGATCGCCACGATGCCGCTCGGCTCGTGGGCCATCTCGCAGATGCAGGCGGCCGCCGAGGCGAACGGCGGCTCGGCCGACGACATCGGTTACATGGCCTTCCCGGCCAACGTCGACGGCACCCAGTACGCCGTCATCGGCGGCGACTACAACCTCGCCGTGAGCAAGCACTCGAAGGCGAAGGCCGCCGCGTGGGCGTGGATCCAGTGGGTCGCCGCCGACTCCGGCTACACGGAGGCGCAGGGCATGCTGTCCCCCGTCATCGACAAGCCGCTCCCCGCCAACCTCGCCGGATTCGAGGACTCGGGAGTCGAGCTCATGGAGATCAATCCCGCCCCCGCCGGCAAGGAGGGTCTGATCAACGCGATCGCCGACGACTCGCAGATCGACCTCTACGGCCCGCTCTACCGCCAGAAGCTCGTCGACATCGCCCGCGGCGCCGCCGACGGCGACAAGGACAGCTACTTCGCCGAACTCAACGAGCGCTGGGGCGCATCGGCGAAGAAGCTCGGCTGAGAGAGGCATCCACGATGGCGATCGCAGCTTCCGGCTCCGCACCCGCGGATGCCCCTGCGGTCCTGTCCGCACCCGCCCGAGGACGTCGGATGCGCGGCACACGCCGCGCATCCGGCGCCCCCGGCAGCGGGTCGCGCCGGGCGGGACGCGGGATCGTGCAACGGCTGACCCCCTGGCTGTTCCTCTCCGGGGCGGTCGGCCTCCTCCTCCTGTTCACCTACTGGCCGGCGCTGAACCTCTTCTACTACTCGGTCACCGACTGGGACGGCATCGACCTCGAGAAGAACCTCGTCGGCATCGACAACTACGTGCAGGTCTTCACCGATCCGCGCATCTTCAGCGTCTTCTGGGTGAGCCTCTACTACTTCGCCGCCTCCTTCCTGCAGATGGCCATCGCGCTCTACTTCGCGGTGATCCTCAGCTTCTCGACCCGGTTCTCGAACCTGTTCCGCGGCATCCTCTTCTTCCCGTACCTGATCAACGGCGTCGCGATCGGGTTCGTCTTCCTCTACCTGTTCCAGCCCGGGGGCACCCTCGACACGGTGCTCGGATGGGTCGGCCTCGCCGACCCGCCGAAGTGGCTGGGCGACCCCGACGTCGTCAACTGGTCGCTCGCCGGCACATCCGTCTGGCGCTACACGGGACTGAACTTCGTGCTCTTCCTCGGCGCGATCCAGTCGATCCCCCGCGAGCTCTACGAAGCCGCGGAACTGGACGGCGCCAACAAGTGGCAGCAGTTCTGGTCGATCATCGCCCCCGGCATCCGTCGCATCATCGGACTGTCATTCATCCTCGCCATCGCCGGCAGCCTGTCGGTGTTCGAGGTGCCGTTCATCATGACCGGCGGCGCCAACGGGTCGGCGACCTTCGTCATCCAGACCCTGCAGACCGCGTTCTCCTTCCGCCAGGTCGGACTGGCCTCGGCCATGGCCGTCGTCCTGCTGGCGATCGTGCTGGTCGTGACGTGGATCCAGCGCCGCGTGTTCCCCGACGAGAAGGTGGACCTGACATGACCGCCACGCTGATTCCGCCCACGAAGCCCACGCCCCTCCCCCGGCGCCGGTCGGGGCGGACGCCGCTCCAGCGTCTCGGCAGCATGAGCGCCACCGCGGCGAAGTACACCAGCCTCGTGATCGCCGCGGTCGTCACCCTGCTGCCGCTGTCGGTGCTGCTGTTCGCCTCGATGAAGAGCTCGAGCGAATACGCGGCGACGGGGCCGTTCGATCCGCCGTCGAACTGGCTGAACTTCGACAACTTCGTGACGGCGTTCACGAGCGGCAAGATGCTCGAGGGCTTCGTCAACACGACGATCGTCCTGGCCGTCTCCCTCGTCGGCACGATCGCACTCGGCACGATGGCCGCGTACGCCCTCGACCGGTTCGCCTTCCGGGGCAAGAAGCTCGTCATGGGCCTGTTCCTGCTGGCCACCCTCATCCCGGGGGTGACGAGTCAGGTCGCGACGTTCCAGCTCGTCAACGGTCTCGGCCTCTACGACACCAAGGCCGCGCTGATCCTGCTCTTCATGGGCACCGACATCATCGCGATCTACCTCTTCATCCAGTTCATGCAGTCGATCCCGATCTCGCTCGACGAAGCCGCGATGATCGACGGCGCCAACCGGTGGACGATCTACTGGCGTGTGATCCTCCCCCTGCTGCGCCCCGCGATCGCCACCGTCGTCATCATCAAGGGCATCGCGGTCTACAACGAGTTCTACGCCCCCTTCCTCTACCTGCCCTCCGAGGGCATGATCTCCACGTCCCTCTTCCGATTCAAAGGTCCGTTCGGCGCGCAGTGGGAGGTGATCGCGGCCGGCACGCTCGTCGTGATCATCCCGACGCTGGTCGCCTTCCTCGTCCTGCAACGATGGATCTACCAGGGCCTCACCTCAGGAGCCGTCAAGTGACCCACCTCTCCCGCCGTCCCCTCCACGACGGATGGACCGTCCGCGCCACCGCGGGTCCCGTACCCGACGTCGTCGGCGGTCTCACCGTGCCCGCGACCGTGCCCGGCAGCATCCACGTCGATCTGCTCGCCGAGGGCCTGATCCCCGACCCGTTCCACGGCGACAACGAGTCGCTGCTGGCGTGGATCGGCCTCGTCGATTGGACGTATCGGACGACGTTCGCCTGGACGCCCGACGGCAGCGAGCGCCACGACCTCGTGTTCGACGGTCTCGATACGGTCGCCGCGATCCGCCTCAACGGCACGGTGATCGGCGAGGTCGCCAATCAGCATCGCTCCTACCGCTACGACGTGGCCGCGCTCCTGCGCGACGGCGACAACGACCTCGAGGTCGCCTTCCGGGCACCGGTGCCGTACGCGAATCAGGCGAGCATCGAGCTCGGTGCCCGGCCGCGTCCGTACCCGCTGCCCTACGAGGCGATCCGCAAGTCCGCCTGCAGCTTCGGCTGGGACTGGGGCATCGCGACGTACACGAGCGGCATCTGGAAGCCGGCGCGCCTCGAGTCGTGGTCGACCGCGCGACTGGCCGAGACCTGCGTCGTCGCGATGCCGGACGGCGACGGCGGACGCGTGTCGGTGGACGTCCGCATCGACCGGACGGATGCCGCCGACACCCCGCTCGAGCTGCGTGCGGTGGTGCGGGGTCCGGGCCTGGACGGCGACGCGACCGTGGTCGCCACCGCCGTCGGCGAGAACGGGCACGTCGAGGTCGACCTCCCCGTGGCCCACCGCTGGTGGCCCGTCGGTCACGGCGGCCAGCCGCTCTACACCGTCGAGGTCTCCCTGCACGCCGAGGGCGGGACGGTCGACGCGACCACCCGTCGGGTGGGGTTCCGGACGGTCCACTGGAACATCGAGCCGGATGCCGCGGGCACGCCGTACACGCTCGTCATCAACGACCGGCCGATCTTCGTGAAGGGGGTCAACTGGATCCCCGACGACGCGCTCCCCGTGCGCGTCGACCGCGACCGCTACGAGCGCCGCTTCCGCCAGGCGATCGACGCGAACGTGAACCTCATCCGCGTGTGGGGCGGCGGCCTCTACGAGTCCGACGACTTCTACGACCTCGCGGACGAACTCGGCCTGCTCGTCTGGCAGGACTTCCTCTTCGCGTGCGCCGCCTACCCCGAGGAGGAGCCCCTGCGCTCCGAGATCGAGGCCGAGGCGCGCGAGAACATCGTCCGACTCGCCTCGCACGCCTCGCTCGCGCAGCTCGTCGGCAACAACGAGAACCTCTGGGGCTTCGAGGACTGGGGCTGGAAGCTGAGCCTCGACGGCAAGAGCTGGGGTGCGACGTACTACTACGAACTCTTCCCCGCCCTCATCGCCGAACTCGCCCCGCACGTCCCGTACGCCCCCGGGAGCCCCTTCAGTCCGGAGACGGGCTGGGACGCGGCATCCGGTCGTCAGACGGGGCCGCACCCGAACGACGAGCTGCACGGCAGCATGCACCTGTGGGAGCAGTGGAACCGGCGCGACTGGGCAACGTACCGCGACCACACGCCGCGCTTCGTCGCCGAGTTCGGCTGGCAGGCGCCGCCGGCGTGGACGACGCTCGTCGAGTCCGTCGACGATGCGCCGCTGACGCCCGAGTCGCCGGGCATGATCGTCCACCAGAAGGCCATCGACGGCAACGTGAAGCTCACGAACGGGCTGCTCCCCCACTTCCGGGTGCCGGCAGACATGGAGACCTGGCATTGGGCGATGCAACTGAACCAGGCCCTCGCCGTCGGCGCCGCGCTCGACCACTTCCGCTCGTGGGCGCCGCACACGATGGGCGCCGTCGTCTGGCAGCTCAACGACTGCTGGCCGGTCACCTCGTGGGCCGCGATCGACGGGGCCGAGCGGGTCAAGCCGCTGTTCCACGCGCTGAAGAACGCTTTCGCGCCCCGCGTCGCGACGGTGCAGCCGCGCGACGGCCGGCTCGTCGCGGTCCTCGGAAACGACACCGATGAGGCGTGGAGCGTCCCGGTGCGCACGCGACGCGTCTCGTTCGGCGGCGAGGTGCTCGCGGACACGGCGGTGGACGTCACCGTCGAGGCCCGGGGAACGCTCGTCGTGTCGATCGATGCCGAGCTCGCCACGGCGGCGGATGCCGCGTCCGAGGCGCTCGTGGTCGATGCCGACGGCGCGCGCGGAGTCTGGTACTTCGCCGAGCCGCGCGACTCGACGCTCGGCGATCCCGGTCTGACGGTCTCGACGCGCGCCGTCGAGGGAGGCACCGAGGTCAGCATCACGGCTGCCCGCTTCGTCCGCGAGGTCTCGCTGCTCGCCGACAAGGTGCATGCCTCCGCGCAGCCCGCCGACGGCCTGCTCACGCTGCTCCCCGGCGAGACCGGACGCATCGTCGTGCGCCACGACGCCGGCGTCGCGCTCGACGCGGACGCGCTCGCGGACCCCCGCGTGCTCCGCTCCGCCAACCAGCTGGTGACCGGATGAGCCTGCCGGATGGATTCGTCTGCGGGATGACGTGGGGGTGGACGGGCGTCCGCGGAACGTGGACGACACCTGCGGCCGCGGCATCCCTCGACGCGATGGTCGACCACGGCGTCACGTGGACGGCGCTCTCGTACGCCGCCCTGCAGACGACCGCGTTCTCGACCGAGATCCCGTTCCGCGACGAGCCGACGGTCACCGAGGGCGAGATCGTCCACGCCATCCGTGTGGCGCACGACCGCGGCCTGAAGGTCTGTCTGAAGCCGGTCGTCAACGTCGCCGAGGGGACCTGGCGCGCGTTCATCGGCTTCTTCGACTGGGACGTGCCCGGCGAGCCGAGCTGGACGGAGTGGTTCGCCTCGTACCGGGAGTTCATCCTCGACGCCGCCCGCATCGCCGAGGCCGAGGGCTGCGCGATGCTCTGCATCGGGTGCGAGATGGTGCGCGCCGACGGGCAGGAGTCGCACTGGCGTGACCTGGTGCGGGCCGTGCGAGAGGTGTACTCCGGACTCGTGACGTACAACTGCGACAAGTACCAGGAGGATCGGGTCGGCTGGTGGGACGCGGTCGACGTGATCTCCTCGAGCGGCTACTACCCGATCGACGCGTGGCAGGAGAACCTCGACCGGATCGAGGCGGTCGTCGCGGCATCCGGCAAACCGTTCGTCTTCCTCGAAGCGGGATGCCCCTCGCGCGAGAACTCCCCGATGCGACCGAATGACTGGGCTCTCGAGGGCGCGCCGTCGGGACAGGCGCAGCTCGACTACTACCGCGTCATGTTCGACGCGTGCGCGGAACGCGAGTGGATGTCGGGGTTCTTCCTCTGGGACTGGCCGGCCGAGCTCTACGACCCGGACGTCGCCGACCGCAACGACGACTACTGTCCATATGGCAAGCCGGCGGGAGAGTTCCTGCGCGAGCGGTACCGGGCGCTGGCAGGCGCCACCACCGGAGGAGGACGATGAACGCGCGCCGAGTGCTCGCCATCGATGCGGGACAGAGCGACATCAAGGTGCGAGTCGACGACGGCACCCGCCGCGAGGACCTGACGTTCCGCGGCATCCACACCGGCATCCCCCTCCTGCCGCAGCTCGCCGACGTCGTGCGCGAGACCCTCGCGCGGACCGGCACCGACCTCGACGTCGTGACGGCGGGGATCTCGGGACTCACCGACCGCGACGCCGATGCGGATGCGCTGCTCGCGCTGGTCCACGCCGACGGCGTGCAGGCGACGATGCTCGCGCACGATTCGACGACGTCGTTCCTCGGTGCGCTGGGCGATCGGCACGGCGCCGTCGTCGCAGCCGGCACCGGAGTCGTCACTCTGGCCGTCGGCGAGACCGAGACGGCGCGGGTCGACGGCTGGGGCTGGATCATGGGCGACGCCGGCAGCGGCTACTGGATCGGGCGCGCGGCCCTCGATGCCGTGATGCGCGCCTACGACGGACGCGGCCCCGCGACGGTTCTGACCGAGGCCGCGCTGTCGCGCTGGCCGGACCTGACGCAGGCCTACATGGCGCTGCAGGCCGACCACGACCGCGTGCGCGTCGTCGCCTCGCTCGCTCGCGAGGTCGCTGCAGCCGCGGATGCCAGCGACGCGGTGGCGCAGGACATCTCGCGTCGCGCGGCGCACGAGCTCGCCTCATCCGCCCGGACCGCGGTCCGACGCGTGCGCACCGACGAGCCGGCGTTCGACGTCTGCGCCATCGGCGGGGTCTTCGCCTCGCGAACGCTGCACGACGCCTTCGAGTCCGAACTCGGCGAGGACCTCCGCCTCGTCTCGCCCCGCGGCGTCGGGATCGACGGCGCCCTCGCCCTGGCGGAGATCACCCCCGCGCATCCGCTCGGCGCCGCCGTCCACCGCGCCGGCGCGATCTGACCCGCACGCGACGCGCGGTGACCGTGCCGAGTGCAGGTTCAGACGGCTCCGATGGTGCCCTGAGCGCGGTGAACACCCCCTGAACCTGCATCCGGCACACTCGGCCGCCGCGAACGACGGATGCCGAGGCCCCGACATCGGGCCCCGGCACCCGTCAGCGGACCAGGATCGACTCAGACGAGCGACTCGCGCCAGGCCCGGTGCAGCTGGGCGAACTTGCCCGTGCCCGCGATGAGGGCGTCGGGGGTGTCGTCCTCGATGATGCGGCCGTGCTCCATGACGAGCACGCGGTCGGCGATCGCGACCGTCGACAGGCGGTGCGCGATGATGATCGCCGTGCGGTCGGCGAGCAGGGTGCCGAGGGCCTCCTGGATCTGCCGCTCGCTCGGGATGTCGAGCGACGCCGTCGCCTCGTCGAGGATCAGCACGGCCGGGTCGGCGAGGAAGGCGCGCGCGAACGAGATCAGCTGACGCTGCCCCGCCGATACGCGGCCGCCGCGCTTGTTCACGTCGGTGTCGTAGCCGTCGGGCAGCTTCTGGATGAAGCCGTCCGCCCCCACGGCGCGCGCCGCCGCACGGATCTCGTCCATCGTCGCGTCGGGCTTGCCGAGGGCGATGTTGTCGGCGACGGTCCCGCTGAACAGGTAGGCCTCCTGCGTGACCATGACGATCGCGCGGCGCAGATCCTTCGGGTGCAGCTCCCGCAGGTCGACGCCGTCGAGCGTCACCGCACCCTTCGTCGGGTCGTAGAACCGTGCGACGAGCTTGGCGAGCGTCGATTTGCCGGCACCCGTCGTCCCGACGAGGGCGATCGTCTGCCCGGCGGGTATGTCGAGGCGGAAGTCCGGCAGGATGATCTTCGTCTCGGAGTACCCGAAGGTCACGTCGTCGAAGCTCAGGTGGCCGCTGGCCTCGCGGAGGTCGACCGGCTTCGCCGGATCCGGGACGGTCGGCGACTCCTCGAGGACGCCCGACACCTTCTCGAGCGCCGCCGTGGCGGACTGGTAGGAGTTCAGGAAGAACGCCACCTCCTGCATCGGCGCGAAGAAGTTCCGGACGTACAGGACGGCCGACAGCAGGAAACCGAGCTCGAGAGCCCCGCTCACAACGCGCAGACCACCCCAGAGCAGCACTGCCGCGAGGGCGAAGGATGCCAGGGCCATCATCGCGGGCTCGAACGTGCCGAACAGGCGGATCGAGCGCATGTTGATGTCGCGGTAGTCGCTCGCCAGACCGCCGAACTCGCGGTCGTTCGCCGGCTCCTTGCGGAACGCCTTGACGGCGCGGACACCGGTCATCGTCTCGACGAACTTGACGATCACCTTGGCGCTCACGACGCGGGACTCGCGGTAGACGACCTGCGAGCGCAGGTAGAACCAGCGCATGAGGAAGAACAGCGGGACGCCCATGGCTGCGAGGACGAGACCGGACTGCCAGTCGAGCAGGATCAGCGCGACGAGAGTGAACCCGCCGTACAGCAGGCCCGAGACGAGCTCGTTCAGACCGCCGTCGAGCAGCTCGCGGATCGTGTCGAGGTCGCTCGTCTGACGCGAGATGATGCGGCCCGACGTGTACGACTCGTGGAACTCGAGGCTGAGCTTCTGCGTGTGCAGGAAGATCCGCTTGCGGAGGTCCAGCATGACCGCCTGGGTCAGGCGCGCCACGACGACGGCGTACCAGCCGATGAGCGCGGCGCCGCCGATCGCGGAGATCAGGAAGATGATGACGACGACGATCGTCGGCATCCAGTCGGCTTCCTTCTGGACGGCCGGGAGCGCGTTCGCGATGCCCCAGCCGACGAGGGCGGGACCGGCGACGCGGAGGACGGTCGAGATGACCAGCACGATCCCCGCGAGGACGAGCTGCATCTTCAGCGGCGTGACGAGCGACCCGAGGAGTCGCAGCGAGCGACGCCGGATCTGCCGGCTCTCTTCGCGGGTGTAATCGGAGCGGTCTTCGCCGCTGGTGCCCGTGACGGTGCTCACAGGGACACCTCCCTCTTGTGCTGACGTTCCTGCTCGTCCTCGAGACTCGAGATGACGTGCCGGTAGTGCTCGCTGGTGCGCAGGAGCTCGGAGTGCGTGCCGACGGCGGTGATGCGTCCCTCTTCGAGGAGCGCGACGCGGTCGGCGAGCGTGACGGTGGAGGGCCGGTGCGCGACGACGAGCGCCGTCGTCTCGGCCAGGACCACACGGAGGGCGTCCTCGACGAGCGCCTCGGTGTCGACGTCGAGTGCCGACAGCGGGTCGTCGAGGACGAGGACGGCGGGACGCGCCGCGACGGCGCGCGCGAGCGCAAGGCGCTGACGCTGACCGCCCGAGAGGCTGAGCCCTTCTTCGCCGATGACGGTGTCGACGCCGTCGGGCAGGTCGTCGACGAACGCGGCCTGCGCGACCTGAAGGGCCTCGCGCATGACGCGCTCCCCCTCGGCGCTCTGCGGGTCGAGGTCCTCGCGCCCGAGCAGGACGTTCTCACGCACGGTCTGCGAGAACAGCGTCGCGTCCTCGAAAGCCATGCCGACGTGACGGCGCAGCTCGGTCAACGGCAGGTCGCGGACGTCGACGCCGTCGATCAGCACGCGACCGCCGGTGACGTCGTAAAGGCGCCCGGGCAGGGTCGTGAGCGTCGTCTTTCCCGACCCCGTCAGACCGACGAGAGCCATGGTCTCGCCGGGTCGCAGCGACAGGTCGATGCCGTCGAGCAGGTCGCGCTCGGTGGCCGCGGCATCCTGATACCGGAACCGCGCCCTCTCGAAGACCAGCTCGCCGCGGGGCTCCGCGATCGAGACCGGGTTCTCGGGGTCGACGATCGTGTTCTGCTCGTCGAACACTTCGAAGATGCGGTCCGTCGCGGTGCGTGCGTCGACGAGGAACGAGAACAGGAACCCGATCGACTCGACGGGCCAGCGGAGGATCGTCGCCATCGCGAAGAAGGCGATGAGCGCGGCGGTGTCGATCTCGCCGACCGAGACGAGGTAGATGCCCGCGCCGAGGCACAGCGCGAAGGCGATGTCGGGCAGCAGCACGAGCCAGAACCAGATCCAGCCGACGGCCTTGGCCTTGCTGATCTCGGTCTCGCGCAGCGTCTCGGCCTGGCGGGTGAACTTGCGCAGGGCATGGCTGCCGCGCCCGAAGGCCTTGAGGACGCGGATGCCGTGCACCGACTCCTCGACGGCGGTCGCCAGGTCGCCGGCCTGGTCCTGGCTCTGCCGCGACAGCATGCCGTAACGGTTCTCGAACACGAAGCCCGCGATCCACAGCGGTGCGGAGACGATGACGAAGATCGTGCCGAGCAGCCAGTGCCAGCTGAACAGGATCGCCGAGCCGACGACGATCGTGATCATGTTCACGACCAGCAGGACGACGCCGAACGCCATCCACCGGCGGATGAGGCCGATGTCCTGCATCATGCGGCTGAGCAGCTGGCCCGACTGCCAGCGGTCGTGGAAGGCGACGGGCAGTCGCTGCAGCCGGCCGTAGAAGTCGGTGCGCAGCTCGTACTCGACGGCGGTGGCGGGAGAGAGCACGAACCAGCGGCGCGCCCAGACCATGAGCGCTTCGAGCAGGCCGAGCAGCAGCACGGCGCCGCCGCCGAGGGCGATCAGCCACGGGTTGCCCGAGGCGATGGGACCGTTCTTGCCGACGATCTGCTCGAGGACGAGCGGGATGGACAGGCCCAGCAGGCTCGCGATGAGCGCGCTGAGGGCACCGAGCCCGAGACGCGGGAGCACGGGCTTCGCGAACGGGATCAGGCGGGCGAGGGAGCGGGCGGTGGACAGACGGGGATGCGTCGAGGAGGTCATGATCCTGCACAGGTGAGGAGCGGATGCCGAGGCGGCGAGGAGCGCGGCGTGGCGCGGACGATCAGGGTCGCGGTGACCCGTCGAGGGAGAACGAAGAGGTGCGCGGGAAGCCTCCGCGCGGGATCAGATCCTCGGTGTCATCCCTGACGGACGGGGCGTCCGGCGACGAGGAAGGCGGCGGACTTCGTGTAGACGATCTCCGTGGACATGGCTTCCTCCTTGATGGGGCCGGACAAGGCGCCCGCATCGCGCGGGAGCCCTCCAGGATATCCCTGTGATTTCGCCGCAAGCAAGCGCTTACTCGAAAAAACCGAGTCAGATCGCCGCTTCGCGCTCCAGCAGCCGCATCTTGACGTCGAGACCCCAGGCGAATCCGCCGAGGGCTCCCCCGGTCCGCAGCACCCGGTGGCAGGGGACGAACAGGGCCGGCGCATTCCGCGCGCAGATGGATGCCGCGGCCCGGACCGCGGTCGGTGAGCCGAGGTGGGCGGCGAACTCGGCGTAGGTGAGGGGCTTTCCCGCCGGGATGTCTCGCAGCGCGCTCCACCCCGTGAGCTGCATCGCTGTGCCGTGCTGGCTGACCGGCACGTCGTCGATCGCCGCGAGGTCGCCGTCGTAATAGGCGGCGACGGCGTCCGCGGACCGGACTCGACCCGTCGTCACGTCGGCGGGCACGCGGTCGGCCCGTAGCCTGCCGAGGATCGCGTCGGCATCCGAGGTCCATCCCGACGCCAGCACGCGACCGTCCTCTTCGAGGATCGTGAATGCGCCGTCGGGAGTGTCGAGGGTCTGCAGGACCGCGCTCATCGGTCGTCCTTTCGGGACGGGGTGTCGGGGGTTTCCGCGCGCCACGCCTGCGTGACGGGGGCGGCGTACCAGAGGTGCGCCATCAGGTAGCTGCGCCACGGCGCGACCCTGGTCGACCAGGTCGTGAGGCCGGTGGCATCCGCGGGGATGCCGGCCGCTGCGGCTCCCGCCCGGGCGGCGACGTCGCCGGGGAGCAGGATGTCCGGGTCGCCGAGGACGCGCATGCGGACGTAGTCGGCCGTCCAGGGACCGATCCCCGGAAGAGCCAGCAGCCGCTCGCGCTGCTCGAGGGTGTCGTCGCCGGGGCTCAGGCGGAGCGACCCGTCGGCGAGCGCGGTCGCTGCGCCCACGATGGCGCGGATCCGGGCGCCGGGCCCGCGCAGCACCTCTCCCCCGCGCTCGGCGATGACGGCGGATGTGGGGAAGAGGACGGACGGCCCTGCGGGCGAGTCGATCGGTTCGCCGAGTGCGGCGGCGAGCCGCCCCATCACGGTGCGCGCGGACGCGACGCTGATCTGCTGCCCGATCATGGCGCGGATGAGCATCTCGTCGGCATCCATGGCTGCCGGCAGTCGAACTCCGGGAATGCGCTCGACGAGAGGACGCAGTTCGGGATGCCGCGACAGGGCGGCATCGATGGCGGTCGGGTCGGCGTCGAGGTCGAACAGCCGACGCACCCGCGCGATCAGCGGTGCGAGGTCTCGCAGCGAGGCGAGCTCGGCGCGCAGCCGTAGGCGACCCGCGGCATCCTGTCGCACCTCGAACCAGGCCGGGCCGCCGCTGAGACGGATCGTGCGCGCGAACGTCGCGGCGTCACCGGTCTCGACCCCGGGGATGGCGTGCGCCCGCATCCATCCGAACAGCCCGACCGCGTCGAACGGCTTGCGCACCGGGAGGACGAGGTCGATCCGCCCGGGAGCCGCGGTCGTCCCGCGCCGACGGGCCCGGAGGTCGGACGGCGACAGGGAGAACACCTCGGTCATCGTCTCGTTGAACTGACGGATGCTGCCGAATCCGGCGGCGAACGCGACGTCGGCCATCGACAGATCGGTGTCGACGAGCAGGGTGCGCGCCGTATGAGCGCGATGCGCACGCGCCAGGGCGAGGGGGCCGGCGCCGAGCTCGGTCGTGAGGAGCCGCGTCAGGTGACGATCGGAGTACCCGAGCCGCGCGGCGAGCCCGGAGACCCCGTCCCGGTCGACGACCCCGTCGGCGATGAGACGCATCGCCCGCCCGGCGACATCGCCCCGCAGATTCCACTGCGGTGAGCCGGGGGTCGCCTCGGGCAGGCAGCGCTTGCACGCCCGGAACCCGGCCTCGTGCGCGGCGGCGCTCGTGGCGAAGAAGCTGACGTTCGCCGCCTTCGGGGTCCGCGCCGGACAGCTGGGACGACAGTAGATCCCGGTCGTGTGCACCGCGGTGACGAATTGCCCGTCGAAGCGGGCGTCGCGCGCGTCGATCGCGCGATACCGCTCGTCGAAGGTCATCGCTGCGATCGTCATGACCTCAGCCTGACACGACCGCCCGACATCGACTCGCGGAAATCGGACACGACGGCGGGATGCGGCGGCTCACCCCGAGGGCGTCCACCCCGAGATCCCGGAGAGCACCGGAGCGTCGTCGCCGTCGCGCACCGTGACGCCGGTCACGCGGGGCGCGGAGATCGTCAGACGCGGGACCGCGGCCAGCGGTCGGGCGACCGCGTCCGACACGATCGTCGACTCGATCTTCGCCAGCAGGTCGCGCGCGTCGTAGACGTCCACCGTCTGCTGGAGTGTGGCGATCAGCTCGTCGCGCTTCGGATCGACCCGACCGACGAGGCTCGAGGAGCCCGTGGTGCTCCACTGGCTCGCGATCTGCTGGGGTGTCTGGGGAACGCGGACGCGCCGGATGACGGCATCCCATCCCGACGCCTTCTGCGCGGCATCCAGGTCATCCGTCGCGCAGTCGACGGCGTTCCAGCCGGCCTCGGCGATGCCGGCTTTCAGGGCTGTGAAGGCGCCCTTCGCGAATCCGCTCTTTCGGTCGTAGAGCACGCACACCCGGGCACCGCCGCGGACACCGGCGGCAGCACGATCGACGGCGGCGTCGTCCGCGGGAGTGCCGATCGTCTTCGCGAAACCGGAATCCTCAGTGACGATCTCGAACGCCCGCGAACCCGGGGCCGTGACCATCGACGTCGTCTTCGGATACGACTGCGACCACTCACCCGCGCCGGCGGCGACCATGTCGTCCGCGGGGATGGCGCGCAAGAAGGCCGCGCGGGCGTTGCGCGAGGAGAAGACCGCGTCGGTGCTGAGGAGGACGGTCCAGATCGTGCCGTCGTTCGTCGTCTGCGCCCCGAAGTCTCGCCGCTCGAGTTGCTTCACCGGCGTGCGGTCAGCGGGAGTCGGCGTGAACGAGAGGATGTCGAGGGATTTCCCGACGGCAGCGAGAGGGTCGTCCCCGCGAGGGACGAGCGCGACGTCGGCGACCTGCGGCACCGCCGCTCCGCGGTATTGAGGGTTCGGCGTCAGCGTGACACTCGCCCCCTCGTCGGAGACCTTCGAGACGACGTACGGGCCGCTCGAGAGCGCCATCGTCGGCGAGAGCTTGCCGTCCGTGAGAGCGAAATCCGTGTTCCATACGTCCGAGATGGCGGCGAGAGCCGTTGTGTCCCGGTCGAGCACCGCCCGGATGACGGCCTGCTTCGCCTCCATCGGGTCGTCGAGATCGAAGGCGCGCATCCCCACGGTGTGCGCCGGCACGTCAGCGGCGATCGCGGTCTGCCACGAGATGGTGGGGGCGGGGTAGGTGACGTCGATTGCGCGAGCGAACTCGTCGACCTTCGGCCGCGCGGCTTTCAGCGCCGCATCCGTGGGGCCGTCCTTCGTGAGAAGACCGACGGATGCCGCCCATCCCAGCACGAGGTCGGCGGCGTCCAGCGGGATGCCGTCGGACCAGAGCGGCTCCTTCAGGTCGTACCGGACAGTGAAGGAGTCCTTGCCCACGATCTTCGCCGTGCCGAACGACTCGTCCGGGACGACTTCCCCATCGACCATATGACCGAAGGCTGAGCGCGTCGCCGCGGCGATGTCGCGGTTGGCTGCTGTGGGGTCGGTCGCGGCGTTGAACGAGGTGAGCCGGCCTCCCCACCCGACGGTGACGCTGCTGTCGGGGACGACCGACGGTGGCAGTGCGGGCGCGCAGGCGCTCAGGGCAAGGGCGGCAACAGCGAGAACAGCGACCGCTCCGCGGCGGGAAGCACGCATGCGCGCGTCAGGCGCGATCGATGTCGTCGTCGAGTTCCGCCGCCATCTGACGGTACGGCTCGCTCTCTTCGCTCTCGAGCCAGCTCTTCGCGTACTCGATGAGCACGGCGGGCGAATCCTCGGCCTCTGCCGCGGTGGCGAACGGGCCCAGGCAGTCCTCGGAGGGGCGCTGATCGTCGCGCACCACGGACTGGGTGGAGAGGTTGTACCAGTAGGTCTGCGAGGTGGTCATCGTCGCGACACTCCGTTCGTCATCCTGATCCTAATCATCGTGAACACAGGCGACGGGCCGCGATGCGGATCATGAGATCGCATCGCGGCCCGTGAGCGTGTGGAGGGATCAACCGCCGGCGAGCTCGGCGTCCGTGTCGCGGATGCGGTCCGCCATGCGGTCGAGCGCCTGAGCCATGTCGTTGACGGCCTCAGCGGCGTCGTCGAGCGACGTCGTGAGCTCCGAGTAGGCGGTCGAGTAGGCCTCGGACGCGTTCTCGGTCTTGAAGCCGTCCTGCACCAGGTCATCGATGATGCCCTGGAGTTCCTTCAGCGTGTCGGTGACAGTCTGACGACCATCGCGCAGGCGCTGCGCCGCGCTCTCCATCTCGCTGTATGTTGCACCAAAATCGTGAGCCATGAACCCGCCTCCCAGCGTTTCGTCGTGGTACGGAGAACCCGTTTCCTCCCCCGCGTGAACGATGCTAGCGAAGAGGTCTCTCCCACCCCATGGGGAGAAGTCCCCTCTTGACAATCGCTCGTCGGGCCGGTCGCTCCCCCGCGCCGAAGCGCTGATCGACAGCGCAATTCCGAGCGTGCGCTCAGTGCCCGATGGGGCCTTGTAGGTCGACCATCATCTGGATCGCTGAGAGGGTCGGGCGTTTCTGAAGTGTGTCGACCGTGCCCGGGCCGCCCAGGGATGGCAAGGGAACGAAGATGAACGACTCGTCGAAGTCCGGTGCGCCCTGCGTCGCAACCGCTTCGGGGAAGACGCCCCAGTTGAACTCCGCGGCCAAATGGTCCAAGCCCACCGCCTCGGTGAGAAGAAGGAATGAATCCACGTCCCCCAGGCCGACGCCTCTGTTCTCGCGGAAGATGAGACCCACAAGTCCACCCAGACTGGGTTCCCAGGTGATGAGATCTCCCAGCCCAGTGACCATGACGGGGATCGCCACACCGTCACCCTGGGTCTTGCCGATTCGGTCGCCGAGTTCAGCCTCGTAGACCGCGGGATTGATCACTCGAAGAAAACCGTGAGCGAAAGTGCCGTACCCGTACGTGTCCCAGATCTCGACGATCTCTGCGGGAACCCTCTCCCGGTAGGCCGCGATGACCTCGGGCTCGACCGGCGCGTGCGGAACAAAGTCAGCAATCTCGACCATGTCCCTCAAGCTAACCGAAGACCGTCGTTGCGGAGACCCCACCCCGCGGCGTTCGCGCTCGGTGTCCGGGCACTGCCCGGCGCGGACCGGCGAGGCGAACAGCTTCCTTCATCCGACTGTGGCCGATCAGTGCCCGATGGGACCCTGCAGGTCGACCATGACCTGGATAGCCGACAGCGTCTGACGCTTCTGCAGGGTGTCGACCGTGCCAGGTCCACCCAAGGAAGGAAGGGGAACAAAGATGAACGACTCGTCGAATGCGGGCGCCCCCTGCTGCTGGACCGCCTCAGGGAAGACATCCCACCCGAACTTCTCCGACAAGTAATCCGAGCCGTCCAGCATCAACAGACCGAGGAAAGTAGCGGCTTTGCCCATCCCCGTCCCGCGGTTGCTCCTGAACATGAGTACGACGAGCCCGTTGAGACTCGGCTCCCACGTGATCAGGTCACCGAGACCGGTCACCATGACGGGGATCGCTATCCCGCCACCCTGTGTCTTACCGATGCGGTCGCCGAGCTCCGCCTCGTACACGCCAGGGTTGATGACGCGGATGAAGCCTTCCCCGAACGTGCCGTAACCGTACTGCTCCCAGATCTCGACGATCTCTGCGGGAACCCGGTCACGGTACGCAGCGATCACTTCCGGCTCCACCAGAGCATGCGGGACGAAATCTGCGATCTCTACCATGGTTTCCAACCTAGGGAAGAACCCAGATGTGGTCGATCAGTGACCGATGGGCCCTTGGAGATCGACCATGACCTGGATGGCGGAGATCGTCGGCCGCTTCTGCAAAGTGTCGACTGTGCCCGGACCACCCATGGAAGGCAGCGGCACGAAGATGAACGATTCGTCGAAGTCCGGTACGCCCTGCGTCGCAACCGCTTGTGGGAATACATCCCAGTCCAGAACACGGGCAAGGTGACGCGCGCCGCCTGCACGCGTCAAGGTCAGGAAGCTGGACACCTTACCCAAACCCGCGCCTCGATTGCTACGGAACATCAGCGCGATCAGGCCGCCCATACTGGGTTCCCAGGTGATCACATCGCCAAGACCGGTGAAGATGACGGGGATCGCGATACCGTCGCCCTGGGTCTTGCCGAGCCGGTCCCCCAGCTCCGCCTCGTAGACGGCGGGATTGATGACGCGGATGAAACCCTCACCGAACGTGCCGTATCCGTACTGTTCCCAAACCTCGACCAGTTCCGGGGGTACCCGATCGCGATACGCGGCGACAACGTCGGGTTCGACAGGTGCATGCTCGACGAAGTCAGCCAACTCGATCATCCCCACAACCTATCGACGATGACGATGGTGGTTTCGTCGCCGACTCGAGCCAGCGGACAGCCTCGACCCGGGGCGGTCGAATTCAGTGGCCGATGGGACCCTGCAGATCGACCATTACCTGAATAGCCGAGAGCGTGGGGCGTTTCTGCAGAGTATCGACCGTGCCCGCACCACCCAACGACGGCAGCGGGACGAAGATGAATGACTCGTCGAACTCCACGGCCCCATGACGGGCGACTGCCTCCGGGTAGGGGTCCCACGCGAATTCTTCTTCCAGGTGCTCCGCCCCGTCGAGGCGAGTTAGGCCGAGGAAGGTCTTGGGCGAACCCAGACCCACCGTTTCGAACTTCCGGAAGAGAATCGCAACGAGTGAATCGACGCTCGGCTCCCAGGTGATGAGATCGCCCAGGGCGGTCACCATGACGGGGATCGCGATGCCGTCGCCCTGAGTTTTCCCGATCCGATCACCGAGCTCAGCCTCGAACACTGAAGGGTTGATCACGCGGATGAACCCCTCACCGAACGTGCCGTAGCCGTACTGCTCCCAGATCTCGACGATCTCCGAGGGAACTCGGTCGCGATACGCGGCTATGACTTCCTGCGAGACCGGCGAGTGCGCGACGAAATCTTCGATCTGGACCATGGTTTTCAACCTATCTGAAGGTGACATTCATGTAGACATCGGAGAGGTCCGCCCCCGGATGAGATTGGATGAACCGGACGACGGCGGCGTCGATGTCACCCACGCGAGACCGCCATTGAGACCCCAGCGACGAGTTGATGCGAGCGTCGCCGACACCGGAGATGTCAGTGACGTTGCCCCCCGCGATGCCGTCCAGCCTGTGAGTGGCAGCTTGCGTCGCAAGCCATGATGACGCATTCTCCGCAGCTTCGGATCGGCTCTGGCCCTGCTCACGAAGCTCCAAGATCTTTGCCTTGAGCGCAGCCGCGCGAGCGTTCTCCTGCGCCCGGAGCGAGTCGGGCGTGCGGCCGTTCTGCAGGTATTCGGTGCGGTTGCGGAGCCAGTCGGACAGCGGCATCTGCTGCAGGGCGTCCATCTGCTCGTTGTACTGGCGGTCGTACTCGACCGGGTCGTGCTTCTTGTTCCGCTTGAACGGACGCAAGGTGACATCGAACGTGTCGATGTCTTCGACACCGTCGCGGTTGCGTCGCTGCTTGCCGCGCAAGCCTCGCACCATCTCGCCGAGCTGCCGACCGTGGACCGGGATGTCGTCCAGCGCCCGCAGCATCGGCTTGATGAGTTCGTCTCCGACTCGAGCCATGTGTCAGTCCCCCGTGATGTTCAGTCCGGCGAGGTCGGCCATGAGCCGGTCCATCAACGATTCGATGTCGGCAGCGCGCAGATCGAGCTCCTCCTCGGACTGCTCGAGCGCCTGCAGGTCGGCGTAGAACTCGTCTGGGTTGCCGGCCACGGCCTCGACGACGGGAGCGTTCAGCGCCGCCATGACAACAGCGGGCAATTCATCGGCGAGCGGCTCGATGACCGTCGGCAGGATCTGGTTCAGCGCCTGCTCGATGGCGATGTCGACCGCGGCGTTCAAGAGCTTCTTCTTGATGATGAGCATGGGGCCGGCACCGACCGCGGTGACCGGGTTCGTGAGCATGCCGACCAGCGCGATCATCGTCGTCGTGACGTCGGCGATGACCTTGATCTTGAGTCCCAGCACGACGCCGGCGGCGATGTCCATCCCGGGCGGAACAGGCCCCAGCAGGTCGACGAGTTTCTGCAGATTCTGCGACCGGTTGGTGTTCCACGCCGACACGAACGCAGGCCCCGCCTGGCCCCGCATCGCCGCTGCCAGGTCGCCGTTCACCTTCCGGTCGATGGCCTGCAGGGAGTCCTCGAGGTCGTCCCGGAAGTGGGAGACGATCTGCGCACCGCGTCGCAGTTCGTCCTCGTCGACGTCGGGCCATTCGAATCCGAGCTTCTCCATCACCCAGATCAGTTCGTTCGGCAGCATCATGCCCACAGCGCATCACCTCCCTATCGAGAGTAGAAAAGACTCGTCGCCACGTACATGGGGAGAAGTCCCCGTTTCGATCGAGGGTTATGCCCCCAGCGTCGTGCCCGCGGCATCCGCCGTCACCGCTTCGCGAGCCGCGGCACGCGTCGTCGGAACGCTGACGACCGGTTCCGCGGCAGGCGCGACGTCGGCGACGAGCGGCATCTGCACGGTGACGGCGCGACCCGCCTGCACGAAGATGCCGCGCCCGACGGGGAAGTCCGACCGCTTGACACGACCGAACGGTGTCTTGAAGATCGCCTCGCCGTCGTACGTGTCGGGCTTGAGCACGATGCCCTGCCTGCCGGCCTTCCACTCGCCGAGGACGCCGATGCTGCCGCTCGCGCGCGAGATCTCGGCCTCGCCTATGAGCATGTGCTCGCTGTCGTTCATGGCCTGCAGGAGCGCTCGCATAGGGCGGTCCGCCGGTCCGTCCGACAGGTGAGGCATGTCCTCGATGACGATCAGGATGCGGCCCTCCGACAGCTCCCGCGTGACGAGTTCCGTCAGCTCGGTCGCGAGCTCCTTCTCGTCGTCGGGGCGCGTGGCGCTCTTCACCCATGGACGGAAGTCCTTGAGCTCGGACCTGCGGCTGCCGAAGTGGTACAGCTGCACGCCCGGGTCGAAGCGCTCCATCGCCATGACGAGCGACTTGAGGCCGTTGGTGCGACCGGATGCCGGGGGCCCGGAGATCACGAACGAACCGATCGGCTCGAACCCATGGGCCGAGAGGGTGTCGTCCGCGACGCCGAACACCGGCATCCCATCGGCCCGTGCCGGCATGTCGGACGCGGGCACCGCAGTGGGCAGCGCGCCGATCTCGGGCAGATCCCGCACGCCCTCGGCGCGGAGCTTCTCGCCCAGCACACCGAGCGCCTTCGTCTGCTCCACCGCGTTCGATGTGCCGCCGAGGACGGCGATCTGCGCTTCGTGACCGTCGATCACCGCGCGACCGGGGGCGGACTGCTCGTCCAGCACGTCACGGGGCGTGCCCAGCAGCATGTACTGCGACGGGTCGCCCATGCGCAGCACGACCTTGCGCGGGATGTTCGAGGCGACCGCGCTCGGCACCGCGTTGCCGCGGTCCGCGGTCAGCACCGTGTGCACACCGAGCGTGCGGCCTTCGCCGAGGATCCGCATGAAGGTGCGGTAGAACGGCCCGCGCCCGGGGGCGACCTCCCAGTCCTTCTTGAACTCGGGGAAGTTGTCGATGAGGAGGATGATGCGCGGGAGGTTCGGATCCGCGATCTCGCGGTACTCCTGCAGCGTCGCCGCGCTCGCGGCCGAGAACGCCGTCGCCCGCCGGTCCATCTCGCTGTCGAGGGTGCGGAACAGGCGCTGGATGCGCTCCACGTCGGACCCGTCGACGACCGATCCGACGTGCGGCAGCGCCGACAGCGCGCCGAGGGCACCGGTGGCGAAGTCGAGGCAGTACACGTTCACGCGGCCGCGGTCCGGTCGCATGCCCGCGGCGGTGCCGATCGTCTTGAGGACGGTCGACTTGCCCGACCCCGACGTGCCGTACACGACGAGGGAGCCGTCGCGATCGGGGACGAAGGCCGCCGATTCCTGCATCTGCTTCTCGGGGACGTCCATGAGGGCGATCGGGATGCGGGTATCGCCGTCGTTCTCGAGATCCGCCAGGTCGACGAGCGGAGAGAGGTCGTCGAGCCACGGACGTCGCGGGAGCGGCAGCTCGGCGAGCTCGCGCGCGGCGACGAGCGTCGAGACGATGCGCTTCTGGTCGTTCGGGCCCAGGTCCTCCTCGTGGGAGTCCGACTCGGCGGGACGGTCCGGCTCCCACTCGGGGGCTGCACCGAAGCGCAACTCGGCCACGCGCACCTCGGCGACCGTGGTCTCCTCCTGGCTGGTCCACCCGCCGGTGTACGCGGACTGGAAGGGGACGAGTCGGCCCGGTCCGGTCTTCGCGATCGCACGACCGGGGACGGATGCCGGGAAGCTCGCCGCGACGTCGTCGTCGACCACGTCGCGCGAGTCTGCCTCATCCGCCATTCGGAGCGCGATGCGCAGGTTGGTGTTCGCCCGGAGGTTGTCCTTGATGACGCCGGCGGGGCGCTGGGTCGCCATGATGAGGTGGATGCCGAGGGAGCGGCCGCGCTGGGCGATGTCGACCACGCCGTCCACGAACTCGGGCATCTCGGACGCGAGCGCGGCGAACTCGTCGATCACCAGGACGAGCGAGGGCGGACATTCGGGGTCCTGGCGCTTCTCGAGTTCGAGAAGGTCCTTGGCCTTCTTGCGGTTCAACAGGTGCTCGCGGTGCTGCAGCTCGGCGCGGAGGCTGGTGAGAGCACGGCGGACGAGGTGGGGGTTGAGGTCGGTCACGAGACCGACGCAGTGCGGCAGGTCGACGCAGTCCGCGAATGCCGACCCGCCCTTGTAGTCGACGAAGAGGAACGTGACGCGGTCGGGACTGTGCGCCGCAGCCATCCCGAGCACCCACGCCTGCAGGAACTCGGACTTGCCCGATCCGGTCGTCCCGCCGACGAGGGCGTGCGGGCCCTGCGTGCGGAGGTCGAGGGCCATCGCATCGCTCGGCCCCTGGCCGATGATGGCGCGGAGCGTGCCCGCCTTCTTGAGCCGTGGCCGTGGCGTCGGGGTGCGGTCGAGGATCGTGTTGTTCTGCCGCCAGCGCTCGATGGCGGCGTTCGGGTTCTCGGCGATGGCCGGGTCGATGAGCTGGAGGAACATGACCGCGTTCGGGATGTCGGATGCGTCGTGCACCACGGTGCTCGCATCGACGACCGGGGCCAGCCGCCGCGCGAACATCTCCATGTACGCGTTCGAGACGCCCTCCACGGCGACATGCTCGAAGCTCTCGCCGTTGCGCACGAGACCGACGCGTGCGTCACCGAGGTCCGACGTGAGTTCGATGAAACTGCGGCAGACGGCGGGAAGCGACTCGACGGTCTCGGAGATGAAGATGGCGTGGACCCCGTGGTCGGCGCCCCTCTCGAGCACATCCGTCAGTCGACCTCGGTCGACCGGTGCATCCCCGGTGACGAACACGATGACGGACACGGGAGGCGTTTTGGTGCGGTCCTCCGCGGCGCGGGCCACATCGGTGCCGTACAGCAGCGGGTTCCAGTCGTCCTTGAACGGTCCGCGGGGTGCACCGGCGCCGCCGCCGGCGGCGCGCCGCACGTACTCCTCGAGCGAGTTGAGGAGGGCCGCGCCACTCGGGGCGGAATCGGCGAGCGCCGCGCCGCGGAACGGACTCCGCTCGGCGGACGTGTGCGGGAGCCACTTGAGCCATTCGAGCTCTGATGTCCATGACGAATCCGAGAAAGCCACAGTGACCACGTCGTTCGGGGCGTGCAGCCCGAAGACCTGCACGGCGACGCCGCGCATGACGTCGGCGACGAGGGCGCGCGGGCCGGCGATGCCGATGGATCCGGCAGTGGGGAAGGTCTCGAAGACGGGGACGTTGTCGACCGTCGCGTAGCGCAGCCGCAGCCGATCGACACGGTCGATGTACTCGGGGAGTCCGTCGGGGGTCTCGGCGTCGTCGATCCCGTTGCGAGCCGGAAGCGAGCAGGTGCCGAGACGCAGCGCGAGGAAGTTCCAGTGCTCGGGACGCCTGGTCCACAGGAGCGGACCGAGGCGCATGGCCTCTTCGAAGACGTCGGCCACGGCCGGCACCTCCGCGTCGCGCGCTGCTTCCTCCTCAGGCTTGCCGCGGAAGAGATCCTCTTCGAGCTGCTCGAATTGACGCTCGAACAGCAGCCGCTCGTGGTCCTCGCTCTTGCGGCTCTGCACCGACTGGTTGATCAGGTTGCCGAACGCCATGAGCGGGGTCATGACGATCAACAGCAGGGAGCGGGGGTTGCCGTTGAGCGCGAAGAGGGCAGCACCCATGAGGATCGGCGCGACCATGATCGGCCACGGGAAGATCTTGCCGATCTTCTCGGTGGGCAGGCGGGGGGGCTTGAAACGGGTCCCCGGGTACCGCACCTCGACGCGAGGGCTGCGGTTGAAGAGCAGGCCTCCGCCGCGCTCGATGACCGGATCCTCGATCGCCGCCCCGTCCCACGAACGGGTCAGGTACACCGCGAGGGTCGTGTTGCCGATGACGAACGGACGACCGTCCTCGACGCGGACACGCTGCACCTCGACGCCTTCGACGAGCACGCCGTTGGCGGAGTTCAGGTCGACGACCTCGGCGTACGTCCCGACCTCGAGGCGGGCATGCCGCTTGGAGACCAGCGGGTCGGCCAGTACGACGTCATTGCTCGGGTCGCGGCCGATGGACACGTGACCCGCTGACAGCGCGAACTCCTGCCCGGCGAGCGGCCCCGCGAGAGCTCTGAGGATGCCGACCGTCTCGCCGCGACCGGCCTTGATGTACCCGGCCCCGTAGTTGACGATGGATGCCGCGAATCCCGACCCGATGGGCGCTTCACCGATCGGCAGGTCGTGCGGCAGCTCCACGGCGCGCGAGGCCGTGGGCGGCGCGACCGACAGAGTGAGGACGTCGTCCTCTGCGAAGGTCGTGGTCCGCATCGGATCGGACGCCGCGATGTAGCGGGCGACGTCGCCGACCGTCGCGGTCGAGTCTGCCGTCACGACGATGTCGACGGGGTCGTTGCCCTGCCGGTGCAGGGTGAGCTTCAGCCGCATGAGTCTTCTCCGAAGGGATGGGGTCGCGTTCGTTCGACGGGGGCGGGCAAGACGATCACAACACGACGATCTCAGCGAGGCGGTCGCCGAGACGGACGGTGTCTCCGACGGCGGCAGGCAGGGCGACACCGGGGACCGCCGGCGTCTCCGCACCCGCATGGATGACGGCGCTGCCGTTGGTCGACCCGCGGTCGATGAGCTCGAGGCCGCCTCGCGTCGGGACGAGCAGTGCGTGGGTCTTCGACAGCGACCGACTCTCGTCGGTCAGCCGGGTCGGTTCGGCCCCGGGGGTGGACGCGGGGTCGGGATCGCGTCCGACGAGGAGCGCCGTCGACAGGACGACGGTCTCCCCCGTGTCGAAGCGAAGGCCGATCCGGGACGCGGGCGCAGGCGCAGGTTCCGGCTGCGACGGCGATACGGGCGCAGGCGCGACAGCCGGAGCCGGGGCTTCGGCGGGGGCGGACGTCGGCACGGCGACAGCCGCCTCGGGACCACCGACCGGTTCCGCGGGTACGAAGGTCCCGCGATCTGGCAACGGGGTGCGTCGCGATTCGTCGACACCGGGGGCGGCGTCGATGACCGGGGCCGATCCTGCCGCAGGCGCAGGCGCGGCATCCTTCCCCGCATCGGGGGTGCCGTCCTTCGACCGAACGACGCCGAGGACACCGGCGCTGATGCGGTTGCCCGGCCGGTACTCGGGAGTGGTGCCGGGACGCGTCGAGGTGGCCAACGAGGGGCGCTCGGCGCGCTCGCGCACGGGTTCCGCCTTCACCGCCTTCCGGGCGATCCGCATCCGCTTCTCGTCGTACGGGTTCAGCCCGAGCTTGACGTCGACGAGCCACATCCGTGCAGCGCGGTCGTGGAAGCCCCGCCCGCGCTCCGTCGAATCGAAGGTCGGCGAGGCGAGGATGACGGCCGTGCCGATGACCGGGATGATGCCGGCCGCCCCGACGATGAGAGCACGGAGGAGGACAGGACCCGCGCCGGGTCGCTCCAGGGTGCGGACGTTGACGCTGCGAAGTCCCATGAACCCCTTGCCGATCGTCAGTCCGCGGCGCGCCTGCAGGATCCACTGGACGATCGTGAGCGCGAGCGAGAGAGCGACCGAGACGGCCGCCATGACAGCGGCCAGCACGAAGTCGGGATGGTTGACGAGGCCATAGGGCGAGATCGAGCCGGTCGCGAGCTTCATCAGCAGGGGCAGCGCCCCCAGCCACAGGGGAAGCTGCAGCACGACCCAGACGAGCATGTCGATGACGTACGCCATCGACCGACGGCCGAACGGGGCACGGATGAGCCCCAGGGCCGCGGCGTACGCCGGATCGGGCCGTCCGAGGGCGTCAACGCCGTCGGGTCGGTCCTCGGGCTGATCGATCTCCCAGATCATGCCTGCGAGGCGTCCGGTTCGTCACCCGGCACGAAGTAGCGAGCGGGTGACAGTCCGGTCCGGATCACCGCATCGCCGGCGGCGTCGAGGAACTCGGTCATCGTCGCGACGCTGAGGGTGCCCGCGGGGTCGGCGATGATGACGTTGTCGACCACGGGAAGCAGTGTCGCGGTGCCCTGCGGCCATGCCGCGAAGGTCGTCGTCACGCCGGACTCGAGGACCTGGATCTTCGCAGGAGCGATGTGCACGTCGGGGCGCTGCAACGCGGCCGTCTGCACGTCGTATGCGCGCACCGAGAACAGACGCAGCACCCGCTCGAAGCGCATCTCCAGCTCGGGCAGACGCTCGCGCCACGGGAACGGCGCCCAACCGTCGTCGGTCAGGACGATCGGGTGCGCGCTGACGAGCGGCTGCTCCGCTTCGTACAGCTGCTCGGCGACGTCGAGAACGCGCCCGATCGCGGTGTCGTCGTCCGCGCCCACGATGATGACGCGATCCCGCGCATAGGGGAACGCCACCGGCGCCCCGGACAGACCCGCACCCGCGAGTCGCGAGGGGTCGAGAAGCATGGCGGCGGCGAGCGCCTCCTCGGTGATGACGAGTGAGCTCGCTCCCTCGACGGGGCTGTCGCCCGCAGCGGAGATCGCCCAACGCACGGCATCGCGGAAGTCCGCATCCGCCCCGTCGGTCTCACCCTGGGTGACGGGGGCGTTGCCGTCGCGGTGATCGAGCCCGACGAACACCTCGCCGCCGACGTACTCCACGCGGGGGTGGGCGGCGCCGGGAGCGGTCTGCGACAGCACGCCGAGCTCGCTCGCACCGTAGATCCGAAGGGTCACATCGGTGGCGATTCCGTCGACAGCACTCATTGGTCCAGCCCTCTCATCAGCTTGCTCACAGACTAAATCCTCGGTCGTGCTCGAAAAGTCCGACGACGTCGTGCCACGACCATCGCACGTCGATGTTCTTCACCGGTTTGCCTGCACGCGGCTCGGACACCCACGACGCCGGGACGACGTGGAGCGCGAGCGATGCCGTGCCGGCATCCGCTCTCCCCGCCCAGACGAGCGAGAGCCCCACCTCATGCGAGTACGTCCAGCAATCCACCCGGGTCGCCCCCGCCGTGCGGAGGGCGTCGGCGTATGAGCCGATGCTGTCGCTTCGCCGCTCCACGAGCTCGAGCACGCGCCAGTTGCCGGCCCAGTGCATGCCGGCGGCGAGCATCTGCTCGGCGAGGGCATCGATCTCGGCCGTGTCGACGGTACGGACGGATGCCGTCGGGTCGCCGGACCACGCGAGCGGCAGGATCTTCGCTCGTCCGCGGACGAGGACCGGCGTGGACGGGGTCGCCCACCCGTCGACATCCGCGCGGAAGACCGCGGCCGGAAGCCCGTCGGGCGCCTGCAGTGCGGTTCTCCCCTCGTGAGGGAGAACCGCGCCGCCGACGGCGGACGCCGGCCCGAAAGCTTCGGACCGGCCCCGCCAGAGGTCGGTGTCATCACGCATGAGGGTGTCCGCCTACAGCTCGAAATGACGCGGGGTACCCGGCCAATAGGACGGGTCGAATCCGCCGTTGTTGAGGCCGGTGGCCGTCTCCGGGATATCGATCACGGCTTCGGGGATACCGCTGGGCAGGTAGCCCCCAGGAATCCACTTTTCGAGATCCGTTCCACCCTCGTTGCCCGTGGGGACCGTGAGTCCGTCGAGTTCGTGCGGCGCGAAATCGCGAAGCTCCACTTCCGCACCGACGAAGAAGTCCTTCGGCAATCCCAGCGCGTCGCTCAGCTTGACGGGGTCGCCATCGGCCGCGCGGATGACGTCGCCCAGCTTGTCGGTCGGGAACACGTAGGTCGTGTTCCTGCCGTCCGGCCCGGAGTTGTTACCCGGCCCATAGCCGTCGAGGCTGGGCTTCTTGTAGATGCGGGTCGCACCGTCGGAGAACTGATCGAGATGCTGACGGATGTACTCCGCGTCGAGGTACTCGGACGGATGCGGTCGCTGCCCCTGAGGCACTTTGACGACGTCGCTCGGCGTCCAGTCGCCCTTCCACCCGTTCCGGAGGGCCTCCGGGACATCGGTGGCATCGAGATCGGTCACGCGAGCGGTGTTGTCCCCCTGCCTCTGACCGTGCTTGCGGAACATCTCGGCGAGCTGCCGAACGTGAACGGGAACCCCGTCCAGCGAGTTCTTGAGCGGCCGGATGACTTCTCCGATTCCCATGTATCCCCCCTGCTGAAGATGCTAACCACGCCCGTTGGAGGGCACATAGGTCTTGCGTATCAACCGGCTGCCCGTCTAGAAGGGCCCGCTCCATCCGACATCGACCTCCGGCACCCGCCGTGCGGGCCGCGCGTCGGAGACCCAGCCCAGCGGAACGACGTGCAGGGCGGCAGCCGACACGGGCTCGGGAACGGGGGCACCGTGCACGACGAGGACGAGAGCCTTGCCCTCCGTCGCCCACCACCCGGCGAACCGCGCTCCCTGACGTCGGAGCTCTCGGAGGTAGGGGTTGGCGGGAGGAGCTTTCTCGAGGTCCGCGACGATCCCGAAACCGTAGCGGAACTCGCATGCCGATCGGATGCTCGAACGCAGGTCCTCGGAGCGGCGTCGCAGGGCGCTGCCAGGCGCACTGGCCGCGGGCGGCTGCCACGACAGCGGGATGATCCATGCTTCCCCTCGACGGATCACGGGCACTCCCGGGAGCAGTTCCCCCTCCTCGAGCTCCGCTCCAGGACGAACGAGAAGCTCCTCGGCGGCGCCGACGATGCGCTCGCCCGTCATCAGGACGCCGTCACCGTCAACCGCCACGCCGGCGGCCACGCGCGGGTGTCCGGTGATCCACCCGCTTCCTCCCGACGGGGCGGCGGTCACCCGGCGATCTCCGCCCGCGACCAGCGAAGATCGGCCGGCGCGCGCCCTGTCGGCGTCCCGCTCCGCCCCGAGACCCACCTCGCCGGGACCAGATGGACGGCGAGCGCCAGGTCACCGGCATCCTCGTCGCCCGAACGCACGACCACGACACCTGTCTCGTTCAGCGTCCACCACTGGGCGGTTCGCGCATTCGCGTCACGAAGGGATGCCGCGTATTCCGCGACCGGGCCGTCGCCCCGCTGGTCGAGCGGGAAGGGGATCGGCCGTCCCGCCGCATACTCGAACGCGCCGGCGAGGTCGGACGCCAGGTCGTCGACGCGCCGCTGCTCCTCGCGGGCGTCGAGGCCCGACTGCCGTGGGGATGCCCCCTGCACGAACACCGGGAGGATCTTCGCCGCGTCGCGCTCGATGACCGGCACGAGCGACGGCGTCGGCTCGAAGGCGGTGAGAGCGGTCACGGTGCCCAGGACCGTCGACGCGGACGCGGAGAGACTCCATCGGCCGGGAACGGCGAGAGGTCCACCGGCGGCGATCGCGGCCCGCACGTACTCCTCCGCGGCATCGATCGCGTCCAGATCGAAGCGGCTCACATCGGACGGAGCGGATGCCGCGATCAGCGCCGACCACGCACCGAACTCGGGGACGTCGATACGCTCCTGCTCGCTCACGGTGATCTCCGCGAACACATCCTCGTCGATCGGCGATGACCGCTCGATGCGCGCGACCCCGTCGGCGTACCCGTGCTGATCGACCGTCAGGAGCTGCGAGTACGGGACTCGACGCTTCGGGTCCCCTTCGGGGTAGAAGAGGTCGAGCGCGCGTCGCCGGAGAAGGCGGCCGGCCGTCGCCTCCCACACGACCTCGCGGATGGGGGTCTTGTAGGACGAGTAGAAGGTGACCGTGAACCGCTGCTGCCCCGGCAGGATGTCGAGGTACCAGGTCGGCGGGGAGCCGGCATCCGTCACGGCGAGCCGACGGCCCTGGTCGTACTCCTCCCGTGCGTCCTCATCGGTGAAGAACGGGGCGTCGCCCAGCGCTTCCAACCGGAAGATCTCGAACCGACGGGGGTAGCGGACGTCGCCGGAGGCGGCTGCCACGCTCACAGCCCGAACGGCGTGTACGTACCCCACGTCCCGCCGGCGGACGGGTCGCCCTTGACGGCGTCGGGGTGGGTGCTCAGCACCGCCTCGGGGATGCCTTCAGGCAGATAACCACCCGGGATCCACGCCTCGTTCGCGCCCGCCTCGTTTCCGCGCGGCATCCGGAGGTTGCCGTTGACGATCTCCTCGTAGTTGAAGTCCGCGCGGGTGATGTCGACCGCTTTACCGTCGGCGTCGACGAAGAAGTTCTCGCCGAGGCCGAGCATGACGCCGAGCTTCTTCGGGTCGCCGTCCGCCTGCGTGATGATGTTGTCGATCTCGGAGGTCGGGAAGACGAACGTCGTGCCCTGGTTGCCGGGGCCGTAATTGTTCAGGCTCTCGGTCCGGTAGAACCGGGTCGCACCGCCCTCGAAGCGCTGCAGGTGCTGCTGAATGTAGTCCGCGTCGAGGTACTCCGCCGGATAGGGGCGGTTCGGCTTACCCGAACCGACCACGCGGTCCGGGGTGTGCCAGGAATCCTTCTTCCAGCCGTCGCGCAGCGGTTCGGGAACGTTCGTCGCGTCGAGGTCGTCGACCCGACTGGTGTTGCGGTTCTGCTTCTGCCCGTGCTTGCGGAACATGTCCGACAGCTGCCGGACGTGCACCGGCACACCGTCCAGCGAGTCCTTCAGCGGACGGATGACTTCGCCCATCTTCATGATCTGTTCAATCCCGTCGAATCGTTCATCGCCAGTCGTCTGTGTACGGCGGCATCCGGGTCGGAATGCGAGGTCACCGGATCCGGCACCGTCAATCGCCTCCGATGTTCAGGCTCGCGAGGTCGGACATGAGCCGGTCGGTGAGACCCTCGACGTCGGCCGCGTGCTGCTCCATCTCGCCCTGAGCGGATTCGAGCGCCTGAAGGTCGGCGTAGAACTCGTCGGGGTCGCCGGCGACCGCTTCGACGATCGGCGAGTCGAGCGCCGCCATGATGACGCCCGGGAGTTCGTTCGCCAGCGGCTCGATGACCATCGGCAGGACCTGGTTGAGCACCTGCTCCACCGCGATGTCGACGGCCGCGTTCAGCAGCTTCTTCTTGATGAGGAGCATGGGGCCGGCGCCGACGGCGGTCACGGGGTTCGTCAGCATGGCGACGAGGGTGATCATCGTGGAGGTCACGTCCGCGATGACCTTGATCTTGAGCGCGGTGACGCCGCCGGCCGCGATCTCGACACCCGGCGGGACGGGCCCGAGGATGTCCATGAGCTTCTGGAGGTTCTGGGAACGGTTCGTGTTCCAGGCGCTGACGTAGGCCGGGCCCGCCTGACCGCGCATAGCGCCGGCGATGTCGGTGTTGACCTTGCGGTCCATCACCTGGATCTTGTTCTCGAGCTCGTCCCGGAACGTCGAGATGATCTGGCCGCCGCGGCGCAGTTCGTCCTCGTCGATGTCGGGCCAATCGAACCCGAGCTTCTCCATCACCCAGATCAGCTCGTTCGGCAACATCATTCCCATAGCGGAACCTCCCGCCAAGAGAGTAGGTGATCAGAGCGATCGATTTCGATGGGGAGAACTGCCCTCCCCCTCACCCGCTATGATTCGTGGCCAACCGACCCGCTCAGTGGAAGAAGTGCCGCTCGCCCGTGAAGTACATCGTCACGCCGGCGGCCTGCGCGGCGTCGATGACCTCCTGGTCGCGCACGGATCCGCCCGGCTGGATGATCGTCGTGATGCCGGCATCCAGCAGAACCTGCGGTCCGTCGGCGAACGGGAAGAACGCATCGGATGCCGCGACCGACCCGGCGGCACGCTCGCCCGCACGCTCCACGGCCAGGCGGCACGAGTCGACGCGGTTGACCTGCCCCATGCCGATCCCGACCGTCGCCGAGTTCTTGGCGAGCACAATCGCGTTGGATTTCACGGCGCGGCAGCTCTTCCACGCGAACGAGAGGTTCTCCAGCTCGCTGTCCGCGGGGCGCTCCCCCGACACGAGCTGCCACGAGTCCACGAGCGATTCGATCTCGTTCGGGAAGCGGTCGGCATCCTGCAGCAGGAGGCCGCCCGAGACGAGGCGGACGTCCATGGGCTCCTGACGCCAGTCGGCGGGGAGCTGCAGGACCCGGAGGTTCTTCTTCAGCCGGAACACCTCGAGCGCCTCGGGCTCGAAGTCGGGCGCGACGATGACCTCGGTGAAGATGTCGCGGAGGTTCTCGGCCATCTTGAGCGTGACAGTGCGGTTGGCGGCGATGACGCCACCGAAAGCCGACACGGGGTCGCACTCGTGCGCGCGCAGGTGCGCGGAGGCGATCGGGTCGAGCGCCTGGGGTGCGCCGATCGCGATGCCGCACGGGTTCGCGTGCTTGATGATGGCGACCGCGGGCTTGACGAGGTCGAACGCGGCGCGGAGCGCGGCATCCGCGTCGACGTAGTTGTTGTAGGACATCTCCTTGCCCTGCAGCTGCGTCGCCTGCGCGATGCCGTGACCGCCGACGCGCGAGTAGATCGCGGCGCGCTGGTGCGAGTTCTCGCCGTAACGGAGGGTCGCCAGGCGCTCGGCCTTGATCGTCAGGTGCTGCGGCAGGTCGCCCTCGGCGTCGAGCGTCTCCTCGGCGAACCAGGTCGCGACCGCGCGATCGTACGCTGCCGTGTGCGCGAACGCGCGGGCGGCGAGCTCGCGGCGCTGCGCGAGGGTCGTGCCGCCCTGCCCGAGGGCATCGACGATCGCGGGGTACGACTCGGGCGAGACGGCGATCGCGACGTTGGCGTAGTTCTTCGCCGAGGCGCGCACCATCGCGGGGCCGCCGATGTCGATCTGCTCGACGACGGCATCGCCCTGGGCGCCCGAGGCGACCGTCTCGACGAAGGGGTACAGGTTCACGACGACGAGCTCGAAGGGCAGGATGCCGAGCTCGCCCAGCTGGCTCTCGTGGTCCTCCAGGCGGAGGTCGGCCAGGAGCCCCGCGTGCACGCTGGGGTGCAGCGTCTTGACGCGTCCATCGAGCGACTCGGGGAAGCCGGTGACCTCGGACACGTCCTTGACGGCGATGCCGGCGTCGCGCAGGAGCGCTGCCGATCCGCCCGTCGAGACGATCTCGACATCGGCGGCTGCGAGAGCCTGACCGAGCTCGAGCAGCCCGGTCTTGTCGCTCACCGAGACGAGCGCGCGACGGACGGGCACGATGTCGCGTGCGCGGTAGAGGGACGGGTCGATCTGCGGGCCGGCCATGCGGGAACTCCTCGAGTCGGGGGCGTTCGGGTGTCGGTTCAGGGGGTGGTGCGGGTCAGGAGGTAAGGGCGAGTTCGCCGGTCGCGATGCGACGGACGACGTCGATGAGCAGGCGCCGCTCCACCGGCTTGATGCGCTCGTGCAGAGTGTGCTCGGTGTCGTCCGGGAGCACCGGGACCCGCTCCTGCGCGAGGATCGGACCTGTGTCGACGCCGTCGTCCACGACGATGACGCTTGCACCGGTCTGCGATGCTCCCGCGGCGAGCGCATCGCGGACGCCGTGGGCGCCGGGGAACTCCGGTAGGTACGCGGGGTGGGTGTTGATGAGCCGAGGAGCCCACGCGGCGACGACGGCGGCCGGCAACAGTCGCATGAGGCCGCTCAGCACGACGAGGTCGGGCTTCCACACGCCGAGGTGTGCGAGCAGTTCGTCGCCCCACGCCTCGCGACTGTCGAACTCCTGGAACGGGACCATGAACGTCGGTATGCCGTAGGCCTCGGCGTGGGCGAAGCCGTCGGCCTGCCGGTCGGCTCCGACGACGATCACGCGGGCGGGGAAGTCGGGCTCGCTCGCGGCGTCCAGGAGAGCACGCAGATTGGATCCCGTGCCCGAGATGAGAACGGCGACCGTGAGCACCGGGTCAGTCTAGCGGGGCGGTGGGGAACTCGTCGGGCGAGACCGCCCCGGCGGGCTCACGACGCGTCTGCGCCGTCGACGTCGGCGTCGCGGGCGTGGACACCGCGGGCGCGTCGCGCGGGACGGATGCCGCAGCCGGCCGATCGGAATCCGCACCGCGCGGCGAGAGCAGCATGACGGCAGCACCCACTCCGACCTCGACCGCGGCGACGAGGGCGACGAGCCACGGTTCGGGTCCGACCTCGGCGAGCCGGCCGGGGCCGATCGAGCCGCGCGCGGCTCCGGCGAACACCCCGACGACGAGCCCGGTCCCGACGACCGTGACACCGAGGGCGACCAGGCGCGGGCGGAGGGGCTCGGCATCCGCCGTCGATCCGACCAGCAGCGAGGCGCGTGCGACGGACCCGGCGACGACGCCCAGTCCGACGACCGCCAGCGCCAGGAGCAGGAGCCAGGGCGAGGTCGAGTCGGGGATGACGCCGAGCACGGGGATGCCCGGCACGACTCCCAGGCTGGTGGCGGCCGGTGACACCGCCGTGCCGCTGCCGATCGCGAATCCGGGACCGACGGCGAACCCGGCGAACCACACGACGAGGGTGGGCAGATAGAAGAGGCTCCCGAGGGCGAGGACGATCACACCGGGCAGATCGACCTGGGCCGCCTGGGTGAGCGAGATCACCTCGCCGCCGCGGACGAAGAAGAGGACGGCGAGCACGAGGGCGCCGAGCCCCACGATGCCGGCCGCCGCCATCACGATGCCGCGGGCACCGGCATCCACCGCGTTCTGGACGTCGTCGGGAAGGCGCTCGCTGACGGCGTCGACGATGCCGTCGTCGCCCTCGCTCCATGCCCGGACCAGCGCGCCGAGCAGAGCGGGGACGGCGAAGACGAGCGTGGGCCCGGCGACCGCTGCGCCGAGATCGACCGCGGCGACACCGGTCCGCCCGGTGAGCGCGATGATCGTCGAGAGCACCGCGACGGCGACCGTTCCTGCGGCGACGCCCGTCAGCCATGCCCCGGACCGCGCGGCACGACTGCCGGAGCGCCACGCCGAGATCGCGGTGAAGACGGCGAGCAGCGTCGGGGCGAGCGACACGGTGAAGTCGGCAGCGCCCGAGGGCAGGCCGCCGAGGGCGACGAGCTCCGCCGGAAGAGACACCGCGACGGGCGCGAAGTGGCCGAGCTGCCAGATCGTGGCGGCCGCCGGCCAGAGCGCCGCCCAGTCGGCATCCCCACTCACTCCGAACACCCAGACGAGGGTCACCGGCGCGAGGACGACGCCGACACCGACCGCGACGGTCACGAGGGCGTCGACGGCGGCGAGGAGGGAGACGAGGAGGCGATTCACAACGAACCGACCTTACCCGCGGTCCGCCCGGGCGCCCGGCTCCCGCACCGGAGGCACGAGCGATCGGCCGCCCTCAGCGGGTGCCCCGGCGACCCACTACCCTCGGAGGGTGAACAGCACGACATCCCGCGCGTCCCGCGGTGCCGCAGCCCCGGCATCCCCCTCGTTCCTCGACCGCTACTTCGACATCACCGGCCGCGGCTCGACCGTCGGCACGGAGGTCCGCGGCGGCATCGTCACCTTCGTGACGATGGCCTACATCGTCATCCTCAACCCGATCATCCTGTCGACTCCCGACGTCGCCGGCACGGTCCTCGACGGCACCGCCGTCGCGACCTCGACCGCCCTGACCGCCGGTGTCATGACGATCCTCTTCGGTCTCGTCACGCGCCTGCCGTTCGCGTTCGCGGCGGGGCTCGGGATCAACGCCTTCCTCGCCTTCTCGGTCGTCGGCCAGGTCACGTGGGGCGAGGCCATGGCGCTCGTCGTCATCAACGGTCTGATCATCGTGCTGCTGGCCGCGACGGGCCTGCGGAAGATGATCTTCGATGCCGTCCCCGTCCAGCTGAAGCTCGCGATCACGGTCGGCATCGGCCTGTTCATCGCCTTCATCGGCTTCGTCAACGCCGGCTTCGTCACCGCGACGGGCAACGCCTCTCCCCCGCTCGACCTCGGCGTGGGCGGCTCGATCACGACGATCAGCACCGTCATGTTCGTCGTCACGCTCTTCCTCTCCGGCATCCTGATGGCCCTCCGCGTCAAGGGTGCGCTGCTGATCGGCCTCGTCGGCGGCACGGTCATCAGCTACATCGTCAACGCGATCTGGCCGACGGCGCTGGGCCTCAAGCTCGACGGGCTGAAGATCGTCGCCCTGCCCAACTTCGAGCTCGTCGGCAAGATCGACTTCGGCTTCGACTGGGCGAAGATCGGGATCGTGTCGGTCGTCATGATCGTCTTCACGCTCGTGTTCTCGAACTTCTTCGACGCGATGGGGACCATGACGGGCCTCGCGAAGGAGTCGGGTCTCGCGAACGACAAGGGCGACTTCCCGCGCATCAAGTCGGCGCTGATCGTCGAGGGCGTCGGCGCGATCGCCGGTGGTGCGACCTCGTCGTCGTCGGCGACCGTGTTCGTCGAGTCCGGCTCGGGCATCGGCGAGGGAGCGCGCACCGGGCTCGCGAACGTCGTGACGGGTGTGCTGTTCCTGCTGGCGATGTTCTTCACGCCGCTCACCTCGATCGTCCCCGGCTACGTCGCCGCGGCGGCGCTCGTGCTCGTCGGTGCGCTCATGCTCGCGCAGATCAAGAACATCGACCTGTCGGACTTCAGCGTCCTGCTGCCGGTGTTCCTCACCGCGACCGTCATGCCGCTGACCTACTCGATCGCCAACGGCATCGGGGCGGGCTTCATCAGCTGGGTCGTCGTGAACGTCTTCGCCCGCAAGGCCAAGCAGGTCCACTGGCTGCTGTGGATCGTCGCAGCCGGCTTCGTGATCTACTTCGCGCGCGGCCCGATCGAGGCGCTCATCGGCGCCTGACCGCGTTCGCTGCCCCGAGGTCCCGATCGGGCCGGTTATGCCTCGCGCATTCCCGGCCGGATCGGGACCTCGGTCGTTGCGATGGAGTTCCGGGGACGACGAAGGGGCGGATGCCGCAGCATCCGCCCCTTCGCTCTGTCTGGCTTAGAGCGCCTCGATGATGGCGCGCATCAGGTCGGCGGTCTCGGACGGGGTCTTCCCGACCTTGACGCCGGCGGCCTCGAGGGCCTCCTTCTTGGCCTGCGCGGTGCCCGCCGAGCCCGAGACGATGGCGCCGGCGTGGCCCATGGTCTTGCCCTCGGGAGCGGTGAAGCCGGCGACGTAGCCGACGACCGGCTTCGTCACGTGCGCCTTGATGTAGTCGGCCGCGCGCTCTTCGGCGTCGCCGCCGATCTCGCCGATCATGACGATGGCCTTGGTCTCGGGGTCGGCCTCGAACGCCTGGAGGGCGTCGATGTGCGTCGTGCCGATGACCGGGTCGCCGCCGATGCCGATGGCGGTCGAGAAGCCGAGGTCACGGAGCTCGAACATCATCTGGTACGTCAGGGTTCCCGACTTCGACACGAGGCCGATCGGTCCCTTGCCGGTGATGTTCGCGGGCGTGATGCCGACGAGCGCCTCACCGGGGGTGATGATGCCGGGGCAGTTCGGACCGATGATGCGGGTCTTGTTGCCCTTGCTCTTGGCGTAGGCCCAGGCCTCGGCGGTGTCGCCGACGGGGACGCCCTCGGTGATGACGACGAGCAGCGGGATCTCGGCGTCGATCGCCTCGATCATGGCGTCCTTCGTGAAGGCCGGCGGCACGAACGCGATGGAGACGTCAGCGCCGGTCTTCTCGATGGCCTCGGCGACCGAGCCGAAGACGGGGAGTTCGACCTCGCCCTCGTGCGGCTTCTCGTGGGTGACGGTCGTGCCGGCCTTGCGGGCGTTGACGCCGCCGACGACGTTCGTCCCGGCCTTCAGCATGAGGGCGGTGTGCTTGGTGCCCTCACCGCCGGTGATGCCCTGGACGATGACCTTGGAGTCCTTGTTGAGGTAGATAGACATGTCTGTTGTCCCTGTGTCTCGGTAGTCTTCGCGCGGCTCAGGCGTTCGCCAGCTCGGCGGCCTTGTCGGCGCCCTCGTCCATACCGGCGGCGAGCGTGACGAGCGGGTGATTGGCCTCGGCGAGGATCGCACGACCCTCGTCGACTTGGTTGCCGTCGAGGCGGACGACGAGCGGCTTGGTGGCCGCGTCGCCGAGGATCTCGAGGGCCTTCACGATGCCTTCGGCGACGGCGACGCACGACGTGATGCCGCCGAAGACGTTGACGAAGACGCTCTTGACCTGCTCGTCGCCGAGGATGACGTCGAGACCCGACGCCATGACCTGCGCGTTCGCGCCGCCACCGATGTCGAGGAAGTTGGCGGGCGTGACGCCGCCGTGGTTCTCGCCGGCGTAGGCGACGACGTCGAGGGTCGACATGACGAGCCCGGCGCCGTTGCCGATGATGCCGACCTGGCCGTCGAGCTTGACGTAGTTGAGGCCGGATGCCTTCGCCTTCGCCTCGAGCGGATCTGCGGCACCCTTGTCCTCGAGCTCTTCGTGCTCGGGGTGGCGGACCTCGCTGGCGTTCTCGTCGAGCGAGACCTTGCCGTCGAGGGCGACGATGTCGCCGGCGCCCGTGCGGACGAGCGGGTTCACCTCGACGAGGGTCGCACCCTCGCCCTTGTAGACGTCGTAGAGCTTGACGAACACATCCGAGACCTTCTCGACGAGGTCCTCGGGGAAGTTCGCGGCCTTCGCGATCTCGACGGCCTTGGCCTTGTCGATGCCCTGCAGCGGGTCGACCTCGACGCGCGCGAGCGCCTCGGGGCGCTCGACGGCGAGCTCCTCGATCTCCATGCCGCCCTCGACCGAGCAGAGGCTCAGGTAGGAGCGGTTCGAGCGGTCGAGCAGCACCGAGAAGTAGAACTCCTCGGCGATGTCGGCGCCCTGGGCGACCATGACGCGCTGGACGACGTGGCCCTTGATGTCGAGGCCGAGGATGGCCTCGGCTGCCGCGTAGGCCTCGTCGGGGGTCTTGGCGACCTTGACGCCGCCGGCCTTGCCGCGACCTCCGGTCTTGACCTGAGCCTTGACGACGACCACGCCGCCGATCTTCTCGGCAGCCGCCTTCGCCTCCTCAGGGGTGTCGGCGATGATGCCGGCGAGCACCGGCACCTCGTACTTCTCGAACAGGTCTCGTGCCTGGTACTCGTAAAGGTCCACTGCAATCCTTCGCTGGGCGACGGCGGGGTTACGGGCGCGGAATTATCTCGATGTCGAGAGATCGCCCGGTCGAAAAGCCTACTACCCGCGCCTGAGTGCCCCGCGCTCCGATCCCCTCGTTCGGCAGGGTCGGGCTCACTCCCGCAGCACCCTCGCCCAGATCTCGCGATGGCGCTCGACGTACGCGGTGACCCTCCGCCAGTGGTCCCCGTGCCCCTGCACGAACATCGACGACCACGGCTCCGTTCCGGTCCCGTGGGAACGGCGGAGGAGCTCGTGCATGGCCGCCGTGCGCTCGACCATCGCCTCCGGCAGCCCGTGACGCAGCGCGGTACCGGCGCCGTACCCGTCCACGAGGGCAGCCAATCCCCGGGCGGCGTCGTCCGGCGGCACCGAGGTGTCGTTGAGCGCGAAGGACTGCGCGGCGTACGCGAGGTCCCACAGCCGGGTGCTGGGGGCTGCGGCATCCCAGTCGATGAACACCCACCGCTCCCCCTGCACGAGATTCCACGGTGCGAGGTCGTTGTGGCAGACGAGCTCGGCCCCCGGGGCAGCGATCGCGCTCTGCCACACGCTCCCCGCGGGGACGACGTAGGCGGCGCTCGCATCGTGGATCGCGCGCACCATCATCCCCACGCGGTGGAGGTCGTCCGGCGGCATCGGCCCCCGCTCGATCGCGAGCTCGCCGGGGACGAACTCGATCACCTGGCGTCCCCCCTCGTCGCGTCCCCGCGGCTCGGGCGCATCGATCCCGGCGTCGCGGAGTGCGCGGACGTATGCCGTGACGCTCGCCGTCGACGCCGTCCAGGGCTTGCGGACGGTGTCGCCGATCCGGACGACGGCACCGCTCGCGTTGCCGCCGGACAGTGCTTCCTCGTGCGGTGCGTCCTCGTGCGGCATCCGTCAGATCCAGCCGCGTTCGCGCGCCGTGATCGCCGCCTGCTGCCGTGTCGCGAGCCCGAGCTTGCCGAGGATCGACGACACGTGGTTGCGGACCGTCCCAGAGGACAGATGGAGGGATGCCGCGATGTCGGCGATCGTCTCGCCGCGGGCTCCGGCGCGCAGGACGTCGAGCTCGCGGTCGGTCAGCGGCGACCGCTCGTCGCTGAGCGCATCCGCGGCGATCTCGGGGTCGACGTAGCGGCGCCCGGCGGCGACCTCGCGGATCACGGCGGCGACGTCGCCGGCGGGACGGGACTTCGGCACGAAGCCGTCGACGCCGGCGCTGAGGGCGCGCCGCAGGACTCCGGGGCGTGCGTGCCGGGTGACGACGACGCAACGGGCAGGGATCCGCTGGCGGATACGAGCGGCCGCCTCGACCCCGTCGATCCCGGGCATCTCGAGGTCGAGCAGGCAGACGTCCGGGCGCAGTTCGAGCGCACGGGAGACGGCCGTCTCGCCGTCGGCGCACTCGGCGACGACCTCGAGGTCCTCCTCGAGCGCGAGGAGCGTCGCCAGAGCCGTCCGGATCATGTCCTCGTCGTCGGCGATGAGCACCCGGATCATCCTGTCCCCTCCCTCACCGATGCCACCCCGGCCGGAACCGTGACGACGACGTCGAACCGATCGTCGCCCCGACGCGATGCGACGTCACCGCCGGCCACGCCGACCCGGTGCGCGATGCCCTCGAGCCCCGCGCCCGACCCGATCGTCGACCCCGCCCCGGGGTCGTTCGCCATCGTCAGACGCCACACGTCGCCGACCCGCTCGAGCCCGAGCCACGCCCAGGTCCCACCGCCGTGCTTGAGCACGTTCGTCGTGCACTCTCGGATCACGGGTCCCAACAGATCGGCGGGAGCGGATGCCGCGTCTGCCGCGACGTCGAGCGTGACCGTCAGCCCGGCGGCGCGCAACAGGTCGGCCGCGTTCGCGAGCTCGTCGGGCAGTGGCACGCCACGAAAGCGTCCGGCGAGCGCGCGCGTGCCGTCGCGGGCCTCGTCGACGGATGTCCGCGCCAGCGCGATCTGGCGGGCGGCGGCATCCGGATCGCGGTGGATCATGCGCTCGGCGAGTTCGAGCTGCAGTGCGATGACCTGCAGGTGGTGCCCCTGCAGATCGTGGAGTTCGCCGGCGAGCCGCAGCCGCTCCTGCACGGCGGCGAGGCGGGCTTCGGTGCGGCGTGCGCTGTCGAGCTCGAGGACGACGTCCCACGACCAGAGCGACAGCGCCTGCGTCATCGGGAGCGCGACGGAAAAGAACACGAGCACGAACGCGTCGCTCCGAGGCATCGGCGCGGCCTGCTCGAGCAGCCAGAGCACGACGAGGGCGACTTCGAGCAGCACGACACCGCGCCACCGGATGCCGGGGCCCCAGCGGACGAGGCAGAGGGTGGCGCCGACCAGCGCGGCGCCGAGCAGCGGCGACCCGGCCACGACGCCGAGGACGGCCGAGGCGAGGACCGCCGCGACGACCGGGAGCGAGAGGAACCGGCGCCGCCAGGACGGGCGGTCGCCGTCGTCGAGGTCGCCGTCCCTGCGATAGCGCGTGAGGAGCAGGATCGTGCAGGTCACGACGATCGCCGCCGCACCGACGTAGGCGACGAGGGCGACGGGGCTCCGCCATCCCTCGCGGGCGACGAGGACGACGAGCCCCCACACGACGACGGTGCCGAGGAGGAAGAAGACCATCGACGTGGCGATGTACCACCCGGTCGCCGTCACGCCTCGCGCGAGCGACGCGGCGGTCCGCGTCGGGGTCGGGTCGGGCGTGGTCACACGGCCACAGTACGACCATGACGAATGTCACCCCTCGGCCCGTCGAACCTCCCGCAGGAAGGTGACGGGGCGGCACTGCCGCACCCCGGCCCGGGACGGTGGACTGGGGTCACGGCGATACGAGATCCGGTCGCCGACACCGAGAGGACACCATGTCGAACCCCGTCTCCGACCTCGTCGCCGGCTTCCAGGACCTGGTGGCGCAGATGCCCGACCTCGTTCAGCCGCTCGTCGTGGCCCTCGCCGGCGCGGTCCCCTTCATCGAGGGCGAGGGCGCCGCGGCGATCGGGATCGTCGGCGGCATCCATCCCGTCGTCGCCGCCGTCGCCGGCGCCGCGGGCAACTTCCTCTGCGTCGCGATCGTCGTCCTCGCGACCGCCCGCGTCCGCACGGCCGTGACCTCCCGCGCGGGGGCATCCGAGAAGGCGCCGTCGGCGCGCTCCGAGAAGTTCCAGAAGGCCTACCACCGCTATGGGACGCCCGGCGTCAGCCTCCTCGGTCCCCTCATCCTGCCGACGCAGTTCACGGCGGCGGCGCTCAAGGGGACGGGCGTGCCGACCCGGACGGTGCTGTTCTGGCAGGGCACGGCGATCGTGCTGTGGACGACCGTCGTGACGCTCATCATCACGGGCGTCATCGCCGCGGCATCCTGATTCAGTCGACCGGCCGGAGGCCTCTGGTCGCGGGGCCTTCGATGCGTTCTCCGGATGCCGTGAAGCGCGACGCGTGCAGCGGACAGTCCCACGTGCACTCGAGGTCGTTCCACTCGAGGATCCCGCCGAGGTGCGGGCAGACGGCGCTCACGGCGCGCGTCTCGCCGTCGGTGGTCGAGATGGCGACGGGTCGGCCCGCGCGCTGCGCGACGACGCCCTCCCCCTCGGCGGGCTGCGGCACGGGCACGGCCTGCGCTTCGGCGCCCGCCCACCCCTTCGCGGCGGCGAGGCCGACCTTCGCGTTCTCCGCCGCTCCCTGCGCGATGTCGGCGGGCATCGTGAGACGTGTGCCGATCTGCGTCATCCACCGCGGGCGTTCGCTCATCTTCTCGCCGCGCAGCTCGCTGACGATGCGCAGCGCGGCCGCCGGCGCGTTCGTGAGTCCCCACTTCGCATAGCCCGTCGCGAAACGCACGCGCCCGAGCGTCCGGGGCATCGTACCGATGAAGGGGATGCGGTTGTGCGAGGTGTAGTCCTGCGCCGACCAGTGGTGGGTCTCCTCCCCCACGGGCAGCGTCTGCTGCGCCCAGCGCGACAGCTCGTCGAGCATCGCGCGCTCCGACTCGGCCCGCCCGACGGGGTGCCCCGCGCCTCCGACGACGATCTGCGCGACATCGGCCGGGCCGTCCTCGGGGAGGATCGTGCGCACCGAGCGCGTGGGCTCGTCGGCTGAGAGGTACATGCCATCAGGCAGCGGCGCGGTGAGGGTGAACGAGACGCAGGCCGACCGCATCCCGCTCACCTTCGCCCAGTAGAGGCCGCGGTCGAGGATCGGGATGCCGGTGGCCACCACGACCCGCGACGCGAAGATCGGCCCCCGATCGGTCTCGACGCGCGGCTCGGGGAAGACCTTGACGCCGCTGACTTCGACGCCCAGATGCAGCGTGCCGCCGGCGGCGACGAACGCGTCGGCGAGCGCTGCGAGCATCCGCATCGGGTCGACCGCGCGCTGGTCGTCGAGCGCGACGGCTGCCGCCATGGGCACGGCTGCGGCGCGCAGCTCGTCCTCGCCGACGAGGCGTACGGCGAGCCCGGCTTCGCGGGCCGCCTCGTACTCCTGCGCGACGGAACGCCGCCCCTCGCCGGCCTGGGCGTAGGTGTAGGCGGTGCGCGAGGTGAGCGGCACGCCGAGGTGCTCTGCGGTGTCCGTCATCCACGCGAAGCCGTCGCGGTTGGCGTCGACGTAGGCGCGGACGAGGGATGCCGGGTGCCCCGACCGCAGCGTCGAAAGCGTCGTCCCCTGCAGGAGCGACACCTTGCCGGTGTTCGATCCCGAGGCGAGCTCGCCGATGCCGCCGCGTTCGAGGAGGGCGACGTCGACCCCGGTCCGCGCCAGTTCGTAGGCCGTCGCGAGGCCGGTGAGCCCCGCGCCGATCACGACGACGTCGTGATGTGCCCCGGGCTCGAACGGGGTGTCGGCGGACTCGGTCGGGTGCTGCTTCCACAGGGAGGACATGGGGTGAGTCAAGGCGCGCCGACCGCAACAGGCACAGGCCTTGACAGGACGGCCTTCGCATTAGGCTTCCCTCCATGGCCGACGACCTCCGTCCCACGGGCAGCACAGTGGTGGCCGCCGCGCTCGCGCTGTTCGCGGAGCACGGCTACGAGCAGACCTCGGTCGAGCAGATCGCCCAGTCCGCGGGGGTGTCGCGGTCGACGTTCTTCCGCCAGTTCGGCGGCAAGGACGACGTCGTCTTCGCCGACCACGAGCTGCTCCTCGACCGACTGCGCGCCTACCTCTCCGAGGCGCACGAGAACCCGTGGGCGGCGGTGTGCGAGGCGTCGGTGCAGATCTACCGCCACTTCGCGTCCGATCCCGAGGTCGCTCGCCGTCGATACGCCGTCGTGCGCCAGGTGCCGTCGCTGCGCGACCGCGAGATCGTGACGGTCTTCCGCTACGAGCGCGCCTTCGACGAGTACCTGCGCCGCTCCGTCCCGGGGCTCGACCCCGTCGACGCTGTGGCGTTCGCCGCCGCCGTGACCGCGGTGCACAACCACGTGCTGCGTCGCCTGCTGCGCGGCTCCACGCGGGTCCCCGCCGCCGTCCTCGAGACCGCCTACGACGAACTGCTGCGCCGTTTCGGCGTGCACCCCGACCCGGAACCCGCCGCCGACGACGACATCGTCGTGGCGACCTTCCCCCGGCGGATGCCGCCCGCCGAGGTCGCCCGTCGGCTCGGCGCCCTGCGCGACTGACCTGGAACGGCGTTCCACACGAGGTGGAACTGAATCCCAACCGGGCGTATCCTGGCGCGATGACCTCTGACCTGCCCGGCGGCGCGTCCGGCCGCTACGACGTGCTCGGACGGCTCGACACCGACTACTACGCCGTCTTCTCCGACATCCCCGACGCCGACCGCGACGTGTGGCAGCGGACGCAGGGCTTCGTGGACGAGGTCGGCGACCGGATGCGGGACGCGTGGGATGCCGCGGAGTACCCGCTCGACATCGCCCGACGCTTCGGCGAGCTCGACCTGCTGAACGACGGCATCGACCACCCGCGACTCACGCGCTTCTCCCCCCTGGCCGCGGGCCTCGTGAACATGGAGATCTCGCGCGGCGACGGGTCGCTGGGCACCGTCCTCGCCGTCCAGGGCGGACTGGCGCTGCGCACCCTCGCCCTCTTCGGCAGCGACGCCCAGCAGGAGCGCTGGCTGACCCCGGTCGCGCGCTTCGAGGTCCCGGCCGCGTTCGCCCTCACCGAGCCGGACCACGGCTCGGACTCGGTCTCGCTCGAGACCTTCGCGCGCCGCGACGGCGACGAGTGGGTGCTGCGCGGGGCCAAGAAGTGGATCGGCAACGGCGCCTCCGGCGGCATCACCTTCGTCTGGGCCCGCGTCGACGACGAGGGCGACGAGCACCACGGCAACGTCCGCTGCTTCCTCGTCGAGCAGGACCGCCCCGGCTACACCGGGACCGTCATCGGCGGCAAAGCGTCGTTGCGCGGCATCCACCAGGCCCACATCGCCCTCGACGACGTGCGCGTTCCCATCGACGCGGTCCTGCCGGGGACGCGGACCTTCAAGGATGCCTCGACCGTCCTCTACGCGACCCGTTCCGGTGTCGCGTGGTCGGCGCTCGGCCACGCGACCGCCTGCTACGAGGCGGCGCTGCAGTACGCGCAGCAGCGCGTGCAGTTCGGCAAACCGCTCGCCCGTTTCCAGATGGTGCAGGAGCGCCTCGCGCACATGCTCGAGGACCTCACCGCGATGCAACTGTACTGCCGTCGCCTGGCCGACCTCGAGGCATCCGGCGGACTGCGCCCGACGCAGGCGTCGCTCGCGAAGTTCCACAACACCCGCGCCGCGCGCCGCGTCGCGGCGACCGCGCGCGACCTGCTGGGCGGCAACGGCATCCTGCTCGAGAACGGCGTCATGCAGCACATGGCCGACATCGAGGCGATCCACACGTACGAGGGGACCGAGTCGGTGCAGGCCCTCCTGCTCGGGCGGGACATCACCGGCGTGAGCGCCTTCGCCTGACCCGCAAGCCCGTTCCGCAGCGCCTGACCGGCGGGCAGGATGGGCGCATGTACGAGATCCCCGCGCCGATGCTCGCGAAATCCGTCCCCGCCGTCCCCGATCCGGCCAAGACGGCCGGCGGACTGCTGTACGAACCGAAGTGGGACGGGTTCCGCGCGCTGATCGGGTGGGACGGCTCGGAGGTCGAGATCGGGTCCCGCGGGTCGAAGCCCCTCACCCGGTACTTCCCCGAGCTGGTCGACGCGATCTCGCGTCTCGTGCCCGAACCGTCCCTGCTCGACGGTGAGATCGTCGTCGCCGACGGCGAGCCCGGGTCGCAGCGGCTGCAGTGGGAGCAGCTGTCGCAGCGCATCCACCCCGCGGCATCCCGCGTCGCCCTCCTGAGCGAGACCACCCCCGCGATGTTCGTGGCGTTCGACCTGCTCGCTCGGGGCGATCGCGACCTGCGCGACGAGCCCTTCTCCGAGCGGCGCGCACAGCTCGAGGATCTGCTGCGCGATGTGCCGCATCCGATCCATCTGACCCGGACGACGACCGATGCCGCCCTCGCCGAGCAGTGGCTCGCCGAGTTCGAGGGGGCCGGGCTCGACGGCGTCGTCGCCAAACCGCTCGCCCTCCCCTACGCGCCGGGGAAGCGCACGATGTTCAAGATCAAGCACGCGCGGACCGCCGACGTCGTGGCGGTGGGCTACCGCATCCACAAGAGCGGTGAGGGCGTCGGATCGCTCCTGGTCGGCCTCCACGACGACGACGGGAACCTCCGCCAGGTCGGCGGGGTCGCCGCGTGGAGCAACGCGCGGCGACTCGAACTGATCGACGAGCTCGCGCCGCTGGTCGTCCGGGGCGACGACGGCGACGCGGTCACGGGGCAGTCGGACCGCTCCCGGTTCACCGCGTCGAAGGACACCTCGTTCGTGCGCCTCCGCCCCGAGCGGGTCCTCGAGGTCGCCTACGACCAGCTCGAGGGCGACCGGTTCCGCCACACGGTGCAGTTCCAGCGATGGCGTCCGGACCGGGATGCCGCGTCCTGCACCTTCGACCAGCTCGAGACCGTGTCGGCCTACGACCTGGCCGACGTGCTCGACTGAGTCAAGGGGCCTCGCCCGGAAAGGCGGATCGGTAGGGTCGCAGCATGGGCCTCTTCTCGTCATCTCCCCGCTCGGTGCGTCTCGACGACGGACGGCCCGTCCGCATGGCCGCGACGGGCAAGCCCGCGAGCATGTGGTCCGACGGCTTCGGCACCCTCGCGACCCGGTCGTTGCAGGTGATCATCGTCGCCGTCATCGTGACGGCCCTCATCCTCGGGATGCTGCAACTCACCGTCGTCGTGATCCCGGTCCTGCTCGCGCTCATCATCGCCTCGGCCGCCGCGCCGCTCATGGCATGGCAGCGCCGCCATGGCATCCCGTCCGTGTTCGCGACCATCCTGACGCTGCTGGCGTTCGTCGTCGTGCTGGGCGGAATCGGCTGGCTCGTGGTCAACGCCGTCCGCGATCAGTTCGACGACCTCTCCACGAAGGCGCAGGCCGGGTTCCAGAGCGTGCTCGCGTGGGCGGAATCCCTGCCGTTCGACATCGACCAGAAGCAGATCGACGAGTGGGTCGGCACAGCGACCGACTTCCTCACCAGCGCACAGTTCGGTTCCGGCGCCCTGGCCGGCGTGAGCGCGGTCGCGAACTTCCTGACGGGGCTCGTCCTCATGATCGTGACGCTGTTCTTCTTCCTGAAGGACGGCCCGAATCTGTGGGAGTTCCTCATCCGTCCGTTCCGCGGATCGAATTACGACCGCGCCGTGCGCGTCGGCCATAAAGCCGTCCAGACCTTCGGGGCCTACCTCCGTGGCACCGCGGCCGTGGCGGCCGTGGACGCGATCGGCATCACGATCGGTCTGCTCATCCTGCAGATCCCGCTCGCCCTCCCGCTCGGCGCCCTCGTGTTCGTGCTGGCGTTCATCCCCATCGTGGGCGCGACCGTCGCGGGCATCCTGGCTGCGTTGGTCGCCCTCGTGACGAACGGTCTGGTCGCGGCGATCTGGGTGGTCGTGATCGTCGTGGCGGTCAATCAGCTCGAAGGCAACTTCCTGCAGCCGTTCCTCATGGGTCGGTCGATGAAGCTGCACGCGTTCGCGGTGCTGATCGCCCTGACGATCGGCACCGTCCTCGGCGGCATCGTCGGCGCGATCCTCGCGGTTCCCCTCACGGCGGCGGCCTGGGGCATCATCCAGGTGTGGGACGGACCGAATACGCCCGCCCGCTGGGCTCGACGTCGTCCCCCCGTTGAGGAGAAGGTCGACACCGTCACGGCCGGCTGACGGCGCTCAGTCCTTCTTCGCCCTCGACGGCTGTACACGCGGCGGCTCCCCCGGCATCTTGGGGAACTCCGGCGGGAACGGCAGTTCGCCGAGGCCTGCGTCGAGGTCGCGCTGCCACCACTCCAGCAGGGTGTCGATGCGTCCCGGGACGGCTTGCAGCTGCTCCCAGGGGTCGCCGATCGTCGCGAGTCGATCCGGCACCGTCCGCACCGTGAACGCGGCGGGGTCGACGCCGTCGGCGAGTTCGTCCCACGTGATCGGGGTGGCGACCGTCGCGCCCGGAAGCGCCCGCGGACTGTAGGCGCCGGCCATCGTGCGGTCCCGGTTCGCCTGGTTGAAATCGATGAAGATGCGCTCACCGCGCTCTTCCTTCCACCAGTTCATGGTGACCTTGTCCGGCATCCGTCGCTCGAGCTCGCGTCCCGCGGCGATCACCGCGTGCCGCACGTCGAGGAACTCGTGCGACGGCTCGATCGGGCAGAAGACATGGATGCCGCGATTGCCGCTCGTTTTGAGCCACGACTCCAGCCCCGCCTCGCGGAGGACCTCTCGCAGCGCGGGCGCGACCGCAGCGGCATCCGTGAAGTCCGTGCCGGGCTGAGGGTCGAGGTCGATGCGCAGCTCGACGGGGTTGTCGGTGTCGGCGGCGAGAGACGCCCACGGATGGAAGACGACCGTGTTCATCTGCACTGCCCACACGATCGCGGCGGCCTCGTTCAGGACGACCTGGGGATGCCGCCGGCCGCTGTTGTACGTGCAGACGACCTCGTCGACGTAGTCGGGCGTGCCCTTGGGCGGGTTCTTCGAGAAGAAGCTTTCGCCGTCGACTGTCGCGGGGAACCGCTCGAGCGAGACGGGCCGGTGACCGTTGGCGCGCAGGAACGGGTCGGCGACGGCGAGGACGTACTCGGCGAGCTCGCGCTTGGTGATCCCGGGCTCGGGGAACACGACGCGGTTGGGGCTCGAGAGCGAGAGCTCTCTGCCTCCCGGCAATTGCAGGGTGATCCGCTCCGACGCCATGCGCCCACCCTAGGGGCGGGCCACCGGCACGACCAGGGGCTTGCCCCGCGCGGGCTCAGTCCTCGTCGGCGGCCGCCGCGGCGTCGACGGTCTCCGCGGCATCGGCGATCGTGACGAGCGGCTCGAGCTGCTCGCGTTCGAGCCGGATCCATGGGCCTGCGGCGTCGACGAGGAAGCCGCTGAGCTCGGGCTCGCTCCTGAGCGCCTCCCCCAGCTGCGCCGCCGTCAGCGGCATCGGCTGATCCTCTCGGCGGAGCGTGAGGATCTCGAGCGGGTGCGAGAAGACCTGGAGGTAGCGGGTCCCCTCGGCGGACCGTGCCTCGGCGACGCCCATGCTGCCGTCCGGTCGGGTGCCGGCTGCGATCCACGCGCCGCGGGTGACGAGCGCATCGACGACGGCGCGAGCGGTCTCATCGGTCCGCGGGCCGGCGAGGAGGTTCTTGATGGTGAACTCGGGGTCGGCCTGATCCATCGCGCGCGAGATGAGACCCGTCGGCAGGACGATGCGCCGGCCGGGGCCTGCGTGGTCGAAGACGATGCCGTCGTAGCCCGCGTCGACGACGTTGCGGAGCACGTTCTGAGCGGGCTGGCCGAGGACCGACGTGTTCGCCGCCTCGGGGTCATCGCTGAGACCCGCTTGGATCGCCGCAGCACCCGTGTACGCGAGCAGGAACTTCTTGTCGTTCATGATCGAGATCGCCAGGCGCAGCGGCTCGCCCGCAGCGACCTGCGCCTGCGCGTCGCCCATGATGCGCAGGTACAGCGTGCCCTGCAGCGCCTGGCGCGTCACGCCCAGGATCGCCGCGTTGTCGGGCTCCTCGGGCGCCTCAACCAGCGCCGCGAGCAGAAGCGTGTTGTCCGGCATCCCGGGTCGACCCTCGGTCCGCTCGGGGGCGGTCTCCTCGACCTGCGGCAGGCGGGGCTGCTCGGGCCGCGGGGCGGGCTGCCCGTAGGTCGACATCGAGATCGGCACGAACGGCACGTCCTCGGCATCCGCCTGCTCGGCGGCGACCGCCGCGCTCACGTCCTGCTGGACGTCGGCGAGATCCGCCTGCGCGTCGACGGGAACCTCATCGGACCCGTCGGAGTTCTTCTTCGGACGGCGGGAGAACAGAGCCATGCCCTCAGCGTACGCGCGATACGGCGCGCGTCGCGCGACGCTCAGAGCTTCGTGATCGGGGCGACCTTGATGAGCAGCTTCTTCGGGCCTGCGGTGTCGAAGCGGACGTGGGCGACGCGCTTCGCGCCCTCACCGGTCACCATGTCGACCTTGCCCTCGCCGAAGTCGTCGTGACGGATGCGGTCGCCCGCCGCGAGCTCCATGTCACCGTTGTCGCGGATCTTCGCCGGGATGCGGTTGGCGAACTTCGCGAGGGCATCGGACTTCTCGCGCTTCGGCAGCGGGACGAGGTCGTCGCCGTACCGATTCGATCCGGATCCGCCGAACCGGGAGCCGCCTCCGGGCCGGCCGTTCAGCGCGCGCGACGGCATCCCGCCGCGCGAGTTCACATCGCCGGGCGACTGGCGCCAGTCGATCAGCTCGTGCGGGATCTCCTGCAGGAAGCGGCTCGGCATCGCGGCCGAGACCTCGCCGAACTGCGCACGGGTCATCGCGAGCGAGAGGTGCAGACGCTTGCGCGCCCGGGTGAGCGCCACGTAGAACAGACGCCGCTCCTCTTGTGGTCCGCCCGGCTCCCCCGCCGAGATGCGGTGCGGGATGAGGTCTTCTTCGACGCCGGTCACGAAGACGGCGTCGAACTCGAGGCCCTTGGCCGTGTGCATCGTCATGAGCGAGACCGAACCGCTGGCGTCGTCGAGGTCATCGGCATCCGACACCAGCGTCACCTCGGTGAGGAAGTCCAGCAGCGTGCCGTCGGGGTTGTTGCGGGCGAATTCGCGCGTCACGGCGACGAGCTCGTCGAGGTTCTCGACGCGCGCTTCGTCCTGCGGGTCCTTCGAGATCCGGAGGGCGTCGTAGTAGCCGGACTTGTTGAGCAGGACGCGGAGCCCTTCGGTCACCGACGTCGACGGCGCGATCTCACCCGAGCTGGGCAGCATGATCTCGGATGCCTCGACGAGGACGGCGTCCAGTTCGGCGATGGCCTTCTGCACCTTCGCTCCGACACCGAGCGCCGATGCGTTCGCGAGGGCGTCGCGGAAGGTGATGCCCTCGGATGCCGCGTACCGGGCGATCGCGGTCTCGGTGACGTCGCCGATGCCGCGACGGGGCCGGTTCAGGATGCGGCGCACCGCCATCTCGTCGGCGGGGTTCGCCACCGCGATGAGGTACGCCATGGCGTCCTTGATCTCGGCACGGTCGTAGAACTTCGTGCCGCCCATGATCTTGTAGGGCACGGCCGAGCGGATGAAGATCTCCTCCAGCGCGCGGGACTGCGAGTTCGTCCGATAGAACACCGCCACCTGCGAGTAGTCGACGCCCTTGCGGTGCAGAGCCTCGATCTCGTCGGCCACGAACTGCGCCTCGTCGTGCTGCGAGTACCCGGTGAACCCGATGATCGGGTCGCCGTCGCCGACGTCGGTCCAAAGCTTCTTGTCCTTGCGGTCGAAGTTGTGGCCGATGACGGCGTTGGCCGCCGACAGGATGTTCTGGGTCGAGCGGTAGTTCTGCTCGAGGAGCACGACCTTCGCGCCCGGGAAGTCCCGCTCGAACTCGCTGATGTTGCGGATGTCGGCGCCGCGGAACGCGTAGATCGACTGGTCGGAGTCGCCGACCACGGTGAGCGACGCGCCCTCGATCTCGGGGGCCTCGTCGGGCTCGAAGATCATCATCCCGCCGCTGGAGAACGCGTCGCCCGCCTTGCCGACGACGGGTCGCGTCAGCTCGTGGATGAGCGCGTACTGGGCGTGGTTCGTGTCCTGGTACTCGTCGACGAGGACGTGCCGGAACCGCTTGCGGTACACGTCGGCGACGTGCGGGAAGGCGCGGAAGAGGTAGACGGTCTGCGCGATGAGGTCGTCGAAGTCGAAGGCGTTCGCCTTCTGGAGCGAGCGCTGGTAGTCCGCGAAGATGTCGACGAAGACCCGCTCGGCGGGATCGCTCATGTTCGCCTGCCGGGCGTAGGACTCGGCATCCGCCAGCTCGTTCTTGAGTTTGGAGATACGCCCCTGCACGGCCGCGGGGGTGAACCCGAACGAGTCGCCCTCATGCTCCTTGACGAGACGCTTGATGAGCGCGCGCGAGTCGCCGGAGTCGTAGATCGTGAAGCTCTTCGTGAACCCGAACTGGTCGGCCTCGCGGCGAAGGATGCGCACGCACGCGGAGTGGAACGTCGAGATCCACATGCCCTGGGCGTTGTCGCCGACGAGCTGACGCACGCGTTCGCGCATCTCGCCCGCGGCCTTGTTGGTGAAGGTGATCGCGAGGATCTGGCTCGGGTAGGCCTCGCGCGTGCGCATCAGTGACGCGATGCGCCGGGTCAGCACGCTTGTCTTGCCCGACCCCGCACCCGCGACGATCAGCAGGGCGGGCCCCCGATGCGTGACCGCTTCGCGCTGCGGCGGGTTGAGGCCGGCGAGGAGGTCCTCGTCGGGGCGGGAATCGCCCGCAGGACGGGGCGCTCCGGCGCCAACGATGACGGGCTTGATGGAGTCGCTCATGTCCCCACGAGTCTACGTTCGACTGCCGACATCGACTCCCGGCATCCGTCCGCAGCGCGATCAGGCGAGCGCGTCGGACACCCGTCGCGAGATGTCGGTGATGCGCCCGAGCGTGGCGGCGACCCACAGACCGGGCTGATCGTGCGGGTCCTCGGCGGCATCGGGGGCGGGTAGGGATGCCGCATATGCGTCGACGGCGCGCCACGCGGCATCCGTTCTCGCGGTCATCTCCTCGTCGGCGGGTGGGGTCGCCATCAGCTCCGCGACCCGGCGGAGCGCGTCCTCGAGCCGAGCGGGGTCGCCGTGGCGCGCGTCGAGCCGCTCGTGCTGGGCGAGCACGTCGAGCAGGTCGCGGGTCAGGTACGTCGCCCGTTCGAGCCCCCACCACCGCTGCGCGTTCTCGTCGTGCACACCGCCCACGCCGCGGGCGCGGAGGTTCGCCCGCTCGGAGCGGGATGCCTCGTCCACATCCGCCGCGACGGCGATGGCCATCTCGGCCAGCGCCTCGCCATCCTCCTTCAGACTCGCCGCGTCCGGCGCCCCTTTCGCCGCGGAGTCCGCCGCGCGGTCGAGTGCGGCGGTGACGGCGGCGCGCAGCTCGGACAGCCGGTCGCGCGCCGACTGCAGGTACAGCGGCGGCACGAGGACGAAGTTCGCCACGACGCCGATCAGGACGCCGAAGGCCATCGTCGCGAGGTAGGACGTCGAGAAGCCGTCCGGGTCGTTCTTGCTCAGCAGCAGCACGAACAGCCCGGCGAGGGCCACCCAGTCCCGGCCGACGCCGAGGGCACGGATGCCGCCGAGCGCCACGCCGACCAGGACCACGAGGCCGAGCGCGACGATGCCGGGCGCTCCCGCCGCCACGATGGCGAGGCCGCCGAAGCCGATCGCGATGCCGCACGCGAGCCCGATGAGGGACTGGAGGCCCGCGCGCGCCGAGTCCGCGACGGTCGGGTACATGCTGACCAGGACGCCGAGGGGCGCGTAGTAGGAGTAGTCGGCGTCGGCGAAGGGCACGATGGGCGCGAAGAACCAGGCGATCGCCGCCGCGACCGCCGTCTTCAGCGCGAGGATCAGCCGTCGTGACGTGAAGACGTCACCGCCGGCCCTGCGGAGGCGCAGTGCCAGCTGCGCGGCGGTCAGGCGCGGGGTGGTGCGGGGCATCCCGGCACGGTAGCCGCGGCGAGGTCGTGCGCGCCGCCCCCTTGCATCCGCGCGTGCGAGGTCGTACGACGCGGGTCAGCTGGCGAGGGTGCGCGACCGGGTCGGGAGCGCCGGTCGCGGCGCGGTCGACAGCGTACGGTGCGGCACGGCCGCCAGGTGACGCGCCGACACGATCGGGGCGAGGGTGCGGTCCGCACGGGAGCGGGGCCGCAGCATCCCCACCGCGAAGACCGCGGCGAGCGCGGCGGGACCGATCGGACCGGCGACCGCGACGAGCGATCCCGAGACGAGGACGGCGCTGACCGCGAGGAGCGGGACGAGGACGAGCTCATCGCGCAGCAGGCCCGCCGTCGCGCCGACGCCCCGCTGCGAGGTCGTCTTCGGCGTGACCCAGAAGGTCGCGCGCCGGCCGAGGGCGGTGCGGATCACGGCGCCCAGCACGACGAACGTGGTCGAGGCGTAGAGGAGACCTGCGGTCAGGGCGAAGGCGACGCCGGCGGCGACCCGTTGCGCGCGGGCGCGGCGGACCGCCTCGGGAAGGAGCGGCGCGGATGCGGCGAACGCCGACACGAGCATCACCCAGAGCGGCGGGGGCGTGCCGGTGCCGGCGAGCGCGGCGCCGGTGACGAGGGTCGCGGCTCCCGCCAGGGCGGTCACCGGGACGAGGGCCGTCTCGAGCGCGAGGTCGAGGCCTTCCCGGATGCGGAGCCCCCGCATCCGGCCGGGGCGGCGCAGGAACTCGACCGCCCCCTCGGCGGTCTTCCGCATCTGCACACGGAACGCGGCGTAGTCGATCGGGTAGTCCTCCGTGAACGCGACATCGGCGTCGACGATCCGCCACCCGCGGCGGCGGAGCCGCACGGTCATCGCGAGGTCTTCCGCGACGGCCTCGGGGAACCCGCCGACATCCTCGACGGCCTCCGCACGCACGAGCGCACCGCGCCCGAGGAAGGCGGTCACCCCGTGCGCTCCTCGACCGCGCCGGGTGACACCGAGGTGGGTGGCCAGCAGCGGCCCGAAGTAGCGGGCGAACCGGGTCCGACCGACGGATGCCGCCGGTGACGCCTGCGCGACGGCCACCGTGGGGTCGGCGAGCGCGGCTCCGCAGACCCGCGCCACCCCGGCGTCGAGGACGACGTCGCTGTCGCAGATCAGGTACGCGTCGTAGCGGCCACGCAGGCGCGCGAGCCCGGCGTTCAGGTTGCCCGCCTTGAAGCCGGAGCGCTCGGTGCGGCGGATCACGTGCCAGCCGTGAGTCGCGGCGAGCGCATCGACGCGCGCCACCGTCGCGGCATCCCTCGAGTCGTCGAGGAGGACGACGTCGACCGGGACGTCCTGGCGGGAGCTGCGGACGACCGCCCGCTCGTCGAGGTCGTCGCAGATGCAGACCAGCAGGGCGATGCGCTCCGCCCCCCGCCCGGTCGCGGGCGGCGGGATCAGCGCGGGCGGCGATGAGCGCAGCCACAGCGCGACCGCTCGCCCGCCCGCGATCCAGGTGAGGGCGCTCGCGGCCGCGAACGCGATCGACAGGGGGGTCCCCTGGCCGACGGCCCAGAGGAAGAGCGGCACGCCGAGCCCGATCCACACCGCCACGACCAGCGCTGTCGATGCGCGACTGCGGAGACGAGAAATCACATACGGAGTATATGTATACGAAGCATTGATTTCCCCAGGAGTTTCCGCGAACCGTCGCATCCGGTCGGAGACGTGCACGGGGAAATACATGACCACATCCCATCATCGGGGACATCCGGCCGGCATCATCCGAAAGAGGTATCAAGAAACGAAGCACCAAACCCCGCCGGAGTCAACCCGCCAGACCTGAGACTCTCGGAGCCCTACGTTCGACGGTGTCGTCGTACCCGGGCGACGTGTGGACGGACGCGCAGCGTCCGCAGTAGCAGCAGGAGTCGCCGTGACCGAACCCTCCGACGAGCCTGTGACCACGGGCATGCTGGATGGGCGGTACGTCCTCGGTCCGTGCGTCGGTCAGGGCGGGATGGCCCGTGTGTATCGAGCCGAGGACGTGATCCTCGGCCGCACCGTCGCGATCAAGATCATGCGCACCGAAGCCGAGAACCCGGCGATCCTGCCGCGAGCCCGCACCGAGATGTCTCTGCTCGCCTCGTTGAACCACCCCTCGCTCGTGACCCTGTACGACGCGAAGATCGTGCCCGGCCAGCCGGAGTACCTCGTGATGGAGTTTGTCGAGGGCGAGTCGCTCGCCGCTGCTCTGCACGATGGTCCGCTGGATGCCGCCGAGACCGCCGGCCTCGTCGGCGAGCTCGCCTCGGCGCTCGACGTCGTGCACCACTCAGGCATCGTCCATCGCGACGTGAAGCCGTCGAACGTCCTCCTCGCACCGTCGCCCGTGCCCGGCCGCAGGCACTGGGCGAAGCTCGCCGACTTCGGCGTCGCCTACCTCGCCGACAGCACGCGCCACACGACCCCCGGCACGGTCATCGGGACGGCCGCCTATCTCGCCCCCGAGCAGGTCCGCGGTGAACCGGCCGGCCCGCCGGCCGACGTGTACGCGCTGGGCCTGCTCACCCTCGAGACGATCACGGGCGAACGGGCGTTCCCCGAGGCGTCGGGGATCGGCCGGGTCATGGCCCGCCTCGTGCAGACGCCCGAGATCCCCTCGTGGCTCGGTCCCGACTGGTCCGGCCTCCTGGGCGACATGATCGCGCGGGACCCCGCCGATCGTCCGACGGCGGGACAGGTGGCGTATCGCGCCCGGTCCCTGCCGACCGACATCGTCCGGATGCCGCGGGCCGCCCTCCCCACGATCGATCAGGAGACGCAGGCCCTCGACGTCGCTCCGGTCGCCGCCGTCGGCGCGGTTCGGCCCCTCGAGCCCTCTGCCGTCACGGTCGCGGCACCGGCGGCATCCGATGTCGTCACCCGTTCCGCCGCGCGTCGTTCGGCCAAGGCCGCGCGGCGTCCACGCCGCGCGCGGGTCTGGATCCTCGCCGGCGCAGCGGCCGCCATCGCCGTCATCCACCTCATCGCCTTCGGGGCGTGGTGGGCGGACGGCACGCCGGGCGGTCGCCCCGCCCCCGAGGAGACGATCAGCGAGCCGACTGCGCCCGCTCCCGCTGAACTCGTCTCGGACGAGGGCGAGACCGCGGTCGTCACCCTCGACGCGACAGATGAGGTGATCCCGCAGGCCACGCCTGCGGCGACCGATCCGGCCACGGCGACCACCGAGACGACGACAGACACGACGACGACCACCTCCGAGACGTCCGGCTCGGCGAAGGGCAACTCCGGCTCGGCGAAGAAGTCACCCGGGCAGGCCGCTGAGGAGAACGCGAACCCGAAGGCCAAAGAGCACGCGAACGAGAACTCCGCGGTGCACGGCGAGAAGGCGAAGGACAAGGGCAAGGGCAAGAAGGACTGACCTCCGTCACGCGACGACACGTCGCGTCATCTCCGGTCATCCCCCATGGTGATGTCCGCCGTCCGGGCTAGCGTGACACCATCGCGACGGTCCGGGTGGTCCCGGGCACCGGGTCATACCGGTTGTGCAGCGGGTTCGACTCCCGCCGTCGCGTCCAGTCCGAGAAAGGCCGCGTAGGGCCCGACCTCGCTACGCTCGATCCGTGAGCGCACCGAGAACGATCACCCGTCTGCTGCTCGGGGCGGGGCTGGTCTTCACCGGCGCCGCTCACCTGACCTTCGCGCGCGACGACTTCGTCGCCCAGGTCCCGCAATGGCTGCCGCTCCCCACGGACTTCGTCGTCGTCGCCTCCGGGATCGTCGAGATCGCGCTCGGTCTCGCCCTGCTGATCGGACGGTATCGCGTCGCGGTCGGATGGATCGTCGCCGCGTTCTTCATCGCGATCTTCCCCGGGAACATCGAGCAGTTCGTCCGGGGCACCGATGCCTTCGGGCTCGACACCGACCTCGCCCGCGGCATCCGCCTGCTCTTCCAACCGCTCCTCGTCCTCGCCGCCCTGTGGTCGACCGGCGCGTGGGCAGCCTGGCGCGCCCGACGCCGAGGTCCGGACGACCGGGATCAGACGCCCGCGTAGCGTTCGCCGACCGGGACCTCGACCGCCAGGACGTTGCCGGGCTGAGCGAGCGGGCAGGCCCACGCCGGGTCGTAGGCGCAGGACGGGTTGTAGGCGAAGTTGAGGTCGAGCACGATCGTGCCGGCCTCGGCATCCGTCCCGAGGTCGGCTCCTTTGATCGTGTCGATCAGGTACCGACCTCCGCCATAGGTGCCGTCCGGCTTGCCCGCCAGAGCGTCACGCACAGGGATGAACAGCCCGCCGCCGTATGTCGTCAGGCGCCAGACGTCGAGCGTCCCCACGTCGGGCAGGTCGACGACGGCGACCCGCTCGAAGGGAACCACCCCGTCCGTCCCGGTTGCGAACTCGAACCCGCCGGGCTCCGCGGGCAGCAGAGGCAGCTCGAACCGCCACGCCGGGTCGTAAGGGGCGACCGGGACGGAGTCGAAGTCCGCCCGGTGCTCCGGCAGGATCGGCGTCGCGGGGTGGTGCGCGAGCAGCTCGTTCCGCCCGCGCTGCCACAGTTCGTGGCCCGCCTCGGGATGTGGCGCTGCCCGGACGTCTGCGTAGAGGGCGAAGACGCGTCGGCGCCAGTCGACGACGTCCAGGGCGGTCCGAGCGGCCGAAGGGATCATCGGCTCAGGTTACGCGCATCACAGGAACAGGCGACCCCCTCCCCCGAATCGGGCGAGGCGCGTAGCCTCGCCGCAGGAGGTCCCCTCATGCGCACATCTCGCTCAGCCGCCGCGGTCACCCTCCTGTGGGCAGCCCTCATGCTCGCCGCGTGCGCGACGGAAGGACCCGCCATGCCCGCCCCCGGCGAGAACCCGACCTCGAGCCGCCCGCCGTTCCGCACGGCGAGCCCCGCCCCTCTCGGGCCGACCGGTTCGGCCGCGGACCTGCCGCCGGCGAAATGGGACGCCCTCCTGGCCGATCTCTCGGCCCGCGGCGTGACGGGCGAGCCGGACGTCGTCTCCGCCGAGCGCGTCCAGTTCTCGAGCGGCGCCCTGGGATGCCCCGCCCCCGGCATGTCCTACACGCAGGCGCTCGTGGACGGGTACCGCGTCGTCGTCCGAGTGGACGACCGCACTTTCGACTACCGTTTCGGCACCGGCGACGAGCCTCGACTCTGCGAGCGCTGACGACGGATGCCGAAGAGGGCGGCGCGTCCATCGACGCACCGCCCCCTCCGCGACCTTCGCGATCGCTACTGGGTCTTCACCAGCAGCGCCTCGTCGGCGCCCGACTCGTTGTCGACCACGACCACCATCGCGCCGAGCGGCTTCTGCGCGGCGTAGGCGCCCGCATTCGTCCGCACCGTCACCGAGGCGGTACCGCCCTTCGGCACGACCTCGTACTGGCCGTTGCTGATGGCGGGCTTGCTCGGGTCGTACGTGGCCGTTCCGGCGAACGAGTCGCTGCCGTCGGTCGTCCCGCTGAAGGACTGCACCGTGTAGGCGAACGGCCCCGTGATGCCGAGGTCGGCGAGGTTCACCGGCAGCAGGATCGTGCTGCTGTCGGTCGGAGCCTGAGCGAGGTACCCGCTGGGTGCCAGCTCGCCGGTCTTGACGTTCTGGACGAACACCTCGGCCACCCCGTCGACGTCTCCGGCGCGGACCGCGCCCGAGTCGTATGACAGGACCACCCAGTCGGGCTTGCCGTCGCGGTCGGAATCGATCACGACGTCGAACTCGTTGGATGCCGCATTCGACCAGCGCGAGTGCGTGTTGATCGCGAAGACGGCCAGCTGGTCGCCACCCGCCGTCGCGAACGACTGCACGCCGGCGGCCCGGAGGTCGTACCCGGTGTCGGCGATCGCCTTCGGGGCATCCTTCTTGTCCGACAGGCCCCACGTGTAGACGTCGGCCGCCGCATCCAGAGCACCCTTGGCGTTGCGCAGCTCGAGGGTCCGGTCGGCGTCGGTGACCCGACCGCGCGACGTGAGCGAACCCTTCACCGTCACGTCGCTGTTGGAGCGCGGGACGAGCAGGTACGGCACGCGGAGGGTCGAGCCGGGCGCCGTCAGGACGACGTCACCAGAGACCTCCGAGAACGAGAACTGGTCGTCGCCCGAGAGCGAACCCGGGATCGAGGATGCCGGGATCGAGACCGCGACGCGGACAGACGCCGTCTTGCCTGCGGCGACGGTGACCTTCTTCGAGCTCACCGTGAGCTTCGCCTTCAGCGACTGCGCGGACGGCGCGGTCGAGACGGCGAACGTCACCGGCTTCTTGCCGTCGTTGCGGACCGTGACCCGCTTCGAGCCGGTGATGGTGCCGTCCGACTCGTCGAAACCGAAGCTCAGCGCCGCCTCGCGGACCTTGCCGCTCTCGGTCGTGAAGCTGTCACCGGTCGCCGTGACCTTCGTGGCGACCGCCTGCGCCGTGTCGACGAGGCCCACGCCGCCGCGGGTCGGGTCGATGCCGTCGACACCCTCCGGGTTCGCGGTCGACACGAGCGCTGCCGAGATCTGCTCGGAGTTCCAGCTCGGGTGCGCCTGCACGGTGAGCGCGGCGACGCCGGCCACGTGCGGGGCAGCCATCGACGTGCCCGACAGGACGCTGGGGGCGCTTCCGGTGCCGACGGCGACCGACGAGATCGACACGCCGGGGGCCGCCACATCGGGGCTGATCGAGCTGTCGCCGCTGCGTGGACCCGACGAGCTGAACGACGCGTACTTGCGGAAGGCCGGGTTCGCGATCGTCTTGCCCTTGATCGTCACGGCTGCGCCGTTGACGAAGGCCGCGCCGCTGGAGGAACGGACACCCAGGAACGGGATCGTCACGTCGTAGGGCGTGCCGTCGTCCGGGTTCTCATCGATCGTTCCTTCGTAGGGCGGGAGGTCGTCGGTCGAGTTGACCATGACAGCCGCCTTCGCACCCGCCTGCTGGGCGAAGATCGCCTTCGCCGCACGCGCACACGTGCCGCGCTGGGAGACCGCGATCTGGTTGCCGCCGCTCTTCACCCCGACACGGGTGTAGTCGGATGCCGCGCACCCGAGCGCCTCGTTGGCCGTGGTCGCGGGGTCGTCGGTGAGTCGGACGACGGTCAGTGTGCCGAGACCCTTGAGCGAGGCGCCGTTGGCGTTGATCGCCTCGACTGCCTTGCCGCCGACGGTCAGCTGCGCGCCGGGGAAGGCCGCGGTGCTGTCGACCGCCGAGACGGCGATCACACCGTCGCCGCTGCCGGGCGAGCCGGTGAGGTACGGGCTCGGGCCGGAGTTGCCGGCCGAGGCCACCACGACGACGCCGGCGCCGACGGCGTTGGCCGCAGCCACCGCGCTCGGGTCGTCGCCGCGTCCGAACGAGGAGCCGAGCGACATGTTGATGACGTCCATGCCGTTGTCCACGGCCCAGTCGATGGCCTGGATGGTCATGTCCGTCGAGCCGTCGCAGCCGAAGACGCGCACGGCGTAAAGGTCGGCCTGGGGGGCGACGCCGGGGCCGATGCCGAAGTCGACGGACGGGGTCGACGCGTCGTACGGGCCCTTGTAGGTGGACCCGTCGGGCAGAACGCCCGAGCCGGCGGTGGTGCCGGCGACGTGCGAACCGTGGCCCTCGCAGTCGAGGGGGTTCGCGTCGGGCTTGGGGACGAGCGCGTCGCCCGTGCCGCCGGCGTCGTAGGCGTCGCCGACGAGGTCGATGCCGCCCTTGACGCGGGGAGCCTTGGGACCGAACAGGGCCGGGTCGGCCGGCTTGTCGGATGCCGCTGCCGCTGCCTTGTACGCGTCGACCGTCCCCGGGCCGCCGAAGCCGGCGTGGGTGTAGTCGATGCCGGTGTCGATGATGGCGACCTTGACGCGCTTGCCCGTGTAGCCGGTGCTCTCCCACACCTGGGGAACGCCGAGGAACGGCACGGAGACGGCGTTGTCGAGTTCGTGCGTGACGACGGGGTGGACGGCGACGACGCCGGGGAGCGCAGCGACGTCATCGAGCTGCGCGGTGGGCACGGTGGCCTGGATGCCGTTGTAAGCGGACTGCATCTGCGCGCGGATCTTCCCGCCGCGCTCGGTGATCCCGGAACGGATCTTGTCCTGGGCAGCCTTGAGGTCCTTCTTGACGTCGGTGCGCTCGCTCTTGCTCAGCGAACGGCCTTCCTCGGCCTCGACGACGGCGACGGGATCGCCCTCCATCTCGATGACGACCGAGACCTGGCGATCGGGATCGATCGAAGCAGCACGGAAGGAGCTGTCGATCGCTCCCGCCGACGTGCTGCGGTCGAAGCGTGCAGTGGGGTCTTCATCGGGGGTCGCGGCGAGAGCCGCGGTCGCGGGCAGCGAGAGCGCGAGGACGCCCGCGACTGCCAAGATGCGTCGGTGCAAAAGGGGACCGCCTTTCCTTCTGGGAAGAGCGCTCGGCGGGGCTGTCGCGGAACATCCCAGTCGGATGCCGCAGCCGAGGCTGATTGGAGGCTATGCACCCCCTGACGATCTCCCAAGAAGAATGTGCGCAGATGAGAGGATCCTCACGCGCGGCTCAGGCGATGCGCGTCCCCGGGGGCAGACGCCGCGCCGGCGTGCGGGTCCGCGAGACCGCCCACCACAGCAGGAGGGTCGCGACGATGACCTGACCGCCCAGCCCGATGAACCAGCTGGGCACGGTCGAGGCGACGATCTCCTCCGCCGTCGGTCCGTTTTGCTCGGGGTCGCACTCGTCGTACACGTAGTCGAGATCCGGGGCGACCTGGGCCTGCCGGACGGCGTACTTCGTCTGACCGAACAGGTCGTCGGGATACCCGTCGACGGTGAACCCGCTCGGTGTCGCGTCGGCGAGGATGACGAAGGGGTTCGCGGCGAGGATCCACCACACGTAGTCGAAGCGGGGGATCCGAGAAGTCGTCGGCGGCCCCTCCTCCTCGCAGACCTGCTGCGACAGGTCGCTGGCGCAGTTCGTGGTTCCGTCCTCGCAGACGGGCGCGCCGGTCGTCGGATCGTACTGCGCCGTCAGGTAGCGCTCCGTGCGCTCGGAGGCGATGCTCGAGCCGATCAGCCCGAAGGCGATCGGGGTCCCGATGGTGAGGGCGGCGACGACGAGGTAGGTGGCCGCGACCGAGAAGAGCGGGCGGGCGAGGACGCCGCTGAGCGCCGTGCCGAACGCGGCGACGACACCGGTCTCGGCGACGAGGATGGCGGTCGATGCGAGGACCGTGATCGGTTCGACTCCGCCGCCGAACGTCGCGATGACGAGGAAGGGAACGGCGACGGCGGCGAACGTCAGTCCCGTGAGCCAGGCCGCCAGGAACTTCCCGAGCACGATCTCGGTGGTCGTGGCCTGGGTTACCTGCAGGGGCGCGAGCGTCGCGGCATCCCGGTCGCCGTTGATCGAGTTCCCGCTGAGGGTCGGCGAGACGAGGACGATGAGCAGCAGCGTGACGAGGACGACGACGGAGTAGACGCCGGGCCCGGAATCGTCCAGATACGAGAAGGAGAGGAACGAGAGCGCCGTCGTTCCGACGAGGACGACGGCGAAGACGCCGAGCAGGACGTACCAGGAGATCGTCCGGATGCGCTGCGTGAGGTCGAGGCGGGCGATGGTCCACAGGCGCGAGGCGTTCATCGCGCACCTCCTTCGAGGTCGAGGAAGGTGTGTTCCAGGATGCCGCTGGCCGCGGAGAACTCCGCGACCGGGAGCCCCGCCGACACGAGGGCGGTGAGACCGGCCGCCGCCGCGGCATCCCCCTCGAAGCTGACGAGGACGTCGCGCCGGTCGACCGGCAGCGTCGCCACGTCGAGTCCCAGAGCCTGCGCGACGGGGAGGGCTGCGGAGACGCCGTCTCGACCGGCGAGGCGGATACGCCACGTCCGCGCGCGGCCCGCGGCTTCAGCGACGCGCTCGGAGCTGACCGTCTCGCCCTGCATCATGAAGACCGCGTCGTCGACGACCTCTTCGAGCTCGGAGAGGATGTGACTCGACACGAGCACGGTGCGGCCTTCCGCGGCGAGAGCGCGCAGGAGGAGTCGCAGGTCGATGCGCGCCTGCGGATCGAGACCGGATGCCGGCTCGTCGAGGAGCAGCACCTGCGGGTCGTGGACGAGGGCCCGCGCGAGTCCGAGCCGCTGCTTCTGGCCGCGCGAGAGGACTCGGGCAGGAGCGTCGCCGAGCGTCTCGAGCCCCACCGTCGTCAGCAGCTCCGTGGCTCGGGAGGTCGCCGCGGCCGGGCTCAGTCCGGACAGCCGCCCGGTCACCGAGATCGTCTCCCGCGCCGAGAGGGACGGCCAGGCACCGAGACTGTCGGGCATCCAGCCGAGCTTCGCGCGGGCGGCAGCCGGCTCTGCGACGGGATCCACTCCCCCGATGCGGATCGTGCCGGCGTCGGGAGCGAGGAGGGAGGCGAGCATGAGCAGCAGCGTCGTCTTGCCCGCGCCGTTGGGCCCCACGAGCCCCGTGACCGCGCCCTCGGGCGCCTGGAAGGTGACGCCCCGGACGGCATGCACGTTCCCGAAGGACCGTCGCACCCCCTCGGCGACGATGCCAGCTGTTGTCATGCGCTCACCCTAGGGGGTGGCGGTGTCCGATCAGGGGCGGATCCGACCGACCCGGAAGTTCAGAAGGCCGAACACCAGCAGGAGGACGACGGCGACGACGGGTGCCCACAGCGCGACCGAGGGGCCCGCCGACTCGGCCAGCGAGCCCACGATCATGCTCGCGAGCGCCTGACCGACGACGACCGACGACCCGAGGACGGCCATGACGGTGGCCTCGCGCCCGCGCGGCGAGCGGGCGGCGGCGAGCGCGTAGAGCGTCGCAAGGGTGGGGCCGATGCCGCACCCGGCGAGCGCCAGTGCCCATCCCATCGACAGGACTCCCGTCGCACCGGCGGCGAGGACGGCGCCGACGAGCAGGATCGTCGTGAAGGCGATCCACCGCCACGCGAGCGCGAACCGGCGCGGCAGGAGCCCGACCCCGAGCGCGAGGATCGCCGACCCGATGCCCATGATCCCGTAGAGGATGCCGGTCTGCTCGGGGAATCCGCCGGCCTTGGCGAAAGCGGTCAGCGACGTGAGCATGGCCCCGAAGAAGAGCCCGGTCGCGAGGGTGCCGCCGGCGGCGAGCAGGATGCCGGGACGCGCGATGCGCCGCGCAGGTTCGCGGTCGCCCGCCTCGGACGCGTGACCGGCGGTGCGTGCCGTCGGATGCAACGCGAACGCGGTGACGAAGACGAGCGTCAGCGCCGCGGCCGCGAGCACGGGCGCGGCCGGAGTCGCGGCGATGGCGACGACGCCGACGAGGACGGGACCGAAGACGAAGACGATCTCATCGACGGCGGACTCGTAGCCCATCGTCGACTCCTGCAGCCGGCCGTGCGCACCCCGCGCCAACCGCATCCGGCCGATCGCGCCGACCAGGCGGGCGCGCGACATCGGCGACACCTGCGGTGCGGTCGCACCGGCGAGCACCGACACGAGCAGGAGCATCCCCTCGGGGGTGTCCCCGTAGGCGACGGCCACGAGCGCGACGAGGACGAGGCTCTGGACGAGTGCCGCGAGCAGAAGCACGGGGCGCTGGCCCCAGCGGTCTGCGGCGGCGCCGATGAGCGGGCCGGTGGCGATCGTGCCGAGCCCGACCATCGCCGAGGTGAGCCCGCCGACGGCGAGGGACCCGCGGGCGTCGACGACCATCGTCAGGACGCCGACGACGATCATCGCGTACGGCAGGCGTGCGATCAGGGCGATGGCGAAGTAGCCGATGCCGATGCTCGCCGCGAGGGTGCGGATCGGGCTGTCGCGTTCCACCGGGCGCACCGGCGTCGAATCGGTGAGGGGCAATGTGTGACCTCCGTGCAGACGAGGCGTCGTGCCGCCTTGACTCTCCACGGATCAGGTAGTTACACGGGGTGCTGACGCACCGGCATCCATTCTACCGATCGGCTCCTGAGCGTCCGAAGAACGCGACCCCCAGGTCCGGGTGGTCGACGAAGACCCCGTCGACGCCGGCATCGGCGATGCGCCGCCACTCCCCCGCCCAGTCCCCGAACGCCGCATCGGTGGTCCCGCGCCGGAAGGACGGTGAGAGGAACGCGTTCTCGGGTCGACACGTCCACGTGTAGACGTCGAGCGCGCGGCGATGGGCTTCGGCCACGACACCGTCATCGCCGCGCGGATCGCCGAGGATGAGGCGCTTGTCGAGGCTGATGCCGTCGACCTCCCGCGCCAGCCGGTCGAGGCCCGCCCCGGTGAGCTGCTCCGCGTACGTCGGCGCGTCGGGCCCCTGGGCGGCGAGGAGATCGTGCGCGCTGCCCTCCGCCTCGAGCAGATAGATGAAATGAGCCCGGATGCCGCGGTCCCGCATCCGCTGCAGGATGTGCTGTTCGAACGACTCGATCACGAGCGGCCGCACACCGCTGTCCCACCCCGCGCTCCGCAGTTCCGCCGCGAGGAGGGCCGCCACGTCGTACCCGAGCGAGGCGAAGTAGGTCGCGTGCTTGATCTCGAGGACGACCCCGATGGCCCGTCCCTCGCGGTCGCCCGCCGTGGCGACCAGGTCGAGGAGCGTCCGCAGCCGAAGGATCGGATATCGGTCGTCGAAGTCGGCGCTGCGTGTCCGGAGCTTCGGCAGACGTTCCCGACATCGCAGAGCTGCGAGCTCCTCCCAGGTGAAATCCTCGACGAACCAGCCGGTGTGGTCGCTGCCGTCGACCCGCTTGGTGGTCCGGCGGGACGCGAACTCGGGATGGTCGGCGACGTCCGTCGTCGAGCCGATCTCGTTCTCGTGACGGATGACGGCCACGCCGTCCTTCGTGAACACGACGTCCGGTTCCACGGCGTCGACGCCCAGGTCGAGGGCGAGCTCGTACGAGGCGAGGGAATGCTCGGGACGATAGCCGGGGGCTCCGCGGTGGCCGATGATGAGCGGACGGCTGCGCGACATGCGCCCAGGCTAGCGAGCGGACCGGGATCGGCCGCTGTCGTGCGCCGTCACCAGATGACCCTCATAGTCCTCTCACAGCGGGGGTCCCCACCCGCGGAATGACGGTCCGATACGCTGGATCGACAGCACAGCGCTGTGAGTCGACTTTTGGAGTGAGACACACAATGGCAGCGTCCGGCAATTTTGCCTTCAACAATCCGGTCTTCCAGGAGCAGCGCCCCGGCCTGACTCCCCCGGCAGCCCAGACGAACTACGCGGCAGCCTCGCACCAGGCCGCCGACGTCGCGTCGAACGCCCAGCTCGAGGGGATGTACGCGGCTCCGACCGCCTCGTCCGCCGCCACGGGCCGCATGACGGTTGAGGACACCGTCCTCAAGACCCTCATGCTCTTTGGAATCCTTCTGGTCACCGCCGTCGTCGGCTGGGTCTGGACGCTGGCTCCGGTGAGCGTCGAGAACCCGGTTCCGACGATGATGCCCTGGATCATCGGCGCCCTGGGTGGCTTCGTCCTCGCCCTCGTCATCTCGTTCACGTCGCGCAAGAAGGTCCGGCCCGCCCTGATCTTCGCCTACGCGGCCTTCGAGGGACTTTTCGTCGGTGGCATCTCGGCGTTCTTCGAGTTCATCTGGCCCGGCATCGTCATGCAGGCGACGCTGGCCACGGTCGCCGTCGTCGGAACGACGCTGGCACTGTTCGCGAGCGGAAAGATCCGTGCCTCTGCGAAGGCGACGAAGATCTTCATGATCGCGATGGTCGGCTACATGGTCTTCTCGCTGCTCAACCTCGTCCTCATGTGGACGAATGTCCTCCCCCAGGACATGATGTTCGGTCTGCACAGCGCGAAGATCGGGCCGTTCCCGGTGGGCCTCGTCATCGGCGTCCTCGTCGTCATCATGGCGGCGTACTCGCTGGTGCTCGACTTCGACCTCGTCCAGCAGGGCGCCCGCAACGGCGCTCCCCGCCAGTTCGGGTGGGTCGGCGCCTTCGGCATCATGGTCACCGTCGTGTGGCTGTACGTCGAGATCCTCCGCATGATCGCCATCCTGCGGGGCAACAACTGACCTCACGCAACGCGTAACGACGAAGGCCGTCCGGGTGACCGGGCGGCCTTCGTCGTTTCGGCGCACACCTCTCTCCGCGAGACTGCACGTGGGCCTCGAGACTGCGGCCCCGCACCGCGGTCTCGCCACACACGTGCAGTCTCGCCGCCCGGTGCTCGCTCCCCCGGTGCCGCCATCTGCGGGCGCCCGCCTCTCGTACACCGCGAGACTGCACGCGGCGCGCGAGACAGCTGCCCCGAGCCGCGGTCTCGGCGCGGGCGTGCAGTCTCGGTGATCGTGCGCCGCCCCCAGCGCGCGCCGCCCCGCGCGGCGACCCCGCCCGCCGGCACGCCGCGAGTCAGGACGGCAGCCGCAGGACCGCGACGGTGCCGCGCGGCGTGTGGGGCTCGAGCGAGACGCTCGCCCCATACGCCTCGGCGAGGGATGCCGCGTTGGAGAGGCCGATGCCCGTCCCCGGGATCGCCGCATCGTGGGCGTAGGGGGCCCGGTAGAACCGTTCGAAGGCGTGGACGCGCTCCTGCTCCGTCATCCCGACGCCCTCATCAGCGACGGTCACGACGATGTCGCGTCCGTCCTCGTGCGCCGAGACGACGACGTCCCCGCCGTCGGCCCGAGTGAACTCGACCGCGTTCCGCAGCAGTTCCTCGAGGATCGAGGCGAGATCGCGCACGGCGATCCGGGCGGCACGCTCGGGCATCGCTCCGATCTGGATGCCGATCCCACGCTCCTTCGCGCGGGCCGCCACCTCCGTCACGGCATGCTTGACGACCGGCCCGACGTGCGAGGCACCGGAGCGGGCCTCGACATCCCGCGTCGTTTGACCCGCGGCGATGAGACGTTCGACGAGGCGCAGCAGGCGCTCCGCGGAGCGCTCCACCGCCTCCCAGCGCTCGGTCTCAGGGGACCCGTTCATCAGAGCGATGTCGGTATGACCCAGGATGACGGTGAGCGGCGTGCGGAACTCGTGGCCGACGGTGCTCAGGAATCGGTCGCGGACTTCGACGGCGTTGACGAGTTCGGTGACGTCCTGACCGACGATGACGATGCCGACCTCGTCGCCACCCGCAACGACAGGACGGACGATGACCTGCATGACGCGACGCGGATCGCCGCCGAACTCGACGGTGCGGGGCGCCGCGAAGTCGCCGGAGCGGACGCGCTCGACGAAGTCCGCCGACGTCGCTTCGAGCGGCATCGAGGGATCCGCCCGCCAGATGAGCGACGCGAAGCCGTCCCGGTCGACGTCGTCGATCCCGGACCTGCCACTGATCTCGGCGGCGACGGCGTTCAGAAGGATGGGGCGCCCGTCCGATCCGAAGACCGCGACGGCGTTGTCCGTCGCGTCGAGCGTCGCCCGCAGCATGGCGGTGTCGCGCCCCGACAGACGCATCGCATGCTCCAGATCCGTCGAGACGCTCTGCATCGTCTCCCGCATTCGGGCCAGGTGCCGCGCGATGATGCCGACAGTGACGGCGACGAAGGCCGAGAGGATCGGCAAGGCCAGGATCGACACGATGTCTTGAACACCGCGGATGCCGCCGCTGGCGAGCACCTGCACGAGAGGTCCGAGCGCGGTCAGCAGGACGCCGGCTGCGGCGAGGGCAGGGGGGAACGCGAAGGCGAGCCACCCGAGCGGGAAGATGATGAGCATCGACGCCGAGGGCAGCACATCGACGCCGGCGTCCCTCACCGGCACGCAGGCCACGATCTGCAGCAGCGGCACCACCGCGAGCCATCCGGTGTGCCGCGACGGCTGCACGAGCCAGATCGCGGTCATCGCCGCCGTGCTGAGCACGATGACGCCGAATCCGGCGAGCAGTAACGGAGTGACCCGCTCGCTGTCGATGGTCCCGAGGATGAGCACCACGATGAGGCTGGCGGCGGCCAGGACGAACTGCGCGTACGGCTGCGTGCGCGAACGCTCGATCAACGCCTCACCCCCTCCTCAGACGGCGGTGCAGAAAGGGGCTGGGTCCCGCGCTCACTCTGATGGTGAGGCACGGGCCGTGTCAAGAGGCGGTGGAGTGCACCGTCACGGGGGCGACCCCCGTGACTCACTCCCACTCGATGGTCCCCGGGGGCTTCGACGTGACGTCGAGCACCACCCGGTTGACCTCGCGCACCTCGTTCGTGATGCGGTTGCTGATCTTCGAGAGCACGTCGTAGGGCAGTCGCGTCCAGTCCGCCGTCATGGCGTCCTCGCTCGACACCGGACGGAGGACGATCGGGTGCCCGTAGGTCCGGCCGTCGCCCTGAACACCGACAGAGCGGACATCGGCGAGCAGCACCACGGGGCACTGCCAGATCTCGCCGTCGAGGCCCGCCTTCGTCAGCTCGGCACGGGCGATGGCATCGGCGTCACGCAGGATCTCGAGACGGTCAGCGGTGACCTCGCCCACGATGCGGATCCCGAGGCCGGGCCCCGGAAACGGCTGGCGGCCGACGATCGCTTCGGGCAGCCCGAGCTCGCGACCGATCGCACGGACCTCGTCCTTGAAGAGGGTCCGGAGCGGCTCGACGAGTTCGAACTGAAGGTCCTCCGGCAGGCCGCCGACGTTGTGGTGGCTCTTGATGTTCGCCGTACCGGCGCCACCGCCCGACTCGACGACGTCGGGGTACAGCGTGCCCTGTACGAGGAACCCGATGGGATCGCCGTCCGCGGCAGCCTCGGCGATGAGATCGGACTGCACCTTCTCGAAGGCGCGGATGAACTCGCGGCCGATGATCTTGCGCTTCTGCTCGGGGTCGCTGACGCCGGCGAGGGCGTCCAGGAACGTCTCCCGGGCGTCGACGGTGATCAGACGCACGCCGGTCGACGCGACGTAATCGTTCTCGACCTGCTCGCGCTCACCCTTGCGGAGGAGACCGTGGTCGATGAAGACGGCCGTCAGCTGATCGCCGACCGCCTTGTGGACGAGCGCCGTCGAGACCGCGGAGTCCACGCCGCCGGAGAGCGCCGAGATCACGCGACCCGAGCCGACCTGCGCGCGGATCTTCTCGACCTGCTCGGCGATCACATTGTCGCTGTTCCAGTCCGCGGGGAGGCCTGCGGCCTTGTGCAGGAAGTTCTCGATCACGCGCTGGCCGTGGTCGGAGTGCTTGACCTCGGGGTGCCACTGCACGCCGTAGAACTTGCGCACGTCGTCGGCGAAGGCGGCAACGGGGGTTGCGGCGGTCCGGGCGAGCACCTGGAAGCCGTCGGGGGCGGCGCTGACCTGGTCGCCGTGGCTCATCCAGACGTTCTGGTCGACCGGCTGTCCGTCGAGGAGCACGTTGTCGGTGACGATCGTGGCATCCGTCGCACCGTATTCGCGCAGTCCCGTGTTGGCGACGTCACCGCCGAGCGTCTTCGCCATGACCTGGAAGCCGTAGCAGATGCCGAGGGTCGGGATGCCGAGGTCGAACACGCCGGCATCGAGCTGCGGCGCGCCCTCCTCGTACACCGAGGACGGGCCGCCCGAGAGGATGATGCCCACCGGGTTCTTCTCGGCGATCTCCGAGGCCGTCGCGGTGTGCGGGACCAGCTCGCTGTAGACGCCGGCTTCGCGGACGCGACGGGCGATCAGCTGCGCGTACTGGGCGCCGAAGTCGACGACCAGGACGGGGCGCTGGGAGGTTTCGGTCTGCTCTGTCACCGGGTCTCCGTGGGGGTCTCGAGGGGGGTGGATGCCGCGGCTTCACGCGTGGCCAGGTACTCCCTGACCTCGCGCGCGACCTTCGACTCCATGAAGAAGGACAAGAGGGGCACGATGCCCCCGAGGGCCAGGACGATGAAGCGCGGGAAGCGCCAGCGCATCAGGCTCCAGACGCGGAAGCACGCGAAGAGGTACACGACGTAGAACCAGCCGTGGACGATGAGGATCGCGAGCGAGATGTTCACGCCGTCGCCCGTCGACACGATGTCGCACGTGCTGCTTCCCGGGACGAACAGCGAGTACCACTCGCAGTCCGGGCTCGGGATCGCGGTGGCGAACCACAGCAACCCGCCCGACCCACCCGCGAAGAGCTCGACGTGCAGGGGCGTGTACTTGAGGACCATCTCGGTGACCAGCAGGAGCAGGCCAACACCGGTGATGATCGAAGCGATCTGGTAGAACTTCAGGGCGCCGCGGATCGCCGGAAAAGAGGCGAGTTTGGGCTGAACGGGCATGGCTTCCAGTCTACGGGCGCGAAGGGAGCTGCTCAGCCGCGTCGGAGTCGGGATCGCCCTCGGTGAGAAGTTCGACTTCCTTCTCCCACGCATCGCGCGCGAGTCGGTACCACATGTAGAACGCGAAGCCGGCGAACACCGCCCACTCGATGGCGTAGAAGATGTTGAGCCAGTTGACCGAGGACAACTCCGTCGGAGCGGGCGAGTGGATCTCCTGCAGTCCCCCGAAGGCCTCGGACGACACGAGGTACGGACGGTAGACGTCGATCCCCTGCGCATCGCTCCACTGCGAGAGCAGCGCAGCGGGCGACATGGCCGCGATCTCGAAGGGGCTGCCGTTCCGCGGCGGTTCCTTCGCGCCCTCGTCCGAGATGAGCCGGCCCGTCAGATCGACCTTCTGCGGGGCATCCTCGTTCAGAGCGGATGCCGCAGCATCCGCCGCCGATCGATCCGCGGTGAACCCGACGGCCACCGCCAGCGACGTCGGACCGTCCACACCCGGCGTGGCCGGGTCGACACGGAACTGACCAGCCACCCAGAAGCCGGGCTCGCCGTCGTCGTAGCGCGACGTGACGACGCGGAAGTCTCCCGCGACGAAGGATCCGGACACGTCGACGCGCTGCCCGACGAGGGGTTCCGCCAGATAGACGCCGGGGGCGACGACGTCGCCCAGGGGGCGGACCTTCTCCGTCGCGCCGGCGGCGGGAGGGTTCGTGTCGATCGCGTTGCCGAGCTGCCACTGCCCGAGCCACGCGAAGATCCCGGCGACGAGCAGGGCGAGTCCCAGCATCCCGATCCAGAAGGGTCGGACCATGACTTCCCGCAGCGTCGGCGGGAAGACGTCGGGGACGTCGTCGACGGCGGGAGTAGTGGTCATCAGTGGGACGACGCGTACGGCGCGACGACGACCTCGACGCGCTGGAACTCCTTCAGATCGGAGTATCCGGTCGTCGCCATCGACTTCCGCAGTGCGCCGATGAGGTTGGCCGTTCCGTCGGCGACGGGGGCCGGGCCGTACAGGATCTCCTCGAGCGGCGAGACCTGTCCGACCTCGACGCGCGTGCCGCGCGGCAGCTTCGCGTGGTGCGATTCGGGTCCCCAGTGGTAGCCGCGTCCGGGGGCGTCGGTGGCGCGCGCGAGCGCAACGCCGAGCATGACGGCGTCCGCGCCCATCGCGAGCGCCTTCACGATGTCGCCCGAGGTGCCCACCCCGCCGTCGGCGATGACGTGGACGTAGCGCCCGCCGGACTCGTCGAGGTAGTCGCGACGCGCACCCGCGACATCCGCGACGGCCGTGGCCATCGGCGCGTGCAGGCCGAGCGTCGCACGGGTGGTGGATGCCGCTCCCCCACCGAATCCGACGAGGACACCCGCCGCGCCGGTGCGCATGAGGTGCAGGGCAGCGGTGTAGGTCGCCGCGCCTCCGACGATCACGGGGACGTCGAGGTCGTAGATGAACTTCTTGAGGTTGAGGGGCTCATCGACGCTCGAGACGTGCTCCGCCGAGACGGTGGTGCCGCGGATGACGAAGAGGTCGACGCCTGCCGCGACGACGGTTTCGTACAGATCCTGCGTGCGCTGGGGGGTGAGCGCACCGGCGACGGTCACGCCGGCGGCGCGGATCTCGGCGAGACGATCACGCACGAGCTCGGGCTTGATCGGCGCCGAGTACAGCTCCTGCATGCGGCGCGTCGCGCCGTCCGCCGGCAGCGCAGCGATCTCGGCCAGCAGCGGTTCTGGGTCGTCGTACCGGGTCCAGAGCCCCTCGAGGTCGAGCACACCGAGTCCGCCGAGCTGGCCGAGCATGATGGCCGTTCGAGGGCTCATGACCGAATCCATCGGTGCGCCCAGGACAGGGATGCCGAAGCTGTAGGCATCGATCGACCAGGAGGTCGAGACGTCCTCGGGGTTGCGCGTGCGCCGCGAGGGCACCACAGCGATGTCGTCGAAGGCGTACGCGCGACGCGCGCGCTTGGCGCGGCCGAGCTCGATTTCCATGGTCACCACCCCAGCCTACCGTCGAGCTCTCTCCCCTGCCCCGCCCGTCAGCGGACTCGGCTCACGCGCTGCTCGTCCCAGACCGGCGCGTCCGATTCGTACACCTCTCCGTCGGAACCGAAGACGACGAAGCGATCGAAGGATCGCGCGAACCAGCGGTCGTGCGTCACGGCGAGCACGGTGCCCTCGAACGACGCTAGGGCGCTCTCCAGTGCTTCGGCGGACACGAGGTCGAGGTTGTCCGTCGGCTCGTCCAGCAGGAGCAATGTCGCCCCCGAGAGCTCGAGCAGGAGGATCTGGAAGCGCGCCTGCTGGCCTCCGGACAGCTGATCGAAGGCCTGTTCCGCCTGCGCGACGAGCCCGTAGCGGTCGAGTGCCGAACTGGCGGCGTCCCGCGGCATCCCGTTCCGGTCGCTGTCCCCGCGGTGCAGGATGTCGAGCAGGGTCCGGCCCGTGTATTCGGGATGCTGGTGGGTCTGCGCGAACCAGCCGGGCACGACGCGGGCCCCGAGGCTGACACGGCCGGCGTGCTCCACTCGCTGGAGGGCCGATCCCGCGTCGGTCACATGGCCCAGCAGCGCATCGGGGTCGGTGCCGCCGCCGGCGAGGAGGCGGAGGAAGTGGGACTTCCCCGACCCGTTGGAGCCGAGGACGGCGACCCTGTCGCCGAACCACACCTCCAGATCGAAAGGCTTCATCAATCCGCTCAGCTCGAGGGATTCGGCGACCACGGCCCGCTTTCCGGTCCGGGCGCCTCGCAACCGCAGGTCGAGACGCTGCTCGATCGGGCGGGCTTCCGGCGGTCCCGCATCCTCGAACCTCCGCAGCCGCGTCTGAGCAGCGCGGTAGCGAGACGCGAAGTCGTCACTCGCGGCCGCTTTCACCTTCATGTCCGCGACGAACTTCTTCAGGGCCGCGTGCTGTTCGTCCCACCGTCGGCGCAACTCGTCGAGCCGCGACATCCGTTCCTCGCGGGCTCGGTGGTACGTGCCGAAGCCGCCGCCGTGCACCCACGCGGAACTGCCTGCCGGGCCGGCCTCGAGGGTGACGATGCGGTCCGCCGCACGGGCGAGGAGTTCGCGATCGTGCGAGATCAGGAGCACGGTCTTCGCTGTTTCGCGGAGGCGCTCCTCGAGCCAACGTTTACCGGGTACGTCGAGGTAGTTGTCGGGCTCATCGAGCAGCAGCACCTGATCCGTGCCACGCAACAACGCCTCGAGCGCCAGGCGCTTCTGTTCTCCGCCCGAGAGGGTGACGAGCTCCCGGTAGCGAGCACGATCGAACGGGATGCCAAGGGCTGCGATCGTGCAGGTGTCCCACACCGTCTCGTATTCGTATCCACCGGCATCGGCGTAGTCGGCGATGCCGCCGGCATACCGCATCTGTGACTCGAGGGAGTCGGCCATGATGACGGCGTTCTCGGCGTCCTCAAGTTCCCTCGCCGCCTGGGAGATGCGAGCGGGCGCAACCGCGACCAGCAGATCGTGGACGGTGCTGCCCGCAGCGCCGTGGCCGATGAACTGGTCCATGACTCCGAGCGCACCATCGATCGTGACGACGCCCGCATGCGGAGACACGTCGCCCCGGACGATTCTCATCAGGGTGGACTTTCCGGCACCGTTCTGGCCGATGAGGGCCGTCGTCTTCCCCGACGGCACCCGAAAGGTGACGTCGTCGAGGAGTGGGCGCCCGTCGGGCAGAGAGAGTGAGACGTTCTGAACGTCGATGTGCGACACGAGATGGTCCTTCCGCTCCGAGAGCGGAGCCAACCAGCTTATCCGAGAAGTCGCTGTCCCCGAAAGGAAAAGTGCACGTTAACCACGAAAGCCCCGACCAGCATTGGTCGGGGCTTTCGATCGAAAGAAGTCCGGCGGTGTCCTACTCTCCCACAGGGTCCCCCCTGCAGTACCATCGGCGCTGTGAGGCTTAGCTTCCGGGTTCGGAATGTAACCGGGCGTTTCCCTCACGCTATGGCCGCCGAAACACTATTGATGTTTCAGTCTGCACAACGAATATTCGTTATGCGGTTCTCGACCGTACATCGAGAACCACTCAGTGGACGCAAGCACCTAAACGGTGTGTTATCAAGTCATCGGCTTATTAGTACCGGTCAGCTTCACGTGTTACCACGCTTCCACATCCGGCCTATCAACCCAGTAGTCTGGCTGGGAGCCTCTCACCCGAAGGTATGGAAATCTCATCTTGAGGCCGGCTTCCCGCTTAGATGCTTTCAGCGGTTATCCATCCCGAACGTAGCTAACCAGCGGTGCTCTTGGCAGAACAACTGGCACACCAGAGGTTCGTCCAACCCGGTCCTCTCGTACTAGGGTCAGATCCTCTCAAATTTCCTACGCGCGCAGCGGATAGGGACCGAACTGTCTCACGACGTTCTAAACCCAGCTCGCGTACCGCTTTAATGGGCGAACAGCCCAACCCTTGGGACCTACTCCAGCCCCAGGATGCGACGAGCCGACATCGAGGTGCCAAACCATGCCGTCGATATGGACTCTTGGGCAAGATCAGCCTGTTATCCCCGAGGTACCTTTTATCCGTTGAGCGACAGCGCTTCCACAAGCCACTGCCGGATCACTAGTCCCGACTTTCGTCCCTGCTCGACCTGTCAGTCTCACAGTCAAGCTCCCTTGTGCACTTACACTCGCCACCTGATTGCCAACCAGGTTGAGGGAACCTTTGGGCGCCTCCGTTACTTTTTGGGAGGCAACCGCCCCAGTTAAACTACCCACCAGGCACTGTCCCTGAACCGGATTACGGTTCGAAGTTAGATATCCAGAGTGACCAGAGTGGTATTTCAACAATGACTCCACGGTAACTGGCGTCACCGCTTCAAAGTCTCCCACCTATCCTACACAAGCCACACCGAACACCAATACCAAGCTGTAGTAAAGGTCACGGGGTCTTTCCGTCCTGCTGCGCGTAACGAGCATCTTTACTCGTAATGCAATTTCGCCGAGTTCGCGGTTGAGACAGTTGGGAAGTCGTTACGCCATTCGTGCAGGTCGGAACTTACCCGACAAGGAATTTCGCTACCTTAGGATGGTTATAGTTACCACCGCCGTTTACTGGGGCTTAAATTCTCAGCTTCGCCTTGCGGCTAACCGGTCCTCTTAACCTTCCAGCACCGGGCAGGCGTCAGTCCGTATACATCGTCTTGCGACTTGGCACGGACCTGTGTTTTTAGTAAACAGTCGCTACCCACTAGTCTCTGCGGCCTCCACGCCCTTTCGGAGTAAATCCTAATAAGCGGAAGGCCCCCCTTCTCCCGAAGTTACGGGGGCATTTTGCCGAGTTCCTTAACCACGATTCTCTCGATCTCCTTGGTATTCTCTACCTGACCACCTGAGTCGGTTTGGGGTACGGGCGGCTTGAACCTCGCGTCGATGCTTTTCTTGGCAGCATAGGATCACCCACTTTTTATCCGCATCGTGTCTCAGCCTTAATGAGAGACGGATTTGCCTATCTCTCGGCCTACGCACTTGCCCCGGGACAACCATCGCCCGGGTTGGGCTACCTTCCTGCGTCACACCTGTTAATACGCTAGCCGCACCAGAACGGGGTCGAGCGTTAGACCGGCCGGCTTCACCCCGAAGGGATCCACTCAGCCGGGTTAGGACTCTTAGCACCACTGGATTAGCTTGGGCGGTTCTTCGCCGGTACGGGAATATCAACCCGTTGTCCATCGACTACGCCTGTCGGCCTCGCCTTAGGTCCCGACTTACCCAGGGAAGATTAGCTTGACCCTGGAACCCTTGGTCTTTCGGAGGACGTGTTTCTCACACGTCTTTCGCTACTCATGCCTGCATTCTCACTCGTGTAGCCTCCACGGCTGGTTCACACCGCCGCTTCGCTGGCCACACGACGCTCTCCTACCCATCAACACGGCTGGACCACGAAGGCCTACCAATAATGTCAATGCCACAACTTCGGTGGCGTGCTTGAGCCCCGTTACATTGTCGGCGCGGAATCACTTGACCAGTGAGCTATTACGCACTCTTTCAAGGGTGGCTGCTTCTAAGCCAACCTCCTGGTTGTCACAGCAACTCCACATCCTTTCCCACTTAGCACGCGCTTTGGGACCTTAGTTGGTGGTCTGGGTTGTTTCCCTCTCGACTATGAAGCTTATCCCCCACAGTCTCACTGCTGCGCTCTCACTTACCGGCATTCGGAGTTTGGCTGACGTCAGTAACCTTGTAGGGCCCATCGGCCATCCAGTAGCTCTACCTCCGGCAAGAAACACGCAACGCTGCACCTAAATGCATTTCGGAGAGAACCAGCTATCACGAAGTTTGATTGGCCTTTCACCCCTATCCACAGCTCATCCCCTCAGTTTTCAACCTAAGTGGGTTCGGTCCTCCACGACGTCTTACCGTCGCTTCAACCTGGCCATGGATAGATCACTTCGCTTCGGGTCTAGGACATGCGACTGAATCGCCCTATTCAGACTCGCTTTCGCTACGGCTACCCCACACGGGTTAACCTCGCCACATATCGCTAACTCGCAGGCTCATTCTTCAAAAGGCACGCTGTCACCCCTACTAAGGAGGCTCCAACGGTTTGTAAGCAAACGGTTTCAGGTACTATTTCACTCCCCTCCCGGGGTACTTTTCACCTTTCCCTCACGGTACTTGTCCGCTATCGGTCATCTGGGAGTATTTAGGCTTATCAGGTGGTCCTGACAGATTCACACGGGATTTCTCGGGCCCCGTGCTACTTGGGATACTCTTCGCGTCAAGAGAGGCATTTCGACTACGGGGTTGGCACCCTCTATGACCCGCCTTTCAATGCGGTTCGTCTATACCTTCTTGTAACGCCGACAGATCGGCAGAACTGTCTGAAAAGTCCCACAACCCCGAATACGCAACTCCTGCCGGATATCACACGTACTCGGTTTAGCCTGTTCCGGTTTCGCTCGCCACTACTAACGGAATCGCGGTTGCTTTCTCTTCCTGTGGGTACTGAGATGTTTCACTTCCCCACGTTCCCTCTACCCGCCCTATATATTCAGGCGGGAGTCACTAGGTCGGCACGCCGCCCAGCGGGGTTTCCCCATTCGGACACCCTCGGATCAAAACTTGCTTATCAGTTCCCCGAGGCTTATCGCAGATTGCTACGTCCTTCTTCGGCTCCAGATGCCAAGGCATCCACCGTTTGCTCTTAAAGACTTGAAATCACATGAGTTGAATCGTCAATCGAAATTGACTAATGATCTTTAAGATCATCTTTCTGAACCGATCAAAGATCAGTTCAAAGATGCTCGCGTCCACTGTGTAGTTCTCAAAGTACGGGCGGTACCTCCCCCGCACCGGCAACGCCGGCACAAGGAAAGGCCCAGAGGTTCGGACTCTCATCCGGTCCCTCAGGACCCAACAGCGTGCATGTGCCAGAAGCCTCACCCCGAACCGTTCCAGACCCGAAGGCCGTACTAAATCCGAAGGTCACCCTCCGACACCTTGTCAAATGTTCCACCCATGAGCTCCGGCCGAGAACATTCGTCTCGAAACCGGCTCTGTCACTCCGAAGAGTGCAGTGCTCCTTAGAAAGGAGGTGATCCAGCCGCACCTTCCGGTACGGCTACCTTGTTACGACTTAGTCCTAATTACCAATCCCACCTTCGACGGCTCCCTCCACAAGGGTTGGGCCACCGGCTTCAGGTGTTACCGACTTTCATGACTTGACGGGCGGTGTGTACAAGACCCGGGAACGTATTCACCGCAGCGTTGCTGATCTGCGATTACTAGCGACTCCGACTTCATGAGGTCGAGTTGCAGACCTCAATCCGAACTGGGACCGGCTTTTTGGGATTCGCTCCACCTCACGGTATTGCAGCCCTTTGTACCGGCCATTGTAGCATGCGTGAAGCCCAAGACATAAGGGGCATGATGATTTGACGTCATCCCCACCTTCCTCCGAGTTGACCCCGGCAGTATCCCATGAGTTCCCACCATTACGTGCTGGCAACATAGAACGAGGGTTGCGCTCGTTGCGGGACTTAACCCAACATCTCACGACACGAGCTGACGACAACCATGCACCACCTGTTTACGAGTGTCCAAAGAGTTGACCATTTCTGGCCCGTTCTCGTATATGTCAAGCCTTGGTAAGGTTCTTCGCGTTGCATCGAATTAATCCGCATGCTCCGCCGCTTGTGCGGGTCCCCGTCAATTCCTTTGAGTTTTAGCCTTGCGGCCGTACTCCCCAGGCGGGGAACTTAATGCGTTAGCTGCGTCACGGAATCCGTGGAATGGACCCCACAACTAGTTCCCAACGTTTACGGGGTGGACTACCAGGGTATCTAAGCCTGTTTGCTCCCCACCCTTTCGCTCCTCAGCGTCAGTAACGGCCCAGAGATCTGCCTTCGCCATCGGTGTTCCTCCTGATATCTGCGCATTCCACCGCTACACCAGGAATTCCAATCTCCCCTACCGCACTCTAGTCTGCCCGTACCCACTGCAGACCCGAGGTTGAGCCTCGGGATTTCACAGCAGACGCGACAAACCGCCTACGAGCTCTTTACGCCCAATAATTCCGGATAACGCTTGCGCCCTACGTATTACCGCGGCTGCTGGCACGTAGTTAGCCGGCGCTTTTTCTGCAGGTACCGTCACTTTCGCTTCTTCCCTGCTAAAAGAGGTTTACAACCCGAAGGCCGTCATCCCTCACGCGGCGTTGCTGCATCAGGCTTTCGCCCATTGTGCAATATTCCCCACTGCTGCCTCCCGTAGGAGTCTGGGCCGTGTCTCAGTCCCAGTGTGGCCGGTCACCCTCTCAGGCCGGCTACCCGTCGACGCCTTGGTGAGCCATTACCTCACCAACAAGCTGATAGGCCGTGAGCCCATCCCAGACCGAAAAATCTTTCCAACTGCTGACCATGCGGTCGCAGCTCATATCCAGTATTAGACGCCGTTTCCAGCGCTTATCCCAGAGTCAGGGGCAGGTTGCTCACGTGTTACTCACCCGTTCGCCACTGATCCACAGAGCAAGCTCTGCTTCACCGTTCGACTTGCATGTGTTAAGCACGCCGCCAGCGTTCATCCTGAGCCAGGATCAAACTCTCCGTAAAAGAAAAATACTGACAACGACCGGAATAGGCCGAAGCAGCGAGTTTGAACTGACCAAAGAGATAAATCATTGCTGACTATCCGTTTGCCGACCTCCCGAAAGAAGCCGGACTTTGATCCAAAGGAATCTCACCTCAGCCGAAGCTGAAGTCGAGGTTATTTGGCATTTGACAAGTGCACGCTGTTGAGTTCTCAAGGATCGGATGCTCCCACACCACCCCGCAGGG